>NZ_JACHJN010000006.1 GCF_014203665.1 Saccharothrix tamanrassetensis
CCGAACCCGGTAGTTAAGCCTTCCAGCGCCGATGGTACTGCACTCGTGAGGGTGTGGGAGAGTAGGACGCCGCCGAACATTCCTTCCCTCAGGGGCACCCGTTATCTCGGGTGCCCCTGAGGGCTTTCTGCGTTACGGTGCCGTCCGTGGCAGACGTGGCGAGGCACCACGACGTGGCCGGCTTCTGGGCCGTGGCCGGCGACTTCTTCACCGCGGACCCGGTGTTCCACACCGTCCCGGTGGCGGCTGTGCACCGGCGGCTCAACAACCCGCAGCCGACCGATGAAGCACTCGTGCTCCTCACGGTGGTGGAGAACGGTGAGGTCGTCGCGGCGGCTGTGCGAACCCCACCGTGGGCTCTCGCGGTGAGCGGTGTTCCGGTGGAATGGGTCGACGCGGTCGTCGAGGGTTTGTCGGACGTCGACCTGCCGGGGGTAAACGGGCCGCGCGAATCGGCTGAGGCGTTCGCCCTGGCCTGGACGGCCCGTCACGGGGGCAGCGCGAGGGAAGCCACGTCGTTGCGCCTGTACCGGCTGGGAGAACTGGTCCCGCCGACCGACGTGCCCGGCCGGGCGCGGGTGGCCACCGAGGACGACGCCGAGCTGCTCGTCCGCTGGTACATGGAGTTCGTGGACGAGTCGACGCCCTACGACTCCGACGAGGAGCTGGCCAACACCTTCGTCCGGGGCAGCCTGGCCGCCGGGTCAGGTCACCTGCTGTGGCTGGAAGGCGACCGGCCGGTCGCGTGGGCGGGCGCCGGTCGACCGGCCGCCGGCATGTCCCGCATCGGCCCCGTCTACACGCCGGAGGAGCACCGCCGCCACGGCTACGGCGCGGCGGTGACCTCGGCGTGTGCCCGGTGGGCGTCGGACGCCGGTGCGGAGCACGTGGTGCTGTTCACCGACCTGGCCAACCCGACGTCGAACTCGATCTACCAGCGGATCGGGTTCCGCCCGGTGTGCGACGCGGCGGAGTTCGTCTTCACTCCACCCGCGCCGGCACCACGCTGAGCAGGTCGCCCGGCTGGCAGTCGAGAGCCGTGCACAGGGCGACCAGGGTGCTGAAACGGATGGCCCTCGCCCGGCCGTTCTTGAGGATCGACAGGTTCACCACTGTCACGCCGACCCGTTCGGACAGCTCGGTCAACGTCATCCCGCGCTCGGCCAACAGCCGGTCTAGGTGCACCTGGACGCTCACACCGTTCCTTCGAGCTCCTCGCGCATCGAAGCGCTGGTCCGCATGATCGCCCCCAACGACAGCATGCCCAACCCGGTGACGACCGCCCAAGCCGGGAGGTGCCACTCGGAGACGAACACCATGGGGTCCAGGTCCAGGGTGACCGAGTCGAGCAGCAGCACCGTCCTGGCCACCGCTTCGACCAGTGTCGTCACCGGGAGGGCGATCAGCAGGTACACCCCGAACCGGGTGAGCCGCTGCGCGGTGTCGACGGTGTGGATGCCCTCCTTGGCGGCCTTCTCCAGCAGCAGCATCAGCAGCAGGAACGTACCCGCGTAGGCGAAGGCGGACGGCGCGGACTCCAGGATGCCGAGCAGCCGGTCGCCGATCGTCGGCTCCGGGATGCAGACCTGCACCACCTCCGGGTAGGCGGTGACGGTGTCGCGGTAGAGCGGCGAGCCGTCCACGCTCGGGCTCGGTGCGCTGTCGGCCTTGAAGCAGACCGATCCCTGGACCGTGTAGACAGCCCGGAGCACCGCACCGCCCGCGACCAGGACAGCGGTGATCGACCACAGGAACCGGACCAGGCTGGTCAACGGCTGCAACGGGTTCTTCATACCGTCGTCGCCAGTCCGGCCCGCATCCCCGCGGCGGACACGAACGCGGCCACCACGCCCAGCAGCGGTTGTAACGGGCTCCCACTCCGACCTGACATGGTTCCCCCCATATCGTTTATCGATGTTATCGAGAAACGATACCTCCGAGCACGTTCCGCGTCACGGGTCCGTTCCGGGCCGCCGACGAGAACACCAGCGACGTGGTGGTGTCCCCGTACCTCTGCGCGTGCTCGACGAACTCCTCCAACTCCACCATCGACCGGCACACGACGCGCAGCAGCCAGCAGTCGTCGCCGGTCACGTGGTCGGCGTCGAGCACCTGCGCCAGGGTCACCATCCGCTCCCGGAACCGGGGCGTGTCCAGGCTGCGCACCCGGACCCGGACGATCGCCTCGATCGGCAGCCCGAGCCGCTGCGGCGACACGACCGCCGTGTACCCGGTGATGACACCGGCCTGTTCCAGCCGCCGCACCCGCTCGGTCGTCGCGGGCGCGGACAGCGAGACCCGCCTGGCCAACTCGGTGAACGTCATCCGCCCGTCCTGCTGGAGCAGGTCCAGCAGCTTCCAGTCCAGGTCGTCCAGTTCCACCGTGGAATCGTAGGCACAGGCCGCCGCAGACCTGGACTTCTCCATGTCCCGGGAACCGCAGGGCAAGCAGGATTCAGACCATGACGAACACGCTGCGCTTCCCGCCCGCCGACCCCGCGACCGCCGCCGCGTTCTTCGCCGCCGAGCTGTCCTTCGAAGCCGACCCGGACGACGTCGTGCGCGACCTGGAGGCGGGCGACACCGCGGGATTCCGACTGGTCGAGACCCGCAGCGCGGAGGCGTTCGCGCGGGCGCACATCCCCGGCGCGATCAACCTGCCGCACTGGGAGATGGACGAGACGACCACCGCCGACTGGAACCGCGACCTGGTCTACGTCTGCTACTGCGAGAGCCCCGAGTGCAACGCCGCCACGAAGGGCGCGGCCACGCTCGCGCGGCTCGGGTTCCGGGTGAAGCGGCTGGCCGGCGGCATCCGGGCCTGGGCGGCCGCGGGCTACCCGGTGGAGGGCGACGGGCTGCACGGAATCGCTTGCTCCTGCTGATCTACCCTCGGCCGGGTGACGCGTCTGCTCGTGCTGCAACCCGACGACAACGACCCGGTCGCCCGCCTCGGCGACTGGCTGACCGGTGCCGGGGCGGTGCTCGACGTGGTGAAGCCGCACGAGCAGCCGCTCCCCACCACGCTGGACGGCTACCAGGGGGTGGTCTGCCTGGGCGGCGCGATGGGCGCGCTGGACGACGTGGACCACCCCTGGCTCGCCGACGTGCGAAAACTGCTGTCGCACGCGGTCTCCAAGCGCGTACCGACGCTGGCGATCTGCCTGGGGGCGCAACTCCTCGCGGCGGCCACCGGCGGGCAGGTCCGGCGTAGTCCGAAGGGGCCGGAGGTGGGCGTGCTGCTGGTCGCCAAGCGGGACGCGGCGGGCAACGACCCGCTGTTCGGCGAGCTGCCGTGGACGCCGGACGTGCTCCAGTTCCACGAGGACGAGATCGCGCTGCTGCCGCCGACGGCCGAGCTGCTCGCCTCCTCCCCGAAGTACCCGAACCAGGCGTTCCGGGTCGGCGACAACGCCTACGGGGTGCAGTTCCACATCGAGACGACCCCGGAGATCGTGCTGGGCTGGGCGCGGGGTGCGCCGGAGGCCGCCGCGTGCACGCGGCCCGGTCAGCTCGACCCGGACAACCTGGCGCGGGGCCACGAGGACATCCGCGAGGTGTGGCAGCCGTTCGCCGAGCGGTTCGTCCGGTTCGCCGGCGGTGAGCTGTCCCGGCAGAGGAACCTGCCCCTGGTGTGACGAACCTCCGCCGAGGTGAGTGTTCATCGGTCGGACAGGTAGCGTTCATCCACGACTGTGTCGGTTCAGCCGGAGGAATCAGCGTGGATGCCTCGCTCCTCGTCATCATCGTGGTCGCCACGGCGTTGGCGTTCGATTTCACCAACGGCTTCCACGACACGGCCAACTCGATGGCCACGTCGATCGCCACCGGGGCGCTGAAGCCGCGCACGGCCGTCGCGTTCTCGGCGGTGCTGAACCTGGTCGGCGCGCTGCTGTCGGTGGAGGTGGCCAAGACCATCTCGGGCGGCATCGTGGACGACGCCCGCATCACGCCCGCCGTGGTGTTCGGCGGCCTGGTCGGGGCGATCGTGTGGAACCTGGTCACCTGGTACGTGGGTCTGCCGTCGAGTTCGTCGCACGCCCTGTTCGGCGGGCTCATCGGCGCCACCTGGATCGCGTCCGGCGCGGACGCGGTGCACTTCGCCAAGGTCGTGGACAAGGTCGTGGTGCCGTCGATCGCCGCGCCGCTGGTCGCCGGGATCGTGGCGCTGCTGGCCACGTTCCTGACCTACCGGCTCACCCGCCGGACCCGCGAGTCCGTCTCGCACAAGGGCTTCAAGGCCGGTCAGGTGGCGTCCGCCGCGCTGATGTCGCTGGCGCACGGCACCAACGACGCGCAGAAGACGATGGGCATCATCACGCTCACGCTGATCACCGCCGGGATGCTCCAGCCCGGTGCCGCGCCGCCGATGTGGGTCGTCCTGAGCGCCGCGGTCGCCATCGCGCTGGGCACCTACCTGGGCGGCTGGCGCATCACGCACACCCTCGGCAAGGGCCTGACCACGATCGAGGCCCCGCAGGGCTTCGCGGCGCAGACCAGCGCGGCGACCGTGATCATGGCGTCCTCGCACCTGGGCTTCGCGCTGTCCACCACGCACGTCGCGTCCGGCGGGATCATGGGCTCCGGCCTGGGGCGGCAGCGCGACGGCGTGCGGTGGGGCGTGGCCGGGCGGATGGCGCTGGCCTGGCTGCTCACCCTGCCCGCCGCCGGGATCGTGGGTGCGCTGGCGGGCAGGGTCGCGTCCACCGGCACGGTCGGCGTGGTGGTCGTGGCGGCGGTGGCCGTGGCGGTGTCGCTGGGCATCTGGCTGCTGTCCCGGCGCGAGCCGGTGCGGCCGGAGCACGTGGTGGACGAGATCGCGGCGCAGGCCGAGACGCACAAGGTGGCGGTATGAAGGTCGACTGGGCGGCACTGGGCACCGTGTTCGGGGTGAGCCTGACCGTGGTGCTGGGGCTGGTGGTGCTGTTCTCGGCGGGGCTGCGCGCGCTGTCGGCACGGGAGGACGCACGGGAACGCGGCGCTTCGGTAGCCCTGCCCACCACCGCGGCGACCGCCTGTCTCGTGGCGTGCGTGACCGTGGTGTTGTTCGGGATCTACTTGATCGTGGCGCGCTGAGGCTCCTCCTCCCGGATTCCCGGACTACGGTGTTCGTCGATGACCGATCCAGCCCGCACCCCGACGTCCCCCGCTCGGTTCGGCCTGACCGAGGCGCGCAGCGGCGAACACCTGCGCGCGGCCGGGTGGTGGGCGGACCGCAGACCGGCGGAGGGCAGGGAGTCGGTCCTGTGGGCGCTGTCGCGCAGCCCCGACCCCGATCTCGCGCTGCTCGGCGTCGACCGGCTGCGCATCGCGCTCGGTGACGGGTGGTCAGGGCTGGACGAGGCGCTGTGCGCCAACGATGTGCTGCGCGGCCGGCTGTTGGCCGTGCTCGGGTCGTCCACCGCGCTGTCGGACTTCCTGGTCGCCAACCCCGACCGGTGGCACGGGCTGGCCGATGTCGAGCCGGTGTCGCCGGAGGTGTTCGCGCCGACCCTGGTCGCCGCCGTGCAGGGCCTGACCGGCGCGGCCGCGGTGCGGGCGTTGCGGCTGGAGTACCGGGCGCTGCTGTGCCGGATCGCCGCCGAGGACCTGGCGCACGTCGCCGAGCCCGACGCGCGGCACGTGGGCTACGACGACGTGGCCGGGCTGCTGTCCGACCTGGCGGTGGCGGCGCTGCGGGCCGCGCTGGACGTGGCGTCGCGGGAGGTGCCGCGGGCCGACGAATGCACGCTGGCCGTGATCGCGATGGGCAAGTGCGGCGCGCGGGAGCTGAACTACGTCAGCGACGTGGACGTGGTGTTCGTCGGCGAGGGCGACCTCGGGGTGGCGACCCGGCTGGCCAGCACGACGATGCAGGTCGCGGGCAAGGCGTGCTTCGAGGTGGACGCGGCGCTGCGGCCGGAGGGCAAGGCGGGCGCGCTGGTCCGGACGCTGGACGGGCACGCGTCGTACTACCAGCGGTGGGCGCGGACCTGGGAGTTCCAGGCGCTGCTCAAGGCCCGGCCGGTGGCGGGCGACGCCGAGCTGGGGCAGCGGTACCTGGAGGTGGTCCGGCCGCTGGTGTGGACCGCCGCCGAGCGGGAGAACTTCGTGCCCGACGTGCAGGCCATGCGCCGGCGCGTGGAGGACCACGTGCCGGTGGGGCTGGCCGACCGGGAGCTCAAGCTGGGGCGCGGCGGACTGCGGGACGTCGAGTTCGCCGTCCAGCTGCTGCAACTCGTGCACGGCCGAGGTGACGAGGAGCTGCGCATCACGACCACGACGGCCGCGTTGGCGGCGCTGGGTCGTGGCGGGTACGTGGGGCGCACGGACGCCGCCGACTTCGGTCGCGCGTACCGGTTCC
Source organism: Saccharothrix tamanrassetensis (assembly GCF_014203665.1). GTDB lineage: Bacteria > Actinomycetota > Actinomycetes > Mycobacteriales > Pseudonocardiaceae > Actinosynnema > Actinosynnema tamanrassetense. The sequence continues at coordinate 6,344 of NZ_JACHJN010000006.1, forward strand.
TGCGCACGCTGGAGCACCGGTTGCAGTTGCAGCGGCTGCTGCGCACCCACCTGTTCCCGGCCGACGACGACTTCGCGGGGCTCCGCTGGCTCGCCCGCGCGGCGGGGTTGCAGGCCGAGGGCGGGCTGTCCGAGGCCCAGGTCCTGCTCGCCGAGTTCCGCAAGCGCGCCAACCAGGTGCGGCGGCTGCACGAGAAGCTGTTCTACCGGCCCTTGTTGCAGGCCGTGGCGAACGTGCCGACCGAGGCGCTGCGGCTGACCACGGCCGAGGCCGCCGCCCGGCTGGCCGCGCTGGGGTACGCCGCGCCGGACGGGGCGCTCAAGCACATCGAGGCGTTGACGCGCGGGGTGTCCCGGCGGGCGCGCATCCAGACCGCGTTGCTGCCCGTGCTGCTCGACCTGTTCGCCACCACGCCCGACCCCGACGGCGGGCTGCTGGCGTACCGGCGGGTGTCCGAGGCGTTGGCCGAAACGCCCTGGTACCTGCGGCTGCTGCGGGACGAGGGCACGGTCGTGGACCGGCTCGCCGCGCTGCTGGGCACCTCGAAGTTCGTGCCGGACCTGCTGGTGCGGGCGCCCGAGGTGCTGCGGCTGCTGGCCGACACGTCCGCGCTGGTCGGACGCGACCCGATGGCCATCGGCAACCCGCTGCGCAGCACCGTGTCCCGGTACAACGACCTGGAACGCGCGGTCACCGCCGCCCGGTCGCTGCGCCGCCAGGAGCTGCTGCGGGTGGCGTCGGCGGACCTGCTGGGCCTGGTGCCGCTGCGGACCGTGTGCGTGTCGCTGTCCGAGGTGTGGGTGGCGGTGTTGCAGGCCGCGCTGGACGCCGTGGTGCGCAACGCCGGCGAGCGGCTCGCGTCCATCGCGGTCATCGGCATGGGCCGGCTCGGCGGGCGTGAGCTGGGGTACTCGTCGGACGCGGACGTGATGTTCGTGTGCGAGGCCGTGCCGGGGGTGAGCGACTCCGACGCACTCCGGTACGCCAGTGCCGTCGTGGAGAAGGTCCGCGGGCTGCTCAGCGCGCCCAGCCAGGACCCGGCGCTGCAGGTCGACGCCGACCTGCGGCCGGAGGGTCGGCAGGGGCCGTTGGTGCGGACGTTCGAGTCCTACCGGGCGTACTACGCGCAGTGGTCCCAGCTGTGGGAGGCGCAGGCGCTGCTGCGGGCCCGGTTCATCGCCGGCGACAGCGACCTCGGCGCGCGGTTCATCGACCTGGTGGAACCGGTGCGGTACCCGGCGGACGGGCTGGACGCGGCGTCCGTGCGGGAGATCCGGCGGATCAAGGCCCGCGTGGAGGCCGAACGGCTGCCGCGCGGCGCCGACCCGTCCACGCACACCAAGCTGGGGCGCGGCGGGCTGGCGGACGTGGAGTGGACGGTCCAGTTGCTGCAGTTGCAGCACGCGTCCGAGGTGGCGACCCTGCGCACACCGTCGACCGTGCGCGGGCTGCGCGCGGCGGCCGACGCGGGACTGGTGTCGCGGGACGACGCGTCCGCGCTGATGGAGTCCTGGGTGATGGCGACACGGGCGCGCAACGCGATCGTGCTGGTGCGCGGCAAGCCCGGCGACCAACTGCCCACCACGGGGCGTGACCTGGCGGCCGTGGCCGAGGTGATGGGGCACCCGCGCGACCCCGGCGAGTTCCTCGACTCCTACCGGCGCACCACGCGGCGGGCACGGGCGGTGATCGAGCGAGTCTTCTACGGCTCGTGAACACTGGGGTGCGTGAAGGCGATTGCACAGAGCGAGTTCGGTGACGTCGACGTGCTGCGGTTGCGGGACCTGCCCGATCCCCGGATCAACGCCGACCAGGTGCTGGTGGAGGTGCGGGCCGCCGGCGTGAACCCGGTGGACCGGCTGGTGCGGATGGGCTACGCGAAGGACCGGCTGCCGCACCACTTCCCGCTCATCCCCGGCTGGGACGTGGCGGGCGTGGTGCGGGAGGTCGGGCCGGCCGTCGAGGGGTTCCAGCCCGGTGACGAGGTGTTCGGCTACCAGCGCAAGGACCACGTGCAGCACGGGACCTACGCGGAGCTGATCGCCGCCACCGAGAGAGGGCTGGCGCACAAGCCGTCATCGTTGTCGTTCGCGGAGGCCGGGGGGCTGGCGTTGACCGGGCTGACCGCTCTCCAGGCGTTGCGCGCGGTGCGGGTGTCGTCCGGCGACACGGTGCTCGTGCACGCCGCCGCCGGTGGCGTGGGGCACTTGGCCGTGCAGGTGGCCCGCATCCTGGGTGCGTCCCGCGTGATCGGCACGGCGTCCCGGCGCAACCACGAGTTCCTGCGCGGGCTCGGCGTCGAGCCGGTGGCGTACGGGGACGCGCTGGTGGACAACGTGGCCGAACTGGTCGGCGGTGACGGGCTGGTGGACGTGGCGTTCGACTGCGTCGGCGGTGCGGCGCTGAACGACTCGCCCGCGCTGGTCCGCGACCCGTCCCGGATCGTCTCCATTGTGGACACCAACGTGCTGGGGCTGGGCGGCCGGTACGCCTACGCCAAGCCCGTGCGGGCCGATCTGGACTGGCTGGCGTCCCACGCCGGCTCGGGTGAGCTGAAGGTCGTGGTGCAGCAGACGTTCCCGCTGGCCGAGGCGGCTGAGGCGCACCGGCTGCTGGAGGGCAGGCACGTGCGCGGCAAGATCGTGCTGACGGTGTGAGGGTCGAGGGGCCTCCCGGCGGAGGCCCCTCCGATCGGTCCTCTGCTCAGTCCTCGTCGACCGTGGGGACCGAGGTGTACAGCTCCACGACCCACTCCTCGACCAGGGTGTCGTCGGACTCCTCGTCCGGCACGAGCCGGTTGGACACCTTGACACCGAGGCCGAGCACGTCGGCGGCGGCGATCGCCTCGATGGCCTCGGCAGCGGAGTCGAAGATGTTGGTGGACAGCACCTGCGCGGTGTTTTCGACGTCATCAGACACGGCGCGACCCTAACCGCCCGCCACGATGGTGGGACGGGCAGGCCCCACGTCGTGAACCCGCTGTCCGCGCGTGTGCACGCAGGGTGGAACAGGGGTCCGAATAGGACCGCGCGCATTGACTATCGGTATCGGCTGTGCCGAGACTGGCGGGGCTCAAGGGGGAATTCCCGTTCGCACGCGTGCGCCCGGACGAAGGACGTCATGGCCGACGATCACCACCGCAGGAAGAACAACACCGCGCTGAAGATCAGACTCGTCGTGCTCGGCGTGCTGGTGCTGCTGGGTGTGGTCCAGGCGGCGACGACAGGCACCGTGGGCATCGGCGCACTCAGCGTCACGTTCCGTTCCAGCGCCCCCACGACGACCACCACGACCACCGCCGCTTCGTCCGGCGGCGGCCTGGACGGCGCACTCGGCACGACGACCGGGGAAACCCCGACCACCAGTGCGGAGAGCAAGGTCGGCGTCGGTTCGTGGAAGCAGTCGCGGGGGCTGCTGACCGTCGAGGTGAACCGGGTGGAGAACGCCGCCGGGCGGCTGCGGGTGCACGTGACGGCCATCAACGCCAGCACGTCGAAAATGGACCTTCCCCTGGCTTCCGTGACCGGTCAGGACGACACCAGGCGCGACTACGGCGCTTCGTTGTCCACCAGCAAGTGGCCGGCGGGCATCGCGAAGAACGCGAGCATCTCGGGGTACGTGGAACTGGACCAGAAGGCCCCGGCAGCGGCGACCAGGTTCACGCTGACGTTCTCCGGCATCATCGGCCAACTCGCCCCCACCGGTGGTGCGGTGTCGGTGGCGGACATCCCGATCCCGAGGTAACGCGTAGTACCCGGCCCGCGACTCCATGGATAGGCCATGTGAATCGCGGGAGGTGGACGATGGCGGACAAGAGCCAACGGGAGAGGGATCCCGAACTCGTCCCGGAGTTGGACCACACCAAACCGGAAACGGTCACCACGGCGCAGCGTCCTCACGAGACGCCCGATGACCCGGGAGGCGGTCCGTACGGTCCTGTGCTGCCGGGAGGCGGTTCGTACGGTTCTGCGACGCCGGAAGGCGGTCCGTTCGGGGCCACCCCCGGGCCCCTCGAGTACCTCGACTCGGAACCGGTGGAACCGCCCCGGACCGGTGGTGACACGGACTGATGGTGCCGCAGACCCTGGGCACCCTGCTGTCGTTCCTCGCCCTGGTCGCGCCCGGCATCGTCTTCGAGCTGCTGCGGGAACGCCGACGAGCGGGTCGCAAGGAGTCGGCGTTCCGCGAGGCGGCCCGGGTCGCCCTCGGCAGCCTGGTCTTCACCACGGCGTCGTGCCTGCTGGTGCTGGGTCTGCTGGCGGTGCTGCGCCTGCTGTTCGGGATCGACCCGCTGGACGTCGCTAGGCTCGCGACCGACGGCGGCGCGCACGCGAAGTCCAGGTTCTGGCCGATCGTCGGCACCGCGTTCGCCGTGCTGCTGGTGGCCTGCACCTTGGCGGTGCTGCTGGACCACCTGCTGGCCCGCCGGCGCCGCGAGGTCGTGGCCGTGCGACAACAGACCGCCTGGCACCTGGTGTTCCGCACCGACCGCCCCGACCAGTCGGTGCCCTGGGTGCACGTGCACCTGGTGGACGGCACGTCGTTCTTCGGCTTCCTGCGCTCCCACACCGCTTCCGGCATTCCCGAGGAACGCGAGATCGTGCTGGAAGGCGCCGACCTGACGTACATCGGCACACCCCTGCGAGGCGGCGACACCCCCGAGCACAAACTGATCGGCGACCGCTGGTCCCGGATCGTGATCCCCGCCAACCAGATCAAATACCTCCGCATCCAGTACCGCTCGCTCGCCACCGACGAACGCGTACCGGCCCGCGAACGCCCTCGCGTCCTCGAAGCGCAGCCGTAGACCAAAGGCCCGGCATCCCTGGGGGACGCCGGGCCTTTCAGGCTTCGAGCGGGATCACACGTCGTAGTACAGGGCGAACTCGTACGGGTTCGGGCGGAGGCGGAGGGGGTTGATCTCCTCTTCGCGCTTGAACGAGATCCAGGTGTCGATGACGTCCGGGGTGAAGACGCCGCCTTCCAGCAGGAACTCGTGGTCCGCTTCCAGGTTGTCCAGGACGGCGTCCAGGGTGGCCGGGACCTGCTTGACGTTCAGGGCCTCCTCGGGCGGCAGCTCGTAGAGGTCCTTGTCGATCGGGGCCGGCGGCTCGATCTTGTTCTTCACGCCGTCCAGACCCGCCATCACCATCGCCGAGAAGGCCAGGTACGGGTTGCCCGACGAGTCGGGGCAGCGGAACTCGATGCGCTTGGCCTTCGGGTTGTTGCCGGTGATCGGGATCCGGACGCACGCCGAGCGGTTGCGCTGGCTGTAGACCAGGCTCACCGGGGCCTCGTAGCCGGGCACCAGGCGGTGGTAGGAGTTCACCGTCGGGTTGGTGAACGCCAGCAGCGACGGCGCGTGGTGCAGGATGCCGCCGATGTAGTGGCGCGCGCTGTCGGACAGGCCGGCGTAGCCGGACTCGTCGTGGAACAGCGGCACGCCGTCCTTCCACAGCGACTGGTGGGTGTGCATGCCCGAGCCGTTGTCGCCGAACAGCGGCTTCGGCATGAACGTGACGGTCTTGCCCGCCTGCCACGCGGTGTTCTTGATGATGTACTTGAACAGCATCAGGTCGTCCGCCGCGTGCAGCAGCGTGTTGAACCTGTAGTTGATCTCGGCCTGGCCGCCGGTGCCGACCTCGTGGTGCGCGCGCTCGACCGTGAAGCCGTTGGCCTCCATGTTGAGGACCATCTTGTCGCGCAGGTCGGCGTAGTGGTCGGTCGGCGTGACCGGGAAGTAGCCGCCCTTGTACTTGACCTTGTAGCCGCGGTTGCCGCCCTCTTCCTCGCGGCCGGAGTTCCACCAGCCGGAGATGGCGTCGATCTCGTGGAACGAGGCGTTCGGGGTGGTGTCGAAGCGGATCGAGTCGAAGATGTAGAACTCCGCCTCGGCGCCGAAGTACGCGGTGTCCGCGATGCCCGACTCGGTGATGTACTGCTCGGCCTTGCGCGCGATGTTGCGCGGGTCGCGGCTGTACGCCTCACGCGTGAACGGGTCGTGCACGAAGAAGTTGACGATCAGCGTCTTCTCGATGCGGAACGGGTCGACGCGCGCCGTGTACAGGTCGGGCAGCAGCAGCATGTCCGACTCGTGGATCGACTGGAAGCCGCGCACCGACGAGCCGTCGAACGCGAGGCCCTCGGCGATGGCGTCCGCGTCGAACGCCGAGGCCGGGAGCGTGAAGTGCTGCATCACACCGGGCAGGTCGCTGAACCGGACGTCGATGAACTTCACGCCCTCGTCGGAGATGAACTTCAGGACCTCGTCGGGATTCTTGAACACCCTCGTCGACTCCTTCACTGCGGTGGGGGGCGTGGTTGTACGCCGCGGTTGCGCGCGGCCTGCCATCGTCGGCGACGCTAAGACCGTGGTGTTGCCCAGCAATCACCCTCATGTTTCGCCAGTGTTAACGGGCCTCCCGGGGCGGGCAACCGGACCTCCCGATCCTCACTCACCGAGCACGGCCTTACTCTGGTGGGGTGAGCAAGTGGACCGGTTCGTGGCTGTCAGGACCCCGCTCGGCACTGGAGCCGGGCGCCGACTCCGGTGACGGCACGGCCCAGCAGTGGAAGGGCGAACGCCTCGGTCTGCCGCGGACCGGCCCGGGTTCGGTCGCGTCCACGGGGCGGCGGGCGTTCGCGATCCTGGTCGACTTCGCGCTGGCGATGGGTGTGGCGAGCGTCTTCAGCTACCCCGAACTGCCGCGCAACTGGAGCTTGCTGGCCTGGTTCTCGATCACCGTGATCGCGGTCGGGTTCTTCGGCTTCACGCCTGGTCACGCGGTCTTCGGCCTGCGTGTGGCGCGTTTGGACGGGGCAGGGTTGGTGGGTGTCGGACGGGCGGCGCTGCGCACGCTGCTGATCTTCCCGGTGATCCCGGCCGTGGTGTGGGACGCGGACGGGCGCGGGCTGCACGACAAGGCGGCCGGCACCGTGGTCATCCGCGTCCGCTGACCTGAGCGACCTGTGACCTGGACCTGAGCGACCTGTGTGACCCGTGTGACCTGCGGAAAGCAGCGCTGCTGCGGTGCCGGACCGTCGTGGCGTGGCCTCCGGCCCCCGAGTCCATGGTCCCACGGGGTGCCGACAGCTCCGGCGCGTCCACAGGTGGGCTGTGGATGGTTGCCCAGCCCTGTGGACAGCTGCCGGAGTGCGTGCCGTTACGTGTGCCGGAGTGTGCCGCTGCCCGACTCGGGCTTGTCTGAGTCGGGGCTTGGCTGGTGGGAGTCGGGGGCTTGTGGCGTGGGGTCAGCGGCGGCGCATGGCTCGTTGGATGTTGCGCATCTTCGCGCCCTGGGGGAGCGGGCCCTTGGGCATGGCGGCGCCTCGGCTGGCGAGGGCTGCCAGGCGGTTCTCCAGGGTGTCCACCTGGGCGGTGGAGATGTTGCGCGGGAGCTTCATGAGGTGGCTCTGGAGCTTGCGCAGGGCGACCTGGCCCTCTTCGCTGCCGACGATGACGTCGTAGATCGGGGTTTCGCCGATCACCCGGGCCACGCGCTTCTTCTCCTGCGCGAGCAGGCCCTTCACGCGGTGCGGGGCACCCTCGGCGACCAGGACGACGCCCGGCCGGCCGATCACGCGGTGGACCATGTCGCCGCTGGTCGTGCCGGCCACGGCCTGGGTCACGCGCCAGCGGCCTCGCAGGTTGTCCAGCGCCCAGCCCGCCGCGCCGGGTTGACCGTCGGCCTTGGCGTAGACGTTGCGCTGCACCCGCCGGCCGAAGACGATCACCGCCAGGAGCGCGCCCACCGCGATGCCCAGCGGTAGCAGGACCCACTGCATGTCCCAGATCAGACCCAGCAGGAACGCCGCCGCCGTCGCGCCCAACACGCACGCCAGCATCAGGGGCACCAGCGCCTTGTCCTCGCGGCGCTGCACCTTGAACGCCTCGAAGATCTGCCCGCGCCGCGCCTTCGAAGCCGCGCGCCGCGCCTTCGCCGCTTCCTTGGCGGCGGCCTTGTCCTGCTTTCCAACCATACCCGTCAGGATACGGCGCGCCGTCTCGCCCCATCACAGCGCTGTCCGTGTGCAATGCGAGGATGCAGCGCATGGACGCGCTGCTGGAGGGACTCGACCCGGAACAGCGTGCCGCGGTGGAGGCTCCGCGCGGTCCGGTCTGCGTGCTCGCGGGTGCGGGCACCGGCAAGACCCGGACGATCACCCATCGCATCGCCTACCTGGTGCAACGGGGTCATGTCGCGGCCGGGCAGGTCCTCGCCGTGACGTTCACGGCGCGTGCCGCCGGGGAGATGCGCACCCGGTTGCGGGCCCTGGGCGTGCAGGGTGCGCAGGCCCGGACGTTCCACGCCGCGTCGTTGCGGCAGCTCCGGTACTTCTGGCCGCGGGTCGTGGGCGGGCCGCAGTGGGACCTCATCGACCGCAACAAGCTGCGGTTCGTGGCGCAGGCCGCCAACCGGGTCGGGCTGTCCACCGAGTCCGACTCGCTGCGCGACCTCGCCGGTGAGATCGAGTGGGCCAAGGCGTCGTTGATCGCGCCGGACGACTACCCGGTGGCCGCCGGGCGGGCGCAGCGGGACACGCCGGCACCCGCTGAGCAGGTCGTTCAGGTCTACCGGACGTACGAGCAGCTCAAGAACGAGGCGCAGCTGCTCGACTTCGACGACCTCCTGTTGCACACCGCCGCCGCGTTGGAGGAGCACACCGACGTCGCCGAGGAGTTCCGCGACCGGTACCGGTGTTTCGTGGTGGACGAGTACCAGGACGTCACGCCGTTGCAGCAACGAGTGCTGGACGCGTGGCTGGGCACGCGGGACGACCTGACCGTGGTCGGCGACGCGAACCAGACCATCTACTCGTTCGCGGGCGCCTCGCCGCGCCCGCTGCTGGACTTCCCGCGCCGGTTCCCCGAGGCCGCCGTGGTGCGGCTGGAACGCGACTACCGGTCGACGCCGCAGGTCGTGGGGCTGGCCAACGAGGTGATCAAGTGGGCGCGCGGACGTCCCGCCGGCTCGCGGCTGCGGCTGATCGGGCAGCGGCCGGAAGGACCGGAGCCCCGGTTCACCGAGTTCGACGACGAGTCGGCCGAGGCCGCCGCGGTCGCGCAGCGGGTCAAGGCGCTGCTCGACGACGGCGTGCCGGCCAGCGAGATCGCCATCCTGTACCGGGTCAACGCGCAGTCCGAGATCTTCGAGCAGGCGCTGGCCGAGCTGGGCATCCCGTACCAGGTGCGCGGCGGCGAGCGCTTCTTCCAGCGGGCCGAGGTGCGGCAGGCGATGGTCGCGCTGCGCTCCGCGGCGTCGCACGAGCCGTCCGGCGAGCTGCCGAAGGTCGTGCGCGAGGTGCTGACGGGGATCGGGCTGACCGACGAGCCGCCCGCCGGCGGTGCCGCGCGGGAGAAGTGGGAGTCGCTGCTCGCCCTGGTAGAGCTGGCCGAGGAACTGGTGGCCGCGGTCGAGGGCGCGGACCTGCCCAAGTTCGTCGCCGAGCTGGAGATGCGCGCCGAGGCGCAGCACCCGCCGACCGTGGAGGGCGTCACGCTGGCGTCCCTGCACGCGGCGAAGGGCCTGGAGTGGGACGCGGTGTTCCTGGTCGGCCTGGTCGAGGGGACCGTGCCGATCGTGCACGCCGACGGCGACGAGGCGGCGATCGAGGAAGAACGCCGGCTGCTGTACGTCGGGGTGACCCGTGCCCGTGAACACCTGTGGCTGTCGTGGGCGCTGGCCCGTGCCGTGGGCGGTCGTCGGTACCGCCGGCGGAGCCGGTTCCTCTACGGGCTGATCCCGGAGGACCACCCGGCGTCGCGGACCGCGAAACGGGAGCCGGCGCAGCGCAAGTCCAAGCCGCTGTGCCGGGTGTGCGGGTCGGCGCTGACCGACGCGCGGGCGGTGAAGCTCAGCCGGTGCGGCAGCTGTCCGTCCGACGTCGACGAAGAGCTGCTGAACAGGCTGAGGGCGTGGCGGGCGGGCCGCGCGCGGGAGCTGAAGGTGCCCGCGTACGTGGTGTTCACCGACGCGACCCTGGTCGCCATCGCCGAGCAGCGCCCCGAGGACATCCCCGGCCTGGTCGCCATCGCCGGCATCGGCGCGGCCAAGCTGGACCGCTACGCGGCCGACGTACTGGCCCTTGTGCAGGGCAAACGCTGAATTTTCACACGATCGACAGGTATTTGGAAAAACCGGTTGCATCGTCCCCGGACCGGGTCATAACCTGCTGAGGCCGGGCGCGAAGCGCCCGCTGGGGATTGAGTAAGAGCGTTGCTTCGAGACTAGCTGCCCGAGGAGGTGACCGGTGTGAACACTTTCATGTGCTTCGAGACGCGCGGTCACCTGACCTGGGCCACCGCTGTGTCCGGCAATGCTCGTGTCGCGGGGGAGAAGTCTGCCCGCGATCGCCACGCCTCGAAGCGGGGCGGCGAGCTTGTTCAGGTTATCCAGGTGCAGGCCGTGTATGCGCCGACCGTTGTCCCGACTCAGCACGTTGCGCCGTCCGCGCAGGAGCGAAGTACCTGACAGACCTGTCAGGACACTGAGGCTCACAAAGGCCGCGGACCCGTAACCGGATCCGCGGCCTTTGTGTTTGCTCGACCCGTTTTAGCAGGACAAACCCCATCGCAAGACCTGTGACAGGAGTCCACGAGATGTTGACCGCGACTGTTCCGATAGCCGGGACGTTGCCCACCGAGCCGGAGCTCTCCGGAGCCGGAGTCGCCAACCTGATCGACACCGCGCCCGACGCCGGCTTGGAGCTTCCTTGCCGTACCAACAACCCTGACCTGTGGTTCGCCGACGCTCCGGCCGAGCTGGAGCAGGCCAAGAAGTTCTGCGTCACCTGCCCGGTGATCGCCGAGTGCCTGGCGGGCGCGCTCGCCCGGCACGAGCCCTGGGGGGTCTGGGGCGGCGAGATCTTCGAGCGCGGAGCCGTGATCGCGCGGAAGCGTCCCCGTGGACGCCCGCGCAAGGACGCAGCACCCGTTGTCGCAACACCTGTTGTTCCCGCGGCACCCGCCGCGACCGTTGTCCGGGGGGCTAACGACCAGGAGGCCGCCGCGTGACCACGTACCGAACCACCAGCGACGAAGCAGTGATCATCGAACTCGACCCGCGAGGTAACCCCATGTTGCTCGAAGAAAATCTGGCCAGATCCCGAATGCACGACGCAGAGGTATTCGCCCGAAGGCAACGGATGGCCCACCGCCTCGTCGTCGCCCGCAGGTGGCGCCGGTTGGCCGGTTGGGCCGAGCGCAGGGCTCGACTGAAGGCCCGCGCGCTCTGAGTCCGGGGCCTGAGCCGGCCCCGGGTGCCCGAGCACCCGGCGGCTGACCCAGGCCCACGTGCCCGGACGCTGTGAGACCGGCCCGCCCTCCCGATTCGACGGGAGGGCGGGCCGACTCGTCGGTACGGTCTGTCGTGTGGCCGCTCACACTCACGACGGAATCGACTGGACGACCCGCCTGACCGCGCTGCGGCGGGCCGACGAACTCGACGCCGAGGCCGAGCGCGTGATCGCGCGCAGACTCGTCCGCCCACTGCCGGACAAGCCGACCGTGGTCGACGTCGGCTCCGGGGCGGGCGGCATGAGCGTCGCCCTGGTGGAGGCGCTGGCCGCGCGCGGCGGCGGCACGATCGTCCTGGTCGACGCCGTGCCGGAACTGCTCGACGCCGCCACGACCGCAGCCCGCGCCGCCGCCGCGTACGAGGCGGACACCACCACCCCGTCCGTCCACGTGCGGCCGGTGCTCGCCGACCTGGCCACCGAACGCCCGGCCGACATCGCCGGTCCCGCCCACCTGGTGTGGGCCGCCCGGGTCGTCCACCACCTGCCCGACCAGCGGCAAGGCGTGGCAGGCCTGGTCGACGCGCTGGCTCCCGGCGGGTGGCTGGCCTTGGCCGAGGGCGGTCTGGACATGAAGTTCCTGCCCTGGGACATCGGCGTGGGCGAACCCGGCCTCCAGGAACGACTCGCCTACGTGCGCGCCGAGTGGTTCGTGCGGATGCGCGAGTCGATGACCGGCGCCGTTCCGCTCCCGGTCGGCTGGAACATCGTGCTGGGCGAGACCGGCCTGCTCGACGTCACCGCGTTCAGCTACCTCGTCGACCACCCCGCGCCCGCCAAGCAGGCCGTGCGCGACTGGGCCGTCGAGCGCTTGCAGTGGCTGGCCGACGTTGCCGGCGACCACCTGCACCCCGCCGACCGACGCACCGTGGCACGCCTGCTCGACCCGCAGGACTCCGCGTACCTCGGGCTGAGGGACGACGTGTTCCTGCTGTCCGCCGGAACCGTGCACTTGGGACGCAAGCCATGACCGCGCAGGTACCGCAAGCCACGACCAGGCAGGTTCGGCTAGCGGTGACCGCGATGGTTCAGCAAGCCATGACCAAGAAGGTTCAGCAAGCCATGACAGGCAGGTGGGGCGAGCCGTGACCACGCAGGTTCGGCAAGCGGTGGCTACGGAGGTACGGCCTGTCGTGACCGCGTATGTGAGGTGCCAGGCGTGACCGAGGCCTGCGCGCGCTGCGGCAGAACTCGCGAGTCGGTCACCGATCCGGCCCAGCTTCTGACCTGGGTGCGGGAACGGGAGAACGGCACCGACCGCTGGCTGTGCCACGAGTGCGCGCGGGCTCATGTGCGCGACATCGAGGGCAAGCTGCCTGCTGAGTACTGGTGAGGTTGCTCCTGACGGGACTCCTTTCGCATTGTGTGGTGGCGCATCGTGCGGTGGGCGGGCGCGTGTCACCGCGACCGGCGCGCGGGTTGTCAGGTGAAGGCGGCTCGGTGGTCCCGGGCCAGTCGGCGCAGCGTTGTGCGCGGTGTGCCGGAACCTCGTTGGCCTCCCGCGTCGAGTTCGCGCAGCAGGGTCGTGACGCTGACCCCACCTGTCCGCAGCACGGTCGTGATCATGGTCTGCTGGCGGTGGGGATGGGGCTCGTGGCGGGCGGCGTCCAGCACGGCTCGGGCGGGCGGGGCCAGGGGCAGGCCGTCCTTGAGCACCGGTTTCGGCAGGCGGGTGGTGCGTTCCAGGCGCAGGCGGTCGTTGCCGGTCTTGCGGTGCGTGGCGGGTTGCAGGACGTGGATCAGCGGCGGCAGGGGTAGGTCTGCGAAGCCCAGCTCGCGCAGGGCGTCGATGCCGGTCAGCACCGCTTCCGGGCCGGCGTAGGCGAGGGCTGCCCGGACGCGTTGCGCCCTGGTCGGGGGCTTGGCGCTGAGCAGCAGGACACCCGGCAGGATGCGCTGCCACGGGCCGCCCGGACGGCAGCGCAGGTCGATCACGTAGCGGGGCACGCCCGCGGCTTTCAGGTCGGCGGTCTTGATCACTGCGGTCTTGATCGCTGCGGCGTCGATCACGGCCGTGGTGGTCGCTGCCGTGCTGGTCATCGCGGTGGTGGTCGCTGCGGTGTCGATCAGTGGGGTCATGCAGTGATCTTCGGCCGGTGCGGGGTGGGGCGCGAGGGGCGATCCGGGATCTGTGGACAACTTTCGGGGCTGTGGACAACTCGGGCGTCGGGCCGATCAGTCGTCGAAGCCCGGCTGCCAGCGGGCGACGATGGCACGGGCCGGGACGTTCGCGTCCAGTTGGCACAGGATGCCGGTCGCGCCCAGCGTCACCCGGTGGATCAGCAGGTACTGCGGCGGCAGGTTCAGCGAGCGGCCGGTCTGCGAGTCGGGGCTGCGCAGGTCGCCGACCCGCTCCGCCTGCTTCTGCAGCCACTTCCGGCTGAAGTGGAACGTCTCCGTGCGCAGTGGTTCGACGAACGGGCCCAGGTAGTTGAGCACGTCCTCCTCCTGCAGCTCCGTGCCCGGCCGGATGAAGTGCTCCGAGCGCAGCAGGTCGACCAGGTCCCGCGAGCGCCCGTCCAGCGCCAGCCTCGTCATCAGGCCCAACGTCCGCGGCAGGCCCTCCGGCAGCCGCGCGACCGCCCCGAAGTCCAGCACCCGCAGCCGGCCGTCGTCGCCCAGCATGAAGTTGCCCGGGTGCGGGTCGGCGTGCAGCAGCCCCGACCGGCTCGGTGCGGAGAAGTGGAACTCCGACAGCAGCCGCCCCGCCAGGTCGCGCTCCTCGCGTTCGCCCGAACGGATGATCTTGGACAGCGGTGTGCCGTCCGTCCACTCGGTCACCATGACCTTCGGCGAACTGGCCACCACGCGCGGCACGAGGACGTGCTCGTCACCCTCGAACGCCTTCGCGAACACCCGCTGGTTGCCCGCCTCGGTCCGGTAGTCCAGCTCCTCCAGGTACCGGTCCCGCAGCTCCTCCAGCAGCGGCTTCACCTCGGTGCCGGGCATCATCGCCTGCAGCAGCCTGCTGAACCGCAGCAGCTGCTTCAGGTCCGCCTGCAACGCCTCGTCCGCGCCCGGGTACTGCACCTTCACCGCCACGTCCCGGCCGTCGTGCCACACCGCGCGGTGCACCTGGCCGATGGACGCCGACGCCGCCGGGGCGTCGTCGAACGAGGTGAAGCGCTTGACCCACCCCGACCCGAGCTGTTCGGCGAGCACCCGGTGCGTGGTGCGGGCGGGCATCGGCGGCGCGGCCGTCTGGAGCTTGGTCAACGCCTCCCGGTACGGCTCGGCCAGCTCGTCCGGCACCGCCGCCTCGAACACGCTCAGGGCCTGCCCGAACTTCATGGCACCGCCCTTGAGCTGCCCCAGCACCGCGAAGACCTGCTCCGCGGTCTTCGCCGACACCTCGGCGCTGACCTCCTCGGAGCTGCGGCCGGCGAGCCGTTTCCCCCAACCGCCCACCACCCGGCCGGCCACCCCGATGGGCAGGCTGGCCAGCTTGGCGGTGCGCTGCACGGCCTTGCGCGGGATTTCACTCACCCGAAGATTCTCCCCCCGCCCGACGACGCGGTAGCAGTGGTTTACGCCTCTTCCGAACCTACACAGCCCCGGCTGAGGAACGACTCACACAACCGAGCGGCACTCACAGCGCGGGTGCACGGGCGCTATCCGGTGCTCGACCAGGCCCGAATAGGCGTCCACCTCCAGGGTCGCGTCCCACGCCGGCGGCCGGGTGCGGGCGGTCGTCCCGTGGTCCAGGGCGAGCAGCGCCTGACCGGTCGCGAGCCCGGCGGTGGCGGTGACGGTGGCCAGGTCGGCCTGCTGCGGCTGGTCCACCAGCTGGGCCGCGAGACCCGGCCAGCCCCGGTCGGCGTCGGTCCGGTGCAGGTCGGCGCACCTCAGGCAGCTGCTGCGGCCGGGCACCACCAGCGGTCCGACCACGCCGAGCCCTTCGCCCGCCCGCACCGCCAGGTGCGGTGTGCCCTCCAGCAGCAGCGCCCGCGACAGCTCCGGCGGCGGCACCAGCGCGTCGGCGAGCACCACCAGGTCGGGTGCCCGGGTGCTGGTCGACGTCCGCGCGGTGCTCGACGCGCGCTTCACCGCCTCGTTGGCCGCCTCGCCGCGCTGCCGGCCGACGTCGCTGTCGAGATAACCCGAACCGGTGTCTTCCGGATTCACCCGACCGCGGGCAACCACCCGGACGTGTCCCACGCCGGCGGCGGCCAACAGGGTCGCGACGGCGATCGTCAGCCGCCCGTCGCCGTGGACGACGACCGAGCGGGCGGAGCGGGTGCCCGGCACGTGAGGCGCCGGTCGGCCGGTGCGCAGCGCCCAAGCGGTCGTCTCCGGCGTCAGCCGGCCGTGCGGCGCCGGGATGGTCTCCTCGACCAGGCCGGCCTCGGCCAGGCCGTGCAGCAGGCGCACCAGGTCGGCGGCCTGGTCACCGTGTCCGGCGAGCTGTTCGCGCAGCTCGGGAAGGGTGTGCCGGCCGGTGAGGCCGAGCAGCGTCTCGTCCATCGGGGACGGGACGTCCTCGATCAGCAGCGAGTACCGGGAGTCGATGCCGATCTGCACGCCGTCCGGTCGACGGCGCAGCACCGGCAGGCCCGGCAGCACTCGGGGGCGATTGGGCAGGTTCACGCCGTGCAGCGTGCCGGTACCGGCGGTCGGAGGCGAAACGGTTGTCCACAGGGCGGCGGCGTTGTCCACAGGCAGCTCGTCGGAACCTTGACAGGTGGCCGGGCGGGCCCGGCCACCTGCGGGTTCAGACCTTCGCCTTGCCGAGGATGCGGGTCACCGTGGTACCGCAGACCGGGCACTTGCCCTTGGCCATCCGGCGGTTGTTGCTCTCGTGCACCTCGCCCGTGAAGTCGCGCTTCTCACGGCACTTGACGCAGTAGCCGTTGTAGGTCTCGGCCACGGCTTCCTCCCTTGTTTCGAGAGTGCGGAGCGATCTGCACCACACTCGGGGGCTGCGCAGCACGCTACCTGGGCGGACGGGTTACCGCTGCACGCCGTGGCCGGCGTGTCCAGCCGTCGTTCGGGCGAATCTGCTGGGCCGTCCCCCCACAGACCGCCGCTTGGCCGCCGCGAACTGTCGGTGCGGGGCTTTACCGTGAACGCCATGCCCGAACCGCAGGTGGAGGTACGGCGTAGTGCTCGGCGCCGTCGCATGGTGAGCGCGTACCGCGAGGGGGACACCGTCGTCGTCCTGCTGCCGGCGCGCATGAGCAAGAGCGAGGAGAAGCACTGGGTGGCGGAGATGCTCAGCCGCCTCCAGCGCAGCGAGACCCGCAGGCGGTCGCCAACCCGCACGTCCGACGCCGCGCTGCTCGCCCGGTGCGAGGAGCTGGCCGAGCGGTACCTGGACGGGGTGCGCCCGAGCAGCGTGCGGTGGGTGGCGCCGATGCGGACGCGGTGGGCGTCGTGCACGCCGACCGAGGGGACCATCCGGATCAGCGAGCGGCTCCGGGACGTGCCCGCGTGGGTGCTGGACTACGTCCTGGTGCACGAACTGGCGCACCTGCGCGTGCCGGGGCACGGGAAGGACTTCTGGGGACTCGTGCACCGGTACCCGAAGACCGAGCGGGCGATCGGCTACCTGGAGGGGCTGTCCGCGGCGGCCGGTCTGGGCATCACCGAGGAGGACTGACCGGTCCGGGGAGGAGGACCGGGGTCGCGGCCGCGCTCACGGTCGGAACCTGGCCCCGGGCGTGGACCGGCAGCGGCGGGCGAGGCCCTCAGCCGGGTGCGCCGCCGAGCGGGTGAAGGCTAGTCGCCGTCCTTCTGCTCGCCCTGCTGCCCGCCTGCCTCGCCCTCGTCCTTCTCGCGCAGGGTGCGCTCCAACTCCGCCATCGGGTCCTCCAGCGCCTCGCGGGTCCGGCCGAACCGCTCCGCGAACTCCATCGGGTCGTCCAGGTCGTCGGCCGAGGGCACCAGGTCCGGGTGTTCCCAGACGCTGTCCCGCTGCTCGATGCCGTGCTGGTCGCCCAGCAGCTTCCACAGCGCCGCCGCCGACCGGTGCCGGCGCGGCCGCAGCTCCAGGCCCACCAGCGTGGCGAAGGTCTGCTCCGCCGGTCCGCCGGACGCCCGCCTGCGGCGCAGCGTCTCCCGCAGCGCCTCGGCGCCGGGCAGCCGGTCGCCCACGGCTCCCGCCACCACCACGTCCACCCAGCCCTCGACCAGCGCCAGCAGCGTCTCCAGGCGGGTCAGCGCGGCCTTCTGCTCGGGTGTGGTCTGCGGTTCGAGCATGCCCGACTTCATGGCCTCCTCGATCGAGGCCGGGTTCGCCGGGTCCACCTGGCCCGCGAGCTGCTCCAACGCCGACGTGTCGACCTTGATGCCCTTCGCGAACTCCTCCACCGTGTCCAGCAGCCGCTGCCGCAGCCACGGCACGTGGCTGAACAGCCGCTGGTGCGCGGCCTCCCGCGCGGCGAGGAACACCAGCACCTCGCTGGCCGGCCGCTCCAGGCCCTCGGTGAACTTCTCGATGTTCGCGGGCAGCAGCGCCGCGGTGCCCTCCGGCCCCAGCGGCAGGCCAACCTCGGTCGACGTCAGCACCTCGGAGCCGAGCTGCGCCAGCGCGCCGCCCAACTGCGAGCCGAACGCCATCCCGCCCATCTGACCGAGCATGGACAGCAGCGGACCCGCCGCCTCCTTCGCCTCGGCGGGCATCGCCTCGACCCACGCGCCGGACACCCGCTGCGCCACCGGGTCGCACAGCCGCTGCCACGTCGGCAGCGTGCGCTCCACCCAGTCGCGCGCGCTCCAGCTCTCCGACCTGGTGGTCCCGGCGGGCAGTGCCGTCGCCGGGTCGAGCCACATCTCCGCCAGGTGCACGGCGTCGGCCACCGCGCCGCTCTGGTCCGGCGTGAACCCCATGCCGCCCTTGCCCGTCAACTGCTGCAAGGCGATCTGCTTCGCCAGGTCGTAGTTGACGGGACCGGACGACGTGCCCGCGTTGCTGAACATCGCGCCGAGCTGGCTCAGCATCGCGCCGAGCTGGTTGAAGTCGAACGGGTTGCCCGCGGGCTCCTCCGGCTTGCGGCCGCGATCGTCTGGGTCCTGCGGGCCGAACCCGAAGGGCACGTCACTCATGCCCCCACGGTACGCGGGCCGGGGGTGGGGTGCGGGACCGGTTCGCCGACGGCGTGAGGGTTTGGTCGTACCCTGTCGGGCGTGAGCGAAGGCACCGACACCGTCGTGGAGCAGCCGACGACCCGACCGGCCCTGCCCCGACGCGGCCTGACCAGGCGCACGTGGACGCTCGTGATCAGCCTGGCGCTGGTCCTGGCGCTGGGCCTGCTCGGCGGGTTCGCGCGGGTGCCGTACGTGGCGCTGGGCCCCGGCCCGACCTACGACACGCTCGGCCGCATCAACGGGACCGACGTGGTGCACATCGAGGGCCAGGAGACGTTCCCGACCAAGGGCGCCCTCACCATGACCACGGTGTCGCTCACCGACGACGTGTCGCTGTTCGGCGCGCTCGGCCTGTGGGTCAGCGGCCGGTACGCGCTCGCGCCGCGCGACGAGTTCTTCCGGCCCGGCGAGTCCGAGCAGCAGGTGCGCGACCAGAACGTGAAGGCGTTCCAGGACTCGCAGACCAGCGCGGAGGTCGCCGCGCTGCGCTACCTGGACTACCCGATGAAGGTCGTCGCCGCGGAGATCACCAAGGAGAGCGCGGCGGACAACGTGATCCAGCCCAACGACCGGCTGCTCGCCGTCAACGGCAAGGACATCACCTCCTACGAGGACGTCCGCGCGGCGCTGGAGACCACCAAGCCGGGCGACCAGGTCGACATCACGTTCCAGCGCGAGTCCGCCCGGCAGACCGCCCGGATCACGCTGGGCAAGACGGAGGACCGGCCCACCGGGTTCCTCGGCGTCCTGCCGGTGGACCGCGCGGACGTGCCGTTCGACATCAAGATCAGCCTGACCGACGTCGGCGGGCCGTCCGCCGGTCTGCTGTTCGCGCTCTCCATCGTGGACAAGCTGACACCGGGCGAGCTCAACGGCGGCCAGTCGGTCGCGGGCACCGGCGAGATCAACGACAAGGGCGAGGTCGGCCGGATCGGCGGGATCAACTTCAAGATGGTCGCCGCGCGCGAGGCCGGCGCGACGACCTTCCTGGTGCCGGCGGGGAACTGCGACGAGGCCAAGCAGCACGCGCCGGAGGGCATGAGGCTGGTCAAGGTCGAGAAGCTGGCGGACGCCGTCGAGTCGCTGAAGGCGATCAACGACGGCAAGGACGCGCCCAGCTGCTGACGCGCGTGGCAGCCTCGCCGAGGTGCTGATGCGCACCACAGCCTGCTGAAGAGGGCTGCTGAAGAAGACACCCGCTCGACGCCGCGCGTGGTGATCACGTGCGGCCGCCGGTCAGGGCTTCAGCGTCTCCAGCAGGGCGTCCGTCAGGTTCGGCGCCAGTTCCGGGTGCTCCACGACCTCCTCGGGCACCTCCACGTTGCCGCGCAGCCGCAGCACGCACGCCGCCGAGCCGTCCCGCAGCACGGCCGCCACCAGCCGGGCCTCCCGGCGCTGCGGGTGCTCCGCGGCGAACCGCCGGGCCGCCTCGTCGTCCAGGTCCTCGGACAGCTCGGCCTCGGCGTCCGGCGGCAGCACCACGATCTCCTGCGCCAGCGCGCACCCGCGCACCACGTCCGGCCACACGATGCCCGCCAGCGCCTTGTCCAGCTCGGCGTCCGGCAGCGAGTCCTGGGCGATCGGCGTCAGCGGCGAGGCCACCGGATCCAGCTGGCCCGCGAGCTCCGGCTGCTGGGCGAGCAGGTCGGCGGTGGGTACCAGGGCGAACAGCTGGGGCGCCTGGTTCCAGCCGGCGGTGGACACGAACTCCTCGACCTCGCGGGCCACGGCGGGCAGCGCGACGGGCGGCGTTTCACTGGCTGACACGCCCGACATGGTCCCATCCACCCGAATCGGGCGACCGGACGGGGAACCCTGGGCGGCCTCCGTACAGTTGGACAGAACGTACGAAAGCCATTACCGCGATCCAGGAGCGTGCCCAGTGGCCACTCGGCCCCCGGTCGGACTGCCCAGGCTGTCCCGTCGAAGCCGGATTCTGCTCATCGTCGGTGCGGTGGTGCTGGTCGGTCTGATCACCGGTTCCAGGCTGCTCGGCACCTACGTCGACTGGCTGTGGTTCGGCGAGGTCGGCTTCCGCAGCGTCTACGGCACCATGCTGGCGACCCGGCTCGGGTTGTTCGTCGCCGTGGGACTGCTGGTGGGCGGTCTCGTCGCGCTCAACCTGATCTTCGCCTACCGCACCCGGCCGGTGTTCGTGCCGGTGTCCGGCCCGGACGACCCGGTCGCCCGCTACCGCTCGGTGGTGACCCGGCGGATGAAGCTGTTCGCGATCGGCCTGCCGGTGCTCGTCGGCGTGATCGCGGGCACCTCCGCGCAGGGCGAGTGGCAGCAGTTCCAGCTGTTCCTCAACGGCACGTCGTTCAACGAGACCGACGCCGAGTTCGGCCACGACATCGGTTTCTACGCGTTCCAGCTGCCGTTCTACACGTGGCTGCTGTCCTGGCTGTTCATCGCCACGGCGGTGTCGTTCGTCGGCGCGGTGGTGTCCCACTACCTGTTCGGCGGCATCCGGCTGGCCGGCCGCGGCGGTCAGCTCTCCGGGCCCGCGCGCACCCACCTGTCCATCGTGGCGGGCGTGTTCGTGCTGCTCAAGGCGGTGGCGTACTTCTTCGACCGGTATCAACTGCTGTTCTCCGACCGGAACGAGAAGTTCTACGGCGCCACCTACACCGACCTGAACGCGGTGCTGCCGGCCAAGCTGATCCTGCTCTGCATCGCGGTGTTCTGCGCGGTCGCGTTCTTCGTCGGCGCGGTGCTGCGCAACCTGCAACTGCCCGCCATCGCGACCGTGCTGCTGGTGCTGTCCAGCATCCTGGTCGGCGCGGCGTGGCCCGCGGTGCTGGAGCAGTTCTCGGTGAAGCCGAACGCGATCGAGAAGGAGGCCGAGTCGATCAGCCGGAACATAACCGCCACCAAGGAGGCGTTCGGGCTGACCGACGAGACGGTCGAGACGAAACCCTACGAGGGCAAGCAGAACGTCTCCCTGGACGAGCTGAAGAGCGACCAGGCGACGCTGGGCAACATCCGGCTGCTCGACCCGGCCGTGATCTCCAAGACGTTCACCCAGTTCCAGCAGCTGCGCCCGTTCTACGGGTTCCCGGAGAAGCTGGACGTCGACCGGTACAAGGTGGACAACCAACTCCAGGACTACATCGTCGCGGTCCGCGAGCTGAACACCGCCGGCATCCCGCAGGGCCAGCGCGACTGGATCAACCAGCACCTGATCTACACGCACGGCAACGGCATGGTGTTCGCCGAGGCGAGCAAGATCAACTCGCCGGCCGACCAGGGCGGCAACGGCGGCTACCCGGTGTTCGAGGTGGCCGAGGTCGACCAGGACGGCAAGGTCAAGCCGGGTCCGTTCGGCGTGCAGCAGCCGCGCACCTACTTCGGTGAGCTGGGCAGCGCGTCGGACTACGCGATCGTCGGCGGGCGCGGCGAGGGCTCGCCGAGCGAGTACGACAGCGACCGTTCGCAGTACACGTACGACGGCAAGGGCGGCGTCCGGATCGGCGGCCTGTTCAACAAGCTGGTCTTCGCCGCCGCGTACGGCGAGCGGAACATCCTGTTCAACTCGGCCATCGCCGACGAGTCCCGGATCATCTTCAACCGCCACCCGCGCGACCGCGTGGAGAAGGTGGCGCCTTGGCTGACCGTGGACGCCGACCCGTACCCGGCCGTGGTGGACGGCCGCATCACGTGGATCGTCGACGGCTACACGACGCTGGAGAACTACCCCTACGCGCGCCGCACGTCGCTCGCTTCGGCGACGAACGACTCGCTGCCCGGGATGGCCCAGCAGCCCAACAAGGACGTCAGCTACATCCGCAACTCCGTCAAGGCCACCGTGGACGCCTACGACGGCACGGTGACCCTGTACGCGATGGACGAGAAGGACCCGGTCCTCAAGGCGTGGATGGGCGTCTTCCCCGGCACGGTGCAGCCCAAGAGCGCGATGTCGCAGTCGCTCCAGGAGCACCTGCGCTACCCGGAGGACCTGTTCAAGGTGCAGCGCGACACGCTGGCGCGCTACCACGTCGAACAGCCGCGCGACTTCTACTCCGGTGTGTCGTTCTGGGACGTGCCGTCCGACCCGACCG
The DNA here is from genome assembly GCF_014203665.1 of Saccharothrix tamanrassetensis. Classification (GTDB taxonomy): domain Bacteria; phylum Actinomycetota; class Actinomycetes; order Mycobacteriales; family Pseudonocardiaceae; genus Actinosynnema; species Actinosynnema tamanrassetense. Next base: position 28,786 of record NZ_JACHJN010000006.1, read on the forward strand.
TCGACAACCCGACGACCGTGGAGCAGCAGCAGCAGAGCAGCCAGCAGCCACGTGACCAGCAACCGCCGTTCTACGTGCTGGCGGGTGATCCGACCGGTGACCCGAACAAGGTGAGCTTCCAGCTGACCAGCGCCCTGGTGCGGCAGAACCGGGAGTTCATGGCGTCCTACGTGAGCGTGCGGTCGGATCCGGAGAACTACGGCCGGATAAGCGTGCTGACGTTGAACAACGAGGCGAAGGGCCCACAGCAGATCCAGACCCAGTTCCTGACCTCCGGTGAGGTCAGCGGGGAGCTGAACCTGCTGACGCAGCGCCAGACCAAGGTGGTGTACGGGAACCTGCTGACCCTCCCGGTCGGTGGTGGGCTGCTCTACGTGGAGCCCATCTACATCGAACGGGCCAGTCAGAACACCCAGTTCCCGCAGCTGTTCAAGGTCCTGGTGAGCTTCGGCGACAAGGTCGGCTACGCGTCGACCTTGAAGGAGGCCCTGGAGAAGGTGCTGACCGGCGCGTCGGCGCAGCTGCCCGACCAGCCGGGCACGCCGCCGACCAGCACCCCGCCGACGACGAGCACCAACCCGCCGACGAACGGCAACGGGCAGAGCACCGAGCTGCAACAGGCCGTGCGGGACATCCAGAGCGCCTTGGCCGCCATCAAGGCCGCGCAGAGCAGCGGGGACTTCGCCGCGCTCGGCAACGCCTACAAGGCGCTGGACGACGCGACGAAGCGATTCGACACCGCCAGCGCGGCCGCGACGCAGCCGACGCAGCCGTCCTCGGTCGTCCCGTCACCCACGCCGACGGGCTGACCTGGGGTCGAGCAGTGGATCGGGTGGCCTGGGACACGTCCGGGCCACCCGATTTGCACTCAGGGGTAACCACCGCGTAGAGTTCCAATTACCAACGCGGGGTGGAGCAGCTCGGTAGCTCGCTGGGCTCATAACCCAGAGGTCGCAGGTTCAAATCCTGTCCCCGCTACTGAAGTCGTAAAGCCCGGTCTGTGAAGTCCTGCAGGCCGGGCTTTACGCTATGTCCATTTCCGTGTCACTCCACACCGGTGCTCACGCCGCCCACACCGCGCCTGTTTTGAGCCGCCTGCCCCACACCGAGCCTGAGTTGCGTGCGCCGCCTCGCCGGCAGCCGCGCGCAGCGCCTCGCCGCTGGCCGCGCGCCAGCGCACACCCCTCCCAGGCTGCGTGTCATCCCCGTATGGCCTGCCCGTAGGGAACCGCATGTGTCAAGGGCAGATCGAACCCGCGACCACCGCACACGCCTTCCGATCTGCCCTTGACGCATGTGGTTGTCTTTGACCTGGCCATACGGGGATGACACGCAGACCACCGCCCTCCAAAGCTCGAAGAGCTTTGGAGGGCTCTTGTGGAGATCCTTGGCGGTCTGCCCGTCCGGCGAGGACGCTTTTAGACCTTCAGGCCTGTGCAACCGTGACGCAGGTCGCACCCCACCGAGGAAAAAGAGCGGAAAAGCGACGCTCGCCGCTTGGCAGACCTCCGGGGAGGAAAACGAAGAGCGTCGTGTTCTCCCCGCATGGCCTGTCAAAGACGACCACCCTTGTCCTGGGGGTGCAAGCGAAGAGCGTGCTTGCACCCCCAGGACAAGCGCGGTAGCCCTGCGGGCAGGCCATACGGGGAGAACACGAGAGCAGAGGTCTGTGCGAGCCCGCACTGCGGGTGTTGGTGGGTGCGGGGGATGCGGGTGTGCGAGAGGGGGAGGGGACGCGGCGATGAGGGTGGGGGTGGGATGATGAGGGTGAGTAGAGGCTGTGAGCTGGGGTTTTTGTGGCGGTCGTGGGTTGATGGACCCCCGGTGAAAAGGGGGTTCGAGGGTGTGTATAGTTGGTCTTACCCAACGCGGGGTGGAGCAGCTCGGTAGCTCGCTGGGCTCATAACCCAGAGGTCGCAGGTTCAAATCCTGTCCCCGCTACTACAACGAATGACCCCCTCTCCGAATCCGGAGAGGGGGTCAGTCGTCTGCTCGGGTCAGGTCATGTTTTCCGCCCAGTACTGGGCGCACACCATCGAGCAGACCCGGCCTTCGCCGGAGACAGTGCGGTGACGGCGGATCTGCTTGCCGCACACCATGCACTCGTCCTTGCCGGCCTGTTCCGGAAGCGAACCGCTCGCCCACGCCCGCGCGCTCTTGACGACCTTGGCGTCCATCCACTTGATACCCACCACGCACCTCCAGAGAACCGCCTACGAGGAGTGATGATCCCAGCACTGTGGGCATCCGCCAGACCAGAGGCCGGACATCACCGTGTTGTGCTAAGCGGGGCCGCTCCGACCAAGACCAACAGCGCGGGCTGTCACCTCCGGCGGCGTTCGGGTGAACGCAAAAGTGCGGTTTCCCTTGCCCGGCAATGGATTTCCAGATGGTGTGGACACTTCCGGTCAAGCGGCCGAAAGCGTGGCGTTGATCAGCTTGTCGTCACGCAACGGAGCTTCTCGTTGCTCCGCTTGGCCCAACTCCACTAGCCCGTGATCAGCCACTGTGGACAGAACGGCTGACCATTGTGGACAGCTCACCCTGAAAGTGGCACCGTTGGTGTCGTGTCGGACCTGAACGCGACTGCCGCCGCCCTGCTCGGGCTGCTGCACGACGGACCCAAGACCGGTGGCCAACTGGTGGCTGAGGCCGGGGAGCGCTTCGGAGCGTTCTTCAGCGTCACCCGCAGCCAGGTCTACCGAGAGCTGCCCGCGTTGGCTGACGCGGGGCTGCTGCGCCTCGGAAAGCAGGGCCCACGCTCCAGCCAGCAGTACGTCCTGACGGCCGCGGGCAAGAAGGCCTTCAAGAACTGGCTGCTGACCGAGCCTGGCCCGGACCACCTGCGCAGCCCGTTGATCCTCCGGCTGGTGCACGCCGGCTCGTTGACCGCCAAACAGCGCCAGTCGCTGGTGGACGCGGCGCGGGCCGGTTACAGCGCCGACCAGGAGGCCGCCAAGACCGCGGTGAAGACCGCGGAGGACGCCTACGCCAAGGCGGTCGCCGAATTCGGCCTCGCCCACGCCAAGGCCGTGCTCAAGCTGCTCGACGCGATCCCCACGGCCTGAGGAGCGCCGACCGGTCGCACTCCGCGACCGGTCCTGGCGTAATCTTCTGCCGTGAACCCGGACGTCGAAGCAGACATCAAGGACCTCTCCGCCACCCTCGCGAGCATCGAGGCGGTGATGGACCTCGCTTCGCTGCGCGCCCAGGTCGCGGAGCTGGAGGAGGCCGCGGCCCGGCCGGACCTGTGGGACGACCAGGAGCAGGCGCAACGGGTCACCAGCCAGCTCTCGCACAAGCAGGGCGAGCTGCGCCGCATCGTGAACCTGCGCGAACGCCTGGACGACCTCTCCGTGCTCTACGAGCTGGCCGAGGACGAGGGCGACGCGGGCAGCCTCGCCGAGGCCGACACCGAGCGCGTCAAGCTCCGCGACGAGATCTCCTCCCTGGAGGTCCGCACGCTGCTGTCCGGCGAGTACGACGAGCGCAACGCACTGGTCACCATCCGCGCCGAAGCGGGTGGCGTGGACGCCGCCGACTTCGCCGAGATGCTGCTGCGGATGTACTCCCGCTGGGCCGAACGCCACGGCTACGGCGTGGACGTGTTCGACACCTCCTACGCCGAAGAGGCGGGCATCAAGTCCGCGACGTTCCGCGTCACCGCCCCCTACGCCTACGGCACGCTCAGCGTGGAGCAGGGCACGCACCGGCTGGTGCGCATCTCCCCGTTCGACAACCAGGGACGCCGGCAGACGTCGTTCGCGGGGGTCGAAGTGGTGCCCGTGGTCGAGCAGACCGACCACGTGGACATCGACGAGAAGGACCTGCGGGTCGACGTGTACCGCTCGTCCGGTCCGGGCGGGCAGGGCGTGAACACCACCGACTCGGCGGTGCGGCTGACGCACATCCCGACCGGCATCGTGGTGTCCTGCCAGAACGAGCGCTCCCAGCTGCAGAACAAGGCCACCGCGATGGCCGTGCTGCAGGCGAAGCTGCTGGAGCGCCAGCGGCAGGAGGAGCAGGCCCGGATGGACGCCCTGAAGGACTCGGGGTCCAGCTGGGGCAACCAGATGCGCTCCTACGTGCTGCACCCGTACCAGATGGTCAAGGACCTGCGCACCGAGCACGAGGTCGGAAATCCGTCCGCGGTGCTCGACGGCGAGATCGACGAGTTCCTCGAAGCGGGTATCCGGTGGCGCAAGCAGCAGCAGTCCTCCTGATCGGTCAAGCTCCCGTTTCGCACTGCTAGCCAGGGCGAGACGGAGGCTTTACCCAGGCCACCGGTAGACTCACCCGTCGTGATTCGCCTCGAACACGTGTCCAAGGTCTACAAGACCTCCACGCGCCCCGCGCTCGACAACGTCTCGGTCGAGATGGACAAGGGTGAGTTCGTGTTCCTCATCGGACCGTCCGGGTCCGGAAAATCCACGTTCCTACGACTTCTGCTCCGCGAAGAAGTGCCGAGCAAGGGTCGGGTGTACGTGTCGAACTTCGACGTGGCCAAGATGTCCCGGCGCCGGGTCCCCCGCCTGCGCCAGTCCATCGGCTGCGTCTTCCAGGACTTCCGCCTGCTCACCAACAAGACGGTGGCCGAGAACGTGGCGTTCGCGCTGGAGGTCATCGGCAAGCCGCGCAACACCATCGTCAAGGTGGTGCCGGAGGTCCTGCAGCTGGTCGGTCTGGACGGCAAGGCCGACCGGATGCCGCACGAGCTCTCCGGCGGCGAGCAGCAGCGGGTGGCGATCGCCCGCGCGTTCGTCAACCGGCCGCTGGTGCTGCTCGCCGACGAGCCCACCGGAAACCTGGACCCCGACACCAGCCAGGACATCATGCTGCTGCTGGAGCGGATCAACCGCACCGGCACGACGGTGCTGATGGCCACCCACGACCACTCCATCGTCGACTCCATGCGCCGCCGTGTGGTCGAGCTGGACCACGGCCGCATCATCCGCGACGACGCGCGGGGTGTTTACGGCGTGGGCCGCTAGAGACCACCCTCAACCCCCGACCCTGAGGAACGTTCCCCCCGATGCGTACCAGCTTCGTGTTCAGCGAGGTCGTCACCGGCCTGCGCCGGAACGTCACGATGACCATCGCGATGATCCTCACGACCGCGATCTCGCTCGGCCTGCTCGGCGGTGGCCTGCTCATCGTCCGCATGGTCGACAAGATGCAGGACAACTACCAGAGCAAGCTCGAAGTGTCCGTCCTGCTCACCAACGACGTCAGCGCGAACGACAAGGACTGCGCCCAGCAGCCCTGCGCGGGCCTGCGCAGCGCGCTGGAGGCGACGTCCGGGGTGGAGACGGTGGTCTACGAGAACCGCGAGAAGGGCTACGAGCGGTTCAAGCAGATCTTCGAGGCGCAGCCCGAGCTGGTGAAGCTGGCCCGTCCGGAGGCCATCCCGGCCACGTTCCGGGTGAAGCTGGAGGACCCGGCGCGGGCGAACGTCATCGTGCAGGCGTTCACCGGCAAGGCGGGCGTGAAGGCGGTCAACGACCAGGGCGAGTTCCTCGGTCGGCTGCTGGACGTGTTCAACGGCCTGCGCAACATCGTGCTGGCGTTGGCGCTGATCCAGGCGCTGGCCGCGCTGCTGCTGATCTCCAACACGATCCAGGTGTCCGCGTTCACCCGGCGCACCGAGGTCGGCATCATGCGGCTGGTGGGTGCCACGCGCTGGTACACCCAGCTGCCGTTCCTCATCGAGGCGGTGGTGGCCGGCGTGATCGGCGCGATCGTCGGCGTGGGCGGTCTGGCCTTGATGGTGTTCGGTGCGACCAGGGTCTCGGGGGACCTGTTCACCTCGCAGATCCTGCCGCCGATGGGCATGCTGGACGTGGTGATCATCTCGCCGATCCTGCTCGGGGTGGCGGTCTTCATCTCCGCGCTGACCGGTTACGTCACGTTGCGGCTCTACGTGCGGCTGTAACCGTCCCCGGCGGCGGGGCCGCTCAGGTGGTTGCAGCTGTTCGGGTGGTCGTCGCCGCGGTTTAAAGGCTGGCGTGCTCACGTAAGGTTTTCGGCATGGTCAAGGAACGCGGTCAGAAGGTGATCGCGTCGAACCGCAAGGCTCGGCACGACTACACCATCCTCGACACCTTCGAAGCGGGTGTCGTGCTCGTCGGCACGGAGGTCAAGAGCCTGCGCATGGGCCGGGCGTCCCTGGTGGACGCCTTCGGCCAGGTCGACGACGGCGAGGTGTGGCTGCACGCCCTGCACATCCCGGAGTACGTGGCCGGCACCTGGACCAACCACGAGGTGCGCCGCAAGCGGAAGCTGCTGCTGCACCGCAAGGAGATCGAGCGGTTGATCGGCAAGACCAAGGAGAGCGGTCTGTCGCTGATCCCGCTGCAGATGTACTTCAAGGACGGGTACGTCAAGGTGGAGTTGGCGCTGGCGCGGGGCAAGAAGGCGTACGACAAGCGGCAGGACCTCGCCAAGCGGGATGCCCAGCGGGAGATCCAGAAGGCGCACGGGCGGGCGTTGAAGGGCCGGTACTGAGGGCCGGGACCGCGGCCGGTGGCGAGCACGGCCACGAGCTGGTCGACGTGCTCGCGGACCGGGAGCGGTTTTCCGCCCGTGCGTCGGTCAGCCCAGGTTGAGGAAGGCCAGGACGGCTCGCACCCGGCGGTGCTCGGAGTTGCTGGGTTCCAGGCCGAGCTTGGCGAAGATGTTCCCGACGTGCTTCTCCACCGCGCCGTCCGACACGACCAGCGACTTGGCGATGGCCGCGTTCGACAGGCCCTGGGCCATGAGGCCCAGCACCTCCCGTTCGCGTTGGGTCAGGGAGTCGACCGGGTTGCGCTTGCTGCGGACCATGAGCTGGGTGATGACCTCGTGGTCGATGCTGGTGCCGCCCTCGGCCACCCGGCGCACCGCCGCCACGAACTCCGAGACGTCGGCCACCCGCTCCTTGAGCAGGTAGCCGACGCCGCTCGCCCCGCCCGCCAGCAGTTCGACGGCGTAGCGCTCCTCCACGTACTGCGAGAGCACGAGGACCGGCAGGTTCGGGACGCGCTTGCGGGCCTCGATGGCGGCTCGCAGGCCCTCGTCGGTGAACGTCGGGGGCATCCGCACGTCGACGATGGCCAGGTCCGGCTTGTGCTCCTCGACCGCGGTCAGCAGGGCGTCGCCGTCCTCCACCGCCGCCACCGTCTCGATGCCCTCGTCGGCGAGCAGGCGCTCCACGCCCACCCGGAGGAGGACCGAGTCCTCGGCGATCACCACGCGCACGGCAGCTCCGTCCGGATCACGGTCGGCCCCCCGATGGGGCTGACCACCACGACCACGCCGTCAATGGTCGCAGCCCGGTCCGCCAAGCCCGCCAGCCCTCCTCCCGGACGGATCTGGGCGCCGCCGTGGCCGTTGTCGGTGACCTCCACGACCACGGAGTTCTCCGTTCGGGTGACCCGCACGGCCGCCTGCGTCGCGCCCGCGTGCTTGGCGATGTTGGTCAGGGCCTCGGCGACGGTGAAGTAGGCGGTGCTCTCCACCGCTGTCGGCGGGCGGGGCTCCACGTCCACGGAGACGTCCACCGGGATGGGGCACCGCGCGGCCAGCGACGACAGGGCGGCGTCCAGGCCCCGGTCGCCCAGCACCGACGGGTAGATGCCCCGGGCCAGGTCGCGGAGTTCGGAAATGGCCAGTTTCGCGTCGGCGTGGGCCTCGGCGATCAGCTCGGCGGCCGCGTCGGGGTCGGACTCCATCTTGCTGCGCGCCCGGCCCAGGCCCATGGCGACGGCGACCAGGCGCTGCTGCGCGCCGTCGTGCAGGTCGCGCTCGATGCGCCGGCGCTCGGCCTCCGCCGCCTCCACGCCGCGGGCGCGGCTGGCGGACAGCCGACCCGTCTCGGCTTCCAGCACGCTGGTGCGGGACGGGCCGAGCAGCGACTTCGCCAGCGCCGCGTGACCCCGGCCGGTGGCCTTGACCAGGGGCAGCACGATCAGGCCCAGGGCGATGCCCAGGACGCTGACCGGGATGGCACTGGCGAACGAGTCGATCAGCCACACCGAGTTGCCGACGCTGACCTCGAAGTTGTTGGGCAGCCACTGGTAGTAGACCGGGAAGAAGGTCAGCGACAGCACGGCCGGCCACAGCGCCACCACCATCGCGAACTCGACGACGCCCAGCGGCAGCATCAGCATCCAGTAGCCGAAGTCCCGCCAGGTCGCCGGATCGGTCATCATCGCCTTGGTCCGCTCGAACAGCGTGCCCTCCGGCCGCGGCCGGTACGGGGGCGGGATCTCCACGCCCAGCGTCACGCGCAGCCACGACCGCTCGACGGTCGCCGCGCCGCGCGCCAGCAGCAGGGTCAGCGCCAGCAGCGGGAAGCCGACCCACACCACCATCGTGCCGACGCTGACCGCGAGCAAGGGCACCAGCAGGCAGAACCAGAAGATGCCGGTGACCAGGTTGAGCAGGAAGTACCCGCTGGTCCGTGCGATGTCCGGGTTGGCCCGCGTCGTCATGTTCCCCACCTTCACGCCTGATGTACCCGACCAGCATCGCCCGTTCGCGCGGCCGAAACCATCAGGTCGGCCGGCGTGCGAGGGGTGGGGGCAGCCCTACCTGCCGGCGGTCCGCCACGCCCGAGCGTATTGGGAATGAGCCGAGGGGCTGGACGCGTTATGCTGTGTGGAAGCAAGTCCCGGACCAGGGGGTGAACGGTTTCGACTTTGTGCGTTGATTCAAGGGAAGCGTGCCGGTGCAGGCGAGAGACCACCGTAAGCGTCATCGCAAACCAATAAGCGCCGAGTCTAACGACCAGCGCGCGTTCGCCCTCGCCGCCTGAGGCTAGGAGCGACGCTGTCGGCCCGGAGGAGCCTCCGCTCCGGTCGCCGGCATCAGCTAGGAGGCTCACCTCCGCTCCCGGTCACGGGGAGCGGTCGGGACACCCACAGTGGCTGGGCTCATCACGACGACTTGTCCGCGTGATCGTCGGGGCCGAGTAGAGATGTAGCGGACTGCGCACGGAGAAGCCTTGTTGAGACGGCAGAGGACCCGGGTTCGATTCCCGGCACCTCCACGGCCTCGGCCGACCCATGTTCGCGGAGAGCGCGAACCGGGTCGGCCGTTGTGCTTTCCGGGGGGTGCGACCCCCGGGCCCCGCCCGGAGGGCTGCGCCCCCGGGCCCCGCCCGGAGGGCTGCGCCCCCGGGCCCCGCCCGGAGGGCTGCGCCCCCGGACCCCTGCTCGGGGCTGCGCCCCGGACCCCTGCTCGGGGCTGCGCCCCGGACCCCGCCTGGGGCGGGGTGGGGCGGGGCGGTTGGGTGGGGGCAGCGTGGGCTGGGTGGGGGGATGCAGGGTGGGGGTGCAGAGGCGCGTGGGGTGGCTTAGGGGTGTACGTCCTCGGTGAGGATGGTGGCCAGGTTGCGTTCGGCCAGGGCGGTGATGGTGACGAAGGGGTTCACGCCCAGGGAACCGGGGACCAGGGCGCCGTCGGTGACGTAGAGGTTGGGGTAGCCCTTGACTCGGCCGTGGTCGTCGGTGGCCTTGCCGAGGACCGCGCCGCCCAGCGGGTGGTAGCAGAAGTCGTCGGCGAACGCCTTGCCGCCGCCGAACACGTCGTAGCGGTAGGTGGTGCCGTTGGCGTCGTTGATCCGGTCGAACGTGCCCTTGGCGGCGGCCAGGGACTCGGCGCTCTGGCCTTGCCGCCACTGGAGCACGGCCTTGTCGGTGGACGGGTCGTAGACGAACTTCGCCCGCTCCTCGCTCCTGGTGATCGCCAGGTACATGCTCACGTAGGTCTCGATGCCGGCCGGGACGGGGGCGACCTCGGCGAAGACGTGGCGTCCCGGGTCGCTGATCGCGAGCGTCGGGATGGCGGACTGGCGGAAGCCGGTGGGGTGCCACAGGTGGTTGTTGCGGGCCGTCATCACGTTGCCGTTGGGGCCCCAGCCCTCGCCCACCTCGGCCGCCAGGTCGGGCAGGTCGCCGGAATCGCGGGCGCGCAGCAGGAGTTCGGTGGAGCCCAGGCTGCCCGCGCCGAGGAACAGGTGGTCGCACGTGACGTGCTTCTCGGCCACCAGCGCGCCGTCCGGGGTGATCTCGCGGACGGTCAGGGCGTAGCCGGCGTTGTTCCGCCGGATGCGGGTCACCTGGTGCAGTGCGGCGACGGTGACGTGGCCGGTGTTCGCCGCCTCGGCCAGGTAGCCCTGGTCGAGGGTGAACTTGCCGTGGTTGTTGCCGTAGATGACCTCGGTGCCCAGCGCGGACTTCGGGGCCTCGCCGCGTTCCTCGGCGGCCATGTGCTCGAACGAGTAAACGTTGGGCACGAACGCCGTGTCGAAACCCGCGCGCCCGGCGAGGGTCCGGGACAGGCGGGAGTACCGGTAGTAGTCGCTGGCCTCGAAGTACGCGCCGGGGATGTTGTTCACCCGCAGCATCCGGTTGGCCAGCGGGAAGAAGCGGGTGTACATCTCGTCCGCGTCGACGGTGGGGAACTGGCGCGTGAAGTAGTCGCGGTCGGGCACCACGGCCATGCCGCCGTTGACCAGTGAGCCGCCGCCGACGCCCCGGCCGACGTACACGCCCATGTTCGGGAAGTTGACCCGGTCGAGCACGCCCGCGTACCGCTGGATGGGGCGGTTCGCCAGGTCCAGGAACAGGACGCCGTTCACCGGGGCTTCGGTGCGGTTTTTGAACCACATCGAACGGCGGTCCGGGTCGAGCATCCCGCAGAACACCTTGCCGTCCGGGCCCGGTCGGTCCCAGCGCTGCCCCATCTCCAGCACGAGGGTCCGGACGCCGGCCTCGCCCAGCCGCAGTGCGGCCACCGCCGCGCCGTACCCGCTGCCGACCACGACGGCGGGCACGTGCTGCGTCGACGCTCCCGCGCGCCCGGTCACGAACGTGCCGGCGGCCAGCGCGGTGACGCCGAGGAAGCGGCGACGTGAAAAGTTGTTCATGTTCGCCGAGGCTAGCGGTCATCGAGGACACCGTTCACGAGGGTGGCCACGGAGTGTGGTTCGGTGGACAACTCAGCGTGGAAGTGGTCGGACCGCCGGTCGAGCACCGCCGAGGAGCTAGCGGCGGGCCGGGGCGGCGGTCATCGGGTCCTCCGGCCAGCGGTGCTTCGGGTAACGGCCGCGCAGTTCGGACCGGACCCGCGGGTAGCCCGTGCGCCAGAACGAAGCGAGGTCGCCGGTCACCGCCGTGGGACGGCCGGCGGGCGAGAGCAGGTGCAGCACGACGGGAACCCGGCCGCCTGCCAGGCGCGGGGTTTCCGTCCAGCCGAAGACCTCCTGGACCTTGACGGGCAGCACGGGCTCGGGGCCCGAGTAGTCGACGCGGATCCTGGACCCGGACGGGACTTCCAGCCGGTCCGGCGCCAGTTCGTCGAACTTCGCGGCGGCGGGCCAGGGGAGGAGCCGGCGCGTGACCTGCTCGCCGCTGATCTTCCCCAGGTCGGCCCGCTTGCGCGCGTTGCCCAGGTCGATGACGGCCAGGAGGGCGTCGTCGTCCACGGAGGGCCACGGGTCGCCGAGGACCCGGTGCAGGAACGCCATGCGCTCGCGGGTGCGCAGGCCGTCGGCGTCCCAGCGGAGGAGGGCCAGGCCTTCCGCGCGCAGGCCGGTGAGCAGGGCGGTCCGGATCGCCTCCGGGGTGCGCAGTGGCTTGGCGGACAACGTGATCGCGCCGAGCTTGAGCAGGCGCTCGGTCACCACGTCGCCGTCCCAGCGGATGTCGTCCTGTTCGGCGAGCAGGGCCGGGGCGGCTTGGCGGGCCAGGTCTTCGGACGCGCGGGCGGCGAGTCTGATCCGGCCTTGGCTGCGTCCCGGCTCACGGTCCGCGATGGCGACGGCGAGCCATTCCGAGTCGCCGAGGCCGCTGCCGGGCGGGAGTTCGGCGGCGGTGCCGCCTGCCATCAGGTAGTTGGGGGAACCGGGAGAACGCCTGCGCGCCAGGCGTTCCGGGTAGGCGAGGGCGACCACGAGGGCCTGGGCGTCCACCCGGTCGGTCACGGTCGGCGTGGTCCCGCCTTCCGCGACCAGCTTGGTCAGGCGCCGCACTTCGCGCGGATCCGCTTGGCGCGTCGACAGTTCCACTCCCTCGGAGGTGCGGTCGTTGTCCAGCAGCGACACGACCTCGGCCGCTGTGCGAGGGCCGACCAGGGCGGCGCCGTCCAACAACGCCCGTGCCAGCCGCGGGTGCAGGCCGAGGTCGGCCATGCGTCGGCCGCGGTCCGTGGCGCCTCGGTCGTCCAGTGCTCCCAACGCTTTCAGCACGGCGCGTCCGGCGTCCAGCGCACCGGGCGGCGGGGCGTCCCACCAACCCAGGCCCTCGCCGGTCGGCACTCCCCAACACGCCAGCTCCAAGGCCAGCCTGGTCAGGTCGGCGGTGCGGATCTCCGGCTCCGGGTAGCGCGGCAGCGTGCTGTGCTCGTGCTCCGGCCAGCACCGGTACACCCGGCCGGGCGCTTCACGGCCCGCGCGTCCCGCCCGCTGGTCGGCCACCGCCGCGCTCACCCGCACCGTCGCCAAGCCCGCGAGCCCCCGCCGGTGGTCCACGCGCGGCACGCGGGACAGCCCCGAGTCGACCACCGCGCGCACGCCGGGCACGGTCAGGCTGGACTCGGCGATCGCGGTCGCGAGCACGACCCGTCGCCGGGTGCCGGGCTTCAGTGCCGCGTCCTGCACGCCGGACGCGAGCCGGCCGTGCAGCGGCACTACGTCGACACCGTCCAGCAGCGCCGTGCACCGGCGGATCTCCGCCACGCCGGGCAGGAAAGCGAGCACGTCACCGTCCACTTCGGACAGGGCGCGGCGAATCGCTCGTGCGACGACGTTCTCGACGCGTTCGTTCCGGGTCGGTGGTACGTACGCCAGGTCGACCGGATGGGTGCGCGCGGACACCCGGACCACCGGGGCGTGCCCGAGCAGGTCGGCCAGGCGGTCGGCGGCGACCGTCGCGGAGGTCGCCAGCAGTCGCAGGTCCGGCCGCAGCCCGGCCCGGGCGTCCAGCAGCAGGGCCAGCAGGAGGTCGGCGTCCAGGTGCCGTTCGTGGCACTCGTCCAGCAGCACGGTGCCGACGCCGGCGAGTTCCGGGTCGTGCTGCAGCCGCCGCACGAGCAACCCCGACGTCACGACCTCGATGCGGGTGTCGCGGGACGTCCGCCGGTCGCCGCGCACCGCGTAGCCGACGGTCCGGCCGACCGGCTCGCCGAGCAGGCTCGCCATCCGCGCGGCGGCGGCGCGGGCGGCGATGCGGCGGGGTTCGGCGACGACCACCCGGCCCTCCAGCGCGAGCGGCACGAGGGTCGTCTTGCCCGTGCCCGGCGGCGCGACCAGCACCGTCGAGCCGTGTGCGGCCAGGGTGCGCACCAGTTCGTCCAGCACTCCGGCGATCGGCAGTTCCACGGTGACCCAGTGTGGCCCTCCTCCGGATCGGCGCGGTACGGAGGTGCGCCAGGGCACATCGGCCCCCGCGAGGCGCTACGCACCGTTCCCGCAGTTCTGCGCTGGTGCGGCCATTTGCGCGACCTGCCGCCCCCGACGGGTGGCGAGTGTTCCGACGTCTGTCCACCCCGGACTAGCGTGGGTCGTGGTCGACCATCGCCGGCCACAAATACGCAGGTAGAGGGGCACAACAATGTCTATTGTGGAGCAAGGGGCAGAGGTCGCGCCGCCGGTCGGCGTCGAGTTCACGCTGACCGTCGTGAACGACACGACCGAACCGACCAACGTGATGATCTTCCCCACCGCCCCCGCCGTGGTCCCGGGCAGTCCGGTGGTGTGGCGGTCGTTCGACCTGGGACCGGACCAGTCCGCCGTGCTGGAGTGGCGGCACACCCTCAACTTCGTGCGCGGCACCCTGACCGACTTCGGTCCGGGGCAGGACTACGACCCGGTGCAGATCGTCGAGGCGGTGCCGGGGCAGTCGAACCAGGTGACGTTGGCGCTGGTCGACGGGGAGCTCGCGCTGGTCGGGCAGCAGGCCGGACCGCCCGGGACGCTGCTGGTCGTCCAGGACCCGAGCGTGCCGCCGGGATCGGGCAACGTGGGCGTCGGCATCGCCGGGCTCGGCACGTTCGTCGCGCTCGCCGAGCCCGGCGTGAAGCAGGGCTACGGGTACGCGCCGCAGTTCTCCATCGGCACCGGCACCTACCGGCAGGGTCAGCTCTTCAGCACCATGGGCATCAACACGCAGGCGCCGCTCGACTACCCGGGCGGTGCGACGACGGCGACCGCCGTGTTCGACGGGACCGGCTGGAACATCTCCTACTGACCTGGCCCGCGCGAGCTGGAACGAACGGCCTCCGCGGGAGCCGGTGTGCCACTGTGGACCCCATGGGGAAATGGGGTGCCCTCGGCGCGGCGGTGACGCTCGCCCGTGCGGCGTGGACGGTGCGGACGTGGCAGCAGGTCCAGCGGTTGCCGAGGACTTCCGTGGACGCCGGGTCGGTGACCGTGGTCGTGCCCGCGCGGGACGAGGAAGCGAACATCGACCGCTGCCTCACCGGCCTGCGCGGGCAGGACTACCCGCACCTGCGGATCGTGGTGGTGGACGACGCGTCGACCGACCGGACCGCGCAGGTCGTGCGCCGGCACGCCGCCGAGGACCCGCGCGTCCGGCTCGTGACCAGCGCCGGACCGCCGTCCGGTTGGGCGGGCAAGGTGCATGCCATGCACCTGGGCGCGGAGGCCGCCGAGTCGGAGTGGCTGCTGTTCGTGGACGCCGACACGGAGGCCGCGCCCGACCTGGTGGGGCGGCTGCTCGCGGCGACCGAGCGGGACGACGTGGACCTGGTGTCGACGGCCGGGCGTTCCACCACCGTGAACGCCGGGTGGTGGCTGTTGCTGCCGCCGACGAACGTGCTGCTGTTCGAGAGCACGTCGGTGGACGGCAGTCGCGGGAAAGCGCTGGCGGTCGGGCACTGCATCCTGGTCAGCCGCACGGCCTACGACCAGTCGGGCGGCTGGCGGGCGATCGCCGGGACGCGGGCGGACGACGTGGCGTTCGCCACGCTGATCCGGGACACCGGCGGGCGGACCCGGTACGTGGACGGGACCGACTCGCTGACCACGGCGGGCCTGTCGACGTTCGGCGAGACGTACCGGTCCATGCGCAAGAGCCTGGTCGCGGGCACGTCGATGTACGCCAAGGGACCGGCGAGCGCGTTCCTCGCGCTGGGCGGTGCCGGGCTTGCGCAGATCGCATACGGGCTGGTCCCGGTCGTGACGACGCTGCGCGGCTCGAAGCGCGGCACGTTGGCGTGGCTCGGGCACTCGCTGGCGCACTGGGCGTACCTCAGGCGCGTTCGGCAACCCGAACCGGCGGCGCTGCTGGGGCCGTTGTCGACGGTGGCGTTCGGCGTGCTGATGCTGGACGCGGCGTGGCACGCGCTGCGCGGCGGGGCGACCTGGAAGGGCCGCGACGTGCGAGGCTGACCAGGTGGTTGATCCGCTGCACGACCCCGACGACCCCGAACTGCTGGACCCGTACCGGGCACGTGAGCTGGCCGGGCTGGTGGAGGCGGCGCGGCTGGCGTCGGGTGCGGTCCGGTACGGCAAGGTCGGGCGGGTCGGGTGCGCCCAGGTGGTGGTGAACCGGGACAACCCGCTGCCGCTGGGGAACCACGCCTGCGCGCTGTACGGCTCGTCGGCGGAGGTCGCGGGCACGCTGATGCGGCTGGAGCAATCGTTTGCGGACGTGGGGCGGGCCGAGGCGGTGGTGTACGCGTCGCCGACCACGGTGGCCGAGATCGAGGGCATCGCGGACGACGCCGGCTGGTACGCGGTCGAGGAGTCGCTGGCCGTCGTGCACCGGGGAGCGGTCCGCGAGTCGACCGTGCGGGCGGCCGTGGACGCGGATCTCGAAGGCATGGCCGTGCTGCTCGCCGACGACCTGGGCACGGACCCGGCGCGGCTCGTGCGGCACCTCGGGCAGCGGCTGGACGACCCGCGCTGCGTGTTCGTCGCGGTGGACGACGGGGACCGGCTCGCCGGGTTCGCGGCCGGCTTCGGCGAGCGCGGCGTCGGGCTGGTCGAGCACGTCGTGGTGCGGCCGGCGCGGCGGCGTCGGGGCGTCGGGTCGGCGCTGGTGAACGGTGTGGTGGCCGCCCTGCACGACCTCGGGGCGCTGCTGGTGGTCGCGCACGTGGCCGAGGGCGGGGCGGGGGAGCGGTTCGCGGAGGCGTGCGGGTTCGAGACCGGTTATCCGGTCACGGCGTATGCACGCAGGGTCGACGAGCTGTTGGATTGAGCTTTTGGTTGCCCTACCGCATATCCTTAGCACAGCTAACGGAGAATGGAGGGCACCGTGTCGGGGAACGACGTGCGGTCCAAGCCCCGACTGCCCGGCGAGGTGTGGGTGCTCGTGGTGGCGAGCTTCATCATCGCCATCGGCTTCGGGATCGTGGCACCGGTGCTGCCCGCGTACGCCAAGAGCTTCGACGTCGGCACCACCGCCGTGTCCGCCATCGTCAGCGCGTTCGCCCTGGTCAGGCTGCTGTTCGCGCCGGTGAGCGGCCGGCTGGTCAGCCGGTTCGGGGAGACCCGGACCTACATCGTCGGCATCCTCATCGTGGCGCTCGGCACCGGGCTGTGCGGGTTCGCCACCGCGTACTGGCAGCTGATCGTCTTCCGGTCGTTCGCGGGCGTCGGCTCCACCATGTTCACCGTCGCCGCCGTCGGCCTGCTCATCCGGATCACGCCGGCGCCCATGCGCGGCCGGGCGGCCGGGCTGTGGGCCACCGGCTTCCTGCTGGGCAACATCGCGGGCCCGATCGTCGGCGCGGCCCTCGCCGAGTTCTCCATCCGGCTGCCGTTCATCGTCTACGCCGCCGCGCTGGTGCTCGCCGCGATCTTCGTGTGGTGGTTCCTGCGGCGGTCCACCCTCGCCGCGCTGGACACCAACCGGCAGCAGACGTCGCTGAGCGTCGGCCAGGCGCTCGGCTCGCCCGCCTACCGCGCCGCGCTGGCGTCCGGGTTCGCCAACGGCTGGGCCGTGTTCGGCGTGCGGATCTCACTGGTGCCGCTGTTCGTGGTGGAGGCGCTGCACGGCAGTCCCGCCATCGCCGGCATCTCGCTGTCGGTGTTCGCGGCGGGCAACGCGGCGGTGCTGATGATCTCCGGCAAGCTGTCCGACACCATCGGGCGCAAGCCGGTGGGCATGGCCGGGCTCGCGGTGTCCGCGGTCGGCACCATCTGGCTGGGCTTCACCACCGGCGTGCCGATGTTCATGGTGGCGTCGCTGGTCGCGGGCATCGGCGCGGGCCTGCTCAACCCGCCGCAGAACGCCGTCGTCGCGGACGTCATCGGGACCAAGGCCAAGGGCGGGCCGGTGCTCGCCGCGTTCCAGATGGTCACCGACTGCGGCGCGATCATCGGCCCGCTGCTCGCGGGCGTGCTGGTCGACCACGTGTCGTACGGCGCGGCGTTCACCCTGACGGGGGTCATGATGGTCATCGCCCTGGTGGTGTGGGCGTTCGCGCCCGAGACGTTGCCCAGGGAGCCCTCCGAGCACGTCGCCGAGGTCGTCGCGACCGAAGCCGGGTGCCTGGACGAAGGCCCCGAGGTGCCGACCGGCGAACGGCTCGCGGGCCGGCCGCGTCAGCCGGAAGCGTGATCACTCAGGTTCTGCTCAGCATCCCTCGGTAGCCTGCGGCCGCAGGTGACGGAAGGGACCGGGGACGTGGGTGGCGCTGAGCGCAACGCTCGGAAGAAGAAGCAGGAGCAGCAGGCGGCCAGGGCGGTGGCGGCGGCCCGCGGGGCGAAGGGCGACCGGACCAAGGTGGTCATCGGCGTCGTGGTCGTCGCGGTGCTGGCGCTGGTCGTGGTGGGCGGCGTGATCTGGTCCAAGTCGGGCTCCGGCGGCAGCCTGACCCCGCCGAAGGACGTGGCTTCGGTGGCCGCGCCGGTCAAGCGCGAAGGCGGCGTGGTCGTCGTCGGCAAGGACACCGCGAAGGCCACCATCGACCTGTACGAGGACTTCCTGTGCCCGGCGTGCGGGCAGTTCAAGAAGATCTACGGCGACCAGATCAAGCAGGAGATCGAGAAGGGCACCCTGCGCGTGCGCTACCACGCGCTGCCGTTCCTGGTGCGGATGTCCGACCCGGCGGGCTACTCGAAGGACTCGGCGAACGCCGCGCTGTGCGCCGCCGACCAGGGCAAGTTCTGGGAGTACCACGAGACCCTGTTCGCCGAGCAGCCCGACGAGGGCGGCCCCGGCTACACCAAGCAGGAGCTGGTGAAGCTCGGGACCGACCTGGGGATCACCGGCGACACGTTCAAGGCTTGCGTCGAGGGCGACACGTACGACAAGGACACCCAGGCGGAGCTGGACCAGGTGCGCGGCAAGCCGTACTTCGGCGGCACGCCCTCCGTCGCGTCCGGGGAGCAGAAGGTCGACGTGCGCGACGAGAACTGGCTGACCAACTTGGTCAAGTGAGCCCGGCGACCGGCGGCCGGCCCTCGTTCCACCGGGCCAGCCGCTGCGCCTTGCCGGTCTCCGTGCGCGGCACCGTGCCCCCGGGTGCGACCACGACTTTGCACGTGATGCCGAGCCGTTCCCGGAGGGCATCGGTCAGGTTCTGCCGCAGGCCCTCGGGTTGCGCGCTCTCCACGACCACCCACAGCTCGGGGCGGGCGCGGCGGTCCTCCACGATCAGGTAGTGCGGGCTGACCCGCGGGTCGGCGAGCCGCACGCTCTCGATCTCGGTGGGGAACACGTTGACACCGCGCACGACCAGCATGTCGTCCCGGCGCCCCAACACCTTGCTCATCCGGCGCAGCGTGCGGGGGCTGTCCGGCACGGGCGGGGCCAACGTCGCCACGTCCCCGGTCCGGTAGCGCAGCAACGGCATCCCCGTCTTGGTCAACGTGGTGAACACCAGCTCGCCCGGCGTCCCGTCCGGCACCGGCTTTCCGTCCTGGTCCACGGCCTCTACGAGGAAGTGGTCCTCGGCGACGTTCAGCATTCCCTGCGAGTCAAGGGATTCACACGCCACACCGGGACCGATGATCTCGGAGAGCCCGTAGATGTCGAGAGCTTTTAGGTCGAGCAGCGACCGGATCTGCTCGCGCATCCCGTCGGTCCACGGCTCGGCGCCGAACACGCCGACGCGGAAGGTGGGCTCGACCCCGCTGTGCCGCAACGCTTCGCCGAGGTGGATGGCGTAGGAAGGCGTGCAGCACAACACATCGGGCTTGAGGTCGGCGATCAACCGCACCTGCCGCTCCGTCATCCCGCCGGACAGCGGCAGCACGGTGGCACCCAACCGCATCCCACCGTGATGAACCCCCAGCCCGCCGGTGAACAGCCCGTACCCGTACGCGTTGTGGATCAGACTCCGCGACGTGACGCCGGCGCCACCCAGTGCCCGAGCCATCACCGACGCCCAGACGTCCACGTCGTGAGCCGTGTAGGGGACCAGCGTCGGCCGCCCACCGGTCCCCGACGACCCGTGGATGCACACAATCCGCCGGTCGACCTGGAAACCCATCGGGTAGTGGTCCCAAAGGTCCTGCTTGGTCACGAAGGGCAGCCGCCACAACTCGTCCAGCGACACATCCCCACCACCCCGAACCCCAACCTCCCGCAACCGCCCGGCCTGCACGCCGTCGGCCGTCAACAGCCGCTCCACCAACATCCGAAGCCGCCGCTCCTGCACACCCCGACGAACCTCCGCCCGGACGCCTTCGGCATCCGGCTCGACCAACGACGAGACACCCATGCACCCCGGTCTAGCAGCCCGAACGCACCCCCGGTACCCCCGATTTCCATCCGCCGGGGCCGATGTTGTACGGTATTGCCACACGAGAACGGCGGGCTGACCACCGGGAACGTGCCTGTACGGGGCTGTGGCGCAGCTGGTAGCGCATCACACTGGCAGTGTGAGGGTCAGGGGTTCGAGTCCCCTCAGCTCCACAAGTTGATACTGATTGAGAATCGCCCGCTGACCTGCGGTAATGCAGTTAGCGGGCGATCTTGTCTTCGAGTCCATGGTGGACTGTGCTGGCTGATCCGGAGCAAATCTGGAGCAGGCGGTCGCTCCGAACGAAATGTTGTCAGCTGTGTGCTCCAGGTCTTATCAATCCGCCTGGGTGGATCCGCTTTAGAGAACTTTCCGGTCGCCGTAGTCGCCGCCAATGTTGCAATGCCCAGGTGGTCCCGTGGGGTCCGCAGTGGACGTCTCGTGCCCCGAACCGCGGTTGGCCCGTCCCTGCTACGCCATTTTGTGCCAGGTGCTGTCGTCGCCCTCGCGCTGCTCAGTTGGTGTGCGGACACCGGGCGGTCTGGTTGCCCGAGCCGGGTTGGCCGGATCGTGTGGGTCGGGAGGTTCCCGATCACGGCACAGTCGTCCAAGGCGGACAGCAACCGGTACCGGTGCCTGTGGCGCCGGACTCGGCGGTTCGACCTGCTCGCGCGGGATCACCTCGTGTTGTCCTGTCCAGCTGAAGGTGGCGGTGGGATCGACCCTTGAAATGAAGCTCGCCAAGTTGGGTGCGGGCGTAGGCCGGATCCGTGAGGATGTTCCTGTGTCACCTCGCGCACGTGCCGTCGATCTCGGTCGCCTTGCCCGGTGGTGCAGGGAGCACCTGGGCAGCCCACCGGCGCAGGAGTTGTTCCGATCCGGGCACCTGTCCGCTGTCATCGGGCTGCGGCTGGCCGATGACCGCGAGGTCGTGGTCAAGGTTCGTCCGGACTCGCCGCGGGTATCGGCCTGCGTCGAAGTCCAGCGCCACTTGTTCCAGGCCGGTTATCCCTGCCCCCGGCCGCTCACCGGCGCAACGTCGTTCGACGGCGATATCGCCACTGCGGAGACCTTTGTGCCCGGCGGCGACGTGCTCCCGAGCACGGACCACGCGGCCCTGGCATTCGCCGAGGCGTTGGCGCGGCTGATCCGGCTGGCACCTCGGCCGGCCGAGGTGTCCTCGCTCGCCCCGGCACCGTCGTGGGCGGCTTGGAACCACGCCGGGGAAGGACTGTGGCCGTGTTCGGAGGAGGACCCCGATGTCGACCTCAACGCGTTGGCCGGCGCGGAGTGGATCAACGATGCCGGGCGGCGTGCCCGTGACCGGCTGCGAGCCGGCGGGTCCGATTCCGTGATCGGTCACTGCGACTGGCTTGCCGGCAATCTGCGCTGGAGCGGCGAAGCGCTGCTGGTGGTGCACGACTGGGACAGCGTGATCGCGGAGAGCGAAGCCGTCCTGGTGGGCTTCGCTGCCGCACTGTATTCGACCGT
This sequence comes from Saccharothrix tamanrassetensis, assembly GCF_014203665.1. Taxonomy (GTDB): domain Bacteria; phylum Actinomycetota; class Actinomycetes; order Mycobacteriales; family Pseudonocardiaceae; genus Actinosynnema; species Actinosynnema tamanrassetense. The sequence continues at coordinate 49,975 of NZ_JACHJN010000006.1, forward strand.
CAGCGCGGACGAGCTTGCCACCGTCGAGGAAACTGAGCGGTTCCTCGACGCGTACTGCCATGTGCGTGGCCGACAGTTCAGCGCCGGCGAGCTGCGGCGGTCGTGGGCGGCAGGCGTCTGGACCAGGGCCTATGACGCCAAGTATCAGCATACGGTCGGGCAGCCCGTCACCTCACTGTCGGAGGATGAGGCCCGCGAGCGCCTCCGTCGTGCTGACGCCGGCTCGCGCAGGCCGTAGGCCCGCCGCGCAGCCCCTGGCTGACCGCCTTCGAGCGACGCGCCGACGATGACCTGACCGGGCAAGGCAACACCGCCGCATCCCTCGTCGTGCCGGCAGGCCAGCCCGACAGGTGCGTCCGGGCAGGATGACACTTCGACCATTGGCTGCGACGGAACCCGGTGGTGACAGTTCATCGCCCTGGAAGCGGGACACTCACTTTTGATGCGGTCCAGAGCCCCGGCAAGGTCGTAGCGACTTCACCGCCCAGACGCTCTACACCCCGCTACGTCGGCAACATCACCTACCTGCCTATCGCCGACGACACGTTCCGCCATCTCGACGTTCCGCTATCTCGTGACCGTGATGGACCTGTGTTCGCGCCGCCTGGTCGGCTGGGCACTCGCCGACCACATGCGCACCGCGCTGGTCGCTGAGCCCTGCACGCCGCGCAGCGTACGCAGGGCAGCCTGGCCGGAGCGATCTTTCACAGCGACCACGGCGCCCAATACAGCGCTCGGGCGTTTGTCGAGACCTGGCAATCCACTGGGGTGACCCGGTACATGGGCACCTTCGGCAGCTCGGTCGACAACATCGCCGAAGCCTCAACGCATCCCCAAACGTGAGACCGTCCGAGGATCTCAAAGTTGGTGCAGTGCAAGGGAAGCGGCTAACCGTCTTCGGCTGGCTGCACCGCTACAACACCCGACGACGCCACTCCCGCCTCAGCCAGAAGACCCTGATCGACTACGAAACCAGGGTGGGGTCAAGTGGTCATGGCGACGTGTGGGTGTTGATCAGGTCGTTGTAGACCTCGATCGGTTTGCGCCAGTCGAGGGTCTGGCGGGGGCGTCCGTTCAATTCGGCGGCGACCTTGTCGAGGTCGGCTTGGGTGTGGACGGACAGGTCGGTGCCTTTGGGGAAGTACTGGCGGAGGAGGCCGTTGGTGTTTTCGTTGCTGCCGCGTTGCCAGGGGCTGTGCGGGTCACAGAAGTAGACCGGGATGCCGGTGCGCATCGTGAAGTAGGCGTGGCGGGCCATTTCCCGGCCCTGGTCCGAGGTGACGCTGCGGCGCAGGAATTCCGGGAGGGTCTCCATCTTGCGGGCGAGGAGTGTGGCGACGCGTTGGGCGTTGCGGTCGTGCGGGATGCGCACGAGCATGAGGAAGCGGGTGGTGCGTTCGACCAGGGTGGCGATCTGGGAGGCGTTGCCGCGTCCGATGATCAGGTCGCCTTCCCAGAAGCCCGGGACGGCGCGGTCGTCGGCCTCTTTCGGGCGGTCGCTGATGTGGACCATGTCCTTGATGTACTGGCGGGAGGCGGCCGGCCGGGTGCGGTCGACCCGCCGGACCCGGCCCTGGCGCAGCGCGAGCTTGAGTTGGGTGCGCAGCTCGCCGCGGGCCTGGAGGTAGAGGCATCGGTAGATCGTCTCGTGCGACACGCGCATCTCCGGATCGTCCGGGTGGTCCAGGCGCAGCCGCCGGCCGATCTGCCGCGGCGACCATTTCCGGGCGAGTCCGGTGTTCACCGCGTCGTGCAACCGGGCCGACGACTCCAGTTTACGGAGCCTGGGCCGTCGGCGGTGGTCGGCGGCCCGGCACTGCGCCCGCACCGCCCGATAACCACGGCGGCCCCCGTTCGCGGCGATCTCCCGCGCCACCGTCGAATGATGCCGACCCAGGAGCACCCCCAGGACACGGGTCGAACAACGCGCGTTCCGACTCAACTCCCGCTCCTCGAACGACAACAACACGCCACCGGCCATACGACAACCCCCACGATCAACGGACAGGATCACAACTACTGTCGCCATGACCGTATGACACCGCCCAGCCTGACCCCGACACCAGCTACGCTGACCCAAACCGCACCCCGTGTCCAGCATTCGGGGTGAAGGCCCAACCACGATCAAAAGCGTCTTACTGTCCGGTGGTGATACCCGTGCACCTTCGCCTTCGCAGTCCGCACGCCGAACACAGCAGGGCACGTCGCGAGTGCGGACCGTGAGTACTACATTACCAACGCTCTCTGTCACGTCCTTAACGGCCAACGCCGACAGTCCGGAACCCCTTCCACGAGGGAATCGGCATCCATCACAAGATCATAATCGCCGGAGGCTACTCGAAGTCATCACCGATTACGGGATAGGGCTGCTTTCTGACGGACCTCTCACCCGCGGTGTCGTGCTCAAACGCTGCATCGGTAGCCGATAGACACCAACGCGTCGATCACCGGACGTCAACGACGGGTCAACGTCGCTGATCTTGGGAACCTTTGCGCAATCCTGTCGGAGCGCGGACAGGCCTTCGCCGTCGAAGCGTCCGTGGGCAGTTTGCAATCCACGACATAGAGCGGCACTTGGCATCTGTGGCCAACCGAAGCCGTGCTAGGCGTGGGACATGGGGTAGGAACATCCCATGACCTGACCATCCGAACTCTGTCTCCGGCGGTAGGACGGCGAATCTTGGCGGTGGCCGGGATGAGTGGACGGTCCGTGTGGGGCCGAACAGTGGAATGGGTGCTGTGGCAGCCACCGGCGGTCCTCAGAGTCACCTCAGCCAGCGAGACAACGACCGTTCGAACAGCGGCGAACACGATCCTGCTTCCTCGCGTCGACTCCGCGGAGCCACGCTACACGTTACTCGGTGGAACCCCCTGTAACGCGCGCAGGCACACCGTCGAGTTCAAGCCACTTCGTCTAGCCACGGTCACCAGCACCGTTACTCGAGTCGTTCGCCGCAGGTCGCATCGCATCCAACGCCATCCCGCCCACCGGCTTCTTCGTTCGCGCCGCCCTCTCGCAAGCCGGACATCGCCAACCCCATATGAGAGCTTGCTGGATGCGCTACCGTATGGTGGATGAGCAGCACTTCACCGGATCGCCACTCCATCAGTTTTGACCTTGTCGGCATCGGAGAGCTGTTGGAATCACGAGAGCTCTCTGTTCCACAATACCAGCGTTCATACTCGTGGAACGTCTCGGGCGAGCGACAGATCGACGAGTATTGGGACGACTTGGAGCGAGTCGCCGCAACGAGTGAGGAGTACTTCCTCGGTACGGTCGTGCTCTCGCGGAGTAGTGATAGCAACCGGCGCACCATCATCGACGGGCAGCAGCGCCTCGCTACGACGTCGATGCTGTTGGCGGCAATCAGGAACCACCTGAGCGCACTCGGGAGCGAAAAAGCCGGAGTTGTTGAGCGCGACTTCCTCGCCAAGGAGACCATCAAATCTTCCGGGAAGGAGCGGCGGCTTAAGCTCAATATTGAGGATGCTGACTACTTCGACACACTGATCGTGGCGGATGCAGGTAGGTCTCCGGACCCCAAGGTTCCCTCGCAGGGGCGCATGAAGCAGGCATTCGACTTCCTGTCCGAGAAGATCGAGATGCTCGCGAAGAGGCACGGTGTAAGCGGCCTGCTGGAGTGGACGGAGTTCCTGCATGATCGAGCGAAGATCGGGGTCATCGAGGTCTCCACCGAAGCTGATGCGTACATCATCTTCGAAACCCTGAACGATCGTGGTGCGGCTCTCACAGCGGCAGACCTCCTGAAGAACTACCTGTACGGCCGCTCCGGCGACCGACTCAAGTTCACCCAGCACCATTGGGCTCGAACCCTTCGGCACTCTGGAGCTGACGGCAGCGGACGCGAAGTTCATGACGTACCTGCGGCACTTCTGGAGTTCAAAGCAGGGGTTGACCCGCGAGAAAGACCTGTACAGCAAGATCAAAGCTAGTATCGCTACGGAGTCGGAAGTATCCGATTTCGCGGTACAGCTTGAACACGAGGCAGTCAAGTACGCCGCCCTCACTAATCCGGAGCACGAGCTCTGGAAGGGCTACGATCCGGCCACCAGGAACAACATGGAGGTTTTGATCGAGCTTAACCTCCTGCCGAACCGGCCGCTCCTGCTGGCGGCCATCGAGACATTCGAGCCGAAAGAGATCCGTTCCCTGTCTGCCAGGCTGGTCAATTGGTCGGTTCGGGCGCTCACTCTCGGCACGATAAACTCTGGCAAGATCGAGGACGTGTACTGCAACGTTGCCCGCAGTATCCGAAACAGTAATATTACAACCGCTCGGGAAGTTTACGACAATATCGTCGACGTGATCGCCGGTGACGCCGAGTTCGAAGCCGAATTCGCGATTACTCGGGTGACGAAGACATCGCTGGCCCGCTACTATCTGCGCTCGCTCGAAAAGCACAGTCGCGGCAAGGAGCCCGAGAACGTTCCCAATCCGAATCCGGACGAGGTCAATCTGGAGCACGTGCTTCCCCGGAACGCAAAGTCGGAGGAGTGGGTGGGCATTACGAACTCGGGAGATGTGGCCGCTTGGACCCACCGAATCGGCAACATGGTCCTACTGCAGAAAGGCTCCAACAGTCGACTTGGCAACAAGCCTTTCTCCGATAAGAGGACGGTACTCGCCAATAGTGCTTTTGTGCTCACCGCTGAAGTGGCTCAGGAAGAAGATTGGGGCCCCGAGGAGATTGACAGGCGTCAGCGACGTCTGGCGAAGCTTGCTGTCGCCACATGGCCTCGTTGAGCGAACGGGCACACCGAGCGGAGCGGTAGCTGCACGCGACAAGCAAGCGAAGTCTCCAACGCCGACGAGGCTGCGCCTGGCCACTGCCTCGCAGGAGCTTCGCCGTACTCCACTGTGACTCGTGACCCCATTTCTGAGAGGCGTGATAACAGATTCGTAGCCCGGCGGCGGGCCGACCCTCGAGCCCGCCGCAGTGCCATCAACTGCTGACGCTAGAAATCATCCCCTCGATGGAGTTCATCTCTTTGTTTCCACCGAGGTAACCGATTCCGCGGTGGAGGTGGATGATCAATGTCCGCGATACGACCTCGTCGGTGGGAACCTCGCCATCGCTGATACAGCGCTGCTTCAGGAGTGCGAGGTAGATGTCGCCGTACTGGCCTGCGAAGGTCCGCCACGACATCTCGACGTTCGAGTCCGTGACGATTTCCTTCACCAGGGGAGTGGAAGGGTCCTTCAACGATATGGTCAGTGCCCACCGGCACAGAACGTTCCAGTGCGAAATACCGGTAGTCCTCTTGAGGCGGACGAGCCGATCCCGTGCCGGTCGCGAGAGGCGAATAACATCAAGCGACATGGCTGCCCCCGGTAGCCCACCAGTACCCCGGCTGGACCGTGGTGGTGAGGGTGGTGTCGTCGTGGACGAGAGTGTAGGAGTGGGCTATCGACTTCTGCAGCCTGCTGAGCAGCTGCTCGTCGATCTCCTCGTCGGTCGACAGAAGGAGCACTTGGTGACTGGCGTGCGGGAAGTACCGATCGACGAGGTGTTGGCGGTGTCGGCTGTCCAGGCGGCCCAGGGGAGTGTCGATGACGCTGGGTAGTCGGTTCCCTGCCACCTTCACCAGCCCCCACAGGAGGGATACGGCGAGCAATTGGCGTTCACCGGCGCTCAGTCGGCCCGGATCGATGGGCTCGCCTTCCTCATTCGAGAGGGTGAGGGTGAACTTGTCCACGTCGATTTGCAGGTCGTGAACCAAATCGTGCTTGCGCATCAACTCCTTGAAGCTTTGCAGGACAGCAACTTCGAGGCGATTGATGTGGCGCTTCAGCAAGGCGTTTCCGAAGCGCTCCAAGGTGTCGCGGGCCCTGTCGGAGTACGAGACGATCCGCTGCGCCTCCTCTGCCTTGATCAGGGTCCTCACTCGCTCTTGGTGGCTTCGCTCCAGTTCGTTGGCAATGGAGTCACGCCGCCGTTTGAGGTCTTTTGAGTTCAAAACGGCTTGAGCGTAGGCCGCTTCGGCGACGGCAACCGCGGCACGGTGCTGTTCAAGCGCCTGCTGCAGTGCCTCAATCTTCGCTTCGGCGGGAACGCCGGCGAGTTGACGCTCCAGCTGGGCCAGCTTGTCCGCTGCTTCACGAGAAGTCTGCAGCAGTTCCCGAGCTCGGGACATGTCGCTGCTCAGTGCTTGGCGAAGTGCGGCCAGCTGAACGGAGAAGTCCTGCGGCAGTCCGAGGGTCACGTCCAGCTGAGCCGCACTCGACCACCTGGCGCGATCGGAGTCCAGCTTCTCGAACAGTGACGCGTGGGCTTCCGAGGGCGTCGATCCACCGATCATGTCGACCACCCACTGATCGCGCTCTTCGAGCACGCCGAGCACTTGACGTGCCTGTTCCGCTTCCCGCTCACGAGCAGCCTGAGCACCTGCGGTTTCAAGCTGATCGTGCAGCATCGCGAACGGCAGCGCACCGCTCGCCAGGTGGGTCAGCGCGGCCCTGACGGCTGCGAGCTCTTCCGCTACACGATCTCGCTCCGCTTGGAGCTCTTCCCGGCGGTTGAAGAGAGTCCCGCCCTCCTTCGCGAAGGCATCCTCGACGGCCTTCCTCTCCTTCTTCACCCTGTCCAGCTGGGTTCGGCATGAAGCCACGCGGTGCTCCGCGTCGGTGACGGCCTCGATCGCCACCTCGAGCTCGAGTTCGCGTTCGCGGATCTTGGCGAGCGTCTGCTGGTCTTCCCCGGACAGCCGCTGGCGCCGTTGAAGCACGAGCAGGTCGGTGCGGAGCTGTTCGACGGTGTTCACGCCCAGTAGCGAGTGGACGGCCGACTCAATGACCGACGCGGCGCGCTCCGGGTCGGCCAGCGACTCGATTTTTTCACCGTCGAAGAAGAACAGCGAGGCGACTTCCAGGGGAAGCAGGTCTTCGACGTGGTCGGACCACCCCTCGCTGAGCGCCTTGCTGTAGTTCAACTTGGGGTCGACGGATAGGCGGTTCCCGGCGGCGAGGCGCTCGCCGTAGTTCTCGTCGATCCAAACGCTCAAGTACTCCTTGACGGACTTCCCGCTGGTGCGCCAACTGCGGATGACCCTGTAGTAGTGCTCCTCGCCTTCGATGGGCATGGCGAACTCGAGCGCGACAGATGCTCCACGAGTAGGGTCGGCCTGGCGGTTGATGCTTTCACGCAGGTAAGTCTCGTAAGGACGGTTGCCACGACCACTGCACCGCGCACGCGGACCGTAAAGGGCGAGCTGGATCGCGTCCAGGAGAGTGGTCTTGCCGCACCCGTTCAGACCGCCGATCAGGATGATAGGACGGTTCTTCCTGGTGAGCAGGTCGAGTGACTGCTTCCCCCGGTAGGCTCCGAACTCCTCGAGGGAAACTTTATGCAAGAGCATCGGGGACGCTCTCTCCGTCCAGGGTGTGCTGGGTGGGGATGTTCTCGCGCATGTTCTTCTTGCGCTTGGCGAAGTCGACCGCGTCCTCACGGTCGTCGTAGTACCCCTTGGTGACCGCGCTCTCCAGAGCCTTGAACAGACCGGCTCGGCGCGTCATCGTCCGGTACTGCCGCTCGACTGCGAGCAGCTCGCGCATCGTCTCGAAGTGGAGCTCATCACCGTCGCACGCTTCGGCCAGGAGCTCCATCTCCTCCGAACCCAGGACGAGTTGGGCGTCAAGCGGATCACCGGGGAATGGGACGCCGGTCTCTTCTTCGTAGATGCGAGGAAGAGAATCCTCGACTTCGTGCTTCTCGAACACCCATAGGCGCCTGATCTCGTGGAGCTCGTCCAGCGTGATCAGTTCGATCTCGTGGAGGTTCTTCGGGGCGTTCGCGCGGATCCAGGTTTGAGCGCGAAGCAGGTCGCGGAGCCACTCCTCCCGGTACTGCTGCCTGTACGGGCCGTGCACGATGTCGTCGTTGAACAGCTGGATCCTACCGTTCATCTTCCGGAAGTCCCGTGCCGGCTGGTCCGGCCGCTTGTCACCGACCGCTTTACCGGGGGGGATGTCCTCGTCGCCTTCCTCATACCGCCCGAAAGGTGCATCCAGCTTGTTCCTGAGCTCTAGGAGCGGATACATCCACTCCTTTTCCTCATCATTCTGGATCATGGCCGACATAGACTTGTCCTCTTCGACGAGAGTGCAGGTCCAGCACCCGAAGCGGCTCGAACCGCAGGAAGGGGTCGTGGAGTCGACGACCAATGGGCACTCGCCATCTGCCGAAGCGCCCTGGTACATCGTCAGCAGGTCCTTGTTGTTGTACCCCCAGGGGTTCGGGACCTGCATCAAAAATTCCCACACGTCGTCGTTCGTCCAGTCCTCGACAGGGCTGTAGACGAGGGAGTTCGGCAGGTTGCCGTTCGGCGACAACCGATCACGGACACGTCGGCGTTCGTGCTTCGCCATCGCCCTGGCGCGAACCTGGCTCTCCGCCTTCCGGATGCCGAGCACGAGGATGGTCTCCCCGTGTGAAGCGACGACGCTGCGGATGAACGCATTGGACGGCTTGATCTTCAAGCGCTCGGTGCACCAGCGGAACTTCGGACGTGGAGCCGGGTAACCACGGCCGATGAGATTGACCCAGAAGGAGTCCTTCACCTCCGGAGTGAGCCGGTGAGGCTCGATTGGCAGCTCCTGTTTCGCGGCCGCGTCGCGCATCGTCTCGAGCGACTGCGTGACCCAGGCGGCGACCACCGGGTTCTCGACGAGTGTGTCGGTGCTGATGACATGCACTGGCTTCGTAAGCTTCTCCCGGGGCAGGTCTCCGAGCGCCAACCAGATGAGCTGCAGCACGGCCGTGGAGTCCTTGCCGCCGCTGTATCCGATCACCCAGGGAACTTGATCCGCGGTGTAAAGTTCTTGGATCTCCGCAGTCAGATCGGAGACAACCTCCGTCAGCGAACGTCCCCCGAATGGCTTTCGCCGTACAGGAGTGATGGGCAGGGGCAGGAAAGAAGTCGTCATCGTTCACCTCGCATGTATGCATCTTCCACCCGCTGTTCCTCTGGGCTGAGAGCCAAGTCGAGGTGTCGACGGAGGTAGTTTACGGTCAAGGTCAAGTTCTGGTGGCTCTTCGAAACACGACCGCCTACGATGGCGCGGCCTTCCCAGTCGGTGTTCGAGCGTGACCAGTTCACTTTGGCGAGCGGGGTCAGGCGTTTCTTCCACTTGCTCGGGGTGGTCGACTCTCGGAGCAGTGAGTTGCCGATGCGCCCCAATGAGTGGAGGGCGATGCCGTGACTGTGGATGTAGTCGCGCCGGATTTCTGGGGCCGACAACTCGCCGCTGCGCACCAAACGCCACTCCGGAATCGCCTTGTCCACCGTTTGCCAGAAGTCCTGTGTGAGTTCTGCCGCAGCATCGGTGTCCAGTTCGAGCCCTTGGAGGAGCGCATGGGAACCGTAGTACAACGCGCTCAACGTGAACAGCTTGCGCGAGCGGGCCGACAGCGTGCTCTTCTCCATCTCCACGTACCCCTTGAAGACGGGGCAACGCAGTGACAGCAGTCGAGCGAGGCTGGCCTCCTCGTCGCGGTGGTCGTACAGGACACCGATCGACCGCGCGGGGCGCACAGCGTGGCGGTTGAGGTCTGCGAACATCTGCTGGCAGCGTTCCAGGCCCGCATCGTGGAAGAAGACAACCGCGATGGTCTCCTCGCCCAGGTCCGGGTTCTCCTTCAGCGCGGCCTCGATGGCGGCTCGGCGGTGCTGGCCGTCGTTGATCAGGAAGCGGGCGTCCATCGGGATGCGCAACTGGCCAGTGCGCATGCCGGGTCCTGTATCGCTGATGCTGTCGAAAAACATGTCGCCGTCGACCGACGCGGTCAGGGCGCTGAACACGTAGTCGTCGGGGTTGTCCAGGATGTACTTGGTGAGAGCCGGTAAGCGACCCTTGTTGAGAACCCGCTGGGCTCGTACCTCGGGTGTCAGCTCGTCCTCGTCGAAGAGGAAGATCTTCGGTATGAGACGGAGCGGGCACATCGACACGTAGAACTCTCGTCCCGCCTGGATGCCGCGGATGGCCGGAAAGCTGTACTCGAAGCCGGTTGACGCCTTGGGGCGCTGGGTTGACGCCGCTGAGATCCCCACCTCGGGAACATTAGCGTAGGTACGTGAAGTTGGAAACGTACACGCCGCTTCGCCGATCAGATCACACGACGGTGGTGCCGAGTCTCCCACCCCGTGCCGCCCTGCGTGCCAGAGGGGGCGGGTTCCGGGGTGGACGACATGGCATGATCTCCGCACGTACGTACGTTAACTATACGACGTACCAGCTCGAGCAGATGCGGTGGGAGTGAGGCACCATGACGACGTACCTCGATGCGGCTGCGACGACCCAGGTGGATCACCGAGTGGCAGAGGTCGTTCTCCACTGGATGACCGTGGAGTTCGGCAACGCCGGCAGCCGGACCCACGACTACGGTGCTCGGGCGAAGAAGGCTGTGCACCAGGCGCGCGAGTTCCTGGCTGGAACGGTGGGCGCCAGGAGCGACGAGCTGATCTTCACGAGCGGTGCGACCGAGTCCAACAACATCGCCCTGCTCGGGATGGCGGCCCACGGCGAGCGCACGAGTCGGCGTCACATCGTGACATCCGCGATCGAGCACAAGGCAGTGCTGGAACCGTTGGAGCACTTGCAGGAGCGAGGCTTCGAAGTGGACTACCTCCAGCCCGGCCCGACGGGTCGGGTGGCTGCGGACGCTGTGATGGAGAAGCTGCGGCCGGACACCCTCATGGTGTCGTTGATGCACGTCAACAACGAGACGGGAATCATCCAACCGGTCGCCGAACTGGCCCGGCGGCTCCAGTCGACGCAGACGTACCTGCACGTGGACGCGGCTCAGGGTTATGGCAAGGTGCCCGAGGACCTGCGGGCGCCTATCGACCTGATCAGCATCAGCGGCCACAAGGTCGGTGCGCCCAAGGGCGTCGGAGCGTTGGTCACCCGACGTCGTGGGTGGGAGAGGGTTCCGGTGCAACCGATCATGTTCGGTGGCGGGCAGGAGCGCAAGCTCCGCCCCGGAACGCTTCCCGTTCCGCTGATCATGGGGCTTGCCGAAGCCGCGAAGGTCTTCACCGCCGACTACCCGCGTTGGTTGCAGCAGAGCCGTGAACTGCGCACGCGGTTGCTCGCGGCACTGAGCAGGACCCGCTTCCGCATCAACGGTGATCCCGAGCACGCCGTGCCGCACATTCTCAACGTGTCGTTCGACGACGTGGACGCGGAGAGGTTGATCGTGCGGCTCAAGGATCAGGTCGCCATCGCCACGGGGTCAGCGTGCACGAGTGCTTCGTACACGGTCAGTCATGTGCTGACGGCCATGGACCTGCCCCAGCAAGTGGTCACGAACGGGCTGAGGCTGTCGTGGCACCCGGGACAGGCGACCGGCTTGGACGTCGAGGAGCTGGCCGAGACGATCGCGGCCATGCAGACCGGCAGGGCTTGACCGGTCACTTGCCGGTGCGTCGCACCAGGCGATGCCCCCGCAGCTCGCGGCCGCACCGCTCGAGTTCCGCTTCCCAACCTGCTTCCGTACCGATGAGGTGCGGGTTCTGGTAGAGCCCTGCCCGCACCTCAGACCTGGTGAGGCGCTCATACCGCGCGGCGTTCAGGTCCTGCGGTGCCAAGAACTCGTGCTTGCGGTGCAGCAGCGGCCGGTTCGTGGAAGCTGAGTAGGACGTGTGCGAGGCATCGAGCGTTTTCAGGTCGACGTGGTAGGACGAGATGATCCGGGGGTGTGGGTCCTTATCGAAGTCGGGGTAGTGCAACCAACTTACCGCTCGGCCTTGGTGGTTCATCTTGGCGATCGTCCACTCTTGCGGGCGCCCTGCTGCGATCGAAGCGCAATGCTCGTACAGCCGGAGCACTGTCGGTAGGTGTTCGATGGCGCGTTGATGCACGTACAGCGCCGTAGGCGTCAGCTTCCCGACGGTGGACGCGTTCATGGCGCCGCGGATGTACTGGTCATCACGCAACTTGAACAAGAGCCTGTCGGAACGCCGGCATGCTTCCTTGTAGGAGGAGAAGAAAGCGCGCACGTCGATCTGCACGCCGAGCGGGAGCTGCCCGAAGGGACCTCGACCGTTGAACAACTCGACGGCCAGGAAGAGCAGCGTCCGAAGGGTCGTGCGCTTGGCACCCTCGGCGACCTTGTCGGGGTCGGACGAGTCGCGGGCGATTCGCTTGAGCTCGTTCGGTTTCAAGTGGGCAAGCAAGCCCGCGACAGCCGAGGGCATTTCCTCGACGCGGGGGAGCCGGCCGCGGCGCTCGAACTGGTCCACCAGCGCTGCGAGCGCGGACCTGGTGTCCGCTGAAGCGAGCCATGCGGCATCCGGGACGACACGGTGGGCCAGGTAGCTCAGCCGCGCCGTATCGTCCTTGAAGGCGTACACGATGCCCGGTGCGGCTGAGACGCAACGCCTTCCCGTGACTTGCTCCACGTACGCGCGCAGCTCACCTGGATGGTAGAGGTGTTGGAAGGTCTGCCTGCCGGTGAGCACCCCGTCGTTGAACTCCGTGCCCTTGACCCTGGCCCTCTCCCAGGTCAGACGAGCGGAAACCACCAGGACGGTGCTCGCCAGTTCCCATGCCATCGCCAGCGTGCGCCGCCTTTCGGCAGGGTCTTCGATCACGTTGAGGATGTAGGTCAGCAAGACGACGTTCGCTGGAGTCAGCGGGGTGTCGGGCTTGTAGTGCGGATCCCAACCGGATGCGCTGCAGTCCAGGTCCGTCAAAGCTCTGACGTCGTCACCACGACCGCAGCCGTAGTCGAGGACCGTCCGTTCCGGAATGAGCTGTCGATCAGCCAGGGCCTGGCGGGCTGGGTACGACAGCGCCGTCCGGCCGATCGCCGTCAACCGGCGTTCGCTGCCCCAAGCCTGGTACATGGGCGTCCCACAACTCCGCACAGTCGAGAAGGCGCCCTACCGTTAACCGTGGCCTGTTCGTTGACTCCCGCGGTAAGTCGCCGATGCGGCGAAGCGTACTAGGGTGCGCGCTCATCGTCGGCCCGGCTCGGTGCGCGGGACGAAACCGCGCCGGTGAGGTCCACCTGCTCGAGCACGGGTCGAAGGTCTCGAACAGACCCTGGTCCGACGTCTGCTCACGTCCCCGATCGCGTGCGAAACGAAGAGCGCCTTGTCTGCGATCAACACGGGTGGACTGTTGCGGTCATCGATGTAGCTGTGGCGGCACCGGTGAGGAGACCTTCTGCATGATCGATCAGCTCGTGCTCGACGACTTGCGCCCTCTGACGTGGCTCGACGCGTTTCCCTGGCTTCGCGGTGCCTCCGCTGGTCATGCGGACACACCGTGGTGGGACGCGGCGATCTCCGACGCACCACCGGACGAGCGAAGGCAGCGGTTGGCAGAGGTCTCCGAACTGGCGATGAACAGGCTGACGCGGTGGACGATAGGTCAGATATTCCCGGGACTACCGCCTCAGCTGCACATCGCCGCTCTCGAGCTGCCACCGCGCCCGCGAAACGCCCTCACGTCAGGCGCCGGCTACACCACGCTCGGCGAGTTGGTCGGCTTGACCATCGGAGACGTGCTTGACCTGCGGAACGTCGGGATGGGCGGGATCGACGCCATCCTTCGAGCACTCGCCGACGTGTCAACGTCGCAACCGACACCCGACATCGGCCACCTGTCGCCACCGACCTCGTCCGGAAGGGAAGCGGTTCCTACCGAACGGCCCCCTGGTTGGCTCGCCACGCTCTTCGGCGACCTGTCCAGAATCGCCGAGTGGCAGGCCGCCATCGGCTTACCCGCGGAGCCGCTCCTGCGTGCCTCGTCGCCAACCGGCACACCGGACGAGGTGTTGAAGGCGCGGCAGCGGCTGGCCGCGCTGTCCGCCAGCGACATCTTGGGCCAGGACGCGCTCGGGCGGGACGCCGCGAGTCTGCTCGACACGGCCTTTCGCGCCCTCGACCCGCGAGCGATGACAATTTTGAAGCAACGCCTGTTCGCCGATGAACCCGTCACCCTGGACCAGCTCGGTCGGCAGCTGGGCTTGACGCGCGAGCGTGTTCGTCAGATCGAGGGCAAGGCGCGTGCCGCGATGTTGGACGCACTTGCCGTAGGGGCGCTGGACATGGTCGCCAACGCTGCTCGCACCATGATCGGATACGTCCGCCCCCTGTCCGACCTGGTGCTGCACTTGCCCGCGCTCGCCGGTACGGTCGAGTCCGTCGGCCGGCCGGTGTGGCGGGTGATCGACCGCCTCGACGATGCTTATGAGATCGAGGATGGGTGGTGCGTGGTGCCGACCCTGAGTGCCGCGCAGGACTGGACACGAACCCACCTGCGCGAGCACGCCAACGAGCACGGCGTGGTGCACGTCGATGATCTTGACCTGGTCGAGACAAGCACTCCCGAATCGCGTGGAGACTTGGCCAAGAAGTGGCTGATAACCTGCGGATACGTCATCGACGGTGACTACGTGCTGACTCGAACCCGGTCGGTCGGTGACTACGCCGCGGCGATCCTTTCCATCACCGGGTCGCCGATGAGCGCTCAGGAGCTCGTCGAGAGGTTTGTGTACGAGCGCAACGTGGGTTCGCTCAAAAACGCCGTGGCGCTGGACGACCGGTTCGAGCGGGTGGACCGTGATCGTTGGGCGCTCAGGGAATGGGGTATGGAGGCCTACCGGGGTGTGCGCTCGGTGATCCGTGAGGAGCTGACCAAAGCGGGTGGCAGGATCGATGTGGACACCTTGATCGAGCGGATCACCGGTAAGTACAACGTGGCCGCGAGCAGCGTTGTCGCCTACGCCTGCACCGCGCCGTTCGAGACCCGCCAAGGCGTGGTTAGGGTCGCGGGCACGTCGCGCGAGGCCAGGAAGGCACCGGAGCGCACCAGCCGGATGTTCCGGCAGAACCACGGCTGGGTCTACCGGGTGCGCATCACCCACGACCATCTTCGTGGCAGCGGATCCGTTGCGTCAATGGCTGTCGCCAGCATTCTTGGCCTCAAGTACGGTGAGAGACGTCAACTCGAGTCCGCTCTCGGTCCGCAGGTGATCAGTTGGACCGGTACTCAGCCGGCTTTCGGGACGATCCGCCGGTTCCTGCTCGAACGCGACGTGCCGGCCGACAGGGATGTCTTCCTGGTGATCAAGGACGACAATACATTCGAGGTGGAGTTGGTGGCGGAGCCGAGCGGCGAGGCGTTGCACGATGCACTGGCGCTGATCGGCGCACCGACCGATCTGGATGCTGTCTCCGCGCGGCAGGCGCTCGCCGCTGCCATCAAGCTACCCGGCGACATCCCCGTGGTCAGCATCATCGGTGCTTACCGAGAGCGCGGCGACAACGACGTCGCAGAACTCCTCGCCGGTGTTCGGGAATACTTGGAGACTGGCCGAGCTGTCGGACCTCCGTGTCGGACAACCGACGTCGACGACATCCTGGGCTTGCTGTGACAACTGGACCCGACGGACTCCGCAGCCTTCATTTCGAGGGGCGCTACCGCAGCGACCGGGAAGATGTCGTCAAGGGTTTCTACCTGCCGGCGTTTTCGGTCGCGACCAGCTACAGCCGCGCCGTCGGCTACTTCACGTCGACCAGCATGGCCCTATTCGCCAGGGGTATCGGAAACTTCGCCGAGCGGGGCGGCAGGATGCGCCTGATCGCCTCCCCGCATCTTACCGAGGACGACGTGCTCGACATCGAGCGCGGCTACGACGTCCGGGCCGTCATCGCGCGGGCTGCGGAACGCCAACTCGAGGCGGAACAAGGTGATTCGGTGCTCGACGGGCTCGGTCAAGTCGGTCGCCTCATCGCCGAGGGCCGGCTAGACATCAAGTTGGCGTTCGTCGAGCAACGAGGCCGCATCGGTATTTACCACGAGAAGCTGGGTGTCTTCAGGGATGCTGCCGGTGATCTCATCGCTTTCACGGGGAGCAGCAACGAGACGTTGGGTGGGCTGGCCGCGAACTTCGAGTCGGTAGAGGTGTACCGCAGCTGGGTCGACGGCGACGGCGTTCGCGCTCTGCGTCTCGAAGAAGATTTCGAGGCTCTGTGGGCAAATCAGACGCAGAACCTTCGCGTTGAAGACTTCCCCGACGTCGCGCGCGACCGCCTCGTCAAACTCGGTCAGGAGCGGGACAGCCCGCTGTCGCCACACGACGACGCACTGCTGTCGCCCCCGGTGGCCGTGGACGAAGCAACCCACCTCGCCATACCGAACTGGTTGACCATTCGCGCCTACCAGCGCCAGGCGGTTGAGTCATGGCTCCGTCACCGCGGTCGCGGCATCCTCAAGATGGCCACCGGCACCGGCAAGACCAAGACATCCATGATCGCCGCCACCAAACTCGCGGATGTCCTGCGGCGGCGCGAAGAACCGTTGGTCATGCTCGTCATCGTGCCGCTGCAGCACTTGGTCGACCAGTGGGTTGCAGAGGTCGAAGGGTTCGGTGTCCGCCCGATCCCGGTGTACGAATCGAGTCAGAAGTGGCTCCCCTTGGTTGAGGAACAACTGAGCCAGGTGCGGCTCGGGCAACGGCCGATCGTTACGATGGTGGCGACCAACGCGTCGTTCGCGGGAAGCAGGTTCCAATCGATTCTGTCGCGCATCTCGCAACCATTACTGGTCATCGCAGATGAGGTGCACAACCTCGGTTCCACGGCCTACCGTTCGTCCATGCCCTCGAACGCCACCTACCGGCTGGCGCTGTCCGCCACCCCGGAGCGCTGGTTCGATGACGAGGGCACCGACGCGCTCATCGACTACTTCGGCCCCATCGTGTTCGAACTCGGGCTCGGTGACGCCATCGACACGGGTGCGTTGTGCCGGTACACCTATCACCCCCGCCTGGTCGAGCTCGGCGAGGACGAGACGCAGCTGTACATCGACCTGTCGACGAAGATCGCGAAGTACGTTGCCGCGGGGGAAAGCATCACTGACGCCGACCTGAACTCGCCACTCGGTCACCTGCTCCGGCAACGCGCAGGCGTTCTGGGGCACGCCGAGGGCAAGCTCGCCGTGCTGCGCGACGACCTCGGCGCACACGCCGACTCGTGGTTCCAACTCGTTTACTGTGCTGAGGGCACCCGTCCGGTGCCTCAGGGCGATCCCCGCGGCCCGAATCAACTCCGCGAGGTGATGCAGCTGGTGGGACGAGACCTGCGCCTCGCCACCCATTCGTACATCTCCGATACGCCTCGCGCTGAACGCAAGGTCCTCCTCCGCCGCTTCGGCAGCGGTGACGACCTCCGCGTGCTCGTGGCCATGCGCTGCCTTGACGAGGGGGTCGACATCCCTGACGCGCGAACCGGCTACCTACTCGCCAGCAGCAGCAACCCCCGGCAGTTCATCCAGCGCAGAGGCCGACTGCTGCGCCTGGCCGACGGCAAGGACCGAGCCCGGATCTTCGACTACCTGGCAGTCCCGCCGGCGGGGACACCAATCAACTTCGACATCGAGCGGAGCTTGTTGACCCGAGAACTCGAACGAGCGAACGAGTTCGGCAAGTTGTCGGAGAACTACGAGGCGACACTCGACACGCTGCGACCGCTCAAGGAGCGGTACCAGTTGATGCACCTGTGAGACAGGGTAACCGTGGCAAGGAATGATGAGGGGTATCTGTCGGTGAGTACTACGAGTCGCACGGAGAGGCAGGTACTCGAGGAGCTGAGCCCGGAAGAGCAGGCGCTGCTCAAGCGAGTTCTGCAAATCGAGCGCGCCAAACTGAATATCCGTGCCTACGATGCCACGGAAGATCTGCTCGCTGCAGTGAAGGAGATCATCCTGTGAGGTTGCACTCGATCCTGTTGACCAACTTCCGTCAATTCGCAGGTGTGCAGCAGTTCAGCCTGCGCTCGGACAGCATCAAGCCTGTAACCTTGATCTTCGGTGCCAACGGTGCCGGTAAGACGACTTTGCTGAACGCTTTCAGCTGGGTGCTGTACGGCACGTTATCCGACGATGTAGAGCAGCAGCAACGGCTTGTCACCGACAGCGTCTGGCGCGAAACTGCCATCGGGGACTCGGTGGATGTCAGCGCCGAAGTCGTGTTCGACCACGACGGGCACAACTACCGGGTACAACGCCGGGCGCGTGTGCACAAGAACTCCGATCAGCAGCCACCCGTCGCGCCGGACGTGCAAATGTGGACCACGAAGGCAGACGGCTCGTCGGAACTCGTCGGTGCTCCGCAGGAAATGATCTACACGATCTTGCCCCGTGGCGTCAGCAGGTTCTTCTTCTTCAACGGTGAGCGCATCGAAAACCTCGTCAAGAAAGGCGCCTACAGCGAGGTTCGGCAGGATATCAAAGTCCTACTCGACCTCGAACAGGTCGAACGGGCACTGGTTCACCTGCCCAAGGTGGATCGCCGACTCACTGCGGACATCCGCAAACACGGTGGCGACAAGGCGAGTGAAATCCAGAAGAGCATTGACGACTTGAACGATCGGAAAGGTTCGCTGCGGGAGGAGCTGAAGGTACTGGAAAGTGACCTCAACGCTCTGAACGAGGAGCGCGAGAGTGTGATGAACCTCTTGCGCCAGAACTCGGAAGTGGCGCCGATCCAACAGCAGCGCGACACTGTCACAAAAGAGCTCGAAGAGGCGCGCCACTCCCTGGAGGCGGCACTGAGCGAGCGTGCAAGCCTTATCGCGACACGCGGTTTCCTGGCTTTCACCGAGCAGCTCGCAGATAGCACCAAAGCCATCGCGGATGCAATGTACCGGAAGGGTGCGCTACCTGCCCCGCTCAAGCGGGAATTTGTAGATCAGCTCCTCGAAGCCGGCGAGTGCATCTGCGGTACGCCATTGGAGATGCACACGGAGCCTTGGGGAAGGGTTACGAGTTGGCGACAGCGAGCCGGGCTTCAAGCTGTGGAGACCGTATGGCAGAGGCTCAGCGGCCAAATCGACCCCATGACTTCGGACAGAAGAACACTGCGGGACGACCTCGGGCAATCCATGAAACGCATCGGTGATCACCGAGACCGTGTCGACAGGCTTGAAGAAGTGAAGTCCGAACTGGACGGCAAGCTCCGCGACAGTCGTCTGGAGAATGTTCAAGCCCTGGAGTCGAAGCGAATCGAACTCGACACTCGGCGCAGTGAGAAAGAGCGGCGGATCGGAGCGGTGGGCCACGATCTGGAACAGATCGTGAAGGACATCGAGCAGAAGACCCGAGATCGTAAGAACGCTGAAGTGACCGATGAACTCGCCGCGAAGGCCAGGGCGCGTTCCGATCTGGTTCAAAACGTTCGGCGAGCACTCGAAGAAATCTTGGAGATCCGCACCAGGGATATGCGTCACCGACTTGACGAGGAGCTGAAGTCGGTCTTCCGGAGCATTACTCACAAGAACTACGTCCCAACGCTCAGCGACGGCTTCGAGCTCACCTTGCACACCAATGTGGACGGAGTGCAGCTACCGGTTCCGAAGTCGACCGGCGAGAACCAGATCCTCAGCCTCAGCTTCGTGGCAGCTGTGTCCAAACTCGCCCGGGAGATCCGGAAGGAACGCAGGGCCGAGGGGCAGTCTGCAGACGACGCGGGTACGTACCCGATCGTGATGGATGCCGCGTTCGGTTCGCTCGATCACAACTACCAGGAGGCGGTGTCCCGGGCGCTGGCTCAGATGGCGCCACAACTGGTGGTGCTCGTAAGCAAAAGTCAAGGACTGGGCAAGGTGGCGACTGAGCTCAATCCGTATGTCAGCCACCTCGGTGTCATCGAAACCCACACGTGCCTCACGAGCACAGTTGAAGAGGACATCGAGTTGCGCGGCTACTCCCACCCTTATATCCGCCACGCCGCCACCGACTTCGCCCTACTCAAGGAAATCACGTCGTGAATGCATCAACAGATGTACGTGTCCGTCGTCCCCAGCACTACGAACGGCTCATGCTCGAACTCCAGGAAGAAGCTGGTTTCACCACTTTCCGGGATATTCTGCTGTTCGCTGCTGCGCTCGGATTCCGTGTTGCCCGTCGAGCTCCATTCACCGCAGTGGCCGGTGATCCGATCCGTTACGAAACGCTTATCGTTCCCAAGTACAGCGAAGCATTGGTCAACATGATCGCCGCCAATGTCGCCAAAGATGACCCCGAGATCATGGATGACAAACGTATCGAGGAACGTATCAGGTCATTCGAAGAGTATGCCAATGGTGGCTTCGAGTACATTCAAGAACAGGTCAACGTGCGGCATCAGCCAGCAGCCATGGTCGTTGCCAACCTGGTGGCCGACGCCTTGAGCGACTCGGGTGGAGCAACTGCCGCATCAGTTGAAGAACTCCTCGGTGGCACAACCTGGTGAAACTTCTAGGAGGTGTCGTCGGTTAAGCGGGTGAGCATTCCAGTTCAGCTTGACTTTCTTTGTGGTCGGGTGCTCGTTGTGGGTGGCGGGCACCCAATCGCTTCGCGTGTGGAGTTACTCCTATTATTTGCACATCAAGCGTGATCGCGCAGCACTCCTGCTTGAGGAGATCGGCGTCGGCTCGCGCTTGTCCGGCGCGTAGGGTGGCGCCCCGCTGCATCGGCTGACCGACGAAGCCCTGCAGGACCGTAACCGGTAGACCGCCTGTCCCCGACGACCTGTCGCGCCGCCCGGAAAGAGCTGCGACGAGTACCAGTTGGCACCCCACTTGGGAAGGCGTGCTCACCGGCGGAGGCAGGTTCAGCCGGCGGGTGATCGACGAGAGCCAGAACAGCGGTGGCGGTGGCGTGCTGTCGCGCTTCTACAGCGGGGACCGGGTCCTGGAACGTGATGCTTTCATGGTCTACATCACCCCTGACCCCCGCAGAGTGGACACGCTGTGAACGAGCCGGTGAGGAACGCCCACGCCCTCCTACGTCTGAGCTACCACCAGTTCGAACTCGTCGACCGCGGTATGGACGGCACGTCGCCGCCGACGCTCGACGCCGCACACGCCAACGGACTGGTGGCCGCCCAACGAGGGGCCGCGGTCGTCCTCGCCAGCATCCACACCGGATACGTCGACCTCTCCGTGGACCTGCACGACCACGCACCGGAACCGGACACCGCGCCCTGGGACGACGTCGTGGAGATCTCCCTGGACGCACCCCACGGCGAGGTCCGCGCCGCCGGACTGATGAGCAACCCGCCGCAAGGGCTGCCCGTACTCACCCACGCCGGTCCCGGCACCTACCGGGTGCGTGTCCACGTCCGAGGCCGCGACACTGCCGTCGACCAGGTGGCCACCGACCCTGTCGAGTTCTACCGACTCTCCCTCTGGCCCGCTCCGGCCGCCCCGACCGTCATCCACAAACAGACCGACCACTACGGAGCCACACTCCGTGCCCGAGCCCTGTCGCACCCGCTCACCCACGACACCCCGGAGACCGTCCTGCCCATCCGCAGCGACCACGATTGAAGGTGAAAGACGCGGTCCGAGCTGGTGGCCGGCTACCGACATTTCGGTTGAACGTCGGTTCAACATAACGCGGGTGACGAACACGCCTCGGACGGGTAGGCCCCGGCCGGTATCTGTTTCGGCGTCGGCGCGCGCTCTTCGGTATGGACTCCAGCGGACGGGCTATGTCATCCGCAACAAGTTCCAGCTGGCGATATCCGCGCTCGGAGTGGACGCGATCAGGTCCGGGGGAAGCCTTTACCGCGGTCGCTGGCGTCGCGGAGTTCGTCCGCATGTGTTTGGGTTTGGGGCGCACGGGAAGGGCTTGGTCATGACATCGCAGCCTCCGGAGCACGGCCGACGCCGTGCGCCCATCGCCGACTCGTACAACGACGCGAACGCGTTGTTCCGCTTCCTCAGCCACCTCGGCTGGGGCGACCTGGTCAACATCGGCTACTTCACCTGGCCGGCGTTGCCCGCGGTGCTCGGTGGGCTGGGGTGGTTTCAGCGCAGGTTGTTGCACCGGTCGCTGGCCCTGTTGGACGCCCGGCCGGGGCACCGGGTGCTGGACGCCTGCTGCGGCCGGGGGCTGTCTACCGCGACGTTGGGTGAGGCGGGTTGCGCGGCGCTGGGTTTGGATGTCCAGGACGAGCAGATCGCCGAGGCACGGCGGCGGTTCGGTGATCGGCCGAACACCCGCTTCGCGGTTGCCGACGTCACGGCGTTGCCGCCGAGGGCTGCGGACGTCGAGTTGGCCGACGGCACGTTCGACCGCGTGCACTGCCTGGAGGCGGCCTTCCACTTCGGTCCCGACGGGCGACGTGCCTTCCTGGCCGAGAGCTTCCGGCTGCTGCGGCCGGGTGGGCGACTGGTGCTGGTCGACCTCACCTGGCCCACGGCCGACCCGGGCACCATCGACACCGCCGACCCCACCGGCCTAGTGCGCTCGGCTTGGTGCTTCGAGGACTTGGAGCCGTTGCCGCGGTACCTGACCCACGCGGCGGAGGTGGGCTTCACGGTCCGCGCGGTGCACGACTGGACGCGGCCGGTCGTTCGGCTCCCGCTGGGACTCATGAAGCCGGCACCGCGGCTGGTGGCCACCGAGGCGGGTCGTCGGGCGCTGTGCCTGCGCTGGCCGGGTCTGCGCGAGCTGACCCGTGACGACTGGGCCGAGGTGGTGACCTCCGTCCGGGCGCACCTGGTGTTCGGGCGGGCCTGCCGTTACTCGGCTCTGGTGCTGGACCGGCCCGGACCCGCCGGTTCGGGGGGCGTGCGGTGAGGCGGGAGCGCTGCTACCCCGCCATCGACTGGCGTGGTGCGGTCGTGGTTGACCCGGTGGACGTGTTGCGCGCCGCCGGCGCCAGCATCCGGGTCGTGCCGGTTTGGAGAGCGGCGAACACAGGCAGTCAGCACTGACCACGCATCCGGGGAATGGTCGGTCACCCGGGTGGAGCTGGATCATGATCACGGACTGGTGACCGCCCGGCGTCGTGGGGCTGCCGGTGGCCTCGGTCCTCGACGGAAGGCACCGCGTGAACGACACCCCGCTCCGGCACGCCGTGTTCGGCAGGACGGTCCTGCTGGTCGGAACGGCGTGCGGTGTCACCGAAGCCGCCACGCGATGCCTGGCCCGGGTAGGCGCGAAAGTCCTCGTGGCCACGCACCTGGCCGACCAGCCCGTCGCACCCGCCCGCGAGCCCGGTGGACCGGTGTCGGTCTACCGGGTCGATCACGCCACCCCCGTCGCCATGCGGATGTTGGCGAATCAGGTGCTCGACGAGCACGACGATCTCGACCTCGTGATCCACAACGCCGGCACCCCACCCCGCCGGCCCGCGACACAGCCGTGCCGCCCGACCCACGGTCCCCAGCACCCGATCAACACCCACTACGTCGGCCCGAGCACGCTCATCCGCAGCCTGCTGCCCGCGATGCGGACCGGCAACGCCCACCTGATCAACATCTCGCCGGCGCACGTCCGCCTCCCCGTGCCGGCCGCCTGGGGTGGCCGCCGCGCGTCACAGGCCGCGTTCGACGTCTGGTTCCGCAGCCTGACCCCGGCCACCCACGACCCCGGCTTCACCACCACGAGCATCTACAGAGGACTGATCGGTACCCGCACGGGCGGAACCGGTTCGCTCTGGGCACGATCACCCGACCGGGTACACGCCGAGGCCGTCACGATGATCTGCGACGCGATCACCCTGCGACCGCGCCAGATCGCACCCTGGTGGGTCGGATCGGCCGACCCGGTCAGGTGATCCGATGGTCCACGTCGGTCTGGGGTGGTCGGTGTTGTGAGCGTGTTTCGGCTTTCGCTTGGCTGGATATCCCCTGGTGGACATGATCACACTGGGGGAGGTATTCGAGTGGCACGCATCCGACCTTCCAAACCGGCCGCGGTCTTCGGTGCTGTGGCCGGTCTGGCGATCGTCGTCTTCGTCCTCCTGAAGTTCCCGAAGGACAACGGCTTCATCTGGCTGTGGGCCGCGATCGGTCTCGGGATCTTGGGGTTCAACCTGTGGGCGGCGTTCGCCAAGAGGGGCGCCACGGAGGTCGTGGACGAGGATCGTCCCGAGTAGTCGCGGAATCCGACCGCCAGGCCCGCGAATCGGCCTGGCGCGGGATGACGCCCCGGAAGTCACGGGTTGATCAGCGGGTTGAACGCGGCGTGCACGTCGGCCTCGGAGGCGGTGACGTACATGTCGGAGGCCGGTCCGGTGTCGAGGCGGTTGTACGTGGTGTAGTTGACGACCGTCGGGCAGCTCTCGCCGTTGATCTCCAGGGTGGTGTCCGTGATCAACCGGCCGGTCTTCACCTCGTAGACGCGCACCGGGATCGCGATCCGGTGGAACGTCACGTCCTTCTCCCCGCTGAGAATCCCCGAGAACAGGTACGTGCACGTCTCCGCGACGGAGCCGTGGGCCACGGCACCCGCGCACACCACCAACGTCGCGTTGGCCACGTCGTTGACCAGCCAGTCGCCCGGAAGCCGTTTGGTGTGCTCGTTGGTGCCCGCCAGCCACATGCGGTTGGGGCTCTGGGCGCCGTAGGGCGCGGCGGCGCTGTACGGGGCTGGCGCGTCGCAGTACTTGGGCTTGTCCGTCGACGGGGTGGCGAGCAGCGACCGCACGTTCGCGAGTTCGATCGCCCACGTGGCCTTCTGCACGCCCTCCTTGGCCTTGGGCGCGAGTTCGTGCGTCGGGTACTGGTCGAGCAGCTCCTGGTAGCGCTCGCGGGCCTCGGTGAACGCGGTGGACGCCATGAGGCTGTCGGCGCACTGCACGATGGCCGCCGGGGCGACGCGCGGCACCACTTCGGTCGCGCGGTCCAGCGCATTGCCCTTGCTTCCGCGCTCGCGAAGCCATTCGGTGAGGTCCCTGGTGTCACAGGCGTCCCGGGTGGGCAGGCCGGCCAGGAAGCCGTCCAGGACGCGCTCCACGACCTTCTCGTAGCCGGGCAGTTCGACCAGCACCGCCGAGAGGTCGGCGAAGCCGGTCTCCAAGGCTTTGAGGTCGCCGGTCAACGCGGTGCGCAGCTCGCCGGCGGCCGCGTCGAGTCGCTTGCACGCCAGCACGGTGTCCTCGCCACGCACGGTGAGAGGCGCGTTGGCCAGGCGGTGACCGAACCACAGCCGGTCCACGGCGGCCACGGCCTGGGGGCAGTCGCCCGCGCTGCGGGCATCGGCGGCGTCCTGCTCGATGCCGGCGGCGTCGAACCGCAGGAAGCCGACTGCCAGCAGCACCGGGACCGTGGTGGCGAGCGCGATCAGCCGTTGCCGTCGCGCGTGCGGGCCGGGGGTGCGCCCGCGTCCACCTGCCAGGCGCCAGCCGTGCGCGATGACGGCCGCCCACCACAGGACGACGACCACCTCCAACCACAGGGACCGGACGAACGAGGCGAGGACGACGAGGAGCACGAGGGTGATGAAGCCGGTCACGATGGCGGCCTGCCTGCGGCCCAGCATCAGGTAGCCGGCACCGAGCAGGGAGGCGTTGGCGAGCGCGGCGGCAGGCGGGTCGACTACCCGTTCGACGACCGGCGGTGCTTCGTGCGGCGCTCCGAACCCGGAGCCCGGCGGGGTTTCCGCTGCCTGCTGCCACGGCAGCTGGACCGTGACCACGGGCACCGGCTGCGACGAGTACTGCCAGGGCGACTCCGCCGTGGTCGGCGGCACGGGTTCGCTCGTGGTCGCCGGCACGGGCTCGGGCGCGGGTTCCGCGCTGTCCTGTGGTGGCGTCTCCACCTCCACCTCCACCTCCGCCACGGGCGTGGACTCGGGTGTCCGCGGGGTTTCCGCTGCCTCCTGCGGGGCTTCGGGCGTCGGCTGCGGTGGTGTCGGCTGCGGTGGCGTCGCCGCCGCGGGTTCCGGTGCGGGCACCGGTGGCGATGCCTCCGGGGTGGGCTCCGGCGGGGTCGGCTGGTCCACTGCGGTCCTTTCACGGGGAGGTGCCTGTAGAGACGGCGCCCTCATGCTGGCGGGTCGACCCCGCCGCCGTCCCGCGATCGAGCGGTCTGCCCGGGCGGAAACTTCCTGTCGTTGCGCGATCGACTCCTGCTGCGTCCGGTCGCCTCAGCCCGCGTGGTCCGACCGGTCGAGCCGTTGTCGCGCTCGTGGAACGCCGGCCGACCCGTCCTCGACCGGCGGTCCGCGCGAAACCTGGGATCGGTAGGCGCTTCGCCCGCCGCAGGATGTGCCCACAACGTCAGCGGCTCGGGAGGCGGGACAACGTGTTCAAGAAAATCCGCGACAGGATCAACGAAGCGACGCAGCAGGCAACGGCGCGGGGCGAGCGGGACTTCCAGTGGCACGCGGCGCAGTTCCAGCAGGAAGCGGCCAGGCAGGGCCACGACATCAGGCCGCAGATGCCGACGGTCGGCATGGCGGCGCAGGGGTTCCGGGCGGTCGACGAGGACCCGGCGATGGTCGAGTTCCTCGCGCTGCCCGGCGAGGAGCAGTTGCGCCAGCAGGGCGAAGCCAACGCCTACGGCCGGAACCTGCGCAGGCTCCACGAGTCCGGCGAACCCGCCACCGCCGTCATCCGCACGCTCGATCCGACCGGGTCGACGGTCGCGGGCCAGCAGCAGTACACCTCGCTGCTCGATGTCACCCGCGCGGACGGCACGACGTACCAGACCACGATCACGCACCTGGTGCCCGCCATGGTGTTCTCGCAGTACACGCCGGGCACCAAGCACGAGGCCAGGATCGACCCGCGCGACCCGGCCCAGGTCGGTGTGTTCGGGCTCGTCGACTGAGTCACGGCCGGAACGTCGAAGACACCGGACAGGTGTCACGCCTGCGCGATCTCCGCGCGGATACCGGGAGGGAACGTCATGAACACGGTGGACCCGGCACAGGTCCGGCACGACCGCGACGAACGCCGGCGGGGGAGTCCGGTGTTGCTCGTCGGCGCGGTCGTGGCTTCGGCGGCCACCCTCGTTCTCGGATATCTGGCGGGCATCGGTTTCGGTGAACTCGTGGAGCAGTTCCGGACCGTGGCCGTCGACAGCGTCTTCGACGACCGCGGCGACGGCGATCCGCCGTACCGGTTGGTGTGGGGCACGTTCGGCTTCCTCGGTTGCATCCTCGCGGGCCACCTGGCCGCCGGCGCCGCGCGGCGGTACCAGGGGCGTCCGTCGGCTCCCGTGTTCCCGATCTCCTTGGCGTCGGCGGGGCACACCGTCGGAACGTGGGTGTCGTCACGGGGGTGGCGTCCGCCGCTCGCCGTCGGTACCCAAGTCGACCCGATCTTCCACAGGGACGAGGCCTGGGGACTCTGGGCCTGGGTCATGTACTACGCGGACCGGTGGTTGCCCGCGTTGCTGCTCGTGGTGACGTCACTGGTGGTGCTCCAGACCATCAGGCTCGCCCGCCGGTACGCCGACATGGTCGAGGAGCGGGATCGGTTGCTGGCGCGAGGCCGCCGCGTGCCGGCGGACGTGGTCGACGTGAAGCTGCGCATCTCGACGAACAGCGAGACGGGCCGGGGCCGCGCCGTCGGCGCGATAGTCACCGTCTGCTTCGTCGACCTCGCCGGAGTCCGGCACTGGGTGATCCGCCGCACGTCGGACGTCGGGGTCGTGACCGGTGCCGGTCTCGCCGAAGTGCTGTTCGACCCGGAGCGCCCGACCCACGACAGGTCGATCTTCGTGGCGCTTCGGCGCCACCCTTCCCCCGGCGACTGGCTACCCGCCGACTGAGACCGCGCCGAGGGCCGCGGGGTCACCGGGCGGAAGGGGCGCGGCCTCGGAGGAGCACCGGCGACGCCGCCGCGGCCAGCGCCGCACCCAGCCACATCACCGCCGTGAGGCCGATCCCGTCGGCCACCAGGCCACCGCCGAGCGCGCCCAGCGCGATGGCTCCGTTGAACACGCCCGAGAACAGGGCGGACGCCGACTCGTGGGCGTGCGGCGCGGCGGCGAGCAGCCAGGTCTGCGTGCTCACCGAGACCGCCCCGTACGCCAGTCCCCACACCACCAGCAGCGCCGCCGCGGTCGGCACCGACGTGCCCACCACCGGCACCAGCGCCACCGTCGCCGCCAGCACCGCGCTGACGGCCAGCAGCGTCGCCCTGGGCGAGCGGGCCGCCCCCAGGCCGCCCGCGAAGTTGCCCACGATCCCCGCCACGCCGTACACCAGCAGCAACGTGGCGATGGTGCCTGCCTGGGCCCCGGACACGTCCTCCAGCACCGGCCGCACGTAGGTGTAGGCGGCGAAGTGCCCGACGACCAGCAGGACGACCACGACCAGCCCGGTCGCGACCGGGGGGTGGGCGGCCAGCCGCAGCGTGCCGCCCAGCCGCACCGGCCCGCCGACCGGCAGCCGGGGCAGCACGACCACCAGCGCCGACAGGACCGCCAGGGCCAACCCGCCCGCGATGACGAAGGACACCCGCCAGCCCACCACCTCGCCCAGGTAGGTGCCCGTCGGGACGCCCAGCACGGACGCCGCGGCGACGCCGCTGAAGACCAGCGAGGTCGCCGGACCGACCGACGCCGGGGGCGCCAGGCGCGCGGCCAGCCCGCCGGCCAGCGCCCACACCCCGCCCACGCCGATCCCCACCAGCACCCGGGCGACCACCATCACGGCGAACGACGGCGACCAGGCCGCCACCAGGTTCCCCAGCGCGAGCACCGCCATCAGCACCGCCAGCACCGCTCGGCGGTCGGCCGCACCGAACGCCGGGACCAGCAGGGGAGCGGACACCGCCGCGACGAGGCCGGTCACCGTCAGGGTCAGCCCGACCGTTCCTCCCGAGACCTCCAGGGCGCCCGCGATCGGGGTCAGCAGCCCCACGGGGAGCATCTCGGAGGTGACCACGGTGAACGTCGCCACCGCCAGCGCCGCCACCGCGGGCCAGCCCCGGACGTCCCGCCGTTCCTCGATCTTGTGCATGTCCACCAGACAAGCCGGGGACGCCATCGGGAACAACGGCCGATCCCTCACGCTTCCATTAGCGGGGCTACTGGATCGGGAGGACGTCCGTGAGCGGTCTGGAGGTGCGGGAGCTGGAGGCGTTCCTCGTGCTGGCCGAGGAACTGCACTTCGGCCGGGCCGGTCAGCGGCTCTACGTGTCGCAGAGCCGGGTCAGCCAGCTGCTCCGCTCGCTGGAGTCCCGCGTCGGTGCCACGCTGGTCGACCGGACCAGCCGCCGTGTGCGGTTGACCGCCCTCGGCGAGCGGTTCCTGGCCGATCTCGGGCCTGCGTACGAGGCTCTGCACCGGGCGGTGGACGACGTCCGCGCGGCGGCGCGGGGTATCGGCGCGTCCCTGCGCGTCGGCTTCCAGGGCACTCTCGACGGCCACCTCACCGATGCGCTCACGCTGTTCGGCGACCGGTACCCGGACTGCGTGGTCGACCTGGTGGAGATCCCGCTGTCCGACCCCTTCGGCGCACTCCGCCGACGTGAGGTGGACACCGCGGTCGTGCTGCTGCCGGTGCGGGAGCCGGACTTCGTGGTCGGCCCGGTGTTCTCCCGGCACCACCACACCCTCGCGGTCTCGGCCCGCCACCCCTTCTCCGCGCGGGAGTCGGTGAGTGCCGAGGAACTCGCGGAGTGCCGGGTCATCGGCGTCCACAGCGACGCGCCCGAGTACTGGCGCGCCGTCCACGCCCCGACGCGCACCCCGACGGGCCGCCCGGTGCCGTCCGGGCCCGCGGTCCACACGTTGCAGGAGGGCCTGAGCCTCGTCGCGGCGGACCGGGGCACCATGCTGCTGTGCCGGGCCACGGCCGCCCACCACTCCCACCGCAGCTCGGTCGCGTTCGTGCCCGTCACGGGCCTGCCCGTCTCCGAGCTCGGCCTCGTCCGGCACCGCCACCGCACTCCGCCGCAGGCGCGCGCTTTCGCCCAGGCCGTCGTCGACACACTGCCCGACCCCGATCACCGGTCGCGGCCGGAACGGTTCGGGGATGCCTCGGTCGGTGAAGCGGAACCCTTGGCCGGCTGACGAACCGACGTCGCCCGCGGTCCGGTGGTGAGAGGCCGGGTGGCTCATGAGTTGGCGGACTAGCGAGTTGGCAGGCTCACGGGGTGGCGGGCCAGTTCCTGAGGGCGATGTCGAGAGCGTCCAGGCTTCGCGACCACGAGATGTCGGCGTCACGCGGGTTGTGGCGGAAGCCGCCGGCTGCCTCCAGGCTCACGTAGCCGTGGAAAGTGCTGTGCAGCAAGCGGATCGCGTCGGTCTGGTCGGGCTCGGACAGTCGGTAGCCGCGCAGGATCGCCCGCGTCATTTCCGAGTGCCGCCTGGCCGCACTGGCCGCCAACGTCTCCGGGTCGAGCTGCTCTTGAGCGGCGGCGTACCGGCCGGGGTGCTGTCTGGCGTAGTCGCGGTAGGCGTCGGCGAAGGCGACCAGGGCGTCCTTGCCCGCGCGGCCGGCCAGCGCGGCGGCGACCCGGTCGGCGAGTTCCGCCAAGGCCAGCACCGCGACCCTGGTCCGCAGCTCCTGCGCGTTCTTGACGTGGGAGTACAGGCTGGCGTCCTTGACGCCGAAGCCGCGCGCGAGCGCCGAGACGGTCACGTTGTCGAAGCCGATCTCGTCGGCCAGGTCCGCCGCCGCCAGGGTGAGGCGTTCGGGGGTCACTCCCGCACGTGCCATGCGCCACCTTCCGTTCCTAGGTGCCCTAGGCTACTACTTAATGAGTCGCGCATGTGGACTAGCAGGGGTAGCTTCCAGGTCATGAGGCCGGTTACCGAACGCGACATCCGCGCGTCATTCATCAACTGCACCAAGGGCGAGGCGAAGCGCCTGGCCGTACCGAAGGACCTGGCCACCCGGCCATGGGACGACCTGGACTTCCTCGGCTGGCGCGATCCCGCCTCGCCGCAGCGCGCCTACCTGGTCACCGAGTCCGGCGACGGGTTCGTGGCGGTCGCGCTGCGGCTGGCCACGCCGCACGGTCACATGCGGCGCAGCATGTGCACGCTGTGCATGACCACGCACTCCGGTGACGGCGTCGCGCTGATGACCGCGCGCAAGGCCGGGCGTGAAGGGCAGTTGGGCAACTCGGTCGGCTCCTACTTCTGCGCCGATCTGGCCTGCTCGCTCTACCTGCGCGGGAAGAAGGAGGTCGAGCCGGGCGGGCGGCTGCACGAGTCGCTCACGCCGGAGGAGACGATCGAGCGGACCAAGGCCAACCTGAACGCGTTCCTGGTCAAGGTGACCGGCTGACGTCGGCGCCACCGACTACTGCGGAATGCCCTCTGAGACGGGGTGGTCACGGCGCGTGAGGGAATGCGGTCGGGCGCTGATCACGTGCGCCCGTACGGGTGAGGTGGCACTGCCGGCTTTCGAGTCAGGCACCAGGTAGGTCGGTGACCGTCTGTGCGGCGCTCTGCTACCCATCCGGGAGGTTGCCGTGCATCGCACGCTCATCGTCGCCAAGCTCGACCCGCGCGACACGGAGGCCGTCGCCGAGGTCTTCGCCGAGTCCGA
Source organism: Saccharothrix tamanrassetensis (assembly GCF_014203665.1). GTDB lineage: Bacteria > Actinomycetota > Actinomycetes > Mycobacteriales > Pseudonocardiaceae > Actinosynnema > Actinosynnema tamanrassetense. The sequence continues at coordinate 81,233 of NZ_JACHJN010000006.1, forward strand.
CACCACCGAACTGCCGCGGCGGATCGGGGTGTCCAGTCGGACGTTGTTCCTCTTCCACGGTCTCTACTTCCACCTCGTCGAAGCGGACGAGGACATCACGCCGAACCTGTACGAAGCGCGTGACCACGCGCTCTACCGGGACATCAACACCAAGTTGGGGAAGTACATCTCGCCGTACGACCCGGACTGGAAGGAACCCGCCGACGCGATGGCCAAGCCGTTCTACCGGTGGACGGCGACGGCGGGGCGGGTCCAGTGACCACGACCAGGACGCTGAAGGTCGCCGCCGGGTCGGTCGAGCCCAACGTCCGCCGGGGCGGGCAGATCCGGGTGACGCTGAGCCCCCGGACGGTCGGCGCGGGCTCCGGGTTCGGGGGTGTGCTCGACCTCGCGCCCGGCGACTTCGTGACCGAGCACTACCACCCGTACTCCGAGGAGTTCCTGCACGTCGTCACCGGGGAACTGGAGATGCTGCTGGACGGTGAGCCGATCGCGCTGACCGCCGGGGACTCGCTGCTCGTGCCGGTCAACGCCCGCCACCGGCTGGTCAACACCGGCACGTCCCACGCGCACGTCGTGTTCCACCTGTCGCCGTTGGCGCCGCGGCCCGAGCTCGGCCACGTCGACACCGAGGCGCCGCTGTCCGGCGGGCAGCCGAACATCGACGTCGGGGGACCGTCGTGAGCCGGACGGCCGTCATCACCGGCATCGGGGTGGTCGCGCCCGGTGGGGTCGGCCGGGAGAACTTCTGGGCGCTGCTGACCGAGGGGCGGACCGCGACGCGGAGCATCTCGTTGTTCGACGCCACCGGGTTCCGCTCGCGGATCGCCGCCGAGTGCGACTTCGACCCGGCGGAGCACGGGCTCTCGCCGCAGGAGGTCCGGCGGATGGACCGCGCGGCCCAGTTCGCCGTCGTCGGCACCCGGGAAGCGGTGCTGGACAGCGGGATCGCGCTGGACCGCGTCCCGCCGCACCGGATCGGGGTGAGCATCGGCAGCGCGGTCGGCTGCACCATGGCGCTGGAACGGGAGTACGTGGTGCTGTCCGACGGCGGGCAGCGCTGGAACCTGGACCACGGGTACGCGGTGCCGCACCTCTACGGCCACATGGTGCCGAGCACGCTGGCGGTGGAGGTCGCCTGGCAGGTGGCGGCGGAGGGGCCGGTCGCGCTGGTCTCCGACGGGTGCACGTCCGGTATCGACGCGGTGGGGCACGGGGCGCAGCTCATCGCGGACGGTGCGGCGGACGTGGTGCTGGCCGGCGCCACCGACGCGCCGCTGTCGCCGATCACCTCCGCGTGCTTCGACGCGATCAGGGCGACCTCGCCGCGCAACCACGACGCCGAGCACGCGTCCCGGCCGTTCGACGCCGAGCGGGACGGGTTCGTGCTCGGCGAGGGCGCGGCCGTGCTGGTGCTGGAGGAACGCGGGGCGGCGCGTGCGCGCGGCGCCCGGGTCTACGGCGAGCTGCTCGGGTTCGCCAGTCGCAGCAACGCCTTCCACATGACCGGGCTCAAGCCGGACGGGCGGGAGATGGCGGAGGCCATCACCGCCGCGTTGGCCAGGGCCCGGAGGAACCCGGACGACGTCGGCTACGTCAACGCGCACGGCTCCGGCACCAAGCAGAACGACCGGCACGAGACGGCGGCGTTCAAGCGGAGCCTCGGCGACCACGCGTACCGGGTGCCGGTCAGCTCCATCAAGTCGATGGTCGGGCACTCGCTCGGGGCGATCGGGGCGATCGAGGTGGCCGCGTGCGCCCTCGCGCTGGACCGGGAGACCGTGCCGCCGACGGCGAACCTGCGGACCCGCGACCCGGAGTGCGACCTGGACTACGTGCCGCTCACCGCGCGCGAGCACCGCGCGGACACCGTGCTGTCGGTGGCCAGCGGGTTCGGCGGGTTCCAGAGCGCGATGGTGCTGGGGCGGGGCGATGCTGCCTGACACCACGATCGCGTTCACCGGTCTCGGGGTGATCGCCCCGACCGGTTCGAGCCTGGAGGAGCACTGGGCGTCGGTCCTCAAAGGACGGTCCGGGATCGGTCCGATCACCCGGTTCGACCCGACGCCCTACCCGGTCCGGCTGGCCGGCCAGGTCACCGACCCGGCGGTCGCCGAGGCCGTCCCGGGCCGGCTGGTCCCGCAGACCGACTGGTGGACCCACATGGCCCTGGTCGCCGCGCAGGAGGCGGTGCGGGACGCCGAGGTCGACCCGGCCGCGCTGCCGGAGTACGAGATGGCCGTGGTCACCGCCAGCTCGTCCGGCGGCACGGAGTTCGGGCAGCGGGAGATCGAACGCCTGTGGCGCGACGGCCCCGACCACGTCGGCGCCTACCAGTCGATCGCGTGGTTCTACGCGGCCACCACCGGGCAGCTGTCGATCCGGTACGGGATGCGCGGGCCGTGCGCGGTGCTGGCGGGCGAGCAGGCGGGCGGGCTGGACGCGCTCGGTCACGCGCGCAGGCTGGCGCGGGCGGACTGCCGGCTGGTCGTCACGGGTGGCACCGACGCGTCGCTGTCGCCCTACGGGCTGGTGGCGCAGTTGCCCACCGGCCTGCTGTCCACCGTGGACGACCCGGATCGCGCCTACCTGCCGTTCGACGTGAACGCGTCCGGCTACCTGCCCGGCGAGGGCGGGGCCGTGCTCATCGCGGAGGAACTGGGTGCGGCCAGGGCGCGTGGCCGCGCCGACGGGTACGGCGTGCTGCTGGGGTACGCGGCGGGGTTCGACCCGCCGCCGGGTTCGACCCGCCCGCCCGCGCTGGAACGGGTGCTCGGCGAGGCGTTGCGGGACGCCGGGCTCGGTCCGTCCGAAGTGGACGTGGTGTTCGCCGACGCGATGGGCGTGCCGGGGCCGGACCTGGCCGAGGCGCGGGCGATCAGCGCGGTGTTCGGTCCGCGCGGGGTGCCGGTGACCGCGCCCAAGACGCTGACCGGGCGGCTCTACGGCGGAGGGGCTGCGCTGGACGCCGTCACCGCCCTGCTGGCGCTGCGGGACGGGGTCGTCCCGCACACCGTCGGGCCGGAGCGCCTCGCTCCCGGCTGCGACATCGACCTGGTGGTCGACCGGCCACGCGAGCTGCCGCTGCGGCACGCGGTGGTCCTGGCGCGCGGCTACGGCGGGTTCACCTCGGCGGTCGTGCTCGGCCGCGCCGCGCCGACCTCTTGACGGCAACCGACGAACGCAGAGGGAAGACATGACGGAGTTCGTGCTGCAAGACCTGAAGAGACTGCTGAAGTCGTGCGCGGGCGTGGACGAGGCGGTGGACCTGGACGGCCCGGTGGCGGACACCTCGTTCGGCGACCTCGGCTACGACTCGCTGGCGCTGTTCGAACTGCTCGGCCGGGTGCGCCGGGAGTACGGGGTGGACCTGCCCGACGACGCGCTCACCGAGACGTCGACGCCGAAGGTCGCCGTGGACGTCATCGGCGGTCGCATCGCCCGGTCGGGAGGCTGACGTGGTGGGGCACACCGACAACTCGGTGCTGGTCGACGCGCCGCTGTCGCTGGTCTGGGAGGTCACCAACGACGTCGCCGGGTGGCCGGAGCTGTTCAGCGAGTACGCCTCGGCCGAGGTGCTGTCCGAGGTGGACGGCACGACGACGTTCCGGCTCGCGCTGCACCCGGACGAGCAGGGCCGGACCTGGAGCTGGGTGTCCGAGCGGACGCCGGACCCGGCCACCCGCACCGTGCGGGCGCGCCGGGTGGAGACCGGCGTCTTCGAGTTCATGGAGATCTACTGGGAGTACCACGAGGTCGCCGGCGGGGTGCTGATGCGGTGGGTGCAGGACTTCCGGATGAAGTCCGACGCGCCGCTGGACGACGAGGCGATGACCGAGCGGCTCAACCGGAACACGGTGACGCAGATGGGGTTGATCAAGGAGCGGATCGAGGCGGCGGCCGGGCAGCCGGCCGCGGACCTGGGGCTGGCCGGGAAGAAGGTCCTGGTCACCGGGGGCACCAGGGGTGTCGGCCGGGGCATCGTCGGGATGCTCGCCCGGGCCGGCGCGGACGTCCTGACGTGCTACCGGCAGCAGGACGAGGAGGCCGCGTCGCTGGAGCGGGAGCTCAAGCAGACCGCCGGCACGCACCACGTGGTGCGCGCGGACCTGGCCGACGCGACCGAGATCGAGCGGCTGGTGGACGAGTGCGAGGTGAGGTTCGGCACGCTCGACGCGGTGGTGAACAACGCGGGCGTGATCAGCCACGTGCCGTACCGGGAGCTGCCGGTGGAGGAGTGGCGGCGGGTGCTGGAGGTCAACCTCACCGCGAGCCACCTGGTGACCCAGTACGCGCTGCCGCTGCTGTCCCGCGGGTCGTCGATCATCTACATCGGCTCGAAGGTGGCCGAGGTCGGCGTGCCGCTGCGGGCCCACTACACGGCGGCGAAGGCCGGCCTGGTGGGGCTCGCGCTGTCGCTGTCCAAGGAGCTGGGCCCCAAGGGGATCCGGGTCAACGTGGTGGCGCCGGGCGTGATCGAGACCGAGGCGATGCGCAAGCTGCCGCAGGACACCAGGGACCAGCTGCGCGCGCGGTACCGGGACAAGACCGCGCTGGGCAGGCTCGGCGAGCCGCAGGAGGTCGGCGGAGCGGTGCTGTTCCTGGCCTCCCCGCTGTCCAGCTACATCACCGGCGAGGTGCTGCACGTGGGCGGGGGGATCTCCTGATGGGCGACGTGTTCCGGGTGCAGCTGCGGATGCAGATCAAGCCCGGCTGCGAGCAGGACTTCGAACGGGTGTGGCTGGAGGTCGGCGACTCGGTCACCGGCCACCCGGCGAACCTGGGCCAGTGGCTGGCGCGCAGCCTGGAGGAGCCGGGGATCTACTACATCACCAGCGACTGGGTGGACGAGCCCCGGTTCCGGCAGTTCGAGACCAGCGAACGGCACCTGGCGCACCGCCAGCTGCTGCACCCCTACCGGTCCGGCGGGTCGATGACGACCATGCGGGTGGTGGCCGCGCTGCCGGCGGACGGCGGGCCGCGGTGACCGACGGGATCCGGGTCGTGGTCTATTACCGGAGTTCCGACGCGGCCGCGGTGCGCGCCGCCTACCGGGAGGCCAGCGCGGCGCTGCGGGACGTGCCGGGGTTGACCGGTCACGAACTTCTGGAATCCGTGAATGATCGGACCGGATTCGTCGTGGTCAGTTCCTGGACAGACCTCGACGCATTCACGGCGTGGGAGCGGGGAAATGACCACCGGGCCGCGACCGCACCCTTGCGGCCGTTCCGCGATCAACGGCTAGCGGTCCCTTTCGGGGTCTACCGGTCGGCCGAAGTCCACTAGATACGCACTTTTGCGGTGTATTTCCGACCTAGCGTATGGCCTGGCCCGGCCAGGCCATACGCGAAAGTCGTTCCGGTTCGGCGGGCGGCGCCTTTCGAATCCGGATAGGCCCGTATTGAAGATTTCTGGATTCCGGGGAGTCGCCGCTGCTATTCGGGCGCGGTCGCTAGTATGATTGCGCCGGATATGGGTTGATCAAGGAGGTAACGAGTGCGCGCCTGACGGCACTCCCGACGCTCGCGGGGGCGATTGCGTCGACCTTGCCGCAGACCGGGCGTGCACGCTCGACGCAGTGCCGACCGTCTACGGGGGGAAATACACATGCGTGTGGACATACTCGGGCCATTCCAGATCTCACACCACGGTGTCGTCGTGACGCCGACCGCGCCGAAGCTGCGCCAGGTCATGGCGGTGCTCTCGGTCTCGGCCAACCGGCTCATCCGCACCGACCAGCTGATCGACGAGCTGTGGCCGGAACGCCCGCCGGCGAGCGCCATGACGACGCTCCAGACCTACGTGTACAAGCTGCGGAAGCTCATGCTGCTGGGCAACCCGAGCGCGGGGCCCGCCCGGGAGACCGCCGTGGCGCTGACCACCCGCCCCAGCGGCTACCTGCTGCGGCTGCCCGACCACGCGGTGGACGCCGGGCAGTTCGAGGAGCTCGCCCACCGCGGCCGCACCGAACTCGCCGCCGACCGGGTCGACTCGGCGGCGTCCGTGCTGCGGGACGCGCTGGAGGTGTGGCGGGGACCGGCCCTCACCGACGTGCCCGCCGGGCCGCTGCTGCGCTCGGAGATCGTCCGGCTGGAGGAGCGCCGCAAGAGCACGCTGGAACTGCGCGTCGCGGCGGACCTGCGGCTGGGCCGCTACCACGACCTGATCGGCGAGCTGACCAACCTGGTCGCGGGCGAGCCGACGCACGAGGGCTTCCAGGGCAAGCTGATGCTGGCGCTGCACCTGGCCGGCCGCCGGTCCGACGCGTTGCGCGTCTACCAGAGCGCACGGGAGAGCCTGGCCGGGGAACTCGGGCTGGAGCCGTCGGCCGAGCTGCAGCGGCTCCAGCGGCGCATCCTGGACTCCGACGGCACCCTCGAATCGTCCTTCCAGCGCTCCTCCGCCCGCGCCGGCGCGATCGAGCCGCCCGCCCAGCTGCCGCCCAAGGTGTCCGGCCTGATCGGCCGCGACCGGCCCGCCGGCGAGCTGCACGACCTGCTGTGCAAGCGGCTGCCGACCGGTGTGCCGCCGGTGCTGGTGGTCACCGGACCGCCCGGCGTCGGCAGCTCCGCGCTGTGCCTGCAGGCCGCGCACCAGGCCAGGGAGTCTTACCCGGACGGGCAGTTCTACGCCAAGCTCACCGCGCCCGGCTCCGGCCCGGTGCAGGTCGACGACGTGCTCGCGGCCTTCCTGCGCGGCACCGGCACCTCCCACCACGGGCTGCCCGACGACCTCAAGGAACGCAGCGGGCTGTTCCGCAGCTGGACCGCGCGCCGCCGCGTGTTGGTGGTGCTGGACGACGTGGTGGACACCGACCAGCTGGCCCACCTGCTGCCCAGCGGACCGGACTGCGCGACGCTGGTCGCCACCCGCCGCCGGATCCACCACCCGTCGGTGAGCCGCACCGTCGACCTGGCCCCGCTGGACGACGCCGACGCGCTCGCGCTGCTGGTGCGGGAACTGGGCAGCCCGCGGGTGCGCAGGCAGCTCGCCGACGCCCGCCGGCTCGCCGAGTTCTGCGGCGGGCTGCCCCTCGCGCTGCGGGCGGCGGCGACCGTGCTGCGGGTGCGCTCGCACTGGCCGATCGCGCACCTGTTGCGCCAGGAGAAGCCCGCCACCTGGCTGGGCGTCGCGGCGTCCGTGCGCACCACGTGCGACCTGCTGCCGGCCGACGTCCGGGCGACGCTGCGGGTGCTCGCGCCCACCGCGACCGCGCCGCTGACCCCGGTCGACGCGGCGGCGCTGCTGGGCGCCGACGCCCACGCCGCCGAGTCCGCGCTGGAGTGCCTCGTCGAGCACCACCTCGCCGACGTCGTGCCCACCGACGCGGGCGACTTCCAGTACCGCATCCCGCCGCTGGTCCGGCTGGGCCTGCGCGACCTCGGCGCGCCGCCGCTGGCCGACGGCGACCCGTCCGTGCGGAAGTTCGCGTGACCGCCACCGCGCCGCCCCGGACCGTGCTGGGGCAGCCGCACTGGTTCCGGGTGCTGTTCGTGGTCGACGTCTGGGAGCGGTTCAGCTTCTACGGGATGCTGGCGATCCTCTACCTCTACCTGGTGGCACCGGTCGCCGAGGGCGGTCTCGGGCTGCGCGCCGGCGCGGCGGCCACCGGGTTCGGCACCTACCTGGCGTTGAACTTCCTGGCGGCGCTGCCCGGCGGCTGGGTCGCGGACCGGGTCCTCGGCCGGCGCCGGGCCGTCCTGGTCGGCGGCGCGGTCATCGCCTGCGGCCACGGCGTGCTGGCCCTCCCGGTGGGCGGCGCGACCGCGGTCGGGCTCGGCCTCGTCATCGTCGGCACCGGGCTGGTGAAGCCCAGCATCGCGGCCATGATCGGGGAGCACCACCGGTCGCGGGAACGCCGGGAAGCGGCCATGTCGGTGTTCTACATGAGCGTGCAGATCAGCGCGCTGATCGCGCCGCTGGTCACCGGGCTGCTCGCGGACCGGGTCGGCTGGCACGCCGCATTCGGGGCCGCCGCGCTGGGCATGGCCGTCGGCGTCGTGCTGTACGCGCGGGGGATGCACCGGCTCGGCGACATCGGCGCCCCGCCGTCGCCACGGGTGGCGTTCACGCGTCAGCACGTCGTCCTCGCGGTCGCCAGTGCCGCGGCGGTGGTGCTGCTGGTCGCGGCCGGGTTCGCCGCGCCGGTCCTGCTCGCCGTGGTGGGAGTGGTGGTGCTGGTGCTGCCGTTCGTCTGCCTGCGCCGGCTGCGGCGGCACTCCGGGGTCGACCCGGCGGCGCTGCGGGCGCTCGCGGTCCTGATGACGGCGGCGGCGCTGTTCTGGGGGCTGTTCGCGCAAGGGGGCGCGCTGCTCAGCCTGTTCGCCAAGGAGTCCACCGACCGGTCCGTGCTCGGGCACGTGGTGCCGGCGGGCTGGTTCCAGTCGCTGCCGCCGCTGTTCCTGCTGGTGGGCGCGCCGGTGGCGGCCTGGCTGTGGCTGCGCCTGGGCGGTCGGGCGAACCCCGCCGGGAAGGCCTCCGCCGGGCTGCTGCTCGCGGGCGCCGGGTTCCTGGTGATGGCCTCGGCGAGCCTGGCCGCCTCGGACGGGCCGGTCACGCCGTGGTGGCTGGTCGCGGTGTACCTGCTGCTGGCGTGCGGCGAACTCGCCATCGGCCCGATCGTGCTCAGCGCGGCGGCGGGCACCGCGCCACCGGGGTACGAGGGCCGGTTCGTCGGGCTGAGCTGGCTGTTCGTCGCGACCGGCGTGGTGGTGGCCGCGCAGCTGGCCCGGCTGGTGGAGGTGGTGCCCGGCACGGTGTACTTCCTCGGGTTCGGGGTGCTCGCGGTGCTGGCGGGGGTGCTGCTCGCGCTGGTCAGAGGTCGCCCGCGCGGGTGACGGCGAGCATCGTCGCGAGGTCGTCGACGCTGACCCGGGGCCGTCCCCCGGAGCGGCCGAGCGCGACCTCGTAGGCGTCCAGCCGCAGCCAGCCCGGCCACGTCACGAACCGGACGCCCCGGCCGCGCAGCAGCGCCGGCACGGTCGCCGGGCCCACCTTGAGCGGAGCGGGGAAGCCGTCCGCGTCGGCCAGCAGCGCCCGGACCGTCTCGGCCGCGTCCGCCTTGTTGGTGCCGATCACGCCGCTCGGGCCGCGCTTGATCCACCCGGCCACGTACAGCCGGGGCAGCACGGTGCCGGTGGCGTCCACCACCCGGCCGCCCAGGTTGCGCACCGTGCCGGTCTCCTCGTCGAACGGCACGCCGGGCAGCGGCGCGCCCCGGTAGCCGATCGCCCGCACCACGGCCTGCGCGGGCACCGTGGACGGGACGCCGAGCCGGTCCAGCCGCAGGCCGGCCACCGCCGTCTCGCCGACGACCGCGACCGGCCGCAGGCGGAACGACAGGTGGACGCGGCGGGCGGCCCGGCCGGTCGGCCGTTCGGCCCACCCGCGCAGCAGCTCCACGTTGGCCCTGGCCCGGCGCGAGTCGGCCTCGTCGTCGGCGCCCGCCAGGTCGGCGGGGTCCACCACGACGTCGACGTCGTCCAGCTTCCCCAGCTCGGTCAGCTCCGGCACGGTGAACTTGGCCTGCGCCGGGCCCCGGCGCGCGATCACCCGCACGTCGGTGACCCGGCTGCGGGCCAGCAGGTCCAGCACCCGCTCGGGCACGTCGCTGGCGGCCAGCCGGTGCGGGCCGCCGACCAGCATCCGGGCCACGTCCAGCGCCACGTTGCCCGCCCCGACCACGGCCACCTCGCGGGCGGCCAGCACGGTGTGCGCGAACGAGTCGTCCGCGTGCGGGTGGGCGTTGTACCAGGAGACGAGCTGCGCGGCGGACCCCACACCCCACAGGTGCTCGCCCGCCACGTCCAGCAGCCGGTCGTCGTCCGCGCCCACCGCGAACACCACCGCGTGGTAGCAGGCCAGCAGGTCGCGCAGGTCCAGGTCGAGCCCGTAGGCCACGTTGCCGAAGAACCGGACGGCGGGGTTGCCGAGCGTGCGGCCGAGCGCGAGCGCGATCCGCTTGGTCTTCGGGTGGTCGGGCGCGACGCCGTACCGGACCAGCCCGTAGGGGGCCGGCACCTTGTCGAACACGTCCACCGACAGCCCGGCGTCGACCAGTTCCTGCGCCGAGTACACCCCGGCCGGCCCCGCGCCCACCACGGCGATCCTCACGGCGCCTCCAACCCGAACCTGCGGTAGGCGTCGGCCACCACCGAGGGGTCGTCCGCCTCGCCCTCGTGGACGATCGCGTCCACCGGGCAGACGTCCACGCACGCGCCGCAGTCCACGCACTCGACCGGGTCGATCACCACCTGCTCGCCGATGTCGTGGATGCAGTCCACCGGGCAGACCGACATGCACGAGGTCTCCTTGGTGCCCACGCACCGGCTCGTCACCACGAAGGTCATCGCGTGCCCCCCGCCGGCCGCCGCTTCGAGAGGGCCTTGCGACCCCACCCGGTGCGTCCCCAGGGCTTCACGATGGACAGCAGCGTGGTCGCGAACAGCACGGCCAACATGACCGACGAACCCGCGATCACGCTCTCGGACAGCCGCCCGATGTCGGCGTTGACGTCGTTCAGCGTCGCGGCGAGCGCGGTCTTCACGTTCTGCGCCACGTAGGCGTAGGCGAACACCATCGCGCCGATGGTGAGCAGCAGCTTCACCGCGACCCACCAGTGGTGCAGCACGCGCCACTTCGTGTACAGGCCGAGCACCAGGCCGGTGATGAGCGCGCCCAGGCTGCCCGGGATCATGATCATCAGGTCGCTGAAGTGCATCAGCTCGTACGCGGCCGGCCGCAGCGAGGTGCCGATGTTGGACATCGCGAAGATGCCCATCACGAGCATCGCGTAGCCGCCGCCGAACCAGCCGACCGAGATCACCACGTGCGCGATCAGCCACGCCTTGCGGGTGCCCGGCTTCATCACCCAGGTCATCGACCGCTTGCGGCGGCGCTGTTGTCGGGGCTCCCGCACGCGGGAGCCGGCGGGTTCGGTCATCACCACTTCTGAAGGGAGTTCTGGCATGGGAAGAGTCCACCGGGTTCCCGGCCCGCGCGAATCACGGCGGACTGCCGTCCCGGAGGTATAGCGGACTGTGCTGCGCGCGCGGGTTTTCCTCGTACGCTGCGGGAACATGGACATCCGGCGGTTCCTCGGCACACCGGCGCCGTGGCGGGCGTGGCTCTACGTGGCGACCGGCGCGCTGGTCGGCTTCCCCACCCTGTTCGCGGTGGTGGTGCTGACCGGCCTGGGCATGGCGTTGTCGCCGGTGCTGGTCGGCCTGCCGATCCTGGCCGCGCTGGGCCTCAGCGGGCTGGTGGTGGGGGCGGTGGAACGGCGGCGGCTGGGGCTGCTGGGCGACGTGCCGCCGCGCAGCCCGCACCGCACGTTGCGGAACACGGGAGTGCGGGAATGGGCCCGCACCCGTGCCGGGGAGGCCGCCACCGGGCGCGAGTTCGCCTACACCGTGCTGTTCGCGACGGGGTTGTGGCTGCTGGACTACGTCGCCGCCGTCGTGCCGGTGGTCTCGCTGTTGCTGCTGGGCGCTCCGGTGGCCTACGCGCTGTCCGACGGCGACGCGGTCTACCTGGGGTTCGCCCTGGCGTCGTGGGGGTCCGCGCTGCTCGTGGCGGCGGTGGCGGTCCCGGCGCTGCTGCTCGGGGCGTGCCTGGTCGCCGGGGTGGCCCGGCTGCACGCGCGAGTGGCCCGCGCCCTGCTCACCGGACCCGACGGCGAACCGGACGACGACATGGAGTCGATCCGGTCCAACGGGCGGCTGCTCGACGCGTTCGACGCCGAGCGCCGGCGCATCGAGCGGGACCTGCACGACGGCGCGCAGCAGCGCCTGGTCGCGCTGACCATGCTGCTGGACCTGGCCCGGATGCGGGCCGGCGAACTGCCCGGGCTCGACCGGGAACTGGCCGACCTGCTGGCCCGCGCGCACGCCGACGCCACCACGACCCTCGCCGAGCTGCGCGAGCTGGTCCAGGGCATCCACCCGCACGTGCTCGGTGAACGGGGGCTGCCGGCCGCCGTCGACGAACTCGTCACCCGGCACCCGACCTCGGTGCGGGTGCGGCTGCCCGGTCTGGGCCGGCTGCCGTCGACCGTGGAGAGCACCGCGTTCTTCGTGGTCAGCGAAGCGCTCACGAACGTGGCGAAGCACAGCGCCGGCCAGGCGTGGGTGCACGGTCACCTGGCGGGCGACCTGCTGGTGGTGGAGGTGGGCGACGCCGGGGCGGGCGGCGCGGACCCGGAGCGGGGCAGCGGGCTGCGCGGCATCGCCGACCGGGTGGCGGCGGTCGGCGGCAGGGCGATGCTGTCCAGCCCGCCCGGTGGCCCTACCGTCGTGCGGGTGGAGATCCCGTGCCTGCCGGGTGAGGTGGTCCGCCCGTGACCGGTGCCCGTGTGCCCGACCGCGTGCCCGACCGCGTGCGCGTCCGGGTCGCGCTCGCCGAGGATTCCGGGCTGCTGCGCGACAGCCTGGTCGCCCTGATCACCCGCTTCGGCCACGAGGTGGTCACCGCGGTCGGCTCGGCCGACGAGTTGCTGACCGCCGTGCGCGCGGCGCCGCCGGACATCGTGGTGACCGACGTCCGGATGCCGCCGACGTTCCGGGACGAGGGGCTGCGCGCGGCGATCGCGTTGCGCCGGGAGCGGCCCGGACTGCCGATCCTGGTGCTCAGCCAGCACGTGGACACGCCGTCGCTGACGGAGCTGCTGGACACGGGCGCGGCGGGCACCGGGTACCTGCTCAAGGACCGGGTGACCAACGGGACGGACTTCGTGGCGGCGCTGGACGAAGTGGCCGCCGGCGGCACCGTGGTCGACCCGGAGATGGTGCGGCGGCTGCTGGCGTACCGGCGTGACCCGCTGCGGCTGTTGAGCGCGCGTGAGCTGGAGGTGTTGGGACTGATGGCGGAGGGGCGGTCGAACACGGCGATCCGGGAGCGGCTGGTGATCTCCGAGGTGACCGTGTCCAAGCACATCGGCAGCATCTTCACCAAGCTCGGCCTGCACAGCGACGGCGCCGACCACCGCCGGGTGCTGGCGGTGCTGACCTACCTGCGCGGAGCCGACGCCGACTGAGCCGGTGCCGACTGAGCCGACGCCGACCGCAGACCGGGTGGCGTCAACGGGACCGGAGCCGGGGCCGACCGGGCGTGTCGGAGCAGGCCGCGAGCGACCGGGCCACCCCCGCGGGCCGCCGCCGGTCCGAGCCTTTCTCGACGGGTCTTCGAGTGCCACCGCCGACCTTGTGGCTGACCAGTCGACACGCGCGGGAAGGCGATACGCATGGCAGGGATCACCGGATGGGTGGACTTCCTTCGGGACATCAGCCAGGACCTGGCCGTCGCCAGGCACATGACGGCCACACTCGCCACGCGCGGGCCCGACGACGAACGGGTCTGGGCGTCCGCGCACGCGGTGCTCGGGCACCGGAGGCTCGCCATCGCCGACCCGACGCCGCAGCCGTTGGTGGTGCGCGCCGGTGACCGGGTCGTGGTCGTCACGTTCGACGGCGAGTTGTTCAACCGGGCCTCGTTGGGCGAACGGCTCGGGCTCACCGGTTCGGACCCGGAGCTGGTGGTGGCCGCCTACCTCAAGTGGGGCGAGCGGTGCGTGGACCAGCTCGACGGGAGCTTCGCGTTCGGCATCTGGGACGAGAACGCCGAAGAGCTGCTGATCGCCCGCGACCACATCGGGCTGCGACCGCTCTACTACCACCCGACGCCCTCGGGGGTGCTGTTCGCGTCCGAACCCAAGGCGCTGCTGTCCCACCCGCAGGTCGACGTCGTGGTCGACCTGGACGGCTTCCGGGAGGCCCTGTCGTTCGCGGGCACGCCCGGCCACGCGGTCTACCGGGGGATGCGCAAGGTCGAAGGCGGGGAACTGATCCGGTTCGGCCGGTCCGGGATGATCCGCCGGCGGTACTGGCGGTTGGAGGACGGCGAGCACACCGACGACCTGGACACGACCGTCGGCCGGATCCGCGAGCTGCTCGCGGACGCGGTGGCCCGCCGGATCGCCACCGACGACGGCTTCAGCATCATGCTGTCCGGCGGCCTGGACTCCAGCCTGATCACCGCACTCGCCTCGCGGGCGTTGCGCGAGCGCGGAGTCGACAGCGTGCGCACCATGGCCGTCGACTTCATCGAGCACGCCGTCAACGCCCGTGCGGCGGGCACCGACGACAGCACGTTCGCCGCCGAGATGGCCCGGCACATCGGCACCGACCACCGGGACATCATGCTGGACCGCAGCCTGCTGCTCGGTGCGCTGCCGCGGGCCGCCGCCGTGCGGGCGTACCCGGACCTGCCGTGCCCGGTCGGTGAGATGACCACGGCCCTGTACGTGTTCTTCAAGGCGGTGGCGCAGAACACCTCCGTCACCATGATGGGCGAGTGGGCGGACACCCTGTTCGGGGCGTTCCTGCGGCTGGAGGACCCCGAGGTGGTGGCGCGGCAGACGCTGCCGTGGGTGGCGTCGGGCCAGTTGCACGTGCGCAGCACCGGCCTCGGGTCGGGGCTGTTCGAGCCGACCCTGCTCAAGCAGCTGGACCTGCCCGGCTACTGCGCCGAGCGGTACCGCGACGAGCTGGCCGGGATGCCGTCCGGTGGCGCGGAGTCCGAGCACGACCGGCGGATGCGCGAGATCAGCTACCTGTACCTGCGCGGCTGGATGGAGATGGGGCTGGCGCAGGACGACGGGCTCACCTCGGCGCACGGCCTGCGGTTCCGCGCGCCGTTCGCGGACCCGGCGCTCATGCAGTACGTCTACACCATCCCGTGGTCGATGAAGACGTTCGACGGGCGCGCCAAGGGCCTGCTGCGCAAGGTCGCGGAGGGCTTGGTGCCGCAGTCCATCCTGGACCGCCCGAAGAACCCGTTCCCGTCCACACCGGACCTGGCGCACGCGGCCGCTCTGCGGGAGGAGGCGCTGGCCGTGCTGGCGGACCCGGCGTCGCCGGTGCTGCCGCTGATCGACGTGGACGCCACCAAGACCGCCGTGTCCACTGTGGAGGAACTGGCGGCGGGCTGGCAGAGCCGGGGCGACGTGGAGATGGTCCTCCAGGTCAACACCTGGCTGGCGGACTACCGGCCGCGGCTGGAACTCTGACGTGACCGCGGTGCTGGTGCTGGTCGCGCTGTCCGCCAACGGGTTGGCGGCGGGCGTGCTGCTGTGGTCGGCGGTGTGCGGCGTGCCCCTGCTGCGCACCCTCGCGCCCGACCGGTACATCGAGGTGGAGCTGTTGTGGGGCAACCGGTTCGAGCCCTTCCAGCCGATCTGCGTGGTGCTCACCGCGCTGGCCGACGTGCTGCTGGCGGTGACCGGGCCCGGCGGTCCGGCCCGGCCGCTGTTCGGGGTGGCCGCGGTGGCGGCGGCGCTGGTGGTCGCCGTCTCGGCGACCCGCAACGTGCCGATGAAGCGCTGGGTGATGTCGTTGGACCCGGCCCACCCGCCGGAGGACTTCGCGGACGCCGACCCCCGCCCGGACTGGGCGCGCTGGAACCTGACCCGGACGGTGCTGGCGATCGTGGCGTTCGGCGCGAACGTCGTCGCCGTGGTGACCGTGCTGCCCACCTGACCACAAGAACGTTCCGACCGCACGGAAGACGGTGGCCGGGAAGCCGATCGGCTTCCCGGCCACCGTCGTGTCCGGCTACTCCGCCTTGTAGCCGACGACCGCCGTCTCCAGGCCGTCCACCAGCGGGTGCGCCACGGTCCGGGCGAAGCCCGCCTCCTCCACCCAGCGCCGGCACTCCGCCACCGTGTACTCCGACCCGCCCGGCGTCACCAGCAGCAGGTTCAGGCAGCCGAGCAGGCCCACGGTGTTGGTGCGCCGGTCGTCGTCGATCATCCGGTCGTAGAACACCACCGCGCCGCCCGGCCGCACCGCCTGGAACGCCTTGGCGATCAGCGCGCGGCGCTCCTCCACGTCCCAGTCGTGCAGGATGTGGCCGAAGACCAGCACGTCCGCCTCGGGCAGCGGCTCGGTGAAGAAGTCGCCCACCACGAACCGCATCCGGTCGCCCGTGCCGTGCGCGGCCACGTGCTCGTCGAACAGCGGGCGCAGCTCAGGCATGTCGAAGACCGTGCACCGCAGCTCCGGGTGCGCCTTGACCAGGTACGTGAGCAGGTTGCCGCGGGCCCCGCCGATGTCCACCACCGAGGTGTAGCGCGACCAGTCGACCCGGTCCACCAGCTCCGGTCCGATGTGGTTGGTGATCGCGTCCATCGCCGAGATGAACGACCGGCGGTGGTCCAGGTCGGCGTACAGCTTGCGGAAGTAGTCCTGGGTGTCCGAGCCGATGGACTGCCGGCCGGTGCGCAGGCTCTCGGTCAGCCCTCCCCACGCCAGGAACAGCCGCTTGCTCGCCTGGCGCATCCAGCCGCCCAGGTAGCCGTCCTTGCGCTCGTCCAGGTACAGGTCGGCGGCGGCGGTGTTGAAGTAGCGGTCGCCCTCGCGCTCCAGCACGCCGAGCGCGACCAGCGAGTCCAGGAAGTCCCGGCTGGACCTGGGGTGCAGGTCCAGCGCGGCGCGCAGCTCCGGCTCGGTGGCGGGCCCGGAGGCCAGCACGGTGAACAGGCCGAGCTCCACGGCGGACAGCAGGGTCTTGGACGCCCAGAACCCGGTGCCGAGTTCGATCAGCGGGCGGGGGCTCACCATCTCTTGGGTCATCGTGTCGGTCCTTCCGGTCACCAGGTCAGGGGAAGTGTCTGCGGGCGGGCGAACGCGGTGCCGGTCCGCCACACGAGTTCGTCGGGCGGCACCGCCACCCGGAACGCGCCGAGCCGGCGCAGCAGGGTCTCCAGCACCACCTGGAGCTCCACCCGGCCGAGGTGCGCGCCGAGGCAGTGGTGGATGCCGTGGCCGAACGCCAGGTGCGGGTTGTGCGCGCGGGCCGGGTCCACGTCGTCGGGCGAGTCGAACACCCGGTCGTCCCGGTTGGCCGAGTTGATGCACGGCAGCACCGCGTCACCGGCCGAGATCCGCGTGCCGCCGACGGTCATGTCCTCGGTGGCGATGCGCACCGGGCCGACGCCGCCCCCGGCCTGGGAGAACCGCAGCAGCTCCTCCACGGCGGCCGGGAGCTCCTCCGGGTGCCGCCGCAGCCGGTCCAGCAGTTCCGGTCGCCCGGTCAGGTTGAGCACCGCGTGCGCGATCTCCGCGGACGTGGCGTGGTACCCGGCGACCAGCATCGTCTGGCCGAACGCGAGCAGCTCCTCGGTGGTCAGCGCGTCGTCGTCGTCCCGCGCCCGCACCAGCGTGGTCAGCAGGTCGTCCTGCGGCGTCCGCTGCTTGGCCTCGATCAGCCCGCCCAGGTAGCCGCGCAGGTCGCGCACGGCCGCACCGACCCGCTCGCGGTTCTCGGGCGTGAAGCTGAGCATCACGTCGGTCCAGTCCCGGAACACCGCGCGGTCCTGCGCGGGCACGCCGAGCAGCTCGCAGATGACGGTGATCGGCAGCGGCTCGGCGAGGTGCGCGATCAGGTCGGCCGGATCGCCCGCCCGCACCAGGTCGTCGACCATGCCCTCGGTCAGCTCGGCCACCCTGGGGCGCAGCCGCTCCACCTGCCGGGTGGTGAACACCCTGGCCACCAGCGACCGGACCCTGGTGTGCTCGGGCGGGTCCAGCACGAAGATCGACTTCGAGCCGGTGGCCACCGGCAGCAGCTTCGGCGCGTCGGGCGCGGTGATCGCCTGCCGGCTGAACCTCTGGTCCGCGAATACCGTGCGGACGTCCTCGTACCGGGTGGCCA
Source organism: Saccharothrix tamanrassetensis (assembly GCF_014203665.1). GTDB lineage: Bacteria > Actinomycetota > Actinomycetes > Mycobacteriales > Pseudonocardiaceae > Actinosynnema > Actinosynnema tamanrassetense. Next base: position 98,942 of record NZ_JACHJN010000006.1, read on the forward strand.
GCCAGATGTCCTGGCCGGTGGGCAGGGTGGCCTTGGCCAGCCCGCCGGCCTCCCGCAGCTCCTCGTACTCCGGCGGTGGTCGCAGGGGCTGCGCGCGGGGGAACGGGAAGGTCGAGCCGGCCGGGTCTGCTGTCATCGGTGCTCCTCGGATCGTCGGATCGCCACCGAGTGTCCGAACCCGGACTCGACGCAGGCTCGGACCGAACTCGACCCCAGCGGGCTTCGAGGGGATTCCGAGTCGCGAGGGCGACCGTTCCGGCCCGGACACGAGGAGGAGCACCATGACCAAGCCGTTGGACCGCCGCTCGATGTTGAGGGTGTCGGCGTTGACCGGGCTCGTCGGCGCAGCCGGCGTGGGGACGGTCGCGCCCGCGCTGGCCGATCCGCGCCGCCCCGACGGCGCCGGGCCGGACGGGAACAGCCCTGACGGCACCGGCCGCGACGGCACCGGCACCAACCGCCTCCGGCGCATCCCGGGGCTCTGGGAGGCGACGCTGGTCATCCAGGAGCAGCAGCGCCGGGAGCTGGCGTTGTGGAACCTCTCCGAAGACGGGATGTTCCTGCACACCGGCGACAACGGCGGCACCGGGTTCGGCCGGTGGGAGCGGAGCGGGCTGTCGACGTTCACCGTGACGTTCCGCGAGTTCGTGCTGACCGCCGAGGGCGCCTTGGAAGGGCAGCTGCGGATCCGCGAGACGTGCACCTTCACCGGGGCCGACACGATCGAGGTGTCGTCGGTCGCCCGGTTCTTCACCCCGGAGGGCTCGCTGCTCGGCACGTTCCACGCGACCGGCACGGGCAGTCGGGTCAACGACTAGCCGTTGTGCGGCAAGGGGTGCTGCCGTCGGTGCGGAGAGCCGGCGGCGGCGTGGGCCGGCACCGTTCACGGGTCAGTGGTCGGTGGGTCAGCGGGCACGGGTGAGCGGCCTGGGTCAGCGGGCAGCGGTCAGCGGGCGGGGTGAGCGGGCATGGGGTGAGTGGCCGGGGTCAGCGGGTCAGCGGGTGAGCTGGCTGAGGAACTCGATGTTGGTGCGGGTCTTGCGCAGGCCGTCGAGCAGCACGTCGACGTCGCGGCCGTCGAGCGCCCGGCGCAGGGTGTGCGTGACGGCGAGTTCCTCCGGCGACAGCAGCAGGTCGTCGCGCCGGGTGCCGGACTGGTCGAGGTCGACGGCGGGGAAGATCCGCCTGCCGGCCATCTTCCGGTCCAGCTTGAGCTCGGCGTTCCCGGTCGCCTTGTACTCCTCGAAGATGAGGGTGTCGCCCACCGAGCCGGTCTCCACGAGCGCGGTGGCGAAGATGGTCAGCGAGCCGCCGCCTTCGACGTTGCGCGCCGCGCCGAGGAACCGCTTGGGCGGCAGCAGGGCGGCGGAGTCCACGCCGCCGGACAGGGTGCGGCCGGAGGCGGGGGCGGCGAGGTTGTAGGCGCGGCCGAGGCGGGTGAGCGAGTCGAGCAGCACCACGACGTCCCGGCCTTCCTCCACCAGGCGCTTGGCGCGTTCGACGGCCAGCTCGGCGATCGCGATGTGGTCGGCGGGTGAGCGGTCGAAGGTGGACGCCACGACCTCGCCCGGCACGGTGCGGCGGAGGTCGGTGACCTCCTCGGGCCGTTCGCCGACGAGCACCGTGATCAGGTGGCACTCCGGGTTGTTCCGGCTGATCGCGTGCGCGATCGCCTGCAGCACGGAGGTCTTGCCCGCCTTGGGCGGCGCGACGATGAGCGCCCGCTGGCCCTTGCCGACCGGCATCACCAGGTCGACCACGCGGGTGGTCAGGTTGTCCGGCCCGGTCTCCAGCCGCAGTCGCTCGGTCGGGTGCACCGGCACCAGGTCGGCGAAGGCGGGCCGGTGCAGGGCATCGGCGGCGCGGCGGCCGTTGACCTGGTCCACCCGGACCAGGGGCGGTCGCTGCCTGCCCTTCGGCCGGCCGGCCGCACCGGTCACCAGGTCGCCCCGGCGCAGGCCGAGCCGGTTCACCAGGGACAGCGGGACGTGCACGTCCTCCGGCCCGGCCAGGTAGCCGCGGGTCCGGAGGTGGGCGGTGGTGTCGTGGACGTCGAGGATGCCGGCCACGGGTGCCAGTACCTCGGATTCGTTTTCTCGCAACAAAGTCGACGTCATGATGGGGTGGGTGTCCTTTCCGGACGGAAGCGGCCGTGCGCACACGGGGACGGGTGAAGGTGAACGCCGCGAGCCGGGTTCGATCCTTGGAAGTTCCCGTGGGAGGCATGGCCAACATCCACGGGGATGCACCGAGGGTAGCCGGGATCGACCGCGATCGCAACACGCTTCCGTCGACGGGTCGGGAGCACCGGCTGCTTGCCGCCGTGCTGCCTGCTGCCTGCCGCTCGTTGCCGTGCTGCCTGCCCCTTGCCGCCGTGCTGCCTGCCGCTCATTGCCGTGCTGCCTGCCACCCGCTCGTTGCCGTGCTGCCCGCGCGCCCTCCACGAACGCCCGCCGCCCGCCGCCCGCCGCCTGACGCTCGTCGCCGTGTCGCCTGCTGCCCGCCGCCGTGTCGCCCGCTGCCTTCTGTTTAGGCTCATGCTTCGAGACCGGCGCCAGGTTGTCACTGGCAGGCCGGTTGACCGGATTGGGGGCCATTCGGCGGTTTGGGCCGGCCGCAGGAAGAACGGTCACCGCCGCAGGCGAGTCCGGTCGAACGAGGAGCGCCGATAGGCTGACCCGGTGTCGATCGTCCGCAAGGTGCTCGCCCTGCTGCCCGGTCCGTTGCGCGACCTGGTCCTCAGGCACCGGGAACTGCTCAAGTTCCTGATCGTCGGCGGCACCTGCTTCCTGGTCACGGCAGGCGTCAACTACGCGCTCAAGTTCACCGTCCTCCGCCCCAACCCGGTCACCGCGCTGATCATCGCGACCATCGTGGCCACCATCGTCTCGTACGCCCTCAACCGCGAGTGGTCCTTCCACACCAGGGGCGGTCGGGAACGGCACCACGAAGCGGCGCTCTTCTTCCTGATCAGCGGCGTCGGGGTGGCGTTGAACTCGTTGCCGCTCATCGTCTCCCGCTACGTCCTGGGCCTCCGCCAACCCGCGGTGAGCCTGCTCGTGCAGGAGGTCGCGGACTTCCTGGGCGGCATGGTCCTCGGCACCCTCATCGCCACGGTGTTCCGCTGGTGGGCCTTCCGCCGCTGGGTGTTCCCGCTGCGCGACGACGCGCCCGACGCGGGCGGTCCCTCCCTCCGGCCGTCCGACGACCCGGACGACGATCTGCGCGAAGCGGCCTAGATTCCAAGATCACCATGAATCTTCATAGCATGATCACACCGTCGTTGACACGTCTTCCGAACATGGATTAGCGTCATTTTCGGCTGCCAGGGGGGCAGTGCGAGGGGGCGGCTGCCGTGATTCGGGTCCACTGCGTCTCATGACTCCTGTCGCGTCCGGTGCGAAACTGCCCGGCGCTTGACGGAATTCCTGGTCGGTGTTCCGCCGGACGGCTGTCCGGGGGTGCGTTCGGCCGGTGCCCGCGTGCGTTCGGGCGAATGGGGTCGGCGGGTCCGGGTTCGAATGCGGGTGTCGGTCTCTCGTTCTTCGGTGCGGGAGGAACGGTTCGTGAAGCTGCTCGGGGGAAATCGCCGCGGTGAGCGGTGGCGGTCTCGCTCCGATCGTCCTGCTGCACAAACGCACCAGCGGCACCTGCTGAGCATGTGACGGCGGTGGTGGCCGCGACTCCGGGCATGGGTCGTGGGAACTTCGCAATCCCGAGGGGATACGGACGATGGCTGATCCGAAAGTGCTCGAAGCCCAACAGTGGGTGAACTCGACCTATGGCGCGGTGCCCGGTTACCAGAGATGCGAAGAGAATGGTGTGACCGGTTGGGGGGTCATGTTGTCCCTCACCCGCGCGCTCCAGCACGAACTGGGCATCACCACCCTTTCCGACACGTTCGGCCCGACCACGTTGGGCAAACTCGCCGAACGCGGCAACGTCGGTCCCGGCTATGCGAACAAGAACATCGTCCGGATCGCCAAGTACGGCCTGTTCGGCAAGGGCTACTGGGCGGGTGAAACGTCCAACGGTGTCTTCGACAACGACCTGTACGAGGCGGTGCGGGACCTCAAGGGCGACATCGGGTTCTCGTCGGACGGCTACATCCCGCCGAAGATCTTCAAGGCGATCCTCAACATGGACGCCTACGTGCTGCTGTCCGGCGGGCGCACCGAGGTGCGGGACATCCAGCGCTGGCTCAACGCCACCTACCTCAACAGGTCGACGTTCTTCGTCATCCCGTGCGACGGCCACTACTCGCGGGACGTGCAGGTGGCCCTGATGCGGGCCATCCAGTACCAGATCGGCATCCCCGAGGACCAGGCCACCGGCAACTTCGGGCCCGGCACGCAGAACGGCCTGCGCAACAACACGGTGCGGCCCGGCTCCCCGGCCGCCTGGGTGCAGCTGTTCAGCGCCGCCTGCGTGTTCAACGGCGGGGTCGGCGCAGTCCACGCCGGGTTCACCTCCGACTGGGACTCGGCGCTGGGCAACTTCGTCAACGCCTTCCAGGACTTCTCCATCCTCGCCCGCACCGGCATCGGGGACTACGCCACGTGGGCGCAGTTGCTGGTGTCGACCGGCGACCCGGACCGGCCCGCGGGCGCCTGCGACACCCGGTTCCACATCAGCGTCTCGCGGGCACAGGCGCTGAAGGCCGCCGGCTACCACGTGGTCGGCCGCTACCTGGACGAAGACCCGTGGAGCACCATCGACAAGGAGATCCAGCCCGGCGAGCTGGACGCCATCTTCGCGGGCGGCATGCGGATGTTCCCCATCTCGCAGTACGCCTCCGACGCGGTCGGCGACTTCACCTGGTCGAAGGGCTACGACCACGCGCTGCGCGCCCACGACCGGGCCGTCGGGTACGGCTTCAACCGGGGCACGGTGATCTACTTCGCGGTCGACTACGACGCCACCGGCGAGCAGATCACCAGCAACATCATCCCGTACTTCCAAGGCATCCAGGCCGGTCTCGGCACGCGCGGCAAGCGGTACGTCGCGGGCGTCTACGGCTCCCGCAACGTGTGCTCGCGGGTCAGCGACGAGGCGTTCGCGCGGTACTCGTTCGTGTCCGGCATGTCGTGGGGATTCTCCGGCAACCTGGGCTTCCCGCTGCCCGCGAACTGGTCGTTCAACCAGATCAAGGAGTTCGACTTCAACGCGGGCGGCGACGTTTTCGGGCTCGACCGCGACGTCCGCCGGGGCAACGACCCGGGCGTGGGCCGGGAGAACGTCGGCGGCAGCGATTCCCCCGTCGACGCCTACCTGCGCTACATCGACGGCCTGTACGCGACCGCCGTGGCCTACGGAGGTGACGCCAACCTGCGGGTGATGGAGTACCTGCGCCACCCCGCCTACAACGGGGCCTGGTCCGGCTGGCAGATCCTCATCGGCAACGTCGACCAGGCGTGGATCGACTACGCCCAGGCGCACGCGCCGGCCAGGGTCGGGTCCTATGTGGACCCCGCGCTCGGCATCACGGTGAACGCCGACCACTTCGGGGCCACCGCCAATGCCGTGTACCTCAAGGGCAACGGTGGGCGCGGCGACTTCGGCGGCTGGTCGGGCGACCTGGCCACGTTCTACGGCGAGTGGCGCTCGCACGGCGACGAGTACGCCTCCGGGTACGCGTTCTGCTCCGACCGCCTGGCCAAGATCAACGTGCTGTCGTCGTTCCCGCTCAACGACCTGGTGGAGGACGTCGACGGCTACCTGGTCGGCAGCGCGGTGCGCAACGGCGCGCGGATCGACCAGGCGATCCGCGCCCACCTCACCGGCGGGCACCGGACCAGGTTCCGGCAGTTCTACGACAACCGCTACGGGGGCACGGTGGCCGGCGTCCGCGACGCCGCCTGGAACGCGCTCGGCGGCAGCACCGGGGACGCGCAGCTCTCCGGGCTCACCGAGGCCGCGATCCGCAAGACCGGCGGGGCGTGCCTGCTGCCCACCCAACTGCCCGCCGCCAAGCTGGAGCCGTTCCTGCAAGGCTATGCGGAGACGATCGAGAGGTTGTCGCGCAGCTGACGGAACGCCCTGACGGCGGGCGTGGAGGAGGAACCGTGGCAGTCCCGGGAACGACGCGGCGGTGGGCGGTCGCCGCGCTGTGCGCGCCACCGGCGGCGTTCCTGGTGTACGTCTGGGGCGCGATCCACATGTACGCGCCGGACATCCGGGAGACGTGCACCCTGCAGCACGGCGGGTGGGATCCGGCCTACGGGCGGGTGACCTACCTCCCGCTGTCCCGCAAGTGCAACGCCTACCAGGACATGGTGCCTTCCTACGTGAACCCGGCCGTCGTCGCGCTGCTGGCCGCGACCGCGCTGTTCGTGGTCCTGGCCGTCGCCGCCCGCCGAAACCCTCGATCCCGCAAGGAGCCTCAGCCACCATGAGCGAATCCAGCCAGGAAGATCCCACCCAGGAAGATCCCACCGCGAGAGGACCCGCGGGGGACGCGAACCGGCTGGGGCGTCGCCGGTTCTTCGCCATCACCGGCGGTCTCGTGGCCGTCGCGTCAGTCGGCCTGGCCGCGCCGCCCGTGGCGTCCGCCGCGCCCTCGACCAACCCGCCCGCCCAGCCGGACGCCCTCGCCAGGTACGCGGTCGAAGGGTCCAACGCGTCGGTGACGCTGTTGTCCGGTCCGTCCGCCGTCGTGCTGCTGCACGTCGCCCGGCGCTTCCACTACGAGATCGGCACGTTGGGGGCGGACGACGTCGCCGGCTACGCCGAGGTCCCGGCCGGCTCGCCGTTCGAGGCGGACTACCGCTCCGGCACCGCCATCGCCATCCGCCCCGCGATGTACCCGGCCGGGGCGACCGGGGGCCTGTTCCCGCACGAGGTGGCGATCGTCCGCGACGTCCTGGTCGAGTGCGAGGGCGTGGTCCGCTGGGGCGGCGACTTCCGGAAGACCCCGAAGGAGGGCCACTTCCGGATCGACGTGAAGCCCGGTGACGCGGCGCTGGACCGGGTGGCGCGCAAGGTCGGCGGCTGGGCGGACGCGCCGGGCCGGGTCGCGCCGGCCGACCCGTTCGTGCCGGGCCGCCGGCAAGCGGCGGAAAGGCTGGCGGAACGCCAGAAAGCCACCGGCTGACCCCGGTCACCACCTGCGGAACCAGGGTCGACACGGGCTGACCCGGGTTGCCGCCGGCCGGAACAGGTCGACACGGGTTGACCTGGGTTGTCACCGGCTGGAACAGGTCGACACGGGCCGGCCCGGGTTGCCGCGGGCCGGAACCCAGGTCGACACGCGCCGACCCCGGGGCACCAACGGCTGGGCGCCAGGTCGCGAACGCCGGATCCCGACCGGCTCGACGGTCAGTCGGCGACCAGGCCGGCTTCGTGGGCGAGGATCGCGGCCTGGACCCGGTTGGTCAGGTCCAGGCGGGTCAGGATGGTGCTCACGTGGCCTTTGACGGTGCCTTCCACCAGGTTCAGGCGGGTGCCGATCTCGGCGTTGGACAGCCCCGCGGCCAGCAGCGACAGCACTTCCCGTTCGCGCGGGGTCAGGGCGTCGGTCCGGGCCCGGGCGGTGCCGGCGCGGGTCAGGGCGGTCGGCCGGAGCCGGCTGATCACCCTGGCCGCCACCTTCGGCGCCAGGTAGGCACCGCCGCCCGCCACCGCGTGCACGCCCGCCACCAGTTCCCGCGGGTCGCCCGACTTGAGCAGGAAGCCCCGCGCGCCGCCGTCCAGGGCTCTCGCCAGGTACTCGTCGTCGCCGAACGTGGTCAGGATGGCCACCGCCACCGAGGGCACCGCCCCGGTGATCGCGGTGGCGGCGGCCAACCCGTCCAGCTGCGGCATCCGGATGTCGAGCAGCGCCACGTCGGGCCGGTGGGCGATGGCCAACTCCACGGCCTCCCGGCCGTTCGCCGCCTCGGCCACCACGGTGATGTCCGGGTCGGTGGCGAGGATGGCCCGCACCCCGGCCCGGATCATCGCCTCGTCGTCGGCCAGCAGTACCCGGATCACGATTCCCCTGTGGGTGGTGGTGCCGCTGTGCGCGGCAGTGTGGCGACGACCTCGAACGTGCCGTCGCCCCGGTTGACCTCGAACGTACCGCCGACCAGCCGCACCCGTTCCCGCAGCGCGGTCAGGCCCGTCCGGGCTCCCGCGCCGCGCCGTGCACCCGCCGGCACGTCGTTGGACACGGCGATCGTCGTCGCAGACGACGTGTTCACCACCCGGATCCGCACCGGAACGCCGGGTGCGTGCTTGGTCGCGTTGGTCAGGGCCTCCTGCACCACGCGGTGCGCGGTCCGTTCGGTCAGGGCGGGCAGGGCCGTCGGGCCGGACCAGTCCACGGTCGCCGTGACGCCTGCCCGGGTGGCCCGGCCGACCAGGTCCGCGATGTCCTCGGACCCGGGGTGCAGCGGCGCGGGTTCGCCGTCCCGCAGGATGGTGACCAGGTCGGCCAGGCGCTCGGTCGCGGCCCCGGCGGCGGCCCGCAGGTCGCCCACCGCGGTCCGGTGGTTCCCGGGCAGGTCCGGGGACAGTTCCAGGGCTCCGGCCCGCAACGCCAGCAGGCTCAGTTCGTGGCCCAGCGTGTCGTGCATGTCGTGCGCGATCCGGGCGCGTTCCCGGAGGTGGACGCGTTCCGCGGCGGCCGCCGCCAGGTCGGCCTGTTGCCGGGCCGAGCGGCCGACCAGCCACGGGAGCGCCACGGCCAGCGCCGTGGCGAGCAGGCCGGTGGCCCAGGCGTCCACGTCGACCAGAACCGGCGGAACGCTCAGGACCGCGACCACGGCCAGTGCGGGTACGGCGCGCGGTGACCGGCGTCCGGCCAGGAAGCTGATCACACCCAGCGCCGCGCCGAGCGCCACCGCCCACGGGGGCACGCTGTCGCCCAACGCCAGGGCCAGCGCCTGCGCCGCCACGGTGCACACGCCCAGCGCGGCCGGTGCGGACCGGTCGAGCACCGCCAGGGCCGCCACGGGGGCCACCAGCGCGCCGGCGTAGGCCCAGCCGCCCAGGTCGCCGGCGGACAGGGCGACGACCGTCAGCACCGCCACCAGCAGGGCCACCGCCCATCGCGGGATCCGCTTCACGGGCATCGACGCTACCCCGCCACCACCGGCGGCGACCGCCGCGGCCTCACCAGCGCCACGAAGCGGGTCACCAGCACCGCGCCGTTCCCGACGGCCGAGACGGTCAGCCACGTGACCAGGGCGGGGGAGTAGTAGGCGAGTTGGACGCCCGAGATGTCCCGACCGCCGCCCACCACGAGCCCCACCAGGTCCGACATGGTCACCAGGAAGACGAGCGGCACCAGCCGGGGCAGCAGTCGCAGCGCCCGCTGCCACCCGGGCCGAGGGGTGGCGGCCCACCGGGCGGAGCGGCGCAGGGCGAGGAAGCACAGCACGAGGCTCAGCACCGTCAGCGCGGCCAGGACCAGGTCGATGACCAGCCGGAGCGAGGAGCCGGTGTCCGGGACGCCGCCCTCCAGCAGGGTGGCCAGGCCGTCCTCCAACGCGCCGGTCCCCTCGTTGCCCAGTGCGACGCCGCTGCTCGCGGTCACCGCGATGCCGTAGCCGGACGGCAGCAGCAGTTGGCCCGCCGAGTGGGTGAACCAGATGCCGCTGTGCCGCACGCGCCCGTCCTCGGAGGTGTCCCAGCCCATCCCGTACGTCCAGCGCGGGTCGGACGAGGTGTGCATGGCCTTGACGCTCTCCGGCGAGACGAGCCTGGTGCCGTCGGCGGTCCGACCTCCGTTCGACTGCACGACCAGCCACCGCGCCATGTCCTCGGCCGTGCTGACGACGCCGTCTGAGCCGGCCACCAACCGGTGCGGCTCGGTGGCCGGGATCGACGCGCCGTAGGCGTAGACGTGACCCTTCGTCACGCCGCCGGGCGCGTGCGTGATCGTGGTCGTCGACCTCATGCCGGCGGGCTCGAACACGTGCCGGCGGAGGTAGTCCGCGTACGGCTCGCCGCTCACCACCTCCACGAGCCGGCCGGCCAGGTGGTAGTTGGTGTTCGTGTAGTGGTGCCTCGTGCCGGGGTCCACGGCGAGCGTCGCGGCGTTGGCGCGGGGGACCGCGTCCGCCAGGGAGTCCGGCTGCGGCAGGCTCTTCTCGCGCAGCGTGCGGTCGCTGATCCCGGACGTCTGGTTCAGCAGTCGGCGGACCGTGATGCCTGCTGCGCGCGGGTCGGCGAGGTGGAAGTCCGGGAGGTAGTCGGCGACCGGCCGGTCGAGCGCGACCGCTCCCCGCTCCACCAGCTGCATGACGGCCAGCGCGGTGAACGACTTGCTGACCGAGGCCACCGGCATGGGGGTGGTCGCGGTGACGTCCGCGTCACCCCGGCCGTAACCGGCGACGTGCACCACCCGGTCGCCCTTGGTGATCGCCACGGTGACGTCGGGATAGCCGGCGTTCCCGGCGAACTCCGTCACGAAGCGGTCGATCGCCGCGCGGTCCGGCTCACCCGCCGCCGCCGCGACCGCCGCGTTCGGTGCGAGAACGGCGGCCACTGCCACCGCTGCGACTACTGCACGCCAATGCCCCACAGCACACTCCCGATCGTCTTGGTCCGATGGTGGTGACGCTAGGAATTCCGGCTTCCCGGGGCACGACCCGAAGGGCAGGGCCCGGCCATGACTTTCGTCAGGGGTCGGGGAACCACGGCGGGTGGCGGGTCGTTCGAGTGGTGTGGGCACAGTCGAAGCGGTGTCGACCTCGCCGCGGCCGGGCGAACCCGCCGCCGGCCGGGTCTGACGCCGCCGCTCGGACGGGCCGTCCGGCACGGGTGTGACAGTTCCATCGGTCGCCGATGCTTCGCCGGGCGCGTGCAACGTTCTCGGGCGGTTCGGCGATGTGAGACGCGAGTGGTGGTCGTCGCCGGGGCGGCCGGCTGGGGAGGCGTTCATGGTCGTGCGGGCTGGGGCGGCTTCCGACGTGGGGCTGGTGCGCGCGTCCAATGAGGACAGTCTGCTGGTCGGCTCCGCGCTGTTCGCCGTGGCGGACGGGATGGGTGGGCACGCGGCCGGCGAGGTGGCCAGCGCCATGGCGGTCGAGCACCTGCGGTCCCTCGACGGGCGCGCGGACCTGCGGCCGGACGACATCCGGGTGGCGCTGGGAGAGGCCAACGAGGCCATCCGGGCCGCCGGGGTGGAGCACCCCGAGCAGGCCGGCATGGGGGCGACCGTCACCGGGCTGGGGTTGGTGCGCTTCGCCGGGTCGCCGCACTGGGTGGTGTTCAACCTCGGCGACTCGCGGGTGTACCGGTATGCCGACGGTGTGCTGGCGCTGCTCACCGCGGACCACTCCGAGGCGGCCGAGATGGTGGCCGCCGGGACGATGACCGCCGAGCAGGCCCGGTACTCGCGGTACCGGAACGTGATCACCCGGGCGCTGGGCGTGCACCGATCCGTCGAGCCCGACCAGTGGGTGTTCCCGCCGGTCGAGGGGGAGCGGTTCCTGCTGTGCTCGGACGGGCTGAACGGCGAGCTGGAGGACGACGAGATCGCCGCCGTGCTCCGGGACGTGCCCGACGCGGAGTCGGCCGCCTCGGAGCTGGTGCGGCGGGCCGTGGTCGCCGGCGGGCGGGACAACGTGACGGTGGTCGTCGTGGACTACGGCGTCGGCGACGGCGAGTCCGGGCAGGGCGTCCGTGCGGCCGGACCGGAGGACACCATGCCGCGGAGCGCCCCGTGACGGTCTACACACCGGGTGCGGCGGTGGCTGTGGTGGCCGACCGGACCTGGCTGCTGATCGGTGCCGCGCCGGCGTCGGACGTGGTGCGGCGGTGCTGGGAGCTGGTGCGCGGTGGGGCCGGGCTGGACGACGTGCTGAGCGTGATCGCGCACGAGGGGTTCCGGTCGGTGGGGAGCTTCGCGCTGGTGCGGTGCGACGACGCCGAGCGGCGGGTCGTGCTGCGGGGTGACGCCGTGGTGGGCGTGGTCGGCGCCGACGGGGTGCCGCTGGAGCTGCGCGACGACGGTGCGGCGACCTGGGTGGACACCGGGCTGCCGGACGAGGTGGCGGAGCTGCGGCTGGCGGCCGGGGTCGGCGCGGGGCCGGAGCTGCCGGTGGAGTGCGGGGTCGTGCTGGCCTCCCTGTTGGTGGCGACACTGGCGGAGGTGACACCGCAGCCGGTGACGTCGGTGGAACCCGAGGACGGGGTGGCGATCGAGTCCGCGCCGACCGTGGTCGCCGCGCTGCCGAAGGTTCCGGACGTCGATCCGGCGGTGGCCGAGCGGTGGACCGAGGTCATCGCCGTGCCGCACGGGTTCACGCCGTCGGTGCAAGGCGTGGTGGTGCCGCAGGCCGAGCAAGGCGTTGCGCAGTCGGTATCCCAGCCGGTGCCCCAGGTGGTCGCGCAGCCGGTGCCCGCAGTCGCACCACAACCAGCGCCAAAACCAGCGCCAAAACCAGCGCCACAACCCGCGGCGCAGCCCGCCGCGACCCCGCGAGTGGACGAAACGTCGTTGCGCCGCAACGCTTCCCCCGACGACACGAGGCACATCGCCACGACGGGCACGCCCAGAGTGCGCGCGATCGCCTGTCCCGCAAGGCATCTCAACCCCGAGCACGCCATCGCCTGCCGGGTCTGCGGCCAAGCACTCCCCCCGCAGGACGCGTTCGTCGTGCCGCGCCCGCCACTGGGTGTCCTGCGGCTGTCCACCGGTGAGGTGATCTCGCTGGACCGCAGCGTCATCCTCGGCCGCGACCCGCAGGTGGCCGATCGCGGCTCCACCGGCCCGCACGCGATCCGCCTGGCCAACCAGGGCAACGACATCTCGCGCAACCACGTCGAAGTCCGCCTGGACGGCTGGGACGTCCTCGTCGTCGACCTCGGCTCGAAGAACGGCACCACGGTGATCGCGCCCGGCTGGTCGCCGCAGGAGCTGGCGGGCCTCATCCCGGCCATCCTCACGCCCGGCTCGCGGGTGATGGTCGGCGAAGGCGCGTTCTTCACCTACGAGGTGACCGGGTGACGACGCCGCCGGAGATCCGCCGCAGCACATCGGGCGGACCGGCGCGTTGATCGTGCCGTAGGACGCCCCACGACCACGTCCGGAGCAGCGGCTCCGGAGGTCAGGCAGGCGTCGGAGTCGACCGACGTGCGACAGGGCGGCTGTCGACCGGACCCGGTCGACAGCCGCCCTGTCAGGCGGTCAGCTGCTCAGCTGATCAGCAGGCGCCCTGGTCCTGCCACACGGCCCAGGAGCCGGGGTGGCCGGGCTCAGCGCCGGTGGAGTACCACGTGGACTTCCACTTGTGGGAGTTGTGCGAGACCTCGTCGTTGGGCACGTAGGCCGTGGACGCGTCCCACGCCGGAACGCCGTCGCAGCCGCCCGGACCGCCGCCGCCCTGGACCGTGAGGGTGTAGGTGGCGGTGTGGCTGGTGTCCGTGCCGGTCGCCGTCACCGTGATGGTGTACGTGCCCTCCGGCGTGGTGGCCGCGGTCGCGATGGTCAGCGTGGACGACTCACCGGACTCCACCGACAGCGGGGTGAAGGTGGCCGTCGCGCCCGTCGGCAGGCCGGACGCCGCGAAGTGCACCTTGTGCGGCGAGCCGGCGGTGGTCGTGGTGCTCACCGTCGACGTCGCCGAACTGCCCGCTTGCACGGTGCCGCTGGTCGGGTTCAGCGCCACCGAGAAGTCGTTCGCCGGGGGCTCGCCCCCGACCCGCAGCGTGTACGTCGCCGAGTGCGACGCGTCCGCTCCGGCACCCGTGACGGTCACCGTGTGGGTGCCCGCCGGGGTGGCCGCGGTGGTGGCGATGGTCAGCTTGGACGACTCGCCGGCCGCGATGGTGGCCGGGCTGAACGTCGCCGTCGCGCCGGCGGGCAGGCCCGAGGCGCTGAGCGAGACCTTCTGCGACTCACCGGACGTGACGGTGGTGCCGACGGTCGTCGTCACCGATCCGCCCGGGTTGGTGTCGCCGCTGCTCGGGTTGAGGGCGATGGAGAAGTCGTTGACCGGCGCCGTGCCGGTGACGACCACGTTGAACGACGCCGTGTGCGTGGCGCCGCCCTTGCCCTGCACGGTGACCGGGTAGGTGCCGGCCGGGGTGGACGACGGCACGGTCACGTTGACCGTGGACGACTGGCCCGAGGTGATGGTCTCCGGGTTGAACTTGACGACCACGCCGGACGGCGCGCCGCTCGCGGACAGCGCCACCGACTGCGGGTTGCCGGACGTGGTGGTGCTGCTCAGGGTCGCCGTTCCCTGGCCACCCTGGGGGACGGTGACCGAGCTCGGGTTCAGCGCCAGGCTGAAGTCGTCGACCGGGGTGGACACGCAGGTCGGCTCACCGGCCTGGGCGGGCACGCTGATCGCCTGCCACGCCGCCTTCACCACGTTGTACTGCGCGCACGTCGGGTCGAGCGCCTTGGCGGCGGTCAGCGTCGCGACGCGGTACTTGAAGTGCGTCATGGTGGACGTCTTCAGCAGCATGGCGTTGTAGAACACCCGGCCCGCGGCCTGGATGCCGATGCCGCGCACGGTGGAGCCGTCGCAGGTCGGGCTGTTCGGCTTGCCGCCACCGGGGCTGGAGCCCTCGGCGAGCAGGTAGAACCAGTGGTTCAGCGGACCGGCCGCGGCGTGCACCTCGGTGCCCGGGATGGCGCTGGACCAGCAGTTCGGGTGGCCGCCGACGGCCTTCGGGTCGGCCATGTTGCGGATCGGGCCCTGGCCCACCAGGTTGACCTTCTCGCCGACCAGGTAGTCCGGGGTGTCGAACGGGGACGGCTCGTTGGCGTACGCCTCGGTCAGCGCGCCCATGATGTCGCCGGTGGCCTCGCCGAGACCGGCCTCACGCCCGGCGCCGCCGGGGGTGTACTGGTCGATGGCGTGCCCGTGCTCGTGGCCGACCACGTCCATGGACGCGATCCACTGGTTGGCGTTGTTGCGGCCGATCTCGATGTGCTGGCCGGTCCAGTAGGCGTTGACCTTGTCCAGGCCCACCTTGACCGTGACGCCGCGGCCGTTGCCGTCGATGCCGTTGCGGCCCAGCCAGTTCTTCAGCATGTCCCACTGCTTCTGGGTCGACCACAGGACGTCGGCGCAGCCGGTCTCCTTGCTGGTCGCCTTGCCGGTGCCGAAGGAGTTGGACGGCTTGCTGAACGGCTGGTTGGTCGCGTAGTCGACGCAGCGCAGGCCGGGACGGGTGTCGTCGACCGTGCTGTTGTTGCTGGTGTCGATGTTCAGCGGGTTCGGGCCGTTCCACTCGCTGTTGCCGGTGCCCGCCTTGACGTCGTCCACGAGGTCCTCGACCGCGCCGTCGTGCGCGTTCACGTAGACGTGCAGCCGGCTCGGCGCGCCCTCGCGCTGCCCGCTGACGATGACCTCGTAGACCAGCTTGCCGTGGTCTTCGGCGAGCACGGACAGCGTGCCGCCCTCGACCTTGTCCACCTTGGACAGCTGGCCGCGGGCGATGGCCTTGGCCCGCTGGACGCTGACCCGGGCTCTGGTGTCGACCGCGAGTCCGCCTTCGTTGGCGGCCACGGTGTCCAGGATCTTGCCCGCCGCGTCGGTGGCCACGACCGCGTCGCCGCCGATCACCGGCAGGCCCTTGTAGGTACGGTCGTAGGAGACGTAGAAGAGGTCCTTCTTGCCGGGGATGCCGCCGGTGTAGACGGCCTTCCGCTGGAACTGCTCGTCAGGACCCTTGGCCAGGGCGTCCAGGCCGGACGCCGCGGCCGCGTCGGCCGCGGTCGTGGCCAGGGTGACCGGGCTGTCCGGCGCGGCCGGCGCCGCTTGCGCGACGCTCGACGCGGTCTGTACCGACAGCGCGGCCAGGCACGCGGCCAGGTAGACGCCGATACTGCGTTTCATGCCAGCTCCTCAGGCACGCAGGGAATACCGAGGACTCGGACGGGAACGTCCCAAGTCACGAAGTGGGCGGCCTCGTTGGAAACAGTCCCTGTGTAACGCGCATGGCGTAACCCATCGAGGATTAACCGTTGCCAGAACGTGTTTATTGATCTATTCGGGGCAATCCGGCATGACCACGGAGCCAGCTGGTCATACCGACGGCCTTATGGCTTTCCGGTATGCCCCCGAACGGTCGCACGATTATTTACGAATCTACCCCTCCGTGGCCCCGATCGCCTGTTTCCGGTATTTGTCCGGATCCGGACGTGCGCAATGGGACGAATGCCCGCCGGTCGGTCGCCGCGTCCGGGAGCCGGGCCGGGGCGCCGGGTTGCTAGGGTCGGCAGTCGCGGTTCGGTGTCGTCGCGTGGGGAGGCGTGCTGGTGAGCAGGCCCCTGTACCAGCTCAAAGCCGAGTTCTTCAAGACGCTCGGGCACCCGGCGCGGATCCGCGTGCTGGAGCTGCTGAGCCAACGCGAGCACGCGGTCGCCGAGATGCTGCCCGAGGTGGGGATCGAGGCCGCGAACCTGTCGCAGCAGCTGGCCGTGCTGCGCCGCGCGGGGCTGGTGACCACCCGCAAGGAAGGCTCGAACGTCTACTACTCGCTGACCAGCCCGCACGTGGCGGAGCTGCTGGCGGTGGCGCGGCGCATCCTCACCGGCGTGCTGTCCGGTCAGGTGGAGCTGCTGGAGGACCTCCGCACGCCCGGCTCCTGAGACCGGGGTCGCACGGTCGAGCACTTGCGAAACTCTTCAAGTGTTCAGATCATGGCCCTCGTCGGCGACGTCCGGGGAGGTGCGGGGGACCGTGAGCGTGGCGGTGGTCGGTGACGGCAGTGCCTTCGGCGGACCCGACGTGGAGCCCGCCCTGCGGCGCCTCGCCGACGCCCTCGCCCACGCCACCGCGAGCCCGGTCCACGCCCTGCGGCTGGGTCCGGACCCGTTCGACCTGCCGGCCGGGGTGGACGCGGTGGTGCTCGCCCACACCCGCCCCGACCACGCCTGGCGGATCCCGGCCGGGACACCCGTGGTCGCCGACCTGGACGCGATCGCGGTGGTGCTGCTGGCCAAGCTGCTCACGACGCTGGCCGCCGCCGGTCGGACGCCGAAGCGCAGCGGGGTCGTGGTCGCCGGGGCGTCGTCCTGCCCGGCGGTCGGCCCGCTGCTGCTGGCCGCCGGCATCCGGGACATCACGCTGTGGAACGAGGCCGACGCCCGGGCCTTCCCGCTGTCCCGGATCGCGTCCCGCGCCCACGCGGTGATCGACCCGCTCGACGGCCTGCCCGCCCGGCTGCCCGCGCCGCCGGTCACGATCGGGGACGCGGGCCGGCCGGACCCGGCCGCCGGGCTCGTCGGCGCGCAGCGATCGGATGGTGCGGACGATCCGGGGGGCGAGCGGGTCGGGGCGGAGCCCGCGGACGGAGGAGGCGACCCGGCCGATGCCCTCGGCCCCGCCCGCGAACTCCCCGTCATCGCCCTGGCCGGCGTCGCCGACCTGCTCCTGGTCCTGCCGGGCCTGCTCGACGCACTGCGCCGGGTGCCCGGCGCGTCCCCGGAGGTCGACGTGCTGCTCGCGTCCGCGCTGGCCCTGGTGATGGCCACCCCGCCGGACCGGCGGCTGCCGGTCGGGCCCTCCCCGGCGCTGGCCGCGCAGGTGGCCGACGCCGCGGTCCGGAGCCTGCGACCGACCCCGCCGGTCGACTAGCCGCGCGACCCGTTCCCGGCCGGTCGGGCACCTCTCGCGCCGGCCGTCGGTGCTCGCCCGACCGGCGGAAACCAATGAGGTCACGGCCTCTTGTGCTCGTTGTCCGCGCCTTGTATACATCTCGTCCATGAGCAGTTCACAACCGTCCGGGGGGTCCGCCCAGGACACCACCTACCGCTGGCTCAAGCAGCACATCGCCACGCTGCCGCCGGATGACGGGACGTTCCTCACCGAGTCCGGCGTGGCCCAGGCGGCGGGCACCTCGCGCACCCCCGTGCGGGAGGCGCTGCTGCGGCTGGAGGCCGAGGGCTTCCTGCGGATCATGCCCAAGAAGGGTGCGTTCGTGCCGCCGATCTCGGACGCCGAGGTGCGCGCGGTGATGGAGGCGCGGGCGCTGGTGGAGGACTGGTGCGTGCGCCGGGCGGTGCCGGCCGGGGAGGCCTTCGCCGCCGAGCTGGACCGGCTGGTGGCCGACCAGGAGAACGCGATCACCGATCCGCTCGGGTTCATCGAGCGCGACCGGGTGTTCCACCGCACGATCGTGCGGCGGGCCGGCAACCCGGTGCTCGCCGACTTCTACGAGACGTTGCGCGAGCGCCAGGTCCGGATGGGCCTGCGGGCGGTGACCACCAGCGCCGACCGGTCCCGCCGGGTGCTGGACGAGCACGCCGCGATAGTGGCCGCGCTGCGCACCGGAGACCCCGAGGAGGCGGGCCGCGCGGTCGCCGCCCACCTCACGAGCACGCTGACCGCGCTGCACCTGTCCGACGCCGGGAGTGCGTGATGCGCACTGGAGCCGAGTACCTCGCCTCGTTGAAGGACGGTCGTCGGGTCTACGTGGACGGTGTGGCGGTGGACGACGTCGCGCACCACCCGGCGTTCGCGCCGATCGCGCGGACCATCGCGGAGCTGTTCGACCTCGCCCACGGTCCGGCGTTCGCGCACGACGGCGTGAACCGGCTGTTCGTGCCGCCGCGCAGCCGTGAGGACCTGACCGCCTTCCGTTCGGCCGCAACGGTCTGGGCGGAGCACACGCACGGCTGGGTCGGTCGCAGTCCGGACCACGTGGGCGCGTTCGCCGCCGCGTTCGCCGCGCACCCGGAGGCGTTCGCCGAGAGGCTCGCGCCCAACGTGGTCGCGTTCCAGCGCCGCGTCGCCGAGCAGAGCCTGTACGTCTCGTACGCGATCGTCCCGCCGCAGGTGTCCCGCGCGACCCCCGCGAGTGCGTGGGAAGGCGACCTGATCCAGGTCGGCGTCGCCGAGGAGCGCGCTGACGGGATCGTGGTGCGGGGCGCGCAGATGCTGGCCACGGGTGGTGCGGTGGCCGACGAGATCCTGGTGTCCTGCATCAAGCCGCTGACCGCCGAGGACACCGACTTCGCGATCAGTTTCGCGGTGCCGGTGGGCGCCGCCGGGCTCAAACTGCATTGCCGCAGGCCTTACGCGCCGGCTGCGACCAGCCGTTTCGACTACCCGTTGACGTCGCGGTTCGACGAGACGGATGCGTTGTTGGTGTTCGACGACGTGTTCATCCCGTGGGAGCGGGTGTTCGTCTACCGCGATATCGCGGGTCTGCGTCGCCAGTTCTTCGAGACGGGTGCGCATGTGTTGGGCAACTGGCAGGCGCAGATCCGGTTCGCGGTGAAGTTGCGGTTCCTGGCCGGTCTGGCGAGGAAGGTCGCTGCGGTCAACGGGGTGGACAGGTTCCCCGGCGTGGTCGAGAAGCTGGGCGAACTGGCGTCGCTGACGTCGCTGGTCGAGTCGGCGGTGCTGGCCGCCGAGTACGCCGCGCAGCCCGACGACCAGGGCATGTGGCGGCCGGACGCCCAAGCCCTGTACGGGGTGATGGGGTTGCAGGCCGAGCTGTACCCGAGGGTGCTGGCGATCCTGCGCGACCTGGTCGGCGGTGGCGTGCTCCAGGTGCCGTCCAGCGTGGCGGACATGACCAGCGCCGAAACCAGACCGGACATCGACCGGTACGTGCACAGTCCCGGTGTGCCCGCCGAGGAGCGGGTGAAGCTGTTCAAGTTGGTGTGGGACGCGATCGGCAGCGAGTTCGCCGGGCGTCACCACCAGTACGAGATGTTCTACGCCGGGGCGCCGTTCGTGGCCAAGGGCTACGCGTTCCGCAACTACGACTTCGACACCGCGCTCGCGGCGGTCGACTCCTTCCTCGCCTCCTACGACACGGAGACACCATGAGCAAACCCGAACGCGAGTTCTTCCCCGTCACGGAGGTCGGGTTCACCGTCTGCCCCGGCGACGACCCCGCCATCACCGAACGGATCCTCGCCCGCGACGACGAAACCGGCGTCGCCACCAGGGTCCTGCGCTACGCGCCGGGTGCCGACTCGTCCGCGATGGGCGTGCAGCGACACGACTTCTGGGAAGAGGTCTACATCCTGGAGGGCTCGTTCACCGACCTGACCCTCGGGCAGACCTTCACCCGAGGGATGTACGCCTGTCGCCCGCCGGGTATGCCGCACGGCCCGTGGCGCACCGACGAGGGGGTCCTGACATTCGAGGTCCGCTACCGGACCTGAGCACCCTGGAGGATCCGATGATCCCGGCTACCACCCCCGTCGACCCGTCGACCATGCGCCGCACGATGGGCCGCTTCGCGACCGGCGTCGCCGTGGTGACCACCCGCGCCGCCGACGGCGCACCGCACGGCATGACCGTCAACTCGCTCACCTCCGTCTCCCTCGAACCGCCACTGCTGCTGGTGTGCCTCACCACCGGCGCACGCAGCACCGAAGCCGTCGTCTCGGCCGGCCGGTTCGCGGTCAACATCCTGTCCAGCCGCCAGGAACACCTGGCGCTGCGCTTCGCCCGCCGCGGCGAGGACCACTTCGCGGGCCTCGACGTGACCCACGGCCGGCACCGCGTCCCGGTGATCCCGGACGCGTTCGCCCACCTCGAGTGCGACGTCGAACGCCACTTCACCGCGGGCGACCACGTCGTGGTCGTCGGCCACGTGCGGGACGTGTGCGAGCGCGACGGCGAGCCGCTGGGCTTCCTGCGCGGCAGGTTCAGCGACGTGCTGGACCGCGGGCACGCGCCCGCGCCCTGGATCTCCTGACAAGTCCCGCCCAGGACCTCCCTCGAAGATGCGAGGTTTCTTCGCCATGCCCGAGAACTCCCCCCTGCCGCTGCCGCAGCGGCTCGACATCCCGATGAGCGACGGCGCCGTGCTGTCCGCGCTGCGCTACCCGGGCGGCACCTCGCCCTCGCCGGTCGTCGTGACGATCACCCCGTACCGCAAGGAAGCCGCGCAGAACGCCGACCTCGTGGCGGCGGTGCTGGACGCGGGTTACAACGTGGTGGTCGCGGACGTGCGCGGCTTCGGCGGCTCGACCGGCCCCTACCACGGCGTGCTGTCCGAACGCGAGGCCCGCGACAGCGCGGAGCTGCTGGAATGGTTGGCGGACCAGGACTTCTGCGACGGCCGCACGGCCATGGTCGGCGGATCGTACTGCGGCATCAACCAGTTGTCGGCCGCCGTGCGACGGCCGCGCGGGCTTCGCTGCATCGCACCGTGGATCGCGCCGACCGACACCTACCGGGACATGTGGAAGCGCGGCGGCATCCCGTCGCACACCGCGTGGGGCGCGCGGACGTTCCTCAACGCCCAACGAGACCAGACCCGCCGGGACGGCCTGCGGCACTTCTACACCGAGCTGGTGGACGAGCCGTTCGACACGGAACTGTTCCACCGCATCGACTTCGCGAACCTGGACGTACCCGCGCTGTTCATCGGCGGGTGGCAGGACTACTTCCTGCGCGGCACCGTGCGCGGCTTCCGCCAGGCTGCGGGCCCGAAGCGGCTGCTGGTGGGCAACTGGAGCCACGAACCGTTCCTCGGCCCGGAACTTCGTGCCGAACTGGTCGGCTGGCTGGACTTCTGGTTGCGGGACGGGAACGACAGCTCCACCGACACCCACACCGACGACAGCACGAATACCGGCACCGACTACCTCACGGACAACGTCCGGCTCTCGGTCTTCGGCACCGACGAGTGGACGTCGCACGCGGGCTGGCCCGAGCCCGACCTGACCCGCTGGGAACCGGTCGCCGAGCCCACGACGGTCGACGTGGCCGCGAGCCTGCTCAGCGTGCCGCCCGCGCCGCCGACCCCGGTGGATGTGCTGGTCGACCTGGCCACCGAGTCCGGGATGCGGCTGTGGGGCGAGTCCGCGACCTTCGACCTGCCGATCGACGAACCGACCGGACTGCTCGGCCACGTCGGCCTGACCGCCGTGCTGTCCGTGGACGGCTGCGACGACGTAGACCTGCACGCCCGCATCTCGGTGGTCCGGGCCGGCGAGGTCCACCAGGTCACCGAGGGCCGGCTGCGCGCCTCGCACCGGGCCGTGGACCCCGCCCGCAGCGAGCCCGGAGTCCCGTGGCACCCGCACGACCGCGCGGAGAAGCTGCCGCAGGGCGAGCCGGTCACGCTCGAGGTGGAGGTCTACCCCGTGCACCTGCGCCTGGAACCGGGCGACGCGCTGCGCCTGGGCGTCACGGTCACCCGGGCCGACGAGTCCGGGACGCCCGCCACCGCCACCTTGCTGCCCGGCACGGTCGTGCTGCTGCCCGGGAGCCGGTGATGCTCCGCCTGGTCGGCGGACGGCTGCTGTGGTCGGTGCCGCTGCTGGTCGTGCTGTCCGCGCTGACGTTCCTGCTGGCGTGGCTGACGCCCGGCGACGCCGCCCGCGTGGTGCTCGGCACCGACACCGATCCCGCCGCGTACGCGCGGGTCCGGTCCCAGCTCGGGCTGGACCGGTCGCTGCCGGAGCAGTACGGGACGTGGCTGGCCGGCGCGGTGCGCGGCGACCTGGGCCGTTCGCTGTTCACCGGCGAGTCGGTCGCCGCGGTGGTGGACTCCCGGCTGGCCGTGAGCCTGTCGCTGCTCCTGCTGTCCGCCCTGGTGATCGCCGTGGTGGGCGTCGCCGTCGGCCTGGTCGGGGCGTTGCGCGGCGGGGTGGTGGGACGTGCGCTGGACGGCCTGTCGGTGGTCGCGATGAGCGTGCCGACGCCGTGGCTCGGCCTGGTGCTGGTCGTGGTGTTCGCGGTGAACCTGGCGTGGTTCCCGGTCACCGGCTACGTGCCGGCGGCGCAGTCTCCGGGCGGGTGGGCGCTGTCGCTCGCGCTGCCGGTGGTGTGCCTGGCGGCGGGTGGGATCGCGGTGATCGCCAAGCAGGTGCGCGGCGCGGTGGTGGAGGTGCTGGGGCGTGCCTACGTGCGGGCGCTGCGCGCCAACGGGCTGCCCGCGCGGCGGATCATCTGCCGGCACGTGGCCAAGAACGCCGCCCTGCCGGTGGTCACGGTGTTCGGCGTGGTGCTGATCGGCCTGCTCGGCGGGTCGATCGTGGTGGAGCAGCTGTTCGCGCTGCCCGGCCTCGGCCAGCTCACCGTCACCGCCGCCGCCCAGCACGACCTGCCCGTCCTGCAAGGGGTGGTGCTCTGCTTCACGGTCCTGGTGGTCGTGGTGAACCTGCTGGTCGACCTGGTCACCGGCTGGCTGAGCCCCCGTGCGGTGACCCGGTGAACGCGTGGCGCGCGGTCGCGGGCCGACCGCTCGGCGCGATCTGCCTGGCGTGGCTGGGGCTGGTCGTCCTGGCCTGTGCCGGCGCCGACCTGATCGCACCCCACCACCCGCAGGAGCAGGACCTGTCGTCCGTCTACAGCGGACCGACGTGGGCGCACTGGCTCGGCACCGACCAGCTGGGCCGCGACATCCTCAGCCGGGTGCTGCACGGCGGCCGGGTGAGCCTGCTCGTGGTCGGCCAGGCGTTGGCCGCCTACCTGGTGCTGGGCTGCGCGGCGGGCGTGCTCGCGGGCTACCGGCGCGGACTGCTGGACCGGGTCGTGCTGCGGCTCGGCGACCTGGCGCTGTCCATGCCCGCCGTGGTGATCCT
Organism: Saccharothrix tamanrassetensis; assembly: GCF_014203665.1. GTDB lineage: Bacteria > Actinomycetota > Actinomycetes > Mycobacteriales > Pseudonocardiaceae > Actinosynnema > Actinosynnema tamanrassetense. Next base: position 122,388 of record NZ_JACHJN010000006.1, read on the forward strand.
GCTGGTCGTGCTGGCGATCTTCCCGCACGACGAGTCGGCCGCCATGATCACGCTCGGCGCGCTGTCCGCCGCCGGGCTGGCCAGGGTGGTGCGGGCGTCGACGGTGGCCGTGCGCGAGGAGCCGTTCGTGGCGGCGGCGCGGGTCGCGGGCCTGAGCACGTTCCGCATCCTCGGCCGGCACGTGCTGCCCTCGGTCATCGGCCCGGTGATCTCGCTGGTCGCCCTGGTCGCGGGTTCGGCGCTGCTGGTGGAGGCCTCACTGGGGTTCCTCGGCCTGGGGGTGCAGCCGCCGGAGCCGAGCTGGGGCGGGCTGATCGCCGAGGCGTCCCAGGCGATCTACCGCCAGCCGTGGCTGCTGGTGCCCAGCGGCGGGGTGGTGGCGCTGACGGCCGTCGCGTGCGCGGTCCTCGGCGACGTCCTGCGGGACGCCACGGACGACCGCACGAGCCGGGAACCGTTGTCCTGGAGGCGGATGCGCACGCAGGTCACCCGGCGCCCCGGTGAGCCGCCGGACGAGGCCGCGGTGCTGTCGGTGCGCGGGCTGTCCGTGCGGTTGGCCGACGGCACCGCACTCGTCGACGACGTGGCCTTCGACGTGCACCCCGGCACCGCGCTGGGACTGGTCGGGGAATCGGGCTGCGGCAAGACCATGACGGTGTCCGCGGTGCTGCGCCTGCTGCCGCCGGGCGCGGTGGTCGAAGCCGCTGAGGTGCGGTTCGCCGGACAGGACCTGCTGTCCCTGGACGAACGCGGCATGTCCCGCGTGCGGGGCGGCGGTATCGGCTACATCGCCCAGGACCCGGTGGCCAGCCTGGACCCGCTGTTCACGGTGGGCGACCAGCTCACCGAAGCCGTGCGGCACCACAACCGGGGCGCGACCCGTGCGGAGGTGCGGCGGCGGGTCGTCGACCTGCTGGAGGCCGTCCACCTGCCCGACCCGCCCGGCGTGATGGCGGAGTACCCGCACCAGCTCTCCGGCGGGATGGCGCAGCGGGTGGCGATCGCGCGGGCGCTGGCGGGCGAGCCGCGGGTGCTCATCGCCGACGAACCGACCACCGCCCTGGACGTCACCGTGCAGGCGGAGATCCTCGACCTGTTGCGGGAGTTGCGGGACCGCACCGGCATGGCGCTGATCCTGGTCACCCACGACTGGGGCGTGGTCGCGGACACCTGCGACACGGCCGTGGTCATGTACGCCGGTCAGGTGGTCGAGCAGACCTCCGTGCAGCGGGTGTTCGAAGCACCCCGCCACCCGTACACGGAAGCGCTGCTCGCGGCCGACCCGAACGCGGCCGTGCCCGGCACCCGACTGCCCGTGCTGCCCGGTTCGGTGCCCGCTCCCGGCCACTGGCCCGACGGCTGCCGGTTCGCGCCGCGCTGCGCGTTCGCGACCGCCGAGTGCGCGGGTCCGGTGGCGATGACCGCCGAACCGATGCGCGGCAGCTACCGCTGCGTGCACCCGCGGCACGGCACGACGACGGGAGCCCGACGATGAGGCCGTTGCTCGACATCGCGAACCTCGAAGTGCGCTACGGCGACGCGTTGGCGTTGAGCGACGTCTCGCTGTCCGTGCGGTCCGGTCAGACCGTCGGCCTGGTGGGGGAGTCCGGGTCCGGCAAGACGACCCTCGGCAAGGCCGTGCTCGGCCTGGTGCCGGTGTCGCAGGGCGAGATCCGACTGGACGGCAAAGAGATCACCGACCTGGGGGTCAAGGAGCGGCGTGCGCTCAGCGGCCGGATCCAGGTGGTGTTCCAGAACCCGTACTCGTCGTTCAACCCCCGCCGCACCATCGGCCAGGCCGTCGCGGAAACCCTGCCCAAGGGCACCCCTCGGGACGAGGCGCGGGAACGCGTCGGCGCGATGCTCGACCGGGTGGGCGTCGACCGGGACGCCGCGCACCGCTACCCCGGCCAGTTCTCCGGCGGCCAGCTCCAGCGGATCGCCATCGCCCGCGCCCTGATGCCCGACCCGCGCCTGCTGATCTGCGACGAGGCGGTGAGCGCGCTGGACCTGTCGGTGCAGGCCCACGTGCTGAACCTGCTCGCCGACCTGCGTGCCGAGCGCGGCCTGTCCTACCTGTTCATCACCCACGACCTCGCGGTGGTCCGGCACCTCGCGGACCGCGTCGTGGTGCTGCGCCGCGGGGAGGTCGTGGAGTCGGGCCGGGTGGACGACGTCTGCGAGACCCCGCGCCACCCGTACACGCGGGCGCTGCTCGCCGCCGCGCCCGTGCCCGACCCCGTCGCGCAGGCCCGCCGCCGCGCCGAGCGCCGTGCCCTCGCCTGAGAAAGGACTCCTCCGATGCGAAGACTCCCCGCCCTGCTCGCGGCGTGCGCGCTGCTGGCCGCCGGCTGCTCCGGATCGCCGGCAGCCGCCGACGACACCCTCGTCATCGCCCTGCCCGCCCCGCCGGAGAGCCTCAACCCGGCGCAGAACGGCTCGGGCGGTCAGGGCATCGTGCACTGGCTGACCTACGAACCGCTGATCCGGGCCAACTCCGACGGCACGTTCAGCGCGGCGCTCGCGTCGGACTGGAAGTACGTCGGCCCCGGCAACACGTTGTTCGAGATGACCATCCGGCCGGACGTGCGGTTCGCCGACGGCACCCCGGTGGACCCGGCGGCCGTCGTCGCCACGCTCAAGTACTACCTGTCGAGCCCCGGCTCGATGAAGCCGTTCCTCACCGGCATCAGCGACGTGACCAGCGACGGCCCGATCGTCCGGGTGCACCTGACCGCGCCCAACCCGATCCTGCCGTACGTGTTCAGCCAACTGGTGAACTGGGGCGACGTGATCAGCCCCGCCGGGCTCGCGCAGCCCGACCAGTTGGCGTCGAAGACGTTCGGGGCGGGCGCGTACACGCTCGACGCGTCGGCCACCATCGCGGGCGACCACTACACGTTCGTCAAGAACACCAACTACTACCGGCCCGAGGCGCAGCGGTTCGGCAAGGTCGTGGTGCGGGTCGTCCCGGACCCGAACTCGGCCATGCAGGCGCTGACGAGCGGCCAGATCGACGTGAACCTGAACGCCACCGCGACGTTGGCCGACCAGGCACGGGCCGGCGGGGCGACGGTGCTGGAGGGCAACCCCGGCGTGCTGGCGCTGTACCTGGTCGACCGGGCCGGGCAGACCACGCCCGCGTTGGGCGATGTGCGGGTGCGCAAGGCGCTCAACCACGCGGTGGACCGCTCGGCGATCGCCGCCGCGCTGGGCGCGGGGTACAGCGCGGTCGGCCAGATCGCCGCCGCGGGCACCGACGGGCACGACCCGTCGTTGGACGGCACTCACTCCTACGACCCCGAGGAAGCGCGGCGACTGCTCGCGTCGGCCGGGTACGGCAACGGGTTCTCGTTCGAGCTGGTGGACCTCGTGACGTTCGGGATGAACACGGCGTCCCAGGCGGTGGCGGCGCAACTGGCCAAGGTCGGCGTGACGGCGACCATCCACACCGACGGCAACGACCTGAACCGGTACGTCGCCGACCTGTCGTCGCGGAAGTTCTCCGCCACCACGTTCCGGCTCAACACACCGCTGTTCGCGAGCGCGTTGTTCAACATCACCGGAGCCGCCTCGCCGCTCAACCCGTTCCAGAGCACGGATCCGGACGTCGACCGGGCGTTCACGGCGTTGGCCTCCGCGTCGGAGACCGAGCAGGAGCCCGCCGCGAAGGCGTTCAACCGCACGGTGGTGGACAAGGCGTGGTTCCTGCCGGTGGCGGCGATCCAGAACTACGTGTTCGCCAAGGGGATCGACGGTTTGGGGTCGTTCGCGCCGAACGGTGCGCTGGACGTGCTCTCCTGGGCGCCGCAGGGGAAGGCGTGAAGCCCCGTCCGTACGGTGAGCCGCCGGTGCCGGAGTCCGGGCGGTACCGGGACGTGGTGTTCGCCGACATCCCCGGCTTCCGGCCGCTGCTGCTGGACCTGACCGTGCCCCGTCCGGGCGTTCCGGTCGTGGTGTGGATCCACGGCGGCGCTTGGCTGCACGGCTCCCACCGTGCGACCGCGGACTCGCCGCCGTGGCTGCACGACCTGCCGGCACGGGTGCTGGACGCCGGGTTCGCGTTCGCCTCGGTGCAGTACCGGTTGAGCGGTGAGACGGCGTTCCCCGGCCAGTTGCACGACGTGAAAGCGGCTGTGCGTTGGCTTCGCGCGTTCGGGCCGGACCTCGGGTTGGACGTCGAACGGATCGCCGTGTGGGGCGAGTCGGCGGGAGGGCACCTGGCCGCGCTGGTGGCGCTGACCGCCGCCGTGCCGGAGTCGGAGGGCACGCACGGCGTGACCGGTGTCGGCAGCGGGGTGCGGGCGGCGGTCGACTTCTACGGCCCGACCGACCTCGCCCGGATGCAGGCGCAGTCCCCGCCGGGGTCCGCGCTGGACCACGACGCGTCGGACTCGCCGGAGTCGTTGCTGCTCGGGCATCCCGTGCGGGCCGACCCGGCGCGGGCGGACGCGGCGAGCCCGCTCGCGTACGCGACGGGGAACGCCCCGCCGATGCTCATCGTCCACGGCGAGCGGGACCGGCTGGTGCCGTTCGACCAGAGCCGGGTCCTCGGGGAGGCGCTGCGCGCCCGAGGTGCTCCGGTGGAGTTCCTGCCGGTGCCCGACGCGGACCACGTCTTCGCCGGCGTCGACCCGACACCGGTGATCGACCACGCGATCGACTTCCTCGGCCGCGTCCTCTAGATCCTCCGGAGGTTCGTCACTGGGGCCGAACTGTGCCCACCACTTGTATGCATCTCGTATATCAACCGCCTATTTCGCTCTGAGTACCGATGATCGGGGAACCGGCATGAAGATCGCACTGGTCCAAGTGGCCAGCCCACCAGAGGAGTCACCCGACGCCCGTCGCGCCCGCGTGGGGCGCATGGTCGCCGACGCGCGGGGCGCGGACCTGGTGGTGCTGCCCGAACTGTGGGCGGCGGGCTACTTCGCGTTCGACACGTACGCGAAGCGGTCCGAGCCGCTGCACGGGCCGACGCTGCAAGCCGCTCGGCAGTGGGCCGCCGAGCTGGGGGCACACGTCCACCTCGGCAGCATCGTCGAGCGCGACGAGCAGGGCCGGCTGTTCAACACCGCGATCCTGGTCGCGCCCGACGGGCGGATCGCGCACACCTACCGCAAGGTGCACGTCTTCGGTCATGCGTCACGGGAAGCCGAGCTGTTGACGCCGGGCGACACGCTCCACGTGGCCGACACCGCGTTCGGCCCGGTCGGCGCGACCACGTGCTACGACCTGCGGTTCCCCGAGCTGTGGCGGGGCCTGGTGGACCGCGGCGCGGAGACCGTGGTGGTGCCGGCGGCGTGGCCGGCCGCCCGTCGCGAGCACTGGCGGCTGTTCACCTCGTGCCGGGCGGTGGAGGAGCAGGTGCTGCTCATCGCGTGCAACGCGGTCGGCGTGCAGGACGGCGTCGAGTTGGCCGGGTGCAGCCGGGTGGTGGACCCGTGGGGGACCGTGTCGGCCGAGGCCGGTTCCGCCGAGGGCGTCACGTTCGCCGAGTTCGACCCGGCCGCGGTGGGCAAGGTGCGCGCCGAGTTCCCCGTGCTGGCCGACCGGCGCTGGGGGCGGTCATGACCCTGGCGCTGCACGTCGTGGGCACGGGCGAGCAGTTGGCGGTGGCGCCCGACCGGCTGGTCGTCGCCGGGTACACCGCGCGTGACGTCGCCTCCGTGGAGGCGCACATCGAGGAACTGGCCGCGATCGGGGTGCCGCGCCCGCCGAGCGTGCCCGCGTTCTACGACCTCGACCCTCGCCTGCTCACCACGGACGCGGTGGTGGAGGTCGGCGGGCCGGCCACCTCCGGCGAGGTCGAGCCGGTGGTCGTCCGGTCGGGCGGCCGGTACTTCGTCGGCGTCGGCTCCGACCACACCGACCGGGACCTGGAGCGGACCGACATCGCCGCGTCCAAGGCCGCCTGCCCCAAACCGCTGGGCGCACAGGTGGTGGAGGTGGACCTCGCCGCCGTGGACTGGGACGACCTCATCGCCGAGTCCAGTGTGGACGGTTGGCAGTACCAGCGCGGTCCAGTGGCCGCACTCCGACACCCGGCGGACCTCCTGGAGCGGATGACCGGGGTGCTCGGCGCCGTGGACGGTGATCTCGTGCTGTTCTGCGGCACCTTCCAGTTGCTGGCGGGGGAGTTCAGCTACGGCGCCTATTGGCGGGTGCACCTCGAATTCCCGGGTGGCCTCCTCCTGACCCACGCCTACGAAACCAAGCAGAGGAGTGCGTGATGCGCACTGGAGCCGAGTACCTCGCCTCGTTGAAGGACAGTCGTCGGGTCTACGTGGACGGTGTGGCGGTGGACGACGTCGCGCACCACCCGGCGTTCGCGCCGATCGCGCAGACGGTGGCAGAGCTGTTCGACCTCGCCGCCGACCCGTCGTCCGGGATGACCGTGCGGGACGGCGACCGGACGGTGAACCGGCTGTTCACCACACCGCGCAGCCGGGACGACCTGGCCGCTTTCCGTTCCGCCGCGACGACTTGGGCTGAGCACACGCACGGCTGGGTCGGACGCAGCCCCGACCACGTCGCCGCGTTCGTCGCCGCGTTCGCCGCGCACCCGGAGGCGTTCTCCGACGACCTGGCGGCGAACGTCGTGGCCTATCGCGAACGGGTGCTGGCCGAGAACCTCTACGTCTCCTACGCGATCATCCCGCCGCAGGTGTCCCGCGCGACCACGGCGAGTGCGTGGGACGGGGACTTCGTGCAGGTGGGTGTTGCGGAGGAGCGCGCTGACGGGATCGTGGTGCGGGGCGCGCAGATGCTGGCCACGGGTGGTGCGGTGGCGGACGAGATCCTGGTGTCCTGCATCAAACCACTCGGGCCGGAGGACCGGGACTTCGCGATCAGCTTCGCCGTGCCGGTCGGTGCGGACGGCTTGAAGCTGTTGTGCCGCAGACCTTACGCTCCGGCTGCGAGCAGTCGGTACGACTACCCGTTGACGTCGCGGTTCGATGAGACGGATGCGTTGTTGGTGTTCGACGACGTGTTCATCCCGTGGGAGCGGGTGTTCGTGTACCGCGATATCGCGGGTCTGCGTCGCCAGTTCTTCGAGACGGGTGCGCATGTGTTGGGCAACTGGCAGGCGCAGATCCGGTTCGCGGTGAAGTTGCGGTTCCTGGCCGGTCTGGCGAGGAAGGTCGCTGCGGTCAACGGGGTGGACAGGTTCCCCGGCGTGGTCGAGAAGCTGGGCGAGCTGGCGTCGCTGACGTCGCTGGTCGAGTCGGCGGTGCTGGCGGCCGAGCACACGGCGGAACCCGACGCTCAGGGGATGTGGCGGCCTGGCGCGCGGGCGCTGTACGGCGTGATGGGGCTGCAGGCCGAGCTGTACCCGAGGGTGCTGGCGATCCTGCGCGACCTGGTCGGCGGTGGGGTGTTGCAGGTGCCGTCCAGCGTGGCGGACATGACGAGCCCGGAGACGCGTCCGGACATCGATCGGTACGTGCACAGCCCCGGCGTGCCGGCCGAGGAGCGGGTGAAGCTGTTCAAGTTGGTGTGGGACGCGATCGGCAGCGAGTTCGCGGGGCGTCACCACCAGTACGAGATGTTCTACGCCGGGGCGCCGTTCGTGGCCAAGGGCTACGCGTTCCGCAACTACGGCTTCGAGCAGGCCGTCGCTTCCGTCGACTCGTTCCTCGGCAGTTACGAACTCTGATCCCCGGAGGGCGACATGACCGACACCGTTGTCGGAAAACGGAAAGCGCACAAGAGCTTGCCGCTGATCGCCGGTTCCAGCCTCGCGGGCACCGCCGTGGAGTGGTACGACTTCTTCCTCTACGGCACCGCGTCGGCACTGGTGTTCAACAAGTTGTTCTTCCCGGCCTCGGACCCGCTGGTGGGCACGATGCTGGCGTTCGCCACCTACGCGGTCGGCTTCATCGCCCGCCCGGTCGGCGCGGTGGTGCTCGGGCACTACGGCGACCGGAAGGGCCGGCGAGCCACGCTGATCGCCAGCCTGGTGCTGATGGGCGTGTCGACGTTCCTGATCGCGCTGCTGCCGTCGTACGCGTCGATCGGTGTGGCGGCCCCGGCGCTGCTGGTGCTCCTCCGCCTGGTACAGGGGTTCGCGCTGGGTGGTGAGTGGGGTGGCGCGGTGCTGCTGGTGTCCGAGCACGGCGACAGCTCGCGGCGGGCGTTCTGGTCCTCGTGGCCGAACGTGGGGCCACCGCTGGGCAACCTCCTCGCGGCGGCGGCGTTGGCCGGGCTCGGCGCGATGATGTCCCCGGAGGCGTTCCTGTCGTGGGGCTGGCGCATCGCGTTCGCCCTGTCCGCGGTGCTCGTCCTGATCGGCCTGTGGCTGCGGCTGTACGTCGCGGAGACACCGTTGTTCGAGCAGGCCAAGGCCCCGGTGGGGTTGCCCGCCGGGGTGGTCGTCCGGAAGCACTGGCGGCAGGTCGTGCTGGCCGCCGCGACCCGGTTCGGCGAGAACGCGGGCTTCTACATCTACTCGCTGTTCGTCATCACCTACGTGACGAAGATGTTGGGGCTGGACCAATCCGTGGCGCTCACCGCTGTGATGATCGGCCAGGGCGTCGCGGTGATTACCATCCCGCTGTTCGCGATCCTCGCCGACCGGATCGGGCGCAGGCCCATCTACCTGGCGGCCTCGGCGGCGACGATCGTGTGGGCGTTCGTGTTCTTCGGTCTGCTGGACACCGGGAACACCGCCGCGATCATCCTCGCGGTGTCCGGCGGTCTGCTCATCTTCGCCGCGTACAGCTCGGTCATCGGTGCCTTCTTCTCCGAGCTGTTCCCCACCGGAATCCGCTACTCCGGGGTCTCCCTGGCGTACAACCTGGCGTCGGTGCTCGCGGGTTCGCTCGCGCCGATCATCGCCATCGCCCTCTACAGCCGGTTCGGCACCGGCTTCGCGATCGCCGCGTACCTGGCCGTGATGGGCGTGGTGTCGCTGGTCGCGGCCTTGATCGCGAAGGAGACGCGGACGGTCGACCTGGCCGGCGTGCGGTAGGTCCGTGCGGCTTGCGGGCCAGGGAGGTACTGCGGTCCCCCGGGCAGGGTTGATCAGTTCTGCTGATGTGCCGCCCCCTCTTCGGCACAATGAGGGTGGAAGTCGGAGCCAGGGGGGCGCGATGAGTCCGGAAGTGGTCAAGCTCGATCCGCATCGGGCCGGACAGGCGGAACTGGCGGAGTACGTGCGGATCCGGCAGGCCAACGCCGACCCGGAGGACGACGAGCTGGACTTCGACAGCGTGGTGGCTCGGATGCGGAACCCGTTCCCCGGCCTCGGTGACGCGGCGTACTGGTTGGTGCGCAACGAGAACGGCGTCGTCGGGCTGGCCTACCTGAGGTTGCCGGAGGACGAGAACAGCCACATGGCGCTGACCGAGGTGGTGGTCGACCCGGAACATCGAAGGCAGGGCATCGGCACTGCGGTGCTGCGGGCGTTGCTGCCGGAGATGCGGGCCCGTGCGCGGCGAGTGGTCGAAGGCTGGCTGGTGGTGCAGGACAGTCCCGGTGACCGGTGGGCGAAGTCCCTCGGGTTCCGGACGGTGCGGACGGTCGTGCGGATGGGGTTGGAGATCGCCGACGCCGACCGGTCGCGGTGGGAGGTCCGGACGCCCGAGGGCTACCGGCTGGAGCGGTGGGTCGGGGCGGTCCCGGAGGGGTTGTTGGCCCCGTACGCCGAGGCGCGCAGCGCGATTCACGACGCACCGACCGGGCAGACCGAGTTCCGGCAGCCGGACTGGACGCCGGAGCGGATCCGGGAGGGCGAGGCGGAAGCCCGTGGGCAGGGTGTCGAGCAACGGGTCGTGGTCGCGCTGCACGGGGACGCCGTGGTCGGGTTGACCGAGGTGATCAGGCTGCCGCGTCGGCCTGACGAGTACTACCAGGGTGACACGGCGGTGCTCGCGGCACATCGCGGGCGGCGGATCGGGTTGTGGCTCAAGGGCGAGATGGCCCGGTGGCTGGTCGCGGACCGGCCCGGGTTGCAGCGGATCACCACCGCGACCGAAAGCGACAACGAGCACATGATCCGGGTGAACCGCGAGATGGGCTTCCACACCGTGAGGTCCGTACTCGTGCTCGCGCAGGACATCTCGGCACTGGGCGGGTAGTCGACCGCGCGGGCGCTGGGAGACCGCCCGCGCGGTCGCTCTGCCTAACCCCGACCGAGGACCAGGAAAGTGGGTTCCCACGAGGCGGAAGCAGGTCCAGCCAACTGAATAACCCTGACGGAATGCCGCTGCTGGACTTTTCGTCGTCAACTTTGTTCGCCGTGTACGAGGCCGAGTGCGGATCAACAGCCGTGGTCGGACACGACGCCTAGAGACCCCACGTCCGCCAGTTGACGGTCGTCGACCGCTCACCATCGGTGGCGACGAGGTCGTGGGCGGCCTTGATCACGTCGGCCAGCGGCAGCTCGGCGTCGGAGGGCCATTCCCGGTATGGGCCTGGTGGTCGTAGAAGGCCGGGTCGCCGTCCGGGTCGCCGCCGTTGGTGGTGATGTAAGAGCCGGTGGCGTCGGCGTGGGCGATGAAGCCGCGGTCGGGGGCGATGCCCAACCGGATCGCCACCCAGCCCTCGGCCCACGGGTCGGGGCGGGCCAGTTCGACCATCGGCGGGACCGGGCCGTCCTGTGCGGCGAAGTCGGCGGCCATGCGTTCCAGCAGCACGTCGAGATCGGCCGCACTCGTGATCGGAGCTGGCACCTCGCCCCTCTTGTACCAAGCCATCAACGACGCCACGGCGGTTTCCTCCGGTGAACGTGAACCTCTTGTAGTAGCCGTCCGGGTCGTGCACGGTGAGCGTGTCCTGCGGACCGGCTGCTCTTGCGCCAGGTCCGGACACTGGTCATCGGGCGATCTCCTCTCGAACTGCTGTGATCATCGACCGGGACTCACGCTCGGGCAGCGCCGGCTCGGAGAGCCGGTCGGCAACCTTCGTGTACTCGTCGATGTCGTCAGTACCGTCCCGGTACCGGGCGCCGGGGAGGAGATGCTGGAGCACGTGGCGGCGGGTGCGGCGGTCTGCATCAGCCCCCGGTCGATGGCCTCCTACTACCCGCGCCCGGACCTCGTGTGGCGGCCGATCACCGACATCCCGCCGCTGCGCATCGCTCTCGCCCGACCGGCGAGCAGCACCAACCCGCTGGTCGCCGACTTCGCCGAGGTGGTCGGCGAGCTGTCCGAAGTGGACGGCTAGCGCCTGCGGCGACCAGCCGAGCAGGTCAGCGAGCCGAGGGTTGGAGAGCGGGGTCAGCGGGCTTCCCTGGTGCGCCACAGCACCAGCACGAAGTACGGCGTGCCGACCAGCGCGATGACCAGCCCGGCGGGCACCTGCGCGGGTGCGATCACGGTGCGGCCCAACGTGTCCGCCGCGCTGACCAGCACCGCGCCGATGGCCGCCGCCACCGGGAGCACCCGCGAGTGCCTGCCGCCGACGAGCGACCGGGCCAGGTGCGGCGCGACGAGGCCGACGAACACCACCACGCCGATCGCGGACACCGCCGTGGCCGCCAGGATCCCCGCCGCGACCAGGATCGCCAGCCGTGACCGCTCGACCCGCATCCCCAGCACGCGCGGGGTGTCGTCGTCGAGGCTGTGCAGGTCCAGTTCCCGGTGCCGCGCCCACAGCAGCGGCGTCAGCACCACCAGGGACAGCGCGACCGGCAGCACCTGCTCCAGGGTCCGCCCGTAGGTCGAGCCGGACAGCCAGGTCAACGCCTTCGCGGTGTTCCACGGGTCCGAGGTGACGATCAGCAGCGTGATCAGGGCCATCCCGCCCGACCACATGGCGATGCCGATGACCACCAACCGGTCCGGTGCCAGTCCGGAACGCCACGCCAGGCCGTAGACCAGGCCGAACGCCACCATCGCGCCGATCCCCGCCGCGCCCGCGATGGACCACGCCCCGGCCAGTGGCACGACCGTGATCAGCGTGATGGCACCCACCCCGGCCCCGGCGGTGATGCCGAGCAGACCCGGTTCCGCCAACGGGTTCCGGCTCACGGACTGGATGCCGCAGCCCGACACGGCCAGCGCCGCGCCCGCCGCCAGCGCGGCCAGCACGCGCGGGAGCCGCTGGTCCAGCACGAAGGTCAGCGCGGTACCGGTGCGCCCGGCGAACCAGTTCAGCAGATCGCCCAGCAGCACCAGCCGATCGCCGGACATCAGCCCGACCACGGGCGCGGCGGCCAGCAGCGCGGCCAGCACCACGCCGACCGCCACCAGCCTGCCCCGCGACCCGGCCACGCCGACCCGCCCGGCGGGCGCCTGCCGCCCCGAGTGCCCAGCCGACGAACGGCCCCGCCGGGCGAGCCAGATCAGCACGACCGCACCGAGGATCGTCGTGGTGACGCCCGTCGGCACGCGCAGCGCCTCGGCCGAACCCATGACCGCGCGCAGCAGCACGTCCGCGCCGATCACCAGCAGCACACCGACCAGCCCGGACACCGGCAGCAGCACCCGGTGCCTGCCGAGCCCCGGCGCCAGCGGGATCAGCAGCCGGGTGATCACCGGGGCGCACAGCCCGACGAACCCGACCGGCCCGGCGACGGTCACCGCCGCCGCCGTCAGCGCCACGGTCAGCAGCACCGCGCCGATCCTGGTCCGCCGCACGCGCAGGCCGAGCACGGTCGCGTTGTCGTCGCCCAGCGCGAGGACGTCCAGCGACCGCCCCATCGCGATCAGCGCCACCACCGCGACCGCCACGACCGGCGTCATCCGCGCGGTGGCGTCGAGGTCGCTGACGGTCAGCGAGCCGCTGCCCCACGCGAACAGCCCGGTCGTCTCCTGCTCGTACATCAGCAGCAGCAGGATGGTCAGCGACTGCAACGTCAGCGCGACCGCCGAGCCGACCAGCACCAGCCGCGGACTGGCCGAACCACCACCGGAGAGCCCCAGCACCGCCGCCGCCGCGCCCAGCCCGCCGACGAACGCGGCGGCTCCGGCGGGCAGCGTCGGCAGGCTGACGCCGAACGCCGCGATCGCCACCACGGCCAGGTGCGCGCCCGCGTTGACGGCGAGCGTGTCCGGTGACGCCAACGGGTTGCGCGCCACCGACTGCATCCCCGCGCCCGCCACGCCGAGCGCGACACCGAGCAGCAGCGCGGTCAGCAGGCGTGGCACACGGGAGCCGGCGAGCACCGCGAGCGTTTCCGCGTCGCCTTGCCCGACAACGGCTTCGAGCACGTCGAGCACGCCGGTCGCGGACGTGCCCTGGGTGAGGTGGACGGCGGAGAGCGCGGCGATGAGCACCACGATCCCCGCCGTCACGGCGGTGGTCCGGAACACGTCAGGCGGTGACGGCCTCGACCAGCTGGTCGGCGACGTGGCCGACCGACCTGGGTCCGCCGAACGTCCAGGTGCCCGGCGCCAGCCGGACGATCTTCCGCGAGGTCACGAACGGCAGCCGCTGCCACACCGGGTTCTGCGCCAGGCCGGTGGTGAACACGTCCTCCTCGGAGGCGCTGTAGAACAGCACGGTCTTCGGGTCGGTCAGCGAGGTCAGGCCCTCGACGTCGGTCTGGCCCAGACCCCACTGCGGGTCGACCTGCCCGGTCCAGGCGTTCTTCAGGCCGACCTGCTCGGCGGCGTCGGAGACCAGCGATCCCTTGCCGAACGGCCGGATGTTGACCGTGCTGCCCTCCAGCCAGCCGTCCGCCATCACGAACGGCGTGCCGGTCACGCCCTTGGCCTCCACTGCCTTCCTGCCGTCGGCCAGCCTGGTGTCCAGGTCGGACAGCAGCTTGTCGCCCTCGGCGGACTTGCCGACCGCCTTGGCGATCATCCGGACGTCGTCCCGCAGCCGGTCGAGGTTGCGCGCGGCGTCACTGGCCTTCGTCACGATCACGGGGACGTACTTCTCCAGCTGCCCCACCAGGGTGGTGTCCCGGCCGGACGCCATGATGATCACGTCGGGGTCGAGCGCGACGATGGCGTCCACGCTGGGTTCGTTGCGCTTGCCGATGTCCTTGACCGAGTCGTCGAGCGGCGCCACGGAGTTCCACGTCCGGTAGCCGGCGGTGTCCGCCACGCCGACCGGCATGACGCCGAGCGAGGTGACGGTCTCGGCCTCGGCCCACTCCAGCGCGACGACCCGCTTGGCGGCGGCCTCCAGCTCGACGGCCTTGCCCCGCGAATCGGTGACCGTCACCGGTCCGCCGGCGGCGTTCGTCCCGCTCGGGGAGGAGGGGGTCTCCGTCGTGCCGCAGGCGGTCAGCACGATCGCGGCAGCCGCGATCAGAGCAGGGATGCGCATGGTTCTCCGTTGTTCCTTCAGACGGGGCGGGGCGTGTGCCTGCCGAGCGGACGGCAGTGGATCGCGCCGGTGACGGGGTCGTTGGCGACGTGCACCGTGACGCCGTACGCGCGGGTGAGGTGCCCGGTGGTCAGCACGTCGCCGACGTCGCCGCTCGCGACGACCCGGCCTTCGCTCAGCAGCACCACCCGGTCGGCGATGATCGCGGCGTGGTCCAGGTCGTGCAGCACCACGCCGACCGCCACCCGGTGGTCGTCGGCGAGGTCGCGGACGACGTCGAGGACCTCGACCTGGTAGCGCAGGTCGAGGTGGTTGGTGGGCTCGTCCAACAGCAGGACGGAGGTCTGCTGGGCCAGGCAGGAGGCCAGCCACACCCGCTGCAGCTCACCGCCGGACAGCTCGTCGACGCCGCGCCCGGCCATCGCGGACACGCCGGTCAACGCCATGGCCCGGTCGATCGCGGCGGCACCGTCCACGTCGACGCCCCGCCAGCCGGAGCGGTAGGGGTGGCGGCCGTAGGCCACCACGTCGCGCACCGAGACCCCGGACGGCGTGGGCCGCTGCTGGGTGAGCAGCGTGACGCTGCGGGCGAACTCCTTGCCGGACAAGGCCGATCCGTGCCACACCCGGCGCTCGCCGAGGTGCACGTCGCCGGTCTTCGGCTTGTGCAGGCGCGCCAGCGACCGCAGCACCGTCGACTTGCCGGAGCCGTTGGGCCCCACCAGCGCGGTCACCGTGCCTTCGCGCAGTTCCAGCGACACGCCGTGCACCACGGTCCGGTCGTGGTGCGCGAGCACCAGACCGCGACCGGCCAGCAGAGCGCCATCGCCATTCGACATGAGGTGAGCCTAACCTAATGAGAGGTATGGCCCATACGGGCGTGATCTACTGCACTCAATGGCGGAGTCGATCACTCACGGCGGGTGAACCGAGGCCGTGAAGTGCGGACACGCTGGGCACTACCGCGTTGAGCCACTGGAGGGACATGACTGCCCGAACGGGTTGAACCGGCGCTGGAGGGCTTGGCCTATCCGGTCCGCGACTGGTTGCGTACTTCCCGTAGTCGTCCAACAGGAAGGTGCCGGCCGATGCAGCCGTTCCAGTTGCCGGAGTTCTACCTGCCCCATCCGGCGCGGCTGAACCCCGACCTGGAGCGGGCGCGAGCGCACAGCAAGGCGTGGGCGCACCGGATGGACTTCATCGACGTCCCGCAGCACGGCACGGTGATCTGGACCGACCACGACCTCGACTCGCACGACTACGCGCTGCTCTGCGCGTACACCCACCCGGACGCCACGGCGGACGACCTGGACCTGGTCACCGACTGGTACGTCTGGGTCTTCTACTTCGACGACCACTTCGTCGAGCTCTACAAGCGCAACCCGGACGACATCCGGGGCGCGAAGGCCTACCTGGACCGCCTCCCGCTGTTCATGCCGGTGGACGGCGTGATCACCGCGGAGCCGACCAACCCGGTCGAGAAGGGCCTGAAGGACCTGTGGGAACGCACGGTCCCCGCGCACTCCGCGGACTGGCGCAAGCGCTTCGCCGACAACACCAAGCACCTGCTCGACGAGTCGATGTGGGAGCTGCTCAACATCTCCGAGGGACGCCTGTCCAACCCGATCGAGTACATCGAGATGCGCCGCAAGGTGGGCGGCGCGCCGTGGAGCGCGAACCTGGTCGAGCACGTCACCGGCCTGGAGGTGCCCGCGCGGATCGCGCTGACCCGCCCGCTGGGCGTGCTCCGCGACACCTTCTCCGACGCCGTGCACCTGCGCAACGACCTGTTCTCCTACGAGCGCGAAGTGCTGGACGAGGGCGAGCTGAGCAACGGCGTCCTGGTGCTGGAGAAGTTCCTGGACATCCCCACGCAGGAGGCCGCCGAGGCGGTGAACGACCTGCTCACGTCCCGGCTGCACCAGTTCGAGCACACCGCGCTGACCGAGGTCCCGTCGCTGCTGGACGAGAACGGCATCGACCCGGCCGGGCGGCTCGCGGTCATGGCGTACGTGAAGGGCCTGCAGGACTGGCAGTCCGGCGGCCACGAGTGGCACCTGCGGTCGAGCCGCTACATGAACGAGGGCGCTCTCGGCGCGAACCCGGTGCTGGGCGGCCCCACGGGGCTGGGCACCCGGGCCCTGAAGTCCCTGCTCGACACCGCCCCGCAGCGCCTGCGCGGCTTCACGCACGTGCCGTTCGCCACGGTCCCGCCGCTGCCGAAGCCCGCGCTGGACATGCCGTTCCCGCTCGCGATCAGTCCGCACGCGGCGGACGCGCAGGCGAAGGGCGTGCGGTGGGCCGGCGAGATGGGGATGCTCGACGAAGGCGTGTGGACCGAGGAGAAGGCGTGGGACTACGACCTCGCGCTGTGCTCGGCGGGCATCGACCCGACGGCCACGCCGGCGGAGCTGGAGATCTCCGCGCTGTGGCTGACCTGGGGCACCTACGGCGACGACTACTACCCCCGCGTGTTCGGTCGTCCGGGTGACATGCCGGCGGCGAAGGTGGCCACCGCGCGGCTCAGGCAGCTGATGCCGGTGGCCGGCCCCGCGCCGATCAACGCGGTGAGCCCGTTGGAGCGCGGCCTCGCCGACGCCTGGGGGCGCACCACGGCCGACATGCCGCGGGCGAACCGCGAGCAGTTCCGCGCCGCGGTGGAGGCGATGCTGGACAGCTGGCTGTGGGAACTGAAGAACATGCACGAGCACCGCGTGCCGGACCCGGTCGACTACATCGAGATGCGCCGCCAGACGTTCGGCTCCGACCTGACCATGAGCCTGGCCCGGCTCGGGCACGGCGGGTTGGTGCCGCCGGAGATCTACCGGACCCGGGCGATCCGCAACATCGAGAACTCGGCGATCGACTACGCCACCCTGACCAACGACCTGTACTCGTACCGCAAGGAGATCCAGTACGAGGGCGAGGTGCACAACCTGGTGCTGGTGACGCAGAACTTCCTGGACCTGGACGTCCAGCGGGCCTACGCGCTGGTGGTCGACCTGGCCAACCAGCGGCTGCGGCAGTTCCGGCACTCGGTGGCGCGGGAGCTGCCCGCGCTGTTCGAGGAGTTCGCCCTGGCACCGGACGTGCGGCGGGCGCTCACCCGGTACACCAGGGAGTTGCAGGACTGGATGGCGGGCATCCTGAACTGGCACGAGAAGGTGCGCCGGTACGACCAGGAGAGCCTGTCCCGCCACTTCGCCGACCGGGGAACCGTCACGCCGCAGGCGTTCCGGGGGCCGACCGGACTCGGCACCGGCTCCACCCGCATCCTGGTGGGCAACCGGTGACGGGAGCACCGCCCGCCCGGCCCGGCTCCCACCGGGCCGGGCCGGTCCCGTCCGTCAGAGGTCCAGGCTGAAACCCGACGCCCCGAACTCGGCCTCGATGACCTTGTCGAGGACCGGGAATGACAGCCAGTCGTTGTTGGTGTGGACGGCCAGCGTGTGCCTGCCGTCGGTCGTGCCCATGACGAAGGTGCACGTGCCCACGCTCTGACCGGTGCCACCGCGCAGCTTCAGGCCGTTGGACAGGGTCAGCTCGTACAGCCCCAGGCCGTAGCGGGTGTTCGCCAGCCAGTGCGCGCCCTCGGTGGAGACCGTGGTCCACATCCGGCGGTGCTGGTCGGCCGGCAGCAGGCTGCCGGTGATCATCGCGTCGAAGAACACGATCAGCTCGTCCAGCGGCGCCACGACGTTGGCCGCACCCCAACCCCATGACGAGTTGAACTCGGTGGTGTCCAGGGGTGCGAGGTCCGGGTCCTCCATCATGGAGGGCCAGTTGTCCGGCGTGACGTCCTCGGGTCGCACGCCTTCCTTGAGGAACACCTTCGAGTAGGCCCGCGGGTGACGGCCCCGGTAGCCGGTCTCCTCGCGGTGGCGCGCGAACGTGTGCGCCAGCCCCAGCGGTCGCACGACGGTCCGGTCGACCTCGGACTCGAAGCTGTTGCCGGTGACCTTCTCCACGATCGCCGCGGCGAAGGCGAAACCGCCGTTGGAGTACCAGAACGCCTCTCCCGGCCGGTGGACCGGCGGTTGCGACAGGGCGAGCTTCAGCGCGTCCTCGGGCCGGTGGACGTCGAAGCGGTGCTCGGCGAACGCGGAGCGGATCGAGTAGCGGCGCTGCGCCTCCACGGCCATGCCGGTGGAGAACAGGCCGCTGGTGTTGGACAGCAGGTGCCGGATGGTGACCTTGGTGCCGTCGTAGCCGTTCTCGGCCATCGCGCCCGGCAGCCAGTGGTCCACCGTGTCCTCGATGCCCAACCGTCCCTCGGCCTCCAGCCGCAACACCGTGGCGGCGGTGTACGCCTTGGAGATGCTGCCGGTGTGCAGCTGTTCACCCGGCACCCGCCGGGCGCCGGTGACGGTGTCGGCCAGTCCGGCGGAGCCGAACCAGGTCCCGTTCTCGTCCCGTACCTGGACGACGACGCTGGGAGCACCCAGGTCGTTCACCGCCGAGTCCATGGCGTCGCGCACCTTCTGACGTCCCGGGCTTTCGACGTGTGCCATGTCGGTTCCTCTCGGATCGGAACCGTCCCGACGCGATCGCCGGACGGTCAACCGTTGTCTCGTTCGACCCAACGGTGCGCGTCCGCGATGACATCGGTCTTACACGGCGCTTATCCGGCCGAGGTGGGCGTGTGAGGCCGGGTCGCGAGGGCGTCGAGGCGGGCGATCGCGTCGGGACGGGCCTGTCGGACGCCCGCGCGGTACGCCGCGTCGTAGCCGCGCCGGCCGAGTCGCCGGGTGAGTTCGGCGGCCAGCTCCCGCAGCTCCGGGTCGCCGTCGTCGAACGCACCGCGAATGGCCTGGCTCATGCCGAGGGCGGTCGCCGCGCCGGAGAGGTCGGCTTCGAGGAACAGCAGGTGGGCCAGCTGCTGCGCGGCCGAGGCGGGGTCGCCGTCGGTCCGGGCCGCCCGGATCGCGGCGGGCAGCAGCTCGCGGGCCCGCGCGGCGTCCCCGGTCGTCAGCCGCAGCGCCATCCGGGCCGGCGCCAGCGAGCCCTCCAGGTCCGCGGACCGCGACCGGCGCGCCAGCTCCGCCAGCCGGTCCAGCGCCCGCTCCGACCGATCCGGGTGGCCGGAGCGGCGGTGCAGCTCGGCGCGGCCCCGCAGCACCTCGACCTGCTCCGTGTACCGCCCGCCGCGCTCCCGTGCCAGCCGCTCGGCGGCGTCGACGTCGCGCCGGGCGTCGTCCAGGTCGCCGGCACGCATCCGCACGGTGGCCAGCGCCACCAGGAACGAGACCTCGTCCTGCGAGCCGGCCCCGGCGGTCAGCGCGATGCCGCGCTCCAGGTCGGCGACCGCCGCGTGGTGATCGCCCCGCACGGAGTGGACGCCCGCCCGGACGGCCAGCGACACCGCCGTCCACAGCCGGTCGCCGGTGTCGGCGAACTCGCGGGCCGCCCGCCCGGGTGCGGTGGTCATGGCCTCCCAGTCCCCGCCGTCCCTGGCGATGACGCCCTCCAGCAGCGCCATGCAGGCTCGGGCCCAACTGTCCGGACGGCTGCGCACCCGGCGGATCTCGGCGTCGACCAGTTCGCCAAGACCCAGCTGGTGCGCGATGGGCAGCGTCACCATCAGCAGCAGCGGGTACCGCTCCAGGGCGCCGCCGGCTGAACAGTCGGCGATCAGAACACGCACCCGTTCGGGGTCGGTGGTCGGAGCGCTTTCGCCGATCAGGGCGTCGATCGCGGTGAAGGCGGCCCGCGCGTCGCGGGGGAGCGCGTCGCCGAACGCGAGCGCCTCGGCGGTGAAGGACTCCGCACGGGCGTCGTAGCGCACCACGTACCAATACCAGTGCAACAGGCCGAGCAGCCGCACCGCGGCGGACGGGTCACCGCCGTCGATCGCCGACCGCAGCGCGAACACCAGGTTGTCGTACTCGGCCGCGAGCAGCACCAGCGACGACGGCTGGTCGTGGGATCGCACCGACTGCTCGTGCTCGGCGGCCAGCGCGGCGAAGTGGCGCGTGAACCGGTCCCGGACCGCCTCCCGCTCACCGGCCCGCGACAACTCGTCGATCGCGAAGGCGCGGATGCTCTCCAGCATCCGGTAGCCGTCGCCGCGCTGCTCCACCAGCGACTTGTCGACCAGCGAGCCGAGCACGTAGAACACGTCCTCGGACACCAGCAGCCGCCCGTCCGCGCAGACCGCCTCGACCGCGTCGACCGCGGTGGTGGCGGGGAAGATCGCCAGCCGCCGTGCCAGCACCCGTTCCCGGTCGGTCAGCAGCTCCCAGCTCCACCCGATCACCGCGCGCAGGGTGCGCTGTCGGGGCTGCGCCGCCCGGTTGCCCGTGGACAGCAGCCGGAACCGGTCGTCCAGCCGCCGGGCGATCTGGCCGATGCCCATCGACCGCAGCCGCGCCGCCGCCAGTTCCACGGCGAGCGGCAGGCCGTCGAGCCGGCGCACCACGTCCACCACCGGCTCCGCGGTGGACTCGTCGAGCGTGAAACCGGGCCGGACGGCCGCCGCGCGATCCAGGAACAGCCGCACCGCGGTCGACTCGGCGGCGTCGACCGGGTCCGCGCCCTCGGGCGGGACGTCGAGCGGCCCGAGGCGGGCCGACGCCTCACCCATGACCTCCAGCGATTCCCGGCTGGTGGCCAGGACGGTCAGCTGCGGCCGCGCCTCCAGCAGCCGCCGGGCGGTCCGGGCCACCTCGGCGACGACGTGCTCGCAGTTGTCCAGGACCAGCACGGCCTCGTCCCCGCCGAGCAGCTCGGCCACCCGGTCCAGCGGGTCGGCGGGGACGGGGCCGGCGGGCTGACCGGCACCCGCGCCGAGGGCGCCGAGGATCGCGCCGGCCACCCCTTGCGGACTCTCGACCCCGGCCAGCGGGACGAGCCAGAGCCGGCCGTCGCGCCGCGCCGGGTGCCGGGACGCCGCCTCCACCGCCAGCCGGGTCTTCCCCACGCCACCCGGGCCGACCACGGTGACCAGCCGGGAGGTCTTCAGCAGCTCGGCCAGCAGCTCCAACTCGTCGGCACGGCCGACGAACGAGGTCAACCGCGACGGCAGCCGACCCGGCGCGGACCGGGCCGGGGCCGCCACCGGTCGGTCGAGTTCGCCGCGCAGCACCGCCACGTGGGTCTGCCGCAGCTCGGCGGAAGGATCGACACCGAGTTCGTCGGCGAGCCTGGCCCTGACGTCCTCGTACACGGCGAGCGCGTCCGACTGGCGGCCTGCCGCGCACAGGGCGCGCATCCGCAACGCGGCCAGGCGTTCCCGCAGCGGGTTGGCCGCGCACGCCGCCTCCACGTCGGGCAGCACCTCGGCGTGCCGGCCCAGGCGCAGTTCCGCTTCGAAGCGGCTCTCCCGGGCCGCTGCCCGCAGTTCCTCCAGCCGCACACCGGCCGTCCCGGCGTACGGGGCCGCGAGCACGTCCTCGAACGCGGACCCGTGCCACAGCGCGAGCGCGTCCCCGAGCGTCGCCGCCGCCCGACCGGGCTCACCCGCCGCCAGCTCACGCCTGCCCCGCGCGGCCAGCACCTCGAACCGGTGCGCGTCCACGCCGTCGGCCGGGAGGGCGAGCCGGTAGCCCACCGCGGGCGACTCCACCACCCCGGCGTCCGGCAGCGCCCGCCGCAGCCGGTGCACCAACGCGTGCAGCGTGTTCGCGGTGCCGGCAGAGGATCCGGTTCCCCAGATGTCCTCGATGAGCGCGTCGGACGACACCGCCTCGCCCGCGGACAGCGCGAGCCTGCCCAGCAACATGCGCAGCCTCGCGCCCGCGAGTTCGACCGGTGCGCCGTCGTCGCCGAAGACCCGGACCGGGCCCAGCACTTCCACCCGCATGGCCCCAGTGCGCCCTTCCTCGTAGCGTGAGCGATCAGGGCTGGTGCATCCGCACGACCGTCGTCCCGCCGGGCACGACGGGTTCGTGGCAGTGCGCGCACACCGTGAGCGGGTGCAGGGTGTGGCCGCAGGTGTGTTCCAGCACGGTGGGCGGTTCGCCTCGGGTGATGTGGCGGTCGCCCCAGTCCATGAGGGCGAGCAGCACGGTGTGCAGCGCTTGACCGGACTCGGTGAGCACGTACTCGTAGCGCGGCGGGTGCTCCTCGTACCGCTCCCGTTCGAGCAGCCCGACGTCGACCAGCTTGCGCAGCCGGGTGGTCAGGATGTCGCGGCTGGCACCGGTGTTGCGGGCGATCTGGTCGAACCGCCGCACGCCGAACATGACCTCCCGGATCGCCAGCAGACTCCACCGCTCGCCGACCACCGCCAGCGCGTTCGCGATCGAGCACTCCCGGGCCGCCATGCTCCTCCTCCCTCGGTCCTGTTTTCCAACTTACCCGAGCGGCAGGTGGTGAGCGGGGAGGGAGCGAGCAGGCCGGGGTGGTCGTCGCCCCGGCCTGTCGCTGTCACTTCCGGTGCTGGAGGAACGCGGCCCACGCGTTCTCGGGGAACGCGAGCTGCGGGCCGGAGGGGTGCTTCGAGTCGCGCACGGCAACCGGACCGGCCGAGGGGAAGCGGACGGAGACACAGCTGCCGTTCTCGGAGCTGTAGCTGCTGGTACGCCACATAGCGAACTCCTACGTGATCAGCGAATGGATCAGAGTCACGCTCTCGGCAGGCGACAGCGCGACCCGTTTGAGGCTCTCCGTACTCAGCGTATACGTGTGAACGCGGCGCGCGTCGTCCACGAAGATGCCGGCATCCTGGATCTCGACGTAGACGATCGAGCGCGCTTCGGCGAAGTCCAGCAGCATGAACTGCCCGGTGGTCGCCGAGTGCAGCCCTCCCTGTGCCCGCAGGACCTGGATCGTGACGTTCGGCAGCTCGCTCATCCGCAAGAGGTGCTCGTACTGCTGGTTCAACAGCCTCCAGTCACCCACCCAGAGATTGAGGGCCTGCTCGTTGATCACCGCGTGCAGCTCCAGCGCAGGGTCCTTGGTGAGCAACCGGGTGCGCTCCATCCGGAACTCCACCAGCCGCTCACCGGCGTCGGGACGCACCCGGCTCGCACCTGCGGTCATCGCACGGGCATACGCCTCGGTTTGCAGGAGGCCGGGCAGGACGATCGGTTCGAAGACGAACTCTTTGCGGGCCAAGGACTCCAGGCCGACCAACGTGCGCAGCCAGTCCGATGCCACATCGGTCCACGGCCCGATCCAAGCCGCCTCGTCCGGCCGGCTGCTCAACAGGACCAGCCGGTCGATGTCCTCGCGGGGGACCTTGCAGGCCTTGAGTACCCTCCGGATATCGTTGGCGTATTGAACCGACCGACCGGTTTCCATGTGGCCGAGTTTGGGTCTGCCGATACCTGTGGCGTCGGAGAGTTGGCTGAGCGTCAGCCCGGCCTCGTTCCGGAAACGCGCGATCTCTACCCCGATCAACCACTGGAGTGCCGAAGGTGCGGCCAGTTCGAACATGCGGTCAACACTAGCGAGATCGCCCGTAGACGTATATCACTCGATCGATCGATGTTCTGCGTAGATGTCTACCGCTAGCCTTCGGGCCATGGAATTGGTCACTTACATGGAAATCGAGCAGGACACCAAGATCACCTACGAGTTGAACGCTGATCGCACCTTGATCCTCTCCGTAGGCCGAAGCGCCCACGGATTGGGTGTCAGCGAAGGACTTTCGCTTCTCCTCGGCGAGGCCGCCATGACCCAGTTGATCGACAAGCTGAACGAAGGACTGGCCGAAGTCCGATCCGGCTCCAAGGCCTGACGGTCGGCTCAACCCGGTCCCCACTCCGGCACAACGACATCTCGTGCCATTCGCCGTCACCAAAAGATTTGCTCGACGCGCCGCTACCTCGGGCGCCCCAACGCCAGCACTCCGGCTCCGATCACCACGATGGCGGTCAGAACGGCGACACCGACGCGGAAACCGGTTTCCCCGTTCCCCGCCAAACCCGCTGCCAGAGCGGCGATCGCCGGACCCACGGTCGAGCCCACCATCCGCCCGGTGGCGCTGACACCGCCCGCCGCACCCTCCATCCCCTCCGGCGCAACGGACATCACCAACGTGTTGATGGCGGCGTTGAACAGTCCCTGCCCCACCCCGATGACCGCCAGCCGCCAGCCCAGGTCCAGCAGACTCCCGATGTGCGGCAACAACAACAGCAACCCGAGCACGGTCACCACCGCACCGGACACCGCGACCAGCCAGGGCCCGTACCGGTCGGCCAGGTTCCCCGCCACCGAGGACAACGCCCCGACACCGGCCACGAACACCAGCAGCGCGACACCGACGTCCTCCGGAGTCCCGCCCAGCACGTCCGACACGAAGTACGGCACCAGCAGGAACAACAGCCCGCCCAGCGTCGCGACCAGCATCAGCGCCGTCATCGGCAACCCGAACTCCCGCCGCCGCACCAACCGCAGCACCGAGCGTGACGCCGGCAACCGCCCCCACCACACCGCGAGCACCACACCGACCGCGACCAGCCACGCCCTGTCCTGGAACGCCAGCAGCACGGCCGTGATCGCGCCACCCAGCAGCAGCGCCTCCACCAGCAGCCCGCGGTCCGGCAACGGCAACCCCCGGCCGTCCCCGCGCAGCCCCCGGAACACCATCAGCAGCACCACGACCAGCAGCGGCAGCTTCATCAGGAACACCGCCCGCCACCCGAACGCCCCCGCCACCAACCCGCCCAGCGGCGCGCCCGCCATCCCGCCGACGGTCATGATCGTCATCACGTACCCCACGGCCCGCCCGCGCTGCGCCGGTGCGACCGCCGCCACCACGATCGGCATGTACCCGGCCAGCACCAGGGACGCCGCGACGCCCTGCAACGCCCGCCCCACCAGCAGCACCCAGAACGCGGGCGCCACGGCGGTGAGCACGCTCGCCACCCCGACACCGGCCATCGCGAGCAGGAACGCGAGCCGCACGTCCGTCCGGTCCACCCACCGCCCGGCCGGGATCGCGATCGCCGCCATCGGCAGCGTGTAGGCGAGCAGCACCCACGCCGTCGCACCCGGTCCGACGTCCAGTTCGGCACCCATGCTGGGCAGCGCGACCGCCGCCACGGTCATCTCGGTGGTCACCACCAGCATGGCCAGCGCGAGCGCCACCACGGGCGTCCACCTCGTCTTGACCTGCACGTCCTGTGTCATGAACCGAACCTACGAGTCGGCCCGGCCAGTCGAATCCGTCACGTGACCAGTCGCGTGACAGATGCCGGCCGGTGTCCCCGGTTCGTAGCGTCGGGTCATGTCCGAGGGAGGGAACACCGTGATCAAGCTGGCGATCATCATCGGGAGCACCCGCAGGGGACGGTTCGCGCCGGTCGTGGCGAACTGGTTCGCGGACCAGGCCAAGGAGCGCGACGACCTGGACGTCGACGTGCTCGACCTGGCCGAGGTGGGGCTGCCCGACGTGCTGCACGGGTTCGGCGAGGAACCCGCCGAGGAGGTCAGGGCGGTGACGCCGAGGCTGGCGGACGCGGACGCGTTCGTCGTCGTCACGCCCGAGTACAACCACAGCTTCCCCGCGCCGCTCAAGAGCGCCATCGACTGGCACTACACCGAGTGGCAGGCCAAGCCGGTCGGGTTCGTCTCCTACGGCGGGGTCGGCGGTGGGCTGCGGGCCGTGGAGCAGCTGCGGCAGGTGTTCGCCGAGCTGCACGCCGTGACGGTGCGGGACACGGTCAGCTTCCACGGCGCGTGGTCGCGGTTCGACGACGACGGCGCGCCGCTGGACCCGGAAGGCGTGAACGGGGCCGCGAAGACCATGCTGGACCAGCTCGTCTGGTGGGGCACCGCGCTGAACGAGGCGCGTTCCAAGCGGCCGTACGGGGCCTGACGTGCGCGCCGTCCGACTGCACGGGTTCGGGTCGCCCGCCGAACTGCGCTACGAGGAGACCGACGACCCCGAGCCCGGCCCCGGTCAGGTCCGGATCGCGGTGCGGGCCGCCGGGGTGCACCTGGTGGACGCGGTGATCCGGCGCGGCTGCGCGAAGTCGCTGCCGCTGCCGGAACTGCCCGTGGTGCCCGGCAGCGAGGTCTCCGGGGTGGTCGACACCGTGGGGCCGGGGGTGCCCGACTCGTGGCTGGGTGAACGGGTGGTGACGCAGCTCGGCCTCGCCAGCGGGGGGTACGCCGAGCTGGCCGTGCGGGAGGTCGGGGCGCTGCACGTCGTGCCGGAGGGGCTCGGGTTCGACGCCGCCGTGACCATGATCTGCACCGGCAGCACGGCGGTGGGCGTGCTGGTGGCCGCCGCGCTGGAGCCGGACGACGTGGTGCTGGTCACGGCGGCGGCCGGGGCGGTGGGGAACCTGCTGGTGCAGGGCGCGTCCCGGGCGGGGGCGCACGTGGTCGGGGTCGCGGGGTGTGCGGAGAAGCGGAAGACCGTGCTGCGGTCGGGGGCGTCGGTCGCGGTCGACTACCGGCGGGCGGACTGGGCGGACGAGGTGCGATCGGCGTTGGGAGGCCGGGAGGTGAGCGTGGTGCTGGACGGGGTCGGTGGTGCGCACGGGCGCGGGGCGGTGGAGCTGCTGGCGCCCGGCGGTCGGGTGGTCATGTTCGGGTCGTCGTCGGGGGAGCCGACCGAACTGTCCACCGCGGACCTGTTCGAGCGGGGTCTGAGCGCGACCGTGGCGGTCGGCCCGCACGTGGCGAAACGGGCCGGTGGCCTGCGGGCGCTGGAGTCGCGGGCCCTGGCGGACGCGGCTTCCGGCCGGTTCACGCCGGTGGTGCAGCGGTTCCCGCTGTCCTCGGCCGCCGAGGCGCACGAGGCGCTGGAGAACCGCTGCACGGTCGGCAAGGTCGTCCTCGTCCCGGACGCCGGCTAGGGTCGTGGACGTGCTGCACGGGCGGTCCTCGGAACTCGCCGTGGTCGATCGGCTGCTCGCCGACGCCCGCGCGGGGCGCAGCGGTGTGCTCGTCGTGCGCGGCGAGGCGGGCATCGGCAAGTCGGCCCTGCTCGACCACGTGGCGGCGGACGACTTCCGCGTGCTGCGCGGCACGGCGGTCGAGTCGGAGTCGGTGGTGCCGTTCGCCGGGCTGAACCTGCTGCTGGGCCGGGTCGTCGACCAGGCGGGTTCGCTGCCGCCGAACCAGGCGGCGGCGCTGCGCTCGGCACTCGGGCTGGCCCCGCCGGACGGCGGCGACTGCTTCCTGGTGGGGCTGGCGGTGCTCACCCTGCTCGCCGACCTGGCGGAGCACGGCCCGGTGCTGTGCCTGGTGGACGACGCGCACTGGCTCGACCCCGGTTCGGCCGACGCGCTGGTCTTCGCGGCCCGCCGGCTGGAGGCGGAGGGCGTGGTGGTGATCTTCGCCGCCCGCGACCTGCACGCGCCGCCGTTCCCGGCCCCCGGCCTGCCCGAACTGCGGTTGACCGGTCTGTCCACGGAGGACTCGACGGCGTTGCTGGACGAGCACGCGGCCGACCTGCCCCGGTACGTGCGCGACCAGATCGTGGTGGAGGCACGGGGGAACCCGCTGGCGCTGCTGGAACTCCCCGCGGCACAGCGGGAAGGCCACCTGCCGGCGGCGCACGCCTACCGGGTCGGGGCGCTGCCCACGTACAGCCGGATCCAGCAGACCTTCGCCGACCGGATCGGGGCGCTGCCCGCCGGGACGCGTGACCTGCTGCTGGTGGCCGCCGCCGACGACACCGGCGATCCGGGGGTGGTGTTCAAGGCGGCTTCCCTGCTGGGTGCCGGGTTGGCGGACCTGGAAGCGGCGGAACAGCGCCAGCTCCTGCGTTCCGACGAGGGCAGGCTGACGTTCCGGCACCCGCTGATCCGTGCGGCGGCCTATCAGAGCGCGCCTCTCGCGCGACGGCTGGCCGTGCACAAGGCCTTGGCGGACGTGTCGGAGGACGCCTACCGCGGTGCCCTGCACCTGGCTGCCGCCACCACCGCTCCGGACGAGGACGTCGCCCGGGCGCTGGCGCGATCGGCGGAGGACGCCCGCCGTCGGGGCGGGTACGCGGCCGTGGCGGCGGCCTACCAGCGCGCGGCGGCACTCAGTCCCGATGTGGCACAACGCGGTCGTCGTCTCACCGCTGCCGCCGGCGCGGCGTTGGAGGCGGGGCAGTTCGACCGTGCCGGGCTGCTCGCCGACCAGGCGGCGGACCTGCTCGACAACCCGGTGGAGATGGCCCGGGTGGCCCGGATCCGGGCGTCGCTGGCCGGCGAGCAGGGCCGCTCCGCCGAGGCGGCGACCGTGTTGGCACGGGCGGCGGGGTGCGCCGTGCACGAGGACCTCGAGCTGACCGAGGAGCTGCTGTTCACGGCAGCCCAGAACGCCTGGGCGGCAAGGGATTTCGCGGCCGTCCGGCGGATCGCGGCGCAGGCCGACGGGCTGCCCGGCGCGTCCGACGTGCGGGCGCTGGCCCGTGCGGCTCTCGGCCTGGAGGGGGCCGCCGTCGCGGACGCCCTCGCCGCGATCCGGGAACTGCTGGCGACCGAACGCGTCAGGCGGCAGGGCAACGCGGTGGTCGCGTGGTGGCACCTGGTGCTCGGCGACGACCAGGCGGCGTTCGACTGGGCGGTGGCGCTGGAACGCGAGAGCCGCGACGCCGGGGCGTTGGGCGTGCTGCCCAGGGCGCTGGCCTACCTGGCGAGGGGAAGGCTGCACCTGGGACAGCCGCACGACGCCCGGGCCACCGCCGAGGAAGGCTTGCGGATCGCGTCCGACATCGGCCAGGTGTTCAGCGTGGGGTACCTGCACAGCGTGCTGGCCGAGCTGGCGGCGATCGAGGGCGACGAGGAACGCTGCCTGGAGTTGGTGGCGGCGATGACCGGTGGCCCGCCGCGCTCCACCCGTGCCGCGTGCGCCTTGGCCTTGCTGGACCTGGGGTTGGGGCGGCACGATGCGGTGCTGGAGCGGCTGGCGGAGGTGGCGGCCGGGGCGCACCGGCTCTACGCGATCTCCAGCCTGCCGGACCTGGTGGAGGCGGCGGTTCGGGTGGGGAAGCCGTCCGTGGCCGAGGATTCGGCCGCCTGGTACGGCGAATGGGCCGAACACACCGGGCAGACGTGGGCTCGGGCGGTCGCCCTGCGCTGCCGGGCGCTGCTCACCGACGAGGAGCGGTGGTTCACCGAGGCCGTCGAGCTGCACCGGACCTCCGGCCGCCGCCCGCTGGAACGGGCCAGGACCGAACTCCTCTACGGCGAATGGCTGCGCCGCGCCCGCCGCCGCAACGACGCCCGCACCCACCTGCGCTCGGCGTCGGACGCCTTCGACCGGCTGGGTGCCGTCCCGTGGGCGGCCCGCGCCCGCACCGAGCTGCGGGCGACCGGGGAGAGCCGCGCCCGGCCCGGCCCCGACCCGTTGGGCAGCCTGACGCCGCAGGAGCTCCAGGTCGTGCGACTGGCCGCGGAGGGCCTGAGCAACCGGGACATCGGCGCGCAGCTGTTCCTGAGCCCGAGGACCGTCGGGTACCACCTCTACAAGGCGTACCCGAAGCTCGGGGTCGCCTCGCGCGTCGAACTGGGCAGGCTCGACCTCTCCCACGGGTGACGCGGCCGTGTCCCGGTGCCGATCGTCGCGGATCGTTGCCGGCAAGTGGTCTAGACCCATTGACATGATCTCGCGCGGGTACGCACGCTGGACGCCAGCCGGTCGCCGCCTGCCCCCGGAGGAGGTCCAACGGTGAAACTCCAAGCAAGGGTGGCGCGCGCAATCGCCGTCCTGGTGTTGCTGCTCGGCGCCACCGTAGTGTGGAACGTCAGCTCGAACCCGATCGAGGCCGCGGCGGCCGAACCGCTCCGGAGCGTTGTCCCGGTACCGGTGTCCGTGCAGGCGGTGTCCGGTGCCGCGCACACGTTGAGCGCCACCACCAAGATCTACACCACTGCGGCGGCGCACAGCGTCGGCGACTACCTGGCCGGCGTCCTCAGGCCGTCCACCGGCTACCCGTTCCCGGTCGAGGACACCACCGGGACACCGACCGACGGGATCGCGCTGCTGCTGGGTGGAGCGCCGTCGACGGTGGGGGAGCAGGGGTACCAGCTCAGCGTCACCACCGCCACCATCACGATCCGCGCGAACACGGCGGCCGGGCTGTTCGCGGGTGTCCAGACGTTGCGGCAGTTGTTGCCCGGCAGGGTGGACAGCCCGTCCCCGCAGACCGGACCGTGGACGGTGCCGGGCGCGAACATCACCGACCACCCCAGGTTCACCCACCGCGGGGCGATGCTCGACGTGGCACGGCACTTCCACCCCGTCGGCACGGTGAAGCGGTACATCGACCAGCTGGCCCTCTACAAGGTCAACTACCTCCACCTGCACCTGACCGACGACCAGGGCTGGCGGATCGTGATCGACAGCTGGCCGAAGCTGGCCACGCACGGCGGCAGCACGCAGGTCGGCGGCGGACCCGGCGGGTACTACACCAAGGCGCAGTACCAGGAGATCATCGCCCACGCGGCGTCCCGGCACATCACGGTCATCCCCGAGGTCGACCTGCCCGGCCACACCAACGCGGCGCTGGCCTCGTACGCCGAGCTCAACTGCAACGGGGTCGCGCCCGGTCTGCGCACGGACATCGCGGTCGGCTACAGCTCGTTGTGCGTCGGCAAGGACGTCACGTACAAGTTCGTCGAGGACGTGATCCGCGAGATCGCCGCGCTCACCCCCGGCCCGTACTTCCACATCGGCGGTGACGAGGCCAGCGCCACCACGGACCAGGACTACCAGACGTTCATGAACAAGGTCCTGCCGCTGGTCGCCAAGTACGGCAAGAAGCCCATGGGCTGGCACGAGTTCATCAAGACCACCACGGACACCTCGGCCGTGCCGCAGTACTGGGGCACCACGACGTCCAACGCGGTCGTCCAGGCCGCCGCCGCGCGCGGCGCGAAGGTGCTGATGTCCCCGGCCAACAAGGCGTACCTGGACATGAAGTACAACTCCAGCACGCCGCTGGGCCTGTCCTGGGCCGGTTACATCGAGGTGCAGGACGCCTACAACTGGAACCCGGGCACCCACCTCGGCGGCGTTCCCGAGTCGGCCGTCCGGGGCGTCGAGGCTCCGCTGTGGACGGAGACGATCGTGACGCCCGCTCACATCGACTTCATGGCGTTCCCCCGTCTCGCGGTCATCGCGGAACTGGGCTGGTCGCCGTGGTCCACGCACAACTGGGACGCCTTCAAGGTCCGCCTGGGCGCACAGGCCCCGCGCTGGTCCGCTCTGGGCATCAACTTCTACCGTTCGGCCCAGGTCCCGTGGGACAACGGCGGAACCACCACGTCGAGTTCGACCACGACCACCACAACGACCTCTGGCGTGCCGTCCGGCAACTGGGCACCATGGACCAGCTACCCGACCGAACAGACGGTCACCTACAACGGCGTCACCTACCGGTGCCGCCAACCGCACACCTCGCAGCCGGGCTGGGAGCCGCCGAACGCACCGGCGCTCTGGCAGGCCGTGTAGTCCGTGTAGCCCGACCGAGCCGGGAGGCGTGGCACCCACGCCTCCCGGCACACCCGAGGAGGCACTCCCTGATGCGTGCCCTACTGGTCACGGTGCTGATGCTGGTCGCACCCACGGCGACCGCCGACCCCGCGCCCTACATCGTCGGCGGAGGCCCTGCCTCGCAGGCGTACTCCTTCGCCGCTTCCCTGCAGAACACCAGCGGCAGTCACCTCTGCGGCGCCGCCCTGGTCCGGCCCGGCTGGATCTTCACCGCCAAGCACTGCGTCGCCGGCACCGGCGCCACGAACCTCCGAGTCCGCGTCGGCTCGGCGAACCGGGCGTCCGGCGGCACCCTCGAACTCGTGAGCCAGATCGTCCAGCACCCGAGCTCCGACGTAGCGCTGCTGCGCTTGCGCGCGCCCGTCACGCACCAGCCGATCCCCCTGGCGTCTTCGGTGCCGATCGGCTCCACCGTCCGCCTGCTCGGCTGGGGTCGCACCTGCGCCACCTGCACCGACCCGCTCCCCTTGGGGCTGCACGAGGTGGACGCTCCCGTCCTGCCGGACAGCCGCTGCGGCACCGGGGCGGCCGAACTCTGCATCGGCGGCAACGGCCGGGGGATCTGTCACGGTGACTCCGGCGGCCCGGCGATGCTGAAGGTCGGCACCGTCTGGCACCTGGCGGGCGCGGCGTCCCGGAGCTCCAGTCCCCAGTGCGGCCAAGGGCCCTCGATCTACTCCGACGCCTCGGCGCACCGGACCTGGGTCACGAGCGTCGCAGGACTCTGACCGGAGGACCTCGGCCGCGTGGCACGTCCCGAACCGGGATCCGGTCTCGTTCGGGCGTGCGCTCAGCTGATCCGGGCGGCGGACGTGGGGCGTTGCGCGACGGTGTAGGTGGCGGTGGACGATGTGTTCACGCTCCACCGGTAGCGGGTGAACTCGCCGGTCTCGTCGGAGGCGTAGAACATCATGTGGCCGGTGCCCGCGCCGTTGATCTTGGCGGTGGCGTTGAAGATCCGGCTGTCGGGGAAGGAGGAGTAGCTGCCGACGCCGTGCAGGCCGTGGGGTTCGGACGTGCAGTCCACGACCTCCACGGCGTACTGGGTTTCGCCGGGGAAGTTCAGGCTCGCCACCGGGGCCGCGTAGACGCCTCGCAGGGAGCGGACCATCACGATGTGGCCGGTGTTGGTGTCCTGGTCGTTGCGGTAGTCGACGGCGATGAGGTCGCCGGGCCTGAGGTCCGCCACCCGGCGCACGCGTCGGAAGTGCGGGATGCCGGAGCGCTCGAAGGCGGCCCGGTAGTCGCGGGCGAAGGGGCTGGACAGGCCGAAGTGCCTGCGGAAGAACTTCGACGTGGCCCAGCGGTAGGTGCGCTTGAGCACGGCGGTCTGGAACGAAGCGCACTGGCTCTGGTTGAACCACGTCGTCGCGTCGCCGGGGGAGCCCCAGGTCACCACGTTGGGCTGGTCCGGGGTCTTGTAGGTGTTGTTGGCCAGCGGGCACGTGGGCAGCGACAGGTAGCCGATGAGCTGTTCGGCTTCGAGCAGGTGCGGGGCGGACGTGCGGTGCGGACCGGTCGCGTGGGCCTCGGCGAGCGCGGTCGTCCCGGGGGTCGCGGTGATGCCCACCGCGACGGCGGTCCCCCCGGAGGACGATCTGCGTGACCGGTCCATCGTGCGACTCCCCCTTCGGTACGGGCCCGCACACCGTAGTCGAAAGGGCTCTGCCGCACGTGGTTCCCGTCAGCGCACGTAGACCAGGAGCAGGGTGGTCAGCACGGTGCAGGCGGCGAGCATGGTGGCGATCCCGGTCATGGCCGCGCCCGCCGAC
Organism: Saccharothrix tamanrassetensis; assembly: GCF_014203665.1. Taxonomy (GTDB): domain Bacteria; phylum Actinomycetota; class Actinomycetes; order Mycobacteriales; family Pseudonocardiaceae; genus Actinosynnema; species Actinosynnema tamanrassetense. The sequence goes on from NZ_JACHJN010000006.1 coordinate 155,774, forward strand.
ACGAGCACGCGGGTCATCAGGCCGAGCACCCGGCGCAGCAGCCTGACCAGACCGAGGAGCAGCGCCATCGCGCCCATCAGGATGACGACCACCAGCGGCGTCCACTCGGTGGTCTCGGACGATTGAGCTAAAGCGGCGAGCGTGTTCATGGCAACCCCCGGATGGCTTCCTGGGTGAACTTCACTTAGCTCACTGAAGTTGAATGAACCTCAGCAAGGTTCAGAGTAAGTCGCCTGTATATGCCTGACAAGGGGCACCCGGCGGGTATCGGGTCGAGACTTGTGACCGACTTCGTGTATGTTGCCCTCTTCAGCTTGTATGCTGAAGTTAACTGAAGGGCGCGGGACGTGGTCGGAACGGGTGACTCCTTTGCGCTGGCGCACCGCCTGCGGGCGCTGCGCGAAGAGCACTGGCCGGACTTGCTGATCACGCAGAGCGATCTCGCCGCCGCGTTCAGCACCGAGAAGCCGGCGAGCGTGCCCCTGCTGTCGTCCTGGGAGAGCCGCACGCACCCGAAGGTGCCGCCGCTGAGCAGGCTCGCCGCGTACGCCACGTTCTTCGCGACCAGGCGCTCGGTGGCCCGCAAGCCCTACCGGCTGCTGCCGCTGGACGAACTGACCCCGGACGAGCTCCGGCACCGCGAAGACCTGCTCGCCGAACTCACCGCGCTGCGCGAAGCCGAACAGCTCGACGCGGGCACGGTGTCCGACGTGGACCGCAACGGCCGTCGCGACTTCTGGTACTTCCCGGACCGCAACAACATCACCATCGTGGTCGCGCAGCTGCCCAAGTCGATGCGCGACGAGATGCCGTACGCGGACCCGACGCAGCCGGACTACATCGAGCTGTACACCTACGCGGACCTGGACGCGCTGATCGAGCTGCACGGCCACATCCGCGCGCTCAACCCGCGCAGCCGGGTGGCGTTCCGGATCGCCTCCGAACTCGCGCCGGACGACTACACGTCGCACCTGGTGCTGCTCGGCGGCGTCGACTGGAACGTGGTCACCCGCGAGCTGTTGGACCGGGTCGACCTGCCGGTCAGCCAGGTCGCCCGGCACGACGAGTCCGAATCGGGCGGGTTCGTCGTCGGGAAGGGGGACGCCAAGCGCATCCTCGCGCCCAAGCTGGCCCGCCACGGCGAGCGCGAGGTGCTCCTGGAGGACATCGCGCACTTCTACCGCGGGCCGAACCCGTTCAACCACAAGCGGACGGTCACGATCTGCAACGGCATGTACGGCCGGGGAACCCTCGGCGCGGTGCGTGCGCTCACCGACGAGCGGTTCCGCGACCGCAACGCGGAGTACCTCCGGCGCACCTTCGCGGGGATGGACGCCTACAGCGTGCTGACCAAGGTCTCGGTGGTGAACGGGCAGGTGGTCACACCGGACTGGAACCTGCCCGAGTCCCGACTCTACGAATGGCCGGAGGGCCAGGGTTGAACGCCATCGCGCCGGTGACCGTCGAGCACCACGAGTCACACGGCGGCCTGTTGACCGCCGTCGACACCGCGAGGTGCTCCACGGCACGGGTCGACGCCATCATCGTGCCGACCAACCGGCCCACGCCGTTCCTGACCGAGGCCGTGGCGCTGGCCCGGACGCTGGGGTGCACGCTGGTCGTGCTGTGCAGCGGGTCGGCGTCGGTCGCCGGGACGGTCGCCCTCGCGTCCCGCGTCGACCTGGTCGCGGTGGACGTGGACCGCCTGCCGCCCCGCGTGCTGCCCGGCTCCGCCACCGCGGAACTGCTGCGCGGCACCGACTTCGACCGCCGCACCGACACCAGCCTCAAGCGCAACCTCGGCCTGGTCATCGCCCGGCTGATGGACTGGGAGCACGTGGCGTTCCTGGACGACGACATCACCGTGCCCACCCCGGGCGACCTGGAGGTCGCGGCGGGGATGCTGTCGTCGTCCATCGCGGCCGTCGGGCTGGCGGTGGGCGGGTTCCCGGACAACTCGGTGGTCTGCCACGCCCACCGCGAGACCGGCGGGGACCAGGGCACGTTCATCGGCGGTGGGGCGCTGGTGGTCGGGCGGGAGTCGACCGAGTCGTTCTTCCCGACGATCTACAACGAGGACTGGTTCTTCCTGCTGGACGACTTCGGCCTGCGCGGGTCGGCGGTCACCGGGCGGGTGATCCAGAAGCCCTACGACCCCTTCGCCGGTGATGCGCGGGCCCAGGTGGAGGAGTTCGGGGACTGCCTCGCCGAGGGCGTGTTCGCGCTGCTGGACGAGGGTCGGTACGCCGAGGTCCGCGCGGTGGGGTACTGGGAGGAGTTCCTGGCCGGGCGGCTCGCGCTGATCGACGGCATCCTCGGCAAGGTGCGCGACGGGGTGCGGGGCGAGGAGGAGGCGCACCGGATGGAGATGGCGCTGCTGGGGGCGCGGAAGCGGTGCGCGGCCATCCGACCCCGGTTCTGCGTGGACTACCTGGACGCGCTGGCGGTGGACCGGCGGCGGTGGGCGCGGTTCGTGCGGCGGATCGGTGGGCGGCACGCCTGGCGGATCTCCGACGCCCAGCACGCGCTGGACGTCCTGCGGTTGACCGACTGCGCGGTCCACGTGCCTCGCGGGTGAACCTCGGGCGGGTCCTCCCATGTGGCGGAACGCTCAACCCTGGCCGGCCGGCGGCGATTACGCTCGGCAAGCCGGGTACGAGCGAGCGTGGAGGCGGTCGGATGACGAGCACCGATGGTCGGCAGAAGTGGCTGACCGTCGCCGACGAGGTGGCCGCCGGGCTGCGGGTGGACGCCGCCGAGCGGGACCGGGCCGGGGCCGAGCCGGTGGCCGAGGTGGCGGCGTTGCGGCGGTCCGGGTTGCTGACGATCACCGACTGGGGCACCCGGCAGGCCGTCACCAGGGTCGTCGCGGCGGCGGACGCCAACGTCGGGCACCTGCTCGGGTACCACTACCTCCAGGTGTGGCGGCAGGGGCTGTTCGACGGTCCGGTCGTCGAGGAGGACGACAACCTGTTCTGGGCCGGCGTCAGCAACCCGTTGGACGCCGCGCTCCGGCTCCGGCCGGTCGACGGCGGGTTCGAGGTGAGCGGGCGGAAGACGTTCGCGACGGGCGCGTCGGTGGCCGATCGGCTGGTCGTCAGCGCCACGCGCACCGACACCGGCCAGAAGGTCACGTTCACGGTCGACGCCCGTGCCGACGGCATCGCGTATGCCGGTGACTGGGACAACATCGGGCAACGCCTCACCGCCAGCGGCGGGGTCGTGTTCGCGGACGTGTTCGTGCCCGCCGGACGGGTCCTGGGCACGCACGACGAGACCAGCCCCCGCCAGTCGCTGGCCGCCATCGGGTTCCAGCTCGTGCTGGCCCAGGTCTACGTGGCGCTGGCCGAGGGCGCGCTCGCCGAAGCCGCCCAGTACACCCGCAACACCACCCGCCCGTGGTTCCTGTCCGGCGTCGACTCGGCCACCGCCGACCCGTACATCCTGGCCACCTACGGCGAACTGGTCTCCGACGTGGAAGCCGCCGGCCTGCTGGCCGACCACGCCGCCACCGCGCTGGGCGAGGCGAGCGAGCGGGGCGCCGACCTGACCGTCGAGCAGCGCGCCGCGACCGCCGCGCTGATCTCGTCCGCCAAGGTCGTCGCCACGAGAGTCGCCAACCAGACCACCGGCAAGGTGTTCGAGCTGTGCGGGGCCCGCGCGACCGCCGCCGGCTACGCGTTCGACCGGTTCTGGCGCAACGCCCGCACGCTCACCCTGCACGACCCCGTGTCGTACAAGGCCCGCGAGGTCGGCGCGTACTTCCTGACCGGCGAGCGCGCACCGTTCACCGGGTACAGCTGATGGAACCGGTCCTCGCGCACAGCGTCCGGCTCGCCGACGACGGCGTGCACATCCTGGACCGGCGGAACTTCCCGTTCGAGCGGACCTGGGTGCGCTGCGCGACGGTCGCCGAGGTCGCGAAGGCCATCGAGGACATGGTCACCCAGTCCTCCGGCCCGTACTTCGCGGCGCTGTGGGGGATGGTGCTCGCCGCCCGGGAAGCCCGCGGCCTGCCCGCCGCCGAGGGCCGGGCCTACCTGGACCGGGCGGGCCGACTGCTGGTCGAGACCCGGCGCACCAACAACCACCTGCGCAAGGCGGTCGCGGCCGTGCTGGCCGGGGTGGACGCCTCCGACGACCTGGAAGCGGGCGCGCTGGCGGGTGCGCGGGCCGGTGACGAGCGGTACCGCAGCCGGAGCCGGGCGCTGGGCGGGCACACGGCCGTGCTGCTGCCCGACGAGGGCACGGTGCTGACGCACTGCTGGGCCGACCTGTACCTGACCGAGACCGTCAAGGCGGCGAACGCGCTGGGCAAGCGCTTGCGGTTCTTCTGCACGGAGACCCGCCCGTACCTCCAGGGCGCCCGGCTGACCGCCGGGACGTTGGCCGAGATGGGCGTGGACACCACGGTCATCACCGACGGCATGGGCGCGGCGGCGTTCAGCTCCGGCGAGGTCGACGTGCTGCTGACCGCCGCCGACCGGGTCACCATGGACGGGCACGTGGTGAACAAGGTCGGCACGCTCGGGCTCGCGGTGGCCGCGTCCGCGTTCGCGGTGCCGTTCCTGGCCATGGTGCAGGCCCCGGACCGGCTCGCGCCCACCGCCGCCGACGTGCCGATCGAGTTCCGGCCCGGCGACGACGTGCTGCACACGCTGGGCAGGCGCACCGCCGGCGACGGGGTGAAGGGCTGGTACCCGGCGTTCGACGTGACGCCGCCCCGGTTCGTGTCGTCGGTGGTGACGGACCGGGGCGCGTACGCTCCCGACCGCCTGTCCGAGTACTACAACGGCGAGGAAGTCCATGACTGAATGGGTCGTGCTCGACATCGAGGGCACGCTGTCCGCCACCGACCAGGTGCTGGTCGTGCTGTACGACTACGCCCGGCCGCGACTCGGGCCGTGGATCGACGGCCACGGCGACGACCCCGTTGTCGCGGAAGCGGTCCGGCAGATCCGCGAGCTGTCCGGTGTGGACGGTGTCACGGACGAGCTGGTGCGGGTGCTGCACGGCTGGATGGACGCCGACCAGAAGGTCACGCCGCTCAAGACGTTGCAGGGCCTGATCTGGCAGCAGGGGTACGCCGACGGCGACCTGGTGGCGGAGTTCTTCCCGGACGTGGTCCCGGCGCTGCGCAAGTGGCACGAGGACGGCGTGAAGCTGGCCGTGTTCTCGTCCGGCTCGGTGGCCGGGCAGGTCGCGTTCTTCGGCCACACCGCGGAAGGCGACCTGCGCGGGCTGTTCGAGCACCACTTCGACACCGTGAACGCCGGTCCGAAGCGCGAAGCCGCCTCCTACCGCGCCATCGCCGCCGTGCTCGGGTCGGACGACATCACGTTCTACTCCGACGTGCCGGCCGAGCTGCACGCGGCGGCCGAGGCGGGTTGGCGGACGGTCGGCGTGGCACGGCCCGGCGAGCCCTACGGCGACGCGGACTTCAGTCCACACAGGACGGTGAGCGCGCTGTGACGCCTGGAGAGGCGCTGGCCGCGGAATGCGCCCGGTACGCCGCGATGGGTTGGATGCGCGGCACGTCCGGCAACCTCTCCGTCGTGGTGGCACGCGACCCGCTGCGCCTGGCCGTCACCGTCAGCGGACGCGACAAGGGTGAGCTCACCGCCGACGACGTCGTGGTCGTCGACGCCGAGGGGCGGACCGACGACCCGCTGAAGGTGCCTTCCGCCGAAGCGGGTCTGCACGGCCGGATCGCCGCCGTCTCCGGCGCGGGCGCGGTCGTCCACGTGCACGCCCTGGCCCCGGTCGTCGCGGCCGAGTACTGGCCCGAGGGCGTCGAACTGCGCGACCTGGAGATGCTCAAGGGCTTCGGCCGTTCGGCGCACGACGACCTCGTGGTGGTGCCGGTCGTGCCGAACGACCAGGACATGCGGGTGCTCGGCGACGCGTTCGAGGCCGGGTATCGAGAAGACGTGCCGGCCTTGATCGTGGCCCGGCACGGGGTGTACGTGTGGGGTGAGGACCTGTACCGGGCACGCCACCGGCTGGAATGCCTGGAGTGGCTGCTGCGCTTCAAGATCGAGACGAGGAGGGACCAGCGGTGACATTGCTGACCGTGTGGCCGGACACCGAGCCCGGGACCGTGGTGGTGCGCACCGCCGATCCCGTCGAGATCGCGGACGAGCTGAAGCAGTTGGGTGTGCGCTACGAGCAGTGGCCGGTGATCCCCGGTGTCACCAGGGAGAACGCGCTGGAGGCGTACCGCGCCCAGGTCGACCGGGTCACCGAGGCCGAGGGCTACGTCATGGTCGACGCCATGGAGATGACCCCGTCCGACGACCCGGCGTGGCTGGAGTCGGCGGGTGCGGCGCGTCGGAAGTTCCTCGCCGAGCACACCCACGACGACGACGAGGACCGCTTCTTCGCGCGGGGCGCCGGAGTCTTCTACCTGCACGTCGAGGATCGCGTCCACGCCGTGCTGTGCGAGGCGGGAGACCTACTGAGCGTGCCGAAGAACACCACTCACTGGTTCGACATGGGCACCCGCCCGGACTACGTGTCGATCCGGTTCTTCCACGACGACGACGGCTGGGTGGGCAACTTCACCGGCAGCGAGATCGCCAAGTCGTTCCCCACGTTCGACACGCTCATGGCCGGTCGCTGAGGGTGTCCAGCTCGGCGGCGAGGTTGGCCTTGGCGCGCGACTCCCAACGGTCGCGCGCCGGGGACGTCACGTAGAGCGGGTCGCGTTCCAGCAGGCCCCGCAACACCTGTGCACGACCGACACGCCAAGCCTCGTCCGGCACGTGCGCGTACTCCTCGCGCACCGCCCGCCGATACCGCTCGTAGTCGTCCTCGTCCGAGCCCAGGATCGCCAGATCGGCGTCCGACAGCAGCGCGGCCGGCTCGTCCGACGCGGTGTGGTCGATGGTGGACAACACCAACTCGACCACCCGGCCGGGCTCGACGCCGGCCTCGTGAAGCCGCTGTTGTACCCACTTCGCGCTGTTGCGCTCGTCCTCGCCGGGCTTGCCGTCGTAGACCACGTCGTGCGCGAGCGCGGCCAACGCGAGCACCGCCCGTTCCTCGGCGGTGCGATGCCCGGCCAACACCTTTACGTCCCGCACGACCTGGAGCACGTGGTCGGTGTTGTGGTAGCCCCGATGAGCCTCCGCGTACCTCGCGTCCAGGTCGCCCGCCGTACCCGGCCGCCCACCCAGAACGCGGACCGCCTTGTCCCACAACGCTTCCAACATGGGCCAACTCTACGGTGGACACCGCCTCGGTTTCCGGCACCAACGAGCCCCCGAAGTCACGTTCAACTCCTCGACACGACCGGTGCCGGCCATAGCTGGACCTGAAGGTTGCCACCACCTTCAAGCACCTGCGGTCGTTCAGTCGGAAACCCTCCCGACCAGCCAAAGTGAGGAATTTTCGTAATTACTCAATTTGCGCACTAAGCAAACATCCCAGCGGCATAACGGATCGGTGGCAAGTCGGACCGACCGAATGCCGTAACGTTCTCAGAGCCATTCGACGTAGTTGGATTCCGTCGTTGCCCCCTATGTCCTGGAGATCACCCATGCGCCTAGCAGCGCGCCACTTGTTCGGAGCAGCCGCCCTGCTCGCGGCAACCACGCTGGCCGTCATCCCCCTCGCCACCGCCGCCCCCAAGACCCACGACTCCGGTGACCCGCGCGCGACCGTGCACGAGGCCAACGTCGACATCGGCCAGCTGGGCAACGCGTGCGCCGCGGTAGGCCTGCCGGGCGAGGAGCGGGAGCTGACCGGCGGTTACCACGTCGAGGGCGCCAACATCGACATCACCGCCCACCCGGACGGCTACCGGATCACCGGCGTGGTGGTGAAGGGCTCCTCGGCCGCCAACGTCTACTACGCCACGCCGCCGGCCAACGTGCAACCGCTCGGCGCCATCCCGTGGCTCGACCTGCACCCCCCGCTCAACTCCAGCGACGAACCCGCCGGCATCAGCCACTGGTTCGTGTGCGCGGCGGAAGCCGAAACCCCCAGGGGCGACGTCCCCTCCAGCACCACCGCGTCGAGCAGCAGTGCGAGCAGCGCCACCGGCAGCACCGCCCCGACCACCGTCAGCTCCACGCCGGCGGCCGGCAGCTCCACCCCGTCGACCAGCACGTCAGCCGCGGCAACCGCCATCACCACCACAACGTCGGCCTTCGCGCCCGCCGACGCCGGCGGCTCCCGCTCGAACGACGACCTGGCCAGCACCGGCTTCGGGTCCCTGTGGCTGCTGTTCGTCGGCCTCGCCCTGATCGCAGCCGGCGCGGTGTTCGTGGCGTCCCCCAAGCTGCGAGCCCTACTCCGCCGCTAACCCCACCAGCCCCACGCGCCAGCGCACACCGGTCCCTCTGCGTGTCATCCCCGTATGGCCTGCCCGCAGGGAACCGCATGTGTCAAGGGCAGATCGGTCGCGCGATCACCGCACACCCATGATCGATCTGCCCTTGACGCATGTGGTTGTCTTTGACCTGGCCATACGGGGATGACACGCAGACCCACCGCCCTGCAAAGCTCGAAGAGCTTCGCAGGGCTCTTGTGGAGATCCTTGGCGGCCAGCCCGTCCGGCGAGGACGCTTTCAGCCCTTCAACCCTGCCCGGCGAGTCCACCCGCCCAGCAGGACGCTTCCAGCCCTGCAAGCCTGTCCGACGAGGCCACCCGCCCAGCAGGACGCTTTCAGCCCTTCAGACCTGCCCAGCGAGGCCACCCGCCCAGCAAGGACGCTTCCCCCCGCGGATGCCACCGCCGCCCCGCCTTCACCCCGCGCGACCCCCGCCTCACACCCGGCTCCCACCACTGTGAGCTGCGCTACCTCACTTGATCCAGGACCCGGCCCAGGCGAGCCCCCGAGAACGCGCCCGTCTACGATCCGGTGAGCCGACGTGGCGAGCCAGCCCGGCCACCCGGCCAAGTCAGCACCAGACAGTGCAGGAGGCACCGTGACGGCCGTAGCCCCGCAGCCGATCGCAACGCGGCCCTTCGGGACTCGCGAGGCGGTCAAGGGTTCGTTCCTGCTGCGGATGTTCCGCACCACGGACCACAAGCAAATCGGCATCATGTACCTGGTCACGTCGTTCGCCTTCTTCATGGTGGGCGGCGCGATGGCGATGCTGATCCGGACGGAGCTCGCCCGGCCGGGGATGCAGTTCCTCTCGCAGGAGCAGTACAACCAGCTCTTCACCATGCACGGCACGGTGATGCTGCTGCTGTACGCGACCCCGATCGTGTTCGGTTTCGCCAACTTCATCCTGCCGCTCCAGATCGGCTCGCCCGACGTGGCGTTCCCGCGGCTCAACGCCTTCTCGTACTGGCTGTACCTGTTCGGCGGCCTGATCGTGATGGCCGGGTTCATCACGCCCGGCGGCGCGGCCGACTTCGGCTGGTTCGCCTACACCCCGCTGTCCAACGCCATCCACTCGCCCGGCGCGGGCGCCGACCTGTGGATCTCCGGTCTGGTCGTCGGCGGTCTGGGCACCATCCTCGGCGCGGTCAACATGATCACCACCGTGGTCTGCCTGCGGGCGCCCGGCATGACCATGTTCCGGATGCCGATCTTCACCTGGAACATCCTGGTGACCTCGGTCCTGGTGCTCCTCGCGTTCCCGATCCTGACCGCCGCGCTGCTCGGCCTGCTCGCCGACCGCCACCTGGGCGCCCACGTGTTCGACCCCGCCAACGGCGGCGTGATCCTGTGGCAGCACCTGTTCTGGTTCTTCGGGCACCCGGAGGTCTACATCGTCGCGTTGCCGTTCTTCGGCATCGTCTCCGAGATCTTCCCGGTGTTCAGCCGCAAGCCGATCTTCGGCTACAACGGCCTGGTCTACGCCACGCTGGGCATCGCGGCCCTGTCCGTCGCCGTGTGGGCGCACCACATGTACGCCACGGGCGCCGTGCTGCTGCCGTTCTTCGCGTTCATGACGTTCCTGATCGCGGTGCCGACCGGCATCAAGTTCTTCAACTGGATCGGCACGATGTGGAAGGGGCAGTTGACGTTCGAGACACCGATGCTGTTCAGCATCGGGTTCATCGTCACGTTCCTCTTCGGCGGCCTGTCCGGTGTGCTGCTCGCCGCGCCGGCCATCGACTTCCACGTGTCGGACACCTACTTCGTGGTGGCGCACTTCCACTACGTGCTCTACGGCACGATCGTGTTCGCCACGTTCGCCGGCATCTACTTCTGGTTCCCGAAGATCACCGGGCGGATGCTGGACGAGCCGCTGGGCAAGCTGCACTTCTGGACCACGTTCCTCGGCTTCCACGCGACCTTCCTGGTGCAGCACTGGCTGGGCAACGAGGGCATGCCGCGCCGGTACGCCGACTACCTGCCGTCCGACGGCTTCACCACGCTGAACACGATCTCCACGATCGGCGCGTACATCCTGGGCGCGTCCACGCTGCCGTTCATCTGGAACGTGTTCAAGTCCTACCGCTACGGCGAGACCGTGCACGTGGACGACCCGTGGGGCTTCGGCAACTCGCTGGAGTGGGCCACCTCGTGCCCGCCGCCGCGGCACAACTTCACCGAGCTGCCGCGCATCCGGTCCGCGCGTCCCGCCTTCGAGCTGCACTACCCGCACATGATCGAGCGGTTGCAGGAAGAGGCGCACGTCACGTTCACCGGCAAGTCCATCCCGCACGACGACGCCAAGCCCACGGTGTTCGAGGCGGCCGGTCAGGCTGTGCAATCGGGCACAGCTTCGGAGGGCACCGAGCACGACCACAAGTAACCTGAGCGCAGGTTCAACGACGAGCCCCGACGGCCCTCCGGTCGTCGGGGCTCGTTGCTGTCTGGCAGAGGAGCCACCAGTGAGCAACCCCAGCGCTGCGAGCACACCCGGCGCGAGCACACCCGGCGCGAGCACACCCGCCACAGGCAAGCCCGCCGCGAGCAGGCCCGGCGCAGGCACGCCCGGCGCCACCCCCGTCCTCATCACCGTCACCGGTCCCGACAAGCCCGGTGTGTCCTCGGTGCTGTTCGCGGTGCTGACCCGGCACGGCGTGGACGTGCTCGACGTCGAGCAGGTCGTCATCCGGGGCCGCCTGGTGCTCGGCGTGCTGGTCGCCGCCGGGCACGACCCGGAGGGGTTGCAGGAGTCCGTCGAGCAGGCCATGGCGACGGTGTCCATGCACGTCGAAGTGGAGATCGGCGCGGACTCCAAGCGCACCGCGCGGCTGGAGTCCAGCCACGTCATCATCCTGCTCGGCCGTCCGGTGACCGCTCGGGCGTTCACCGAGGTGGCTCGCCGGCTGGCGTCGCTCGGGGTGAACATCGACGCCATCCGAGGGGTCGCCGACTACCCCGTCACCGGTCTTGAGCTGCGGGTCTCCGTTGCCGCCGACACGGCGGACGCGGATTCGGCGCTGCGCGAGGCGCTGGCCGAGGTCTCCGTCCGGGTCGACCTGGACATCGCGGTGGAGCGGGCCGGGCTGACCCGGCGGGCGAAGCGGCTGGTGGTGTTCGACGTGGACTCGACGCTCATCCAGGGCGAGGTGATCGAGATGCTCGCCGCGCACGTGGGGGTCGAGCCGCAGGTCCGGGAGATCACCGAGGCCGCGATGCGCGGGGAGCTGGACTTCGCCGAGTCGTTGCGGCGGCGGGTGGCGCTGCTGGAGGGGCTGGACGAGTCGGTGCTGGACGAGGTCGCCGGGTCGCTGGAGCTGACCGCGGGCGCTCGGACCACGGTGCGCACGTTGAAGCGGCTCGGGTTCCGGTGCGGGGTGGTGTCCGGCGGGTTCACCCGGGTCATCCAGTCGCTGGTGGACGACCTCGGGCTGGACTTCTGCGCGGCCAACGAGCTGGAGATCGCGGACGGCCGGCTGACCGGGCGGGTCGTGGGGGACATCGTGGACCGGCCCGGCAAGGCCGTGGCGCTGCGGCGGTTCGCCGAGCAGCAGGGGGTGCCGCTGGCGCAGACTGTGGCGGTGGGCGACGGGGCCAACGACATCGACATGCTGGGTGCCGCCGGGCTGGGCATCGCGTTCAACGCCAAGCCCGCCCTGCGGGAGGTGGCCGACACGGCGTTGTCGCACCCGTTCCTGGACGCGGTGCTGTTCGTGCTCGGGGTCACCCGGGCGGAGGTGGAGGCCGCCGACGCGGCGGACGGGTTGGAGCTGGTGCGGCCGTGAACCCGATCCTGCGGATGCTGGTGGACCGGCACTACGCCACCGACCCGGAGGACCCCGCCGCGGTGCGGGCCATGCCGGTGGTGTTGCGGATCGAGCGGGTCGACCCCCCTTGCCGGACGGACGTGCTGGAGGCCGCCGCCGCGGCGGCTGTCGCGGTGTGCCTGGACCCCCGGGCCGAGCCCGGCGGGGAGTGGCACGACGAGCTGGTGGCCTGGGTGCGGGGACGGATCCGGAAGGTGTCCCGGCGGGCCCGGGGTGCGCACTGGGAGGCTGTCCAGGGCCTGCCCGGCGTGACCGTCTCGGTGGGACGGGCGGAGGTCCGGGCGTTCGTGCCAGGACGGGTGGCGGACCTGCCCAAGGAGCTGTCCCGGTTGCAGATCTCCGGTTCGGAGCTGCCGGTCGACGAGCCGGGGGAGATCCCCGAAGGCGCGTACGTGCTGTGGCTGAACCCCCAGGTGGAGATGACCGCCGGGAAGGCCGCGGCACAGGTCGGGCACGCTTCGATGCTCCTCGCTCCCACGTTGAGCGAGGAGGAGCTGAAGGAGTGGGCCGCGGTGGACTACCGGTGTGCGGTGCGGACGCCTTCTCCGGGTGAGTGGGATGCGTTGCTGGCGAGGCCGGACGCGGTGGTGGTGCGGGATGCCGGCTACACCGAGGTCGACCCCGGAACGGCGACCGTGGCGGTATACCGGGGCTGACCGTGTAGGTCATGACCTGACCTACACGGGCCGTAGCTTCGGGGCATGACGATTCTGGTGACCGGTGCGACCGGTGTGGTGGGGCGGAACGTGGTCGACCAGCTCCTGCGAGCCGGTCAGGGAGTACGAGCGGTCACGCGGCGGCCTGAGGAGGCCGGGCTGCCCGCCGAGGTCGAGGTCGTGGCGGGGGATCTGGGCGAACCTCGGGCGGAGTGGTTCGCCGGGGTGGAGCGGATGTACCTCTTCCCGGCCGGGGACGGGCAGGCGGCGGCGGAAGCCGTTCGGTGTGGGGTGCGGCGGATCGTGGACCTGTCGGCGGCGGCCGTGACGCTCGGGCTGCACACCAACCCGGTGGAGCAGGCCGTGGAGGAGTCGGGGGCCGAGTGGACCCACGTGCGGCCGGGTGGGTTCATGACCAACCTGCTGCCGGTGTGGGCGCCTTCGATCCGGGCTCGTCGGGTGGTGCGGTACCCGTTCCCCGACGAGGCTTCGGTGCCGGTGCACGAGGCCGACATCGCGGCCGTCGCCGTGGCCGCGATGTTGGAGGACGGGCACGCCGGGCGGGCGTACACGTTGACGGGGCCCGAATCCATCACCGCCCGCGAGCAGGTCGCGGCCATCTCGGACGCGCTGGGGGAAGAGGTGCGGTTCGAGGTCGTGTCACGCGAGGTGGCGCGGGAGGAAATGCTCGCGCTGGGCGGGTTCGCCGCGGAGAACGCCGATCTTCTGCTGGGGTTCGTGAACTACGACGGTGGGGAGGCGTCGGGGGAGGGGTTCTCGGACGACGACTACTCGGCGTTGCTCAAGCCTTGGCCGGATGTGGAGCTCGCGACGGGGCGGGCTGCGCGGTCCTACGGTCAGTGGGCGCGGGACCACGTGGCGGACTTCCGCTAGGTGCGGGTGGTCGGGTGGTTGGGTGGTCGCTACCGGTGGGGTGAAGAGCGTAAAAGCGTCCTCGCCGGACGGGCTGGCCGCCAAGGATGGGGGGCAAAGCTCTTCGAGCTTTGCGGGCGGTGGGCTGCGTGTCATCCCCGTATGGCCTGGTCGAAGACAACCACCCTTGTCCGGGAGGTGCAAGCGAAGGGCGTGCTTGCACCTCCCGGACAAGCGCGGTTCGCTGCGCGCAGGCCATACGGGGATGACACGCAGCGGGGAAGGTGCGCGCTGCGCGCGGCTGAGGGGCGGCCGGGGTGGGTGCGGCCGGGGTGGGCGGCTGGGGGCCTGGGTCAGTTGTTGGCTGCGTCCAGGCGTTTGAGGGCTGCTCGGACCACTTCCGGGTCGTAGGTGGTCCAGAAGGGGGGTAGGGAGGCTCGTAGGAAGCCGCCGTAGCGGGCGGTGGCCAGGCGGGGGTCGAGGATGGCTACTACGCCCTTGTCGTTCATGGAGCGGAGCAGGCGGCCGGCGCCTTGGGCCAGCAGCAGGGCGGCGTGGGTGGCGGCGACGGTGAGGAAGCCGTTGCCCCCGCGGGACTCGACTGCTTTCTGCCGTGCCGACGCCAACGGGTCGTCCGGGCGGGGGAAGGGGATCCGGTCCATGACGACCAGTTGCAGGGCCGGTCCCGGGACGTCCACGCCTTGCCAGAGGGACAGGGTGCCGAACAGGCAGGTCTCGTCGTCTTCGGCGAAGCGCTTGACCAGTTGGCCGGTGGCGTCGTCACCCTGGCAGAGGACCGGGTAGTCGAGCTTGGTGCGCAGGGCTTCGGCGGCTGCCTTGGCCGCCCGCATCGAGGAGAACAGGCCCAGGGTCCGGCCGCCGGCGGCGTTCACCAGGCCCTCCAACTCGTCCACGTAGGACGGTGGCAGGCCGTCTCGGCCCGGCGGGGGCAGGTGCCTTGCCACGTAGAGGATTCCGCTGCTGCCGTGTTCGAACGGCGAGCCCACGTCGAGACCCGACCAGCGGGGTTGGCCCGCGTCGGACGGCGGTTCCTTGTCGGTCGCGGTGCCTTCGGCCTTGCGGGCGTTGGACGCAGCGGGGAGGCCCCACTGGCGGGCCAGGGTGTCGAAGGTGCCGCCGAGGGTCAGGGTCGCGGAGGTGAGGATGGTGGTGCGCTTGCCGAAGAGGCGTTCGCGCAGCAGGCCGCCCACGCCCAGCGGGGCCACCCGGAGGGACGGGGTCTTGTTGCGGTCGGCGAAGTCGCCGGAGATCCAGACGACGTCGTGGTCGTTCTCGAACGCGCCGAGGATCCTGGCCGCGCAGTCGTGCACGTCGTCCAGCAGGGACCGGGCCAGCTTGCGGGAGGTGGCGCCTTCCACGTCCTCCTTGCGTTCCGGGCCCAGGGAGGTGATGCAGGCGTGCGCGGCGTCCTTGGTGGCGCGCAGGGCTCCCTGGAGAGCGGTGGGAAGCGAGTCCAAACGGCCGGCGGGAGCGTCTTCGAGGAGCATGGCCAGGCCGTCGCTCGCTTCCGCCATGCGGTCGGCCACGCCCTGGTCGATGAGTCGGCCGCAGCGCCGGGCCGCGGTGGCCACGAGGGAGGCGCTCAGTTCTTCCGTTGCCACGGAGGTGACCCGGTCCACCAGGTCGTGCGCCTCGTCGATGACCACCACGTCGTGGTCGGGGAGGACCTGGTAGCCCTCCAGGGCGTCGATGGCCAGCATGGCGTGGTTGGTCACCACCACGTCCGCCCGGCCCGCTTCGGCCCTGGCGCGTTCGGCGAAGCAGTCGACGCCGACGGGGCACTTCGCCGCACCCAGGCATTCCCGGGCGGTCACCGAGACCTGGCGCCAGGACTGGTCGCTCACGCCGGGGACC
This sequence comes from Saccharothrix tamanrassetensis, assembly GCF_014203665.1. GTDB lineage: Bacteria > Actinomycetota > Actinomycetes > Mycobacteriales > Pseudonocardiaceae > Actinosynnema > Actinosynnema tamanrassetense. Next base: position 171,341 of record NZ_JACHJN010000006.1, read on the forward strand.
AGTTCGTCCCGGTCGCCGGTCTCGGTGTCGGAGGACCAGTCGTGCAGGCGTTTGACCTCGCGGCCCAGGCGGGAGACGGCGAACGGGTCGAAGAGGCCGGCGTCCTCCGGCTCGTCCGGGGCACCGGTGTGGACGCGGTGCATGCACAGGTAGTTGCGGCGGCCTTTGAGGATCGCGAAGCGGGGTTCCCGGCCCAGTTCCTTGCGCAGGGCCTTGGCCAGCCGGGGGAGGTCCCGGTCCACGAGTTGGCGCTGGAGGGCGATGGTGGCGGTGGAGATGACCACCGTCGACTCCTCGGCCACCGCGTGCCTGATCGCCGGGACGAGGTAGGCCAGCGACTTGCCGGTGCCGGTGCCCGCCTGGACGGCGAGGTGCTCGCCGGTCCGGATCGCGTGCTCCACCGCTTCGGCCATGGCTACCTGGCCCTCGCGCTCGGCTCCGCCCACCGCCTGCACGGCAACGGCTAGCAGGGACCGGGTGTCGGGGATGGCGGTGGTGGACGGCACGCGAAGACGGTACCCGGACGCACCGTCGGAATCCGGTCGGCACCCGGCCCGCCGTCCGCGGACCGGGCCGGGTGCGACCGGCGGGTCACTTGCGCTTGACGAGTGCCCAGGCGGCCGGGAGCAGGCCCGCCGCCAGGGCGATCTTGACCGCGTCGCCGATCAGGAACGGGGTGACGCCCGCGGCCAGGGCCTTGGTGAAGCTCAAGTGGGCGGCGGCCATCAGCCACGGCACGCCGAACGCGTAGATCACCAGGTTGCCGACGGCCATGGTGCCGACCGTGCGCAGCGGGGTGCGGTCACCGCCCCTGGCGGCCAGGTGGCCGACCAGCACGCCGGCGAAGACGAAGCCCACCACGTAGCCGAGGGACGCCGGCATCCCGGACGACGCGCCCTGGAACCACGGCACGCCCGCGACGCCCGCGATCAGGTACAGCACCATCGCCGCGCCGCCGCGCTGCCACCCCAGGGCCGCGCCGACGAGCAGGGCGGCGAACGTCTGGCCGGTGATCGGCACCGGGCTGCCCGGCACCGGCAGGGCGAGCTGCGCGGCCAGGCCGGTCAGGCCCGCGCCGGCCACGACCAGGGCGATGTCGCGGGCCAGTGCGCCGGGCACCAGGTCGGCCAGGACGCGGCGACCGGGAACAGCGAGGACGGACACGGGGACCTCCTGGGGATCGGACTCGCCTCGGAGGTTAACGGGCGATCACTCGCCCGGTCTTCGTCGGAGTTCCACAAAGTCGCGGATCTCACGCTGTTCACGAGTCCAGCGCCACCCTGCCGGTCACGCGTTCGGTGTTGCGCCTGGTCTTGGTCCAGCCGTTGCGGCCCCGGACGAGACGGCCCAGGGCGCGCCACGACGTGAGGTAGAAGGTGTAGATGTACAGGGCGTAGCCGAAGCCGTACGCGATCGACCTGGCGAAGCCCACCCCGGGTTCGCACCGTGCCCGGTAGACCGGCCCCCAGAGGACGAACGGCAGCAGGCCGAACGCGCCGTAGACGGTGAAGAGGATCCACGCGCCCTCGGCGAACCACTGCCACACCTCGCCGGGGTCGGTGAGCGCGCGGTGCGCGAGCAGGAGCACGGGGATGGGGTAGACCAGGGTGCCGAGCAGCTGCATCCACGGTTGGGCGAGGTAGTACATCATCTCGGCCGCGCCGAGCGTGGACAGGTGCGGCGAGTCCCAGATCCGCCTGAGGTAGCGCAGGCACTGCATGGTGCCCTGGCCCCAGCGGGTGCGTTGGGCCAGGAAGCGGCGGAGGCTGTAGAGGCCCTCCTGGTGGACGTGGGTGTCCGTGGTGAAGCCGGTGCGCCAGCCCGCGGTGAGCAGGTGCACGCCCAGCTCGAAGTCTTCGAGGAGCGAGCCGCGCCAGGGCCGGCCGGTGGGCCCGGCGATGGCGTCCAGCGCGGACAGCCTGGTGAACTGGCCGTTGCCGCCCGTGGAGATGGTGCCGGTGACGCCGCGGGAGAGCTGGATGGCGGCGATGGCGGTGCGGAACTCCAGGTCCTGCATGCGGACCAGGAGCGCGCCGAACCGGGCCCGGGCGCCGGACACGTGCTGTTGGCGGACACCGGCGTTGATCATCCGGACGTCGACCTGGACCGCGCCGACGGTCCCGTCGCCGAACAGGTGGTCCGCCGCGCACACCTCCAGGCAGTTCGGTGCCGGCCGGCCGTCGGCGTCGACCACGACGATCACCGCGCGGTCCGCGTCGGCGTGCCGGCCCATCCACAGCTTGACCGTCCGGTAGGCGTCGTTGAGGGCGTCGCCCTTGCCGGTGCGGGCGTGCGGGCGGTGGCGGCGGACCAGGTGGACGTTCCGGTCGCCGCCGAAGCCGCGCACGACGGCCGCCGTGGCGTCGTCGGAGTCGTCGTCGACGACCCAGACGTGCGCGATGGGGAACGTCGTGCGCAGGTAGTGGACCGTGTCGCCGACGACCGCCTCCTCGTCCCGGCACGGCACCAGGAAGTGCCACTCGAACGACTCGGCCCGTCCGGTCGGCGCGGGCCGGTGGCGCAGGTACGGGACGACGATGAGCAACACGTAGGTCACGAAGGCGACGCTCATCGTCAGCGCGAGGGCCTGGGTGAAGCCCAGCACGACGTCGGCGTCCAACGTCGCCTCCGCGGCGGCGGACGACTCGGCGCGCGTCACCTCCTCGTCGCCAACCGGACGAAGGCCACCAGCGCAGCCGCGCCGCCGAGGACGCTGACCACGGAGCCGAGCAGGGTGTGACCCCAGTAGTAGCCGGTGTCCACGCCCAGCCACCTCACCAGGCCGACGAGCGAGAGCACGCGGAACTGGTTGACCACCACCACGGCGGCCGTCGCCGCGGCCAGGGCGACCAGCACCCGGCGGGTGATGCGGGGGCGCAGCGCGATCATCGCCGCGCCGACCAGCAGCAGCGGCACGACGAGGAACGCGGACGTGCACTCGGGCGTCATGCGCAGCCCCAGCGGGGTGTCCGAGCCGAGTCCGAAGTAGACGGTCTGGCGGTCCGCGACGACCGCGACGCCGCCGTGGTCGAGGACGCCCAGGACCAGTCCGGACAACGCGATCTCGGCTGTCCGGTAGGCACGGTGCGCGAGCACCAGCCCGCCGGCGGCCACTACCAGTGCGACGACGATCACCCGGTCGAGGTGGTCGGTGCGGGGCACGGTAAACGCCACTGAACAGTTCCTTTCATCCGTCCGAGGCCGCCCGATGGGGCTACCAGGTGGTCATCGGCCCCCTTCACGGTGATCTTCACTCCCGGATCGGGTGACAACGTGAAGCTTCTTCGGTCTAGGGGTCCACTTTGGGTGGCCGCAACTGGGCGGTTCGAGTGGACGGCGTCCCTCTTTACGGTCAGCAACCCTTAATCCGAGCGGTGGAACGCCGATAGGGGCAATTGCTTGACAAGAGTCGTTCCCGAGAGAGGAGCTCCATGCGTGTGCGAATGACGGGCCTGGCCGGACTGGCCGCCATCGCGGCCCTCCTGGTCGGCACCGCGCCCGCCTCCGCGGCGCCCGGCGACGCCGCCGCCCACGGCGCGAAGCTCGGCCTGTCGCTGCCGGCCGGCAACGCGGTCTCGGCCGGCCCGTTCGCCGCCGCCGACGCGAACGGACCCACGACCGACACCTTCGCGGGCGTGGACCTGCCCGACGTGCTGACGACCGGCGTGATCGACACATCGGCCGAGCGGGACGACAAGACGGGCGGGGTCCACTCGCGGGCCAGTACCGCCGACGTGCGGCTGGACCTGCTCAAGGCGATCACCGGCGGCGTCTCCGCCGAGGTGGTCGAGGCCGAGTGCTCGGCGACCCAGAAGGGCGTCACCGGCTCGGCCAAGCTCACCGGGCTGGACCTCGGCGAGCTGGGCACGGTCGACGCCGACCCCGCGCCCGGCACGACGGTCGACGTGGACCTGGGCGGCGTGGACATCGCGAAGGTCGTGTTCAACGAGCAGATCCGCAACGCCGACGGCAGCCTCACCGTCAACGCCGTGCACCTGACGCTGATCGGCGGCGTGCTCGGCTCCGTGGGCACCGGGGACCTGGTGCTGTCGTCCGCGACCTGCGGGCCCGCCGGGCTGCCGATCCCGATGGCGTCCGGCGCGGGCCTGTGGATCGGGCTGGGCGTGCTGGGTCTGTTCGCGGTGCCGGCAACGGCCGCGGCGATCCGCCGCCGGCGCGCGATCCCGGCGGTCTGAGGTGTACAAGGTCCCCGGTACCGGGGTCGCCGCGGGAACGGGCGTGGGCTCGTTGGCGGCGACCGGCGCGGGTGTGACGTGGTGGGTGGTCGCGGCTGTCGTGCTGCTGCTGGCAGGTGTGTTCCTGACCCACGCCGCCCGCCGGCGGCGGATGCGCCCGGACGCCTAGTGCGAGCGGTGCCCGGCGGGACTGCCCCGACGCCGCCGGGTACCGCGCCGTGAGAACCCCTGGTTGTGCGAATCCCCGGTGCCGCAACGCCCCGGCACCCGACGGCACCGCGTCGTCCCCGCCTGTCGCGCACCGCGACTGCCCGGACGGCGGCGCGTCGTCCTCGACCGCCGCGCATTCCGCACCGCGGCGTTCCCTGCGACACAAGGAGCAAGGTGAAGGAAGTTCTGCTGCTCGCCGGCACCCGACCCGAGGCGGTGAAGATCGCACCCGTGGCGCTCGCGCTGGCCGACCACCCCGTGCTGCGCCCGCTGATCGTCCGCAGTGGACAGCACGAGCGCATGGTGGAGCAGGCGCTGAGCGCGTTCGACCTCAGGCCCGACATCGTGCTGGACACGCCCCGGGTGACCGGCAGCCAGGCCGAGTTGCTGGCCGCGCTGGTGCCCGCGATCGACCAGGTGCTGCGGGTGCGCGACCCCGCCGTCGTCCTCGTGCAGGGCGACACGACCACCGCGCTGGCCGGTGCGCTGGCCGCGTTCTGGCGCGGCATCCCGGTGGCGCACCTGGAAGCCGGGCTGCGCACGGGCGACCTGGCCGGGCCGTTCCCGGAGGAGGGGACGCGCCAGATGATCGCCCGGATCGCGGCGCTGCACCTCGCGCCCACCGACGACGCGGCCACGGCGCTGGTGGGGGAGGCGCTGCCGGCCGCGGAGATCGTGGTCACCGGCAACACCGTGGTGGACGCGGTGCGGCGGGTCGCCGACGCCGACCTGCCGGTGCGCGACCCGGCGCTGGCGGCGCTGGAGGAGGAACTCGACGCCGGCTCGGACCGGCTGGTGCTGGTCACCGTGCACCGGCGCGAGTCGTGGGGCGCGCCGCTGGACCGCGTGCTGCACGCGGTGCGGGCGCTCGCCGACCGGCACCCCGACGTGCGGGTGCTGCTGCCCGTGCACCCGAACCCGGTGGTGCGCTCGGCGGTGCGGGCGGTCCTGGGCGGTCACCCCCGGATCGTGGTGTGCGAACCGCTGGACTACCCCGACCTGGTGCGCGCCCTGCGCCGGGCCTCCCTGGTGCTGACCGACTCCGGCGGCATCCAGGAGGAGGCGCCGACGTTCGGCGTGCCGGTGCTGGTGCTGCGCTCGTCCACCGAGCGGATGCCGGCCGTGGACGCCGGGTGCGCGTGGCTGGTGGGTACGGACACCACCCGGATCCTGGCCGAGGCGGGATGGGTGCTCGGGTCGCGGCTGCGGCTGCCGTCCGGGCGCAACCCGTTCGGCGACGGCGGTGCCGCGGCCAGGGTGCGCGCCGCGCTGGAGCGCTTGGTCGGATTGCCCGCGATGTTCTCCTCGGCGTTGCCGATGCGCATTCCGTCGTGAATCGCACCCCATTGCAGACCACTCGATCGGGTATTCAATTCCACCATAGGGGTGACGTATTCGAGCGGGTGGTGAGCGAGTCCTGTTCGGTTCCCGAATATTCCATGGGAAAGCAATACGAGAAGGGCATCCCATGAACCACATCCTCGCGCGCCGAGCCGGGGCGGTGGCCGCGGCGCTGGCGCTCGGCCTGGCCGGCGCGCCGGCCCACGCGGCGGCACCGGCGGGCGTCGCGTCCACCGGGTCGGCCGACTTCACCAAGGCGGGCCGCCAGGTCGTCGTGCCCGCCCAGGCGCAGTGCGCGGTCGGAGGTCCGACGTCTGCCTCGTCCACCGCGGTGTCCCAGCCGGGCATCCGGTTCGGCGAGGGCAGCTCGACCTGCACCACCACCGTGGTCGACCCGCAGAGCGACACGACCGAGACGAAGTCCACCGCCGACGGCAACGACTTCGAGCTGTCCGCGCTGATGTCCGCGGGCGGACCCCGGCTCAAGGTCGGCAAGTGGCGGATCAGCTGCATCGGCAAGCAGAACGGCACCGAGGCGGGCTGGCAGGTGGACGGCCTGAGCGGCTTCCCCGGCCTGCCCGAGGACATCCCGGCGAACTACGTGCACGAGGTGAAGGACTCGGCGGGCACCGTGCTGGCCCGGGTCACGTTCAGCGAGGTCATCCTGCCCGACCCGAACGACGGCAGCCTGACCATGAACCTGATGCACTTCCGCTTCACCGAGGCGTCGACCGTCACCGGGGACGTCGTGGTCGGCTCGGCGGCCTGCTCGCCCACGCCGTAACCCGCACCACTTCGGCCCGGCCCCGTCATCGGCGGGGCCGGGCCGAAGCCGCGCCTGGTCGGCGGGCCGGGCGCGGAAGCCGTGCCCGGCCGGCAAGTCGGGTCGGAGCCGGTCAGCCGACGTGCGGTGAGCCCTCCAGGGCCACGCCGGCGTCGCGCAGCCGGTCCAGTGCGGCGTCCACGGTCGGCTGCGCCACCCCGGCCGTCAGACCCAGCAGCACGGTCGTGTCGAAGCCGGCCGCGGCGGCGTCCAGGGCCGTCGCCCGCACGCAGTGGTCCGTGGCGATCCCGACCACGTCGACCCGGTCCACGTGCCGCGCCCGCAGCCAGTCCGTCAACCCCTCGCCACCGCCCGCGGCTCCCTCGAACCCCGAGTACGCCGCCGCGTAGGCACCCTTGGAGAACACCGCCTCCACCGCCGTCACGTCCAGCTCCGGGTGGAACGACGCGCCCGCCGTCCCGGCCACGCAGTGCACCGGCCACGAGTCCACGTAGTCCGGCGTCTCGCTGAAGTGCCCGCCCGGATCCACGTGGTAGTCGCGCGTCGCCACCACGTGGTCGTAGCCACCGGCCGCCACGTGCGCGGAGATCGCCGCCGCGACCGCCGCTCCACCCGCGACCGCCAGCGACCCGCCCTCGCAGAAGTCGTTCTGCACGTCCACCACGATCAGCGCCTTGGTCATGTGCCGTCCTCCTCGCCAGGCCTAAAGGAAAGTCGTCGGGATCGCCGGTTCGCCGCGGGACAGCTTCAAACCCTCCCACGGCACGCTCACCAGCGCGGCCCGCAGCCGTTCCCGGCTCTCCGCCAGGGTGTCCAGGCCGTCGACCCGTCGGCCGGCGCGGATCAGCGGCACCGGCAGCAGCCGGTCGTGCGGGCCGAGTTCCGGGGTGTCGTCGGAGGGGAACACGACCTCCTCCAACGCCGTCCCGGTGTCCTTGTGCCGGCGCAGCGCGTTCTTGCGCCCGCCCCGGGACTCCTTGTGCGAGCTGCGCTTCGCCACCGGCCGGCCGTCGACGTCCACCAGCTTGTAGACCATGCCGGCGGTCGGCGCGCCCGACCCGGTGACCACGGACGTGCCGACGCCGTAGGCGTCCACGGGCTCGGCGCGCAGCGCGGCGATCGAGTACTCGTCCAGGTCGCCGGACACCACGATCCGGGTGTTCTTCGCGCCCAGCGAGTCCAGCTGGTCGCGGGCCTGCCGGGCGAGCACGCCCAAATCGCCCGAGTCGATCCGCACCGCGCCCAGCCCCGGTCCGGCGACCTCCACGGCCGTCTTGATGCCCGCGGTGATGTCGTAGGTGTCCACCAGCAGCGTGGTGTCCGCGCCCAGCGCCTCCACCTGGCTGCGGAACGCCTCTTCCTCGCTGTCGTGCAGCAGGGTGAACGCGTGCGCGCACGTCCCCGCCGTCGGGATGCCGTGCCGCCGCGCGGCCTCCAGGTTCGACGTCGCCGTGAAACCCGCCAGGTACGCGGCGCGCGCCGACGCCACGGCGGCGTCCTCGTGCGTCCGGCGCGACCCCATCTCGATCATCCGGCGGCCGTTCGCGGCACCCACCATCCGGGCGGCGGCGGACGCGATCGCGCTGTCGTGGTTGAGGATCGACAGCGCCAGCGTCTCCAGCACCACACCCACCCCGAACGGGGCGCGCACGGACAGGATCGGCGAGCCGGGGAAGTACAGCTCACCCTCCGGGTAGCCGTCCACGTCACCGGTGAACCGGTAGTCCGCCAGCCAGTCCAGCGTGGCCCGGTCCACCACGTCCGTCCGCTCCAGCAGCTCCAGCTCGGCCGGCCCGAACCGGAACGCGTCGATCGCGTCCAGCAGCCGGCCGGTGCCCGCCACCACCCCGTACCGCCTGCCCTCGGGCAGCCTGCGGGCGAACACCTCGAACACGCACGGCCGGTCGGCGGTGCCGTCGCGCAACGCTCCGGCGAGCATCGTCAACTCGTAGTGGTCCGTGAACAGCGACGTCGACATGAGGTCAGAGCCTAAGCTCGCCCGGCTCGTTGTCGCAGGAGGTGGCCCTATGGGCTCCGCCACGAACCGGAACATGACACCATTGGCGGTATGACCACGCCCGTCGAGCATGAGCGGACGCAGGTTGACCCGGCGCCCGAGGAGGTCCGCACCGAGGACCGTCCGTGGCAGACGCTGGTCTGGAACGACCCGGTGAACCTGATGTCCTACGTGACGTACGTGTTCCAGAAGCTGTTCGGCTACAGCCGTGACCACGCGACGAAGTTGATGTTGGACGTCCACCACAAGGGCAGGGCGATCGTGTCGTCCGGATCGAAGGACAAGGTGGAGGCCGACGTGGCCAAACTGCACGCGGCCGGGCTCTGGGCGACCATGCAGCGTTCGTCGTGAAGAAGTGGACCCGCACCGGCGACACCGTCCTGGGGCGCTTCGACCGGCAGGAGGCCGCCGTGGTGCGCGGCCTGGTGAGCCAGATCCAGGACATGCTGGTGGCCCGCGCCGAGGAAGCCCCGCAGGACGAGCTGGCCGAGCTGACCGGCATCCGGACCGGCCCGTCCACGCCGCCGGACGACCCGATCCTGGGCCGGCTGCTGCCCGACTTCCACCGGCTGGACCCGGACGCGCCCGATCCGGCCGAGGTCGACTCGGCCAACGCGCTGCGCTCCCTGCACGAGCCGGAACTGCTGGACCGCAAGACCGGTGTCGCGGCCGTGGTGCTGGAGACGTGCCCGCCGGACGGCGGCGAGGTGCGGCTGCGGCTGGAGGAGGCCGAGGCGTGGCTGTCGGCGTTGAACGACGTGCGGCTGGCCCTGGGCACGGCGCTGGACGTGCAGGAGGACATGCCGGACGAACTGCCGCCGGACGACCCGCGCTCGCCCCACCTGGGCGTCTACCACTGGTTGACGTGGGTGCAGGAGACGCTGGTCGAAGCGGTCATGAGCTGATGCTGGTCGGCCGCGTGCCGGGCGCGACCGTAGTGCTCACGCCGGCCGGCGCGGTGGCGGGCGTGGACACCCGCGGCGCGCCCTGGGGAACCCGCGAACTGGACCTGCTCGACCCGTCGACGCTGGTCCAGCGCGTGCACGCGATCGTGCTGGCGGACGACCTGGCGTCGGTCGGCGGGGTCGTGCGGTGGCTGGCGGAACGCCACCACGGGTTCCCGGTGGGGACGCGGGCAGGCGAGGTCGTGCCGATCGTGCCCGCCGCCGCGGTCGGCTCCGGTGGGGACGACGTGGGCTACCAGGCCTGCGAGGCCGCCGTGGCGGCGGCGGGGGCGGTCGTCCCGGACGCGATCGTCGTGGTGGGTCAGACGGCGGCGGCACTGGTGGTGGTCGATGCCGAGTTGGACAAGGCCGGGTGTCGGCGGGTGGCCATGTCGGCTCACGACGGCCTGGTCCGGGCGGGCGTGCGGCTGCCGGCGACGGTGTTCGCGCTGGCCACCGGCAACCCGACCGGCACGGGGCTGGACGACCTGTGCACGGCGGCGGCGAACGCGGTGCTCGACAGCGCGACTCGCCGGTAGCGCTCGACTCGTGAGTAGCAGCGTGACTCGCGGGTGGCCCCGTGACTCGTGAGTGGCGGCTCGACTCCCGGGTGAGGGCTCGACCCGCCGGTGGATGTGCGGCTCGTGGGCGGTTTGCCGTGCCCGTGGCGCGGTAACCAAGGGCCTATGAGCCGGTTGACTCGGGTGTTGCGGAAGATCGAGCAGAGCAAGGGGCTGGACCGGGCGGCGGGGGCGCTGGCCGAGGCGATCCCTTCGGCCATCCGCAGTTCCCGCCTGCTGCGCGGCGAGCCGCTGGGGCACCCGGCGCACCCGGTCGTCGTGATGCTCCCGATCGGCCTGTTCTCGGCGTCCGCCCTGCTCGACCTCATCCCCGGCGAGGGCAAGGCCGCGCAGGCGATGATCGGCGTCGGCCTCGCAGCCGCCCCGGCCGCCATCGCCACCGGCCTGGCGGAGTACACGACCCTGGACGAGCGGCAGCGCCGGACCGCGTTCGTGCACCTGGTGGCCAACGCGGCGGCGAACGTCCTCTACCTCACGTCGTTCCGGCTCCGCGTGCACGGCTTCGGGCTGGTCGCCCGAGCGGTGTCCACGGTCGGTCTGGCCGCCCTGGGCGCCGGCGGCCTGCTCGGCGGCCACCTGGCGTACACGCAGGCAGCGGGGGTCGAGCGCGAGCCGGCCTAGTGCGGGTTCTCACACACCGGGACACCTTCCGCCACCACGTAAGATGAACACGTGCTGGTGATCCGCCGTGACCTCGTCGACGCGATGGTGGCGCACGCCCGTCGCGACCACCCCGACGAGGCGTGCGGGATCATCGCGGGCCCGGAGGGCTCCGACCGCCCCGAGCGGTTCATCGCGATGGACAACGCCGAGCGCTCGCCGACGTTCTACCGGTTCGACTCGGCGGAGCAGCTGAAGGTCTGGCGCGAGATGGACCGCAACGACGAGGTGCCGGTGGTCGTCTACCACTCGCACACCGCCACCGAGGCCTACCCCTCGCGCACGGACGTGTCCTACGCGAGCGAGCCCGACGCCCACTACGTCCTGGTGTCCACCAAGGACCCGGAGCAGCACGAACTGCGCTCCTACCGGATCGTGGCCGGCGTGGTGACCGAGGAACCGGTCGAGGTCGTCGAGTCGTACATGTTCGCGCACACGGGCTCGGACGACACGCCCGACTGTCGCTGACGCTCCGCTGTCGCACCCCTCTCCCGATATCCGGCTGCTCTCGGAGGTTCCAGCATGGCCGTCACCGTCTCCATCCCCACCATCCTTCGCACCCACACGGGTGGGAAGAAGTCGGTCGAGGCCGCGGGCACCACGCTCGCCCAGGTCATCGACGACCTGGAGGCCAACCACGGTGGTCTGAAGGCGCGCCTGGTCAAGGAAGGCTCGCTGCACCGGTTCGTCAACGTCTACGTCAACGACGAGGACGTCCGCTTCGCGGGCGGACTGGAAGCGTCGGTCAAGGACGGCGACACGGTGACGATCCTCCCGGCCGTCGCAGGCGGCTGACCATGGCCCGGTACGAGTCGCTGCTCGACGCGGTCGGCGGCACGCCCCTGGTGGGGCTGCCCCGGCTGTCGCCGTCGAAGGACGTGCGGCTGTGGGCGAAGCTGGAGGACCGCAACCCGACCGGCTCGATCAAGGACCGCCCGGTCCTGATGATGATCGAGGAGGCGGAGCGGTCCGGCCGGCTCAGCCCGGGGTGCACCATCCTGGAGCCGACCTCGGGCAACACCGGCATCGCCCTGGCCATGGCCGCCAAGCTCAAGGGCTACGGCCTGGTGTGCGTGATGCCCGAGAACACGTCCACCGAGCGCAAGCAGCTGCTCCAGGCCTACGGCGCGCGGATCGTGTTCTCGCCCGCCGCCGGCGGCTCGAACCAGGCGGTGGCGCGGGCCAAGGAGCTGGCCGAGCAGCACCCCGACTGGGTGATGCTCTACCAGTACGGCAACCCGGCGAACGCGGGCGCGCACTACCACGGCACCGGGCCGGAGATCCTCAAGGACCTGCCCTCGATCACGCACTTCGTGGCCGGCCTGGGCACCACCGGCACGCTGGTCGGCGTCGGGCGCTACCTGCGCGAGCAGAAGCCGGGCGTGCAGATCATCGCCGCCGAGCCGCGCTACGGGGAGCTGGTGTACGGGCTGCGCAACCTGGACGAGGGCTTCGTGCCGGAGCTGTACGACGCGGACGTGCTGACCGGCCGCTACTCGGTCGGCTCGTACGACGCCCTGCGCCGGACCCGGCAGCTGCTGGAGGTGGAGGGCATCTTCGCGGGCATCTCCACCGGCGCGATCCTGCACGCGGCGCTGGCCGTGGCGGAGAAGGCCGTGGGGCGGGGCGAGCAGGCGGACGTGGCGTTCGTGGTGGCCGACGCGGGCTGGAAGTACCTGTCCACCGGCGCGTACGCCGGGACGCTGGACGAGGCCGCCGAACGGCTCGACGGTCACCTCTGGGCGTGAGCAGGGGAGTCCGGTCACCGGACTCCCCTCCCCACCTCCGTCACGGGGCGACCACCCGGCCGTCCACGATCCTGCCGGGGCACAGGCCCTTCGCCCGCAGGCCGCGCACGATCTGCGGCACGGCGTCCACGGTGTTCTGGTGGCCGTCGTGCATCAGCACGATGCCGCCCGCCGTCGCGCTGGTCGCCGACCGCACGATCTCCTCGGTCGACTTGCCGCTCCAGTCCAGCGTGTCCACCGTCCACAGCACCTGCGTGAGCCCTTGACGTTCGGCTTCGGCCTTCACGGCGGCGTTCGTGTCGCCGTACGGCGGGCGGAACAGGGTGGGCGTGCGGCCGGTGATCTTGCGCAGGGCGGCCTGCGTGTCCGCGATCTCCTTCGTCAGCTCGTCCGGCGTCAACCGGGTCAGGAACGGGTGCGAGAAGGAGTGGTTGGCGATCCACATGCCGGCCCGCACCTTCGCCCGCACCAGGTCCGGGTGCTGCTGCGCGCGTGAGCCGATGTCGAAGAACGTGGCCCGTGCGCGGGACGCCCGCAGCGCGGCCAGCAGCGGCCGGGTGAAGTCGGTGTACGGGCCGTCGTCGTAGGTCAGCGCCACGTACCCGGAGCAGCCGCCGGGTGCGGCGGTGGCCGGGACGATCGGTGCGACGGACAGCAGGGTCAGTGCGAGGAGTGTTCTCAGAAGCATCTTGGCTCCTTGAATAGGTGTCCGCCCACTATCTGGTGACCTGGCCCGGGCGGACAACGGTTCCGGGCGGATACCTGCGGTCTCAATTGGCCGGTCGAGCTGCCCGAATACCGCTGTCGTCCATTCGGTCCTAGCCGTCGTGCCGGCCCTATTCCTACTATTCGCCGAAACCCTCGGCGCGCGACGTGGTGGTGGCCCTTGACGTTGTCCGAAGCGGACCGGGACCTGCTGGCCCACGCGCTGGCGGTCGCCCGCTCCCACACCCGGTGGCGGCACCACAGCGTCGCCGCGACCGGCCGTGCCGCCGACGGCCGCACGTTCACCGGCTTCAACGTCGCCCACTTCGCCGGCGGGCCGTGCGCGGAACTCGTGGTGCTCGGTGTGGCGGCGGCCGACGGCGTCTACGAACTGGACGCGATCGTGGCGACCGACGCGAACGGCGTCGTCCTGCCGTGCGGGCGGTGCCGTCAGGTCCTGTGCGACCTGATGCCCGGGGTCAGCGTGATCGTGACGGATGCCGAAGCGGTACCGGTCACCACCCTGCTCCCCCAGGCGTACCGGTGGTCGGAGCACTTGGCGGCGCTGGAGCAGCGCGGCCGGTGACGAGGTCGCGATGCGGCCGGCGGGCTCCGGGGAATAGCCGGAAGTGCCCGATTCGAGGTCCCGGCGGGTTCTCCACCGCAGTACGCGCCTTCCCGGTCCGGGCCGCTATACGCGAAACCGCAGCCGGAATTCGGATCGGTACCCCGGTTGATGCATCCGAGTGAATCTCACCCATTGATATCGTCAGGTTCCCGGCAGGTTCTTCTCCGCATTTTTGCCGAGAGCCGGCTGCTATCGTGCCGGGCATGCAATTGACCGTGCTCGGTTGTTCGGGCAGCGCACCCGGCCCCGATCTGCCGACTTCGGGCTACCTGGTCGAAGTGGCCGGGGTCCGGATCGCGGTCGAGCTCGGCGGCGGCGTGTTCGGCGCGCTGCAACGCCGGTGCGACCCGTTCGAGCTCGACGCCGTCCTGCTGTCGCACCTGCACCTGGACCACTGCGCGGACTTCAGCGCCCTCACCACCTACCTGCGCGCCCACCCGTCACCGCCCGCGTCGCTCGGCCGGCTGCCGGTGTTCGCGCCGGCCCACGCCCCGTCCCGGCTGGCCGCCGCGCACGCCGATTCCGAGGAAGAACTCGCGACGCTGCGGCTGGAGGAGACGTTCGACTTCGTGCCGTTGCGGGCGGGGCGCTTCACGGTGGGGCCGGTGACCATCGACGTGGCCCCGATGCGGCACATCTGCGAGGCCTACGCGTTCCGCATCTCGTACGAGGGCGCGTCCCTGGTCTTCACCGGCGACACGGTGCCGTGCCCGGAATTGGTGGAGCTGGCGCGCGGGGCGGACCTGCTGCTGGCCGACGCGGCGTGGCGGGAACAGGCCGGACGCGCCAACTACCTGCACATGAGCGGCCGGGAGACCAGCGTGGTGGCGACCGAAGCGGGTGTCGGGCGGTTGGTGCTGACCCACGTCCTGCCGTGGTCGGACCGCAACGGCGTGCTGGCCGACGCCACCGAGGCCTTCGCCGGCCCGGTCTCCCTGGCCGAACCGGGCGCGATCTACGTGGTGTGACCGTTAGCCCGCGAACGCGGTCGACGGCCGCCCCTCGCCCACACCGGGGAGCACCAGCACCGACCCGGCGAGTTCGCTGAGCGCGTCCCCGGACAACCCGGCCCGCGCCGTCGTCACGTAGAGGTCGGTGAAGTCGTGCCCGCCGAACGCGCACGCGGTCGGCTGCCCCACCGGCAGTTCGACCTCGGCGTCCAGCCGCCCGTCGGGCGTGTAGCGGCGAACCGCCGCCCCACCCCACAGCGCGACCCACACCGCCCCGGACGCGTCGACGCACAGCCCGCCCGGCAGCCCGCGGTCGACCTCGGCGACGGTCCGCCGGTTCGTGGCCTCGCCGGAGTCGCGGTCGTAGTCGAGCACCTCGACGCAACGGGTGGCCGAGTCGACGTAGTACATGAGGCCACCGTCCGGGCTCCAGCCGATGCCGTTGCCCGCGCCGATTTTGTCCAGCACGACCTTGGCGTCCCCGCTCGGCTCGACGCGCGCGAGCCACCCGCCGGGATCCTCGTCGTACCGCATGGTGCCCGCCCACAACCGCCCGGCGGGGTCGACCGCGGCGTCGCTGCCCCGCACGTCGTCCCGAGCCCAGTAGACCAGCCACGTCTTCGCGCCGTCCTGGTCGACCAGCGCGACACCGTCCCGGAGGTTCAGCACCAGGCCGCCGCGCGTGCGGGGCTTGGCGGCGCCCACGTGCTGCGGCACGTCGAGCACGGCGTCCTCGTCCCGGCTCGGCGCGTACCGGTGGACCTGGCTGCCGAGGACGTCGACCCAGATCAGCGTCCCGCTGCCGTGGTCCCAGGTGGGAGCTTCGCCCAGCGCGGCTTCGGTCCGGACGGCTACTTCGATCGACACGGGCCTCAGCGTATGCGCAGGCCACGGCAAAGCCACGCAGGCGTACCCCCTAACCGGGCACCCCTTCGTGCAGCCAAGCAGAGGGGTACGACATTCCGAGGGGCCGGAGCTGGGACCGGGGACGCGAATCCTCAGCGGCCGACGTCCGGCTCGTGGTCCGTCCGATCAACGACACCGCCGCCGGCCCCGCGAGGCCAAGGCCTGCGATGCCGGGCCCTCGACGTAGGATTCGCGATGCCTTGGCCCCCGGCGCAAGGCCCGCGATGCCGGCCCGCGGCGCAAGGCCTGCGATGCCGGACCGCGACGCAACGGCCCCGCGAGGCAAGACCCGCGAAGCCGGACCGGCGAGGCAAGCTCAATGGACAGGGCCCGCGAAGCTGGACCCCGGCGCAAGGCCCCGCGAGGCAAAGCCCGCGATGCCGGACCCGCGAGGCAAGCTCACTAATAAGGCCCGCGAAGCCGGACCCGCGAGGCGAGGCCCGCCCGGGTGGCCCGCGCCCGCGCGGGCGAGTCGACACCCCCGGATCGCGCACCACAATCCGCACACTGCGAACCCGTCTTCGGACGTAGCCTGAAGACGTGGATCCCACGACTGTGTCCCCGACGGCCCGCGCGCCCAGGTCGCCGGCCAAGCGAGTCATCCCGCCGAACCCGGTGCTGTCGGCGGCCGTCGTGCTGGGTTTCGTCGCGCTGCTCTTCGTGGTCGAGGGCATCGACACCGCGCTGGGCGGGAGGCTGGACTACGGCGGCGTCATCCCGCGCGACTTCACGGAGTGGGACAACCTCCTCTGGGCGCCGGTCCTGCACGCCGGCTGGGACCACCTCGCGGGCAACGCCGTGCCGCTGCTCGTCCTCGGCTTCCTCGCCTCCTCCGCCGGCGTCAAGCAGTTCCTCCAGGTGACGGCGGTGATCTGGCTGACCGACGGCCTCGGCGTCTGGATCGCCGGCTCGCCCGGCAGCCACATCGGGGCGTCCGGGCTGATCTTCGGGTACCTGGTGTTCCTCCTGGTGCGCGGCGTCTTCGCGCGTTCCACCGCGCAGATCGCGGTCGCCCTGGTCGTCTTCGCGCTGTACGGCGCGATGCTCTGGGGCGTGCTGCCGGGCCGGCCCGGTGTCTCCTGGGAGAGCCACCTGTTCGGCGCGCTGGGCGGGGTGCTCGCCGCCTGGGGTGTCGCCCGGGACGACCGTCGGGCCGTCGCCGCGTGACCCCCGCGGACGCGCCGATCGGCATCTTCGACTCCGGGGTCGGGGGGTTGACCGTCGCCCGCGCGATCATGGACCAGCTGCCGGACGAGAACATCCGGTACATCGGCGACACCGCGAACGCCCCGTACGGCCCGCTGCCCATCGCCCAGGTCCGCAAGCAGTCGCTGGAACTGTTCGACCAGCTCGTGGACGACGGCGCGAAGATGCTGGTGATCGCCTGCAACACGGCGTCCTCGGCCTGCCTGCGCGACGCCCGCGAGCGCTACGACGTGCCGGTGGTCGACGTGACGCTGCCCGCCGTCCGCCGCGCCGTCGCCACCACCCGCACCGGGCGGGTCGGGGTGATCGGCACGCAGGGCACCATCGCGTCCGGGGCGTACCAGGACCTGTTCGCCGCCGCACGGGACATCGAGGTCACCGCCGTGGCGTGCCCGAGGTTCGTGGACTTCGTGGAACGCGGCACCACGTCCGGCCGCCAGGTGCTCGGCCTCGCCCAGGCCTACCTGGAGCCGTTGCAGCGCGCGGAGGTCGACACCGTCGTCCTCGGCTGCACGCACTACCCGCTGCTGACCGGCGTGCTGCAGATCGTGATGGGTGACCGCGTGACGTTGGTCTCCAGCGCGGAGGAAACCGTGAAGGACGTCGTCCGGGTGCTCACCGAACTGGACCGGTTCCGAACCGGTGACCCGGACCTGCGGTTCTCCTGCACGGGACCGGTCGAGCCGTTCGCCCGGCTGGCCCGGCGATTCCTGCCCCGGCTGGAAAACGCGTCCTTCCACCCCCACGAATGATTTGGCACTCTCCAACGGTGCTGTTGACCATCCTCGGCTGCTCGGGCAGCCTGCCGGGGCCGCAGGGCCCCGCATCCGGCTACCTCGTCGAGGCGGACGGCTACCGGATCGCGCTCGAACTGGGCAACGGTGTGCTGGCCTCGCTGCAGGCGCACTGCGACCCGTTCGCGCTGGACGCGTTGCTGTTCTCGCACCTGCACCCGGACCACTGCGCGGACTTCACGACGCTCACCGTGATGCGCCGCTACCACACCGACCCCCCGCACGACACGACGCAGCACCGGCTCCCGGTGCACGGCCCGTCCGGCGCGCCGCAGCGCTTCGCCCGCGCCTACGCCGAGAACGAGGAGGAACTGCGCACCGCCGACCTGTCCGACGTGTTCGAGTTCCACGCCTTCACCGCCGAACCCCTCCGCGTCGGCCCGTTCGAGATCACCGCCGCCCGCGTCGCGCACCCCGGTGAGGCCTACGGGTTCCGCATCGCCACCGAGAACGCGTCGCTGGCGTTCACCGGGGACAGCGGTCCGTGCGACGCGCTGCGCGCGCTCGCCAAGGACGCCGACGTGCTGCTGTCCGAAGCGACCTGGACGCACGCCGACGACCGCCCACCCGGCACGCACCTGTCCGGGGTGCAGGCGGGGGAACTGGCGACGAACGCCGGCGCGGGGAGGCTGCTGCTGACCCACGTGGCCCCGTGGACCGACCCGGAGGCGGTGCTCGCCGAGGCGCGGAGCCGGTTCGCGGGGCCGGTCGAACTCGCACGTCAGGGCCAGAAGTACGCGGTTGACGAACCGGTGGTCCGGGTAATCGGCGGGCATGGCAACTGACGTCGTCGAACTCATCCTGGCGGACCACCGCCGGTTCGAGGAGCTGTTCCGCGAGCTGAGGGACCGGTCCTCCGACCGGTCCGCGCTGCTCGTGGACCTGGCCGCCCTGCTCGTCGCGCACGCCGAGGCCGAGGAGTCCGAGGTCTACCCGGCGCTCAAGCGGTACCGCGGCGTCGAGGACGAGGAGGTCGACCACGGCGCCGAGGAGCACGCCGAGGGCCACCAGGCGCTGCTCGCGCTGATGGAGGTGTCCGACACCGGGTCGGAGGAGTGGGAGTCCGCGCTGGAGGAACTGGTCGAAGCCCTCAACCACCACGTGGACGAGGAGGAGCGGACCATCCTCAACGCCGCGCGGGAACAGGTCCCCGACGACCGCCGCGCCGAGCTGGGCCGGCTGTTCCAGGAGGTGCGGCAGGACCGGCTGGACGACGACTGCGGCGACCTCGAATACGTGCGCAAGATCGCCAAGGCCACCGCCGACCGGATCGACTAACGTCGATCACGTGTCGAACGTCGAAGTGCGTCGGGTCGGTCAGCACGAGTTCGTCGCCACCAACGACCGGGGCGCCTCGGTGCGCGTCGGCCGCAAGGGCGCGGAAGGATCGTTCACGCCGGTCGAGCTGCTGCTCGCGGCGGCGGCCGGCTGTGCGGCGGTGACGGCGGAAACGCTGATCACCCGTCGCGTCGGGGACGGCCTGACCGCTCTGGCGGACGACGTGCGCCCCGAGGGCGCGCACGAACTCGACGCCGTGCCGGTGACCCTGGACTACGACGTGTCGTCGCTGACCCGGGAGCAGCGCGAGGCTCTGGAGGTGGCGGTGCGACGGGCGATCGATCAGCTGTGCACCGTCACCCGGACCTTGAAGAAGGCCCCGCCCACACCGCTGACACTGCCGTAACCGCCGGGCTGCGTAGTCCCCGGTGGACATTGCGGTAGTCATCGGCGGGGCTGTCGTGAGCCCGGCCGGCACTGTCGTGACCACCGGCCGACGAACCCCGGGACGTGGGCCGGTCGCTAGTTCGCGCCCACCCCGTCCCACACGGCGGTGGAGCCGCTGTGCCCGATCCGCACCGTCTCCACCGTGGTGGCCGCGCCCGCCGCGATGACCAGCACGGCCACCACGACGGAGATCCGCCGCCACGTCCGGGGCACGTTCGTGTCGTCCGCCGCCGCGGTGCGCTCCCGGTCGGCGAGCCGGCCCGCGACCAGCAGCGCCACGACCACGACCCCGAACCCGAGCGCGAACGGCAGCAGGTCGTTGCCCAGCTCGGCGTGCTGCCGGATCAGCGGGTTGTCCAGGCTCGCCAGCCGGGCGTCCAGCTGCTCGCCCGTCTTCTGCGCGGGCAGCACGGACCCGACGCCGAGCAGCGTGACGGCCAGCAGCGGCCACGCGTAGCGCTGCCGCCACTTCGGGACCACGGCCAGCGCGGTGGCCGCCGCGGCGGACAGCGGGAGCAGCACCACCACCGCGTGGACCAGCAGCGGGTGCGCCGGCAGACCGAAGATCGTCACCAGGTCGTCTGCGAGTGCCATGCCTCTCCCTACGCCAGTGGGACGCCCTCGGGTTCAGCGCCCTAGGGTAGTGCCGTGCTGAGGACCGATGGCAGGAACGACGACGTACTGCGCGACATCAGGATCACCCGGGGCTTCCAGCAGTGGCCCGCGGGTTCGGTGCTGATCGAGTTCGGCAACACGCGCGTGCTGTGCGCGGCCAGCGTGACCGAGGGCGTGCCCCGGTGGAGGTCGGGCTCCGGTCTCGGGTGGGTGACCGCCGAATACGCGATGCTCCCGTCCGCCACCCACAGCCGCAGCGACCGCGAGTCGGTGAAGGGCCGCATCGGCGGTCGCACCCACGAGATCTCCCGCCTCATCGGGCGCTCGCTGCGGGCGTGCATCGACCTGGCGGCGCTGGGGGAGAACACCATCGTCATCGACTGCGACGTGATCCAGGCCGACGGCGGCACCCGGACCGCCGCCATCACCGGGGCCTACGTGGCGCTCGCCGACGCCGTCACCTGGTTGGGTGCCGCCGGCCGGCTGGCCGACCCCCAGCCCCTGTCCTGCGCGGTGTCCGCCGTGTCGGTCGGTGTGGTGGACGGTCGCGTGCGGCTCGACCTGCCGTACGAAGAGGACTCGCGCGCCGAGGTCGACATGAACGTGGTGGCCACCGACGCCGGGACGCTGATCGAGGTCCAGGGCACCGGCGAGGGAGCGACGTTCGCCCGGTCCACTCTGGACAGGATGCTCGACGTGGCGCTCGCGGGCTGCGCTGAGCTCAACCGCATCCAGTCCGAGGCGCTGGCCCAGCCCTACCCCGGCGTGCTGCCCGAGCCGAAGGGCCGGAAGAAGTGAAGGTCCTGCTCGCCTCCCGCAACGCCAAGAAGCTCGGCGAACTGCGCCGCATCCTGGAATCGGCGGGCCTGGACGGCATCCGGGTGCTCGGCCTGGCCGACGTGCCGGAGTTCCCGGAAGCCCCCGAGACCGACCCGACGTTCGAGGGCAACGCGCTGGCCAAGGCCCGTGACGCCTTCGCCGCCACCGGCCTGCCGTCCGTCGCGGACGACTCGGGCATCGCGGTCGACGCGCTGAACGGCATGCCCGGCGTGCTGTCGGCGCGGTGGTCCGGTGCGCACGGCAACGACCCGGCCAACCTGCGGTTGCTGCTGGGGCAGCTGCGGGACGTGCCGGACGACCGCCGCGGCGCGGCCTTCGTGTGCGCGGCGGCTTTCGTCGCGCCCGGTGGCGTCGAGGCGGTGGTGCGCGGCGAGTGGCGCGGCACGATCCGCCGCGAACCCGCCGGCACCAACGGTTTCGGCTACGACCCGATCTTCCAGCCCGAGGGCCGCGACGTGACGTCGGCCGAGCTGTCGCCGGAGGACAAGGACGAGCTCTCCCACCGCGGCCAGGCGCTGCGCCTGCTGCTGCCGCACCTCCGGGAGTTCGCTCGACCGCGTGCGCGCTGACGGGCCGGGGACGGTTCCTCGGCGCAGGCGGAACGCCCGCCCCCACCGGACGACGGCTACGGGCGGGCAGTCCGGCCGGCCGGGTCGGTCAGGCGGACAGGGCAGCCGGGTCGGTCAAGCGGACAGGGCAGCCGGGTCGGTCAGGCGGGCAGTTCGCGCAGCAGCTTGGCCACGTGCCCGGTGGCGCGGACGTTGTACATGGCCTTGGCGATCCTGCCCTGCGGGTCGACCAGGAACGTCGAGCGGATGACGCCCATCACCGTGCGGCCGTAGTTCTGCTTCTCGCCGAAGGCGCCCCACTCGGTGAGCACCTTGCGGTCCACGTCGGAGAGCAGCGGGAAGTTCAGGCCCTCGGCTTCGGCGAACTTGACCAGCTTCGCCGGCTTGTCGGGCGAGATGCCCACCACGTCGTAGCCGGCGCCCGCCAGCTCGCCGAGGCTGTCCCGGAAGTCGCACGCCTGCTTGGTGCAGCCGGGCGTGCTCGCCGCCGGGTAGAAGTAGACGACCACCGAACGACCCAGGTAGTCGGAAAGCGAGACGGGCTTGCCCTCGCTGTCGGGCAGCGTGAACGCCGGGGCCTGGTCGCCGGGGGACAGGCGCTTCTGCTCGGTCATGCCCCCAGACGCTACAGGCCGGGTCCGACACCACCGCTCGGCACGGGACCGGTTCCCGGGGCGCGCCCACGGGCAGGGACGGACCGGCCCGGGACGCCCGGCAGCCGGTGTCCGCCGGGACCGGCAGCCGGTCCGCGCACCGACGGGAGCGGGAGGTCAGGCCAAGCCCTCGAAGATGGCGTTCGGGCCCTGGCCGGAGCCGTTCGGCTCGACCACGAGCTGGAGCCGCACCGGGGCCTCGGGCACGGCGAACGCCAGGGTCAGCTTGGTGTCGCCACCCGGCGGGACCTCGTTGACCGCCGCCGCGAGCCCGTTGAGGCCCTGCACGGAGTCGAGCACCTCGGCGACCGGCTCGCCGCCGACCAGCGCGCGCACCGCGAGCTGACTGGTGCGGTAGGTGGAGCTGGTGCCGTTGACCACGGTCAACACGAACACGGCGGTACGCGGCGAGCGCGGGAACGAGGTGTCGCTCGGCTTGATCGACTGCGCCGGGGACACCGTGACGGACAGCCCGTTGGACCACACGCGCTGCGCGCCGAACGCGGTGAACGCGGGCGCGGGCGGTGCGTCGTTCTGCTTCGCCCCGGCGCTGGAGGTCGTTTCGGAAACGGAGGGGTCGGAAAGCCCGGAGTGGTCCGCACATCCCGCCAAGGCCCCCGCCAGGCACAGGCCGACGGCCAGTCCGGCGAACTTCACGAACCTCCCCTTCCCGCCCCGGCGGTGGGCTTGCAGCGACTCACCCCACCATGACGGTGCCGAGGGGTGCCCGGGGGCGGATGTGGGGCCTTGATTCGCACCTGGTGCCGGAGCGTGGCCGGAACGTGATGCCACGCCGCCGCCCGCGTGGGCGGCGCCACACCGGGCGGCGCTGCCCACGCGGACCGCGGCGGCGTCCGCTCGGGCGGAACTCGCCGCCCGGGAGTTGGGGAGCGCGTCGGGGGGCGTGCGCGCTCAGTAGGATCATCGCGGTCTTTCGCCGGTCTGCTACACCTCAACTTCAGTCTTCACTCGTTCGGATGAACCCGAGAGCCCGGCGAGTTCCGCCAGCAACTCGTACGAGCGCAGCCGGTCCGACTGGTCGGCGACCATCGTGGTGACCATCAGCTCGTCCGCCCCGGTGTCCGCCAGGAGCTGGTCGAGCTGCCCTCGGGCGGTTTCCGGGCTGCCGACGACCTGCGACGACAGCCGGTCGTGCACGACCAGCCGGTCGAACTCGGTGTACGGGTAGTCCGCGGCCTCCTGCGGCGTGGCGAGCGGGCCCGGCTTGTTCTGCCGGAGCCGGAGGAACGCCAGGCCGCCCGGCGCGGCGATCCACCGGGCGTGCTCGTCGGTGTCCGCGACGATCACCGAGGCGCACACCATGGCGTGCGGCTCGGCCAGCACGGCCGAGGGCCGGAAGCGCTCGCGGTAGAGGCGCAGGGCGGGGATGGTGTTCTCCGCGCTGAAGTGGTGGGCGAACGCGAACGGCAGCCCGAGCAGCCCGGCGACCTGCGCGCTGTAGCCGCTGGACCCGAGCAGCCACACCGGCGGCTTGTTGCCGTGCGCGGGGACGGCGGACAGCTCCTCGGTGCCCTCGAAGTAGCCCATCAGCTCGGACAGCTGCTGCGGGAAGTCGTCCACGGACAGCGGGCCCTCGGTCCGGCGCAGCGCGCGGGCCGTCCGCTGGTCGGTGCCCGGCGCGCGGCCGATGCCCAGGTCGATGCGATCGGGGTGCAGGGCGGTGAGCGTGCCGAACTGCTCCGCCACGACCAGCGGCGGGTGGTTGGGCAGCATCACGCCGCCGGAGCCGACCCGCAGCGTGGTGGTGGCGTCGGCGACGTGGCCGATCAGGACCGCCGGCGACGAACTGGCGATACCGGGCATGTTGTGGTGCTCGGCCAGCCAGAACCGCCGGTAGCCGAGCCGCTCGACGTGCTGCGCCAACTCCCGGGTGTGCCGGAGGGCCGTTCGCGCGTCCGTGGTCGTCGTGACCGGTGCGAGGTCGAGGACGGACAGCGGGATGTCACGGAGTCGGCTCATAACTCGGCACAACGCCCCCGGCTCCGGATGCCTTCCGGGTGTGACCCAGTGCACCACCACCGTTGACACCTTGGTCACACCGGGGAAGCGCCGATGCGCCGCAGGCGTTCCCACGAGCATGGACGTCGTGGTCGTCGGTGCAGGTCAGGCTGGTCTCTCCGCGGCCTACTTCCTCGGCCGGGCGAATCTCGACCACGTCGTCCTGGACGCCGACGAAGGTCCCGGCGGGGCGTGGCGGCACCGCTGGCCCACGTTGCGGATGGCCACCGTGCACGGCATCCACGACCTGCCCGGGATGCCGTTCGACGAGCCGGACCCCGAGGCACCGGCCAACGAGGTGCTGCCCGCCTACTTCGCCGACTTCGAGCGCCGCAACGGCATCCACGTCCGCCGCCCCGTGCGCGTCCGCGCCGTCCGCGACGACGACGGTGCGCTCTCGGTCGAGACCGACCGCGGCGTCTGGCACACCAGGGCCCTGATCAACGCCACCGGCACCTGGACGCGCCCGTTCTGGCCCCGCTACCCCGGCCAGGAGCTGTTCGAGGGCCGTCAACTGCACTCCTCGCAGTACCGGGGCCCCGAGGAGTTCGCGGGCCAGCACGTCGTCGTGGTGGGCGGCGGCACGTCCGCCGTGCAGCAGCTGCTGGAGATCGCCGAGACCGCGACCACCACGTGGGTGACCCGCCGGGAACCGGAGTTCCGCGACGAGCCGTTCACCCCCGAGGTGGGCCGCGCGGTGGTGGCGATGGTCGACGAACGGGTGAGGGCGGGCCTCCCGCCGAAGAGCGTCGTCGGCGTGACCGGCCTCAGCCTCACCCCCGCCGTACGGGAGGCGTTGCGGGACAGGACCTTGCACCGCCGACCGATGTTCGACCGCATCACCCGCGACGGCGTGGTGTGGGCGGACGGGCGCACGGAGGAAGCCGACGTCATCCTGTGGGCGACCGGTTTCCGCGCCGCGCTCGACCACCTCGCCCCGCTCGGCCTCCGCGAACCCGGCGGCGGCATCCGGCTGGACGGCACGAGGGTGGTGGCGGACCCGCGCGTGCACCTGGTCGGCTACGGCCCGTCGGCCAGCACGGTCGGTGCGACCCGGGCCGGACGCGCTGCGGTGAAGGAGATCACGAGCCTGCTCACGAGGGCGACGGCCGCCTGAACACCCTGCGCCCGTACAGCTTGCGCGCCACTTCGAGCCGGTAGCGGAGCAGGTCCCACCGCCGGACGCCGCGCTGCGCCAGGAACTCGCGTGCGGCGGCGGCGTCGAAGAACCACGGGAAGATCGCCGAGGGGTCGTTGAAGCCCTCCCACAGCTCCTCGCCGATCGACTGGTCGTGCGCGGCGGCGAGCAGCACGTCCTGCCGGTAGCCGGTCAACGGCGCCAGCAGGCCGTTGGTGAAGTCGTTGGTGTACCGGCCGAACTCCCAGAACTCGTCGAACCGGTCCCGCAGCCACGACGCCGTCCCGTCGTAGTCGTCCAGCCGGGAGGCGAAGAACCGCACCATCCGGGTCGCGTTGTTCGCGCCCTGTCCCGCCAGCGGGTCGTTGAGCACCACGGCGTCACCCAGCCCGAGCACGTGCCGCCCGGACGGCAGCACGGCCACCGGTTCCCGCACCACCGGCACGACGGAACCCTTGAGCCACGTGACGGGACTGGTCGGCCGCACCGGGGCCAGGAAGGACGACTGCCCCGGCAGCAGTTCGGCCACCAGCTCCCGCAGCACGTCGAGCCCTTCCGCGGCGGAGCTCACCGCGCCGAACCGGTCCGCCCGACCGCCGGGGACCGCCTCCACCACGACGCTGCGCGACTCTCCGACGTCCTTGTCCCAGAACGGGATCCAGAACACCTCCACCGTGCCGGGCACGAACGTGAACAGGATGTCGCGGTGCCGGGGGTGCGCCGCGAGGTCGTAGCCGTGGACGTTCACCATGAACAGCTCGCGCTGCGCGGAGGTGTGCACCGACCGCGTCGCGTCACGTGCGAACAGCCCGTGGAGGTCCTTGTGCCCCACCGTGACCACGACGAGGTCGTGGCTCGCGGCCAGCGAGTCCAGGTCGCCGGACGTCACCGACCCGGTCACCACCTCCGCGCCGCGCCCGGCCACTTCCCGCAGCCCCCGGGCGAACTTCAGCCGCTGGTCCACGGCCAGCGCGGGCTTGCGCAGCGGCGCGTCGACGGAGAACGCCGACAGCCTGTCGTCGGTGTGGACGTCGAGCCGGATGCGGCCGCTGCGCGGTGCGTCCGGCCAGAGGTCCAGCCCCAGCGACGCCTCGTAGTCGATCTGGTCGCCGAACAGGCACGCGGTGGGGCGACCACCCGAGTCCAGGTACTGGTCGGCGGTGAGGTCCGAGCACAGCGTGACCCGCCAACCGGCCCGCAGCAGAGCCGCCGAGAGCACGATCCCCGCCTGCCCCGCACCCACCACCGCGACCGAACGCATTCCCCCGATCTTTCAGCGGCCGGCCGCGAGGTGCCAATACGACGATCGGGTCGACTAGCCTCGGTCACGTGCTCCGGGGGTTGCGGTTGGTCGCCGGCCTGCTGCTCGGCTTCTTCAGCGGGCTGGCCGGCCTGCTGGTGGTGGTGTTCGCCCGACCGGCCGCCCAGCGGTTCGCCGGGTGGGACCGCCGCCGGATCAGCGCGTTCCTCGACATCGACAGCGCCGAACCGACCCGGCCGCAGGCGGTCCGCTACCTCGCCGTGCGCGCGCTGGTGGGCCTGTTCGGCGGTTTCGTGCTGGCGTGGCTGTTCTACGGCATCGGCCTCGGCGTGATCGCGGCCCAGCGGATCGTCGTGAACGGCCTGGACGGCATCGAGTTGGGCGACGACCTGGCCGCCGTGGCGTGGACCGCGCTGATCGGCGGCGTCCTGCTCTACATCGAGGTGCAGGGCCTCATCGGCGTGGCGGCGCTGGAGGCGAAGGTGGCGCGGCGGTACCTCGGCCCCAGCGAGGCGGAGGTGCTGCGCAAGCGCATCGACGAGCTGGCGGAGAGCCGCGCGGGCATCGTGGCCGCCGTGGACGCCGAGCGCCGGCGCATCGAACGCGACCTGCACGACGGCGTGCAGCAGCGCCTGGTGGCGCTGGGGATGCTGCTCGGTCGCGCCCGGCGCCACCCCGAACACGCCGAAGACCTGCTGGGCCAGGCGCACGACGAGTCCCGGCACGTGCTGGAGGACCTGCGGGAAGTCGCCTGGCGGGTGTACCCGGCGGCGCTGGACGCGCTGGGCCTCGCGGACGCGCTGGAGGCGGTCGCGGACCGCTCGGCGATCCCGGTCGAGATCCACTGTGGACGGACGAGCGCACCGAAGAGGGTGCAGACGGCGGTGTACTTCGTGGTCTCCGAGGCGGTGACGAACGCGGCGAAGCACTCGGGTGCGACCATGATCAGCGTGGACATCACCGGGGACGGGGGCGCGGTGCGGGTGCGGATCGAGGACGACGGTGTCGGGGGAGCGGACCCGGCGGGCGGCGGGCTGGCCGGGCTGTCCCGGCGGGTGCTGGCGCTGGACGGCCGGTTCGGCGTGCACAGCCCGGTGGGCGGCCCCACGGTGATCACCGCGGAGCTGCCGTGCGGGTGATCCTGGCCGAGGACTCGACGCTGCTGCGCGAGGGCCTGGTGCGGCTGCTCGCCGAGGAGGGGCACGAGGTGGTGGCGGCGGTCGGCGACGCGGACGCGCTGCTGCGGGTCGTGGCCGCACATCTGCCGGACGTGGTGGTGACCGACGTGCGGATGCCTCCGACGAACTCCGACGAGGGCCTGAAGGCCGCGTTGGAGATCCGCCGGAGGCATCCCGGTGTCGGTGTGCTCGTGCTGTCCCAGTACGTCGAGCAGCGCTACGCGGTCGACCTGCTCACCGACCGCGCCGAGGGCGTCGGCTACCTGCTGAAGGACCGCGTGGTGCAGGTGGAGGAGTTCCTGGACGCGCTGCGCCGGGTGGGCGAGGGCGGCGCGGCGTTCGACCCGGAGGTGGTGCGCCGGCTGCTGGCCAGGTCGGAGCACCCGCTGGACGTGCTGACCGCGCGGGAGCGGCAGGTGCTGGCGCACATGGCCGAAGGCCACACGAACAACGCCATCGCGGCGAAGCTGCACGTGTCGCGCAGCGCCGTGGAGAAGCACGTGAACGCCATCTTCGACAAGCTTCGTTTGTCTGATGTGGACGGTTACAGCAGGCGGGTGCTGGCGATCCTGCGCTACCTGCGGTCGTGAGCCTTGCGCTTGGACAGCCGTGACACCACGAACCACACCACGGCCAGCACGACCACGCCCAGCACGACCTTCGACACGATGCCCATGTACTGCTCGACGACGTGCCAGTTCTCGCCGAGCAGGTAGCCGGCGAGGATCAGCGCGGTGTTCCAGATCGCGCTGCCGGCGGCGGTGAACGCGACGAAGGTGTGCAGCGGCATCCGCTCCACCCCCGCCGGGATGGAGATGAGGCTGCGGAAGATCGGGACCATCCGGCCGAAGAACACGGTCGCCCGGCCGTGCTTGCGGAACCACTCCTCGGTCTTGTCCACGTCGGACACCTTGAGCAGCGGCATCTTCGAGACGATCGCCCGCACCCGGTCACGGCCGAGCAGCGCGCCCACGTAGTACAGCACCAGCGCGCCCGCCACCGATCCCGCCGTCGTCCACAGGATCGCGGCCACCAGGCTCATCCCGCCCCGGCTCGCGGTGAACCCGGCCAACGGCAGGAACACCTCGCTGGGCAGCGGCGGGAACAGGTTCTCCAGCGCGATCGCCAGCCCGGCGCCCGGCGCGCCGAACGCTTCCATCAGATCGGTGACCCACTCGACAACATCCATGATCACCACGCTACGAACGCGGGGGACCGGGGTGCCATGAAGCGGACCGCACAACGGGGTGTGGAAAACCTCAGTGGAGAGCCCCCCTATGCGGGCGGCAGCCCCACCGTCACCGCGCGGCGTGCGCGGCCGGTCCCTCGGCGTACCGGGTGGTCACGGCCTGCGACACCCGGCGGTGGAGCCACCCGGTGCCGCACACCGCGGACTCGGACGACGAGTGCCGGCGGATCCGCGTCCCGCCCCGTCCGGGACCAGGTCGACGAACGCCTGGTGGTCCCGGATGGCCAAGCCGGACAGCAGCACATACCCGACCCTGCGGTTCGGCGTGAGCTCGACCACCTCCCTCCCTGGTGGGGTTCCTCCTGCCCCGGCGGTGAAACACGCGGATCTTCCGGACGCCGTGCGCGCGCCACCCGCCACGGACCTCTTCCTGGAAACGATGGTCGACTAGGATCCGCCGGGTGAAGCGGATCCCGGTGGTCGTCGTGGCGGGGTTCCTCGGCTCCGGCAAGACGACCCTGCTCAACCACCTGTTGACGAGCGCGCGCGGTACCCGGATCGGGGTCGTGGTCAACGACTTCGGCGCGATCGGCATCGACGCGATGAGCGTGGCCGGGCAGGTCGACTCGACGGTGTCGCTGAGCAACGGGTGCCTGTGCTGCGCGGTCGACGTGGGCGGGCTGGACGAGCTGCTCGGCAAGCTGGACCCGCTGGTGGACGTGATCGTGATCGAGGCCAGCGGGCTGGCCGAGCCGCAGGCCATGGCCCGCCTGGTGCTGGGCAGCGAGAACCCCCGCATCGCTTACGGGGGACTGGTGCTGCTGGTCGACGCGGCCGAGTTCCCGGCGGACCTGGAACGGCCCCTGCGGGTGGCGGACCTGGTGGTGCTGAACAAGACCGACCGGGTGACCGGGGTCGCCGACCTGGTCGAGTCGATCGGTCGGCTGAAGCCCGGCGTGCCGGTGGTGGCCGCGTCGCACGGTCGGATCGACCCGGCGCTGTTGTTCGACCCGCGTCCACGTGGCGAGCGGTTCGGGCAGCTGTCGTTCGAGGACCTGCTCGATGACCACGAACACGCCCACGTGCACTACGACAGCGTCGAGTTCACCGGCGGGGCGATGAACCCGACCCGGCTGATGGCGTTCCTGGACGAACGGCCGGCCGGGTTGTACCGGATCAAGGGGTTCGTGGACTTCGACGTGCCCGGTCACCGGCAGCGGTTCAGCCTGCACGCGGTGGGGGCCTTCCTGCGGTTCGAGCGGCTGCCGTGGGGGGATGGGCCGCGGCGGACGGAGTTGGTGCTGATCGGGACCGGGTTGGACGTCGAGGCGGTGACCGAGGGGCTGGAGGGCTGTGCGGAGCCCCGGCCGGAGGCGGTCGACCCGCAGGCGATGTTGGAGGTCCTGCGGTACCTGGGGTGAGGTTCCGCGCCAGGTACCCCCGCCAGGAGTGCCCCCGCGCCGGTGGGTCCTCGTGTCAGGGGTACCCCGTGCGCCAGGTGCGCCCCGCGGACGCCGGTGTCGACCGCCGCCACGCGAGTGGTGGGGCCGGAGAGACTCGAACTCTCACTGGCACGGACCTAAACCGTGTGCCTCTGCCAATTGGGCTACGACCCCGTGGTCGCCCAGCCTATCGGCCGGGTGCGGCGGGCCGGTACCGAGGTGGCCGCTGCCGGGAGGCGAATGGAAACGGCGTTGTGGAACGCTGAACGTGACGCCGCTCAACGCCGTTTCCACGCCTGAACTACGGTTACCGGCAGACCGCTGCTAGGAGGAGATGTGGCTCGCGACCCCGACACCATCCAGCGCGAGATCGAGCAGGCTCGCGACGCGCTGGCCACGACCCTGGACGAGCTGGGCACGAGGGCCAACCCCCAGCGCTTCGTCGAGGCGGGCAAGGACAGCGTGCGCGCGAAGCTCGACGAACCCAAGGTCCGGTACTCGCTGATCGCGGTGGCCGTACTCGTCGGGCTCGCCTTGCTGCGCAAGCTGTTCCGCTGACCCGGCTACTGCCCCTCGCCGACGAGGGGCAGTAGCACCTGGTCCACCACCCGGTCCACGAACGGCAGGTCGAGCGGGTCGCCGGTGAGCATCAGCCGGTAGATCAGGGCCGCGCCCGCCAGTTCGACCGCCATGCCGCGCGGTGCGTCCGGGCGCAGCTCGCCGCGCTCGTCGGCGCGATCCAGGATCCGCCGCAGCACGTTGCGCTGCGCGATCAGGAACGTCTCGCGGAACGCCGAGGCCAGCTCCGGTTCGTGCGGCAGCTCGCCCACCAGCGCCTGTGCCGCCTTGCCGATCGGGCCGGACAGGAACGCCGCGAACGAGCTGAGGAACTCCCGCAGGTCGCCCGCGAGCGACCCGGTGTCCGGCTCGGCCAGGTTCTCCGCCGCGAGGTGCGTGCACGTGTCGATGACGAGGTCCAGCTTGGACTCCCACCGCCGGTAGATCGTCGCCTTGCCCGCGCGGGCGCGGGCGGCCACGGCGTCCATGGTCAGCGCGCGGTAGCCGACCTCCGCCATCACCTCCAGCGCGGCTTGGCGCAGCGCGTCGTCGCGGCTCGCGTCCCTGGGTCTGCCTCGTTGTGGGGCCCGTGGCGCCCCGCTGTACACCGGTGTGGCCATGTCTGCGCTCCCGTTCGCCTTAGGCCGGACATCCTAGGCGGCTCAGGGCCGTCCTAGGCCTCGATTGCCTGGTCATGAGGGGTGCTCGGTTCGGTTTGCCGGGTGTCGGGCACGGTGAGGCCGTGCCGCGCGTGCAGGTAGACGACGGAGAACGCGAGCGCGTCACCGTCCAGCAGGTGGACCACCGCCCGGTCGGCGTGGCTTCCGGCGATCTCGTCCACCAGCTGGTCGGCCTGGACGCGGGCCGCGATCAGGCCGGGCGCGGTGGCGTCGAGCGATCTGCCGGCGGTGCGCACGGTGACCTCCCAGTCGTCGCCGGCGCGCCGGTAGTTCGCGGTGATGGGAAGCGTGGGCATGGTGCGACCTCCGTTCTCCTGCCTATCTGACCGGGATTCGGGCATGATCATGACGCGATTAGCCCGAATGGGTGGGCGGAAGTGTCGGGGCGCGTTCGGGTGAGTCGATGCTTGTGTGTGGCGTGGGCCGTTCCTGCGGCGATGGGTCTACGAGCTGAAAAGCGTCCGCGCCGGACGGGCAGGCCATACGGGGATGACACGCAGAGGCAGGAGTGTGCGCGGGGCGCGGCAGCCCGCGGACCGGAGGCGGGGCGGAGTCAGGGGTGTTGGTCGGGGGTCAGGCGGGTGGCTACGCCTCGCCAGACGACTTCCATGACGTAGGTGGTGGCTTGTGCCGGTCCTACGTCGGGGCGGCGTTCGCACCACAGGGCCAGGCGTTCGGTCGAGCCTACGACGATCTCGGCGAACGCCTCGGCTTCGGTGGGGTCCATGTCGGTGTCGAAGGCGGCGATGACGGCTGCGATGAGGTCGGTCTGCTGCCGCCTGATGCCCTCGATCTCCTCCACCGCCGACGGGACGGTGATGGCGGCTTCCTGGCGCAGCAGCGACCAGGCCTGCTTGTGCTCGCCGATGAACTCGAAGAAGGCCAGCAGGCCCTCGCGGAGGACGTCCTCCGGGCCGTCGGCGCCGGTGACGGCCTGCTGGGTGCGGTCGAGCAGTTCGGTTCTCGCTCGGTGGATGCAGCCGATGAGCAGGCCTTCCTTGGAGCCGAAGTACTCGTAGAGCATCGGCTTGGAGACGCCCACGCGTTCCGCGATCTCGTCCATCGACGTCGCGAGGTAGCCGCGCTCGGCGAAGACCTGCTCGGCGATGTCGAGCATCTGCGCCTTGCGCTGTGCCTTGGGCATCCGCTTGCGGCGCGGCTCCGTCGTGGTCACCAAATCAGACTACCGCAGGTAACTTACTTCGAGTAACCTACTGGAGAGTATGTAGCCGGACTTGGAGGACGGGATGCACCGAGAGGTCAAAGTCCTGGTTGTCGGCACGGGTTTTTCCGGCCTGGGCATGGCGATCGAGTTGAAGCGCGCCGGTGAGCGCGACTTCGTCGTGCTGGAGAAGGCCGGCGACCTGGGCGGCACCTGGCGGGACAACTCGTACCCCGGCTGCGCCTGCGACGTGCCGTCGCACATGTACTCGTACTCGTTCGAGCTCAACCCCAAGTGGACTCGGATGTTCGCCCGGCAGCCGGAGATCTGGGACTACCTGAAGAAGGTGGCCGACAAGTACCGGCTGCGCGAGCACATCCGCTTCAACACCAAGGTTTCCGGTGCGCGGTGGGACGAGGACGCCAAGGTCTGGCACGTGACGACCGAGGGTGGGGACACGTACACGGCGAAGGCCGTGGTGGCCGGTGTCGGTGCGTTGCACATCCCCAACATCCCGGCGCTGAAGGGCATCGAGGAGTTCGAGGGGAAGACGTTCCACTCCGCCGAGTGGGACCACTCGTACGACTTGGAGGGCAAGAAGGTCGCGGTCGTCGGGACCGGGGCGTCGGCGATCCAGTTCGTGCCCCGGATCGCGGACGACGTCGCCCGGTTGACGCTGTTCCAGCGCACGCCGCCGTGGATCATGCCGAAGATCGACCGCTCCATCAACAGCTGGGAGCAGAAGCTCTTCCGGGCACTGCCGTTCACGCAGCGGCTGTACCGCAACTTCGTCTACTGGACTCGGGAGTCGAGCGCCCTGGGGTTCGCGGTCAACCCGAAGATCATGGAGCTGGCCCAGAACATCGCCAAGCGCCACCTGCGGTCCCAGGTGTCGGATCCGGAACTGCGGGCCAAGTTGCTGCCGGACTACACCATGGGGTGCAAGAGGGTCCTGATCTCGAACGACTACTACCCCGCGCTGGCCAAGTCCACTGTGGACCTCAACGTCGACGGGGTGGCGGAGGTCCGGGCGCACAGCGTCGTCGACAACGCCGGCGTCGAGCACGAGGTCGACGCGATCATCTACGGGACCGGGTTCCACGTGGTCGACAGCTTCGACTACCTGGACATCCGGGGCAAGGGCGGGGTGGACCTCGCCAAGCAGTGGCGGGAGCGGGGGATCGAGACCTACTACGGCATCACGGTCTCCGGGTTCCCCAACTTCTTCTTCCTGCTGGGACCGAACACCGGTCTCGGGCACAACTCGGTGGTGTTCATGATCGAGTCGCAGATCCGGTACGTGCGGCAGTGCCTGGAGCTGCTCGACCGGCACCAGGCCGACGAGCTGGACGTCCGGCCGGACGTGCAGGCCCGGTTCAACGAGCAGTTGCAGCGCAAGCTGACCAGAGGCGTGTGGACCGAGGGCGGCTGCAAGAGCTGGTACCTGGACGCCCAGGGGATCAACCGGACCGTGTGGCCGGGCTTCACGTGGCGGTACTGGATGCGCACCAAGAGCGTGCGGGCGGACGACTACACGTTGACGCGTGCCCGGCGGGAGCGTGTGTCCGTGTGATGGGGAAGGGACCTCGCCTGTTCGCGAGGTCCCCTCTCAGACGCCGGCGGCCTTGGCTCGTTCGGCGCGGAGCCGGGTGACCGCGGGCAGGTCGAGCGGGGCCGGCTTGGTGCCGGTGGCCCACTCGATCAGCAGGTCGGCCAGCTGCGGGTTGCGGGGCAGCACCGGGCCGTGGAGGTAGGTGCAGACGATCCGGCCCTGCACCGCCCCTTCCACCGAGCCGTCGTTGCCGGTGCCCACCTTGACGTGGGCCAGCGGACGGGCCGAGGGGCCCAGCACGGTGCGGCCCTGGTGGTTCTCGAAGCCGCTGAGGACGCCTTCGAACAGACCGTCGGCCGGGGTCGCGACGACCTCGCCGATGGCGCGGCTGCCGCCGGCGTGGGACGTCGAGTCGAGCAGGCCCAGGCCGGGGTGGGTCACCTGGTCGGCCCGGGTGAACGTCTCGCCGAAGATCTGGATGCCCGCGCAGATGCCCAGGATGACCGCACCGCGGGACGCGGCGCGCTGCATCCCGGGGTGTTCCCGCAGGTGGCGCACGGCGAGGGTCTGCGCGGTGTCCTCGCCGCCGCCGACGACGTAGATCTCGCACGAGTCGGGCACCGGCTCGCCGTAGCGGACCGTCACGATCTCGGCCGGGATGCCGCGCCACGTCATGCGCTTCTCCAGCACCACCGCGTTGCCGAAGTCGCCGTAGGTGCCGAGCAGGTCGGGCAGGACGAGGGCGACGGAAACCTTGCTGCTCACTGGGCGGCCCTCGCGTTCAGGTCGCGGAAAGCGGTGTAGTTGGCGATGACCTCCACCGCACCGGGTGGCATCGCGTCGATCGCCTTCAGCGGGTCCGGCACGATGGTGTGCTCCACCTCCGCGTACGTCAGGCGCACGGCCAGGTCGGTGGCGCGCTCGCCGGAGGCGATGACCCGCCGGCCGCGCAGCCGTTCGAACGGCACGTCCCACAGCCACGACAGGTCGCGGCCGTCGGCTTCCTGGGCGTTGATCACCAGCACCGCCGGGTGGTCGGCCTCCCGCACCACGGTCAGCGTCTCGCTCCAGCCCGCCGGGTTCTTCGACAGCAGCAGGCGGGCGCGGTGCCCGCTGCGCTGGATGGTCCGGTAGCGGCCGGCCACGTCGGACACCGCGCGGAGGCGTTCCACGGCTTCGCGGACCGGCACGCCGAGCGCGAACGCGGCGGCGGTCGCCATCACGGCGTTGGCCAGGTTGAACTTGCCCGGCAGGCGCAGCGACAGGGCGACCTTCTCACCGTCGGGAGCCACCAGGTAGCCGTCGCCGGTCACCCAGTCCGGGCGCGGCCGGGCCAGGTCGCAGCCGGTGCAGTGCCAGTGCTCGCCTTCCCAGCGGATCGGGTCGCCGCAGCGCGGGCAGGACGCCGCGTCGTTGTGCCAGCCCGTGCCGGTCGCGACCCAGACGACGTTCGCGCAGTCCCGGGCGGCGGAGGTCACCATGATGTCGTCGCAGTTGGCCACGACCACGCCGGCGACCGACCCGAGCGCGGTGCGCAGCGACTTCTCGATGGTGCGCACCTCGCCGACCCGGTCGAGCTGGTCGCGCGACAGGTTCAGCAGCACGGCCACGGCGGGCGCGGCGGCGCGGCAGACCTCGGGGAAGTAGCCCTCGTCCACCTCCAGCACCGCGTACGGGGCGTCGGGCTGCTTGGACAGCGCGGTCACGTGCCCGTCGGGCATGTTCGCGCCACCGTGGTTGGTGGCCACCTGCCCGAGGAACGACACGGCGCGGCTGAGCATCATCGTGCTCGTGGTCTTGCCGTTGGTGCCCGTGACCAGGGCGACCGAACGACCCGACGTCAGGTGCGCCAGCGCCTGCGGGTCGAGCTTGAGCGCCACGCGGCCGCCGATCATGCCGCCCGCGCCCAAACCCATCTTCTGCGACAGCTTCGAGCTCATGTTGCCCAGTCGCACGGCCGCCGCGGTGCGCAGCGGCAGGCGGGCTGGGTCTGCACCAGGAGTGTTCGGCAAGCGACTTCCCGCATCGGTAGGAGGGTGTCACCGATGCTACCGGGGGCGGTGGTCGTCCAGTTCCCGCAGGGTCCGGATCAGGTCCACGGTGCTGAGCCGGCACAACTGCGCCATGTACTCCAGCGCCGGCAGGTCCAGGTGCACCTCGGGGGCCTGGTCGGGGGAGAGCTGGTGCAGCCTGCCCTGCGCCCAGCGGCGCAGCGGCAGCAGTTGCGGTCGGGTGTCGGCGACGACCGCGGCGAGGTCGACCGACAGGTGGCCGGCGGGGGCGTCGCCGAACACCCGGTCGTGCACCCGGGCCAGCACCTGGTGGGCGGGCACGCCGAGCGCGACGCAGATCTCCACCAGTCGGACCACCGAGCACTGGCGGGTGCCCAGTTCGTACGTGGCGAGCGTCTGCAACGAGATTTCGCTTTGCAGCCTGCGGTTGAGCTCCTTGCGGGTCCATCCACGCTGCTTGCGAAGGCTGCGGAGCTCATCACCGAGCACGCGTTGGTACGCCGCTGTGTCGATCTGCACCGTCAAGTCCTCCATGTTCGCGGGGGCCCCGACAGACCCCACGCAGATGGAAAGCGCGACTTGCCGTCTGCTTACGCGACTCGCCCCAAACATAACCCGATCGGGCTAATCGAGAAGTACTCACGGTAGCTGGTTCAGGAGTCAAGAGCCCTGGTCACGCTGTTTTCGAGCGGTCCGAGGAAAGTCGGGTCCGGCTTGGCGACGAGGCCGTCCCACATCGCCTTGCCGCTGGCGAACCCCTCGCGGAAGTGCCCGTACGCGGTGGTCGCCCGGAACGCCCGGGACGTGTCGTGGCCCACGCCGAACGCCTCCAGCCCGGCCTCCCGGCACAGCGCCACGGCCCGCGGCAGGTGGAACTCCTGGGTGACCACGGTGGCCCTGGACACGCCGAAGATGCGCTTGGCCCGCGAGCACGAGTCCCAGGTGTCCAGTCCGGCGTAGTCGGCGACGATCACGCGTTCGGGGACGCCCTTGGCGACCAGGTAGCCGCGCATCGCGCTGGGCTCGTCGTACTCCTTGCGGCTGTTGTCACCGCTGACCAGCAGCACCTTCACCTTGCCGCGCCGGTAGAGGTCGGCGGCCACGTCCAACCGGCCCGCCAGCAACGGCGTCGGCTGCCCGTTGCGCAGGCCCGCGCCGAGGACGAGGGCGACGGGCGCCTCGGGCACGTCCGCCGCCGCGTACCGGTGCGGCGCACTGGCCGTCCGCACCCACACCCACGGCGTGGCCGCCAGGACCCCCAGCAGCGCCGCCGCGACCAGCACGCGCTTCCAGCGGATGCGCCGGACGAACTCCTTCACGACAGCTCCCCCTAGTTGACGCAGCGCACCCCGTCCGCGGTGATCGGCTGCTCCGTCGTCGTCTCCGGCTGTGCCCGGCGCGCCCCGTCCAGGCCCACCAGCGGCGAGCCCGCCAGGTTCTGCGTCCCGGGACCGGAGTAGTCGCTGCCGACGAACACCCGCGCCTTGCCGGCCGGGATGTCGTCGTCCTGCTCGGTCTTCACGCCGCCCAGCGCCTGCCCGACGGCCTCCGCGGCGGCCTCGCCGCCCTGGCCGTAGCGGACCACCGAGGTCTTCATGCTCTGGCCGGCGTTGTCCGCGCCGCCGTCGACGAACTTCTTGGCCACCAGCGCCTCCAGCACCCGGGCCGCCAGCCCCGGCACGCCGGAGGCGTTGCGCACCTCGACGGTGACGGTCGCCGGGTCGACGCTCGGCGTGGCCGCGCTGCCCGCGTCCGGTTCGGCGTTCAGCTTCTTGAAGAACCGCTTGACCTCGGACTCGTTGACCTCGATCGCCTGGCCGTCCTCGGGCGTCTGCAGCTCCGGGTCGCCGGTCGGGATCGTCTCGAACTGGATGTTGCCACCGGACAGGTCCTTCATCCGGGTGGCGAACCTCAGCACGTCCCAGTCCTTGTCCAGCACGATCGACTTGGTCAGCGCGTCGATCAGGGCGCGCAGCTTGGCCGGGTCGGACAGCGTGCCGGCGGACAGCATCTTCTTCGCCAGGCCGGCCATGAACACCTGCTGGCGCACGATCCGGTCCAGGTCGCCGCGCAGCAGCCCGTGCCGCTGCCGGACGAACGCGAGCGCGTCCCGCCCCTCGACGGACTGCGGGCCGGCCCGGAAGTCCGCGCCGGAGAACTCGTCCCGGGTGTCGTCGTTCAGGCACACGTCCACGCCGCCGACGGCCTTGGTGATGTCGTAGAACCCGACGAGGTTGATCTCGGCGTAGTGGTCGACGGTGACGCCGGTGAGGTCCTCGACCGTCTTGATGAGGTTCTTGGCGCCCGCCTTCTTGGACTCCTGCTCGACCTGCCCGGCGTCGGTGACGCCCTTCTTCTGCAGGTTCGCGATGGCGTCGCTCTTGCCGTACCCGTAGGCGGAGTTGATCTTGTGCCGACCGTAGCCGCCCGCGATCTTCACGTACGCATCGCGGGGGAACGACACGGCGACCGCCTTGCCGGTGTCGTTCGGGATGTGCATCAGGATCAGGGTGTCGGTGTTCAGCCCGCCCGACGACTCGTCGCCCGCCTGGAGCTCGTCCAGGACGTGCTGGGGCAGCGGGTTGCCCTTGGCGTCGGTGCGGCTGTCCATGCCGACCATCAGGATGTCGATCGAGCCGTCCGCGGGCCGCTCGCCGCCGCCGTCCGCGCTGATCACGTCGGTGGTGGTGAGGTTCTGGCTGAGCGTCTGGAAGTTGGACCACGCGTAGCCGGTGCCCAGCAGGACCACGACCGAGCAGAACGCGGCGACCGTGCGGCCGGCCAGGGAGCCGTTCTTCTCCCGGGCCGGGGGGCGGCGGGGTGGTGCGGTGCGCGGCCTGGCGGCGGGGCGGTCCGTGCGCTGGGGGCGGGCCCGGGTGGCCTCGGGGTCGCGTTCGGCGCGTGCCGCGGTCCGGTCGGCGGGTGGGGTCCGGCCTGCCCCACGGGAGTCGTGCGGCGTGCGTGCGCCTTCGCGGTCGGCGGGACGGTCACCGGCGCGGGGTGTTCCCGCGCCACTGCGCGCCTTGTTGCCGGGAGTGCGGTCGCCGTCACGCGGCGGAGTGCCCGAGGCGTTGCGGGGTGGGTTCGGCGTGCGGTCACCGGACCGGGGCGGAGTACCTCCGCCACTGCGCGTCGGGTTGTTCGGGAAGCGCTCTCCGGGAGTGCGGTCGCTGTCGCGTGAGGCGCGGGGAGCGCGGTCACCAGGCGGAAGGCCACCCGACCGGGGTGGCATGGCCTCACCACGACCCCGGTCGACGGGGCGGCGCGGCGGCTGCGCACCGGGGTGGCCTGCGGAGGGACTCCGAGGGGGAACTGGTCGCCTGCGGAACCCGTCGGGTTCGCCGGGCCTCGGCGGCCGGTTGTCCACTCGTGCTCCTCCCTGTGCCCGGTTGTGCCCTCTTGGACGTACCGGTCGCCTCTGGGGTTGCCCACAGCGTGGCACAGCCCCACATCACGACGAGGTGATACCGGGTCTTGACGGACCGTGACCAGCGAAGTAGCCCGATTGTGAACTGCGTGATGGCTCGTTCGTAGACTCCACCCGTGCTCACGATGCAGGACGCGCTGCTCGCGCTGACCAGGTACTGGACCGAACGGGGCTGCATCGCCGTGCAGCCGTACAACACCGAGGTCGGTGCGGGCACGTTGAACCCGGCCACCGTGCTGCGGGTGCTCGGTCCCGAACCGTGGCGGGTCGCCTACGCCGAGCCCAGCGTGCGGCCCGACGACGCCCGGTACGGCGAGAACCCGAACCGGCTCCAGACGCACACCCAGTTCCAGGTCGTCCTCAAGCCCGACCCGGGCGACCCGCAGGAGCTCTACCTGGGCAGCCTGGAAGCGCTCGGCATCGACGTGCGCGCGCACGACGTGCGTTTCGTGGAGGACAACTGGGCCTCGCCCGCGCTCGGCGCGTGGGGGCTGGGCTGGGAGGTGTGGCTGGACGGGCTGGAGATCACCCAGTTCACCTACTTCCAGCAGGCCGGCGGCATGTCGCTGGACCCGGTGTCGGTGGAGATCACCTACGGCATCGAGCGCATCATGATGGCGTTGCAGGGCGTGGACCACTTCAAGGACATCGCCTACGCGCCCGGCATCTCCTACGGCGAGGCGTTCGGCCAGGCCGAGTACGAGATGTCCCGGTACTACCTGGACGACGCCGACGTCGAGGCCAACAAGCGGCTGTTCGAGGAGTACGCCGCCGAGGCGCGGCGGATGCTGGACGCCCGGCTGCCCGTGCCCGCGCACAACTACGTGCTCAAGTGCTCGCACGCGTTCAACGTGCTCGACGCCCGTGGCGCGATCAGCACCACCGAGCGGGCCCGCGCGTTCGCCCGGATGCGGGGGCTGGCTCGTGAGGTGGCGCAGCTCTGGGCGGCGCGGCGGGAGGAACTGGGCCACCCGTTGGGGCTGGTGGAGCCGTTGGCGGCGCCCGCCGTGCCGGCGGTGTCGGCGGAGGTCGACCAGCCCGGGACGTTGCTGTTCGAGATCGGCACGGAGGAGTTGCCGCCGGCCGAGGTCACGCGGACCGTGGAAGCGGTGCGGGCTGCGGTCACCGAGAAGCTCGCTGGCACGCGCCTCGCGCACGGGGCGGTGGAGGTGCACGGCACGCCTCGCCGGATCGTGGTGCTGGTGCCGGATGTCGCGCCTCGTGAGCCGGACGCGGAGAAGACCGTGCGCGGTCCTCGCGTGTCGGCGGCGTTCGACGCCTCCGGTGAGCCGACGAAGGCCGCGCTCGGGTTCGCTCGGGGCCAGGGTGCTGCTGTCGCCGAGTTGGCGCGGGTGGTCGAGAACGGCGTCGAGCACGTCGCCGTGGTGCGCACTGAGGTCGGCGGCGGCGCGGTGGAGGTGCTGGGGCCGTTGCTCGCGTCGGTGGTGGCCGAGCTGCGGGCCGAGAAGAACATGAAGTGGAACGACCCGAAGTTGTCGTTCACCCGGCCCATCCGGTGGCTGCTGGCGCGGCTGGGTCCGGTGCCGGTGCCGTTCGCGGTGTCGTCGCTGGTGTCCGGGACCACCACCCGCGTCCACCGGACCGCTCCGGTGCCCGTGGTCGAAGTGCCCACTTCGGACGGTT
Source organism: Saccharothrix tamanrassetensis (assembly GCF_014203665.1). GTDB lineage: Bacteria > Actinomycetota > Actinomycetes > Mycobacteriales > Pseudonocardiaceae > Actinosynnema > Actinosynnema tamanrassetense. The sequence goes on from NZ_JACHJN010000006.1 coordinate 212,675, forward strand.
ACCCGGAGTTCCTCGCCGGCCACGGGATCACGGTTTCGGCGGAGGCGCGACGGGCGGCGATCGTGGCCCGTGCGGAGGAGCTGGCCGCGTCGGTGAGAGGGGTCGTCGACTTCGCCGGCGTGCTGGACGAGGTGACGAACCTGGTCGAGCAGCCGACACCGATCCTCGGGTCGTTCGACGCGAAGTACCTGGAGCTGCCCGGGCAGATCCTGACCACCGTGATGCGCAAGCACCAGCGGTACCTGCCGGTGCGGGCCGCGGACGGGGCGTTGCTACCGCACTTCGTGGCGGTGGCGAACGGCGCGGTGGACGAGGACCTGGTGCGGGCCGGCAACGAGGCCGTGCTGCGGGCGCGGTACGAGGACGCGGCGTTCTTCTGGCGGGCGGACCTGCGGACCCCGTTGCAGCAGATGAAGGCCGGGCTGGAGAAGCTCACGTTCGCCGACAAGCTCGGGTCGATGGCGGACCGGGCCGGGCGGATCGCCGCGTTGGCGTCGCGGCTGGCCGGTGTGGTCGGCGGGGCGGACGAGACGTTGGTGCGCGCCGGCGAGCTGGCCAAGTTCGACCTCGGTTCGCAGATGGTGATCGAGCTGTCGAGCCTCGCCGGGGTGATGGCCCGGGAGTACGCGGAGCGCGCCGGCGAGACTCCCGCGGTCGCGCGGGCGTTGTACGAGATGGAGCTCCCTCGGTCGGCCGGGGATGCGCTGCCCGAGTCGAAGGCCGGCGCGTTGCTGTCGCTGGCGGATCGGTTCGACCTGCTGGCGGGTCTGTTCGGGATCGGCGCCAACCCGACGGGCAGTTCGGACCCGTTCGGGCTGCGGCGCGCGGCGTTGGGCGCGGTGAGCGTGCTCCGGGCGTTCCCGGAGCTGCGGGAGATCACTTTGTCCCGAGCGCTCTCCCTCGCGGCGGAAGGGCTGGAGGCTTCGGCCGGCTCGGGTTCGGTCGAGTCCGTCCCGGCGGAGGCCTTGGGTGTGGCGCGGGAGTTCGCCGTTCGGCGGTACGAGCAGCAGTTGCTGGACGCCGGGCACGACCACCGGTACGTCAACGCCGTGCTTCCCCTCGCCGACGCGCCCGCTCGCGCCGACGAGACGTTGGCCGAGCTGAGCGCGCTGGCCGGCGACGAGGAGTTCGCCGCGCTGGTCGCGGCGTTGCAACGGGTACGGCGGATCGTGCCGGCGGAGACGGCGGGGGAGTACGACCCCGCGGTGCTGGTCGAACCGGCGGAAGTGGCTCTGCACAAGGCTTTCGCCGACGTGCCCGCCGGGGTCACCGGTCTGGCCGCTTTCGTGGCCGCGGCTGGCGGGCTGACCGGACCGGTGAACACGTTCTTCGACGAGGTGCTGGTGATGGCCGAGGACCCGGCGGTCAAGCAGGCGCGGCTCGGCCTGCTGGCAGCGATCCGGGACGTGGCCGCGCCGGTGCTGGACTGGCAGGCGTTGGGGACGGCACTGGGCTGACCACTTCCGCCGACACCAGGAGCTGTTCACTTCCGCCGACACCAGAACACGGACACCGACGCTTGACGCACGTGCACGCGCCCGTACAGAAGTGTCTCTTCGTGTTCTCCCCGTATGGCCTGCCCGCAGGGCTACCGCGCTTGTCCAGGTAGTGCAAGCACGCTTCACCGCTTGCACTACCTGGACAAGGGTGGTCGTCTTTGGCAGGCCATGCGGGGAGAACACGACGCCTTCCGTTTTTCCTCCCCGGAGGTCTGCCAAGCGGCGAGCGTCGCTCCTTTCTTTGGACCGGCAGCGATCCAGCACCAAGTCGCCGACCGATCCCGCTAAAAAGAAAAAGCGTCCTCGCCGGACGGGCAGACCACCAAGGATGAGGGCAAAGCTCTACGAGCTTTGTGGGCGTGGTGCTGCGTGTCATCCCCGTACGGCCTGGTCAAAAGACAACCACGCTTGTCTTGGGGGTGCAAGCGGTGAAGCGTGCTTGCACCCCCAAGACAAGCGTGGTTCGCTGCGCGCAGGCCGTACGGGGATGACACGCAGCGCGGTAGGGGTGTGCGCTGGCGCGCGGCTTGATTGTGAGTGGTCGGCATTGGGTGAAATCGTCTCCGTCGTTTGTGTGACGGAGGTGGTTCCGTGGCCGTGGGAACCGTTTGGGCTTGGTTTCTTCGGTGTCGGTGGATTCTGCGAGGTGGCCGAAGGTTTCATGCGGGACGGTCCGGAATGGACGGAATCGTTGGACTGCCGCCTTGATAGGGCCTACCACTCGCGGTTGCCGGGGCCGCTGTCGGTCGGGGGCTCGCCGAGCGGCTTCACCACGGGCGCGCCGAGCACGGCGTCGGAGGCGGCGACCGGCTGTGCGGAGCTCGCGACGGGGGGCTGCGCCCAGGCCGCCAGCACAGCCGCGGTGGCTGCCACCACGAGCGCTGACAGAACGAATCCGAGTGTTCTCACGCTGTCTCCTCACGTCCGGTCAGGTTCGGGACGGGCGACACCCTGGCACAGAAAAGTCGATGTGGTTAGACGTCGTTCGTAGTCAGTCGGGAACGTAGTCGAGTGAGCGCGGAGCGTGACATTTTGCGCTTTGGTAACGAGCCTGCCAGCGGCTTCGATGTCCTCTAATGGTCAACAAGCCTATTGGTGCGGACCATTCGGCGCTGTGCGGTTGCTACGTCTTGACGAAGCCGGGCTCCGGGGGATGGAATCCGCACAATCCGATTTTCGCGGTCTACGGGCGGTCGGTCCGTGCAGGGGGTTGGCGAATGCGAAGGCTACGCAGAGCAGCGGCCTGCGCTGTGCTCGTCACGTTCGTCGCGTCCTGCGGCGCCAAGGGCACCGGTGGCGCGTCGTCCCCCGGCACCGCCGCACCGGCCGGGGACAAGCTGCTCGTCGGCGTGATCCTGCCCGACCGCGAGTCGTCCACCCGGTGGGAGGAGCAGGACCGCCCGCTGCTCGCCTCGGCGTTCACCGTCGCGGGCATCGAGTCGGTGATCGAGAACGCCGGGGGTGACGAGGCGAAGTTCGCGAGCATCGCCGACGAGATGATCCAGCGCGGCGTGAAGGTGCTGCTGACGACGCCGCTGAGCACCGAGGGCGGCGCGACCGTCGAGCGCAAGGCCAAGCAGGCGGGCATCCCGGTGATCAACTACGACCGGATCAGCCTGGGCGGCACGGCCGACTACTACGTGTCGTTCGACAACCTGAACGTGGGCGAGTTGCAGGCCGAGGGCCTGTTGCGGTGCCTGGGCGACAAGCCGGGCGGGCAGATCATCGAGATCCAGGGCGCCCCGACGGACAACAACGCCACCCTGTTCGCGGACGGGCAGCGCCGCGTGCTCGGCCCGAAGTACGACAGCAACGCGCTGCGGCTGGTGAAGAGCCAGGCGATCGACAAATGGGATCCGGTGTTGGGCAAGGCCGTCTTCGAGCAGATCCTGAACGGCAACTCGGGTCGGGTCGACGGCGTGATCGCGGCCAACGACAGGCTCGCGAGCTCGGTGATCGAGGTGCTCAGGGCCAAGGGGTTGGCCGGGCGCGTACCGGTGACCGGCCAGGACGCCACGCTGGAGGGCCTGCGCGCGGTGCTGCGCGGCGACCAGTGCATGACCGTCCACAAGCCCATCCGGGACGAGGCCGACGCGGCGGCACGGCTGGCGATCGCGGTGGCGCGCGGCGACATCAGCGGCGCGGACGACCTGGCCACCGGCAACACCCGGGACCTGGTGTCGCGGCGGGACGTGAAGTCGGTGCTGCTGGGTGCGGAGCCGATCACACGGGACAAGGTGCGGGGCCTGGTGGCGAAGAACGTGGTCAAGTCGGCCGACCTGTGCGCGGGCGACATCGCGTCGGACTGCGAGGAGCTGGGCATCCTCGTCAACTGACGAGGGCCCGCCGCGACGATTCACCAGCGGAGATCGACCGGTGGAATCAACCGGCGGGTTCGGCTGCCGGGGCCGTGAGGCCCGGACCGGGCAGGACGTCGATGTCGGTGGCGCTCATCGGGCCGCCGCAGTTGGAGCACGTCAGGGTGACGTGGCCGATCCCGCCGCACGCGTGGTGGCGGTAGAGCGCGGGCGGCCCGGCTTCGCCCGCCAGCCACTTGTCACCCCACGCGACCATCACCATGAGCACGCCGACGAGCTCCGTGCCCCGTTCGGTGAGCGCGTACTCGTAGCGGTTGGCGGCGTACTCGCGGCGTTCCAGCACGTTCCGCTCGACCAGCCAGCGAAGGCGTTCGGCGAGCACCTTGCGGGAGATGCCGAGGTTCTGCTGGATCTGGTCGAAGCGGTTGATGCCCACGTAGACGTTGCGCAGGACCAGCGGTGACCACGGTTCCCCGATGACGTCCATGGTGCGCGCGATCGAGCACGTGATCTCCCCGAAGTTCGTCCGCTGCACGGACCGAGTCTACGCCGCCAGGTTCCCTCAAGGAACTTGAGCTGTTACGGTTCCCTCAGGGAACTCAACGGAGGTGCGTGGACGTGGATCGCCCGAACGTGGTCTCGGCGGACGAGTGGCAGGCCGCCCTGGACGAGCTGTTGGTCAAGGAGAAGGAGCAGACCCGTGCGCTGGACGCGTTGGCCGCCGCGCGCCGTCGGTTGCCGATGGCACGGGTGTCGGCCGACCACCGGTTCGTCGCACCAGACGGCACGCCCGTGGGGCTGCTCGACCTGTTCGCCGGACGTCGGCAGCTGGTCGTCTACCACCACATGCTCGAACCCGGCCAGGACTGGCTGTGCGGCGGCTGCACGTCGTTCACCGACAACATCGGCCGCCAGGACCACCTGAACGCCCGTGACACGACGCTGGTGCTGATGTCGCGCGCGTCGCAGGACGAGATCGGCGCCGTGCGGGACCGGCTGGGCTACGAGGTGCCGTGGTACTCCGCCGACCCCGCGTTCTACGACGAGATCGGCCTGGTCGGCGGGTTTCGGCTCAGCGTGTTCCTGCGTGACGGCGACGAGGTGTTCCGCACCTACTACACCACCGCGAGGGGCGTGGACCGGCTTCGGCTGGACTTCAACCTGCTCGACCTCACGCCGTACGGGCGTCAGGAGGAGTGGGAGGACTCGCCGGCGGGATGGCCGCAGACGCCGACGATGCAGTGGCTGCGCGTCCGCGACGAGTACGAGGGCTGAGCCGTGCCGATCACGGACGAGGTTCGTGACGAGTTCTTCGGGCGACCGTGGGTGGCGGTGTTGAGCGTGGCCGCGGACGACGGCCGTCCGCCGTTGACCGTGCCCGTGTTCTACGGGTACGAGAACGGGCTGATCACGTTCTTCACCGGCACGCAGGGCCGCAAGGCGCGCAAGACGAAGCTGATCAAGCGCGCCGGGCAGGTCAGCGTGTGCGTGCAGCGGGCGGAGATGCCGTACCGGACCATCACCGCCGAGTGCACGGTCGTCGCCGCCGACCGCGCACCGGCGGTGGAGCAGGTGCTCGGGGTGATCGGCCGGTACGTGCCGGAGGCCGACGCGCGCGGGTTCGCCGAGGCCGAGACCGCCGCGCCGAGCGGGACGTTCGTGCTGTTCACGGCGCGCCCCGACCGGTGGCTGAGCATGGGGTTCGACGACTAGTCGTCGTCGTGCCTGCCCGAGATGAACTCCTGGAACCGGATCTTCACCCGGATCAGCGGCTGCCTGATCCGGGCTTCCCGGCGGTAGGCGCGGCGCAGCTTGCGGGAACCCTCGGTGTACCGCCAGCGCGCCCACGGCGAACCCGGTCGCGCCAGCCGGAGGGCCCCGATCTCCGGCAGCACCGGCACCAGCAGGCCCAGCAGACCCGTCCAGACCTTGCCCTTGAGCAGCGCCACGATGGCGAAGGCGAGGTTCACCAGGATCGCGAGCACGCGCAGCCCGACGCCCTCGTCGTAGAACTCGTCGTAGCCCAGCGGACGTGCGCCGGACAGCAGCAGGCCGGTCATGCCGATGGCCAGGAACACCGCGTCCACCGACAGCCGCCCGTCCTTGGACCAGTACACGTCCCGCAGGTGGAGGATCAGCGCGAACTCGTCCAGCACCAGCGCCGCGCCCACGCCCAGCAGCGCCGCTGCGGACACCCGCAGTCCGTGTTCGTCGTCCGGGGCGGCGAGCCCCAACACGCCGCCGAGCAGCATGAAGACCGTGCCGAACACCACGTGGTGGATGTGCGTGCCGCCGGGCTTGATGTTGCCCGGCCACCAGCGGACCTTGGCGCGGATGAGCCGCACGCTGATCCTGATCAGGACGAACGTGACCACGAGGCCGAGGAGGAAGAACAGCAGCCGGGACTGGGGCAGGTGGAGCGTCGACAACACCGCCCCATCTTCACCTCTGCGGTGGGTGCGGGGCTGGTTATCTGAAGCTCACGCCGCCCTGGATGTCGCCCGCCTGGAGGACGTTGCCGTGCACCGTGCCGGAGATCTGGTTGGTCACCCGGCCGGTCTGCGCCACGCCGGCCTGCTCGTGCGCGCGGCGCAGTTCCTCGCCGAATCGCGGGTCCGTCGCCGCCGCCCGTCCCAGAACTTCACCCAACGCGTGGACCTGCGGAGAATCCGGCGGGGCACCTTCGGCGGCGGTCAGCGCGGCGATGGCGGCCGGGTCTCCCGCGAACCTCGCCCGGACGAGTTCGTACAGGCCGGCGACGGCTCGGGTGGCGAGCGACGCGGCGATGGAGACCAGCACCGGCTCCGGCATGGCAGACCCCCTGTGATCGCGACCTCGCCCACGGTAGCAGTGCGACTCGCCGAACTTCACCGCTCGACTGCCGGCGGGGTGTCATGGTTGACTGTCTTCGGTCGTACCTTTCTGTGTTCGTGTTCCACCACGCTCGCGGAACGGAGTTGCGGGCGCCGAACTTTCTCCGCCAGGAGGGGCCGTCGCCCTAGCTGACCCGGTGGTCGCAAGCGCGATCCGGCACCTGTTAGAGGAGAAGTAGCAAGATGGCAGTTCAGGGCACCGTCAAGTGGTTCAACGCGGAGAAGGGCTTCGGCTTCATCTCCCCGGACAACGGTGGCGCCGACGTGTTCGTGCACTACTCGGAGATCCAGAGCAACGGCTACCGCACCCTGGAAGAGAACCAGCGGGTGGAGTTCGAGATCGGCCAGGGCCAGAAGGGCCCGCAGGCGCAGACGGTCCGACCGCTCTGACCTAGTACCGGGGTTTCCACAACTCGGGTAGTCGAGCCGCCAGCCCCGGCCAGGGGGTGGCGGCTCGACTCGTCTCACCCGGTCAGCGCCGGGGTGTGGGTGTCGCCGTAGAGCCGCTTGCCGACCAGCCGCGCGCCGTCGAACAGGAAGAACGCCGTCGTGCGCAAGGTGAACGGCCGCCCGGCCCGGGTGCCGCCGAGCGCCAGCTCGACGATCACCGCGTCGTCGGCGTGGTGCAACGCGACCAGCCGACTCCGCTGGTCCGGGCACGCGGCGTGGCGGCGCGCGTAGTACCCGGCGAGTTCGGCCGGCCCCTCGAACACCTCGCCGGTGGCGGCGATCTCGCAGCGCGGGTGGTCGAACGCGTCCACGGCGGCCGCGAACTCGTGCTCGTTCTCCGACTCCAGGTGCTCGAGCACGATCGCCTCGCGCAGCGCCCGGAGCGACTTGGACGCGGTCATGCGTCCCCTTCCCCTCGCCTCGGTGCCCGACCAAACACCCGGCGCGGTGCGCCAGTCAAGACGGCACCCGGCTGACGGGCGCCGTCCGACCCGGCGTTCGCTAGGGATTCATCTCGTAGGCACCGGACAGGGCGGCCACCCGGGCCCAGACCCGTTCGAACCGCTCCCGGTCCACGACCGGCTTGCGGACCTGGCCCAACGCCCACGCCTGCTGCCCGTCGGTGGAGGACGCCTTGCCGTGCAGCGCCACGGCGTAGCCGGAGAAGTCCCGGACCAGCACGTCGAAGACCTGGTCCAGCAGGTCGGCGTCCAGGTCGGTGAGGTCGGCCTGTTCCAGGACCAGCTGGCCGTAGACGACGAGCGTGAACAGGTGGCCGAGGTTGAGCAGGAAGTCCAGGTCCTGCTGCTGCTCGTGGTCCGGCGCGGCGGTGGTGAGCAGGGTGCGGATCGCCTGGGCCTGCTGGTGGAACCGGGCCACGTTGGGCACGTGCGCGAACTTCCGGTACGCGGTCTCCCAGTCGTGGAACCGGATCCCGCCGAGGCCGCGTGCCGGGCCCTGTCGCCAGAAGAAGTCGTCGTCCGCGGCGTCGTGCCTGGTCGGCACCTCGGGGTAGGCGACCGGATCGAACAGGTAGGCGGGCATGAACTTGAGCACCAGCGCCAGGTTGACGTGCACGGTGCCTTCGAGCTTGGGCAGCGCGCCGATGTCGCGGCCGGCCATCGCGAAGTAGGTGTCCTTCTCGAAGCCCTTCGCCGCGATCACGTCCCACAGCAGGCCGATCACCTGCTCACCCTCGCTGGTGACCTTCATCTTGGTGATGGGGTTGAACAGCAGGTAGCGGCGGTCGTCGGGGGAGGCGGTGCGGAAGTAGTCCACCGCGCGGTCGGAGAACAGCTTCATCGCGGCCAGGCGCGCGTAGGCGTCCACGAAGCTCTGCCGCACGTGCGGGAAGTCGGTGACGCGCTTGCCGTAGAGGACCCGGTTGTGGGCGTGCGTGATGGCTTCGTGGAACGCGTGCTCGGTGATGCCGATCGAAGCCGTGCACAGGTTGAACTTGCCCACGTTGACCGTGTTCAGGGCGGCGTCGAACGCGTCCTGGCCGGTGTGCAGGACGTCGTCCGCGCCCACCGGGTAGTCCTCCAGGTGGAACTCGCTGACGAACATCTGGGAGTCCACGATGTTCTTGACCAGCTTGAAGTTCGGGTGCCGGCTGTCGACCGCGAAGAACACGTAGCCGTCGGGGCCTTCGACGTCGGCGCGGCGGCCGAAGACCGAGACCATGCCGGCGACGTTGCCGTTGCCGATGTAGTACTTGCCGCCGTTCGCCCGGAAGAGATCGGTGCCGGAGCCGTCGCCGGTGGGCGTGAGGATCATGTCGGTGGAGTAGACGTCGGCGCCGTGCTCCTTCTCCGACAACCCGAACGCGAACACCGCGCCCTCGTCGAGCAGTTCGGCGGCCCTCCTGCGGGCCACGGCGTTGTCGCTCATCCAGATCGGGCCGAGGCCCAGCACGGTGACCTGCCACGCGTACCAGTACTGGAGGCCGTAGAAGCCGAAGATCTCGCTGAGGGCGGCGTTGCGCGCGGCGTCCCAGCGCTTGTCCGGAGCGCCGTCGGCCTCGGACCGAGGGGTGCAGAAGGTGGCGAACAGCTTCTCGCGCCCGACGAAGTCGAGGAAGTCGGTGTACCAGACCCTGGCCTGGTCGTCCGCGATGAGCCGGCGCTTGCCCCGGTTCTCGAACCAGTCGATGGTGGCCCGCAGCAGTCGCCTGCTCTCCGGGTCCAAGTGCGCGCCGTCGAACTCGTGGGGATCGAACAACACCGGCCTTCTCCCTTCGTCCCCGACGCACGCTACCAGTCGGTAACTTATCCGGCCGACCTTCTCCGAGCGAGAATGTCGTACCCCCGGCGTAGCGTGCTCCACGTCACTTGGATTGCTGGTTCGCCTGTCGGAGGACGCTATGCACCTGCTCGCGATCGGCACCCGCAAGGGGCTGTGGCTCGCCACGAGCGAGGACCGCGTGTCCTGGGACGTGCGAGGTCCGCACCACCCGATGACGGAGGTGTACGCGGTCGCCATCGACCCGCGCGTGCCCCGCGTCCTGGTCGGCGTCGACAGCTCGCACTTCGGACCGAGCGTGCTGACCAGCACCGACCTCGGCGAGACGTGGCAGGAGCCGGACCACGCGCCCATCGCGTTCCCGGAGGACGCGGCGCTGGAACGGGTGTGGCAGCTGGCGCTGACCCCGGACCCGGACGTCGTCTACGCGGGCACGCAGCCGTCCGCGCTGTTCCGCTCGGTCGACGGCGGCCGGTCGTTCGCGCTCGTCGAAGGCCTGTGGAAGCACCCGCACCGGGCGGAGTGGGGTGCCGGTTTCGGCGGCCAGGCCGTGCACACGGTGCTGCCGCACCCCGACGACCCGGACCAGGTGACCGTGGCGATGTCGACCGGCGGGGTGTACCGGACGTTCGACGGCGGGACGTCGTGGGAGGCGAGCAACCGGGGCGTCAAGGCCTACTTCCTGCCCGACCCGTACCCGGAGTACGGCCAGTGCGTGCACAAGGTCGCCCGCCACCCGGCCGCCCCGGACCGGCTGTACCTGCAGAACCACCACGGCGTGTACCGGTCGTCCGACGCGGGCGGCACCTGGGAGTCGATAGCGGACGGCCTGCCCACCGACTTCGGCTTCGCGATGGTCGTCCACCCGCACGACCCGGACACCATCTACAACTTCCCGATCACCGCCGACAGCAACCGCTTCCCACCCGAGGGCCGGTGCGCCGTCTACCGGTCCGCCGACGCGGGCGACACGTGGACGGCGCTGCGCACCGGGCTGCCGGACGGCTTCTGGACGGCGGTGATGCGCGACGCGATGTGCGTGGACGCGGCGAGCCCGGCGGGCGTGTACTTCGGGTCGCGCTCGGGCGAGGTGTACGGGAGCGCCGACGAGGGCGAGAGCTGGCAACGGATCGTCGAGCACCTGCCGGACGTGGTGTGCGTGCGCGCGGCGGAGGTGTAGGCGGCGATGCGTGTCGTGGTCTTGTTGCCCGGTGTGCTGAGGTCGGTCGCGGACGGCCGCTCCAAGCTGGAGTTGGACATCGAGGAACCGGCGACCCTCGCCGGCGTCCTGGACGTCGTGGCCGCCCGCTACCCGATGCTGGACCGGCGACTGCGCGACGAGCGCTCGATCCTGCGCCGGTACGTGAACTTCTACGTCGACGGCGAGGAATGCCGCCGCCTCGACGGCCCCGCCACCCGCCTCCGCGCCGACACGGAGATCCGAATCCTGCCGTCAGTAGCCGGCGGCTGACCCCGACCGGACCGAGGCCGGTGGTCGTCGTCGGCGGCGCCTGATCACGCCCGACCCGTCGTCGGGCGCCGGTTGGGGCTAGGCGTCGGCGATCCTCCGGTAGAGCGGCCGCAGTTCTTCGGTGATCGAGTGCCCCAGCACCGTCAGCGGGTCGAGCTGGTCCAGGATCGCGTCCGGGTGGCGGGCCACCGGTTCCTCCGGCTCCGGCACGGCGGGCACCTTGGGCCGCAACCAGAACGAGTCCAGCGAGTCCTCGAGCCGGGGCAGGGCGTCCTCTGCCGACTCGTCGGCGGCCGGGATCGGGTCGCGCAGTTCGCGCAGCCGGTCGAGCAGGTCCTCGCGGGACCGGCCGCGCCACGCCAGGATCTCGAACGGGTCGGTGTCGAACGATTCGGCGAGCAGGTAGCAGGTCGCCGCGAGGTGCTTGCACGGCACTTCCCAGTCCGGGCACGTGCAGTCCATGGACAGCTCGCGCAGGCTCCTCGGGAACAACGTCAACCCGAGTTCGCCGAACACCTCTTCGATCTCCGGCGGCATCTCGCCCGCGAGCAGCTTCGCCGCGAACACCGCCCGGTCGGCCAACGCGTGCTCGATCCGACGCCAGTCGTCGTCACCGAACTTCCGCACCCCGATCCGCGCCCGGTAGGGCTCCGGCCGCGACCCCATCACCAGCGCCACGACCAGACTCGTGGACAGCGAAAGGCTCATCACCTGCCCGGATCGGGCGTACCTGCGCCCGCGCTCCAGCCGCCCACCCATGCCGAACGACTCCAGCACCTCGATGAACCGCCGCGACCACCAGGTCCGGGCGATGTCACCGCGCTTACTGCGCAACGTGAGCCCGCCTTCGACCCGGACCGGCCGCGACGGGGGGTACTCGCCGTGCCAGTCGGTCATCCGCGCCTCCCCGCCGGCACCGACCACGCTCGACGCCTCCAACCAGGACCTGCGAGGTGTCCACGTGTGCAACGGCCCTCCGCCGAACCCACCTCGCCGCTACTCACCGACGGCCTCCCCGGACAGCGCGAACAGGTCCCGCAGCTCACCGGTGGACAGCTCGGTCAGCCAGTCCTCGCCCGCCCCCACCACCAGCTGCGCCAATCCGCGCTTCTCCTCGATCATCCGGTCGATCCGCTCCTCCACCGTGCCGACGCAAACGAACTTCCGCACCTGCACGTGGTTGCGCTGCCCGATGCGGAACGCCCGGTCGGTCGCCTGGTCCTCCACCGCCGGGTTCCACCAGCGGTCCAGGTGGATGACGTGGTTGGCGGCGGTCAGGTTCAGCCCCGTGCCGCCGGCTTTCAGGGACAGCACGAAGATCGACGGGCCGTCGTCGGACTGGAAGCGGCGCACCATCTCGTCACGGGCCTTCTTGGACGTCCCGCCGTGCAGGAACAGCACTTCGGTGTCGAAGCGCGCGGCCAGGTGCGGCACGACCAAGCCACCGAACTCGGTGAACTGGGTGAAGCACAGCGCCTTGTCACCGTCGGCCAGCGCCTCGTCCAGGATTTCCTCCAGCCGCGCCACCTTGCCGGACCGCCCGGCCACCCGCGACCCGTCGCCGAGCAGCTGCGCCGGGTGGTTGCACACCTGCTTGAGCCGGGACATGGTGGCCAGCACCAGCCCCTTGCGCTTGATGCCCTCGGCCTCGGCGATCCGCGCGAACATGTCGTCGATCACCGCCTGGTACAGCGAAGCCTGCTCGGCGGTGAGCGTGCACAGCTGCTTGACCTCGATCTTGTCCGGCAGATCGGTGATGATCCGCGGATCGGTCTTCAGCCGGCGCAGCACGAACGGCCGGGTGATCCGCCGCAGCCGCACCGCCGCGTCCTCGTCGTGGTGCCGTTCGACGGGCACGGCGAACCGCGCGCGGAACGTGTTGACCGTCCCGAGCACACCGGGGTTGACGAAGTCCATGATCGACCACAGCTCCGCCAGCCGGTTCTCCACCGGCGTCCCGGTCAGCGCCACCCGGTGCCGGGCGGGCAACGCCCGCACCGCCCTGGACTGCCGGGTCGCACTGTTCTTGACGTTCTGCGCCTCGTCCAGCACCACCCGGTCCCAACCCACCTCGGCCAGGGCGTCGACGTCCCGCGCCGCCACGGCATAGGTGGTGATCACCAGGTCGTGCCCCTGCCCGAGCCCCACCGCCGACCGCTCGACCCCGTGGTGCACGTGCACCCGAAGCCCCGGCGTGAACCGCGCCGCCTCCCGCTGCCAGTTGCCCACCACGGACATCGGGCAGATCAGCAACGTCGGCGGCCGCGTCTCGTGCTGCCGCGTGTACGCCTCCAACGCCAGCAACTGGACCGTCTTGCCCAGTCCCATGTCGTCGGCGAGGCACGCACCCAACCCGAGCCGGTCCAGGAACACCAGCCACGACAGGCCGCGCAGCTGGTAAGGCCGCAGCGTCGCGGTCAGCCCGGCAGGCGGCTCGACCGGTTCCAGCCGGTGCTCCACCTCACCGGACAGCAGGTCGCCCAACCAACCCTCGCCACGCACCGCGTTGAGCGGCAACGGCAGGTCGGCGTCCTCCGGCCCGAACCCGGAGTGCAGCAGCACCTGCGCGGCCGACATCTGCCCACCGCCGCGGGCCAGGAACGCGAGCCCCTCGGCCAGCCGCTTCCGGTCGACGTGCACCCACTGCTTGCGCAGCCGCACCAACGGCGTCTTGGCCTTGGCCAACGCCGACAGCTCCGCCTCGGTCAGCCGCTCGTCGCCCAGCGCGAGGTCCCAGCGGTAGTCCACCAGCACCTTCAGGCCCAGTTCGCTCTCCTTGGCGACCGCGCCGGCCGTGCCCCGACCGGCGGCGGTGAGCGTGAGCCCGAGCTGCCGGGGCTGCCGCCACCACGACGGCAACAACACCCCGAACCCGGCCTGCGCCAACAACGACGCGTGCGTGAGGAACTCGTACGCCCCGTCGACGTCGAGCACCAGCCCGGCCGGTTTCCGCTCGGTCAGCGCGCGGTCCAGCGCCGGGTAGAGCCGACTGGCCCGCCCGAGGTCGCCGAGCAGCACCTCCTGCGGCCGGGACACCCACCGCCGCAACACGGCCTCCTGCCGCCGCCAGACCTGTTGGGCGGTCACCAGCACGCTGGGCTCATCGACGGCCTGGAGCAGGAACTCCAACCGCCACCCGTCGTCACCGGGACCGCCCTGCTCCGGCGAACTCAGCCGAAAACACGTCCGCACCCGGTTCCCACGAGCCTCCCCGGCACCCCAGTCGACCACCTTGGCCCGGAGTTGGTTCACCTCGGCCGGATCGGCCTCGAAGTCGGCGACCTCACCGGCCAACGCAGCCAACCACCGCCCGACCGTGCCCCGCCCGCCTGCGCTCTGCCGGCCAGTGCCCTGCTCGCCCGCGTCCCGCTCAGCCGTGCCTCGCCCGTTGGCGCCCCGCTCGCCCGTGCCGCGCCCGTTGGCGCCCTGCTCGCCCGTGTCGCGCCCGGCCGTGTCGCGCCCGTCTGCCCCCTGCCCGGTTGTGCCCTGCCCCCTTGTGTCCTGACCTCCCGCACCCCGCTCGCCTGTGCGGTCGGTCCCGAAACCGCGGAGACGTCGTCGGACCTGTGTGTCCACAAGGGAGTCCAGCGCGGGCTGGAGTACGTCATCGGCACCTTCGGCTGCGCGGAACGCGGAAGGCATCCCGGCCCGGAGGTCGGCGTGCCGCAACGCGTCCACACCGGACAGTGCCGCCCGCCACCGTGCCCTGGCCCGATGGCTGTCGACCTCCGGCAACACACGCCCACGTTCCACCAGGTCCTTGGCGAACGCCACCACGTCGTGCAGGTACTTGGCGGACGCACCGGGCCGGCAGTCGGGCAGACCGGCCGGTACCTCGCCGTCCACCCAGACCACCGCGACCAGCCAGCTGCGCAGCCGCACCGCGCCACGTCGGGACGGCGCTTTCGCCAGTGGATCACGCACCAGTTCCGGCGACTCGACCGGGCCGGAGGCGTACGACGGCAGTCGCACCGCCAGTGAGCCCGCCGTGCCACCGACCAGCCCGGCGAGGGTGTCGCCGTCGGCGGCGAACGGGTGCTCCACCGTGGCTCGCGAAAGTCGCCCCGCCACACGGGCTGGCAATCGCGAGTCTTCGGCCCATAGCGCCAACCGACCTTCGGCCGTGCACAGGCCGTGCAGCACCAACACGGACACGACTCTATGCGTGAGCCGGCCTGCCGACCCGGCCGGGCGCTGGAGCCGCCCTGCACCGGCTCCGTCGGCCACGTCCGCTGCCGGCACCGGCGCTGCCGGGCATTCCGCTGCCGGGCATCGCCGCTGCCAAGCCGTGCCGTTGTTGGACTCTGCCTCGCCGTTGGTCATCGGAGTTGCCGGACCGCGCCACTGGCGGACCGTGCTCCGGCGGATTCTGTTGTGTCACGCGCCGGCACGGCGCGGCCGGGCTGGGACCGGCGGTGGTTCGGCCCACCCCCCCACGCGATCCGACCTCGGATGGGCCCGAACCGGGCGGGTCGGTGAGGGTGGACTGGTGTCGTCGTCAGGGGCCGAGGGGTTACTGGTGCCGGCGGACCTTCGAGCGACCGGCGAGGATCGCCACGCCGACGCCTGCCAGCCCCACCTGGAGGGCCAACTCGATCCAGTCGATGCCGCCCGTGTCGGACACGCCGAAGGCCGAGGCGGCGAAGGTGCCGACCAGGGCCGCCGCGATGCCGACCAGCACCGTCATCAGCAGCGAGATCTTCTGCTTGCCCGGTACGACGAGTCGTCCCAGGCCGCCGATGAGCACGCCGATGAACAGGGCCGAGATGATGCCGGTGATCTCCATGTGGTCCCCCTCCGAGCAGCTACGCGTTCACCACGAGCATCACCCCTCAGTCGCCTGCGCCGGATCAGGCTTGCCCCTGACCTCGCCCTGATGTCGACCCTGAACCCCGAGGAGGTGGGCGGCCTCCGGGGACAGCGGACGGCCCGCTATGTCCGGGTCGCAGCCGACCCTGGCCAGGCGCGAGCGGATGGACGTGGCGGAGCGTTCCAGTTGGCCGGCGATGGCCCGGATCAGGTCGGTGGTCGACGTGCCGGGTGGCGCGGCCAGCCAGGTCGCGCGCAGGTCCTCGTCCAGGTCCTGGGTCCACGGCTGGTTGGCGTTGGCGGGGCGGTGCCGGCCCGACTTCGGCGGGGGAGCGCCCAGTTTGCCCAGGGCGTCGAGGACCTGGGCGAGCAGCTTGCCCACCGAGCCGCCGGCGCCGGCCGGGAGGCGGAGGTTGCCTTCCGCGACCAGGAGACCGGACGTGTCCGTGCCGGCCACCTCCAGGAACAGGTCCGGGTCGGCGGAGGCCCGCAGGCGGTAGGTCGTGGAGCCGATCAGGGTCTGGGTTTCGTACGTGGTTGTCGTCATGGTGATGACATTAGGGCAGGGGTACGACAATTTTGGGTCTTGGCTGGTCAGCACCCGTTTTGGTGCCGGGAGTCACGGGCAGAGGGGGCACTGGGGGGCGGTGCGTGCCTCGCCGGTCAGGTAGGGCTTGAGGTGTTGGGCGATGGCCCGCGCCAGGGAGGGTGGGACGGCGTTGCCGATCTGCCGGGCGACTTCGATCTTGGTGCCGCACCACTCGAAGTCGTCGGGGAAGCTCTGCAGGCGGGCGGCTTCCAGGTGGGTGATGGGGCGGTCCACGCGGTGGCCGTGTTCGCCCGGTTCCCACTGCGGGTGCAGGTACCGGCCCTTCTCCGGCTTGTAGAACTCGGTGCGGATGGTCAGCGACGGCTCGTCCCAGCGCATCCGGCCCATCACGTCGGTCGTGCCGGTCTTCTTCTCCCGCCAGCAGCGCGGCAGCAGCGCGTCGGGCAGGTCGAACCGGCCGCCGCCGGGCGGGATGTGGCGGTAGCGCTGCACCGACATCGGGGTCGGGTTGCGGCCGATGTGCAGGTCCGGGCTCTTGTGCCGGCCGGGCAGCCGGGTGCCGAAGAACTCCACCACCGACTTGGGCAACGCCGTGGTCGTGGGTACTTCGGGCAGGCCGGTGAGCACGTCGCGGACGGTGTGCCAGCGTCCGCGCGGGTGGGTCGGCGCCGGCAGCGGGATGGGGCCGATCCGGGAGCCGATCACGATCGCGCGCCGCCTGCGTTGCGGCACGCCGAAGTCCGCCGCGAGCAGGATGCCGGCGCTCAGTTCGTAGCCCTCGGTCTCGGTCCGGAGCAGGGCGAACTCGGTGGAGGACAGGAACCGGTCGACGTTCTCGATCACGAACACCTTCGGCCGCGCCGTGCGCACGAACCGCAGGTACTCCCGCCACAACGAGTTGCGGGGGTCGTTGACGTCGCGGGAGCCCAGGCTGGAGAAGCCCTGGCACGGCGGACCACCCACGATCACGTCCACGGCGGGGATCCGCCGGTCGGGGATCGCGGCGATGTCGGACCAGAACGTGTGGTCCTCGCCGAAGTTCGCCGCGTAGGTCGCGGCGGCGTGCAGGTCCCACTCGACCGACATGACGGGCCGGTACCCGCCCGCCGACGCGAACCCGGAGGTCATGCCGCCACAGCCGGCGAACAGGTCGATCATGGACAGCACGTCGGTCAGGCTAGCCCACCGCGCCGCGCCACCACCGTCTCCCGCACCCGGCGCGCCGCCGCGGCCGGGTCCTCGTGCTCCCACACCCGCACCGCGAGCCAGCCCGACTCGGCCAGCACCTGGTCGGTGTTGGCGTCCCGAGCCTGGTTCGTCTCGATCTTGGTGCGCCAGAAGTCGCCGTTGCGCTTCGGCCACGTGCCGTGCTCCGGGCAGCCGTGCCAGAAACAGCCGTCCACGAACACCGCGACCTTGGCCGGCCCGAACACGACATCCGCTTCCCGCCGGACCGCGCGCACCGGCCGCTGGTGCACGCGGTAGCGCAGACCGAGCCGGTGCAGTTCACGGCGCAGCGCGATCTCGATCTCCGTGTCGCGCGAGCGCTGCTTGCTCATCCTGGCCCGGACGTCGTCCGTGGTCTCCAGCTTCGGCACCGAGCCATGATGGCTCATTCCGGGTACAGCACCGCGCGCAGCCTCCGGGCCGCCTGGTCGATCTGGCGCCGCGCCGGTAACGCGACCGCGCCGACGTGCTCGGACTCGGTGAGCGCGAGGTCGTGGAAGAAGAACGGTGGCATGGCGTGGACGAGGAGGGCCTCGGATCGCTGCGGCCCGCCGCGGGGGTTGAGGATCAGCCGTTCCACCCAGGCGTCGACGTTGAACACCACGTCCGCCAGCGGATGTACGCGCACGTCCAAGCCGTGCTCGCGTAAGACCGACAGGACGAAGGTGTCGCGCAGGAACGCGGTGAAGTCGGCGACCACCTTGTGGTGCATGGCTTTGCGCGCCACCGACTTGTCGGCACGGGCGTCCTCGATCGCCTCTTTCGCGGGGGTCCAGAGCATCGAGCGCGTCTTGTCGTCCGCCTCGCAGAACTCCCGGAACTCGTCCCAGCCGGGTAATCGGCCCAGGGTCTCCACCACGTGGTGGGCGACGTACGTGAACGCGAACTCGGGGCGCCAGTCGCGGATGTCGACGATGTCCGGCGGCGGCCCGGTTCGGGGCGTCGTGCGGCAGGCTTCCGCCACGTCCTGCGGTGTCACGCGGTGGATCGCGTCGGCGTGGTGGGCCATCACGTGCTCCACGACGCGGTCGCGCTTGCGGAACCAGCCGTTGAAGTGGAATCGGGTTTCCTGGGTGACGTTGAATATCCTGCGGACGTCCATGGCTGTCGTGGTCATGACGGAGAGGTTACGGACGGGCACCGACAGTTTCCGGAATCCGCAGGTCAGACCGGCTCCTGCGGGTGCCTACGGGCGGTCGACGTCCAGGTTGGCCTTGTCGGCCGCCGCACGACCGGCCTGCCAGCCCGCTTCGCTGCGGACCGGGGTGGATTTGGTGGTGGTCTTGGTGAAGAGGGCGGTGAACAGGGTGTCCACGTCGCGCTTTCGGGCGGCCAGGACCGGTAGCAGGCGGTCGTCCGGCGGGGGCGTGTTCGCGGTTTTCAGGCGCTCGCCGATGCGGTGGGCGTAGGAGAGCAGGAACGACTTCCGGTAGGCCAGTGAGCGGGCCTCGGAGCCTTTGCGTGCTCCCTCACCGGCCGCGACCATCGCTCGGGTGGCCTGGATGAGCAGCGACGCGGAGAGGAGCTCCACGATCTCCAGGTCCAGTTCCTCGCCCACCAGGGCCACGAAACCCAGGTCGTAGACGACGGCACGGCAGCGGTTGGCGTCGGCGACCACGTGCACCACGTGGGCTTTGCCGTCGAAGTAGCGCTTGTCCAGCCACAGCCGGCGGGAGGCGGTGGTGGGAGCCTCGGACGGCATGCGTTCCAGGGCGTGGCGGGTGACCAGTTCCTGCGCCTTCGCCGACAGGGCTTCGGCTTCGTCCGGGAACGGGGTCGACTCGGCCTTGGCCAGCAGCGAGCGCACGCGTTTGAGGATCTTCGGGTCGACGCTGTGGTGGGTGACGTCGGCCAACGGGGTTCCGGGGCGGGGGAGGATCGCGGGGAGGCCGGGGAGGGTGATCAGGACGGCCAGGAGCGCTACGACCACGGCGACGGCGTCGTCGGGCAGTTCGATGTGCCTGGTTGCCCACTGGGTGAGGTGGGGCTCCGACTCGTCCCACCAGCTGGTCGCGTCGATCTCGGCCAGCTGCTCGGTCCAGCGGGGGTGCAGCGACTTGTAGCGGGACGCGTTGCGGGCCAGTGCGTCCACGAGGAAGGAGAGAGCGCGCTCGTCTTCGTTGCGCTTCACGATCTCGTATACGTCGGCGGGTAGCCAGCCGTGGTCCCACAGGTGGTCCAGGGTCTCGTCCAGGACAGCGGCCACGGCACCGTCCACTTCGGTCGGGGATAGGCCGGCGATGCGTGGCAGTGGGGCACGGCGGTTGGCCGCGGCCCGTCGGATTGCCTCGCGCAGGGAGTCCACGATGGGTGATTCTCCC
Organism: Saccharothrix tamanrassetensis; assembly: GCF_014203665.1. Classification (GTDB taxonomy): domain Bacteria; phylum Actinomycetota; class Actinomycetes; order Mycobacteriales; family Pseudonocardiaceae; genus Actinosynnema; species Actinosynnema tamanrassetense. The sequence goes on from NZ_JACHJN010000006.1 coordinate 232,434, forward strand.
TCGTGGCACGGTGTCGCTGCGGCCGGTGGGGGTTGTGACGTGCCAGCCTCGCGCAGTGAGCCGGAAGACACAGCGTCCCAAGCAGCGGCCGATCATCGTGGTGCACCGTCCACTGGGGACGCCGCTGACTCCGGCGCAGCGACGTGTGGTCGACCGGTGCCGTGTGCTGCCGCAGCTGCTCGACCCGTTGGAGGCCGAGCTGACGGTGAGCAGCGCGGTGGCCGACGTCGCCACCGACGAGGAGTTCTGGGCGGGGATCATCGAGCACGCGGTGTCGTTGCCGAGTCGACGCAACGACCAGCTGTTGCGCGTGTTGGCGGCGATGCTCACCGGACGGCCACGGGAGTGGGCGGCGGGCGCGGTGGTCCCGATGGGGCCCGCGCTGACCGTTGGCGAGGCATGGATCTGCGACCGGTCGCTCGACGCCGGCTATCTGGCGCTGATCTGCGCTTACCGGTTCTCGGCGGAGCACGCGATGGTGTTCCTGATCGACGAGCTGGCCGGGGGGATCGTGCGCAGGGCGTTCGTGACGCGGGACGTGGACGTGGCGCGTCGACGGCTGGCCGAGCAGGGACCGTTGAACGGGATCGGGGCGGAGGCGGCGCACTGGCTGCTGGCCAGGTCCTATGAGCGGCTGGACCGCAATCCCGAGCTGCGGGTGGACGCCGACGTGCGGCGGACCCGACTGCTGGCCGGCCGGAGGATCGCGCTCGCCTTCGGGTGAGAATGGTCGGCGTGGAAGTCCTGGGCTGGTCCGGCGTGCACGTGCCGCGCGTGAAGGTGCTCGGGATCGAGGCGGACGCGGTGGTCCGGGTCGATCCGGCGGCGCACGACCTGCGTCGCGCGGCCGGCCAGGGCCCGGTGCTCGACCACGACGTGCTCTCGACCTGGGACTGGCCGGAGGCGCGGGACGTTCGTGCGCCCGAGGTCGTGCGGCTGGTGGGGATGGTGTGCGGTGGGCCGTCCTGGCGGCGGGCGCTGGGTGCGGCGGCACGGTTGGGGGCGTTCTGCGAGACGGCGATCACCGTGGAGGAAGTGACCGACGAGTGCCGCCTGGAATGCGCGTACTTCGGCGTGCACCTGCTGGTTGCGGGTCGACTGGTGCAGGAAGGACGACGTAGCCGGCCACCGCGCCGGACTCTGGACCGTTGGGTTGAGGAGTCGGTCTACGAGCGGCTGATCACGGACGGGATGCTTCGGTAGCGGCCGGCTGCCACACCTCGGTCCACGCGCCCAGGAAGCCGGGCGTGTGCCAGCCGGGGAGCTGGTGGCGCATCTCCAGGTGGTCGAACCCGGCGATCCTGCACCGTTCGAACCACGCTCGCCGCCGTTCGGCCGCTGCCAGCGGGAACAACTCGTCGCGGAGCAGGTGCAGCAGCTCGACGGAGTGCCTGAACGCCCTCTCCTGCAACGTTCGCGCGTCACGGATGGTGGCGAAGTGGTCCATCGTGCGGCCGCCGCAGGAGACGCATTCGCACGTCCACAGGTTGACGTGCTGCGGGCTGTGTTGGACGGCGGCGGCGATCTTGTCGACGCTCAGGTACGACATCAAGTGCGGAACGTACGCCGCCACGGCCGCCTTGCGCGCGAAGCTCGACGTCGGAATGGGGTACACGTGCCGCAGCGAGGTCGTGGTGCCGACAGCCGCCGCGTGAGCGCCGTGGCACAACGCCCCTACGGCGGACACGTCGGAACGCAACAGCACCACGGGGACTCCGCTGCCGATCAAGGCGAGCAGGCCGTGCACGACTTGTTGAACGGCCAGCGGGTCTGCGGCGTGTTCCAGGGCGATCGCCACCGGCACGTCCGCGAGGGTGATTTCGGACAGGAGTACTTCGCGGTCCTGCGGGGCTTTCAGCCAGTCGATGTGCAGGGGGAGCACGGCGAGCACGTCGTCGCCGAGGCGCATCGTTCGCCGCAGAATCGAGCGCAGGCCGTTCAGGTCACGGTGGTCGACGTAGCCCGAGTCGGTGAGCACCGGGCCGTCGAGCTTTCGTTGCCACGCGAGCCACGGCTTGGTGAACTCGGCGGTGGCGGGGGAACGGGCGCGGCCCGCGTAGCGAGCGGCGTCGTACAGGATCGGACCGGCGAACCCGGTGGCCCTCAGTTCCTCGCCACGGGCGAGCGCGTGGGGACCGGTGAGAACCAGGCCTTCCGCCAGTTCGGCCACGAGTGCGGCGTGGAGCGGAGCGCACTGGGTCAGCAGTGTGCCGTGCAACGCGGCGACGTGGCTCGACATCGACCCCCCGCTCGTTACGGTCCGGGTACCTTGAGCTTACCTTAAGTAATCGATGCAGGTAAGACGTTTGGTGGATGCTGCGCTGTGAAGGTCTGCGCGAAGCGCACCAGTCGTTCGGGTGCCCGTGTAGTGGTCTCCGGTGAGTGCCGCCGACAGCGGGTGCGCATTGGCTCGGAGTGATCCTGGAAACAGTCGTGCCACGCCATCGGTGGGCATTTCCGCACGGTGCGCGAAACGAAAAAACCAGGCCGGTGAAATCCGGCCTGGTTTCTGGGGAGTGCGCCGCCAGGGACTCGAACCCCGAACCCGCTGATTAAGAGTCAGCTGCTCTGCCAGTTGAGCTAGCGGCGCGTGTGGACTGTCTTGCTCCGTCCGACGTGGAGAACATTAGCACAGCGTCCTACGCGGCTCCCAATCGCCTGGTCAGGACCGGTGGGCGACGCTGTCCCAGGGGGAACTTCGCGTGGGTAACGATCCGGCATCTGGGGCAACATCGTCAACCCCCAGAGCGTCACCTTGTAGTGGGACGCCCAAACGGGTTTTGGGGTCTGGGGACGTGAAGCGGAGGACGGGGATGTCGGTCAGCCGGGGGGCGCGGGCAGCGCTGGGCATGGTTGCGGTCGGATTGGTCGCGGCATTGGTTACTGGTTGTTCGTCGGGTGGTGCTCCGGAGGGCACCGCCGCGGCGGCCGGCGCGGCGACCGGATCCACGAGCACGACGCCGCCCAAGCCGGTGACACTGAGCACCGGGCCCGCCGATCAGGCGGTGGACGTGCAGCCGGGGCTGCCGGTCGTGGCGACCGCGGCCGACGGCAAGATCACGCAGGTCGCGTTGACCAACGCGGATGGCAAGCCGGTCGCCGGGCAGGTGTCGCCGGACGGTCTCCAGTGGACCAACAGCGAACCGCTGGGCTACGCCAAGGCCTACACGCTCGCCGTCACGGCACAGGGCGCGGACGGCAAGCCGGTCATCAGGACGTCGTCCTTCACCACGGTCAAGCCGCGCACGCTGACGTTCCTGTCGGTCAACCCGATGGACGGCACCACGGTCGGCGTCGGGCAGCCGCTGGCGTTCTACTTCGACGAGCCGATCACCGACAAGGCCGCCGCCGAGGCGATGATCTCGATCACCACCGAGCCCAAGGTCGAAGGCGCCTTCTACTGGTTCGACGAGAAGCAGGTGCACTGGCGCCCGCAGAACTACTGGACGCCCGGCACGAAGATCACCATCAACGCCAAGATCTACGGCAAGCACCTCGGCAACGGCGTCTACGGCGAAGAGGACCGCGTGATCAACACCACCATCGGTGACGCGGTGATCCACGAGGCCGACGGCAGCACGCACCAGGTCGTCACCAAGATCAACGGTCAGGTCGCGCGCACCATGCCCACCTCCATGGGCAACGCGGCGAACCCCACCCCCACCGGCACCTACGTGCTGACGGAGAAGCACGACCACATGGTCATGGACTCCCGCACGTACGGCCTGGCGCTCGACGCCGGCGGCTACGTCACGCCGGTGGACTGGGCGACCCGGATGTCCAACAGCGGCATCTTCTTCCACAGCGCCCCGTGGTCCGTGGGCGACCAGGGGAACCGCAACGTCAGCCACGGTTGCCTGAACCTGTCCCCGGAGAACGCCAAGTGGGTCTTCGACCTCTCCAAGCCGGGCGACGTCGTGATCGTCACGAACTCCGGCGGACCGGTCCTGGAGGCCTGGGACGGGTTCGGCGACTGGCAGGTGCCCTGGGAGCAGTGGGTCAAGGGCAACCGCTGATCAGAGGTCTTCGACGCGACCCGCCGCCACCACCAGGCGGCGGGTCGTCCGCACCGTGTCGAGCATCCGCCGGTCGTGGGTGACCAGGAGCAGGGTGCCGGTGTAGGAGTCCAGGGCGGCTTCCAGCTGTTCGATGGCGGCCAGGTCCAGGTGGTTGGTGGGCTCGTCCAGCACCAGCAGGTTGACGCCCTTCGCCTGGAGCAGCGCCAGCGCCGCCCTGGTGCGTTCGCCGGGTGACAGCGACGCCGCCGGGCGCAGCACGTGGGCCGCCTTGAGGCCGAACTTGGCCAGCAGGGTGCGGATCTCGGCCGGGGGCAGGTCGGGCACGGCCTGGCCGAACGCGTCCAGCAGGCCGTCGTCGCCGAGGAACAGCCCACGCGCCTGGTCGATCTCGCCCACCACCACGCCGGGGCCCAGTGAGGACGTGCCGGAGGTCAGCCCGACCCGGCCGAGCATCGCGGCCAGCAGGGTGGACTTGCCCGCGCCGTTGGCCCCGGTGATGGCGACCCGGTCCGCCCAGTCGATCTGGAGGTCCACCGGTCCGAGGGTGAACGTCCCGTGCGTCACCACGGCGCCGCGCAGCACGGACACCACCGCACCGGCCCTGGGCGCCGCGGCGATTTCCATCCGCAGTTCCCATTCCTTGCGCGGTTCTTCGACCGCGTCGAGCCGTTCGATGAGGCGTTCGGTCTGCCGCGCCTTGGACGCCTGCTTCTCCGTCGCCTCGGTGCGGAACTTGCGGCCGGACTTGTCGTTGTCGGGTGCTTTGCGGCGGGCGTTCTTCACGCCCTTCTCCATCCACGCCCGTTGTGACCGGGCGCGTTCTTCCAACGCCGAACGGGTGTTGGCGTACTCCTCGTAGTCCTCTCGCGCGTGTCGGCGGGCGATTTCCCGTTCCTCCAGGTACGACTCGTAGCCGCCGCCGTAACCGCGCACCTGCTGCTGCGCCAGGTCCAGTTCCACCACCCTGGTCACGGTGCGGGCGAGGAACTCGCGGTCGTGGGAGACCAGCACGGTCCCGGCGCGCAGGCCGGTGACGAACGCCTCCAGCCGGGCCAGCCCGTCCAGGTCCAGGTCGTTGGTGGGCTCGTCGAGCAGGAAGATGTCGTAGCGGCTCAGCAGCAGGGACGCCATGCCCGCGCGGGCCGCCTGACCACCGGACAGCGACGTCATGGGCTGGTCCAGGCTGATCGTCAGGCCCAGGTCCGCCGCCACCTCGTCGGCCCGTTCGGGCAGGTCCGCGCCGCCCAGCGCGAGCCAGCGCTCCAACGCGTCGGAGTAGCCGTCGTCGGTGCCCGCGGCCAGCGCCTCGGTCGCCCGGTCGAGTTCGGCCTGCGCGGCGGCCACGCCGGTGCGGCGGGCCAGGAAGTCGCGCACGGTCTCGCCGGGGCGCCGTTCCGGCTCCTGCGGCAGGTGGCCGACGGTCGCGCTCACCGGGGAGAGGCGGATCACACCCTCCTCGGCCGGGATCAGCCCGGCGAGGGTGCGCAGCAGCGTGGACTTGCCCGCGCCGTTCACGCCGACCAGCCCGATCACATCGCCGGGCGCGACCACCAGGTCCAACCCGGAGAACAGCGCGCGGTCACCGTGGCCGGCCGCCAGGTCTTTCGCGACGAGTGTGGCGCTCACGGCAGAGAACTCCCCGAAGTCACGGAAAACGCCCCCTGACCGACGGGCCAAGGGGCGTTTCGCTTGGGGTGAGTGACGGGACTTGAACCCGCGACACCTGGGATCACAACCCAGTGCTCTGCCAGCTGAGCTACACCCACCAAGACCGGTCGACCCGGCGGCATGAAGCATACAGTGCCCTGCGCCGGGCCAGAAATCGACCCTATTTCTCCCGGTCAGCGGCCAGCAGCTCACTCGCCACGGCCTGCGCCTGCTCCGAGGACGGGCCGGGCTGCGGCACGAACGCGGTGCGCCGGTAGTAGGCCAGCTCCCGGATCGACTCGCGGATGTCGGCCAGTGCCCGGTGCGCCAGGCCCTTCTCCGGCTGCGCGTAGTAGATGCGCGGGTACCAGCGCCGGCACAGCTCCTTGATCGACGACACGTCGACCATCCGGTAGTGCAGGTGCGCGTCGAGCTCCGGCATGTCGCGCGCGATGAAACCCCGGTCGGTGGCGATCGAGTTGCCCGCCAGCGGCGCGGTGCGCGGGTCCGGCACCCATTCCTTGATGTAGGCCAGCACCTGGGCCTCGGCGTCGGCCAGCGTCACGGTGGACCGGCGCACCTCTTCGGTGAGGCCGGACTTGGCGTGCATCGCCATCACGACTTCCGGCATCGAGTCGAGCGCGGTGTCGTCGGCGTGGATCACCACGTCGACCCCCTCGCCGAGCACGTTCAGCTCCGCATCGGTCACCAACGCCGCGATCTCGATCAGGGCGTCCTTGCCCAAGTCGAGTCCGGTCATCTCGCAGTCGATCCACACCAAGCGATCCATCACCTGATCGAGCCTAGTCGTCCGATGGTCGGACTCCGGCAGCGCTTCGAGTGGCGGGTCCTTCCAATCTCATTACGCTCGGCGCAATGACGGCTCAGACCGATATCGCGGCCGGTTACGCGTCGGAGGGTCCGGCCATCGAACTCGGGGCCGTGCTGGTCGACGGCACGGTCGAACCCACCGCCCGGGTGCGGCTGCCGCTGGCCACGCTGAACCGGCACGGTCTGGTCGCCGGCGCGACGGGCACCGGCAAGACCAAGACGTTGCAGCTGATCGCGGAGCAGCTGTCGGCGGCGGGCGTGCCGGTCGTCATGGCGGACGTGAAGGGCGACCTGTCCGGCCTGTCGCAACCGGGCTCGGCGGACGAGCGGATCACCGCGCGGTCCACCGAGACCGGTGACGACTGGCGGCCCCGTGCCTGCCCGGTGCAGTTCCTGTCCCTGGGCACGGGCGGTGCGGGCGTGCCGGTGCGGGCGGCGATCACCAGCTTCGGGCCGGTCCTGCTGTCGAAAGTGCTGGGGCTCAACGACACGCAGGAGTCGACGCTCGGCCTGGTCTTCCACTGGGCGGACAGCCGCGGCCTGCCGTTGCTGGACACCAAGGACCTGCGGTCGGTGATCACCCACCTCACCGGTGACGAGGGCAAGGACGACCTGAAGGGACTGGGCGGGGTCTCGTCGGCGACGGCGGGAGTGATCCTGCGGTCGCTGGTGAACCTGGAGGCGCAGGGCGGCGACACGTTCTTCGGCGAACCCGAACTGGACCCGCGCGACCTGATGCGGTCGGTGGACGGCCAGGGCTTGGTGTCGTTGCTGGAACTGGCGGAGTTGCAGGCCCGTCCGGCGCTGTTCTCGACGTTCCTGATGTGGCTGCTGGCCGAGCTGTTCCAGGAACTGCCCGAGGAGGGCGACCTGGACAAGCCGAAGCTGGTGTTCTTCTTCGACGAGGCGCACCTGCTGTTCGCGGACGCGTCGAAGGCGTTCAAGGAGCAGATCACGCAGACCGTGAAGCTGATCCGGTCCAAGGGTGTCGGGGTGTTCTTCTGCACGCAGCTGCCGACGGACGTGCCGAACGAGGTGCTGTCGCAGCTCGGTGCACGGGTGCAGCACGCTCTGCGCGCGTTCACGCCGGAGGACCAGGCGGCGTTGGCGAAGACAGTGAAGACGTACCCGACTACGCCGCACTACGAGTTGGACAAGGCGTTGACGTCGCTGGGGACCGGCGAGGCGATCGTGACCGTGTTGAGCGAGAAGGGTGCGCCGACTCCCGTGGCCTGGACGCGGTTGCGCGCGCCGCGGTCCCTTATGGACACGATCGGTGTGGAGGCGATCAGGCAGGTGGCGGCCTCGTCCGAGCTGTACGGGAAGTACGCGGAGAGCATCGACCGTGAGTCGGCGTACGAGAAGCTGACCGCGAGGGTGGCGCCTCCTGCCGAGGAGCAGCAGGAGGCGCCTGCCCGTGCGACGGAGAGGGACGAGCCGGGCGTGGTGGAGAAGGTGTTGGGGAACTCGGCGGTGAAGTCGTTCCTCCGGTCAGCCGCGAGTGCTCTGGGGCGTGAGATCACCCGTGGGGTTTTCGGGACTGCCCGGAAGCGACGCTAGGCAATCCGAGTAGTTTCCAGGCTGTGGACGAGTTCGACGGGAAACCCCACTCCAGTTCGATGACGGCTGCCGCCGAGCGGTACGAGCAAGCCGGACATCGGGCGCTGGCCGCACTGGACGACGCCACCGATCGCGGCGGGCCGTCGTGGACGCGCGAGGAGTTGTACGAGAGGTGACTGTGTCCCTCCTGTCTGGGAGGACGGTTCGGTCAGCCGCGAGTGCTTTGGGGCGTGAGATCACCCGTGGGGTTTTCGGGACTGCCCGGAAGCGCCGTTGACTTGCGGATCCGCATGGACAGGAATGCGGCGCCGATGCTGAGCACCCCGGCCACGTACCAGGCGGGTGCGTAGTTGCCGAAGTGGTCGCGGGTGAGGCCGGCTGCCGTGGCGGCGACGGCCGCGCCCAGTTGGTGCGAGGCGAAGACCCAGCCGAAGACGACCGGCGCGGACAAGCCGAACACCTCGCGGCACAGGGCGACCGTCGGTGGGACCGTGGCGACCCAGTCCAGGCCGTAGAAGATGATGAACACCAGCATGCTGGGTTGCACCGAGTCCTGGAACAGCTGCGGCAGGACCAGCAGGGACGCGCCGCGCAGCACGTAGTAGGCGGCCAGCAGGATGCGCGAGTCGACGCGGTCGGTGAGCCAGCCGGACAGCACCGTGCCGACGATGTCGAACACGCCGACCAGGGCGAGCAGACCGGCGGCCGTGGTGGTCGGCATCCCGTGGTCGTGCGCGGCGGGGATGAAGTGGGTGCCGACCAGTCCGTTGGTGGTGGCGCCGCAGATCGCGAAACCGCCCGCCAGGAACCAGAACGGGCCGGTGCGCGCCGCGCTCGTGAGCGCGGTGATGGCACGACGGGCGGCTCCGGAGGTGGCCGTGGCCGTGGGTCGGGGCACGATCTCGTCGCCGCCGTGGGGCGGGATGCCCAGGTCGGCCGGGTACTCGCGGAGGAACAGCAGGACCAGCGGCACGACCGCCAACGCCGCGACGGAGACCAGGATCGACGCCGAGCGCCACCCCGACGACTCCGCCAGCAACGCCACCACCGGCAGGAACACCAGCTGGCCGGTGGCACCCCCGGCGGTGAGCACGCCGGTCACCAGGCCCCGGTTCTTGACGAACCACCGGCCGGTGATGGTGGCCACGAACGCCAGCGCCATCGACCCGGTGCCCAGCCCGACCAGCACGCCCCAGAACAGCACCAGCTGCCAGCTGGTGGTCATGAACACGGTCAGGCCGCTGCCCACCGCGACCAGGGTCAGCGCGAACGACACGACCTTGCGCACGCCGAACCGCTCCATCAGCGCGGCGGCGAACGGCGCGGTCAGGCCGAACAGCACCAGGTTCACCGACACGGCCAGCCCGATGGTCGCGGTGGACCAGCCGAACTCCTCCTGCAGCGGTTCGATCAGCGCGCCGGGCGTCGCCCGGAACGCGGCCGCCCCGATGAGCGCGATGAAGCTGACGCCCGCGACCGCCCATGCCCAGTTGCTTCGATTCACGTCAGGGAGCGTGCTCGATCGGCGATCGACGAACCAGTGGCCTGACGGCCATCATGTGCAAGAATCCGGCCATGACGCATGAGGTGGCCGTGCTGGCGCTGGACGAGGTGGTCGCCTTCGACCTGGGCACCCCGCCGCAGATCTTCAACGCCGCCCGCGACGACCACGACGTGCGCTACTACCGGGTGCGCGTCTGCACGCCCGGTGGTCGTCCGGTGCGCACCGCCGCCCAGTACTCCGTCGTCCCCGACCACGGCCTGGAGCTGATGGCCGAGGCGGACACGGTGATCGTGTCCGGTGTGCACTACGGCGCGCAGGTGCTGGAGGACGGCACCATCGACGACGACGTGCGGGACGCGCTGTGTGCGGCTGCCGCAAGGGGTGCGCGGGTGATGTCCATCTGCACGGGCGCGTTCGTGTTGGCCGCGGCGGGTCTGCTGGACGGTCGCAAGGCCACTACGCACTGGATGCACGCGGACAACTTCCGGCGGCTGTTCCCGCACATCGAGTTGGACCCCGACGTGCTGTTCATGGACGAGGGCGACGTGCTCACGTCGGCGGGCGTCGGCGCGGGCATCGACCTGTGCCTGCACCTCGTGCGCAACGACCACGGTTCGGAGGTCGCCAACAGCGCCGCACGGCGGTGCGTGGTGCCGCCTTGGCGTCCGGGCGGGCAGTCGCAGTTCATCGTGCGGCCCGTGCCCGATGTCGCCGACACGTCCACCGCTCCCGCCCGCGCCTATGCGTTGGAGAACCTGCACGAGCCGTTGGATCTGCGGGCGCTGGCCGGGTACGTGCGGATGAGCGTGCGGACGTTCACCCGGCGGTTCCGGGAGGAGACCGGCGTGAGCCCCGGCAAGTGGATCACCCAGCAACGCGTCGAACGGGCCCGCCACCTGCTGGAGACCACGGACCTGGCGATCGACCAGGTGGCCACGCACTCCGGCTTCGGGACCGGGGCGGCGTTGCGGCAGCAGATGGGCGCACTGCTGGGCGTCGCACCGAGCGTGTACCGGACGACGTTCCGCTCGGCGGGCTGACCGAGCCCTTTCAACGATTCGAGCCTGCTCGACCGGTCAGGGCTGCGGGTAGGTCTCAACCGCGTTCGAACCAACCCGCTCCAAGAACGGCCGCAGCAGTTCCGGCACGGTCTCGTCGGCCAGCGCCAGGCCGTCGCCTTCCGCCACGTCGACCACGTGATAGGCGCCGTCGCCCGCAGCAGTCGTCGCGGAGATCGTCACCAACCCCGAGCGGCGCTGGAAGAACGACCGCGAGATCCGCCAGCCGATGACCCCTGTGCGTTGCAGCGCAACGGTTTCCCGCACCACCGACCCCTGCCGTGCCACCAGGTACCGGTCGGTCAGCACGTGTCCCAACGACCGGTACCGGTCCCACCCCAGCAACGCCGCGAACGGCACCAGTGCCAACGCCACCTGCCAGGTCCAGGCAGGCGCGAACCACGCCAGCACCCCCGAAAGCACCAGCACCGGCACGACCGCGCGCACCATCCGCCGCCGCAGAGCCGCGACCGGGTGCCGGTGCAGCGGGGTCGAAGTCGGCGACGGCTCCAGCCGCAGCACCTCGGCCGACACCCGGTGCGCCTCCACGATCGGCGCGGGCGGCAACAACAGGTTGCTCTCGCCCTTGCGGCCCAACCCGGTCGTCACGGTCTTGGCGTGCGCGCCCCGCCCGGCACGCAGCAGCAGCGGCTCCTCCACCTCCACGCCGCGGAGTCGTTGCTCGGCAACGGAAACCGAGCGGGTCGTCAGCAGGCCGCGGCGCACCCGAACGGTGTCGTCGGGCTCGCGGGTCAGCTGGTAGCCCCCGAACTGCACGATGTACACCAGCACGGACCCGAACCCGGCGATCACCAGCACCACGCCCGCGAACAGCGACAGGGTCAGCCAGAGCGGCTGCGCCACCACCCAGTGCGCGGCATCCGTGAGCGGGCCGAGGACTTCGAGTTCCAGTTCCCGCGCGTAGTTCATGGTCAGGCCGAACAGCGCACCGACCGCGACCAGCCCGGACAGCGTCAGCGGCGCGTACCGCAGCCACCGCTTGTCCAGTGTGGACAACACCACACTCGGCCGTTCCTCCGCCGGCTCGACGCTTTCCGGCACGGCCAGCGTCAGCAGCAGCACCCGCAGCCGTTCCGCCTCGGTCGACGACACCGCGTCCAGCGTCAGCCCGTCCTCGCCCGGCTGGTCGCGCTGCCCGGTGCCCACCCGGATCGCGGACAGCCCGAACAGCCGGTGCCCGAGCTTCGCGGTCAGGTCGACGGTCCGGATCCGTTCCCGCGGCACCGCCAACCGCTTACGCACGAACAGCCCGGTGTGCATCTCGACCTGCTCGGCGGTGATCCGATACCTGGTGGTCACCCAGCGCAGCAGTCCGAACAGCACGATCGCGACGATCATCCCGACGCTGAGCAGGATCCGCCACGTCTCGCCCTTGCCCAGCACCAGCAGGCCGATGAACACCGGGACCAGACCGAGGACCTCGTTCAGCGGACGCACGATCAGCATCCGCACGTCCAACCGGTGCCAGTCGACGACCGGCTCGCTGAACTCGGGGGCGGCGGGCAGGTCCGCGGTCATGTCGCGTCACCCGGCGTGGCCTGGGTGGTGGTGGTCAGCTCGTCGGCCAGCCGCACCGCGTCGTCGTGGTCCAGGCCTTCGATGAGCACCGGGCCGGCCGCCGAGGCCGTCGTCACGGTCACCGTCGACAAGCCCAGCACCTGCTGCAACGGCCCCCGCTTGGTGTCGACGGTCTGGATCCGGGACACCGGGGCGATGCGCCACTCCTGGTTCAGCCAGCCCGCCAGCGTGTACACGGCGTCCGGCGTGGCCTCCCAGCGGTGCACCCGGTACCGCCAGCGCGGCATGACCACGGTGTGCGCGGTGCCGACCGCCAGGGTGGCCACGGCCACACCGATCTGCCACGGCGTGCGGCTGAACAGCAGGACGACCAGCTGCGGCACCAGCAGCACCGCCCAGCCGATCACCGCGTGCAACGTCCAGAGGGTGATCGACTTGCGGCTCACCCGGTGCCTAGGCGCACGCAGGCGCAACTGATCGGTGCTCACGACGTCCACTGTGCCCCAAGGCCGGGCCCGCGGTGACGCGAGCCCGGCCTTGGGGAGGTGTCTTACGGGTGGACGTAAGGTGGCGTGAAGATTTCCTGAACGGTGCACTCGGCCGGAGCCTCCGCGCTCGCGGGCGCTGCGAGGACGGCGCCGAGACCGGCGCAGAGGGCCACCACGGCGAAGATCCTGCGGATCGCGTTCACAACCATCGTCAAGCTCCGTTCGATTGGTAGCGGCCTGGGGGGAGGACGATGACCGCGGTCATCGGCGCCGGCCGGCAGGGCCCGCGCGGGGTTCGGCGCTCGGTTGCGCGCGGCACGCCGGCGGCGCGGCGGACTGCCGGCCGGTCCCGTGGAGTCGGCGGGCTGCGTGTCGCGGCTGCGTGAACCTGGGGCGCTCCTGGCGGCCGGCCGGCCACGTGCGGACCGGGTGCGGCGCGTCGTCAACGCGGCGCCGTACGGGCGCGACGGTGCCCGAGCGTCGCACTGATCGCGGGCTGTGCCCACCGACCACCCGCATCGCACTACCGCCGCTTCGCCAGGGGACGCAGGGAGAAGCGTCCAAGCGGAGCATGACACACAGGTGTCATCCGGCTCATCACCCAGTTCTGTCGCAGCGGAATAGGCAAAACCCCCAAGCGGGACGCTCCGGTTGTCGTGAACATCCCACCGCTCGTGGTAACGAGCGACGGGTGCTCCGGATGCTCAGTCGAGCGGAGAGGGCTCCTCGACCAGGTCCATCCACCACACGGCGGCACCCGCGCGATCCCGGACGCCGATCGTCCGGTAGATCCGTTGCAGGTGGTTCTGCACGGTCTTCGGGGACAGCCCCAGCTCCTCGGCGATGGCACTGGTGCTCGCACCGCCCGCCACCCGCCGCAGCACCTCGATGCCGCGCTTGGTCAGACCCGCGCCCAACGCCCGCGCGATCCGCCGGTTGACCTGCTCGGCGGTCGACGTGGTCCGCAGCGGCTCGTGCCGTTGCACGCGGACCACGGTGTTCTCCCGCCGGGGCTCGAACCGGTGGTGCGCCAGTTGTTCCACCAGCCGTGCCGACAGGTCGTGCTCCCGCATCCGCAGCAGGTCACGGCCTTCCTGGAGTTCCCACAGCCGGTACTGCTCCAGTTGCGAACGGGCGTGCCGCAGGGCCACGTCGAGCTTCCCGGCCCGTTCGTGGGCGACGCTCAGCGCACCGTGCGCCCGCACGGCCACCTCCCGTGCCAGACACCCCATGGCCAGCTCGGCGGCCTGCGTGAGCTGCCTGACCTGGTCGTTGAACCGGCCGCGTGCGCCGTTCACCCGGGCTCGCGCCATCAGCAGCTCGGCCCGCAGCACCGGCCGGTCCTTCCCGGCCAGCAGCTGGTCGGCCCGCTGGCACGAACGCAGCGCCCGGTCCATCTCGCCCAGGTCCAGCCGCACGTGCGCGAGCAGCAGGTTCACCCGCGCCATCCGCACCGGCTCGTCCAGGCTCTTCCACTTGTCCCGCACCTGCGCGCACAACGCTTCGGCCCGCCGCAGCTTCCGCACGCACGGCTCGCCGTCCGGGCTGCACCGCGTCGCGTCCGAACGGACCATGCAGTGCTCGTGGTACTGCGTGCGCATCAACTTGGCCTGCTCGAACAGGATCGAGCCGACCAGTTCGTGGTCGGCGGTCAGCTCGGCCAGCCCCAGCGCGCGGGACAGCGAGTGCAGCGACCGCTCCCGCGAGTCCAGCCGCAGCTCCACCACGGCCTGCGAGAAGCTGCACCACGCCTGGAGCAGCACGTGCCGGTTCGCCGAGGCGATCTGCTGCACCCGGTCGATGGTGTCCAGCGCGCCGGGAAGCAGGCCGCGCTTGCCCAACGCGACCGACTGGGCCAGCACGCTCTGCGCCACGCCTTCCGCGTCGTCCAGCCAGGAGAACGCCGCGACGGCCTTCTCGGCGAACTCCAGCGCGTCACCGGGGCGCCCCTCGTCCAGTGCCATCCGCGCCTCGCGCAGGTTGGTCACCGCGTTGGCGCGTGGGTCGGCCGCTCGCTGAACGGGAATCGTCATCAGGCCTCCGGGCGCAGGATACTCACCGCAGGTCGCGCTTGAGCACCTTTCCCGTGGCATTGCGCGGAAGAGCGTCGAGGAAGACCACTTCACGCGGAACCGAGAACTTGGCCAGGTTGGCCCGCACGTGGTCGCGCACGGTGTCCTCGTCCAAGGTGCCGGGCTCCTCGCAGACGACGTAGGCGGCGAGCCGTTGCCCGAACCGCTCGTCCGGCACACCGACCACCGCCACCTCCCGTACGCCGGGCAGCCCTGCCAGCAGGTCTTCCACCTCGCGCGGGTAGACGTTCTCGCCGCCGGAGACGATCATCTCGTCGTCCCGCCCGACCACGAACAACAGTCCGGAACCGTTCCGGTACCCCACGTCACCGGTGGCCATCAGCCCGTCTTGGACTTCTTTGTCGCTCCCGTTGGTGTAGCCGTCGAACAACATCTCGTTGGTGACGAAGATCCGACCCGTCACACCCTCCGGCACCGGCCGGCCCCGCTCGTCCAGGATCTCCACCCGAGTGCCGTGCGGCGGCATCCCGGCGGTGTCCGGGTGCTGTTCGAGCTCAGCCGGTCGCGCGATGCTGACCCACGACACTTCCGTTGAGCCGTAGAGGTTGTAGAGCACCGGTCCGAAGTCCTGGAGACAACGGCGGGCCACCGGTGGCGGCAACGCCGATCCACTCGACACGATCACCCGCAGGTTCGGCAGGTGCGGGCGCCCGGTCGTCTCCAGGAGCCGTTGCAGCATCAGGGGAACGACGAACAACGCGGTGCTGCCGTGCCGCCCGGCGTCCGCCAACGTCGAGACCGGGTCGAACTTCCGCCGCAGCACGAACGTCGCGCCCAGCACCAACCCGATCTGGAAGGCCGCCAAACCCCAGGCGTGGAACAACGGTGCAGGCACGGAGAACCGATCGCCGGCCTTCAACGGGATCCGCGACAACAACGCAGCCGCCGGCGTCAAACTGGCCGGCTCCGGCCTCGTCGCCCCCTTGGGTGCGCCAGTGGTCCCCGACGTCAACACGACCATCCGCCCACGCGGGGGCCTGTTCGGCAATGGCGTATCCGGAGCCCCGGCGATCAACTCCTCCAACGTCTTACTCTTCGTGGCCCCGTCCACCCAGGCCATGACCCGCCGCACCTTGCGCGGCGCGTTCGTCAACAGCGGACGGAACTCGGTGTCCGCCACCACGAGGGAAACGTCCTGCTCCCGCAACACAACCGCGACCTGGCCGGCACTCAACCCGGTGTTGAGCAACACGATGTGCGCACCCAACTTCACACAGGCCGCAACGGTTTCCACGAACCCCCGGTGGTTGCGGCACAACACCGCAACCTTCCCGCCCGCCCCCACACCCAAGTCACGCAAACCGTGCGCCAGCCGCGTAGTGCGTTCGTCGACTTCCTTGTAGGTCAACGACCCCAGGTCGTCGACCACCGCCGGTCGATCAGGGTGTCGAACAGCGCCGATCGCGAACCCCGACGCGACAGTGAGGTCCCACCTCAGGTACGCGTCGAGCACCCCCAGTAACTTCCCCGGTCCCATCGGCCGGACAACCCCGGCCCTGACCAGCGTCACCACCGCGCGCACCGCCCGGCTCACCGAACGGCTCGCAGCACCGGCCGCGTGACACCCGAAGCGACGGAGACCCCCGCCAGTGACGAAGTAGGTACTCACAACCCCGATACTGACACTACCTACCCGCGAGTAGGAAGCCTGATCTCAAAATCAGCCTCAAGCTTCCGCGCACCCTCCCTCGCCGCTCGGCCACGCGCCAGCGCACACCCCTGCCCCTGCGTGTCATCCCCGTATGGCCTGCGCGCCAGCGAACCGCATGTGTCAAGGGCAGATCGGACACGCGACCACCGCACACGCCTCACGATCTGCCCTTGACGCATGTGGTTGTCTTTGACCAGGCCATACGGGGATGGCACGCAGACCCGCACCTCAAAGCTCGAAGAGCTTCAAGGGGATCCTTGGCGGCCTGCCCGTCCGGCGAGGACGCCTTTGGTCCTTCACCCACGACTCACTACTCCGGCAACTCGATGCCACCAGGCCGCACCCGGGCACCGCAGCCACCCACGATCAGCTCTCCGGCATCCCCGAAGCGTTCACCACCGCATCACGCAGGGCGGCCCGCAGCCGCCCCACCTCCAACGGCGTCAGCACAGCGGCCTCACCCGGCGGCACCGTGACCACCACGTGCCCCTGGCTGACGAACACGGTCATGTCACGGCGACGGGATGCGATGTCGCGACAGGAGACCTGCCACTCCTTGCCTGTACCCACGGCCCCGAACCTCCAGCTGTCTCGACACGGGTGCTCGGACCAATCCGGGCGCTCGCGGAGATGAGACGCACGCGGGTTGGTGCCATGACGGGAATTCCCGACGGGCGACCGTGCCGAGCTGCCGATAGCGTCGCATGTAGTCATCACTCCAGTCACCTGGGAGGGTGAAAAATGGCTGAACCGCAACGGATCGTGATAATCGGTTCGGGCCTCGCCGGGGCCTCCGCGGCGGGCTCGTTGCGGGAACAGGGTTACGACAATGAGCTCATCCTCTTCGGCAGGGAGGCCCACCAGCCCTACGAACTGCCCGCACTGTCCAAGGATGTGCTGCTCGGGAACACCGATGAGCCGAACCGCGTGCACGAGGCGGACTTCTACGAAGCGCACCGCGTCGACCTCCGCCTCGGAACCGAGATCACCGAGATCCGGGCAAGCGAACGGGCGATCGTCGACTCGGATGGAGTAACGCATTCGTACGATCGGTTGGTCCTCGCCACCGGCTCGACGCCGCGCACCCTGCCCGTCCCGAACGCAGACCTCCCAGGTCTGCGCACACTGCGCACCATCGAGGACTCGCTGAGCCTCCGCGAGTCCCTCACCGCCGACGCCCGCGTCGTGATCGTCGGCGCAGGCTGGATCGGCTGCGAGGTCGCCGCCGCCGCACGCAGGCACGGCTCGGACGTCACCGTCGTGGACCCGGTCGACCTCCCCCTCAGGCGGGTCCTCGGCCCGACGATCGGCGCGGTCTTCCGCGACCTGCACGCCGACCACGGCGTTCACTGGCGACTCGGCATCGGCGTGGACGGCTTCACCCCGAACGGCGTCCGACTCGCCGACGGATCCGAGGTCCGCGGTGACGTGGTCGTCCTCGGCGTCGGCGCCAAACCCAACACCGACCTCGCCGAGAAAGCCGGCCTGACCCTCGCCGAAGGCGGCGTTGCGGTGGACGCGGCCCTGCGCACCTCGTCACCCGACATCTGCGCCATCGGCGACATCGCCGCCCACGACCACCCGCGCTACGGCCGCCGGGTCCGCGTCGAGCACTGGGCGAACGCCAAGGACCAGGGCGCGCACGTGGCCGGCACCATCCTCGGCCGGAGCGAGGCCTACACCGGCGCCCCGTACTTCTTCTCCGACCAGTACGACCTGGGCATGGAGTACCGGGGCCTCGCTGACGCCGAACACGACCGGCTCGTCGTCCGGGGATCCCTCGAAGATCGCGACTTCACCGCGTTCTGGCTGCGCGATGGGCGCCTGCGGGCAGCCATGAACGTCAACCAGTGGGATGACGGCGTAGCGCTGCAAGCCCTGGTGGACTCCCACGCAGCCGTCTCACCGGACCAGCTCAGGACGGCCACCCTCGCAGACCTGGTCTGATCCCGAGCCTCGGCACTCCAGGCTGATCCCCACCTCGACCTAGATGCACGACCCGCTGTCCGACCCGGAGTCGGACACGATCAACCGCTGCAACAACGCCCGCAGCGTGTGCACGTCAGCAGGCTCCAACCCGGCCGTGAAAGCGCTCTCCACTTCGACGTGGAGCTTCTCGACCTCGGCCTGCACGGCCCGACCCCGTTCGGTGATCGCGGGCACCCGCACCCGCCGATCGGTCGGATCCGGCTTCCGGACGATCAGCTCCGCCCGTTCCAACCGGTCCAGCTCGGCCGTCAGCGTCGTCTTGTCCAGCCCCAGCGCCTGCCCGAGCGCGAGCTGCGTCCGCCGGCACTCCTCACTCGCCAACGCCGTCAGCACGAGCTGCCCGCGCGTGGTGATGCCGTGCCGCCCCGCCGCCTCCTGCGCCACCGAACCGAGCTTCTGCGCAGCCCTGTGCAGCAGCCAGTTCAGTCCGGACCGGCTCACGCAGCCGGGGACGACGGGGGCGTTCATGACGCTCATCATACGCCGACGGCGAACTGTTCTCGCCTAAGAACATCTTGACTAAGAACAACAGGGAGCATACCTTCTCAATCAAGAACTTCCGAGGAGGAACAATGTTGCTGCACATCGACTCCAGCCCGCGCACCCAGGGTTCGGTCACCCGCGAGGTGACCGCCGCCTTCGCTGCGGCGTGGCGGGAGGCGCATCCGAATGCCGGTTACACGTACCGGGACCTGTCCGCCGAACCGCTGCCCCACGTGGACGGCGAGGTCGTGGCAGCCCGGGAGGGCGTCGACCGGCACGAGCTGGAACAGCGGCTGAAAGGCGAGCTCAGGGCCGCCGACACGATCCTGATCGGCGCTCCCATGTACAACTTCTCGGTGCCGTCGAGCCTGAAGGCCTGGCTGGACTGGGTCCTCGTGCCGGAGTTCTTCGTGGACCAGGAGACCGGCGTTGGTGCACTCACCGACAAGCGCGTGGTGGTGGTGACGGCCCGGGGCGGCTCCTACGCGCCCGGCACCCCGCGCCACGGCTTCGACTTCCAGGAGCCCTACCTCCGCGCGGTCTTCGCCATGGTCGGCCTGGACCGCGACCTGGAGTTCGTGCACGCCGAACTGACCCTGGCCCACGCGAGGCCGCAGCTGGCCCAGTTCCGCGAGCTGGCCGACGCATCCCGCGCGGACGCCCACCGGGTGGTCCGCGAGCTGGCCGCACAATCCCGCTGATCACCCGATGGGGGAGGGCCCGGGACGCTGTCACACTTGTCGGCGAAGTCCCGGGAGGTGTGGATGTCCGAGCCGATCGCCGCCGTCGCGGTTCGTGCGGCGGAACTCACGGCTCGGGGGTTCCCGCGCGAGGCGATCGACCTGCTGCGGCCCGCCCTCGCGGCGAACCCGCTGTACGCGGAGGCCTGGTGCCGGCTGGCCGCGGCGCACCTGGACGTCGGCGAGCCCGACCCGGCGCTGAGCGCGGCCAAGCGGGCGCTCGTCCTGGACGGGGACCACGCCTGGGCGCAACGGCTGGCGGCCCTCGCGCTCAGCGAACTCGGCCGGCACACCGAAGCGGTGGTGGCGGCACGGGAGTGCGTGCGACGCAAGCCCGGTGACTGGCGGTGCCGGGTCGTGCTGGCCGAGGTGCTCGCGGCCGCGCCGGACACCCGGCGGGAAGCGGTGGACGAGGGCAGGGAGGCGACGCGGCTGGCGCCCGGCGAGGCGCGGGCGTACCAGGTCCTCGGGGACGCGGCGCTGCGGATCCGGGACTGGGGCACCGCCGAGTGGGCCTACCGCAACGCGTTGAAGCTCGATCCGGTGGACGACGACGTCCGCGCCAACCTGGCCACCGTGCGGCGGAAGCGCGGCGCCTCACCCGCGCCGCCGACCGGGGACGCGCTGACCGCCGCGCACGCCATGGCCTGGCCCGCGCTGTCCCGGCTGGCGGTGCTGCTCGTCACGGGCGGGCTGCTCCTGCTGCTGGCCGGGCTGCCCAGTCCCACCCCGTTGCTCGGCTGGTTCTCCGCGCTGCTGGTGGCCGCGGTCGGCCTCGTGCTGCTCCGACTGCTCGTCCGGGCCCGGCGCGGCGTCCGGCGGGCGCTGCTCGTGCTGCCCCGGTACCGTCCCCGGGTGGCCGCCGCCACGACGATGTTCGGGCTGTCCACCGGCATCCTCGCCGGCTGGACGGTCGCGCTCTTCCTCGGCGGCACCACGATGCAGCCCCTGGTCATCGCCTGGCTGTGCGCGGTGCTCGGCGGATCCGTCGTCGTGCTGGGTGGCGGCCGCTAACCTGGAACGCGGAGAGGAGGGGCCACGTGACGCGACTGCTGATGATCCTGGCGTTGGTCGCCGGGTTCGTCGTCGCCGGCCCCGCCCACCAGCACCCGGTCGAACTCGTCTCCGTGGCCGCCACCGTCGACGCGGCGCACCTGCCCGGCACGGCCACCCGCGTCACGGCCCACCCGGTCCAGCAGCAGGGGCACCTCGGGCAGCCCCTGGACGGCGTGCAGCCACCCGTCCACGTCACGCCCGAGCCCCGGCCGGCCACCGACGTCGTCGACCCGACCCACCGCACCCCCGAGCGCACCGGCCAGGCCCCGCTCGGCGAACGCGCGCCACCGCAGACCTCCGGCAGCTGAACCCAGTTCACCCCCGACCCCGGAGGTCACCCCGTCATGCCGCGCCCACCCGCGCGGCGAGAACTCCTCGTCCGAGGGCTGTTGTCCCTCGGCGTGCTCGCCGCGTCCGCGTTCATCCTGCTCACCAGCCAGCCGCGCCTAGGTCTCGACCTGCGCGGCGGCACCCAGATCGTGCTGGAAACCCCGTCCGAGGCCACCGCCGACAACACCGACCGCGCCATGGAGGTGCTGCGCCGGCGGGTCGACGAGCTGGGCGTGGCCGAACCCGTGCTGGCCCGCTCCGGCGACCACCGCATCGTGGTCGAGCTGCCCGGCGTGCAGGACCCGGCCGAAGCCATCGACGTGCTCGGCCGCACCGCCCAGCTCGCCGTCCAACCCGTCACCGGACCGGGTGACACACCGACCACCGAAGGGGACTCGGTGGCGCTCGGCCCGGTGGTGATGACCGGTGACGGGATCAAGGGCGCGCAGGCCTCGCCCAACCAGACCGGCGCGGGCTGGCAGGTCAACGTCGACTTCCAGGGCGACGCGCCGTCCACCTGGCAGCGGGTCACCGGGCAGGCGGCCTGCTTCGCGCCCGGCGACCCGCAGCGGCGGGTGGCGTTCGTGCTGGACGGCAGGATCGTGTCCGCACCGCAGGTCGACCCGTCGGTGCCGTGCCGGACCGGGATGGTCGGCTCCGGCACGCAGATCACCGGCAAGTTCGCCAAGGCCGAAGCCGAGGAGTTGGCGCTGGTCATCCGGTCCGGCGCGCTGCCGGTGCCGGTGGAGGTCGTCGAGCAGCGGACGGTCGGCCCGACGCTCGGCGCGGAGGCCATCGAGGCGAGCAGCCGGGCCGCGATCATCGGCGTCGCGCTGACCGGGTTGTTCCTGATCTTCGTCTACCGGTTCGCCGGACTGGTCGCGGTGCTCGCGCTGGCCGGGTACGCCGCCCTGTCGTACGCGGCGCTGCTGGCCGTCGGGGCGACGCTGACGTTGCCGGGCCTCGCCGGGTTCGTGCTGGCGATCGGTATGGCGGTGGACGCGAACGTGCTGGTCTTCGAGCGGGCACGCGAGGAGTACGCCCGGCGCAAACGCTTGCCCCGCTCGGTGCAGCAGGGCTTCAAGGGCGCGTTCAGCGCGGTCGCGGACTCGAACGTGACCACCCTGCTCGCGGCGGGCCTGCTGTTCTGGCTGGCCACCGGACCCGTGAAGGGGTTCGGCGTCACGCTGTCCATCGGTGTGCTGGCGTCGCTGTTCAGCGCGCTGGTGCTCAGCCGCGTGCTGTTGCAGCTGGCCATGCCGTTGCTGGAACGCCGTCCCCGGTGGAGCGGCCTGCACGACCTCGGCCGCGTCCGGACCTGGCTCACCAACCGCGGGTTCCGGCTGTTCCAACGGCCCAGGCGGTGGTTGCTCACCGCGGCGGTCGTGCTGCTCGTGGCGTTGTCCGGGCTGTTCGTGCGCGGCCTGGAACTGGGTGTCGAGTTCACCGGCGGCCGGATGATCGACTACACCGCGTCCACAGTGGACGCGGGCCGGGTCCGGGCCGAACTCGCCGCGGCGGGCTTCACCGACGCCGTGGTGGCCACCTCGGGCGAGACCGGGATCTCCGTGCGCACCGGCCCGATCGACGAAGCCGCGTCGGCCCGCGTCGGTGCCGCCGTGGATCGGGCGACCGGCGGCGCGCAGCAGGTCGGCAACGAGCTGATCGGCCCCAGCCTGGGCTCCGAGCTGCGGCGCAACGCGTTGATCGCGTTGGCCATCGCGGTCGCCGCGCAGCTCGCGTACCTGGCGGTGCGGTTCGACTGGCGGCTCGGCCTGGCCACGGTGACCGCCCTGGCCGCCGACGTGGTGGTGCTGGTCGGGGCGTTCGCGTGGCTGGGCAAGACCGCCGACGGGGTGTTCCTGGCGGCCCTGCTGACCGTCATCGGCTACTCGGTCAACGACTCGGTGGTGGTGTTCGACCGGGTGCGCGAACTGCGTCGGTCGCGGCGCACCGAACCGTTCTCCGGGGTGGTCGGCGCGGCCGTGCTGCAAACCGTGCCGCGGACCGTGAACACCGGTATCGGCGTGCTGTTCGTGCTGGCGGCGCTGCTGGTGCTGGGTGACGGGTCGCTCGCCGACGTCGCCACCGCGCTGCTGATCGGAGTCGTCGCAGGTACCGTCTCGACCGTCCTGACCGCGGCACCGGTGGCGATCGCGTTGGAGGGTCGACGATGAACACGGGACACGCGCTGCTCGCGGTGGGCGGGGCTTTCCTCGCGGCCGGCATCATCGGGCGCGCGGGTGTCCGGATAGGACTGCCCACCATCCCGCTGTTCATGGTGGCGGGCATCGTTTTCGGCCCCAACACGCCCGGACTGTCGCTTGTGGACGACCCGGGTGAGATGAGCGTGCTGGCCGGGCTCGGCCTGGTGTTCCTGCTGTTCTACCTGGGCCTGGAGTTCTCGGTGGACGACCTGGTGTCGGGCGGGCGCAAGCTCGCCCTGGCCGGCACCGGATACCTGCTGCTCAACATCGGCGGCGGGCTGGCGTTCGGGTTCATCCTCGGCTGGGGCACCCGCGAGGCGCTGGTGATCGCGGGCGCGATCGGCATCTCGTCGTCCGCGATCGTGACGAAGCTGCTGGTCGAGGCGTCCCGGTTGAGGAGACCCGAGTCCCGGCTGGTGATGGGCATCATCGTGATCGAGGACGTGTTCCTCGCCCTGTACCTGGCCGTGCTGCAACCGGTGCTGGGTGGCACGTCCGGCGTGCGGGCGCTGCTGGACTTCGGCAAGGCGTTCCTGTTCCTGCTGGTCCTGGCGGCGGTCGCGCGCTGGGGCGGCCGGGTGGTGACCAAGCTGTTCCAGTCGGCCGACGACGAGCTGCTGGTGGTGTGCTTCGTCGGCGTCGCGGTGACCGGTGCGGCGGTGGCGCACGAGCTGGGCGTTTCCGACGCGATCGGCGCGTTCATGGTCGGTGCGGTGCTCGGCGGTTCCGGGGTCGCGCCTCGCGTGCACAAACTTGTGCTGCCGCTGCGGGACGCGTTCGGGGCGTTGTTCTTCTTCATCTTCGGGTTGAGCATCGACCCGAACGCCGTCGGTGGCGTGGTGGTGCCCGTGTTGGCGGCGGCGGTCGTGACGATCGTGTTGAACCTGGGTGCCGGGTTGTACGCGGCGAAGCTGCACTCGTTCGACCGGCAGCAGGCCGTGGACATCGGGCTGACCGTGCTGACCCGGGGCGAGTTCTCGCTGGTGCTGGCGGCCATGGCGGTGACGGCGGGCCTGGACTCGCGGGTCGCGCCGTTCGTCGCCGGGTACGTGCTGCTGCTGGCCGTGATCGGACCGTTGGCGGTGCTGCGTTCGGACAAGCTGACGTGGCTGCTGCCGAAGCGGCTGTTCGCGTAGGGAGCGTCCCGGTGGAGAGGCGGACGCGGGAGGAGGAGCGGCGGCGGGTGCTTGCGGCCGGGGCCGGGCAGGTCGAGCATGATCGGCGGACGTGACGGCCGCTGTGGACGGTGAGGGCACATGACGGGGTTCGCCGGGTACCAGAACGAGATCTTCTGAGGCTGCTCGACGCGACTAGTCCTATTGGGACGCTGGAGACGTCCGACCTGTGGGAACTGTCTCGTTAGTTCTCGGCGGTTCTTGCGACCGCCCGACGTTGTATGGCCTGGTGACGGCCTAAAAGTTGATCACCACACGGGCGCTGCCCTCGATGCGAACAACGCGTCAGGGACAGCGCCCGCCGTGCATCGTGGGCCTGGCGCTCATCGCTGGCGGCCTTCTCGATGGCAAGGCTGCGCAGCCGTCGCGGCAGCCGATCGCCGTGCCAGCCCGACAAGCCTTGTGACCGCGCGATCGTCCGACCGGTGTCGCTCCGGAGCCGCTTGTGGTTGAGCCTCAAGTGCTAGTGCGGTGCGCACCGCTTCCCGGCCGCGTGCACCGACTCTGCGCACGGCCGACGGGCGGAGCGAAGCGGGAGCCCGGCGTGCCGTGGTGCGGGGAGTCGGTGCCAACGTGCTCCGGACATGCCGCGCGCTCGCATGCGGCGTGCCTTGATTCCGTAGAGCCCATTCGGCAGCTCAAGCCATAGTGCAACGGAACGTAGTGGACACACTGCGCGGAGTCCCGTACGTGCACTGCTCCCGTCACCCATTAGGAGTAGTTGTAACGTAAAGCTACCGTTGACGGATTGAACCTGAAAGAGTGAATCCGAGTCCGGCACCTGCAGCGATCCGGGCGTGCAACATATGTGCATGAGGGAGCCTGAGATGATCAGTTCGGAGCGGTTCGCTTTCGCTCTGCAGCACATCGACTCTACGCAATGGCGACCCTTTGAGCGTTTGGCTTCAGCCTTTTTAGCAGATGAGTTTCCGGACCTTCGGCCTGTTAGCGGACTATCAGGGGATGGGGGTGCCGATGCGCTGCTATTCCGAGTTGAAGATGATCCCACGACGATTATTCAGTACTCGGTCCGGAGTGATTTTTCAGCTAAGATAAGGCAAACCTGTACGAGGATCAAGGAGACTTTCCCGGACGTACGAGTGCTTGTATACGTTACGAATCAGCCGCTTGACTCAAAGAGTGTCGAGCTGAGGCGAAATGCTAGAACAAAGTTCGGTATACACCTTGATCCGAGGGGCCTTGACTGGCTCGTAAGCGTACGCAATTCGAACACGGCCACCATGGCGGAAGCTGAGGAGTTGGCCAAGCTTGTGGTCGAACCTATCCTCGCTGATTCCGGCTTGATCGAAAGGCAAGCGCAGGCTCTCGACGACCTGGAAGTAAAGGCGGCGTTTGTATACCTCGGCCTGCAATGGGCCGACGATACACGCGAAAAGGGGCTTACAAAGGTTTGCTTCGAAGCGATAGTTCGATCGGTTCTGCGGGACACAACGAGCGAGAACCGGATGACTCGCCATCAAGTATACGATTTGGTGAGTCAATTGCTTCCGGGGCATCATGTCCGTAGTCTGAGAGAGCAGGTAGACGGAGCACTCAAGAGACTGAATAAAGTTTATATTCGGCACTGGCAGCATGTGGACGAATTCTGCCTCACGTGGGATGAGCGAGTTAGGCTCGCAAATCGACTAATCGATCTAACAGCGCAAGATGACGTCTTGCGCAGTCATCTACGAGAATCGCTTTATATCTCGGCCTCAGAGGCTGAGATAGAGCTTGAGTCCGGTCAGTTGGAGGGATTGGTTGACGAATGTCGGTCGATGGTGGAAGAAATTCTGCTGAACCGAGGAGAAGCCTTCGCTGTTGCCGTGTCCCGCGATCAAGGGGCGGATGTCCGTCCCGCTGATATTGAGGCTGTCGTCAATAATGTGATCGTTAAGTCAGGCAATCAGCCCGCACTTCCCGTTCATGTGATCGCCGCGACGCTGCAAGCGCTGCTGGTCGCACCACCAGAAGACGTTCGTTCGTTCCTGCGCAGCCTAGCCGATACCTACACTCTTTTCTCGTTCATGCGGGAGACGCCGGATGTCCAGTCGGCTGTAGTCAAGATTTTTTCCGAAGGTGACATTTGGCTGGATACCTCGGTCGTTCTCCCCATACTTGCCGAGGAACTCCTGGAACCTCCGGAAAGATCGCATACCGAGTTGTTTTCAGCGGCTATAGAATGTGGTTTGAGTCTCTATGTATCAGATGGGGTAGTCGAAGAACTAACTACACACGTCCGTCGCTGCAAGGCGTATCTTCGGGCCATTTCGGCAGAGGGTGCTCAAGGTTCGCCTCCTTTCCTTCTTAACGCTCACAGGTTGGCAGGAAAGGATGATGCGGAGTTTGAAAGTTGGCTCGAGAACTTCTGCGGAAGGGATCCGGAGGCCGATATGGTCGAGTATCTGGAGGATGAGCATCACATAGAGAATGCGCCGCTGACTGAATACGTCAATCGAGCGCCTCTCGAAATCCGTGCGGCGGTAGCCGAGGTGTGGCATGAAAACAGGGATCATAAAGAGAAGAAGCGAGCTATGCTTGGCCTTCCTCCCATGGCTCCGACAACCAAGGATCGACTTATCAATCACGATGTCGAGAACTATGTCGGCATAATCGTTCGGCGCGAAGAGCGTGGCGAGCGTCGATCGGCTTTTGGCTACAAAAGTTGGTGGTTGACTCTGGATAGAACGGCATTTCGCATGAATTCGAAGATTGCTGATATGATTGACGGTAAGCCTCCTGCAAGTCCTGCCATCAGCCCCGATTTCATGCTCAACTATCTCGCCATTGGGCCGGTACGGAGTCGACTTTCGAAGAAGAGGGGTGATTCACTACCACTTATGCTGAACATGTCTGTGCTCGATGCCGTGCCTCCGGACCTGCTGGCGCTAGCGGAAGATCTCCGCGAGAAACTAGCGGACCTTTCACCACGGATTGTCCGGCGTAAAATCCGGGAAACTTTGGAGGATGCGCGACTCCTGCTGGGGCCCACGGGGCGGGGCGGAGAAGTGGCCTTGACAAACGAGGTGAAAGCCAAGCTGATCGCCATGGCGCGAGAAAGGTAGTGCAAGTAATGTTTCGCGCGGACGGTGCTGCCCGGTATGCGATATCTGTGATGATTAAAGATTTGCTTGGACGAGCGCCAGTAGCTTGTCGGCTTTCTTGGCGTAGCCGCAATCGTGCAAGTTGAGGCTGTTGTGTGTTTTCCACCATTGCTTCTATGGCCAGTGCTCCTGATTCGCGCTATGAGAACACCTGCCGCGATGGTTGCCACCACGAGGCGCTGTATTGGGCGAAGCGCGAGCGTGCCATTGCTGAGAGGGGGAGTCGGATGAGCGTTGATCAGGCTGTGGAGCGGACTCGTCGTCGTTCCAATGGGTTCGAGGGTCTGGGCCGTGTGGTGCGGGAGGGTTGCCGTTGGAGCGGTTGTCCGACGCTGGGTACACGCCGCTGATGTTCGAGGCGGTGATGCGCCAACTCGTCGGATACCTGCACGAGGAGTGGTCGTTGCGGTCGTTGGCGCGGTCGACGCGGATGCCGTACACGGCGGGGCGCCACATCTGCCGTGACCTTGTTGAGCGGGGCATGTGATCGTGCGAGAGGGACCGCAGTCCGGTGCGGGTCGTCCTGCCCATTTGCACCGGCTGTCGCCGGAAGGGCTTGTCTACTGGGGCGGCCCAGCAGTGGCGCATGACTGGCTGCGTGACGCGAACTTGTGGCGTGATCCCCGGCTGATGCCGGTGATGGGGGTCGCGTCGGTCGGCTAAGGACCGGACGCGGGATGAGGCGGTGGGCTACTCGTTCCTAGTGCTGTACCGGGTGGCGGACGCGCTGGTGCTGGTGCCGTCGCGTAAGTGGAGCATCACCGACCTGGTGACGGCGGCGGGCTCGGACGCGGAGATGGTGCGTCTGGCCTGTCTCGACTTGGTCGCGGCCGGACATGTCTTGGCGCACGAGTGGTGAGAAGAAGGCGGGAGGGAGCGTGCGGAGACGCGGTTCACGATCTCGCTCTCCGGGTTGGTGGCCCGGTTGCCCTAGATGCTCGACCCGCTCGATTACTAATCAACCGGTGGTATCGGCGGGCATCGAATGCGGTGGTGTCCGCCCACATCGGTAGTGACATCTGAACCGGAGACGGTCTCGCTGATCTTGGATGATAAGGACGGCAAGCCGGTCAGGCTGGACGGGTTCGACCGGTACGTGTGGACACCTGCTCTCGAACGGGCGAAGGTGGCGCGGGTTCTCAGGCAGTACGAGATACACGCCCTGCGGCACTTCTACGCCTCCGTGCTGCTGGACGCGGGGGAGTCGATCAGGCGCTCGCGGAGTGGCTGGGGCACTCCGCCCGGCCTTCGATGCGCGTCTACACGCACCTCCTGCCCTCCAGCAGTGATCGCACCCGAAAGGCGGTCGATCGTCTGCTTGCGGGCGACACGGACGAGGCAGAGCATGATCCGCAGACCGACGACGCGGACGGTTCCGCAGACGGCCTGTAGACGGCCTGAGCGAGGGATGAGGGGCATAGTGACTGGTCAGTTCGCTGCCTACCAGAACGAGATCTACCTGCAAGGGCTGGCCGGGAACGTGCCGCCGTTCACCACCGATCCCGGGAAGCTCGAAGAGTCCGCCCGCCAACGCCTCGGACCCGGCCCCTTCTGGTACGTGGCGGGTGCCGCCGGTTCCGGGGCCACCGCGCGGGCCAATCGGGAGGCGTTCGACGGCTGGCGGATCGTGCCGCGGATGCTCACCGACGCCACCACGCGGCACCTCGGGGTGTCCTTGCTGGGCACCGACCTGCCCGCACCCGTGCTGCTCGCGCCGCTGGGCGTGCAGTCGATCCTGCACCCCGACGGGGAACTCGCCACGGCACGGGCGGCGGCGGAGTTGGGTGTGCCGTTCGTGCTGTCCACCGCTTCCTCGCACACGATCGAGGACGTCGCGGAAGCCGCCGGGGACGCGGCGCGGTGGTTCCAGCTGTACTGGCCGAACGACCCGGACGTGTGCGCGAGCATCCTGGACCGGGCGCGCAAGGCCGGGTACCGGGTCCTCGTCGTCACGCTCGACACGTGGACGCTGGCGTGGCGGCCGCACGACCTGGACCAGGCTTACCTGCCGTTCCTGCGCGGCGTCGGGACGGCCATCCCGTTCTCCGACCCGGCGTTCCGCGCCGGGCTGGCCGCCGCGCCCGAGGACGACCTGCCGATGGCCATCCTGCGGTGGGTGCAGCTGTTCACCGGCACCGACAAGTCCTGGGACCGGCTGTCGTTCCTGCGCGAGCACTGGGACGGGCCGATCGTGCTCAAGGGCATCCAGCACGTGGAGGACGCGCGCAAGGCCGTCGACGCCGGGGTGCAGGGCATCGTCGTGTCCAACCACGGCGGGCGGCAGGTGGACGGGGCCGTCGGGTCGCTGGACGTGCTGCCGGACATCGCCGACGCGGTGGGGGAGCAGGTGGCGGTGCTGTTCGACTCCGGCATCCGGACCGGCGCGGACATCGTGAAGGCGCTCGCGCTGGGTGCGAAGGCGGTGCTGGTCGGACGTCCGTTCGCCTACGGGCTCGCCCACGGCGGGCAGCAGGGCGTGCGGCACGTGCTGCGCGGCCTGCTCGCCGACTTCGACCTCACCCTCGGCCTGTCCGGGCACCGCAGCCCGGCCGAGCTCAACCGCGAGGCGCTGCGTCCGCGCCGAGCCGGCGCAGGCGGTCCTGGAGGGTGGTGAAGTCGGCGGGCTGCACGGTGATCCACGGCGTCCCGTCGCCGCCCTTCGACTTCGCCGACAGGTAGCGGCCGGTGACGGTGTCGAAGAACGTCAGCGGGTCGGCGCACCGGTGCTTGCGCCCGAACCGGTCACGGCGGGCGGCGAACAGCTGCCCGCCGCCGGTGCGCTTCTCGGCCAGCAGCTTGCGGACCAGCTGCACCTCGGTGACGTGCGCGCCGGTCGGCCTGCTGGCCTGGAGGAACGACCGTTCGTCGTCCTCGTTGAACCGGACGCGCTGCGGCTTGTCGTTCATCGCGTCGGCGGGCAGCGACAGCACACCGCCCCGCCCCGGCCTCGCCTCCGGCAGCGCCGACACCAGCGACTGGACCGCGTCCTCCGCCCGCACCGGCTCCAGCACGAAGTGCTTGTCCGTCCGCAGCACGACCCGCAGCGCGTCGTCACCCGACACCGCCACCAGCGCGGTGCGCATGTCTTCGTCACCCTGGTTGAAGAAGGCGTAGTACTCGGTGCCCGCGTCCGCGACCAGCCGC
This sequence comes from Saccharothrix tamanrassetensis, assembly GCF_014203665.1. Taxonomy (GTDB): domain Bacteria; phylum Actinomycetota; class Actinomycetes; order Mycobacteriales; family Pseudonocardiaceae; genus Actinosynnema; species Actinosynnema tamanrassetense. The sequence goes on from NZ_JACHJN010000006.1 coordinate 263,052, forward strand.
AGCGACCGCCCGAGGTCGGCGTGCACCTGCCGGCCGCGCGCCAGGCCGAGCCGCTCCAACTCGGCCCAGGCGGTGCGCTCCAGGTCCGCCAACCCGCTCACGTCGCCCTCGGCGAGGCGGTCCTCGTCGAAGTCGACCCGGGTCAGCAGCGCGTTGTGCAGCGTCGGCAGACCCGCGGCCTGCCAAGCGGTGTAGAGCGCGACGACCGGGATCGCCACCTTGGTGCGCAGCACGGTGCCCCCTACTCGCCGATGACCGGCGGGGCGACCATCGTGCCGTCGCCGAAGATGTCCTCGGTCTCCTGGAGGTACGACGCGGCCTTGTGCTCCTTGTCCTCGTCCCCCTGCCCTTGACCGGCGCCCGCGCCCATGCCGCCGGCGGCCATGCCACCCGCGGCACCACGACCGGCCGCGCCGGCACCACCGGGTCCGAACCCGCCGCCGCTGCCGCCGGGCCCGAAGCCCCGCTCACCGGCACCGGGCAGCACACCCGACGTGCCGCCGGGCCCGAAGCCGCCGGGTCCGGGCATGCCGCCCATGCCGGGCAGGCGCCCGCCCATCCCGCCGGAGCCGCCGCCACCGCGTCCGCCGCCGCCTGTACCACCGCCGCCCGGGCCGCCACCGGGGCCGCCGCCAGGACCGCCACCGGGGATCCGCACGGGCGGTCGGTTGTTCGGGTTGTTGGGGTTGCGCGGGTGGTTGGGGTTGCGGGGATCGTTCGGGTTTCGCGGGTCGTAGGGCAGCCGCGGGTCGAACGGGGGGAACCTCGGGTCGTTCGGGGGGAACCTCGGATCGACCGTGCGTGGCGGGTCGACGTGCGGCGGCGGCAACGGCCGTTCCGGCACGTCCGCCCAGGACTTCTTCGTGTTGCCGCCGTCGTCACTGCCCGGCGGTGGGGTGGGCGGCGGGACCGTCGGTTCGCCCCACGACTTCCCGGTGCCGTCCTTGCCCGTGCCGGACTTGTCGGTGCCGTCCTTGCCGTCGCCGGTCTCGTCGTGGCCTTCCCACTCCTTGGGGCGCGGGATCGGCGGCTCGCTCTCCTCCTCGATGCTCCCGTCGATCTGGCCGGGGGACTGGAAGGTGGGCATGCCCGCGCTGGCGTCGTTCGCGGCGGTGCCGTACGTGCTCAGCACCTGCATGTTCCGGCTGTTGACCTCTTGGCTCTTCTCGACCGCGTCGTCGTAGTCGGTGTCCCACGGGACCACGCCGTTGTACCAAGGCTTGTCCGGCACGTCGACGGGCTTCTCGACCGAGTCACGGGCCAGCCGGAACGACTCGCTGATCATGCCCGTGTTGGTCGACGCGACGGACGCGCTCACCGCTGCGGCGTCGGACCAGCTGGCCAGCGGACTGGTGGACGACCGTGCCTGGTCGCCGGCCGCGCCCTCCCAGGACGCCCCGGAGTCCTGCACCGCCTTGTTGATCAGGTAGGCGATGTCGACGTGCGTCCGGTCGACCTCGTCCCACACCTCTTGGCTGTTGTCGGTGGTCCGTTCGGGACCGGGGCCGTCCTTGAACCAGCCGTAGATCTTGTCCGCGCCGATGCCGAGCCCCAGCAGTGCGAAGCCCACGTAATCGGTTCCCGCGTTCGCTCCGGGAGGAGTCATGACCTACCCCTTCAAGGTCCCGGCGACCGTGGTCGCGACCTGCTCGACGGTGCTGCACGGCTTGCCGGGGTTGAGCTTGTCGTTCTTCGCGATCGTCCCCTGGACCAGGACGGAGGTCTTGTCGGAGGCGCGCATCACCGCGTTGCAGCTCTTCGAGCCGTCCGTGCTGTCGAAGACGGCGGCCGGAATCCCGGCGATCTCCTTCTTGTCGAAGATCGGGAACTTCGCCTTGCCTTCGGCCATGAGTTCGTCGAAAGGCTTGCCCTTGGTGGAGAAGACGACCTTGAACGTCGAGTTCTCCAACACGTCCTTGCCCTGGTAGGTACAGCCGGGGCCGGTCTCGGACTCCGCGGCTTTGGCTTCACGGATCGTGCTCACCGCGGCGATCTGCTCGGGTGTGAGGATCGCGCACGGGGCGGCGACGAACTTGCCGATGTCAAGGTCCGGTCCACCGCTGGACGCGGAACTGCTCGTCGTCGCAGTGGCCGAGGTGCCGGTGGTCGGGGCTGCCGTCGGGTTGCCGCCCTCGGGCGATGTGCAACTCGCGAGCGTGACGGAGAAAACGCCGGCGACGAGGATGGTCCGGAACGTGCGGTTCAAGGATTCAGCCCTTCGGCTTCAGTGCGTCGCCCGCGGCCGAGTCGGTCTGCTGGTACTCGGCCAGTGCTTTCTGGATGTTCTCGATGGTCGTCTCGAGCGCCCGCTGAGCCTGTTGGTTGGCCCAGGAGTACCCGCCTGGCGCGTTGCCGGCCGTCCGTTGGATGGCATCGTTCGCGACTGCGCTGTACACGTCCTGGCCGGGCGCCCCGTGCAGGCGGATCTCGGCGGCGAGGGTATCCGTCTCGATCAGCTTCTCCAGCGCCTCTTTCAGACCGTCGATCAGCCGCTGGGCCTCGCTCGGGTCGACGGCGAACCTGGTCTGCGTCGCCACGTAACCCGCACCGGGTCCGCGGGCGACCGTGTCCGCCACGAAACCGAGCTTTCTGCCCCCGTCACCAGCATCGAACATCGCTCGCGCTCCCCTCACGCCAACCGCGCGATCAATGATGACACAGCGCTTCCGGCCCGTCCGGGAGTTCGGTGGGGTTGCTCCTGGTGGGGGATGTCCGATTCGTTCAAGACCGGTAAGGGGCGGCGGCCTACCGTGGGGTCATGATCGAAGCAGCCAGGTCTTTCCTGTGGCACAACGCGCGTGTGCTGGAGCAGCGGAGGTTCGCGCGTCTGTTCGACGGTGGGCCGGGGGAGCCCGTCGTCACGGCGGTCGCCGCCTACCGGAACGACGACGGTGGGTTCGGGCACGCGTTGGAGCCCGACGGGCGGGGGCCGTCCAGCCAGCCGTTGCACACTTACACGGCGTTGAACGTGTGCCACGAGGTCGGGGACGACCGGTTCGTGGCGGGGGCGGCGGACTTCTTCGGCTCGGTGGCGAACGCGGACGGTGGGTTGCCGAACTGCCTGGAGACGGCGCGGGACCACCCTCGTGCGCCGTGGTGGCCGGTCTCAGAGGGCAGCGACCTGTTGATGACGGGGTTGGCGGCGAGCGTGCTGCACAAGTACGGGGTCGAGCACGATTGGCTGGCGAAGGCCACGGAGTTCTGCTGGCAGCGCATCGACTCGATGACCGAGTCGCACCCGTACGAGGTGGCGGCGAGTGTCGAGTTCCTCGATGCGGTGCCGGACCGGGCGCGGGCGGAGCAGGCGGCCGAGCGGCTCGGGGTGCTGGTGCGGGAACGGGGGCTGGTGGATCTCGGCGAGGGGCGGGCACCGGTCGGGTATGCGGCGGGTGAGACGCACAAGCCCTACCACTACGCGTCGACGCCGGACAGCTTCGCACGGCGGTGGTTCAGCGACGACGAGATCGCGATCGACCTGGACCGGTTGGAGAAGGGGCAGCAGGAGGACGGTGGGTGGACGTTCCCGTGGCCCGCGTGGACTCCGGTGACGACCTACGAGTGGCGGCCCATCGTCACCATCGAGGCGTTGCGGGCGTTGCGCGCCTACGGCCGGATCAGCTGACCCAGCGGGACGCCGGCCAGGTCCTTCACCTCGCGGGACAGGTGGGCCTGGTCGGCGTAGCCGGTGCGGTGGGCGATGTCCGCGAACGGCGCGCCGGTCCACGCCAGCTTCATCGCGCGGTCGAAGCGGAGGACGCGGTGCAAAACCTTGGGGCCGTAGCCGAACGCGTCCAGGCTGCGGCGGTGCAGTTGGCGGGTGCTCAGGCCCAGGTCTTCGGCGAGTGCCGTGACGGAGGACATGTGCACGGACCGGGCGATGACGGTCGCCACCGGGTCGGGTGGGGCGGCGCGCAGCCGGTCCTGTGCGACGGACGCGAGCACCTCGCACGGGTCGTCCGCGCCGGCCAGGGCGTCTTCCAAGGCGGCGGAACGGCCCCAGAGCTCGGCCAGCGGCACGCGCAGGTCGCGCAGCGCGTGCGCCGGGACGCCCAGCACGGACGGGCCCACACCGGGGCCGAAGCGCACGCCGAAAATCTCGCCCGGACCCACCGTGGTCACGTGCCCGACGGTGTCCGGACCGGCGACGAAGAGCGTGCCGGTGGACGACCAGATGAGGTCCGTGCAGCCGTCCGGCACCACCCGGCCGACGGTGGGCGTGGACGACGATCGCTGCCAGACGCAGTCCAGCCCGGCGGCGGGGCGTTCGACGTAGGTGTTCACGGTCGGACCCGGGTTGCCACGGCTATGCCGGGGTCGAGCCGCACTTCGGCCTCATCGCGCGGACGCCACACACCGCCGCCGCACGTGTCGTAGTCGCCCGCGTCTTCGGTGGCGCGGGCTTCGCGCACCGCTGCGTTGCCCGCGAGATCGGTGACGGGCGTGGTCCGGATGGCAACCACCTGCACGGAAACCACCCTAACCGCGCATGGTGGGCTCGGCTCGGGGCATGGGGAAGGGCTACTTCGCGTCGGCGTAGCTGTCCACCGGTACGGCTTTGAGGGGGAAGCGGACCGGGGTGTCGGGGAAGACGAGTCGGGAGGCTTCCGCGCCCGCGGCGGTCACCTCGTCGCACACCGCGTCCGCCAGCTCGGCCGGGCAGTGGACCAGGACCTCGTCGTGTTGGAAGAACACCAGGTGCGCACCCGGCGCCGACTGGTGCAGCCGGCGGCGCAAAGCGCCCAGCAGGGCGGCGGTCCAGTCGGCCGCGCTCGCCTGGACGACGAAGTTGCGGGTGAAGCGGCCCCAGTCGCGGGCGGCCCGCCGGGACTGGCGGGCGGCGTCCTCGCCCTCGTCCGCGTTGCCGGTCAGCTCGCGCCACGCGTCCGACGGGGGCGGGCTGGTCCGGCCCAGTCTGGAGCGCACCATCCGCCCCTGCTCACCCGCGGCCGCGGCGGCCTCCACGTAGCCGGCCGCCTCGGGGAAGCGGCGTCTCAGCACGGCCAGCAGGGGCCCGGCCTCGCCGCTGGTGCCGCCGTACATCGCGGACAGCATGGCGATCTTCGCCCGGCCCCGGTCGCCGTCGAACGCGTCCGCCGCCAGGGTCGTGTACAGGTCGTCGTCGCCCGCCACCTCGGCCAGCCGGTGGTCGCCGGACAGCGCCGCCAGCACGCGCGGCTCCAACTGCGCCGCGTCCGCCGCCACCAGCCGCCAGCCCGGATCGGCCCGCACGGCACGTCTGAGGGTGCGCGGGATCTGCAACGCGGCCCCGCCGCGGGTCGCCCAACGCCCGGACACCACGCCGCCCACCACGTAGTCCGGTCTGAACCGGCCGCCGGACACCCACTGGTCCAGCCACGTCCAGCCGTGCGCCACCCACAGCCGGGCCAGTTCCTTGTACTCCAGCAGCGGCGCCACGGCCGGGTGGTCGACGTCCCTCAGCACCCACGCCCGCGCCGACGGGACGTCGATGCCCTCCCGGCCGAACGCGCGCACGATGCCCGACGGGTTGTCCGGGTTGACCGGACGCCCGCCGAACGCCGCCGTGATCCGGTCCACCAGGTCCGCCAGCTTGGCCGGTCTCGCCCCGTTCACCGGTTTCGGGCCCAGCATCTCCAGCAGCAGGCCCTCGTGCACGTCCTCGCGCCACGGCAGCCCGTGGTGCGTCATCTCGGCGGCGGCCAGGGCGCTGGCCGACTCGGCGGCGAACAGCAACCGCAGCCGGTCGGCGTGCCCGAGGCCGGCGACCGTGCGCTGCTGTTCGGCGTGCACGGCGACGACCGCCTCCAACGGGTCCGCGTCGCCGGGGAGGGGTTCGCGCTCCGGCTCGAACAGGGTCGGCTGGGTGTCGCGCTTGCGCGGGCCGTGGTCCACCGGCACGGGTAGCCCGCGCAGCCTCGCCACCGCCGCGCCCAGGCCCCGCGGCTCGCGGTGCCTGCCCTGGTGGGCCAGCAGCAGCGACTCGACGTGGAACAGGTCCAGGCAGCGCTCCACGCGCACCCCGCGAGCCAGCAGCGCGGGGTAGACCTCGGCCGTCGAAGGCCACAGCCAGCGCGGTCGGGAAGCCTCCAGCCCGGCCACCGCCGCCGCCAGGTCGGCCGTCTCGACCACCGGTCCCTCGGGCACGCCGGTGTCGGAGAGCCGCCGGAGGCGACCGGCGTTCTCCGCGTCCGGGACCACGGCGACGAGCATGGTTCGCATTGTGCCCTGGGGGTACGACGATCCGGGCCTGGCAGGGACACCCATTCGTGGCACGGGGCCAACGGCAGGATGTGCGCGTGCATCGGATTCTGTCGCCCGGCGAGCTGTTGGACCCACGGCACGCGGTCGTGCCCTTCCACGGCCGGGTCCGGGAGCTGGCGGCGCTGGCCCGGTGGCGCGACCGGGGCGACAGGTCGTCCGTGCTGCTGCTGCACGGCCCGTCGGGGATCGGCAAGACCCGGCTCGCGCACCACTTCGCCGACGACGCGGTCCGGGTGGTGGACGACGCCGACCTGCTGCCGTGGCACGAGCTGCTCGACCTGCTCCGCGAGTCGACGGCGGATCGCGCCAGGGTGCTGCTGGTGGCCCGGCGCACGGGCTGGTGGTGGTCGGCGGTGCGGCAGCGGGCGGCGGACCTCGACTACAGCGCCGCCGAGCTGGAGCCGGCCGCACGGCCCGCCGAGCACGGCATGTCGTTCGCCTCCGCCTGCGCCCACTTCGCCGACGCCCTCGGGCTGCCGCGGCCGACCACACCGCCGCCGCCCGCCGACACGGTCCACGACCTGCACCTGGCCGCGCTCGCCGCGGTGCACGGCTCGCCCTCCGACGACCCGGTTGAGCTGGTGCGCTGGCTGGCCGATGTCGACCAGGCCCCGCCGACCAGGGGGCGGCTCGCCGAGGACGTGCTGGCGGTGACCCTGCTGGACGACCGGATCGAGCCCGAACGCACCCGGGACGCCCTGGACACCCTGCTCAGGGCGGCCGAGCGGTGGCCGCACGCCCTGCGCCGCGCGGAAGACCTGTTCACCGCGCACCCGGAGCTGGCGGGGGTCGCCACCGCGTCGAGCCTCACCGTCCTCGCCGGGAGACCCGCACCGGCCAGGGCGATCGCCCGGCACGTGTTCAACGATCCCCGCTTCCACTGCGACGCCCTGCCCGCGGTGCTCACCCGGACCCTCCTGCACGACTGCACGGGCGGGAAGTCCGAACTGGCCGAGCTGCACGGGATGCTGGCCGCACGCGCCGCGCTCGCGGCACTGCGCGAGGAGGCCCTGGAAGCCGCCCGCAACGAGGTCGCGCTCTACCGGGAGCTGGTCGACCAGGACCCGGCCGAGTACCGTCCGGCGCTCGCGGACGCCCTGGCGGACCTGGGTCTGCGGCTGATCGCGGTGAAGCGCGACGAGGAGTCGCTGGCGGCGTCCGAGGAAGCCGTGCTGCTGTGCCGGATGATCGCGGAGGACGACGACGACTGCAAGCCGCAACTCGCCGCCGCGCTGGACCAGCTGGGCCTGCGCTACGCCGCGCTGGGCCGCCGGGAGGAGGCGCTGACCGCGACCGACCGGGCGTTCCGGCTCTACCACGAGCTGTCCGAGCACAACCCGGCGCTGTTCCGGCTGGACCACGCCAAGGTCGCGCACCACCTCGCGGTGCGGCTGTTCGACGTGGAACGCCGGGACGAGGCCGCGCACGCCGCCGAGTCGGCCGTCGTGCGGTGGAGGGCCGTGGCGGACGCGGATCCGCGTTACGAAGCCGAGTTCGCGCGCACGCTGGCGTCGATCGCGTCGCTGCTGTCCGCGTTCGGGCAGCGCGAGGAGGCCTCGGTGGTCGTGCGCGAGTCGATCGACGTGCTGCGCCGGCTGGCCGCGGCGAACCCGCGTGACTTCGAGCCGGAACTGGCTGCCGCACTGGGGAACCTGAGCACGGTGCTGTGCCGCCTGGAACGCCCGTCCGAGGCGCTGGCGGCGTCCGAGGAGTCGGTGCTGGTGTGGCGGCGGGTGGCGCGGGACGGCGACCCGCAGGCGGTCGGCGAGCTGGCCGCCGCGCTGGGGGAGCAGGTGGACGGGCCCGCCTCCCAGGACGGCGAGTACCTGCCGGCCCGGCTGGCGGTGGCGGAGGAGGCCGTGGAACTGCTGCGCCCCTTGGCGACCCGGTTCCCGGTCGGTCACCACGTGGAGTTCGCCGTCGCACAGGCGAGGCTGGCGCGGTTGCTGCTGCGCGCGGGCCACGAGTACGGGGCGTGGCGGATCGTGGACGAAGTGCTGTCCGTCGAACGGCGGCTGCCGCACCGGGTCCTGCTGTCACACGGCGGAAAGCTGGCGTCCGCGCTGCAACTCCTCGCCACCGCGCTGGTCGCCGCGGAGCAGGAGGAACGGGCGCTGCGGTTGGCCGAGCAGGTCGCCGGGATCTGGCGGGACCTGTTGGGGCACCACCGGGGCGCGCCGATGGCGTACGCGACGGCCGTGCACCGGACCGCCGTGCTGATGCGCGCGGTGGACCACCCGGAGACGCTGACCCGCGCGCGGCTGGCCGTGCTGGTGTGGCACCTGACCCGGACGCCGGACGAACTGGCGGACGAGCCCGGCTACGCCGACACGCTCTCCCTCTACGCCAGGGTGTGCGCCGGGATCCAGCTCGGCCTGGACCAGGCGTTGCTGCTGGCGCACGAGGCGGTCATGGTGCTGCGGGCGGCCAAGGCGGCGCCGGACCACTTCGCCCGCGCTGTGGAGGCGGTGGACGAAGTGGTCCGGGCGCACCCCGACCCGCAGGCGGCGCGCGCCCGGGCCCAGGCGTTGGTCGCCCGCGACTGGCCTAGTTCCTGGTGATCAGCGACCGCAGGAAGAAGGCCACGTTCGCCGGGCGCTCGGCCAGCCGCCGCATGAAGTAGCCGTACCACTCGTCGCCGTACGGGAGGTAGACGCGCATCCGGTTGCCCGCGGCGGCGATCCGGCGCTGCTCCTCGGGACGGATCCCGTACAGCATCTGGAACTCGTAGCTGTCCTTCGAGCGGCCGGACGCCAGGTCCGTCGCGATCGCGATCAGCCGGGGGTCGTGCGACGCCACCATCGGGTAGCCCTCACCCGCCATCAGGACCTTCAGGCAGCGCACGTACGACAGGTCGACGTCCGCCTTGTCCTGGAACGCGACCGAAGCGGGCTCCTGGTAGGCGCCCTTGCACAGCCGGACCCGCGACCCGGCGTGCGCCAGGTCCCGGCAGTCCTGCTCGGTGCGCTTCAGGTACGCCTGGAGCACCGCGCCCACCCACGGGAAGTCCACCCGCAACTCGCGCAGGATGCCCAGCGTCGAGTCGGTGGTGGTGTGGTCCTCCATGTCCAGGGTGACCGTGGTGCCGACGACGCCCGCCGCCGCGCAGATCCGCCGCGCGTTCTCCAGGGCGATCTTCTCGCCGTCCACGGGCAGGAACTGGCCCACCGCGGACAGCTTCACGGACACCTCGGCCCGGTCGGCGTAGCCCGCGATCTCCAGCCGGCGCAGCAGTTCCAGGTACGCGTCTACGGTGGCGTTGGCCTGCGACGCGTCCTGGGTGTCCTCGCCGAGGTGGTCGAGCGTGACGAGGCGGCCGTCGGCCAGCACCTCGCCGGTGGTGGCGATCGCCGCGTCGACGTCGTCACCGGAGACGAAGCGCTTGACGACCGGTCGGGTCAGCGGTGTGCGTTCGACGAGCCCGCGGATGGCCCCGGACCGCGAGGCGGCGAGCAGTGTGGAGCGGAGCATGGTCACCCCTGGTGCGGGTAGCGGTAGGAGGTCGGAGCCACGAACGTCTCCTTGATGGACCGGGGGCTCACCCAACGCAGCAGGTTGTGCACCGAGCCGGCCTTGTCGTTGGTGCCGGAGGCGCGCCCGCCGCCGAACGGCTGCTGGCCGACGACCGCGCCGGTGGGCTTGTCGTTGACGTAGAAGTTGCCCGCGGCGAACCGGAGCTCTTCCTGGGCGTGCGCGATGGCGGCGCGGTCCTGGGCGATGATCGCGCCGGTCAGCGCGTACGGGGCGGCGCTCTCCATCTGCTTGAGCACGGTGTCGTAGTCGGCGTCGTCGAAGACGTGCACCGCGAGCACCGGGCCGAAGTACTCGGTGGTGAACACCTCGTGCTCGGGGTCGCTGCCCAGCAGCACGGTCGGGCGCACGAAGAAGCCCTCGGAGTCGTCGGCCGTGCCGCCGGCCGCGATCTCCAGCCGGGAGTCCGACCTGGCGGCCTCCAGCACGCCGGACAGCTTGTCGAACGAGCGCCGGTCGATGACCGCGCCCAGGAAGTTCGAGAAGTCGGTGACGTCACCCATGGTCAGCGACTCGACGTCGGCGATGAAGTCGTCCTTCACCCGGTTCCACACCGAGCGCGGGATGTACGCGCGGGACGCGGCCGAGCACTTCTGGCCCTGGTACTCGAACGCGCCCCGGACCAGGGCGGTGCGCAGCACGTCGACGTCCGCCGACGGGTGCGCCAGGACGAAGTCCTTGCCGCCGGTCTCGCCGACGATCCGGGGGTACGAGCGGTAGCCGGAGATGTTCGCGCCGACCTCGCCCCACAGGTGCTGGAAGGTCCGGGTGGACCCGGTGAAGTGGATGCCCGCCAGGTCGGGGTGCCGCAACGCCACCTCGGACACGGCCAGGCCGTCACCGGGCAGCAGGTTGATCACGCCCGGCGGCATGCCGGCCTCTTCCAGCAGCCGCATGGTGAGGTGCGCGGCGAAGCTCTGCGTGGGCGACGGCTTCCACAGCACCACGTTGCCCATCAGCGCCGGGGCGGTGGGCAGGTTGCCCGCGATCGCGGTGAAGTTGAACGGCGTGATCGCGTAGACGAAGCCCTCCAGCGGGCGGTGGTCGGTGCGGTTCCACACGCCGGGGGAGGACTGCGGCTGCTCGGCGGTCAGCTGCCGGCCGAACGCCACGTTGAACCGCCAGAAGTCGATCAGCTCGCACGCGGCGTCGATCTCGGCCTGGATCGCGGTCTTGGACTGGCCGAGCATGGTGGCCGCGTTGAGCGTCTGCCGCCACGGGCCGGCCAGCAGGTCGGCGGCCTTGAGCAGGATCGCGGCGCGGTCGTCGAAGGACAGCGCGCGCCACGCCGGAGCGGCCTGCCGGGCGGCCTCGACGGCGTCCGCGGCGTCCTGCCGGGTGGCGCCGTGCAGGGTGCCCAGGACGGCGCGGTGGTTGTGCGGCTGGACGACGTCGAAGCGCTCGCCACCGCCGACCCGCTGCTCGCCGCCGATGGTCAGGGTCAGTTCGGCGGGCTCCTTGGCCAGCTCGGCCAGCTTCGCCTGCAGCTGCGCGCGCTCCGGGGTGCCGGGGGCGTAGCTGAGGACCGGCTCGTTCACCGGCGCGGGGGCCCTGGTCACGGCATCCACAAGCAGCTCCTTCGCCAGACGGTTGTGTCCCCTCACGGTAGGACTACCGAGCGTGCACACCGTTGTCCTGCCGTCTAGGCTTGCGGCCCCGTCGTTGTACGGGCGGACAAAGGTGCGGCCGGTCGGCTGCCGCCCGAAGGAGGGACGGCGTGAGCCTGCGGCAGGTGCTGATCGCTCTCGGCGACCCCCTGGTGGAGATCCAGGTCGCCCCGCACGGACTCGAAGTCGATGTGCACGATGTGGTGATCCTGGACCCGGACGACGTGCCGGACGTGCGGCCCGGTGACCTGGCGCTGGTCGTCGGTGCGCGCGGACGCGCGGCCCTGCCGCTGGTCAAGGCGGCCGGGCAGGGCGGCGCGGCGGCGGTCGCGGTGAAGTTCGACGCGCCCGCGCCCGTGCTCCGGCAGGCGGCGGCGGACGCGGGCGTGGCGCTGCTGGCGGTACGGCCGCAGGTGCGGTGGGAGCACCTGGAGTCGCTGGTCCGGGGCGTGGTGAGCAGTGCCCGGCTGACCGCCGACGCGGGCGCGGGCGAGGTGCTCGGCGACCTGTTCGCGCTGGCCCAGACGATCGCTGCGCTGACCGGCGGGATCGTGAGCATCGAGGACACCGCCAGCCGGGTGCTGGCCTACTCGCGGTCCTCCGACGAGGTGGACGAACTGCGCCGGCTGTCCATCCTCGGCCGGCAAGGACCCGAGCCGTACCTGAAGATGCTCCGCGAGTGGGGCGTCTACCAGCGGCTCCGGTCCGGCGAGGAGGTCGTGCGGATCGACGAGCGGCCGGAGCTGGGCATCCGCCGCCGCATCGCGGTCGGCATCCACGCGGGCAGCCAGCCGTTGGGCACGATCTGGGTCCAGGAGGGCACCACACCGCTCACCGAGCAGTCCGAGCGGGCGCTGCTCGGCGCCGCCCGGGTGACCGCGCTGCACCTGGTCCAGCAGCGCGAGCCCACCGCCGCGTTCCGGGAGAACCTGCTGGCGTCCCTGCTCGACGGCCGGATGGACGCCGCGTCCGTCGCCGGGCAGATCGGCGCGGACCCGGACAAGCCCGCCGCCGTGGTGGTGTTCGCCCTGCGGGGGCAGGAGAACGCCGACCGCACCCAGCACGAGCTGCGCCGCACCGAGATGACCGGGCTGATCTCCGTGCACGCGGCGGCGTACCGGCGCAGCGCGCTGGTCAGCCAGTCCGGTGGACGCACCTACGTGCTGCTGCCCGACCTGCCGCTGACGGCGCCGCTGCTGGCCCTGACGAAGGAGATCGTCGCCGCCGCGCGCAAGCACATGGGGCTGCGCGTGCAGGGCGCGATCGGCTCCACGGTGGCCACCGTGGACGAGGTGATGGTCTCCCGCAACGAGGCCGACCGCGTGCTCGACGCGATGGCCCGCGACCTGGACGCGGACGTCGCCACGCTCGCCGACGTCCGCTCGCAGGTGCTCATGAGCGAGACCCTGGCGCTGTTGGCGGAGCACCCGCGCATCCGCGACCCGAGGCTGGAGAAGCTCGACGCGGACCTCGCCCGGTCCCTGCTGGCCTACCTGGACGCCTTCGGCGACGTGCGGGCCGCGGCGGGCCGGCTGCACGTCCACCCGAACACGCTCCGGTACCGGGTGCGGCGGGCCGCGGAGGTCGGCGGGTTCGACCTGGACGACCCGTTGCTCCGGGTGTTCGCCCAGTTGCAACTCAGGCTGACCTGAGAGCCTCAGCCCGCGCCCCTTACGCTGCGGCCGTGAACCTCGATGCGTCGCCCCGGCGCGGCAGTGACTTCGCGGAGTTGTCCAGGTCGGTCAAGCAGGCGGGTCTGCTCGACCGCCGGATCGGCTTCTACGTCTTGTGCCTGGTCGGCGCCATCGCCGCACTGGGGGCGACCATCACCGCGATGGTGCTGGTCGGTGACTCGTGGTGGCAGCTGGGCCTGGCGGCCGTGCTCGCCGTCGTGTTCACCCAGATCGCCTTCCTCGGCCACGACGCGGGCCACCGGCAGATGTTCGCCACCAACAAGGTCAACGGCGCGATCGGCCTGCTGCTCGGCAACCTGGTCGTCGGCGTCGGTTTCGGCTGGTGGATGGGCAAGCACAACCGCCACCACGCCAACCCCAACCACGAGGACGAGGACCCGGACGTCGACATCGCGGTGCTCGCGTTCAGCGCCGAGCAGGCCCAGCGCAAGCAGGGCTTCTTCCGGTTCGTGGTCAAGCACCAGGCCTGGCTGTTCTTCCCGTTGCTGCTGCTGGAGGGCTTCAGCCTGCACGTCATCAGCGCCGCCGCCGCCGTGCGCCGGGAGGTGCGCGGGTGGCAGCTGGAGCTGGTGCTGATGGCGGTGCACGTGATCGGCTACCTCGGCCTGGTGTTCACGGTCATGTCGCCGCTCAAGGCCGTCGTGTTCATCGCCGTCCACCAGGGCCTGTTCGGCGTCTACATGGGCTGCGCGTTCGCGCCCAACCACAAGGGCATGCCGGTGCTCACCGCCGGCCACCAGCTGGACTTCCTGCGCAAGCAGGTCCTGACGTCCCGCAACGTGACCGGCGGCTGGTTCACCGACTTCCTGCTCGGCGGCCTGAACTACCAGATCGAGCACCACCTGTTCCCGAACATGCCGCGCCCCCACCTGCGCCGGGCGCAGTCGATGGTCCGCGACTTCTGCCGGGAGCGGTCCATCTCCTACGCCGAGTGCGGCCTGTTCACCTCGTACGGGTACGTGCTGAAGTTCCTGCACGAGGCGGGAGCCGAACTGCGCGATACAGGAAAGCTCGCTCGATCAGCGTCCACGTAGTCGTGGTCAGCAGGTAGACGCCCGCCGCCAGCGGCAGGACCGCGGCGATCGCCACCGTTCCGAACGGCAGCAGCCGGAGGACCTTCGCGAACGGTGGCTGCGGGGCGTCGGACCGCGTGGCGACCCACGCCTGCCAGCGCGAGGTCGCGAACGCCACCGCCGTCAGGGCCGCGAACAGCGCCAGGAACACCGCGCCGTGGTCGAACACGCCGAACCAGTGCGTGCCCAGCGGGGTGCCGAACAGGGTGCCGTCGAGCAGCGGGTTAGGTGTGGTGACCAGGCGGTACATGACCATGAAGAACGGCACCTGGACGAGCGCGGGCAGGCACCCGGCGAACAGCGAGGTGCCGTTCTGCCTGTACAGCTCCAGGGTCTTCTCCTGGATCTTGCGCTGGTCCTTGCCGAACTTCTGCTGGAGGGCCCGCAGGTCGGGGGCCAGCGCGGCACGGGCCTTCTCACCGCGCACGGCGGCGCGGCTGAGCGGGTGCATGAGCAGCCTGACGGCCGCGGTGAACAGGACGATCGCGAGGGCGGGCGTGGCTGCGCCCGCCAGGGCCGAGCCCAAGGCGTGGAACACGGGGGTACTCCGTCTGGTACGAGGATGGGGGACGTCAGGCGCTCAGGCCGAGTCCCGGTGCTCGTGGACGGGGACGCCCTGCGGCGTCGGGGTCGCGCAGGCGCAGGAAAGCCGTCTTCAGGGCTTTCTCGCGCAGGGAGAGGGAGCGCACCCAGGCGGGCGCTTCCACCACCGGTGCGGCGGTCAGCAGCAGCACCACGAGGGCCACGGCCGTCACGGCGGCCAGCACCTCGGCGGGGGAGTGCAGCAGGGCGAGCGTGAACAGGGCCGGCAGGTACAGCGCGAGCAGCAGCCGAAGCCTGGTCATGTCCACCTCCCCCGTTTCACCCGACTGTACCCACAAGTGCGGGCCGTGCGGGGTGGTCGTAGCGCACCGTCACGTCGGCCTGGGGCCGGTAGCCGTCGTAGGCCGGCAGGGTCCACTGCCGGTCGGGGTCGGTCTGGCGGGCCAGCGCGGCGTCGGACAGGTGCAGGTGCACGGTGAGTTCGGCGGGCAGCCACTTGTCCAGCAGCAGCGTGCCGTCCAGGAGCAGCACCCCGCCTTCGGCCAGCGTCACGTAGTCGGCGCGGCTGGCCCGGTCGGTGGCGACGTTCCACAGCGACGGCAGCACCCGGCCGGACCCGCCGGGGTCGAGCGGCTCCAGGACCTCCCGCACCAGCCCGGCGACGTCCAGCCAGCTGTCCCGGAACGAGTCCGGATCGGTGCGGCCGAACTCCAGCCGCACCGACGCCGGCCGCAGGAAGTCGCCGGCCGACACCCGCCGGACCGGCCGGCCCAGCGCCCGCAGCGGTTCGACCAGGGCGTCCGCCAGGCTGCCGGGACGGGTGGGCGGCGCGCCGTCGAGGAGCACGCGTGCCCAGGTCGTGCGCGGCAGCGCGTCGATGCGGTCGACCAGTTCGGCGACCAGCGCCTCGGGGGTCAGCGGGCGGACCTTCACGGCAGCGGGTAGTCCTCCCACCCATCCGGCAGGGTCGGCACCGGCCAGTCGGGGTCGGGCACGAAGTCGGCCCACGCCGGATCCCACCACGTCTCACCGGCGTCGAGCGCGGCCTGGATCTCCTTGCCCGTGCGCCGGATCGACTCGCCCTGCCCGGCGGTGTACTTGCCCTCGGCCACCTGCCGCTCGAAGTCCTCGCGGTCCTTCTCCACCCAGCCGCCTTCGGCGGGCACCCAGTAGTCCAACTCGTGGTCCAGCGTGTCGAACCCGAGCGACGTGCGCCGGAACGGGTCCTGGAGGTTCAGGTACCAACCCGCGAACCGCCGCTGCGGACCCTGCCAGTACAGGTCCACCGAGTAGGCGTCACCCGGCCGGTGCATCTGCAACTTGCCGTGACCGCGCCAGTGCGTGTTGCCGGTGGTCTGCCAGCTGTGCGGGAAGTGGTGCTGCGGGAAGCCGAACACCGTGCCGGGAACGGTGAACACCACCAACAGCCCGGGCTCGTCCGTGATCACCCGCGTCGGCGTGACCGCCCACGGCTTGCCGTGCAGCACTTCCCGGCGCAGCGCCACGTCCCCCGGCGCGAAGAACCCCATGCCACCAGCCTAGGCGAGCACCCTGCGCAGTCGGGCGGTCGCCAGGGCCCGTCGCGGGTCGGTGCGGGGCAGCAGGCGGACCAGGCGTTCGAGCACTTCGGCGTCCTCACCGGTGCCGGCGAACGCCCACAGCGCGCCCACGTCGCCGAGGTCGAGCACCCCGCGCCGGACGGCCGCCGCGAGGTCTTCGCGTTCTTCCCGCACCACGGGCGCGTCGGAGCGCGGCAGCAGTTCACCCCGGTAGGCCGACGCGGCCGAGCGCACGTCGCCCGACTTCAGCGCCTCGCGCACCTCCAGGAAGTCGCCGCGGACGTCGGCCGAGAGCCGGTAGGGCCTGGTCAGCAGCACGCCGCCGAGTTGGGCGCGCAGTCGGTGCAGTTCGGCGCGCACGGTCGTGGGGTTGCCGCGTTCGCCGTAGAGGTGCAGCGCCACCTGTTCGGCGTTGAGCCCTCGCGGGTGCAGCGCCAGCGCTGTCAGCAGTTCGGCGTGCCGCAACGACAGCACCAGCGGCCGTCCGTCCAGCGCACCGCTCGGCTCGCCGAGGAACCGCAGCGACAGCACGGGTCTTCGCACCGACCGGCGCGGCACGCGGAGCAGGTACCCCTCGTCCAGCGGCTCCACCAGCGCCTCACGGCCGTCGGCGAGCAGCACGCACCCGCCCGACACGTCCACCCGCGCGTCCACCACGTCCCCGGTCGCGGACGCCAGCACGCGCCCGCTGGGGCTGAGCAGGGCGCCGGGTTCACCGCGCAGGTCGATCAGGTGCCGGATGTTGGCCGAGCGCAGCCGTTCGTCGCGGATCGCCAGGCGCACCTGCAACTGGCTCTCCACCAGCCGCGCGGCGGTCGACACCAGGGCTCCCATCGCCGGGTGCACGCTGGTCAGCGGCCCGCTGACGTCCACGACGCCGAGCGTCCGGCCGGTGTCCGGGTCGCGCATCGGGGACGCCGCGCAGGTCCACCCGTGGTAGGTGCGCACCAGGTGCTCCGCCGAGTGCACGGTGACCGGGCGACCCAGCGCCAGCGCCGTGCCCATGGCGTTCGTGCCGATGGCGTCCTCGCTCCACCGGGCGCCCTCGGTCAGCCGCACGCGTTCGGCCAGGCCGCGCACCGACGCCGCGCCCTCGCACCACATGACGTGGCCGTCCGCGTCGGTGATGATCATGACGTGTTCGGCCTCGTCGGCGATGCTGACCAGGGTCTCCCGCAGGATCGGCAGCATGGCGGCCAGCGGGTGGGCGCCGCGCAGCTCGGCCACCTCGTCGGGGGCGAGCACCACGGGCGGCTCGTGCCGGTCCGGGTCGACCCGGGCGGCGAGCGAACGCCGCCACGACTCCACGATCACCGACCTGGCCCCGTGCACCGCGGTCCCGCTCAGCGTCGCGTCGTGCAGACGGGCGAGCCGGCACGGGTCTGGGTGCATGGCGGACCTCCTGGGGCTCAGGATGACGTGCCGTTCACGGTGGCGGCAAGCCAATCGTTGCTCCGATCGGGTGCAACGTGATTGCAACGTCGTGCCCCCTACCTTCGTCCGGCGATCAACGCGACGACGCGGGAGGCGGAGAAGATGGCCAAGTACGCGGCACCCGGCCGGGCAGGCAGCGTGGTGTCCTACCGCGAGCGGTACGACCACTTCATCGGTGGCGAATACGTTCCGCCGGCCAGGGGCGACTACTTCGCCAACCCGACGCCGGTCACCGGCGAGGTGTTCACCGAGATCGCCCGCGGCACCGCGGAGGACGTGGACCGGGCGCTGGACGCGGCACACGGCGCGGCACGGGCGTGGGGCCGCACGTCGGCCGCCGAACGCGCCAACGTGCTCAACGAGATCGCCGACCGCATCGAGGACAACCTCGAAGCCCTGGCCGTCGCGGAGACCTGGGAGAACGGCAAGCCGGTCCGCGAGGCGCTGGCCGCCGACCTGCCGCTGGCGGTGGACCACTTCCGCTACTTCGCGGGCGTGATCCGGGCGCAGGAGGGCGGCATCTCGCAGATCGGCGAGGACCTGGTGGCCTACCACTTCCCGGAGCCGCTGGGCGTGGTCGGCCAGATCATCCCGTGGAACTTCCCGCTGCTGATGGCCGCCTGGAAGCTCGCGCCCGCGCTGGCGGCGGGCAACACCGCGGTGCTCAAGCCCGCCGAGCAGACCCCCGCGTCGATCCACGTGCTGATGTCGGTGATCGGGGACCTGCTGCCGCCGGGCGTGGTGAACATCGTCAACGGGTTCGGCGTGGAGGCGGGCCGGCCGCTGGCCTCGTCGCGTCGGGTCGCGAAGGTCGCGTTCACCGGGGAGACCGCCACCGGGCGGCTGATCATGCGGTACGCGAGCGAGAACCTGGTCCCGGTGACGCTGGAGCTGGGCGGCAAGAGCCCCAACATCTTCTTCGCCGACGTGGCCGCGCGGCGGGACGCCTTCTACGACAAGGCGCTGGAGGGCTTCACCATGTTCGCCCTCAACCAGGGCGAGGTCTGCACGTGCCCGTCGCGGGCGCTGATCCAGAGCTCGATCTACGACCAGTTCCTGGCCGACGCCACGGAGCGCACCAAGGCCGTGCGCCAGGGCAACCCGCTGGACACCGAGACCATGATCGGCGCGCAGGCGAGTACCGGACAGCTGGAGAAGGTCCTGGCGTACATCGACATCGGCAAGCGGGAAGGTGCCCGGCTGGTGTGCGGCGGGGAGCGCGCCGAACTCGGCGGCGAGCTGTCCGGCGGGTACTACGTGACGCCGACCATCTTCGAGGGCGACAACAAGATGCGGGTGTTCCAGGAGGAGATCTTCGGGCCGGTCGTGTCGGTGGCCCGGTTCGACGACTTCGACGACGCCGTGAAGACCGCCAACGACACGCCGTACGGGCTGGGCGCGGGCGTCTGGTCGCGGGACGGCGGCACCGCCTACCGCGCGGGCCGGGAGATCCAGGCCGGGCGGGTGTGGGTGAACAACTACCACTCGTACCCGGCGCACGCGGCGTTCGGCGGCTACAAGCAGTCCGGTATCGGGCGGGAGAACCACCGCGTGATGCTCGACCACTACCAGCAGACCAAGAACCTGCTCGTCAGCTACTCCGCCGACGCGCAGGGCTTCTTCTGACCCGACCACCCGGCGAGGGGAGGCGGCGCGCCGGCCGCCTCCCCACCTGCCTCACCCTGTTCGTGCCACTCCTGCGTGTGTCACTCCGGTCTGCGTCACTTCTTCCAGGGCACCTGCGGTGACGGGTAGAAGTTCACGCCCTGCGCCTGCCAGCGGGGAGCCTGCGCCGCCAGGCGGTGCTTGAACTTCTCCCAGTCGTGGGTGTTCCACGGCGACCAGCCCAGTTCGGCGATCGCCGGCAGCCTCGGGAACGCCATGAACTCCAGGTCCGCGGAGTTCGTCAGCGTCTCCGTCCACAGTGGAGCCTCGACGCCGCGCACCGCCGACTCGGGCAGGTCCTGGACGTACGCGCCGGGGTTCCAGTCGTACGCGTCCTCCACGTCGGTGAAGCCCGCCCAGCTCAGGCCCAGCGGCGTCTTTGCGTCGTACTTCATGTCCAGGTACGCCTTGCTGGCGGGCGACAGCACGATCTTGTTGCCGCGCGCGGCGGCGGCGACCATGTCCGGCGCGACCGTCTTCGTGCCCCAGAACTGCGGCACCGCCGACGCGGCCGGCGTGGCCTTGACGAACTCGTGCCACCCGGACGCGGTCTTGCCGTACTTCGCCACCATGGGCAGGACCCTGTCCATGAACTTGATGAAGTCCGGGTCCGTGGTCGCCAGCGCCTCGTCGCCGCCGATGTGGACGTACTCGCCCGGCGTCAGCGCCGCGACCTCGCGCAGCACGTCGTCCACGAACTTGTAGGTGATGTCCTTGTCGATGCACAGCGAGCTGAAGCCGACGTTGATGCCGGTGTACAGCGGCGGGGCGACGCCGTCGCAGTTCAGCTCCGCGTACGAGGCGAGCGCGGCGTTGGTGTGGCCGGGGATGTCGATCTCCGGGATCACCGTGATGTGCCGGGACGCCGCGTAGGCGACCAGGTCCTTGTACTGCGCCTGGGTGTAGTACCCGCCGGGGCCGCCGCCGACCTCGGTGCTGCCGCCGTAGGTGGCCAGCCGGGGCCAGCTCTTGATCTCCAGCCGCCAGCCCTGGTCGTCGGCCAGGTGCAGGTGCAGCCGGTTCACCTTGTACTGCGCGATCTGGTCGATGTAGCGCTTGACCTCGTCGACGGAGAAGAAGTGCCGTGCCACGTCGAGCATCGCGCCCCGGTGCCCGTAGCGCGGGTAGTCCAGCACGCTGCCGCCGGGCGCGGTCCACGGGCCCCGCTGCCTGGTCTTCGCCTCCACCTTGGCGGGCAGCAGCTGGCGGAACGTCTGCACGCCCGCGAACAGCCCGGCCGCGGTCTTCGCGCGGATGACGACACCGCGCCGGGTCACGTCGAGCTGGTAGCCCTCCTTGCCGACCCGGTGGTCCGCGCCGACCAGCAGCAGCGAGATGCCGCGCCAGGAAGCGCCGGGCGTGACCGGCAGCCGGTACCCGGTGGACGGGCGCAGCACGTCGGCCAGGTACTCGCCGACCCGCTTGGCGTCCCGCGAGCCGGGGTGGGTGTAGATCCGCGTGTCGGCGGAGAGCGCGTAGGTCACGCCCGGCTTCGGCGTCACCTTCACCGGCGCGGGCACGATCTGCTGCAACGAGGTCTGCGGCGAGGGCGTCTCCGGACTCGCGTGCGCGGGGACGGCCGCGCCCAGCGCGCCGACGAACAGCGTCGCGGCGAGCGCCCGTCCCAGGCCGCGCCGGCCGGCGCGGCTGGTTCTTCCCACGTGTTCGTGTCGAGGCACGGACATCCTCCTGGGGTCGGCGTGGATCACCCGGGCGGCGGCGGATTCACCGTTACAGCCTGGCCAGGAGGTGTCAAGGTCCAGACCAATCAGTAGAACTTCGGCTTGCCGAGGTCACGCCACACCGCGGGGAAGTGCTCCTCCACCCGCGCGGCCTTGCCCAGCTCCATGCCGTACAGCAGGCCGAAGGTGAACCCGTTGCCGCCGTCCCGGTGCGCCTGGCCGCCGAGCTCGCGCAGCACCGGACGGGCCACCACGCTGTCCTGGTGGTCGCCCAGCAACGTCTGGAGGTCCTTCAGGCGCTTGCGGTACTTCGTGGCGCTCTTGCCGTACAACGGTTCCACCGCCTCCACCGCGTACCGCAGCCGCTTGGCGGCCTTGCGGGACTCGTGCAGCGACTCGTCGTCGTGCGCGTTCTCCGCCGACTTCGCGAGGCGGCGGTAGGTCTTGTCCACCAGCTTCGGCAGCACCTTCTTGGCCTTGCCGTGGGCGAGCGGGGTCAGCGGCGGGTCGGCGATCAGCGCGTCCACGGCGTTCAACAGGTCGAAGTACCGGCGGCTGTCCATGGCGGCGGTCGCCGACTCGTGCGCAGCGGCCTCCAGCGGGGCGAAGTGCCGGGTCAGCTCGGCGGAGACGGTGCCGAGCACCAGTTCCGGGTCCAGCTTGGCGATGTTCTCCTCGAACCCGGCCCGGATCACCTCGGCGTCCCGCGCGTCGCCCAGCACACCGGCGACCCACTTCAGCTCGTCGGTCAGCGCGCGGGTGCGGTCGCGTTCCACGATCTTGCCGAACGCCTGGAGCGCACTGCGCATCCGTCGTGTCGCCACGCGCATCTGGTGCACGGCGTCGTGTTCCTGGCGGCGGACCTTCGGGTCGTACTGCTTGAGGGCGTCCGCCTGCTCGCGGAGGTAGGCGAGGACCACGTCGCCCGCGGTGTCGCCGGTGTCGCCTGCGGGAGGTGCGGGGGCGATGCGGCCCGCCAGCAGCCTGGTGAGCTTCGCGGAGGAGGTGGAGCGGACGATGCCGGCCCGGGCCAGCCGTTCCTCCACGAGGTCCAGGAGCGCGATGTCGCCGCGTTCACCGAGCTCGACCTCGATCTCGCGCCACGTGTCGACGGTGGACTCGTCCGCCACGTCCTGCGCGGACACCAGGTCCTCCACGACCTCGGCGAGCAGCTTGCCCCGCTCGTCGACCAGCTGCCAGCGCTGGCGGGTGGTCTGGATGCGGGCCACCGGGGACAGCGCGTCGCCGCGGGCGTGCACCTGGACCAGCGACCCGAGTTCCTTGGGCGGGTGCTTGGCGGCGCGGCCCGCCGGCAGCCGGACCTCCTCGCGGGTGTCGTCGTCCACCGGGAGCTTCAGGTGCCACCCGGCGTCGTCCCCGCCCGTGCGCCGGCGCAGCGTCAGGCCGGCGCGGGCCAGCCTCAGGTCGGCGGTGTCGTAGTAGACCGCCTCCAGCCGCTGCTCCTCCGGACCGGCCGCCGCCGCGACACCGGGGAGGTCCGCCAGCTCCGGCAGCCCGACGCCGGGAGGCGCCTCGTACTTGCGTTCCGTCTCGTGCACCGATGTCGACATGCCCCAGGCATACACCGTTTGGTGCGCGTTTACCCCAGGTCACTGTCAGTGATGGGACGTTGACCTGGCCGGGGGTTTGTTGCGGCCCGTCCGCGTGGTCTTTCCGGCGTGCCACTGGCCGGGGCCGGTTCGTGGGGTTGGCTGGGTCGCGTGCCCACGGAGAAGGAGCGGCTCGACTCGGTCGAGCCGACGGTCGCCGAACTCGTCACCCAGACCCAGCTGCTGACGGCCGAGCTGGGCCGGGTCAGCGCGCGGCTGCACGTGCTCGAACGGCGGCTCTCCGGTGCCGGGTCCGGGCCGGACGAGGACTTCGACGCGGTGGACGAGGAGATCGCCGACGTGGTGGCGGCCCTGCGGGCGGCGTGGGACGCCGAGCAGGAGGTGCTGGCCGACTCGGTGCGGATCGAGCTGCGGCAGGAGGTCGCGGAGTACGACGCGTTGCAGGAACGGCGGGATGCCGGGCGGGCGCGGCTGGCCTCCGGGCGGATGCCGCGGTTCGAGCGGGACGCGTTGGAGCACGAGGTGCACCAGCTGGACTGGCAGATCGGGGCGCGGGAGAGCGGGGCGCAGGAGGCTGCCGCCCGGTTGGCCGCGGACGAGGCGGCGGCGGGGGACTCCTGGCGGCAGGAGGCGATCCTGGCCGGGGAGAAGGCGCGCGAGGAGATCTGGGACGTCGCGGTGCGGCGGCTGGAGCGGGCGTTGGCGGCGGACAGCCGGCTGCCGGTGTGGTTCCGGGTGGGGATGGGGGAGATCACCAGTCCCGATCCGAACCCCTGGGTCCGGGCGGCGACCGGGTTGATCGCCTATCGGTTGGAGTACGCGGTGGGGACGGCGGTGGATCCGTTGGGGGAGCCGCCTTCCGCGGGGTCCGGGTCGGCGGCTTGGGTGCGGCGGACTGAGGTCCACGCGGATCTGATGGATCAGTTGCAGTCGTTGCGGCCGTAGGGCGGGTTGCGGGGCGGCGGTCGGGTTCGGCGGTAGGGCGGGGTACGGGGCTGCGTGGGGGAAGAGCGTGAAGAGCGGGCGCTCGCCGCTGGGCAGGCCTCCGGGGGAAGGGCGTCGTGGGTCTGTGCCGGCGCGTACGGGTGTCGAAGCGGCGAGGGGCGCCGCGACAAGGTGGCTACGTTCAGCAGCGGGTGAGCATGAGGGCTAAGGCGTCGTGTTCGGGTTGGTCGACGGTGAGGTTGTAGGTGGCCTTCACGGAGATCCAGTTGGTGGCGTAGGTGCACCAGTAGGTCTCCAGCGGGGGCTTCCACTTCGCCGGGTCCTGGTCGCCCTTCGCGCGGTTGCTGGTGGCCGAGACCGCGATCAGTTGGATGCCGTTGAGGTCGTTGGCGAACGTCTTGCGCTGTTCGTCGGTCCACTTGTCGGCGCCGGACCGCCAGGCCTCGGCCAGGGCCACGGTGTGGTCGATGTCGAGCTTTCCCGCGTCGGTGATGGTCACACCGTCGTACGCGCTGGTCCACGTGCCGGAAGTGGCTTTGCAGCCCGGGTCGCTGCGCACCTCGGCCCCCTGGCGTTGCAGCACGATCTCACGGGTGTCGCAGGAGTTGCCCTGGCTGCTCCAGTGCGGGAAGCGGTCGCGGCTGTAGCCGGCCATCTTGCCTTCCGGCGCGATCTTGAGGGCGGCCAGTTGGCCGGCGGGGTTCTGGCCCGGGGTCGCTCCCGGCACCGACGGGGGCTGGGTCGGAGTGGTCGATTCCTGGTAGCGGGTCAGGTAGTAGCCGATGGCCAGCAGCAGGATCAACACCGCCACGCTTGCCCATGTGGTCGACCGCTTCCGGCTCATGGGTCCAATGATCAGCGATCATCGTCCCGGCGCGGTAACCGGGGGCGCCGGGCGTCGTGGCCGGCGCCCCGTCGCGGGTCAGGGGCGGCTGGTGAGGTAGCCGCCCATGTGCGTGAAGTACTCCGTGGCACCGAGTTCACGGCCGTCCTCGGTGCGGACCCGCTTCACCAGCAGGGCGTGGTTGCGGCCTCGGCGGGCCTCGGCGCCGGCCACGATCGCCACGCCGTCGCCCTCGCGGTAGAAGATGCGGCCCGGGGTGCCGCCGTAGCGGGCCTGGGAGACCTCGGCCTCCACGATCTCCAGGCGCTTGCCCTTGTGGAACGCGAAGGCGCTCGGGTACGGCGCGCACTGGGCGCGGATCAGGCGGTCCAGTTCGTCGGCTTCCCACGTCCAGTCGATCCGCAGGTCCTCCTCGGCGCGCTTGTGGAAGAAGCTGGCCTTGGAGCGGTCCTGCTTGGTGAAGTCGGTGCGGCCCTTGGCGATCTCGGCCAGGCCGTCGACGGTGATCGGGCCGAACAGCTCCAGGGTCTTGTGGAACAGGTCGGCGGTCGTGTCGCGGGGACCGACGGGGACGGCGCGTTGCAGCACGATGTCGCCCGCGTCCAGCGTCTCGTCCATCATGTGCGCGGTGACGCCGACCTCCTTCTCGTCGTTGATCAGGGCCCAGATCAGCGGCGAGAAACCCGCGTAGGCGGGCAGCAGCGAGTCGTGCACGTTCAGCGTGCCGTGCTTGGGCAGGGTGAAGATGTGCGGCGGGATCCACGTGCGCCAGTTGGTGGCCACGATGACGTCCGGCTCGGCTTCCTTGAGCTTCTGGAACAGCTCGTCGTCGTCCGGGCGGTTGCGGATCACCACTTCCACGCCGTGCTCGGCGGCCAGGTCGGCGACCGAGTCGCTCCAGATCCGCTCGTAGGCGTGGTCGCTCTTGGGGTGGGTGACGACCAGCACCACCTCGTGCTCGGAGGCCAGCAGCGCTTGGAGCGTGCGATGGCCCCACGTCTGGTAGCCGAACATGACCACCCGCATGAGCTCCTCCTCGGTTTAGGGCACCCTAAGTTATCCAACCCTAACCTAATTCGTCGTGCAGTAGCCTGCGCGGGTGATCCTGGACCTGAAGTTGGTCGGCGGGCGGTTCGCGACCATGGACGCCGGGCGTCCGGCCGCCTCGTGCGTCGGGGTGTGGGGTGGTCGGATCGTCGGGCTGGACGACGAGGTGGCCGACCTGTCCGCGCGGAGAGTCGTGGATCTGGGTGGAGCTGTCGTGCTGCCCGGCTTCGTCGACGCGCACAACCACTTGGCTTGGGCCGGCAGGGCTTCGCGGACCTTGGACATCTCGGGCTGTGCGAGTGTCGCGCAGGTGCTGGAGTTGCTGCACGGGGCTTCCCGGTCGCGGTGGCTGGAGGTCGCCGGGTACGACCATCGGGTGCTGGATCGGCCGTTGACGGCACGTGATCTGGATGTCGTGGGGCCACGCGTCTACGTGCAGGACCTGTCGGGGCACGCGTGCGTGGTGAGCAGTGATGTGCTGGAAATGTTGCCGCGCAACGTCCTGGCCGATGTGCAGCGGGATGCCGGTGGTGCGCCGACGGGCTTCCTGGCGGAGGGTGCGCAGACGGCGGCCCGCGCGTTGATGCTGCCGTACTCGTTGGCGGACATCGCTTCCGATGTGCGGCTGGGGGCGTTGCAGTGCCTGCGTGAAGGTGTGGTGCTGGCGGCCGAGGCGGGGGTGGGGGAGGGGCTGATCGGCAGCAGTCCGTTGGAGGTCGCGGCCTACCAGCGCGCGGAGCTGCCCATCCGGGTGCAGCTGATGGTGTCGGCCGGGGAGTTGCGGGAAGTTCGGGCGCACGAGGCGGACGGGGTGCGGCGGGCGTTGCCGTTGGGGCTGCGGACCGGGTTGGGCGACGAGTGGCTGTCCGTCGGGGCGCTGAAGCTGTGGACCGACGGCGGGATGATCGCCCGGACGGCCGCGCTGACCTCGCCCTACCTGGGGGTCGGCGGGGTCGGTCAGTGGCAGGACGACCCCGGGGTGATGCGGGCGGCGATCCTCGACGGGCACGCGGCCGGGTGGCAGTTGGCGGTGCACGCGATCGGGGATCGGGCGATCGACTTCGCGCTGGACGCGTTGGCGCGGGCACAGGCGTCGGTGGCACGGCCGGACGCGCGGCACCGGATCGAGCACTGCGGGCTGGTGCGGCCTGATCAGTTGGACCGGATCGCGGGCCTGGGGGTGACGCCGGTCGTGCAGCCGACGTTCCTGTGGGCCTACGGGGACGACTACTCGGCGATCATGGGGCCGGAGCGCGCGCCGTGGATGTACCGGGGGCGGGCGTTCCTGGACCGGGGTGTGGTGGTCGCCGGCAGCTCGGACCGGCCGGTGGCGGACGGGAACCCGTTGCGCGCCATCCAGTTCATGGTGGAACGGCGGTCGCGGGGCGGGTCGGCCGTCGGGCCGGACGAGGCGTTGACGGTGCAGGAGGCGATCTCCGCCTACACGCTCGGTGCGGCCTACGCGTGTCGCCGGGAGGACGTGCTGGGATCGATCACGGCCGGCAAGCTGGCCGATCTCGTGGTGCTGGACGCGGACCCCCGGACATCGGAGGTGTCGGCGATCGGGGACATCGGGGTGCTGGCGACGGTGGTCGGCGGCGAGTTCCGGCACGACCCCGGCGGGTTCGCGAGCTGAACCCGCGGCACGGCGGCGCTGCCCCGGTGGAGGCGGCGGCACGGCCGGACCGCGGTCCCGCGTCGTCGGCCGGCCGTCAGGCGCTCATCCGCCAGTGCACGACGTACCCGGCGGCCTCGGCGGCGATCAGGGCGTCCAGCTTGGCCAGGTTCGTCCGCTTGGCCATCCGGAACGCCCGGCCCCGCCGTGCGTCCAGCAGCAGCGGTGTCGCGTCCGGCAAGGTGTCCCGCACGGTCTGCTGGAGGATGCGCAGCCCCACGTTGGCCGCCTCCTGCGTCATCTCGCGTTCCTTCAGGTAGACCAGCACGGCCGCTTTCGAGCCGTCCGGCAGGCGCAGGCCCAGGTGCGGCCGCACGCGCAGCGTCAACTCGCCGGCCGCCCACTTCGCGGACGACACCTGCACGCCGGTCGCCCTGGTCCCCCGCAGCCAGGGCAGGAAGCCCTGCCGAACCTCCTCGAACGCCCGGAGCTGCCCGTTGCGCGACGCCGACCGCACCGCCGCGTCCAGCTCGGCGTCCGGGTCGGTTGAGTTCGCGGCACGGCGCATGGCGTCCCGCATCGGGTTGTAGAACCCGCACACCCACGGGTCCGTGCCCAGGTACACGTCCCGCTGCTCGGACACGATGTTGATCCGGCCGCGCTGTCCGCTCATCACGTACTCGGTGAACGACAACGCGGTGACGCTGACCGGTTCCACGACCACGACGGGCTCCCCTCGGCGCAGGATCGAACTCATGTTCGAATTCTACCCGTCGGGTACGACAATCCGCGGTGGCGGACAGGTGCTCTACGAGCGGATCCTGGTCAGCAGCGGGCCGAGGTCCGAGTCGGCCCCCACCTCGTCGAAGATGGCCGCCAGCGTCTCCTCGTAGAACGGGGCCGCGGTCCGGTAGACCTCCCGGCCGGCGGGCGTGATGCAGCTGAACACCCCGCGCCGGTCGCTCTCGCAGATCTCCCGCGTGGTCAGGCCGGACTGCTCCAACCGGGCTACCAGCCGGCTCACCGAGCTCTGGTTCAGGCCCACGACCTCGGTCAGCTCCTGCATCCGCAGCTCGCCCTCGGGCGAGTCGTGCAGCGCGCTCAACGCGGTGAACTCCGACATGCCGAAGTGGAACCTGCGCTGCAACGCGCGCTCCAGGCTGGCGTTGATCCGGTTGTGCAGCGCGCGCAGGCCGGACCACGTGGCGCTAACGGACAACTCGACCCTCCCCGGAGTGCAGGTATGGGTCTACATCCTAGGCCGGGCGCCGCTGACCAGCGCGAGCGTGCTCAGCCGCACCTTCGAACGGCTCAACCGGAGCCGCCGGACCTTCGAACCCCTGTGCGGAACATGAGCGGGATTCGTTCGAACCCGCGGCTCTCGGTAGGGTCCTCCCATGGCGGAACGCCCGGACATCGATCTGACCAGGCC
This sequence comes from Saccharothrix tamanrassetensis, assembly GCF_014203665.1. GTDB lineage: Bacteria > Actinomycetota > Actinomycetes > Mycobacteriales > Pseudonocardiaceae > Actinosynnema > Actinosynnema tamanrassetense. The sequence continues at coordinate 291,534 of NZ_JACHJN010000006.1, forward strand.
GAGCGCAGCCCGGGTCTACGACTACTACCTCGGCGGCGCGCACAACTTCGCGGTCGACCGCGAGATGGCCCGCCAGGCCATCGAGATGTGGCCGGAAGTGCCGTTGATCATGCAGGCGAACCGCGCGTTCCTGCGCCGTGCCGTGGAGTTCTGCGTCGAGCGGGGTGTGCGCCAGTTCCTGGACCTCGGCTCGGGCATCCCGACCGTCGGCAACGTCCACGAGGTGGCCCGCAGAGCGGATCCGGGCGCGCAGGTGGTGTACGTCGACAACGACCCGATCGCGGTCACCTACTCGCGCACCATCCTCGAGGACGACAAGCAGACCGCTGTGGTGCAGGAGGACCTGCGCCGGCCGGCCCACGTCCTGGCCGCGCCGGACGTGCGGCGCCTGCTCGACTTCGACCGGCCCGTCGCCGTGATGATGGTGGCGGTGCTGCACTTCGTGCCCGACGACGACGGCCCCGCCGACATCGTGGCCGCCTACCGCGACGCCGTGCCGCCGGGCAGCTACCTCGTCGTCTCGCACGCCACGCAGGACGGCCAGGAGACCCGGGCCGACTCGCACCAGGACCTCTACCGCAAGCGCACGGCGACCCCGATGACCATGCGTTCCAAGGACCAGGTGCGTGACCTGTTCGCGGGCTACGAAGTGGTCGAGCCGGGCGTCGTGCACCTGCCGCTGTGGCGACCGGCCTCCCCGGACGACGTGGCCGACCACCCGGAACGGTTCGCCGGCCTCGCCGCCGTGGGGCGCAAGGTCTAGCCGGCCCAGATCCCCGCGACGAAGAACAGGAACACCGCCGCCTGCACCAGCGAGGTGGTGTACATCCAGCCGTACAGCACGGGGCGCAGCGCGCGCTTCCGCTGTGCGGCCAGCACCATCGCCACGTAGATCACCAGGCACGGCAACAGGTACCGGTGCACCGACACCACGTTGCTGTTCAGCGTGAACATCACGAACGACGCCAAACCGAACGCGGCCAACGGGATGCCGTCCTTGCGCAGCGCCACGAACGTGTACACCGAGGACGCCAGCAGCACCACGAGGCCGACCAGCGGCAGCAGGTGGCTGAGCACCTGCCAGTTGCTCGGGCGCCCGCTCGCCAGCGCGTCCCAGGACGCGGAGACCTCGGCCGCCAGCGTCCCCGGGATGTTCAGGTCCGCCACGTGGTAGCCCCACGTCGACACGGTGTCGTAGGCGCTGAACATCGCCAGCGCGTCACCGTTGACGATCTTCAGCACCACGCCGTACGCCACGACCCCGAGCACGGAAGCCGGGAACCACAGCAGGTGCCACGACAGCAGTCCCCGCGGCTTCCAGTCCTTGGACCGCAGGAACTCCAGGAAGCACAGCCCCACGAACAGCACGGCCGTGATGCGGGTCGCGGTCAGCGGGATCAGGCACAGCCCCATCCACACCCACTGCCTGCGCAGCGCGAACAGGTACGCCCAGAACCCGAGCGCGCAGAACACCGCCTCGCTGTAGAAGGCGTGCAGGAAGAACGCCGTCGGCGCGGTCAGGAACGCCGCCACGGTCAACCACGCGGCCCGTTCACCGGCCAGGAAGTGGCGGGCGATCTTCAGCAGCGCGGTGGCCGCGCACCACGACGCGACCCCGTTGACGACCATCCCGGCGGCCAGGAAGCCCAGCTTGCCGAACGTGACCGTCTCCACCAGCCACACGCAGAACGGGAAGAACGGGTAGAACGCGGGCACCCACGGCGTCGCCTCGTCGCCGTACCCGCCGTTGGTGATCTGGTGGAAGTTCTCCGCGTCCCAGCGGTAGGTGTGCGACAGCAGGGTCGCGTCCGGGCCGAGCACCTTCACCGGGTAGCCCTCGCCGATCGGCAGCGTGCCCTGGAACAGCACGGCCACCGCGGTCAGCACCGCGTGCCAGGCAAACACCAGGGCGAACGTGCGGGCCCAGTCCGAGGACAGCAGCGAGCGCCACCGCGACGGCGCCGGCGCGACCGGGGTCTTCCCGGGAGCGGCGGTGACCGACGTGACCAAGTCCGTCATCGGGCGGTTTCCTTCTGTCTGAAGACGAGCCTGTTGTAGAGCGTGTAGTTCCACACCAGGTTGAACACGAGTGCGGCCAGCTTCGGGCCGACCACGGCGACCACCGGGTGCAGGCCGTCGAACGCGCCGCTGGTCAGGCTGATCAGGATCGGCTGCACGACCCACAGGCCGACCGTGGTGACCAGCAGGAACAGCACGATCTGGGTCCGCACGTCCCCGGTGCGCGCGCGGAACGTGAACGAGCGGTTGAGCGTGAAGCTGCACGCCATGCCCGCCGTGGTGGAGATCAGGTTCGCCACGAACATCGGCAGGCCCGCCAGCGACAGCAGCGTGTACGCGACCACGTCGACCAGCGTGTTGGCGATGCCGACCAGGCCGAACCGGATCTTGGTGGCGAGTTCCGGCTTCACGGGACCAGGCTCTTCGTCACGGGCGCCGGTTTCGCGGGCGTGCGCACCGACGACACGGTGTAGAGCGGCCGGCCCTGCGACTGCGCGTAGGTGCGCCCGATGTAGCTGCCCAGCACGCCCAGCATGGTGATCTGGATGCCGCCCAGGAAGAACATGCCGATGGTGATGAACGCCCAGCCGGGCACCGCCGTCTCCGGTGCGAACAGCTTCACCCCGGCCACGTAGAGGATGCCCAGGAAGCTCAGGAACGAGATGAAGTAGCCGAGCCTGCTGATCAGCCGCAGCGGCGCGACGGAGAACCCGAGGATGCCGTCGGCGGCGAAGCGCAGCATCTTGCTCAACGGGTAGCCGGTGATGCCCGCGTGCCGTTCGTCGCGGTCGAACAGCACGCCGGTCTGCCGGAAGCCGATGTAGCTGACCAGGCCGCGCAGGAAGCGGTCGCGCTCGCGGAACTTGCGCAGCTCGTCGACCACCTTGCGGTCGATCAGCCGGAAGTCGCCGGTGTTGCGCGGGATGTCGATCGAGGCGACCTTGCGCAGGAACCAGTAGAACGCGCTCGCGGTGAGCTTCTTGAAGGCGGTGTCCTGCCGGGACCGTCGCTGGGCGTAGACGACCTCGTAGCCCCGTTCCCACTGCTCGACCAGTTCCAGGCTGACCTTGGGCGGGTCCTGCATGTCGCTGTCCATGATGATCACGGCGTCCGCGTCGGCCAGGTCCAGGCCCGCGGTGACCGCCATCTGGTGGCCGAAGTTGCGCGCGAGTTCGATCACGGTGACCCGGTCGTCCGAGTCGGCCAGCACCTGGAGGCGGGACAGCGAGTCGTCCTTGCTGCCGTCGTCCACGTAGACGAACTCGACGTGGTAGCGGTCGGTCAGCTCCTCGGCGACCTTCGACACCGTCTCGTGCAGCAGCGCGATGTTCCCGGCCTCGTTGTAGATCGGGAAGATGTACGTGATCGTTTTCTTGTCCCCGGCGGGATGTGCCTCGGCGGTCACAGGCCAACCGTCCTTCGTGTTCTGACAGGGGGCGCCCGGCCACACTCAGGCCAGCGGGATTCCGGGCGAACTATACTGAGCTGCTCCGCGGGGACGCCCGCTCGGGTACCGTCCGGCCGCTCGTGCCGTGGTTCGTTGTGGAAAGAGGGCTGTCGCGGTGCTCACTCATGCCGAGTTCATGGCCATGCGGAGGTTCCCCGCGCTGGACGGCCTGCGCGCGGTCGCCGCGGTGATCGTGGTGGTCTCCCACTTCGCCGGTCCGAAGTGGACCTGGCTTTCCGGCTGGGTGGGCGTCTACATCTTCTTCGTCCTTTCCGGATTCCTCATCACCACCCTGCTGCTGCGCGAGCAGTCCACCCGCGGCGGGATCTCGCTGAAGTCGTTCTACCTCCGACGGGTGTTCCGGATCCTGCCGCCGTACCTGGTGATCCTCGGGTTCATCGTGCTGTTCTGCTGGCTGCGCGGCGAATTCCACAGCCGGGAGTTCCCGACCGCGCTGCCGTACTACCTGACGTTCTTCAACGAGTTCCTGCCGGAAGCCAACCCGACCGGTCCGGACAACTTCTTCAGCGGCTCCTGGACGCTGGGCATCGAGGAGAAGTTCTACCTGTTCTGGCCTGCGCTGATGGTCGTGGTCGGGGTGGCCGCGGTGAAGCGCCGGATCGCGGTCGCGGTGACCGCGCTGGCGGCGATGGTCCTGCTCGTCCCGTTCACCGGCGGCTGGGTCATGGACTACTCGCTGACGCTGCTCTACGAATCGACCGTGCACTACGCGATTCTGCTGATCGGCGCTCTGCTGGCGATCCTGATGCACAACGAGCGCTCATTCGCGCTCATCGCGCCGTTCACCCACCCGTTCGCCGCCGTGCCGATCGTCACCGCATTTGTGGCACTGCACGTGAACATGACGGACCTGTGGGCGAGCACCCGCAACAACCTGTGGCTCCTGCTGGGCTACGCCGTCCTGGTGGCATTCCTGCTGATCACCCTGGTCTCCCGGGGCCCGGTCCGCTGGCTGTTGTCGACGGCTCCGATGCGTTTCGTGGGTGACCGCTCCTACTCCCTGTACCTGATCCAGGGCGTGGCGCACTTCATCGTCGTGCTGACCATTCCCAGGTTCGCCGTGAACGGCACCGCCACCGCCGTCGTGGTCGTCGTCGTGTCGCTGCTGATGGCCGACCTGGTCTACCGGTGGTTCGAACAGCCCGCGATCGCGCTGGGGCGCAAGATCATCGCGAACGGGCGGCAGCGCGCCGAGCAGTCCCGTCCGACGCCCTCCGCCGAGCCGGCGCCGGTACCCGTGGGCTGACACACACCGGTACCGCACCGAGCGGTGCGGTACCGGTGTGTGTTCGGCGGATGTCCCTACGTGCCGCCGCCGGACGGATCCAGCGTCAGAACTGCAAGGCCCAGGAGTCCAACGTCCCGGTGTCGGAGCGGTAGGCGTCGTGCACGCGCAGCTTCCAGGTGCCGTTCGCGGCCTGGGCGCCGGCGTTGACCGTGTACGTGGCCACGATGTCGTCGGCCGAGTCGCTGGAGGTGTCCTTCAGCAGGTAGGTCGTGCCGTTCGGGCCGACCAGGTCGAGGCGCACGTCGCCCCGGTAGGTGTGCTTGATGTTCACCTCGACGCGCAGCGCCGACGGGGCGTTGCCGGCCACCTCGGTCACCGTGATCGGCGACTCCACGGTGGCCAGGTCGTTCACCGGGAAGTCGGCGGTGTTCTCGAACCGCCTGCCCGGCCCGGGGCCGCCACCGCCGTCGTTGTTGTCGATCAGGCTCGCGATCTCGCGGTGCACCAGGCTGATCCGGGTTCCCCAGTTGGGGCACCCGCCGAGGTGGTGCAGGGCGATCACCTTGTGCGACGAGCCGGCCAGCACCGGTGAGCCGGAGTTGCCGCCCGAGCTGTCGCACCGGTAGCCGGTGTTCACGCCGGACGAGACCACGTCGATCTTGCAGTACGCGCCGCCGTCGCTCTCCTCGTACAGCGAGAGGCGCTTCGGCTTGGTGTCGCCGTGGCCGGGGATGTAGATGCGCTCCCCGGCGACGGGCTCCCGCACGTCCAGGTACAGGGTGCCGAACGGCTGGATCGAGGCGAAGTTGTTCACCGAGAACAGGGCGTAGTCCAGGGCGCTCAACGGGCTGGACTTGATCAGTTCCAGGCCGCTGACCTTGGTGCCGGGGCGCGGGTTGGAGCCGCCGCAGGTGGCGCACTGGTAGTCGAACTGGAACTCGCTGGCCCGCAGGTCGGCCGCGCTCTCCATGCAGTGGAAGTTGGTGAGCATCCGGTTGGTGTTGCCGACCCGCCACGCCGTGCAGTGGCCGACGCCGTTGAGCAGCTGGCGGGCGACCGCGCCGGACCGGGCGAACTCGGTCGGGTGACTGGACTGGTAGCAGACCACGTCCTTGCGGGCGTCCGTGCCGCAGACGCTGAGCGGCTGCGGGTTGGCGGCGGCCCGTTCGGTCTCGGTGAAGCCCCGGAAGTACGTGTCGATGTGCACGCCGAAGCCCTGCCGGTTCAGGGCTGCGGCGTTCGGGCGCTCCTTCGCGGCGTGCAGGGTGACCACGGCGGTGTCGCCGTCGACGGACATCGCGGCGAAGCCCCGCTTGCCGTGCACGGTGTGCGCGGAGTCGCCGGGGAACGAGGCCGTGGTCGGGTTGCCGCGGTAGGTGTGCACTTCGCGGCCGGTCGGGTCGGCCACCGTCACGCGGTCGCCGGGCGCCAGCTTGAGCGACGCGAAGTGCACCTTGAGGTAGCTGGAGCCGGGCTCGGTGAGCACCACCTGCCACGAACGGCCGGTGGGCGCGTAGCGCAGGGTCGCGCCGCTGGTCTTCTGCTCGCCCGCCACGCTCACCTTGGCGTTCGCGGTGGGCTGTGGCGGTTCGGCTTGCGCCGAAGGGCTGGGGAGAACGGGTGTTGCCAGTGCCAGTGCGGCCACCATTGGCAGGATCCGTGACCGGATTGACATGGCGCACCTCCTTGGAAAGGTCGTTTCCGGGACAGGCGGCGGTGTCCGGCCAGGCTTCGGTGGAAGCCGGGCCGGACACGTACGGTCGCACAGCGGACGCCGACACTCCAGCCATCGCGTGATCCCGGTGTCACCGGACCCGAAGTCGCAACCGGACATCTGTCGTGTTCCGGAAGCCGGTCCAGTCGTCGAGTCGAGTTCCGTGCGCGGTTGACTGAGCCACTATCGCTCAAGCACTATTGACTCAATGAATACTGACTGGCCCTCCGGTCTGGCCGCCCGCGCGCGGGTGCACGCGGCGTTGGGCGAGCCCGCCCGGCTCGCCGTGGTCGAGCTGCTGCTGCTCGGCGACGCCTCACCCGGCGAACTCGGCCGGGCCCTCGGGTTGCCCAGCAACCTGCTCGCCCACCACGTGAAGCTGCTGGAACAGGCCGGCGTGGTGGAACGGTCCCGATCGGAGGGTGACCACCGGCGCACCTACCTGCGGCTGCGCACCAACGTGCTGGCCGACCTGACCCCGACCTGGGGGCGCCGGGCGCCGCGCGTGGTCTTCGTGTGCAGCCACAACTCCGCCCGCTCCCAACTGGCCGCGGCGCTGTGGAGAAGAAGCAGCCGCGTGCCGGTGGCCAGCGCGGGAACCCGACCGGCCGAGCGGGTCCACCCACTGGCCGTGGAGACCGCCCGCGCCCACGGGCTCTCGCTCACCCGTGCCCGCACCCACCACCTGGACGACATCCTCCAGTCGGACGACCTGGTCGTGGCGGTGTGCGACAGCGCCCACGAAGAACTGGGCAGCGATCACCTGGACCGCCTGCACTGGTCGGTGCCCGACCCGGCCGCCGTCGGCACCGAAGACGCCTTCGACCGCGCCTACCGCGATCTCGCCGACCGCGTCGAACGCCTCGTGCCCGCCACCCGCCTGCCCGAGGAGTCGTGATGCGCCCGCTGTCCCACCGGCTGACCGCCGAATACCTCGGCAGCCTCCTGCTCGCGGCGCTCGTGATCGGCTCGGGCATCGCCGCGCAACGGCTGTCGCCCGGCGACGTCGGCCTGCAACTGCTGGAGAACGCCGCCGCCACCGCAGTCGGCCTCTACGCGCTCATCCTGGTTTTCGGCCCGGTCAGCGGCGCCCACTTCAACCCCGTGGTGTCCATCGTCGACTCGGCGTTCGGCGGGCTCACCTGGCGCGACACCGCCGCGTACACCGCGGCGCAGGTCCTGGGCTGCGTCAGCGGCGCGGTACTGGCCAACACGATGTTCGACTCGGCTCCGATCAGCATCAGCACCACCGACCGCGCGACCCTCCCACACGGCCTGTCCGAGGTCGTCGCGACCGTCGGGCTGCTGCTGGTGATCTTCTCCCTGGTCCGCACCGGACGGGCGAACATCGCACCCGCCGCCGTGGGTGCCTACATCGGCGCGGCGTACTTCTTCACCAGCTCCACCAGCTTCGCCAACCCGGCCATCACCGTGGGTCGCATGTTCAGCGACACCTTCGCCGGCATCGCGCCCACCTCGGTACCCGCGTACCTGCTGGCGCAACTGCTCGCCGCCGCACTGGCAGTTCCCCTGCTGCGCCTGCTCTACCCGACCCCGACGACCGAGACCGTCCACGAAGCACTGGACACCGAAGGACAACCCCGTTGAGCACCAGACCCGAAGTCCTGTTCGTCTGCGTCCACAACGCCGGCCGCTCCCAGATGGCCGCCGCGCTGCTCCAGCACTACGCCCTGGGCCGGGTCGCGGTCCGCTCCGCCGGCTCGGCCCCCGCCGACCAGGTCAACCCGGCGGCGGCCGAGGCACTGACCGAACTGGGTCTGGACATCACCGCGGCAGTCCCGTCCAAGCTCACCACCGAAGACGTCGAAGCCTCCGACGTGGTGATCACCATGGGCTGCGGCGACACCTGCCCGGTGTTCCCGGGGAAGCGCTACCTGGACTGGCGACTGGACGACCCGGCCGGCCGATCCGTCGACGCGGTCCGCCCCATCCGCGACGACATCGACCGCCGCGTCCGAGCCCTGCTGGCCGAACTCCTCGACGACCCGGCCTGATCCCGCTGCCCGAACGGCTCTACGAATGGCTCCACGACAGCGGCACGAGCCCGGACGCTGCCACCAGGGTTTGCACGCGTCCGAGCCACTAGCGCCGCCCCGACCGGCTTCCGCCTGATCAGAGCCAGCGCCCCCGGCAGGATTCGAACCTGCGACCTCGGGATTAGAAGTCCCTCGCTCTCTCCACTGAGCTACGGAGGCTGGAGGGGCGTGACCACGCGCTGTAGCAGCGTAGCTGCCCCACCGGACTCATCGTCCGGAAGCCGTCGACCGTTTCCGTCCAGGCGCTGGAAGAGTGATCAACTTGGCCAAAAAGTGGTGTGGATCACGTTAGAGGCGCGGTGGAGTGGCGTTCGACCAGGGAGACGGCGAGTCTGATTGGTTCTTCTGGTCTACCGCCGGCCAGTAGGCGGAGGGCCGATTCGCCCGCTCGTCGCCCTTTTTCGGTCAGAGGTTGACGCACCGTGGTCAACGGGGGATCGGAGTGTTCCGCTGCGGGCACATCATCGAAGCCCACCACGGACACATCGCGCGGCACGGCGAGACTTAGGTCACGAACCGCCTGCAAAGCGCCGAACGCCAACTCGTCGGACGCGCACAGCAGCGCCGTCGGACGGGGCGTCGAAGAGAGCAGTGCGCGGGCGCCCGTGCGGCCCAGCTCGCGGCTGCTGCCCGCACACTCCCACACCGGCACGCCGGGGCCGACGACATCCAAGTACCCGGCCAGGCGGTCACGGGTCACCCGGAACGTGCTGCCGGACAGTCGACCGGCGGACACGAAGCCGTTGCGGTCGTCGGGGTGCAGGCTGAACGTCAGGACGCCGAACCGCGTGTGTCCCAGCGAGCGCAGGTGTATCGCCGCCATCCGCGCCCCGCCGAAGTCGTCCACCTCCACGCGTGCCGTATCCGGCAGCACGGGCTGGTCGATCACGACCATGGGCAGTCCACGGACCCGCACGGCATCCAGGGCGGGCGCATGGTCGGGCAGTGAGTACGCCACCACGACGTCCGCCGCGGCCCGCGCCACGGTTTCCGGACGTGGTCCGCCTTCGGTGCCGCCGGGCATCAGCACGAGGCAGTGGTCGTGGCCGTCGACGGTCGACGCGAGTCCGTCGAGCACGATCGACACCGCGGGGTCGGAGAACGCCGCGGACAGGTGCTGGCCGAGCATGAAGCCCACAGCCGCACTGTGCCTGGTCGCGAGGCTTCGCGCGACCGGGTCCGGGCCGGCGTAACCGATCGATGCCGCGGTCTCCAGGATTCGTTCACGCAGCGCCGCCGACAGCTGGTCGGGTCGGTTGTAGGCGTTGGAGACCGTGGCACGCGACACCCCGACCGCGCTGGCGACGGTGTCGAGGGTGGGCTTGCGGGGTCGTTCCACGTGACGAGATTAACGAGCTATCCGGTTGAACGTACTGAAGCGCTTCAGTCACACTCGACCACATGCGCCCTGCCGTGTTCGCAGTATTCCTCTTCAACGGCGCCCTGTTCTTGTCCTGGGCGGCACGGCTGCCGACGCTCGCCGCACAGGTGGGCGCCGGCGAAGCCACTCTCGGCCTGGCCCTGCTCGGCGCGAGCATCGGCCTGGCGATCACCGCCCCGATCGCAGCCCGGGTGTGCGCGGCGGTCGGCGCGCGGAAGCTGGTGATGGTCGGCGCGGCGGTCACCGTGCTGGCCGTGCCCGCCCTCTCGTTCGCCGGATCACCGCTGCACTTGGGTGTGAACCTGTTCGTGCTGGGCTCGTGCGGCGCGACGCTGGACGTCGGCATGAACGTCGCGGCCGTCGCCGTCACCCGTGCCCTGGACCGGCCGCTGATGCCCCAGTTCCACGCGGGTTTCAGCCTCGGCGGGCTGGTCGGCTCACTGGGGGCCGCCGCGGCTTCGGCGGCGGGCTGGGGCCTGCGCACGCACCTGGTCACGGCGGCGGTGGTCGGCGCGGTCGCGATGGCGGCGGTGATCCGCTCGGTGCCCGGCGAGACCGGCGAACCCGTCCAGGACCGCCACAACGACCGGTCGGTCGTGCGCCGTCCGCTGCTGTGGCTGCTCGCGGGCATCACGGTGTGCTCGGCGATCGCCGAAGGGGCCACCGCCGACTGGTCCGCGCTGTTCTTCGTGCGGGAACGCGAACTCAGCGAGGCCGTCGCCGCCATGCCCTACGCGGGCTTCTCGATCGCGATGGTCATCGCCCGGCTGGTCGGCGAGCCGGTGCAACGCCGACTCGGTCCGTACCGGCTGCTCGGGAGCGGTGCGGTGGTCGCCGCAGCGGGTCTCGCGCTCGCCGTGCTGGTCGACGCGCCGGTCGCCGGTTTCGTGGGCTTCGCGCTGGTGGGCCTGGGACTGTCGTTCGGCTTCCCGGTGGTCATGGACCTGGCGGGGGATGCGGGGCGCCGTGCCGACGGCACCGGCGGCGAACGGGAGATCGGCCTGGTGACGACGGTCGCCTACACCGGCTTCCTGGTGGGCCCGCCGATGGTGGGCGGCCTGGCGCACGTCAGCTCGCTGAGCATCGCGCTGGGCGTCGTGGCGTTCATCACCGCCCTGATCGTGCCGACGGCGTGGCTGGCCCGCAACGCCCGCGCCCGCGAGCTCAGCCGGGTGGAAGCCGGTTCAGCGCGACCTTGATCAGCGGCTGCAGGGTGGCCACCATCTGCTCGGACTTGCCGCCGTTCAACGTCATCGCGACCAGGATGCTGCGGTTCGGGTTCACCGCCGTGGTGGTGGTGCACACCATCGCGTTGCCGTCGAGATCGCACGACACCCACGACGAGTGGCCTTCCACGACCACCTCACGGCCCTTCGGCTGGCGCTGCCGCACGTGCTCGTACTTCTGGTAGAGCGCGGTCACGACGCTCGCGCCGTCGAACACGAACTGGCACGACTCCTGGATCACGTCGTCCTTGCGGGTCGGCTCACGGGTCAGCGCGCCGACCGGCTTGAGGTCGTCGGCGGTGAGCAGCCGGCACGGGTCGACACCCTGCACCGAGCGCTGCTTGGCGATCTTCGGCGCGGCGTCCGGCGCGGCCGAGGAGGTGGTGGTCGGCGGGGTGAATCCGGCCTCGGGCAGCGCGTCGCCGTTGATGGTGTAGCTGCACCCGGTGAGGGTGAGCGCGGTCACAGCCACCACGAGCCACGTACGAGAGCTGGTCACGTCCAGCAACCGTAGTGGGTGTGATCGACGCACGTCCGGCGGTTGGTGGTGATGTTGCCGGGAGGCCTACGCTCGATCCCGTGCCCATCGACACGCCCACCCGAACCCAGCGCACCGGTCTGGTCCCGTTGCTGGTCGTCGGCACGGCCATAGCCGCCCTGCTGGCAGCAGTGCTGGCGGCTGTGACCGGCGGCGACAAGTCGGGCCTGATCATCGTGCGCGTGCTGACCGAGTCGGCCGCCGTGGTGACCATCGGCTCACTGCTGCTGGCCGCGTTCCTGGTGCCCCCGCAGGAGAACGGGACACTGGCCGCGGACGGCTACGCGGCGCTGCGCACGGCGGCGTGGGCGGCGCTGGTGTGGACGCTGGGCGCGGTGGCCGCCGTGCCGTTCACCGCCGCCGACGCGCTCGGCCAGCCGGTCACCGCCGTGCTGGACCCGGCGGTGCTGTTCCAGCTCGCCGGGTTCCTGGAGCAGGCCAAGGCGTGGATGATCACGGCGGTGATCGTGGCGCTGCTCGCGCTGGGCTGCCGGCTGGTGCTGTCCTGGGGCTGGACCACGGTGCTGTTCTTCCTGTCCGTGTTCGCCCTGGTGCCGGTCGCGGTGACCGGGCACTCGTCCGGCGGCGGCTCGCACGACGTGGCCACGAACAGCCTGCTGTACCACCTGATCGCGGCGGCGCTGTGGGTCGGCGGGCTGATCGCGCTGCTCGCGCACGGCCGTCGGGGCGGCGACCACCTGAGTTTGGCGACCAGGCGGTTCTCCCGGCTGGCGCTGGTGTGCTGGATCGTGATGGCCGTCTCGGGCGTGGTCAACGCGTGGGTGCGATTGCCCTTGAGCCAGCTGTTCACCAGTGAGTACGGGCTGTTGGTGCTGGGCAAGACGCTCGCCTTGGTGGCGCTCGGGGTGTTCGGCTACTTCCAGCGGGAGAAGGGCGTTCGGCAGGTCGTGGAGACCGGGTCCGGGCGTTCGCTGCTGAAGCTCGCCGGCGTCGAAGTGCTGCTGATGTTCCTCACCATCGGGTTGGCCGCCGCGTTGAGCCGGACGCCACCGCCGCCGGAGGGACGGGCGTTCCCCAGCACGGTGGAACTGCGCATCGGCTATGACCTGTTCGGCGCGCCCACGTTCGCCAAGCTGATGGTGGACTGGCGGTTCGACCTGATCTTCGGCACGGGCGCGATCGTGCTGGCCGTGGTGTACCTGCTGGGAGTGCGGCGGCTCAGGCGGCGCGGTGACGCGTGGCCGGTGGGGCGCACGATCGCGTGGGTCGCGGGCTGTCTGACCGTGCTGTTCGCCACGTCGTCGGGGCTCGGGCGGTACGCGCCGGCGATGTTCAGCGTGCACATGGAGAGCCACATGCTGCTCTCGATGCTCGCACCGATCCTGCTGGTGCTGGGCGGTCCGGTGACGCTGGCGCTGCGTGCGCTGCCTACTGCCGGCAAGGGGAACCCGCCCGGTGCGCGCGAGTGGATCCTGGCGTTCGTGCACTCGCCGGTGGCGAAGGTGCTGACGAATCCCTTCGTGGCGTTGGCGTTGTTCGTCGGGTCGTTCTACGGGCTGTACTTCTCCGGGCTGTTCGACGCCGCGCTGGACTACCACTGGGCGCACCTGGCGATGAACGCGCACTTCATCCTCGTCGGGTACGTGTTCTACTGGCCGGTGATCGGCATCGACCCGGCGCCGAACCGGCTGCCTCCGTTGGGCCGCCTGGGTCTGCTGTTCGCGTCCATCCCGTTCCACGCGTTCTTCGGCATCGTGCTGATGAGTTCGCAGACGGTGATCGGGGAGAACTTCTACCGGGCGCTCGCACTGCCGTGGGTCACGTCCCAGCTGGACGACCAGCGGCTCGGCGGCGGTATCGCGTGGGCGGCGGGGGAGGTGCCGCTGATCGTGGTGATGGTGGCACTGCTCGTGCAGTGGGCGCGTTCGGACGACCGGGACGCGCGTCGGTCGGACCGCAAGGCCGACTCGGACGGTGACGCGGATCTGGCCGCCTACAACGCGATGCTGCGCAAGATGTCCGAACGGGAGTAGCGGCGGTACTCACCCGGTACGACGCCGGCCGGGGCGGCTCGCCGACTCGCCGCAGGTGCGGCCGAGCCTGCGTGCTCGCCCCGATCCGTGCGTTGCGTCCGAATGCCGATGCCCGCAGGGGTTCTCCGGCCGGATCGCCTAGAGCGGACGGCGGAAGCCGCGCACCGCGAACACCCATCCGACCACCGCGAGCGCCGCGCTGGTCACCAGTGCGCCCACCACCCCGGTCACCGGGTGCGCCAGGGCGAGCGCGCGGGCCGCGTCCACGGCGTAGGTCAGCGGGTTGACGTTCGCCACCGCCTGGAGCCAACCGGGCAGCCCCGCCACCGGCACGTACGCGCTGGAGGCGAACATCAGCGGGAACATCGCCAGGAAGCCCACCGTCTGCATCAGCTCGGCGTTGCGCAGCCAGGCGGCGACGGCCAGGAAGATCCAGCCCAGACCCCAGCCGACGGCCAGCGCCAGGGCCAGCGCGGCGGTCATCCCGACGACGCCGCCCGCCGGCGCGAAGCCGAAGATCACCACGGCGAACAGCAGCATCAGCACCAGCTGCGCGGCCGTGCGCACCAGGTCGGACAGGCTTCGCGCGACGAGCACCGAACCCAGCCGGATCGGCAGCGAGCGGAACCGGGCCAGGACGCCGTTCTTCATGTCCGTGACCAGGCCGACGCCCGCTTGCAGCGCGGACTGCATGGCGGTGTTCACCAGGATCGCGGGCATCAGGTAGTCGATGTACGCGACACCCCGCGGGAAGCCGGGGGTGTTCGCGATGCTCGCGAAGATCTGGCTGAACAGGGTGAGCATGATCAGCGGCTGGAGGATGCTGAACACGATCATCCGCGGGTCGCTGACCAGCGTGCGCAGCGACCGTTGGGTCAACACCAGCACCTGGGTGGCGAAATCCGTTCCACGCCAACGGGTGTGCGGCGCGGCGGCGAGAGTGGCGGTCATGTCGGGTGGTCCTTTCAGGCCGCGTGTGCCGCGAGGGTCAGGTAGACGTCGTCGAGGGTCGGCTCGCCCAACGCCAGTTCGGTGGCCTCCAGGCCTACCTCGTCCAGGGCGCGGACCACGACGGCCAGCTCGCGGGACGACGCCACGGGCGCGGTCAGCGTGTCGAGCGCCGGCACGGGCTGCATCCCGGCGCGTTCCAGGGCTTCCTGTGCCTTGGGCACGTCGGAAGCGTCGGCCAGGGTGACCGTGACGGAACGCTGGCCCACCTGCGCCTTCAGCTCGGCGCTGGTGCCGGCGGCGACCACCTTGCCCTGCGCCAGCACGGTGATCGAGTCCGCCAGCCGGTCCGCCTCGTCCAGGTACTGGGTGGTCAGCAGCACGGTCGTGCCGTCGGTGACCAGGTTCTCCACGATCTCCCACAGCCCCAGCCGGCTCGCCGGGTCCAGGCCGGTGGTCGGCTCGTCCAGGAAGATCACCTCGGGGTGGCCGACCAGGCTCGCGGCCAGGTCCAGCCGGCGGCGCATGCCGCCCGAGTAGGTGCGGGAGGGTCGCTTCGCGGCGTCGGACAGCCCGAACAGCTCCAGCAGCTCGGTGCCGCGGGCCCTGGCCTCACGCGGGCTCGCGCCCAGCAGGCGGGCGATCAGGACCAGGTTGTCCAGACCGGACAGGCCCTCGTCGACGGCGGCGAACTGGCCGGTCAGGCCGATCCGGCTGCGCACCTGGTGCGCCTGCCGGACCACGTCGAAGCCCGCGACCCGGGCGGTGCCCGCGTCCGGCGGCAGCATCGTGGTGAGCACGTTGACCAACGTCGTCTTGCCCGCGCCGTTGTGGCCGAGCAGGCCGAGCACGGTGCCCTTCGGCACGGCGATGCCCACCCCGTCCAGCGCCTTCTGCGCGCCGAACGCCTTGCCGACGTCGGACGCCTCGATCATCAGGTCGTTCACTGGTCTCCCCTCAGTACCCCGTGCAGGTAGAGCTCCACGAGTTGGTCGGTGTCGGCGGTGGAGTCGCCGAAGCCGTCGCCTTGCATCCGGTTGGTGAACACCAGCCCGAGCAGCAGCCGGGCGGCCAGTTGCGGGTCGACGCGCATCCGGTGCGCGTCCGGTTCGAACAGGCTCGCGATGCGCTCGGAGAGTCGCTGCATCTCCACCGGCGGGCCCTTGTGCCCACCCTCGCCGTGCTGCGGGTGGTAGCCGGAGTCGCGCAGGACGCCGACCAGCTTCCACGTCCGGTCCAGGTAGCCGGAGGCGGCGCTGATCGCCCACGAGAGGCGGTCGGCGAGGTGTTCGACCTGCCTGGCGTCCTCGATCAGGCCGAGTTCGGCATCGACCTGGAGCACCTCGCGGACGCACGTGGCGATCAGCTCCTGCTTGTCCTTGAACGCCCGGAAGACGGTCCCCTCCGCGATGCCGGCCGCCTTGGCGATCTGGCTGGTGGTCACGTTCGCGCCGTGCTCGAACAGCAGCGGGAGGGTCGCGGCGACGATCGCCTCGCGACGGTCCTCGGTACTCATCGCGGGCGCGCGCTTTCGACGCGGGGTGGGGTCTTCGGGCATGTCACCAGCGTATGAGTGAGTCCTCACTCATGTCAACGAGTGAGCGCTCACTCATAGTTTGTCCACAGCCCCGGAAGTTGTCCACAGATCGCGATCCGGGGCTTTCGTCCCAGCTCAGCGCCCGGCAACCTGGACCCAGGAGATCAACCCGAGGAGGCAGCAGTGGCTTACAACGAAACCCGCATCACGCTCAGCGGCATCGTGGCCAGCCCGGTCACCCGCACCACCGTCGGCACCGGGGACAGCCGGGCGAAGTTCCGCATGCTCACCACCGAACGCCGCTTCGACCCGGACCGCCAGGTCTGGGTGAGCGGCGCGCACATGTTCCTGTCCGTCACGTGCTGGCGCGCCCTCGCCGACAACGTCCACCTGTCCCTGACCAAGAACGACCCGATCGTGGTGCACGGCAAGATGACGATCAAGGAGTTGACCGAGGGCGAGGGCGTCCGCCAGTTCGTGGACGTCGAGGCGCAGGCGGTGGGGCCGAACCTGGCCTCGTGCACGGCGGTCGTCACCCGCCTCCGCAAGGACGGCGACGCCACCACGTCCACGCCGCGCTCGAACCAGGAGGCCCTCATCCCGCACCCCAGGGACGAGCCGGCGGTCTACACCTGGCAGAAGGGCGGAGACCCGCCCGACACCGTCGTGCCGGCGAGCCCCGACGACGTCGGGCCGGCGAGCACGGACGGCGAGGGCGCCGCGTCCCCCGATGACGGCGGGGACCGGTCGCGGAAAGCGAAGGTGCCGTTCTGAGCCACCGCCCTCGTGGTGACGGTCGGCAGTCACGGCCGGTCGGCGGGCCGTGGTCGGCTCTCGGCAACCGGTCGCCGTCGGCAGTCATTCGGTCAGCGGCGTTCTCTAAGCGAGTGGAGTAGCCGGGCACCCTGGTCCCTGTGACTGTCAGCAGCCGGAGGGGGCAACCGAAGTGCGGTCCTGAGCCGTTCGGGGCATGAACGCCGGAAACGGGTCGGTGCGCGGACCCGCGACGGACAATGCCCGTCGAGTGTCGCCATCACGAGCATCGAGGAGGGAGGTCGTGGGCAGGCGTCGGGGCGGTTCCCGCGCAGGCACGAGGGCTTGACACCGCAACGAGTTCACGCATCCGGCTGGATCCGCTGGTCACAGCCTCGCACCCGAGCGATCCCGACGCGCTGTTACAGGTGTGGGTGACCCACGTTCGCGTTAACTCTGCGTTGTCACCACGTCCGTTGCCGGCGTCCGAGGTACTTGCCCGATCGGCACCGCTCTACGATCGCGGGCATGGCCGAGTTCATCTACACCATGAAGAAGGTGCGCAAGGCGCACGGGGACAAGGTCATCCTCGATGACGTCACGATCATGTTCTACCCCGGTGCGAAGATCGGCGTGGTCGGCCCGAACGGAGCCGGCAAGTCGAGCGTGCTGAAGATCATGGCCGGCCTGGACACACCGGGCAACGGCGAGGCCTACCTCTCGCCGGGCTACACGGTGGGCATCCTGCAGCAGGAACCGCCGCTCAACGAGGAGAAGACCGTCCTGGGCAACGTTCAGGAGGGACTCGGCGAGATCAAGGTGAAGCTGGACCGCTTCAACGAGATCGCCGAGAAGATGGCCGTCGACTACTCCGACGAGCTGATGGAGGAGATGGGGCAGCTCCAGGAGGAGCTGGACCACGCGAACGCGTGGGACCTCGACTCCCAGCTGGAGCAGGCGATGGACGCCCTGCGCTGCCCTCCGCCCGACGCCGACGTGAAGGTGCTCTCCGGTGGCGAGCGCCGGCGGGTCGCGCTGTGCAAGCTGCTGCTCAGCAAGCCCGACCTGCTGCTGCTCGACGAGCCCACCAACCACCTGGACGCGGAGAGCGTCCTGTGGCTGGAACAGCACCTCGCGCAGTACGCCGGTGCCGTCCTGGCGGTCACCCACGACCGGTACTTCCTGGACAACCTGTCCCAGTGGATCCTGGAGCTGGACCGCGGCCGGGCCCACGCCTACGAGGGCAACTACTCCAGCTACCTGGAGAAGAAGGCCGAGCGGCTCGCCGTCCAGGGCAAGAAGGACCAGAAGCTGCAGAAGCGGCTCAAGGACGAGCTGGACTGGGTCCGGTCCGGCGCCAAGGCGCGCCAGGCCAAGTCCAAGGCCCGTCTCGGACGCTACGAGGAGATGGCCGCCGAGGCGGAGAAGACCCGCAAGCTCGACTTCGAGGAGATCCAGATCCCGCCGGGCCCGCGTCTGGGCAGCGTCGTGGTCGAGGTCGACAAGCTGAAGAAGGGCTTCGGCGACCGGGTGCTGATCGACGGCCTGTCGTTCAGCCTGCCGCGCAACGGCATCGTCGGTGTCATCGGCCCGAACGGCGTCGGCAAGACGACGCTGTTCAAGACCATCGTGGGGCTCGAGGAGCCCGACGGCGGCACGGTGAAGGTCGGCGAGACGGTCAAGCTGTCCTACGTCGACCAGAACCGCGGCGGCATCGACCCGAAGAAGAACGTGTGGGAGGTCGTCTCCGACGGTCTCGACTACATCCACGTCGGCAACGTCGAGATGCCGTCGCGGGCGTACGTCAGCGCGTTCGGCTTCAAGGGCCCCGACCAGCAGAAGCCGGCGGGCGTGCTGTCCGGCGGCGAGCGCAACCGGCTCAACCTGGCGCTCACCCTCAAGCAGGGCGGAAACCTGATCCTGCTCGACGAGCCGACGAACGACCTGGACGTGGAGACCCTGGGTTCACTGGAGAACGCACTGGAGCAGTTCCCCGGCTGCGCCGTGGTCATCTCGCACGACCGGTGGTTCCTGGACCGCGTCGCCACGCACATCCTGGCGTGGGAGGGCACCGACGAGAACCCGTCCCAGTGGTACTGGTTCGAGGGCAACTTCGAGGGCTACGAGAAGAACAAGGTGGAGCGTCTGGGCGCGGAGGCCGCGAGGCCGCACCGCGTCACCTACCGCAAGCTCACACGAGACTGAGCCGGGTAGGGACACCGTGGCGGCGAGGGGCGAAGCGCAGGCGGACATCGAGGTGAGCACGCTGGTCGTGCCCGCCTGGCGGCTGCGTTGGCGGGCACCGGAACTGGCGCTGGTGCTGGGCGAGCGCGCGGTAGCGCTCGCCTCCGCCCGCCGCGACGAGGTCGACCGGTTGCGCGCGGAGTCCCTGGTGGTCTTCGCGAGCAACCGGATGGGCCGCGGGGTCAAGACCGCCGACCGGGCGCTGGACGCCCTGAAGGCGGCCGAGACCGAAGCGGAGCACGAGACGGCGTGGCGGCTGCGCGTCGAGTTGGCCGACAGCGCCCGTTCGGTGGGCGCTCCGCTGACCGGCTTCGCCGCCGTCCGCCCCGTTCTCGAAGCCGAGGGCGTGCCGGACGCGCTGCGCGCCTCGGCACTCGTGCAGGCCAGTGAGTGCCTGGTGTCCGTGGGCCGGGGCGCGGCCTTGGCCCAGGCCTTGGCGGAAGCCGACCACCTCTACGCGTCCGACCCGGTCCTGGACCACGACACCGCCCTGCTGCTGCGCGGCCTGCTCCGGGCCGCGGCGGCAGGCCAGCACCGGCGCTGGGGCGACCTCGACGCGGCGATCGGGGCAGGCCGCGAAGGCTTGGCACTGCTGGACCAGTTGACGGACCAGGAGTCCGACAGCGGCCAGGTGCGCGGCAGCCTCACCGTGGAGCTGGTGTGCGCCCTGATGGACGCCGACAAGCCTGCCGAAGCGTCCGAAACCGGAACCCCGCTCCTGGACCGCCCGGTCCGCGCCCCGTCGGCATCGTCCACGGGCTGGTTGCGCCTGGCGCTGGCGACCAGGGTCCACCTCCCGGCCGGCCGGGTGGACCAGGCGCGCGACCTGCTCAAGGACGCGGCCGACAGCGCGGAACGCCACCAGTTGGACACCCTGCTGGCGGAAAGCCTGCTGGCCCTGGCCCACCTCAACGAGGTCTCCGGCGACCTGTCGGAAGCCCTGGCCAACCTCCGCTCCGCCCACGCGGCCGAACGCCGCAGGGCCCGAGCCGTCTACGCGGTGCGGGCGAGGCTGGCCGCCGAGTTCTCCGGCGTGCACCGCCAGCCGACCGGCCTGCACGACCAGTTGACGGCCCTGCTGCGCCGGGAACCACGCACGACCTCCCCACAACCGGAGCCGAACCTGGCCCCCGAGGTCAAGCAGCAACTACGCCAGTGGCGCCCGGTCCAGGTCCACCGAGCGGAAGGCCTGCGCGTCAAACGCGCCCGCAGGGCCGCCGAGGACATGACGGTCGAAGGCATCTCCGCGGCCCGAGCCCACGCAGCCGACCGCTGGCGCCTGGTCCAACCCTTCGGCGACCCAACCCCCCAAGCCGACCCGGCCGCCCCACCCAGCGGTCGCCGCCGGGCTCCTGACCTCGCCGACCAACCACCTCTCACCCCGCCCACCGCACCTGTTACGCCTGCCGCAATCCCCGCACCCCCTGCGACGCCCACCGTTCCGCCTGTCGCACCGACCACCCCAGCGGAGCCCGAGCACGTCCCCCAGGGAAGGCCGGAACACGCGAGGAGCGGTGAAGCCCGCCCGATCCTCAACCGTCCCGGCCCCCAGACCTACCTCGAACAGACCTACCTGGAACGGACGTTCCCACCCGCCACCCCGGCACCTCCCCAGGCGGCAACCCACCACGCGCTTCCCACCCCGCCGAGCCCCGCACACACCACTGCGCCGCCCTCGACCGCCCCTCCTCCGGCTGCCACTGCTCAGGCCGCCCCTCCGCCGATCGTTACTCCACCGGTCGCCACTCCTCCTCCGGCTGTCATCCCGCCGCCCGCGTCGCCACAGGCACCCCTCGCGGATCAGTCGGAGACGACACACGTCTTCCCCCGACTTCCCCAGGACCCGGCGCCGCACGACGCGCCCGATCCCGGCGACGATCAGCGGACCCCGGCCCCGCCGGACCAGGGCTTGCCCATTCCGCCCCAGCCAGGAGTCCCGACGACGCCACCAGGCGTCAGCGGGCTCGCCAGGGCGTTCCAGCCGGTTCACCCGGACTCGCCGCGCGCCGCTTCCGCCCCGAACCCCGGATCCCCGTCTGCCCCCGGATTTCCGTCTGACGCCGGATCCCTTGCGGACGCCGGATCGCCGACTGACACCGGATCACCTACGGGCGCCGTACCTCCGGCGGAGGCCGGACTGCCGGCGGCTCAGGCCATGCACTTCGAGACCGGTTACTCCGGGTCCGAGTCGTATCGGCCGGAGGCCGACGCCGCCGAGTCCTCGGGTTTTGCGGGCAGTTCCGCGCCGGAATTCCGTAGCGAAGACTTCACGGTCGGTAGCACGACCGGTGCTTTTGTTTCCGGCGCTACCGGAGTCGGTGATTCGACGTTCGCCGGAACTCCGACGAGCGAGCCCGCAGGCGCAGGCGGAGGGGCTCATGACCCGGTTGCTGCCGACTCCCGACGTGGCGCGGCCGAAACCGAGTCACGTGTGGCTGAGACCGAGTCACGTGCGGCTCAAACTGCGCCAGGTGCGGCTGAGAGCAGGTCGGACACTGCCGAAACTGGGCCGGATGCGACCGAGGCCGAGTCGGATGCGGGCGGGACCGAGCGGAGTGTGTCTGCTGCCGGGTTGATCGCCGCTGCTGGTGCGGTGCGGAGTGGACGGCGGCGGGCTGCCCGGGAGGCGGCTGGAGGCGGTTCCGAGGAGCCTGTTGCGCCGGCTGTCGTTCCCCAGGGCGCGGATGGGGGGAGTGTGCTGGAGACGCTGAAGGCTGCCGGGCTGCTCGACTCCCAGCGCGCCGGAGGGCGGCGGCGGGCTCCGGAGGCGCCTGAAGCACTTGAGCTGCCTGAAGCGCTGAAGGTGCCCGAAGCACCTCACGACCCGGGGACGCCTGACACTCCGATGACGCCTGACACTCCAATGACGCCCAAGGCCCCCAGGATGCCCGAGGCCCCCAGGATGCCCGAGGCCCCCGGAATGTTCGAGACTCCCAGGATGCCCGAGGCCCCCGGAATGTTCGAGACTCCCAGGATGCCCGAGGCCTCCGGCATGGCTGAGGCGTCCGGGGCACCTGAGACCTTCGAAGGACTCGACGCATCCGAGGCTCCGCGAATGCCTGAGTCGCTGAACGTGCCCGCGCCGAGCGAGGACGTCCAGTGGCGGGTCGAGGCTCCGTCCCGGAGGCGGGAGGACGCTCCTCCGTCGGTCAGCAGGACTCCGTCCTCCGTGGACATGTTCGACTCGCCGACCATGGTCCGGCCCTCGGTGCCTGATGACGACGTGCCGCCGGTCGGGTTGGGGGCTGCCTTCGTCAAAGGCCCCGTGATCCCCACCGCGCGGGTGCCCGAACCGCCCGACGTCCCGGAACCGGGCGACAAGCCGTCGCCGTCACAGCCGGATCCGCTGACTGATCCGCTGACTGATCCGTTGCCCGGGCCACTGCCGGAGCCGCTGCCGGAGCCCCTACCCAAGCGGCTGCCCGACCCACCGCGCGAGCCGTCGCACGAACCATCGCCCAAGCCGCAGCCCGAACCGTCGCCGAATCCGGTGCCCGACGTCCCTGACGCGCCCGACCTCCCTCACACGCCCGACGTGCCCGACGTGCCCGAGCCCGACCAGGTGCCGCCGGTCCCGATCCCGGACCAGGTGCCGCCGAGTCCGTTCGGGCCGTCCAGCTTCCTCGGCCACGCGGACGTGGAGGACGACGAGCCCATGCCCGCACCCCCGCCGGCGTCGGCCGCGAAGACGGGAACGCCCCAGAGGCCTGAAACGCCCCAGACGCCTGAAACGCTCCAGACCCCTGACGCACCCGAAGGGCCCGAAACGGCCGATGGCGCCAAGCCGGGGGAAGAGCCGTTCGTCACAGCCGTGGTGGTGGGCGGCACGGCCATCGAGTTGCCGCCGATCATGGAACCCGATCCGCCCGTGTCCGAATCGCCCAGCGTCACGCGCGCCTCACGCCGCCCGAAGAGCGACCTCAGCCTCGCCGAGCTGCTCGCCGAGGCCCTGGTCGCCTACGAGGCCGGTCGACGGGAGGACGAGGCCGCCCAGGCCGGCACCAGCGCCGCAGACCCCGAGAGCACCGTGCCGATCGTGCCGGTGGGCGCACCGGAGACCGACAACGAGACCACCGCGCCCATCCGGCGGGTGACCGGCGAACCGCCGCGGTGGACGTTGCCCGAAAGCTGAGAAATGATTTGAGGTTTTAATGAGGTTTCCCGCGGGTAACAAAGGCGGGACGCCGAAAATAGCCTTGCCAGGATGAATTTTCCACTTTACCGCAAGTGGTTCGATTCAGTCGCCAGGGTTGCGCCGACCGGGTCGCGCACATCTGGTTAAGTGGTGCGCGGACCCGGCACACAGAGGTGCCGGATAGCGTGGAGTCGCCTGAACATGACCTCGACTGGAGTCCCGTCCCGATCGGAGCTCGCCACCCGTCACGATGCCGGTGCCGGCCGTACGGCCAGTCCCGAACAAGCTCGTGACGAATTGATCGAACGGGCCGCCGCCAACGCCCCGGAGTTGGCCGACCTGATCCGCCTGTACTACCGCCACGTCCCCGCCGAGGAAGTCAACGACGACGACCCGGTGGACCTGGTCGGTGCGGTCCGGTCGAACTACCGGCTCGCCGAGACCCGGGTGCCCGGCCGCCCGGTGGTGCGCATCCTCAACCCGACGCGCGTGCACGACGGCTGGACCTGCCCCGCGACCGTCGTGCAGGTGGTGACCGACGACATGCCCTACCTGGTCGACTCGGTGGCCTCCGAGCTGACCCGCGGCGGCGTGCAGGTGCACCGGGTGGTGCACCCGATCGTCGTGGTGCGCCGCGACCCGGTGACCGGTGCGCTCAACGAGGTCCTGCCGACCGCCGACCCGGCCGACCCGCCGGCGGACGCGATGGCCGAGTCCTGGATGTACATCGAGGTCGACCTGCTGACCGACCCGGACCGGGCGCGGGAGCTGGAGACCAAGCTCCACACCGTCCTCAACGACGTGCGCGAGGTCGTCGAGGACACCCGCAAGATGACCGACACCGCCCTCCAGCTGGCCGACCAGCTGCAGGCCTCGCCGCCGCCGCTGGACTCCTCCGAGGTCGACGACGGCGCCCGGCTGCTCCGCTGGCTGGCCGCCGACCACTTCACGTTCCTCGGCTACCGCCAGTACGAGCTGGTCCACGACGACCCGACGACCGGCGGCGACCCCGCCCTGCGCGCGGTGCTGGCCAGCGGGCTGGGGGTGCTCAGACAGGACAGCCTCGCGGCGCGCAGCCTCACCGCCGGACCGGACGCGGGCGCGCAGGCCCTCTCGCCCAAGCTGCTCGTGCTGACCCAGGCCAGCGCCCAGTCCAGCGTGCACCGCTCGGTCTACCCGTACTACGTGGGCGTCAAGACGTTCGACGCGGACGGCAACGTCACCGGTGAGCACCGCTTCCTGGGTGTGTTCTCCACGACCGCCCTGCACGAGGACGTGCTGGACATCCCGGCCATCGAGCGCCGGGTCCGCGACGTCATCCACCGCGCCGGCTTCCCGCTGCACTCCTACTCGGGGCAGCGGATGCTGGAGGTGATCCAGAACTACCCGCGCACCGAGCTGTTCTCCGTCGACACGGACACGCTCTACCAGACCGTGACGGGGGTGATCGCGCTCGCCGAACGCCGCCGGCTGCGGCTGTTCCTGCGCCGCGACCCGTACGGCCGGTTCTACTCGTGCCTGGTCTACCTGCCGCGCGACCGCTACACCACGACCTCGCGGCTGGCCATGCAGGAAGTCCTGATCGACCAGCTGGGCGGCGTCAACCTGGAGTACAGCGCCCGCGTCGGCGAGTCCGCGCTGGCCCGCGTGCACTTCATGGTGCACACCGACCCGAGCCGCCAGAGCGAGCCGGACACCACCTACATCCAGCAGTTGCTGGCCGAGGCGGTCCGCTCGTGGGACGACCGCATGGTCGAGGCGGTGCTGGCCGACGGCCAGGGCCTGGGCGCCGAGTCGGCCTCCGAGCAGGGCCAGCGGTTCGCCGCGGCGTTCCCGGAGGCCTACAAGGAGGACTTCACCGCCGCCGAGGGCCTGGCGGACTTCCGGCGGATCGAGGCGCTCGGCCAGGGCGACCTGGACATGGTGTTCTACGTGCCGCGCAACGCCGAGCCGGGGGAGCGGCGGTTCAAGCTGTTCCTCGCGGGCGCCCGGATCACGCTGTCCGACGTGCTGCCGATGCTCCAGCGCATGGGCGTGGTCGTGGTGGACGAGCGCCCGTACGAGCTGGTCCGCGACGACGGCACGGAGTGCTGGATCTACGACTTCGGCCTGCGCATCGACCAGGTGACGCTGGACAAGCTGTCCGAGGAGGACCTGGAGTCGGTGCGCACCCGGTTCCAGGACGCGTTCGCCGCCGCGTGGCGCGGGGTGGCCGAGGTCGACGGGTTCAACACCCTGGTGCTCAAGGCCGGCGTCACGTGGCAGCAGGCCGCGATGCTGCGCGCCTACGCGAAGTACCTGCGCCAGGGCGGCACCCCGTACAGCCAGGACTACATCGAGGACGCCGTCCTGGCCCACACCGAGGTCGCCAAGGCGCTGGTCAGCCTGTTCGAGGCCCGGTTCGACCCGGCGCTGGAGGACGCGCAGCGCGCCACCCGCACCGAGATGCTGGTCGGTGAGATCACCGCCCTCATCGACGACGTGAAGAGCCTGGACGCCGACCGCATCCTGCGCAGCCTGCTGACCCTCGTGCAGGCCACGCTGCGCACGAACTACTTCGTGCGGGACGCGGACGGCACCCCGCGCCCGTACCTGGCGGTCAAGCTGGACCCGCGCGCGATCCCGGACCTGCCGCAGCCGCGGCCCCGGTTCGAGATCTTCGTGTACTCGCCCCGCATCGAGGGCGTGCACCTGCGGTTCGGCCCGGTCGCGCGCGGCGGTCTGCGCTGGTCCGACCGGCGCGAGGACTTCCGCACCGAGATCCTGGGCCTGGTGAAGGCGCAGGCCGTGAAGAACGCAGTCATCGTGCCGGTGGGCGCGAAGGGCGGCTTCGTGGTGAAGAAGCCGCCGACGCCGACCGGTGACCCCGGTCTGGACCGCGAGGCGTTCCTGGCCGAGGGCATCGCGTGCTACCGGCAGTTCATCTCCGGCCTGCTGGACCTGACCGACAACCTGAGCTCGGGCACCGTCGTCCCGGCGCCGCAGGTGGTCCGGCACGACGGCGACGACTCGTACCTGGTGGTCGCGGCGGACAAGGGCACGGCGTCGTTCTCCGACATCGCCAACGAGGTGTCCAAGTCCTACGGCTTCTGGCTGGGCGACGCGTTCGCGTCCGGTGGCTCGGTCGGCTACGACCACAAGGCCATGGGCATCACCGCCAAGGGCGCGTGGGAGAGCGTGAAGCGGCACTTCCGCGAGCTCGGCACGGACACCCAGACCGAGGAGTTCACCGTCGTCGGCGTCGGCGACATGTCCGGTGACGTGTTCGGCAACGGGATGCTGCTGTCCGAGCACATCCGCCTGGTCGCCGCGTTCGACCACCGGCACGTCTTCATCGACCCGAACCCGACCACGGCCCCCGCGTTCGCCGAGCGCAAGCGGCTGTTCGAGCTGCCGCGCTCCTCGTGGGACGACTACGACCGCTCGCTGATCAGCGCGGGCGGCGGCGTGTGGCCGCGCACGGCGAAGTCCATCCCGGTCAGCGAGGAGGCTCGCGAGGCGCTGGGCCTGCCCGAGGGCGTGACGAAGCTGTCGCCGCCGGACCTGATGAAGGCCGTCCTGCTCGCGCCGGTGGACCTGCTGTGGAACGGCGGCATCGGCACCTACGTGAAGGCGGGCGCCGAGTCGCACGCCGAGGTGGGCGACAAGGCCAACGACGCGATCCGGGTGAACGGCGCGGACCTGCGGGTGAAGGTCGTCGGCGAGGGCGGCAACCTGGGCCTGACCCAGCGCGGCCGGATCGAGTTCGCCCGGGCGGGGGGCAAGGTCAACACCGACGCGCTGGACAACTCGGCGGGCGTGGACTGCTCCGACCACGAGGTCAACATCAAGATCCTGCTCGACGAACTGGTCCGGGACGGCAGGCTCGACCAGGACCAGCGCAACGAGCTGCTCGGCCAGATGACCGACGAGGTCGGCGAGCTGGTGCTGAACGACAACTACTCGCAGAACTTCGTCCTGGGCGTGTCCCGCGCCCACGCCGCGCCGATGCTGTCCGTGCACGCCCGGCTGGTCGCCGACCTGGAACAGCGCGGCGTGCTCGACCGGACGCTGGAGGCGCTGCCGTCGGCCGCCGAGTTCAAGGCGCTGGAGAAGGCGGGCGACGGCCTGACCTCGCCGGAGCTGGCGACCATGTTGGCGCACGTGAAGCTGGCGCTGAAGGAGGAGGTGCTGGCCGGCGACCTGCCGACGATCGACGTCATGGCGCGCAAGCTGCCCGACTACTTCCCCAGCGAGCTGCGCGAGCGGTTCGGCGACGCCATCGGCAACCACCCGCTGTCCCGCGAGATCATCACCACGGTGCTGGTCAACGAGGTGGTGGACGGCGGCGGCGTGTCCTACCCGTTCCGGCTGACCGAGGAGATCAGCGCGTCCGCGACGGACGCCGTGCGGGCGTACACGATCGTCACCGCGATCTACGACCTGCCGTCGCTGTGGCGGGAGATCCGCGCGCTGGACAGCGTCATCCCGACCGACGTGCAGGACGACATGGTCCTGGAGACCCGCCGCCTGCTGGACCGCGCGTCCCGCTGGCTGCTCACCAACCGCCCGCAGCCGCTGGCGGTCGGCTCGACCATCAGCCGCTTCGCGGGCGTGGTCGGCGAACTGGCCCCGAAGACCCTGGACCTGCTGCAGGGCCGGGAGAAGGAGTCGGTGGTCGCGCACGTCGAGCGGTTGGTCGAGGCCGGCGTGCCGGTGGAGCTGGCGCAGCGCATCGCCGTGCTGCTGTTCACCTACGGCCTGCTGGACGTGACCGAGGTGGCCGAACTCGCCGAGCGCGAGGAGGGCCTGGGCGCGGGCACCGAGCGCTCGCACCTGGAGACGGCCGAGCTGTACTTCGCGCTGTCGGAGCACCTGGACGTCGACCGGATGCTCAGCTCGGTCAGCGGCCTGGAGCGCGGGAACCGGTGGCACGCCCTCGCCCGGCTGGCGCTGCGGGACGACTTCTACTCGTCGCTGCGGTCGATCACGATCGACGTGCTGCGGTCCAGCGAGCCGGGTGACCCGGCGGCGGACAAGATCGCCGCGTGGGAACAGGCGAACGCCTCGCGGTTGGGCCGGGCGCGAGCGGCGCTCGCGGAGATCAACCGGGTCAACCGACTGGACCTGGCGACGCTGTCGGTGGCGGCGCGACAGGTGCGGAGCATGATCCGCTAGCCGAACGGGGCCGGGTCCTGAGGGACCCGGCCCCGTTCGCCGGCGCGGCAGCCGACGAACGCGGGCGACCGGACGGAGGTCCGGGCGCGTGGCGACGCTCGTGCCGCCGGACCCGGCTGCGCGGTGGCACGGCCGTAGAGTCACCCGGTGTGACAGCGCGGCTCAGTGACATCGCCGACCAGGCAGGCGTGAGCGAGGCGACGGTCAGCCGGGCGGTCAACAGCAAGCCGGGCGTCTCGCCCGCGACCTGTCAGGCGGTGGTGCGGATGACCGTTCTCGCGCAGCGGATGCGCGCCCAGCGCCTGTCGCACCGGGCGGGCAGCCTGGACGAGCTGCTCGACTCGGTGTTCGCCTTGCAGGCGCAGGACGTTCCGGCGCTGCGGCTGGCCGCACGGGCACGCGGCGTGGAGTCCCTGGACGGCGACGCGATCCGCACGTGGGCCATGCGCGGCACGTTGCACCTGCTCCACCGGGACGATCTCTGGGTCATCGGCCTGCTGGGTCCGGTGTTCGTCGCGGCAGGCAAACGCAGGCGCACCCAACTCGGCCTCACCGACGACCTCTGCGCCCGCGCGGTGCCCGCGTTGCGCGAAGTGCTGACCGAACCGCTGGAACGACCCGAACTCGTCGCACGCCTGACCGAGGTCGGGATCGCGCTCGACCCGAAGTCGCAGGCCCCGGCACACCTCCTGGCCTTCGCCGCGCACTCGGGCGTCCTGTGCCGGGGCTTGGACGACACCTACCGCCTCCTGGGAGACCTCCCGGAGCCGGGCACCGTGGAGCGGTTGTGGCGGCGCTACCGACGCGCCTACGGCCCCGCCACCGTGGCCGACTTCGTGACGTGGAGCGGCCTGCCGAAACGCATGGTGCGCGACCTGCCCGACGTGGCCGACGAACCGGCCGACCCCGACGGCACCGTCCGGATGCTGGGGCACTTCGACAGCTACCTCCTCGGCTACCGCGACCGCTCGCTCGCCCTGGACCCCCGGCACGCCCCGCTGATCCAGACCGGCGGTGGCTTTCTCACCCCGCACGTGGTGGTCGACGGCCGCGTGGTGGCGGTCTGGAAGCGCACCGGCGACGGGTTCGAGGTGCGGCCGTTCGCGGACCGCCCCGACCTGGCCGCGGAGAGCGCCGAACTGGCCCGGTTCCTCGGTGTGGGTGCCGACTTAACCTGGCGGTAGCACGCGGATAGGGTCAACGCCACCTAAGCGATGGCAGGAGGCGCGTTCAAGTTGGGTGTGTTCGTCACGGGTGTGCGTCCGCGCTGGTCGGATATGGACGCGTTCGGCCACGTCAACCACGCCAACACGGTGACCCTGCTGGAAGAGGCCCGGATAGACCTGCTGTTCACCGAGGCCGCCCGGCACGGCGTGCCGGACATGGCGCACGGCGTCGTGGTGGCCCGCCTGGTGGTGGACTACCTCACCCCGCTGACGTTCACCGGCGACGAGATCGTGGTCGAGATGTCCGTGCGGGAACTGAAGTCGGCCTCGTTCACGTTGGACTACTCGGTCCGCAACGGACGCCAGGAGGGCAGCCCGGTCGTGACGACCGCGGAAACCCTGATGGTCCCCTACAACCTGACGGCCGGACGCCCGCGCCGTCTCCTCGAAGCCGAGCGCGACTTCCTCGCGGGCTGGCGAGCCGGAGGTAACGGTGCCTGAACTGGTCCTCGCCGATCCCGCCGAACGGGACGACCTCGGCGCCTTCGTCGCGCGCGCGGTGCGCCTGGAAGCCCAGACCGTGGTGCGCCTGCGCAACCGCCCGTCCGACGACCTGCTCGACGCCTGGGTGGCCACCCCGTTCGACACCCTGGCCACCCGCACCGTCGCCGGCCGCATCACCCCCGGCGACGTGACGGTGTCCGGCAACGACCTGCTCACCGGCCTGGCCGTGGTGCGCAGCGCAACCGTCGACCCCGGCCCCGCCCGCGACCTGATGTGGCGCTCCGCGCTGCCGCCCACCGCAGGCTGGCTCCCGGTGGACCGCCTGCCCGGCAACGTGGTGTCCGAACTCGCGGAGCAGGGCGTGGCCGTCGCCCGCGAGAACACCGGCCCCCACGGCACCCCGCCCGCATCCCTGCTGGACCAGACCGTGCTCACGGTCAGCGGCTCCGGCCTGGACGTCAAGGTCCCCCTGCGCTGCCTGTTCGCCCTCTCCGGCATGGGCTTCCTCGGCGGCGACGACGTCCGCGTCACGGCCACCGACTCCTGGCTCCGCATCGACGCCCGCTTCGGCGCCGTCGTCCGCCGGCGGCACTCCATGCTCCCCCTGCTCGTCTGACCCTCCGCCGGCCTCACCCGAGCCCGAACGGCAGAGGCCCCGACCAACCAGGTCGGGGCCTCTGCCGTTGAAGCTCGATCGCCGGGACGTTCCTCAGACGAGCCACACAGCCGTGTCCGGCGGCAGTTGGTCGCCATCCATCGGCCCGCTCGACAGCAGCACCTCACCCGGCGGCAACGGCACCGGTCCACCGGACGTGTTCAGCGCGCAGATCAGCCCGCCGCCCTTCCGCCGGAACGCGAAGCACCCCGCCGGTGCCCCGTACCACTCCACTTCCTCACCGCTGATCGAACCGTGCGTCTTGCGCAGCTCCACGGCGTGCCGGTAGAGCGACAGCATCGACTCCGGGTCCTCCAGCTGCGACTCGGCGGTCAGCCCCGCCCACTCGTTCGGCTGCGGCAACCAGGTGCCGGCCCCCGTCGAGAACCCGAACGGCGGCGTGTCGCCCTCCCAGGGCAGCGGAACGCGGCAGCCGTCCCGTCCCCGCTCGGTGTGCCCGGACCGCACCCACATCGGGTCCTGGAGCGCCCACTCGGGCAGCTCCACGTTCGGCAGCCCCAGCTCCTCGCCGTTGTACAGGTAGACCACGCCCGGCAGCGCCAACTGCACCAGCGCCATCGCACGGGCACGTTGCACGCCCAGCGCACCGCCGCCGTACCGGGTCACGTGTCGTGGCACGTCGTGGTTCGACAGCGTCCAGGTCGGCGGGGTCCGGTGCGGCTGCACAGCGGCCAACGAGTGCTCGATGGCCGACCGCACCGCGTCCGCGTCGAACGGTGCTTCCACCAGCCGGAAGTTGAAGCCGAGGTGCAGCTCGTCGGGCCGGATGTAGCGAGCGAACCGCTCGTCCTCCTTGACCCAGATCTCGCCGATGGCCATCCGCCCGGGGTACTCGTCCACGACCTTGCGGATGAGCCGGTGCACCTCGTGCACCGCGTCGTTGTCGAACCGGGGGTCCAGCGAGTTGTCGTGCATCACACCCGAGCCCTGAGCCGCGCGCGGGTCCATGTTCGGCAGCCCGTACGGCTTGGCCATGCCGTGCGCGACGTCGATGCGGAACCCGTCCACGCCCCGGTCCAGCCAGAACCGCAGGGTGCGCACCAGGTCGGCGGGCACCTCCGGGTGGTCCCAGTTCAGGTCGGGCTGCTCGGGCGCGAACAGGTGCAGGTACCACTGCCCGTCCGGCACCCGGGTCCACGCCGGCCCGCCGAACACGCTGGTCCAGTTGTTCGGCGGCTGCGAGCCGTCGTACCCCTGCCCGTCCCGGAAGAAGTACCGGTCCCGCTCGAAGCTGCCGGGCGCGGAGCGCAGAGCGGCCTGGAACCACTCGTGCCGGTCGCTGGTGTGGTTGGGGACGAGGTCGACGGTGACGCGGATGTTGTGCTTGTGCGCCTCCGCGACCAGTCGGTCGAACGCGGCGAGGTCGCCGAACAGCGGGTCGACGTCGCGGGGGTCGGCCACGTCGTACCCGTGGTCGGCCATCGGCGACGTGTAGAACGGCGTCAGCCACAACGCGTCGACGCCGAGCAGTTCGAGGTAGCCGAGCCGGGACCTGATGCCGTCGAGGTCGCCCACCCCGTCCCCGTCGGAGTCGGCGAACGACCGGACGTAGACCTGGTAGAAGACGGCGTCACGCCACCAGGCGGACTCGTCGGCGATCTCTGGTTGAAGGTCGGAGGATCGTCGCACGAGACGTCATCCTGCCACCCGCGAAGCCAACCCCGTCCCCATTCGAGTGATCAACAATCAGGCCCAGGCGTTCATCAGGCTGTTCGCGGCCATCTCCAGGTAGGCCCAAAGCTGGTCACGGTGCTCCGGCGTGAGATCCGCCTCGTCCACCGCAACCCTCATGCACCGCAACCACGCGTCCCGCTCGATGGGACCGATCACGAACGGAGCGTGCCGCATCCGCAGCCGAGGGTGACCCCGCTGGTCGGAATAAGTGTGCGGCCCACCCCAGTACTGCATGAGGAACAACCGGAACCGCTCCTCAGCAGGCCCGAGGTCCTCCTCCGGGTAGAGGGGACGCAGCACAGGATCGTCGGCAACCTGCTCGTAGAAGCGCGCGACGATCTTGCGGAACGTCTCGTACCCACCCACCGCTTCGTAGAAGTTCTCGGCACTGCTCACCCCACCATCCTGCCTTGCGACACACACCAGGTCGACTCACGCCCCCAGCCCCACCCACCAACCCCGCGCACACCTGCCCCCGGCCTGCGCGCCAGCGCACACCTCTGCCCCTGCGTGTCATCCCCGTATGGCCTGCGCGTCAGCGAACCGCATGTGTCAAGGGCAGATCGAACCCGCGACCACCGCACACGCTTCACGATCTGCCCTTGACGCATGTGGTTGTCTCCGACCAGGCCATACGGGGATGACACGCAGACCACCGCCCTCCAAAGCTCGAAGAGCTTTGAAGGGCTCTTGTGGAGATCCTTGGCGGCCAGCCCGTCCGGCGAGGACGCCTTCACACCCTTCCCCGCACCGACCACCAGCCAGCCCCCCGCCAGCCAGCCCACACCAGCCAGTCCCTCACGACTTGTTGAGCGAAATCCCCGCATCCTCCAAGGCCGGCATCAGCTTCGCCCGCAACGCCCGTTGCACAGCCCACTGCCGCCCAGGCCGCACCTTCACCGTGACCCGCATGGTGATCCCGTCGGGTGTGACCTTCTCCACCCCCAGCACCTGCGGCTTGTCGATGACGTCCTTGGCCATCGACTCCTCGGCCACCGCCTTGTCCACCGCCGTGGTCAACACGTCCGTGGTCGAAGCCAGGTTCGCCCCGTAAGCCAGCGGCAAGTCCACAACCGCGACCGCGAACCCCTGCGAGGAGTTACCGACCCTCAGAATCTCACCATTCCGGACATACCAGACAGTCCCGTTGGTGTCCCGGATGGTGGTGATCCTCAGCCCCACCGACTCCACGGTCCCCGTCGCCGGCCCGAGGTCGACCACGTCTCCCACGCCGTACTGGTCCTCCAGCATCATGAACATGCCGGACAGGAAGTCCTTCACCAGGTTCTGCGCGCCGAACCCGATCGCGACCCCGAGGATCCCCGCCGAGGTCAGGATCGGCGCGACGTTCATCCCCAGCTCGGTGAGCACCTGGATGAACGCCACGCCGAAGACGACGAACGTGACGACGGACTTGAGCACCGACCCGATGGTCTTGGCCCGCTGTTCCCGCCGTTCCGACACCAGGACGCCGAGCGCCTGCGGCGCGCGTTCCCGGAGGGGCCTGAGCAGCTTGGGCTTGCGCCCTTCCGAGCCCCTGGTCAGCCGATCGATCAGCCGCCGAAGCAGGTACCGGACCACCACGGCGATGAGCACCGTCAGCGCGATCCGCAACGCGCCTTCGGCGATCTTCGGCCCGTGGGTCACCCACCACTCGACTGCCAGCGTCGACTCCACGTCCACCGACTCACTCCTCCTCGTTCTCTCTCAACACATCCCCTTGCAGGGCATTCTCTTCAGGGCCTTGCGCTCCACGGCCTTCCCCTCCACGGCGTTCCCCCGCGGCGTTCGCCCCACGGCGTTCCCCCTCAGGCGAACTCCAGCCCCGTCGCCCCGGCCAGGAAGGTCAACTGGTCCACGGCCAGTCCCACCGATCGGCTCACCGACCGTCCCGCGTGCCCCACCTCGGTCTCCCGGCGCAACAGCACGGGGTGCTTCGTCGGATCGCTCGCCGTCGCGTGTTGCAGCGCGGCGCACATCTTGCGGGCGTGGTTGGGGTCCACGCGGCTGTCCGACTCGAACACCGTGAACAGCACCGAAGGGTACTCAACGCCGGGGCGCACCCGGTGGTACGGGGAGTAGGACAGCAGCCACGCCAACTCCTCCGGCACCGACGCGCTGCCGTACTCCTCCGCCCACAACCGCCCGAGCAGGAAGTTCTCGTACCGCACCATGTCCAGCAGTGGCGCTGAGCACACCACGGCCGCGTACAGCTCCGGCCGCTGCGTCATCGCCGCACCGACCAGCAGCCCGCCGTTGGAGCCACCCATGATCGACAGCTGCTGGGGCGTGGTCCACCCGTCGACGACCAGTTTCTCGGCTGCGGCGTGGAAGTCGTCGAAGACGTTCTGCTTCCGCTCGCGCATCCCGGCCTGGTGCCACTCCTCGCCTTCCTCGTCCCCGCCGCGCAGCGAAGCGTGCACCCACACGCCTCCCGCTTCCACCCACGCCAGCGTGGTGGCGCTGTAGCCGGGCCCGCGCCCCACCGCGAAGCCGCCGTAGCCGGTCAGCAGAGCAGGCCGGGGAAGGTCCGGGTGCTGCTCCTCGGACACCACGAACATCCGCACGGTCGTGCCGTCCGCCGATTCGTAGCAGATCTGCTGAGTCGTCACCGAAGGGAGCTCGACGGTCCCCGGGGCAGCGGCGTGCAGCGTAGTGTCGTTTTCGGACAGCGAGAACCGGTACACCGACAGCGGTGTCACGAAATCCGAGAAACCGAACCAGAGGACATCCCGGTCGACCTCAGTCGCACGATCCACAGTGGACCACCCGTGCAGCGACCCGGTGCCCGGCAACGGGATCGCGCCCCGGTGCTCGCCGGTCGCCGGATCGTGCAGGTGCAGTTCGGACACCGCGTGCCGGGTGCGCAGCAGCACGAGCGTGCCGTCCAGCCACGTCGCCGCGTCCAGCACCGAGTCGGGCTGCTCGGCCACCAGTTCGGTCCACTCCGCCGGTCGAGCCGGGTCCGCCACGCACAGCCGGAAGCGCGGCGCGTCGAGACTCGTCCGCAGGTAGAGCCGGTCGTCCTCGACCCACGCCGAGCACTGCGCGCCCTGGTCCGCCGTGATGACCGGGCGGAGTTCGCCCGTCCCGTGCAGGTCCGCGATCCAGACCGAGTCGCGCCGCACGGTGCCCGGAGCGCCGTTGACGATGAGCCAGCGCCCGTCGTCCGTGACGGACAGCCCGTAGTAGTAGGTGTGGTCCAAGCCGTCGCCGTGAACGTTCACATCCGTTGCCGGATCCGTGCCGACCCGGTGCCGCCACACCCGGCGGTGGAACTGGCGTTCATCCTCGGGCACCAGCTCGGGGTCGAGTCGTCGCACGTAGAAGAACTCCTCGCCGCCCGGCAGCCAGCCGACGGGGGAGTAGCGGCACCGGTCGATGGGGCCTTCGAGGACTTCGCCGGTGACCACGTCCAGGACGTGCAGCAGCGAGTGCTCGTCACCGCCGACGGACACCTGGTACGCCAGCCGCGTGCCCTCCACGGACGGGGACCAGCGGTCGAGGGTGGTGCGTCCGGACGGGTCGAGGGCGGTCACGTCGAGCAGCACCCGTTCCTCCCCGTCCTCGAGCACGTAGAGGACGGGGTAGTCCTGGTCCGGGCCGCGCCGCGAGTAGAACGCCCTCCCGGCCCGCCACACCGGCGTGCCCACGGAACCGGTGCGCATCAGCTCGGCCAGCCGTTCACCGAGCGCGGCGCGTCCGGGCAGGACGTCGAGCCACTCGCGGGCGAGCGCGTCCTGCTTCGCGGACCACTCGATGGTGTGAGGATCGGTGGGGTCTTCCAGCCGGCGGTACGGGTCGGCCACCGGGTGTCCGTGCAGGTGCTCGACCAGGTCGAGGCGTTCTGCCGCCGGGTAGGTGATCGTCGCAGGCAGTGCTGCGGGGGAAGGGTCCGTCACCCCGCCGAGCGTAGCGCGGGAACTGAAAACCATGTCCGATAGGGGGCCGTTCACCGAAGTTTCGACCGCGACTCCATGACGCGTCACGTATCACACGTGATTTTTGGGGTCGATCTGTGGTCTGCTATGCCTGAACCGGTGGAGGTGGTCGCGTGCCAGACCGACAACCCACCCCGATCGGCGCCCTGGCGAACGCCGGGCTCGCGCCGTTGGCCCCGTCCGGCCAAAAACAGCCTGTCGTGCACGCTGTGGTGGACGGGGAGGGAGCCGGTCCGGCGCCCGTGGTGTTGCCTTGGGGAAGGCGGAAGGTGCTCCTGCTGAACGCCACGTTCGAGCCGCTGACCGCGCTGCCGCTGCGGCGCGCGGTGGTCCTGGTGGTGTGCGGGAAGGCAGAGGTGGTGCACGGCGACCCGGACGGTGCCGTCGTCCACTCGTCGACGGCCGCGGTGGTCGTGCCGTCGGTGATCAGGCTGAGCAGTTACGTGCGGGTGCCGTACCGGGGACGGGTGCCCCTGACCCGCGCGGGTCTCATGCACCGGGACCGCTACCGGTGCGCGTACTGCGGTGGACGTGCCGAGACGATCGACCACGTGGTGCCGCGCTCCCGTGGCGGGCCCCACTCCTGGCAGAACTGCGTGGCCTGCTGTGCGAAGTGCAACCACCGCAAGGCCGACAAGCTGCTGTCCGAACTGGGCTGGCGTCTCCGGGTCGTGCCGAACGCGCCGCGCGGGCCGCACTGGCGGCTGCTGGCGGGCGTCACCGAGGCCGACCCGCTGTGGCTGCCCTACCTGGGCGAGCCGGCGGCGTAGGTCAGGCCGCCAGGGCGAGGTCGTCCTGCGCGGTGATGCGCACCGAATCCTGACTGGTGATGCGTACCGAGCCCTGCGCCGTGATCCGCACGCTGTCCCGCGCGGTGATGCGCACGGAGTCCCGAGCCGTGATGCGCACGCTGTCCTGGTTGGTGATCCGGACCGAGTCCTGACTGGTGATGCGCACGCTGTCCCGAGCCGTGATGCGCACGGAGTCCTGGTTCGTGATCCGGACCGAATCCTGGCTGGTGATGCGGACGGAGTCCCGAGCCGTGATCCGGACAGAGTCCCGCGCGGTGATGCGCACCGAGCCCCGCGCCGTGATCCGCACGCTGTCGCGAGCCGTGATCCGGACCGAGTCGGGAGCCGCGGCCGTGATCCGGACCGAGTCCCGCGCCGTGATCCGGACACTGTCCCGGGACGTGATCCGGACCGAGTCGGGAGCGGTAGCGGTAATGCGCACGCTGTCCCGCGCCGTGATGCGCACCGAGTCCCGCGCGGCAGCCGTGATCCGGACGCTGTCCCGCGCCGTGATGCGTACGTTGTCGCGGTTCGTGATGCGCACCGAGTCCCGGTTCGTGATGCGCACGGAATCCCGACCGGTGATCCGGACCGAGCCGAACGAAGTGATGCGGACGGAGTCGCGTGCGGTGATCCGAACCGAGTCCGCAGCGGTGATCCGCACGCTGTCGCGGGCCGTGATGCGGACCGAGTCGCGCAGCGCGGTGATCCGGACGGAGTCCTCAGGCGTAGGCCGAACGAGGTCTGTGGCACTGCTCCGAACGGGGTGGGCCGCCGTGATGCGCACCGAGTTGGAGGTCACATCCGGGCGCTGAACAGGCGTAACCGGATCGTCCATCCGGGTGTACGACGAACGAGTGAGAGTGGCGGCCTGGTTGCGGTTCACGGTGTACATGTCGTGTCCTCCGAGACTCATCGGGCGGGAATTAGTATCCGGAAAGGGATGCGCAAGACCCGTACAGGTGAAAAGCTAGAAGCCGAGTGGTCGGAGGACAAGACGCCAAACCGGCCGCCATTCGCCTCCTTCCGGGGGAAGGCCGTACGGGTGTACTCACTGCGACAGTAGAACCGTTCGGTTACTACTTTCGGCAACTATGGACACCGTGCGTAACGTCATGTCTGAGTCTTGAGTCGTCCAGATCACAGACGGGTCGTCACGCGTGGGCAGAGCTATCGGCGTCAAGGGTGTCCGCACGGCGGAATTCCGCCTGCTGACCGGCGCGTGGGTGACCTCTCTGGTCGGCGACGGGGTCCGCACCGTGGCCCTGCCCCTGTACACGGCGGTCAGCACGCGAAGCCCCCTAGCGGCCTCTGCCGTGGCCGTCGCGGTGGTCCTCCCGTGGCTGGTGGTAGCGTTCCCGGCGGGCGTCCTGGTGGACCGCTGGAGGCCTCGCCTGGTGGTCGCCGTCGCGCACACGTTCCGGGCCGTCGTCACCGGCCTGCTCGCCTACACCGTTTTCACGGACAGCGCGTCGGTCGCGGTGCTGTGCGCGGCCGGCTTTCTCCTCACCAGTGCGGAAACCTTCGCGGACACCGCGTCCCAGGTGCTGCTCGTGGAGATCGCCGGACCCGACGACCTGGAGCAGGCCAACGGCCGGTTCGTGACCGCGGAGACGGTCGGCATGGACCTGGCGGGGCCGCTCGCGGCGAGCCTGCTGTTCTGGTGGAACCCGGCGGCGTGCTTCGCGCTGGACGCGCTGACGTTCGTGGTCGCGACGTTCTTCGTCCTGAGGCTCCCCGAGGTCCCCCGCGAGGGGCACACCGGACTCGGCACTTTGCGGTCTCAATTGGTAGAGGGAGCCTCGCATTTGGTCCACACCCGCGGGCTCCGGGTGCTCGTGCTGGCGGTCGGCATCTCGGCGGTGTGCGCGGCGGCGGTCAACGCGATGCTCGCGCTCTACTCGGTCAACGTGCTGGGGATGCCCGAGCAGCTCATGCCGTGGCTGGTGGTCGTGATGGCGCTCGGGGCGCTGCTCGGCGCACGGCTGAGCCCGGCGCTGGCACCCCGGTTGGGCAACGCGCCGGTCATGGTCGGCGCGCTGGCACTGCTGGGCGTGGCGTTCGCGGTGTTCGGGGCGGTGCCGCTGCTGCCGGTGGCGATCGCGGCGGTGTTCTGCTTCGGGCTCGCGTCGGCCGGCTGGAACGTGCTGTCCGCGACCCGCCGGCAACGGCTGACGCCGACCCCGCTGA
Source organism: Saccharothrix tamanrassetensis (assembly GCF_014203665.1). Lineage (GTDB taxonomy): Bacteria > Actinomycetota > Actinomycetes > Mycobacteriales > Pseudonocardiaceae > Actinosynnema > Actinosynnema tamanrassetense. Next base: position 330,875 of record NZ_JACHJN010000006.1, read on the forward strand.
TGGGTCGGGTGACGAGTGCGTACCGGGTGCTGGCGTGGGGGCTGTCGCCGATCGGGGCCGGTCTGGCGGGTCCGCTGGCCGCCGCGACGTCCCTCGGCACGGTGTACCTGGTCGCCGGCGGGGTCGTCGTGCTCACCGCCGTGGCGCTTGCCCGCCCCCTCGCCCGGACGTGACCGGGTGGATCGGTTACCGTAACCGCCGTGACCATCGTGGAGACCGTGCTCGTCTTCGCGCTGATCCCGCTGGCCATCTACGGCGTGATCACGCTACTGACGCTGAGGCCGAAGGCCACCCGCATCGTGCGGTACCGCCCGGGCCAGGAATGGGGCTACGCACCCGTGTGGTGGAGCGCCAACCCCGGCGGCTTGTCCGCCGACCACCACGCCGACCACCACGCCGAGACCGCCGCGGCCTCGGGCCCGACTGCCAGGGGAGGTGCCCGTGGCAGCTGGTGAGATCACCCGCGTCGACCCGGCCACGCTCGAAGAGGGTGCGGTCGTGACCAACAGCGGCCGCGTGTCGGCCGCCAGGATGTACTCGCCGCAGGCGCCGAGCCTGCCGTTCACGCCGCAGCAGCTGGCGTCCCTGGACGAGGCGCTGACCCTCGCCAGCCGGACGACCGGCCTGGACTTCAGCGTGTACCTGGGTGCGCTCGGCCCGGACACCCGCGCGCAGGCGGAGGAACTGCACGCGGCCACCCCGCGCCCGTCGCACGCGGTCTTGGTGGCCGTGTCGCCCGGCGAGCGCGCGGTGGAGGTCGTGACCGGCGAGGAGTCCCACCGCCGACTCGCCGACCGCGGCGCGAAGCTCGCCGTGATGAGCATGGTGGCGTCGTTCAAGGAAGGCGACCTCTCGGGTGGCCTGTTGAGCGGCCTGCGCATGCTCACCGACCAGGCCGGCCAGGCGCCCCGCTCCTGACCTTCCCCCGACACACGAAGGCCGCACCCCTCCGGGTGCGGCCTTCGTCGTTCGAGTCCTCCCCGGCACCCCGGAACGAACGGCGAGGGGTCCTTTCGCCGCAACGAAAGGACCCCTCACATCCGTCTGTCCTGTCAGGACCGGTCGAACTCCTGGGCAGCCAGGGCGCGCACGATGCCCGCACGACCCTCGGACACCAGCCGCCGCAGAGCCGGCGGGCGTTCCTCGGCCAGCCAGGCGTCCGCCGCCGTCACGGTGTCCTGCGCGATCGACCACGACGGGAACAGGCCGACCACCATCGACTGCGCCCGCTCGCTGGAACGGCGTTCCCACACGTCGGCCACGTCCGCGAAGTACCGCGTCACGAGCGGCTGGAGCAGCGCCTTCTGGCCGGGGTGCTGGATGCCCGCGATGACGGCTTCGCTGACCGCGTTCGGCAGCTCGTCGTCGTTCACCGCGCGATCCCACGCCTCGGTCTTCGCCTCCACGGTCGGGCGCAGCGCGCGGGACGACTCGGCGCGGCGGCGCCCGGTCGCGGTGGGGTCGCGTTCCTCCTCCGCCGCGATCTCCTCCAAACCCGCCTCGCCGTGCGCGACGAGAGCCTGGAGCAACCGCCAGCGCAGGTCGGTGTCCACGTCCAGGCCCGGCAGCACGTCGGTGCCCTCGTACCAGCCGCGCACGACGGCCAGGCCCTCGTCACCCAGCACGGAGCCCGCCAGCGCGTTGACGAACGCCAGCTGGTGGTCGGAGCCCGGTTCGGCGGCGCGCGCCAGCTCCAGGGTCTTGGACACGAACCGCCGCCAGCCCTCGTCCCGCCACGACGTGTCCGCGTAGGACGACAGCGCGGTCTGGGCCTGGAGCAGCAGCCGCTGCACCACGCCGACCTCGGTCTCCGCGTGCAGGCCGCCGAGCACCAGGTTCACGAAGTCGCGCGCCTTGAGCTCCGCCTCGCGCGTCATCTCCCACGCCGCCGACCAGCACAGGGTGCGGGGCAGCGGTTCGGCGATGTCGGCGATGTGGTCCACCAGCGACGCCAGCGAGTGCTCGTCCAGCCGCATCGTGCAGTAGGTCAGGTCGTCGTCGTTGACCAGCACCAGCTTGCCGCGCGGCACGCCGACCAGGTCCGGGACCTCGGTGCGCTCGCCGGACACGTCCAGCTCCACCCGGTGCGTGCGCACCAGCCTGCCGTCCGCGCCGGAGTCGTACACGCCGATCGCCAGCCGGTGCGTGCGCAGCTCGCCGGCACCCGGCCGGGCACCGCCCTGGAGCACCGCGAACTCGGTGAACCGGCCCTGCGCGTCGACGGAGTACTTGGGGCGCAACAGGTTCAGCCCGGTGGTCTCCAGCCACTGCGCGCTCCACCAGGACAGGTCGCGGCCGGAGGCCTCCTCCAGCGCGCCCAGCAGGTCCGCCAGGGTCGCGTTGCCCCAGGCGTGCTTGGCGAAGTAGACCCGCAGGCCGGCCAGGAAGTTCTCCAGGCCCACGTACGCCACCAGCTGCTTGAGCACCGAGGCGCCCTTGGCGTAGGTGATGCCGTCGAAGTTGACCTCCACCGCCTGGAGGTCGGGGATGTCGGAGGCCACCGGGTGCGTCGAGGGCAGCTGGTCCTGCCGGTACGCCCAGGACTTCTCGATCTTGGCGAACGTCGTCCAGGCCTGCCGGTACTCGGTCGCCTCGGCCTGCGCCAGCACGGACGCCCAGGTGGCGAACGACTCGTTCAGCCACAGGTCGTCCCACCAGCGCATGGTCACCAGGTCGCCGAACCACATGTGCGCCATCTCGTGCAGCACGGTCTCGGCGCGCCGCTCGTAGAGGTAGCGGGTGACGCGGCTGCGGAAGACGTAGTCCTCCAGGAACGTCACGCAGCCCGCGTTCTCCATCGCGCCCGCGTTGAACTCCGGCACGAAGCACTGGTCGTACTTGCCGAACGGGTACTTCACGCCGAACGCCTGGTGGTAGAAACCGAAGCCCTGCTTGGTCTCGGTGAACAGCCGCTCGTGGTCCATGTGCGGGGCCAGCGACGCGCGGCAGTAGATGCCCAGCGGGATGGTGGTCTCGCCGTCGCTGAACTCGTCGCGCCACTCCGCGTACGGGCCAGCCACCAGCGCCACCAGGTAGGTGGACATCGGCTTGGTCTGCTCGAAGACGTGCCTGTCCGCGCCGCCGACACCGTCCGCAGTGGACGCGATGGCGGCGTTGGAGATGACCTTCCAGTCCGCCGGCGCGGTCACCGCGAGGTCGTAGACGGACTTCAGGTCCGGCTGGTCGAAGCACGCGAACATGCGCTTCGCGTCGGCCGTCTCGAACTGCGAGTACAGGTAGACGCCGCCGTCCACCGGGTCGACGAACCGGTGCAGGCCCTCGCCGGTGTTCATGTACCGGCAGTCGGCCTCCACGGTGAGCTCGTTGACCTCCGCGAGGTCGGGCAGGGGCAGCCCGTCCTCCTCGCGGTAGCCCGAGACGTCGAGTTCGACCCCGTTGAGGACGGCGCGGTGCACGATGGCGGCCACGATGTCGACCCACGAGGACGCGCCGGGCGTCCGGCTGCGGAAGACCACCGTCGTGGTGGAGCGGAACGTGTCCGAGCCCGGCTTGCCGCCACCGTCGGTCAGGTCCAGCTCGATCCGGTAGGAGTCGACTTCCAGCAGCGCAGCCCGCTGCTGCGCCTGGTCGCGGGTGAGGTTGGGTGCCGCCACTGGTCACCTCGTCTGCCGGCGCCTCGTGGGCTTGGCGCCGACCTCGTCGGAACGGGGAAGGTGTCGTGTCGGTGAACACGACAGTCGCATCCAATCACGTGAGACGGGGATAAGTGGACTCCGTCCGAGGGAAGACTCCGCGCGATCGGCGAGTTGGCAAGAGGGGACGCCGGAATGGCGGGCCGCTATCCGACCGCCTTAGCACGAGGAGAACGCACCATGTCGGCACAGGGCACCACCAAGGTCGACTTCTACTTCGACCCGGTCTGTCCGTACGCCTGGATCACCTCCCGCTGGATCCTGGAGGTGGAGCGGCAGCGCGACCTCGACCTGGACTTCCGGGTGATGAGCCTGTCGGTGCTCAACGACGGTCGGGACGTGGACGCCGGCTACCGCGACCTGCTGGACCGGGCCTGGGGTCCGGTCCGGGTGGCCATCGCCGCCGCCCGGCACCACGGCGACGAGGTGCTGCGCGACCTGTACACGGCGCTGGGCACCCGCATCCACCACGAACGCATCAGGGACTACGACGAGGTCGTCAAGCTGGCGTTGGAGGAGGTCGGGCTGCCCGCCGAGCTGGCCGCCGCCGCGCACTCCACCGAGTACGACGAGGAGCTGCGGGCCAGCCACCACCGCGGCATGGACCCGGTCGGCGACGACGTCGGCACGCCCACCATCCACATCGACGGCGTGGCGTTCTTCGGTCCGGTGCTCACCCGGATCCCGCGGGGCGAGGACGCGCTGAGGGTGTTCGACGGCGCGGTGGCGCTGGCGAGCTTCCCTCAGTTCTTCGAGCTGAAGCGCACCCGGACGGAGGAACCGGACTTCTCCTGACGAGGCCGATGTGACACTCTGGGGCTCAATTTGCCTCAGGGTGTCACATCCACGCGGGAGTCAGGTCATGATCGAGGTCGTCAACCCGACCACCGAAGAGGTCATCGGCACGGTCCACGCCGGCACGCCCGGCGAGGTGGACGCGGCCGTCACCAGGGCCGCCGCCGCCTTCCCGACGTGGGCCGCGACCTCCGTCGACGAGCGCGCCAAGACCGTCCGGCGGATCGCCGAAGGGCTGGCCGCGCGGGCGGGCGAACTGGCCGCGACGATGACCGCCGAGATGGGCACGCCCATCACGTTCGCGACGAAGGTGCAGGTCCCCAACCCGGTGGGGATCACCGACGGGATCGCCGAGGCGCTGGAGAACGGGTACTTCGAGGACGCCGAGATCGGCAACTCGCTGGTGCTGCGCGAGCCGGTCGGCGTGGTCGGGGCGATCACGCCGTGGAACTTCCCGCTCCAGCAGATGGTGGCCAAGGTCGTGCCGGCGCTCGCGGCGGGCAACGCGGTCGTGCTCAAGCCCAGCGAACTCGCCCCGCTCACCGCCGACCTGCTGGCGGAGGTCGTCGCCGCGGCCGGTGTGCCGCACGGGGTGTTCTCCGTGGTCCACGGCGCGGGGCCGGTGGTCGGTGAGGCGCTGGCATCTCACCCGATGGTGGACATGGTGTCGTTCACCGGGTCCACGCGCGCCGGGCGTCGGGTCGCCGCGCTGGCGGCGGAGACGGTGAAGCGCGTCGCGCTGGAGCTGGGCGGGAAGTCCGCCAACGTGGTGCTCGACGACGCCGACCTGGGGCGTGCCGTGAAGATCGGCGTGGCCAACGCGTTCATGAACAACGGCCAGGCGTGCAGCGCGTGGACCCGGCTCCTGGTGCCCGCCGACCGGCACGACGAGGCGCTGGAGCAGGCGGTCGCGGCCGCTTCGAAGTACGTGCCCGGAGACCCGGCGGTGCCCACGACCCGGATCGGGCCGGCCGTGTCCGCCGCGCAGCGCGACCGGGTGGTCGGGTACGTCCGGCGGGGTGTGGAGGAGGGGGCGACGCTGGCCCTGGGTGGGCCGGAGGCGCCCACCGAGCGGGGCTTCCACGTCGCGCCGACGGTGTTCGGCGATGTCACGGCGGACATGACCGTCGCGCAGGAGGAGATCTTCGGACCGGTGCTGTCGGTGCTGCCGTACGCCGACGAGGACGATGCCGTGCGGATCGCCAACGCCACGATCTACGGGTTGGGCGGGGCGGTGTTCTCGGCCGATGCCGACCGGGCGCTCGCGGTGGCCCGGCGGATGCGGACCGGGCAGGTGGACATCAACGGGGCGGCCTTCAACACCAGCGCACCGTTCGGCGGGTACCGGCAGTCCGGCAACGGCCGCGAGTTCGGCCGCTTCGGCTTGGACGAGTTCACCGAGGTGAAGTCCATCCAACGCTGACCTCCGGGGACCGCCCCGGCCCGCCACGCGCGGGTCGCCGGCAGGTTCGGTCGAGCACAGGCCCGGTCCGGCAAGGGTCCGGTCGGGCACGGGTCCGGCGAAGCGACGTGAGCGGGTCTCGCATCCCGGCCTCGCCCGCCGTGCCGGATCGACGTCGGCGGCGGGTCGGCGGGTCGGCGGGTCGATCGGGGCTCGCCGGCTGGGACGGCCCGCGAGACCCCGATCGCATCCCCCCTCACCGCCGTGCCCGCTCCGGGTCCGCCCGACGGGCTGCGCGTTCACGGCTTCGCTGGGTTCGCACCGTGAAGGACCACCGCGTCCGCCCGCCGCGCGCTGCTGGGGAGAGCAGCCCCGGAACACCACACGGCCGGTCCCGTTTCCGGGACTCCCCAAGCCTGCCGCCCGTGCCCGAGGCCGGATACCGGGGAACTCCGCACATCTGCAACCGGGGGTCGCCGGGCCCCCTAAGCTTTCGCGGTCGCCTCCTGGGAGGCACGGGGGGGACGATGACGACAGGACGGACCCGCGCGGCCCTGCCCGCGTCGGTGACCGAACTCGTCGGCCGGGACGCGCTGGTCGCCGAGACCGCCGAACGACTGCGCCGCACCAGCCGGATGGTGACGCTCGCCGGGCCCGGCGGGGTCGGCAAGACCGCGCTGGCGCTGGAGGTGGCCCGCGAGTGCCGGGACGCCGAGCCCGACCGGGAAGTGGCCGTCGCCCACCTCGGCGACGCCACCCGGCCGGACGAGCTCGGCCGGGAGGTGGTGCGGGCGCTGGGCATCGCCGACCAGTCCTGCGCCGACCCGCTCGACGTCCTGGTCGACTTCCTGCGGGACGAGGAACGCCTGCTGGTGCTCGACAACTGCGAACAGCTCCGGGAAGCCGTCGGGGACCTGTGCGCCGTGCTGCTGGAGGAGGCGCCCGGCGTGCGCGTGCTGGCCACCAGCCGCCAGTACCTGGGCATCGCGGGCGAGCACACCGTGCTGGTGCCGCCGCTGTCCACCCGCCCGGACACCGACCGGCGCGCCACCGGGGAACCGGACGCCGGCCGAACCGACGCCGGGTGGACGGGTTCCGCGCTGTCGGACGCCATGCGGTTGTTGCTTCGGCGTGCCGAAGCGGCGGGCCGCAGGATCACCGCCGACGACGACTGGGACGCGCTGGGCGAACTGGTCGACTGGTCCAGCGGACTGCCGCTGGTGCTCGAACTGGTCGCGGTCCGCCTGGGCGGCGGCATGGCACCCCGGGAGATCCTGGACCGGCTGGACGGCGGGCGGTTGCTGGCCACCCGCACCCGCCGCGTGCGACCGCACCACCGCACCCTGGAACAGACCCTGGACTGGTCCTACGGCCTGTGCTCGGACGAGCAGCAGCGGCTGCTGGCGCGGGTGTCCGTGTTCGCGGGCGGTTTCTCGTTGCGCACGGCCGAGAAGGTCTGCTCGGGCGACGGCATCGGCGAGGAGGAGGTGATGGACCTGCTGGCCGACCTGGTGGCGCAGTCACTGGTGATGGCCGGCCGCGACGGGCGCTACCACCAGCTCCAGCCGGTGCGCGAGTACGGCCAGCGCAGGCTGCGCGCGCTGGGGGAGGAGCAGCGGCTGCGCGACGCGCACTTCGGGTTCTTCCGCGGTCTGGCCGCCGAACTCGCCACCACCTGGTACTCCGCCGACGAGGTCCGGCTGCTCAAGCGCGGCTACGACGAGATGCCGAACTTCCGCGCCGCGCTGAACCACTGCGCCGCGTCTCCGGACCGGGCCGGATCAGGCCTCGCCCTGCTGCACGACCTGGCCCGGCTGAGGTTGCAGTTCTTCTTCGCGCTCCTCGGCGAGTTCCGCAGCCTGTTCCGGAGCCTGCTGGCCCTCACGCCCGTCGAGCCGACACCGGAGCGGATCGGCTCGTCCGCGCTGCTCGGCTGGATCATGCTGTGCCAGGGGTCGCAGCGCGAAGCGGGCGTGCTGCTGGAGCACTGCCGTGAACTGGTCGGCGACCGGGACGACATCGCGCCCGTGGTGCTGTTCGAAGGCGCGTACGCGATGCTCGTGGACGGCGACCCGAGGTGCATCGGGCTGCTGCGGCGGGCGGTGGAGCTGTTCGGGGGCATGGGGCCGGAGTTCCACGGCGACCGGGGCAACTTCAAGCTGATCTGGGCGCTCGCGGCCGGTTTCTACGGTGACGAGGCGACCGGCATCGCAGCCGCCGAGGACTACCTGGCCGAAGCGCGGGCGGCGGGTGCGCAGTGGGCGATCAGCTGGGCGCTGTGGGCGCGCGGCCTGGCCCCGTTGCGGCACGGTGCGCCCGTGGAGGCGGTGACGTGGTTCCGGGCCGCCCTGGAACTCCAGATCGACCTGCGCGAGCAGTGGGGCGGCACGTGGTCGTCGGAGGCGATCGCGTGGGCGCTGGCGGGGGTCGTGGAGCAGGACGAGGCGGCGTCCGACGTGCTGGAGACGACGGCGGAGCTGCTGGGCGCGGCGGTGCGGATGCAGAAGGCGACGGGCGTCGCGATCGCGGGCCTGGTGCCGTTCCGGCGGGAACGGGAGAAGGCGCACGCGATCGTGGTGGCCCGGCTGGGTGCGGCGCGCTACCAGCGGGCGTACGACCGCGGGATGGCGATGGCCAACCGGGACTCCGTGTACGCGCTGGCGTTGAGCCCCGAGGTGGACCGGCGCAAGGCTTCCGACGCCACGTTGGTGGACCTCTCGCCACGGCAGCGGGAGATCGCGCTGCTGGTGTCCCAGGGCCACCCGAACCACGAGATCGCGCGCCGACTTCACCTGTCCGTGTCAACGGTCGAGAACCACCTGACCGCGATCTACGCGAAGGTCGCGGTGACCAACCGGGTGGAGCTCGGCACGTGGGTCGGCGCGCAGACCGGCGCTACACCTCGATGAGCGCGGGCGGGTCGCCCAGCGATCGGGACTCGCCGGTGGACCACCGCGCAGCCGACCAGGCCGCCGCCAACGCGTCCAGCACGTCGTCCACCGACGGCCCGACGGGCAGGTCCGCCAGCACGTCGGGCACGTCCACGAAGGCGCGCAACGCGATCAGCCGCTGCGCCACCCCGCGCGTGGACCGCTTCGAGTCGGTCACGCGCGGGTCCAGCACCCGGAACGTGGTCTCCGGGTGCACCTCCACCACGTTGGACGGCAGCTCCAGCTGCCACTCCCGGATCTTCGCCACGATGTGCCACGCCTGCTTGCTGATCGCCTTGCCGTGCGAGGCCCGTGACACCTCGCACGCCTCGGCGTAGGTCGCACACCCCAGCACGGCCCGCACGGGTGCGAAGAACATCGACGACCGGGCCGCCCCCAGCAGCTCCCTAGCCCGGACGTCACACGCCCGGTACCCGGTCGCCGGGGGCCGCAACGGCATGTCCACCCCCACCGCGTCGCAGCCGGCGGTCAGCTGCACCACCTCGGCGGCCGAGGCCACCCGGTGCCACCGCACCCGCGCCCGGGACGCCACCAGCGCCACCACCCAGCCGCCGGGCGTGCCGTCGACCCCGGCGATCACCCCCGCAGCACCCCGTCCACCAGGCGCGGCACGGCGGTGCTCACGTCGACCCGGGACGCCAGCTCCACGTCCGCCCCGTGCCCGCCCGCGATCAGCTCCCGCCCGGACACGCACCCGGCCAGCACGTCCTCCACCGACGACCGCGCGAACATCTCCGCCGCCACGGCCGCCTCCACCGACGCCGACCCGTACCCGAGCAGCGACGCCAGCACCGCACCCGCCCCGAGCTGGTCCTCCACCGCCGGCCGCAGCGGTCCCCGGTGCGGCCGGGCCGGGCTGTCCAGGCGCACGCCCCACCGCTCGCCCGCCGCGACGACACCGATCGGCCCGCCCCGGGCCAGCTCGCGGGCAGCCGCGGCGACCGCACGGGCGTTGCGCAGGCACCCGGCCAGCACGATCGACCCGGTGTCCGCCGCCAGATCGCACAACGTCGCCCCGTTGGGTGACGGCAGCTCCAGTTCAGTGCCGGCGGGCAGGTCCACCAGTGACGACGGCCGCAGCGACCACGACGGGTCGGCGGGCGCGGTGGCGCGTTCGCGGTCGGCCCACCGCACCGGCCGCACCGACGCACCCCGACCGACCGCGACGTCCGTCGCCGTGCTGAACGACAGCACGTCCACGATCACCAGCACCGCGCACAGCCCGCCGAGTGCGGTGACGCCCTCGTCCCCCCATTCCAGCCGCAGCCGGCATCCCTCTTGTCCGAACACCCGCGCAAGGATGGCAGACTTCCACGACGTGCGCGTTTACCTGGGATCCGACCATGCGGGCTTCGAGCTGAAGAGCCGGCTCGCCGAGCACCTGACCGAAGCCGGCCACGAGGTGGTGGACGTCGGCCCCGCCGAGTACGACGCGGAGGACGACTACCCGCCGTTCTGCATCGAGGCGGCCTGCCGCGTGGTGGCCGACGAGGGCAGTTTGGGCGTGGTGATCGGCGGTTCCGGCAACGGCGAGCAGATCGCGGCCAACAAGGTGCCCGGTGCCCGGGCCGCGCTGGCCTACAGCGTGGAGACCGCGAAGCTCGCCCGCGAGCACAACAACGCGCAGCTGATCGGCGTGGGTGCCCGGATGCACACCGCCGAGGAGGCGACCGCGATCGTCGACGCGTTCCTCGCCACCCCGTTCTCCGACCAGCCGCGGCACGCCCGTCGGATCGCGATGCTGAGCGACTACGAGCGCACCGGAGAGGCACCGGCGCTGCCCTGATGATCCGGGAGCTGCTGTTCGAGGACATCGACGGCGGGTTCACCGCCGACCCGGAGACCGTCATCGACGCCGCCGCGGCGGACCCCCGGTACCTGGCCCGGGTGCCGGGGCTGCGCGCCGTGCTCGCCGACGCCGCGACCGGGCGCTACCACCGCTTCCTGGCGGTGCAGGCGCTCGCGTCGTGGGGCCACGCGCCGGTCTACCCGGTGGTGGAGGCGACCGCCGAGGCGGGCCGGCGATCACCGTGGCTGGGCATGCTCACCGACCACGACGGCCGTGACCGGACGTTCCCGGAGCTGGCGGCGGCGGTGGCGGAGGGCAGGCGGTTCACCATCCCGAACGGGGGCGAGGAGGCCCGGATCGCGGCGCTGACCGCGCTGGTCGGGCTGGGCGACGAGCTGTTCTTCGACTGGCAGCTGGCGTACGCGGCGGACGAGCCCGCGGTGGCCGACGCGCTGGCGACGACCGTCGACCGGGGCGTGGACCGCTCGGACGAAGCCGACTTCGACCGCGTGCTGCAACTGGCCGACCTGTGCGCGGTGCTCGCGCGGCACGACCGGCCGCGTGCCGTCGAGCTGGCGGAACGGTTGCTGCGCAAGGACTTCCGGCTGACCGTGCGCACCCACCTGTGTTCGGTGGTGCCGTTCCGTGCCTGAAGGCCACACCCTGCACCGGCTCGCCAAGCTGCACCGACGCCGCTACGCGGGTCGCCCCGTCGAAGTCTCCAGCCCACAGGGCAGGTTCGACGCGTCCGCTGTGGACGGACGGGTGCTGAAACGCGCCGAAGCGCACGGCAAGCACCTGTTCCACGTCTACGGCCCGGACGCCACCGTGCACGTCCACCTCGGCCTGTACGGCACGTTCACCGAGTTCGAGCACCCGGTCGTGGAGCCGGTCGGCCAGGTCCGGATGCGGATGGTCGGCGCGACGCACTGGACGGACCTGCGCGGCCCGACCCGGTGCGAGGTGCTGACCGACGTGGAGGTCGCCGCGCTGCACGCCCGCCTCGGCCCGGACCCGCTGCGCCGCGACGCCGAGCCCGAACTCGCCTACCGGGGGATCGCGAAGTCCCGCCAGCCGATCGCCGTGCTGCTGATGGACCAGCGGGTCGTCGCGGGCGTCGGCAACGTCTACCGGGCGGAGGTCCTGTTCCGGCACGGCATCCACCCGATGACACCGGGCAACCGGATCGACCGCGCGCTGTGGGACGTGCTGTGGGCGGACCTGGTGCTGCTGATGCGCGACGGCGTGAAGGTCGGCCGCATCGACACCGTCCGCCCGGAGCACCTGCCCCAGGTCACCGGCCGCGCGCCCCGCCGGGACCGGCACGGCGGCGAGGTCTACGTGTACCGGCGGGCCGGCCTGCCGTGCCTGCTGTGCGCCACGCCGGTCGCGGTGGCGGAACTGGCCGGCCGCAACCTGTTCTGGTGCCCCACCTGCCAGCCCGCCTGACGACTCGCGCCCACGCCGGTCGCCGGAAGGCGGCCGGCGCGGAACTTTCCGGGTCGCGACCCGATCACGCCGGGAACCGCCGCGCGCCACGGCCGTCCAACCCCGCGGCGGCTAACGGAACGCGGCCCGCGGACGATCAGCCGGCAGGAGAAGGGGGCGTGGGGTGACCGATCCCGTGTTCGGCGGCGACGAGGTGCGCACGGAGCAGGAAATCGCCCGGTGGGCGGCCGGAGTCGCGGCGAAGGCCGAGAAGTACCAGGTGCTGAGCCGGCAGGTGGCGGACGTCAAGATCAACGAGGTGTCCCGGGACGGGCTGGTGCGGCTGTCCGTGGCCGCGTCCGGCGCGCTGGAGAACCTGGAGATCTCCGACAAGGCCCGCGAGGTGTCCGGTGCGGCGCTCGCCGCGTCGATCATGACCACCATGCGCCGGGCGCAGTCCCGGATCGCCGGTGCGGTGTCCGAGATCGTCACGGCGGTCGGCGTCGAGGAGCCGGGAACCGTCGACGCGCTGGTGTCGTCGTACCGGCAGCGTTTCCCCGAACCTTCGTCCGACACCCCTCCGTGGGCGGACCAGGTGCGGCCGTCGGCACCGCCGCCTGCCCGGCGGCCCGTTCAGGACGACGAGGACTGGGACGGTCCTTCCGTCACCGAGTAGGGGGTTTTGGGTGAATCAGGGTTACCAGGTCCTGGTCGAGGAGTTACGCGGGCACGCCGACCGGCTGCGCGGGGTGGAGGACCAGCTCCACCAGGCGCTGGACGCGGCGCAGCAGGTGAGCCTGTCCGGCCAGGCCTACGGCAAGACCTGCGGGATGCTGCCGCCGATGATGACGTTCGTCGCCGGCGCCGGCGTGCACGCGCTGGCCGAGGTGGCGCAGTCCGTCGCCGAGACGATCGGCACGGTCAAGCGGACCGCGAACGACTACGAGACCGTCGAGCAGGGCAACGCGCAGACCTTCCGCGGGGGCACCAGGTGAACAACCCGCTGGTGGCCGAACGCCAGGACTCGACCAAGGACTACACCGGCATCGGCCCGATCGAAGCCGCCGAGGACCTCCGGCAGGCGTTCGCGAACGGCACCTGGGTCGACCAGGGGCTGGCGCTCGCGGGCGGGGGCCTGGAGGCGCTGTCGTTCGTGCTCGACCCGTTCGGCTCGCTGATCGCCGCCGCGGTGTCGTGGATCATCGAGCACATCGGCCCGCTGCGGCAGGCGCTGAACTGGCTGGCCGGCGACGCCGACCAGATCGCGGCCTACGCGCAGACGTGGAACAACGTGTCGCAGGCCGTGAGCCGGGCGAACGAGACCCTGGTGGCCGAGGTGAACCGGGGTGCCGCGGGGTGGACCGGCGCGTCCGCCGACGCCTACCGCGCCTCCATCGCCGGCCAGTCCCGGCACATCGCGGCCGCCGCGAGCTGCTCCGGCACCATCGGCCTGGTCGTCGAGGTCTCCGGCGTGCTGGTCGGCACGGTCCGCGGCCTGGTCCGCGACCTGATCGCGGAGTGCGTGGCCACGCTGGTCGCCCGCATCCCGCTGTGGCTGGCCGAGGAGGCCGTCACGCTGGGTTTCGCCACGCCGCACGTGGTGGCGTCCGCGGTGGCGATCATCGCCAAGTGGGTCGCCAAGATCGCCGACAAGGTCACCCTGCTGCTGCGCTCGATCGCCCGGCTGCGCCCGCTGCTGTCCCGGCTGGACGAGGTCTGGGAGCTGATCAAGCGCGGCCTCAAAGCGCTGCGCAAGGCCCCGGACGGCCCCGGCGCGCCGAAGCCGCCCGATCCGGTGAAGAAACCCGGCAACACCGACGTGAAGCCGAAGGGCGGCGACACGGGCGACACGTCCACCAGCGGCACGCAGGGCGGGAACAACCCGCCGGTGTCCAGACCGCCGGAGACGCACGGCGGTGACACGGGCGGGAACACGAACACGTCGGGCACGGGCACCAACGGCGGCAACCCGCCGGTCTCCAAGCCCCCGCAGACCCACGGCGGCGACACCGGCGGGACCGGCGGCAACACCAACACGTCCGGCACGACCGGCGGCACGGTCGACACCCCGCCCAAGCCACAGGGCGGTGACACGCACACGTCCGGCTCGGGCACCGGCACGACCAACCCGCCCACCGACGGCAGCGGCGGCGGCTCGAACAAGCCGCCCGGCGACACCAACCCGCCGCCGACCCCCGGCGACCCGGACCCGCACCCGCTGGGCCGGCGTCCCACCGACCTCACCCAGCCCCACCCGGAGCTCACCAAGGCCGAGAAAGCGGCCCTGGACAAGCACCTCAAGGAGCTGGAGGCGAAGAACGCCGAGCGGTTCCAGGACACCGCCCGCGACCCGGACCACAAGGGCAAGGTCCGCCCCGGTTCCAAGGACGAGGCGCGGGTGGCGTTCGACCTGGAGGAACGCGGCTACGGCCCGTTCGAACGGCCCAAGGACGCGGCAGGCAACCTCCAGTCCGGTCGCGGCGACTGGGTGGACTCCAGTGGGCAGCACTGGGACATGAAGGGCATCAACTCCGACTGGCCGCCGGACGTGCCCGACCACGTCCGCAACAGCCGCCCCTACACCGACGCGTACAACGAGCAGTGGTTCCGCGAGACCGTCCAGGGGCAGTTCGGCAAGGGGCGTAACGTCATCCTGGACACCCGTAACGCCAGCGCCGCCGACATCGCCAACGTGAAGGCCATCGTGGACAAGGAGGGTTGGGGTGCCCGAGTCATCTTCTACCCGTGAGCCCTGGCAGCCCCTGCGGTGGCCGGACTCCGCCGAGGCGGCGGAAGTCCTGAGGCAGTGGCTGACCGACCCGGACCAGCCGCTCTACGCCCTGGACCTGGACCTGCGCGGCGCCGACCTGTCCGGCGGCCCGTTCGTCGAGTCGTGGTTCAGCCGAGCCAACCTGGCCGACGCGGTGCTGCGCGGCGTGGAGTTCTGGGCGGCGCACTGCGACGAGACCCGGTTCATCCGGGCGAACCTGGTGGACGCCGACTTCGTGAAGGCCAACCTGCGCGACGCCAGCTTCGTGCGCGCCCAGCTCATCGGCGCCAACCTGACCAAGGCCGAAGCGATCGGAACCCGCTTCACCGAAGCCGACCTGCGCCGCGCCGACCTGACCGACGCGACGTTCCTGCGCGCCGACTTCACCCGCGCCGACCTGTCCGGGACGGCCGTGGCGACCACGTCGTTCCGCGACTCGGTCCTCATCGACACCGTGGTGGCCGGCATGACCGGCACCATCCTCGGCCCGGTGGAGGTCGTGCCGGGGTTGAAGCTGGACGGGACGGAGCTGGAGCAGTGGTTCGGCGCGCGGGGCGCGGCGGTGTCCGTGCTGCGCACCCAGTCGGTCTGATCTCCCACCGCTGAGGGGTCCGCCTGACAGGCGGACCCCTCAGCGCGCCCGGCCAAGCCTCTCCGTTGGCGTGCTCACTCAGCGCCCTCGGCGTGCTCACGCGGTGCTGTAGGCGTGCTCACGCGAAGGTCCCGCCAGGGGATCCTCGCTGAGAAGCTGCTCGCTCGGCTTCCGCACGGGCTCGGCTCGTCAGAAGTCGAACCCGCCGAAGTCACCGCCGCCACCCCAGTCGCCGCCGGTGTCACCACCCGCACCGCCACCGCCGTCACCGGCGGCGTCACCACCACCGCCGTCCTCGGCGCCCGCCCCATCGGAGTACCCGTCCGCGTAGGCGGCGTTCAAGGCGTCCGGCGACACACCGGCCATCCCCGAGAACATGGCGTCGAACAGCAGGAACGTCCCGACGCCCCAGGCACCGGCCACCAGCGCGGGCTTCCACCACGGCTCGCTGTACCAGCCCTGCGGCACCGGCCGACCGGCGACCACGCCGCCGGGGTAGTAGTGCGGCGTGCCCGAGCCCGGTCGCGGCGAAGCGGCGTAGTCGTGACCCTCCACGGAGACCCGCCGGTCCTCGGAGACCTGCCCCGCACGCCCCTGCCCGTTCAGGTCGGGCAGCTCCGGGCCGGGGTCGATCCCCATCGCGGTCCGGGCGGCCCGCACGTAGTACAGGCCCTCCATGGCGGTCTGCGTCACCAGCCGGCACTGCTCCTCGGTCCGCGCCTGCTCCATCTGCGACCCGGCCGCGGTGAACCGCTCGGACGCGTCGGCCAGCGCCTGGCTCGACGCGACGTCCGTGCCGGTCAGGCTCATCACCTGCCCGCCCAGCCGCTCCACCCAGCGCCGTGCGTCGGCCTGCGCGTCCTCCAGCGCACGCTGCCGCGCGGCGGCACGGGTCTTCGCCAGGTACCAGCCGCCGCCGATCACCACGACGAGCAGCACGAGCACCACGACGGTGGCGTTCACGGGGTACCTCCCGGCGTTGCGACGGCCTTCATGCCCGGTGAACGGACCGCAATGCCCCAGAGGTTCCCGAAACGGTCAGAACACCTCCGGGCAGTGTGGCTCGCGGTCGCCGGAAAACGCATGTGACAGGGGGTTCAGGGCACCCGGTGTGAGTTCACGCACCAGCTGCCCGCGCGCCAACGTGGACAGCCGCGTCCCACCGAGGAACGCCGCCCCGAGCGCCTGGATGTCCACGGCCACGTCCGGTGCCTCGTCCGACCGGCGCACCGACGCCTCGCCGCCCTTCACCGTCAGCCGCCAGCGACCGCCGTTCCACGGGCAGAACGAGTCGTCGACGTCCAGCACGGTGTCCACGTCCGACAGGTACCGGCGCAGCGGCAGCGCCCGGTCGACGTCCACGATCCGCACCCACAACGAGTCGCTGCGCATGCGCAACGCCAGTCGCGGGTCGGCCAGCAGGTGCACCAACGGGTCGTCGGACGCGGTGAAGAACTTCAGCTCACCGACCTGGTCGACGTCCAGCAGGTACCGGTAGAGCGCGGCGAACGCCTCGTCGGTCTCCGCGACCAGTTCGCGCACGTGCAGCTCGTTGCGGGGTCCGCGTTCCGGCCAGTCGTGCTTGACCCGGTACACCGCGTACCCCTGCGGGTGCAGCACGTACCGGTAGGCGGTCAGACCGTCGCGGTCGCGCTCCTCGTCGGCGAACTGGTGCAGCCAGTTGGCGTCGCTGCGGCTGAGCCAGCCGGTGCGACCGGGCCGGATCCGGTCGTACACCTCCTTCATGAACAGCATCGCCTCGTCCGCGAGCACCTCGCGCACCCGCACGTCACCGGTGCTCACGCCCGGCCGGAACGCCGCGCCGCGCGGCACGGACAGCCGGGTGAACTCGGACGCCATGCCGTAGCCGAACCGCCCGTAGATGCCCGCCTCGGACGCCCACAGCGCGGCGAACGCCTCCTGCGGGCCCTCGTGCATGCCGTGCAGCTGGGCGGTCATCACCCTGGTCAGCACGCCGCGCCGGCGGTGACCGGGCTTCACGGCCACCGACGTGACCGCCGCGACCGGCTGCGGACCGCTGCCGGGCAGCGTCAGGTCGCGGGTCTGGATGCCACCGCCCCCGATCAGCTCGTCGCCGTCGAACACCGCGTGGTGGCGCTCCGGTTCGAACAGACCTCGCCACCGTTCGAGGAACTCCTCGCGGGCGTCGGAGAGGAACGCGTTGTCGACCATTCGCTGGAACGGCCCGAGCTCGTCGTGGTCCAAAGTGCGGAGGGTGAGCGCCATGCGGTTGTTGATACGCCGCCGGCAGGGCAGACGCGATTCGATTTCAGGGGTCGCGGCCGGCGCGCGCGCTCGGACATGCTTCGCCGATGGATGCACACGCGCTGGGCAGGGCACTCAGGACCGAGGCGGCGGCGCTCGCGGTGGCGGCGGACCTGGCGCCACGGGACCGCCTGGTGCCCGCCTGCCCCGGCATGACGGTGACCGAGCTGGTCCGGCACGTCGGCTCGGTGCACCGCCTGGTCACCCGGTGGGTCACCCGCGGCAGCCGGCCGACCGAGTGGCCACGCGAACCGAACGGCGCGGACCCCGTCGACTGGTACCGGATCGGCGCGGCGTCGCTGATCGCGGTGCTGAACCCGGCCCGCGCGTCCGAACCGGCCGCGACCTGGTGCCCGTGGGACCGCACGCTCGGGTTCTGGCTGAGGCGGATGGCCCACGAGACGGCCGTGCACCGGGTGGACGCGCAGGCGGCGGTGGGCCTGGCCGCACCGCTGGAGCCCGCGTTGGCCGCCGACGGCATCGACGAGGTGCTGAAGCTGTGGCTGGGCTGCCACTTACCGCCCGGCGCGCACGCCGGCGGACGCGCGGTCACACTGCGCGTACCGGGCCGCGAGTGGACCGTCGCGCTGCACGAACAGGTGGTGGACTTCTGCCCGGCCGCCGACCCGGCCGTGGTGGTGACCGGCTCGGCCTCGGCCGTGGACCTGTGGCTGTGGGGACGAGCCCCGGTGACCGGGCTGTCGATCGAGGGTGACGAGGCCGTGGCGCACGCCCTCCGGGCAGCCGTCGCCGCCGCGACCGGCTAGCGGTCCTCGACGCCGCAGCACCGTGACACGCCGGCACGTTGCCGTCCGTGACCGCGCCCGGCCGTCATCGGGCAGAGCGCTACCGCGTGTCGCCGGCCCACGCAGGGCGGGGGCTACCCGGGCGGCCAGGTCAGTCGCCGACCACCGAGCACGTGGCAGTGCACGTGGAACACGGTCTGCCCGCCGTCCCGCCCGGTGTTGAACACCAGTCGGTACCCGTCCTCGGCGATGCCCTCGGCCTTCGCCACGTGGTGCGCGGCCTGCAACACCTGGCCCGCCGTCAGTGGGTCGAGGTCGCCGACCTCCCGGTGGTGCTCCTTGGGGATCACCAGCACGTGCGTCGGCGCCTGCGGGTTGATGTCGTGGAACGCGAGCACGGTGTCCGTCTGGTGGACAACACGCGCCGGAACGCTGCCCGCAACGATGCGGCAGAAGAGGCAATCGGCGGTCACACTGCCATCGTAGGGCGCACACTTGGTCGATGACGCGCTCGAAACTGCGGGTGATCCTGAGATGCCTGGTGACCTTCACCATCGGCTTCCTCATGGTGCTGCTGGCGGTCCGTCTCGGCGAGGTCCTGTGGCGCGCGGTGATCTCTTAGCCGGGTCAACCCGTTACGAAGCAGAACTCGTTGCCCGCAGGATCGAGCATGACCTGAAACTGCCGTGCTCATCGGTCATCACGTCACCCGCCACAACAGCCCCCAGACCGACCGCTTCCGTTGTGGCGGAGGGAATGTCGTCGACGACGACGTCCAGGTGCAACCGGTTCTTCACCGTCTTGGCCTCGGGAACGGGCTGGAACAGGAGACGAGGCCACCCCGGCGGCTCGACGTACGTCCACCCGTCGGGTCGTTCGACCGGCGTCCCACCCAGCAGGGAGCCCCAGAACTCCGCCACCTCCGCCGTCCGGCGGCAGTCCACCACGATCTGACCGAGTCGCATGGGTCCATGATGTGTGATCTCGGACCTGACCGGCAGGTGCTTCCCCGGAGGCCGGCGCGCCGTCCACACAGGACGGTCCGCGAGCGATCCACCGGCGAGAAGAGACCAGAGCGGGTGACGGGAATCGAACCCGCATGACCAGCTTGGAAGTGCGGCGTCAACCCCAGCTCACCGCTGCTCACCTGCGCTTGACCTGGCTCCGGTTGTCCGCTGTTGACCCATCTTGACCTGGGCTAATCGCACGTCAATCGCACGTGGCTCGCTGAGCGTGCAGGCTACTCGTTGTGCGCCCGAGGCGACTGCCAAGGCGCCCTCGTCCTGGCGAGTTGACCCTCGACACAAACAGAACGTCATCAGAGGTTGCGGCCGTTCGGGTGAAGAACACGCCGTCCGAGTAGCGCGTAGGCATGGGGCGTCGATTGGACTACCGACGCTGGCTCCATGCTCAAGGAGGCGCTATGGGTGACGACGATCGGCACGTGGTTCCCAACCCCGAGGGTGGTTGGGACGTGCGGAAGCCGGATGCTGCGCGGGCAAGCGGCCACTTCGACACGCAGGCCGAAGCCACGGCACGGGCGCGTGAGATCGTCGCCAACACCGGCGGTGACGCGATCATTCATGGCCGCGACGGCCGGATCCGCTCCCGGGACACCTCCCCGAAGGGGAACGACCCGAACCCCCCTCGCGACAAGCACTGACGAAGCGGTGGCAAGGCGGCGAAGCCGTCGCGGCAGCCGATCGCCGTGCCCAGCCCGACTGAGTCGAGTAACCGCGCGATCGTCCCGACTGGCGAGCTGCCGAAGCTGTAGGGACCTGCGCCCGTTAGTCAAAGCGCCGCCGCCCCGGCCACATGCACCGACTCCGCGCACGGCCGGCGGGCGGAGCGAAGCGGGAGCCCGGCGTGCCGTGATGCGGGGAGTCGGTGCCAACGTGAGTCCAGACCGCCGACGCGCTGCCGCAGGCGGCGCGCCTTGATCCCGTAGAGGAGAATTCGGCAGTAGGTCTTGGTGTCCAACAGATCTTCGGAGGCGCTGTGATCACGAGGACAAAGAAGAAGACGGTGCAGTTCTTTGAGGTGGTGGCGCAGGACGGCACACGCCTAGCGCAACCGTACCCATGGCCGGAGATCCTTGCCGACTTGGCTAAGCAGCCTGCGGCTGATTGCAAGCATGTTGTTGCAGGAGTGGATCATTGGGGGCGCGTATACACCTACGAGGAGGAGGATCATTTCATTCTGGTTCGCCTCGTAGAGGAAGGTGTATCGTCATTTGATATTTCGACCGAGTCGTTCATTGACATTGAGTCAAATGCTGCTAACCCTTACGTCGAGTTGTCGATCGCCAAGTTTCTGCCGAATTCTAATATCTTCGGCTTCGTTCTGGGCTCGAACGGCTCTTCGCGGGTAGGCTCAATGGAGCGTTGGATCAATGCTCATAAAATGTTTCAAGGTGAAGTCGCGATCGTGCCACTTGTGAGCAAGCGGGCATTGGACAAGATCCGGGCGGCCGAGGAAGCGAAGCTCCTGACTGTCCGTCTTGACCAAGATCATGTCAGCTCGATCGGGACTCAGAGCGGTCTTTATAGCGTTCTGAAGGACATCGAAGAGTCTCATGGAAGTGTTGATATCGAGTTGACTATACGAGCGAAGGGGCGGGTTGATGAAGAGCGTAGAGAAGAGCGGATGGGTATAGTGCGGACGGCAAAGTCTATGATCCGTGCGCCTTTTTCGCGAGCCGTGGTGGAACTTGTAAACTATGATAGCAAGGGGAAGCCGCATATCGAAAAGGTTGACTTCCTAAATCACCTTCTGGCTACCAAGATGAACGTCAGTGTTACCGACAAAGAAGGAAATCCGGTCCGGATCCCCTCGGCAATCAGTGCGATAAACAAGGCGGCGGAGAAGCTTAGGGTTGACCTCGCCGACTCTTAAAAATGATCTTGTCGGTGGTGGGCGGTAGAGTCTACCTGGTAGACCCGGCTCGCGGTTGAAGGGTGGCATGAGATGCCGAACGTGTCGAATGAGCGAGGGCTCGTTTCGCGAGTGAGGGCATCCGTATTGGACTTCTGGTCCAACCATCCTGCAGCTGATCTCGCTACGGCCGCGATGGTGGTCGGTGGCCATGTCCTCCTCGTCTACCACTTCAAGCATGGAAATATTTTGTCTTGGGCGGATCAGCAGCAACGGCTCGCAATATACGCAGCTGGCGCAGGAATCATGTCGCTTATCGCGGGTTTTGCCGGTAATGGAGTAACTCAGTATGGTGGCGCCTCCAGTCGACTGATCGCTCAGATTCGTAAACGCTATGGCGCTACTCTGCGGAAGAACTGGGTAAGCATTATCTCGTGGCTTCTTGCGTGTGCGATTCTCTGTATTGTCGCTATGGCGGTCGATTCGAAAGACGGTCCACGTGCTTCTGAGTGGATATTCGAGGTGGCACTATGCGTGGCTGTTGTAAAGTTCGCTCGTCTGGTATTTCTCTTCGCTTTGATTCTGAAATCGCTCGATGCTGACCTCGTTAGAGGCGATGTGCTGCGGAAGACTAACCCTGCTTGGATACCGGGCGCTTCGCGTGATGAATATAGAAGCAAGCCAGAGGTTTAGCTGTGCTACTGGACGCCTTGGCCTACGACGTGGCTCGTCGCTATCTGTCGCATTTGCCGCGCAGGTGGTCCCATGTGCGCGGTGTGGCCGCTAGGGTATTGTGGTGCGGCAAGGTGCTTCAGGGCTCGGATTTTCGCCTACTTGTTGCGGCTGCATATTTGCATGATATCGGTTACGCCCCTCAATTGGTTGATACTGGTCTCCATGCTCTTGATGGCGCTAGGTTTTTGCGAAGAATGGGCTTTCCCGATCGTCTTTGTGCGCTTATTGCGCACCACTCGTGTGCGATGGGTGAGGCGAGGCTTCGCGGGCTTTCCTCGCAACTTGCAGAGTGGGTGGACGAGCAGACACCACTCCGAGACGCCCTGTGGTGGGCGGACATGACGACTGGACCGGATGGCGGCATGATTAGCGTTCACGGTCGAATTGCTGAGATCCAAGAGCGATATGGACCGGGAGACCTAGTGACAAGCTCCATCCGCCAAGCGGAGCCTGAATTGCTTGCTGCGGTTGAACGTACGGAGGCTCGATTGCGGGCCGCTGGCGTCGAGGTTAGGTGAAGTAGGGTTCGGTGCGGTTGCTTAGGCCGTGTTCGATGCGTAGGCGGATTGATGGGTGGATGTCTAGGTCGGGTAGGCGGTTAGGCTCTACCCAGAGGACTTCTTTGGATTCGTTGCTTGTGCGCAGCTCACCTCCGATGGGTTGAGCGCGGAAGCAGATGGAGAACTCCTGGCGGACCTCACCGTCGTCGTAGGCGATTACGTGGTTGGGGTTGGAGTACAGGCCGACCAGGCCGGTTACCTCGACGTGGATGCCGGTTTCCTCCTCGACCTCGCGCACGACCGCTTGGGCGAGGGTTTCGCCTACGTCCTGGCCGCCGCCGGGGATGGCGTACTTGTCGTTGTCGGTGCGCCGGATCATGAGGAGGCGTCCGGTGGGGTCCTGGACGATGGCGCTGACGGCTACGCGGATGCTGTTCGGCTTCGGGGCGTTCGGATCGTTGAGGTAGTCGGTCCTGGTCATGGTTCGACCTTGTCAGAAGGTGGCGCGCTTCGCGCCTGCCCAGACGGTCTCCAGGCTCTCGGAGTAGGTCTCGAAGAGGTCGCCGGCGGACAGGCGGCGCAGGTGGAGTGCGGGGGCGTGGGCACCGGGGAAGCCGTAGACGTGGGTATTGACGATCATCTCGTCGTCGAAGCGGAAGACGGAGTTGTAGAGGGTCGTCTTGTGTAGGCGAACCTCGATGCCGGGGACCTCGGCCAGCGGGCGGACGAAGGCCAGGGCGTTGCGGATGCGGGCGGCGACCGTGCCCTTGCCCAGCTGCTCCTCCTCGCTGCGACGGGCGGCCTCGCGGGCGGCGGGGTCGCCGAACAGGAGGCGGACGCGGGTGCCGTTCTCGGCCTTGGTGCGTAGCTCCTTGGCGAAGGTGGGGCGTTCGACCAGGAAAAGAGCGGCCAGCGACAAGACCTCGATGTGTTCGGTGGCGTCGTTGAGGAGGCGGTCCCAAAGGTCGGCCGGGATGTTGTTGCGGTGCGGGTAGACCTTGACCACCTCGGATTCGGCGATCTCCGCCTTGCGCTCGGTGGCCACGGCGTCGGGCCAGAGGTAGTTCTCGGTCTCGCGGACCATCGACGCGATGGTGTGGCGGTGGCGAGGGTAGGGGATGCGGCCCTTGGTGATCCACCGCTCGACGGTCTTGGGGTCCACGCCGGTCGCGCGGGCCACGTGGTCGAGGTCCAGGCCGTTGCGGAGGAGGGCTTCGCGTAGGCGTTCGTTGGCCATGTGGACCTCCGTGTGGAGACGAGTAGGGACGTCTTCAAGCTAGCGGAGACGTCCGTAGAAGTCCCGCTATGCGGTGCTTGCGTCCCGCTGATTTGCGGAGAGTGGTCGTTGTCGAGATGCCGGGCAGACGGTCCGGCCGACGCCGTTGAAGAGGAGTACGACGGTGGCGATCACGGGTGGGAGCAGGCTCCCCACGACGCATGACTTCGTCTTCCCGCGTGGTGCGTTGGTGATGGGTGTTGAGCCGGTGCTGAAGTTCCAGTCGGCTGAGGAGCGGGCGAAGGGGTTGCCGGTTCAGCAGGAGACGGACAAAGAGTCCGGACTGTTGGTGTGGTCGGTGCTGGTGATCGACCAGGCGGCGGAGCGCAAGGCGGACGCGGTGGTCACGGTGAAGATCGCCGCACCTCACCAGCCGGTTCCGCCGGAGGCGATTCCGGGGACGGACGTGCGGCCGGTGGTGTTCGAGGGGCTGACGGTCACGCCCTGGATTGACGACAAGGCTTGCCGGGGCAGTCACGGGGGTGAGCGGCACCGGTGCCGGGCGAAGCTCGGGTACAGCCTGCGGGCGTCGGCCATGAAGCCGGTCGTCGTCAAGACCACGTCCAAGGCCGCGTGACCGCGTGGTGGCGGACATGGTGCGGTTGCACGTGACGGCTGACCTGCCGATCCGGCCGGTGCCGCTCGCGTACGCGGACCGGGTGGAGATCCGCTTCGGTAAGGCGTTCCCGGCCGTGCTGGTCGTTGACCGGGCAGCGTTGGACCGGCTTCGCGCTGCGCTGGACCAGGCGGCGGCTGCACTGGCTGCGGGTGGTGACAAGGCATGAGCTTGCACATGGTCGCTACGCCGGGGCGCGAAGCGGCGGCTGCCTTGGTGATGGTCAACGGAATGCCGACGCTGGTTGTGTATCTCGACCCGGTGAACCTGACGGTCCAGACTCCACCGTTTCCAGGCGGGCGGGAAGTCCTGGCGCGGTTCTGCCGGGAGCTGTCCCGCGAGGCGTGGAAGGTGGCCGATCGGCTGGACTCGGCCGGTGGGCGTCACGCGCTGGCGGAGGGGGCGGGTGATGGCGCAGCGGAAGAAGCCTGACGCCTGGGAGGCCGCCTTCGCGGTGCGGACGCTGAAGGACGCGCATGAGGCGTTGGGGAAGGTGATGCCCGCGCCGGATGCGGCGCTGTCGCGGTGGCGGACCTTTTACCTGCGGTCGGCGGAGGTGTATCGGCAGGTCGCGGAGATCGACCGGGGACACCACCACGAGGCCATGTACTGGGCGAAGCGTGAGCGTGAGAAGGGGGAAGCGCTCAAGGCTGAGTGACGTCCCCTAGTCCTGTTTAGACAGAGCGCGTGATCTTGGTGGGTCACGTGGCGATGCCGCACGACTTGTTGCGGCGCAATGGTTTCGTGAGGCGCAGGAGCGGACACCGGCTACCAACCTTGCCGCTCCTGCGTTGTCCACACCGACTCGGAGTGAACAGCGATGACGGTAAAGCATGGGCGCAAGCGTGCGCCAGAGTGGGTCACCCGGACGCGGTGCGCGAAGTGCAAGAGGTTCGCGCGGTTGCTGGTCGGGCAGACGGAGTGCGATCGCTGTGTCGGGGCGCTGGAGTTGGACTTCGGCGGTGCTCGATGAACGGCGGGAAGTGGGTCGATCCGGCTCCGTTCGAGGGTGTGCGGCCTCGGGTGCCGTGGTGGATGTTGTTGCCGGGCAGGGCGAAGTGGCTCGCGGCGCTGCTGGCGTTGGTGTGGCTGGCGGTCGTGTTGGTCGTGCGCCTGGTGCTCCTCGTCGTTCGGTACCCGGTGGTCACGCTGGTGCCGGCGTTGGCGGCCTGGTGCTGGTTGCGGTTTGGGCTTTCGCCGCTGGTTCTGGCGGTGTTGTCGCTGGTCTGTGCCTTGACGGTCTGGTACGGGCTGGCGCGGGACTCGTTCCTGCGGCACTGCTGGTACCGGGTCGTGACGGAGTGGCGGCGGGCGACGGTGTACGTGCCTCGGTGGCGGACGGTGGTGCGGCTGGCTGAGCTGTCGAAGGACGCTCGGGGGCGTGAGCACCGCCCGGTGCTGCGGCGGGTGAGGTCGGAGGGATGGCGGGACCGGGTTCGGGTGCGGATGATCCCGGCCCAGTCGCCGGAAGCCTGGGAGCTGCGGCGAGAGGGCCTGGCGCACTCATTCGGTGCTCGGTCCTGCCGGGTGCGGGTGCTGCGTCCGAGGGTGGTTGAGCTGGACTTCGTGCACCGTGACCCGCTGCTGCGGCCCTTGCCCATCCCGGCCCTGGCGGACTCGGCGGAAGTGGACCTGCGGCGGGTCACGGTCGGGCGGACGGAGAACGGCAAGCCCTGGCGGCTGCGGCTGCTCGGCTCGCAGGTGCTCGTGGTCGGCGTGCCCGGCGCGGGTAAGGGCTCGGTGTTGTGGTCGCTGGTGTGGCAGCTCGCCCCGGCGGTCCGTGCGGGCCTGGTGCGGCTGGTGGGCATCGATCCCAAGGGCGGGATGGAGCTGGGGCAGTGCCCGGACGCCTTCGACCGGGTCGTCTACGACAACGGGCCGGACGCCGTCGCGCTGCTGGAAGAGATCGCCGCTGAGGTCAAGGAGCGGGCTACCAGGTACCGGGGCATCCGTCGGTTGTGGGCGCGATCGACGGGAGAGCCGTTCACGGTCTTGGTGGTGGACGAGCTGGCGGACCTGATCGCCTACCAGCCGGACAAGCAGCTGCGGGAGCGGGCGGCGCGGGCGATTCAAACGATCACCTCGCAGGGCCGTGCGCCGGGGTACGCGGTGGTTGGCCTGGTGCAGGACCCGCGCAAGGAGGTAGTCGGCTTTCGGCACCTGTTCACCACGCGGGTGGCGCTACGGCTGGACGAGCCGCAACAGGTGGACATGGTCCTCGGGGACGGTGTCCGCCAGCGGGGCGCGGCGGCGCACGAGATCAGCGAGAACACGCCCGGTGTGGCCTGGGTGAAGACGGATGGGCAGCGGGAGCCGGATCGGGCTCGGGCTTTCCACGTCACGGACGCGGACCTGGTTGAGCTAGGCGTGTTCCTCGCCCCGGCGACAGTGCACGACTTCCCGACTCGGCCGGATGGTGCTGGGGAGGCGGCGGCATGAGTGAGTACCTGACTCGTGCCGATCGGATGAAGCAGCCGGCGGCCCTGGATGTGGCTCGGGCCGTGGCTGAGGAGCACGGCGTCTGCGTCCGGCCACTGGCCAAGGAACGAGTTGACCTGGACACCGGGCGGGTGGACATCGTCCCCGTTGCCTGTGGTTCGACGGTGGCCAGCGTGTGCCCCACCTGTGCGGAGAAGAACCGGCGGCTGCGGATGGCACAGTGCCGGGAGGGGTGGCACCTGACGGACGAGCCCGACTTCACCCCGGACGCTCCTAGCGAGGATCAGCGGGCGTTGGCGGCTTACCGGGCCGACTTGGTCACGGCGTACCGCCAGGCCGTGGAGGAGGACGACGAAGCCGGGGCGGAGGAGGTTCGGGAGGAGGTCGCGGGCGTTGACGCTGAGCTGCGGCTGATGGGAGTCCGCGGGAAGCTTCCGGCGCTGGATGCTCGGCCTCGGGCTGTGCGGAAGCGGTCTACGCGGCGGCGGCAGGATGCGCCGAACCTGCCTCGGCGGCCGGTGCAGAAGCGCACAGTCGGGCGCGTGTTCGGAGGCAAGTACCAGCCCTCGACGTTCCTGACGCTGACCCTCGACAGCTACGGCAAGGTCCGGAGTGACGGCACCCCGGTTGACCCGGCCACCTACGACTACCGGCGGGCGGCTCGGGACGCGGTGCACTTCGCGGCGCTGCTGGACCGGTTCGTGCAGAACCTGCGGCGGTGTGTCGGGTGGGATGTCCAGTACTTCTCCACCGTCGAGCCTCAGCGTCGGCTGGCGCCGCACTGGCACGCGGCTATCCGAGGGTCAATCTCGCGGGCGGAGCTGCGGGCAGTCGCTGAAGCCACCTACCACCAGGTGTGGTGGCCCAGCCATGACGAGGTGAAGTACGGCGGGGATTCGCTGCCGGTGTGGGATGCGCGGGTCAAGGGGTTCGTGGACCCGGGCACGCGGGAGGCGCTGCCTACCTGGGAGCAAGCGTTGGACCAGGTAGACGAGCCTGCCCACGTTGCGCGGTTCGGGGTGCAGGTGCACTCCAAGGGCATCCTCGGCGGGACCGAAGAGGCTGGCCGCCACATCGGGTACCTGACGAAGTACCTCACGAAGTCGATCGGCGAGTGCTTCGATGCCCAGACGGCCCGCCAGGAGGAGCACGCGGAGAGGTTGTGTGCGGAGCTGGCTGTTGCGCCCTGCTCGCCGCAGTGCCCGGTGTGGTTGCTGTACGGAGTCCAGCCGCGTGGGGCTCGGGTCTCGATGGAGCCCGGCAAGTGCAAGGGAAAGGCGCATAAGCGGTCCACGCTCGGTGTCGCGGGGCGGCGGGTGCTGGTGTCGCGGAAGTGGTCGGGCAAGTCGCTGGCGGACCACAAGCACGACCGCAAGGAATTCGTTCGGCAATTGCTTGCCGACGTGGGGATCACCGGGGACGACCAGCCGAAGCGGGTCGTCTGGAACAACGTGCAGCCCGGTGACCCGAACGTGCCCCCAAGGCCACACCTGCTGTTGCGGGCGGTCGCGGAGAGGCGTCGATGGAAGGCCGAGTACACGGCGGCGCTGCTCGCCTCGGCCAGTCCTCCCAACCATTCGGCAACTCCGCAAGCTGCGTAAACAGGGGGACAGGGCATGACTGAGCACTTCACTGTGCCGGAGGCGGCGCAGTACATGAACACGACGGTCCGGTTCGTCCGGCGGCTCATCGCTGAGCGGCGGATCGCGTTCCACCACCTCGGGCGACACGTTCGGCTGAAGCGCGAAGACGTGGATGCGTTCATCGACGCCGGTCGGGTTGAGGCTGTGCGGGGTGCTGCCTGATGGCCAACAAGAAGAACCACAGGCAGTTCGGGCACGTCCGCAAGTTGCCGTCCAAGCGGTTCCAGGCCAGTTACCTCGGGCCGGATGGACAGCGGCGGAACGCGCCGGAGACGTTCCCGACGAAGACGGATGCCACCGCTTGGCTGTCCACCGTGGAAGCGGATCTCCTGCGCGGGGAGTGGGTTGATCCGCTGCTCGGGAAGATCGCGCTCAAGGAGTACGGCGAGCGGTGGATCAAGGAACGGGACCTCGGGGTTCGGACCCGGGAGGAGTACGCGCGGCTGTTCCGGCTGCACGTCGCGCCGTTCCTCGGGGCGAGGCTCTTGACCGACATCTCGCCGGCGGCCGTGCGCACCTGGCGGGCGAACCTCCTCGACAACGGCCGATCGGAGACCACGACCGCCAAGGCTTACCGGCTGCTGCGGGCGATCATGAACACCGCCTTGGACGACCACCGCATCAAGCGCAACCCGTGCCGCATCAAGGGCGCGGACCAAGAGAAGGCTCCTGAGCGTCCCGTGGCGTCCATCGAGCAGGTGTTCACGCTCGCGGAGGCGGTCCCGCCTCGGTTCCGGGTGTTGATCCTCGCGGCAGCCTTCACCGGACTGCGGTGGGGCGAGTTGATCGCGCTGCGGCGGTGTGACGTCGACCTGGACGGCCCGACCGTGCGGGTGCCCAGGCGGCTCGCCCAGCTCAGCTCGGGGAAGCTCGTGGAAGGTCCGCCGAAGTCTGCGGCCGGGTTCCGGACGGTGGCGCTGCCCGACATCCTCGTGGACGACTTCCGGCGGCACCTGATGGCGTTCGTGAAGGCCGGGCCAGAGGAGCTGATCTTCACCGGGGAGAAGGGTGCACCGCTCAAGCGTGGCAACTGGCACCGAAGCGTGAAGTGGATCAAGACCGTGGACAGGGCCGGACTTCCGAAGGGCTTCCACTTCCACGACCTGCGGCACACCGGCAACAACCTCGCCGCTGCGGCCGGTGCCAGCACGCGGGAGCTGATGCACCGCATGGGGCACGGGAGCATGAGGGCCGCGCTGATCTACCAGCACGCGACCAGCGAGCGGGACCGGGAGATCGCCGGGAAGCTCAGCAAGCGGGTCAAGGCGGCGAGGCGGAAGCGGTCCTAATCGCACGCCAATCGCACGACGGGTCCTAGAGACACGGCAGCGGTGCTACCCCAACCAGGGTGGCACCGCTGTTGACCTGCTGGAAGTTCGGAGAGCGGGTGACGGGAATCGAACCCGCATGACCAGCTTGGAAGGCTGGGGCTCTACCATTGAGCTACACCCGCGTCGCGTCCACCAGGGGTGGGCGCGGGATCAGCTTAGCGTGTCGCGATAGGGTGTTGGTGACCGGGGCGTGGCGCAGTTTGGTAGCGCACCCGCTTTGGGAGCGGGGGGTCGCAGGTTCAAATCCTGTCGCCCCGACGGTCGGCGCGGCCCCCTGGGTCTGGTGGGGGCCGCGCAACCAAGTCCGGTCCTGCCTGCCGTTCTTGAGCACACCGCGCCATGGGCGCTCAAGAACGGCGTTCCCCAGGTTCTGCCCTGCTCAGGCAGGCGTGGCCACCTGCTCGCTCACCACCTGCGCCGCGGCCGACACCAACGCCGTCACCGACGGGTTGGTCGAGTTGTCCTGGCGCCACGCGAACTGGGTGTACACCCGGAACGGCGGAACCCAGGGCAGCCTGCACAGCCTTCCGTCGGCCAGCTCCGCCGCGACCGTCACCTCGGGCACCAACGAGATCCCCAGGCCCGAGGCGACCGCGCGCTTGGCGGCGTCGATCGAGTCCAGCGCCAGCACCGGCGACTTGGCCTCCGCTTCCTGGAGGCCGAGCGCCTGCTCGAACTGCTCGTAGTAGCTGGCGCCGTTCTCCGCCCGGATGAGGGTGCTCCCGCGCAGCTCATCCTCGGTGATCACGGAACGCCTCGTCAGCGCGTGCGTCGGTCCGGCGACCATGACCAGCGGCTCCGGGCACAGCACGGTCGTCTCCAAGCCCTCGCGGGGTTCCACGGAGCCGATGAAGAACGCGCAGTCCAGCCTGCCTTCGCGCACCGACGACAGGTTCGTCTGCGTGTTGCGCGAGTGCAGCGAGATCTGGACGCTCGGGTACCGCCAGCACATGTACTCGATCAGTGGTAGCAGTCGGTAGTCGGTCAAGCTCTGCGCGCTGCCGATGACCAGCTTGCCGTGCGGCTCGCCGTTCATCGTGATGGCTTTTCGCGCCTTGTCCGTCAACGTGATGATGTTGCGCGCGAACGGCAGCAGTTCGACCCCGGCGGAGGTCATCTGGATCCCGCGCGGGAGTCGGCGGAACAACGGCACGCCAAGGGTCTCTTCGAGTGCCTTGATCCGGGTGGTTATGGTGGGTTGCGAGCAATTCAGCGTGGCGGCTGCCTTGGTGAAACTGCCCGTTTGAACCACAGTTGTGAACGCCAAAAGCTGACGTGTCTCCATGGAGCTCCCCAACGGTGCGTGAAAGTGATCCACGAGCGACCGGGGTAGGACGGGCGTCGTGGGTTTCGTTGCGTGGCGGCAGTTGATCTAGCTGCGCCGGGTGTCCGGACGCAGCTCGGTGCTGATCAACATCGCCGCTCGGCCGTGAGGGGCGGTACCCGATGGTCTCGTGTTCCTGCCAAGACCTGTCGTAGTCCGGCGCGGTGCTCCGGGGAGCCGGCGTCGGGGGCAGGTCCTGGGTTACTGTTCGGCAGCGGCGGAATGGCACTCATCGGGTCATCGGCACCTTGTCTGGTAGGTGGTTAAAGAGCTCGATGACATTGTTTTCGCTCGTCCCTCTGGTCCCGGTTGCCGGTGGCGTCCGCTGCTGACCCCCCAGAACGTCCGACAACGTGAATTATTTCGTGGTCCGGCGGTGCGGGTCCGGGCGCCACGCTACCTGAAACCCACACTAATGGACTACGGCGAGTGGAGTCATCTCGACAAGTGAAAGTTTTCTGTCGACCACTACTCCAAACGGCCTCAATTCACCCCATGCGCGGAACCTCCCCTCGGTGTTGGTTGCCGAGTGTTAGTCGCTGCTACGGCATCCGTGTTACACCTGGCCGTCTTGGCTCCGCTCCGCGATGCCGCGGTTCACAGTGTCATCGCGGCTTCTCCTCACTCGAACGGTCTAGTGCAAGGGGTGTCGAGACGCCCATTGGGCGGCATGGTTACGGCCGAACCGACGCAGTAGCCGGCGGCAGGATGACACGCTGCTTGCCACGCCTTTTCCGCACTGATGCGGAGAGTGCTCGCCGCCGTCCGCCGACCGCGCTCGCCGCCCGTCCCGCCCCGTCCGGCCGCCGTCGACCCGGGCCGAGCGCCCGCACGCCGGCCCGCTGCCCCGCAAGAGTGAAAATGTGAACGGAATGCAAAAATAGCGATTACGCCGAACGCCGAATCTCGCCGCGCCGGCTCGGGAATGGCCTCGATGAACCGCTGATTGCCCTGTCCGGCAGGGAAGCGAACGCGGTGGCGAACGCGGTGGCGAATCACACCCTCGGACGCCGGCACCAACACTGAATGTCGGGGCGGGGCCTCGGACGCCTGAGCCGCGCACCGACGCCGAAGTCGAACACCGAAGCCGCATCCGTCGACGACCGCGTTCCGATGCCGAAGTCGACCGACGCGTGAACCGAAGCGAAATCCGCACGTGAACCGCTGCCACCGAACGCGATCGCGGCGGTCAATCCATCAGTGGCCGACCCGCCGGCGACCAACTCCTCGGCGCCAACTTCTCGACGTCCGACTCTCGGCGGCCAACCCGGCAGCGGCGACCGAACACGGACCGCGAAGTCGAACCGGTTCAGGGCGGCGGTCGATGTCCCGCACCGCCGCCCGCACGGGACAGTCCGGGGTGCCGGCCGCCGGTCCGGGGCCCACCGCCTAGACTCATGCGGAATCCCGGCGCCCGGCAGAGCGTTTCCGGGGTGTTCCGCACGTCCTGCCCGTTACGAGGAGACCACGTTGAAGAGCACCGTCGAGCACCTGAGCCCGACGCGGGTCCGGATCAACGTCGAGGTGCCGTTCGACGAGCTCAAGTCGGACTTCGACCGCGCCTACCGCAAGCTGGCCAAGCAGGTCCGCATCCCCGGCTTCCGCCCCGGCAAGGCCCCCGCCCGCGTGCTGGAGAGCCGCATCGGCCGCGCGCCCGTCCTGGACGAGGTCGTCCAGGAGGCGATCCCGGCCAAGTACCTGGAGGCGGTCAGCTCCGGCGAGATCCGCACCCTGGGCCGGCCGGACTTCGAGGTCACGAAGATCGAGGACGGCGAGTCGCTGGCGTTCACCGCCGAGGTCGACGTCCGCCCCGAGATCACCGTGCCCGCGTTCGGCGAACTGGCCGTCAGCGTCGACGAGCAGGAGGTCACCGAGGACGACGTGACCACCCAGCTGGACGAGCTGCGCGCCCGCTTCGGCACCCTGACCGGCGTCGACCGCCCCGCGAAGGAGGGCGACTTCGTCATCGTCGACCTCTCCGCGACCGTGGACGGCGAGGAGGTCGAGGAGGCCAAGACCGCCGGCCTGTCCTACGAGATCGGCTCCGGCCAGCTGGTGGAGGGCATCGACGAGGCCCTGGTCGGCGCGTCCGAGGGCGAGTCGAAGAGCTTCACCACCACCCTGGTGGCGGGTGACCACGCCGGTCGCGAGGCCGACGTCACCGTCGTGCTGAACACGGTCAAGGAGCGGCAGCTCCCCGGGCTGGACGACGACTTCGCCCAGCTGGCCAGCGAGTTCGACACGCTGGACGAGCTCAAGGACGACCTGCGGGTCCGCCTGGGCCGGGTGAAGAAGATGCAGCAGGGCGTCCAGGCGCGGGACAAGGTGCTGGAGGCGCTGCTGGCCTCGGTCGAGGTGCCGCTGCCCGAGGCCGTGGTGCAGGGCGAGGTGGAGGCCCGTGCGCACGACGCCGTGCACGCCTTCGACCACGACGAGAACCGCTTCGCCGAGTGGCTGGCCGAGCAGGGCCAGACCAAGGAGGAGTTCGACACCGAGGTGCGCACCGCCGCCGAGCAGGCGGTCAAGACGCAGCTGGTGCTGGACGCCATCGCGGACGCCGAGCAGCTCAGCGTCTCCGACTCCGAGCTCACCGAGCGGATCATCTACCAGGCGCAGCGGTTCGGCATCAGCCCGGACGAGTACGTCAAGCGCGCGCAGCAGTCCGGCCAGCTCGGCGCGATCTTCGCCGACGTGCGGCGCGGCAAGGCGCTGGCCTCCGTGGTGCGCCAGGCCACCGTCACGGACGCCTCGGGCAACGCGCTCGACCTGGACGAGCTGTTCGGCGAGACGAAGCCCGCCGAGGAATCGGCGACCGAGCCGACGGCATAACCCGTCGAATCTCCACCGGAGTTGAAGCCCTGAGCGAACGCGGGCGGTGTCGGGAAGGCGACGCCGCCCGCCTTCGTTAAGGTCGTTGGTACGAGACTCTTTTCGGCAAAGTTAGGCAGGCAGACGTGACGCAGCACTTCTTCGCGACGCCCGAGATGCGGTCGTCCACGGGGATGAACCTCAACGACTCGGTCTACGAGCGCCTGCTCCGCGAGCGGATCATCGTGCTGGGGTCGCAGGTCGAAGAGGGCATCGCCAACCAGATCACCGCTCAGCTCCTCCTCCTCGCGGCGGAGGACCCGGAGAAGGACATCACCCTCTACATCAACTCGCCCGGCGGCTCGGTGACCGCGGGCATGGCGATCTTCGACACGATGCAGCTCATCGAGCCGGACGTGGCCACCTACGCGATGGGCCTGGCGGCCTCGATGGGCCAGTTCCTGCTCTCCGCTGGCACGCCCGGCAAGCGGCACGCACTGCCGCACGCCCGCATCCTCATGCACCAGCCCTCGGCGGGTGTCGGCGGCACGGCGGCCGACATCGCGATCCAGGCGGACATGCTGACCCGGACCAAGCAGGAGATGGCCGAGCTGATCGCGCAGCACACCGGCCAGCCGGTCGAGCGCATCATCGCCGACTCCGACCGCGACCGCTGGTTCACCGCCCAGGAGGCCCTGGAGTACGGCTTCGTGGACAAGGTGATCACCCGCGCCAGCCAGGCGAACAGCAACTGACCGGGCAGCACAGGACCAGGAGAGAACCAGTGAGCCAGTTCCACGCGCCGCAGTCCCGGTACGTGCTCCCCTCGTTCGTCGAGCGCACGAGCTACGGCATCAAGGAGTCCAACCCGTACAACAAGCTGTTCGAGGAGCGCATCATCTTCCTCGGCGTGCAGGTGGACGACGCGTCGGCGAACGACGTGATGGCCCAGCTGCTCGTGCTGGAGTCGGAGGACCCCGACCGCGACATCCTGATGTACATCAACTCGCCGGGTGGCTCGTTCACCTCGCTGATGGCCATCTACGACACCATGCAGTTCGTCCGCCCGGACATCCAGACCTACTGCCTGGGCCAGGCCGCCTCCGCCGCCGCGGTCCTGCTGGCGGCGGGCACGCCCGGCAAGCGGCACGCGCTGCCCAACTCGCGGATCCTGATCCACCAGCCCGCCACCGACGGCGTCTACGGGCAGGTCTCCGACCTGGAGATCCAGTCCAACGAGATCCAGCGGGTGCGCAGGCTGCTGGAGACGACGCTGGCGAAGCACACGAGCAAGAGTGCCGAGCAGGTGCGTGCGGACATCGAACGCGACAAGATCCTCACCGCCGAGCAGGCGCGCGAGTACGGCATCGTGGACAGCGTCCTGCCGTACCGCAAGCTTTCGGCCAAGTAACTCCGCGTGACGCCCGACACGCCGAACCCACCAGGGGTCCTGCCCGGTTCGGTGTGTCGGGGGCACGCTGGTCCTCCCGCACAGGCGGGTAGGCCAGGTACCGTCGAGGGGAACGGGCGGACCCCGCACCCAGCGGGCGGATGCCAACCAGTAGTCAGGCGCACGTCACCAGGACGTGCGCCGGAGGGGACAGAGGTCAGCGGTCATGGCGCGTATCGGTGACGGCGGCGACCTGCTGAAGTGCTCTTTCTGCGGGAAGAGCCAGAAGCAGGTGAAAAAACTCATCGCCGGCCCCGGTGTCTACATCTGCGATGAGTGCATCGACCTCTGCAACGAGATCATCGAGGAAGAGCTCGCGGAGGCAGGCGACGTCAAGCTCGACGAGCTGCCCAAGCCCGCCGAGATCCACGAATTCCTCGACCAGTACGTGATCGGCCAGAACGAGGCCAAGCGGACGCTCTCGGTGGCGGTCTACAACCACTACAAGCGCATCCAGGCGGGCGACCGCGGGCGTGAGGGGCGCGACGACGGCGTGGAACTCGCCAAGTCGAACATCCTCATGCTCGGCCCGACCGGCTGCGGCAAGACCTACCTGGCCCAGACCCTCGCGAAGATGCTGAACGTGCCGTTCGCCATCGCGGACGCCACGGCGCTGACCGAGGCGGGCTACGTGGGCGAGGATGTGGAGAACATCCTGCTCAAGCTGATCCAGGCGGCGGACTACGACGTGAAGCGCGCCGAGACCGGCATCATCTACATCGACGAGGTCGACAAGATCGCTCGAAAGAGTGAAAACCCGTCGATCACGCGCGATGTGTCGGGCGAGGGCGTGCAGCAGGCGCTGCTGAAGATCCTGGAGGGCACGACGGCCTCGGTGCCGCCGCAGGGCGGGCGCAAGCACCCGCACCAGGAGTTCATCCAGATCGACACGACGAACGTGCTGTTCATCGTGGCGGGCGCGTTCGCGGGCCTGGAGAAGATCATCCAGGACCGGGTCGGCAAGCGCGGGCTGGGCTTCGGCGCCGAGGTACGCACCAAGGCCGAGGTCGACGCGGCGGACTACTTCGCCGACTCGATGCCCGAGGACCTGATCAAGTTCGGGCTGATCCCGGAGTTCATCGGGCGGCTGCCGATGGTGGCCAGCGTCACGAACCTGGACAAGGAGTCCTTGGTCCGCATCCTCACCGAGCCGAAGAACGCGCTGGTCAAGCAGTACCAGAAGCTGTTCGAGATGGACGGTGTGGAGCTGGAGTTCACCAAGACCGCGATGGAGGCGGTGGCGGACCAGGCGATCCTGCGCGGCACCGGCGCGCGCGGCCTGCGGGCGATCATGGAGGAAGTCCTGCTGCCGGTGATGTACGACATCCCGAGCCGCACGGACGTGGCCAAGGTCGTCATCACCGAGCAGACCGTCAAGGAGAACGTGAACCCGACCATCGTGGCCCGGCAGCCGTCCCGCCGGGAGCGTCGCGAGAAGTCGGCCTGAGCGTTGTCGCTGCCGTACGCGCTCCTCCTGCACGGCTTGGGAGGGTCGGGGCCGACGCACTGGCAGAACTGGCTGGCAGGCGAACTCGCCCACCGCGGTGGGCAGGTGGACCTGCCCCAGTTCACCCTCCCGGATGCCCCGCAGCTCGACGTCTGGCTCGCCGAGCTGCGGGAACACCTCGCGGTCGCCCCTCGATCGGGTGAACGGGTGGTGGTCGCGCACTCGCTGGCGTGCCTGCTCTGGCTGCACCACGCGGCGGGCGAGGTCGACCCGGCGCTGCGGGTGGACCGGGTGCTGCTGGTGGCCCCGCCCAGCCCGCGGTTCACCGGCGAGCCGCTGATCACCGAATTCCTCGACGTGCCGCTGGACCCGACCGCCGTGCGGCGGGCCGCGGTGTCGACGCGGCTGGTGGTGGGCGAGGGTGACCCGTACTGCTCGCTGGAGCAGGGCAAGGAACTGGCGGAGGCGCTGCGGCTGGACGTCGACGTCGTCGTCGGCGGCGCGCACCTGAACGTGGACGCGGGCTACGGCTCGTGGAGCGCGGTGCTCAAGTGGGTCCGCAGCGACCGCACACCGCTCACCCCGCGCTGATCCGCCTGCCCAGGAACCTGATCACGTCCGGCACGATCTTGCGGTAGAAGACGTCGTCGTGGCCGCCGGGCGTGACCGACGCGACGGCCGGCTTGGCGGCGGCGATGAACCTGCGGCTGCCCTCGATGAACCGGTCGTGGTCGCCGACCCAGACGCCGATCGGGACGTCGCCGAGCTTGTCCAGGTTCCGCAGCGGGTCCAGGGCCGCCCACTGCTCCTGGCTGGTGAACGCCTTGCGCTTGGCCATCTCCGACCACGAGGTGAGCAGGCCGGGGGAGATCGCGGCGACCGCTCGCACCGGATCACGGCGTTCGTTGCGCCGCCGGGCGTACAGCAGGGCGCCGAAGCCGCCCATGGACACCCCGGTGCACGCGGACGGCGTGCGGTGGCCGCGTTCGGCCAGCCAGCGGGGCAGCTCTTCGAGCAGCATCCCCAGCGGGTCGTCGCCGGGCACGTTCTCGTGCCAGTAGTGGTCGCCGCCGTCGACCGCGACGAACCCGAACGGTGGCACCGAGCCCCGGCTCACGGCCGCCACCAGGGCTTCCGGCATACCGCCGACGGCCGCCTGGCGCGCGTTGCCGTGCCGTCCGTGCAGCAGGATCGACATGGGCAGGCCGTCCGTCGACACGCCCGGCGGCACGATCGTCACCACGTCGACCTCACGGCCCCGCAGCCGCGAGTAGACGCGATCCGCGTGCACCACGGGCCGCTTCGCGGCGGGCACCGGACCGGCCACGCCCAGCACCCGGCGCAACGCCTCCCCGATCGGCGCCTGTCCGTTGAGCGCGGCTGCCGTGCCGGTGACGGCGAGCCCGGTCGCGCCGAGCGCGCCGAGCACTGTTCGCCTGCTGACCATGTCCCCCCCAGCGATGACCCCGCAAGTCCCATCGCGCGGAACGTGCCTGGTGTTTCGCCTAGATGGCCGACTGCGCCCGGAGTGCCGCGATCTGTTCCGCCTGGTAGCCGAGCGTGCGCAGCACGTGGTCGGTGTGCTCGCCGCGGGCCGGCACCGCGCCGGGCGCCCAGTCCCATCCGGTCGAATCGACCGGCGGGCGCAGCATGGTCGCCTCCCCGCCCGGCACCGGCACGCGCGTCCGGCGGTCGCGGGCGGCGAGCTGCGGGTGGTCGGGCAGATCGGCGACGCTGCGGGTGCGTGCGGCGGGCACGTCGGCCTCGTCCAGGGCGTCGAGCAGGTCGGCGGCCGTCCACCCGCTGAAGTCGAGTTCGGCGTGCAGCGCGGGGCGGTGCTCGACCCGTGAGGTGACGGTGCCGAAGCGCGGGTCGTCGGCCAGGTCGGGCCTGCCCAGCACGGCGCACAGCCGCCGCCACTGCGGGTCGTTCTGCACGGCGAGGTGCACGGCGCCGTCGCGGCACCGGAACGGTCCGTACGGGGCGATGCTGGGGTGGTGCGCGCCGGTCCTGGGCGCGGCGGCCCCGGTGCCCGCCGCGTACAGCATGGGCTGGTGCATCCACTCGGCCATCGCCTCGAACAGCGACAGCCGTAGCGTGCTGCCCTCGCCCGTCCGGCTGCGGTGCAGCAGGGCCGCGAGCACGGCGGACTGGAGCTGGACCCCGGCGGCGATGTCGGCCACCGAGATGCCGGCTCGGGCGGTGACGTCACCTTCTCCGGTGAGTTCCACCAGGCCCGCCTCGGACTGCACCAGCGCGTCGAACGCCTTGCGCTGCGCGTACGGGCCGCCGTCGCCGTAGCCCGACAGCTCGCCGACCACCAGCGTGGGGCGTTCGGAGCGAAGCGTGTCGGCGTCCACACCCATTCGACGCGCCGCGCCGGGCGACAGGTTGCACAGCACCACGTCCGCCCCGGAGATCAGCCGATCGAGTACTTCCCGGCCGGCGGGGTTCTTCAGGTCGAGCGTCAGCGACTCCTTGCCGACGTTGGTCCACGCGAAGTACGAGGACACCTCGCCGCACGCGCGGTCGTAGTGCCGGGCGAAGTCGCCGCCGTCCGGGCGTTCGACCTTCACCACCCGTGCGCCCAGGTCGGCCAGCAGGCGGGTGGCGTAGGGCACGGCCACGGCCTGTTCGAGGCTGACGACCAGCACACCGTCGAGCGGTCTCAAGCGGTGATCCGTTCCACCCCGGCGTACACGTTCATCGAGTCGCCGCGCAGGAACCCGACCAGGGTCACGCCCTGCTCCTCGGCCAGTTCCACGGCCAGCGACGACGGCGCGGACACCGCCGCGAGCACCGGCAC
Organism: Saccharothrix tamanrassetensis; assembly: GCF_014203665.1. Taxonomy (GTDB): domain Bacteria; phylum Actinomycetota; class Actinomycetes; order Mycobacteriales; family Pseudonocardiaceae; genus Actinosynnema; species Actinosynnema tamanrassetense. Next base: position 370,536 of record NZ_JACHJN010000006.1, read on the forward strand.
GCCGGCCATCGCGGCCTTCTGCACCAGCTCGAACGACGCCCGACCGGACACCATCAGCACGGTCCCGGCCAGCGGCACGCGGTCCTGGAGCAGCGCCCAGCCCAGCACCTTGTCCACGGCGTTGTGCCGTCCCACGTCCTCGCGCACCACCAGAGCTTCACCTGATGCGGTGAAAAGTCCGGCGGCGTGCAGGCCCCCGGTGGACGCGAACACCTTCTGCTTCGCGCGCAACGCGTCCGGCATCCCGGTCAGCACGTCCACGTCGACGCGGACGGCGTCGTCGGCGGGGGAGTAGCGGGTCTTGAGCTTCACCGCGTCGAGCGCGGCCTTGCCGCACACCCCGCACGAGGACGTGGTGTAGAAGTTGCGCTCCACGCTCGCGTCGGGCGGCGGCACGTGGTCGGCCAGCGTCACGTCCAGCACGTTGTAGGTGTTCAGCCCGTCGGGGCCGGTGCCCTCGCAGAACCGGGCCACCGAGACGTCGGCCAGGCCCCCGATCACGCCCTCGCCGAGCAGGAAGCCGTGCGCGAGCTCCACGTCGTGACCGGGTGTGCGCATGGTCACGGTCAGCGCCGAACCCCCTACGCGCAGCTCCAACGGCTCCTCGGCGGCCAGCGCGTCGATCCGCGTGCGGTGCGTTCGTCGCGAAAACGTGACCACTGGGCGACGAACGGTGACTCGCCCCATCGTGGAACTCCTTCCCGACGTTAAGTTCCCAGGTCAGTTACCGACCAGGTTACGGAGGTGTCGGGCAGTGGGTTTCCTGGACCGCTCGCGAACCGTCGCGCCACCCGACTGGAACCGCTGGCTGGTGCCGCCGGCCGCGCTGTCCGTGCACCTGGCGATCGGCCAGGCCTACGCGTGGAGCGTGTTCAAGCCGCCGCTCGAAGGCGCGTTGGGGTTGTCCGGCACGCAGAGCGCGCTGCCGTTCCAACTGGGCATCGTGATGCTGGGCCTGTCGGCCGCGTTCGGCGGCACGCTGGTGGAGCGCAACGGGCCGCGCTGGGCGATGTTCGTGTCCGCCACGTGCTTCTCGTCCGGCTTCCTGATCTCCGCGCTCGGGGCGTGGACCGGGCAGTTCTGGCTGGTGGTGCTGGGCTACGGGTTCGTCGGCGGGATCGGCCTGGGCATCGGGTACATCTCGCCGGTGTCGACGCTGATCAAGTGGTTCCCGGACCGGCCGGGCATGGCGACCGGGATCGCGATCATGGGCTTCGGCGGCGGGGCGTTGATCGCGTCGCCGTGGTCGGCGCAGATGCTGGAGTCGTTCGGGCGCGACAGCACCGGGATCGCACAGACGTTCCTGGTGCACGGTGTGGTGTACGCGGTGTTCATGTCGGTGGGTGTGCTGCTGGTGCGGGTGCCCGCCGAAGTGGTCGAGCGGAAGATAGTGCGCTCGGCGGTCAACGTGTCGGCCCGCAACGCCGTGCGCACACCGCAGTTCTGGTGCCTGTGGGTGGTGCTGTGCTTCAACGTCACGGCGGGCATCGGCATCCTGGAGAAGGCGTCGCCGATGATCCGGGACTTCTTCGCCGGCACGGCCGCCCCGGTCGCGGTCGGCGCCGCCGCCGGGTTCGTGGCGCTGCTGTCGCTGGCGAACATGGCGGGCCGGATCGTGTGGTCGTCCACATCGGACCTGGTGGGGCGCAAGAACGTCTACCGGGTGTACCTGGGTGTCGGCGCGTTGACCTACCTGGCGCTGGCGTTGGCGGGCAACGCGTCCAAGGTGCTGTTCGTGGTGGGCGCGATGCTGATCCTCTCGTTCTACGGCGGTGGGTTCGCCACCATCCCGGCCTACCTCAAGGACCTGTTCGGCACGTACCAGGTGGGCGCGATCCACGGCCGGCTGCTCACCGCGTGGTCGCTGGCGGGCGTGCTCGGGCCGCTGATCGTCAACGCCATCGCGGACAGCCAGAAGGCGGCCGGCAAGACCGGCCCGGACCTCTACACGACATCCCTGTACATCATGATCGCGTTGCTGGCGGTGGGTTTCGCGGCCAACGAGCTGGTCCGGCCGGTGGCCGCGAAGCACCACGAGCCGGTGCTGGAAGGGGCGTCCCGGTGAACCGGACCGCGCTGGTGGTGTTCGCCTGGCTGTGGGTGGGGCTGCCGCTGGCCTACGGGCTGGTCGAGCTGATCCGGAAGGTGACCGCGCTGTTCACCGGCTAGTGTCGGCTGGTGGATTCCTACGACGTGGTTGTGGTCGGCGGCGGGCACAACGCCCTGGTCGCGGCGGCGTACCTGGCTCGCGCCGGGCGTTCGGTGCTGGTGCTGGAGAAGCTCGACCACCCCGGTGGCGCGGCGGTCGGCGAGCAGGTGTTCCCCGGGGTGCCCGCGCGGCTGTCGCGCTACTCGTACCTGGTGAGCCTGCTGCCGGACCGGATCGTCGGCGACCTGGGGCTGAAGGTGTCGCTGAAGTCACGTGCCGCGTCCTCGTACACGCCCGCCGGGAACCTGCTGGTCGAACGCACGCCGGGGCCGGCCACCGCCGAGTCGTTCCGCGCGCTGACCGGCTCGGACGCCGAGTTCGAGCGGTGGCGGCGCTGGTACGCCGACCTGGAGGTGCTGGCGCAGGCGCTGTCACCGACGTTGTTGGAGCCGCTGCTGCCCCGCGAGCACGCCCGCATCCGGGTCGACGCGGTGGCGCGGGCACGGCTGTGGGAGCAGGTGTTCGAACGCCCACTGGGCGTGACGCTGGAGGAGCTGTTCGCCGACGACGTCGTGCGCGGTGTGGTCGCGACGGACGGGCTGATCGGCACCCACACGTCGTTGCACGACCTCAAGGCCAACCGGTGCTTCCTGTACCACGTGATCGGCAACGGCACGGGGGAGTGGAAGGTGCCGGTCGGCGGCATGGGCGCGGTGACGGCCGAACTCGTCCGGGCGGCTCGCGAAGCCGGGGCGGAGATCGTCACCGGCGCCGAGGTGTCCCGGGTGGACGTTGACGGCACCAACGCGGAAGTGGAGTTCGACGGGCGGACCGTGGGCGCGCGGTTCGTGCTGTCCGGTGTGGCCCCCCGGGTGCTGGACGCGTTGCGCGGCAAGGAAAGCCGGCCGGTCGCCGAAGGGTGTCAGGTCAAGGTGAACATGCTGCTGCGACGGCTGCCGAAGGTGCGCGGCGGGGTGGACCCGAAGCTCGCGTTCGCGGGCACGCTGCACCTGGACGAGTCCTACTCGCAGTTGGAAACCGCCTACCGGGAGAGCGCGGCGGGCGAGGTGCCGTCCGTGCTGCCCGCCGAGATGTACTGCCACACCCTGACCGACCCGTCGATCCTGGCCCCGGAGCTGGTCGAGAAGGGGTGGCACACCTTGACCCTGTTCGGCCTGCACACCCCGGCGGCGCTGTTCGAGGGCCACGACGGGCTGCGCGACCAGTTGGTCGGCCGCTACCTCAAGGCGTTGGACGAACACCTGGACGAGCCCATCGAGGAGTGCCTGGCGACGGACGCGGACGGCAAGCCGTGCCTGGAAGCCCGCTCGCCGCTGGACCTGGAGGCCGAGCTGGGGCTGCCGCGCGGCAACATCTTCCACGACGAGCTGGCGTGGCCGTTCGCGGAGAGTGACGACGAAGTGGGGCGCTGGGGCGTGGAGACCGACGTGCCGAACCTGTTCGTGTGCGGCGCGGGCGCCCGCCGCGGTGGTGGGGTCAGCGGTATCGCCGGCCACAACGCCGCGATGGCGGTGCTGGAGCGCTAGAGGCGTTCGGGCAGTGCGGCCGGGAGCCCGCCAAGGCGACCGGAAGGCTGCTAGAGGCGTTCGAACAGCTGGGTGACGAGCTTCTTCTCCTGCTCGAAGTTCGCGCCCGACGTCACCAGGATCTCGACCGGCCCCTTGCGTGCCACCAGCGTGTTCTGCACCACCTCGCCGGTGCCGAGGGTGCCGGTGTAGGCGTTGTCGTGGAAGTCCGGCAGGTCCTTGACCTTCTGGCCGTTGCCGCCGAACTCCTCCTTGCCCTTGGCGAACGCGGCCGCGTCCGACTTGGTCTGGAACCGGACCATGGTGCTCGCGCCGCCGCCGTCGTACTGGCACGTGACCACGGTGCCGTTGATGGTTTCGCGCGGGTGGTTGAGGTTCAGTTGCAGCGCCGCGCCGACGACGTCCTCGGGCGCCTTCGCACAGCTGATGCCGGCGACCTCGGACGGCGTGGTGGCCGGCGTCGACGGGGTGGTGCCACCCGTCGCGGGGGCGCTGTGGGGGGTGGAGGTGCAGCCGGCGAGCACGATCAGCCCGAGCACGGCCACGAGTGCCTTCTCGATGGTCACAGGTCCTCCAAGTCCGTCGTCCGGAGCTTCGTCCGAACGGGGCAGGACGTTACCCGAGCGCTATGACAAGAAGTCTTGCTAAAGGACCCTTGATATAGCTATCTTGAGGTGTGACCGACGACCTGATCCGCGATCCGAAGGTGCTCCGCGCACTCGCGCACCCGTTCCGGTGGAAGCTGATCAACCTGCTCCTGGCGGAAGGCCCGCGCACCGCGACGGAGTGCTCCGCCGCACTCGGCGAGAGCGTGGCCAGCTGCTCGTACCACCTGAACATGCTGGCCAAGTACGGGTTCGTGGGCGAGGTGCCGGACGTCAAGGGCAGGCAGAAGCCGTGGCGGCTGCTGCGGAAGTCGCAGAGCTGGTCGCCGACCGGTCTGGACGACGAGGGCGTGTCGGCGGCCGAGGCGGCGAGCGACGCGTTCCTGGAGCAGGAGTTCGCCGCGGTGCGGGAGCAGTCCCGCCGCAACCCGCAGGAGTCCGAGGACTGGCGGGAAGCGCTGGGCGTGCGCGGCCGGATGGAGTTCCTGACCGTGCGGGAGCTGGAGGAGGTCACCGCGGAGGTGGTGGCGGTCATCGAGCGGTACTCCGAACGCCACGACCACCCGGAGAAACGGCCGGAGGGGGCGCGGCCGGTGCGCTTCTTCCTCGCCACCACGGCGTCACCACGACGCGACTAGGGGGGATTCCCATGCCGTACCAGGATCTGCTGCTCACCGTCGCCCGCGAGCGGATGCACGACGACGTGCGGGCGGCCACGCGGTACCGGCTCACCCGCAAGCGCCTGAAGGCCTTCTCGGGTCTGCTCAAGCTCGACTGGCAGGTGGTGCGGGAGCATCGGCGGGTGGTCGCGAGCGTCGGCTTCTCGTGGCAGCGAACGGCCGGGTGACGACCGCGTCCGGTAAGGCCGGCGCCCGTGCGATGCCCTGTTCGAACGTCGCGTGCCGCTGCCGGACTGCCGTGTCCGGCAGCGGCACGCGCGGTGGTCGTCAGTCGGCCACTTTCTCCAGCCGCACCACGATCGACTTGGAGGTCGGCGTTCCGGAGGTCTCCGCGGTGGAGTCCAGCGGCACCAACGGGTTCGCCTCGGGGAAGTACGCCGCCGCGCAGCCCTTCGCGGTCGGGTAGGACACCACCCGGAACCGTTCCGCCCGCCGCTCGGTGACGCCCGTCGGGTCGTCCGGCCACTCGCTGACCAGGTCGACGTACTGGCCGTCGAGCAGGTCGAGCTCGTCCAGGTCCGCCGGGCTGACGAACACCACCCGCCGGCCGTCCTTCACGCCGCGGTAGCGGTCGTCGAGGCCGTAGATCGTGGTGTTGTACTGGTCGTGGCTGCGCATGGTCTGCAGCAGCAGCCGCCCCAGCGGCACCCGCAGCACGGTCAGCTCGTTCGCCGAGAAGTGCGCCTTGCCGGTCCGGGTTCCGCTGAACTCGCGGGCGTCGCGCGGCGCGTGCGGCAGCACGAACCCGTCCGGGCGGCGCACCCGCTCGTTGTAGTCGTCGCAGCCCGGCACGACCCGCGAGATCCGGTCCCGGATCAGGTCGTAGTCCTTCTCGAACTCCTCCCACGGCACCGGGTGGTCCGGCCCCAGCAGGGCCCGCGCGAGCCGGCACACGATCGACACCTCCGACAGCAACCGGTCGCTCGCGGGCGCCAACCGCCCCCGCGACCGGTGCACCACCGACATCGAGTCCTCGACCGTCACGAACTGCTCGCCGCTGTGCTGGAGGTCGCTCTCCGTGCGCCCCAGCGTGGGCAGGATGAGCGCGGTCCGCCCGTGCACCACGTGCGACCGGTTGAGCTTGGTCGACACCTGCACGGTCAGCTCGCACGACCGCAGTGCCTTCTCGGTCACCACCGTGTCCGGGGTGGCCGCGGCGAAGTTGCCGCCCACCGCGAAGAACACCTTGGCCCGGCCGTCCCGCATGGCCCGGATCGAGGCCACCGTGTCGAACCCGTGCTGTCGCGGCACCGTGACGCCGAACTCGGTCTCCAGCGCGGACATGAACTTCTCCGGCATCTTCTCCCAGATGCCCATGGTCCGGTCGCCCTGGACGTTGGAGTGGCCGCGCACCGGGCACAGGCCTGCGCCGGGCTTGCCGATCATGCCGCGCAGCAGCGCCACGTTCGAGATCTCGCGGATCGTCGGCACGGAGTGCTTGTGCTGGGTCAGGCCCATGGCCCAGCAGAAGATGGTGCGCTGCGAGTCGGCCAGCATCCGGGCCAGCTTCTCCACCTGCGCGCGCGGCAGGCCGGTGGCGAAGTCGACGGCCTCCCAGTCCAGGTCGCGGACGTGCGCCACGTACTCGGCGAACCCGTCGGTGTAGTTCCGCACGAAGTGGGTGTCCGCCGCGTCCCACGACAGCAGCAGGTTCCCCACCGCCTGGAACAGCGCCTGGTCGCCGCCGAGCCGGATCTGCAGGAACTCGTCGGCGAGCTGGGTGCCGGGGCCGATCACGCCCTTCACGTTCTGCGGGTTCTTGAACCGCAGCAGGCCGGCCTCCGGCAGCGGGTTCACCGCGACGATCTTCGCGCCGGACTTCTTGGCCTCCTCCAGCGCGGACAGCATCCGCGGGTGGTTCGTGCCGGGGTTCTGGCCCACCACCACGATCAGGTCGGCGCGGCTGAAGTCGTCGATGCTCACCGAGCCCTTGCCGATGCCGGTGGTCTCCGACAGCGCCGCGCCGGAGGACTCGTGGCACATGTTCGAGCAGTCCGGCAGGTTGTTCGTGCCGAACGAGCGCACCAGCAGCTGGTAGAGGAACGCGGCCTCGTTGCTGGTCCGGCCGGAGGTGTAGAAGACGGCTTCGTTCGGGTCGGCCAGACCGTTCAGCTTGGCCGCGACCAGCGAGAACGCGTCGCTCCACGAGATCGGCTCGTAGTGCGTCCCGCCCTCGCGCAGCACCACCGGCTCGGTCAGCCTGCCCTGCTGGCCGAGCCAGTAGTCGGTCTTCCCGGCGAGCTCGGCGACCGGGTGCGCGGCGAAGAACTCCGGCCCGACCCGGCGCCTGGTGGCCTCCTCGGCGACCGCCTTCGCGCCGTTCTCGCAGAACTCGGCGAGCTTGCGGTGCCCCTGCGGCTCCGGCCACGCGCAGCCCGGGCAGTCGAACCCCTCGCGCTGGTTGAGCAGCCGCAGCGTGGTGACGGTGCGGGTCACCCCCATCTGCTCCACGCCGCGTTTGAGCGACACGGCCACGCCGGGGATGCCCGCCGCCCACTGCTTCGGTCCGGTCACGTCGAGCTGGGCCTCGTCGATGTCCTGCTGCGGTGGCTTGCTCATGCCCCCATTGTGCGCTGGCGCGCCCCGCGCGAGCGCGCCAGCGGTACCGCGATCGACTGTCGACCACAGGGTGACGCGGCACCGCTGCCACGGGCCCCAAGGGGTTGTTTCCGGCCCGTGGATCCGGTGTCTCCCCCCTGCGGCGACCGGTGATCAACGTTAATTGTGATCGGCGCCACTGTCCGGCAGAATCGTCCGAACGGGTGACCTCATTCCGGGCAGTCGCTCTCGACCCCGAGTGGCTGGTCCGGGTCGAAGTAGTGCCCGAACGGCTCGTCACCGCCGATGACGGACCGCTCGCTGATCCCCGGCGCGAGGAAGCCCTGCTCCGCCGCCGTCCACGCGATGGCGTAGTCGTAGCCGTCGGTCTTGTCCGTGGCGAACGCGTACGTGCCGACTCGCGTGGTCCCGGTCGAGCCACGGGTCGTCTTCGTCGTTGTTCTCGCGCATCGCGATGAGCCCCCACCCGTCGTCGACCGGGCATAGCCTGATCGGGCGAGGCCGGGAGGTGCTACCAGGTATCTGGTTCGAAGTCGATACCCACCGCTCCGTAGACTTCCCACGTGACTGAAACGCCCACCCCACCCCAGCGCACCGAACTCCCGCCGGCCTGGAACCCGGCCGAGGTAGAGGCCGGGCTGTACCAGCGGTGGGTGGAGCGCGGTTACTTCACGGCCGACGCGAACAGCGACAAGCCGCCGTTCACCATCGTGCTGCCCCCGCCGAACGTCAACGGCAGCCTGCACATGGGCCACGCCCTCAACCACAGCATCATGGACGCGCTGACCCGCCGCCGGCGGATGCAGGGCTACGAGGTGCTGTGGCTGCCCGGCACGGACCACGCGGGCATCGCGACGCAGACCGCGGTCGAGCGGTCGCTGGCCGGCGAGGGCATGTCCCGGCACGACCTGGGCCGCGAGAAGTTCGTGGAGCGGGTCTGGCGGTGGCGCGAGGAGGTCGGCGGCACGATCCTCGGCCAGATGCGCCGCCTCGGCGACGGCGTGGACTGGACCCGGGTCCGGTTCACCATGGACGAGGGCCTGTCGCGGGCCGTCCAGACGATCTTCAAGAAGCTGTTCGACGACGGCCTGATCTACCGCGCCGAGCGCATCATCAACTGGTGCCCGCGCTGCCAGACGGCGCTGTCGGACATCGAGGTCGACCACTCCGACGACGACGGCGAGCTGGTCTCCATCCGCTACGGCTCGGGCGACCGGTCGATCATCGTGGCGACCACCCGCGCGGAGACCATGCTGGGCGACACGGCGGTGGCCGTGCACCCGGAGGACGAGCGGTACGCGCACCTCATCGGCACCGAGGTGGAGGTGCCGCTGACCGGGCGGTACGTGCCGATCGTGGCCGACGAGCACGTGGATCCCGCGTTCGGCACCGGCGCGGTCAAGGTGACCCCGGCGCACGACCCGAACGACTTCGAGATCGGCCGGCGGCACGAGCTGCCCGCGCTGACCGTGATGGACGGCCGGGGCGTGATCACCGCGCACGGTCCGTTCGAGGGCCTGGACCGGTTCGAGGCGCGGCCCGCCGTGGTCGCCGCGCTGCGCGAACAGGGCCGGATCGTGGCCGAGAAGCGCCCGTACAAGCACTCCGTGGGCCACTGCTCGCGCTGTGACACGGTGATCGAGCCGCGGCTGTCGTTGCAGTGGTGGGTCAAGGTCGAGCCGCTGGCCCGCGAGGCCGCCGCGGCGGTCCGCGACGGCCGCACCCGAATCCACCCGCCGGAGCTGGCCAAGCGCTACTTCGACTGGGTCGACAACCTCAACGACTGGTGCATCTCGCGCCAGCTGTGGTGGGGCCACCGCATCCCGGTCTGGTACGGCCCGAACGACAAGGTGATGTGCGTCGGGCCGGACGACGAGCCGCCCGGCGAGGGCTGGACGCAGGACGAGGACGTGCTCGACACGTGGTTCTCGTCCGGTCTGTGGCCGTTCTCCACGCTGGGCTGGCCGGCGCGGACCGGCGACCTGGCGAAGTTCTACCCGACCAGCGTGCTGTCCACCGGCTACGACATCCTGTTCTTCTGGGTCGTCCGGATGATGATGTTCGGCCTGTACGCGATGGACGGCAAGCAGCCGTTCGACCACGTGTACCTGCACGGCCTGATCCGCGACCAGTACGGCAAGAAGATGTCCAAGTCGCGGGGCAACGGCATCGACCCGCTGGACTGGATGGACTCCTACGGCGCGGACGCCACCCGGTTCACCCTGCTGCGCGGCGCGAACCCCGGTTCGGACATGGCCATCGCCGAGGAGTGGGCGGCCGGTTCCCGCAACTTCACCACGAAGCTGTGGAACGCCTCCCGCTTCGCGCTGAACAACGGCGCGACGGTGGCCCGGCCGGTGCCGCCGCGCGACGAGCTGACCGACGCCGACCGCTGGATCCTGGACCTGCTGGACAAGCTGGTCGCGGACGTGGACGCGCAGTTCGAGGGCTTCCAGTTCGCGAAGCTGTCCGAGGCGCTCTACCACTTCACCTGGGACGAGTTCTGCGACTGGTACCTGGAGCTGGCGAAGGTCCAGCTGGCCGAGGGCGGTGCCCGCGCCGAGGCGACGCAGGCCGTGCTGGGGCACGTGCTGGACGTGGTGCTGCGGCTGCTGCACCCGTTGACGCCGTTCATCACCGAGACGCTGTGGACGACGCTGACCGGCGGCGAGTCGGTGGTCGTCGCGGACTGGCCGAAGCCGGTCGGCGGCGAGCGCGACGAGGTCGCGGCGACCCGCGTCGAGGGCTTGAAGAAGCTGGTCACCGAGATCCGCCGGTTCCGCTCCGACCAGGGCCTCAAGCCCGCGCAGAAGGTCGCGGGCAAGGTGCGCGGCGCGTGCTGCGTGGACCTGCTCGACCAGGTGCCCGCCGTGCGGTCGCTGACCAGGATGACCGAGCCGGGCGAGGGCTGGACGGTGTCGGCGTCGCTGGAGGTCGGCCTGCCCAAGGGCGCGGTGAAGGTCGAGCTGGACCTGTCCGGCGCGATCGACGTGGTGGCCGAGCGCAAGCGGCTGGCGAAGGACCTGGCGGTGGCGGAGAAGGAGCGGGCCCAGTGCGAGGGCAAGCTCGACAACCCCGCGTTCACCGACAAGGCGCCGGCCGAGGTGGTCGCGAAGATCCAGGCCCGGCTGGCGGCGGCGAACGCCGACATCGAGCGCATCCACGCCCGCCTCGACACGTTGCCGCAGTCGTGAGCGCGCCCGATCCGCTGGAGGAGCTGCGCCAGGTCGAGGCGGAGCTCAACCAGCGCTGGCCGGAGACCAAGCTCGACCCGAGCGTCGAGCGGATCCGCGCGCTGGCCGAGCTGTTGGGCGACCCGCAGACGTCGTACCCGGTGCTGCACATCACCGGCACGAACGGCAAGACGTCCACCTCGCGCATGGTCGACGCGCTGCTGACCCGGGTCGGCCTGCGCACCGGCCGGTACACCAGCCCGCACCTGCAGCTGGTGACCGAGCGGATCAACGTGGACAACGCGCCGATCAGCCCCGAGCGGTACGTCGAGGTGTACCGGGACATCGAGCCGCTGGTGTCCATCGTGGACAGTCGGGGCGAGGTGCCGCTGAGCAAGTTCGAGGTGCTGACCGGGATGGCGTTCGCGGCGTTCGCGGACGCCCCGGTCGACGCCGCCGTGGTCGAGGTGGGCATGGGCGGCCAGTGGGACGCCACGAACATCGCGGACGGCAAGATCGCGGTGATCACGCCGATCGGCATCGACCACGTCGACTACCTGGGCTCGTCGCTGGAGGGCATCGCGACCGAGAAGGCCGGGATCATCAAGCCCGGCGCGGTCGCGTTGCTGGCCGAGCAGGACCCGGTGGCCGAGCGGGTGCTGCTGCGGCGGATCGCCGAGGTGGACGCCATGGTCGCCCGGCAGGGCTCGGAGTTCGGTGTGCTGCAACGGGATGTGGCCGTCGGCGGGCAGCTGCTGCGGTTGCAGGGGCTGGGCGGCGTGTACGAGGAGGTCTTCCTCCCGCTGCACGGCGCGCACCAGGCGGCGAACGCGGCGTTGGCGCTGGCGGCGGTGGAGGCGTTCTTCGGCGCCGGCGCCGACCGTCAGCTGGACGTGGACGCGGTGCGCGAGGCGTTCGCCACCGTGGCGTCGCCGGGCCGGCTGGAACGGGTGCGCTCCGCGCCGACCGTGCTGGTGGACGCCGCGCACAACCCGCACGGGGCCAAGGCGCTGGCGAAGGCGCTGGACGAGGAGTTCGGCTTCCGCAAGCTGGTCGCGGTGGTCGGCGTGATGGACGACAAGGACGCCGTCGGCATCCTCAGCGAGCTGGAGCCGGTGGTGACCGAGGTCGTGCTGACCGCGAACTCGTCACCGCGCGCGATGGACCCGGACCTGCTGGCGGGCGTGGCGATCCCGATCTTCGGCGAGGACCGGATGGTCGTGCAGCCGCACCTGCCGGACGCCATCGAGGAGGCCGTGCGGCTGGCCGAGGACGACGACGACGGTGGCGTGGTGTCCGGCGGCGGCGTGATCGTGACCGGCTCCGTGGTGACCGCCGGCGAGGCTCGCGCCCTGTTCGGCAAGGAGCCCTCGTGACCGTCCCGGCGCCGAAGAAGGACCCGATGAAGTCGTTCCGGGGCATCATGGCCGGGACGCTCATCCTGGAGGTCGTCGTCGTCGCCCTGGCGCTGCCGGTGGTGGCCAAGCTCGGCGGGGGCATCGGGACGGGCACCGGGTACCTGGTGCTGGCGCTGATCGTGGCGCTGATCGGTACGTGCGCGATCCTGAAGCGCCCGTGGGCGTTGTGGGTGATCGCCGTGCTGCACCTGGTGATGATCGTGTCGTGGGTGGCGTTGACCGCGTTGGGCGCCATCGGGGTGCTGTTCACGCTGGTGTGGGCCTACCTGCTGTGGCTGCGCCGTGACGTGGCACGTCGGATGGCCGAGGGCCGGTTGCCCAGCCAGCAGTCCTAGTTCACCCCGAGTTCGGTTTCGGCGGTTAGAAACCCGCCATGACCGAAGGTGTGGTGAACCGGCGGACGCTGCTGCGCGCCGGAGCGATCGGCACGGCCGCGGCGTTCGTGCCCGGTGTCGCGTTGGCGGCGTCGGGCAGGCCCGTGCTCACGCACGGCGTGCAGTCCGGCGACGTGACGTTCGACGGCGGCCTGGTGTGGACGCGGGCCGACCGGCCGGCCCGGATGCTGGTGGAGGTGTCGTCGGACCCGTCGTTCCGACACGCCCGCCGCCTGCGCGGCCCGGTGCTGAGCCCGTCGACCGGCGGTACCGGCAAGCTGCGGCTGCGCGGTCTGCCCCCGGGCCGCCGCGTGCACTACCGCGTGGTGGCGGAGGACCTGGACGGCCGCACCCGCAGCGAGGCCGTGACCGGCAGCTTCCGCACCGCGCCGCTCGGACGCGAAGGCGTGCGGTTCGTGTGGTCCGGTGACGTGGCGGGTCAGGGCTGGGGCAGCAACCCGGACCTGGGCGGTATGCCGATCTTCGGCGCGATGGCCGCACGGCGGCCGGACTTCTTCATCAACAGCGGCGACACGGTGTACGCGGACGGGCCGTTGCAGGAGTCGGTCACGCTGCCCGACGGCCGGATCTGGCGCAACGTGGTGACGCCGGAGAAGCTCAAGGTCGCCGAAACCCTGGACGAGTACCGGGGCCAGTTCGCCTACAACCTGATCGACCCGAAGTACCGCTCGTTCGCCGCCGACGTGCCCGCGTTCGTGCAATGGGACGACCACGAGGTGGTCAACAACTGGTACCCCGGCGAGATCCTGGACCTGCCCCAGTACACCGAGAAGCGGGTGGACGTGCTGGCGGCACGCGCGTTTCGGGCGTTCCACGAGTGGCAGCCGATCGACCCCCGGCAGGCCGTGGACGGGCGCGTGTACCGGAAGTTCTCCTACGGGCAGCACGTCGAGGTCTTCGTCCTGGACATGCGGTCGTACAAGGACGCCAACAACTCGCCGCGCGACGGCGTGGGGCACGTGCTGGGGGAGAAGCAGGCACGGTGGCTCGTCGAGTCGCTGGACCGGTCGCGGGCCACGTGGAAGGTCATCGCCGCCGACCTGCCCATCGGGCTGACCGTGCCGGACGGGGCGGACATCGAGGGCGTGGCGAACGGCCTGCCGGGTGCGCCGGGTGGGCGTGAACACGAGTTGGCTTGGGTGTTGCGGGAGCTCAAGCGGCGTCGGGTGCGCAACACCGTGTGGCTGACGGCGGACGTGCACTACACGGCGGCGCACCACTACTCGCCCTCGCGCGCGGCGGTGGGGGACTTCGATCCGTTCTGGGAGTTCGTCTCCGGCCCGGCGCACGCGGGGGCGTTCGGGCCGAACACGTTGGACCCGACGTTCGGGCCGGAGGCGGTGTTCGTGCACGCGCCACCGGCTGCGAACACCTCGCCGCTGGACGGTTTCCAGCACTTCGGGGAGGTGGAGGTGACGCGGGACGGCGAGTTGACCGTGTGGCTGCGTGACATCACGGGCGCGTCGCTGTGGTCGAAGACGTTGCAGCCGCAGCGACGGTGAGTTCCCGCAACGCTTTGCGTTCCCCGGAGTCTTGATCGACCAAGATCGTCGTGGTTCTGTGAGCCCTCGCCCGGTCTCGTGCCGGGCGAGGGCTTTGCAATTCCTTGCGACAAGGAGGTCGCCATGCGCCGCCGCGTGGGACTCGTCGTCACCCTGCTGCTCGCGGGACTGGTGGTGCCAACGGTTCCCGCGGCGGCGGTTCCCGCTGACCGTCTGGCGGTCGGCGCGGTGACAGACATCGCGCCCGGTGTGCGGTCGGGGGATCGCGCGTTGGCGAAGGACGCGCTGCGCAACGACCTCGCGGGGGAGCGGTTCTACTTCGTGCTGCCCGATCGGTTCGCCAACGGGGATACCCGGAACGACCGTGGCGGATCGGCTGACCAGGACCGGCTGACCACCGGCTTCGACCCGTCGGACAAGGGCTTCTACCACGGCGGTGACATCAAGGGCCTGCGCGACAGGATCGACTACCTGGAGGGCATGGGTATCACGGCCATCTGGCTGACCCCGATGTTCCGGAACCGGTGGGTGCAGGGTTCGGGCGCGAACGTGTCGGCCGGCTACCACGGCTACTGGACCACCGACTTCACCGAGCTCGACCCGCACTTCGGCACCACCGACGACCTGCGGCGGCTGATCCGGGACGCACACCGCCGTGGCATCAAGGTGTTCTTCGACATCGTCGCCAACCACACCGCCGACCTGATCGACTACGCGGAGGGCAGGCACGAGTACGTGCCGACGAGTGCGGTGCCGTACCTGGACCCGGCGGGGAACCCGGTGGACATCTCCGCGATCGCCGGGCAGAAGGACTTCCCGAAGCTGACCGCGCCGTACACGCCGGTCGTTCGCGGGAAGAAGTCGCCGGGCTGGCTGAACGACCCGTCGCTCTACCACAACCGGGGAGACTCGACGTTCAGCGGCGAATCCAACCAGTACGGCGACTTCTTCGGCCTGGACGACCTGATGACCGAGCACCCGACGGTCGTGGCGGGCATGAAGCGCATCTTCACCAGTTGGATCGACACGCTCGGCATCGACGGCTACCGCGTCGACACGGTCAAGCACGTGAACATCGAGTTCTGGCAGGCACTTGCGCCCCACGTGAAGAGGTACGCGGCCCAGCGCGGCAAAAAGGACTTCTTCGTCTTCGGCGAGGTGTTCGACGCGAACCCGGCGATCACCTCCCGCTACACCACCACCGGCCGGATGCAGGCGGCCCTGGACTTCCCGTTCCAGAGCGGCGCGGCGTCGTTCCTGTCCGGGCGTGGTTCGGCGCGGCTGGGCGAGGTGCTGGTGGACGACGACCGCTACACCGACGCCGACTCGAACGCCTCGTCGCTGCCGACGTTCCTGGGCAACCACGACATGGGGCGCATCGCGTGGATGGTGCGGCAGAACCGGCCCGGTATCGCCGAGACCGAGCTGCTGGAACGCCTGAAGCTCGGCAACGCGCTGATGTACCTGTGGCGCGGCAATCCCGTCGTGTACTACGGGGACGAGCAGGGTTTCGCCGGTAGCGGCGGCGACAAGTCGGCGCGGCAGGACATGTTCGCGTCCCGCACGCCCGAGTACATGGCCGAGGAGCTGGTCGGCAGCGACCGGACCGGCGCGGTGGACAACTTCTCGCCCGACCACCAGCTTTACCGGCAGTTGCAGGGCCTGGCGTCGTTCGTGGACTCCGATCCGGTGTGGCGCAGGGGGAACCAGACCTTGCGGTACGCCTCCGGTGACGTGATCGCGTTCAGCCGCGTGGGTGCGGCAGAACAGACCGAACACCTGGTGGTGGCCAACGGGGGCACGTCTGCCGCGTCCGTCGACGTGCCGGTGGGCAGTACGGCGTTGCGCCCCATCTGGCCTGCTCCCGGTGAGGTCGTGACGGCGGTCGACGGCAAGGTCCGGGTCACGGTGCCGCCGCTGTCGGCGTTGGTGCTCAAGGCTTCGAGCCGGTTGAACGCCTCAGCGCCCACCCCGACGCTGACCGTGCCGCCGGTCGGCACCGTGCTGGACGACCGGGTGGAACTGCGGGCAGACGGTGTCACGTCGCCGTTCGCGCAGGCCACGTTCGCGGTGAAGGTCGAAGGCTCCGCCGACTGGACCGTGCTCGGGACCGACGACACCGCGCCGTACCGGGTGTTCGCGGACCTGGCCCGGCTGCCCGGCGCTGCGGTGGGCAAGAAGGTCGAAGTCCGGGTGGTGGCGAAGGACTCGGCCGGATCGCTGGGTGCGGATGGCGCGGTGCTGGCGTTGGCCGCCGCCCCGCCGGGTACGGAGACACCGGACTGGCTGGTGGTGCACTACAACCGTCCGGCGGGCGACTATGAGGGCTGGGGGCTGCACGTCTGGGGTGACGTGGTGGGCGCGCCGACGTGGCAGTAGCCGTTGCCGTTCGTTGGCGAGACCCAGTACGGGCGGTTCGCGTGGGTGCGGTTGCAGCCGGGTGCGAAACAGGTCGGGATCATCGCGCACCGCGGGGACGAGAAGGACACCGACATCGACCGCTTCGTCGGCCCGAGCGTGACGCCGCAGGTGTGGCTGAAGCAGGGGGAGGCTCCGGTGTACGACAACGAGGTTGCGGCGGCCGGTCAGGCGGTCGTGCACCACTCCGGTGACACCTCCGGTCTGGTGGCGCGTTCCGGTGGGGCCGATTTCCAAAGCTGACAGCCCGGACCGACGAGAACGCTGCGGCGGTCGGCGGTCGTACAACGCTTCCCGGTGGTCACGACGGGCCCTTTCGCACCTCCGGCTACCCTTCACCCATCCCAGCTTCTGTTGCACGAACTCGTACGAAGGAGTACCGACGGCCGTGAGCGAGCGCACCCTGGTCCTGGTCAAGCCCGACGGCGTCAGCCGGGGCCTGGTCGGCGAGGTCATCTCCCGCATCGAGCGCAAGGGCCTCACCCTCGCCGCGCTCGAACTGCGCACCGTGGACCGCGCGACCGCCGAGCAGCACTACGCGGAACACGACGGCAAGCCGTTCTTCGGCGACCTGGTCGAATTCATCACCGGCGGCCCGCTCGTGGCGCTGGTCGTGGAGGGCACCCGTGCCATCTCGGCGTTCCGCCAGCTGGCCGGTGGCACCGACCCGGTGGAGAAGGCCACGCCGGGCACCATCCGGGGCGACTTCGGCCTGGAGGTCCAGTTCAACCTGGTCCACGGCTCGGACTCGCCGGAGTCTGCGGAGCGCGAGATCAAGCTCTGGTTCCCGAACCTCTGAGCTTCCCCGTCGAACGGCCCGGACCTGCGCGGTTCGGGCCGTTTCGGGTTTTCAGGCGCCGTGCCGACGCCGATCCCCGACACCCCGACGCGGTGAGGCCCCCAGGCCACCGGCGGCCGACCCGTGCAGCACCACCCCGTCACGGAAACCGAGCGGCAAGGCCATCTGCACGTCGTCGAACCGGACATCCCCGACGGCGATCGCGTTGGGCAACCGGCCCCACTCCCGGAACCCGAGCTGCTCGTACAGCTCGATCGCCCCGTGGTTGTTCCCCCGCACGCCCAACGTCAGAATCTCCAACCCGGCCGCACGGGCGTTCTCCACCACGGCCGACACCAGCAACGACCCCAGCCCCAGCCCACGCGCCGACGGGTGCGCCGTCACCCGCCCCAACTCGGCCCGGTGCACGAACACCTCACCTGCCGGCCGCTGCCACGAAGCCGTCCCGCGCACCACCCCGTCCACCAGCGCCAACACCAGCGCCGCGTCCCCGACCCGGGTCCGTGCCAGCAGCCGATCCAGCCACTGGTCCGTCTGGTCGCGCCCCGGCGGCGACTGCCAACCGATGGCCCCACCGACGGCCACCACCGCGTGCAGCACCTCGTGCACCTCGGCGCGCAACCGTTCGTCAGCCTCCGAAGGCCAGGTCAGGTCGATCTTCATGCACCCACCCTAAGTCGGCCCCGGAACCGTCGGACCCGCTCAGCGACGTGGCGAACGCGACCCTTACCTCGTCGGAACCGGGAACCCGACCCGAAGCCGACGGCACTGCTCGTGAAGGCCACGATCGGGGCATCGGGCCCGCCCAGCAGGCCCAGGCGCTTGCTGACCGCCTGACCTGGTTGAACACTGGACGAACCTCACAACCAGGAGGTCGTCATGGACGTGATCGCACTGATCGGCCGCATCCTGTTCGTGCTCCTGTTCTTCGGTTCGGCGATGGGCCACCTCACCCAGACCGAGGCCATGGCCGGCTACGCCGCGTCGAAGAACATCCCCTCGCCCAAGCTCGCCACCCAGGCCAGCGGCGTGGTGATGATCGTCGGCGGCCTGATGGTCCTGCTCGGCGTGTGGGCGGACCTCGGAGCCCTGCTGCTCGCGCTGTTCCTGCTGCCCACGGCCTTCCTGATGCACGACTTCTGGAAGCAGACCGACCCGCAGGCCAAGCAGCAGGAGATGATCCAGTTCAACAAGGACCTGTCCCTGGCCGGCGCTGCGCTGCTGTTCTTCGGCATCTACGCCGGACCCGGCTCCGACCTGGGCCTCACCATCACCGGACCGCTGTTCGGGTAGCCGCCGGCGGTGCCGTTACCCTGAATCCGTGAGTGTCGAGTCGGTCTTCCCCGCGTTGGAGCCCCTGCTGCCGAGGGTGTCCAAGCCGGTGCAGTACGTCGGCGGGGAGCTCAACGCGACCGTCAAGGACTGGGACGCCGCCGCCGTGCGGTGGGCCCTGATGTACCCGGACGCCTACGAGGTCGGACTGCCCAACCAGGGCGTCATGATCCTGTACGAGGTCCTCAACGAGCAGCCCGACGTGCTGGCCGAGCGGACCTACGCGGTGTGGCCCGACCTCGAACGGCTGATGCGCGAACACGACGTGCCGCAGTTCACCGTGGACGCGCACCGGCCGGTCAAGGCGTTCGACCTGCTCGGCGTCAGCTTCGCCACCGAACTCGGCTACACCAACCTGCTCACCGCGCTGGACCTGGCCGGCATCCCCCTCCACGCGGCCGACCGCACCGAAGACCACCCGATCGTGGTGGCCGGCGGGCACGCGGCCTTCAACCCGGAACCGATCTCGCCGTTCGTCGACGCGGCGGTGCTGGGCGACGGCGAGGAAGCCGTCCTGGAGATCACCGACCTGGTCCGGGCCTGGAAGGCCGAAGGCCGCCCCGGCGGGCGCGACGAGATCCTGACCCGCCTGGCCGAGACCGGCGGCGTCTACGTGCCCAGGTTTTACGACGTGGAGTACCTGCCCGACGGCCGCATCCAGCGCGTGGTGCCGAACCGCGAACGCGTGCCGTACCGCGTGTTCAAGCGGACCACCATGGACCTGGACGCGTGGCCGTACCCGAAGCAGCCCCTGGTGCCGCTCGCGGAGTCCGTGCACGAGCGGATGAGCGTGGAGATCTTCCGGGGCTGCACGCGAGGCTGCCGGTTCTGCCAGGCGGGCATGATCACTCGGCCGGTGCGGGAACGTTCCATCGAAGGCATCGGCGCGATGGTGCAGCGAGGCCTGGAGGCCACCGGCTTCGAAGAGGTGGGCTTGCTTTCGCTGTCCAGCGCCGACCACTCGGAGATCGCCGAGATCACCAAGGGCCTGGCGGACCGCTACGAGGGCACCAACACCAGCCTGTCGCTGCCGAGTACGCGCGTGGACGCGTTCAACATCGACCTGGCCAACGAACTGTCCCGCAACGGCCGGCGCTCGGGTCTGACGTTCGCCCCCGAGGGCGGCAGCGAACGCATCCGCCGCGTGATCAACAAGATGGTGTCCGAAGAGGACCTCATCCGCACGGTCAGCGCGGCGTTCGCGGCGGGGTGGCGGCAGGTGAAGCTCTACTTCATGTGCGGCCTCCCCACCGAAACCGACGACGACGTCCTGCAAATCGCCGAAATGGCCAAGAACGTCATCCGCGCGGGTCGAGAGGTGAGCGGCCGCAAGGACATCCGCTGCACGATTTCGATCGGTGGCTTCGTCCCCAAGCCGCACACCCCGTTCCAGTGGGCGGCGCAATGCGATCCGGTCACAGTGGACAGCCGCCTGCGCAAACTGCGCGAGGCAGTCAACTCCGACCGTGCGCTGGGTCGGAACATCGGCATGCGCTACCACGACGGCCAACCGTCGCTGATCGAAGGCCTGCTGTCCCGAGGTGATCGCCGGATCGGCCGGGTCATCGAACGCGTGTGGCGGGAAGGCGGCCGCTTCGACGGCTGGTCCGAGCACTTCTCCTACGAGCGCTGGGTTTCCGCCGCCGAGGCCGAACTGACCCCGCTGGGCGTGGACCTCGCCTGGTTCACCACCCGTGAGCGGGAGGAGTTGGAAGTCCTGCCCTGGGACCACCTCGACTCGGGCCTGGACAAGGAATGGCTCTGGGCCGACTGGCAGGACGCCCTGGACGAGCGAGAGCAGGACGACTGCCGCTGGACGCCCTGCTTCGACTGCGGCGTGTGCCCGGCGATGGGAACGGACATCGAAGTGGGACCGACCGGCCGGACCCTCCTCCCGATCTCCCCGGTGGGCAAGGGCTCCCCAGTCCACAACCCATCCCTCACCACGTAACACAAAAGGCTGAACCCACCCCCAATCCCGTACGCAATCCCCACCCCCGCCACTCGGTGAGATATCGAATCCGCGCGAACCACCACCCGACCTTCACCCCCGACCAGCACCCGACCGCCACGCCTGCCTCGACAGCCAACGTCCCCATGCGGCCTCCACAGTCAACCGGCACGCTCGCCGCACCCGCACCCGCACCCGCACCCGCACCCGCACCTGCACCCGCACCCGCACCCGGCATGGCATGGCATGGCATGGCATGGACAGGCTGCCTCGCCGGCGGAAACCTGGTGCGCCAGGACTTCGTCGAACGGGCGGCTCCGGCCCCAGTGCAACGTGACTCCGTTCGAGCGAGCTTGAATCAAGTTCCCTCAGACGCTCCAGCCGGAGGCCTGGCGGATCCCGGAGTGCGGCTGAAGAGGTGCAAAGCCCAGAAGTGGACAGACCTGTAGACCTTCCGTCACAGGCATTCGCGGTGCGCGTGAAACCGGCCCTCGGTTGAAGGGAACCGGTGGCGAGGCTGGTGGAAATAGACGTCGAACACGCCACCCCTGGATACGCCAAACGCTGGTTACGCCATCGCGCGAGAACCGGCGAACAAACGAATCGGCGAACCGGCGAGGTGCTGTTTTTCGTCAGGCGGATCGTCGGGCATCACCCCGTCCGGCGCGCACCGCAAGCGAGGCATCGCGAGCCGCACCGACTCCAGTGGAAGCGCTTCAGCGCTCCTTGAGAAGTGCGCCAGCGCCACTCGGAAGCGCCTCAGCGTCACCGCTGGTTGGCGCGCCCTTCGTCGCGTCGACGGGCCTGTTGCCCTTCACCGCAGCCTCGGCGTCCACCAAACCGTGGCCGTAGAAGCCGTTGTACTCCGAATACCCGGTGCAATAGGCGTCCTGAACGCCCGTGCCGTTGAGGTCGTAGTCGGCGGGGCACGGCAGGGTCTCCGCCTGCGAGTTCAACATCCGGCTCAACTCGCCCGCCGTCGCCTTCGGGTGCGTTGACGCGAGCAGCGCCGCGACTCCCGACACGTGCGGGGTGGCCATGGACGTGCCGCACGAGTAGTCGTAGCCCGAAGGCACGGTCGACAGCACGCACGCCGGACCCTCGGCCGGCGGCTGCTTGCGGTCACCGCCCGGCGCCGTCACGTCCACCATGCCCAGCCCGTACGAGCTGTACCCGGCCTTCACCTTGTCCGCCCCCACCGACGACACGGCCACCACGTTGCGCAACTGCGCGGGCAGCACGAGGCACGTGTTGTCCACCGGACGTGGCTTCACGTCTTCCGGCGCGGCGTTCGTGGGGCTCTGCGCGTCCTGGCCCGGCTTGGTCACGTCGGCGGCACTGTTGCCGGCCGCCGCCACGGTCAACACGCCCCGTCCGGTCGCGTAGTCCACCGCACGGCGCACGGCCTCGTATACGACCGCCTGGCCCGTCTTGTTCTGACAGGTGAACACCCACGGGTCGATGAAGTAACTGTTATTTGTGATCGTCATGCCCTGTGCCGCTGCCCACATGAACCCGCACACCGCGTACTCGGGGTAGATGAACCCCGCGTCGTCCACGACCTTTACTGACGCGATCCGCACGCCCGGCGCCACGCCCGTCGTGCCCAAGCCGTCGTCGGCGGCCGCAATCGTGCCCGCGACGTGCGTCCCGTGCGCGGACGTCGTAGGCGTCCACGCGGTCGGTGAGGGATTCGCCACACCCGTCGTGCAGCCCGCGGACAGCGCCGGGTCCAGCGCGCCGACCAGCTCCGGATGCGTCGGGTCGATACCGGAGTCGAGCACGCCGACCACCACGTCCCGGCTGCCCTTGCTGATCGCGTGCGCCTCGGCGGCCCGGATCAGCTCCATGTCCCACTGCTCGGCGGTCCGGTCGGGGGTGCCGGTCGGGTAGGACCGGTTGGACGAGGTCTCGTCGTCCTTCGTCCGGGACGGCGCGCCGTTGCGCTTGGACAGGCCGTCGGCCTGCGCGCTGTAGGACCGGTCCAGGCCGATCTTGCGGCCGAAACCGGGATCGCCGGAGACCGCCACGGCCACGCCGATCTGCGGGTAGTAGCCGGTCGTCGTGCCGCACGCCCGCGAGATCATCGCGTCGGCCAGCGGCTCGCTGGTGCCGATGTCCAGCACGACCAGGTAGCGCAGCGTCGGGCCGGGCTGGATGCACTCGGGAACGGCGGTGGCCTCGCCGCCCGGCGTGGCGGCGTGCGCGGACGCCGCGAAGCAGCCGGTCGCGAGCAGCGCCGCGCTGACCGCGACCGCTTGGACGCGGCGGAGCAGAGGCACGGGGGACCTCCAGTGCTGGGCTGCCGATCGACCACGGCGGCGGCCGTCAGTGGGACCTCTGTTGCCGGACGGTAGCCAGGCGGGACGAACCAGACAAGCTCAACGGTGTCGAACGGCACCAAGGTACCGTCCTGCCGGAGTAGAAGCGTGGACCGTTGGGGTGCTTACCCCGTCGGAACCCCACCCGGTACCCAAGGGGAGCAGCACTGAGCCGCCACCAGCCATCCAACCCGTCGGCCGCGCCGGTGCAGAAGCTCCGGCTGCGCTACGCCAAGCGCGGTCGGTTGCGGTTCACGTCGCACCGTGACATCGCCCGCACCTTCGAGCGCGCGCTGCGGCGGGCAGGCGTGCCCATGGCCTACTCCCAGGGGTTCAGCCCGCACCCGAAGGTGTCGTGGGTCGGCGCCGCACCGACCGGCGTGGCCAGCGAAGCCGAGTATGTTGAGGTGCAGGTCGTGGAACAGGTCGACCCGGACGCACTGCGGACCGCGTTGGACGCCGTGCTGCCGCCAGGCCTGGACGTGATCGAGGTGGTGCGGGCGGCGGGTGGCACGCTGCCCGAGCGGATCGAGGCCAGCGCCTGGCAGGTGGAACTGCCCGGCGTTTCACCCGAACGGCTGATAGAAGCCGTGACGGCGTTCCTGGCGGCCGAGTCCGTCGAAGTGGAACGGCTGACCAAGGACGGCAAGAAGGTGATCGACGTCCGGCCGGCCGTGGTCTCCGCCGAGGTGCGTTCCGACGTGCCGACGGGGTCCGGATCGACGCAGATCCAGATGCATTCGAGCGACGCGGGACACGATGCACGGGATTTGTCACATCCGTGTGGGATACTTGTGACGGTCGTACGGCAGACAACACCTACCGTTCGACCCGACGACGTGCTGAGCGCGCTCCGAGTCGTCGCCGACCTGGTTCCGCCGGTGCCCGCGAAGGCGACCCGGATGGCACAGGGGCGGCTCGACGACGAAGGACGCTTGGTCGACCCGCTGGCCCTTGACCGGGCGGCGGAGGAGGTCTGACCGGGCTGCCGCCGGAGCGGCGCTGACGGCGTCGTCGCGGGAGATTGAGGACCTGCTGTGCCGTGCGCACAGCGCGCAACAAAGGATTCCCGCCGCCAGCCGCGGCGGTGAGTGGACAAGAGAGGCCCCTGCGCGGCCGCGTCGCCCCAGACGCGCCCGGGGGCGGAGGAGCTGCATGTCGAACACGAAAAATCCCGCCGGCGCCGGCGGGGGTAACGCCACATCCGCACACCCCGCACTGGCGGACCTGCCGGACAAGCTGAGGGTGCACGCGCTGGCGAAGCTGCTGGGTACCAGCAGCAAGGACGTCGTGGCCGCGCTGGCCGACCTGGGCGAAACCGTCAAGGGCGCCCAGTCCAGCGTCAGCCGCGACCTGGCGCTCAAAGTCGCCGAGAGTCTGCTGAGCTGGGACGACATCGTCACCGGGGACGTCGACGAGGCCACCGAGGAACCGGCCATGCCGGCACGTGAGGTGGCCGCGCTCACACCGCTGTTCGCGCCGCCGTCCGCGGTCTTCCTGCCGCCCACCCCGGTCGTCGCCCCGACGCCCGTCGTAGTCACGGAGGAGGCCGAGGAGGAGGACGAGCACGCCGAGGACGCGTCCGCCGACGACGCCGGTGACGAGGGCGAAGGCCGCCGCCGCCGTCGTCGTGGCCGTCGTGGCCGCGGCCGCGGCAAGGGCGTCGGTGAGGACGGGCACGACGACGAAACCGCCGACGAGCCCGCCGCGGCGGAGGCCGAGGAGGCCCCCGCCGAGGACGACGGCCCGTCGGACGACGACTCGGAGGGCGGCACCAGCCGTCGCAGGCGTCGCCGCCGCCGCCGCAAGGTCGGCGCGGACGACGAAGCCGCCCCGAGCGAGGACGACCCGCCGAACACCGTCGTGCACGTCCGCGAGACGCGGGACGCGCGCGACGACAAGGCCGACTCCGAGGCCGCCCAGAACGAAGTGCGCAGCGTGCGCGGCTCGACCCGGCTGGAGGCCAAGCGCCAGCGCCGCCGGGACGGTCGCGAGGCCGGTCGCCGCCGTGCCCCGGTGCTGTCCGAGGCCGAGTTCCTGGCCCGCCGCGAAGCCGTCGAACGGACCATGGTGGTGCGCGAACGCGGTGACCGCACGCAGATCGGTGTGCTGGAGGACGGCGTGCTCGTGGAGCACTTCGTCACCTCGGCGGGCACCGGCTCGCTGGTCGGCAACGTCTACCTGGGCCGCGTGCAGAACGTGCTGCCGTCCATGGAGGCGGCGTTCATCGACATCGGCCGCGGCCGCAACGCGGTGCTGTACGCGGGCGAGGTCGACTGGGACGCGGCCGGCCTGGAGGGCAAGGCCCGCAAGATCGAGCAGGCGCTCTCCACCGGCGACAGCGTCCTGGTGCAGGTCACCAAGGACCCGGTCGGCCACAAGGGCGCCCGCCTGACCACGCAGATCAGCCTGCCCGGCCGGTTCCTGGTGTACGTGCCGGGCGGCGGCGCGACGGGCATCAGCCGCAAGCTGCCCGACAACGAGCGCAAGCGACTCAAGGACATCCTCAAGCGCGTCGTCCCCGAGGACGCGGGCGTGATCATCCGCACCGCCTCGGAGGGCATCGCCGAGGAGGAGCTGGCCCGTGACGTGACCCGCCTGCAAGCGCAGTGGCAGGTCATCAAGGACAAGGCCGACACGCCCAAGGCGCAGTCCCCGCAGCTGCTGTACGAAGAGCCGGACCTGCTGGTGAAGGTCGTGCGCGACCTGTTCACCGAGGACTTCTCGGCGCTCATCGTCCAGGGCGCGGACGCGTGGGACACCATCGAGGCCTACGTCCGCCACGTCGCGCCGGACCTCCAGGAACGCCTGCGCCGGCACGTCGGCAACAGCGACGCGTTCGTCGAGCACCGCATCGACGAGCAGCTGCTCAAGGCCCTGGACCGGAAGGTCTGGCTGCCGTCCGGCGGGTACCTGGTGATCGACCGGACCGAAGCCATGACGGTGATCGACGTGAACACCGGCAAGTTCACCGGATCGGGTGGAAACCTGGAAGAGACGGTGACCCGCAACAACCTGGAGGCGGCGGAGGAGATCGTCCGCCAGCTCCGGCTGCGGGACATCGGCGGCATCATCGTGATCGACTTCATCGACATGGTCCTGGAGTCCAACCGCGACCTGGTGCTGCGCCGGCTGACCGAGTGCCTGGGCCGCGACCGGACGCGCCACCAGGTGGCCGAGGTGACGTCGCTGGGCCTGGTCCAGATGACCCGCAAGCGGGTCGGCACGGGCCTGCTGGAGGCGTTCTCCACCACCTGTGAGCACTGCCGCGGCCGCGGCCTGGTCGTGACGACCGAGCCGGTGCACTCGCACGGGCCGTCCAACGGCCAGGGCCAGCAGCAGCAACAGCAGCAGAGCCGCAAGTCCCGGCGCGGCAAGGGCGTGGAGACGCCGGAGCCGGTGGCCGAGGTCGTCGTCGAGCCGACCGAGCAGCCGCAGGCCATCACCGAGCAGTCCACGTCGGAAGAGCCGATCGCGGCCGTGGTCGAGGAGGAGGCGGTCGTCGAACCCAAGCGCGAACGCCGCCAGCGTCGCCGCGCCCGTCGTGAAGCCGGTGCCGTGGCCCGCCAGGAGTCCGCCGAGGCTGCGGTCCGTGCCGAAGCGGGCACGACCCAGGCAGCGGTGGAGACCTCTGCCCGGGGCAGCGCAGCCGGTGCCTCAACGTCCGACACTCCGACGTCCGGTGATTCGGGTCCCACCGCCGTGCGGCCGCAGGTCGAGCGCCCCGTCGCCGAACCCGCCGCACCGCAGGCCGGACCCACCGCATCGCAGGCCAGGCCTGTCGAGGCCCGGACCGAGGCCGAGCCCACCGCGCCCCGAACCGAAGTCCAGCCCACGGCGACGCACACCGAGGTCCAGCCCACCGCGGCGCGGACCGAGGTCGAGCGGACCACGGTCGAGCCGGCGGCTCAACCGGCCGAGGCGGCTCCGGCAGGGCGCAGGCGTCGCTCCGCGGCGGAGTCGGCCCCGGCGGCCGCCCCGGCCGTCGCCGAGCCGCAGGAGCACCCGCAGGTCCAGCCCCCGACCCAGGTCGGTACGGCCGAGGCGAACGCGGCAGACCAGTCGCTCAACGGCCACAACGAGCCCGTGGTGGCCACCCGCAGGCGTACCCGCCGGGCCGCCTCACGGCCCGCCGGCCCGCCGCTGGGCGCGGTCAAGGAGAGCTGATCCACCACCCGGTACGGCCCCGGCGAACACCGGGGCCGTACCGGCGGTGAGCTGCGGAATCAGGCCATACCCACCCCGGTTTGACCCCGCTGTCCACCGCCACGTAACCTGATACACGGCCCGCCATCCGGTGGGCCCTGTCGTGCGAAGCCCAGTCCACGGATATTTTCGAGTGACACTGTGGCGCGCGTGGCCCCGTCCCGTCGAGTAGCAGGAGACTTCCGTCCCGATGTACGCGATCGTCAAGACCGGCGGCAAGCAGTACAAGGTGGCTGTCGGCGACGTCATCGAGGTCGAGAAGCTCGAAGGCGAGCCGGACACCGAGATCACGTTCGCGGCGCCGCTCCTCGTGGTAGACGGCTCTGACGTCACCTCCGCCGCCGACGCCCTGGCGAAGATCTCGGTGACCGGCAAGGTCGTCGAGCAGACCAAGGGTCCTAAGATCCGCATCCACAAGTTCAAGAACAAGACCGGCTACCACAAGCGCCAGGGTCACCGCCAGAAGCTGACCCGCGTCGAGGTCACCGGCATCACCGGTAAGTGAGGATCTGACTAGCCATGGCACACAAGAAGGGTGCATCCAGCTCCCGCAACGGCCGTGACTCGAACCCCCAGTACCTCGGGGTCAAGCGGTTCGGCGGTCAGGTCGTCAAAGCCGGCGAGATCCTGATCCGCCAGCGCGGCACCAAGTTCCACCCCGGCGTGAACGTCGGCCGCGGCAAGGACGACACGCTGTTCGCCCTCACCCCCGGTGCGGTCGAGTTCGGCGTGAAGCGCGGCCGCAAGACCGTGAACATCGTCCCGGTCGAGTCCGCCGCCTGAGTACGTCCCTTCTGAGCGCCGTGTGTCCGCGGGAATGCGCGGACCACGGCGCTCAGTAGTGTTTCAACCAGACTGTTCCAGCGAGTACGTCCGCATCTAGCGCTTGGAAGTGATTCCCCGTGTCCCGTTTTGTCGACCGGGTGGTGATCCACGTCGCCGCCGGCGATGGCGGCAACGGGGTCGCCTCCGTGCACCGTGAGAAGTTCAAGCCGCTGGGCGGTCCGGACGGTGGCAACGGCGGCAAGGGCGGCGACGTCGTCCTGGTCGTCGATTCCCAGGTGCACACCCTGCTGGACTTCCACTTCCGCCCGCACGCCGCCGCAGGCAGCGGCAAGGGCGGCCAGGGCGGCAACCGGGACGGCGCGAACGGCGCCGACCTGGAGTTGCGCGTCCCCGACGGCACCGTGGTGCTCACGCCCGACGGCGAGGTCGTCGCCGACCTCACCGGCGAGGGCACCCGGCTCATCGCGGCCCAGGGCGGCCGTGGCGGGCTCGGCAACGCGTCGCTGGCGTCCAAGGCCCGCAAAGCCCCCGGCTTCGCCCTGCTGGGTGAACCCGGCGAGCAGCACGACCTGGTGCTGGAACTCAAGTCCGTCGCCGACGTGGGCCTGCTGGGCTTCCCGTCGGCGGGCAAGTCGTCGCTGATCTCGGTGCTGTCCGCGGCCAAGCCGAAGATCGCCGACTACCCTTTCACCACGCTGGTGCCGAACCTCGGCGTGATCACCGGCGGCGACACCATCTTCACCATGGCCGACGTGCCCGGCCTGATCCCCGGCGCGTCCGAGGGCAAGGGCCTGGGCCTGGACTTCCTGCGGCACATCGAGCGCTGCGCGGTGCTCGTGCACGTGGTCGACTGCGCCACCTACGAGCCCGACCGCGACCCGATCTCCGACATCGACGCGCTGGAAGAAGAGCTGGCGAAGTACACCCCGTCGCTGGCCGACGACCTGGCCGAACGGCCGCGCGTCGTGGTGCTCAACAAGATCGACATCCCGGAGGCGCGGGACTTGGCGGAGATCGTGCGCCCGGACATCGAGGCCCGCGGCCTGCCGGTGTTCGAGGTGTCCACGGCCAGCCGGGAAGGCTTGCGGGAACTGACTTTCGCGCTGGCCCGCGTGGTCGAGGAGTACCGGGCGTCGCGCCCCAAGCAGGAAGCGACCCGGATCGTGCTGCGGCCGACCGCCGTGGACGACGCGGGCTTCACCGTGGTGGAGGACCCGCAGGTCGAAGGCGGTTTCATCGTGCGCGGCGAACGGCCGGAGCGGTGGATCCGCCAGACGGACTTCAGCAACGACGAGGCCGTCGGCTACCTCGCGGACCGGCTCAACCGGCTCGGCGTGGAGGACGTGCTGGTCAAGATGGGTGCGATGCCCGGCTGCCAGGTCACCATCGGCGACCTGGTGTTCGACTGGGAACCGACCACCCCGGCCGGCATCGCCATGACCATGACCGGTCGCGGCACGGACGCCCGCCTGGAGGCCAACAGCCGGGTCGGCGCGTCCGAGCGGCTGGCCGCGAAGAAGGCCCGGCGGCTGCCCGGCGCGCACGAGGACTTCGAAGAGGACGAGTGACCCGATCGGTTTTGTCACAGGCTCGGCAGGCCGTCGCATCGGCAGGCCGGGTCGTGGTGAAGGTCGGCTCGTCGTCGCTGACCACCGCGGAAGGCGGCCTGGACCGCTCCCGTTTGGACGCCTTGGTGGACGCCGTCGCAGCCCGCTGCGCGGCAGGAAGCCAGGTGGTCCTCGTGTCGTCCGGTGCGATCGCCGCCGGCCTGGCACCCCTGGGCGTGACCCGTCGGCCCCGTGACCTCGCCACCCAGCAGGCAGCGGCCAGCGTCGGACAGCTGACCCTGGCCCACGCCTACGCGAACTCGTTCGGCCGGTATGCGTTGACCGTCGGCCAAGTCCTGCTCACCGCGGACGACGTGGTCCGGCGCTCGCACTACCGCAACGCCCAGCGCACGTTCTCCCGCCTCCTCGCCCTCGGTGCGGTACCGGTCGTGAACGAGAACGACACCGTCGCCACGGAAGAGATCCGCTTCGGCGACAACGACCGACTGGCCGCACTCGTGGCGCACCTGGTCGGCGCCGACGCCCTGTTGCTGCTGTCGGACGTCGACGCCCTCTACGACGGCGACCCGCGACACCCCGGCGCGCAACGCATCACCGAGGTCACCGGCGCAGCCGACATCGACGGCGTCCGCGCCGGTTCGGTCGGCGCGTCCGGGCTGGGGACCGGCGGCATGGCCTCCAAGCTCGCCGCTGCGCGCCTGGCGGCGTCAGCCGGCATCCCGGTGCTTCTGGCAGGTGCGGCGGACGCCGTGCGTGCGCTGGGCACTGCGGACGTGGGCACAGCGTTTGCAGTCACCGGTTCACGTCTGTCGGCGCGCCGCTTCTGGCTCGGACACGCCGCCGACGCGACCGGCAGGCTCACCCTGGACGACGGCGCGGTCGCCGCGGTCGTCGCCCGTCGCCGGTCCCTGCTGGCCGCAGGCGTCACCTCGGTCGAAGGCACGTTCGAAGCCGGCGACGTGGTCGAACTGGTCGACCTGTCCGGCCACGTGGTCGCCCGCGGCGTGGTCGCCTTCGACGCAGGCGAACTGCCCGCCCTGATCGGCCGGTCCAGCCACGACCTGCCCGCCGAACAACGCCGCGAGGTCGTCCACGCCGACGACCTCGTCCCGCTGCCCGCCCACTAGCACTAGCGCAGCTCGCTGCCCTTGGTCTCGGGCAACGTGAGGATGACCACGAACGCGACCGCCGCACCCACCGCCACGTACCAGAAGAACGTCGTGCCCGGCAGCAGCTTGATGACCAGCGGCGCGGTGCCGCCGAACAACGCGACCGTCAGGTTGTACCAAGCGCCGATCCCCAACCCGCGCAATTCCGTGGGGAACAGCTCGCTCATCACCGCCGGGGCGATCGACGTCATGGCCGTGTAGAGACCGAGCCCCACGCAGAACACGACGACCAGCCCGCCCAGCCCAGGACCGATCAGCGTCGACAACGGCACGACCAGCACAGCCGTCGCCGCCGACCACACCAACAGCTGAGGCTTGCGCCCGATCCGGTCGGACAACGCCCCCATCGGGTACTGGAGGGCGATGAACAGCACCGTGGCGATCGACAGCGCTAGGAACACATCCACCGCGTCCGCCTTGCGCGTGGTGACCGCGAACGGTGTCAGCGCACTGAAGAACGTGTAGTAGCACAACGTGGACAGCATGGTGAACCCCACCAAGCGACCCACGGCCTTCGGGTGCTCCCGCAACGTCGTCAGCAACGGCCGCTTCAACTGCTCGGCCTTGGCCTTGTTGTGCGCGAACTGCTCGGTCTCCTCCAGATTCCGCCGCAGCCACAGCCCGACCAGCCCCAACACCCCACCGACGAGGAACGGGATCCGCCACCCGTACGACGCGAGGTCGGCCGCGTCCATCGTCCGGGCCAACGTGAACCCGAGCAACGACGCCACCAACAACGCGACACCGGTCGAGATGTAGAAGAACGCCGAATAGCGCCCCCGCCGATCCGCCGGTGCGATCTCGCCGAGGTAAGCCGACGCGTTCGACACCTCACCGCCCAGTGAAAGCCCCTGGGCGATCCGAGCCACCACCAGCAGAACAGGCGCCAACCACCCGACCTGCGCATAGGTGGGCAGCACCGCGATCGCCACGGACCCGCCCGCCATCAGCGCGATGGTGAAGATCATCGCCGTCCGCCGGCCACGCAGGTCGGCGAACCGCCCGAGCAGATAGCCGCCGAGCGGTCGGAAGAAGAACGCCAAGGCGTACGTCGCCAGGGTGTTGATCAACGCCAGCTGCTCGTTGTCCTTCGGGAAGATCTGTGTGGCGAAGTAGATGCTGAACGTCGCGTAGATCGTCCAGTCGTACCACTCGATGGCATTCCCGATACTGGCCGCGACGAGCTTGCGGACCGGTAGTCGGTGTTTGACTTCGACGGCTGCCATGGTTGGACACAGAACCACAAAGTGTGCCCAGTCGGTAGATCCCTCACCGATTTCGTTCGACAGGCCTCCATTCCCGTGCGAGCAGGCCGAACAACAGGTCGTCGGTCCACTCGTTCTTGATCCAGGTGTGTTCGACCAGGTGCCCTTCACGTCGGAAACCCAGCCGTGCCAACAGTTTCACCGAACTTTCGTTGCGTGCGTCGCACTCGGCGGACACCTTGTGCAGCCCACGTTCGACGAACAGGTGCTCCAGGATGCGACCCACCGCCTCGGTCGCATACCCATTGCCCTGGTGAGCGGTCGCGATCGTGTAGCCGATCTCCGCCTGCCTCCGGTTCTCGTGCAGGTTCACGCCGACATCGCCGACGAGCACCCCGCCCAGGTCGACGGCGTACTGGAACCAGCCCGGCTCGACCGGGTCCAGCACCGCCATCTCCCGCATGAACTCCTCGGCCGACGCCAGTGGGAACGGTGGCTCCCACGACTGGTACCGGGCCACCTCCGGATCCGACCGGTACGCCGCGAACGCGGGCGCATCGTCCGGACGGAAACGACGCAGTGCCAGCCGTTTCGTCCTCAGGGTCATGCTGTGACCGCCAAAGCGAACGGCAGCACGGCCGGCGCGCCCGCCCGACGCAACAGCCGCGCCGCGACCGTCATCGTCCAGCCGGTGTCGATCTGGTCGTCCACCAACAACACCGGTCCATCCACTGCGGACAGATCGGGTACGTCGGTGGACCGCACGAGGCCGGCCAACCGCTGCGCGCTGTTCGCCCGCCGCACGGACTCGCCCAGCCACACCTGGCCGAGCAACGGCAGCCGTCCGATGGCCGAGATGCGCCGCCCGAAACTCCCGACCAACTCCGGACGGCCGCGTGAACCCACCGTCACGACACCCACTGGCCGCTCCTGCCAGTCCCACGCGGACAGCACCTTCACGCACGCGGCGAAGACGTCCTCCGGCACCTCCTGGTCCTCGCCACCGAACAGCGACCGCAACCGGTTGCCCCACCCGATGTCGGTCGACCGCCCCAACGCCCGCCCGGTCAGGGCCGCCTCGCCCGCCGGGATGCGACCGGACAGCCCGACCCCGACCGCAGCCATGCCGGTCGGCCACTGCTTGCGCGGCTCGACCTCCACGCCGGGCCGCAGCAGCCGTTCCCGCGCCGCCGACGAGGCATCCGTGGACACCTCCGCCGACCACCCCTGGCCGGTGCAGTTGTCACAGCGCCCGCACGGTGCCGCGTGCGGATCGTCCAACTGCCGCAACAGGAACTCCATCCGGCACCCCGTTGTGGACAGGTAGTCCAGCACGGCCCGCTGCTCGACCTTCCGCGCATCCGCGATCCGCGCGTACCGCTCCTCGTCGTAGGACCACGACCTCCCGGTCGACTCCCACCCGCCACGCACCCGACGCACGGCACCGTCCACGTCGAGCACCTTCAGCACCACTTCCAGCCGGGTGCGGGACAGCTCCACCAACGGCTCCAGCGCCGCCGTGGACATCGTCCGCCCCGCCTCGGCCAACGCGTCCAGCACCTGCCGCACCACGTGCTCCGGCGGGAACGCCAGGGACGCGAAGTACGCCCAGATGTCCCGGTCCTCCGGACCCGGCAGCAACAGCACCTCGGCCCGCTCCACGCCACGGCCCGCGCGCCCGATCTGCTGGTAGTAGGCGATGGGGGAGGGCGGTGCGCCCAGGTGCACCACGAACCCCAGGTCCGGCTTGTCGAACCCCATGCCCAGCGCCGATGTCGCCACCAGCGCCTTGACGCGGTTCGCCAGCAGATCCTCTTCCGCACGCTGCCGCTCCGCCGGATCGGTGCGGCCCGAGTACGCCGCCACCGCGTACCCGCGCTCCCGGAGGAACGCCGCCACGTCGTCGGCGGACGCCACCGTCAGCGTGTAGATGATCCCCGAACCCGGCAGCCGGTCGAGTCGCTCGGCCAGCCACCCCAACCGGGCCTCGGCGCTGGGCAGCCGGACCGCCGCCAGCCGCAGGCTCTCCCGGTCCAGCGGACCGCGCAGCACCAGCGTGTCCGAACCGGCTCCCAACCCGAGCTGGTCGGCCACGTCCCGCACCACCCGGTCGTTGGCCGTCGCGGTCGTCGCCAGCACCGGCACCCCGGCCGGGAGTTCCGTCAGCAACGTCCGCAGCCGCCGGTAGTCGGGCCGGAAATCATGGCCCCAGTCGGAGATGCAATGCGCCTCGTCCACCACCAGCAGCCCTGCCGATGATGTCAGCGAAGGCAGGACCGAGTCACGGAAATCCGGATTGTTCAACCTTTCCGGTGATACCAGCAGCACGTCGACTTCGCCGCCGGTCACCCGGTCCTGCACGTTCTGCCATTCATCGGTGTTGGCCGAGTTGATGGTCGCCGCGTGCACCCCGGCACGCGCCGCCGCGTCGACCTGGTTGCGCATCAACGCCAACAACGGCGACACGATCACCGTCGGCCCTTCGCCCAGTGCCCGCAGCAGCGCGGTGGCGATGAAGTACACAGCGGACTTGCCCCAACCCGTCCGCTGCACCACCAGCGCCCGCCGCCGTTCGGCGACCAGGGCGTGGATGGCTGTCCACTGGTCATCGCGCAGCACTGCCCGAGGGCCCGCCAAAGCCCTCAGTCGCTCTTCGGCCAGTTCGCGCAATGCCATTTCGTCCACCCGCCCACCATGGCAGAGAGGTACGACAGTTTCTAATTGCGATTCCTTCATCGCGAGGACAGGTCCCGTCGGCTGGGAACCTCGGCGACAGCCACCATCGGGTGAACGTAGTCTGGTTCACGTGACTGACGACCTGCGCGAACAGGTGCACGCCGCCGCCCGGCGCGCCCGCGTCGCCGCCGACGAACTCGTCCTGGCCACCCGCGAGCGCAAGGACGCCGCGCTGCACGAGATGGCCGCCGCGCTGCGGGCCCGTGCCCACGAAGTCCTCGAAGCCAACGCCAAGGACCTCGAAGCCGGGGGCGCGGCGGGGCTGTCCGAAGGCCTGCTGGACCGCCTGGCGCTCGACGAGAAGCGCATCGACGGCGTGGCGAAGGGCCTGGAGACCGTGGCGGGCCTGGCCGACCCGGTCGGCGAGGTGCTGCGCGGCTCGATCCTGCCGAACGGCCTGGAGCTGCGCCAGGTCCGCGTCCCGATGGGCGTGGTCGGCATGGTCTACGAGGCCCGCCCGAACGTCACGGTCGACGCCGCCGGCCTCGCGCTGAAGTCCGGCAACGCAGCTTTGCTGCGCGGTTCGTCGTCCGCCGAGCACTCGAACACCGCGCTGGTCGCGATCCTGCGGGACGCCCTGGAGACCGTAGGCCTGCCCGCCGACTGCACGCAGCTGCTGCCGTGCCACGACCGCGCCTCGGTCACCCATCTGATCACCGCGCGTGGCCTGGTCGACCTGGTGATCCCGCGCGGCGGTGCCGGGCTGATCAACGCGGTGGTGCAGCAGGCCACCGTGCCGACGATCGAGACCGGCGTGGGCAATTGCCACGTCTACGTCGACGCATCGGCCGACCTCGACGTGGCCGAGCGGATCGTGCTCAACTCCAAGACCCGCCGCACGAGCGTGTGCAACGCGGCCGAGTCGCTGCTGGTGCACTCCGCCATCGCGGACGAGTTCGTGCCCCGCATCACGGCCGCGCTCCAGGCTCAGGACGTCACCGTCCACGGGGACGGGGCGTTTGCCCGCCAGGACGGCGTCGCGCAGGCCACCGACGAGGACTGGGACACCGAGTACCTGTCGCTGGACATCGCGGCCCGTGTTGTCGACTCGCTGGACGACGCGGTGCGACACATCGCGGCTCACGGCTCTGGCCACACCGAAGCCATCGTGACCAGCGACGTTCGTGCCGCACGCCAGTTCACGGCACGCGTCGACGCGGCGGCGGTCATGGTCAACGCCTCGACCGCGTTCACCGACGGCGCGGAGTTCGGCATGGGTGCCGAGATCGGTATTTCCACCCAGAAGCTGCACGCCAGGGGCCCGATGGGGCTGTCCGAGCTGACCTCGTCCAAGTGGATCGCGTGGGGCGAGGGGCACATCCGGCCGTCGTCGTGAGCTGACGGTGCTCCGGCGGCTCCTGAGCCTCCGATCGGCGGACGACGTGACCACCAAGACGGGCAGACTGGTTCGTTGACCGCAGTCTTCCGGTGAGGGTGGTAGCTCGATGGGCAAGTGGAGTCTTGAAGTCGACCGGAGCACCTGCATCAGCACGGGTATGTGCACCGCGACAGCCTCGGATTACTTCCGGCTGGAGGACGCCGGGGCCATACCGGTCGCGGATTCGGTGGATCCGGACGATTCGATCGTCGACGCGGCCGAGTCGTGTCCGGTGGAGGCGATTCTCGTGCGGGACTCCGATGGAGCGGTCGTCGCGCCGCAGATCTGACCCTCTGTGACAGGTATCACCCTGATCGGGCCGGAAATCTTCAGCCGTTCGCGTCATGGCCGAGTGGGAGCGGTGTCCCACTGTCGCGCGGCTCTGCTTCGGGGTGGGCCGCGTCCCGCGTAGGCGGCCTCCTCCCCCAAGGCCGCGGACGGGGAGTCCGAGTGCGCGGGCGGCTGTTCGGGGAGCGACCGGCCGCCCGCGCACCACTCGAACTAGGCTCACCTTCCATGTCCAACCGCCGGATCGGCGTCATGGGTGGCACCTTCGACCCGGTGCACCACGGCCACCTCGTAGCTGCCAGCGAGGTCCAGGCCCGTTTCGAGCTCGACGAAGTCATCTTCGTGCCGACCGGCCAGCCGTGGCAGAAGAGTGAACGCGAGGTCAGCCCCGCCGAGGACCGCTACCTGATGACGGTCGTCGCGACCGCGTCGAACCCGAGGTTCTCGGTCAGTCGTGTCGACATCGACCGGGATGGGCCGACCTACACGTTCGACACGCTCAACGACCTCAAGGCCATGCACCCGGACGCTGATCTGTTCTTCATCACCGGCGCCGACGCGTTGGAACAGATCCTGTCCTGGCGGCGCGCCGACGACGTGTTCAGCCTGGCCCACTTCATCGGCGTCACCAGGCCCGGCTACGAGTTGAACGACACCCACCTGCCACGCGGCGCGGTGTCCCTCGTCGAAGTGCCCGCGATGGCCATCTCGTCCACCGCCGTACGGGACCGCACAGCCGCCGGCCTGCCCGTCTGGTACCTGGTGCCCGATGGTGTCGTTCAGTACATCAGCAAGCGCCGGCTTTACTCGGTGCCGGACTGACGGCGGACGCCGGTACCCTCATTGACTCGTGCGGGCGTATCGGCGTCCGCCGAGGTGATGAGGAGAAACGTGGCAGCCACCGACGAGGCACGACGGTTGGCGCTGGTCGCCGCGAACGCGGCAGCCGACAAGAAGGCGCACGACGTGATCGTGCTCGACGTGTCCGACCAACTCGTGATCACGGACGTGTTCGTGATCGCGTCCGCTCCGAACGAGCGGCAGGTCGGTGCGATCGTGGACAACATCGAGGAGAAGTTGCGGGAAGCGGGTCGCAAGCCGGTCCGCCGCGAGGGCGCCCGCGAAGGCCGCTGGGTCCTGCTGGACTTCGTCGACCTCGTGGTGCACGTCCAGCACGTGGACGAACGCAGCTTCTACGGCCTCGAACGGCTGTGGAAGGACTGCCCGCGCATCGAGTTCGACGCCGGACCGGTAGCCGACGAGGTCGCCGAGGCATGACCTTGAACCGGCTCGTGCTGTGGCGGCACGGTGAGACCGACTACAACGCGACCGGGCGCATGCAGGGCCACCTGGACTCGGCGCTGACCGAGACCGGGTGGAACCAGGCGCGGTTCGCGGTGCCGGTGCTCGCCGGGTTCGCCCCCGAGCTGGTGGTGGCCTCCGACCTGCGGCGGGCCCGCGACACCGCGACCGTGTTCACCTCCGTGACCGGCATCGGGCTGCGGATCGACGAACGGCTCCGGGAGACGAACCTCGGCAAGTGGCAGGGCCTGACCAGCGACGAGATCGAGATCGAGTGGCCGGGCATGCTCGACGCGTGGCGCGCGGACGGGACACTCGCACCGCCGGACGGCGAGATGCGGGTGGAGGTGGCCGAACGCGCGCTGGCCGTGGTCGAAGCGGTGGACGAGGAGTTCTCCGGGACCGTGCTGCTGTGCGCGCACGGCGGGCTGATCAGCGCGTTGACCGGACGGCTGCTCGACCTGCCGGTGGACCGGTGGGCGCTGCTGGGCGGCATCGGCAACTGCCACTGGACGGTGTTCACCCGGCGTCCTCACGGTGACGGGCGCTGGCGACTGTCGTCGTACAACGCCGGAACCACCCGGTGAGACTGCTCGTCCTGGGCGACTCGCTGACGTTCCACGGTCCGCAGGGACCACTGCCCGCCGATCACCCGCAGTTGTGGCCGAACGTGGCCGCCTCCGCGCTGGGCGGACATGCGGAGCTGGTGGCCGGGTTCGGGTGGACCGCTCGGGACGCCTGGTGGGCGCTGACGGGCGATCCGCGTGTGTGGTCCCTGCTGCCGCGCACGGACGTGCTCGTGCTGGCTGTGGGGCACATGGACACGCTGCCTTCGCCGCTGCCGACGTTCTTGCGCCAAGGCCTGCGCTACCTGCGTCCCGATGGGCTGCGCCGGCGTGCGCGGAGTACCTATCGGGCGCTTCAGCCTGCGCTGTCCCGCCTGCTCGGAGGCTTTCCGGTGGCGTTGCCGCCGCATCTGACGGTGCGGTACCTGGATTCGTGCGTCCGCTCGGTGCACGCGTTCGAGCCGGGTATTCAAGCGGTCGGGATGACGCCCTCGGTGCACCGTTCCCCTCTGTACGCGAACGTGCACACAGGGCGTCCTGCGGCCGAGCGCGCGCTGCGGGCGTGGGCTTCGAGGGTCGACGTTCCGCTGCTCGACGTCCCCGCCTTGGTAGGGGAACACCTGCGGGCGCGGCGGGGCAACCCGGACGGCATGCACTGGGGCTGGGAAGGGCACGCGCTGGTGGGCGCGGCCATGGCGGATCTCATCAGGTCCGTGGCGATCAGCCACTCGGGTGCGGGCGAGCCGTAGTCTCGGCACTCGTGTCCACCACGATCGTCACCGACTCCACGGCGTACCTGCCGGAGGGGTTCGCCGAGCGGCACGGCATCCGGGTCGTCCCGCTGCACGTCGCGGTGGACGGCCGGAGCAGGCTCGACGGTATCGATTTCGGGCCGGTGGAACTCGCGGCGGCACTGGGGGAGCACCGCCGGGTGACCACGTCCAGGCCCACGCCCGGCGAGTTGGCCGAGGTGTACCGGTCGGCGCTCGCGGAGGGCGCGGCCGGGATCGTGTCGGTGCACCTGTCCCGCGAGCTGTCCGGGACCTGGGAAGCGGCTCGGCTGGCGGCCGAGGAGGTCGATCCGAAGCGGATCCGGGTGGTGGACTCGCGGGCGACCGGGATGGGTCTGGGCT
Source organism: Saccharothrix tamanrassetensis (assembly GCF_014203665.1). Lineage (GTDB taxonomy): Bacteria > Actinomycetota > Actinomycetes > Mycobacteriales > Pseudonocardiaceae > Actinosynnema > Actinosynnema tamanrassetense. The sequence goes on from NZ_JACHJN010000006.1 coordinate 409,722, forward strand.
TCGCGGTGCTGGCGGCGTGCGTGGCCGGTGACAAAGGGCAGAGCGCCGAGGAGGCCGCGGCCCGTGCGGCCGAGCGGACCCGGATGTTCTTCTGCGTCGAGACCTTGGACCACCTGCGGAGGGGAGGTCGGATCGGCGCGGCGGCGGCTTTGGTCGGGACGGCGTTGGCGGTCAAACCCCTGCTGCACGTGGACGACGGCCGGATCGTGCCGCTGGAGAAGGTCCGCACGATGGGCCGTGCGATCGGTCGCCTGGTCGACCTCGCGGCGTCCGCCGCAGGTTCCGGCCCGGTCAGTCTGGCTGTGCACCACCTGGCGGCTCCGGAACGCGCGGCGGAGCTGGCGACCCGCCTGGACGAGCGCGTTCCCGGCTCGACCGGATGCCTGATCTCCGAGGTGGGAGCGGTGATCGGCGCGCACACCGGCCCCGGTGTGCTGGGTGTCGTGGTGCTTCCCGGCAGCTACGAGTAGCCGAGTTATCCACAGCCTCAAAACTTGTCCACAGATCCGAAATCGCCACTGCCCCCACTGTGCCATCCGGCCTAATGTCGATCACATGTTCGAGAACAACCCGGATTCCACAGCAGCCCGACTCGACGCCCTGATCGCCAAGGCCCAAGGCAAACACCGGGCTGCGGACGCCCCGCTGGTCGTCTTCGCGTCCTCGTCCGGAGGCGCCGGTCCGCCCGGCCGGTTGCGCGCACTCCTGCACGGAATCCTCCGCCGCCGGCTACCCGACCCGGCGCTGCTCCGTCGTCCCGTGATCTACGCGGGCGTGCTGGCCGGCGTGGCACTGGCCGTCGCGCTCAGCCTGTGGTGGCGGCACCCTGAGCCTGAGGCGCCACCGGATCTGCCAATGGCAGCGGCGGAGGTGACCAAGCTCCCCGACCACGCGATCGTCAACGTCGTCGGAGAAGTTCCCAAGCCCGGTTTGGTGACGGTCACCAGTGGTGCCCGCGTCGCCGAGGCGGTGCAGGCGGCCGGCGGCCCCAACCCGGATGCCGATCTCCGCAGCCTCAACCTCGCCCGCAGGGTCACCGACGGCGAGCAGATCGCGGTCGGCATGCCGGCCCACGCCCCGGACTCCCGACCCGAACCCCTCAACCTCAATACCGCGACCAAGGAGCAACTGGACGAACTGCCCGGCGTAGGCCCCGTGACAGCACAGCGAATAGTCGAACGCCGCCTGAAACGCGGCCCGTTCACCTCCGTCGACCAACTCGGCGAGATCGAAGGAATAGGAGACACCAAACTGGCCAAACTCGGCGACCTCGTCCGCCTCTGACACATCCGCTCAACCGCCTCGTACTACCCCAACCGCCACTGCTCCACCCAGCCGCCGCTGCTCGATTCCAACCGCCGCAACTCGACCCCCCGCCGCAGCTCGACCCGTCACCACAACGAACGACCAGGAGGAGCCCATGACAGAGACAATGCCGCGCACCACTAGCCACGCCACTCGACGAACACATCACCACTCCAGGGGCGTCGATCACACTCCTGACCGGCGAACCGGGCCGTGAGTCCCCGCGCCTACCTCGTACCGGCAGCTGTTGCGGTCTGGGCGACCGCACTGGTCGGCCTGCTGTGCTCCTGGTGGGCCGGGGCCGCCGTCGGGCTCGCCACAGGCGCGGTCGGTGGTGTGGTCCTTCGACGCTGGCGTCCGTCCGCTGTAGCGGTCGCCGTGGCAGGGCCGGTGGCTGCGTGCTGGATCGGCCTACAGCTCTACGAATCGGCCCATCACCCGCTTCGTGCGGAAGCCGAACACGGACGTCTGACGACTCTGCACTTGGAGCTGTCCGATCGGCCGCATGGCCTGCGCGCCAACGGTTTCGGGTCGAGGGCGAGTGGTGTCGATCTGGTCCTGGCCCAAGCGACGCTCGACGGTGACGGCAATCGGGTCGTAGTGCTCGCTCCGGCGGCGAGTTGGCGCGAACTGCTGCCAGGGCAACGGGTTCTGGCTCGTGGCACGCTGGCACCGGCCAAGCCCGGCGAGCTGACCGTCGCTGTGCTCCGCGTCCGTGGACCGCCGAGGGAGGTCACGCCCGCACCGGTGTGGCAGCGGGCGGCCGAGTCGCTGCGGGCGGGGCTGCGCAACGCGAGTGGCACGCTCGATCCCGAACCGGCCGGGCTGCTTCCTGCGCTGGTGGTCGGCGACACGTCCGGCTTGTCGCCCAGGGTGGTGGACGAGTTCCGCACCGCCGGGCTGGCTCACGTGTTGGCGGTCAGCGGGGCCAACCTCGCGATCCTGTGCGGCGCGGTGCTGTTGGTACTGCGGCTGCTGCGGTTCGGGCCAAGGGGTCGTGCGGCGGGTGCGATGGCCGCATTGGTCGGATTCGTCGTGCTGGCCGGCCCGGAGCCGAGTGTGCTGCGGGCGGCGGTGATGGGAGCGGTGGCGCTGCTCGCCCTGGTGCTGGGACGAGAGCGGTCGGCGTTGCCCGCGCTCGCGGCCGGAGTGGTGGTGCTGGTGCTGTACGACCCGCAACTGGCGGTCGATCCTGGGTTCGGGTTGTCCGTTGTCGCCACGGCGGCGCTGGTGCTGCTCGCGCCGCGGTGGGCAGCCGGGATGCGTGATCGGGGTGTGCCGGTCGGGGTGGCCGAGGCGTTGGCGGTGCCCGCCGCCGCACACCTCGCCACGGCTCCGCTGGTCGCCGGGATCTCGGGTCAGGTGAGTCTGGTCGCGGTGCTGGCGAACCTGCTCGTCGCGCCGGTCGTGGCACCGGCCACGGTGCTCGGGGTGCTTGCCGCGGTCCTCGCCCCGATCCACCTGGGCACCGCTCGCCTCGTGATCGAGGTGGCTGGTCCGGCGGCGGAGTGGTTGATCACCGTTGGGCGGCACGCGGCGGCGGTGCCGGGCGCCGCTGTGTCCTGGCCCAAGGGCTGGTCGGGTGGGACGTTGCTGGTGGCAGTGGTGCTGCTGGCGTACGGCGTGTTCCGGCTGCGCCGGGTTCGGGTGCTGGTTGCGGCTGTCGTGGTCGGGGTCGTCGTGGTGTTGGCGCCGATCAAGGTGATCTCACCTCCGTGGCCGGTGGCGGGTTGGGCTGCCGTTGTGTGCGACGTCGGGCAAGGGGACGCGGTCGTTCTCGCCACGGCGGAGCGCGACCGGGCCGTGCTGGTCGACACCGGGCCGGATCCGGTGCCGGTGCTGGCCTGCCTGCGGCGGCTGGGAGTCCAGCGGGTGCCGCTGGTGGTGCTGAGCCACCTGCACGCCGACCACATCGGCGGGCTGGCGGCGGTGTTGGCGGAACGGAGTGTCGGCGCGGTGGCGGTGGGGCCGTCGCGGCGACCGGGCTGGGCGTGGGAGGAGGTGCGTGCGCAAGCGCGGGCCGTCGGGGTCGAGGTAGTCGAGCTGGGCGTCGGGCAGCGGTTGAGCTGGCCGGGACTGGAGCTGGACGTGCTGGGACCGCGTGCGGTCTCGCGAGGAGATGAGAACACGGCGGTCAACGACGCGTCGGTGGTGCTGCGGGCGTCGACCGCTGCCGGCCGGGTGTTGTTGACCGGCGATGTCGAGCTGGCCGGGCAGGCCGGGCTGCTCGGCGACCACGTCGACTTGCGGGCCGACGTGCTGAAAGTGCCGCACCACGGGTCGCGGTCCTCGTCACCGGCGTTCCTCGCGGCGGTGCGGCCACGAGTTGCGCTGGTCAGCGTCGGAGCGGGTAACCGCTACGGCCACCCCAGCGAGGTGCTGGTCGACGCCTTGGCGGGTCAGGGCGCGCTGGTGCTGCGCACCGACCGGGACGGTGACACCGCCGTCCTGCCTGGCCCGGATGGGCCACGGGTCGTCCGCCGGGGCGATCCGTTGAAGAGCAGCCGTTGATGAGCAGCGGTTGACGAACACACCGAAGAGAAAGGGAGAGAACCATGAGCAAGGACGACACGTGGGTCCGGCTGCACACCGGTTGGGCGCCGCGCGAGATGGGTTGGGCGCTCTGGCAGCCCGGCTACGTCGCCGAGCCCTGGCCGCGCGTCGAGTTGCGGCCGGCGTTCACCTTCTACATCTGCCAGGACATCGCGGCGGGTGGGCGGGGGATCGTGGCGCGGGCGACGGTCACGAAACTCGTGCGCACCATGGAGGTGAAGTCGCCCGAAGAGGCCTATCAGCAGATCGCCGACACCCTGTTCGACGACGATCTGACCATTCCACCCGAGGGCTGGCGAGCCAACCCGTACAACGGGCACAAGTCCGCCTCGCCGTGGCCGCAACAGCTCACCGCGTGGCGGGCCGAGACCGAAGAGGTCGGCCCGTACGTGCTGCCCGAGCTGTCGTCGTTCCCGCGCAGCGGCTGGCTGCGCACGCCCAACATCGCCTTGTGATCACCAGTGATCGTCGTGATCACTGCTAAGTGTCGCGAATGCGGACGGCCGGGCGACCGGCTCACGCACCAGGGGCCTTCGAGAAGCGGTGATGGCGTGTGAGCCGGTCGCTTGCGCAGGCAAGCCCGGTCAGTCCTTGAGGGCGTTCAGCACGGCCTCGGCGGACGGCGGGACGTTGGCGCGGGGGCCGACGCGGTCGCCGAGGGCGTCGAGGGTCTTGAGGCCGTCGCCGGTGATCAGCAGCACGGTCTCGGCGTCGGGGTCGAGCCGGCCGGTCTCGATGAGCTTCTTCGCCGTTGCCACGGTCACGCCACCGGCGGTCTCGGCGAAGACGCCCTCGGTGCGGGCGAGCAGGCGGATGCCTTCGACGACTTCCTCGTCGGTGACGTCCTCGATCGCACCGCCGGTGCGGCGGACGGCGTCGAGCACGTACGGGCCGTCGGCGGGGGCGCCGATCGCCAGCGAGCGGGCGATCGTGTCCGGGCGGACGGGGGAGACCACGTCCTGGCCCGCCTTGAACGCCGCCGACACCGGAGAGCAGCCGGTGGCCTGGGCGCCGAACACCTTGTAGGGGGTGGCGTCGACCAGGCCGAGTTGCCCGAACTCGCGGAAGGCCTTGTCGACCTTGGTCAGCTGCGAGCCGGACGCGATGGGCACCACGATCTGGTCGGGCAGTCGCCAGCCCAGCTGCTCGGCCACTTCGTAACCCAGGGTCTTGGAGCCCTCGGCGTAGTACGGACGGACGTTGACGTTGACGAACGCCCAGTCCTCGTGCTCGGCCGCCAGCTCCTGCGCGAGGCGGTTCACGTCGTCGTAGTTGCCGTCGACGGTGATCAGGTTGCCGCCGTAGACGGCGGTCATGAGGATCTTGGCCTGTTCGAGGGAGGAGGGGACCAGTACGACCGACTGCCAACCCGCGCGAGCCGCGGCGGCTGCGACGGCGTTGGCCAGGTTGCCGGTGGAGGGGCACGCGAGGACCTTGAAGCCCAGCTCACGGGCAGCCGCGAGGGCGACGCCGACGACGCGGTCCTTGAACGAGTGGGTGGGGTTGCCGGTGTCGTCCTTCACCCAGACCTTGCGCACGCCCAGCGCCTTGGCCAGGCGGTCGGCCTCGATGAGGCGGGTGTTGCCGGGGTTGGTGTTGGGGTGCGACTCGACGTCCGAGGGCACCGGGAGCAGGCCGCGGTAGCGCCAGATCGACCGGGGGCCCGCCTCGATGTCCTCGCGGCGGACGCGGCCGAAGTCGTAGGCGACTTCCAGCGGCCCGAAACACTCCAGACAGGCGTATTCCGGCGCGAGCGGGGTCTCGTGGCCGCATTCACGACACGACAGGGCGCGAGCCGGACCGAGGTCGAAGGAGGTGGTGGCCTGGGGCACACTGACAGCAGTCATCGCGAGGTATCTCCTCATCTTTCCCGCGTCGCGGGTCGGAATTGGCACCGTGGTCGCCAGCGGATGCTGTGCGACGGGTTGCCGGGGCTTCTTCGGGCCGATCCCTCTGCCCCTCTGGATGAGCGGTATTCAGTTGTGGCTTCAACTTACGGCACGATCCCGGTCGGCAGCCAGATCCGTCCACCATCCGGACGCGGCCGGGCCCGTGGGAGGATCGGTGTCGTGAGTCCGTCCGCAGTCCCGCCAGACCCGGTGCAACTGGTGATCGGGGAAGAGGAGTTGCTGGTCGAGCGCGCTGTGCGCAGTGCGCTGGACGCCGCTCGCAAGGTCGACCCGCAGGCCGACCTGACGCGGGTCAAAGTGACCGACCTCACCCCGCCTGAACTGGTCGAACTGGTGAGCCCGTCACTGTTCGCCGAGGGGCGGGTGATCGCCTTGGAGGCCGCGCAGGAGATCGGCAAGGAGATCGCCGAGGCCGTCGTCGCCTACGCCAAGGCACCTGCCGACGGGGTGGTCCTGGTCGTCGTGCACAGCGGCGGCGGGCGCAGCAAGGTGGCCAAGGAACTGCCGGGCGCGTTGCGCAAGGCGGGTGCGGCGGTGACCGAGTGCCCGAAGATCACGAAGGCGGCGGACCGTGAGGCGTTCGTGCGCAACGAGATCCGCTCGGCGGGTGGCAAGGCCGATCCGGAGGCCGTGGGTGCGCTGATCGAGGCGGTCGGGTCCGACCTGCGGGAGCTCGCGGCGGCATCGTCGCAGCTGGTCTCCGACACGGGCGGCAAGGTCGACGCCGACGCCGTCCACCGCTACCACCGTGGGCGCGCGGAGGTGACCGGGTTCGCGGTGGCCGAGAAGGCGGTGATGGGCGATCGGGCCGGTGCGTTGGAGGCGCTGCGTTGGGCGATCCAACTCGGTGTGCCGCACGTGCTGGTGGCGGATGCGCTGGCCGACGCGGTGCGCACCATCGCGAGGGTGTTGGCGGTGGGGCGGGGCGACCCGTTCAAGCTGGCCGGTGAACTCGGCATGCCGCCGTGGAAGGTGAAGAAGGCGCAGGGGCAGGCTCGCGGCTGGGAGGGTGACGGCCTGGCTGCCGCGATGTCCGTGGTCGCGGACCTGAACGCGGACGTCAAGGGGGTCGCGGCCGACTCCGGCTATGCGCTGGAGCGGGCGGTTTTGAAGATCGTCAATGCTTACGGTCGCCGCTGAGCCCTGTGGGTTCACCGGCCTTCGGGTGCTGTCGAGGCTCTTGACCGGCCTCGCTGGAGTTCAGGCCGTCGCTGCTTGCGCTGCCTGCGTCCGGGGGCGGCAGATGCGGTCGGGGTACGGGCGCCCCATTGCGACGACTGTCGCGACCTGTGCGTGGGCTTAACCGGTGGCGTGAGGCTGGAACGCGAAGCGCCGCCACCTCCGAAGAGGTGGCGGCGCTTCGGGAAGCCCGGACTCAGATCTGGTTGGCGCGCCTGGCCAGCGCAGACTTCTTGTTGGCGGCCTGGTTGGCGTGGATCACGCCCTTGGTGACCGCCTTGTCGAGCTTGCGGGAGGCCTCGCGGGCGAGGGCGGTGGCCTTTTCCTTGTCGCCGGCCTCGGCGGCCTCACGGAACTTGCGGATGGCGGTCTTGAGGGACGACTTGACGGCCTTGTTGCGCAGGCGCGCCTTCTCGTTCGTCTTGATCCGCTTCAGCTGGGACTTGATGTTCGCCACGCGAAAGCCACCTTTTCCTTGGTCTCGGAGTCGTACCGCGCCTGTGATCGGCCCCACCCGGGGGTGGGTTTCCTCCATTGCGGAATGCCGCGCGGGTACGGCCGAGAAGGATATCAGGGCTGCTCGACGGACCGTGAATCCGGTCCTCATGCTCGGTCGTGGGTGCCCCTTTGCGGCCCGCGCCGAGGCTAGAGCTGGCCTGGCCTGGCCTGGCCTGGCCTGGCCTGGGCTGGGCTCGGCTCGGCTCGGCTGGGGTGGGTTGAGGTGGGGTGGAGCGGGCGGTTGGAGAAGCAGTACGCGTGTCCGGTTAGGCTGTTCGGGTGATGACCGCTCTCGACTGGCCCGGTTTTGGTCAGGTTTCCCTCGCGGGTCTGCTGTTCCTCTGCCTCGCTGCGGTGATTGCGGGTGCGGTCGATGCCGTGGTCGGTGGGGGAGGGCTGATCCAGTTGCCCGCCCTCCTGCTCATCGGACCCGGTGGGCAGCCGTTGTACGCGCTGGCGACCAACAAGGTGGCGGCGGTTGTCGGTACAGCCTCTGCTGTCACCACCTACGCCCGGCAGACCACGATCGACTGGTGGGCGGCGTTGCCGATGGCGTTCGCCGCGTTCGGTGGTGCGGTGGGTGGTGCGGCGTTCGCGGGTGCTCTGGCGCCCGGCGTGCTGAACGGGGTTGTGCTGGTCGCGTTGGTCGGGGTGGGGCTCTACACGTGGCGCAAGCCTGATCTCGGGGTGGCGGAGACCCCGCGCTTCCGGCGGGTCGCGCAGATCGGTGTGATGGCGCTGGGTGGGGCGTTGATCGGCTTCTACGACGGGTTGGCCGGGCCGGGTACCGGGGCGTTCCTGGTGTTCCTGCTCGTCGGTGTGGTCGGGTTCGCGTTCTTGCGTGCGTCGGCTACCGCCAAGATCGTCAACATCGCCACGAACCTGGGGGCACTGCTCTACTTCATCCCGGCGGGCAAAGTGTTGTGGGGCTTGGGGCTTGTGCTCGCGGTGTGCAACCTGGTGGGTGCGGTGTTCGGGGCGCGGCTCGCGGTGCGGCGGGGGTCGGTGTTCGTGCGGCGGGTGTTCCTGACCGTCGTGGTGGCGTTGGTGGTCAGCCTGGGGTGGAAGGCGGCGGTCGGCTGAGCCTCAGCGGGCTTGGGGGCGTGAGACCTGGATGACCTTGAAAGTTGCGCCCATGGGATCGCCGAGGGTGGTGAAGCGGCCGAAGCGGGAGTCGGCGATCGCTCCTGCCGGGATGCCGCCCAGGTCGCGGGCGCGGTTCACGATCTCGTCCACGTCGGACACTGCGAAGTAGGTCATCCAGTGGGCCGGGATCTCCGCCGGGATGCTCTCGTCCATGCCGAAGATCCCGGCTACCGTGCGGCCGGCCACCTGGAGTTCGGTGTACGGGAAGTCGGGCAGGGGTTCCAGGTCGAATTCGAACACCTCTCGGTAGAACTCGGCCGCGCTGTCCGGGTCGCGGGTCGCCAGCTCGCTCCAGACCACCGATCCCGGCTCGTTGACCACGTACGCGCCGATGTGCGTGCCCGCCTCCCACAGGCCGAACGCCGCACCGGTCGGGTCCACCGTGATCGCCCCTCGACCGGGGCCTCCGGTGTCGAATTCCGGGACCAGGACCTTGCCGCCGGCGGTGTTGACCCGGTCCAGGGTGTCGTCCAGGTCGTCGGTCGCCAGGTAGGTCGTCCACACCACGGGGAACATCACGTCCGGAGGCATCTCGCCGAAGCCCGCCACCGGTTTCCCGCGTACCAGCGCCATCGTGTAGTAGCCGGTTTCCGGGCCGCCGATCTCGAAGTCCCAGCCGAACAGGCCGCCGTAGAAGTCCATGGTGGCCACGCGGTCGGTGGTCATCATGTCCACCCACGCCGGGGTACCGGGGGCGTACGGGGCGTTCAGCTCGCTCATCCGCTCAACGGTCGCACCGGGTGTGGAGGCTCGCGAGTTGATCACCGCCCGGCCGCTGGTCCACATGGGTCCGCCCAGCCGTCTCCCCCTGGGAACGGCTGGGCGGGTGGTGGCCGAACGGGCTACTCGGCAGGTGGGCTACTCGTCCGGCGGGTTCTCGGCGGGTGGGTTTCCGGCGGGCGGGTTGTCGGTGGGTGGGTTCTCGGTGGGTGGGTTTCCGGCGGGTGGGTTGTCGGCGGGTGGGTTGTCGGCGGGTGGGTTCTCCGGGGGCGCGTCGCGTGGTCGGGCGTCCTTGCGGGGGCGGCCCCGCCGGGGAGGGGCGACTGCACCTGCGGGCAGCCGGCCCGACTCGGCCAAGGCCCGTCGCAGGAGGAACTCGATCTGCGCGTTGGTGCTGCGCAGTTCGTCGTTGGCCCATCTGGTCAGGGCGTCGTGCACCGCCGGGTCGAGGCGGAGCAGGACGCCCTTGCGCTCGGCCACGTCAGTGGTACAGCGAACCGGCGTTCACGACGGGCTGGGTTGACCGGTCGCCGCACAGCACCACCAGCAGGTTCGACACCATCGCCGCTTTGCGCTCCTCGTCCAGTTCCACCACGTCGTGCGCGGCGAGCCTGGCCAGTGCCAGCTCCACCATGCCCACCGCTCCCTCCACGATCCGCTGCCTGGCCGCGACCACCGCGCCCGCCTGCTGCCGCTGGAGCATCGCCTGCGCGATCTCCGGAGAATAGGCGAGGTGGGTCAGCCGGGACTCGATCACCTTCACGCCGGCCGACTGCACGCGGGCCGCGATCTCCACCGACAGCGTCTCGGTGATCTCGTCCGCGTTCTCCCGCAGTGACAGCCCGGTCTCCTCGTGGTTGTCGTACGGGTAGCTGGTGGCGATGTGCCGCACGGCCGTCTCGGTCTGGATGCCGACGAACCGCACGAAGTCGTCCACCTCGAACTTGGCCCGCGCGGTGTCGTCCACCTGCCACACGACCACCGCCGCGATCTCGATCGGGTTGCCGTCGGCGTCGTTGACCTTCATCGTGGCCGTCTCGTGGTTGCGGATCCTGGTCGACACCTTCACCTTCGTGGTGAACGGGTTCGCCCACCGCAGGCCGTCCTTGCGCACGGTGCCCGTGTACCGGCCGAGGAACTGGAGCACCCGCGCCTCGCCCGGTGCGACGGTGAACAGCCCGCTGCCCGTGATGGTCCCCGCCCCGGCCAGCAGCGCGCCCCCGACGATCATCACCACACTCGGGCCTTCGGTACCCGGGATCGCGCCGAGGATGATCACCGCCACGCCCACCACGACCAGGGCTGCCGCCACGACGACCATCGTCCAGCCGGACACCTCCGCGGGCTCCCGCTCCCGCACGGCCGGCGCGGGCATCCGCACGCTCACTTCGGTCGATGCATCCATCGTCCCCACCCCTCATCGATCTATCTCCTGCTTAGCAAAGTGATATCACTTATTTGGCTCGGCGGACAAGCTGTCCGGTAATGAGGACTGAAGATGTCCGCGATGGCTCCTACGCTGAGCGGCATGACCGAGGTACTGAGTCGCCGAGCCCTCAACCGCGCCACGTTGGCCCGGCAGTTCCTGTTGGAGCGCACCGAGCGGCCGGTGTCCGAGGTCGTCTCGCACCTGGTCGGGCTCCAGGCCCAGACCCCGCACACCTGGTACACGGGCCTGTGGACGCGGATCGCCGGCTTCCGCCCCGAGGACGCCGCCGACCTGCTCGTGGACCGCGGCCTCGTCCGCATGGCTCTGATGCGGTCCACCATCCACCTGGTCACCGCGCCGGACGCGCTCGCGCTGCGTCCCCTCGTCCAGCCTGTGCTGGACCGCGACCTGTTCCGCAACTTCACCCACGGGCGGGACATGCGCGGGCTCGACATCGACGCCGTGGTGGCCGCCGGGCGTGAACTGCTGGCCGAGAAGCCGCGCACCAACAAAGAACTCGGCGCACTCCTGCACGAGACGTGGTCCGACCGCACACCCGCCGCGCTCGCTTACGCCATCCGCTGCCAGGTGCCGCTGGTGCAGGTCCCGCCGCGCGGCGTGTGGGGGCGCAGCGGCCCGATCGCGCACACCAGCGTCGAGACGTGGCTCGGTGCGAGCGTCACCGAGCGGCCGTCCGTGCCGGACATGGTCCTGCGCTACCTGGCGGCCTTCGGCCCGGCGAGCGTGAAGGACGTGCAGACGTGGGTCGGCTTGACCCGGCTGCGCGAGGTCGTGGAGGGGCTGCCGCTCGTCCGGTTCACCGGCGAGGACGGCCAGGAACTGTTCGACCTGCCCGACGCACCGCGTCCCGACGAGGACACCCCGGCTCCGGTCCGGTTCCTGTACGACTTCGACAACCTGCTGCTGTCCTACGCGGACCGCCGGCGCGTCGTCACCGACGACGTGCGCGCGCAGAACTACGACCCGCACGGGCCGGTGCCGCAGTTCTTCCTGGTCGACGGCGTGACGGCGGGCGATTGGAAGCTCGACCGCACCAAGGAGGTCGCGGTGCTGGAGCTGCGGCCGTTCCACCCTTTGTCCACAGAGGACGAAGTGGCTGAGGAAGGGCACGCGCTGCTGGACTTCCTGGCTCCCGGCGTGCCGAAGCACGAGGTGCGGTTCGTGCGGTGAACCCGGGGATGTCGCCGGTTGCCTTGCTCCTGATCCTCGCCGCCGCGTTCGCGCACGCCGGGTGGAACCTGGCCGCCAAGCGCGTGCCGAACGGCGGGGCGTTGTTCGTCTGGCTGAACGCCACGCTGTCCGCCGTGTTGCTGGTGCCGGTAGTGCTGCTCACCGCCACGCCGTCGTGGGACTGGGTGGTGCCGTTGGTGGGCAGCGGTCTGCTGCACCTGACGTACTTCCTGCTGCTGCAACGCGGATACGCGACCGGTGACCTGTCCGTGGTGTACCCGCTGGCGCGGGGCACCGGGCCGTTGTTGACGGTGATGCTGGCGGTCACCGTGTTCGGAGAGAGGCCGCATCCGCTGGGGCTGGTCGGAGCGGCGGCGGTCGTGCTCGGGGTGTTGGTGATCGGTTCGGGCGGCTCCAGCGGAGGGAGTCGAACGGCCGGCGTCGTGTACGGACTGCTGACCGGTGCGGTGATCACCGGGTACACGTTGTGGGACGCGAACACGGTGAACACCGTCGCCATCGCGCCCTTGGTGCTGATAACCGGGTCGTCGGTCACCGAGGCTGTGTTGCTCGCGCCTTACGCGTTGAGTCGACGGGCGAGTGCGGTGCGGATGGTCCGTCGCCACTGGCGTGCGGTGTGCGTCGTCGGGGTCTTGTCGCCGTTGGCCTACGTGTTGGTGTTGTTCGCGATGACGCTCGCGCCGGTGAGCCTCGTCGCGCCCGCGCGTGAGCTGAGCATCGTGGTGGGCGGTGTGCTGGCGTGGCTCGTGCTGGGCGAGCCGAACCCGGTCCGGCGGCTGTCGGGTGCGCTGATCGTGCTCGCCGGGGTGGCGGCGATCGCCGTGTCGTGATCAGGTCTTCGTCATGGAGGTGCTGAGCAGTCGGGTGCTGGTGCGGTCGCGCGACCCGGAGCGGGCGCGGGCGTTCTACCGGGACGTGCTGGGGCTGGCCGTGTACCGGGACTTCCCGGGCGGCACGGTGTTCTTCCTCGGGAACGGGTTCCTGGAGGTGTCGGGGCGGTCGGACAGCGCGCCGTCCGAGGCCGTGCAGCTCTGGCTCCAGGTGCGCGACCTGCGCGCGGCAGCGGAGCAGTTGGCCGCGCACGTGGTCCGCCCGCCGCAACGGGAGCCGTGGGGGCTGGACGAGATGTGGATCGCGGACCCCGACGGGGTGCGGATCGTGCTCGTCGAGATCCCCCCGGAGCACCCCCTACGCCGGGACGTTCGCGAATAGCTGCACGGCCGGCGGGATCACCCCGCCGTGCTGCTGGAGGGATGTGCGGACCTCGGTGAAGCCCGCGTCCTCGGCCTCTCATCAACTTCGTCTCCAGGCCCCTGGGGTCGCCGGCGGGCGCGGTACCGGCATCGGGGATTCCCCGGAGACGTGACCTGGTCTTCCCGGACGCCCCCGTCGGGTGGGGAGGCCGGCCTGGACGGAGCCGGAGCCCGGTCGCCCCGGTGTCAGCGCCAGCCGAGCCTCCGCAGGGCGTCCACCACCAGCGAGAACCGCTCCGGCTCCAGCACCGAGCCCTCGCGGCGGATGTCCGCCTCGTCCAGTTCGAACACCCGGTCCAGGCGCAGGTACGACTCGCGGCCGTCGCGGTCCCAGCGGCCCGCGCCCAGGGCGAGGAACTCGTCCTCCTCGTGCCGGTCCGGGCCCTTGCTGGTCAGCATCAGGGCCAGCAGGGCCCGCCGGTACCTGCCGACGACCAGCAGCGGGCGGTCCTTTCCCCTGGTCGCGTCCTCCTCGTAGGGCACCCAGGCCCAGACGATCTCGCCCGGGTCGGCCAGGCCGTCCAGGTCGGGGGAGTACTCCAGGGTGGCCGCCACGGCGGCCGAATGGACCTCGCGCACCGCACCCCGGGACGGTCGCGGGTCTTCACCGTTCGTGTACACGGCGTAGGAGCCTATGGCCTCGGTCACGCCCGGGGGGAACTGCTGGTCCGCCGGACGTGAGATGATTGGCCGATCCCCTTTGTCCGTCCCGTGCGAGGAACCTGAGTGAGCACGTTCGCCGATCAGACGTTCACGCCTCCGGAGCTCATCCGGAACTTCTGCATCATCGCGCACATCGACCACGGCAAGTCGACCCTGGCCGACCGCATGTTGCAGCTCACCGGCGTGGTCGAGGAGCGGGCGATGCGCGCGCAGTACCTCGACCGCATGGACATCGAGCGCGAACGCGGCATCACCATCAAGGCGCAGAACGTCCGCCTGCCGTGGCAGCACGAGGGCCGGGACCACGTCCTGCACATGATCGACACGCCCGGCCACGTCGACTTCACCTACGAGGTGTCACGGGCGCTGGAGGCGTGCGAGGGCACCGTGCTGCTGGTCGACGCGGCGCAGGGCATCGAGGCGCAGACGCTGGCCAACCTGTACCTGGCGATGGAGAACGACCTCACCATCATCCCGGTGCTGAACAAGATCGACCTGCCCGCCGCCGACCCGGACAAGTACGCCAAGGAGCTCGCCCACATCGTCGGCTGCGAGCCCGAGGAGGTGCTGCGGGTCTCCGCGAAGACCGGCCTGGGCGTCGGCGCGCTGCTGGACGAGGTCGTGCGGCGCGTCCCGGCCCCGGTCGGCGAGGACGACGCCCCGGCCCGCGCGATGATCTTCGACTCGGTCTACGACACCTACCGCGGCGTCGTGACCTACATCCGGGTGGTCGACGGCAAGATCACCCCGCGCGAGCGCATCAAGATGATGTCGACCGGCGCGACCCACGAGATCCTGGAAGTCGGCATCATCTCGCCCGAGCCGAAGCCGAGCCGCGGCCTGGGCGTCGGCGAGGTGGGCTACCTCATCACGGGCGTGAAGGACGTGCGCCAGTCGAAGGTGGGCGACACCGTCACCTCCGAGCGCAAGGGCGCGACGGAGCCGCTGGCGGGCTACCGCGAGCCGCGGCCGATGGTCTACTCCGGCCTGTACCCCGTCGACGGCTCGGACTACCCGATCCTGCGCGAGGCCCTGGAGAAGCTCCAGCTCAACGACGCCGCGCTGACCTTCGAGCCGGAGACCTCGGCCGCGCTGGGCTTCGGCTTCCGCTGCGGCTTCCTCGGCCTGCTGCACCTGGAGATCACCCGCGACCGGCTGGAGCGCGAGTTCGGCCTGGACCTGATCTCCACCGCGCCCAACGTGGTCTACCGCGTGGTGATGGAGGACGGCACCGAGCACGTGGTGACCAACCCGTCCGACTGGCCGGACGGCAAGCGGGCCGAGGTGTACGAGCCGATCACCAGGTGCACCATCATCGCGCCCAGCGACTACATCGGCGCGATCATGGAGCTGTGCCAGGCCAAGCGCGGCCAGCTGGGCGGCATGGACTACCTGTCCGAGGACCGCGTCGAGCTGCGCTACACCATGCCCATGGGCGAGATCATCTTCGACTTCTTCGACGCGCTGAAGTCCCGCACCCGCGGCTACGCGTCGCTGGACTACGAGGAGTCCGGCGAGCAGGACGCCGAGCTGGTGAAGGTGGACATCCTGCTCCAGGGCGAGCCGGTGGACGCGTTCAGCGCGATCGTGCACAAGGACCACGCCTACGGGTACGGCACGAAGATGGCCACGAAGCTGCGCGAGCTGATTCCCCGCCAGCAGTTCGAGGTGCCCATCCAGGCTGCCATCGGGTCGCGGGTCATCGCCCGCGAGACGATCCGCGCGATGCGCAAGGACGTCCTCGCCAAGTGCTACGGCGGTGACATCACGCGCAAGCGCAAGCTGCTGGAGAAGCAGAAGGAAGGCAAGAAGCGGATGAAGATGGTGGGGCGCGTCGAAGTGCCCCAGGAAGCCTTCGTCGCGGCTCTGTCGACCGACGATTCGGGCAAGGACAAGAAGAAGTAGCGCCATAAGCCACCTCTTCGAGTGATCCGCGCGAATCAACAATGGAATTGTCGTACCCCCCTGGGATGGTTGGCGAACCGACAGGAAAGGGGGGACCATGACTGCCATGCCGGAAGACAAGGGTGGGCGTCCCTACACGGTCTACGACCTCGAAGGGATGCCCGACGATGGCCACCGATACGAACTCATCGACGGGGCGCTGCTGGTGAGCCCGGCTCCTGGTCTGCGCCACCAGCGAATGGGCCTTCTGCTGGCACTGGCGCTGGAGCAAGTCTGTCCGCAGGGGCTGGTCGTCGTGCAGGCGCCGTTCGCGGTGCGGGTGTCCGAGTCGATCGAGTTGCAGCCCGACGTCCTGGTCGCCCGGGAGTCGGACCTGACGGACAGGTTGCTGCCGGTGGCGCCGGTGCTCGCGGTGGAAGTGCTTTCACCGAGTTCCGTGATCGCCGATCTGAACTACAAGAAAGCCGTGTACGAGCGGATCGGCGTGCCCGCCTATTGGGTGCTCGACCCGCAGGAGCCGAAGCTCTCGGTGTTCGAGTTCGGCGAGGACGGCCTCTACGAACTGGTGGCCGAGGTGAAGGGTGACGACCCCTTCGACGCGGAGCGGCCGTTCCCGGTGCGGATCGTTCCGGGGGAGCTGCTGGGCTCCCTGAGGTGACGCCGGGGCGCCCGATCGCTACGTGAGGGCGTCCAGCACGTCCAGGGCGCGGGTGTACTTGGCCCGCAGCCGGTCCTGGGTGGCCGGGTCGAGCAGGGCCAGGCGGGGCGGGGAGGTGTTGTCCGCGATGTCCGCTCGCTTCACCTCCACCGCGACCGGGTCGGCGGCGACCCGTCGCAGGTAGTCGTCCTGCGATTCGCCCGGCAGGTGGCTCAGCGCGACCACGGTGTCGACCACCGGGGCGGGGCAGCCCGCGGCGAGCAGGTCGGCCGCGGTGACGGCGGTATCCTCGACGACGTCGTGCAGCACGGCGGCCATCCGGGCGTGCTCGCCGGACACCCGGCCCATCACCCGCAGCGGGTGGCCGATGTACTGGTTGCCGGACTTGTCGACCTGGCCGTCGTGCGCGGCGCGGGCGATCCGGATGGCGTCATCGACGGTGAACGGCATGTCGCTCATGGTCACACCCTTGACAAGTCGCAGTGGTCTAGTCCATTTTGCCAGTGGCCCACGTCACCTGCTGGGCATGGCCGCCGAATGGACTTAGTGGAGGTGGACGTGGCTTCGAGGACTAGACGCGCCCTGGGTGCCGTGCTGGCCGGTGTGCTGGCCGTGGCCGGCCTGACCCTGGTGGTCGTGGGCAGCGCGTCGGCCGCCAACCTGGTCGCCAACCCCGGTTTCGACGCGGGCAGCACCAGTGGCTGGACGTGTTCCGGCACGGCGGGCGTGGTCACCACGCCCAAGCGCAGCGGCTCGCACGCGTTGGCCAACACCCCGGCGGGCTCGGACAACGCGCGCTGCTCGCAGACCATCGCGGTGAAGCCCAGCAGCGCCTACAAGCTCACCGCGTGGGTGCAGGGCAGCTACGTGTACATGGGCGTGACCGGCACCGGTAGCGGCGACAAGAGCACCTGGACGCCCGGCTCCAGCGGCTTCTCGCAGCTCAGCATCGACTTCACCACGGGTGCGTCGGCGAGCAGCGTCACGGTCTTCCTGCACGGCTGGTACGGCCAGCCCACCTACTACGTCGACGACGTGAGCCTGGACGGTCCGGGCACCCCGCCCACGTCGACCAGCACCAGCACGTCGACCAGCACCTCGACCTCCACCAGCACGTCCACGTCGACCAGCACCACGACGACGACCACCAGCACGACCACCACCACGACCAGGCCGCAGGACCCGACGCTGCCGAAGCACGTGCTGACCGGCTACTGGCACAACTTCGACAACGGCTCGCGGCTGCTCAAGCTGGCCGACGTGCCCACCACGTACGACATCGTGGCGGTCGCGTTCGCCGACGCCGTGCCGGCCACCCGCGGCGCGGTCGCGTTCAACCTCGACCCGACGCTGTCCAGCAAGCTCGGCGGCTACACCGACGCCCAGTTCAAGGCCGACATCCGCACCCTCCAGGCCCGCGGCCAGAAGGTGATCATCTCCGTCGGCGGCGAGAAGGGCACCATCTGGGTCGGCGACTCGGCGTCGTCCTCCGCGTTCGCCAACAGCGTGCGGACGCTGATCGCGAACTACGGCTTCGACGGCGTGGACATCGACCTGGAGAACGGCATCAACGCCACCCACATGGGTTCGGCGCTGCGCAGCATCCACGCCGGTGGCGGCAAGATCATCACGATGGCCCCGCAGACCATCGACATGCAGTCGACCGGCCAGGAGTACTTCAAGCTGGCGCTGGCCGTGAAGGACATCCTCACGGTGGTCAACATGCAGTACTACAACTCGGGCACGATGCTCGGCTGCGACCAGAAGGTCTACGCGCAGGGCACGGTCGACTTCCTGGTGGCGCTGGCCTGCATCCAGCTGCAGGGCGGCCTGCGGCCGGACCAGGTGGGGTTGGGCCTGCCCGCCTCGCCGTCCGGGGCGGGCGGCGGCTACCAGTCGCCGGCCAACGTCAACAAGGCGCTCGACTGCCTGGCCAAGGGCACGAACTGCGGTTCGTTCAAGCCCTCGCAGACCTGGCCCGGCATTCGCGGCGCGATGACCTGGTCGATCAACTGGGACGCGTCCAGCAGCTGGCAGTTCTCCAACACGGTGGCACCGCACCTGGACACGCTGCCGTGATCTGACGGCCCTGCCCGCTACCGTGATCTGACGGGCGCTGCCCGCCACGCCGCCACAGGCGTGGCGGGCAGCGTCCGTTCGGCGGGGTCGTTCTCGGTGGAGTGGACGCGTGCCGGCCACCGCGGTCTTCGCAGTGCCTCCTCGTCGTCCGACGCGGCCGGCCGGGTGGCGCGCGGGGAGTTCCGCCAAATGGCGGGTTATCGTCGGTGTCATGCTGGACCGACTCGCAGTGCCCGTCATCGCCGCGCCCATGGCCGGCGGCGCCTCCACCCCGGAGTTGGTCGCCGAAGTGGGCCGCGCGGGCGGCTTGGGCTTCCTGGCGGCCGGCTACCTCTCGGTGGAAGCGGTCGCCGCGCAGCTCACCGCCACCGCCGCGCTGACGGACCGGCCGTACGGGGTCAACCTGTTCGTGCCCGGAGCGAAGTCCACTGTGGACGTGAGCGGCTACCGGGAGCGGGTGCGGGCGCAGTCCGGTGCGGAACCGGGTGAGCCGCACTGGGACGACGACGGCTACGCGGCGAAGCTGGAACTCGTCACGGCGATGCGGGTGCCGGTGGTGTCGTTCACGTTCGGGCTGCCCGACGCGCACGACGTTCGGCGGCTGCACGCGGCCGGGTCCACGGTCGTCGTGACGGTCACCACCCCCGCCGAGGCGAGCCAGGCCGCACGGATCGGGGCGGACGCGCTGTGCGTGCAGGGCTGCGACGCCGGCGGGCACCGGGGCACGTTCGCCGACGACGGAGTCTCGCCGGGCGGCGGCGAGCTGTTCGGCGTACTGGCTGCCCTCCGTCTGGTCCGCGCCCGGGTGGACCTGCCGTTGATCGCCGCCGGCGGCCTGGTGCACGGTGCGGACGTGGCGGCGGTGGTCACCGCGGGCGCGGTGGCGGCGCAGCTGGGCACCGCGTTCCTGTCCTGCCCGGAGGCGGGCACCTCGGCCGCGCACCGCCGGGAACTCGCCGACGGCACCCGGCGCACCGCGTTGACCAGGGCGTTCAGCGGACGTCCGGCGCGCGGTCTGGTGAACCGGTTCCTCACCGACAACGGTCCGCACGCGCCGGCGGCGTACCCGGAGGTGCACCACCTGACCAAACCGGTGCGCGCGACCGGCGACCCGGAGCTGATGTCGCTGTGGGCCGGGCAGACCTACGCGCTGGTCCGACCGGCTCCCGCCGCCGAGGTGGTCGCCCGGCTGCAGGCCGAGGCGCGGCAGGCGCTCTCCGCCGCGATCATGCGAATTCCCCCGCTGTAGCAACGGTTGCGCGGGTGAGAATGGCGGGGTGACGACTGCGCGCGAGCTCGCCGACGACCTGCTGGCCGTGGCCATGGACGCCGATCCGGTCATGGCGACCCTGATGGGCGTCCCCGGCCGGGACGACAAGCTGCCGGACCCGAGCGCGGAGGCGGACCGCGAGGTGTGCCGGCGGGCCGAGGGGATCGCCGAGCTGGCGCGGTCCGGTGAGGACGACCCGGTGACCCGCGCGGTGGTCGTGCAGCAGGCGGTCGCGCTGGCCCGCCGGGCCGACGCGAACCTCATCGAGCACACCCACGCGGAGGGCCTGAACGCCCCGGTCGCGCTGCTGCTGAACGCGCTGCCGCTGATCCGGCCGGCCGACGACCGGGCCGGCCGCGCCTACCTGACCCGGTTATCCGGCTTCCCGCGCTACCTGGAGGCGTTGGCGCACCGGCAGCGCGGGTCGAGCCGCCGACCGGTCGCGCACCTGGTGGCGGCGGCGGTGGCCCGGCTGGACCGCTACCTGGCCGAGGACGCCGATCCGCTGGCGATCCCGTTGCGGGACACCGCTCTCGCCGCCGAGTGCGCCGTGCTGCTGGAGACCTCGGTGCGCCCGGCGTTCGCCCGGTACCGGGACTTCCTGCGCACCGAGATCGCGCCGCGCGGCCGTTCAGCGGACGAACCGGGCCTGTGCTGGCTGACCGGCGGCGGCGAGCTGTACGCGGACCTCATCGGGATGTACACCACGACCGACCACACCGCGGAGCAGCTGCACCGGATCGGGCTGGACCTGATCGAGGCACTGGACCGGGAGTACGAGGAGATCGGCGCCCGGGTGTTCGGCCCGATCCCGGCGGACCGGGTGCGGGCCCGGCTGCTGGACGACCCGGCGCTGCGCTGGGCCACCGCCGAGGAGATGCTGGTGCTGGCCGAGGAGACCATCGCCCGCGCGGAACGGGCCGCGGGCGACTGGTTCGGCACCGTCCCGGCGGCCCGGTGCGCGGTGGCGGCGGTGCCCGAGTCGGACGCCCCGAACGCGCCGCTGGCCTACTACCTGGACCCGGCGCTGGACGGCTCCAGACCGGGGACCTACTTCGTCAACACCCACCAGGCCGAGCAGCGCGACCGGTTCAGCGCGGAGGCGACCGCGTTCCACGAGGGCGTGCCCGGCCACCACTTCCAGATCGCGCTGGCGCAGCAGCTGACCGACCTGCCGCTGCTGCGCCGGTTCGCGTCCATCGAGGCGTACCTGGAGGGCTGGGCGCTCTACACCGAGCGGCTGGCCGACGAGATGGGGCTCTACAGCAGCGATGTGGCCCGGCTGGGGATGCTGTCGGCCGACTCGCTGCGCGCCGCGCGGCTGGTGGTCGACACCGGCATCCACGCGCTGCGCTGGACCCGGCAGCAGGCGGTGGACTACCTGCGGGCGCACGCCGTCATGCCGGACGTGGACATCTTCTCCGAGGTGGACCGGTACATCGAGAACCCCGCGCAGGCGCTGTCCTACATGGTGGGGCGGCTGGAGATCCAGCGCCTGCGCGGCGAGGCGGAGCGCCGGCTGGGCGACCGCTTCGACATCAGGGCGTTCCACGACCTCGTGCTCGGCGGCGGCCCGCTGCCGATGGCCGTGCTCGCCGACGTGGTCGACCGGTGGTGCGACTCAGCGGGCTGAGCCGTCGCCCTCCTTCTCCAGCACGGAGTTCCGCTTGCTGTAGGCGAAGTAGACGATCAGGCCGAGGGCGAACCAGACCGCGAACCGCAGCCACGTCTCCGGCGCCAGGAACGTGATGAGCCACAGGGAGAACACCACGCCGATGATCGGCACGATCGGCATGCCCGGCGTCTTGAACGTGCGCGGGAGGTCGGGCTGCTTGTAGCGCAGCACGATCACCGCGATGCACACCACGACGAACGCCAGCAGGATGCCGATGTTGGTCAGCTCGGCGGCCTCCGCGATGGGCAGGAAGCCCGCGATCACGGCGGACGCGACGCCCAGCACCCAGGTGGTGCGGGTGGGCACGTGCTTGACCGGGTGGGTCTTGGCGAACCACTTCGGCAGGAGACCGTCGCGGGACATCGAGTAGCCGACGCGTGCCGCGCCCATCAGGAACGTGAACAGCACGGTCGTGATGCCCAGCACCGCGCCCACCGAGATGATGATGCCCAGCGCGGGCAGGCCGACGTCGGAGAACGCGCTGGCGAACGAGCTCTCCGCGTCCACGTCCTTGTAGTTGACCATGCCGGTCAGCACCAGGCAGGCCAGCACGTACAGCACCATCGAGACGCCCAGCGAGTAGATGATCGCCTTCGGCATGTGCCGCTGGGAGTCCTTGGACTCCTCGGCCGCGGTGCTCATCGCGTCGTAGCCGAACACCGCGAAGAACACCGTGGCCGCACCCGTGAACGCGCCGGACAGGCCGAACGGGAAGAACGGGTTGTAGTTGGCGGTGTTGATGTGGAAGACACCGACCACGATGACCAGCAGGACGATGGCGACCTTCAAATACACCAGGACGGTCTCGAAGCGGGCCGCGTTCTTCATGCCGAGGTTGAGCACGTAGGCGATGAGCAGGCAGAGGACCACCGCGAACAGGTTCACCTTGTAGCTGCCTGCCGCCACGTCGCCGGACTCCGTGCCGGGCGCGCCGAGCATCCACACGGGCAGTTCGAGGCCGAGCAGGTTCAGCAACTCGTTGAAGTAGCCGGAGATGCCGATCGCGACCACCGCCACGATCGCGGTGTACTCCAGCAGCAGGTCCCAGCCGATGAACCAGCCGACGATCTCGCCGAGCACGGCGTAGCCGTAGGTGTAGGCCGAGCCCGCCTTCGGGATCAGGCCCGCGAACTCGGCGTAGGAGAACGCCGCCGCCGCGCTGGCGATGCCCGCGATGAGGAACGAGATCAGCACGGCCGGGCCGGCGGTCTTGTTCGCGACGGCGCCCGCGAGCGAGAAGATGCCCGCGCCGATGATGCCGCCGATGCCGATCGCGGTGAGCTGCCACAGGCCCAGGGTGCGGGTGAGCGCGGTGCCCTTGTCCTCGGATATCTGCTCGATGGGCTTGCGGCGGAACACGCCCGAGCCCCGGCCGTAGCCGCCCTGCACGGAGGTCATTCGCTTGCTCCCTCGGTGGTTGTGTGCGGCGAACCGTACGCCCGTCATCTGGCGCCGGGTTTGTTCGTCGGCACTACTTGGGGAGGATTTTCTTGTTCTGCCGGACTACTGTTCGGCTTGCGCGTGGGCAGCACGCCCGCCACCACGACGGCACCGCCGACCAGAGTGTTCCACCCGGCGGGTTCGGGGAGAAGTACCGACACGACCGCTCCGGTGGGCTCGTTCAGGTGACCCGGAGTGCGGTCCGCCGGATGACGGTGGCGGCCCACCGGGCAGGGGCCGCCGGGACCGGCGGCCCGGAACCGGGGCGCACCGCTACCTGGTGAAGACGATCTTGCCGGCGGTCTCGCCGTCGAGCATGGCGCGCAGGCCCTCTTCGGCGCGTTCCATCGGCAGCGTGGAGCCGATCCGCGGGCGCAGGCCGTTCAGCGCGCAGAACGCCAGCAGGTCGCCCAGCTCCTCCCGGGTGCCCATGGTGGAGCCGACCACCCGGAGCTGGAGGAAGAACAGCCGCTGCAACTCGGCGGCCGTGGCGTCGCCGCTGGTGGCGCCGGAGATGACCACGATGCCGCCGGGCTTGAGGGACTTCATCGAGTGCGACCAGGTGGCCTTGCCGACGGTCTCGAACACGGCGTCGACGCGTTCGGGCAGCCGCGCGCCGGGCTCGAAGGCGGCGTGCGCGCCCAGGCTCTGCGCCAGGGCCCGCTTCTCCTCGGTGCGGCCGGTGACCCACACCCGGTAGCCCGCCGCCCGGCCGAGCTGGACCAGCGCCGTCGACACACCGCCGGACGCGCCCTGCACCAGCATCGTCCGACCCGGTCGCAGGCCGGACTTCACGAACAGCATCCGGTACGCGGTCAGCCAGGCCGTGCCCATGCAGGCGGCCTCGGCGAACGTCAGGTCGGCGGGCTTGGGCAGGGCGTTGCGCGCCGGTACCGCCACGTAGTCGGCGAAGGTGCCCTGGTACTTCTCGGTGAGCAGGGTGCGGCCCGGGTCGAGGGTCTCGTCGCCGCTCCACGCCGGGTCGCCGATGACCGAGTGCAGCACCACCTCGGTGCCGTCGTCGAGCACGCCCGCGCCGTCGCAGCCCAGGATCATCGGGAACCGGTCGGCCTTGATGCCCACGCCCCGCAGGGTCCACAGGTCGTGCATGTTCAGGCTGGCCGCCTTCACGCCGACCCGGACCCAGCCGGCGGGCACCTCCGGGTCGGGGCGGTCACCCACGCGCAGGGCGGCGACGGGGTCCTGCGGGCTCGGCTCGGCTGCGTAGACGGCGAACATGCCCCGGAACTTACCCAGTGGTAGGGATCTCTGTGCGGTGAACCACGTCACCGCAGTACGCTCGGGGTGTGCCGGAGGCGATCGCGCAGTGGTGGGACGGGGTGGAGCTGTGGCTCGCCCAGTTGCCGTTCCCGTTCCAGTTCGCGCTGGTCATGGGAGTCCTGCTGCCGCTGTGCCTGGGCGCGGCGCGGCTGATCGACCGGCTGGTGGACAACGTGTCCTCCCGGTTCAACCCCGCGCCGCCGCTGGACACCGCGGACGAGCCCGGGAAGGTGGACGCGGTCAGGTCTTCGTAGGCTGGCGGGCGTGACTCCCGCCCGGCGCCTCACCGCCGCACTCCTGGGCCTGATCGCGCTGGTCGTGATCGGCTACTTCGCCAAGGACCTCGCAGGCACCTCCGAGCCCGCGCCGACCACCGGCGCCTCCACGAAGGTGCTCGCGACCGGTGGTTCCGCCGCCGCGTCGGGCAACGCGTCGGCACGGCAGGTGCCCGGTGCGGCGTCCGGGCTGCCGGTGAAGGAGCTGTCCGGCCTGCCCGCCGAGGCGGCGGCGACCTGGAAGCTGATCGACCAGGGCGGGCCGTTCCCGTACCCGCGCAACGACGGGGTGACGTTCCAGAACCGGGAGAAGCGGCTGCCCGCCAAGTCCGGCGACTACTACCGCGAGTACACCGTGCCGACGCCCGGAAGCGACGACCGGGGCGCGCGCCGGATCGTCACGGGGTCCGGTGACGAGGTCTACTACACGGGTGACCACTACTCGTCGTTCGTCGTCGTGGACGTGACCCGATGATCCACTTGCACGTGGTGCGGGACGGGGCGCGGTCGAAGTCCGCCGCGCTGGCCGCGATCGGTACGGCGATGGAGTTCCCCGACTACTACGGGCAGAACCTGGACGCCTTGTACGACTGCCTGACGGACCTGTCGTGGCTGCCACCCGGCGAGCACGTCCTGGTGTGGGAGGGCGGCAACGAGGACGTGGCGTCCGTGCTGGCCGACGCCGAGGCGGCGATGTCGACGGGCGAGCGGACGTTCTCGGTGCGCTACCCGGACTGACCCCGACCGGTCGCCCGGCCGGGGGCGGGCCCGTCAGTCCTCGGCCGGCACCCAGGACGGCTTGCGCTTGCCCACGAACGCGGCGATGCCCTCCTGCCCCTCGGAGCCGCCGAAGTGCCGTGCGGACAGCTCCAGCATGTCGGCGAACACCTCGCCCAGGTTGGTGCGCCGGGGCTCCTGGAGCATCCGCTTGGTGGCCGCCAGGGCGTTCGGCCCGCCCAGCGCCAGCATGTCGGTGTAGCGGGTGACCTCGGCGTCCAGCGCGTCGGCGGCGACGGCGGCGTTGATCAGGCCGATCTCCTTCGCCCGCGCGGCGTCGAACGCCTCTCCGGTGAGGAACAGCTCGTGCGCCGCCCGCGGCAGCAGGCGGGGTAGCACCGTCACGGAGATGACGGCGGGCACGACACCGATCCGGACCTCGCTGAACGCGAACGTCGCCGTGTCCGCGGCCACCGCGATGTCGCACGCGGCGACCAGCCCGACCCCGCCCGCGCGGGCCGGGCCGGCCAGTCGTGCGACGACCGGCTTGGGGCTGGTCCACAGCTGTTCGAGGATGGCGGGGAACTCGTTGACCCCCTGCTGCCCGGCGCTCGCGCCGCCGGCCTCCTTCAGGTCCATGCCCGAGCAGAACACCGGTCCGGTGTGACCGAGCACGACCACGCGCACGCCGTCGTCGGCGATGGCGGCCTTCAGGTGCCCGGTCAGCTCGGCACGCAGTTGCGCGGACAGGGCGTTGCGGTTGTGGGGGGAGTCCAGCGTGATCGTCGCGATGCCACGCCGCACCTCGTAGTGGACCAGCTCGTCTGCCATGTGCCGCACTCTACGAGGCGGAGAAGTTTGACAGCGTGCTGTCAAAATGACAGGATGCTGTCATGACAACGCAGACGGTCCACCTCGCCCTCTACGACACGCTCGCGGACTGGGAGTTCGGCTACGCCACGGCCCGCATCAACAGCCCGGCGTTCCAGAAGGTGCCCGGTCGCTACCGGGTGCAGACCGTCGCCGCGACGCTCGACCCGATCACCACGATGGGCGGCCTCCGGGTGCTGCCCGACCTCGTGCTGGCCGACCTGGACCCGTCCGACAGCGCGATGCTGATCCTGCCCGGCGCGGACAGCTGGGCGGAGGGCGGCAACGCGGAGTTCGCCGAGGCGGCCCGGCGGTGGCTGGAGGCAGGCGTGCCGGTGGCGGCGATCTGCGGGGCGACCGTGGGCCTGGCCGCCGAAGGGCTGCTGGACGACCGCGCCCACGGCGGCAACGCGGTGGAGGAGTTGCGGTCGGTGCCGGGCTACCGCGGCAGCGCGCACTTCAGCGGTGAGCGGGCCGTCCGCGCCGGCGGCCTGATCACGGCGGGGGCGGCCGGTGCCCTGGAGTTCGCCCGCGAGATCTTCGCCGAGCTCGACCTGTACGAGCCGGCCGTGCTCGAAGCGTGGTACGGCCTGTTCCGCACCGGCGACCCGGCGTGGTTCGGCAAGCTGGAGGCAGCCCTCTCGTGACCGCGCAGCCGCGCACGGAGGCCGGCGACGTGCTGACCGACGTGATCATGCGCACCTTTCGCCTCTACGGCGGCTTCCTGGAGGCGGCGGAGGTGATGACCCGGCCGGTGGGCCTGACGGCGGCGTGGTGGCAGGTCCTCGGTGCCGTGCTGCGCGAGCCGCTGCCGGTGTCGGGCATCGCCCGCGAGATGAGCCTGACCCGGCAGAGCGTGCAGCGCATCGCGGACCTGCTGGTGCGGAAGGGCCTGGCCGAGTACCTGCCCAACCCGGCCCACCGCCGGGCCAAGCTCTTCCGGCCCACCGAGGCGGGCTACCGGGCGATCTCCAGCCTCACCGAGGCCCAGCACGCCTTCACCAACCGCATCTCGGCGCAGGTCGACCTGGACGACCTGCGCACCACGCTCGCCGTGATGGAACGCCTCATCACAGCCGTCGACGCCGATGCCGCCAAGACCGATGTCGACGAGACCGACGCCACCGGAACCGGCGGCCCCTGACACCGACTCCGGCGGCACCGACTCGGGCAGCGCGGACTCGGGCAGCGCGGAAGCCGCTCAGGCCGACTGAACGGCGAGATCCGAGGCCACGGCCGACTCGAAGCGGTGCAGCACGAGTTCCGCCACCTCCGGATCGGGCCCCAGCGGCGGCGCGATCACCGCGTCGCCGCCGGCCGAGGCCGCGACCCGGTCCGGCAGCAGCCCCGGCGCGAGGAACCACGACGCCACCGCGATCCGCAGCGCCCCGCCCGCCCGCAACCGCTCGACCGCGGTGGGCACGTCGGGTGACGCGGTGGACGCGAAGGCCGCCTCCACACCGGACCACTTCGACTCCCGCGCCCAACGCCGGGCGATGGACGACACGAGGGCGTTCGCGGGCGCGTGCGACGAACCCGCACCGGCCAGCACGACGCCCCAGTCGCGCTCGGCTCCGACGCCGACCGACGCCAGCCGCCGCAACGCCGCCGACTCCAGGCGCGGGTCGGGGCCCAGGACGTCGGCGATCGTCACGTCCAGCGAAGGCAGCCGCGCCTCGGCCACCGCGCTGGGCACGTCGACACGGGCGTGGAAAGCCTTGCCCAGCAGCAACGGCACGACCACCGCCGACCGGTGGCCGGCACCGCGCACGGCCCGCAGCACGTCTCCCAGCCGTGGCGCGGAGAGGTCCAGGAACGACCCCCGGACGTCCAGCGAAGGCCGCAGGGCCCGCACCACGTCCAACAACGCGTGCACGGTCGCCGCCGAACGAGGGTCACGACTGCCGTGCGCCACGGCCACCAGGGCGGTCACAGCGCACCCGTCAAACCGCGTGCCCGCAACACCGCCCGCTCCAGGGGCCGGAACAACAGCAGTTCGATCCCCACACCCACCAGCAGGATCAGGAAGATCGCCGCGATCACCATCGAGATGTCGTTGAGCGAGGACCCGTTGTGCAGGTACTGCCCCAAGCCCTCGCCCAGCTGCGGCGAGGTGGCGATGATCTCCGCCGCCATCAGCGAGCGCCACGAGAACGCCCACCCCTGCTTCAACCCGGCCAGGTAGCCGGGCAGCGCCGCCGGCAGCAGGATGTGCCGGGCCGCCGCCAGCCGGCCCGCGCCCAGCGCCTGCCCCACGCGCGGCAACAGCGGCGGGATCTGGTCGACGCCGGCGACCAGGCCGTTGGCGATGGAGGGCACCGAGCCCATCAGCACCACGAAGTAGATGGTCGACGGGGTCGCGCCGAACCACAGGATGCCCGCCGGCACCCACGCCACCGACGGCAGCGACTGGAGACCCGACAGCAGCGACCCGATGGCCGCCCGCACCACGCGCACCTTGGCGATCAGCAGGCCGAGCGGCGTGGCGATCAGGACCGCGGTGAGGAAGCCGAGCACGGCCCGGTGCACGGACGTCCACAGCACGTCCAGCGCACGGCCCGTCTCGATGGCCTCCGCGACCGCCGCCCACACCGAGGACGGCGACGGCAGCTGGTACTCCGGCCAGAACGCGGCCGCCCACAGCGCCTGCCAGACGCCGAGCAGCAGGGCGAACGCGATCAGCGGCGGCACGGCCGTGCGCAGGAACCGCCTGCCCAGCGACGGCCGCTGCTCCTGGTTCGGCGCGTCGAGCGCGTCGAGCCCCGCGCCGACCGCCGCCAGGTCGTTGTCAAGCCGCGGCGTGGCCACTGATCACCTCTCGCAGGCGGGTGGTGATGTCGTTGATCAGCGCCGGCTCGTCACCATCCACTGTGGACCACTCGCGGACCACGCGGCCGGGGCGGGAGGACAGCAGGACGACCCGCTGCGCCAGCCGCACGGCCTCGCGCACGTCGTGGGTGACGAACAGGATCGCGGTCGACGTCTCGCGCCACACCCGCACCAGCTCCGCCTGGAGCACGTCGCGGGTGATGGCGTCCAGCGCCGCGAACGGCTCGTCCATCAGCAGCAGGCCGGGCGTGCCCTCCTCGGCACTGCCCAGGGTGGACGCCAGGGCGCGGGCCAGGGCGACGCGCTGGCGCATGCCGCCGGACAGCTCGTGCGGGCGCTTGTGACCGGCTTCGGCCAGGCGCACCAGCGAGAGCAGCTCGCCGGCCTTCTCCCTGCGCGCGCCCCGCTTCAGGCCCGCGAGCCGCAGCGGCAGCTCCACGTTGCGCGCGGCGGTCAGCCACGGCATCAGCGCGGCTTCCTGGAACATCACGGCGGGCCGCGAGGTGGTCAGCCGGATCGAGCCGGAGGTGGGCGCGTCCAGCCCGGCGACCAGGTTCAGCAGGGTCGACTTGCCGCAGCCGGACGCGCCCAGCAGGCACACGAACTCTCCCGGTGCGACGCGCAGGTCGACGCCGTCGAGCGCGAGCACCGAGTTCGCGCCGTGTCCGAACGACTTGCGCACCGAGGACAAGGTCACCGCCGCGTCCAGTGTGGACTGCGCGGCCGGCTCAAGCGTGGCGGTCATGGTGTGCCTGCCTTCCCTGAGTTACTTCTTGTCCAGTCCGGCGGTGTCCACGGTCGGCTTGCCCGCGGCCGAGAGCACCTTGTTCAGCAGCGTGAAGTCCACGAGCCCGGCCACGTCCGCGGCTTCCTTGGCGACGCCCGCGGTGACCGCGTCCTCCGCCAGCCGCGGGAACGTCCTGGCCTGCGGGTCGAGCGTCAGTTCGATGTTGTCGAACGCCCGGTCCAGCACCGGCTCGCCCAGCGACTTCCCGGTGAGCGCCTTGAGCGCGTTGTTGACCACCTGCTTGGCCTCGGCCTTGTTGTCCAGCGCGAGGTTCGTCGCCGCCAGGTGGCCCCTGAGCAGCGCCTCGACGGTCTGCGGGTGCTCCTGGAGGAACTTGGACCGCACGATCAGCACCGTGGTCGGGAACTTGCCGCCCTCCCACAGGGTCTCCTCGTCCAGCAGCACCTTCGCGCCCGCGTCCAGCACCAGCCGCGAGGACCACGGCTCCGGCGCCCACGCGCCCTGCACGTCGCCCTTCCGGAACAGGTCCAGCGACTGCGCGTTCTCCGTGTTGGTCACGTTGACCTGGTCGGCGCCCGTGCCGACGCCCAGCTTCTGGTCCGACAGCCACTTCTTGAGCGCCACGTCCTGCGTGTTGCCCAGCTGCGGGGTGGTGATGACCTTGCCCTTGAGGTCCGCCGCCGAGCCGATCTCCGGCTTCACCACGAGCTGCGCGCCGCCCGAGGTCGCGCCCGCCACCAGCTTGATCGCCTCGCCCTTGGACTTGGCGTAGGCGTTGATGGCCGGGCCGGACCCGATGAACGTCGCGTCGAGCGACTCGCCGAGCAGCGCGTTGACCGCCTCCGGGCCGGCGTTGAACGTCTGCGTGGTGAGCTTGGTGCCGCCCAGCTCCTTGGCGAACAGGCCCTTGTCCACGCCGATCAGCGCGGCGGCGTGGGTGACGTTCGGGAAGTAGCCCAGCCGGATCTCGGCGGCCGGGCCCTTGTCGGCGCCGGCGTCCGCGGCTTGGTCGCCGCCGCCCGCCCGTGAGCACGCGGCGAGCGTCAGGAAAGCGGTCAGTACGGCCAGTGACTTGGTCAGGGTGCTGCGCTTGGTGCTCACGGCGGCGGTGGCCTTTCCGAGGGGATCAGGGACCGGGGGAGACGAGGGCGTGGCTGTCGGTCGGGGCGGTGCTCCCGCCCTCGGTACAGCTGTCCACTCCGTCCGGGACCGGCAGCGGCGCCCCGACCAGTCCCGCGGCCAGCGTGCTGCCGTCCGAGGCGTCGATGACCAGGAACGCCCCGGTGCGGCGGTTGTGGGTGTAGTCGTCGACGGGCACGGGCTCGGCCGTGCGCACGACGACCTGCCCGATCTCGTTGAGCTTGAGCGAGTCGGGGTTCTCCGAGCTGCCCAGCTTCTGCTCGTCGAACCTGGTGCGCAGCTCGGTCACGATGGCCTGGACGGTCCGGGTGCCGTGCTTGACCAGCACGCGGGCGCCGGGCCGCAACGCCTTCTCCGCCAACCAGCACACGGTGGCCTCGAACTCGTCGGTGACCGTGGGGGCTTCGCCGCCCGAGATCAGGTCGCCGCGCGAGATGTCCAGGTCGTGTTCCAGCAGCAGCGTCACGGACTGCCCGGCGGCGGCCTCGTCGAGCGGGCCGTCGGCGGTGTCGATCCCCACCACGGTGCTGAGCAGACCCGTCGGCAGCACGGTGATCTCGTCGCCCACCCGCACGGTGCCGGCGGCGACCTGGCCCGCGTATCCCCGGTAGTCCGGGAACTCCGCGGTGCGCGGGCGGATCACGTACTGCACCGGGAAGCGGAACGGCGCGTCGTGCGGGTCCACGTCGACCGGCACGGTTTCCAGGTGTTCCAACAGGGTCGGCCCGGTGTACCAGGGTGTGTTGGCCGAGCGCTCCACCACGTTGTCGCCCGCGAGCGCGGACACCGGGATCTCCGTCACGGCGTCCTCGGCGAACCCGAGCGCGGTGGCGTGCGCGGTGAACTCCTTGGCGATGCGGGAGAACGTGACCTCGTCGTAGTCGACCAGGTCGATCTTGTTCACCGCGAGCACCAGGCGCGGCACGCCCAGCAGCGCGAGCACGGCGGCGTGCCGGCGGGTCTGCTCCACCACGCCCTTGCGCGCGTCCACCAGCAGCACGCCCAGCTGCGCCGTGGACGCGCCGGTCACCGTGTTGCGGGTGTACTGCACGTGGCCGGGGGTGTCGGCCAGCACGAAGGACCGGTTGGGTGTCGCGAAGTACCGGTACGCCACGTCGATCGTGATGCCCTGCTCGCGTTCCGAGCGCAGGCCGTCCACCAGCAGCGACAGGTCCGGCGTGGCCAGGCCGCGGTCGGCGCTGGCGCGGTGCACGGCGTCCAGGGTGTCCGCGAGGACGGACTTGGTGTCGTAGAGCAGCCTGCCGACGAGCGTGGACTTCCCGTCGTCCACGCTGCCCGCTGTAGCCAGCCTCAACAGGTCGCTCATCAGAAGTAGCCCTCCCGCTTGCGGTCCTCCATGGCGGCTTCCGACAGCCGGTCGTCGGCACGCGTCGCGCCGCGCTCGGTGAGCCGGGACGCGGCGACTTCCGCGATCACCGACTCGATGTCGGCGGCGTCCGACTCGACGGCGCCGGTGCACGAGCCGTCGCCGACGGTGCGGTAGCGCACGGTCTTGGTGACCAGCGCCTCCCCGTCGCGCGGTCCGCCCCACGGGCCCTCGGCCAGCCACATGCCGTCACGCAGGTAGACGTCACGTCGGTGCGCGTAGTAGATCGACGGCAACTCGATCCCCTCTCGCGCGATGTAGTGCCAGACGTCCAGCTCGGTCCAGTTGGACAGCGGGAACACCCGCACATGTTCCCCCGGACGGTGCCTTCCGTTGTAGAGGTTCCACAATTCGGGACGCTGCCGGCGCGGCTCCCACTGTCCGAAGGCGTTGCGGAGGCTGAAAATGCGCTCCTTGGCCCGTGCGCGCTCCTCGTCCCGGCGTCCTCCGCCGAAAACGGCGTCGAACTTGTGAGTGGTGATCGCGTCCAGCAGGGGAACGGTCTGCAAGGGGTTCCGGGTGCCGTCGGGACGCTCCACCAGCCGCCCGTCGTCGATGAAGTCCTGGACCTTCGCGACCTCCAGCCGCAGCCCGTGCTGCGCCACCACGCGGTCGCGGAAGTCGATGACCTCCTCGAAGTTGTGGCCGGTGTCCACGTGCAGCAGCGGGAACGGCACCGGCGCGGGCCAGAACGCCTTCACCGCCAGGTGCAGCAGCAGGGTGGAGTCCTTGCCGCCGGAGAACAGGATCACCGGCCGGTCGAACTCGCCCGCCACCTCGCGGAAGATGTGGACGGCCTCGGACTCCAGGCGTCCCAACGCGTCCAGTGCCGTGCCTGCGCTCGACCCGGCGAGCAGATCTTCGGCGGTCATCCGTGCAACCCGCATTCTGTCTTGGCCTGACCCGCCCACCGGCCGCTGCGCGGGTCCGCACCCGGCAGCGGCTTGGCGGTGCACGGTGCGCAGCCGATGGAGGGATAGCCCGCCTGCACCAAGGGGTTCTCCAGGATCCCGTGCTCGGCGATGTAGGCGTTGAACTCGTCGTCGGACCACGGCGCGATGGGGTTGACCTTCACCAGCCCGTTGCGGTCGTCCCACTGCACGATCGGCGTGTTCGCCCGGGTCGGCGCGTCGACCCGGCGCACACCGGTCACCCAGGCGTCGTAGTTCTTCAGCGTGCGCTGCAGGGGCACGACCTTGCGCAGGTTGCAGCACCGGCTCGGGTCGGTCCGGTTCAGCAGCCCGAACTCGCGCTCCTGGTCGGCCACCGACTGCTCGGCGGCGGCGTTGACGATGTGCACGTCCGGGTAGACCAGGTCCACCGCGTCCCGGGTGCCGATGGTCTCCGCGAAGTGGTAGCCGGTCTCCAGGAACAGCACGTCGATGTCCGGCTTCACCTTGACCGCCAGGTCGATCAGCACGGCGTCCTGCATGTTCGACGCGACGATCCAGCTCTCGCCGAACGTCCGGGCGGTCCACGCGAGCGCCTCTTCGGCGGTGGCGTCAGCCAGCTCGACCGAAGCGGCCTCGGCGATCACCTTCAGTTCCTCGGCCCTGGTGGGGGCGGTCATCGCTGCACCTCCTGAGGAAGGTTGAGACCCACGAACTTCACCGTAAACACGCGGCGGCAGGAAGCGCACAGCCACGAGTAACTCGGCTCCTCCTGCGGCCGGAGGTCTTCGTCACCGCAGTAGGGGCAGTAGAACGGTGTGGCCCGCTCGCTCATTTCAGGTCCGCCTCGTCGGCACGCCCGACCCACTGCGCGAACCGCTCGTCCTCCTCGCGCTGCGCCACGAAGTTCCGCACCACCCGCTCGACGTAGCCCGACAGCTCCGGGGCGGTCACCTTGTGGCCGCGCAGCTTCCGGCCGAACCCGGCGTCCAGGCCGAGCCCGCCGCCCAGGTGCACCTGGAAGCCCTCGACCTGGTTGCCGTCCGCGTCGGTCACGATCTGGCCCTTGAGCCCGATGTCGGCGGTCTGGATGCGGGCGCACGAGTTGGGGCAGCCGTTGATGTGCACGGAGATCGGCGCGGTCACGCCCGACACGATGTCGGCCAGCCGCGCCTCCAGCGTGGTCACCAGCTCGACCGCGCGGGCCTTGGTCTCGACGATCGCGAGCTTGCAGAACTCGATGCCGGTGCACGCCATCACGCCCCGCCGCCACGGCGACGGCTCGGTCTGCAGCCCCAGCGCCGCCAGATCCGCTTGCAGCGCCTTGACCTCCGCCTCCGGCACGTCCAGCACGATCAGCTTCTGCTGCGGCGTCAACCGGACCCGGGTGGACCCGGACCGCTCGACCGCCTTCGCGACCTCCACCAGCGTGGAGCCGGAGACCCGGCCGGCGATCGGGGCCGCGCCGACGTAGTACAGGCCGTCCTTCTGCCGGTGCACGCCGATGTGGTCGCGCGGGACCGCCGGCACCTCCGGCGCCGGGCCGTCGACCAGCTTGCGCTCGAGGTACTCGGTCTCCAGGACTTCGCGGAACTTCTCCGGGCCCCAGTCGGCGACCAGGAACTTGATCCGCGCCCGGTGCCGCAGCCGGCGGTAGCCGTAGTCGCGGAAGACGCTGATCACGCCCTCCCACACGTCCGGCACCTCGTCGCCGGGCACCCAGGCGCCCAGCCGCCTGCCGAGCATCGGGTTGGTGGACAGGCCGCCGCCGACCCACACGTCGAAGCCGGGGCCGTGCTCCGGGTGGTCCACGCCGACGAACGCGACGTCGTGGATCTCGTGCGCCACGTCCGGCAGACCGGAGATCGCGGTCTTGAACTTGCGCGGCAGGTTCGCGAAGCGCGGGTCGCCGATGTAGCGACGGAGGATCTCGTCGATCGCGGGCGAGCCGTCGATCACCTCGTCCTCGGCGATGCCGGCGACCGGCGAGCCGAGCACCACCCGCGGGCTGTCGCCGCAGGCCTCCATCGTGGTCAGGCCCGCGTCCTCCAGCTTGCGCCAGATGGTGGGCACGTCCTCGATGCGGATCCAGTGGTACTGCACGTTCTGCCGGTCGGTGATGTCGGCGGTGTCCCGCGCGTAGGTCTGCGAGAGCTCGCCGATCAGCGCCAGCTGCGACGTGGTCAGCCGGCCGCCGTCGATGCGGACGCGCAGCATGAAGTACTCGTCGTCCAGCTCCTCGGGCTCCAGGGTGGCCGTGCGGCCGCCGTCGATGCCGGGCTTGCGCTGGGTGTAGAGGCCGTACCAGCGGAACCGCCCGCGCAGGTCGGCCGGGTCGATCGAGTCGAACCCGCCGTGGGCGTAGATGTTCTCGATCCGCGACCGCACGTTGAGCGGGTTGTCGTCCTTCTTGCTCCGCTCGTTCGGGTTCAGCGGCTCGCGGTAGCCCAGCGCCCACTGCCCCTCACCTCGGCGCTGCTTGGCACGCTGAGGCGTCGTCGTCGGGGGGACCATCTTCGTCCTCCGGGGTTTCGGGGCGCTGGTGCGCGTACGAGTCCCGGTGGGGCAGTGGTGGGGGTCTCGTCAGCGCACCCGGCGCCGACGGGAACAAAAAGTCGCGCGCGGGTTATGCCGAACGACGGCACATCGCGCTGGAGACACGACGGAAGTCGACGTGGCGGCGGACCACCAGGCGCACTCCGTTCGACGTCATGCCAGTCAGCGTGCCA
Organism: Saccharothrix tamanrassetensis; assembly: GCF_014203665.1. Lineage (GTDB taxonomy): Bacteria > Actinomycetota > Actinomycetes > Mycobacteriales > Pseudonocardiaceae > Actinosynnema > Actinosynnema tamanrassetense. The sequence goes on from NZ_JACHJN010000006.1 coordinate 445,483, forward strand.
CGCGTCCACCCCGTGGTCTACAGCCATCCGCATGCTGGGACGACCTTCCCGGTCCTGGTAAATGGGACAATGGGGGCCATGCCCTCCGCTCTGCCGATCGGCGACCCCGCGCCGTCCGACGGCTCACTGCCCGTGACCGCCCTGACGGGCCTCGGAGCCCGTCCGTTCGGCGTCTACGTCCACGTGCCGTTCTGCGCGACCCGCTGCGGCTACTGCGACTTCAACACCTACACGGCCGGTGAGCTGGGCACTTCCGCGTCGCCGGGGTCGTGGCTGGAGGGGCTGCGGCGGGAGCTGGACCTGGCGGCGACCGTGCTGGGCCACGCCCCGGCCGCCGACACCGTCTTCGTAGGCGGTGGCACTCCGTCACTGCTGGGCGCGGACGGGCTGGCCGACGTGCTGGCCGCGGTCCGGTCGTCGTTCGGTCTGGCGCGGGGTGCGGAGATCACCACGGAGTCCAATCCGGAGTCCACTTCGCCGGAGTTCTTCGCCGCGATCCGTGACGCCGGTTACACCAGGGTGTCGCTGGGCATGCAGTCGGCGGCCCGGCACGTGCTCGCGGTGCTCGACCGCGTCCACACGCCGGGACGTCCGGTGGCGGCGGCGCGGGAGGCCGGTGCGGCGGGCTTCGACCACGTGAACCTGGACCTCATCTACGGCACACCGGGGGAGACCCGCGACGACCTCCGGGCCTCGTTGGACGCCGTGCGGGAGGCGGGTGTGGACCACGTGTCGGCCTACGCGCTGATCGTGGAGGAGGGCACCGCCCTGGCCCGCCGGGTCCGGCGCGGCGAACTGCCGATGCCCGACGACGACGTGCTGGCCGACAAGTACGAGCTGATCGACGCGGCGATGACCGCGCAGGGCCTGCGCTGGTACGAGGTGTCGAACTGGGCGGCGAGCCCGGAGTCGGCGTGCCGCCACAACGTCCTGTACTGGCAGGGCGCGGACTGGTGGGGCGCGGGGCCGGGCGCGCACAGCCACGTCGGCGGTGTGCGCTGGTGGAACGTCAAGCACCCGGCGAAGTACAGCGAACTGCTGGCGTCCGGCCGGTCACCGGCGGCGGGCCGGGAGGTGCTGTCCGAGGACGACCGTCGGGTGGAGCGCGTGCTGCTGGAACTGCGGCTGGCCGTCGGCCTGCCGGTGGACGTGCTCGACGCCGACGGCCAAGCCGAGGCGAAGGTCGCGGCGGCGGACGGGCTGCTGGACCCGGACGCCTTGGCCGGGGGCCGCTGCGTGCTCACCGATCGGGGCCGACTGCTGGCCGACGCCGTGGTGCGCAGGCTCACCTGAGCGGGACGTTGGTGGCGGGTTCACCAGGCGGCCGTGCGGGCTTGTCCGAGCCGGAGGTGGTGCGCGGGCTCGCCCGGTCGGGCTGTGCTGCGCGGGTTCACTTGAGCGAGATCGACGTCGACTCCCCGATGGTCCGGTAGCCGATCGGCCCGTAGAGGCGGCCGGCCTTGCCGTCCGGCTCGGTCTCCAGGAACGGGATGTTCCCGGCCGCGAACACCCGCGCGGTCAACTCGCCGCAGATCGCCGACGCGATGCCCTGGTTGCGGTACTCCGGCAGCACGCCGATCCCCGCCACCTGCGACAGGCCGGCCTGCGGACCGGTGTACGAGCCCCCGCCCGCCGGTTCGCCGCGGGCCAGCGCGAGCAGCAGCAGCCCGCCGTGCCGGAGCAACCCCCGCTGCCGGTGGACGGCGGCCTCCCGGGTGAGCGACCCCACACCGAAGGCCCGGTTCTGCACCTCCGACACCGCGACCAGCTCGTCGTCGGACGTCGCCTCGACCAGCTCCACCCCGTCCGGCACGTCGGGAACCCGCAGGTCGGCCCGGTCGACGCCCATCATCGGCTGCAACTGGTCGACGGTGAAACCGGCCTGGTCCAGGGCCGCGTCCACGGCCGGGGACGGCCGCAGGTACTCCAGGCGCGGCGTGCGGGACCTGGCGCGGAAGGCCTCGACGAGATCGGCGACGTCGGCGGCGGTGGGAGTGGCACCGGCTTCGGGTACCGCGTAGTTCATGTACACGTTGTCGCTGTGGGCGTCGAAGCGCACCAGGAACGGCCCGACCTGTTCGGCGTCGGGACGAATCGAGTCACGCAGGGCGGCCTGGATGTCGGCGAGCACACCGGAAACTACCCACCCGCGCCGAAGCGGTGCCACCGACTTTCCCTGCCGGGCGTCCCACCTCCGTAAACTCGTGGTGACGCAGGTCCGTCGTAGTGGAGGTGACGCGCGTTGAACGCCGATGAGCGCCGGTTCGAGGTGTTGCGCGCGATCGTCGCCGACTACGTCTCCAACCAGGAGCCCGTGGGGTCGAAAGCGCTGGTGGAACGGCACAACCTGGGCGTGTCCAGCGCGACCGTCCGCAACGACATGGCCTCGCTGGAGGAGGACGGCTACATCACCCAGCCGCACACCAGCGCGGGCCGGGTGCCCACCGACAAGGGCTACCGGCTGTTCGTGGACCGGCTCAGCGAGGTCAAACCGCTGTCCTCGCCGGAGCGCAAGGCCATCCGCAGCTTCCTGGAAGGCGCCTACGACCTGGACGACGTGCTGCGCCGCAGCGTCCGCCTGCTCGCCCAGCTGACCCGCCAGGTCGCGGTGGTGCAGTACCCGACGCTGAGCCGATCCACGGTGCGCCACCTGGAGGTGCTCGCCATCACACCCGCCCGGCTGATGCTGGTGCTGATCACCGACACCGGCCGGGTCGACCAGCGGTCGGTCGACCTCGGGGACGTGATCACCGAGGAGAACGTGGCGCGGATGCGCACCATGCTCAACACGGCCATGGTCGGCAAGCGGCTGTCCGACGCGTCCGCCGAGGTCGCCCAGCTGCCCGAGCTGGCGCCCGGCGAGCTGCGGGACGTGGTGCTGCGGGTGAGCACGGTGCTGATCGAGTCGCTGGTGGAGCACCCGGAGGAGCGCCTGGTGCTGGGTGGCACCGCGAACCTCACCCGCAACGTGGCAGACTTCCCCGGTTCGCTGCGCCAGGTGCTGGAGGCGCTGGAGGAGCAGGTCGTGGTGCTCAAGCTGCTGGCCGCGGCCCGCGACCCCGGCACGGTCCTGGTGCACATCGGCGAGGAGAACGAGGCGGCCGAGATGCGCAGCACCTCGGTCGTGTCCATCGGCTACGGCAGCCGGGACAACCTGCTCGGGGGTATGGGAGTGGTGGGGCCGACGCGGATGGACTACCCGGGAACGATGGCGGCCGTGCTCGCGGTCGCCAACTACGTCGGGGAGATCCTGACCGCACGCTAGTCGGGGGAACACCGAAGGCCTTTAGGACGTTTCGCAAGCGAGCGAGCGCGTGCTCGACGCGCCCGCAGGAGGACACACGGTGGCGAGGGACTACTACGGCACGCTCGGGGTCTCCAAGAACGCGACACCCGAGGAGATCAAGCGCGCCTACCGCAAGCTCGCGCGCCAGCTGCACCCGGACGTCAACCCGGGCGAGGAGGCCCGCTTCAAAGAGGTGACGGCCGCCTACGAGGTGTTGTCGGACCCGAAGAAGCGCGACGTCGTCGACCGGGGCGGCGACCCGCTGCAGCCCGGTGGCGGTGGCGGCGGGATGCACGACCCGTTCTCGGGTTTCGGGCTCGGCGACATCATGGACGCGTTCTTCGGTGCCACGGGTGGCAGCGGGCGCGGCCCGCGCAGCCGGGTGCAGCCCGGTTCCGACGCGCTGATCCGACTGTCCATGACGCTGGAGGAGTGCGCGGCGGGCGCGTCGCGGGAGCTGACCGTGGACACGGCGATCCTGTGCGACCGGTGCGTGGGCAGCGGCTGCGCCGACGGCTCGTCCCCGGTGCGCTGCGACACCTGCGGCGGGCGCGGCGAGGTGCAGTCGGTGCAGCGCTCGTTCCTCGGCCAGGTGGTCACGGCGCGTCCGTGCCCGGTGTGCCGCGGTTTGGGCGAGGTCATCCCCGACCCGTGCCTCCAGTGCGCGGGCGAGGGCCGGGTCCGGTCGCGGCGCACCATCTCGGTGCAGATCCCGGCCGGGGTGGCCGAGGGGATGCGGGTGCGGCTGGCGGGCCAGGGCGAGGTCGGCTCCGGCGGCGGACCGGCGGGCGACCTGTACGTGGAGGTCGAGGAGGTCCCGCACGAGGTGTTCGAGCGGGACGGGTCGAACCTGCACTGCTCGGTGCGCATCCCGATGACGGCCGCCGCGCTGGGCGCGGTGCTGCCGTTGCAGACCCTGGACGGCGAGGAGGAGCTGGAGATCGAGCCCGGCACCCAGCCGAACACCGAACTGGTGCTCACCGGCCGGGGAATGCCGAGGCTGCGGTCGTCCGGCCGCATCGACGGACGTGGCGACCTGCACGTGCACCTGGAGGTCGTGGTGCCGACCAAGCTGGACGCGCAGCAGACCCAGTTGCTGCGGGAGCTGGCCTCGGTGCGCGGCGAGGAGGAACCGACGCTCGCGCACAACGGCAAGGGCGGCGGCGGCCTGTTCTCGCGGCTGCGCTCCGGCCGCGGCCACCGGTGACGCTGCCGGTCTTCCTGGTCCCGGCGCTGCCGTCGGGCGCGGACGCCGTGCTGGACGGTCCCGAGGGCCGGCACGCGGCGACCGTGCGGCGGCTGCGCGCGGGGGAAGAACTGGTGCTCTCCGACGGGACCGGCGCGCAGGTGCGGTGCGTGGTCGACGAGGCCCTGAAGGACTCGCTGCGGTTGCGCGTGGTGGAGCGCTGGGTCGTGCCCGAGCCCGCGGTGCGGGTGGTGCTGGCGCAGGCGCTGGTGAAGGGCGACCGGGGCGAGCTGGCGGTGGAACTGGCCACCGAGGCGGGCGTCGACGGCGTGGTGCCGTGGAAGGCCGCCCGCTGCGTGACCAAGTGGGAGGACGGCCCGCGCGGGGCGAAGGCGCTGGAACGCTGGCGCAGCACCGCGCGGGAGGCCGCGAAACAGGCGCGGAGGGCCCGCGTGCCGTCCGTCGCGGAACCGGTGGGCACACCCGCGCTGGCCGGCCTGGCGCAGTCCGCCACAGTTGCATTGGTTTTGCACGAGTCGGCTCCGGTCAACCTCAAAGCGGTGACCCTGCCGGATGCGGGCGAGGTGCTGTTGGTGGTCGGGCCCGAAGGCGGCATCACGGACGCCGAGTTGAGCGCGTTGACCGAGGCAGGCGCGCACGCGGTGCGACTGGGCCCCACCGTTCTGCGAGCGTCGACGGCCGCGGCGGTCGCTTTGGGAGCGCTGGGTGTGCTGACCGATCGCTGGCGGTAATAGTGGTGCTCTCTTCTGGCGGACCGCCGGAATAGGGGTTACTCTCGTGGCCTGAGGGGTTGCATTGGTCTAGTCGCGATCGACCCTTCAGACCACAGAACTCGCCGGACACCTCCCCCCTCGGTCCGGCGTCGGCCGCGTTGCGGTGGGGCGACCCCCAGGTCCCACCGCGACGCGGCCCCTTTCTTTTCGGGCTGTTCCTTCCAGGACTGCTGCTGCCGGCTTGCTCCTCCCGGGGTGCCCCCGCTCCGGACCCCGCGCGCACGCGTGTCCGGGCTGGTCGGCGATGCTGGTCCGGTGTCGCGAATCTCGTACGGCGGGCATCCGAGCCAGTTCGGTGAATTGTTGACGGTTGACGGGAGGGGCTCGTCCCCCATTGTCGTGGTCATCCACGGCGGGTTTTGGCATCAGCGTTATGGATTGGAGCTGGGACGCCCGCTCGCGGCCGATCTGGCTGCTCACGGCGTTGCCGCCTACAACGTCGAGTACCGGCGGGTAACCGGCGGCGGTGGATGGCCGGAAACCGGTAACGATGTTTTGGCCGCTATCGACGCGTTGGACGCCGATGTCGTCACCCTCGGACATTCGGCGGGTGGCCACCTGGCGGTGTGGGCGGCGGCACGGCACCCCCGCGTCATCGGAGCGGTCGCCCAGGCCGGTGTCCTGGACTTCCTCCGCCACCCGGAGATCACCCGGCGCGCGGCCGAACTGCTCGGCGGCAGTCCCGAACAGGTGCCCGAGCGGTACGCGGACGCGTCGCCGGCGGCGTTGCTGCCGATCGACAAGCCGATGGTGCTCGTGCACGGCGAGGACGACGAGGACGTGCCGATCGAGCAGAGCGTGGCGTTCGCCGCCGCGTCCGGCGCCGAGCTGGTCACCCTGCCCGGCGTCGGCCACATGGACCTGATCACGCCCGGCACGACCGCGTGGGCCACCTGCCGGGACGCCGCGCTCCGGCTGGCCCGCTAGCCTGCGGGCCATGTCCGACTGCCTGTTCTGCCGCATCGTCGCGGGCGAGATCCCGGCCACGATCGTGCACGAGACCGAGACGACCATGGCGTTCCGCGACATCGCGCCGCAGGCCCCGACGCACGTGGTGCTGGTGCCGAAGCTGCACTCGCCGGACGCCGTCGCCCTGGCCACCGCCGCGCCGGGCGTGCTGGACGACCTGTTCCTCGCGGCCGGCGAGGTGGCCGCGGCCGAGGGCGTCGACGAGGGCGGCTACCGGTTGCTGTTCAACACCGGCGCCGACGCCGGCCAGACGGTCTTCCACGCCCACCTGCACCTGCTCGGCGGGCGCGAACTCGGCGCGCTCGCCTAGACCCGGCCCGGTCTCCGCAGGCCGTCGCTGCGGGGCGGGAGCCGCCGGACACCGTCCCTAGACGGCCTGCGGGAACGCCAGGACGCGGTCCGGGTCGTAGCGGCGGGCCACGTGGTGCAGCCTCGGGTGGTTGTCGCCGTAGTAGGCCCGCCGCCAGTCCGGCATCTCCGGGTCGATGTAGTTCACGTAGCCGGTGCCGAGGTCCAGCCCGTCGCGCACCGAGGCCAGTTCCCGCCGCGCCTGCGCCTCGCCCACCCCGCGCGCTTCCACGAAGAGTTGCGCGCTGGCGATCGCGTCCCGGTGCGGGAACGCCGTCTCCTCCGCCCCGACCCGCGCGATCGCCCCGCCGAACGAGTCGAACAGGATCGCGGTCGCCCGTTCGCCCTCCAGCAGCCCCACCACCAGCGCCGGGTCGAGCGGCTCCCGGACCATCCGCGACGAAGCCACGAACGGCGTCCCGGTGAACGGCGGACACCTGTCCAGGCATCCCGCGTAGTACCGCATGGCCGTCAGGTGGTCCATCGGTCGCAGGTCCCGCGCCAGTACCGGGACCTTCGCCGCCAACCGGTCCAGCAGCGGCGTCAGGGTCTCCGGCGTGCCCACCCAGCAGCCGGACACCAGCGCGCGCGTCGGGCGCCCCGAGTCCAGCCGGCACGCCGCCCACATCTCGTCCGGCAGACCGACCATCCACTCCTGCCAGGCCCCGAACACGTCCACCGCCGCGCCCGCCGGGGTGCGCAACTCGAACGGCACCAGGTCGCGGGCCGACTCGGTGGCGAACCGGAACGACGTGACGACCCCGAAGTTCCCGCCACCGCCGCCGCGCAGCGCCCAGAACAGGTCCGGCTCGTGCTCCGCGTCCACCTCCCGCACCGACCCGTCCGGCGTGACGATCCGCGCGCCGCGCAGGTAGTCGCAGGTCAGCCCGTACTTCCGGGCCACCACGCTGATCCCGCCACCGAGCGCCAACCCGGCGACGCCGACGCTGCGGCACGTCCCGGCGGGCAGCAGCCGACCGGCCGCGCCCAGCCCTTCGTACAGGTCGATCATCGAGGTGCCCGCGCCGACCACCGACTCACCGCCGGCCTCGACCCGGTTCAGCGCGGCCAGGTCGACGACCAGCCCGTCCTCGGGCACCGAGTAGCCCGCGTAGCTGTGCCGACCGGACCGCGCGGCGACCGGGAGGCGTTCCGCCGAGGCGAACTCCAGGCACCGCGCCACGTCGGACTCCACCGCGCACAGGGCGATCGCCGCAGGCCGGCGGCGCGCGTACACCAGGTTGTAGGGACGCCGGACGGTGTCGTAGTCGGCGTCGCCGGGCAACACCAGCCGGCCGGTCAGCACCCGGCGCAGCCGGTTCCAGTCCCGGTCCCAGCCGCCCAGCGCCACCAGGCCGGTCGCGCCGAGGAACGTCCTGCGGTCGAACTCCACGGCCCTCACCCCCCACCACCATGGTGGACCTGAGTGACGTGCGACACAGCCGTCTATCGGGTCATCCGAGCGCCTGCATCACCGGCGCGTAGAGCCGGCCGCGGTCCCCGGTGAGGTCGCCGCGCACCATCTGGTCCACCTCGAACCGGGCGGGCATCCCGTTCGCCGACAGCCACGCCGCCAGCTCCGGGTCCGCCACGTCCACCCGCGCCGGCCCGTCCCCCGCCAGGTCCGCGATCAGCGCTTTCGCCGTCCCGACCGAGTCCGCGACCACCGGCCCGACCATCAGCCGGTCGGTGTTGCGCCAGGACGCCGCGAACCCGCCGTCGGCCACCCGCACCTCGTGCGCGAAGTCGAACAGCCGCGCCCACATCGCCGACCGGTCCGCGCCGAACACCGCCGCGTCCTCGGCCACCACCCGCGCCCGGTCCGCCCGTCCGGCCGGCCTGCTCACCCCCGACGGCGGCGCGGTCAACGTGCCGAAGTGCCCGGCCGTCCGGCCCACCGACCGGAACCCCAGCTTCTCGTACAGCGGCTTGCCGAAAGCCGTGGCGTACAGCGAGACGAGCGGGATGTCCGCGAACGCCAGCGCGTGCTCCACCACCCGCCGGCCCAACCCGCGCCCGCCGTGGCCGCGGGCTACCAGCACCATGCTCAGCGCCGCGTGCACGTCACCGAAGCGGGTGACGACCGCGGTGCCGACCAGGTCGACGCCGTCGAACACGCCGAACCCGGTGCCGGCAGTGAGCAGGAACCACCACTTGGCGGGCTCCGGCGGCCAGTCCCGGTCGGCCGCCAGGGCGACACAAGCCGACACGTCAGCCGGGGTGAGGGCGCGCAAGGTCTCCACGCCGTCGAGTACACCTGCCGTGTCCAACCGGTTTCCCGTTCCCGGTTCTTACTCCGGTGCGCGGTGTCGGTGGGGGCGGCTAGCATCGGTGGCAGTAGGTCAAGTACACCCGAGTTCGGCGCGAACGCGCAGGAAGCAGGCCCGAGGCCACGTGGCCGACACCGCAGACAACACGCCGCAGGCCGGCCACGCCGCGGCTGACGCCCAGTCCAAGTTCGCCGTGCCCGACGGCGCGGTGCTCGCCCTGCTCGGTTCGCGCGACGAGAACCTCCGGCTCGCGGAGGAACTGCTCGACGCCGACGTGCACGTGCGCGGCAACGAGATCACCCTGTCCGGCCAACCCGCCGACGTGGCGTTCGCCGAGCGCGTGTTCAGCGAGCTGATCACCCTCGCCGGCCGCGGCCAGCAGGTCGGCCCGGACACGGTCCGCCGCACCGTCGCCATGCTGTCCGCGGGCACCAGCGAGTCACCCGCCGAGGTGCTCAGCCTGGACATCATCTCCCGGCGCGGGCGCACCATCCGCCCGAAGACGCTGAACCAGAAGCACTACGTCGACGCGATCGACCAGAACACCGTGGTCTTCGGCATCGGCCCGGCGGGCACCGGCAAGACGTACCTGGCGATGGCGAAAGCCGTGCAGGCGCTCCAGGCCAAGCAGGTCAACCGGATCATCCTCACCCGCCCCGCGGTCGAAGCGGGCGAGCGGCTGGGCTACCTGCCCGGCACGCTCTACGAGAAGATCGACCCGTACCTGCGCCCCCTGTACGACGCGCTGCACGACATGGTCGACCCCGAGTCGATCCCGCGCCTGACCCAGGCGGGCACCATCGAGGTCGCCCCCCTGGCCTACATGCGCGGCCGGGCGCAACCGGTCTCCACCGACGTGCTGACCCCGGACGGCTTCCGCCCCATCGGCGAGCTGGAGGTCGGTGACCTGGTCATCGGCTCGAACGGCGAGCCGACCCCCGTCCTCGGCGTCTACCCCCAGGGCGAGAAGGACGTCTACCGGGTCACCGCGCAGGACGGGGCGTCCACGCTGTGCTGCGGGGACCACCTCTGGACCGTGCGGACCGCCTCCGACCACCGGCGCGACGAGCCCTGGCGGGTCCTGGAGACCAAGGAGCTGATCGGCGACCTGGGCGCGGCACCCGCCCGGCGGTACGAACTGCCGCTGCTCAGCGCGCCGGCCTGCCAACCGGAGCGGCCGTTCCCCCTGGACCCGTACGCGCTCGGCCTGCTGCTCGGCGACGGCCGCCCGACGGGCTCGCACAGCCCCGCCACCGAGGACGGGGAAGCCGTCCCCACGTCGGACGCCGCGCTGACCGGCGCCGAGGTGCGCCGTGAGGTCCACGCGGACCGCACCCCCGACCGGGTGCGGACCGCCGGTGCCGTGGCCACGCTGGAGGACCCGGTCACCGAGGCGCTCGGTTCACTGAGCCCGCTCGGCACCCACCCGCACACGAGGTTCGTCCCGGACGTCTACCTGGACAACACCGCGCACGTTCGGCTGGCCGTCCTCCAAGGGCTGCTGGACGCCGCCGGCGAGCCGGTGACCGGAGTCGACCGCACCTGCGGGATCCGGTACACGACCACGTCCCCCGCGCTGAGGGACGGCGTGCTCCGCCTGGTCCGGTCCCTGGGCGGCGTCGCCCACGTCCACCGCCGGCCGGCGACCGGCCGGGCACCGGAATGTGCGGACGACCGCCCGGAGCCGCACCTCCGCGACACCCACCTCGTCGACATCAGGCTGCCCGAAGGCGTCGAGCCGTTCCGGCTGGCCCACAAGCAGCAGGAGTACCGGGCAGCAGGGGGCGGCGGGCGGCCGGAGCGGTTCATCGACCGCATCGAACCGGCCGGTCGCGCCGAAGCGGTCTGCATCCAGGTGGCGGCGGCCGACTCGCTCTACGTCACCGAGGACTACCTGCTCACGCACAACACGCTCAACGACGCGTTCATCATCCTGGACGAGGCGCAGAACACCACGCCCGAGCAGATGAAGATGTTCCTCACCCGACTCGGCTTCGGCTCCAAGATCGTGGTGACCGGCGACATCACCCAGATCGACCTGCCCGGCGGGCAGCGGTCCGGGCTCAAGGTCGTCAAGGACATCCTCGACGGCGTGGACGACGTCCACTTCTCCATCCTGACCAGCAGCGACGTGGTCCGCCACCGGCTGGTCGCGGACATCGTCGACGCCTACGAGAAGTGGCAGGTCGAACAGGACGAACACGACCTGGGCGAGGGCCGGCAGCAGCATGCCGGACCCGGTGCGCGGTCACGAGGGCACCGCCGGGGACGATAGGCGCCGTGAGCATCGAGATCGCGAACGAATCCGGCGTGACCGTGGACGAGCCGTCCATCGTCTCCGCCGCCCGGTTCGCGCTGGACCGGATGGGCGTCAGCCCGTTGGCCGAGCTGTCCGTCCTGCTGGTCGAACTGGACGTGATGGCCGACCTGCACCAGCGCTGGATGGACCTGCCCGGACCGACGGACGTCATGGCGTTCCCGATGGACGAGCTGGACTCGGCCCGCCGACCCGACGCGGCGGGCCTGGGCCCGGCGCTGCTCGGCGACATCGTGCTGTGCCCGGCGTTCGCCAAGGACCAGGCGAAGAAAGCGGGCCACGGCCTGCTCGACGAGCTGCACCTGCTGACCGTGCACGGCGTGCTGCACCTGCTGGGCTACGACCACGCCGAGCCCGCCGAGGAGCGCGAGATGTTCACCCTGCAGAACCGGATCCTGGGCGACTTCCGCACCGCCGCCGCCGAAGCCGAGCGCACCGCCGCGCAGCGCGAGGCCGACTCGAAACTGCTCGGGGCGGTGGGCCTGGAGGATTCCGACAGGCCCGACCCGACCACCTGAGGCGGCCGCGGTGACGGGGGACTCCACCAGCCTGATCGTGCTGGCGGTACTGCTGGTGCTCGGTGCGGGCGCGTTCGCCGGCGCGGACGCCGCACTCGGCACGGTGTCACGGGCACGCGTCGAAGCGTTGCAGCGGCAGGGCCGGGCGGGCACCCGGCAGCTCATCCAGGTGCTGGCCGACCGGCCCCGGCACGTCAACCTGCTGCTGTTGCTGCGCCTGGGCTGCGAGCTGTCGGCGACCGTGCTGGTCACCGTGGTGTGCCTGCGGCTGATCGGCACCGGCTGGGTGGCCGTGCTGGTCGCCGGCCTGAGCATGCTCGTCGTGTCGTACGTGCTGGTCGGCGTCGGCCCGCGGACCATCGGCCGGCAGCACCCGTACGCGGTGAGCCTGGTGGCCGCCGGACCGATCCGCGTGCTCGGCCGCGTGCTGGGACCGCTGTCGAGACTGCTGATCCTGGTCGGCAACGCCATCACCCCCGGCAAGGGCTTCCGCGAAGGCCCGTTCTCCTCCGAGGTCGAGCTGCGCGAACTGGTCGACATGGCGCAGGAACGCGGCGTCGTGGACGAGGGCGAACGCGAGATGATCCACTCGGTGTTCGAACTCGGTGACACCATCGCGCGCGAGGTGATGGTGCCGCGCACCGAGATCGTGTGGATCGAGCAGGCCAAGTCGGTGCGGCAGGCGCTGGCGCTGTCCCTGCGCACCGGGTACACCCGGGTGCCGGTGATCGGCGAGAGCGTGGACGACATCGTCGGCGTGGTGAACCTCAAGGACCTGGTGCGGCTGACGCTGTCCGAGGAACCGAACGGCACGACCGTCGCGGACGTGATGAAGCCGGCGTCGTTCATCCCCGACTCCAAGCCCATCGCCGACCTGCTGCGCGAGATGCAGCTGTCCCGCAACCACCTGGCGGTGGTGGTGGACGAATACGGTGGCACGGCGGGACTGCTGACGATCGAGGACATCCTGGAGGAGATCGTCGGGGAGATCACCGACGAGTCCGACACCGACGACCGCCCGCCGGTCGAGCACCTGACCGACGGCTCGGTCCGGGTCAGCGCCCGGCTGCCGGTGGACGACCTGGACGCGTTGTTCGGCACCGAGCTGGACGACCACGAGGTGGAGACGGTCGGCGGCCTGCTCGCCCAACGCCTGGGCCGCGTGCCGCTGCCCGGTACCGAGGCGGAGATCGCCGGCCTGCGCATGCGCGCGGAAGGCGGCAAGGACGAACGCGGGCGGATGCGCATCACCACGGTGCTCGTCCGCCCGGTGAACGGCGACAACAGCCCGGAAGGAACCCCAGGTGACTGACTCCACCCCCGCGACGACGCCGACGACCTCCCTCGACCCGGAGGACACCAAGATCATCACGCTGGCCCGCTCGGCCCGCGCCCGCACGGGAGCGGCCGAAGGCGCGGCCGTCCGCGACACCGACGGGCGGACCTACGCGGCGACCACGGTCGCGCTGCCGTCCCTGCGCCTGACCGCCCTCCAGGCCGCCGTGGCCGCCGCCGTGTCCAGCGGCGCGGAAGGCCTGGAAGCCGCCGCCGTGGTGACCGGTGCCGACGCCGTGGACGCGGACTCCGTCAACGCGGTCCGTGACCTGACCGCCGACGCCCCCGTCTTCCGCGCCGACGCGTCCGGTGCGCTCCGGGACACCGTGTAGTGGTGCACGTGACGGTGTGCCGCGGCTGCTGCTGCGGCACCGTGAAGAAGCACCCCGACTACGACCACGAGGAGCAGTTGCGCCGCCTGGAGGCCCTGGCCGTCGGGTCCGGCGGACGGGTGCGCGTGCGGACCGCCGACTGCCTCGACGCCTGCGAGAACTCCAACGTCGTCGTCGTGAAGCCGGCGGGCGGAAAACCGGTGTGGCTCGGCTTCGTGCTGCACGACGCCGTGATGGACGACCTGGAAGCCTGGCTGACCTCCGGCGGCCCCCTGCCGGCGAACCTCGACCTGAACCGCATCGTCCCGCCCGCACAGCAGGCTTGAGGCCTGCGTTCCGCCCGCACAGCAGGTGTGAGTCCTGCACGGTGGGGGACGTGATCGAGCGGATCAAGTCCCCCGTCCGCCGGTGAGCGCGTCTCCCGGTGAGCGCCACCCCCGGGTCTCCCGGTGAGCGCCATCCCCGGTGAGCGCGACCCCGGTGATAGCGACCGACCGGACAGCGACCGCAAGCGGCGCGTCAACCGACGCCAAGCCAATCAGGCCAACCGACGCCAAGCCAATCAGGCCAACCGACGCCAAGCCAATCAGGACGAACGCGCGCGTGCCCGCCGGGCCGGTGCCATACGACCCCCGCCGCGCCTCGCCTCCATACTTCCTCGGCAACGAAAACGCCGCGCCGAAAGTGCCCGAGAAGTCCCGAAAACCGGCTGGTTCACGACATGGAGTGAAATCTCCGGCGGCAGGACAACCGGACGGGCTTCCCGGAGCATTGCGGTCTGGACGAGGGGTGGAGGGGCGCGGTCGGCGGGGGCGGGGACAATGGGCGGATGGATGGTTACCGTTCCGGGTTCGCGTGCTTCGTCGGCCGTCCCAACGCCGGCAAGTCGACGTTGACCAACGCGCTGGTCGGCACCAAGGTCGCGATCACGTCGAGCAAGCCCCAGACCACTCGGCACACCATCCGCGGCATCGTGCACCGGGAGGACGGCCAGCTGATCCTGGTGGACACGCCCGGCCTGCACCGGCCCCGGACGTTGCTCGGCCAGCGGCTCAACGACCTCGTCCGGGAGACCTGGTCCGAGGTCGACATCGTCGGCTTCTGCGTGCCCGCCGACCAGAAGGTCGGGCCCGGCGACAAGTTCATCGCCGCCGAGCTGGAGAAGATCGCCAAGCGGACCCCGGTGATCGGCATCGTCACCAAGACGGACCTGGTGAGCCAGCAGCAGGTGGCCGAGCAGCTGCTGGCCTTGCAGAACATCATGGAGTTCGCCGAGTTCATCCCGGTGTCCGCGCAGAACGGCTACCAGGTCGACACGCTCGCCGACCTGCTGCTGCGGAAGCTCCCCGAGGGGCCGCCGCTCTACCCGGACGGCGAGCTCACCGACGAGCCCGAGCAGACCCTGGTCGCCGAGCTGATCCGGGAGGCCGCGCTGGAGGGCGTCCGCGACGAGCTGCCGCACTCGATCGCGGTCGTCGTGGAGGAGATGCTGCCCCGCGAAGGCCGCGACGACCTGGTGGACGTGCACGCCAACGTCTTCGTCGAGCGCGCCAGCCAGAAGGCGATCATCCTGGGCCACCGCGGCGAACGGCTCAAGCAGGTCGGCATCACCGCGCGCCGGCACATCGAGAAGCTGCTGGGCACCCGCGTCTACCTGGACCTGCACATCAAGATCGCCAAAGACTGGCAGCGCGACCCCAAGCAGCTCCGTAGACTGGGCTTCTGACCGCCGAAGCTTCCGACCGCCGAGAGCGACCGGGGTGGCGACAGCGACTGGGGTAGCGAACAGACCATGGCGAACCTGTACCGGGACACGGGGGTCGTCCTCCGGGTGCAGAAGCTCGGTGAGGCCGACCGCATCATCACGCTGCTGACCCAGAAGCACGGCAAGGTGCGGGCCGTCGCGAAGGGCGTCCGGCGCACCTCGTCCCGGTTCGGCGCACGGCTGGAGCCGTTCGGGCACGTGGACGTCCAGTTCTACCCCGGCCGTTCGCTGGACGTCGTCACGCAGGTGCAGACGCTGGACGCGTTCGGCGTCGACCTGGTGGACGACTACCAGCGCTACACGGCCGCGTGCGCCGTCCTGGAGACCGCCGACCGGCTCACCGCCGAGGAAGGCGAGCCGGTGCTGCGCCTCTACCTGCTGGTGACCGGCGCGCTGCGGGCCCTCGCCGCCAAGGAACGCGACCCCTCGCTCATCCTCGACGCGTTCTTCATGCGCGCCATGGCGTTCGCGGGCTGGGCGCCGGCCGTCGACGAGTGCGCCCGCTGCGGCGATCCGGGTCCGCACAAGGCGTTCAACGTCCACGCGGGCGGCCTGGTGTGCCACAACTGCCGCCCGCCGGGCAGCTCGACGCCCAATGTGGACACGCTCCGGCTGCTCACCGCGCTGCTGCACGGCAACTGGGACGTCGTGGACGGCATCCCGAACGCGCCCCGCCGCGAGGCCAGCGGCCTGGTCGCCGCGCACCTCCAGTGGCACCTCGAACGCCGGCTCAGGTCGCTGCCGTTGGTCGAGCGCAAGGCACCCTTGGCGGACGGATAGAGTCGCCAGCCGCGACCGGCGGGACAGCGCGGAGTCCTGCCCGCACAGGGGCGACCGCGCACCGACCCTCCACACGAGACCGCCGCACAGACCGAGAATCCCGCACCGACCTCCGAGAGGACCGCCATGCTTCGCCGAAGGCGGGCCGAACGCGTCAAGCGCGTTGCCCGACCCCCGGAACCGCACCCCTCCGGCGCCGTCCCGCCCGCGATCCCGGCCGACCTCGTGCCCAAGCACATCGCGATCGTCATGGACGGCAACGGCCGGTGGGCCAACCAGCGCGGGCTGTCCCGCATCGAGGGGCACAAGCGCGGCGAGGCCGTCGTCGTGGAGGCGGCCAAGGGCGCGATCGAGCTGGGCGTGAAGTGGCTGTCGCTGTACGCGTTCTCCACCGAGAACTGGCGGCGCAGTCCCGACGAGGTCCGCTTCCTGATGGGCTTCAGCCGCGACGTCATCCACCACCGCACGGACGAGCTGGACGAGCTGGGCGTCCGGGTGCGCTGGGCGGGCCGCCGGCCGAGGCTGTGGCGCAGCGTCATCAAGGAGCTGGAGGTCGCCGAGGAGCGCACCCGCGACAACACGGTGCTGAACCTGGCGATGTGCATCAACTACGGCGGACGGGCCGAGGTCGGCGACGCCGCGCGGGAGATCGCCCGGCTCGCCGCCGCCGGGCGGATCAACCCGGAGAAGGTGGACGAGCGGACGCTCGCCAAGTACCTGTACCAGCCGGACATGCCGGACGTCGACCTGTTCATCCGCCCGTCGGGGGAGCAGCGCACGTCGAACTTCCTGCTGTGGCAGTCGGCTTACGCGGAGCTGGTGTTCCAGGACATCCTGTGGCCGGACTTCGACCGGCTGGACCTGTGGCGGGCGTGCGAGGTGTTCGCCCGGCGCGACCGGCGCTTCGGCGGCGCCGTGGACAAGCCCGACGAACCGCTGTTCGACGAGTCCACCGCCGACGAGTCCACCGCCGACGAACCCGCGGCCCACGAACCCACGGCAGGCAGGCCCGCGACCGACGAGCCCGCCGAAGGCCGGCCCGCCCACGACCACGAGGAGACCCGGTGACCGAGGACGAGGACGCCGCGGTGACGGCGCAGCTGCTCACCGCCGCCCGCGAGGCGCTGGAGCTGTTCCACGAGGTGCACGTGGACGACGACGGCGCGTTGAGCTTCCGGCACGGCGAGGTGCCGTGCGCGGTGCAGGCGATGCGGCTTGCCGAAGGCCTGACCGTGCTGAGCTTGACGTGCGTGGTGGCGTGGGATCTGCCCGAGGACCCGAAGCTGGCCGTCTCGTCCGCTGAACGGGCAGGTCAGGGCCTGTTCGGCACGTTGGGCGTGGTGCACACCGAACGCGGTATGGACGTCACCCTGCGGTACGCGTTCCCGGCCGAGGGTTTGCGCACGGAGCCGCTGAGCACTCTGCTCATGCTGGTGGTCTCGACGGCGTCGCAGCTGCGCACTGAGCTGCTGGCGAGTGCGGAAGGCGGTGCCTGATGGGTGGCGTGATCGTGTACGAGCCGGACGACGAGGCGGAGATCGAGGGGTTGCCGTGGGCGATCACCTTCGAGGCGTCGGCGGGCGAGGACTGGGACTCGTTCGTGTGCGGGCCGTACGAGCGCGACGAGGCGGTGGCGCTGGCCGAGTCGGTGATCCAGGAGGGCCGGGGCGTCACGGCCGTGGTGGAGCCGCTGCTGCCGGTGCGCAGCGCGATGGACGTGCTGTCCACGATCGACGAGCTCCGCGAAGAGGTCGAAGACCCGACGTAGGTCGGTTCGGCGGCGCGCGCGAACCCTGGCATCATCTCGAAAGTGACAATCACTGGCGAACTCCGGGGGTCACGCCCGCGCCGCACCCCGCCCCGCCTGCGGATCACCTCGCTGGAGGTGCTGTGCGTCCTGCTGGTGGTGGCCCTGGTCTTCCAGGACTGGCTGGTGGCCGCGCTGGACGTGCCGGTGCTGCGCACCGCGTCGACCGTGTTCGTGGCCGTCTGCGTGCAGGCGATGCCGTTCCTGGTGCTCGGTGTGCTGATCAGCGGGGCCATCGCGGCGTTCGTGCCCGCGAGCGCGTTGCGCCGGCTGCTGCCGAAGAAGACCGCGCTGGCGGTGCCCGTGGCGGGCGTGGCCGGTGTGGCGCTGCCGGGCTGCGAGTGCGCCTCGGTGCCGGTCGCGCGCCGGCTGATGCAGCAGGGCGTGGCTCCGGCGGTGGCGCTGTCGTTCCTGCTGGCCGCGCCGGCGGTTAACCCGATCGTGTTGGTTTCGACCGCCGTGGCGTTCCGGGACGCCCCGATGATGGTCCCGGCCCGGTTCGTCGGCTCGCTGCTCACCGCCGTCGTGATGGGCTGGCTGTGGACCCGGTTCGGCAAGTCCGAGTGGATCGCCGAACGCGCGCTGCGCCGGCTGCCGGACGACGACGGCAGGTCCCGGTGGGCGGTGTTCGCCGAGACCGCCCGGCACGACCTGGTGGAGGCGGGCGGGTTCCTGGTGCTGGGCGGCGTGTTCGCGGCGGCGTTCAACGTGCTGGTGCCGGCGGCGTGGATGGAGACCCTGGGCGCGCAGCTGGTGCTGGGCATCCTGGTGATGGCGCTGCTCGCGGTCGTGCTGGCGCTGTGCAGCGAGGCGGACGCGTTCGTCGCGGTCTCCATGTCCGCGCTGCCGCTGCTGCCGAGGCTGGTGTTCCTGGTGGTGGGCCCGGCGGTGGACGTGAAGCTGATCGCGTTGCAGGCGGGCGCGTTCGGCCGGTCGTTCGCGGCCCGGTTCGCGCCGATGACGTTCGTGGTGGCGATCCTGAGCGCCCTGGGGGCGGGAGCGGTGTTCCTATGAGGCGGGAAACGCAGAACATCCTGTTGGTGCTGCTGGGCGGCGCGCTGCTGAAGCTGGCGCTGACCGGCACGTACCTCCGGTACGTCAAGGAATCGCTCCAGCCGTGGCTGGTCGCGACCGGCGCGATCATGATCCTGCTGGCCGTGGTCGCGATCGTGAAGGACCTGAGCGACGGCCGGCGCGAAGAGGCCCAGGCCGGGTCGCACGCCGAGGCACACGCGGAGTCTCACGCCGCGTCGCACGCGGAGTCGCACGCGCAGGCACGTCCCGAGGGACACGTGGCGGCACCGGCGGCGGTCCACCACGACGGGCACGAGCACAGCTCACGCAGCCCGTGGATGCTCCTGCTGCCGGTGCTGGCGGTGTTCCTGATCAGCCCGCCCGCGCTGGGCGCGGACACGGTGAACCGCTCCGACCGCAACGCGGCGCAGCAGTCCAAGGCGGGCAGCGGGTTCGCACCGCTGCCGGACGACCGGGTGATCCCGCTGACCATCACCGAGTTCGTCACCCGCACCGCGTGGGACGACTCGGGGTCGCTGAACGACCGGACCGTCAAGCTCACCGGCTTCGTGGTGCGCAAGGAGCAGAACGTCTACCTCGCCCGGCTGACCATCTCGTGCTGCGCCGCCGACGCCGCGCCGGTGAAGGCGCTGATGGTGGGGCAGGACTTCAGCGCGCTGCCCACCGACCAGTGGGTGGAGGCCACTGGCCGGGTGGTGCCCGGCTCGGCGACCAAGGACACCGCGTACGTGCCCACGTTCACGGTCGGCGAGGTCACGCCGATCGTCCCGCCGGAGGACACCTACGAGGGCTGACCCGCGCTAGGCCGACTTCGAGCAGTCCGCGCAGGTGCCGAAGATCTCCACGGTGTGGCTGACCTCGGAGAACCCGTTCTCCGCAGCCACCCGGTCGGCCCACTTCTCCACCGCCGGGCCCTCCACCTCCACCGTGCGCCCGCAGTTGCGGCACACCAGGTGGTGATGGTGGTGGGCGGAGCAGCGGCGGTAGATGGCCTCGCCGGAGTCGGTGCGCAGCACGTCCACCTCGCCGGCGTCGGCCAGCGACTGGAGCGTCCGGTAGACCGTGGTCAGGCCGATGCCCTCGCCGCGCTTGCGCAACTCCTCGTGCAGCTCCTGCGCGGAGCGGAACTCGTCCAGCGAATCGAGCAGCTGGGACACCGCCGTGCGCTGCTTGGTGGACCGCAGTCCAGGCACAGCGGTGTTGGGGCGCTCGCTCGTAGTCACAGGTCCTCCGTTCCAAGTCCTCCGGAGTTGATACCACGCGGACCTTCTTCGACGTGCGTCACCGCGTCCACCACGATGTGCGCCAGGTGCTCGTCCACCAGCCGGTAGACCACCTCGCGCCCGTGCCGCTCGCCGTGCACCACGCCGGCCGCCTTCAGCACCCGCAGGTGCTGGCTGATCAGCGGCTGGGCCGCGCCCAGCGCCTCCACCAGCTCGTGCACGCAGCGGTCGGCCTCGCGCAGCTGGAGCACGATCGAGATCCGGACCGGTGCGGCCAGCGCCCGCAGCAGCTCCCCGGCGGCGGCCAGGGTGTGGGCGGGCCGGGGCGGAACCGGCTGCGCGCCGCCGCGAACGGGGGAGTGCACGTGCTCGCTCCGCACTTCGACCGTCACGGCGCCTCCAGGTGGTATGGATTTTCACCACCAATACTACGGTCAGAGCACCGAGACGGTGACGAGCACGAGCACCGCGAGCACCAGGACCCGCAGAACACGGGCGCTCGGCGCGAGGAACTGCCACGTGCTCGCGAGCAGCGCGGCGACCCCGAGCGCCAGCACCCCGAGCAACACCGCCCCGACCGTGCCCCGCAGCCACACCCCGGTCCCGAACAGCGCCAGGACCAGCAGGAACACCAGAGGGGCAGGCACCCGGGCCAACGGTCCGGCACCGGGGATCAGCGTCCGCTTCGAATCCGCCACCGTGGCATCCTTGCACCGTGCTCCTCGTGTGCCGGTTCACCGTCCCCGAATCCGACGTCGAGACGTTCACGGCGCGCACCACCAGGGCGCTGGAACTGCTCACCGCCCGACCGGGCTGCCGCCGGGCGGCGCTCAACCGGTCCACCGACGAGCCCGACCTGTTCGTGCTGACCGTCGAGTTCGACTCGGTCGTCGCCTACCGCCGCGCCCTGTCCCCGTTCGAGGTCCGCGAACACGTCGTCCCGCTGCTGTCCGAGGCCTCGGCCGAACCCGCCGCCTACGAACCGCTGCTGGTGGCCGGTGACGGGTCGGTGGAGAAGCTGACCAGCCTGGTGGCCCGGGACGCCGGCACCGTCCGGCTGGGCGAGGCGGCGGGTCCGACGACCCCGCGCTAGGTCCGGCGACGCCATCGGGTCTCGTCCTCCGAGCCGCTGCGGGCGCCTGCCCACCGTCCTCGCGGGAGCCGGCCGCCGGCCAGTTCCCGCAGCCGCGCCACCCGGTCCGGCGGCTGGTGCGCGTCCAGCAGCTCCAGCGCCCTGGTCGCCTGCGCCGCTGCCTCGGTCCGCCACCCCAGCGCCGCGTAGTCCTCGGCCAGCTCTTCGTGGAACCAGCCGTCCGGCGGACCGGCCGCGATCGCCCGCCCCATCAGCTCCGCGGCCTCGGCGGGACGGCCCAGCGCACGCAGCGTCTTCGCCACGGCGTACCGGGCGACCTCGATCTCGTGCACGTCCGCGGACGTCTCCTCCAGCGCCGCCAGAGCCGCCGTGAACGCCTCGAACGCCTCGGTGAACCGCCCGGCCCGGTGGTGTGCCCAACCCAGGTCGTTCCACAAGGGGGCGATCCAGCCCCGGACCCGCGGGTCGTCCGACGACGAAGCGACCTCGACACCGCGGGCCGTCCACACCTCGACGTCGTCCACCAGAGCCGCCATGTGCGCGGCGTCGGCGGCGAGGAAGGCGTCACCCAGGTGCACGGCCAGCACGAACGCCGCCACGAACAGCGGCAGGGCCTCGGCGGGCGCACCCGCCGACCGGAGCAGCCGGCCGCGTTCCAGGAACACCAGCACGCGACCCGCCGAGTCCGGATCGGCCAGCGCCTCGGCCTCCGCGAGCAGCCGGTGGCCCGCCACCGGGTCGCCGCGCAGCCCCTCGACCCGGGCCAGTCGGGTCAGCACCTCGGCCCGCCGGTCGTCGGGGAGCGGGTCCGCCAGCCGGGCGCGCAGGCGCGCCTCGGTGGTCGGCAGGTCGGCGAAGTCCCACCTCACGCGCAGCTCGTCCGCCATCCCCGCAGGGTAGGCACAGTTCCGCCGTGGTCGCCCGATGGCGCCGCCGCGCCGAGGACTACTCTGGCAAGCCCGTTTGTTCGCCCCTCCGATGGAGTGTCCGTGGCAGCCGATCGCATCGAGACCGTCGTCAGCCTGTGCAAGCGCCGTGGGTTCGTCTACCCGTGCGGCGAGATCTACGGGGGCACCAGGTCGGCGTGGGACTACGGCCCGCTGGGTGTCGAGCTCAAGGACAACATCAAGCGCCAGTGGTGGAACTTCATGGTCCGCGGCCGTGAGGACGTGGTGGGCCTGGACTCGTCGGTGATCCTGCCGCGCGAGGTGTGGGTCGCGTCCGGGCACGTGGAGGCGTTCGTCGACCCGCTGGTCGAGTGCAACTCGTGCCACAAGCGGTTCCGGCAGGACACGCTGTCCGAGGAGTACGCCGAGCGCACCGGCAAGGACGTCGCCGAGGGCGACGTGTCGGACGTGCCGTGCCCGAACTGCGGCACCCGCGGCCAGTACACCGAGCCGAAGATGTTCAACGGCCTGCTCAAGACCCACCTCGGCCCGGTGGAGACCGACGAGGGCCTGCACTACCTGCGCCCGGAGACCGCGCAGGGCATCTTCACCAACTTCCTGAACGTGCAGACCACGTCCCGGCGCAAGCCGCCGTTCGGCATCGGCCAGATCGGCAAGAGCTTCCGCAACGAGATCACGCCCGGCAACTTCATCTTCCGGACCCGCGAGTTCGAGCAGATGGAGATGGAGTTCTTCGTCGAGCCCGGCACCGACGAGGAATGGCACCAGTACTGGATCGACGAGCGCACCCGCTGGTACGACGAGCTGGGCATCTCCAAGGAGAACCTGCGGCACTACGAGCACCCCAAGGAGAAGCTGTCGCACTACTCGAAGCGGACCGTCGACATCGAGTACCGCTTCCGGTTCGGCGGCCAGGAGTGGGGTGAGCTCGAAGGCATCGCGAACCGCACCGACTTCGACCTGAACACCCACTCCAACCACTCGGGTGTCGACCTGTCGTACTTCGACCAGGCCACCAACTCCCGCTACCGGCCGTTCGTGATCGAGCCCGCCGCGGGTGTCGGCCGGCCGATGATGGCGTTCCTGCTGGAGGCCTACACCGAGGACGAGGCGCCCAACGCCAAGGGCGGCGTGGACAAGCGGGTGGTGCTCCGGCTGGACCGCAGGCTGGCCCCGGTGAAGGCCGCGGTGCTGCCGCTGTCCCGCAACGCCGACCTCTCGCCCAAGGCGAAGGACCTGGCCAACGCGCTGCGCAAGCACTGGAACATCGAGTTCGACGACGCCGGCGCGATCGGCCGCCGCTACCGCCGCCAGGACGAGATCGGCACGCCGTTCTGCGTGACCGTCGACTTCGACACGCTGACCGACCACGCGGTGACGGTCCGGGAACGCGACACCATGTCGCAGGAGCGGGTGTCGATGGACCAGCTGGAGGGCTACCTGGCCGCCCGCCTGATCGGCGCCTGAGGCGTGCTGCGCCCCGACCCCGTCCTGCTGCGCGAACTGGTGGAGACGGGGTCGGCGATCGCGGTCCGACCGGGTCTCGGCAGGTCCGAGGAGGCGATCCGGGCGGCGGAGTCCGCGGTGGGGCCGCTGCCGGCGTCGTACCGGTGGTGGCTGGCGACCTACGGCGTCGGTGAGGTCGGCGGTGTGCCGATCGCGACGGTCGACCCGGACGGCGCCGCCGCCCCGGCCGGGTACGCCGACGCGCCCGAGGCCGTCACGGGCGGTCTCGACGGTGATCGGCTGCGGTTCTGCGAGGAGCCGGGCGGCGACGACTACTCCTTCGCGCTCGACCGCCGGGAGGGCGAGGAGTGCCCGGTGGTCCGCCGGGACCACCTGACCGGCGAAGAGGAGCAGTTCGCGGAGACCTTCGCGGGCTTCCTCGGTGTGCGGGAGGCGCTGGCCGCCGGGCTGCGCGACGGCCCCAACCCGACCATCGCGCGCCTCTGGCGCACCACACCGGGCATGCTGCTGCCCGACGGCGTGCTGGTGTACGGACCGCAGACGATCCGCGAGCGCAACGAGACCTACGAGGTGGGCGAGTACGCGCCGCACTGGGTGCTCGTGGGTGACGACAGCGGGGGCAACGGGTTGTTCATGCGCCACCACGGCCGCGACCGGACGTCGGTGTACGCGCTCGGTCTGGGTGCGATCGAGGCGGACGTCGAGCACGCCGGCGAGCCGGTGACCGACGACCTGATCGGCTGGCTCGCCGACCGGGCCTGACCCCGGATCGCCGCGGTGGCCGCTCAGCCGGTCCGGGCCCCGCTGTCAGGCGGACGTGCGGTACTCGGACGGGCTGACGCCGCGCACCCGCTTGAACGCGGTGCTCAGCGCGAACGGAGTGCTGTAGCCGACCTGCCGGGCCACGGCGGCGACCGTGGCGGACGGTTCGCGCAGCAGGTCGGCCGCGAGGGTCAGCCGCCAGTCCGTCAGGTACGCCATCGGGGGCTCGCCGACCAGGTCGGTGAACCGCCGGGCCAGCGCGGCACGGGACACGCCGGTCGCGGCGGCCAGCGACGCCACGGTCCACTGCCGCGCCGGGTCGCCGTGCAGCAGGCGCAGGGCACGTCCCACGACGGGGTCGCCGTGCGCGCGGTACCAGCCCGGGGCGTCCGCCTCGGGGCGGCAGAACCACGACCGCAGCACGGAGATGAGCAGCAGGTCGAGCAGGCGGTCCAGGACGGCCTCCTGACCCGGCTCGTCCCGGGCGATCTCGGCCGCCAGCAGCGGGACCAGGGGCAGGTCCGACCGCGGCACCACCAGCAGCGGCGGCAGCACGGACAGCAGGCGCCGGCTCACCTCGCCGTCGAGCTGGTACGTGCCCGACAGCAGCACCACCGAGCCGTCCGGGTTGCCGCCCCACGTCCGCACGCCCAGGTCCCACACGTCGCACAGCGCCGAGCCGTCCGGGGTGGTGCTGACCTCGCCGGAGTGGACCACGGCCTGCGGCGGGGTCGCCGGGTCGTCGGCCAGGGTGTACGGGTCGGGTCCGCGCAGCACGGCCACGTCGCCCGCGCGCAGCGGCACCGGGTCGCCGGTGTGGGGCAGCACCCAGCCGTCGCCGCGCACGAGCGCCACCACCGACAGCGGGGCGCGGTCTTCGATGCGCAGGGACCACGGCGGGTCCAGCACGGTGCGCAGGAGGAACGCCCCGCGTGCGCGGGGACCGTCCAGGAGACCGGCGAGAGCGTCCACGGCGCCGAGCCTAGAGACGATCGGACATGGGATCGAGCCCCCGGGCCATGGAAAGTCCCACCCGCGTGAACTTGACTGGGTCCATGTTCCTCACGTTGACGATCGTCGCGGCCGTCGGCTGCGGCCTGATGGCAGGCGTCTTCTTCGCGTTCTCGGCGATGGTCATGCCCGGTCTGCGCCGGGCGGCGCCCGCCGAGGGCATCGCGGCCATGCGGGCGATCAACATCGCCGTGGTCAACCCGGCGTTCCTCACCCTGTTCCTCGGCACGGCGGTGGTGTCCGTGGCCGCCGCGTTCGGCGGGACGACGGCGGGGTGGATCGGCGCGGCGCTGTACGTGCTGGGAGGCATCGTGCTCACCGCCGCATACCACATTCCGCGCAACAATGCTTTGGAGCGACGGGGCACGCCCGAGTACTGGGCGCGTTACGTGCGCGAATGGGTGCCGGGCAATCACGTGCGCGCCCTCGCATGTGTCGGTGCGGCGGTCGCCTTCACACTGGCGGCAACCTCGATGTAACCCGAAGTCCTTGTCACACTGAGTGACATTCACCATTCTGGATGACGTTGCTCACGCACAAACGGGTGAATATCGGCTCGAAGTAAACGGCGGCGCTTCACCATTAACCCTGACGTCACCCCGCGCTGTGAAACTGGAACCACAAGCGCGACTCATCGGGGGTGTCATGGCGCGTTTCGCGGTCACCGCAGTGCTGCTGGCGCTCGTCGCCGTGCTCACCCCGTCGTCGTCCGGTGCGGATCCCGTCTCCGCGATCGCGGTGGCCGGCCACCGGACGGCCGCGCTCGCCGAGGCGCTGTCCGAGGAGGACCCCAACCGGGAGTGCCGCAAGGGCCCGGAACCGCGCGCGTTCTCCGCCGCCACCCAGCGGTCCCGCCACCACCGCAACGCCGACCGGGTCGACCGGTCGGCGGGTGCGGGCGTGGCCCTGCCCGCACCCGAGCCGGTGCCGCTCGCCGCGGCCACCGACCACCTGCGCACCCGGCGGACACCCTCCGCGCTCCAGGTGTTCCGGAACTGATCCGCGCCGCTGTGCCACAACCGCATCCTCGCCACTACTGACCTGTGGGGAAATCCGATGGAATTCCGTCACCTAGTTCAGCACGCCCGGACGCATTCGCAGCGGCGCTCACCGGAAACGGGGCGCCGGCTCGCGGCCGGCCAGTCACCGACCGCCCTGTTCATCACCTGCGCCGATTCCCGCATCGTGCCCGCCGCCATCACCGGCGCGGAACCTGGCAGCCTGTTCGAGCTGCGCACGGCGGGCAACGTGATACCCGCGTTCACCCACCATTCGGCCTCCAGCGAGATGGCCACCATCGAATTCGCGGTGGTGCAGCTCGGCGTCTCCGAAATCGTCGTGTGCGGGCATTCCCACTGCGGCGCGGTGCGCGCCCTGCACGGCGGGCGGCCGGCACTCGACCACCTGCCGACCATGCTGCGCTGGCTCGCCACGCACGCCCCGTTCCGCACCACCGCGCCCACCGAACCGGGGATGCGCGCCGAGGGCCAGGAGCACGTGCTGGCCCAGCTGCGCGCCCTGGAGGGCTACCCGTTCGTGCGGGACCGGGTCGCCGCCGGCGACCTGCGCACGCACGGTTGGTTCTACGACATCGAGTCCGGCGAGGTGTCGGCGTTCGCCGCCGACCGCTTCCAGCCGCTCTAGGAGCTTGGCGTGACCATGCACATCGAAGAAGAACCCGTGTCCCGCTCGCCAGGCGGCGGGACCTCCTACTGGCCCGACGTCAGGGCGTCGCTGGTGGTGTTCCTGGTGGCGCTGCCGCTGTGCGTCGGCGTCGCGGTCGCCTCCGGCGTGCCCGCCGAACTGGGCATCATCACCGGCGTGGTCGGCGGTCTCGTCGCCGGCCTGCTGCCCGGCAGCTCGCTCCAGGTCAGCGGGCCCGCCGCCGGGCTGACCGTGCTGGTCGCCGACGCGGTGGCCGCGCACGGCATCGGCGCGCTGGGCGTCATCGTGCTCGGCGCGGGGCTGCTCCAGGTCCTGATGGGGCTGCTCCGGCTCGGCCGCTGGTTCCGCGCCATCTCGCCCGCCGTGGTGCAGGGCATGCTCGCGGGCATCGGCCTGGTGCTGGTGCTCGGGCAGCTGTACCCGTTCGCCGGCCGGGAGTCGCCCGCCACCACCGGCGAGAAGGTGGCCGGCCTGCCCGGCCTGGTCGTCGACGCGGTGAGCAGCCCGGCCGGGGTCGGCCTCGGGCTGCTCACGCTGGCGGTCGCCGCGCTGTGGAACCGGTCCAGGCTGAAGGTCGTGCCCGGTGTCCTGGTCGCGGTGGTGGTGGCCAGCGCGATCGGGCTGCTGCTGCCGCTGCCGCGCATCCGGGTCGGTCCGCTCACCGACGCGGTGACGGTGGTCGACCTCAACCTGGTCGACGCGGGCGTGTTGGGTGCCGTCGTGACGTTCGCGCTGGTCGCGTCGGCGGAGAGCCTGTTCAGCGCGGCCGCCGTGGACCGGATGCACAACGGGCCGCGCACCCGGTACGACCAGGAGCTGGTCGCCCAGGGCGTCGGCAACGCGGTGTGCGGCGTGCTCGGTGCGCTGCCGATGACGGCGGTGATCGTGCGCAGCGCGACGAACGTCCGGGCGGGTGCGCGCACCAAGGCGTCCCGGGTGCTGCACGGCGTGTGGCTGCTGGTGTTCGTCGTGGCGCTGCCGGGCGTGCTGTCGTACGTGCCGCTGGCGGTGCTGGCGGCGATCCTGGTGCAGGCCGGGTGGAAGCTGCTGGAGCCGCGGCGGGTGCTCGCCCTGATCCGGACGGATCGGGCGGAGAGCGTGGTGCTGCTGCTCACCGCCGGGCTGATCGTGACGACGGACCTGCTCACCGGCACGTTGGTCGGCCTGCTGGCCGCCGTGGTGAAGACGGCGTGGGACGTGTCGCGGTTGTCGGTCACGGTGACGCCCGACGGGCAGGAGCACGAGCACGTGACGCTGCGGGGCAACGCCACGTTCCTGCGGCTGCCCCGGTTGCTGGAGGCGTTGGAGTCGCTGCCGGTGACCAAGCACGTGCGGGTCGACCTGAGCGGGTTGCGGCACCTGGACCAGGCGTGCCGGCAGGCGATCGAGCAGTGGGCCGACGCCCACCGGACCGCGGGGCGCACGGTGGACCTGATCCGGCCGGCTTCCGGCTGACGCCGGTCGAAGTGCGGCCGGCCGAAGCAGAACCGGCCGAATCGGGGTAGGACCGGTCGTAGTGGAGCCGGCCGTAGTGGAGCCGTCGGAACCGAGGTCGGCTCTCGCTGCGGTCGGTCGAGCCCGCGGGTCGGTCGACGGGCTCGGGCCGGCGTGCCGGGGGCTTCGGGGTGCGAACTCCGAGGGCGCCCGGTGCGCCGGCTCGTCCGGTCCGGCGGTCCGGGGCCTTCGCGGGCCTCAGCCCGGTGTGGTCAGCGCGGTCAGCAGGCTCCAGCTGACGTCGGTCAGGCGGTCGCGGGCCTCGTCGGTGGTCACGCCGCTCTGCACGGACAGCAGGGCGACGGCGTAGCGGTTCGCGGCGACGCCCGCGCTGTGCAAATAAAGGTCGGCGGGCTGGTACCACATCCAGCCCTGCTTGGCGTACGCGCCGAGACCCGGGGACTGCAGGCCGAACGCCTGGTCGAAGCCGTCCGCGGCGGTCGGCGGGGCGCCGGACAGGGCGTCCACCACGAAGTCGCGGTCCTCCGCCGGGAGCCTGGTCAGGATGTACTGGTAGAGGCGGGTCAGGTCGTCCGCCGACATCGTGACGTCGCCCCACTGGGAGGTGTCGTCCGGTGCGTGCGTGCCGGCCAGCCCCACCAGCTCGGACACCCGGCCCACCGCGCCGAAGCCGTCGTGGGCGGCCCACAGGGCGTTCATGGCGTCGTCGTCACTGGCGCTGAGCGCCCGGTGCAGGCGCTTGCGGTCACCGTCGTCGATGTGGCCGTCGTGGAGCATGTCCACGGCGACGATCAGCTTGCTCAGGGACGCGGTGTGGAACGGCACGTCGTCCTGGTAGCCCGCACGTGCGCCGGTTGCCAGGTCGAGCACGGACACGGCGAGATAGGTGTCCGTGGCCTTGCCGATGGCCCGCGCGATCGCCGCGGAGAGGTTCGGGGCCGGAGAACCGGCGGCGGGGGCCTTGGGTGCGGTCGGCGCAGAGGTCGTCGGCTTGGAGCCGGTGGGTTTGGACCCGGTGGGTTTGGCCGCGTCGGGATCGGACGCCTTGGGTCCGGCGGAGGTGGGCGGGGCGGCTGCGGCCTCGGAGGCGCGTGGGGCGGCCGGCCTCGGGGTGTTCGCCGGGGAGGTGGGGCCGGAGGCGCTGCCGGGAGCGGCGGAGCAGGCGGTGGCGGCTGACAGGACGATCACCACTGCTGCCCACCGGAGTTTTCCCACGTTTCCACAATTCTGTTCAGAGGCGCCGGATGTCGAGCGTTTCCTCCTGTGCGGTTCCTGAAGACTCGTCGCGTCGCACGACGTAGGCCCCGCCGCTTCGGCGTTCCGAAACGGCTTCGACCAGATCCGTGCCCCGGTACAGCAGTCCGGTGCCGTCGTCGGTGCAGTAGGTCAGCGGCAGCACCCCGCTCTCCACAGCGGCGTGGATGGCGGGCCGCCGCTGCGCCTCGGAGTCGTAGTGCACGCCGTTCCCGTACGGCAGCAGCGCGAGGCCGTTGGTGACGACGCGCAGTTCGGGCCCGAACGAGTCGGTGGCGCCGCCCACGTGGAAGCAGATCGACCCGGCCGACACCCCGCCCAGCACCACGCCCGCTTCCCACGCCGCGCGCATCGCCTTGCCGACGTCGTGCACGTCCCACACGGCCAGCAGGTTGGCCACGCTGCCGCCGCCGACCCACACCACGTCGTGCTCCAGCAGGAAACCGGGGATGTCGGTGGTGGGCGGCATCGTGAACAGGTTGAGGTGGCTGACTTCCCAGCCCGCCAGCCGACCCGCCTCGTCCAGGTCGGCGTTGAACGACCGCTGGTCCCCGTTGGCGGTGCCGAGGTGGCACAGCCGGGGCCTGGTCGAGCCGGACAGCTCGACCGCGTGGTGGACCAGCTTGTGGAACTCCAGGTTGGTGCGGAGACCGACCTTGAAACCACCGGACGTGGCCAGGATCGTGGGCTGCTCTGCGGGCATCGGGTGATCCTCCCAGCAGTCGTGCCGGGTGCGGAACCAGCGGTGCCCGCGAGGACGTGCGGATCGTGACCGCGCCACGGGCGTGATCCTCGCGGCACTCGTGCGGGGTGTGGAATCATCGTCCGGGTGACCTTCCTGGCCCGACTCCGCCGCTTGGTCCAACGAACCCTGATCGGCGCTCTGGTGGTGGGGTTCCTCGTCGTGGGCGGCACGGCGTTCCGGGTGTGGCAGGTGGCCCGCGAGGACGACCGGACCCATGCCGACATGGCTGTGGTGCTGGGCGCCGCGCAGTACAACGGCGTGCCCTCGGAGGTGCTGGAAGCCCGGCTGGAGCACGCCCGGCGGCTGTTCCAGCAGGGGGTCGTCAAGTACATCGCGACCACCGGCGGCCGGCAGCCCGGCGACAACTACACCGAGGGCCAGGCCGGGAAGATGTGGTTGGAGGAGCACGGGGTTCCCTCCGACCGGATCCTGGAGGTCGGCGAGGGCGCGGACACGCTGGGCAGCATCCGGGCGCTGGCTTCCCAGGCGCGCGCCAAGTCGTTGAAGACCGCGGTGATCGTGTCGGACCCCTGGCACTCGCTGCGGGCCCGGACCATGGCCGAGGACGAGGGGCTGGACGCCTGGACCTCGCCGACGCGGAGCGGGCCGAACGTGCAGACGCGGGAGACCCAGCTGTTCTACATCAGGAGGGAGACCGGGGCGTTGCTCTACTACCACCTGATGAAGGCTCCGGTGGACGTGTTCGACGGCATCGTGCTGTAGCGCCCGGCCGGTGCCTAGGCTGAGCGGATGAGTGGCGGTTACACCGGGCACGACTCGGCGCGGCTGTTGGCCGAAGGCCCCAAGGGTGCCGTGCTGCCCGGCGCGCGGGCGGAGCGGCGCACCCCGTTCTCGCGGGACCGGGCACGGGTGCTGCACTCCGCCGCGTTGCGCAGGCTCGCGGGCAAGACCCAGGTCGTCGGCCCCGGCGAGGGGTCCGAGGTGACCGGTGTGCCGCGCACCCGGCTCACGCACTCACTGGAGGTCGCCCAGATCGGGCGCGGCATCGGCGAAGAGCTCGGGTGCGACCCGGATGTCGTCGACACGGCCGGGCTGGCGCACGACATCGGGCACCCGCCGTTCGGGCACAACGGGGAGCGGGCGCTCGACGAGCTCTCCGGGCCGTGCGGGGGGTTCGAGGGCAACGCGCAGACGTTGCGCATCCTCACCCGGCTGGAGCCCAAGACCGAGCGCGGTCTCAACCTGACCCGGGCTTGTCTGGACGCCGCCACGAAGTACCCGTGGCCGCGCCGGCCCGGTCAGTCGAAGTTCGGCGTCTACCCGGACGACCTGGACGTCTTCGAGTGGTTGCGCGAGGGTGCCCCGGACGGGCGTCGGTGCCTCGAGGCCCAGGTCATGGACTGGGCGGACGACGTCGCCTACTCGGTGCACGACGTGGAGGACGGGGTGCTCACGCACCGGATCAGCCTGGCGTCGCTGGGGGATCCGGAGGAACGCGCGGCGATCGCGGAACTGGCCGCCAAGCACTTCTCCGACCAGCCGGTGTCGGCGTTGGAGGCCACCGCGGAGGAGTTGTCGCGGTTGCCGGTCATCGCGGAGTTGGCGGACTACGACGGGTCGTTGCGGGCCCAGGTCGCGTTGAAGCGGCTCACCAGCGAGCTGGTGGGGCGGTTCGCCTCGGCGGCGGTGGGCGCCACCCGTGAGGTGCACGGGGACGGGCCGCTGCTGCGGTACGAGGCCGACCTGGTCGTCCCGCCGCTGGTGGCCGCCGAGGTGGCGCTGCTGAAGGCGGTCGCCGTCCGGTACGTCATGAGCGATCCGCAGCGGCTGCGGCTGCAGGAGCGCCAGCGGCAGTTGATCGGCGAGCTGGTGGCGCGGTTGCTCGCCGGCGCGCCGCAGGCGTTGGACCCGGCGTTCGGACCCGCCTGGCGGCAGGCCGCCGACGACGCCGCACGGCTGCGGGTGGTGGTGGACCAGGTCGCGTTGCTCACCGACGCGCAGGCCGTCGCCTGGCACACGGCGAACGGCTCACCCGGGCGCGTGTGACCGGTGGCACACTCGTGGGCATGGCCGAGGAGTCGACGCGACCGCCGGGCCGGGCGTGGCCGTGGCGCAGGCCCGGTCGGGATCCGGTGCACGCCGGGGACTTCGCCGACGACGGGTGGACCGACGATCCCGAGGACGGTTCGGCCGGGGTGCGCGAGCCCCGACGGCCCAAGCCGCTCGGGCCGTCCAGTGGTGCGGGGGAGCGTCCTATCCCGGACGACCCGATAGTGCTGAAGGAGAGCCAGTGCCTGATCGAGCACACCTGACGTTCGCGCTGACCCTGCACGACGCCATCGCGCCCGATCGGCGCCGCAACGCGTGCTGGTCGCCGTACTCGGTGGCCAGTGCGCTGGGCATGCTCGCCGCAGGCGCGCGCGGGGACAGCGAGCGCGAACTGGTCGCGCTGCTGGGGCCGGGCAACGCCGAGCTGCTCAAGGCTTCCGACGTCGGCGACGACGCGGAGTTCGCGGTCGCCAACACGCTGTGGGCGTGGGACGCGTTGCCGCTCGACGAGGACTTCCTGGTCGGGCTGGCCGGGTGGCCGGGCGGGAAGGTGCGGTCCGCGCCGTTCCGGGACGACTCCGAAGGCGCGCGCAAGCTGATCAACGCCGACGTCGCGGACACCACCCGCGGTCTGATCCCGGAGCTGCTGCCGCCCGGCGCGGTCACCGCGGACACGGTGGCGTCGTTGGTCAACGCCCTGTACCTGAAGTGCGGGTGGGCCGAGGAGTTCCCGGCGCACGACACCGCCCCCCGGCCGTTCCGGGGCGCCGGCGACGTGCCGACCATGCGGCTGGAAGCCGACCTGCGCTACGGCCGGGCGGCCGGGTGGGAGGCGGTGGCGCTGGCCGCGCGCGGGGACGTCGAAGCCGTCGTGCTGCTGCCGGCGGACGGGCTGGGCGCCGTCGACGGTGTGCCCGAGGTGCTGGAAAGCCTTGAGCCGCAACGGGTCGAGCTGTTCCTGCCGAAGCTGGACCTCACCGTGCCGACGATCCTGGGCGACCCGCTGCGCCGGGTCGGCGTGCGGGCGGTGTTCACCGAGGCGGCCGACCTGACCGGGCTGAGCCCCGATCCCCGGCTGTACGTGGACGAGGTGCTGCACGAAGCCGTGCTGCGGTTGGACGAGCAGGGTTTCGAGGGTGCGGCGGCCACCGCCGTGATGATGCGCCTGACGTCGGTCGTGCGGCACCCGCCCGCCCGTACCGTCCGGGTCGACCGGCCCTACCTGCTGCTGGTCCGGCACGCCGGCACCGGCGCGGTCTACTTCCTGGCCCAGGTCGTCGCGCCCTGATCCGGGAAGCGCAACTGGAGCCGCATCCCCTCGCCGTCGCGGCCCGGCAGGGCGCACAGCAGCACGGTGCCCCGCTCGCCGTGGCGGACCCGCACGGCGCACGAGTCGCCGGTCAGCAGGGTGCCCGCCAGCATGCCGGCGGCTTCGGGGTCGAGTTCGAGGGTGAGGCTGGTCATGGGGCACGACGGTATGCCCTCCGCCACCCCCGACCCAGTCACCTGAAGGTGTCACGTTCGGTCCCGCCGCCCCGTCCCCGGTGTACTGCCCGAGACGAGGAGGGGACATGCCCAGGATCCCGACGGTCACCACGAAGCAGGCGAACCCGCTGGTCAAGCTCGCCTACTGGTTCTCCAGGCGCAAGTTCGGCGCGGTGCCCGAGCCGGTCGCGGTGTCGGCGCACCACCGGAAGCTGCTGATGGCGAGCGCCCGGCACGAACTGGCCGTGGAACGCGGCGCGAGGACGCTGCCGGTGTCGCTGCGCGAACTCGTGGTCTACGCCACGGCCGTGAAGCTCGGCTGCTCGTGGTGCGTCGACTTCAGCACCATGCTGACCAAGCACGAGGGGTTGGACGTCGACCGGCTGCGTGAGATCCACGTGTACCAATCCTCGGACAAGTACACGGAACTTGAGAAATTGGCACTCGCCTACGCCGACGCGATGACCGGGACGCCGATCGCCGTGACCGACGAACAGGTCACCGAGCTCGACCGGCGGCTCGGGCACGAGGGCCTGGTGGAACTGACCTACCTGATCGCGCTGGAGAACCAGCGCGGCCGGTTCAACTCCGCGTTCGGCATCACCGACCAGGGCTTCACCTCCGGCGACGCGTGCCGGGTGCCGATGCCCTGAGCCGGTCGGGCGAGGATGGCCGTGTCTCCCGGACGGCCATCCGCCCCGGCTCAGGCGGTGCGGACGACGAAGTCGAACGTCCCCTGGTAGCGGTTGCCGGTGAGCGGGCCGAGCTTGATCACCGTGTCGCGGACGTAGTACGCGTCACGGCGGTTGAGCGCCGCCACGTTCATGCCGTACGCCCTGGTGTCGTCCGGGAAGTACAGCTGCGTGGTCAGCACCGGTCCACGCGGTGCCTGCACCTTGACGTGGATGTGCGGTGTCCGTCCGGGGTAGTCCTTCGGGACGATGGTCTCCAGCGTGTACCTGCCCTGGGCATCGGTGAACTGGTGCCCGCGCATCCGGTAGGCCGCCGTGTTGTTGTCGTACTGGCCGCGCTGGTCGGCCTGCCAGAAGTCGAGCAGGACGTTGGCCAGGGGACGGCAGCGGATGTCGTACACGAAGCCGGTCAGACTGAGCAGCACACCCGAGACTCCAGTCGTGCGCAGGTTGGTGCGAAGCGGGGAGTTGCGCCGGAAGTACGGACCCTCGATGACGGGAGGGGTGTCATCGCCGTCCGTGCACTGCGGGGTGAGGGGCAGGGTCTCACCTTCCGCGAGCGGCGCCCCGGCCAAGCCCACGCCTGCCGCGGTCAACGCCACCGCGGCCGTGCCGGTGGCGATGAACGAGCGACGTGAGGTGCCGTCCTCGTTGATTACTTCGGTCATGTAAGGCGTTCCTTCCTGGTGGGAAAGGCGGCGCCATTAACGCTAGCTTGGTCTAGACCAACGCGGATCTGCCGTTCAGTTCACTCCGTGTGAAGGGTTGATTGCTCCGCGTGGCCCTGTGTCGACCCCGCGCGGGTTTCAGAACCGCACGTGGCCGAGCTTGTCCGGGTTGGCGAAGTCGTAGACCACGGCCACCTTCCCGTCCCGCACCACGAACGTGCTCACCCGCGCGGCCAGGTTGCCCTGCGCCCGGAACTTGATCCCCAGGTCGCCGTTGACCAGCACCGGCTCGCCGCCGGGCAGGCCCTCGTACCGGCGCATCAGGCCCAGGATGAAGCGGGACACCTTGTCCGCGCCGGAGACCGTGTTGATCGCCGTGCGCGCCTTGCCGCCGCCGTCGCCCACCACCGTGACGTCCGGGTGCAGCAGGCCGACCACCGCGTCCACGTCGCCGGAGGCCAGCGCGGCCACGAACCGCTCCAGCACCTCGCGCTGCTCGTCCAGCGCCACGCGGGGTGGCGGGGGAGCGTCGGAGGCCGCGCGACGGCCCCGTGACGCGTGCTGGCGGGCCGTGGCGACCGTGCAGCCCAACGTCTCCGCGATCGACTCGAACGGCACCCCGAACGCGTCGTGCAGCACGAACGCCACCCGCTGCTCGGGGGTGAGCCGGTCCAGCACCACCAGCGCCGCCATCCGCACGCCGTCGTCCCGGACCACCGCCTCCAGCGGGTCGTCCTCCCACGACGTGACCAGCGGCTCGGGCAGCCACTGGCCCACGTACTTCTCCCGCCGCACGGCCGCCGACCGCAGCCGGTCCAGGCAGATCCGCCCCACCACGGTGGTCAGCCAGCCGCGCAGCTCCCGGATCTCCTCCCGCGCCTGCCCGGACAGCCGGGTCAGCCGCAGCCACGCCTCCTGCACCGCGTCCTCCGCGTCGGCCACGCTGCCGGTGAGCCGGTAGGCGACGCCGATCAGGTGCGACCGGTGCTCGGTGAAGGTGGCGGCCAGGGTCTGCTCGGCGGCGGTCACGCCCTCCAGTCTGCCGGCACTAGACTCGCCGACTGTGGCAGGACGAATCCGGGACAGCGATATCGCGTTGGTGCGGGACCGCAGCCGGATCGACGAGGTCGTCGGCGACCACGTCTCGCTGCGGCGGGCGGGCGGCGGCGCGCTGAAGGGCCTGTGCCCGTTCCACGACGAGAAGTCGCCCAGCTTCAACGTCCGTCCCACGCACGGCACGTACCACTGCTTCGGCTGCGGCGAGGGCGGCGACGTGATCGCCTTCGTGATGAAGGTCGAGCACCTGGGTTTCGTGGAGGCCGTCGAACGGCTCGCCGACCGCGCCGGCATCCAGCTCACCTACGAGGGCGGCGGCGCGACCGTCCAGCGCGACCGCGGCACCCGCAGCAGGCTCATCGAGGCGCACCGGGCCGCCGCCGAGTTCTACGCCGAGCAGCTCGCCACCCCGGACGCGATGCCCGCGCGCGAGTTCCTGGCGCAGCGCGGCTTCGACGAGTCGGCCGCCCGGGTGTTCGGCTGCGGGTTCGCGCCGGCGGGCTGGGACCGGCTCACCAAGCACCTGCTGGGCCGGGGCTTCGAGCTGACCGAGCTGATCAAGGCGCAGCTGTCCAAGGAGGGCAGGCAGGGCCCGATCGACCGGTTCCACCGCCGGCTGCTGTGGCCGATCCGGGACATGGGCGGGGACGTGGTCGGCTTCGGCGCGCGCCGGATCTTCGACGACGACCAGATCCAGGCCAAGTACCTCAACACCAGCGAGAGCCCGATCTACAAGAAGTCGCAGGTGTTGTTCGGGCTCGACCTGGCCAAGCGGGAGATCGCCAAGCGGCGGCAGGCGGTCGTGGTCGAGGGCTACACCGACGTGATGGCGATGCACCTCGCGGGCGTGCCCACGGCGGTCGCGTCGTGCGGCACGGCGTTCGGCACGGAGCACATGACCGTGCTGCGGCGCCTGCTCATCGACGACGACCTCAACGGCGAGGTGATCTTCACCTTCGACGGGGACGCGGCCGGGCAGAAGGCGGCGCTCAAGGCGTTCGACGGCGAGCAGCAGTTCTCCGCGCAGACCTACATCGCGATCGCGCCGGACGGCATGGACCCGTGCGAGCTGCGCCAGGCCAAGGGCGACGTGGCGGTGCGCGACCTGGTGGCCCGGCGCACCCCGCTGTTCGAGTTCGCCATCAGGACCCAGTTGCAGGCCTACGACCTGGACTCGGTGGACGGCCGGGTCGAGGCGCTGAAGAAGATGGTGCCGTTCGTCGCGCAGATCAAGGACCGCGCCAAGCGGGACGGGTACGCCACGAAGCTCGCCTGGTGGGTCGGCTGGGACGACGAGTCGGCCGTGGTGCGGCGGGTGCGCGAGACGGCGACCGGGCGTGCGCCCGCGAAGGGCCGGCCGCGCGCGGCGGACCCGAACCAGGGTGCGCTCGCCGTGGAGGTGGACGGCCCGTCGCGGCCGGATCCGCGCGATCCGGAGCTGCTGCCCCAGCGGGAGGCGTTGAAGGCCGCGTTGCAGCTGCCCGAGATGGCCGGGCCGAGCTACGACTCGCTGCCCGACGAGGTGTTCACGCACCCCGTCTACCAGGCGCTGCACCAGGCGATCCGGGACGCGGGCGGGGTGTCCGGCGGGCTGTCCGGGCCCGCGTTCCTGGACGCGGTGAGCCGGCGCTGCGACCAGCAGGTGGTCCGGTCGGTGCTGACCGAGCTGTCCGTGGAGGCGCTGCAGGTGCGCGCGGACGAGTACCGGTACGTGCAGAGCGTGCTGGCCCGGCTGCAGCAGCGGTTGGTGGGCTCGCAGATCGTGGAGATCAAGTCGCGGCTGCGGCGGGTGTCGCCGATCGAGGAGGCCGACGAGTACCGCGCGCTGTTCGGCGACCTGATCGCGCTGGAGGAGTACCACAAGGAACTGCGTGACCAATCGGTTGGCGGGCTGTGATGGGGCTGTGGCGCAGGTTGTTCGGCTCGGGCGCGCCCGACGGGTTCACCGGTGGGCTCGCGCCGGACGAGCACGTGCTCGCATCGGCCGCGGTCGGCGACGGGTTCCTGGTCGCCTCGACGCTGGGGCTGTGGCTGCCGGGTCCGCGCCGGGTCGGCTGGCACCTGGTCAGCAAGGCCTCGTGGAGCGGAACGGCGTTGACCGTGGTCGAGGCCGAGGAGGACGGCGCGGCGGGGCAGGCCGTGCTGCTGCGCGACCTGCCGCCGCAGCGGTTCCCGCTGGCCGAGCCGGGCAAGGTGCCGGAGGTCGTGCACGCGCGGGTGACCGGGTCGATCCGGTCGCGGGAGCACCGTGCGGACGTGGGCGCCTGGTTCGTGCAGCGCAAGGTGCCCGGCCGGGACGGCGTGGTGCTCCAGGTGCGGCCGGACGCGGGCGCGGACGCCGAGTTGGTCCGCAGGGTCGCGGCGGAGGTGGCCGCGAAGATCGCGGCGTTGCGCACGGTCGACTAGTGGCAGCAGTACGCGCGTACGGTATCAGTACGTCCGTACTGTAACTGGAGGTGCGCATGTGGGATCCGGTCGAGTACCTGTCGTTCGCCGACCACCGGTCACGGCCCTTCCACGAGTTGATGGCCCGCGTGGGCGCGGAATCGCCCCGTCGGGTGGTCGACCTGGGCTGCGGTCCGGGCAACCTGACGGCGACCCTGGTCGACCGCTGGCCGTCGGCCGTGGTGGAGGCGCTGGACTCGTCGCCGGAGATGGTGCGGGCCGCCAGGGTGCGCGGGCTGGACGCGCGGGTGGGGGACGTGGCGGCGTGGCAGCCCGCGCCGGACACGGACGTCGTGGTGACCAACGCGGTGTTGCAGTGGGTGCCGGGACACGAGGACCTGCTGCGGCATTGGGTGGACGCGCTGCCGCCCGGGGCGTGGCTGGCGATGCAGGTGCCGGGGAACTTCGACGGTCCCTCGCACGCGCTCGTGCGGGCGCTCGTGGCGGCCTCCTGGCCGTCGCTGGCAGGCCTGGTGCGGGCGTCGCCGGTGCTCGACCCGGCGGGGTACGCGGACGTGCTGGGCGCCGCCGAGGTGGACGCCTGGGAGACGACCTACCTCCAGCGGCTGGACGGGCCGGACGCCGTGCTGGAGTGGATCACCGGCACGGCACTGCGGCCCATCCGCGCGGCGCTGGACGACGCGGACTGGGCCGGGTTCCGGGCGCGACTCGCGCCGCTGCTGCGCGAGGCGTACCCGGAACGGGCGGACGGGACCACCTGGTTCCCGTTCCGCCGCATCTTCGCCGTGGCGAGGGTCCGCTGATCAGGTGGCGTTGGCGCGCGGGATGACCGGATCCCGCCGGTGCCCGTTGGCGTTGTGCGAGGCGGACCGCCCGAAGCCGGTCTTCTCCCCGACCTTGGCCCGCACGATGCCGGCCGCCCCCTGTACCGCGGGGTGGTCGACGACCGCCCGGAACCCGCGGGCGATCTGGTCGTAGCGGTGCCGCCCCGCCCGGGCGCCGAGGACGTAGCCGACGGCCGCGCCCAACAGGATGCCCTTCATGAGGTCTCCTCTCCTGGTCGAAGTGCCTGGTCACGTCCCATCCTGCCGGAAGCGGAGGGGGTGTGTGCGAGCACTGTTCCGGATGCGCTAGAGTTATGTCCCGTCAGGCCGACGAGGCCCGGCGAGACAACCGAACATTCCCCCTTAGCTCAATGGCAGAGCATTCGACTGTTAATCGAAGGGTTACTGGTTCGAATCCAGTAGGGGGAGCATTCGCCCAGGTCAGCCCTGTCCACTGCGGACGGGGGCTGACCTGTTCCGGTCCGGCGCATGTTCTGCCCACACCCTTCGTGACGTCGCACGCGTTGTCTGCGATCGTCCCCAGGATGGCCGCCGAGCCGGTCGGCGAAACCTTCCGCGTGAAGTACCCGTGCCGGGACGTCGACACCCCGGGACCACCCGTTCGTCACACCTCCAGGTGGTACGGGTGCGGCAGTCTTGACGACATGCCGGACCGTTTCGCCAACCGCCGCCTGATCGAGTCCCTGGACCCCGAACGCGACCACCAGCGCATCCTGCGGGTGTCCTCGGCCTACGAGTTCCCGTGGGACTACGTGCGGGCGCTGGAGTTCGCCCTCTTCAAGACCTACTGCGTGCCGTCCATCTCGGGGCTGCTGGCCAGGACCGGCGAGTTCGAGCGGCGGGCGCAGAAGCGCTACGACGACACCGCGCTGCTCATGGCGGAGCTGGTGGACCACGGCTACGACTCGCCGCGCGGCAAGGAGGCGCTGCGGGTGGTGAACCGCCTGCACGGGCGGTACGAGATCGCGAACGACGACATGAGGTACGTGCTGTCGACGTTCGTCTACGAGCCGATCGACTGGTTGGAACAGTTCGGCTGGCGACCGTTGACCGAGCAGGAGCGCCTGGCGGCGTTCCACTTCTACCGCGCCGTGGGCGAACGGAT
Source organism: Saccharothrix tamanrassetensis (assembly GCF_014203665.1). Lineage (GTDB taxonomy): Bacteria > Actinomycetota > Actinomycetes > Mycobacteriales > Pseudonocardiaceae > Actinosynnema > Actinosynnema tamanrassetense. The sequence goes on from NZ_JACHJN010000006.1 coordinate 486,075, forward strand.
GGCGATCAGGGACGTGCCGGACAGCTACGAGGAGTTCCGCGCGTTCAAGCGGGCGTACGAGGAGGAGCACTTCGTCTACCACGACACGAACCGCCGCATCGGCCAGTACACCCTCGACCTGTTCTGCTCCTGGTACCCCGCACCCCGAGCCCTCACGTCCCGCGCCGTCGTGGCCCTGCTGGACCCCCGCATGACCGACGCGTTCGGCTTCACCCCGCCGCCGTCGTGGCTGGGCGACCTCGAACGCCGTGCCCTGCGCCTGCGGGCCCGAGCCGTCCGCCGCCTCCCACCCCGCAGAACCCCACGCCTGACCAACGACCCGACCAACCGCACGTACCCCGGCTACCCGACCGGCTACCGACCGTCCGATCTCGGAGCCCCGTAGCCGCTTTGCACACGGGTTGGTCACGTGCTGCCGGGTTGCCGAGACGCGGAGACCGCTGATCTGTACTCTCCTGAACCGCACATCAGGGGGCTGTAGCTCAGCTGGTCAGAGCAGCGGACTCATAATCCGTCAGGTCGTGGGTTCGAGCCCCACCGGCCCCACTCCCGGTGCTGGTCAGCGTGGCGAAGATCCGAATGTCCAAGATCGACGCCACGCTTTTGCCAACGCTTGGCGACGGAGACCCCTTGATCGCCTCCAGCGCGTCGGCAGCCCAGGGACCAACGGCCGTTCCCGAAGGACCGTGTCGGGTGGCCAAGCTGGTCGCGCGCAGCGCCGCACAGACGGACATCAACCAGGCTGGCGGTGGTCGCATCGAGGAGTGAGCGCGCCGCCCCGCTGCGAGTGGAACCCTGCAGTGATTCCGGTCGATGCCGGCCCTTGCGGGCAGTCGGATCGAGTCTCAGCGGCGTTGCGTGCGGCGACTACGTTGGTCGGGTGACCGATGCGATCTCGGGTGAGGCGTTCGACGGTTGGAGACGGGCTCTTGAAGAGTTCACGTCGACCAAGGCTGCCGCGGAGGCCTGGAGGCATCGGCGGTATCGGTTCGCGCATCGGTTGGGCCGCGCGCTGACGGGTGTGCAGGCGGATGGGCCGCCGAGCATGACCGGCCATGTCCTGTACGGGGTGTGGCTGGACTGGGGTCTGCTGTACGTGGGGCAGACCGGTCAGTCGGAACGGCGACTGCGGGACCTGGCAGTCGGGGAGAGCCACCACTTGGCGAACACGTTTCCACCTGAGATTTGGCACCGCGTCGTCGTGGTGGCCTGGCCGCGGTTGCCCGAAGCGGGTCCACTGACCGGTGTGCTCGATCCGCGCGAGGTCAGCTTGGCTTTGGAACACCGCTTGCAGTCGTGGCTCAAGCCGCTGGCGAATGCATCACGTAGGACGTCTGACGGTCGGTGGAGGCCCGTCGACTGGAGCAGGAGCAAGTCGGTGGGTGCCCGGATTGCCCCCCAGGTCGACAAGCTGTTCGAAGCTGTCCAAGAGGTCTGGGGCGAGGCGTCACAGACCGAGGTCGGCACGGTGACTGACGTCTACAGTGTGGCGTTTCCCGCCCAGCTTCTCCCGGACTAGCCAGAAAGATCACCGCCGCAGCAGTGACGGTGTTCGGTACCCATGATCACCACAACGCTTCGCCCACTTGTGAGGCCTTCGGGGACACCGGCGCAGCAACGCGACCTGTCAGGTCGGTGAGCGGAGCCGCGCCGGTGTCTTTCCGATCAGGCCGCTATGCCGCCTGTTCGTCCGCCGACCGCACCGCCCGGCTGCCCTTCCCCTTGGCGGTGAACGGGATGTCGGCGAACTGCAACGTGATGCCGTGGTGGTGCATGTCTTCGTTGAGCCGCAACAAATCGACCATCGACAGCGTGAACAGCTGCTCGACGTCCCACTGCCGTCCGGCGACCGCCAGCACGACCACCCGCGGTCGCTTCGTGATGCGGCGCCGGTCGTCGATCAGGTGCACCTTCGCATCCAGTTGCTCCAGCGCCTCCGGCTCCAGGCGCTGGGCCCAAGCCGACACGCGCGCCTGGGTGAACAGGTGACTTGCGGCCGTGGCGCGTGCCAGCCACTTGACGTGCACCACCTCGTCCTTCGGCCCGATCACGTCGGCCAGCTCGAACCTCGGGTGCATCGGCGTGTGCGCGAGACTCTTGTCCAGGCAGAGGTAACCGTCCTGGAGCGCAACCTTCTCGCAGTAGCGGTGCTCGTCGTCCTGCTCGCCGGTCGGCGTCCAGAGCGGGAACTCCAGGTCGCTCTTGTTCGCCACCAGCTCGGCCACCTGGCTCCGCACCTGCCGCACGGCATCCTGCCCGATCTCGTACCACCGCCCCTGGTGCAGGCAGTAGGTGTGGGTGCCGATCGTGGTCTCGAACGCCACCCACCGGTCCATCGGGATGGGGTTGGTGAGGAACTCCTGGCCGTGCTCGTCGGCGCACGGCATCAGGCGGCTCACCTTCAGCTCGCTGACCCGCGCCGACAGCGGGATCCTGGCGAACCGCTCCGAGATGGCCTCGATGTCGAGGTCGGCGTCGAGCTCGACGGGGCCGTAACCACCGGCGTCGTTGGTGTAGAAGGAGTTCGCCTCGTCCATGGCCGACGCCGCCGCGGTCGGCCAGCACAGGCCGAGCGGACCGAACTGCTCGTCACCGCCGAGGGCGACGGCCAAGCGGCCCTCCAGGTCGGGCACCAACGGGTCGTTGTCACCGAGCGGACGCACCTGGGAGATGAAGCGGAGGGGCGAGTCCTCGTCGCTCTGCTCCACGATGCGGCAGATCTCCTCCAGGTCGGCCAGGAACGTCTCGGGCGAGTTGCCGATCTGGATGTTCAACGAGTCGCCCGCCCGGATCTGGAACGGTTTGCCGTCCGTGGCCTCGTGGTAGGTCAGACCCTCCATGTCCGCCTTGCCGGTGATCCGCGTGACCAGCTCGCCGGCCTGATCGATGCGGAAGCCCGGCACCGTGCTGCCGGAGGGGAACGACACCTGGCGGTTGCGGGCGGAGATGTCGAGCAAGCTGCTGCTGACCGCGCGCAGCTTGGTCGGGTCGAGCCGGCGGATGGCGTAGAGGAGGCCGAACCCCTCGTCCAACCGCAGGTCGTCGAGCAGGTAGCGCCCACCGCCGAAGGCGGCGACCATCATCCACTTGCGGACCGGTACGAGGATGACGGCGAAGGGCGCGTAGCTCGCGAGTTCCAACTGCTCGCCGGTGATCCCGGCGACGTGCTTGCCCCACGAGGCAGCGTCGACGGCGCGGACACCGGCGACCAGGTGGGACTTCACTCCGGCGATCACCACCGGGCCGTCGTACTCGGGGATCACCCCTTCGGGGAAGGTGAGGTAGTTCCGGGGAGACATGCCACCGATGAACCGGTAGATCGTCATCGGGGCACAGGGAAGAGGCTGACGAGACAAGACGAAGATCCTTTTCTGGGACCGCACCGGGCGAAAGCCGAAGTCGGGAGAGGGCCCTGGAACCGCGCGTTGCGGCGGTGTTGAGCGAGAAGCTGACGGAGATGTCCGCGAACGCGGACTCAGGTGCATACGCCGAGGCGGGTGACGGCGAGTCGAGGCACGTGGCGATCGCGCACGGCGGCGATCCCCAGGGTGACGACCGACCACCGGCCGAGCAGCAGCACGACTGCGAGCAGGCCGGACACGGCCAGACCGAGCAGTACTCGCATCCGGTGGTGCAAAGCGACGACGCTGGGGCGGCTTCCGCGCCGGACCGACAGTCCGCAGGTGGGCTGCGGTTCGCGCAGTAGGTGGTCCGGCGCAGGTACGCGGTGGAGGGCGAGGCCCGCCCGAACGCCCGTACAGGCGAACTCACCCAGCTGTGCGTGCTCGAAACCTAGGCGGATTGGTGTAGACCGCTCTACACTCAACAGTTGTTCCTCCGATCAGTCTTCTGGTTGCTATGCCAGGGGGACGTGGTGGGACGCCTGCGGTCCCCTGCGCCAACAGGGGACCGCATCTGTATTTCAGGCACCGTGTGTGACGGTGCCGCCAAGAATGCCGGCCCTAACGAGTTACGACATCACTTCTGATGAACCGCTGCGCCGAGCGGCCCCTATGAGCGTCGAACGGCAGCTGAACATCCATCCGATCGTGTCCGGCATAAGCCCATTCAGGTGGCATTCGGATACCGTCAGGTTCTCTACTCCGTAGTTCGCGTGGAATGACAACGCTGTCCGTCACACGATCGGGTGACGAAAATCCGAGAGTTTTTCATCAAAATTTCTGGGGCACATGGAATGCCACTCAGGGTAGAGCTGTCAGCATTTCGGCTATATGCTTGACCGATCGAGTGAAGATCATCTTGGACCGTTCGTCGCTCCGGAGAAGGCGCTCGTCGTCGCGTGCAGTTCGGCGCGCCGCACGGCCATCCTGACGTGCGCTGGTGGGTCGATGACAGGCGAAACGCCCGCACTCGACACCAGACGGCTTCGCCGCTGAGGCACGTTGACAGACGACCGATTCGCTGTGGTCGGACCACACCGATCTGTCGGGTATCCGTTGGAGTGGCCGGCAGATCAGCCCAGGTGGATGCCGCCGTGCACCTCGCCCGCCTGCACCCCGTTGAAAGACCCGTTGACAACGTTCACCACCCGCCCGCCCGGCGGGGAAGCGGGGGGTTCGGCGGGGCCGGGCTTGTGGGGATCGCAGCCGGGTACGCGAACCCACGCGGTGTCGGCGAATTCCTTGTCACGAACGGCAAGCGGGCTGAAGTCGGTTCGGCGTACGTGGCGGGTGTAGTCGCCGCCGAACACCGCGCGCAACGCTCCGTCGGACACGATCAGCGCGGTGTTCATCCCGTCGCACCTGGCCACGAGTTCCTTGAACACCGACGCGTTCAGCAACCGGCTGAGGGCGATCTTCGGCGCGTAGAGGCCCGGCTGCGCGCCCACCGGGCCGATCTCCACCGCCAGGCGCAATCGGATGTCGGGCTTGCGGTGCCGGTTGTGCTGCGCCGCCAGCCCGTCCAGGTGGTGCGCCGCGTCCAGCACCGCGCCCAACCGCCTGCTCGGCAACGTCAGCAGCGCACCGTCCCCGGTCGGTTCCCACTCCACCACGTCGGCTCGCCCGATCCCCGCCGTGGCGAGTGCGTCGCGGACCATCTCGGCCACCGCTCCGTGCACGGTGTTGAGGTGGTACCCCTCGTTGCGCGCCGAACCCACCACGTCCACGCCCAGCAGCGCCCGGTGCTCAGGAACCTCCATGCGGGTGATTTTCCGCCCGGCTCGGGCGGTGTTCTCCCTGATACTGCGGGGTTTCAGCGGTCCAGTGCACGGGCCAGCGCCGCCGGGTCGGTGAGGATGAAGCACAGCCGCGCGGTGCGCAGCAGGCCCTTGGCGCGCAACGCGCCCAGCGCGGTCTCCACGCTCTTCTCGGACGCGGCGACGGCGTCCGCCAGGTCACGCTGGCTCAGCCCGTCCAGCCGCAGGCCGGCGTCGGTCGGCCGACCCAGTTCCGTCACCCACTTGAGGAGCACGGACGCCACCCGTGCCGGCACCTCCCGGGTCTGCGCCAGCTGGCGCTCGTCGGCGTCGCGCTGCCGCTTGAGGCTGGTCTGGTCGACCAGGGCGCTCACGTCGTAGCTCTGCGCGCGCAGCCGCAGGAACGCGCTGGCGGCCAGGTGCACGGCGCGGCCGGGGGACAGCGCGATGACGTGCGCGCTGCGCGGCCGCCCGTTGATCACCCCGAGCTCGCCGATCAGGTCACCCGGTCCGAGCAGGCTGACCAGCGGTTCCACCCCGAAACCGGGCAGCACCGCCTTCAGCAGGCCGGCTTCGACGAGCAGCACCTCGTCACTGGTGGTGCCGGCGGTGATCAGCCGTTCGCCCTTGCGGAACGGCGCGGACCGCCCGGCGGCGCGGATCTCCGCTCGGCCCCGGTCGGGAGCGTGGTCGGGCATGGCGCACCATCGTGCCGACCGTCACCCGTGCCGGGGGTGGTTATCCGCCGTGTTCACACGTTCAGGTGAGAGGTGTGCGCGCCGCGCCTCGATCCCGGGGCGGTTCCGGGCGCCCCACTCGCCCAACGGCTCCAGCGCCTCGTTGAGCGACCGGCCCAGCTCGGTCAGCGAGTACTCCACCCTCGGCACGACCTCGGCGTAGGTGCGGCGGTGCACCAGCTCGTCCGCCGCCAGTTCGCGCAATTGCTGGATCAGCACTTTCTCGCTCACCCCGGACAGGTCCCGCTTCAATTCCCCGAAGCGCTTGCCGCCGGTGGACAGCGACCACAGGATGAGCACTTTCCACTTGCCGTCGATCACGTCGACGGCCGCGTCGACACCGCACGCGTACGGCCGTTTCTGCTTCATCCGCGGAACCCCCTGGTTACTCCGAGGTGCGTGGTTACCTTTTTGTGCCTACTTGATCAGTCTGAGCACCCTGGTGACGATAGTGCGGTGATCAACGAACAACCAAGGCAGCCGGTGACCGTGCTCGGTCTCGGCCTGATGGGCACGGCGCTCGCGGACGCGTTCCGGCGCGCCGGTCACCCCACGACGGTGTGGACGCGATCGGACCGACCCGGACCGGACGGCACCACCAGGGCCGCCACGGCGGCGGAGGCGGTGGCCGCGAGCCCGCTGGTGGTGGCGTGCGTGCTGGACTACCGCGCGGTGGAGGAGGTGTTGGCCGGCGGGCTGACCGGCAAGGCGGTGGTCAACCTGACCACCGGCACGCCCGAACAAGCCCGGGCGATGGCCCCGCAGGTCGTCGACCGGGGCGCCGAGTACCTCGACGGCGGCATCATGGCGAACCCGGCGGCAATCGGCTCGCCGTCCGCCTCGATCCTCTACAGCGGTTCAGCGGACGCTTTCCAGGCGAACGAGCGGACGCTCGCCGCGCTGGGCGCGTCGAAGTACCTCGGCGCGGACCCCGGTTCGGCCGCGCTGCACGACGCCGCGCTGCTCGGCATCATGTATTCGGCGGTGGCCGGATTCCTCCAGGCGGTCGCACTGGTGGGCCGGGAAGAAGTGTCCGCGGTGGAATTCACCCCGCTCGCCCAGGAAATGCTCGCCGCCACCGCGTCTTTCCTGCCGTCGATGGCCGCGCAGGTGGACAGCGGCGAGTTCACCAGTAGCGAGGCCCGGTTGGACATGCAGCTGTCCGCCGTCGAGCACCTCGTCCACGCCGGTCGGGTGCGGGGCGTCGACACCACGATCCTGGAGCACGTGAAGTCGCTCATGGCGGGCGCGATCGCGGCCGGGCACGCCGCCTCGGACTTCGGCGCGGTGATCGACCTGCTCCGGAAGCCCCGACCGCTCGCCGGCGGGTGATGAGGCCCGGTGGGGTCACCGGACCGCGCCCGCAGGCTCCCGGATCGTGGTGTTGATGCGATCCTCCGGCGAGAAATCGTCGTGCCCCGCCGGAAAGTCAGTCGACGCACGGGATGCCGTCCGTTGCCGGCGGGGCGGTGGTGGTGGACGTGCTCGGCGGGGCGGGCTTGGACGACGACGGTTTCGGTGGGGCGACCCGGCCCAGCGCCACGTCCACGGCGGCCCGCATCGCCTCCTCGCCGTCCTTGTCCGGGTGACCGGTGATCGGCAGGGTCAGGAACCGCACGCCGGTCACCTTCCCGCCCAGGTCGAGCACGTCCCAGCCGTCGGAGAGCACCACGTTCCGCTTCGCCACGTCCACCACCGGCCCGAGCGCGACCAGGCCGTGCTCCTTCGCGCGGTTCAGCACCGCCTTCAGGAACGCCTGCTGCCGGCGGGTGCGGTCCAGGTCGCCGTGGGGCAGGCCGTGCCGCTGCCGCACGAAGGCCAGCGCCTGCGCCGCGCCCAGCCGCTGCCGCCCGGCCGGGAAGTCGGCGCCGGAGAACTGGAGGTCGGAGGTCGCCTTCTTCAGGCACACCTCCACGCCGTCCAACGCTCCCGCCAGGTGGTAGAAGCCGGCCAGGCTGAGTTCCGCCAACGCGTCCACCGGCACGCCCGCGAACTCGCGCACCGTCTCCACCTGCGCCCGTCGCCCGGCTTCGCGGCCCCGCCACTCCAGCTCCGCCGCGTCGTACCCGCCCTCGGCGACCAGCCGCTCCTCCTCGGCTTCCTTGGCCCGGCCGTACGCCTCCTTGATCTTCTCCCGAGGCGTGCCGGGCACCCCGTGCAGCAGGGCGTAGTTGTCCCGTGGCACGGACATCGCCGTCGCGGGCGACCCGTCGGACGGCACGTGCACCAGGATCAGCGTGTTCGCGTTGTACCCGCCCCGGTCGACGTCGCCGGCGTGCAGTTCGGCCAACACCTCGTCGGACGGAGCGCCGCCGTCCAGGTCCCGCCGGGTGGTCAGACCGATCAGCAGCACGGTGAACCCGTTCTCGGAACGGGGCGCGTCCGCCGGGATGGCGTGCGACCGCCGCACGCCGGTGTCCAGGTCGCGGTAAGTGGTCCAGGCCACTCCGGAGGCCACCAGGACCGCCACGGCCAGGGCCGTCCACGTGGTCCTGGCCGCGACCAGTGAGAACTTGCGCAACATCGGTACCCCCCGGTCGCGTAGCCTATGGCCGTCCAGACGCTGGGGGCTGCGTGGTCGACCGGATCTCACACCTGCCGAGCCTGGCCGCCCTCGCGGTGTCGGCGGTGTTCACCGGGGTGGGGATCTGGCTCGACGGCGAGCGACCCGGCTGGCTGTTCGGCGTCCTGCTGGTGGCGGGAACGGTGTTCGCGGCCGCGACGGTGCGGCCGGTGGGGCTGTGGACGGTCGTGCCCGCGCCGCCGGTGCTGTGCGTCGGCTTGGTGGTCGGGGTGGCTGCCTCCGGGGGGAAGTCGTTGCGGGAGTTGGCTGTCGCGGCCGCGCCGCTCGTGATCCGGGTGTTCCCGTCGATGGCGGTCGCGGTCGGGGCAGGGGTGGTCGTGGCGGCTGTGCGCGTGGGGGGAACGTGGTGGCAAAGCAGGTCTTCGTCGACGAGACGGGTAGGCGCAGGGGGCTGATGGGCGTGCTCGGCATCGCCCTCGCGCTGGGGTTGCTGGGCTTCACCGGGGTGATCGTGGCCACTGTGTTCGAGCACCTGCGATGAGAGCGCACTGGGTCTCGTTGCTGGTGGGTCTGGTGTTGTTGTTGGCCGCGTTGGCTTTCCACGCCCACGCGACGGCCGTCCCGCCGAAGTCGCCGCGTCCGGCGACCGTCGCCGAACCGGTGGCGGACGGCACCGTGGCGCTGGTGTTCCACGGCGGCCCGGATCCCCGCTACACGCCGAAGCTGTTGGACAAGCTGGCGTCCCGGCGGCTGCGGGCGACGTTCTTCGTGGTCGGGTCGGCGGTCAACGCCAACCCCGGGCTGGTGCGGCGGATGGTCGCCGAAGGGCACGAGGTGGGCGTCGGCGCGTTCCGCGCCGGCCCGGACGGCGCACTGGACCCGGCATTCAGCCGAGCGGCGCTCGCCGCGGCGACCAATGTCCACACTGGACTGTCCGAACCTGATCCGGACACCCTCGACGTGACCGTGCGCGACCCGTTGGCGATCGTCGCGGCCACCGATGCCCGCCGGGTCGTGCGGCTGCACGTGACGAGCAGCGCACCCGGAGTGGTGGACCTGTTGGCGGACCGGATGCCCGGTCGCCGGTTCGTGCCGCTGTCGGAGGCGACCGGGAGAGCCGGCGCGCACGCCGAGGCCGCGTTCGGGCAACGGATCACCGGGCACGCCTTGGCGTTCGCGCAACGGCAAGGCGGGACGATCGTGCTGGTGCTCGGTGTGCTGAGCGGGATCGTGGCGGTGCTCGCCCTGCTGCGAACCGTGACGCAGCTCGGGCTGGCGCACACGTCGCGGCGGCTGCGACGGCAGGACGCCGTGGTCGGGACCGACTACGCACCGGCTGTGTCCGTGATCGTGCCCGCGTACAACGAGGTGGCGAACATCGCGGCCACCGTGCGGTCGATCGTCGCGTCGGAGCACCCCGCCGAGGTCGAAGTGGTGGTCGTGGACGACGGGTCCACCGACGGCACGGGGGACCTGGTGGCGGAACTGGGGTTGCCGGACGTGCGGGTGCACCGCCAGCCGAACGCCGGCAAGCCCGCCGCGTTGAACGCCGGGATCGCCCTGGCACGGCACGAGGTCCTCGTCCTGGTGGACGGCGACACGGTGTTCGAGCCGGACACGGTGTCGCAGGTGGTGCGGCCGTTGGGGGCGGCCGGCGTCGGCGCGGTGTCCGGGAACGTGAAGGTGGCCAACCGGCGCGGGGTGTTCGGGCGGTGGCAGCACCTGGAGTACTGCGCGGGTTCGAACCTGGACCGGCAGATCCTCAACGCCCTCGGTTGCCTGCCGACGATCCCGGGCGCGATCGGCGCGTTCCGGCGGACGGCGCTGGACGAGGTGGGCGGGATCAGCGCGGACACGCTGGCCGAGGACACGGACGTGACGATGGCCATCGCCCGTGCCGGGTGGCGGGTCGTCTACGAGCCGGGCGCGCGGGCGTGGACCGAGGTGCCGACCGGGGTCCGAGGGCTCTACAAACAGCGGTACCGGTGGTCGTACGGGACGTTCCAGTCGATGTGGAAGCACCGCGCGGCGCGGGGTCGGATGGGCCGGCTCGGGCTGGCGTACCTGCTGCTTTTCCACGTGGTGCTGCCGCTGCTGGCGCCCGCGTTGGACGTGTTCGTGGTGTACGGGGCGTTCATCGCGGACGCGCCGTGGGCGCTGGTGGTGTGGGCGGGCTTCCTGCTGATGCAGACGCTGAGCGCGGGGTACGCGTTGCGCCTCGACGGGGAGTCGCTCAAGCCGCTCTGGACGTTCCCGCTCCAGCAGTTGGCCTACCGCCAGCTGACCTACCTGGTGGTGGTGAAGTCACTGGTCACCGCCTTGCACGGGACGCCGGTGCGGTGGCAGTCGGTGGGCCGGACCGGGCTGGCCGAGGTAGCCACCCGGTAGCACCACCGGTAGCATCGGCGGTATGAAAATCAGTGTGAGCCTGCCCGAGGAAGACGTGGAGTTCGTTGATCGCTACCTTCGGCAACATCGCAGCGCCTCCCGGTCGTCGGTGATCCACCAGGCGATCACGCTGCTGCGGGAGGCCGGACTGGAGAACGCCTACGCCAACGCGTGGGGTGAGTGGGAAGCCGGAGGTGACGCCGAGATGTGGGACGTGACAGCGCCAGACGGTGTCGTCGATGCGTCGAGGTGACATCTACTGGGTCGATCTGGATCCCGCGCAGGGCGCGGAGGCGAACAAGATCAGACCTGCCGTGGTCGTCAGCAACGACGCGGCGAACCGGGCCGCCGGACGGGGTGGCCGAGGTGTCGTGACCATCGTGCCGATCACCTCCAACACGACCCGCGTGTACCCGTTCCAGGTGCTGCTGCCCGCCAAGGACTGCGGCCTCGGCGCCGACTCGAAGGCCCAGGCCGAGCAGGTGCGCACGGTCGCCGCGACCCGCCTGCGCGCCCGGATCGGCGGCCTCCCGCCGGCGGTGCTGAAGCAGCTGGACGACGCCCTGCGCGTGCACCTCTCGCTCTGACCCCGCCCCGGCCGCACCACCGCCTGCGCTGCCTGGTCGCGCCGCTCGGCCGTGCTGCCGCCCGACTGCGCCTGGACCGCGCTGCCGCCCGGACCGCGCTGTCACAGCCGCCTGACCGCTCCACTGCGCCCCGCGACAGGTGTGGACCCGGGACGTGTTCGCCGGCCCGGCTCGACCGGTGGAGCCGCCCGGAGGCGACCCCACCGACCGTCAGCCGACTACTCGACCACCTTGATCGCCCCGGCGGGGCACAGGTGTGCCGCTTCCCGGGCCTCCCGCTCGTGCCCGACCGCGGTCGGGTCGAGCAGCACGACCGTGCCGTCCACCTCGTCCTGGTCGAACACCGCGGGGTCGGTCAGCGCGCACATCCCCGATCCGGCACACCGGTCCGGATCGACCTCGATCCTCATGTGAACTCCACTGGCAGACTCTGCACGCCGTAGATGGCGTGCTGATCCCTCATCGGCACCTCGGACGCCGGCACCGCGAGCCTCAGGTCGGGGAACTCCCGGAACAGCGCCCGGTAGGCCACCCGCATCTCGATGCGCGCCAGCTGCTGCCCGAGGCACTGGTGCACCCCGTGGCCGAACCCGACGTGCCCGGTGGCCGGCCGGTGGATGTCGAACTCCTCCGGGCGGTCGAACCGGTTCGGGTCGCGGTTGGCGGCCGGGACGGAGATGGTCACCGCGTCACCGGCCTTGATCTCCGCCCCGCCCAGCTCCAGGTCCTCCAGCGCGATCCTGGTCGGGCCGATCTGGATGATCGACAGGTACCGCATCAGCTCCTCGACCGCGTTGTCGACCAAGGACGGGTCGGCCCGCAGCGCGGCCAGCTGCTCGGGGTGCTCCAACAGCGTCAGCGTACCGATGCCGAGCATGTTCGCCGTCGTCTCGTGACCGGCGATCAGCAGCAGGAGCCCCATGTTGGTGACTTCTTCGTCGGTCAGCTCGCCGGACTCGATCAGGCCGGTGAGCATGTCGTCGCCCGGTGCCCCGTGCTTGCGCCGCACCAGCTCGGCGACGAACGCCTCGATCCGCTCGAACGCCGCCATGACCTCGTCGAAGTCGTTCTCCAGGTTGAACGCCGTCTTCGAGTCCCGCTGGAACGAGTCGCGCTCCTCGTACGGCACGCCGAGCAGCTCGCAGATCACCATCGACGGCACGGGCAGCGCGAACGCCGACACCAGGTCGACCCCCGGGCCCTGCGCCCGCATCGCCTTCAGGTGGTCCGCCACGATCTGCTCGACCCGGGGCACCAGCTGGTTCATCCGCCGTACGGTGAACTGTCCGGTGAGCAGCTTGCGGTACTTCGAGTGCGCCGGACCGTCCATGTTGATGAACATGCCCGGCTTGGCGGCCGGTGGCGGCGGCACCGCCTTGCCGCCGACGCGCACCGGCGTGTGCATCAGCTCGGACCGGTTGCTGAACCGGTTGTCGGCGAGCACCGCCCGTGCGAGCGCGTGGTTCGCGACGAGCCACCCCAGGTGCCCGTCGGGGTAGCGCAGCCTACTGATCGGCTGCGTCTCGCGGAGAATCCCCAGCTCCGCGGGTGGGTCCAGCGCCGAGCTGCGCTCTAACGGCAGCTCGGGGTGCAGTGTTTCGGTCATCGCACACCTCCCAGTGCGTTCAAAACCCTTGTTCGCAAGCTACAGAAGATTCACGAACACGTGAAGTAAATAGTTCGTATAGACGCTCCCTAGTACGGCTCGTAGCAGGTGTGCTACAAAATGCTCGAGGACTTCGACAGGGGGAGGTGAGCGTCCTTGGTCATCGACGTGCGCGATCTGCGGATGCGGTACGGCACCGTGGACGTGCTGCACGGAGTGGACTTCACGGCCGAGCGCGGCGAGGTCGTCGCGCTGCTCGGACCGAACGGCGCGGGCAAGACGACCACGATCGAGATCCTGGAGGGCTTCCGGATGCCCTCCGCCGGACAGGTGCGGGTGCTCGGCGTCGACCCCGCCAAGGGCGACGAGCTGTGGCGGGCCAAGCTGGGCGTGGTGCTCCAGTCCTGGCGCGACCACGCCCGCTGGAAGGTGCGGGAACTGCTGGACCACCTCGGCCGCTACTACGCGCCCTACAGCACGCCCGACCGCGTGCGCCCGTTCGACACCGACGCGCTGATCCGGACCGTCGGGCTGGAGGAGCACGCGCACAAGAAGATCGGCAAGCTCTCCGGCGGCCAGCGCCGCCGGCTGGACGTCGCCATCGGCATCGTCGGCAAACCCGAACTGCTGTTCCTGGACGAGCCGACGGCGGGCTTCGACCCGCACGCCCGCCGCGACTTCCACGACCTCGTGCACCGGCTGTCCGACCTGGAGGGCATGACCATCCTGCTCACCACGCACGACCTCGCCGAGGCGGAGAAGCTCGCCGACCGCATCCTGGTCCTCGCGGGCGGCCGGATCATCGCCGACGGCAGCCCGGACCAGCTCAGCAGGCAGGTCGCGGGCCAGGCCGAGGTGCGCTGGACCCAGGCCGGCCAGCGGCACGTGCACGCCACCGACGACGCCACCGGCTTCGTGCGGGACCTGTTCGCCCAGCACAGCCGGGGCATCTCGGAGCTGGAGGTGCGCCGCAGCACGTTGGAGGACACCTACCTGACGCTCGTGCAGCGGTTCGAGAGCGGTCAGGCGAACGAGGAGGAGGTGGCCGCACTGTGAACGCCACGACGCACGCCTTCCGGCTCGGCCTGGAACGCGGCTGGCGCGAGTTCCGCCAGACCCTGGGCAGCTCGGACCAGTGGTTCACGGTCGTCATCACGATGGCCTACCTGACCGTGCTGTGGTTCCAGCGCGACTCCACGGTGGACGGCACCACGCTGTCCCTGGCGGCGCTGACCCTGCCCAGCATGATCGGCATGTCGGTCGCGTTCGGCGGTCTCGTCGGCCCGGCGGGCCAGCTGGCGGTCAACCGCGAGGACGGCACCCTGCTGCGCGCCAAGGCGGTGCCGAACGGCATGCTGGGCTACGTGGTGGGCCGGGTCGTCCAGACGTCCCTGGACACGTCGTTCAGCCTGGTCGTGGTCTTCGTCCCAGGCTTCTTCCTGGTGCAGGGCCTGGCCCAGGCGGGCGTGAGCGGTTTCGCCTACCTGGTCCCGGTACTGGTGGCGGGCCTGCTGGCCACCCTGCCGTGGGGCGCGGTGATCGGCTCGGTGGTCAAGTCCCCGCAGGGCGCGATGGGCTTCACCATGCTGCCGATGATGCCCATCGTGGCGATCTCCGGCATCTTCTACCCGATCTCGGCGATCCCGGGCTGGCTCCAGGTCATCGCCCAGGCGTTCCCGGTGTACTGGGTCGGCCTGGGCACCAGGTCCGCGCTGCTGCCCGACTCGGCGGCGGCCGCGGAGATCGGCGGCTCGTGGCGCACCCTGGAGATGTTCGGCGTGCTGGGGGTGTGGGCGGTGGTCGGTTTCCTGGTCGCGCCTACCATCCTGCGACGGATGGCCCGCCGCGAGTCGGGCGGCGACATGGAGCAGCGCCGGCAGGCCGCGTTGCAGAGAGGCGTGGGGTGAGCGAGACCGTCTACAACCGGATCGCGATGCTGCGCGCGGAACGCGGGGTTTCGCGCCGGCAGCTGTCCGAGGCACTGGGCATCCACTACCAGACCGTCGGTTACCTGGAACGTGGCGAGTACAGCCCGAGCCTCTTCCTGGCACTGCGCATCGCCCAGTACTTCGAAGTCCCGGTGGAGGTCGTGTTCTCGACCGACCCGTTCCCCCGGCTGGGCAGCGCGGAGCGATCCGCTTGAGACCGCGTGCGGGGCGGGGCGCCAACCGGTGCCCCGCCCCGCACGCTCACCTCAGCCCTTCTTCGACCACGTCGGCCGCCGCCGCGGTGCCACCGGCGGCGCGGATCTCGCTGCGGATCGCCGCCAGCCGGTCGGCGACGTCCCGGTCGCCGGCCAGTTCACGCACCGCCTCGCGCAGCGCTTCCGCCGTGACCTGCTTGTGCGGCAGGTACCGGCCGACACCGAGTTCGACCAGGCGCATGGCGTTCATGGCCTGCTCGCCCAGCGTGGGCACGCCGACCATCGGCACCCCGTGGTACAGGCCTTCCATCGTGCCGCCCATGCCGCAGTGCGTGATGAACACCTTGGCGTGGGACAGGATCTCCAGCTGCGGCAACCAGCGGTGGACCTCGAAGTTGGCCGGGATCGGGCCCAACGCGGCCCGGTCGACGTGCTTGCCGATGTTCATCACCACGTGCCAGTCCGAGTCGCCGAACGCCTCCAGGCACGCCCGGTAGAACGAGGGTTCGTTGGTGTACGCCGAGCCCAGCGAGACGAGCAGCACCGGCCGGCCGTCGGCCGGGGCGTGCCAGGACCCCTGGAACGAGCGGTCGCCGATGCACGGCCCGACGAAGGTGTACTTGTCGGCCACGGTGTCGCCGCCGTACTGGAACGAGCGCGGGATGCTGACCACGGCCCGGTCCGGGTGCCCGACGAACGTCGGCGCGTCGACGGTCACGCCCTCGGACCGCAGCCACGCCCCGATCTCGGCGTAGACGGCCTTCATCTCCGGCGTGTCGTTGATCGCGCCCATGTCCTCCTCCCAGCCCTCGTACGCGACGAAGGTGGGGGAGAACTGGATCGCCCGCACGCCCCAGCGCGCGGCGAGGATGCGGGCCGTCCACGCCCCGATGTCGTACACGACCACGTCCGGCCGGTCGTCCGCGTACGCGGCCTCCAGCACCGGCAGCAGCGCGACGGCCTCGTCCAGGAACAGCTTCATGGCCGGCGCCGTCTCCGTCGGCCACTCCTGGTCGGCGACGGGCAGCGTGGTCGGGTAGACCACCGGCACCGCGCCCGCGTGCTCGACCGGCCCGGTGAAGCCCGCCGGGACCGCGTAGGTGACCCGGTGGCCGCGCGCGACCAGTTCCGTCACGACCGGCAGCGTCGGGTTGATGTGGCCGTGGCCGGGGATGTTCAGAAAAGCGATGTGGGACAAGGCGTTCTCCAGTGATTCCAGGGTTGGCTCAGGCGCCCCGTCACGCGTCGTGCGCGGGGGCAGGCGGCTGAGCCGGAATCAGAGGTAGAAGACCTGGAACGCGAACACGTGACCGACACTAGCGGGTCCGTCGAGTCATTTTCCGAGCACGGCCCGCAGCGCGGTGCGCACCGCGTCGACCAGTTCCGCCCGGCACTCCGGCGTGCCCGGCTCGGGCGCGAACGCGGCCCCCGCGCCCACCAGGCGGTCGAACAGCAAGCCGTCCAGGAACGCGACCAGCGCCCGCCCCCGCCGGTCCGCATCGGCGACACCCGCCTGTTCCAGCAGCTCGCGAGCCTGCACGCGGGCCTGTGCGCCGTGGGCGAGAATGCCCCGCAGCTCGGGGTGGCGGGTGGCTTCGAGCAGGCAGGCGTACCGGGCGAGGGTCCGTTCCCGGGCGGTCGTCATCCACAGCTCCAGCACGTGCCCGATCGCTTCCGCGAGCGAGTCCGGGTCCGGCGGACCGGGTGGCCGGGCCTGGGCGGCCTCGGCCAGGTCCAGTTCGGCCAGCCGCTTCACCACCCCCTCGATGAGCGCTCGGCGCGTGCGGAAGTAGGCCGACGTGGAGCCCTGCGGCAAACCCGCCTCGGCGTCTACGGCCCGGTGCGTCAGACCGCGCATGCCGCGGGTCGCCACCACGTGGATGGCCGTGTCGGCGATGAAGGTCACCCGGTCGCTCACGACCACCTCCTTCTACAGCTGTAGAGTACGAGATATCTACAGCTGTAGAAGGGGGTGGGTCGGATGCGCGCGACGGTGGTCGGTGGGGGACTCGGCGGGCTCGCGGCGGCGGTGGCGCTGCACAAGGTCGGCTGGGAGGTGACCGTGCTGGAACGGGCGGCCGAGTTCGGCGAGGTGGGCGCCGGCGTCGGCGTGATGCCGAACGCGTTGCGGGCCCTCGGCGCCCTGGGCTTGGCCGACGAGGTCCGGGCGATCGGCACCCCGAACGTCCCCGGCGGCGTCCGCGACCCGCGGGGACGGGCCTTGACGCTGGTCGACGCGTCCGAGGCGGGGCGCGTCGTCGCGGTGCACCGGGCCGACCTGCACCGCGTCCTGCGCTCGGCGTTGCCGGAGCGGTGCCTGGTCACGTCCACCGAGGTCACCTCGCCCGACGACGTGGACGCCGACCTCGTGGTGGCGGCGGACGGCATCCGCAGCCGGCTCCGGGCCGCGCTGTTCCCCGCCCACCCCGAACCGGTGTACGCGGGGACCACGGCGTGGCGCAGCGTGACCGGGCCCCGGTTCCCGAAAGACCTGGAGATCAGTCAGACCCTGGGGCCCGGCTCCGAGTTCGGGGTCCTGCCGCTGGGCGACGGGCGGGTGTGCTGGTACGCGGCGACGGTCGCCCCGGCCGGTGGCCGCTCCCCCGACGAACTGGGCGAGGTCCGCGATCTCGTGGGGGACTGGCACCACCCGATCCCGGCCCTGCTGGACGCCACTCCCGCCGGCACCGTCCTCCGGCACGACATCCACGAGCTGGGCGCACCCCTGCCGACCTACGTCCGGGGACGCGTGGCCCTGCTGGGCGATGCCGCCCACGCGATGACGCCCTACCTGGGGCAAGGCGCCTGCATGGCGATCGAGGACGGCGTGGTCCTGGCCGCCGCCTGCGCTCGCGGCAACACCGTCGCGGAGGCGTTGGCCGACTACGACCGTGCCCGCCGACCGCGCACGCAGGCGGTCGCGAAGGCGTCCCGCCTCGCCGGCCGCCTCGGGCACAAACTCCGCAACCCGGTCGCCGTCGCCATTCGAGACACTGCGATGCGGGCGATTCCAACGAGCCTGAGCCTCAAGGGCATGGCGAAGTTCACCGCGTGGGAGCCGCCGAGCCTGTCACTCGATCGGTGAATGATCGACCGTGATGTAAATCACGGATCACTCCCGCGAGTCGACCGGGTAACAATCCAATATCACTCGTTTTCGCAGGATTCCTCACCCTTTCGCCCGATCAAGCACTCACCGTGTGACATCGATCGCTCCCTGTTGCGGCTGCCCGGTGCCCGGCACGGCGGTGCATCTCCCACCGGAGTGCAACTACGGTGTCCCGCCATGGCCCCCGTCCCCTCGTGCCCGACTGAAGCCATCCCCCTGCGCACCACCACGTGCGACCTCGCCGAGGCCGACGACTTCATCCGCCTGCACCGCGGCGAGCACCCCGAGGAAGGTCCGGTGGAGCACCGCTTGGCGGAGGTGCACGCGGAGGTCGCCGCGACCGGCACGTACCGCCACACGGCCGCCGAGCTGGTGTTCGGCGCGCGGGTCGCGTGGCGCAACAGCGCGCGGTGCATCGGGCGGCTGTACTGGCGCAGCCTCAAGGTCCGCGACCTGAGGGACCTGCGTGACCCGAAAGAGATCGCCGACGAGTGCGTCGAGCACCTCAGGCTGGCCACCAACGGCGGCAAGGTCCGCCCCGTCATCACCGTGTTCGCCCCCGACGAGCCCGGCCGGCCGGGGCCGCGCATCCGCAACGAGCAGCTGATCCGCTACGCGGGCTACCCAGGGCGGGACGGCGGTGTGCTCGGCGACCGCCGCAACGCCGAGCTGACCGAGCGCGCGATCGCGCTGGGGTGGCGTCCCCCGGCCACCCGCGGACCGTTCGACGTGCTGCCGCTGGTGGTGGAGCGCGAGGACACCGAGCCCGCTGTGGTGGAGCTGCCCCGGGACGCCGTCCTGGAGGTCGCCATCGGCCACCCGGAGTACCCGTGGCTCGCGCGCCTGGGCCTGCGGTGGCACGCGGTGCCCGCGATCAGCAACATGCGGCTGCGGATCGGCGGCGTGGACTACCCGGCCGCCCCGTTCAACGGGTGGTACATGGGCACCGAGATCGGGGCCCGGAACTTCGCCGACACCGACCGCTACGACCTGCTGCCGTACCTGGGCAAGCGGATGGGCCTGGACACCTCCAAGGTGCAGACCCTCTGGCGGGACCGGGTGCTGGTGGAGCTGAACCGAGCGGTGCTGCACTCGTTCGAGGAAGCCGGCGTCACCATCACCGACCACCACACGGAGTCCGAGCGGTTCCTCACCCACATCCGGAAGGAAGAAGCGGCAGGACGGTCGTGCCCGGCCGACTGGACCTGGATCGTGCCGCCCATGTCCAGCGGGATCACCGGCGTGTTCCACCGCTACTACGACAAGGAGGAGCTGGTGCCCAACTTCTTCCCCGTCGACACCAGGGGTGTCTGCCCCGTCATCCACTAGGGCAACGCTCCCGCTCTTGCTTCCCCCGCTCCACGCGGCAGCGACTCCGGCGCTCCAGCGCTCTGGCTGCGCTTCTGCGCACACGTGTGCTTCGTGTTCTCCCCGTACGGCCTGGGCGAAGCCCGACCGCGCTTGTTCGGGGAGGTCAAGCACGCTTCACCGCTTGACCTCCCCGAACAAGGGTGGTTGCCTCCGGCAGGCCGTACGGGGAGAACACGAGGCACTTCCCCACTCCTTGGGGGTCTGCCCGTCCGGCGAGGACTCTTTCCTCTTTTAGCGTGATCGGTCGGCGACTGGTTCGATCTTCCGGGCCCGGACCGGCCACCGAGCAAGATCCCGATCGCACCACGCCCACAAGCGACGCTCGCCGCTGGGCAGACCTCCGGGGAGGAAGAGCAAAAACTAGTGTTCTCCCCGCATGACCTGGTCAAAGACAACCACCCTTGTCCTTGGGGCGCAAGCGAAAAGCGTGCTTGCGCCCCAAGGACAAGCGCGGTTCGCTGCGCGCAGGCCATACGGGGAGAACACGAAGACACAGGTGTGCGCCAAGGGCGTCGTCGCGTGGGCCGAGGGGCGCCGCGGCGTGGGCTGAGGGGCGGGGCGCGTGGGTCGGGCGAGGGTATGGCAGTGGTGTCGGGTGTGGCGGTGATGTCGTCCGGGTGACGCAGTACGTCCGTACGGTCAATGTCAACGGCGTGGTGTGGTGTGGATCACCTTTGATCGACTACCGTGACTTCTCGTGAGAGTGGGCATCCCCGCGGAGTCGCGGCCCGCCGAGCGCCGCGTGGCAGGTCTACCGGAAACGGTGGCCTCGCTGATCGGCGCTGGTCTCGCGGTCGACGTGCAGTCGGGAGCGGGCGCGCACGCCCACGCCTCGGACGCCGCCTACCGCTCGGCGGGCGCCGAGATCGTTCCCGACCACCCCGCCGGCCGTGCCGACGTCGTGATCTCCGTGCAGCCGCTGGACCTGGAACAGGCCGGGCGGCTGCGGGAGGGCGACATCACGGTCAGCTTCCTGCAACCGGCCAACGAACTCGACCTCGTCCGAATCCTGGCGGAGCGCAAGGTCACCGCGTTCAGCCTGGACCTGCTGCCCCGGGTGACCAGGGCGCAGGGCGCGGACGCGCTGTCCTCGCAGGCCCTGGTCTCCGGGTACCGGGCCGTCCTGGTGGCGGCCCAGCACCTGCCGCGCTTCCTGCCGATGTTCACCACGGCCGCCGGCACCGTGCCGCCGGCCAAGGTGCTCGTCCTCGGCGCGGGCGTGGCCGGGCTCCAGGCGATCGCCACCGCCCGCCGGCTCGGCGCCGTGGTGGAGGCCTACGACGTGCGCAAGGCCGCCGCCGAAGAGGTGCGCAGCCTCGGCGCGAAGTTCCTGGAGCTGAACCTGGAGACCCAGGACGGCGTCTACGCCGCCGAGCAGTCGGAGACCTTCCTGGAACGCCAACGGGAGCTGATCGCCGAACGGGTCGCGGCCAGCGACATCGTGATCTCCACCGCCGCCGTGCCGGGTCGCCGGGCACCGGTGCTGGTCACCACGGACATGCTCAAGGCGATGGCACCCGGTTCCGTGGTGGTCGACCTGGCCGCCGAGTCGGGCGGCAACGTCGTGGGTTCCGCGCCGGGTGAGGACGTGTGGGTCGGTGAAGTCCTGGTGCACGGCGTGAAGAACCTGCCGAGCAGCATGCCGGTGCACGCCAGCCGCCTGTACGCGAAGAACGTGGCCAACCTGCTGCACCTGATGACCGAGGACGGCCGGGTCGAGCCGGACCTGACCGACGAGGTGCTCGGCGGGGCCTGCCTCACCCACGCCGGTGAAGTCCGGCACGCGCCCACCAGGGAGCTGCTGTGATCGAGCTGCTGACGATCTTCGTGCTGGCCGTGTTCGTGGGCTTCGAGGTGGTCTCCAAAGTCTCGACCATCCTGCACACCCCGCTGATGTCCGGCGCGAACGCCATCCACGGGGTGATCCTGGTCGGCGCGATCCTGATCACCGGCCAGGCCGACGACACCCTCACGCTCGTCCTCGGCCTGCTCGCGGTCTTCCTGGCCACGGTGAACGTGGTGGGCGGCTTCGTGGTGACCGACCGGATGCTGGAGATGTTCAAGGGGCACAAGCGATGACGTGGGTCCAGCTCGCCTACCTGGCCGCCGCGCTGTGCTTCATCCTGGCGCTGAAGGGCCTGAGCACCCCCAGGTACGCCCGGCTGGGCAACCTGGTCGGCGCGGCCGGCATGGCGCTGGCCGTGGTCACCTCGTACACCACGATCGAGCGCAACGGGCTGCTGATCCTGGTCGCCGTGGTGGCCGGCACGGCGGCCGGCATCCCGGCGGCGCGGCAGGTCAAGATGACCGCCGTGCCGCAGATGGTGGCCCTGTTCAACGGGGTCGGCGGCGCGGCGGCGGCGCTGGTGGCGTTGACCGAGTTCCTGGAGGGCCACGACGCCGGCGTGCTGTTCGCCGTCGCGACCGTGCTGACCGTGCTGATCGGCTCGGTCAGCTTCTCCGGCAGCGTGGTGACGTTCCTGAAGCTCCAGGAGGTCATGACCACCCGCCCGGTCCTGCTGCCCGCCGGCCAACTCCTCGGCATCGGGGTGGCGGTGGTGAGCGCGCTGCTCGCGATCTTCGTGCTGGTCAGCGACTCCAACCTGCTGCTGGTGCTGCTGGCGCTGGCCGGGCTGGCGCTGGGCGTGCTGTTCGTGCTGCCGGTGGGCGGCGCCGACGTGCCGATCGCGATCTCCCTGCTCAACGCGTTCACCGGGCTCGCGGTCGCCGCGTCCGGCTACGTGCTGGGCAACACGCTGCTGATCGTCGCGGGCACCCTGGTCGGCGCGTCCGGCACCATCCTGACCCGGCTGATGGCGCAGGCGATGGGCCGTCCGCTGACCAACATCCTGTTCGGCGCGTTCAAGGCCACGCCGCCGAGCGCGGTCACCGACGAGCAGCGCACGGTCCGCTCCGGCACGGTGGAGGACGTCGCCATCCTGCTGGGCTACGCGCACTCCGTGCTGGTGGTGCCCGGCTACGGGCTGGCCGTGGCGCAGGCGCAGCACGCGGCGCGGGAACTGGCGCAGCTGCTGGAGTCGCGCGGGATCAGCGTCGACTACGGCATCCACCCGGTGGCGGGCCGGATGCCCGGCCACATGAACGTGCTGCTGGCCGAAGCCGACGTGCCCTACGAGAACCTCAAGGAGCTGGACGACGTCAACCCCGGCATCGGCAGCGTGGACGTGGTGCTGGTGGTCGGGGCGAACGACGTGGTGAACCCCGGCGCGCGGGACGAACCGTCCAGCCCGATCTACGGGATGCCGATCTTCGACGTGGACCGGGCGAAGGCCGTGGTGTTCATGAAGCGCTCGATGCGCCCCGGCTTCGCGGGCGTGGACAACAGCCTGCTCTACAACCCGAAGACGACGCTGCTGTTCGGTGACGCCAAGGACTCGCTGACCAAGCTGCTGGCCGCGGTGAAGCAGGTCTAGAGCTCGTAGCCGGGGACGGCGGGCCCGGTGAACCCGCCGAACGCGCCGTCCACGCCCACGTTGCGCCACCAGTCGGCCAGTTCGGCGGTGGGCACGTCCGGCACGAAGACCGCCACCCCGGCCTCCCGGATGGCCGCCACCATCTGGCCGATCGCCTTGTGCGGCAACGACTCCCGCTGTTCGGCGAGTCTTCGCACCACGGACGGCGCGAGCACCATCGCGTCCACCGACAGCTCGCCGAGCAGGGACAGCTCCGCCTGTCCGCCGTTGAACCTGGCCAGGCCGACGGCGATCCCGTTGTCCCGCAGCACCTGCGCGTTGTCACCGCCGTCCGCGAGCATCGACCGGGTGTCCAGGAAGATCCGCAGGCCGGTGCCGGGTAAGCCGGTCTCGTCCAGGATGCGCTTCACCGTCCCCACCAGGTCCTCGTCGCGGGACTGCATGGGCGACAGCTCCACGTGCAGCGTCCCGGCGGACCAGCCGGCCGCCGCCTCGGCCGCCTCGCGCAGCGCCCACTGGCCCAGCGCGAGCGACAACCCGTTGGCCTCGGCCAGCTCCACGCACTCGTCGTGCCCCGACTCATCCCACCGCAGCCGCGCCACCTGGCCCAACCCCTTGCCGGACACCAGTTCCAGCACGGGCAGGTACTCCACCTCCAGCTCGCCCCCGGCCAGCGCTCCGGGCATCCGCGCCGCACGCGCCAGCCGGGTCCGGGACCGGGTGTCCTCGTACCGGTCGTAGGGCAGCCACTGCCGCTTCCCGTTCGCCTTGGCCCGGTGCAGGGTCGCGTTCGCCGCGCGCAGCAGTTCGTCGACGTCCCAGTCGGCCGGCGGCCGGTCCACCACGCCGATGCTCGCCGACAGCGCCGCGCCGCACTCCAGAGGCTCGGCCAGCGCGTCGTTGATCCGCTCCACCATGTCCGGCACCTTCGGCGTGGTCGGCGAACCGTCCACGACGATCGCGAACTCGTCACCGCCGATCCGCGCCACCAGCGCCTTCTCCTGAGCCACGACGCCTTCCAACCGCCGTGCGACCTCGCGCAGCAACTGGTCGCCGACCACGTGCCCCAGGCCGTTGTTCACCACCGAGAACGCGTCGAGGTCCAGGTGGTACAGGGTGATCCCGGTGCGCGACCTGCCGTGCATGGCCTCCAGCCGGGTGACGAAGTGCTGCCGGTTGGACAGGCCGGTCAGCGAGTCGTGCAGCAGCTGGAAGTCCAGGTTCTTCTGCAACAGGTGCAGTTCGGTGACGTCCTCGGCCATCGTCACGTGGTAGGCGGGCCTGCCGTCCGCGTCCCGCAGCAGCGACACCGCCAGGCGCACCCACACCGGCTCGCCGTCGCCGCGCACCAGCCTGCGCTGCTCGCGGAACCGGTCCACCCGGCCCACGCCGGCCGCCCGGTACGCGGCGGACAGCACCTCCGCGTCCGACGGGTGGAACAGCTCGATCAGCCGCCGCCCGGTGAGCTCGCCGTGCGGGATGCCGAGCATCTCGCCCAGCGCCTCGTTCACCTCCACGCACACGCCGCTCAGGTCCGTGATCGCGATGCCGAAACCCGAGGTGCCGAACACCTCCCGGAACCGCGCCTCACTGACCCGCAGCACGCGCTCCACCCGCTGCTTCGCCGCCATCAGCGCCCACTTGACCTCCTCCTGCCGGTCGAACGCGTCCAGCCGCATCGCCGAGGCGTAGCTCGCGCTGACCGCGCCCAGGATCGTGACGACCTTCTCCGCCAGCTCCGGCACGTCCCGCAGCTCGGGCGTGAACAGCAGCGCCCGGCCCAGCACGTCGACCGTGCGCCGGAGGGTCTCCGGGCCGGTGAAGTGGGCCCGCACCAACCGCTCGCCGACCACCGCCACCGGCTCCGCGGTGAACGGCTCGGCCTGCACGGCGTCGGCCAGCACGTCGACCAGCTCCAGCAGGAAACGCTCGATCTCGGCCGGGGACAGCGCGACGTAGGCCGTCGGGTACACGGCCCGCATCCAGTCCCGCGCGAGTTCCCGACGCCGGGGTCTAACAGGCGACGCCACGTGGTCTCACTTCTTCAGGCCCACCGCGGCGAAGATGCCCGACCGCGCCGGGTCGGCCTCCTCGACGGCGTCGTCCTCCGGCCGCCACAGCGGCAGCGGCACCACGCCCGGCTCCACGATGTCGAAGCCCGTGAGCAGGTCCGTGATCTCCGCGCGGCTGCGCGGGTACATCGGGTTCATGCTCTTCTTCATCACCTCGACGATCCCGGCCATCTCCGCCGGCTGGAGATCGGCGGTGAACTGGGACAGCGCCAGTCCGCTGCCCGGCACGACGGCGTCCCGGTAGGCGGCGACCACCCCGGCCGGATCCCGCTCCGGGGGCACGAAGTGGAACACGCCCACCGTCAACACGCCGAGCGGCTCCGCGAAGTCCACCAGACCGGTGGCTTCGGCGGCGTACAGCACGTCGTCCGGCCTGGTCATGTCCTCCTGGAGGACGGCGGCCAGGTCGTCGTGCTCCAGCAGCATCCGGCTGTGCGCCACCGCCACGTCCTCGAAGTCCACGTACACCACGCGCGACTCGGGCGCGGCCTTGCGCGCCACCTCGTGCACGTTCCCCACGGTCGGGATGCCCGAGCCGAGGTCCAGGAACTGGCGGACGCCGCGGTCGATCAGGTACAGCACGGCGCGCCGCAGGAACGACCGGTTCAGCCGGGCGATGGTGCGGGCGTTCGGCTGCGCCTGGAGGAACCTGTCCGCGAGCGCGCGGTCGGCGGCGAAGTTGTGCCCGCCGCCGAGCAGGTAGTCGTAGAGGCGGGCCGCACTCGGCAGACCGACGTCGACGCTGTCCGGAACCCAACCCGCGCGTTCCACACGACACCCCTATTCCAAGTGGGAAGGACCGGACCCGGGGCCCCGCGTGGAGGTTACTGAGCCGAACCGGCGCAGGGCAGTGCCCGAGCGCGCTTCTCCCCGATCGGCGTACTGGCGCGGTCGCCGTCCCGCGATGCGGACTCGGCGTCCAACGCCGCCGGAACCAGTACCATTTGCGCATGTCAGACGAGGCACGCACGCTCACCGACGTGGTCACCAGGCTGCGTCGCGCCCTGCGCACCAGCATCCGGTCGGAATGGCCGTGGGACTCGCTGCCGATGGCGCAGATCGAGCTGCTCCAGACGTTGGCCGAACGCCCCCCGATGAGGGTCGGCGACCTGGCGGCGGAGCTGCGCCTCGCACCGAACACGGTGAGCGGACTGGTCGGGCAGCTCATCGAGAGCGGCCTGGTGGCTCGCGGCGGCGACCCGGCCGACCGGCGGGTGGCGCGGCTGTCGGTGACGCCGCAGGGGCACGAGCAGCTCGCCGTCTGGCAGGCCGCGCACGAGAAGCGCATCGGTTCCGCACTGGACCGGCTGGAGCCGGGGGAGCGCGCCGACGTCGTCCGCGCCCTGTCCGCCCTCGACCACCTGGTCGACCACCTGCGTGCCCACTGACCGGCGCTCCGACGAGCCGGAACCCGTTGATCGAGACCCCGTCGATCGTGGGGTGGCCGATCCCGGGGTCGCGGGCCCCCGGGTTCCGGCACCGCGGCGGGAGGTCTCGGCGCCCGTCCTGCTCGCCGTCGCACTCGGCGGCGGCCTGGGCGGGCTGGCGCGGTACGCGTTCGCGGGCCTGGGACTGCCGGGCACCGTCGCGGTCAACGTGCTCGGCTCGGCGTTGATCGGCGTCCTGGTGGTCCTGGTGCCCCGCCTGCACCCGCTGGCCCGGCCGTTCCTCGGCGTCGGCTTCCTGGGCGGCTTCACCACGTTCTCCGCCTACGCCCTCGACGCCGTGCGGCTGGGCGACCTCCGCGCCGGCCTCTACCTGGTCGTGGTCGTGGTCCTCGCGCTCGGCGCCACCGCCCTCGGCATGGCCGTCACCCGGAAGGTGATCGGGCGGAAGGAGACCGGGTGACGGCGCTCCTGGTGTTCGTCGGCGCGGCGGTCGGCGCGGTGTCCCGCTACCTCACCGACCGGTTCGTGCGGTCCCGGCACGACTCGGTCTTCCCGTGGGGCACCCTCACCGTGAACGTGGTCGGCTCGTTCGTCCTCGGCTGCGTGGCCGGCACCGGCCCGACCTGGACGGCCCTGGTCGGCACCGGCTTCTGCGGCGGGCTCACCACCTACAGCACGTTCAGCTTCGAGACCGTCCGCCTGCTGGAGGACGGCAGGCACCGGCAAGCGCTTGCGAACGTGGTGGTGAGCCTCGTCGCGGGTGTCGCGGCGGCTGCCGCCGGCTACCTGCTCACCCGGTGACCTTCAACCGCCCGAGCACCGCCGGCAGCTCGCCCTCGTGCACCACGCCGAGCCGCTGCGTGGCACGGGTCAGCGCCACGTACAGGTCGCTGGCGCCGCGCGGCGACTCGGCGAGGATGCCCGCCGGGTCGACCACGAGCACCGAGTCGAACTCCAGGCCCTTCGCGTCGGCCACCCCCAGGACCACCACCTGGGCGTCCAGGTCGTCGGACGCACCGGGCACCAGGGCACGCAGCGCGGCCACCCGGGCGGCGGGCACGATGACCGCCAGCTTGCCGTCCCCGATCGCCGAGACCTCGGTCGACACCAGCGGCGGCAGCGCATCGGCCACCGACACCACCCGCGAGCTCCACGGCTCGTTCCCGCTGTCCCGCACCGAGGTCGGCGGCACCAGGTCCGGGTCGACCGACGCCAGCACGTCCGCGGCCACCGCCATGATCTCCGACGGCGTCCGGTAGTTCACCGTCAGCTCGGTCAGCTTCCAGCGGTCCATCACGTACGGGGACAGCACCTCGTGCCACGACGACGCGCCCGCGATGTCACCGGTCTGCGCGATGTCACCGACGACCGTCATGGACTTGCTGGGGCAGCGCCGCATCAGCGTCCGCCACGCCATCGCCGACAGCTCCTGCGCCTCGTCCACGATGATGTGCCCGAACGTCCACGTCCGGTCCGCCGCCGCGCGCTCGGCCGCCGTCTCGTAGCGCTCCGCACCGTGCCGCTCGGCCAACCGGTAGGCGTCCACCAGGTCGGTCGCCATCAGGATGTCCGGGTCGGCGTCGTCCTCCAGGTCCAGGATGTCCAGCACGCCCTGCGCGTAGTCGATCGCCTGCCGCCGCCGGCGCTCCGCGCGCGCCTTGGTCTCGGTGTCGTCCTCGCCGAGCAGCTCGGCGGCCTCGTCCAGCAGCGGCACGTCGGCGGGCGTCCACTCCGCGCCGCGCGGCCGGACGAGCAGGGCGCGTTCCTCGGCGGTCAGCTTCGGGGTGGCCTTGGCCAGCCGCTTCGGCGACGCGTACAGGTCTTCCAGGAGCTGCTGCGGGGTGAGCGTCGGCCACAGCCGCTCCACCGCCGCCTGCACCTGCGGGTCCTCGCGCAGCTCGCGGCGGATGTCGTCGATGTCGGCCTGGTCCAGCAGGTGCCGGCCCAACCGGGCGACGGCCTGGGACGCCAGCGTCGAGATGATCTCCCGCTGGAACGCCCGGCGCGCCTCGTTGTGCGGCTTGCGGGTGCGCCGCGCGCGGCCCCGGGCGGCGGTGATCGCCCGGCGGTCCAGGCGCAGCACGTCCTGCTCGAACGGCACCTCCACCAGGGCGGGGGCCTCCTGCCGGTCCCTGACGGCGTGCGACACGACGTCCGCCATCTCGATGCGGCCCTTGAGCGCGGCGGTCTCGGCGGACTCGCGGCCCACCGCCGTCAGGTTGGGGAACAGCTCGCCGACCGTCGACAGCAGCACCCCGGTCTCACCCAGCGACGGCAGGACCTGCCCGATGTACCGCAGGAACGTCGAGTTCGGCCCCACCACCAGCACACCGCGCTTGGCCAGCTGCCGGCGGTGCGTGTAGAGCAGGTACGCGGCGCGGTGCAGCGCGACCGCCGTCTTGCCGGTACCCGGACCGCCCTGCACGACGACCACGCCGTTCAGCTCGGTGCGGATGATCTTGTCCTGCTCGGCCTGGATGGTGGCGACGATGTCGCCCATCTGCCCGGTGCGGCTCGCGTTGACCGCCGCGAGGAGGGTCGCCTCGCCGGTCAGGCCCTCCGAGGGGCGGGACAGGTCGACCGAGCTGATGTCCAGCACCTCGTCGTCGAAACCGACCACTTTGCGCTGCTTGGTGCGCAGGTGGCGGCGGCGGCGAACCCCTTCCGGCGCGGCGGCGGTGGCGAGGTAGAACGGCCGCGCGGCGGGCGCGCGCCAGTCCATCAACAGCGGTTCGTAATCCTTGTCCTCGTCGAACAAGCCGATCCGGCCGATGTAGAAGCGGTCGTCGGTGTGGAAGTCCAGCCGGCCGAAGCACAGCCCGTTCTCCACCGCGCTGTACTGCGCCAACTGGTCGGAGTACATGGCCACCGAGGTGTCCCGCTCGGAGCGCATCTGGTGGGTGCCGCCGGTTTCCCGGAGCGCGCCCGCCAGCCGCTTCGAGCTCTGTTCGCGAAGGTCGTCCAGCCTGCCGTACAGCATCGACACGTATTCCTGCTCCGACTCGATGTCCGCGAGTCGGAGGTCATCGGAGGGGCTTGACAACGTGCCTCTTTTCTGGATAGCGTGTTTTATCAGGCTGTGCCGCTTTTCGCCTGAATCTTCTCTGCGCGCGCAGAAAGTCCAATCTACACGGTCTTTCCGTGCTGCGCCTCCAGGTCCCGACGTTCCGCTGCCCCTGCTCGGTCGTGTTCGGTCGTGCTCGGCGACCGAGCCGTGTCACCGATCGATCATAGGAAGTGGACGGGGGCGGCAGTGCCGCCGAACGCGGGTCGGGAAGTGCGCGCGCGCCACGAGGCCGACCGCCGCGTCGGGGATGGCTGGTCGACGACTACCTGCCGCAACTCCGCGCCGTCGGCGCCACTCGGACCGTGCGCTCGGCCGGGGCGGTGTACCTGAGGGGTCGGCGTACCTGGCGCGGCGGCGTACTTGGGCTCCGGTGCACTTGGAGGATGGCGCGCCTGGAGGATGGCGCAGCCGGGGCGGCGGCACATCGGGCCGGGCTGGCAAAGCGCGGACACCTGTCACCAGGCCTCACCGCCGCCGGCGAAAGCCCCAGCCACACGACTCGAGGCCGCCACAACCTGCCGCTGGTATCATGATCACGAAGATGGGACGTCGGAGCAGGACGTCGCAGTGACAGGTCGAGAGCAAACAGGCGCATGGCTGTCGACCAGCCGCGCCTGGCTGTAGACACAGCGGCACCGCAGGACAGCCGCCAGCCGCCAGCCGCCGCCCGTCACCCGGCCAACCGTGACACTTTCGGGTGGTCAAAACATGAATGGGTACGAAATCAACACCCTGATCACTCGGTGAGATATCGAATCCGCGCGAACCACCCACCACGTCCTGTCAGCCACCCACTCCGCCAGCCCACCCAAGCCTTGTAGACCAAGCCCGCCGGCCGTCAGCCCCGCCGATCCCAGCCACGCAACCCCGAGCCCGGCACCGGCGCAAGGGTCCGTCGCTCACGAAGTTTCGGGTCCGGCGGTCGCACGGCGGATGCGGGCCGAGCCGGCGGGTTATAAGCAAGGCACGTCAATGACCGCCGGCCGGTGACTGCAACTGATGACGCCGCCTGATGACGCCACCGATCACCGTGATCCGGTGACGACCACAACGGTCCCGCCAGCGCCGACTACAACTGGCTCGCGGCCGGCGACGACCACAACCGGCTCGCCTCCAGCGATCCGCAGCGGGCTCGCTGGCGGCGACCACTGCGGCGCGCTGCCGGGTGGCAAGGCTGTTCGCCGCCGGGTGGGGTAAGGCGAGGGGCCACCGGGTGTGCAAGGCGGCGCGGCACTGGGCGGGGAAGGGCGGCGCGCCGCTGAGCGGGAAGGGCGGCGCGCCGCTGAGCGGGCGAGCAGGTCAGCCGATGGAGTCGGCGACGAACTCGCCGATGCCCTCCATGCCCTTCGCGTTCGGGTGCAGGGGAGCGGCCTGGGAGGTCGGTATCACGCCTTCGAACCACTTCACGTCCGGCGGGGCGCACACGTCGTGGCCGACGCTGGGTGGCGCGATGTCGACGAACGTCGCCCCGTGTGCCTCGGCCTCGCGGGCGAACAGGGCGTTCAGGCGGTGGATGTTGGCCTGGAGGTAGTCGGCGTCGCGCGCCCAGATCGGCTGTTTCGGGTGGCAGCCGCCGGGCTTGACGTAGGTGCCGTAGCCGACGACGACGATGCGGGCTTCGGGGGCCTTCGCGGAGATCGCGTCCAGTGCGGCGGCGAACTCCGGTGCGTAGGCGTCGATCTGTTCCGCGAGTTGGTCGCGGCCGCCGGCGGTGAGGCGGTCGCGGCACGAGAGGCCGAGGGGTTCGGGGAGCGGGTTGATGCAGCTCGCCGCCGTGCCGACGAGGTTGACGTCGTTCCCGCCGATGGTGAGGGTGACCAAATCAGTGGACGGGGTGACCGCGTCCAGTTGCGGCGCCTGCCTGCCGCCGAGGGTCGGTTGGGGGGCGGTCAGGTTGTCGGTGACGGCGGACGAGCACGTCACGTCGCGGAACGTGGTGGCCTCGATCCGCGCGGCCAGGATGCTCGGCCAGTTCCCGGTGGAGCGCAGGCAGCCCGCGTGCAGCAGCTCCCGGTCCGGGATCAGGGGGCCGGCGGCGGCGGAGTCGCCCAGCGCGACGTACTCCAGGTCGCGGTCGGCGTTCGCCGCGCCGGTGGTGGTCAGGGTGATCGACAACGCCGTCAGCAACGCCGGTAGCAGCCTGCGCACGATCGCCTCCGTTTCGGTGATCGGGATGGTTCCGGGGGACATGATGTGGCCTCCGCCACCGAACGACACCCGGGAGTTCGCGCAAACCCGACCAATCGGTGTTGCGTCGGGTCACAGGCTGCTGATCAACGGGCAAGCGCTACCCGAACGGTTGTCACCGGCTCCGGTCGAGATCCGGGCGTCCGCGCGCCGCCGGTTCGTGAAGTGCCGGGCGTGGGGCCGGGGCGCCCGCCCGACCCGCACCGGCCGGCGGACGTGCCGGGGGTGCCGGCGGACGGCGGCGTCGGTGACACGGCGGGTGAAGTCGGTGCACCCGATGAGCGGGACTCCGCGGGCACGCGGGTGAAAGCCGGCGCGGGCGGGTGATCCGCCCGGCACCCTGGAGAGAGTGAAGGAACATCGCCGGGAACTGGTCCGGCTCAGCCGCGTCGTCGTGGACCGGCCGCGGTGGCAGCTCGGGTGCGCGGTGCTGGTGTCGGTGTGGTCGTTGGCGTGGGTGGCGGGGCAGCCGTTCGGCGCGCCCGGACCGCTGGACGTGCTGGACCGTCCGCTGGAGTGGGCCGCCGTGCCGACCGGCTGGCTGGACGCGGTCGGCGCGTGGTGCGCCGGGCGGACCGGGTGGCTGGCGGTCGTCGGCGGGCTGCTGTGGGCGATGACGACTGCGCGGCAGCAGGTGAGCGCGTTGTTCGGGTGGCCGGCGGTGATGTTCGCGGCCGAGTCGGTCGGATATGGCGCGGTGCACCAGGCGCTGCTCACGTTCGCGGTGTTTCTGGTGGTCGTGGGGTTGTTGTCGATTCCGGGCCGGCGCGCGTTCGTGGTGGACCGGATCGCGATCATCCCGAAGGACGTCGCGCGGGCCGCTTCGACCGCCGTCGCGTTGTCCGCCGTGGTGCCGTTGATCGCGCCGGGCCTGCTGATCGCGGCATTGCTGAAACCGTATGTGACGAGACCGCCACGCTACCGTTCTGAACCGAAAGACGGTTGGTCGACGTCAAGTTTCGATCACGCTTTGCCGGCGCCCCGGGACGAGCTGCGCGCGCCCGCGCAGTCAAGTTCGGGGCAAGAGAGCGGGTAGCTCGGGTTACCCAGCGGTACCGGCGATTGTCCGGCAGTCAATCGTTTTGCCGGTAATTACCCCGCTGCGCACCAGGTGAGCGCCGTCGTCTATTCGGGAGGGGGCCGATAAAAGTGAGTGTTTCTCACATGGTCGACCGCAGTCGTGCAGGTACGTGCGACGATCCGTGATGAACCTGACGCCAATCCTGTGTTTGGGCTTACTGGGCCGTATCCATCAAGATGGCAGAGTGCATGAAAATCCCGCCGAAAACCGCTTAGCCAAGGTGATGCGCCGTCAGCCTGTCCAGCAGCGTGGCGCCGCCACGGTGACCGCCATTGTCGACGCGTGTGCGCAGCTGCTGAACGAGTACGACTACGACGACATCACCACAGCCCGGATCGTCGAGCTCGCCGGCGTGCCAATTGGATCGTTCTACCAATACTTCCCGGACAAGCGTTCTGTCGTGCACGCCTTGGCGCTGCGCGGCATGGAGGAGTACCTCACACGGATCGAAACACTGTTCAAGGAAGGACAGCTGGCCGCGAACTGGCGGGAAGCGGTGCAGCAAGTCGTCGGCGTCTACCTGCGGATGCTGGTCGAGTTGCCCGGTTTCGGCCGGGTGCGGTTCAGCGACCTGTTCGACGGGCACCGCCTGGACGCCAGCGTCGACCAGTACGACCTGATGGCGGAACGGCTCCGCGAGCTGTTCGTCGAGCGCTTCAAGGTGCGTGGCGACGCACCCGTGGCGCTGACGTTCCGGATGGCCACCCAGACCGCCGATGCCATGTACAAGCTCGCCGAACGGGTCGAGCCCGCCGAACGCCAGGTGGTCCTGCGGACCGCGGACGGCGTCATACTCCGCATGCTGGCCGGGGTGTTCGACCCGGCGTGACTTGCCGCACCGGTCCGGGTGGTGTGGGGTGGACCGGTGACCGACTTCGACGTGATCGTGATCGGCGGCGGACCGGTGGGCGAGAACGCCGCCGCCCGGACCGCCGCCGGTGGCCTCCGCACCGCGTTGGTGGAGGCCGAGAAGGTCGGCGGTGAGTGCTCGTACTGGGCGTGCATGCCGAGCAAGGCGCTGCTGCGGCCCGGTCACGCGCTCGCCGCCGCCCGGCGGGTGCCGGGTGTGCCGGTGGGCGAGCGGCTGGACCCGGCCGCGGTGCTGAAGCGCCGCAACGAGTTCACGTCGAACTGGGACGACTCCGGTCAGGTCGGGTGGGCGGTCGGCGCGGGCCTGGAGGTGGTCCGGGGCCGTGGCCGGCTGGTCGGCGAACGGCAGGTCGACGTCGGCGGCCGGGTGCTCACGGCGTCCCGCGCGGTCGTCGTGTGCACCGGCA
This sequence comes from Saccharothrix tamanrassetensis, assembly GCF_014203665.1. Lineage (GTDB taxonomy): Bacteria > Actinomycetota > Actinomycetes > Mycobacteriales > Pseudonocardiaceae > Actinosynnema > Actinosynnema tamanrassetense. The sequence goes on from NZ_JACHJN010000006.1 coordinate 520,204, forward strand.
GCGTGCCCCGGATCCCTTCGCTGCCAGGGCTTTCCGAGGCGTCCTACTGGACGTCCCGGGAGGCGACCTCGGCGCAGGAGGTGCCGTCGTCGCTGGTGGTGCTGGGCGGCGGCGTGGTCGGCGTGGAGATGGCGCAGGCGTGGGCGCGGCTGGGCTCGAAGGTGACCCTGGTCGTGTCCGGCGAACGACCGCTGCCCAAGGCCGAGCCGTTCGCCGGGGACCTCGTGGCGGACGGTCTGCGCGAGGACGGCGTGACCCTGCGCACCGGCGTGAGGGCGACCGGTGTGTCCACTGCGGACGGTGTGTCCACTGCGGACGGTGAGGTGACGCTGGAGCTGTCCGACGGTTCCTCGGTTTCCGGCGCGCACCTGTTGGTCGCGACCGGTCGGCAGCCCGCGACGTTCGACCTGGGCGTCGAGCAGTACGGCTTCACGGCGGGCGACGCGCTGCCCGTCGACGACACCGGCCGGGTGTCCGGCGTCGACTGGCTGTACGCGGCCGGCGACGTCACCGGTCGCGCCCTGCTCACCCACCAGGGGAAGTACGCGGCCCGCGCGGTGGGCACGGCGATCGTTACCGGCGCCGAGTCGCCCGCACCCTGGACCGCCGCCGTGGCCACCGCCGACCACACCGCCGTGCCGCAGGTCGTGTTCACCGACCCAGAGGTCGCATCGGTCGGGTGGACCGAAGCCGAGGCGCGGAAGAAGGGCGTGGAGATCAGGGTCGTCGACCTGGACATCGCGGTGGCCGGCTCGTCGCTGCACGCCGACGGGTATCGCGGCAAGGCGCGGATGATCGTCAACGAGAAGACCAGGACGCTCGTGGGCGTGACCTTCGCCGGCCCGGACACCGCGGAACTGATCCACGCGGCCACCATCGCGATCGTGGGCGAGGTGACCGTGGACCGGCTGTGGCACGCGGTTCCGGCGTACCCGACGATCAGCGAGGTGTGGCTGCGGCTGCTGGAGGCCTACGGGCTCTGAGCGCCCGCCCGCAAAGCACCGTTCGCAAGGCGCCTCCTGCGAGGCACCGTTCGTGAGCTGTCCGCGAGCCGTTCGCGGACGGTGCGCGGCATCGCTGAAGAGGTGGGCTGTTTCGTTGTTGCAACAAAATAGCCACTTCTGGTAGAACGGTGCTCACCCTGTGAAATCGGCGGTACGCCGAGTGCCGTACGACTTGTGGGCCATTGGATGTCAGATCCCAAAATTGCGGCCTCGGCTCATTACACTGCGGAAGTGACCAGGGGAACCGTTGCTCTCGCGACCGCGGCGGTCCTGTGGTGCGCGTTCCTCATCGGCACCACATTGCTGCCCGAGGCGCCGGATTTCGCGCCCATCGCCGTGTACCTGCCGGGTTTCCTGATCGCGCCGGTGGTAGCCCTCACCCTGTGGCGGGCGCGCAAGAACGCGTTGCTCTGCCTCGCGCACGTGCCGAGAATCGTGCTCGGGCTGGGCTTCGCGGTCGCCGTCGCGGGCTGGCTGTTCTCCTGCGGCGCGTTGACCGGCAGGCCGGGCACGGAAATGCTGTGCACGGTGGCCGGCCTGGTGATCGTGCTGCACGTGGCGTTCGGGCTGATCGCGGTGGGTCTGGTGCGCACCGGCTACTGAGCCCGCCCGCACCGGCTACTGGCCCGCACGCACCGGCTGCTGAGCCCGCGCGCCGGTCACTGGGTGGTCGGCAGCCGCAGTGCCTGGTCGACCAGCGCGGCCAACTGGGGGTCGGCGGGGTCGGACTCGCCTTCGGACCACACCGCCTGCGCGGTCCGCACCTGGGCGTTCTTCAGCGTCGTCTTGATCGCCGAGCGGTCGAAGGACGGCGGCCCGCCCGCCCACGCCTTGCCCTCCTTCACCAGCGCGGTGACGCCGCCGGAGCCGGCCGCCGAGGCGACCTTGTGCAGTTCGCCGGCGCGGGCCGCGTCCGGCAGGTTCAGCTCGGCCACCGCGATGCCGACCTTGCGGCCGTCCACCGTGGTCTCGTACTGGGCCCGACGCAGTTGCAGGCACATGTGCCCGGCCAACCACGCCTGGACGTCGCCGAACGCGTGCTTCGCGCAGTCCTCGGTGCGGTCCGCGCCCTTCGGCGAGAAGTTCCGGCCGTCCACCACCACGGTCGTCGGCTGCGGCGCGGGACTGGTCGACGAGGCCGCCTCGGTCGCGCTCCCGGAGGTCAGCACGATGATCAGCGCCACCACCAGCACCACCGCGACCACCGCCGCCGCCGCGTACGGCAGCCACTTCGGCCGGCGCGCGGCGGGCACCACCTTGGGCAGCAGCATGGTGCTGGCCGACGCCAGGTCCGCCGCCGCGTCCGGGAAGCCCTCGGCCCGCAGTTGGCGGACGTCCGGCGGGGTGCCGGTGGGCGCGAGCACGGCGAGCAGCTTCGCCGCGTGGTCGGCCGAGCAGGGCCGGTCGCTGGTGGCCAGCTCCCGTGCCGCCGCGAGCAGCGTGGTCGGCTTGGGGTGCAGCACCCGCACGCCCCGGTTGAGGTCCGCGGTGGGCTGGACGACCTGTGCCACGTACGGCCCGACGGCCACCACCGTGGTCACCGGCAGCGGCTCGCCGCGCATGTCCTGGATGCGCCGGGCCACCGCGGTGCTCGCCTCCAGCGCCTCGGCGGCCGGGCTGGTCGCGCCGTCGGTACGGGTGAGCGGCCAGCCGTCGATCTTCCACTGGCCGGTGAGCGGGGCCTCCAGCCGCATGGCCGGGTCGGGCAGGTCGACGCCGACCACCACCAGCACCCCGCGCGGCAGCACGACCACGGCGTCCAGCGTGCGCGGGCAGTCCGGTGGGGTCACGCCGAGCATGGCGACGCCGCCCAGCACGGAACCGCCGGTGCCCCACGCGCTCAGCGCGGCCCGCACGTCCAGACCGACCTGGGACGGCTCGGGTCCGAGACGGATCAGCCGCACAAGATCACACCGTTCCTCACGGTCGAACACGGTAGCGCCGTAGGGGGTGGGTCGGTCCTGCGGTCCGCGAGTTGACACTTCCAGTGACCGTCATCACCGGAATGGGGGTGCCTCGTTGGACGGACTGTTCACTCTGCCCGGGAGGTTCGGTCGCCATGCGCCCAGTCGTGCTCGTCGGCGGGTGTGGCTTCCCGCGCGCCGGACGCCGGCCGGTGCGGACGGCCTGCCGGTGGACGGGAGCAGCGTCTCGGTCGCCGTCATCACCTGGGCACAGGGCTTGTGAACGTGGTCGCGGCGGTGACCGCTTCGAGTGCTCCTCGATCACGTAAACGTGTCGGACTGATCTCGGAATGTGACCCCGCTGCCCGATCCGTGGGCGACGGGGTCGCACTTTAGGGTCGAAAGTCCTGTATCTGACCCGCCCGGGTGATGAACGTGCTGGTTCTTCTGGCGGACCGCTCCGACAACGGGCAGAATGACCAAGTCGGGAATTCACAAGATCGTCCGCTCACGACAGGTCGTAGGGGAAGACGTCCCTCGTCGAGTAGCGGAGGTCAGCTGTGAGCACCCGTGGCAGCACCAGTGGCGTGGTCTACGTCCACTCGTCGCCGTCTGCGGTCTGTCCGCACGTCGAGTGGGCGATCTCGGGCACCCTCGGCGAGCGAGCGGACCTGAAGTGGGCGGCGCAGCCCGCCGCGCCAGGGCAGTTGCGCGCCGAATGCGCCTGGTCCGGCGACGCCGGCACAGGCGCCCGACTCGTGTCCGCGCTGCGCGCGTGGCCGATGCTGAGGTTCGAGGTCACCGAAGACCCGAGCCCCGGAGTCGACGGCGTCCGCTACTGCTTCGCGCCCGTGCTGGGCCTGTGGCACGCCCGGACCAGCGCGAACGGCGACATCGTGGTGTCCGAGGACCAGCTGCGGGCGTTGGCCGCGCGCAGCCGCGGCGGCGAGTCGTTCGCGCACGGCGTGGACGAGATCCTCGGCGCGGCCTGGGACGACGCCCTCGAACCGTTCCGCCGGGCGGGCGACGGAGCCCCGGTCACCTGGCTGCACCGCGTCGGCTGATCCCGGCCGACCGCCCGCGTCTCCGGCGCGGCCGGTCGGCCGCACCGGCACCCGGCTCGCACCTGGACCCCGGCCGCATCCGAGTACTCCGGCGTCCCTGGGAACCAGCGGCCTCAAGTTTGAATTCCGCACGCCCGAAAAAGGACGCAAGCGTTTACGGAGCGCTTCATTACCCACTCGCGCGCACTTCCAAACCTGAGAATCCGACTTTGTCGGTGCATCCCGGTAGAATTGATACCGGGGGCCGTGGCCCGCAAAATTGCCGACCGCAGCCTGCAGAACTGACCGACCGCCAACCCGTGGACCGCGCGGCTGCCACCCGTGCAACGGCCGATCAAGACGTGCGGACCGGCGGACCGTACAGCCGGCAGGGCTCAGCCAGTGGCCACGGCGGGCTTCCAGGCCGCCATCAGGTCACCGTAGGTGGCGGACTCGACCATCAGCCGCTCGTGCGAGCCCAGCAGCGGCGCACCGCCGTCCATCACCAGCACGTGGTCCGCCCGCAGCGCCGAAGACAGCCGGTGCGCGATCACGACCAGGATCCCGTCCCGCGCCGCGAACGCCCGCTCCACCACCGCCTCCGCCGCCGGGTCCAGGTTCGAGGTCGCCTCGTCCAGCACCACGACGTCCGCGTCGCACGCGTACACCCGCGCCGCTGCCAGCAGCTGCGCCTCACCCGCGGACAAACTCCCGCCCGCGTGACCGATCGCCCCGTCCAGCCCACCCAGCCGCGCCACGACCTCGGACGCACCCACCGCCGCCACCGCCGCCGCCAGCACCTCGTCGGAGGCGGACGGCGCGAACAACGCCAGGTTGTCCCGCACGGTCCCGGTGAACAGGTAGGTCTCCTGCGGCACCAGCGCGATCCGCCGGTGCCGTTCCGCCGGGCGCACCTCCCGCACCGGCACACCGCCGAACAGCACCGACCCCGCCTGGGGCGCCAGCAGCCCGGTGATCAGCCCGGCCAGCGTCGACTTCCCGATGCCGCTCGGCCCCACCACCGCGAGGTGCGACCCGCGGGTCAGCGTCAGGTCCAGGTCGCGCACCACCGGCTCGGCGTGCTCGCCCCACCCGAACGTCACCCCGCGCAACTCGACCGCCCCGTCGCCTCCCGGAACGAGGTCGCCGGTCTGCTCCGCCACCTCCGGCGCGGCTTCGGCCAGCCGCCGCAGCGCCACCGCGAGCCGCAGCACGACGGTGCTGGTCGTGTCGGCCAACCGCCGCAGCGCCGGCTGCACGCTAGTGCTCAGGTACACCACCGCCGCCAGCACCTGGCCCGCGGTCAGCGCACCCGCCGCCACCATGCCCGGCGTCATCACCAGCAGCAGCACCAACGGCAGGAAACCGCCGACCGAGATCACGATCCCGCGCAACGCCGACGCCCAGGCCATCCGGACGGTCGCGCCCGCCTGCACGTCGACCTGCCGCACGACGTCCGCCGAAGCGTGGGACTGCGCCCCGCAGGCCACGACGTCCCGCATCCCCAGCAGCACCGTCCCCGCCACCTCGGCGGTGCTCTCGTCGGCCATCACCAGCGCCCGCTGCCCCCGTGCCAGGGACGGCAGCAGGAGGCCGAACAGCACCAGGGCCGCCACCACGGGCAGCACGACCAGCCACGCCAGCGAGGACACCGTCGTCGCCAGGCCGACCAGCGCGGCGGCCGTGGTCACCAGCAACGCCCGCGCCTGCACCAGCAACCCGGCGGTCGCGTCGCGCACCACCTCCACGTGCCGGGTGATCCGCGCGACGGCGCTGGCGTCCGGTTGCCGCCGGTGCGACCGGCCGTCGTGCAGCACGCCGCGCACGATCGTGGTCACCAGGGCGTCCCGGAGCGGTTCCACGACGTCGCCGAGCCGGGTGAACACCTGCCGCAGGCCGAACCCGCCGAGCACCGCCACCAGCGCGAACGCCACCAGCCACCCGATGCCGGTCCACACGTCGCCGACGGCGAACCCCCGGTCCACCGCCAACCCGACCAGCCGGCCGGACAGCAGCGCGGGCACGCCCTCCAGCACCGACCAGCCCAGCAGCGCCAGCACGGCCCGCCGCCGTCCCATCAACGCCCGGAAATAAGGTCCCATCAGCCGAACACCGCCCGGTACTCCGCGTTCTCCCACAGCGCGAGGTGCGGGGCCACCGCCCGCACCCGGCCGTCCTCCAGCCACACCACGGCGTCCGCCCGGCGCGCGGTCGCGGCGCGGTGCGTGACGACGACCCTGGTGCGGCCGGGCAGCGCCGACTCGACCGCACGCTCCACAGTGGACTCGGTGACGGTGTCCAGGCTGGCGGTCGCGTCGTCCAGCACGAGCACCTGCGGGTCGCGCACCACGGCCCGCGCCAGTCCCAGCCGTTGCGCCTCACCGCCGGACAGCGGCGTGTCGGCCATCGGCGTGTCGTAGCCGTCGGGCAGCCGGACCACCACGTCGTGCACGTGTGCGGCCCGGCACGCGGCCAGGACTTCCTCCCGGCCGAGGGACGTGCCGTAGCCGACGGCGTCCGCGACGGTCGCGCCGAGCAGCGCCGGGCGTTCGAACGCGTACCCGACCGACCCGCCGCGCGACACCTGTCCGGACGAGGGGGCGGTCAGCCCGCCGATCACCGACGCCAACGCCGACTTGCCCGCGCCGGACCGGCCGACCACGGCCAGGAACGTCCCGGCGGGCACCAGCAGGTCCACGTCGTGCAGGGCTTCCGGCACCGACACGCCGCGCAGCTCCACCGCGCCGGGCGCCGCGGAGCCGGGCGCGCCGACCAGGACCTGTTCCACGGTGAGCACCTCGTCGATCCGCTGGGCCGACGCCCGCGCCCGCTGCACGGCCGTCAGCACGGCGGCCTGCCCGACCACCGCCATGCCCAGCCCCGCGTACCCCATCGCGGCCAGCACGTCGCCGACGCTCAACCGGCCCGCGACCACGCCGAACCCGGCGGCGGTCAGCACGGCCAGCTCCACGGCGGGCAGCAGCAGCCCGGCCCGCCAGATCATCTTCGCCTGGGTGCGCCACATCCCGATGCCCGCCGCCGCGAGCCGGGGGAGCGGTCGCAGCACCCGCGCGGCCTCCTGGTCGGCCCGGCCGGACGCGGCGATCGTGCGCAACCCGCCGACGGCGTCCAGCAGCCGGGCGGACAGCTCGCCCGACACCTCCTGGTAGGTGGCCACGTCGTCGGCGGTCAGCTTCAGGTGGGAGCGCACCAGCAGCAGCGCCAGCGGCACGCTGAGCAGGAACACCACCGCGAGCCGCCAGTCCAGCAGTGCCAGCGCCACCACCGCGCCGGTCGCCGTGAGCACGGTGATCCCCAGGTTCACCAGCAGCACCGCGAAACCGCCCGCGATCGCGCTGTCCCCGGTCAGCCTGCTCACCGCGTCACCGGCCTCGAACCGGCCGGGATGCCCCAGTTCCAGCAGCCTGGAGGTGAGCCTGCGGCGCAGCCACGCCGTGCCGCGCGCGGTGATCGCGGCGGCCAGCACGACGCCGATCGCGTCGCCCACCACCTCCACGCCGGCCAGTCCCACCAGCCACCACACGGTGGCCGCGTCCAGTCGCCCGTTCAGCGCCATGTCGACCGCGCCGGCCAGCGCGGTCGGCAGCAGCAGTCCCGCCGTGGTCGCGAGCAGGGCGTTGCAGGCCAGCAGCAGCCAGCGCGGATCACGGCGGACGACTGTTCTCAGCAGCATTCGTGCTCCTGCCGGTTCGTGGGCGCATCATGGGCGAGGGCCCGACGCCGGCCACCCGGCTGCGAGCCGGGGGGCTGACGCCGGACCCTCGTGTGATCGGGTGAGCGGCGCACTTCGCCTGCGCCGCTCACCCCCTCCTCAGTGCGGCGTGATCTAGCAGAGCACCAGGCTCGCGGTGGAGTGGCTGCACGGCAGCAGCAGGGAGACGTTGGACGCGGTCGTGCTGCCGCCACCGCCACCGCTGCTGCCCCCGCTGGCCATCGCGTTGGCCTGGACCTCGGGGGTGTCCATGTCCTGCAGGTCGAGGATGAATTCCATGGTGACTCCTTCTCGGGGGAGAATCGGGTTACTGCGACCGGCCCGAAAGGGCCGGAGACTTGAGGAACGGCAGCACCGGGATGCCGTCCGCGGTGGACGCGAGCGCCAGCAGCACGCCCGCGCCGCCGGTGTTGAGGTCCATCGACAGCCGGCGCAGCTGGGTGCCGGGGAACGCCAGGCCCTCCTGGTAGGGCACGGCGTGCCAGGCCAGCGTCGCCAGGTGCCGGTCGATCGCCTCGGGTGGCCCGCCCGCGTGCACGAGGGTGGCCAGCAGGCCGGCCCGCCCGAGCACCAGCGCGGGCTGGATGACGAACTCGCCGGTCAGCGCGGCGACCAGTTCGGGCAGCCGCGCCGAGCACTCGGCGTCCGGGGCGACCCGGGCGAACTCGTTGAGCGCCAACGCGATGCCGGCGCTGCCGATGCCGACGTACGGCAGGGTGCGGAAGTTGCCGTCGCGGACCTGCGTCGAGCCGTCCAGCGCGGTCATGCACTCCGCGAGGTCGCGCTCCAGCGCGCGCTCGGCCTCCACCAGCCACCGCCGGTCGCCGGTCCGCTCGTGCAGCCGGACGAACAGCAGCGCCGGACCGGACCAGCCGTACAGCAGCCCGGCGCGGGCCTTGTCGCCGGGCGGCGGGGCGTCCGCGAGCATGGCGACCAGCCGCTCACCGAGCTCCAGCGCCTGCTCCGCACGGGCCTCGTCGGCACGTCGGTCGGCGAAGTGCAGCAGGTTCAGCGCCACCCCGGACAGACCGGCGTTGAGCCCGTGGTCCTTGGTCGACGGCAGGATCTCGGCGTACGCGCTGACCAGACCGTCGGCCTCGTCGTGGTAGCCGAGGTTCTCCAGCACGTAGGCGATCCCGTGCGCGCCGGTGAAGAAGCCGGGCTCCTTCGGCGGATCGCGGCGCAGCGAGTCCAGCAGCCACTGCTCGTGCTCCGGGTAGCGGCCCTCGCCCGTCACGTCCAAGGCGTGCAGCACACCCGCCGCGCCGTAGGCGAAGCACGCGCCGCCGACCTCGAACTGCTCGACGTCACCGGGGAACAGCCGGTCCTTGCGCTGCGGCGTGGCGCTCGCCAGGATCGCGGCGGCGATGGACTTGCGCACCACCTTCCAGTCCGGCTCCGGTTCGTCCAACGCCGTCACGACCGGGGCGGGCGGGTCCACGCGCGGCGTCAGCGCGGCGAGGATGCGGTCGCAGTACTCGTCCGGCAGGCCGAAGCGGCGCCGGATGAACTCCACGTGGGTGCGCAGCTTCACCGGCGCGAGCTCGATCACCGCGTTCAGCGGCAGGAACACGTACAGCCGCAGCGCGGCCAGCGCGTACTCGTCGATCTCGAAGCCGGAACGGTCCTGCGGGGCTTGGAAACCCGGTGAGCCCAACGTCGGCTTGCGGTCCTCCGCCACCGGGAACGCGAGTTCGAAGTCGATCAGGGACACCGAATCGTCGTCGTCGACCAGGACGTTGAGCGGGTGCAGGTCGCTGAACACCACTCCGCGCTCGTGCACGTCGGCGAGGATCCGCTCGACCGACTCGATGATCCGCAACGCCCGCGCGGTGTACGCGGTCACGTCGCCGACCTCGCGGTGGGTGAGCGGGTAGTGCTGACCGAGCCACTGGCCGATCGGGCGGCCCGGCACCGGCTGCATCGCGACGAACTCGTGCTCCCAGGCGGTGAAGTGCTCGTACACCTCGGGCACGCCCGGCACGCCGTGCAGCAGGGTGAGGACGGCGTGCTCGCGCCGGAGCCGGGCGACCGCGTCCACGTTGTCCCGGTCCAGCCCGGCGTGCGGTCTGGCTTCCTTGAGCACCACCTGCGCGTCGTCGGACTTGCGGGTGGCCCGGTAGACGCCGCCGCCGTTGGAGAAGTGCAGCGACTGGGTCACCCGGTACGGGAACGACTCGGCGTCACCCGCCTTCCGCGCGGCCAGGTGCGTCTCCAGGCACGTCGGCAGGGTGATCCAGTCCGGCACCCAGAACGTGGGCTTGCGCTGGTCGGGCACGAGTTCGCCGTCCGGCCCGTTGATGGCCAGCACGCGCTTGCCGTCGACCTCCAGCCACTGCTCCACGAAACCGCCGTACCGCACGAACAACGGGCCCGCGGCGTACCGCAGGTCGCTCAGGATGTAGGCGCCGGGCTTGCCGGCGAGCAGGGCGTCGAGCTCGCGCAGGACGCTTTCCAGCTGCGCGTCGTCGGCCGGGTAGATGGTGATCAGCTTGCCGCTGCCCTCACGCGGGGCGTACTTCGAGTTGCGGGCCAGCACGATCGACTGGGTGCGCAGGTACTTGAACGGGATGCGGCGTTCGACCAGGTAGTCGTAGGCGGTCAGCAGCACCTCACCGGCGTTGCGCACAGTAGCCGAGACGTGCACCTTCCACCCCTGCAGGGGAACCACCGCCCCGGCCGGGTGAAGATAGCGCCAGATCGTAAGATCGGTCTGGGACCAGTCGTCGGGCAGCGCCGGGAGCACCTGGGAAAAATCATCCTGGGCGGTTTCGGTGGAGCTTTGCACGTCGTAGAAGAGACGGTCCGCGAAGCAGTAGGCCTCATAACGGAGATCCACCGGAATTCGCCTCCCAGGTTTATCGATTGGCCTATTCCCGCACGCTGCCGGGACGAAGCCAATCCGCCAATACGGGGAGGCGACTAGGCCGTTCGTGCTGATCCGAAGTGCAACAAGTCATACTTTCGGTGGCATAGGCAGCAGTGGAACCACCCGAATGCCGGGTTTGAGCTTGCTCTGGGTGATGACCCGGGAGTGTCACCGATAAACGGCACCGAGTCGTTCAAATGATCCACCGGGGCTGGCCAGGGAAATCGTCGGAGGCGCGCTGCACGGCGGTTCCGGTCACTGCCGACCGGCTCGTTGGTCCCTTCGGGGGATGTCCCGTCGGAGCAATCTTATTCCACCGTTGGGAGGCGGAATATACGCCGATTTCGGGGTTTGCCTTATTATCGCAACCGGTGACGGTAGGTCAGATCCGCACCGATCGGGTCTACTGTTACTCCGTTCGGGTCGTAATGTGTGCGTTCGGCCGCATGTGGCACGCTCCCGGTGTGTCTTCCCGGCTGCTGCTGCCCACCGTGCTGGTGCTCGCCGCGCTGACCGGGACGGCCGGTGTGCTGGCCCGCGAGGTGTACCAGCGACCCGCTCAGGCCGTCGGGGACCGGATCGCGGTGCCCTCCGCGTCGTCCCCGGTGCCGCGCGGCTCGCAGCCCGGCAGCCCCACCGTGCAGCTGAGCATCGACGCCGCCCTGCACCCCGACGGCGAACGCGTCCGCGAGGCGCTCCAGAGCTACTTCGACGCCATCAACGCCCAGGACTACGACCGGTGGACCAGGACCGTGACCGCGGAACGCGTCAACCGCACACCGCGCGTCCGCTGGGAATCCGACTACGAGTCCTCCCGCAACGGCACCGTCCTGGTGCACCGCGTCGAGTACGTGACACCGACCCGGCTGCGCGTGCTGATGACGTTCGTCAGCACGCAGGACGTCGCCAAGGCACCCGCCGACCTCCAGACCGACTGCATCTCCTGGCGGGTCGTCTACCCGTTGCAGGCGGAAGCCGGCGCGCTGCGGGTCGACTTCGGCCCCGAGGGCTCCAGCTCCCAATCCGCCGCCTGCTAGCCGGAGCGGACTCCGGCGGGCGCAGAGAAGGCCGTCCCCGATCGGGAACGGCCTTCGGTGGATTCCGCGGCTACAGCGGGATGTTGCCGTGCGCGCCGCGTCCGGCCGGTGCGGCGGCCAGCGCCTGCGCCAGCCTGCGCCGGGTGCTGGTCGGCTCGATCACCTCGTCCACCACGCCGATCGCGATGGCGCGGTCCACGCCGCCCGCGATCCGCTCGTGCTCCTCGACCAGCCGGGCGTGCAACGCCTCCCGCTCGTCGTCCGACACCGCCGCCAGCTTCTTGCGGTGCAGGATGCCCACCGCCGCCTTGGCGCCCATCACGGCCACCTCGGCGATCGGCCAGGCGAACACCGCCGTCGCGCCCAGCGACCGCGAGTTCATCGCGATGTACGCGCCGCCGTAGGACTTCCGGGTCACCAGCGTCACCCGGGGCACCACCGCCTCGCCGAACGCGTGCAGCAGCTTCGCGCCGCGCCGCACCACGCCGTCCCACTCCTGGCCGACACCGGGCAGGTACCCCGGCACGTCGACCAGCACCAGCAGCGGCACGCCGAACGCGTCGCACATCCGCACGAACCGGGCCGCCTTCTCCGCCGACAGCGAGTCCAGGCACCCGCCCTTGCGGATCGGGTTGTTCGCGATCACGCCCACCGTGCGGCCACCCAGCCTGCCCAGGCCGACCACCACGTTCGGCGCCCACTTGGCCTGCAACTCCTCGAACGACGAGTCGTCCAGGATCGCCGACACCAGCGGCTTCACGTCGTAGGCCCGCTGCGGCTGCTCGGGCAGCAGGGCGCGCAGGTCCTCGCCGTCCGGCACCGAGTGCAGGTCGAACACGCCGGGCTGCGCGAACAGCCCGGTGATCCGCCGCGCCCGCGCGTAGGCGTCCGACTCGTCGGACGCGACGACGTGCACCACGCCCGACTTGCGGCCGTGCGCCTCCGCGCCGCCCAGGCCGTCCATGTCGATCTGCTCGCCGGTCACCGACCGCACCACGTCCGGTCCGGTCACGAAGACCTTCCCGGCCGGGGCCATGATCACCACGTCGGTGAGCGCCGGGCCGTACGCCCCGCCGCCCGCCGCCGGGCCGACCACGACCGAGATCTGCGGCACCCGCCCGGACGCCCGGATCATCGCCGCGAACATCTGGCCCATGCCGTCCAGGGACTCCACGCCCTCGGCCAGCCGCGCGCCGCCCGAGTGCCAGACGCCGATCACCGGGGTGCGCTCGCGCACCGCCGTGTCGATCGCCTCCACGATGTGCCGGCACCCCTCCGACCCCAGCGCGCCGCCCATCCGGGTGGCGTCACTGCAGTAGGCCACGACCTTCGCGCCGTCGACCCGGCCGCGCACGGCGAACATGCCACTGCCGTCGCGCGGTCGCAGCGGTGCGATCGAACCGGGGTCGAGCAGTCGGGCCAGCCGGACCTCGGGGTCGCGCGGGTCGGGCTCGCCGTCGGCTCCCGGGGCGGTGGACCGACTGGCCAGGGCAGTCATCGCGGGTCTCCTCCTGAGCGGTCCGACCGGGGTGGTTCAGGCGGTGAAGACCAGCGAGACGTTGTGCCCGCCGAACCCGAACGAGTTGTTCACCGCCGCGACCAGGTCGATCTTGCGCGGCTCGCCGGTGACCACCTCCAGCTGCACCTTCGGGTCCTGCTTCTCCAGGTTCAGCGTCGGCGGCACGATCCCGTCGCGCACCGAGAGCAGCGTGGTGATCGCCTCCACGGCGCCGGAAGCGCCGAGCAGGTGACCGTGGTTGCCCTTGGGCGCGGTCAGCACCGGGTGGTCGCCGATCGCCCGGCGCACGGCCTGCGGCTCGATCACGTCACCCACCGGGGTGGACGTCGCGTGGCAGTTGACGTGGCCCACGTCGGCCGGCTCGACGCCCGCGGTCCGGATCGCCGCCGCGATGGCCCGGGACTGGCCGAGGCCCTCCGGGTCCGCCGCCGTGATGTGGTGGCCGTCCGAGCTGGTGCCGATGCCCGCGAGCGTGCCGTAGATCCGGGCGCCGCGCGCGCGGGCGAAGTCGCCGCGCTCCAGCACCATGATCCCGGCGCCCTCGCCGAGCACGAAGCCGTCCCGGTCGACGTCGAACGGGCGGGAGGCCCGCGCCGGGTCGTCGTTGCGGGTGCTCATGGTCCGGGCCTGGATGAAGCCCGCCATGGTGATCGTGGTGATGCACGCCTCCGCGCCGCCCGCCACGACCACGTCGGCCTCGCCGGCGCGCAGCATCCGCCACGCCCACGCCAGGGCCTCCGCGCCGGACGCGCAGGCCGACACCGGCGCGTGCACGCCCGCCCGTGCCTTCAGGTCCAGGCCGACGTGCGCGGCCGGGCCGTTGGGCATGAGCATGGGCACGGTCAGCGGGGACACCTTGCGCAGCCCGGAGGCCTCGATCAGGTCGTCCTGGTCCAGCAGCGTCATGGCGCCGCCGATGCCGGTGCCGACCACCACCCCGAGCCGCTCGAGTTCGACGTCGCCCTCGCCCAGCCCGGAATCCGCCCACGCCTGGCGGGCGGCGACCACCGCGACCTGCTCGCACCGGTCCAACCGGCGCGCCTCGACGCGGGGCAGGATCTCGGTCGGCTCGACCGCCAGCCGCGCGGCGATCCGCACGGGCAGCTCGAACCGCTCCACCCAGTCGGTCTCCAGCGGCGTCACACCGCTGCGGCCGGCGAGCAGAGCGTCCCAGGTGGAGGCGACGTCGCCACCGAGCGGGGTGGTGGCACCCAGCCCGGTGACGACGACGTCGTTGCCAGTGGTCATGCGTTGCTGGCGATGTACTGCACCGCATCGCCCACGGTCTTGAGGTTGGCCAGCTCGTCGTCCGGGATCTTCACGCCGAACTTGTCCTCGGCCTGCACGGCGATCTCCACCATGGACAGCGAGTCGATGTCCAGGTCGTCCACAAAGGACTTGTCTGCCGTCACGTCGGCCGCCTCGACACCGGCGACCTCTTCGACGATCTCGGCGAGCCCCTTCTGGATGTCCTCGTTGCTCACTGAAAATCCCTTCCTTCTTGCTCCCGCCGGCTGGGCTGTCCCACCGGAGTCTGGTGTTCGGTCACGGCAGTCGGACGACCTGTCCCGCGTAGGACAGCCCGGCCCCGAAGCCGACGAGCAGCGCCACGTCCCCGCTCTTGACCTCGCCCGCCGCGCGCATGTGGTCCAGCGCGAGCGGGATGGACGCCGAGGACGTGTTGCCGGAGTCCACGATGTCACGGGCGATCACGAGGTCTTCACGGGCACCCTTGGCGCGCAACCGCTTCGCGATCAGCTCGATGATCCGCAGGTTCGCCTGGTGCGGCACGAACACGTCCACATCGGACAGCTCGATGCCGGCCAGCTCCACCGCGCGCAGCGCGATGGGCGCGATCTGCGTGGTCGCCCAGCGGAAGACCGACTGGCCCTCCTGGAAGACGAACGAGTTCCGGTCGGCCACCTGGATCATGTCCGCCAGGTCGCCGGCGCTGCCCCAGGCGACCGGCCCGATGCCGGTCTCCTCGGACGGTCCGACGACCGCCGCGCCCGCGCCGTCGGCGAAGATGATCGCGGTGGACCGGTCGGTCGGGTCCACCCAGTCGGTGAGCTTCTCGGCGCCGATCACCAGCACGTACCGGGCGCTGCCCGCGCGGACCAGGTCGGAGGCCGTGCCCAGGCCGTAGCAGAAGCCCGCGCACGCGGCGTTCAGGTCGAACGCGGGCGCGGACGTCACCCCGAGCCGGTGGGCGACCTGCGCGGCGGCGTTGGGGATCATGGACGGCATGGTGCAGGTCGCGACCAGCACCGCGTCGATGTCGGTGGGGGACAGCCCGGCGTCCGCGATAGCCTTCGCGCCGGCCTCGATCGCCATGTCGACCAGCTTCTCGTCCGGCTTGGCGAACCGGCGGTTGACGATGCCGACCCGTTCCCGGATCCACTGGTCGGAGGTGTCCATGGTCTGCGCGAGGTCGTCGTTGCTGACGATCGTCTCGGGCTGGAAGCTGCCCAGGCCGAGGATGCGGGTGCCGGCCGGGCCGGGGCGGGAGGCGAGGGCGGTCATTCCGCCGCCTCCGCGATCAGCGCCACGACCTGGTCGAGCTGGTCCGGGGTCTTGAGTGCCAACGTGGGGGTGCCCTTCAGTTCACGCTTGGCCAGGCCCGTCAACGTGCCCGCCGGCGGCAGTTCCACCACCGCGGACACGGCGCGCTCGCCCAGCGTCGCCTGGCAGGAGTCCCACCGCACGGGGCGGGTCACCTGGGAGATGAGTCGGTTCAGCACCTCGTCGCCGGAGGTCACCACGGCTCCGTCGGCGTTGGACAGCAGCGGGAGCGTGGGATCGGCCACGGTGATCGTCGCGGCACGGGCGCGCAGCGCCTGCTCGGCGGGCGCCATGAACCGGGTGTGGAACGCACCCGCGACCTGGAGCTTGCGGATCTTCGCCCGCTCCGGCGGGTTCTCCACCAGCTTGTCCAGCGCGTCCAGCGGCCCGGCGGCGACGATCTGCCCCGCCCCGTTCCGGTTCGCGCCGACCAGCCCGAGGTCGTCGAGCCGGGCCAGCACGGCCTCTTCCTCGCCGCCCAGCACGGCGGCCATCCCGGTCGGCTCCGACGCGCACGCGGCGGCCATCTCGGCCCCGCGCACCGCGGCCAGCGCGACCGCGTCGTCGGTGCTCAGCACGCCCGCGATGGCGGCGGCGGCCAGTTCGCCGACCGAGTGCCCGGCCACGGTGGTGCCCGCGGGCAGGTCGACCCGCCGGCGCAGCTCCTCGTAGGCCAGCAGCGCGAGCGCCACGACCAGCGGCTGGGTGATGGCGGTGTCCTTGATCTCCTCGGCCTCGGCCGTGGTGCCCAACCGCTCGAGGTCGAGCCCGGTCGCGTCCGACCACGCGGCGACCCGCTGCGCGGCCCCCTCGACTTCGAGCCAGGGGACGAGCATGCCGGGCGTCTGAGACCCCTGTCCGGGGGCGAGGAGCGCGATCACCCGCTCACTGAACACGTTTTCGGCGGTCTCCAGTGATGCCGCGACGGACGAAACCGGAGGGGCTCAGTTGTAGGGTCTCTACAAAAGCGACTCAAAGATGAACGTCGAGGGACGTCGCGTGTTGTCGATGACGGCCCATACCGCCGCAATAGGACGTGCGTTCTGCATCACACCGGGCGGACGTCACCACAATCCCCTGGCCCGTGCCAGCCGTCCCACGGACAGCGCCACCCGCAGCACCAGGGCGTCCCGGGGGTCGTTCGCGTTCCTGCCGGTGAGCTCGGTGGCGCGCCGGAGCCGGTACCGGACCGTGTTCGGGTGGACGAACAGCTTGCGGGCGCAGGCCTCCAGCACGCCTCCCACTTCGAGGAACGTGTCGACGGTCTCCAACAGCGAGCCGCCGGCGTCCTCCAGCGGCCGGGCGACCCGGTCGACCAGCTGCCACTCGGCCTCCGGGTCGCCGGCCAGGGCGCGCTCCGGCAGCAGGTCCAACGACCGCACCGGTCGCGGCGCGGCGGGCCACCCGACCACGGCGCGGAGCCCGGACAGCGCGTCTCCGGCACTGCGGTGGGCGTCGGCCAGGCTCGACACGGACGGCCCCGCCACCACCGGGCCGGGCCCGAACGCGTCGGCGAGCCGGGTCAGCGCGTCCCCGGTCTCCGTCTGCCCACCCAGCACCACCACCAACCGCGACCCCTGGACGCTCAGCAGTACGGGGCGCGAGATCCGAGCCGCCCGACTGCGCACCTCGAACACCACGGCGGGCGGGTCGTCGGACGGCGGGTTGCCGACCAGCACGGTCGCCTCGGCCGCCGGATCCCACCCCAGTGCGGTCGCCCGCGACAGCAACGACTCCTCGGCGTCCCCACGCACGATCCCGTCCACCACCAGCGCTTCGAGCCGGGCGTCCCAAGCGCCCCGCGCTTCCGCCGCCGCCGCGTACGAAGTAGCCGCCGAAAACGCGATCTCGCGTCCGTAGCGCAGCACACCTTCGGTCAACAGGGCGCGCTCGGCCTCGTCCGCCGCGAGCTTCGGCAACTGCTGCTCGAACAACTCCAGCGCAATCCGGACCAGTTCCACGGTCTGCCGCAGGCTGACCCACCGCGAAATGTCCTTCGGCGCCGCCCGGAACGCCTCGGCGGTGAGCCGGATGGCCTGCTCGGGATCGTGCAGCCAGGAAACAAACCCGGCCACCCCGTTCTGGATCAGCAACAACACCCCGGCGCGCTGTTCGGCCGGCATCCGCCGGAACCAGGGAAGCCGCTCCTCCATCTCGGCCACGCTGGCCGTCGCGAGATCCCCCGAAGCCCGCTGCAAGGTCCGCAACGTCCCCTTGGACAACGTCGGCAACACCTCACCTGAACTGCTCACACCCTCAACCATCGCACGCGACCCACCCCCGAGCCCACCCGCCCACGCCCAGCCCCGCACCACTCCCACCCCAGCCCCGCACCACTCCCAACCCAGTTCCGCACCACTCCCATCCAGTCCCACCGCCCCAAGCCCAGCCCCCGGCACACCCCGTCGCGGCTCCCCACGCTCGAACCCCCGGGCCGGCGCGCCCGCGCACACCTCTGCCTTGCTGTGTGTCATCCCCGTATGGCCTGCGCGCAGCGAACCGCGCTTGTCCCCGGACAAGGGTGGTTGGAGTCAAGTGGTCATGGCGACGTGTGGGCGGTGACCAGGTCGTTGTAGACCTCGATCGGCTTGCGCCAGTCGAGGGTCTGGCGGGGGCGTCCGTTTAATTCGGCGGCGACTTTGTCGAGGTCGGCCTGGGTGTGGACGGAGAGGTCGGTGCCTTTGGGGAAGTACTGGCGGAGCAGTCCGTTGGTGTTCTCATTGCTGCCGCGTTGCCAGGGGCTGTGGGGGTCGCAGAAGTAGACCGGGATGCCGGTGCGGATGGTGAAGTAGGAGTGGCGGGCCATTTCGCGACCCTGGTCCCAGGTGACACTGCGGCGCAGGAACTCGGGCAGGGTCTCCATCTTTCGTGCCAACAGCGTCGCGACCCGTTGGGCGTTGCGGTCGTG
>NZ_JACHJN010000007.1:0-125963 GCF_014203665.1 Saccharothrix tamanrassetensis
AAGCCCCTACGCAAGGCTGACGCCCTACGCCGTCCTGCGCCACCTCCAACACTTACTCACGGTCTGGACAGGCCGCTGCCACACCTGCCGACAACACGTCCAGACCCGAACAGCCCGACAAAACCGCACGTCAACAGCACCTAACGAAGTCCTACTAGCGCTTCGAGCCGGTCTTCGGCCTGGGCGCGAACAGGTCCCGCAGCTGCGTGTAGCGGCGCCTCATGCCCCACTTCGTGACCCGCAACAGGGCCTCGCGCACGATGTTGCCGCTCATCTTCGACTCGCCGATCTCGCGCTCGGTGAACGTGATCGGCACCTCGACCACGCGGTGGCCCAGCTCGATCGTCCGCCACGCCAGGTCGATCTGGAAGCAGTAGCCCTGCGAGGCCACCGTGTCCAGCTTGAGCCGGCGCAGCACGCCCGCCCGGAACGCCCGGAACCCGCCGGTGATGTCCTTCACGCTGGTACCCAGCGCGACCTGCGAGAACACGTTCCCGCCGCGCGAGATCAGCTGCCGGTGCCACGGCCAGTTCACCGTGCTGCCGCCCGGCACGTACCGCGAGCCCAGCACCAGGTCGGCGTCCCGCAGCGCGTCGAGCAGCCGCGGCAGGTCCTCCGGCGCGTGCGAACCGTCCGCGTCCATCTCCACCACGACGTCGTAGCCGTGCTCCAGCGCCCACCGGAAGCCCGCCACGTACGCGGCGCCCAGCCCGGCCTTCTCGGTGCGGTGCATCACCTGCACCCGGTCGTCCGCGGCGGCCATCTCGTCGGCCAGCTGTCCCGTCCCGTCCGGGCTCCCGTCGTCGACCACGAGGCAGTGCACCTTCGGCAAGGCCGCGTGCAGCCGCTTCACGATCTTCCCGATGTTGTCCCGCTCGTTGTAGGTCGGGATCACCACCAGCACCGGCCCGAGCTCGCGGTCAGGCTGCGCCTGCTGGTCCGCCATCCGTTTCCTCCTCGCCGATCCCCGCACCAGGGGTCGGACGCGATCCTCGTCGTTTCACGGTCAGGCTCAGCGCCACGGCCAGCAGGCCCAGCGCCGTCATCACCCACTCGGGCCATGCGCCGAGCCGGGTGGCCAGCGTAGCCTCCCCCCGCAGCGGCAGCTCCGACACCAGTGCGTCGGGGGTGAACAGCCCGGTCCGGCGGGTGACCGACCCGTCCGGCTGCACGATCGCGCTGACCCCGCTCGTGGCCGCCACCACCACCGCTTTGCCGTGCTCCACGGCCCGCACCCGGGACATCGCCAGCTGCTGGTAGGTCATCTCGGTGAAGCCGAAGGTGGCGTTGTTGGTCGGGATCGCGATGATGTCGGCCCCCGCCGTGACCGAGTCGCGCACCACGCTGTCGAACGCGACCTCGTAACACGTGTCGACGGCCACCCGGGCCGGGCCCATCGCGAACCCCTTCGGGTCGGTCCCCGGCTGGAACACCCCCGCCCGGTCCACGGTCGCGGAGAAGATCCGGAAGAACGAGCGGAACGGCATCGTCTCGCCGAACGGCTGGAGCTGCCGCTTGGTGTAGGTGTCGGTGGCGCCCCTGCCCGGCTCCCACAGCACCACGGTGTTGCGCGGCAGGTTGTCCGACTTGTCGACCACCACCGCGCCGACCGCGATGGGCGCCTTGATCGCCGCGGCGGCGCGGTCGATCTCGGCGGCGGCGTCGGTGTTGCGGAACGGGTCGATGTCGGAGGAGTTCTCCGGCCAGATCACCAGGTCCGGCTGCTCCTCCCGGCCCCGGGCGACGTCCTCGGCCAGCTCCAGCGTGCGCTTGACGTGGTTGTCCAGCACGGCGCGGCGCTGGGCGTTGAAGTCCAGCCCGGCACGCGGCACGTTGCCCTGGATCGCGGCCACCACCACCGTCCCCCGGTCCGGCGCGGTGCCCACCAGCGGCGTCGCCGCCAACCCGCCGGCCAGCGGCAGCACCACCAGCGGCAGCCCCAGCCGCCAGTCGCGCCCCAGGTGGGCCAGGCCGAACCCGGTCAGCGCCACCGCGAACCCGATCAGCGGCGCCCCGCCGACCGCCGCCAGCGGCAGGTACCAGCCCTCCGGCTGGCCGAACGCGATCCGGCCCCACGGGAACCCGCCGAACGGGAACACCCCGCGCAGCAGCTCGTCGGCCACCCACAGCGACGCCATCCACAACGGCCCGCCCGGCAACGTCGACACCCGGGCCATGAACGCGGTGCCCAGGCCGATCATCACCGCGCAGAACAACGCCAGCGGCAGCCAGGCGACCAGCCCGACGAACTCCCCCGTCCAGCGCAGCAGCGGGACCATGAACCCCAGCCCCCACGCCACGCCCAACCCGAAGCCCGCCCGCATCCGGCGACCGTGCAGCAGCACCCCCAGCACCGCGAACCCGATCGGCGCGAGCCACCACGCGGTGCGCGGCGGGAAGCTCAGGAAGACCAGCCCACCCCCGACCGCGGCGAGCGCGATCCGCGACAGCGTGCCGCGCACGTCCCGACGACGGCGGGCGGGCGGTGTGCCGGCGGCGGGCTGACCCGGCGCCACAGGGGGTGCGACCACCGGATCAGCCTACGAGGACCGGGTGAAGCACCGGACAAGGACCGCCGGAAGCGACCCCGGTCACCGCCACCGGATGCGTCTCGGGGTCGAAGTTCAGGGTTGCCACCGATGCGGACGGCCCCGATCAGGCGGATGGTGGAGGCATGACCACGTTGACCAGGCCCCAGAACCAACGCGTGATCGCCGGCGTGTGCGCGGGACTGGCCGCGCGGTTCGGTTGGAAGCCGAACACGGTGCGGTTGCTGTTCCTGCTGTCGTGCCTGCTGCCCGGCCCGCAGTTCATCGTCTACCTCGTGCTGTGGGTGACGATGCCCCAGCGCCCCTACTGACGCGGCCCGACCAGCGCCTCGATGCCGTCGAGCACGCGTTCCAGGCCGAACGTGAACGCGTGCTCCCCCGAGTAGGCCGAGCCGTGCGCCTCGCCCGCCGCCGCGCCCACCCGCGCGGCGGTGGGGAACTTCTCCGGGTCGAACACCCTGGACAGGAACGGCGCGGCGGCCTGCCACCACTGCCGGTCGGTCAGGCCGGTGCGCTGCTCGACCTGCGCCGCCTCCACCGCCGGCCGGGCCGCCGCCTGCACGTGGCCCAGAACCAGGGCCAGCACCGAGTCCATCTCCACGTCCGACAGCCCGATGCCGTCCACGGCGGACAGTTCGTAGTCGTACTTCGCGACCACGTTCGGGCCCAGCACCGCCCGGTTGGTCGCCACCTGGAGCAGCCACGGGTGTCGCAGGTACAGCGCCCAGTTCTCCCGCGCGATCTGCGTCAGCCGGGCACGCCACCCGCCGGGCACGTCCGCCGGGCGCGCGGTCTCGCCGTGCACGGTGTCCACCATGACGTCGATCAGCTCCGCCTTGCCCGGCACGTAGGTGTAGAGCGACATCGTGCCCACACCGAGCCGGTCCGCGACGCGGCGCATGGACAGCGCGCCCAACCCCTCGGTGTCGGCCAGCGCTACCGCCGCGGCCACGATCCGGTCCACCCCGAGGTCCTTGCGCGCGCTGGGCGTGGTGGTGCGCCAGAGCACGGACAGAGTGCGCGCCGGGTCGCCGCCGCCGCTGTGTTCGGTCGCCACCCGACCACACTACTGATCAATCGGCGAGTGCCGCCCGCACGATCTCCAGCGCCTCGTCGGCGGTCAGCCCCTGCTCGCGGGCCGTGGACGCGTAGCCCCGCGCGGCCCGCAGCACCCGTTCCCGGCTGCGCTCCCCCGCCGCGCTGACCACGGTCCCGGCTCTGCCGCGGGTCTCGATGAGACCCGCCTCCTCCAGTTCCCGGTAGGCGCGGGCGACCGTGTTGACCGCGATGCCCAGCTCGGCGGCCAGCGCGCGGACGGTGGGCAGCCTGGTGCCCACGGCCAGCTCCCGGTCGGTGATCTTGCGAGCGAACTGGGACCGCACCTGCTCGTAGGGCGGTACCGAGGAAACCGGATCGAGGCTGATCACGCCGTCGATAGTGGCAGAGACCCCACGTCCGCAGGACCACATCCGCGCGGGCCCTCGCCGCCGGTCGGGAACGAGCCTGGTAGGCGGGTCGACCCGGCCGACGCCAGCGGGTTATTCCTGGTGGGACGGCATGGACGACACCGCTGCGGCCGGGATCGTCGCCGTGCCCGGACGGCCGGGGGCCGGGACGCGGACGGTGAAGGGCCGGACGCAGCGGTGAAGGGTCAGGGCGCGACCACGGTGCCCCGGGCGCGGGTGACCACGATCGGCGGCTCCACGACGTCGGCGGCGGACGGCCCGCGGTGCGGTGCGGAACGGCACACCACCCGCGCCTCGAAGTCGATCTCGCGGGAGCGGGTGCCGACGCGGACCAGGGTCGCGGTCGCCTCGATGACGTCACCGGCCTGGATGGGCGCCACGAACTCGACGTTCGAGTAGCCCGCGAACAGGCCCTCGTCGGCGTCGGTGCGGATGAGCAGCTCGGTGGCCACGTCGCCGAACAGGCCCAGCCCGTAGGCGCCGTCCACCAGGTTGCCGCCGTAGTGGGCGTGCGAGTGCGGCACGTACCGCCGGTGGGTGACGGTGAAACCCTCGGTCAGGCTCACGCTGCCCCTTCCTTCTTCGTCTGCACGGCGTGCACGAGGTAGCTGGCGACTTCGCCGGGGGTCGTGCCCCGGCCGAACACCCGGTCGACGCCCAACTCGCCCGCCATCAGCGGGTCGAAACGGGGGCCGCCGGCGATGAGCAGGGGACGTCGGTCGCCCATCGCCTCGCGGAAGGCCGCCGCCATCTCCCGGGTGTTGAGGACGTGCGCGTCCCGCTGGGTGACCACCTGCGACACCAGGACCGCGTCGGCCTTCTCCGCGCGGGCGCGGCGGACCAGCTCGGGCACGGACACCTGCGCGCCCAGGTTCACCACCTTGAGCTCGCGGTAGTACTCCAGGCCCTTCTCGCCGGCGAAGCCCTTGATGTTGAGGATCGCGTCGATGCCCACGGTGTGCGCGTCGGTGCCGATGCACCCCCCGACCACGACCAGCTTGCGGCGCAACAGCTTCTTCAGCGTCGTGTTCACCTCCGACGGCGACAGCAGCGGGTACTCGCGCTCCACCACGCGCACCTCGTCCAGGTCGACGATGTGCCCGACCGACCCGTACACGACGAAGAACGTGAAGTCGGCTCCGATCGCGTGGGAGTGCACCACCATCGCCGGGTCGATGCCCATCTTGTTCGCCAACTGCTGCGCGGCGCCGTCGGCCTTCGGCCCGAACGGCACGGGCAGCGTGAACGACGTCTGCACCATCCCGTCGCCGGTCGTGTCGCCGTAGGGGCGGACGTGCCGCTTCACCGCGCCTCCAACAGGTCTGAGGCGGGGTTGCAGTACCCGTCGGCCTTCGCCACCACGCCGTCCGCGCCCTTGCCGCCGTCCGCCGGGCGTTTCATCAGGCCGAACGTGCCGTCGGCGATGGCGTCGAGCAGCCCGTCGTCCACGATCCGCGCCAGCAGGTCCACCGCCTCCCCCAGCACCTGGTGCGCGCGTTTGACGATCAGCCCGTCCGGTGCGGGACGGAAGTCGTCACGCAGGCCGCCGGCCGCGTCGAGCACGTACCGGACGTTGGCCAGCGCCAGGTCCCGGTCGGACAGGAACGGGGTCACCACGGCCTCGGTCATCATCCCCACCAGCAGGATGCTCTGCCCCGTCAGCACCCCCGCCAGGTTGAAGAACCCGTCGAGCAGGTAACCGTTGAACACGTCGCCGGTCATGTGCTTGGTCGGCGGCATCCACTTCAGCGGCGCGTCCGGGAACAGCTCGCGGGCCAGCAGGGCGTGCGCCAGCTCCAGCCGGAACGACTCGGGCACCTTCGGGTTGATCTCGAACGCGTGCCCGAGGCCCAGCAGGTGGTCGGGCAGCCCCGCCTCGTGCGCGAAGTGCTCGTTGAGCAGCTGCGACACGGTGACGGTGTGCGCGGCTTCCACCGCGTCGGCGGTGGTGAGGTAGTTGTCCTCGCCGGTGTTGATGATGATCCCCGCGCGGGCGTGCACCTGGCGGGAGAACCGCTGGTCGACGAAGGTGCGGATCGGGTTGATGTCGCGGAACAGGATCCCGTACATCGAGTCGTTGAGCATCATGTCCAGCCGCTGCAACCCGGCCAGCACCGCGATCTCCGGCATGCACAGCCCGGAGGCGTAGTTCGTCAGCCGCACGTACCGACCGACCTCTTTGGACACCTCGTCCAACGCGGCCCGCATGATCCGGAAGTTCTCCTGCGTGGCGTAGGTCCCGGCGAACCCGTGGTGCGTCGCGCCTTCGGGCACGTAGTCCAGCAACGACTGCCCGGTCGACCGGATCACCGCGATGACGTCCGCGCCGGCCCGCGCCGCGTTCTGCGCCTGGACGACGTCCTCGTCGATGTCCCCGGTCGCGACGATGAGGTAGATCCACGGCCGCTGCGCCGGGTCGCCGAGCTTGGCGACCAGCTTCTCCCGCTGGGCCCTGTTCCGGTCGACGGTCCGGATGCCCCTGGTGACCGCCGCCGTGGCCGCCTTCCGCGCCCGCGTCCGGTCCCGGCCTTCCGGGATCGTGAACCGGACCTGCCCGGCGGCGGTGGCCTCGGCCAGTTCCGTCAACGTCGCGAGGTCGTGCTCCCGCAACGCGTGGAAGGCGGGCAGCACCACCCCGTGCTCCAGCCCGCACTGCTCCCGGACCGTGTCGACCACGCGGTTCACCCACGGCACGTCGCCAGCCCGGTGGGTCGAGTCCGCCCCGGTGATCCCGGCCAGCCGCAACGTGGCGCGCTCGACCGCGACCGTGGTGTGCGCCTTGGCGATGGCCACCACCGGCTCGGCGGCCTTGGCGGCCAGCCGGCGTGCGGTGGCGACCACCTTCGGGTCGAGGTCGAGCAACGCCATCGTCACTCCCTTTCGAAGATCGTCCGACCGCGCAGCACGGTCCGCAGGCACGTCGGCGTCGAGTCCAGTGACGGCAGGCCCGGCACGCCCGAACGCGGATCGGTGGACCACCGCTGCACCCGCGAATCCGGTGTGGTGACCTCCAACTCCCCCGCCTCCCACACCGCGTAGGTCGCGGGAGCGCCCGGCTGCAACGTGCCGGTGATGCCGTCGTCCACCCCCGCCGCACGCCACCCGCCACGGGTGTGGGCGTTGAACGCGGCACGCGGCGAGATACCGAAACCGTCCGTCCGGTGGTGCACCGCGGCACGGATCGAGGCCCACGGATCGACCACCGTCACCGGTGCGTCGGAACCCAGAGCCAGCACCAGACCGGCACCGGCAAGCTGTGAGAACGGGTTCAGCGCGGTTCCGCGCTCCGCGCCCAGCCGCTGGACGTACATGCCCGAAGGCCCGCCCCACTCGCGGTCGAACAACGGCTGCACGGAGGCGACCACGCCGAACGAACCGAGCTTCGCCGCCTGCTCGGCGGTGATCATCTCGACGTGTTCCAGGCGGTGCCTGCGGGCGGCCAGCGCGGGCACGCCGACAACGGCGGCGGCCGTCTCGAAGCCCTGCACCACGGCCGCCATGGCGGCATCGCCGATGACGTGGAAACCGCCCTGGAGACCGGCTTCCGTGCACGACACCAGGTGCGCGGCGATCTCGTCGGCGGTCAGGTACAGCGCACCGGAGGTGTCGGCGTCCTCGTAGGGCGAGCACAACGCCGCAGTCCGGGAACCCAGGGCCCCATCCACGAACAGGTCACCCGCCAACCCCCGCACGGGCAGGTCGATGGGATCCCGGCTGCCCCAGTACCCGACGACCTCCGGGCCACCGTCGAAAGCCAGCAGGTCGGCCAGGTCGTCACGGCTGGAGATGTCCGGTCCCGCGCACTCGTGCACACAGGCGACACCCCGCGATGCGGCGTGGGACAGGAAGGCCTCCTGCGCGGCACGCCGCCGGGCCACCGGGATGGCGTCCTTGGCCGCGCCCCGCACGTGGTGGTGGGCGGCACGGGACAGCGGACCGTCGGGAGACCAGCCGTCGGCGTCACGGGCGGCGGGCGCGAGGTCGACCAGCGCCGAGGACACCAGCGCCGAGTGCACGTCGATCCGCGACAGGTAGACGACGGCACCACGCGCGGCCTCGTCCAGTTCGGCACGCGTCGGCGGGCGGTTCTCCGGCCAACGGGTCTCGTCCCAGCCGTGGCCCCAGATCAGTGGGCCGTCGGCGGCGCGGACCGCGTCCAGCAGGTCGGACAGCGAACGGCAGCCGGTCAGGTCCAGACCCGTCAGCAGCAGGCCGGCGGAGGTGGCGTGCACGTGCGCGTCCACGAACGCCGGCGCGACCCAGGCCCCGGCCAGGTCCACGACCTCGGCGTCCGGGTGCAGGGCGCGGCCCACCGAGTCCTGGCCCAGCCACACCACGGTGCCGTCCGTGATCGCCATCGCGGTGGCGTCGGGTGCGGTCGGAGAGTGGATCCGGCCACCCACGAGCAGACGCGTGCTTCCCTCGGACGAGCCGCCGTTCACCCGCGGCGAGGTGCTTTCCTCAGGCGAGCCGCCATTCACTGTAGTCACGCCTGAGCAGTCTGCCGGTGCTCGAACAGGGCCCGCACGGCAGGTTCGGTGCGCAGCAGGTCCAGAGCGAACGCCGCGTGACCTGGCACATAGCCGTTGCCGACGATCATCTCCACGTCTGCCGCGAGGCCTTCCGCGCCGAGTGCGGCGGCGGAGAACGAGGTGGCCATGGAGAAGAACACCACGGTGCCGCCATCGGCGGTGGCCAGGATCGCCCCGTGCTCACAGCCCGGCACGTCCACGCACACCACCGTCACGTCCACCCGTGTGCCCACGGCCTCCAGCACGGCCACCGGATCGCGGGCATCGGCGACCACGATCTCATCGGCCAACCCCGAAGACCCGACGCGGGACGCCTCGGCCTCGGTGGGCACCAACGCCACCAGGCGGGACGCGCCGGCGCGACGCGCGGCGGCCAGCGACAGCGAACCCGACTTGCCACCCCCACCCAGCACCAGGACCGATTCCGCCGCACGCCGCCGCACCACCCGGTTGGTCAGCGCGGGGGCGCCGCACACGTCGAGCACGGACAGCGCGAGTTCGTCGGGCAGGTCGCAGGGCAGCACGGCGGCGATGGAACGGCCGAACAGCACGGCGGTCCCGGTGCACGGCACCTGCTCGGTCGTGCCGTCCCACCGCGCCAGACCGTCGGTGACGCGCAACGGGGTCAAGGTCAGGGACACCAGGGTCGCGACCCGGTCGCCGACCTCCAGCCCCAGCGGCGAGGACGGGCCGACCGCGCGGACGGTGCCGAGAAGCATCCCGCCGGAGCCGGTCACCGGGTTCTGCATCTTGCCGCGCTCGGCCACGACGTCCAGCACCGCCTGCCGGATCGACGGGCCGTGCTCCTCCCGGAGCTGCCGGAACGACGCCGCGTCCAGGTTCAGCCGTTCGACGTCCACCACGACCTCGTCCGCACCGCACTCCGGTGTCGCGTCCAGCCGCCACGCCTGCTGCGGGAGCACACCGGCGGGTTCCAGCACGCGGTGCAGACCGTACGGCGACGTCATGGAAATCCTTCGGTCAACAGCGACTGGGCGGGAATATCTTCACGTGGAACGCCAAGACTCCGCAAGTATCAGTCTGTCGCCGGATGCGGACCGGCCACCGGGTCCGGACGAGCCCGCACGGAGCGCAGCACCTCCGCCACCCGGTGGCCGGGAGTCCTCAACGAACAGCCGCCACCAACCGCGCAAGTGCGCCAGGTCCCTCGAACCGCAGCTCCGGTCCACCCTGCTGCTTGGAGTCGCGGACCGCGCTCAGGTCAGCACGGACTTCGACACAGTTGGTGGATGTGCCCGACCGGCTGGACTTCCGCCACCGGGGTGAAGTCATTCCTTCTCCTTCTTCTCAAGCAGAAAATTCAGGATCGACAGAAATTTCGGTGACCCGCTCGACGACCTCCTGGAACACCGCAACCATGTCCTTCTCCTGGATGAACAGGCCGCTCGCGTGGTTCTCCAGGTGCACGATCGTCTCGCTGCCACCGATCGTAATCAGCGAGAACGGCCCGTGGAGGGCCGCGTGCCAACCGGCGTCGATCGGGAAGATTCGAAGCTCCACATTGGGCAACTCGGCCATCTTCCGCAGGTGGTCGAGCTGTTCCACCCGGGCGGCAGGTCCGCCGAACTGCTGCCGCATCACGTGATTCCCCATCAGCGCGGTATAGCGGACCGGACGCGACCTGGTGAGCACGTCCCGGCGGCCCATCCGGATGGCGACGCGCGTCTCGATCTCCGACTCGGGCACCGCACCGCCGCGCATGATCGCGCGGGTGTAGCCGCTGGATTGGAGCAGACCCGGCACGACGAGCGGGCTGACATCGATGATCTCGGTGGCGAGTTGCTCGATCTGGAGCAACGCGTCCAGTTGGACCCGCTGCTCGGGTAGACCGACCGCAAGCCAGGCCGAGCCCTTGGCGGGATCGTCGCGGACCAGTTCGAGGATCTCGTCGCACTCCGGGCCGACCACGCCGAGCGTGTCGAGGATGAGGATGGTGGCCTCTTCACTTGGCGGACGCTCTCCCGACTCGTACCTGTTCATGGTCGCGGCGTGGATGCCGGTCAGTCGCGCGAGCTCCCGCTGTCCCACCCCGGCCGCCTCGCGAACCGCGCGGAGTTTCGTGCCGAGCGCCATCGCCTTCGCCGTGCTGCGGATCATGCGGCACAGCATAGGACTGGCCGTTCTACCTGCGGATACACCCGATCGTGGCATTGCGGTTGTGGTAGCGCAACAGCAACATGTGATGGGACAACACAACGCACCACCGAAGGGTACCGCTCATGGATGACCGCTCCGGACACGACACCGTGTGGGACGAAGCCACGTCCGCACAGTTCCTCGCCGACCTGGCCGACGAGGAAGCGCCGCGACTGTTCGCCGTGGCCGTGGAATACGGCGAGCGCTACGACGCCCACATCGCCGCCTACGGCATGGCCTTCCACGACCACGCCGAGGTCATCTCCACCGAAGGCGACTTCCGCGCGAGCCTCCACAAGCCGGAGAACGCGCTGCTCTACTTCACCGAAGGGGGTGACGCCAACGCACGACTCCTGTGGCTGCCGCGCACCCTCACCACCGTCGCCACCACCAACACCACCGCCAGCACGCCGTAGGTCGCAGCCGCGAACGGACTCGCCACCAACGCCGTCAGGTCGCCCTCGGAGATCTGCAACGTCCGCCGCACCTGCTCCTCCGCCATCGGTCCCAGGATCAGCCCGACGACCAGCGGCGCGACCGGATAGCCGTGACGGCGCATGAAGAAGCCGGCCACGCCGATCACCAGGAGCACGATCAGGTCGTCCACCACGAAGTTCACCGCGTAGGTGCCCAGAGCGGCGAACAACAGGATGCCCGCGTACAGGTAAGGCCGGGGGATCTGGAGCACCTTCACCCAGATCCGCACCAAGGGCAGGTTGAGCACGAGCAGCATGACGTTGCCGATGTACAGCGACGCGATGAGCGCCCACACCATCCCCGAGTTGTCGGTGAACAGCAGCGGACCGGGCTGGATGCCGTAGGACTGGAACGCCGCCACGATCACCGCCGCCGTCGCGGTCGTCGGCAGACCCAGCGTCAGCAGCGGCACCAGCACTCCGGCCGCCGCGGCGTTGTTGGCCGCCTCGGGACCGGCCACGCCCTCGATCGCCCCCTTGCCGAACTCCTCGGGATGCTTGGACAGCTTCTTCTCCGCCGCGTACGACAGGAACGTCGACACGTCCGCCCCTCCGGCCGGCACGGTGCCGACCGGGAAGCCGATGAACGTGCCGCGCAGCCAAGGCTTCCACGACCGCGACCAGAACTCGCGGGTGAACCACCGGCCGCCGACCGGCACCACCTCCACCGGGCCGTGCCGCAGCCGGGAAGCCACGTAGAGCGCCTCGCCGACCGCGAACACACCGACCGCGACGACTACGACGTCGATCCCGTCGGCCAGCGTCGACACCCCCAGGGTGAACCGCTGCTGACCGGACAACGTGTCCGTCCCGACCAGACCGAGGAACAGGCCCAACCCCAGCGCCGCGAGCCCGCGCGCCGGGGAGGAACCCAGCAGCGCGGCCACCGTCGTGAAGGCGACCACCATCAGCGCCACGTAGTCCGCCGGCCCCAAGGTCACCGCGAGGTCCGCGATCGTGGGGGCCAGTGCCGTCAGCAGGATCGTGGCGATGGTGCCCGCCACGAACGACCCGATCGCCGCCGTGGCCAGGGCCGCCGCGCCACGTCCGGCGCGCGCCATCCGGTTGCCCTCCAACGCGGTGACGATGGAGGAGGACTCGCCGGGGGTGTTCAACAGGATGGACGTCGTCGACCCGCCGTACATGCCGCCGTAGTAGATGCCCGCGAAGATGATCAGCGCGGCGGTGGGTTCCAGCGTGTAGGTCAACGGCAGCAGCAGCGCCACCGTCATCGCCGGGCCGATGCCCGGCAACACACCCACGGCGGTGCCGAGGGTGACGCCCAGCAGGGCGTAGAGCAGGTACTCGGGCTGCGCGGCGGTCGCGAAACCCTCCAACAGCGCGGTGAGGCTACCCATCGAGGAGCGGCACCCCTTCCAACACCCCGGCGGGCAGCGACAGGCCCAGGCCGGACGCGAACACCACCTGCACGACCAGCGCCAGCACCACGGCGACCGCCAACGCCTTCCACCACACCGCGCCCAGCGTCCAGGCCGCCCCGGCGAACAGCACCACCGCCGCGACCGGCCAGCCGACCACGTCGATCAGCGCCAGGTGTGCCACCAGGACGGCGACCAGCTTGGCCACGGTCGGCCAGTCGGTGCGCAGCCCCGTGTCGGCGTCCGCGGCGTCTGCGGCTTTCGCGGCCTGCCCGAGCTTCCCCTTCGCGGTGGCCACGATCGCCGCCACGCCGGTGACCACCAGCAGCGCGCCGACCGCGTACGGGAACGCGCGCGGCCCGACGGTGCCCGCCGTGCCGCGTGCGGTGATGGTGGTCGCGTCCACCAGGGTGAACACGCCCAGGGCGGTGACCAGACCGCCGAAGACGTACTCCTCGATGCGTTCGACGATCACTTGACCAGGCCGATTTCCTGGAGCACCGGCTTGATCCGGCCGATCTCGACGGTGAGGAACTCGGCGAACTCGTGGCCGGCGAGGAAGGTGTCGGTCCAGCCCTTCCTCTTCAGCTTCTCCTGCCACTGCGGGCTGCCGTGCATCTCGGTGACCAGCTCGACCAGCCGTTCCTTCGCCGCCGGCGAGATCGAGCCGGGCGCGACCACCCCGCGCCAGTTGATCAGTTCCACGCCGGTGCCCACGTTCTTCAACGTCGGTACGCCGAGGTCCGCGTGCGGCTGCGGGCCGGAGGTGGCCAGGGCGCGCAGCTTGCCCGCCTTGATCTGCTCCCGGTACTCGCCGATGCCGGAGATGCCCGCGTCGACCTTCTTGCCCAGCAGCGCGGCCAGCGACTCGCCGCCGCCCGAGTAGGGGACGTAGTTCAGCTTGGCGGGGTCGATGTTCTTGGCCTTCAACAGCATCGCGGCCAGGATGTGGTCCGTGCCGCCGGCCGAGCCACCGGTAACCGACACGCCCCGGCCCTTCTCGTCCACGGCTTCGAGCAGGTCCTCGATGCTCTGGTGCGGCGAGTCGGCGGGCACCACGACCACCTCGTCCTCGGCGGTCAGCCGGGCGATGGGGGTGGTGTCCTCCAACCGCTTGTCCACGCCGTTGGTCTCCACCGCGCCGACCATGACCAGGCCGGTGACCATCAGGTACGACTCGGACCTCTCGTTCGCCAGCTTCCGCAGGCCCACCGTGCCGCCCGCACCGCCGACGTTGCCGACCTGCACGGACCTCGCCAGGTTCGCGCCGCTCACGGCGGCCTGCATGGCCCGCGCGGTCTGGTCCCAGCCGCCGCCGGGATCGGCCGGGGCCATGATCTCCAGCTTGGCGATCGCCCCGTCCGCCGGCTTCGACGCTCCCCCGCACCCCGCGAGCACCAGGCCCGCGGTCACCACCACCGCGGTGGCCTGCCACGCGGCCGATCGGGTGTGCTGTCCTGCCATCGGGTTCCTCCACGTCACCGACCGCGGCTCGGCGCCCCGGTTGGGCGGGAACGCTAGGAGCGCGGGCCCGGCCCGGTAAGGCATCGGTCATAAGGGCCGTATTGGTCGTTTAGGTCGTGGCCGGGCTCACACCGGGTAGGCGAGAATGCGTCGCATGCCTCGCCGCTCGGTCCCCCTCGGTGTCTCCCTGCTGGTGTTGCAGGTGGTCATCGTGCTGGTGACGACCTGCGCGGCCGGGCTGCTGGCGGCCAAGCTGCAGAGCGACCGGATCCGGGAGGCGTACAAGGACCGGATGCTGTCGGTGGCGGAGAGCGTGGCCCGGCTGCCCACCGTGGTCGACGCCTTCGACGAGCCGCAGCCGGCCGAGACCATCCAGCCGCTGGCGGAGCTGATCCGCAAGGCGTCGAACGTGACCTACGTGGTGGTGACCGACCGCAACGGCGTGCGCTACGCCCACCCCGACCCGAAACGGATCGGGGAACGCGTCTCCACCGACCCCGGTTCGGCGTTGTCCGGCAACGTGTTCGTCGGCACCGAGACCGGCACCCTGGGCACGTCGCTGCGCGCGAAGGTACCGATCCGGGCCGACGACGGGCAGATCATCGGCATGGCGTCGGTCGGCGTCCTGGAGAGCCGGCTGGCCGCCGACCTGGCCGAGGACCTGCCGGAGCTGATCGGCTGGCTGGCCGCCGCCGCGCTGGTCGGCGTGCTGGGCGCGGCCCTGGTCACGCAGCTGGTGCGGCGGCGCACGTTCAAGCTCGAACCCGCCGAGATCGCGCAGCTGCTGGAGACCCGCGACGCGATGCTGCACGGCATCCGCGAAGGGGTGGTCGGCATCGACGAGCGCGAGCGCCTCGCGCTGGTCAACGACGAGGCGATGCGGCTGCTCGGGCTGACCGACGACCCGACCGGGCGTCCCGCCGGCGAGGTGCTCGACGACGGCGGACTGCTCGACCTGGCGCGCGGCGGCGACGACGTGGCCGACCGGCTGGTGCTCGCGGGCGAACGGGTCCTGGTCGCCAACCGGATGACCGCCAAGACGCAGGGCCGCCCGGTCGGCGTCGTGCTCACCCTGCGCGACCGCACCGAACTGCACGACGCGCTGCGCCAGCTCGACGGCCAGCGCACCGTCACCGAGGTGTTGCGGGCGCAGGCCCACGAGTTCTCCAACCACCTGCACGTCATCGGCGGCTTGGTGGAACTGGACCGGCGGGCCGAAGCCGTCGCCTACATCGAACGCGTCGGCGGTGCCGGGTCGATCACCTCGGACATCATCGAGGGCGCGGTCGCCGACCCGGCGCTGGCCGCCCTGCTGCTGGCCAAGTCGTCCACCGCGCACGAGCGCGGCGTGGCACTGCGGCTGGCCCCGGAGACCACGGTGGCCACCCGGACCGGGGACGACGCGCTGACCGTGCTGGGCAACCTGGTCGACAACGCGGTGGACGCCGTGCCGACCGGCGGCACGGTGCGGGTGCTGGTGCGGTCGTCGCCCGACGGCGTGCGGGTGGTGGTGGACGACGACGGTCCGGGCGTGGCCGAGTCGCAGCGCGGACGGATCTTCACGCTCGGCGTCAGCTCCAAGGCGACCGACGGCGCGCACGGACGAGGGATCGGACTGGCGTTGGTGTCCAGGGTGGTGACCCGCCGCAGCGGGCGGGTGCGGATCTCCGACTCGGAGCTGGGCGGCGCGTCGTTCGACGTGTGGCTGCCGGAAGCGGGTGTCCGATGAGCGTGCGCACCCTTGTCGTGGACGACGATTTCGCCGTCGCCGCGATCCACCGGGGCTTCCTGGAGGCGATGCCCGAGTTCACCGTCGTCGGCGAGGCCCACGGCGGCGGGGAGGCGTTGCGCGCGGTGGAGTCGTTGCGGCCCGACCTGGTGCTGCTCGACATCCACCTGCCCGACATCTCCGGGCTGGAGGTGCTGGCGCGGCTGCGTGCCCGCAGCGGTCCCCCGGTGGACGTCATCGCGGTGACCGCCGCCCGGGAACGCGAGACCGTGCGGCAGGCCATGTCCCGG
Source organism: Saccharothrix tamanrassetensis (assembly GCF_014203665.1). Lineage (GTDB taxonomy): Bacteria > Actinomycetota > Actinomycetes > Mycobacteriales > Pseudonocardiaceae > Actinosynnema > Actinosynnema tamanrassetense. The sequence goes on from NZ_JACHJN010000007.1 coordinate 16,043, forward strand.
GGTGTCGACCACTACCTGGTCAAACCGTTCACCCGCACCGCGTTCCTGGACCGGATGCGCCAGTACCTGGCCCGGCGGACCGAGGTGCAGCGGCTGGGCCGGTGGCTGGACCAGGACGAGGTGGACCAGCTGCTGCAGCACCGGCCGACGACGGTCGGCCTGCCCAAGGGGCTGTCGGCGGTCACGCTGCGGCTGGTGACCGAGGCGCTGCGGGACGGCGTGGGCGACCTGTCCGCCCAGGAGGTCGGCGAGCGCGCCGGGCTGTCCCGGGTCAGCGCCCGCCGCTACCTGGAGCACCTGGTCGCCATCGGCAAGGCGGAAGTCCAGCCGCGCTACGGCATGGCCAACCGCCCCGCCCACGGCTACCGGCTCACCTGAGCCCTCAGCCAGCGGCAGCCGTAGGGCTCCAACGCCAGATCGGCCGACGCCGGCTCGCCGGAGAACACGTCGGTGAGCTCACCGTCCACACCGGACAGGTCCACCTTCGCCCCGGTGTCGGCGAAGTTGTGCACCGCGACCACCGTGCCGCCGTCGATGTCGCAGCGGTGCGCGAACACCGCGGGTTCGGCGGTGTCGATCACCTGGAACTGTCCCCACGCCAGCTCCGGGCACTCCCGGTAGCCCTCGATGAGCATCCGCACCCACGACAGCAGCGAGTCCGGGTCGTGCCGCTGCTCGCCCGCCGCGTCCCACCACATCGGCGTGCGCACCGCGAGCCGGCCTTCCTGGGACAGGTCCTCGGTCATGCCGACCTCCTCGCCGTAGAACAGCACCGGCGTGCCGGGCAGCGAGAACAGCAGGCTGTAGACCATCTTGGTGCGTTGCGGGTCGTCCATCATGGAGGGCAGGCGGCGGCGCAGGCCCCGGCCGTAGAGCTGCATGTCCTCGTCCGGGCCGAACGCGGCGAACACCTCCTGCCGTTCCGGCTCGGTCAGCTTGTCCAGGATCAGCTCGTCGTGGTTGCGCACGAACGTCGCCCAGTGGCAGTCGCGCGGCGGCTGCGGGCGTTCCTTCAGCGCGTGGGTCAGCGGGCTGGCTTCCTTGCGCGCCAACGACAGGTACATCTGCTGCATTCCGATGAAGTCGAAGCACATGTGCAGCTCGTCGCCCACGCCGTCGGACTGCCCGAAGTACTTCATCGTGTCGGTGTAGGGCAGGTTCACCTCGCCCAGCAGCACGCCCTCGCCGTTGCGGCGGGACAGGAACGCCCGCAGGTCGCACAGGTAGTCGTGCGGGTCGGGCAGGTCCTCCACGGGCGCTTCGAGCAGGAACGGCACGGCGTCCACCCGGAAACCGGACAGGCCCAGCTCCATCCAGAACCCCATCACCCGGGCGATCTCGTCGCGCACCCGCGGGTTGGCCACGTTGAGGTCCGGCTGGTGCTTGTAGAAGCGGTGCAGGTAGTACTGGCCGGACTTCTTGTCCAACTGCCAGAGGGAGGTCTCCTGGTCCGGGAACACCACGCCCTGCTCGGCGTCCGCCGGCGGCTCGTCGCGCCAGACGTACCAGTCGCGGCGCGGGTTGTCGCGCGAGCTGCGGGCCTCCTGGAACCACGGGTGCTGGTCGGAGGTGTGGTTGACCACCAGGTCGGCGATCACCCGCATACCCCGGTCGCGGGCGGTGCGGACGAACTCCACGAAGTCGCCGAACGTGCCCAGGCGCGGGTCGATGGCGTAGAAGTCGGTGATGTCGTAGCCGTCGTCGCGGTCCGGGGAGGGGAAGAACGGCATCAGCCACAGGCACGTGACGCCCAGGCCGTGCAGGTGGTCGATCTTGTCGATCAGGCCGCGGAAGTCACCGTGCCCGTCGCCGTCCGAGTCGTGGAAGGTCTCCACGTCCAGGCAGTAGACGACGGCGTTCTTCCACCACAGGTCGGCGGTCCGGGTCAGCTTCATCGCCGCACCTCCGGCAGCACGCGCTCACCGAACGCGTCGAGGAACTCGTCCAGCTCTTGGCCCACGTGGTGCAGGTACAGTTCGTCGAACCCCAGGTCGGCGTATCCGCGCAGGGTTTCGGCGTGCAGGCCCAGGTCGGCGGACACGTTGACGGTGGCCGCGACCTGTTCCGGTGTGACGCGCTCGGACACCACGTCGAAGGCTTCGGCCGTCTCCAGGTCCCAGCAGACCGGTGGGCCGAACACGTTGCTGCGCCACTGCTCGTGCGCGACGGCCATGGCCCGGTCCTGGTCGGGCGCCCAGCTCAGGTGGACCTGGAGGGCGAGCTTGCCGATGCCCCCGGCGCCCCGGTAGGCGTCCACCATCTTGCGCAGGTGCTCGGCCGGCGCGTTGACCGTGATCAGCCCGTCCGCCCACTCCGCGCACCACCGGGCCGTCTCCACGCTGACAGCGGCGCCCACCAGCTTCGGCGGCTCGGCGGGCCTGGTCCACAGCTTCGCGCGGTCCACGGTGACCAGGCCGTCGTGACTGACCTCGTCGCCCTCCAGCAAGGCGCGGATGATGTCCACGCACTCGCGCAACCGCTGTGACCGGATGTCCTTGCGCGGCCACCCCTCACCGGTGATGTGCTCGTTGCTGGCCTCGCCGGTGCCCAGCGCAGCCCAGAACCGCCCGGGGTACATCGCGCCGAGCGTGCCGATGGCCTGCGCGATGATCGCCGGGTGGTACCGCTGGCCCGGGGCGTTGACCACCCCGAACGGCAGGCCGGTGGCCTGCATCGCGGCACCCAGCCACGACCAGGCGAAACCCGACTGCCCCTGCCGTTCGCTCCACGGCGAGAAGTGGTCGGAGCTCATCGCCGCGTCGAACCCGACCTCCTCGGCCCGGCGGACGGCATCCAGCAGCCGTGACGGGTGTATCTGCTCGTGCGAGGCGTGCACACCGATGACGGTCATGTGGTGTCACATACCCCCGACCCGTCCGGGCGACACCCCCAACACCCCGGCGAAGCGGACAACACGGACGCCTTGACGACGAGAGCCGAGATGAGGTTTACACCAACGCCCTGGCGCAGGGGGCCACACACCCGGACAACCGCAGCTTGAGGCTCTTGAAAAGAAACGCAGCTTGACGGCAGAAGGGCGCCCACGGACTCGAAGCGCTCTATGAGCACGCAGGTCTGGGCTCAAGCCGGGAACACTAGGCAACTGGACCACATCATCCAGGCCCCTATGACTGCCGGGGGACCGGTGTGCGCGTCACACGCCGCCCGCCGAGTGACCCGCCCAGCTGATCGACTCGCGCCGCATTTCGGCTTGGAGGCGCTTCTGTCGGCTTGGAGGCGCTTCTGCGAGGCGCTTCCTGCGTGGAAGCGCGAAGGCGCGCGGCTTGGCACGCTGGGAGGGTTGCGTTGCGGGCGGCGTGTCACGCTGGGACCGGTCCCCCGGCAGGCCCGGGTTGACGGGATGATGTGGTCCCGTTGCTCGGTGTTCCCGGCTTGAGCCCGGACCTGCGTGCTTCTGGGGCGCTTCGAGTCCGTGGTCCCTCTTCTGCCGTCAAGCTGCTTCTTCTTCTACGAGCTTTCAAACCTGCTTGGCACCGGGTCGGCTTGGGTGGGAACGCTGCGAGGGTGTGCGGTGTTGCCCGGGCGAAGGGCCGGCTCGGGCACGGGCTGCCCGGAGGGCGTTGGCTCAGGTCAGTTCAGGGCGGTTCGCGGGCTTGGGCTGGTTCGGGTGGACGTCGACTACGTCGCCGTCGATGACCACGCCGCCGGCGGTGGGTGGGCGGCCGTAGCGGAGGTTCAGGGTCAGCTCGCGTTCGCGCTGCTCGGAGCGAGCGGCGATGCGCTTGCTGATCAGCCGGCGGGTGGGCGGGAACAGCAGGAACAGGCCTGCGATGTCGCTGAGGAAGCCCGGCACGATGATCAGGAAGCCGGCCGCCGCGATGAGCACGCCGTCGGCGATCTCCTGGTGGGGTGCGCGGCGGGTGCGCAGGGCCTCGGAGAAGGCCGCCATCGTGCGCGCGCCTTCCCGGCGCATCAGCATCGAGCCGACCACACCACCCAGGACCAGCAGCCCCAGGGTGGGCAGGAAGCCCCACGCCCCGAAGGCCGCCACCAGGGCGGTGATCTCGACGGCCAGACCGATGAGCACTACGGCGAACACGCGCATACCCCCTCAACGAACGAACCGGCCAAAACACTCCCTGCCGGAATATTTACGCCAGAAGGCCCGTCTGGCAGCATATCTTCACGCCACTCAACGGGTAGGGAGCATGTATGACTGCGCTACACGACGTCGTGCCCGCGCTCGAGCGACCTGACCTGCAGCCCTACACCTACCGACGGCGGGAGCTGGTGGAGCCCGACTGGCGGAGGTTCCCCGGCTGGCGGGACGTCACCGAGGCGCAGTGGCGGGACGCCCAGTGGCAGCGGGTGAACTGCGTGAAGAACGTCAAGCAGCTGCGCGCCCTGATGGGCGACCTGCTGGACGAGCGGTTCTACGACGAGCTGGCCGCCGACCAGGCGGACCTCGCCACGATGTCCATGCTGACGCCGCCGCAGATGCTCAACACCATGGCGCCCGACGCGTCGCCGCAGGAGTTCACCGACGCGTTCCTCGCCGACCCGATCCGCCGGTACATGATCCCGGTGCGCGCCGACCGCGACCCCGAGTGGCCGAACCACCCGCACTCGTCCCGGGACTCGCTGCACGAGGCCGAGATGTGGGTCGTGGAGGGCCTGACCCACCGCTACCCCACCAAGGTGTTGGCCGAGCTGGTCTCCACCTGCCCCCAGTACTGCGGCCACTGCACCCGGATGGACCTGGTCGGCAACTCCACCCCGCAGGTCGACAAGCACAAGCTCCTGCTCAAACCGGTGGACCGGCAGGAACAGATGATCGACTACCTCAAGCGCACGCCCGGTGTGCGGGACGTGGTGGTCTCCGGCGGCGACGTGGCCAACGTGCCGTGGCCGCAACTGGAGTCGTTCCTCATGCGGCTGCTGGACATCGAGACCGTGCGCGACGTCCGCCTGGCCACCAAGGCGCTGGCCGGGTTACCGCAGCACTGGCTCCAGCCCAAGGTCGTCGAAGGCCTGGAACGAGTCGCCCGCACGGCAGCCCGCCGGGGCGTCAACCTGGCCATCCACACCCACGTCAACCACGCGCAGTCGGTGACCCCGCTGGTCGCCGAGGCGGCCCGCACCGCGCTGGAGGTCGGCGTGCGGGACGTGCGCAACCAGGGCGTGCTGATGAAGGGCGTCAACGCCACCCCCGACGACCTGCTCGACCTGTGCTTCGCGTTGCAGGGCGAGGCGAACATCCTGCCGTACTACTTCTACATGTGCGACATGATCCCCAACGCCGAGCACTGGCGGGTGGCGGTGTGGGAGGCGCAGGAACTCCAGCACGCGATCATGGGCTACCTCCCCGGCTACGCCACGCCGCGCATCGTCTGCGACGTCCCCTACGTCGGCAAGCGGTGGGTGCACCAACTCGCCGAGTACGACCGTGAGCTGGGTATCTCGTACTGGACCAAGAACTACCGGACCGGGATCGAACTGGAAGACCCGGACGCCCTGGACCGTCGTTACCCGTACTACGACCCGATCTCCACGTTGGGCGATACGGGTCGCCGTTGGTGGACCGAACAGGCGTAGCCCCGGCCGCCCTGCGCAGCAGGACCCGCGATGGGACCGCGCTGAGCGTTGTCCCTCCGCACGCCGCGCGGAGGGACAACGCGAGCGGCACCGGCCGGCGGTCGTGCCGCTGCCGGCCGGTTATCCGAGCAGCGCGTTCATCTCGCCGTAGTCCACACCTCCCACCAGGTAGGTGCCCTCGGTGAGCAGTCGGGTGGCGGCTTCGCGGGTCAGGGCGTAGGCGGCCTCGGCGATGCCCTGGCCGACGCTCACCCTGGCCACTCCCAGCTCCGCCAGTTGCGCGACGGTGGGCGAGTCCGGGGTCGCCATCACGTTCAGCGGGGCGTCGATGCCCTTCGCCAGGGCTTCGACGGTGTCGGCATCGGTCACGCCCGGCACGAAGATGCCGTCCGCGCCGGCGGCCAGGTAGGCCTCGGCCCGGCGCAGCGCGCTGGGGACCGTGCCGTCACCGAAGAAGTAGACGTCGGTCCGGACGTTGACGAACAGGTCCACGCCCGCTTCGTCCGCCGCCCGGCGGATGGTGACCAGGCGCGCGGCGTGGTCGGCGACGTCCAGCAGCCGGGCGTCGGCGCTGTCCTCGATGTTGACGCCCACCACACCCGCGTCGAGCACCTGGCGGACGGTTTCGGCCAGGTCGTCGCCGTAGCCGCCTTCGATGTCGGCCGTGACGGGGACCTGGACGGCTCGGGTGATCCTGGTGAGCGCCGCGATCGCGGTGGCGCGGTCCAGCCGGCCGCCGTCCGGCACGCCCAGGCTCCAGGACATTCCCGCGCTGGTGGTGGCCACGGCCGCCGCGCCCGCGTGTTCGACCAGTCGTGCCGACGCCGCGTCCCAGGCGTTCGGCAACACCAGGACGGGGCCGGTGTGCAGGTCGCGGAAGACCTCGGCCTTGTCCTGTCGGGACATGGGCTCCTCCTCTGGTTGGTGGTGCGCACTCATCCTGGGCGGACGCGCGGCCGGTGGCCGGCCGGATCCGGACAAGACCGCCGGATGTCCGGATGTGGCCGGCGGTGATCTGCCCGGTGGGTTAGACCTGTGCCGTGACAACGTATTCGGCGGTCCGGACCACCGGCATCTACTGCCGGCCCGGCTGTGGGGCCAAGCCGTTGGCCGAGAACGTCCGCACGTTCGCGCTGCCCGCCGCCGCCGAGGCGGCCGGGTTCCGGGCGTGCCTGCGGTGCCGGCCCTACCGGGTGGCCGGGCCGATCGCGGTCGACGCCCCGGAGATGGTGTGCCGGGCCGTGCAGCTCGTCATCGCGGGCGCGTTGGACACCGGCACCGAAGCCGGGTTGGCGGCCCGGCTCGGGCTGTCCTCACGGCACCTGCGGCGGTTGTTCCACGACCACCTCGGCACCACGCCGGACCGGTTCGCCCGGTCACGCCGGGCGCACTTCGCCCGGCGGCTGCTGGACGACTCCGACCTGACCGTCGCCGAGGTGGCGTTCGCCTCGGGGTTCGGCAGCCTGCGGCAGTTCAACCGGACGATGACCGAGGTGTTCCGGGCCGCGCCGTCCGAGCTGCGGGAACGTCGGCGGCGCGCCGACCGGCTGGCGGCCGACGGCGGGTTGACCGTCCGACTGCCGTTCCAGGCCCCCTACGACTGGGACGCGATGGCGGCGTTCCTCGGTGCCCGTGCGGTGCCCGGCGTCGAGTCGGTGCGGGACTCGGTCTACCGGCGGACGATCAGCCTGGACGGCGACGCCGGGGTGCTGGAGGTGCGGCCCGGTGGTGACGACCACCTGCTGCTGCGCGCCCACCTGCCGTACTGGGAAGGCGTGATCCACGTCGTGGAACGCGCGGGGCGGATGGTCGGCGTCGACCTCGACGTGGCGCCGGCCGTCGAGCGGTTCCGCGCCGACCCGGTGCTGGGGCCGTTGGTCGCCGCACGACCCGGGGTGCGGGTGCCCGGCGCCTGGGGACCGTTCGAGATGGCGGTCGGGGTGGTCGCCGGGGACGCCGTGGGCGGACTGGTGCGGCGGTACGGGCAGCCGGTGCCCGGGTTGGGGTTCGGGCTGACGCACCTGTTCCCGGCCGCCGAGGTGTTGGCCACCGGGGACGTGCCCGAGGTGGTGCGCGAACTGGCCGCGCGGGTGGTGGCCGGGGAGGTGCTGCTCGACGGCGGGGACGACCTGTCGGTGGTGCCCGGCATCTCGGCCGACATGGCGGCGCGGATCGGGTTGCGTTCGGGCGACCGGGACGCGTTCCCCGCCGAGGACCCGCTCCTCCGCCGAGCCCTGGAGGCGCTCGGCCCGGCGGAGGGCGACTGGCAGCCGTGGCGCTCGCTCGCCGCCGCCCACCTGATCGCTAGCGGTCGAGGACCCGTGGGTCGGCGTGCAGGCGGTCGGTCAGCCGGACGGTGATGAACTCGTTGTCGTCCGGCTCGTTCGGGGTGCGGCTGGACGAGAACGGGAAGTTGTTGTCGTTCAGCACGGCCAGCGTCCGGTCGTCGAGGACCAGCACGCTCTCGACGGTCGGGAACGGGAAGCGGAACGGGTCGCCGAAGCCGCCCAGGCCACGCGGGTTCGCCAGCCGCAGCAGGTCGGCGACCAGGGTCTTGTCCAACTCGCCGTCACGGTCGCGGTCGCGCTTGTCGGCCAGGTGGATCTGCTTGACCTCGGCGTCGTCGCCCTGGCCGGCGTCGCGCTCGATCACCAGCAGGCGGTTGCGGTCGACCGCGACGGCCTCGCCGATGGCGTGCTCGGTCGAGTCCAGGCGGTAGGTCCAGCGGGTGTCGGTGAAGCGGCCGGCGGCGACGTCGAACTCGTACAGGCGCAGGGTGCCCGGCTCGTCCCCGGTGACCGTGCCTTCCAGCAGGGCGTTGAGGGTGCGGCCGTCTGGTGAGAGCGCCAGGCCCTCGAAACCCTTGCTGCCGCCCAGGTTCGGCGCGCCGGCGGGGTTGCCGGGCGCGAACACGCCGGGCAGCTGGACCGGTGCGGACAGCAGGCGGCCGGCGCGGTCGAAGTGCAGCAGGTACGGGCCGAACTCGTCGCCGACCCAGTACGAACCGTCCTCGAGCCGCACCATCGACTCCACGTCGAAGTCCGCGCCGGTCAGCACGCGGTCGGGGCGGGTCAGCGGGAACGGGACGTGGCGGTTCGGGTCGGTCAGGCCGATCCCGCCCAGCACGTCCACGCCGCCGGTCGCGAAGTCGGGGGCGATGCGGTGGATGCGCAGTGCGAAGTCCGCGCTGTTGGCCTTGCTGCCGTAACCGTTGTCGGACAACGCCTCGAACGTGCCGTCGTGGTTGCGCAGCACCGCGCTGAAGCCCTGCACCGGCTGGTCGGCGAACGGCGGCACGATCCCGTTGACCGGGGCCGTGCCCAACGCCGCGCCGGACGGCTCGCTCGCGGGCACGAACGTCTCGGCGGGTAACGCCGCGAACCGGGTCAGCGTCGCCTGGCCGAAGTCGCCCCGGCGGTCGGTCGGCGCGGCTTCGCCCGGCACGGCCGCGGCGGTCAATGCGAGCACGGACAGTCCGACGACCAGCTTTCTCCTCATGGCTTTCCGATCTCCCCGTGGCACGGCCCCACGGCACGCGCGGCGGAACGCAACGCTAGGCCTGCTCGGTGAACGCGGGGTGGACGCCGCCGGTGGAGGGTCGGCGGGTGGTCGGCGGTGACAGGCCGTCGCTCGGGTGGACCGCCATCAGCGGCTCGGGCGGCTGGTCGGAGTTGTCCGGACGAAACAGGCTGGTCACATCCGCGCACCAGGGTCCGGGAGCGTGCAGCCGATCGTGATCGCCGTCGCCCAGCCCCCGTGCGCGCCCTACGACGTCGCGGCCAACGCACTGGCCCACGCGGAGGCGGTCCGCGCGGCCGGTGCGCGGGTCGTCCTGTTCCCCGAGCTGTCGATCACCGGGTACCACTTCGACGCCGCGCCGGTCGCCCCGCCGATCCCCGGCTCGCCCCGCCGATCCCCGGCTCGCGCCGTTGGTCGACGCGTGCGCCGCCTCCGGGAGCACGGCGCTGGTGGGCGCGCCGGTCGACGGTCCGCACATCGCCCTGCTCGCGGTGGACGGGTCGGGTGTGGGAGTGGCCTACCGGAAGATGTGGCTGGGCGGCCCGGAGCCCGGGTGGTTCCGGGCCGGCGACGAGCCGGCGGTGCTGGAGGTCGACGGGTGGCGGTTCGGTCTGGCCGTCTGCAAGGACACCGGCGTGCCGCGGCACGCCGCGGACACCGCCGCCCTGGGGATCGACGCCTACCTCGCCGCGACGCTCAAGCCCCGCGACGAGTCCGACCTCCAGCACGAACGCGCCCGCCGCATCGCGATCGGGCACCGCGTGTGGGTGGCGGTGGCGAGCTTCGCGGGCTCGACCGGCGAGGGGTTCACCGAGGCGGCCGGGCGGTCGGCGGTGTGGACGCCCGACGGGGAGATCGCGGCCTGCGCCGGACCCGAGGTCGGTGCGGTGGCACGGGCCACGTTGGGCGTGTTCCCGAGGTGACCCACCGGCACGACGACCCGCCCCGACCGGCCGCCGGACGCGACCGCTAGCCGACGGTGAAGGTGCGGCTGGTGCCGGTGAACGGGCTGATCGCGCCGGTCCAGCCGCTCTTCCAGTCGCCGTGGTGCACGATCCGGTACGTGCCGGGAGGCGTGTCGGCGGGGACGGTCCAGGTGACGGTGGCCTCGGAGCCGGCGACGCCCCGGCGCTGCCAGCGGTAGCGGGTGGACCAGTCGCCGTCGTCGGCGTGGCGGCTCCAGGTGCCGTCGACCAGTCGCTGCACCTCCAGGAACGTCCCGTTGCGGTGCAGGTCGTTCTTCGGGTGCCCGGTCACGAACACGGCCGTCGCGGTCTCCCCGCGCCGGTACGCGGCAGCCGGCTGGGTGAGGACCTGGCCGAAGCCGTGCCACAGGGCCTTGTCGTCGAACACGACGCCGGTCTGGAGGTTCAGGTCGGTGAACGGGGGCCTGCCCGGCGTCGGGCCGGCGTCCGACGGGGTGCCGGCGCGCAGCGACGCGGCGAGCCTGCCGAACTCCTGCTGGTACGCGGGCGTGGTGTTGCGGCCGAACAGGGTGGAGCCGCCCTCGTACTGCTGGGCGTCGTACTCCTCCGGCGTGGTGACGTACTGGCTGTAGTCGTTGGCGTAGCCCTGGATCAGCACGTCGTCCGGCGACACGCCCAGTTCCGCCGCCACCGAGCGGCGGATGCGCAGGCCGGCCACGATCGTGACCTCGCCGGGTACCGCGACCAGGTGCAGCCGGCCGAGCTTGACGATCTGCAACGGCAACACGTCCGGGGTCGCCTGGACCAGGCCGGTCGGCACCAGCGACGCCTTGGGGTCCTGGCAGTCGCGCAGCCACTGCGGCACTTCGACGTCCAGCGGTTCGAGCAGGGTCTTGAGCGGGCTCCGCATCCCTTCCCGGAAGCCGGGGAGGGCCGGGCCGTCCTCCACGCTGCCCGCGATGGTGGACGCGCCGACCACCCCCGGGCAGGTGGTGCCGGGACGTCCGTCCGGGGTGTGGCGACCGTCGACGGCGACCGAACCCATGTCCACGAACCGCATCCGGTAGTCCACCGCGCCGGTCACCGGGATCTGCGGACCCGCGAACACCTGCTGTGCCTTGCGGTTCTGCCGTTCGCCGATGATCCGGGTGTTCTCCACCTCGTCCTCGGTGGGGCCGGAGCCGGGGCGCAGGTTCAGGTTGGGTGACATGTCGCCCGCATTGGTGTTGGGGAACGCCGCGACGAAGCCGGGCCGGTCGTCCAGGTAGCGCACGCCCGCGTCGTCGTGCTCCCACTGGTAGGACGCGTACCCCTTGTTGTCCGGGCTGATCAGGGTGTTCGCGTTGGTCATGGACGTGTTGTGGGTGGCGAACCACCGATGGCGCCGACGTCCCGGCTGCCCTGCTTGAACTTCAGCACGGTCATCGCCGGGTCGATCGCCTGCGGGAAGTGGCCCTTGTCCGGGTTGCGCTCGAACGCCACCCGCGACCGGTTGACGCTGGCGTCGGTCAGCTCACCCCGGCCCAGGGACAGCGATCCCGGCGCGAGGTCGTCGTGCGCCTCGACGATCGACTCGGTGATGCCGTCGGTGACCGCGTCCAGCGTCTGCTGCTGCATCCCGAGGATGGACAGGTTGTAAGCGAGGTTGTGCGAGTAGCCGCCGGGGCCCGCGTGCGTGTGGGTGGCGGACAGCAGGACGTTCTCGCGGGTGTACAGCGCGCCGTAGCGGGTGCGCAGCTTGTCCAGCACGGCTTCCTGCACGGCGCGGAAGATCATCGCCAGGTCGGCGTTGACGTAGGCGACCCGCTTGCCGGTCGAGCGGTCGACCACGACGTACGCGCGGGACCGCTGCCGCTGGTGGATGCCGGCGGTCTTCTGGTCGAACTTGGAGTAGCCCATCATGCCGTTCTCGGCGGCGGGGCCGGTGACGTCGGAGATGCCGCGGCCCACCAGGTACGGCTCGGGCGCGGCGGTCGCGACCGGCAGGCCGGAGAGCACCAAGAGGCCCGCCAGACAGGTCAGCACCCACGTCGACCGCATGAACGCCCCCAGATACGCGAATCCGATTCACTTTTGTCAGACGGTAGGTGATCGCGACCACAGGGGCAAGAGGTGTGCCGCCGGCGCGGACGTCGGCGCGGCGTACAGGTTTTTGTCCGTCACCTGACCGATGTCCCGGCCCGGACGGGGGTACATCGTGGGTGCGCACGCCGAACCAGCGCCCGACGCCCGCACGACGACGTGTGCGGCCTCCCAGGAAGGTGCCGCGCATGATCCAGCAGCAGCGCACGGGCCGGCAGTCGGCGGTCGGCCGGCAACCCGCGAACCGGTCACCGAGCCCGACTCGGCCGCCGTGCACGAGGCCGGTACCGCGACCGGTGTCGTGATGCCGGCTGTGACGGCGCGGACCTACGCCCTCGCGACGGGCACGGTCGCGGCGGGCACGAGCGGGTACGTCGTGGCGGCGGTGCTGGGTGGGATCGCCGCGCGGTTCGACGTGTCGATCGCGGTGGCGGGACAGGTGATCACGGTGTTCGCGCTGGCCTACGCGGTGGGCTCGCCGCTGCTGGCGGTGGCGACCGCCGGGGTGGAGCGCAGGCTGCTGCTGGTGGCCGCCCTGCTGGTCACCGCGCTGGGGAACCTCGGCTCGGCGGGCGCGTCCGACTTCGGACTGCTGCTCGCCACGCGGGTGGTCACGGCGTGCGGCGCGGCGTTGACCACTCCCGCGGCGACGGCCGTCGCCGCCTCCCTGCACCCGCCGGGCACGCGGGCGCGGGCGATGGCCGTCGTCACCGGGGGCTTGACCGCCGCCACCATGCTCGGCGTCCCCGCCGGGCGGGCCGTCGCGGAGTGGGGCGGGTACCGCGCGGCGTTCGTGCTGACCGCCGCGCTGTGCGTGGTCGCCGCGGTGGTGGTCAGGGTCGCGATCCCGGTCGTGGAACCGGGTCCGGCGGCCGGGCTGCGGCAGCGGGTGGAGGCGTTGGCCGATCCGCCGGTGCGGTGGCTGCTGGCCGTGTCGCTGCTGGCGTGCCTGGCGACGTTCAGCGTGTACGGCTACCTGGATCCGCTGTTGGCGGCCGGTTCCGCGCCGTGGCTGCTGCTGGCCTACGGGGTGGGGGCGGTGGTCGGGAACCTGCTCGGGGGCTGCGCGGCCGACCGGTACGGGCCGCGCGGACCGCTGTTGGTGGCGTTGGGCGGCTGCGCGGCCGTGCTGGCGCTGCTGGTGGCCGCCCTGGCGTCCCCCGTCGGTGCGGTGGCGGCGATGGCCGCGTGGGGCGTGCTGTTCTGGACGTTCAACCCACCGCTGATGGCCCTGCTGGTCGAGGTGCGCCCGGAGCGGGCCGGGGTGCTGCTGGCGCTCAACGCGTCGGCGATCTACCTCGGCATCGCGGGCGCGGGTGTGCTCGGCGGAGCGGTGGCGGGCGGTGTCTCCGTCCGGTTCGTGCCACTGGTCGGCGCGCTGCTCACGGTGTGCGCGCTGCTGGTGGCCGCCGGTGCGCCGGCACCGGTGAAAGACCCTCGGCAACCTGCCTGAGCGGCACCGGGGCGGTCACCGCCACCGGGTCGGTGCCGTGCGGAGTCGGCGCGCCGGTGGTGGCCGCCGGTGCGCCGACGGCGGCGGAACCGGGCCGCGCGGGTTAGGTTTCCCGGCATGGGTCAGTCGCCTGCGGTGGAACTGGAGGTCGGGGATCGCACCGTGCGGATCTCCAACCCGGATCGCGTCTACTTCCCGGCGCGCGGCGAGACCAAGCTCGACCTCGCCCGGTACTACCTGTCCGTCGGCGACGGCATCGTGCGGGCGCTGCGCGAACGGCCGTGCATGATGCACCGCTTCCCGTCCGGGGTCGGCGGCGAGAAGGTGCACCAGAAACGCCTGCCGGCCGGGGCTCCGCCGTGGGTGCGGACCGTCCGCGTGCACTTCCCCCGGTACGGGCGGCACGCCGACGAGCTGTGCGTGACCGACCTGGCGGACGTGGTCTGGGCGGTGCAGATGTCGACCGTGGAGTTCCACCCGTGGAACTCGCGGCGGGCGGACACGGAGAAGCCCGACGAGTGGCGGATCGACCTGGACCCGATGCCGGACTGCCCGTTCTCCCGGGTGCAGCGGGTGGCGGGGGTCGTGCGGGAGGTGCTGGACGACCTGGGCGCGGTCGGCTTCCCCAAGACGTCCGGCGGGCGAGGGCTGCACGTCTACGTGCGGATCAAGCCCGAGTGGGGGTTCACCGACGTGCGGCGGGCCGCACTGGCGTTCGCCCGGGAGGTGGAGCGGCGCGCACCGGACGACGTGACCACCGAGTGGTGGCGCCGGGACCGCGACCCGCGCAGTCTTTTCGTGGACTACAACCAGAACGCGCGCGACCACACCATCGCCGGCGCCTACTCGGTGCGCGGGGTGCCGGAGGCGACCGTGTCGACGCCCGTGAGGTGGGACGAGATCGACGCACTGGACCCGCGCGACTTCACCATCGCCACCGTGCCCGCGCGGTACGCCGAACTCGGTGACCTGCACGCCGGCATCGACGACGCGGTGTTCTCCCTGGAACCGCTGCTGGAGTGGGCCGACCGGGACGGCGCGGAACTGCCCGACGACTGACCCGGCCACCCACTGCCCTACCCCGCTGTCCTCCACCCGCCGTCCGCTGACCGGGTTGCGGCGGTCGGCAAGGGCGGCCGGGTGCGCCATGATGGGTCCAGGGGGTGACACATGGGGGAATTCACCGGTGACGAGGCCCGTGCACTGGCCGCGAGCCTGCGCCACCTGATCCGGCTGACCGCCACCGTGGTCGACGAGGACGGGCGGTCCGCGCCGCTGATCGCCAAGGTCACCGGCCACCTCGGCGGCGAGCTCGGCACCGTGCTGTCCGTGGTGACCAGGTTCGAGCCGTGGGAGCACGTCAACCTGCAACGCGGGGTGGACGCCTACCTCGCCGAGCACACGCCGGACGCGGAGTGGTTCGGCATCAGCGGCTCGCACCGGGGCCACGAGGACATGCTGTCCATGCTGGTCTCGGCGCGGCAGCAGCAGATGTACGACCTGGGCGCGGCCGACTACACCACGACCGCGGTCGGGCCGGACGAGAGCGCCGAGGTCGTCCAGCTCGGCCTGGTCGCCACCCGCGCGCCGGACGGCACGCCGGTCGTGGTCGGGGTGCGCGGCGCGGCCGCGGAGTACGGGCAGCCCACGTGCCGGCTGGAGGTGCTCGCGACGGACCGGGCCACCGCCCGCGCGGTGGGCGGCGAGGTCGAACGGCTGATGCGGCGGCACGACGTGTTCCGCCGCCAGGTGCTGTCGTTCGGCATCAGCGAGCACCGGGGCAACGAGCTGGTCAGCTTCCAGCCCCGGCCGGTGCTCGACGCGAGCGCCGTGGTGCTGCCCGACGGGCTGCTCGACTCGATCGAGCGGCACGTGGTGGGCGTCGCCGAGCACTCCGAGCGGCTGCTCGCGGCGGGCCAGCACCTCAAGCGCGGCCTGCTGCTGCACGGCCCGCCGGGCACCGGCAAAACACACACCGTGCGGTACCTGATGAGCCGGATGACCGAGTGCACGGTGATCCTGCTGACCGGTCCGGCGATGCGGCTGATCAGCCAGGCAGCGGCACTGGCCCGGCGGCTCCAGCCGTCCATGCTGGTGGTCGAGGACGTGGACCTGGTCGCGATGGACCGGGGCTACTCCCCCGGCGGCGCGAACCCGCTGCTGTTCGCGTTGCTGGAGGCGATGGACGGGGTCGGCGCGGACGCGGACGTGACGTTCGTGCTCACCACCAACCGCGCCGACGACCTGGAACGCGCACTCGCCGACCGGCCCGGCCGGGTCGACCTGGCGGTGGAGGTGCCGCGCCCGGACGCCGAGGGCCGGCGGCGGCTGCTGGAGCTGTACGGCCGGGGCGTGGACCTGCGCGCCGACCTCGACCCCGTGGTCGCGGCGACGGAAGGCGTGACGGCGTCGTTCATCAAGGAGCTGCTGCGCCGGGCCGTGTTGGACGCGGTGCGTGCCGACGACACCGCCGTGCCGGTGATCGGGGACGAACTGGCCGCGCTGGCCCGGGAGATGACCGACGAACGCCGGTCGCTGACCAGCGTGCTGCTGGGCGGCAAGCCCGGCCCGGCGGGTCAGCCGCCGCACGGCGCGGTGGCCCAGCCGGGTCTGGCCGACCGGATCGCGGTGGCCAAGGAGGTGCGGTAGCCCGAGCGGGGCCGGGTGCGCCCGCCGGTCCGGTCGCACCCGGATTACCTCATCCGGCCCACGGCAACGTGAACAATGTTCGGACAGACTTCGTGTCATGAGCGATCCAGCCCTCGCCGCGGTGCCCTCCCACGAGCTGTTCTCACCGGAGGTCGCCGCCGACCCGCACCCGCTGCTGCACCGCCTGCGCGCCGAGAGCCCGCTGACCTGGGTGCCACCGCTCGACGGCCACCTGCTCACCCGGCACGCGGACATCGTCGCGGCGCTCAAGGACCGCCGACTGACCACCGCCAACCTCGGCCAGGGCCTGGACCGGCTGAGCCAGGCCGAACGGGACGAGCTGGCGCCCCTCCTCAAGTCCATCAGGCTGTGGATGGGCCACACCGACGACGACGACCACGTGCGGTTCCAGCAGCTGCTCAAGCGCTACTTCACGCCCGCCACGGTGGACACGCTGCGACCGCGCGTCCGGCAGCTGACCCACGAACTGCTGGACGCGGTGGCCGGCCGGGGGCGCATGGACGTCGTCAAGGACCTGGCGTACCCGTTGCCCGCCAACGTGATCGCCGAGATGCTCGGGATGCCGACCAGCGAGCGCGAGCAGCTCCAGGCGTGGTCGCGGGACATCACGGCGGTGTTCGCGCCCGCCGACTTCGAACGGCTGGTGCGCAGCCGGGACAGCGTCCTGGAGATGCAGGATTACCTGCGGGGCCTGGTGGCGCAGCGGCGCGCCGAACCGCGCGAGGACCTGCTGAGCATGTTCGTGGCCGCCGAGCGGGAAGGCGTGGTCGACGAGGACGAGATCGTCGCCAACTGCGTGCTGCTGCTGTTCGCCGGGCACGAGACGACGGCGAACCTGATCGCCAACGGCCTGGTGCTGCTGTTCGACAACCCGGAGCAGCTCGCGCTGCTCAAGTCCCGGCGTGAGCTGATGCCCACCGCCGTGGAGGAGATGCTGCGGCTGGACGGCCCGGCGGGGGTCGTCGTGCGGGTCACCGCGGAGCCGGCCGAGGTGGCGGGACGGCAGCTGCCGGTCGGACAGGTGGTCTACCTCGCGATGCTCGCGGGCAACCGGGATCCGGAGGTGTTCGCCGACCCGGACGCGTTCGACATCACGCGCAAGCCCAACCGGCACACCGCGTTCGGGCTCGGGGCGTTCTACTGCCTGGGCGCGGCGCTGGCCCGGATGGAGACCGACGAGTGCTTCAACGTGCTGCTGGACCGCCTGCCCGACATCAGGCCCGCGTACGACGCGCCGGACCGCGTGTCGACGTCGCCGCTGAACCGCCGACTGGCCACGCTGGAAGTCGCGTTCCGGCCGACCACCGGGGACGATCACCCGGCCAGGTGAACCGGCTCAAGTCTCCCCGTGGGCACGCCGATGGAGCACCGTGTCCACGGGGGGCGGACGTCGAGACCTGTCGATCCGAGCCGGCCCCGCGAGTCCCAGGCCGGCAAGGAGTACCGACAGATGTTTCTGCGCGAGCGGATCGCCGCGATCGTGGACAGCAGGCGCTTCCAGCAGCTGATCATCGGCGTGATCGTGGTCAACGCGGTCGCGCTGGGCTGCGAGACCTCGCCCGCGCTGGTCGCCGAGTACGGCGGCCTGCTCGACGCGCTGGACCACGTCGCGCTGACGATCTTCGTCGTCGAGCTCGCCGCCCGGCTCTACGCCCACCGGCTGGGCTTCTTCCGCGACCCGTGGAACTGCTTCGACCTCGTCGTGGTCGGCATCTCGCTGCTGCCCGCCGCCGGACCGCTGTCCGTGGTCCGGTCGCTGCGCATCCTGCGCGCCCTGCGCCTGGTCGCGATGGTGCCCAGCATGCGCCGCGTGGTGACCGCCCTGGTGAAGTCGATCCCCGGGCTGCTGTCGCTGTCCGGGCTGCTCATGCTGCTGCTCTACGTCGGTGGCGTGGTGGCGATCAACCTGTTCCGGCCCAGCGGCGACGCCCGGTTCGAGGACCTCGGCTCGACCATCCTGACCCTGTTCCAGATCACCACCGGCGACAGCTGGTCGGAGGTGATGCGGGACCTGATGGTGGCGCAGCCGCTGGCCTGGATCTTCTTCGTGGTCTACCTGCTGGTGGGCACGTTCACCATGCTCAACCTGTTCATCGCGGTGGTGTGCAGCGCGATGGAGTCCGAGATGCCCGACCGGCCGTCGTCGGACCAGCTGGTGCTGGCCGAACTCCAGGCGCTGCGCGACGAGGTGCGCACCCTGTCCGCCGACCGCCTCCGGCCCGTCGGGTCAGCCGACCGCGGCAGCACGAACTGACGCCCGGTGCGCGCTCGGCGCGACGCCCCGCAGGCGCTTGAACGCCACGCTGAGCGCGAACGTGTTGGCGTAGCCCACTTCCCGGGCGATCGCGCCCACCGTCCGGTCGGTGCGGGCCAGCCGGTCGGCGGCCAGCTCGACCCGCCAGCCAGCCAGGTAGGTCATCGGCGGCTCCCCCGTCTCCGCGGTGAACCGCCGGGCCAACCCGGCCCGTGACACGCCGCACCGGGCCGCCAGCCCGGCCACCGTCCACGGGTGGGCCGGGTTCTCGTGCAGCAGTTCCAGCGCCCGACCCACGACCGGGTCGGCGGTGGCCCGGTACCAGGTCGGCGCGTCGGTGCGGTCGAACCAGGCGCGCAGCGCGGACACCAGGACCAGGTCGAGCAACCGGTCGAGCACCACCCGACCGCCCGGCCGGTCCGCGGCGACCTCGGCCGCCACCGCGTCCAGCAGCGGGGTGGGGCAGTCCGCGTCCGACACCACCAGCACCTCGGGCAGCGCTTTCAGCAGCCGTTCCCCCACCGCCCCCTCGAACGCGCCGCTGACCAGCACCGCCGGGCCGTCGTCCGCGTTCCACCCGCAATACGCGTCGCGGCCGACCACCCTGGTCAACGAGGCCGGTCGCGGACCGTCGGCCAGGGTGAACGGCTGCCGTCCCCGGACCACCGCGAGGTCACCCGCGCGGACCGGCGTCGGCGTGCCACCGTGCGGGGTGATCCACGCCTCGCCACGCAGCACCGCGCCGACCGTCAGCGGAGCCCGTGCGGCGAACCGGAGCGACCACGGGGAGCGGAGAGCCGCCCGGCTGAACACCGCGCCCCGTGCCCGGACACCGTCGAGCAGATCGGCCAGAACGTCCACACCGGTCAGGTTAGACGCACAGACATCGGATCGAGCGGTCAGGCCATCGACCGTCTCACCTTCATCGCCTTGACTGGTCCCTGTGACCCATAACCCGATTCTCGTCCTCGGCGGCACCGGCAAGGTCGGCCGCCGCGTCGTCTCCCGCCTGCACGCGCTCCGGGCACCGGTACGCGTGCCGACCCGGAGCGGACCCGTCCGGTTCGACTGGACCGACGACACGACCTGGGCGCCCGTGCTCGACGGCGCCCGGGCCGTGTTCGTCGTGGCGTTGGACGGCCACCTGTTCACCGGGCCGTTCGTGGCACGGGCACGCGAACTGGGTGTCGAACGCGTCGTGCTGCTGTCCGGACGCGGCGTGGACGTGCCCGGCTACGTGCCACCGGGCAGCCCCCTGGGCGCCACCCACATCGCGGGCGAGGCGGCCGTGCGGGCGCTGGACGTCGACTGGACGATCCTGCGGCCGGGCTGGTTCGCCCAGAACTTCTCCGAGGGCTTCTTCCGGGACGCGGTGCGGGCGGGCGAACTGCGGCTCCCGGCGGGCGACGGCGCGGTGAGCTACGTGGACGCCGACGACATCGCCGACGTGGCCGCCGCCGCCCTCACCGGACCGGGCCACGCCGGGCAGACCTACGAGCTGTCCGGCCCCCGAGCCCTGACCATGGCCGAAGTCGCCGCCGGGATCACCGCCGCGACCGGCCGCCGGATCCGTTACGTGGCCCTGACTCCCGAGGAGTTCATCGCCGAACTCGTCGCGTCCGGCTGGTCGCCCGCCGACGCCCGCGACTACGACACCGTGATCGCCCCGATCCGCGACGACCTGGACAGCCACATCTCCGACGGCGTCCACCGGGCGCTGGGTCGTCCTGCCCGCGACTTCGCCGCCTTCGCGTCGGCCGCCACGTGGCCGGAGCCCGGAGGAGAGTGACCGCGTGCCGCGTTCGGGACCGTTGTCCGTCGCCCGGCCGTGACTACAGGTCGTCCTCGCCCCAGTAGTCGTCCTCGACGTCACCGGTGCGCCACAACGTGATCCGGCACTCGTCGGGCGTGCTGACCAGGTGTCCGGTGTAGACACCGGGGCCGCCGGGCGCGAGCAGGTCGCCGTGCTGGCCGGTCGGTGCGCCGAACACCAGGTGCCCGGAGGGGCACTCCAGTTCGAACATGGCCGGCTCGACCGGAGTGGTGGTGATCGTGACGGTCAGCGTGACCGGTTCGAGGTCCTGGGCGCAGGTGACGAACAGTTCGTAGCCCGTGGAGGCGTACCCGTCGCGGTTGGCCGCCCCGATCGCCTCCGCACCGCCCACATCGGCGTCGTTGTCCACGTCCCGCAACCTGATCATCCGGTAGAAGGGGATGAGGACGAGTTGTGCTGTGCTCACGCAGGAACCCTAGTCGGGCGCCGCCCGGTCAGCAGCCGACTTGCAAGGGTGCTTGCCGCTTCGGCAAGCTGAGCGGGTGGACTTGGACGACGTGCTCAAGGCGGTCGGGCCCCGGTTGCGGGCCATCCGGCGGCAACGCGGGGTGACGCTGGCCGACTTGGCCGCCGCCACCGGTATCTCGGAGAGCACGCTGTCCCGGCTGGAGAGCGGCCGACGCCGGGCGAACCTGGAACTCCTGCTGCCCCTCGCCCGAGCGCACGGCGTGCCGCTGGACGAACTCGTCGGCGCGCCCGACACCGGCGACCCGCGCGTCCACCTGCGGCCCGTCCGGCGCAACGGCCGCACGATCATCCCGCTGACCCGGCGCGCGGGCGGGCTCCAAGCGTACAAGATGATCATCCCCGGCGCGGACCCGGCGGTGAGCCCGGAGCTGCGCGTCCACGAGGGCTACGAATGGCTCTACGTGCTGGACGGCAGGCTGCGGTTGCGGCTGGGAGAGCAGGACCTCGTCCTCAAGCCGGGCGAGGCCGCCGAGTTCGACACCCACATCCCGCACTGGTTCGACGCGGCGGACCGCAAGCCGGTCGAGCTGCTGTCGCTGTTCGGTCAGCAGGGCGAACGCGCCCACATCCGGGCCCGCACCAAGTAGCCGCCGCACCGACCCGCACCGGGCGACCACCGCCGCGAAGAGCCGCCGCACCGGGCATCCGGTGCGGCGGCCGGTCAGGGCGGTGAGGGGCTACCGGCGTCGGATCCGCAGCACGTTGTCGATCCGGCGACCGGTCTGCCCCTCGGGACCGGTCAGCTCCCGATCCACCAGTTCCTGCACCTCGACTTCCCAGCGGTCGTCCAGCCGCAGCGACGACAGCACCTCCTCCGTGGTGGGGAAGTGGACCTCGGCCGGCGGCTCGGTCATCCACGTCGGCCACCCCGCGTGCCCGACGATCAGCAGCACCCCACCGGCCGCCACCGACCCGACGGCACGCCGCAGCACCGCCTCCCGTTCCCCGTCCAACGCGACCGGGGAGTGCAGGAACTGCGCCGACACCAGGTCGAACGTCCCCCCGGGGAACGACTGCGCGAGGTCGTGCCGCTCCCACCTGATCAGGTCCGCGACCCCGGCGTCCGCCGCGTGCGCCGCCGCCCGTCGCAGCGCCGTGGCGGACACGTCCGTGCCGACCACCCGCCAGCCGCGCTGCGCGAGCCACACGGCGTCGCCGCCTTCCGCGCACCCCAGGTCCAACGCCGTGCCCGGGGTGAGCGTCGAAGCCTCACGCACCAGCAACGGATTGGGCCGCCCGCTCCATACCTGGTCTCGCTCCAGGTAGAAGCCCTCCCAGAACTGCTCAGCCGTCGTCATGTCCCGACCATGCACCAGGCCCATCGAGCCGGGCGAGTTTTCTTGCCGTTCCGGCAACCTCGAGAGTGCCGGCCACCGGGAGGCGGACCACGTCCGCGCGACGGTCGACGGGTCGGGCACCGACCGCCTTCAGGGACGCGGCGTGAGGACCGCGACCTCGGTGACCCGGTGCAGGAACTCCGGGGTCGCCGCGCCCTCCACGTTCTCCGCCTCGGCGACCACGACCGTCCGGTCGAGCAGCTCCGAGTCGTAGTGGTGGGCGGTGAACGTGATGTCGTCCATCAGCAGCAGCGAGGCGGACAACGGCGTGATGTCCCCGGTGCCGTGGATGTCCTCGACCCGCTTGAACTCCGTGGCGACGTCCCGCGCGCCGAACTCGACCCAGGCCACGGACACCGCCA
The DNA here is from genome assembly GCF_014203665.1 of Saccharothrix tamanrassetensis. Lineage (GTDB taxonomy): Bacteria > Actinomycetota > Actinomycetes > Mycobacteriales > Pseudonocardiaceae > Actinosynnema > Actinosynnema tamanrassetense. The sequence continues at coordinate 38,504 of NZ_JACHJN010000007.1, forward strand.
CGACCGAGCCCTTGTCGTCGGTCAGGGTGAACAGCATCCGGCTCAGCGACGTGCACGGCGCGGCGGCCAACAGGTCGCGCACCTGCCCGAACGAGTTCGCCACGCAGTCCCGGTCGTCACGGGTGACCCGGTCCACGACCCGCAGCCCCAGGCCTTTCCACGCACCGTCGTCGGGCTGCCCGAGCTCGCCGGCACCCACCGCCACCGCGCCCGCCAGCGCGGCAGCAGCGAAGACACCTCCGGCACCCACGACAGCGCTCCTCCCGATCGGTGACACCACTGCGTTTCCCGATCAGCGGCGGGCCCAAACCGACCGTAGTCCAGCGCACGACCACCCGAGTGATCAGCGGATGACGAGTCCGGGTGTCGCCTTCGCCGATACCGCACCGCGGGTCATCCCCAAGTGAGGGGATCCAGGTGGAGGTAGAACCGTTGCCGGTCGGTGTCGAGCGTGATGCCGTAGTCGCGGGCGAAGGCGTCGTCGGCGGCGATCGCCTGGTGCTCGTCGTCCCACGTTTCGCGCGCGTTGGCGAGCAGCAGGGCGATGTCGGCGTACCGGTCGGCCCGGCCGAGGCGTCCGAGGTCGATGAAACCCGCGAAGTCGAGCGTGTCCGGGTCGAGCACGATGTTGGGCAGGCAGAGGTCGCCGTGGCAGACGACGGTGTCGGCGGCTTCCTGCTCCAGGCGGCGACCGACCTGCCCGGCGAGCCGTGCGAGCAGCTCGGCGGGCGGCGTCTGCCGCTGCTCGACCGGCAGGAACTCCGGGTCGACCGCACCGCGCGCGACGACGTCCCGCGCGAGGGCGAACATCCGCGCCAGGTCACGGGTGAACGGGCAGTCCTGCGCGGGCAGCGCGTGCAACCCGCGCACCGCCTCGGCGATGGACGGCCACGCCTGCCGGAGCGCCTCGGCCGACACGCTGTCGGCAGGCACCCCGCGAACGGCGCTGGTCACCAGGCACGCGCCGGCGGCGTCGGCGACCCAGTCGAGCACCACGGGGCCCGGGATGTCGCCGGCACCGAGCCAGTCGACCCGTTCCCGCTCCTGTGCCAGGAGGTCCTGGTGCCCGGCGGGCACGCACTTGGCGTACCGCGAGCCGTCGGCACTGCGAAACACACGAGCGCCGGACTCCCCGCTCGTGACGGCCTCCCACCCGCCGGGCTGATGCCGGGCGAGCAGGGACTCCCACTCACGATCCGATGAGCCGCGCACGAAGATCATCCTAACCGGCGGGCTACCCGCCCTCCGACGGGTCCGCGCGCCCGGTGAGCGCTATGCGGCCAACTCGGCCACGTCCTCGGCGCACCCCCAGGACAACGTCACACCGGCGCCCCCGTGCCCGTAACAGCTGATCACCGCACGTCCACCGAGCACCACCCGATCCAGCCGCACCGACGGTCGTACCGGGCGCAGCCCCACCGCCCGGGACAGCACGGCGGCGTTCCGCAGCTCCGGCACCAACTCCCCGGCACGGGCCAGGACCCCGCGTTCGACGGAGGCATCGGGCGTGAGGTCGCGGGCACCCTCGTCCGCCGTGCCGCCGCACACCACATCCCCGCCACGGGGGATCACGTAGGCCATCCCGCCGGGGTTGTCGTCGTCCACCACCCACCGCGTCAGCCCGGGGTTGGCCAGCCGCACCACCTGCCCGCGCACCGGCTCCAGCGTGCCGTCGCCGGTCAGGTCCCCGGAACGCAGCCCGGCGGCCACCACGACGGTCGGCTGCGGCACCGCGTCCAGGCTTTCCACCGTCGAGTGCCGGAACGCCACACCCACCCGCGAACAGCACGCCGCGAGCCACTCCAGGTACACCGGCATGTCGACCACCGGCAGCGAGCACACCACCCCGGACACGACGCCGTCCGGCAGCTCCCCCACCTCCGCCGGGCGGTGGTCGGGCACGGCGGCGGTCCACGACAGGTCCGGCGCGGCCGACCGGTGCAGCACGATCCCCTCCCGCCAGTAGACCCCGTTCCCGTCGGCCGCGGCCAGCTCGCGGAACCGGGACAGCGACACCTGCCCCCACCGCAGCACCAGGTCGACCGGCGCGGCCCGGTAGGGGAACCACAACCCGCCGGCCACCGCCGACACCGTCTCCGACGGCCGTCGATCGGCCAGCACCGCCACCCGGTGCCCGGCCTCGGCGAGCCGCAACGCGCACGTCAACCCGATCACGCCGGCACCGACCACCGCCACATCGCCCATGCACCGGTCCTACCAGGGGCGCGCGCGGCAGGTTCCGCCGAACGTCGGGTTGTGACGCCACCGGACCGCCTGCTTCCATGGCAGTTCCGATAGATCACTTCTGGCGGCGCAAACCGGCGGCACACCCGTCGGGGGCCAGTGAGCGAGAACCCCGGAGGTTCGTGCGCTGCCCTGGAGAACCCTTCTCCGACCACGTGGCACAGCCCACCGCGACCCTGACGACGCGGTGGGCCGGCGGACCTCGCCGAGAAAACGACCATTGGCGGATCCCTGCGCAAGCGTCCGCCGAGAAGGAGTCGGGACCATGATTCGTCGGCTTTCACGACTGCTCGCCGTCGGTGCGGCGATAGCCCTCACCGCGTCCTCGCTGACCGGCGCGGCGGCCGCGGCACCGGCCGAAGAGGTGTGCGCGGTCAAGTCCAAGCCCGCCGGCAAGGTGCTGCACGGCTACTGGGAGAACTGGGACGGCGCGAAGAACGGCGTGCACCCGCCGCTGGGCTGGATCCCCATCACCGACCAGCGCATCCGGGACAACGGCTACAACGTGATCAACGCCGCGTTCCCGGTGATCCGCTCCGACGGCACGGTGCTGTGGGAGGACGGGATGGACGCGACGGTCAAGGTCGCCACCCCGGCCGAGATGTGCGCGGCCAAGGCGGCGGGCCTGACCATCCTGATGTCGATCGGCGGCGCGACCGCGGGCATCGACCTGAACTCCTCGGCGGTGGCGGACCGGTTCGTCGAGACGGTGGTGCCGATCCTGCAGAAGTACAACTTCGACGGCATCGACATCGACGTGGAGACCGGCCTGGTGGGCGGCGGCAACATCAACACGCTGTCCGCGTCGCAGGCGAACCTGATCCGGATCATCGACGGCGTGCTGGCGAAGATGCCGTCGAACTTCGGCCTCACCATGGCCCCGGAGACCGCGTACGTGACCGGCGGCAGCGTGACGTACGGCTCGATCTGGGGCGCGTACCTGCCGATCATCAAGAAGTACGCCGACAACGGCCGGCTGTGGTGGCTGAACATGCAGTACTACAACGGCAACATGTACGGCTGCAAGGGCGACTCGTACTCGGCCGGCACCGTGCAGGGCTTCACCGCCCAGACGAACTGCCTGGACAAGGGCCTGGTCATCCAGGGCACGACGATCAGGGTGCCGTTCGACAAGCAGGTCCCGGGTCTGCCGGCGCAGCCCGGCGCGGGCGGCGGCTACATGTCCACCGGTCTGGTCTCGCAGGCCTGGAACACCTACAGCGGCAAGCTGAAGGGCCTGATGACCTGGTCGATCAACTGGGACGGCTCCAAGGGCTGGACGTTCGGCCGGAACGTGAAGTCGTTGCAGGGCAGGTGAGGCGATTCCCCTGACGGCGCAACGGGATCGGCCGTTCGGGCGCGTTAGCGGGCGGGCTCCTCCGGGGTAGACCACGGGTACCACCACCCCGGAGGAGCCCGATGCGCGCCTTGGCCGTGCTGATCGCCGTCCTGCTGTCGGGCTCTGTCTTCTTGTCGGGCTGCGCCTCGCTGCCGGCGGCGACCGACCCGGGCAGCGCGAGCGACCGCGTCCCGCCCGGCACCGCGGACTCGGCGACCGCCCGCACCCGGCTCGGCGCGTTGACGGTGGCCGAACCGGGTTCGCTCGACGGGTACGTCCGGGACTGCGACGAGGGCGCGGCGTGCGTCTTCGGGCAGCCCTGGTCCGACGTGGACGGTGACGGCTGCGACCAGCGCAGCCAGGTGCTGGCCCGCGACCTGGCGAACGTGGTGCGCAAGGAAGGCCGTTGCGGGGTGAAGGAGGGCACGCTCCACGACCCGTACACCGGCGACACCGTGACCAGCGTGTCCAAGATCCAGATCGACCACGTGGTGCCGTTGGCGGAGATGTGGCGCAGCGGTGCCGCCGGCTGGACCCGGGAGCAGCGCACCGCCGCCGCCAACGACCTGCGCAACCTCGTCGCGGTGCAGGGCAGGATCAACCAGTCGAAGGGTGACAAGACGCCGGACGAGTGGATGCCGCCCAACGCCGGCTACGGCTGCGCGTACGCCCGCATCTACGTGGGTGTCAAAGCCGAGTACGCGTTGACCGTCACGGCCGTCGAACGCGCCGCCCTGGAACGCACCCTGGCGCCGTGCCAGTAGCCAGGGCGTCCTCCGTACCGCACAGGTCGGTCCGCCGGATGTGGGCCACCTCACCGAAAACGGGCGTCGACACGTGTTCCGGGACACACGCGGCTGGTGGTTTTCGTCACTACTCCCCGACTCCAACCGGCTTCGCGTGCACGCAGGGCCAAATGGCGGACGCTCGGGCACAAAAGTGGTCGGACCATTCGGACGTATGCTGGGTGCGACCAACCCTGCCTTGGTCAGGAGGCGCTGAACCATGACCAACCACCGCAACCTGCTGATCGCCGGCGAAGACGTGCCCGCGACCGGAGGCCGCACCGTCGACGACGTCAACCCGTTCACCGGCGAGGTGTTCGCGACCGTCGCCGCCGCCACCCCCGAGGACGTGACGAAAGCGGTCGACGCCGCGGACGCCGCGTTCCCCGGCTGGGCCGCGCTGAGCCCGTTCGCCCGCCGCAAGATCCTGCTGGACGCGGCGGACCTGCTCGACGCCCGCAAGGAGCAGGCGGTCGAGCTGATGGCGGGCGAGGTGGGCGGCACCACGCGGTGGGCCGCGTTCAACGTCTTCCTCGCCGCGAACATCCTGCGCGAGGCCGCCGCGTCGGTCACCGCCCCGCGCGGTGAGGTGCTGGCCGCGCAGGAGGAGGGCGCGCTGGGGCTCGCGGTGCGGGAACCGCTCGGCGTGGTGGCGGCGTTCGCGCCGTGGAACGCGCCGCTGATCCTCGGCACCCGTGCGTTCGCCGCGCCGATCGCGGCGGGCAACACGGTGGTGCTCAAGCCCAGCGAGGAGGCCCCGCTGGCGTCCGGCCTGTTCCTGGCCGACGTGCTGCGCGAGGCCGGCCTGCCCGCAGGGGTGCTCAACGTCGTGACGAACGACCCGCAGGACGCCGCGGCCGTCGCCGAGAGCCTGATCGCCGACCCGCGGGTCCGGGTGGTCAACTTCACCGGCTCCACCGAGGTCGGCCGGATCATCGGCACGCACGCCGCCCGCCACCTCAAGCCCGCCGTGCTCGAACTCGGCGGCAAGAACGCGATCATCGTGCTGGACGACGCCGACCTCGACCACGCGGTGGACGCGGCGGCGTTCGGCGTGTTCATGAACTCCGGCCAGATCTGCATGTCCGGTGACCGGGTCCTGGTGCACGAGAAGGTCGCCGACGAGTTCACCGCCCGCTTCGTCGCCAAGGTCGCGGCCCTGCCGCACGGCGACCCCACCGACCCGGACACCGTGATCGGCCCGCTGGTCAGCACCCGGTCCGCCGAGCGGGTCGCCGCGCTGGTGCGCGACGCGCGCGCCAAGGGCGCGACCGTGCTGACCGGCGGCGACGGGCCGGACGGCGCGCTGCACCCGGCGACCGTGCTCAGCGGGATCACGCCGGACATGGACCTGCACTACGGCGAGGCGTTCGGACCGGTCTGCGTGCTGGAGACGTTCTCCTCCGACGACGAGGCCGTGGCCCGTGCCAACGACACCGACCACGGTCTGACGTGCGGCATCCTGACCGAGAACGGCACCAGGGGGTTGACCCTGGCCCGCCGCATCCGGACCGGCATCGTGCACGTCAACGACCAGTCGGTGGGCGACGAGCCGCAGGCCCCGTTCGGCGGCGTGAAGTCCAGCGGCTACGGCAGGTTCGGCGGTCGCTGGGGTGTCGAGGCGTTCACCACGACCCGCTGGATCACGCTCGCCACCGCCCACGCGCACTACCCGTTCTGACCGGGGTCGCGCACCCGGGCAGGGCCGGGGACCGGTAGAGGGAGTTCGGGAACAGGCGCCGACGGCCGGGCCGACCAAGGGGAACCGCCGCTCGTGGAACACCGGGACGAGCGGCGGGTACCCCGGTCGACGCCCGTCCGGCCGGCGCCTTCCTGGTCAGCACCCTTCCAGACCGGGACCGTCCCGCCGGCGTCCGGTCCGGAAGGACCGGCGGGCACGCGGATCGGCGGTGCCACCCGCCGTGGCGGTGCCATTCCACCGAGGCGGTGCTATTCGCCGAGCTTGGCCACGAAGTCCTGCTCCACCATCGGCGCCATGGAGATCATGAAGCTGCCGCTGATGTGGTTGTCGTCGCGGTAGACCCACACGTTGCCGATGACCGGCGGGCACTTGTCGTCGTCGCAGAAGTAGCCGGTGAAGTCCGAGAAGGACACGTTGGACGGCAGGTCGGCGATGTCCTCGTACGGCGGCTTGGCGTGGTACAGGTCCGAACGCGCCGGGCTGCACCGGGCGACGCTCATGCTGTTGGCCACCATGCACTCCGACGGGCGGACCTCGAAGCGCGGGTTGTCCCGGACGGCGATCACCCTGATGCCGTCGGGTTCGAGGTTGCGCCACTGCCGCACGAAACCACTCGGCGTGTACTCGGTGAGGCCGGGGCGGATGTCCCTGGTGCCGTTGGCGATCACCGCGTCCGGCCGCAGTTCCCTGATCCGCTCCAGCGCCCAGGCGTTCCACTGCACGCACGGCTGGAAGTCCGCGATCGCGTCGGAGTCCACCGAGAACGGGCAGCCGCCCCGCAGGATGGTGGTGACCTCCCACTGCCGACGCTCGGCGACCACGGCGAGCGCGGGCAGGTACTGGTGCATGTGCGAGTCGCCGACCAGCACGACCCGCTTCTTCGGCTGCGCCGGGCCGGCCAGCGTGCACACGCGCAGCTCCTCGTCGCTCTGGTCGAGCAGGCACTCGCGGTCCGGCGGCTTGCCGACGTCGTCGTTGAGGGCCACCAGCGGCGGGACGTACTCGGCGTCCGGCGAGCCCCAGTACTCGAAGCCCGGTGTGCGGGCCAGCGCGCCGGGGTGGTCGGGGTCGTCCAGCTTGATCGCGTAGGAGGACGCCTTCCGCGTGCTCGTGTACTGCCACACCCCGGCGCCCACCAGCACGGGCACCAGCAGCAGCACACCGAACCGGTAGGCACCCCACGGCTTGGCCACGCCGATGGCCGACCCGCGGACCGGCTTCTCCACGAGGTGGTAGGTCGCCACGGACAGCAGCACGGACAGGGCGATGACGAACGCGCCGTCCACGAGCCCCAGCTCGCGTTGGCCGCGCGCGACGAGGAACAGCACCAGCACCGGCCAGTGCCACAGGTAGAGCGAGTAGCTCAGGTCGCCCACGTACCGCATGAACGGGGTGCCGAGCAGCCGGTCGGCACCCGCCCCGCTGCCGGTGGTGCCCGCCACGATCACGGCCGCGCCGCACAGCGTCGGCCACAGCGCGAGCCAGCCCGGGAACACCGTGCCGACCTGGAGCACCAGGCCGCACGCGACCAGCCCGGCGATACCCGCCCAGCCGAGCACGACCCGTGCCGCGCGGGGCAGCACGACGGTGTCCACGACCAGGGCGAGCAGGCCGCCGAGCGCGAACTCCCAGGCCCTGGTGAGCGAGTGGAAGTAGGCCAGCGGCTGGTCGACCGAGGTGAGCGCGATCGAGAAGACCAGCGACTCGACGAACACGGCGACCAGCAGCCAGTGCACGATCCGCCGCGCGCCCCACCCGGTGACGCGGGCGAGGAACAGGGCCAGTGCCGCCATGAGGGGCCAGACGACGAAGAACTGGCCCTGGATGGACAGCGACCAGAAGTGCTGGACGACGCTGGCCGAGTTGTGCTGGGCGAAGTAGTCCGCCGAGTCCGCCGCGAGCTGCCAGTTCTCCAGGTAGAGGGCGGCGGCGACGATCTCCCGGATGGTCTGGAACCACCGGCTGCCGGGCAGCGCCACCACGGACACCGCCATCACCACGAGCAGCACGGTGAGCGCCGCCGGGAACAGCCGTTTGACCATCCGGCCCCACAGCGGGACGAAGGCGATGCGCCCCTTGGCGGTGGCCCGCACGAGTTGACCGGTGACCAGGAAGCCGGAGATCACGAAGAACACGTCGACGCCGCCGGACACCCGGCCGAGCCACACGTGGTAGACGACGACCAGGGTGACCGCGACGGCCCGCAGGCCCTGGATCTCGGGTCGGAACCGGGGTGCCGGGCCGGTCGGCGACGCCGCGGGGGTGGCGCCGGTCGTGGTGTCCTCCCGCGAGGACCGGGCAAGGGTCAAGATCGGCTCCGCCATGCTGTTCGCTCGCGTCGCCGATCCGGTGTTTCGGGACGCCCCCCGGATGTCACTCGGTCGAGCGACGTCCCAGGGACAATACCTGAGACAAGTAACGACAAGTCACCAGACGTCCCACCTTTCCTCATGACGTGGTGCCGGCGTCGGTGATGCCCGTCACCCGTGGTCGACTTCCGGCGCGGTGGAGAACACCTTCGTTCGACGCGTCGGGCCCACGTGCGGCGGGCAACGGGGTCCGTCGGGTCACTGCTGGTCGGCGGCACGGGATGCTCCGCGGGTCGGGGGCGGTTCCGCCGAAATCGTAGGTCGACCTGCGCCATTCCGGTGGCCGGAGCGGCCGAACGACGGAATTCGACGTTATTCGGCCCTGATGGCCCCTTATGTGCTCCGCATAATGTGCCGACACGGCAGCGGGAGGCGTGGCCCGGGGGAATTCCAGGAGTCTCATGTCCGGTTCGGCGCGTTCTCTGTCGGGCGTGCGCGGCATCGCGTGGAGCCTCGTGGACGAACTGACCCGGCGGCCCGGTGGCCAGGGCCGTGAACTGCCCGTGGTGGTGGCGCTGGGGCCGCGGGGCAGCGGGAAGACCGCCCTGCTCGACCAGATCCGGGACCGGTGCGCGAATCAGGTGCCGTCGGCGCTGCTGGACTTCCAGGAGACCGGCGACGCGCGGCCGAGCAGGGTGCTCACCGGGTTGGCATTCGATTTGAGCCGGTACGTGCCGCAGTTCGGCCGGATGGCGTTCCCCCGGCTGTGGCTGTGCGCGCTGGTGCTCGCGGGCAACCTGAACACCGCGGACCGGCCCAAGGCGCTCGCCGGGCTGAACGAATTGATGACCAAGGACCGGCCGCTGGAACGGCACCGGGCACAGGTGCTGGACCTGGCCCGGCTGGCCGGTGAGGCGGGCGGCCTGCCCGGCTGGGCGCCGGACGCGACCAACACCCTGCTCAACGGCCTCAACGTGCTGTCACGGTGGCGGATGCTGCGCTCGGTGCGCAAGCTGTCCAAAGGCTCCCCGCGCGACCCGCGCGACCTCCTGGTGGACCTGAACAAGAACGACAAGGGCTCCCCCGCCGACCGCCGCGCGGTGGACGACATCGTGTTCGACGCGTTCCTGGCCGACCTGCACCAGGCGTTCACCGGCGGGCTGCACCGGCTGCAGCGCACCGCGAACTGCGTGATCCTGCTGGACAACGCGCACACCGCCGAGGGACGGGCGTTCCTGGCCGCGCTGCTCGCCGCCCGCCGCCGGTCCGGCACCCGCGCCGACCACGCGGCGGTGTTCGCCACCAGCCGTACCTGGAACGTGGAGTGGAACGGCGCGTGGCGGCGTCCGGGCACCCCGCCCAACGGCACCGACCTCCCGCTCCCCCGCACCGCGGGCGAAGCCGACCGGGACAGCCGCACCCGCACCGACTGGGACCAGTGGTACCTGGTGGGCCTGGGGCACCTGGACGACGCCGCCACCGAGGACGTGGTGTCGCAGGCCGGGGTCGACCTGCCCGCCGGACTGCCGTACCGGCTGACCCGCGGCCACCCCGGCGGCCTGCGCACCCTGCTGGACGTGGTCGCCCGCCAGGAGGAACCGCCGCGCGGGCAGGCGTTGCGCGGGCTGCTGTCGCTGCCCGCCGACCCGGACCGGCCGGTGTCGCTGGCCGACGAGGCGCTCGACGCGCTCGTCCAGGACCTGCCGCCGGCGCTGCGCGAGGACCTGGTCACCGCCTCCGCCGGGCGCGGCATCGAGTTCCTGTCCGAACCGACCGTGCTGGCGTCCGCGCTGCCCGACGGCGGCGGCGCGCTCTACGCGTTCCTGGTGAACAACTTCCTGCTCGCCCTGGAGCCCGACCAGGACGGCGGCACGCGCCCGGTGCTCGACCCGTGGCTGCGCACCCTGCTGCTGCACCGGCTGTCGCGCCGGGCCGAGGACGGCCCGGTCGGCTGGACCGCCGTGCACCGCCGCTGCCGCGAGTACTACGAGGGGCTCGGTCTGACCACCGAGGCGAGCTACCACGACCTGGCGCTCGGTGACGTGGGCGCGGTGGTGACCGCGCTCGCCGGCCCGTTCGCCGAGGCGGACCGCCCGCTGGACCAGCCGACCGCGCGGGCCTGGCTGCGCGACCTCGACCTGATCACCTCCGCGCCGAACCGGCCGGCACCCGACGCCGACCCGCTCACGCAGGTGGAGCGGCTGATCGAGGACGTGCCCGCCGCCGACGCCACCCTGGCCCGGCTGGTCGCGTCGCTGTGGCTGTCCGGCGACCCGCTCGGCGACCCCGGCGACACGCTGCGCGGACGCATCGAGCACGCGTACAGCGCGCTCGCCCAGCACCGCGGCCAGGGCTCGATCCTGCTGTACGACCGGGCGGAGAGGTATCGCGCATGAGTCCGAACGTCCCACGGTCCCCGTTGCACAGGTACCTGGTGGTCGGCCTGGTCGTGGTGGTCGTCGCCGTGCTGGTGGGGGTCTACCTGTTCGCCCGGGACCGGTTCGAGCGCTGCGACGGCCGGGACGACGTGCGCAAGGCGCCCAACGGCGAGTGCGTCGGGGTGACCGCGGCCGACAGCGACTTCGACGAGCCGGAGCTGACCGGCGTCATCGACCGGATCCGGGCGGCGAACGAGGCGGCGCGGGCCGACGAGCAGTTCGTCAGCGTCGCGGTGTTCCTGCCGATGAGCACCTCGGCGGAGGGCATCGCGACCGACGAGTGGGTGCGCAACCAGTTGCAGGGCTCCTACCAGGCGCAGGTGACGTTCAACAAGGACGCCCGGCCGAAGGTGCAGCTGCTGCTGGCCAACCCGGGCAGCGACATGAGCCGGTGGCCGCAGGTCGTGGCGGAGCTGGACCGGCGGCGCTCCGGCCCGGACCACCTGGTGGCGGTGACCGGCATCGGGTTGAGCCTGGGCCACGCCCGCGAGGCCATGCGGCGGATGTCCGAGCTGCGCATCCCGATGGTCGGCTCCACCATCACCGCCGACGACCTGAGGGACATCCCCGGGCTGCTGCGCCCCGCGCCGACCAACGAGCGGCAGGCCCGTGCGGCGGCCAACCACGCGAAGCGGACCGGCGCCACCAAGGCGCTCCTCGTCACCGACACCAACGGCAAGGACCTGTACCCGTCGACCCTGGCCTCGGCGTTCCGCGCGGGCTTCGGCGACGACACGCACCGCGTACTGCCCCGGGAGCAGCAGTACGACTCCGGCCTGGGCAGCGTGGAGAACGCGTTCACGCTGATGCTGCCCAACATCTGCGCGACCGACGCGGACCTGGTGTACTTCGCCGGGCGGGGCCGGGACCTGGTCCGCTTCGTCGGGCGACTGGCCACCCGGCTGTGCCAGGACCGGGTGATCCACATCCTGACCGGCGACGACCTGTCCGCCGAGCAGTTGCGCGGCGACCAGTTCCGGCAGGGCCTGGACGCCGGGGTGGAGGTCGTCTACACCGATGTGGCCGACGAACGGGCGTGGGAGGCGGACCGGCGCAAACCCGAGCCGGAGCGCCGGTTCCAGGAGGCGGCGGTCAAGCGCTTCCTGGGCGACGACCAGTCGCCGGACATGTGCTTCCGGTGCATGTTCGGTACGGCCTCGCTGGGCGACGACGGCGGGATCATGGCCTACGACGCCATGCTGACCGCCACCACGGCGATCCAGCGGGCGTCGGGCGTGCCCGGTCAGCGGGTGACGACGGCCGAGGTGCTCCAGACGTTCCACTCGCTCAACGGGGAGAGCTCGATCGCCGGTGCCAGCGGCCTGCTGTCCTACGACAACGACGGCACCGCCCACCAGAAGGTCGTCCCCCTGCTCAAGCTCGACCGGTCGGGCAAACCGGAGTTCGTGGCGCTGGTGACCGACTAGGGCACTCCGCGCGGCCACCGGCGGGTGATGCGGTGGAACGATCCGGTGACCGCACACCACCACGAGATCAGCGGTGTCGTCCACGGGACGGGCCGGCGCTGATCCTGCTGGACAACGCGTCGACAGACGACCAGGTGCGCCCGCTGCTGCCGGGCGACCCCCGGCACCGGGTGCTCGTCACCAGCCGGCACGTGCCGGCCGACCTGCCCGCGCGGCTGTTCGAACTCGACGTGCCGCCGCAGGAGGAAGCGGTGGAGCTGGTCGGGGCGGCACTGCGCACGGCCCGACCGGACGACGACCGGGTGCGGACCGCCGCGGCGGACGTGGCCGAACCGGTCGGGCTGGGCGCCCGACTGCCCCTGGCGTTGCGCATCGCGTCGGTCATCCTGGCGAGCGCCACCGGCCGGCCGGTAGCGGAGTCGACCGCCGCTGACGGCGGGAACGGCGGCGGGTCGGATCGACGGTGCTCAGTCGCGGCGAATCGGATCGGCGGTGCTCAGTCGCGGCGCGCCGTGGCCGTACGAACCGCCGCGGCGCTGACCGGCGAGGACGGCGGCGAGCCCGAGCAGGCTGCCGCTCAGCGTGGTGAGCACCGCGACACCCCCGACCAGCAGCGGCCCGCCCGCGTCGCCGAGTTCGCGGCCCACCTCGGCGCTGCCCATGGTCTGCCCGAGGCGTCCGGGCGGGGTGGCGGCGGCCAGGGCGGCGAAGGCCAACGGTGTGACGACGCCGGTGCCCACGCCGATCACGACGGCGGCGGCGAAGGTCGTGGGCAGCACCGGCAGGGTGGCGGCGATCGTGTAGCCGGCGGCGGCCAGCAGCAGACCGGTGGTCATGCCGGTCGTGCCGCGCAGGCGTCCGGCGTCCCGCGCCCGGCCGACCGCGGGTTGGACCAGTGCCGCCGCCGCGGCCATCGCCGACACCGCGAGACCGGCGACCAGCGGGCCCGTGCCGGTGTGCACGGGCAGGAAGCCGACGCCGACGGCCAGTGCGGCGGTGGTGGCGGCCAACGCGGCGGTCGGGGGGAGGAAGCCCGGGTGGGTGAGCCCGCGGGACAGGTCCAGCAAGGTCTGCCGGGTGCGTGGCAGCGGCGGCACGGCGGGCACGGCGAGTGTCGCCCACACCGCGACGGCCACGGCCGGCGCCGCGAGGGTCGTGAACAGCAGCCCGAAGCCGCCCAACGTGATCAGCGCGCCGCCGAGCAGCGGCCCGAGGGTGTAGCCGAGTCCTTTCCACGCCCCGTACCCGCCGAACGCCCGACCGTGGCCCTCGCTCGGTGTGAGGCGTGCGACCAGTGCGCTCGCCGCCGGGGAGAACGCCGCGGCTGCCGCGCCCTGCCCCAGCCTGGCCAGGCCCACCGCGCCCGCGTCGCCCGCGAGCACGAAGGCCGCCGAGGCGACCGCGAACGCCGGCAGGCCGCCGAGCAGCACCGGGCGTGGACCGATGCGGTCGGCGAGTGAGCCGAAGACCGGCTTGAGGACGATCTCCGCGCCGTCGTACACGGCGAGCAGCAGGCCGAGGGTCAGCAGGGACGTCTGCGTGTAGCCGCCGAGCCCCGCCGCGATGCAGTGCGCGCCGAACGCGGTCACGAAACCCGCCGCGTACAGGGGGAAGAGGGCGCGCATACGGTCTCCGCCTCGGTCAGGCCACGACGAGCCCGCAGTTGCCGCACGGACCTCACCCAGCGACCCGTCGACTTCCGGCGCGGAATCGTGCTAGTTTTCATGTGTAAGAACTTTCTGACATGTGAAGGGAAACCCTGACGATGACGCGGCCGACCGGTGACGACCTGGTCGAGGTGCTGGCGGCGCTGGCCAACCCGCTGCGGCTGCGGATCGTCGCGACGCTCGCGGGCGGCCGGGACTACGTCAGCCACCTGGCCCGCGAGATCGGCATCAGCCGTCCCCTGCTGCACATGCACCTCCAGCGGCTGGAGGCGGCCGGGCTGGTGGTCGGCAGCCTGGAGCTGTCCGAGGACGGCAAGGCCATGAAGTACTACGAGGTCGCCGACTTCGACCTCCGACTCACCGCCTCGACGCTGGCCGAGGCGGCCCGCACCCTCACCGACCCCGAGAAGGGGCCCGGACGCAAGGAGCGTTCCCGATGAACCCCATCGCGGCAGGGACCACGGCGTGGCCCGACGCGGTCCTCACCATCGGCCTGGCCTTCCTGGGCCTGGTCTTCGTCCTCTACCTGTTGCAGAGCTACCTGGACGTCCGCAAGACGAAGGTTAAGGCCGACCAGGAGGAGGGCCTGCGGCAGCTGGTGCGCCGCTACGAGCAGCTCGCCGAGAACACCCTGGACGCCCAGCAGCGCACCGCCACCGACGTGGCCGAGCTGCGCACGCGCACGGCGTCGGTCGAGCAGATCCTGCGGACCGTCGAATGAAGGCCGTGGCCTACGACCGGTACGGGACACCGGACGTGCTGGAGTTCAGAGACGTCCCCGAGCCCGTGCCCGCCGACGACGAGGTGCTGGTCCGCGTGCACGCCACCTCGGTGAACTTCGCCGACTGGCTGTTCCTGCGCGGCTCGCCGCGCGTGCTGCGGCTGGGCGCCGGGTTGCGCCGGCCGAAGGCACCGGTCCTGGGCACCGACCTGGCCGGTCGGGTCGAGGCGGTCGGCGCGGCGGTGACCGGCCTGCGACCCGGTGACGAGGTGTTCGGTTCCGGCCGGGGCGCGTTCGCCGAGCTGGCGGTGGCCAAGGCGACGCACCTGGTGGCGAAGCCGGCGGGCCTGTCGTTCGAGCAGGCGGCGGCCGTGCCGATGGCCGGGCTGACCGCACTGCACGGGCTGCGCGCGGCGGATGTGCGAGCGGGGCAACGGGTTCTGGTCAACGGCGCGGCCGGTGGCGTCGGCACGTTCGCGGTGCGGCTGGCCAAGGCGCGGGGCTGCCGGGTGACCGGGGTGTGCAGCGCGGGCGGCGGCGAGCTGGTGCGGTCGATCGGCGCGGACCACGTGATCGACTACGGCGCCCGCGACTTCACCCGTGAAGGGGCGCGCTACGACGTCATCCTGGACAACGTCGGCAACCACGCGCTGTCCGACCTGCGCCGGGCGCTCACGCCGAAGGGCACGCTGGTGCTCAACAGCGGGCGCGGCGGGCGGTGGCTGGGCAGCGCGCCCCGGATCGTCCGGGCGCTGGCGACGTCGCTGTTCACCGGGCAGCGGCTGAAGGTGTTCTTCTCCGCGGTGAACGCGGCCGACCTGGCCGAACTCGCCGCACTGGTCGAGTCCGGCCGGGTCGTGCCCGTGGTGGGGCGGACCTTGCCGCTGGCGCGGGCGGCCGACGCGTTCGCCTACTTCGGCGAGGGCCACGCCAGGGGCAAGGTCGTCGTCACGGTGTGACGGCTACGGCCGGGTCACCGGTCCGGGCAGGTGGTACAGGTAGGACCCGACCCACTCGACGGTGTCGCGCGGCCGGTCCTGCGGTCGGGTGGGCACGAAGTTCGCCGCGTCGTCGATGCTCCCGCTGCCGTCGTACCGCGCCTGCAGCGGGTACGGGAACACCGGGCGGGTGCGGGTCACGGTGCCGTCCCCGGCCAGGGCGGCGGCGACCACCCGGTCCGGCGCGACGCCGTCCTCGGTCCACTCGACCAGCTGCGGCAACGGGTCGAACGTGTTCAGCGTGTCTCCCCCGGCGCAGTGGTACATCGACGGGACCATGAAGACCCGGGCCCACTCCTGCGTCGCGGCCGGGCCGCCGCTGCGCCGGGTCAGGCGCTCGTAGTAGTCCAGCAGACCCGCCGGCGGGATGCCCTGGTCGTTCCAGCCGTGCCAGAGGATCAGCTTGCCGCCGGCCCGGCGGAACGCGCCGAGGTCGAGGCTCAACGCGTTGGCGCGGACGCCTTCCGCGGCCAGCCGGTGGAACTCGCGGGAAGTGAACCGGACGTCGGCGAGCGAGCTGTGCGGGGTGCCGATCGGGTAGCCCATGTACCGCAGGTAGTTGTCGCCGAGCAGCGCGGCGATGGAGCCGCCGAACTCCGGGACCGGGGTGAGCCAGCCGTTCCAGGCCAGTTCCGAGCCGGGTTCCTGACCGGCCGGGTAGAGCAGCCGGCCCTTCTCGTCGGTCGGCCCCCGGTAGAGCTTTCGCACGGTCTCGACCTGGGCCGGGGTCAGGCAGGTCGGGGTGTCCGTGCCGGGTGCGCATTGCACGGACGCCGGGTCGAAGTCGCAGCGGCGCGGGTCTTCGAGTTGTCCGTCGACCAGGCCGTCCAGGTTGTCGCAGCGGGCCAGGACGGCGTCGTGCAGCGCGGGCAGCTTGTCGACGTCCAGGATCGGCTTGCCCGCCTGGTCGGTGTTGGTGCGCGCGAGCCAGGCCTGGTAGAGCGCCAGCGGTGCCATGTAGTTGGCCGGTGCGGCGGAGATGACGCCGTCGAAGTCGTGCGGGTAGCGCTGGGCCAGCAGCAGCGCCTCCCGGCCGCCGTTGGAGCAGCCGTCGAAGTAGGAGACCTTCGGCGCGGCTCCGTAGTACTCCGCGATCAGGCGCTTCGAGGCCAGCGACACGACGTGCGGGGCGCGGAAGGCCCAGTCGTCCCGGGCGGCCCGGTCCTGCGCGGCCCACTTGCCGTCCACCGAGGGGAATGGCGGGTTGCCGACGTGCCCGTCGTCGGTCGTGGCGACCGCGAAGTCACCGGATTTCGGTGCGCAGGAACGGATCGCGGGCGGCGCGAGCTCGCCGCAGAACCCGCCGCAGCCGAGCTGGAGGTAGCGGCCGGAGTAGGTGGTGGGCAGCTTGAGTTGGAACCGCACCTTCGGCTCGACGTGACCGCGCACGTCGCAGTGCTCGGGTTCCGCCCCGGCCGGCACCAGCGCGGCCTGCTCGACGTGGGCCTTGGTGCCGGGTATGGCGTAGCCGCCGATCAGGTCACCGCAGCCGCGGACCGGACCGGCCTGGATCGGTTGGGCCGCTTGGGTTTGCTGGGCCGCTTGAGTTTCTTGGGCCGCTTGGGTTTTCTGGGCGGCTTGGCCGGCCGGCCCCGCCGCGACGGCGGTCCCCGGTGCGGCCACTGACGACACCGCTATCGCGATCGCCGCCAGGAACACGTGTTTCCTCAACGTCCTCACCCCCGAGTGATCGTTCAGACGCACTGCTCAGGGGTGTCCCCTGTCGTGATACCCCCGGTGCACAGCCAACCACAGGGGTACGACAACGCCGAGAGGAAAACCGGGAGCGCCGGACCGCGGCCCCGGTGCAGATGTGTGCCGGCGTCGGTGACCGGGCACGCGGAAGCGCCGGAACCGGGCCACCGACGTCTACCCCGGCTGGTCCGCCAGGTGGTTGGCCCGGGCGGTGAGGTGGCGGCGTTCGGGCGCGCTGGTCGCCCTGCGGGCTGCCTCCCGGTACGCGACGGCCGCCGCCGGGAGGTCGCCGGCGAGTTCGAGCAGCTGGGCCCGCACCGCGTAACGGCGGTGGTGGTCGGCCAGGCGCTTGTCCCGGGTCAGTGCGTCGACCAGTTCGAGGCCCGCTCGCGGGCCGTGGACCATCGCGGCGGCCACCGCCCGGTTGAGGGTGGCCATCGGGTTCGGTGCGGCGAGGTCCAGCAGTTCGTACAGGGCGAGGATCTGGGGCCAGTCGGTGGACTCCGCGTCCTCGGCCTCGGTGTGCACGGCGGCGATGGCGGCCTGGATCTGGTACGGGCCGACCCGGCCCCTGGGCAGGGTCCTGCTGATCAGGGCGATGCCCTCGTCGACCAGGTCGCGGTCCCACCGGGTCCGGTCCTGCTCGGCCAACGGGACCGGGCTGCCGTCCGGGGCGGTGCGGGCCGGCCGGTGGGCGTCGGTGAGCAGCATCAGCGCGAGCAGGCCCGCCACCTCGGCGTCGTCGGGGAGCAGGCCGGCGAGCCGGCGGGTCAGCCGGATGGCCTCGTCGGACAGGGCCGGGGCGGTGAGGTCGGCGCCGTCGGTCGTGGTGTGGCCCTCGTTGAAGACCAGGTAGAGCACGTGCAGGACGGCTCGCAGCCGTTCGGCCCGGTCGGCCGGTGCCAGGGTGCCGAAGCCGGTGTCCTTGACGGCCTGCTTGGCGCGGCTGATGCGCTGCGCCATGGTGCTCTCCGGCACCAGGAACGCGGCGGCGATCTGGGCCGTGGTCAGCCCGCCCACCGCGCGGCAGGGTCAGCGCCACCCGGCTCGGCTCGGACAGCGACGGGTGACAGCACAGGAACACCAGCGCGAGCGAGTCGTCGCGGTGCACGTCCAGGTCGGCCGGCGGGCCGAGCAGCTCGGCCTGCGGGGTGGCGGCGAGTTCGCGCCTCCGGCGGGCCTGTTCGGTGCGGACCAGGTCGACCAGGCGGCGCGCGGCGACGGTCACCAGCCAGCCGCGCGGGTTGGCGGGGACGCCCTCGCCGGGCCACTGGGTGGCCGCGGCGAGCAGCGCCTCCTGCACGGCGTCCTCGCACGCGTCGAATCGGCCGTAGCGGTGCACCAGCGCGCCGAGGACCTGCGGCGCGAGGTCGCGCAGCAGGTCCTCGACGCGGCGGGGCACGGTCACGCCTGCGGGGACTCGTGCAGGATCGGCCACAGTTCCACCGGGTCGACGTCCGCGAACGGCATGTCGGCGGCGATCTCGCGGGCCCGTTCCTCGCTCTCCACGTCGAGCAGGTAGAAGCTCGCGATGTACTCCTTGGTCTCCAGGTAGGGACCGTCGGTGACGGCGGCGACGCCGTCCACGCGGCGGACCATCCGGGCGGTGACCGCGTCGCCGAGGCCGTACGCGCCGAGCAGTTCGCCGCTGTCGCGGTACTTGGCGTTGAACGCCTCCTGCTTGGCGATCGCGTCGGGCCACTGCTCGGCCGGGAAGGCGTCCCACTTCTCCTGGTTGCCGTAGATCATCATCAGGTACTTCACGTCGGTCGTCCTCCTCGGTCGGCGCGCCCCCGCGGCGCGCTGTCGACCCTCAGTCGGAGCACGCCGTGCCCCGCTCGACATCCGGGCCAGGATTTTCCCGGAATTTTTCGCCCCGATCATGGTGGGGACGTCCGCGGTCAGGTGCGGCGCGGGGACAGGCCGTCCAGGACGCGGGCCAGGCCGTAGGCGAAGTTCTCCTCGCGCCGGCGGGTCGGCTCCTGGTCGGCGTTGGCCCCGAAGTGGGCCCGCAGGTGCGGGAAGGGCTCCATGGCCTGGCCGAGGGACGGTCCGAACCGCCGGTACCAGTCCTGTTCGGTCTGGCCGCTGCGCGCCAGCATGGTCAGCCAGGCCGCTTCGTTGAGGCCGGTGCCGATGACGAAGGCGACGACCGTGCTGATCGCCGGCCCGGCTTCCGCCGGGGGGAAGCCGGCCTCGTCGAGCATGGCCATCATGCGCTCGTTGAGGCGCATCACGTTGGGCCCCAGGTAGGACAGGCCGACCTGGCCCAGCACGGAGGCGATCCACGGGTGGCGCAGGATCATCGACCGGATGCTGTGGGCGCAGGTGGTGGCCGCGCCGCGCCAGTCGGCCGGGTCGGTGTCCGGGATGTCGATCTCGCCGTAGACCTCGTCGACGACCAGTTCGATCAGCTCGTCGCGGTTGGCCACGTGCCGGTACAGGGAGGTGGCGCCGGCTTCGAGCCGGGTTCCCAGCCGCCTCATGGTCAGCGCGTCGAGGCCCTCGGCGTCCAGCAGCCGGACCGCCTCGGCCACGATCTGCCGCCTGCTCAGCGCGGGTTGTTCGCGGGAGCGGCGCGGGCGGGTCCACACCGAGGGGATCTCGTCGGTCGACATTCCCCGACTCTAGCGCACGGCATACGCATTTGCGCACAACGTTCCGTCGTGCGTACGTTGTTCGCATGGACGGAACAGTGTTCGCAAGAGCTGGGGAGTGATCATGTCCGACAACCGCCACCCGCGCCGATGGTGGATCCTGGTGGTGCTGTGCCTGAGCACGTTGGTGCTGGTGATCGACAACATGGTGCTGACGGTCGCGGTGCCGCCGCTGACCGCGGACCTCGAGGCGAGCGCGCAGGACATCCAGTGGGTGCTGGACTCCTACATGCTGGTGTTCGCGGGTCTGCTGCTCACCGCCGGCAGCCTCGCCGACCGGTTCGGGCGGCGGAAGGTGATGGTCGTCGGGCTGGCGCTGTTCGGGGTGGCGTCGGTGGTGGCGACCGTCGCGTCCAGTCCGGGCGAGCTGATCGCCGCACGGGTGGTGATGGGCGTCGGCGGGGCGCTGGTCATGCCGAGCACGCTGTCGATCCTGATCACGGTGTTCGACGAGGACGAGCGCCGCAAGGCGATGGCCGCGTGGAGCGCGGTGGCCATGGTGGGCCTGATCGGCGGCCCGGTGCTGGGCGGTGCGCTGATCGCGTGGTTCTGGTGGGGTGCGGTGTTCCTGATCAACGTGCCGGTCGCGGTGCTGGCGATCGTGGCGGCGCTGTGGCTGATGCCGGAGTCGCGTGGCCCGTGGCAGAAGCCCGACCCGTTGGGCGCGGTGCTGTCGGCGGTCGGCATGACCGCGCTGGTGTGGATGATCATCGAACTGCCGCAGCACGGTTTCGCGCACCCCGACACGCTCGTCGCGCTCGCCATGGCGGTGCTCGGGCTGGCCGGGTTCGTGGTGTGGGAGCTGCGCACGTCGTCGCCGATGGTGCCGCTGGAGCTGTTCCGGAACCGGGACTTCAGCGGTGGCAGCCTGTCGCTGACGCTGGTGCAGATCGGCAACGGCGGCCTGCTGCTGGTGCTCACCCAGTACCTGCAGTTCGTGCTGGGCTACTCCCCCACGCAGGCCGGCCTGGCGTTCATCCCGATGGCGTTGGCGTCGCTGGTGTTCAACTCGCTGGGGGCGGCGCTGGGCAGCCGGGTCGACAACCGCACGCCGGCCGTGGGCGGGATGGTGGTGATGGCGGCGGGGTTCGGCCTGCTGGCCACGCTCACCACCGGCGAGGGCGTCGCGACGCTGGTCACCGCGCTGGTGCTGCTGGGCGCGGGCGGCGGCCTGGCGATGCCGGCGGCGATCGCGGCCCTGATGGGCGCCGTGCCGCCGGCGCAGGCCGGTGTGGGTTCGGCGCTCAACGACACCATCCAGCAGATGGGCGCGGCGCTGGGCGTGGCGGTGCTGGGCAGCGTGGTGGCGGGCAGCTACACGGCGGCCATGCCGTCGTCGGTGCCCGAGCGGGCCAGGCAGTCGATCGGGGACGCGATGGGCACGGGTGACGCGGTGGTGGCCGACACCGCTCGGGCGGCGTTCTCCGATGCGATGTCCACCGCGTTCGTGGCCGGTGCGGTGGGCGTGCTGGCGGCGGCGGTCCTGGCGGCGTTCGTGATGCGCGGGCGCAGGCCCGCCCCGGAACCCGAGTTGGCGCCGGTCGGCTGAGGCCGCCGCGTTCTGCCGCACCGCTCCGGTTTCCGCCGGGGCGGTGCGACGCCGTGCCGCAGGAGGGTGCCGGTTCCGGTGCGGCGGAGCGGGTTCGGGACCGGTGATCGGTTTCGGCGGCGCACCGGCCAGGATGTGGTGATGTTGCTCAGTGACTCGGATCTGGCGGTGTTGGCACGGCTGGTGCGCGCGCAGGCGGATGCCCCAGTGGTGGACGCGGCGGTGGACGCGGTGGACGTCCTGCGGGTGGAGCTGCACATCGGGGTGGACGCCGCCGGCCGCCGGTTCCTGACCCGGGGCCCGGTGCCGGCTTCGCCCGACGCCTTGCGGCCGAGCGCGGAACCGCCGGGCTCCGAACGGACGGACCGCGAGCCTCCGGGCTCGCAACGCACTGGATCAGCATCGGCGTCGACGGGATCGGCACCGGCACCGGCACCGGCGGGCTCGGCACCGGCGGCCGGGCGACAGCCGACCTCGGAACGGGTGGCACCGGATGCCGGGCGGTGGCGGGGATGTCTGCTCGCCGGGGCCGTGGCGGACGCGTTGGGCGCTCCGGTGGAGGCGATGCCGATGGAGCGGATCCGGGAGTTGGCCGGCCCGCGCGGGGTGACGGGGATGCTCGCGAACCCCGACGGGGTCGGCCGGATCACCGACGACACCCAGATGACGCTGTTCACGCTGGAGGGCCTGATCCGCGCGCACACCGTGCTGCGGCGGGAAGGCCGGGCCGATGTCGCGCACTCGTTGCAGATGGCCTACCAGCGCTGGCTGCACACGCAGGGCACGCCGTGGCCGCGGGCACGGGGTCCGCGCGACTCGTCGGACGCCCCGGACGGCTGGCTGGTGCGGGTGCCGGGGCTGTTCAAGCGCCGTGCGCCGGGTGCGACGTGCTTCTTCACGCTCCAGGAGTACGGCAAGTCCGGTCGGACGGGGTCGGTGGCCCGGCCGCCGAACGACTCGAAGGGCTGCGGCGGGGTGATGCGGGCGGCTCCGGTGGCGCTGTGGTCGGACGACCCGGACGTGGTGTTCGAGGTGGCGGCCGAGTCGGCGGCGATCACGCACGGACACCCGTCGGGCTACCTGCCGGCGGGTGTGCTGGCGGTGACGGTGCACGGTCTGCTGCGCGGCGCGTCGCTGCGGGACGCGTTGGACGCGGCCCGTGCGCGTCTCGTGCGCTGGGATCGCCACGACGAGACGTCGGCGGCGCTGGACGCGGCGCTGTCGCTGGAGGGCCCGCCGACGCCGGAACGAGTGGCACGGCTCGGTGACGGCGCGGTGGGCGAGTCGGCGTTGGCCATCGCGGTGTACGCGGCGGTGTCGACGGACGGCCTGGGGGCGGCGCTGCTGGCGTCGGTGAACCACGGCGGGGACAGCGACTCGACCGGAGCGGTGTGCGGCAACCTGGTCGGCGCGCTGTACGGCGAGGACGCCATCGACCCGCTGTGGCTGGCGCAGCTGGAGCTGCGCGACGTGGTGACGCGGCTGGCGGACGACGCGCTGGTCGAGTTCGGGCCGGTCGCGCCGACCGGCGGTGACTGGGCGGTGCGCTACCCCACCCACTGACGCCTCCGGGTGACGCACCACCCCCCCCCGTTCGACCGACAGCCGATCACCGGCTGTTGCCAAACTAGGTTTGAGTTAGCTAGACTCAAACCATGTTCACGAGGGAAGAGGCACTGGACCGGGTCGAGGGGACGTCGGCGGCGACGCTGTTCGGACCGCCCGGGACCGATCCCGCCCGCCGGAAGGAGGCGCAGCGGCTGTACTGGGCGTTGGCCACCGTCCTGCACCCCGACCGGGTGGCCGTGGACGACGTCCGGGCGCACGCGGCGGCGGCCGGGTTGACCCGCCTCTACCAGGAGTGGCAGCAGGCGAAGCCGGTCGTGCTGCGCACCGCGAAAGGCGTCTACCGGGTCACGGAGCGTCACGCCGTGGGCAGCGTGGCGAACGTCTACCGCACCGATGGCCGCCACGTGGTGAAGATCGTGCGTGACCCGGCGCTCAATCCGTTGCTGCGCGCGGAGTGGGCGGCGCTGCGGGCGTTGCGGCGGTTCACCGACGAGCACCGTTGGCTGAGCCCGTACTTCCCCCGCATGACCGACAACGGGGACGTGGGGCGGGGCGAACGGGCGTTCACGGTGTTCGAGCCGCTGGTGGACGGGTTCGTGACGCTGGCCGAGGTGCGGCGGGCGTTCCCGGACGGCTTGGACGGGCGCGATTTCGCGTGGATGCACCGCAGGCTGTTGCGGGCGGTCGCGGCGGCGCACCGGGTGGGCCTGGTGCACGGCGCGATCGTCGTGGAGAACGTGCTGGTGCACCCCGAGCAGCACGGCATCGTGCTGGCGGGCTGGTCGTTCGGCGTGGAGGACGGGCAGCCGCTGCTGGCCACCGCGAAGTCCGTCGACTACCCGCCCGAGGTCGTCGCCGGCCGCCCCGTCACCGCGGCGACCGATGTCCACATGCTCCACGCGTTGATGTCGGACCTGTTGGCGCACGGCGAAACCAGGCAGCGCACGTTCGCGCGCGGCTGCATGCAGGACGATCCGGAGCGTCGCCCCGACGCCGTCGCCCTGCTGGAGGAGTACGACGAACTGCTCGACGAGCTCTACGGGCAGCGGGCCTTCCGCCCGTTCGCCCTCCCCGACCGGACAGGAGCATGACATGGGACACGGCAGGTGGGACGACAACGCCTACGCGGCGGCGAGGACCTTCCGCGCGGCCAAGGGCATCGACGACTTCGGCTACACGTCGAAGATGAGGTCGCAGCCGCAGGAGCGGTGGAAGGCCGACCCGTCGCTGGACCCGCTGGGCGTGGTGGCGCGGGAGTGCCGGGACTCCGCCGACCACGCCGACTCGACGCCGATCGCGGTGCTGTTCGACGTGACCGGGTCGATGGGCCGGGTACCGCAGATCATGCAGCGCAAGCTGGGCAAGCTGCACGGCCTGTTGCAGCGCAAGGGCTACCTGACCGACCCCCAGCTGATGTTCGGCGGCATCGGCGACGCGGACAGCGACCGGGTGCCGTTGCAGGTGGGCCAGTTCGAGTCGGACAACCGGATGGACGAGCAGCTGCGCACCATCTTCCTGGAGGGCAACGGCGGCGGGCAGAAGAGCGAGTCCTACGAGCTGGCCGCGTACTTCGTGGCCCGGCACGTGGTGACCGACGCGTGGCGGAAGCGGGGCCGCAAGGGCTACCTGTTCCTGATCGGCGACGAGCTGAACAAGCCCCGGCTGGAGGCCCGGCACATCCGCCGGATCATCGGCGACGACGTGCACCAGGACATCGACCCCGTGTCGGTGTACCGGGAGCTGAGCCGCAAGTGGCACGTGTACTTCGTGCTGCCGAAGCAGTCGTCCTACTACGACGACCCGCAGATCGCTGCGCACTGGCGGGACATCCTGGGCCAGAACTTCCTCAAGCTCGACGACCCCGGCGCGGTGTGCGAGCTGATCGCGGCCACCATCGGCATGGAGGAGCGGGTGGTCGACCTGGACCAGGCGCTGGTGGACCTGGCCGAGGTGGGGTCGGTGGCCGAACGCGACGCGGTGGGCAAGGCGTTGGTGCAGGTGGGGTCGAAGGCAATGGCGACGTCGGCCGCTCCCCCGGACCTGGACGGCCCGGACGACGTGACGCTGTCGTGAACGGGCACGTGGTCGTCGTCGGGCTGGGGTTCGGCGACGAGGGCAAGGGCGCGGTGGTCGACGCGCTGTGCCGGGACGGGTCGGTGTCGGCGGTGGTGCGGTTCAACGGGGGCGCGCAGGCCGCGCACAACGTGGTCGCGGACGGTCGGCACCACACGTTCAGCCAGTTCGGGTCCGGCACGCTCGCCGGCGTGCCGACCCTGCTGTCCCGACACGTCCTGGTGGAGCCGATCGCCCTGGCCGGCGAGTCGCGGGAACTGGCGGCGCTCGGCGTGGCCGACCCGCTGCGGCTGGTGAGCGTGGACGCCGACGCGCTGCTCACCACACCGTTCCACGTGGCGGCGAACCGGGCCCGCGAGGACGCGCGGGGGCCCGACCGGCACGGTTCGTGCGGCAAGGGCATCGGCGAGACGGTGTGGTACTCGCTGCTGACCGGCCGTGCGGCGGGCGAGGTGGTCGAGCACCAGGTCGTGCCGGGCACGCCCGGTGAAGCCCCGAGGGTGGGCGACTGCGCCCGACCGCGCGTGCTGCGGCGCAAGCTCGACGCGTTGGCGCGGTTCTACGAGCCGTTGATCGGCGACGGCACCTCGGTGGACGAGCTGGTGAGCCTGTACTCGGCGTTCGCGGACGCGGTGCGGGTCGTCGGAAGTGACGAGGTGGCGCAACTGGCCGACGCCGGGCGGCTGGTTCTCGAAGGCGCGCAAGGGGTTCTGCTGGACGAGCGGTACGGGTTCCACCCGCACACCACGTGGTCCACCGTGACGCCCCGCAACGCCCGCGAGCTGCTGGGCGGCCGTCCGGCACGGGTGTTGGGCGTGACGCGGACGTACCAGACGCGGCACGGCGCGGGTCCGCTGCCGACCGAGGACCGGGCGGTGCTGGACCGGTTCCCCGAGCGGCACAACGGGTCGGGCGAGTACCAGGGGGCGTGGCGTGCGGGGCACCTGGACGCCGTGCTGCTGCGGTACGCGGTGGCCGCGTGCGGCGGGGTGGACGGGCTCGCGGTGACGCACCTCGACGCCCGCGACCTCCGGGTGGCCGGTTCGTACACCACCGACGCCGGACCGTTCTCCCGGCTGCCCGCGCGACCGGACCTGACGGCGTTCTTGTCGGGCTGCACACCGGAACTGGCTCCGCTGGACGATCCGGTGACGTGGCTGGAGCGCGAGTTCGGCGTCCCGGTGGTGGTCACCGGGACGGGTCCGGACCGGGCCGACTACACCGTGCGCGTGCCCGTGCCGCTGTGAGGTGCGGGAGAATCCGGGGCATGGACGCGCCGAGGATCGAGTCGACGTTGGTGTCGGTGGACGTGCTCACGCTGCGGTTCGACGCCCGGGCGCGGACCGTGCTGCTGGGTGTCGCGCCGCGCGCGCTCGACCCGTTCGCCGGTGAGCCGGCGTTGCCCGGTGTGCTGTTGGGGCGGGGCGAACGGCTGCGGGACGCGGGGATCCGGGCGGTGACCGGCAAGCTGGGGGTGGCCGAGCGGGCGGTGACGGCGACGGGCCAGCTGACGACGTTCGACGAGCCGTCCCGCGACCCGCGGGGGCCGACGCTGTCGATCGCGCTGTGGGCGACCGTGGACCCGGCGCTGCTGGACGACGGGCCGACGTGGGCGCCGCTGGACGGGGTGCCGCACCTGGCGTTCGACCACGACCGGATCGTGGCCGACTGCCGCCCGATGCTGGCCGACCGGCTGTGGCGGGACGCCGCGTTCACGGCGGGCTTGCTGGGGCGGGAGTTCACCACGGCGCAGGCGTTGGACGTGACGGAGTCGCTGACCGGGGACCGCCCGTACCCGGCGAACCTGGGGCGGACGATGGACCGCGTGCCCGGCCTGGAGCGCACCGCCCAGCACGCGGCCGCCCTGCCCAAGGGCGGGCGGCCGCCGCTGGTGTGGCGCTGGACGCGGGACGAGGCCGCTCAGGGCAGCGTCGGCAGGTAGCGCGGCGCCTGCCGGGCGCGGGTGGCCCGTTCGAAGGCCGCCGCGAAGCGCAGCACCTTGGCGTCGGCGCGGTGGCCGGCCATGAACGACACCCCGATCGGCAGCGGCCCGGCGAAGCCCGCCGGGACCGACACGTTCGGGTAGCCCGCCGCGGCGGCGGGTGTGGACGTGCCCAGCACGTAGGCGTCACCGGCCGCGTAGTCGGTCTTCCACGCCGGCGAGTTGGTCGGGGCCATGATCACGTCCAGTTCGTGCGCCGCGAGCGTCTCGTCGATCGAGCGACGGGCCAGCGTGGTCGTGGTGCGGCGCTGTTCGCGGTAGGTCGGGTCGGTCGGCGGCGGTGCGTCGCGGGCCGCCAGGAACAGCTCCTGGCCGAACCTGCTCAGCTCGACCGGGTCCTGCTCGTTGAACGCGATGAGCTCGGACAGCGTGCGGGGTGCGCCCGGGCGGGTCGCCAGGTAGCGCTCCAGGTCGCGCTTGAACTCGGTGATCAGCGCCGGGAACTCGGCCGCGTCGATCCGGTCCTGGTACGGCAGTTCGACGTCGACGACGGTCGCACCGGCACGGCGCAGGGCGGACACCGAGTCCCGCACGACCCGGTCCGCCTCGGGGCTCGCGCCGGCCTTGCGCCACACGCCGATCCGCGCGCCGCGCAGCCCGTCCGACGACGGGGACGACGCCGCCCGGTAGTCGTCGCCGCGCCGGTCCAGGACGGACATCAGGATCGCGGCGTCCACGACGTGGCGGGCCATCGGGCCGGCGGTGTCCTGTTCGACCGAGATGGGCACGATGCCGTCCCCGCTGATGGCGCCGAGGGTCGGTTTGAGCCCGACGACGCCGTTCTGCCCGGCCGGGCAGACGATGGAGCCGTCGGTCTCGGTGCCGACCGCCACCTGCGCCAGGGACGCTGCGACGGCCGCGCCCGAACCGGACGAGGAACCGCACGGGTTGCGGTCCAGCACGAAGGGGTTGCCGGTCTGGCCGCCGGTGGCCGACCAGCCGGAGGTGGAGCGGGTGGAGCGGAAGTTGGCCCACTCCGACAGGTTCGTCTTGCCCAGCACCACGGCTCCGGCGGCGCGCAGCCGGCCGACGAGTTCGGCGTCGTCGCGGGGCGGCACGGACAGCGCCCGTGAACCGGCGGTGCTCGCCAGGCCCCGAGTGTCGATGTTGTCCTTGAGCAGCACCGGGATGCCGTCCATGGGTCCGCGCGCGTGGCCGCGCTTGCGGCGGCGGTCGCTGTCGGCGGCCTGCGCCAAGGCGGTGCTGTCGACCGCGAGCACCGAGCGCACCTTGCGGTCCACGGTGTCGATGCGGCGCAGGTAGGCGCGGGTCAGGTCGACGGAGGTCAGCGTGCCCGCGTCCAGCCGGCGGACCAGCTGCGGAATGGTCGCCGCGTCCAGGTCGAAGCCGACGCCCGTGCCGTGGGCGTGGGCGGGTGGGGCCACGAGGAGCACGGCCAGGGCCGCCGCGAGCAGTGAGCGCATGTCCCCCAGTCCAGCCCTGCGACCGGCGGCCGTAAACCCGCCATTGGTCGGAGTCTCGGGTCGTGCCCCTGCGGCAACGACCGGAACCGGCCACCCGACGAACCTCCCCCACCACCGCCCGCGAGCTGTCTGCGGCGACCCGCCGGTGTGGTCGCCCAACGCGGGTGAAGCGCCGCCCGACGCGCGGTCGGTGGTCGGGCCCCACATCCCCGCGAAACCCAGAACGGACATACAGGGAACTCACAGGCTGCGCTCAGCAACCGGACCGACCATCGAAGTGGAGAGGCACCGTCCCGGCACACCGGAGGCCACCATGACCGTCCTCGACCACGTGGCCCGCCCGAACCTGCCGACCACCGGCTGGGCCACCGCCCGAGGTCACCGCCGGGTGGCCGCCGACACCGCCGCCGCACGCACCTCGGGCGACCGGTTCGCGATCGCCGTGGCCGACGGGATCGGCGACACGCCGAAGTCCGCAGCGGCGGCTCGACTGGTGGCGGACGGCGCGGTCGACGCGGCCTGGCGGACCGGCGTGACCGGGGTGGTGACGGCGGTGCGGCGGGCGCTCGACCAAGGCACGGCGGACCACCCCACCCGGCCGATCACCGG
Source organism: Saccharothrix tamanrassetensis (assembly GCF_014203665.1). Taxonomy (GTDB): domain Bacteria; phylum Actinomycetota; class Actinomycetes; order Mycobacteriales; family Pseudonocardiaceae; genus Actinosynnema; species Actinosynnema tamanrassetense. Next base: position 67,712 of record NZ_JACHJN010000007.1, read on the forward strand.
AAACCCCGAGGACTCCACGACTGTCGTGCCCGCCTCACGGACGCCGGACGACGACCCGACACTCACGCTTCCGGCCGACAAGACGGCCGAGGCCGCTGACGACACGGTCGTGGTGACGGCGGGCCGGACTTCCCGGACCGCGCTCGGCGACGCCACGTTCGTGGTCGCGGCCGGAGACGTCGCGCACGGCTGGTCGGTGACCTGGGTCGGCGACTGCCGGGCGTACTTCGTGCCACTGGTCCCCGACACCCCCGCCGGCCCGGCTCCCGCCGTCCCACTGACCTCGGATCACACGATCGGGCAGTACCTCCGGCAACGCGGCGTCCAGGCGAGCCCGAACCTGGACCGCGTGGTCGCCAGCACCGCCCGCAAGGGCGACCCCGGCTCCGCCTACGCACCGCCGGGCGCGGGCAGGCTGGTACTGGTCACCAACGGCGTGCACCACCTGCTCGACGCGCACGCCATCGGCCGCATCGCGCGCACCGTCACCGACCCGGCCGAAGCAGCGGGCGCGCTGGTCACCGCCGCACTCGACGCGGGCGGCACCGACAACGCCGCCGCCGCGATCGCCGACCTCCGCTGAACGACTCCCGGCGGACGACACCGCCCGACGACCACCGCCCGACGACCACCGCCCGACGACCACCGCCCGACGGCCACTCCCCCGAACCGGTCGCCGAGCCCCGCAGCCCGCGCACCGCCGCCACCCCCACCCGGCGGCCGGGCGCGATCACCGCTTCCGGGGCAGGATGGCCGCAGTCCGGTCCGGTGGAGGTGAGGATGTCCGAGCGCTCCGCGTCGGTCACGCAGGACGACACCGAAAACGGACTGACCGGCGCCGAGGTCGCCGAACGGGTCGCCGACGGCCGCACCAACGCCGCCGGGACGCACACCAGCCGCAGCACCGCGCAGATCATCCGCGCCAACGTCGTCACCCCGTTCAACGGCCTGCTGCTCACCCTGTTCATCGTCATCCTCACCACCGGCCGCTGGCAGAACGGCCTGTTCGGGCTCGTCATCGTCGCCAACACCGCCATCGGCGTGTTCCAGGAACTGCGCGCCAAGCGCACCCTGGACCGGCTCGCCGTGCTCAACGCCCCGCACGCCCGCGTCGTCCGCGACGGCGCCACCGCCGAGGTCGAGGTGACCGAGGTCGTCGCCGACGACCTCGTCGAAATCCGCACGGGCGACCAGGTCGTCGCCGACGGCACGATCACCGCCACCACCGGCCTGGAGATCGACGAATCGCTGCTCACCGGCGAAACCGACCCGATCCCCAAGACCACCGGGGACGAGGTCCGCTCCGGCTCCATCGTGGTGGCGGGCACCGGCCGGTTCCGCGCCACCCACGTCGGCGCGGACGCCTACGCCACCCGGCTCACCGCCGAAGCCCGCCGCTTCACCGTGGTCCGCTCCGAACTCGTCGCGGGCACCAACAAGCTGCTGCGCTGGATCTCGCTGATGATGCTCGTCATCGCGCCCCTGCTGCTGTGGAGCCAGTTCCGCACCTCGGACACCGACGACTGGCAGGAAGCCGTCACCGGCACGGTCGCCGGACTCGTCGGCATGGTCCCCGAAGGCCTCGTGCTGCTCACCAGCCTCGCTTTCATGATCGCCGCGGTCAGCCTGGCCCGCGAGCAGACCCTCGTCCAGGAACTGCCCGCCGTCGAAGTCCTGGCCCGCGTGGACACCGTCTGCCTGGACAAGACCGGCACCCTCACCCACGGCGACATCGTCTTCGACCGGCTCGTCGTCGACCCCGCCGACGACGCCGACGCCCGCGAAGCCCTCGCCCTGTGCGCGACCGCGCCGGACGCCAACGCCACCTCCACCGCCCTGGCCGCCGAGTTCACCGACCCCACCTGGCGGCGCACCGGCGGCATCCCGTTCTCCTCCGCCCGCAAGTGGTCCGCCGTGTCCGCCGAAGGGCACGGCACCTGGGTCCTCGGCGCGCCGGAGATGGTCTTCCCCGACAGCACCGACCAACCCCTGCCGGCCCAGGCCGCCGACATCGCCGGCGAGGGCAAGCGCGTCCTCGTCCTCGCCTCCACCGCAGAACCCGCAACGGACACCGAACTGCCGGCGGACCTCACCGCCCGCGCCCTGGTCGTCCTCGCCGAACGCATCCGGGACGACGCCGCCGACACCCTCCGCTTCTTCACCGGACAAGGCGTCACCCTCAAGGTCATCTCCGGCGACAACCCCCGCACCGTCGGCGCGGTGGCCGTCGCCGTCGGAATGCCCGGCATCACCGACGCCACCGAGGCCGTCGACGCCCGCACCCTCCCGGATGACCCCGACGAACTCGCCGACGTCCTGGAGCACACCGCCGTCCTCGGCCGCGTCACCCCGCACCAGAAACGCGCCATCGTCGGCGCACTCCAACGCCGCGGCCACGTCGTCGCCATGACCGGCGACGGCGTCAACGACGCCATGGCCCTCAAGGACGCCGACATCGGCGTCGCCATGGGCAACGGAGCCGCCGCCACCCGCGCCGTCGCCCAGCTCGTGCTGCTGGACAGCCGCTTCGCCCACCTGCCCGACGTCGTCGCCGAAGGCCGCCGCGTCATCGCCAACATCGAACGCGCCGCCAACCTGTTCCTGGTCAAGAACGTCTACTCGCTCGTCCTCGCCCTGGTCGTGGTCGCCACCTCGCTGGCCTACCCGCTGGCGCCCATCCAGCTCACCATGATCTCCGCCGCCACCATCGGCATCCCCGGCTTCGTGCTGGCCCTCGCGCCCAACCGCCGCCGCTACGTCCCCGGCTTCCTCCGCCGCGTGCTGCGCCTCGCCGTGCCCACCGGAGCCGTCATCGGCCTCGCCGCCTACGCCGGCGACCTGACCATCCGCGGCCTCGAATCCGACGGCGGACGCCCCGCCGGCCAGACCGTCGCCACCGTCGTCGTGGTGATCGCCTCGCTGTGGACGCTCTCGCTGCTCGCCCGCCCGCTCACCAGGTGGAAGCTCGCCCTGATCATCGGCCTCGCCGGGGCGGTCGCCACCATCCTGGCCGTACCCGCCCTCGGCAGCGGCGTCTTCCTGCTCGCCGTCACACCGCAGCGCCTGGTCGTCGGCGCGGTCATCGGCGTCGTCGCGGGCATCCTGGTCGAACTCATCGGCCGCGCCATCCTCCGACCCGTCCACGATGCCTCGGGCGAGGCATGAGGCGGTCTTGCTCAAGGCGCTTTGTCCTGTGTTGCGCCGGATCGGCCCGCTCGACCGCCGGATGGTTACTTTCAGTCAACACTGAAGCTATAGAGCGGAATATTCCATGAAAAGATCGCGCCTTCTCCGGAGGGCCGGAATTCCGGCCACAATGTGAGGGAAGGTCGCCAATTCGACCGCCATGGCGTTTCGAACTGCGGAAATGCGCGCGCTAGAGGCTAAAGTCCGTACCGCGATTAACACGAACGGCGCAGTCGACCTCGCTTTCCCCACCTCCGACGGGTACGGCATGATCCAACGGCGGTAGGCGCCGCCACTGCCGTACCCGGCTGTCCACCGCTCCACCAGGCGACATCGCGGAGTTCATGTATGAGTGCGAACGGCCCACGCCCGGCCCCGGGCAGGGCCTGGCTCGGCTACCTCGCGGTCGGGCTGGTGGCGATCGCCGTCTACTACGCGATCCCCCGCCAGGGCTTCGGTGTGGCGGCCCGCGTGGTCATGTACTGCCTCACCAGCACGTCGGCCGCCGCCGTGGTGCTGTGGACCGCGCTGCGGCAGCGAACCGGCGCGCGGGCGCCGTGGCTGCTGCTGGGGCTGAGCCAGGTCGTGTACTCGATCGCGGACTGCACGTTCTACATCCACCACTACCTGCTCGGCCTGACCGGCTTCCCCTCCCCCGCCGACGCGTTCTACCTGGGCCACTACCCGCTCACCGTCGCCGCGCTCCTGCTGCTCATCCGCCGCCGCACGCCGGGCCGCGACCTGCAGAGCGCGCTGGACGCGTCCGTGCTGGCGGTGGTCGCCGCGATGCTGTCGTGGCTGTACCTGATCGGCCCCCGCGCCCGTCTCGACCAGCCCCTGCTGGTCACGGTGACCTCGGTCGCCTTCCCGGTGATGGACCTGGCGATGCTGGCCGTGGCGCTGCGGCTGTTCATGGGCACCGGCACGCGGTCCGGGTCGTTCGTGCTGCTCGCGACCAACCTGCTGGCGATCCTCACCGCCGACACCGTGTACGTGGTGCAGCAGCTCAACGGCACCTACCACGCGGGCAACTTCCTGGACGCGATCTGGCTGGCCGGCAACCTGGCGCTCGGTGCGGCGGCCCTGCACCCGACGGTGGCCGCCGTCGCCGAGCCGACCGCCGCGCGGGAGAACGTGCTGGGGCCCGGCCGGATCGCCGCGCTGTGCGTCGCCGCCCTCACCGCGCCCGTGATGCTGGTCGTCCAGCACGCCACCGGGAGGTTCCACGACATCCCGGTCATCGCGACCGCCTGCGCGATGCTGTTCGTGCTGGTGATCGCCCGCCTCGCGGCCCTGGTGGCGGACCAGCGCCGGCTGGCCATCACCGACGCCCTGACCGGCCTGCACACCCGCCGGTTCTTCGTCGCCCAACTGCCCGTCGAGGTCGAACGGGCCCGCCGCGCGGGCGGCTCGGTCGCCGTGTTCATCGTCGACGTGGACCGGTTCAAGTCCATCAACGACGGTCACGGCCACCCCGCCGGCGACCAGGTGCTGATCGAGATCGCGCACCGGCTGCGCCGCGCCGCGCGGGCCGGCGACGTGGTGGCCCGCTACGGCGGCGAGGAGTTCGCGCTCCTCGCGCCCGGCGTGCGTCCCGCGGAGCTGGCGGACATCGCCCAGCGGCTGCGGGACAGCGTGGCGGGCAGGCCCATCGCGGCCACCGACACGGTGTGGATCGGGGCGACCGTCTCGGTCGGCGCGGCCTGCTGCCCCGAGCACGGCGGCGACCCGGCCGACGTGATCGCCGCCGCCGACCGCTCGCTCTACGCGGCCAAGGTCTCCGGCCGCGACCGGGCCGTGGTGGGACCGTCCCGGCCGGACTGCGACCCGGCGATGGTCGACCACCTGTGCCGGGTCGCGGACCAGGTGGACCAGCGGCTGTCCGCACCGCACAACAGCCGCGCGGTGGGCCGGTGGGCACGCCTGCTGGCCGCCGAGCTGGGTCACGACGAGCACGGCGTCCACGTCGCCGGGCTGGCCGGCAGGCTGCACGACGTCGGCAAGATCGTCATCCCGGATTCGGTGCTGACCAAACCGTCCGCGCTGGACCCGGAGGAGTGGCGGCTGGTCCGCCAGCACTCCGACTACGGCTTCCGCCTCGCCGACACCATCCCCGGCTTCTTCCCGGTGGCGCAGACGATCCTCCAGCACCACGAGCGCTACGACGGCTCCGGCTACCCGCAGGGCCTGGCGGGCAACGCGATCCGTTGGGAAGCGCGGCTGGTGGCGGTGTGCGACGTGTGGGCGGCCCTGCTCACCGACCGCCCACACCGCCCGGCGTTCACCGCGGCCGAAGCCCGGGACGTACTGTGCTCGGGCCGCGGCACGCTGTTCGACCCGGATGTCGTCGACCTGTTCCTGGAACTGCACGCCGACGGCCGGATCGACGCGCCCGACCTAGACCGGGTCGGCGGCTGAGTCGGCCAGCGTGTTCCAGAACATCAGTTCGTAGCCCTGGAGCAGCCGCACGTACTCCACCGCCCTGTCGAACGACACCCCCGCGTCCAAGCCGGCTTGCACCGCCGCCAGCCCCTGCTGCTCCAACTCGGGCGCGGGGGTGGCGAAGAAGTCGAAGAACGCGACCGCCTCGTCGTCGAAGCCGTAGTGCGTGCGCAACCCCCGGGCGATCGCCGCGCAGTACTCGCCGAACGCGGCGAAGTTCGTCAAGATCGCCACCGCCGCCACCGCCGGGTCGGCGTTCAACGCGAGCCAGGCGACGTAGGCCGCGTACGCCTGGCACCCCGGCTCGGGCCGGTACTCCCGCACCGCCTGCTCGTCCAGCCCCGCCGCAGCCGCCAGCGGCGTCAACAGCGGCAGGACGAGCCCCTCCCCCTGCGCCAGACCGGTGAAGAACGCCCGGCCGGCGGGTTCGTCCGCGCGCGCCGCCAGCGTGAGGAAGCTCCGCCAGTCCGCCGGCACGATCCGGCTCTCCTCGGCGGCCAGCGCGCCGATCGAGGCGACCGACGCCGTCCCTTCCGCGACCAGCGGGACGAACCGGTTCTCCCCGTGCTCGTCCGCGACTTCTCTCCGGATCCTGTCGAGCAGTTCCTGCGCCGAGTGGGCCATCGAATCGCTCTCCTGCACACCGTGGGTATGGTTGGCGATCAGCGTAAGTCACGGTCCTGCCACGGAATCCGCACAAGCCGTAGGGTGGCCGGAGGATCAGCGCCGGATCGCGGTCGGCAGAGTCCCGCCCACGGCAGAGTCCCGCCCACGGCAGGATCGCGTTCACGCCAGGTTTCCACGCACGACGTCACGCCCTGGTGGCGCGACTTCCGGTCGGGCCCGGACCTCACGGCGGCAGTGTGCCGAGCCAGACTTCGAGGCGTCCGCAGACTTCCTGCGCCACAACGATTTCGCCGCCCAACCGGCGCACCACCGCGGCGTGGCCGGGATCCGGCAGCCGGGTCGCGCGTTCCGCTCGCGTGCCCGTCGGGTCGAGCCTCGCCAGCCATGCCGCGACGGGCTCGTCGGCCTCCCGCACCGTCCACGCGAGCAGCCCGTCGACCAGGCTCAGGCGCCTGATGTCCATGCCGGGCAACGCGATCTTCCGCCGCGTGTCGGTGTCCGGCGACCAGACGCCGACCCCCGGCGGACGCGCCGCGAGCACCGCGCCCGGGCTCAGGAACGAACCGGACGGCATCGCGCGCTCCATCCGCACGTCCGACTCGACGCGCAGGAACCGCGCCCCGACCGAGGTCTCGCACAGCAGGTCCACGCCGGCCGGCGCGGCGGCGGCCTGCAGTCCGAGCACCTCGTCGGCCAGCAGCACGCTGCGGCTGTCCTCCCCCGGCGTGCCCACCCACACCGTCGCCGGAGCGCGCCCGGTGGCCAGCACGACCCGCGCCGGGTCGCCGTCCACCGGCACCGGCCACGCCGCGACCTCGTGCTGCTCGGCCAGCAGGGTCTCGGTGTCCGCGAGCACCACCGCCGCGTGGTCGCCCAGCCGTGCGCCCGCCACCACCGGACCGCCCGGCCCGGCCGCCGCGCCCGACACCGTCCGCAGCGGCAGTGGGTCGCGGACCTCCCAGGAGCCGCCGCCGGACACCACGACGTGCCCGACGCCGTCGCCGTCCGGGCGGGCGGCGAACAGGTGCACCCGGTCGCCGACCCGCACGGCGTGCACACCGCCGCTGACCGGGACGTCCGCGCGCAGCACGTACCGCCACCGCGCCGGGGTCACGGCCCAGACCCGGCGGACAGCCGCTTCACCAACCGGTAGTAGTGCTCCCTGCGCGAGGTCTCGATGAACGGCGCCGCGTTCACCGCCAGCCTGAGCAGGCGCTCCACCCGCGTGCGCGCCGACGTGCCGAAGAACGTCGTGGGCACGCGGATCGAGGTGCCGGGGCCGCTCGACCACCGGTAGCCGCCGACCCGGAACGTGAACGCCTGCCCGGTGATCTTCCTGCGCAGCGCGAACAGCCGGTCGAAGATGCCCGCGATCTTCTCCTGGTCGTCCATCACCGGCGCGGCCGGCGGTGCGGTCACCCCGAAGTCCCCGACCAGCAGCGTCATCACGTTGTCGCGGTAGTGGCCGCCGGCCGGCCGCCACGCCGCGGCCGTCACCGCGTCGGACACGTGGGAGTACAGCGAGCGCAGGTCCAGCCGGCTCTGCACCAGCCACTGCTCCAGCCACGCCATCGTCTCGTTCGCCTTCGCGGCCTGCCCCGCCCCGGTCAGCCGGGACGTGTCGTCCACCTGCGCCACCGAGGCCAGTGCCGGGTTGGCGACCAGCGCCACGAACCGGGTGAAGCTGTCGGCGTTGTTCAGCGCCCGGTTCAGCGGGAGCGCCGCGAGCAGCCGCTGCCACTGGTAGGCCTCGTCGTCGGTGATCAGGCCGGTCGCGCCGTGCGAGCCCTCGTGGATCAGCACCAGCGCCCGCTCGGTGACGTCCGGTTCGTTGAGGAACTTCGGCCCCAGCGTCATCCGGGCCGACGTGCCGGAACCCCGGTTGGAGGCGAGGAAGTCGTCGCCGAGACAGGTGTTGATGCACCTGTGCCCGGCCGCCGCGGCGTCGTGCAGCGGGATCACGGGCAGCATGTGCGGCAGGTGGGCCTCGATCGCGGCCAGCCCGGTGTCCACGGCGGCCGCGTTCGCCGGTCCGTGGAACAGGGCGGTCAGCGGTCCGACGGCAGGCGCGGCGGTCGGCGTGCCCAGGGCGTTGCGGGCGTCGGCCAGCAGCACGACGGCGCGGGCGTGCGCGGTGTCGAACGCGTTCGGGGACGGCCCGCAGCTGATGTCCGGCGACGGCGTGCACACCGGGGCGGTGGACTGCTGGTTGCCCACCAGGACCTCGACCCGTCGGGCACTGCGGTAGTCCAGGCCGCCCGAGGACAGGTCGGGTCGGGGCGTCGGGTTGCCGGTGCCGGGCGAACCCGCCGTCAGCGGACCGCTCACCGCCGCGATCCGGTCGTCGACCAGGGCGGCCCGGCCGGGTCCGCGCCGTTCCTCCTCGCTCGCGGTGCCCTTGAGCCGGACGGTGCTCATCGGCACGCCCGCGAACGCGGCGAACTTCGTGTCGTCCGGCGCGGTGACCGTGCTCGACTCGTGGTCGAAGTAGATCGACCGCAGGTCGGTCGACGCCTTGGGCGACTTGCCGGTCACCCGGAAGTCGGCGGCCACGCGCTGCACCGGGGTCTCCTCGGCTTCCCGTTCCGCGGGCGAGCAGTCGCACGGCGTCGGCCCGCACCGCTGTACCGCCAGGCGGGCGACGGCCCGGTTGCCGGCGGCGCGCTGGAGTTCGAGAAGACCTCCGGCCGGGCCCGCGACAGCGCTCCGGTGCCGCCTGGGCGACGCCGTCGCCGGGGCGGGAACCTGCTGGTGAACCGGGAAGACCACGCCACACCACCTCCGGACGCCGCACCCAGTATGCGGACACGTGGCGGGCACGGGACACGCCCATCGGGGCACTCCCGGCCGCCCGATCGGGCGGTTCGCGTCACGGTGCCCGGGTGCGTCCCATCGCCGGCTACGAGAACCTCGCGCCCGGTGCGCCTCCACGTCGGGCCGGATGCGGCGGAGCCGGGAGCCTCTGCCTGGGGTGCATCGGCTCGACCGGCTCCGCCGCCGGCCGGACGGCCCTCCCCGCGCCCGGTCACCCGGTCCGATGCGGACCGGATCACCACTGTGCGGGACGACGCTGGAGGATGCCTTGATTCCCGCCGGAGCGGACTCAGCCGTGCTCAGTCGGTACAGGCGCTACCCAGGCCGCGCAGCAGCGGCAGGTAGACGTCGTCCACCAGCTCCGCGATGACGGCCTCGTCCAGGGGCCCTCCCCCGCAGGTGATGTACTCGTTGCGCACCAGGTCCAGCGGCGCGCGGGCGGCGCGGTGGGGCAGCTCGACGGGCGGCAGCTCACCGCGCTCCACCGCGCGGTTCACCACCGCGGTCACCGTCTCGGTCAGCGAGAACGGCCTGGCGAGGCGTTCTCGCAGCAGCTCGGCCACTTCGGGATGCCGAAACGCGTCGGCCATGACGCCGGCCACGATCTCCGTCATCATCGCCCCGGCGCGCCGGGAGAGGTGGGTGAACAGTGCGATCATGTCGGTACGCAGGGCACCGGTGTCGAGCACCTCGTCGGAGACCGGTACCCGTCGGCTCCACGCGGCGAGCGCCAGTTCGGCGCGACCCTTCCAACGGCGGTAGAGGACCGGTTTGCTGGTGCCGGCGCGGGCGGCGACGCCCTCCACGGTGAAGCGGGCGTAGCCGAGTTCGCTCAGCTCGGCCCAGGCCGCGTCGAGGATGGCCCGTTCCAGCTCCGCCCCGCGGCGGCGCGACTTGGACTCCGTCACCCTACCCCTAAGATACGTTGCGTTTCTTATTGATCCGGTCTACCGTTCACGTACACCTTAGACACCGGCCGTTTCTTATGGGGGGAAACGTTGCTCAACCGCTTACTTCGGACATATCTCCGCCCGTACCGCCGGGAGCTGGCCATCGTGCTGGTGCTCCAACTCGTCGGCACGGTGGCCTCGCTCTACCTGCCCAGCCTCAACGCGGACATCATCGACTTCGGCATCGCCACCGGGGACAACGGCTACATCCTGTCGACCGGCGGCTGGATGCTCGCGGTCACCGTCGTGCAGATCGCCTGCTCCGGCGGCGCGGTCTACTACGGCGCCCGCACCGCGATGGCGTTCGGCCGGGACGTCCGCTCCGCCGTGTTCCACCGGGTCGGCGAGTTCTCCGCCCGCGAGGTCGCCTCGTTCGGGCCGTCCTCGCTGATCACCCGCACCACCAACGACGTGCAGCAGGTGCAGACGCTGGTGGTGATGGTGTGCACCATGCTGGTCACGGCGCCGATCATGTGCGCGGCGGGGATCGTGATGGCGCTGAGCGAGGACGTCGGGCTGTCCTGGCTGCTGCTGGTCTGCGTGCCGGTCATGATCATCGCGATCGGGCTGATCGTGGTGCGGATGGTGCCGCAGTTCCGGCTCATGCAGGAGCGCATCGACGCGGTCAACCGGGTGCTGCGGGAGCAGCTGTCGGGCATCCGGGTGGTCCGGGCGTTCGTCCGGGAGCGCGCCGAGACCCGCCGGTTCGCCGACGCCAACGCCGCGCTCACCGACACCGCCCTGCGCGTCGGCCGGCTCCAGGCGCTGACGTTCCCGGTGGTGATACTGCTGTTCAACGGCTCCAGCGTGGCCGTCCTGTGGTTCGGGGCGCAGCGCCTGGAAGCCGGGGCGATGCAGATCGGGGCGCTCACCGCGTTCCTCAGCTACCTGATGCAGATCCTGATGGCGGTGACGATGGCCACCTTCATCTCGATGATGGTGCCGCGCGCCGCCGTGTGCGCGGAACGCATCAACGAGGTGCTGGACACCGACTCGTCCGTGGTGCCGCCGGTGGCCCCGGTGCGGGAGCTGCCGACCAAGGCCGTGGTGGAGTTCCGCCACGCCGAGTTCCGGTACCCCGGCGCGGCCGACCCGGTGCTGCGGGACATCTCGTTCACCGCCGAGGCCGGGCACACCACCGCGGTCATCGGCAGCACCGGCTCGGGCAAGTCGACCCTGCTCTCGCTCATCCCCCGGCTGATCGACGCCACCGGCGGCGCCGTGCTGGTCAACGGCACGGACGTGCGCGACATCGACCCGGACGCGCTGTGCGACCGGCTCGGCCTGGTGCCGCAGCGGCCGTACCTGTTCACCGGCACGGTCGCGAGCAACCTGCGCTACGGCAAGCCCGACGCCACCGACGACGAGCTGTGGGAGGCGCTGGAGATCGCCCAGGCAGGCGACTTCGTGCGGGAGATGGGCGGCCTGGAGGCCACCATCGCGCAGGGCGGCACGAACGTGTCCGGCGGCCAGCGGCAGCGGCTGTCCATCGCGCGGGCCCTGGTCCGCCGGCCGCAGGTCTACCTGTTCGACGACGCGTTCTCCGCGCTGGACCTGGCCACCGACGCCCGGCTGCGCGCGGCGCTCAAGCCGCACACCGGCAAGGCGGTCGTGATCGTGGTGGCCCAGCGGGTGTCCACCATCCTGGACGCCGAGCGGATCGTCGTGCTGGACAACGGTTCCGTCGTCGGCATCGGCACCCACCACGAACTGCTGGACACCTGTCCCACCTACGTGGAGATCGTCCAGTCGCAGCTGACCTCGGAGCAGGCCGCATGAGCACCGGTACCACCGACAAGCCCGCACCGACCCGGATGGGCGGCGGCTTCCCCGGCGCGGGGATCCCGATGGGCAAGGCGGAGAACTTCGGGCCGTCCGCACGGCGGCTGGTGGCCCGGATGCGCGCGGAGCGGCTGACGCTGTCCGTCGTGCTCGCGCTGGGCGTCGTCAGCGTCGGACTCGGCGTGGCCGGCCCGAAGATCCTCGGGCACGCCACCGACATCATCTTCAACGGCGTCCTCGCCCGGGGGCGCGGCGAGCCGGGCGCGGGCATCGACTTCGCCGCGCTGGGCGGCGTGCTCGCCTGGGTGTCCGGCCTGTACCTGGCGTCGTCGCTGTTCGCCTGGGCGCAGGGCCGGATCCTCAACAACGTGGTGCAGCGGTTCGTGTTCAAGCTGCGCTCCGACGTGGAGGACAAGCTGCACCGGCTGCCGCTGCGCTACTTCGACGACCGGCCGCGCGGGGAGCTGCTGTCCAGGGTCACCAACGACATCGACAACGTGTCCATGTCGCTGCAGCAGACGCTCAGCCAGCTGCTGACGTCGCTGCTGACGGTGGTCGGCGTGCTGGTGATGATGGTGACCATCTCGCCGCTGCTGGCGTTGATCGCCCTGGCGCTGATCCCGCTGTCAGTGCTGACCACCAACAGGATCCGGAAGCGGTCGCAGAAGCTGTTCATCGCGCAGTGGAAGCAGACCGGCGTGCTCAACGCGCACATCGAGGAGGCGTTCACCGGCCACCAGCTGGTCAAGGTGTTCGGCCGGCAGCGCGAGTCGGAGGAGGAGTTCCGCCGCCGCAACGACGAGCTGCTGGACTCCGCGCTGGGCGCGCAGTTCATCTCCGGCCTGATCATGCCGGTGATGATGTTCCTGTCCAACATCGGCTACGTGGCGGTCGCGGTGGTCGGCGGCCTGCGCATCACGTCCGGCGCGATGACGCTGGGCGAGGTGCAGGCGTTCATCCAGTACTCGCGCCAGTTCACCCAGCCGCTGACCCAGGTGGCGTCCATGGCGAACCTGATGCAGTCCGGGGTGGCGTCGGCGGAACGGGTCTTCGAGCTGCTCGACGCCGAGGAGCAGGAGCCCGACCCGGCCGACGCGACGCTGCCGGCGCAGCGCCGCGGCCGGGTGGAGTTCCACCGGGTCGGCTTCTCCTACCGGCCCGAGCAGCCGCTGATCGAGGACCTGTCGCTGGTCGCCGAGCCCGGCCAGACGGTCGCCATCGTCGGCCCGACCGGCGCCGGCAAGACCACGCTGGTGAACCTCGTCATGCGGTTCTACGAGCTGGACGAGGGCCGGATCACGCTGGACGGCGTGGACATCACCACCCTGCGCCGGGAGGACCTGCGGGCGCAGACCGGCATGGTGCTCCAGGACACCTGGCTGTTCGGCGGCACCATCCGGGACAACATCGCCTACGGCAACCCGGACGCCACCGAGGAGCAGGTCCTGGCCGCCGCCCGCGCGACCTACGTGGACCGGTTCGTGCGCACCCTGCCCGACGGCTACGACACCGTGATCGACGAGGAGGGCACGAACGTCAGCGCGGGCGAGAAGCAGCTGATCACCATCGCCCGCGCGTTCCTGGCCGACCCGTCGCTGCTCATCCTGGACGAGGCGACCAGTTCGGTGGACACCCGCACCGAATCGCTGGTGCAGCACGCGATGGCGGCCCTGCGGTCGTCCCGCACCAGCTTCGTCATCGCCCACCGGCTGTCCACCATCCGCGACGCCGACCTGATCCTGGTGATGGAGTCGGGCCGGATCGTCGAGCAGGGCACGCACGACGAGCTGATCGCGCGGGACGGGGCGTACCACCGGCTGTACTCGGCGCAGTTCGCCGCGGTGTGAGCCGCGGATGTCCCGGCGCTCCGCGGCGAGCGCCGGGACATCCCGTCACGCCGAGAGCTGAACCGCTTCCGCCGGCACTGCCCGGCGCGGCAGGCTGACCGCATGGACCTCCGATTCCGCGGTGACGTGGTCGACTTCTACCAGCGGTACCGGCGGGGCTACCCGGACGCCGCCGTCGACCTCGTGGTGGACGAGTTCTCGTTGTCCCCGGACGATGTCGTGCTCGACCTGGGCTGCGGCACCGGTCAGCTCACGGTGCCGTTCGCGGGTCGGGTGCGGGCGGTCGTCGGGGTCGACCCGGAACCGGACATGCTGGCCCGCGCGCGGCAGGTCGCGAAGGCGCGCGGCGTCCCCAACGTGAGCTGGATGGTCGCCGACGACACCGACGTGGCGTCGCTGGGCACGTTGCTGTCCGGGCTGGGCGCGGTGACCATCGGGCAGGCGCTGCACTGGATGGACCACCCCGCGCTGTTCCACGCCCTGAAACCCCTGTTGCGGCCCGGTGGTGGTGTCGCGGTGTTCACCAACGGCACACCGCTGTGGTTGCAGGACAGCGACTGGTCACGCGCCCTGAACTCGTGCCTGGAGGAGTTGACCGGCACCCGCGCCACCCGCACCTGCGGAACCGACGAGGAAACCCAGCAGCGGTACGCGGCCGACCTCGCGGCGGCCGGGTACGAGGTGCGGGCGCGCAGCGTCGAGTACACCGAACCCCTCGGTGTGGAGGAGATCGTCGGCAACGTGTTCTCCGCGCTGTCGGTCGACGACCTGCCCCCGCCCGAACGTCGCCGGGACTTCACCGAGCAGGTGGGACGGGCCCTGGAGCCGCACGCGCCGTTCATCGACCACGTGAACGTGCGCGTGTTGACGGGTCGTTCGTAGGTAGGACACCGGGCGGACCGATCGCATGACTCGCCGGAGGCGTCCGACTCCCTAGCGTGGTCGGCATGGTTCGCGTGCTGCTCCTGGTACTGCTGGCGGTGATCGCGTCCGCCCCTCCGGCTTCGGCGCACGGCGTGAGCGACACGGCGGACCTCCAGCTCGCGCAGTCCTTCGCGGGCAACGAACTCACGGTCGTCGTCCGTCGCACGCCCGACGTGCCGGGTCCGCTGCACGTGGACCTGATCGCGCACGACCCCGTCCGGCCGGTCGGGATCGACGTCTCCCTTGCCGCTCAACGGACGCGGGTCGACGTCGAGCGCAGGGGGACGCACCCCGCGCTGCTCTCGGTCGACCGGGCCGGTCCGTGGGAACTGGTGCTGACGGCCGACACCGGCGAACGTGCCACCGTGCCGTTCCGGGTGCTCACACCTCGGTTCGGCGCCTGGGAACCCGTGGCGTACGGGGGTTTGTCCCTCGCCGGGTTCCTGCTGGCCACCACGCTGGTCGGTGCCATGACCGGCCGCCGGGGCGGTTCGGCGGTGTCCGGTCGGCGTCGCGTGGTCGTGGCGGTGTCGGGGGCGGCGACCGGTCTGGCGTTGACCGTGGCGGTGACGGCGGCCCTGCTGTCGTCCGCCATCCCGCCTGCCACACCGGAAGGCGCGTTGCCCACGCAGCGCGTGGACCCGGCCGACGGCTCCGCCCCCGGCGGACGCCCGTACGTGAACCTGGCGCTGTCGACCGACCGCCCGCCCGTGACCGGCGTGGAGTTCGAGCTGCGGCTGTCGTTGACCGACGGCAACACCGGGCGCCCCGTGGACGACCTCGTCGCACACCACGCGGCACTCACGCACCTCGTGCTCACCAGCGCCGACGGGCGGTTCTTCCGACATCTGCACCCGGTCCGCGCGGCGCCGGGCGGACTCGCGGTCCGGGTCACGCCCGAACGCCCCGGCCGGCACCTGGTGCACGCCGAGTTCGAGCGCGCCGACTCGGGATCACAGCTGGTCAGCGGCGCGTTCGAGGCGTCCGGTGCGGTGCTCGGACCCGCCGGACCCGCCGGTGTGGCCGAGGCGGACGTGCGGATCGGCGACGCCGTCGCCGGCCGCGCCACCACGCTCGACGTGACGACCGGCGAGAAGGCCGACCTCCAGCCGTGGCTGGGCATGGCCGGTCACCTGGTGCTGCGCGACGAGGCGGGCGGGTTCTTCGGGCACGTGCACGAGATGACCGGGATGAGCGGCCGGCCGGACGAGACCGTCGCCCGGTTCGGCCCGACGCTGCGGTTCACGTTCACGTTCCCCCGTCCGGGGCGCTACCTGGGATGGGTCCAGTACCAACGGGATCTCACCGTGTCGACGGTGCCCGTGACGATCGACGTCCGAGGGGAGGGCGGATGAAGACGGTCCTCATAGGACTGTCGGTGGCCGTGATCGGAGCGGCCGCGTTCCTGATGTGGCCGCGCGACGCGCCGGAGAGAGCCAGTGCCGGCAGCGAGAGCTACGCCGTGGAGCTGGAGGTCGAGCCCAGGCGCGGCCCGGTCACCGCGACCGTGCGGGTCACCAGGCACGACCACGCGGCGGTCGACGTGGACGAGGTCGTGATCGAGGCCGTGATGCCGAGCATGGGGCACGCCATGCCGGAAGTGGTCGCCCGACGGCGCCACGACCGGTTCGAGGCCGACGGGGAGTTGTTCACGATGACCGGTTTGTGGGACGTGTCGCTGCGGCTCGACGGGGAGACCGCCACCGTGCGGATCCCCGTCGTGGGATGAGGGGAGGACACGGGATGATCGGCGCCTGGCTGTTGCTGGCGGCGGCGGTGACCGAGACGTTCGGGCTGATGTGGGACCTGCAATGGCACGCCGACGTCGGCCCCGACACGTTCTTCACCGCACCGCACCTGATGATCTACCTCGGCATGGCCATGTGCGGCCTGACGAGTCTCACCGTCGTGCTGCGGCACACGTTCCGCCCGACGGACGCCCGGACGGTCCGCGTGCTGGGCACGTTCAACGCGCCGCTCGGCTTCCTGGTCGGCGGGCTGGGCTCGGCGGGCGGCCTGCTCTACGGCCTGATGGACCTGTGGTGGCACACCGTCTACGGGTTCGACGCGACCCCGACCTCACCGCCGCACGTCGCGCTGTCGCTGTGCTCGCTGCTGGAGGTGGTCGGCGGGATGATCGCGTTCGCGGCGCTGCACGAACGGCGGGCGGCCCGGTTCGGCTTCGCGGTGATCGTCGGGGTCGCCTGCTACGGCACCATCTTCCTGCTGCTGTCGACCCCGCCGCTGCCGTTCGTGTCCACCCTGCCGTTGGCGGTGGCGCTGATGCTGGTGTTCGGGCTGGTCCTGGTCGCGGCGGTGACCCGGCGGCCGGGGTACGTGACGGTGGCCGGACTGTCGTTCGCCGCCATGCAGTTGATCACGTTGTTCGCCGCTCCCCCGGTCACCCGCGCCTACGCCGCAGCGCTCGACCTGCCGCTGCGCGACTACGCGGACGGCATCGCGTGGTTCGCCATGTACGCACCTCTGGCGGTGGTGCCCGCGGCGCTGGTCGTCGAGGCGGTGCTGGTCGTCGGCCGTCGTCGGTCGACGCCCCGGACGGTGGTGCCGCTGCTGGGCGGCGCGGCGGCGGCGGTGCTCGTCGTCGGGCACCTCGTGCAAGTGGGACAACCGGATCCGGCCACCGTCGTCGCTGCCGCCGTGCTCGGCGTCGGCGCCGGGTGGCTCGGCTGGCGCGGGGCGGCTCCGCTCCGGGTGGGGGTGTGACATGCGTGCTCTGGTGCTCGCCGTGCTGATCGCGTTGCTGGTGGCGACGCCTGCCGAGGCCGTGCCGCCGGTGGAGGTGGTGCACACGGAGAACGTCCGGGTCGGGCCGTACGCGATGGAGGTGTCGTTCAGCGACTGGCCGATCCGGGCGGAACGCTCGCTCGACTTCGTGTTCCGGCCCGCCGACGGCATCGCCGCGCACGACGGACGGCTGCGGATCGTGTCGCCGGACGGGACCGGCCGGGAGGCGCGGCTGGCCCGCCACCCGAGGGCGCGGGACATGTGGGGGCTGGACATCAGGGCGCTGCCGGACGAGGGGCGGTGGCGGCTGGAGTTCGCCGTGTCGGGGCCGCGGGGCGAGGGGCGCGGCGGGCTGGACGTGGCGGTCGGTCCACGGCCGGGACCACCCGCGCTGCTCAGCTGGACGGTCGGGCTGGGGCCGGCGCTGCTCGGCGGGCTGGCCGTGCTGGTGCTGTGGTGGCGGGGTCGCCGCACATCGCGGGTGGACGTCTGGACGTGGGACTGAGGCCGTGACCGGAGCGCCGACGCCCGTCGGGGACGGGAGGTGGCCGGGGGCGTCGGCCGCCGGTTGCCCCACCCCGACGAGGACCGTGCAGGAGGTGACCTCCGTGCCCACGCGGACGCGCTGGGAGGGAATGGTGCTTTTTGCGGCTTCGCGCGCCGCGCTGCGGGCTAGTCTGGCCCACCCGGAGCGACGGAGGCGCAGGCCATGTCGATCGACGTCCAGCAGCCCAGGCCCTACGACTTGGTGGACGACACCGTCCGGATCGGAGGGGTCGCCGGCGGCGCGTTCGAAGCCCAGTTCAACTTCTGCGTGCACGAGGGCCACGACGAGGTCACCGGGGCGTTCATGGCCGGCGACGGGACGGGCGGCCACGGCCAGTTCCAGGTCTCGGTCGACGTGTCCGGTGCGGCGTTCACGCTCGACCGGCTGTTCGTGGAGGTGTTCCACACCTCGCCCAAGGACGGCGAGGAACTGGACAAGGTGGTGGTGCCGGTGCTGTGGGGTCCGCGGATCCTCCCCGGCTACCGGGTGTACCTGGAGCACGTCGTGGTGGACGGGGAGACCCTGTGGGGCATCTCGACCCGCTACTACGGCTCGGGCAACCTCTACCACCGACTGGTGTCGGCGAACCCCCAGACGATCACCGACCCGAACGTGATCCAGCCCGGCACCCTCATCCGCGTGCCCCAAACCTGAACGACCCGGACCTGAGCGACCCGGGCTCGAACGCCCCGGTTCCTGCCGCACCGGACCGGGGCGCACCAAGCGGTACCGACACCGTTCGGATCGTCACCGAACGTTACGAATCTGACCGCCAGTAATCAGTGAAAGCGACCGGGGCAAGCACACCGGCCAGGACGAGGCCCTACCGACGAGGGGCCGTACTCACGAACGCCACGGCGGCGAGCACCACCAGGCACCCGACGAGTTGCAGGCCGCTCGGCCGTTCGTGCAGCAGCCCGATGCCCAGCAGGATCGCCGCGACCGGCTGCAACAGCATCAGCGTAGCCCCGGTCGCGCTGGACATCCGGGGCAGCGCGGTGGAGATCAGCAGCCAGCCCACGACCTGCCCGATCAACGCCAACGCGAGCAGCCAGCCGAACGCGGGCCACCCCGGCGTCAGGTCCAGCCGGTCCGTCGGCACGCCGATCGCCACCGCCACCACCCCGGCCGAGGCCGTGGCGAGGAACAGCGTGTGCTCCCGGCTGCCGGGCCCGGTGCTCCGCCGGATCAGCAACAGGTAGCCGGCGAACCCGACGCCCGCACCCAGCGCCAGCACCGCTCCCAGCACCGGGTCCGGTCCGAACGCGGGCGTGCCCGCCAGACCGCCCGCCAACACGATCCCGCCCAGCAACACCGGCACCGCGTACACGAACCGGTTGGACGGGCGTTCGCGGAACAGGAAGTACGCCACCACCGGCACGATCACCACCTGCACGGACAGCAGCACGGTCGCGATCCCCGCACCGACCAACGAGATCGCGTCACCCCACAGCACGAAGTCGATGCCGAGGCCGACACCCGCGAGCAGCGGCAGCACCAGCTTCCGCGGGGCCGTGCCGCGCCGCCGTTCCCACCACACCAACACGGCCAGCACCGGCAGGGACAACGTGCAACGCCAGAACGCACTGGTGCTGCCACTGGTCCCGGACACCTTGATGAACACCGACGACAGCGCGATGCAGAAGCTGCCCGCCAGCGCGAGCCACACCGGGTTGACCCGCGTCGGCTGCACGGGAACGACGGGCCGGACTCCGGTCGTGGTCACCGGTTCAGCCTCAGCCCCACGACCATCAAGGACAAGCGAATGTTCCTCAGCGGATTTCGGTAGCATCTCTACCGTGTTCGGACTGGAGCGGATGCGCGCCCTGCACGCGGTGGCGACCCACGGCACGGTCGCCGCGGCGGCGTCCGCGCTGCACGTCACCCCGTCCGGCGTGTCCCAGCAGCTGGCCAAGCTGGAACGCGAAGCCGGGCAGCGACTGCTGGAGCCACACGGCCGTACCGTCCGCCTGACCACCGCCGGCCACGTGCTGGCCGGTCACGCGGCGGGCATCCTCGCCCGGGTGGAGAAGGCGCGGTCGGACCTGGAGCTGCTGCGCGAGGACATCACCGGTCCACTGCGCATCGGCGCCATCCCCACCACCGTGCACGCCCTGCTGCCGCCCGTGCTCGCCGCGCTGCGGGCCCAACACCCCGGCCTGGAGGTGACCCTGCACGAAGGCGAGGCCGAGGAGACCATGCCCCGGGTGGTCGACGGCCGGCTCGACGTGGCGGTCCTGGAGAGCTGGGAGCACCGCCCGGTCGCCGTACCACCGACCACCTCCCGCACCACCCTGCTGTCCGACGTGGCCGACCTGGCACTGCCCGCGAGTCACCGCTTGGCCCACCGCAAGGCCGTCGACCTGGCCGAGGTCGACGACATCCCGTGGATCGCCTGGTGCGCGGGCTCCGGCTGCTACGACTGGCTCGCGCACGTACTGCGCCAACAGGGCATGGACGCCCGGATCAGCTGCACCGTCGGCAGCTACCCCACGCAACTCGCCTTGGTCGCGGGCAACGTGGGGGCGGCCGTGGTACCCCGCCTGGGCCGCGACTCGGTACCCGACGGCGTGCGGATCCTCACCACTCGCCCCGCCCTGAACCGCACCATCCACGCCATCAACCGCGCGGAGGACGACGACCGGGGCGCGATCCGTGCCTGCGTGGACGCCCTGGCTACGGCGGCGGACCGCTTCCGGAACCTCGCCTGACCCGAACGCCCCCGGTCACCCCGACCCGAGGTCTAGGGTGGCGACGTGGAGTCCCGCGAGGCCGTGGACCGGCAGGTCAAGTTCGGCACGGCACGGCTCGCACCGGGCCCGTACCGCCCGACCGGCTGGCTGCTCACGGTCGACGGCACCCTCCAGTCCTATGTGGACCTGGCGGATCCGACCTATCTGCACATGCCGTACGCCGCGTGGGCCGCCCGAGTGCTGGACCTGCACTGGCCCGCCGGCCAGCCGGTGTCGGCCCTGCAGGTCGGCGGAGGTGGCTTCACCATCGCGAGGTACCTGGCCGCGACCCGTCCGGGCTCGCTCCAAACGGTCTACGAACTGGACGGCCCGCTGGTCGACCTCGTGCGCTCGCACCTGGACCTGGACACGATCGCCGACCTCCAGGTGCGCGTCGAAGACGGCGAGGCGGGGATCGAACGCACCCCCGACGCCACCGCCGACGTGGTGGTCATGGACGTCTTCCAGGCGGGCACCGTGACGATCCACCTGGCCGCCGTCGAGTTCCTGCGCGAGATCGCCAGGGTCCTCCGCCCCGACGGCCTCTACCTGGGCAACATGTGGTCCGCGCCGGACATGGCCCTGCCGCTGCGCGCCGTGGCGTCCCTGGCCGAGGTGTTCCCGCACGTCGTGCTCCTCGCCGAACCGGGGCTGCTGCTGGGGAAGCGGGCGGGCAACGTGGTCCTGGCCGCCTCCGGCCGCGAGTTGCCGCACCGGGACCTCACCACGTGGGCGGAGGCCGGCGGCAACCGCGTGTTCCGCCTCTCGGCCACCCAGCTGGCGGCCTTCCGCGGTGTGGCGCCGCCGCTGACCGCCGAGCACCCGGCAGGTGTCGTCACCGCCGTGCCCCGCTGGGCGCTGTGATCACCGTCCCCCGACACCACCCGGTTCCGGCCACCGATCGGATCGGTGCCGTCGTCGGCACCGATCCGGAAGGCTTCAGCGGCTCTCCGGGTAGTCGACGTATCCCTCCGCCCCACCCCGGTAGTACGTGACAGGGTCGCCGGTCGCGAGCTCGCGGCCCAGGGCGAACCTGGCGACCAGGTCCGGGTTGGCGATGTAGTGCGTGGCGAACGAGACCGCGTCGGCTGATCCGGCCGCGATGGCCGCGTCCGCCGATTCGCGGTCGAAGCCGAGGTTGGCGATCAGCGGGCCGTCGAACCGCCGGCGGTACCGGTCGATCGAGTCGACGTCCGGGGTGTCGGTCTCGCTGCCGCGCAGGTGCAGGTACGCCACCGTGTGGTCGTTCAGCTCGGTCACGTACTCGTCGTAGGCGGTCAGCGTCTCCTCGTCCGGGACGAAGTTCTCCGTCGTGGACCAGTACGGGGACAGGCGGACACCGACGCAGCGGCCGGCCCACTGCCCGGCCACCGCGTCGACCACCTCGAACAGCAACCGCCCGCGATCAGTGCCGTAGACGTCGGTGCGGTGGTTCACCCTGGCGTTGAGGAACTGCGGCAGCAGGAACGGCCCCACGGCGTGCACTTCCACGCCGTCGAACCCGGCACGACGGGCGTTCGCGGCGGCTGCGGCGAAGTCCGCGATCGTGGCCTCGATGTCCTCGGTGGACATACCGTCCGGTGTCATCGGGCCGCCGTGCCACAGTTGCAGCACGATCCGGCCGCCCAACGCGTGCACCACGTCGGTGACCCGCCGCCACGCCGTGACCTGCTCCTCCCGGTAGATGCCCGGCACGTCGTCGAAGCTGATCGCCCGCTCGCTGATCCACGTGCCCTCGGTGACGATCAGGCCCGCGGTCGCCCGCTGGCCGTAGTAGGCGGCGTGCAGTTCCGTGGGCACGAGCAGGTCGTTCGCCGCCCTCGCCCGCGTGATCGGAGCCATCACCACCCGGTTGGGCAGCCGGAGATCCCCCAGTTCCACCGGGCTCAGCAGGGCTTGGCGGGTTGTGATGTCGGTCATCGGAAGAGGTCTCCCTGTCACGTCGGTCGCGTTTCCACCGTCATCACGTCGACGCGGGGCGAACGGGAAAGGTGACCGATGGACGAGTTGGCGGAGCGCTTCGACAGCCACCGCGGCCTGCTGCTCGGGGTCGCCTACCGGATGCTCGGGTCGGTCGCCGAGGCCGAGGACGCGGTGCAGGAGACCTGGTTGCGGCTGAGCCGGGTCGACGCGGACGAGGTGGACAACCTGGCGGCGTGGCTGCGCACCGTCGTGTCGCGGGTGTGCCTGGACGTCCTGCGCGCCCGCCGGTCCCGGCCCGAGGAGCCGGTCGGGCAGCGGGTGCCCGACCGGGCGTCCGACGCCGACCCGGAGCGGGACGCACTGCTGGCCGAGTCGGTGGGCCGGGCGCTGCTCGTCGTGCTGGACGCCCTCGCACCCGCCGAGCGGGTCGCGTTCGTGCTGCACGACCTGTTCGCCGTGCCGTTCGACCGGATCGCGCCCATCCTCGGGCGCACCTCGGCGACGACCAAGAAGCTGGCCAGCCGGGCGCGGCTGCGGGTGAAGGGCACGCCACTGCTGCCGGACGCCGAGCTCGCCCGGCACCGGCACGTGGTCGAGGCGTTCCTGGCCGCCGCGCGCGGCGGTGATCTCGCCGGGCTGCTCGCCGTGCTGGCGCCGGACGTGGTGCGGGTGGCCGACCCGGCGACCGTGCCGCCGGGGACGCCGATCGTGGTCCGGGGTGCGCGTCGCGTGGCGACGGAGACGGTCGTCCTGGCCGCGAAGTCCCGCTACGCCGAACCCGCGCTGGTGGACGGGACCGTGGGCGCGGTCGTCGCACCGCACGGACGGCTGCACCTCGCGCTCGTCATCGCCGTCGAGGACGACCGGGTCACCCGGTTCGAGGTGATCGCCGACCCGAAGCGGCTGGCCCGGATGGAGTTCGCCGTACTCGCCCGATCGTGGTGACCGGTGCGTTCCGACCGGCCGGAGAACCGAAGACGAAATAAATGAAGAGGAAGTCCGACGCTTCCTCGGGGAAGAAAAGCGAGGGGTCCTCGGCGAGGGTGCGGCCAGGTCGTCGAAGAACGGTTGCGCCGGATGAACCATCGACCCGGCGGACCGCCCGGTTCCAGCGGAAACGGAGTGGAAACTTCCGCACCGTTCCGCTCCGGCGCGGACCGGGAGATCAATACCATGGGAGCGTGAGCGATTCGTCCCCTCCGCCTGCCAGATCAGTCGTGATCACGTTGTTCGCGGTCGCCGCGTGCGCGGTGGT
Organism: Saccharothrix tamanrassetensis; assembly: GCF_014203665.1. GTDB lineage: Bacteria > Actinomycetota > Actinomycetes > Mycobacteriales > Pseudonocardiaceae > Actinosynnema > Actinosynnema tamanrassetense. The sequence goes on from NZ_JACHJN010000007.1 coordinate 91,486, forward strand.
CGGCGCTTCCGCGCTGACCGTCGCCGCCGTCGCGAACGCCGGCCCCGGTCGGGGCGGTCCGGTGGCCGACGGCGACCGCACGTCGCCGACCCCGCGCACCTCCTCGACGCGCGCCGCCGGCCCGCCGATCTGCCTGATCGGCTCGTGGCGCTCCGCGGAGGAGCAGTCCATGGTCAAGTTCTACACCGACGCGGACCCGATCCTGTTCACCAGTTCCGGGCGGCGGTACGAGTTCCGGCCGGACGGCACCGGCGTCGAGCGGCAGGACAACGTCGTGCTCACCGGCAGCCACCAGGGCAACGAACTGCGCATCGTGGCCAACGGCACGGTCGAGTTCAAGTGGAGCGCGACCGACAAGCAGATCACGTACCTCGCCCGCACGGCGACGACGATCACGTACTCCTTCTACGACCAGCGGGGACTGCTCTCCACCGTGCCGCAGGAGGTGAAACCGGACCTGAACGAAGTGGACGACTACGCGTGCGAGGGCACCCAGGCCGTCGAGACCAACCCGACCGGCTACCGGGCGCTCTGGGTGCGCACGGACGGATCAGGGGTGTACGGCTGATGGCGCGGGTGAAGGCACTGCTCGGCGCGGTCGCGCTGCTGGCGCTGGCCCCGCTGCCCGCCGCCGCGCAGCCGTCCAGCCCGGAGGAACGGGCCGCCGCCGTGGCGCGACCGGGCATCGTGTTCATCGCGGTGACCTGGCACGGTTGGGTGCGCGACAAGCGGACCGGTGAGGTGTTCGGCGGAACCGGCGGCTACGAGGTCAAGACTTCCTGCAGCGGCGCGGTGATCAGCCCGGACGGCTACGTCGCGACCGCCAGCCACTGCGTCCACACCGGACCGCTGGGCGGTGGCGGCGCGCTGTTCGAGGCGGCCATCGCCGACCTGGCCAAGACCGGGCGGGTGCGCGACCCGGCGAAGGCGCGCACCGAGTTCGCCGAGCACGGCCAGGCCGAGGGCGCCGCACCGGACAGCACCGTCGACCGCAGGATCCAGGTGGAACGGATGGTGACGCGCGACTCCGAGCAGGTCCGCGACGTCGCGCCCGCCACCGTGGTCGACCTGGTGGCCCCCGCCGACGGCGACGTGGCGGTGCTGAAGATCCCGCGCGAACACCTGCCTTCGATCGAGCTGCGCCAGGACCAGACGCCGGTCGGCACCCCGATCCTGGCCATCGGCTACCCCGGCTCGACCGACCGGACGGTCGACCCGAGCCTGGAGCCCAGCAACAAGAACGGCCAGATCTCCGCCCGCCGCACCCAGTCCGGTCGGCCGTTCTACGAGTTCAGCGCCGCCGCCACGCACGGCATGAGCGGCGGGCCGGTGGTCGACATGCAGGGCGGCGTGGTCGCCCTGATCAGCCAGGGCTCGCCGGGCGAGACGCAGTCGTTCAACTTCGCCGCGTCGTCCCAGACGCTCGTGGAGGTGTTGAAGGGCAAGGAGATCACCGTCGGTGTCGGTCAGCACGACCGGGACTACCGGACCGGGCTCGACCGGTACTTCGAGGGCGACTACGACGGCGCGGTGGAGTACCTCGACGCCGCGCTGGCGGGCTCGCCGGGTCACCAGCAGGCCGCCGAGTACCGGCGGTCGGCGGCGGACAAGGGCGGCAAGCCCGGCAGCTCGCCGACCACGCTGCTCGTCGTGTTCGCGGTGCTGTGCGGCGGGATCGCGGTGGCCACGGCGACGGCGGGCACGGCGATCGCGCTGACCCGGCGCAAGCGCCTCGCCGCCGCAGCCGACGCCGATGCGGGTACGGGTGGCGGATCCGGCTCGGCCGGCGAAGCGGCCCTGGCCGGTGTCGGCAGCCCCGGAGTCAGCAGCCCTCGGGTCGGCACGCCCGCAGTCGGTGCACAGGGTTGGTCCGGTGGGCCGGGCCTGGGCTCCGGGCCGGGAACGCCCGCGGGCGGCTACCCGCCGTTCGGCACGCCGCCCGGCGGAACGCCACAGGCCACCGCAATGCGCACGCCATCCGGCGGAACGCCACAGGCCTCGCCGATGGGCACGCCGTCCGGAGGAATGCCGCCGCCGGCACCGACGGGCACGCCGCCTGCCGGGCCGCCACCCGCCCCACCGATGGGCACCCCGCCCGGCGGAATGCACCCGGCGGCGCCGGGCACGCCACCGGGCGGTCTGTACCCGTTCACGACGGCCCCCGCCACGCCGGCGGGCGGTGTGCCGTCGGTCGACGCACAGCCCACGACGCCGGCGAGGATGCCGCCACCGGTCGCGTCCCCGGTCACCGAGACCAGGCACGCGCCGCTCGACCTGCCGGTGCTACCAGTCGTTCCCGGCGGTGACCCGGAGCGCGACGGCCAGGCCGATCCAGGCGTCGACCAGGCCGACCAGCGAGACGGCGCCGACCACGGTGGCGAAGACCAGCGCGGCTGAGTCCTCCCAGGGGCGATGACGAGCACCATCAGCGAGATCCAGCGCAGCAGCTCGTACGGTGCCCGGGAAGCGAAATCCGGGCACCGCCGGGAGTTCTCGGCTCCAGCGGAGGCTAGTGAGCGGCCGGATCGCCCGGCGAGCCTTGCGGGGGCGGAACCTTCCGACCGCGGGCCGCCCGCTCCACCTCGGCCAGGTCCGCCGAGGTGACCAGCCGGGTCTCCGCCGCCCGGCGGGCGACCGCGAACCGGATGTTCTGCAGCCGCCCCACGTGCGGCGCGAGGAACGGGTCGTCGGACACCCCGAACGCGATCGCCGAGATGGCCCGGATCGCGTCGTCCACCCGTTGCGGGCGCTGGAGGTTCCAGGTGTAGCCGTGCCACTGCCGGACCCGTTCGAAGATCTCCTTGTTCGACGGCGGGCGCGGGTAGTCGTCGTTGCCCGCGAGCCACGGTTCGCACAGCGCCAGCGCGACGAACCAGTCCCGGCCGCCCCGCACCAGTCCCGGGCCCTTCTCGGTGTCCAGGCCCTCCGGCTGGAACGGCGTCGCCGAGGGAGCGGGCTCGACGTCGATGTTGACCACCAGGTCGGTGAAACCCTGCTCGCCCTGCCGCCCCAGCAACAGCACGAGCTGGTTCTCGCCCGCGTCCAGCAGCGCCGACATCGACCGGGCCAGGATCACCCGCCGCGCGCCGCCGGGCGCGTCGAACAGGCTCGACAGCTGGGCCTCCCCCGCGCCGAGCCAGTGCAGCGTCACGGTGTCGGTGCCCACCACCAGTTCGCCGACCAGCCGCGAGACGTGCGGCGCGCAGTCCGGCAGCGCCAGCGCGACCCGTCCCGGTCCGGTCCGCACAGCGGCGTGCGGAGCCCGTCCGAACAGCAGCGACTCCCCCGGCCGCAACACCACCGAGCCAGTCCCTGACCCGCGTACCACGACCCGCGGCATCGCACCCTCCTCAGCTCGGCGGTGCCACCGCACCCCCTGCGGGACGAACGCATCCCGCCGGACCGGTACCCGGCACACCCGACTACCCGGCCGACCGGCGCAAGCCGCGCCGGTCGACGCCTTCACGGCCGCGCGGAACGCACCGCACGACCGTTCGCGCTCAGTTCGGACAGGTCGGCGGCGCGCCCCGGTCGGGACCGAGCGCCCCCCACTCGTCGGCCAGCGTGTCCCGGTCCAGCAGCCCGCACAGCACCTTGCTGCCGTGCGCCGGGTCCAGGTCCCACAGCCGTGCCACGCCCTCCGCCCCGGCACTCGCGACGCGCCCGCCGGTCGAGTCGAACGCGACGTCGTTGAGCTGGTCCTCGTGCCGGTCCAGCCGGGCCAGCGGCCGTCCGCTCGCGCTGTCCCACAGCCGCACCGCGGTGTCCTGGCCGGCCGCCGCGATGGTCCGCCCGTCCGGGCTGAACGCGACCCGCCGCACGGTCGAGTCGCTGCCGGTGAGCGGGTCGAGCTGGTGCCCGTCGCGCACCCGCCACCGCCGCACCACCCGGTCCGAGCCGGCGGTGGCCAGCATCGCGCCGTCCGGGCTGAACTCGGCGTCGATCGCGATGCCCTGGTGGCCGGGCAGGATGGTCCACTCCGCACCGGGGTCGACCAGGTTCCACAGCCCGACCTTGCCCCCGGACAGCGTCACGGCCAGGGTCCGGCCGTCCGGGCTGAACGCGATCCCGTTGGGGTAGTTGTGCTCGGTCTGGCCGGGCTCCTCGTTGCGCTCCTCCGCACGGGTCGGCCGGCGCAGCGGCGACGCCGACAGGTCGGACGCCTTGAGCAGCAGCAGCTCGTCGCGGTCCTCCTCGGAGGCGATCGGCGCGCGTCCGGCGACCGCGATCAGCTCGCCGTCCGGGCTGTACCGGACCGCGGTGAACACGGTGCCGGGCCGGCTGAACCGGCGCAGCTCGGTGCCGTCGGCCTTCCACACCACCAACGTGCCGTCCTCGCCCGCGGTGACCAACTCGTCGCCGTCGGGGTGGAACGCGACGTCGAAGACCGTGCCCCGGTGCGCCGGGATCCGTTTCACCAGGTCGCTCTTGGCGCTGTCCCACAGGTGCAGCGTGCCGTCGCCGTCGACCGACGCGAGCAGGTCGCCCCCGGGCTGGAACGCCACCGCGATCATGGCGTTCGCCCGGTTGCCCAGCGACGAGCGCAGCAGCGACCACACGGTCACCTCGCCCGCGGAGTTCACGCCGAGCAGCGTGTGCCCGTCACCGGCCAACGCCACGCCGAAGGTGGTCACCGACCGGGTCGCCAGCCGCGCCACGTTCACCCCGCTGGCCGGATCCCACGCGAACACGGTGGTGCCGATGCCGCTGCCGACCAGGGTCGACCCGTCCGCGCTGAACGCGACCGAGCTGAACCCGCCCTCGGAGCTGGACAGCACGTGCCGCTGGGTCCACTGGGCGGTGTCCCACACCCGCACGGTGTAGTCCATGGACGCGCTGGCCATCGTCCTGCCGTCCGGGCTGAACGCCATCGCCGACACGTTCGCCGTGTGCCCGGTCAGCGTGGCCACCAGCGCGCCGTCGCTCACCCGGTGCACCTCCACGTTCTGCTCGGCGGTGGTCGCGAGCAGCCCGGACCCGGGGTGGTAGGCCATCATGATCGACGGCGACGCCTGGAACACGGACAGCTCGGTCCACTTCTCGACGTCCCAGATCACCACGCCCTTGTCCGTCAGCGCGGCGAGCGTCCTGCCGTCCCCGGCCATCGCGGTGTCGATGGCGACGCCGGGCAGCCGCTTGACCAGCTTGCGCTCCTCGACGTCCCAGACCGTCACGTTCTGCTTGGTCGGGTTCGCCACCGCGAGCAGCTTCCCGTCCACGCTCATCGACACGGTCCGGTACCAGCCGCCCGAGTCGTCCAGCACGGCCAGCTGACGCCGGTTCGGCACGTCCCACAGGCGCAGCGTGCCGTCGTTGCCGCCGGTCGCCGCGACCTTGCCGTCGCCGCTCACCGCCACCGACGAGATCGGGCCCTCGTGGCCGGTCATCCGTCCCCGGTAGCTGTCGGACTGGACGGCGAGCAGCGCGCTGCGCGCTTCGACGGTGTCCCCGGCCTGCCACCCGCCGAGCGCGGTGAGCGCGGCGCGGCGCGGGTCGACGCCACCCGCCTGCGCCGCCTCGGCGGCCAGTTGCCGGGACAGGCCCAGCTGCCGGGACGAGTCGGCCCGGTCGCGCTCCGCGTTCGCCTTCCGCTGCGACTGGGTGGCCACGACCACCGCGCCCGACGCGACGAGCAGCAGCACGCTCAGCGCGGCGACCAGCGCCCGCAGCCGCCGCGTCCGCTTGCGCGCGGCGACCTGGCCCGCCTGTTCCGCCGCGTTGGAGCGGACCAGGAACTCCTGCTCGACGGGCTGCAGGCGGACCCGGTCGCGGGCGGTGTCCAGCCACGACGTGAGCGCCGCGAGCCGCACGCCCCGGTACAGGTCGTCGGCGTGCTGCCCGGACTCGGCCCACACCCGGACCGCGTCGGTGAACCGGCGGTGCTGGATCAGGCCGGCGCGGTCCTCGTCGATCCAGCCGCGCAGCCGGGGCCAGGCGGTGAGCAGCGCCTCGTGGCTCAGCCGGGCGCCCGTGCCGTCCACGGTGACCAGCCGGGCGGTGATCAGGTAGTCCACGATGGCCGGCGCGGGCAGCTCGCGCGGGTCGACCCGCCGGCGGACCGCCGTGCCGTCGTCGAACACCGTGACCATGCGCAGCAGCGTGGTGCGCAGCAACTGCCGGCCGGCCGGGTCGAGCCGGTCGTGGATCTCCTCGGCGGTGCGGGACACCGCGCCGTCGATCCCGCCGACCCGGCGGTACGCGGCCAGCGTCAGCACGTCGCCCTCGCGGTGGTTCCACGTCTCGCGCAGGGCGTGCGCGAGACGGGGCAGCGCACCGGGGTCGTAGCCGATCTCGCCGCGCACGCCGAGGTCGGCGATGAGCCGTTCCGGCAGGCCGGGTTCGACCTCCAGGCCCGCGTCCCGGGCCGGGGTGACGATCGCCTGCCGCAGTTCGGTGGCGTCCATCGGGCCGAGCAGCACGGGCGCGTTCAGGGCCGGCCGCAGCGGGGCCAGCTCGATGCACCGGTCGACCAGGTCGGCCCGCACCGCCAGCACGACGGCGGCGTGGCCCGCCGAGGCCAGCGCGGTGGCGTAGGCCAACCGGTCGGACTCGGGCGTGCCGTAGGTGAACAGCTCCTCGAACTGGTCGACCACGATCACCGGTCGGGTGGTCGCGTCGCCGATCGAACGGGCGCACAGCTCTCCGAACCGGGTGGGCGTCTCGCGGATCACCCGGTCCCACTCCGGCGCGGCCGCGGTGGACCTCGCGGCCATCGCCGTCGCCAGGCCGCGGATCGGCTCCGGTCCGGGCGTCAGCACGATCTGCGGCCACTCCCGCTCCGACGCCTCGCCGGCCAGCGCGGGCAGCAGGCCGGCCCGCAGCACGGACGACTTGCCCGATCCGGACGCGCCGACCACCACCACCGGCTCACCGCCGTCGAGCTGTTCGGCCAGCCGCACCAGCAGGTCCGTCACCACGTGGTCCCGGCCGTGGAACTGCGCGGCGTCGGACCGCTCGAAACCGCTCAGACCGGGGTACGGGCAGACCGGCGGCTGCCCCAGCTTGCGGGTCGCGGGCCGGCGCGCGCCGGACGCCCGGACGATGGCCTTGACCAGCCGGCCCTGGTCGCGTTCCTTCGACGGCCCCGGCAGCGTCGGGTTCGCCGACCGCCCCGTCTCGCCGGAGTACGCGGCGGCCTCGGCGGCGGCGATCATCGCCGTGCTGGACTCGAACCGGCGGTTGGGCTCCTTCGCCAGCGCGCGCAGCACCACGGCGTCCAGCGCGGGCGTGATGGTCGGCACGAACACCGACGGCGCGGGCGGCGGCTGCAGCAGGTGCGCGGCGACCTTCGCCGCCATGTCGTCCGCCTGGTAGGGCAGCCGCCCGGTCAGGCACTCGAACAGCACGCAGGCCAGCGAGTACTGGTCGGCGCGCCCGTCCACCTCGGCGCGCGACAGCCGTTCCGGCGCCATGTAGTCCCACGACCCGATCAGGTCGCCGGACTGCGTCAGCACGGTCGCGTCCGACGAGGTCTCCCGCGCGATGCCGAAGTCCGCCAGGTACGCCTTCCCGGCCCCGTCGATCAGGATGTTCGACGGCTTGACGTCCCGGTGCACCAGGCCGCCCTCGTGCGCGGCGTCCAGCGCCCGCGCCACCTGGCGCAGGACGGCGATCGCCCGGTCCTGGTCGACCGCGCCCTGCCCGAGCAGCCGGCGCAGGTCGACCCCGTCGACCAGCATCATGTCCAGGAACAGCTGGCCGTCGATCTCCCCGAAGTCGTGCACCGGGACGATGTTGGGGTGGCTCAGCGCAGCGGCCAGCCGCGACTCCCGCTGGAAGCGGGCCCGGAACTCCGGGTCGGCGACCGAGGCGGGCAGCTTCTTCAGCGCCACCACCCGGTCGTTGACCGTGTCGTGCGCGCGGTACACCACCCCCATGCCGCCCTGGCCGAGCATCCCCAGGATGCGATAAGGCCCGAATTCCGGCGAGTCGTCCCGCAGTTCCGCCATCAACGCCCCCTGTTTCGCGGTCGCACCACCCTACTGAGACAGCGAAACGGGGTCTCCGGGTTCCGTGCGGACCGCTGGAATCGGGGGTGATCGTGCCGGACCGCCGAAATCGGGGTGATCGTGCCGGAAGCCGCCGAAGCCCTCAGGTCGACCCCGGTCACCTCCGCGCCGACCCGCGCCGGCGGGACGACGTGCACCGCGGGTCCAGTCCCCTGGTGCCGGTCGTGACTTCCAGCAGCGGCGACGTGGCGACCGGCCCAACGGCCTCGGCCTCGCGGCGCGCGCTTCGGTCGTCGGGGGGAGGCGTCCATTTCACCCATCCGAACAGCCGCAGCCGGTGCCGCCGATTCGTTGACTCCCGGTCGGGCCGTGTTTATAAAGGTCCGGACCATGGGTGTAAGCCGCGACGCCCCAAGCTCCGTGTTCCGAAGGGTGTCCTCGGCATGAGAAAACGTCTGTCGGCTCTGGTGGTGGCGTGTGCGGTCGTCCTGCCCACCGCACCGGCCCAGGCCACCGCACCGGCCGAGGCCACCGCGGCGAACGTGACCGCCGCGTTCAGCCAGGACTCGGTGTGGAGCACCGGATATGGCGGCAAGTACGTGCTCACCAACGCCGGAGACGCGGACAGCGCGGGCTGGGTCGTGGAGTTCGACCTCCCGGCCGGTTCCACCGTCTCCAACTCGTGGAACTCCGTGCTGACCCGCAGCGGGCAGCACTACCGGTTCGCCAACGCGGGCTTCAACGGCAGGATCCGCCCTGGCGGCACCGCGAGCTTCGGCTTCAACGTCACCGGCCTCGGGTTGCCCACCGGCTGCACCGTCAACGGTGTGGCGTGTGGCGGCGGCGGCCCGGCTCCCGACACGCAGGCCCCCACCGCTCCCGGCGGCCCGCGGGCGACCGGCGTGACGGCCGGCTCGGTGTCGTTGGCGTGGAACGCTTCCACGGACGACACCGGTGTCACCGACTACCAGGTGCTGTCCGGTTCCACGGTGGTCGCGACCTCCACCTCGACCTCCGCCACCGTCACCGGACTGCTGCCGGCCACCGCCTACACGTTCAGCGTCCGCGCCCGTGACGCGGCGGGCAACACGTCCACCGCGAGCGCTCCGGTCAGCGCGACCACCAGCCCGTCCGGCGGCGGCTCCACTGTGGACGTGTCGACCGCCGCGCAGCTCCAGGCGGCGCTGGCGAACGCGACACCGGGCCAGACGATCCGCCTGGCGGCGGGGGTGTACCGGGGTTCGTTCGCCACCACCAGGCCCGGCACCGCGGCCGGCCCGATCACGCTGACCGGTCCCGCCGACGCCGTGCTGGTCAACGACGGTCCGTCCGGCACCGGCCCGAGCTGCCCGACGCCGACGGCGGGCTGGGATCCGGGGTACGGGCTGTGGCTGCACGGCGCGCCCCACTGGAACCTGAGCGGGTTCACCGTGCGTGAGTCCAAGAAGGGCATCGTCGCCGACAACTCCCACCACACGGTGATCTCGCGGGTGTCCGTGCACCACGTGGACGAGGAGGGCGTGCACTTCCGGCGTTCATCGGCCGACAGCGTGCTGCGCGACTCGACGATCACCGACACCGGGCTGGTGCAGGCCGGCTACGGCGAAGGCGTCTACATCGGCTCAGCCAACTCGAACTGGGCGTGCCACGGCAACTCCGGCGGTGTGGACCGCAGCGACCGGGTGCAGGTGGTGGGCAACCGGATCGGTCCGAACATCGCGGCGGAGCCGATCGACGTCAAGGAGGGCACCTTCAACGGGGTGATCCGGGGCAACACGTTCAACGGCACGGGCATCTCCGGTCAGAACTCGGCGGACTCGTGGATCGACGTGAAGGGCGTCAGCTACACCATCGAGGGCAACACGGGGACGTTCGCGTCGCCCGGTACGTTCGCCAACGGCTACGAGACCCACAACCCGGTGACCACGCCGTCGTTCGCCAACGGCTGCGGCAACGTGTGGCGCGACAACCGTTCCGATCTCGGCGGCGTGGGCCAGTACGCCATCAGGATCACCTCCACTTCCAAGTGCTCGGGTCTGCCCAACGTCGTGTACGCGTCGAACACCGTGACGCGGGCGGTCAACGGGCTGACCAACATCCCGGTCACACCGTGACACCGTGGGCCGGCCGACCTCGGCCGGCCCACGCCCCTTCGGGGATCAGCGTGCCGTCGCGGACCGCGCGTACCCGCCAGTGGGCACGTTGGTGCCCCGTAGGAGGCCCGAAGCCGTCCTGTCAAGCGCTGAAGCCGTGCTCGACCGAACAGCGGGCGACCGGGCGGTGACCGACGTCGTTGCGCCGGTTGGCGCAGTCGACCCACCTGCGTTCTGGTTAGAACGGCGTGGCGGCGGGTATGTGGCCGGATGAGGGGCCGTCTTGTGCGAGGCAGGCTCGGGCCGGGTGGAGGCGGGTGCTGGATGGAGTCCGAATTGCCGCTGGCTGACGAACTGGCGGCGGTGTTCGTCCGGGTTTCCGGACTGCTGTTGTCGACCGAGACGGTGAACACCGCGTTGACGCAGATCACCGCGTTGGCGAAGGAGACCTTCCCCGGCACGGTCGGAGCCGGCATCACGTTGCTGGACCCGGACGGCAACCGGGTCACCGCGGCGGCGACCGATGCCGTGGTCGAGCGGGCCGACCACCTCCAGTACGAGTTGGGCCAGGGGCCGTGCCTGGCGGCGTGGGAAGAGCGCACCGTGGTGCGGATCGACGACCTGGACCGCGACGGCCGCTGGCCGGACTGGGTCCAGGCCATGACGGGGGTCGGTCTGCGTTCGGCGCTCAGCGCGCCCATGGTCGTCGGTGAGGAGGCGATGGGTGCGATGAAGGTGTACTCACCCGAGGCCGGTGTCTACGGCGAGCGGGAGGAGCACTTGTTGACGATGTTCGCGAGTCAGGCAGGCATCTTGCTGGCCAACATGCGCACCAGGGAGGACGCGCGGCGAGTCAGCGACGACCTCCGGGAGGCGATGCGCGGGCGGGACGTGATCACGTTGGCGAAAGGTGTCATCATGGCCCGCGACGGCGCGGACGAGCGGACCGCGTTCCTGACGCTGGCCGACACGGCGCGACAACGCCGCGAGACGCTGCGCCAAGCGTCCGAGCACCTCGTGCAGTCGACGATCCGCCGGCCCCGCTGACGACCATGACGACCGAACACGCCGACAGGCAGCAGCACAGCATCACCACCGCGCTCCGGCACGCCCAGCTCACCATCGACGAGCTCTGGATCCGCTACTTCGCCCTGGGCGGCGAGGTCGGGTTGATCGACATCGACGCCTACGTGCACGGGATCAGCGGACTGCCCCCGCTCCAGCGCGACATCCTCGCCCACGCGGTCAACGAGCGCCTGGACGAGTTGACCCCGCCCCACCGCGCGGACTACAGCCGCCCGGCGCGCACGACCAAGCCCCGGAGCAGGCCGCTGTCCGCACTGGTGGCGTTGCTCGAAGGAGCGGAGCTGGCCCCGCCCGACCGGCTGCCCGCCGTGCTCGACGCCGCTGCCCGAGCCCTGGCCGTGCGGATCACCATGTACCTGATCGACTACGGCACGCGTCAGCTGCACCCCTGGCCTGCCCACGGCGACGGCGTGCACCACGGCGAAGCACTGGGGTTGGACACCACGCCGGCCGGACATGCGTTCCGGCAGGGGGAGATCGTGCCGACGCGGGAGGACGGCCACCCCCGGCTGTGGGTGCCGCTGCTGGACGGTGTGGAGCGGTTGGGCGTGTTGGACGTCGAGGTCGATACCGCAGCCGCCCTGGACGACCCCGAGCTGCACGCCCAATGCCGCTGGCTGTCCATCCTGTCGGGACACCTGGTCCCCCAGCTCACCCGGTACGGGGATGCCGTGGACGTCCTGCGTCAACCATCGCCGCGGACCGTGAGCGGTGAGGTGATCTGGTCGTTGCTGCCGCCGCTGACCGCGGGCGTGGACAACTTCGTGGTGAGCGGCGCGATCCACCCCAGCTACGACGTCAACGGCGACGCCTTCGACTACGCCCTCTCCGAGACCACCGCCACGCTGATCGTCCTGGAGGCCGCGGGTCGCGACCTGCGCAGCGCCCTGATCGCCGCGACGGCGCTCGCCGCCCACCGCCGAGCCCGCCGCACAGGGCACGGCCTGCGCGAACAGGCCCGTGCCATCGACGCGGCGATCAGCCGCCAGTTCGGCGACGGCGCGTTCGCCACCGCGGTCCTCGCCGAGATCGACCTGGCCACCGGGCGGCTGCGGTACCTCAACGCCGGCCACCCCCGGCCACTGGTCATGCGCGAAGGCGGCGTCGTCGAGCCGCTGACCGCCGGCCGGATCCCACCGCTCGGCCTGGGCGTCGCCGCACCGGACATCGCCGAGGAGGTGCTGCGACCCGCGGACTGGCTCGTCCTCCACACCGACGGCATCACCGGAGCCCGCGACGCCCACGGCGAGCCGTTCGGGGACACCGGACTGGCCGACTTCCTGCGACGCGAAGCGGACGAGGGCAACCCCCCGCCCGAATCCGCCCGGCGGCTCATCCGGACCGTGCTCGCCCACCAGGGCGGCACCCTGCGGGACGATGCCACCGTCGTGCTGGCCCGTTGGACCGATCCCGGCAAGCTGCTGCCCGGACGACCCGACGGACGCTGAGGCGGTACACCCGAGCCGACCCGCAGCCCGGTCCGCTGCGCCGACCCGGTGCGCCGGCCCGTGTCACCGGGTTCGGCCGACGTCCGCGTGCGCCGGTACGACCGGCATACCGGGTGTGGTGCTCAACCGCGGTCGGGGTCGCCCATGGTGAGGCGGATGGTGAAGCCGTCCTCGTCGCGGGCGAAGGCGACGTGGTGGCACAGCTGGTGGGCCAACCACAGCCCGAACCCGCCGGTGGACCGGTTCGGCGCGGGCAGCAGCCCGGCGAACGGGTCGCCGGGCCCCGTGCCCCGGTCGTGGACGGTGACGACCAGCCGTTCGGTGTCCGACCAGAGCCGCACCCGGACCGGTGGGCTGCCGTGGCGATTGGCGTTGGTCACGACCTCGGTCACCGACAGCAGCATGTCGTCGACCTCTTCGGACGTGAGCCCGCTCCGGTTGGCGTCCAGCACGGCCTGTCGGGCGGCGATCGGCGTCGGATCGATCAAGTCGACCAGCGGTGGCGTGAGCTGGATCGGGTAGTCGGTCAGCGGCCGCGACACGGACAGGAACGACGGCGGTTCGACGTAGTGGTCGTTGGTCAGGTGGCGGCCGTCGGCGGTGACCACGAACGGGTGGGTCGACGCGACGTCGTCCAGGACGTGCCGCGGGGTGACCCGGACGTCGTAGCCGCACATGCTGCGCAGCGGGAACTCGTCGTAGATGTGGTTGACCGCGGCCTCGTAGCGCGCCCACCAGTCCCAGGTGGCGCCCAGGGCCGAGCGGGGCACCTCGCCGAAGATGCGGATCCGCCGCGCGCCGCCGGCCACGAGACCGGCCATCAGCTCCCGGTAGGACTTGATCGCGGCGGCGGGCCGGGCGTACACGTCGTCGGCGACGAGGAACGCGATGTCGGCGGCCTTCGGCAGCGCGGCGCGCACCAGCTCGGTCTTGTCCCGGTCCAGCGAGACCACGACCGTCTCACCGGCGTCCAGCCCCGCGTCGACGAAGGGGACGACGATGGCCAGCAGGTCGTCATAGGAGCGGTAGCAGGCGGCCGCGTGGTCGTAACCACGTGTGCCTGCTCTCGCACTTGTCGTCATGCTGCCCACTCTGTGCACTTGCCGGGCCGGCGTCGCGGAAGCGACGATCGGACAGCGACGTCTGTACTGACGGCCCCCGCAGAAGGAGCTTCAGTGTAACCGAGCGCAGGCGGGGTCCAGTACCGCGGAAACATCGAGGTCGACCGACGCCACACCAGCACCACTCCTCTCCGCACCCACACCCCCGACTCGTTCCGGGATCCGGTGGTGGGCCGCGCGGCGTCGAGGCCTCCGGACACGACGCCACCCACGATCTACCCAATCGAGACAGCGGTGAACCGCGGAGAAGCTGTCCACAGTAGAGGCGTTCATTCCGCGATGGCGGCGTGGTCGTATTCGACGGTGTCGCAGGCGGATAGTCCGTTTCCGACACAGGAGCGAAAAGGTCCGATTGCCCGACCGGGCGTTCACAGGATGCTCGTGCGAGGCTGTCCGTTGTGCGGATCGGTATCTGCACGCGGTTGTGGTTCCACTACCAACGTCGTACCGTTGGGATGTCCAGCCGCCACACCACGCAGTGCGGAGCGACGAATCGGGTTGAGCAGTAGCTCGGTTGTTGGTTCTCGTACCAACCGAGGAGAGCCTCATGGGCGACACCTGCACCGAAACCTCACCTGCGACCACCATCAGAGTCGACCTCCACGACGGCACAGCCGTGGTCCGGGTGACCGGCGAGATCGACATGGCCTGCGAGAAGCCGGTCCGCGCGGCCATCTTCGAACAGCTGCACCAACGGCCCGCCGGCCTCGTCGTGGACCTCACCGGGATCGACTTCTTCGGGTCGACCGGTATCCAACTGCTGGTGGAGGCCATCGCGCACGCACAGCGCCTCGGTGTGGCGCTGGCCGTGGCGACCGACCGGCGCGCCGTCCTGCGCCCCCTGGAGATCACCCACATGAGTCAGGCGGTGGTGATCTACCCCACCGTGCAGGCCGGGCTCGACGCACTGCGGGCAGACGGTGTGCGGGCAGACGGTGTGCGGGCGGCCAGGCACCGGTCGTCCGCCGGAGTGGCGTGACCCCGGCTCCGCCTCCGGTCCGTGACCTACTGGTCCCGGACTTCCGATTCGGCTAGCCGACGTTCCGGGTGTCGGGCAGGGTTCTTCCCGACGCGCGATGCTGTGCGCCATCACCGGCGGCGGAACAAGACAGGGGGCTGGGTGCCCTCGACACGACGAAGGGCGTTCATGGCCGACAAACCGTCCAGCGGTTCCCGGAAGGAAAACCGGCGGCTCACCGTAGTGGAGGACCGGAACCACTACGACGACCTGGCAGCGCACCTGAGCGAGTTGGCGCGGACCCTGCACCAACAGGCCGGCACCCAGGACACCTTCGACGAGATCGTGCGCGCGGCGGTGGAGACCGTTCCCGGCGCGCAGCACGCAGGGCTCATGACGGTCGTCGGCAAGCACGAGGTGCAGACGGTGTCGACAACCGACGCACTGCCCGGTGAGGTCGACCAAGCCCAGTTCGACACCGGACAGGGTCCGTGCCTCGACGCGCTGTTCAAGGACAAGATCGTCAGCATGCCCGACGTCTCCCGCGAGACGCGGTGGCCCGCGTTCACCGAACGGGCGGGCCTGTTGAAGGTGTCCAGCATGCTGTCGTTCCAGCTGTTCGTGCAGGACGACGACCTCGGAGCGCTCAACCTCTACTCACCGGAGGTCGAGGCGTTCGACGAGGAGTCCCGACACATCGGGTCGCTGTTCGCCGGCCACGCCGCCGTGGCCCTGGCAGCCGCCCAGGAGCGCGAGCACCTCACCGAGGCGATGCGGACCCGCGACCTGATCGGGCAGGCCAAGGGCATCCTGATGGAACGCCACAAGCTGACCGGCGACCAGGCGTTCACCCTGCTCATGCGGGCCAGCCAGCGGGCCAACATCAAGCTGCGCGACCTCGCCGAGAAACTGGTGCACACCGGCGAGCTGACACCGCCGTCCCACAACGCCCGCTGACGGCACT
This sequence comes from Saccharothrix tamanrassetensis, assembly GCF_014203665.1. GTDB lineage: Bacteria > Actinomycetota > Actinomycetes > Mycobacteriales > Pseudonocardiaceae > Actinosynnema > Actinosynnema tamanrassetense. The sequence goes on from NZ_JACHJN010000007.1 coordinate 107,105, forward strand.
GCGCGAGGCTCAGCGACGCCCGAGCGGATGACACGGCGCGTCACACCGAGTCGCGTCCCGGTCGAGGGGCACTGCGGTGCCCCCGGAACGGTCGTCGCTGCTCCGCGCCGCGCCACCACCGGCCCGAGTGAACCGGCTCACGTGATCCCGGCACCGGGCGAGCCGGGCGCGAGGTATTCGGGCTCGATTGAGCCGGGTCCACGTGGTCGGGCTCAGTCGCCGTCGGCCACCTGACCGCGCCGGGCGGCCTCGGTGCGGGTATCCGCTTCCGGGTCGTCCACCGCGTCCCGGCTCACCACGCCGTCCTCCTGGTCGACGGGTTCGCCGACGGGTTCGCCGGCCGGCTCGTCCGCCGTCACGTCGGGTCGTTCCTCGGCGAGCCGGTCCGCCAGCGGACGGGGGTGGGACTCCTCCCACGGCGTCATGCCGTACTTGGTCACGCCGGACCACTGCTCCGGCGGGTCCATCCCGGACTCCAGCGGGTCCTTCCTGATCCGGTCCTCGTCCAGGTCCTCGGCGCTGTTCAGCCCCGCCGGGTCGGTCTCCACCGCGTCGGGCGCCCCGGTGGACTGGGGTTCCGAATACGAGTTCAGGTCTTCCGTGCTCATGTCGGACGTGTACCCACTCAGGCCGGGCGCAACCAATCATCGATCTTGTCGCCGACTGATGCCGCCAAGTCGGGCGATGCCGTGTTGTCGGACACACCACCCGGCCCTGGTCGCGGTCGACCGAGGTGGTCATCCGCGATTCCCGTCCTCCCGCGACCGAATCCGACACCGACACCGGAAGAGGGGCATCAGAACAGAACGGCACGGTGTCCATGCCGGACATCAGGAACATCGTCGAAGTGCATCCGTCCGAGGACGCCTGAGCCCGATCCGGGGAGGACGGAGGGTTCAGCGCCTCGTCCGGTCGGCCCGGTCACGCGTCACGGCCAGGTTCCCGACGATCCGCCGGTGGTCGCCCTGGTGAACGCGTCGACCCCGGCACGTGCCCGGAAGGGCTCCAGGGCGGCTCGCTGACGGTCGGCCCGCTCGATCAGGTGGTCGAAGTCGATGTCGGGCAGGCGTGCCTGGAGGCCGGCGAGGTCGCGCAGGGTGGTCCAGAGCTGCTTCTTGCCGTCGATCCCCATCGCGAGGAACTCCAGCTCCTGGAACCGGCTCAGCGGCGAGTAGGAGGTCAGCCGGCCGTTGAGCTTGAGGCGTCCGAGGCGTTCGGCGCCGAGTGCCAACCCGTTCTTGACGGGGTTGGTGCGCGCCCCGACCCGCTGCATGATCGATCGGAACGTCTCGACGTCCTCCGCGATCGCCGTCGAAACCCCGGCCAGCACCTCCCCCAGTTCGGTGCCCCGGTTGTTGCGTCGGGCCCGCCGCGCCAGCTCGCGCCACAACACGCCCATCGCGAGCTGGTCCCTGAGGTAGATGCCCAGAAAGTCATTCACCCCAACGAGGTACCCGCCGGTCGCCGGTCGGAACCGCTGCCGCGGCCGGCCACCGGACGGCTTCACCCGGCCGGCTCAAGTGGCCCGGCTCATGTGGCGGCGAGCCGCACCGCCGCGAGCGCGTCCTCCAGCGTCGGGTGCAGGGGTAGCGCACCGTCGACCTGACTGACCCGCAAGGGACGCAGCACGGAGCGGTTGTCCGCGACGACGGCGAACGGGACGTCCAGTCGGGCGGCCCGGTGCCGGGCGTTGACGAGCAGGCCGATGCCCGCCGATCCCAGGAAGTCGACGTCACGCAGGTCCAGCACGATCGAGTCCGGGTGCGTGTCGAAGGCGGTGTCCAGTTCGGCGGTGACGGCTTGCTGAGACCCGCTGTCGAGGGCACCGGACACGCGGATCAGCGAGATGCCGTGCTCCAGCCGAGTGCCGGCCGCGGGACGAGTGGTGCGCTCGGTCATGTGACCCTCTCATCGTTCTGTGACAGCCGTGCCGCACTCGGTGGGCGTTGCCCGGCGGTGGACAGGCGAACTCCCGCTGTGAGCGTTCCGCTACCTCGCGGCTGAGACACGCCCGTTTGCCCGGCCGTACCTCACCTGCGCATCGGGGCGTGTGATTCATCCGTTCAGCCAAAGGTCCGCGCCGCCACTGAACCCCGCACCGATCCGCTACCTCGCACCGGACTCAAGCGTTGTGCGTCGCCGGCACGAGTGCGGCAGCCGCATACGGCGCCAGACGACCAGCGAGATCGTCATGCGCCTCGCGCGGCGCTCCCTGGGACGACGTGGCATTCCGTTCACCCCGGAGTCCGCCGCGGAACAACTTGCCCACCCAACGGGCGACCGCCCTCGGCGCGGGTACGACGTCCGCGCCGAGGTGCGCCTGGACGATGAGGTCCTCGCCGCTGGAGGTCTCCACCGCCACCGACCAGCCGCGTTCCTCGTCCCACAGCAGCGCCACGTCCCGGCCCGGGAACTCCCGCAACCGGCCTTCCAGCGCCAGGTACGCGCCGGCAGGTCGCTCGGCCTGCACGTACGAGCACTCGCCGGTCAGCCCCAACTCCTCGGTGACCAGCCGGACGTAGCCGCGCAGGCCTCGCGCCAAGGCGTCGTCGAAATCCAGCTCCATCGCGCATCGCCGCCTTCCACCCGACCCCGGGTGTCGATGCGCCGACTGCTTGACGCCCCGACCGTGTACCCGCCCGGCGGGAAAAAGAACCCGTTCGGCCGACTACGTCGATTCAGGTCCGCCACGAACGGCCGGTTGCACTGGCGTTCATCGAACCGGGCGGGAACAGTGGAGCTGCACAGCCGCAGCCCTTCGGGAAGGGGGCAGCGTGGTCGGAACGACTGACGCCGAACCGATCGGGCGGGCGCCGCTGCCGGTGCGCGCACCGCTCGGCACCGGGGTCACCCGATCGGTGATGGTGGGCGTGGACGGCTCGGACGCCGCGTGGCTCGCGTTGGCGTGGGCCGCCCGGCACGCCGCCGCGCTCGGCGCCGAACTGGTGGTCGTCGGGGTCGGCGAGCGGGTCACCCGCGCGCTCGTGCGTCGGCGCGCCGGCACGCCCTTGCGCTTCCGGCGCGGCGACCTGGGGACTCTGCGGTCGCTCGACTGCGCCACGCTGGTCGTCGGTCGCCACGGTGAGCCGTTCCACCCGCGCACGATCGGCGCGGCGGTCGCTTCGACGTCCAGCACGCTGGTGGTCACGAGGGGCTTGCCGACCGCGGTGCGGGGCGAGCACGGCGTGGTGACCGCCGCCGTGGGCGGTGCCGGCGACAGCGGCGTGCTGCTCGTCGCGGCCGAGACCTGCCGCGCGTTCGGGTCGAGCGTCCGCCTGCTGCACCTGCACCCCGACTTCGGCGGTGCCGCCGAGTCCACCACCCCGGACGACCGGCCACTCCGCCGAGCGGTGGAGTTCCTGCGGGTGGTCGCCCACGACCTGGAGCCGGCGGTCGTGCTGGACCGACGCCGGCCCCACGAGGTGGTGGCCGCGCCGGTCGGCGACCTGCTCGTGGTCGGGCGCGGGAGGGACGGGGGTCTGAGCAGGATCGCGAAGACCGCTCTCTACCACTCGTCGTGCCCGGTGCTCATCCCCTCGCAATGAGGCGGTCGCGGGTGGGTGAGACGAAGGGCACTCCCGAACGGGAACACCACCACACGTCCCGCCGTTGTGATGAGTGGTCGGTGCGGTCCGTGTCCCCGGGCCTCACCTAGCGCCTTCGCGGAATACCGTTCGGCTGGAGCCGCGTCGAGCCACTCGCCGAGAGGCGACCGCCGCGCCGACCCCTCAACCCGCCTCCGGTCGCTGCCTCCCCCAGCGCGGCCGGAGGCTGCCTGTATTCCCCGGCCGCACTCCCCCGATGCACTTCCCCGGCCGCACTCCCCCCGGAGTCGGCGCCGGGCAACCGGCGTCGTCCGGGTGTGGCCGCCACTCTGCGGGGAACCCACGTCGGGGCCGATGTGGAGGTCGCCATGGACGCACGGTGCGGGACTGTGCCGGGACGACGTCGAACCGCCGCTGCGGAAGAAAGGGGCGACCGGTGACCGGCCGGCCCGTGTCGTCCGGGCTGACCCGGGCTGTCACCACAGTGGTCGGGTGGGGTGCCGCGCTGCGCGGAGCCCGCCTGTTCCACCCGCGCGGGGTGGTGTTCGACGCCGTGTTCGCGGTGGCCGGCACCCAGCGCTACGGCGTGCCGCTACTCGACGAGCCGGGCGAGCACCCGGCGCAGGTGCGTTTGTCCAAGGCGATCCCGACGCCGGGCGGTCTACCGGACGTGCTGGGCCTCGCCGTCCGCATCGACGACGCCGGCGGCCCCGGTGCCCCGCTGGACCTGGCGCTCGCGACGACCGGCAGCCGGCCCGTCCTGCGTCACCTGTTGACGCCGCGCCGTGACTTCGCCACGACGTACACGTCGCTGCTGCCGTACCGGGTCGGCGACCGACGCCGGATACTGGCCGCGGTCCCCGCCGACCCGCATCGCCGCGTTCCGGTCGACCTGGCCGTGTTGGCCGCACGGAGGACCTTCCGCATCATGGTGGCCGAGCCGACCGGGCCGTGGCAGCCGGTCGCCACCCTCACCCTGGGCGGCCCCCGCCGCGACGCCGCCGATCCCAGCTTCGACGTCGTCGCCCACGCCCTGGACCGGTTCCGCCCGTGCGGCCGGCTCAACCGGCTGCGCGGGCCCGCCTACCGCGCCTCCCAACGCGCACGAGGGGCGCCCGGCAACGACGTCTGAGGCGCGATCGGCGATGGCGTGGCGCGCTTTCACCGCCGGCGTCCGACATGGACAGCGTGGTGACGGGTACTCGGCAGCCATGTTGAGAAACGCGTTGCGACAGGGCCTGGTCGCCGGGTTGGCCGGCACGGCCGTCATGACCGTGGCCGAGAAGGTCGAACAGCGGGTGACCGGAAGGCCGAACTCGTACGTGCCCGCCAGGGTCCTGGAGCGGCTGCTCAGGGTGCGCGAGCGGCAGGGGCGGCGATCCGGCGCGGTCAACCTGGCCATGCACTTCGGCCAAGGTGCGCTGATCGGCGTGGTCCGGTCCCTCATGGCGAACGCCGGTATGCGCGGTCCGGTCGCGTCGGCGATGTTCGCGGTCGTGCGGCTGAGCAACGACCAGATCCTGGAGAACGCCACCGGCGTGGGCGCCCCGCCGCAGAGCTGGCCGCGATCGGAGCTGATCGTGGACGTGGCGCACAAGGCGGTGTACGCCTTCACGACCGGTGTGGTCGCCGACGCGCTGGCCGCGCGCGGAGGGCCCGGTCCGGGGCAGCGCCACGCCGCGCTGCGTCCAGGGCGGAAGTCCGACGTCGGGCCACTGCCGTGACCGGAGCCGACCCGGTCACGGCAGTGGCCCGACGGCCGCCCCTCCCCCCTGCCCGTCGATCGGGTCGAACCCGCAGCGAGCCGGACGCACTGCTGGGCGCGTGGCCGTCGCTGGACCTGGTGTCGACCGCGGTGTGCGGGGAATCCGCAAGACGAACCCACGACGTGAATGGACGGACCCGATGAGCTTCAACCCGCTCGAACACCGTGGCATCCCGCTGGACCGCCAGGTACGGAACTGGCGTGAGCTGGACGTGGAGCCGATCGACCCGGACGGCACCGACCCGTACACCCGCTGCCGGATCATCACCATGAACGGCATCGAGGTCGAGGCGGTGATGTTCAGCCACCAGTTCGCGCGGAACTGCCTGGACATCGAGGTCAGCAAGCAGTTGGCCGAGGTGCGCTACCTGGAGCAGCAGCAGCAGAAAGCGGTCAACTGGCTGCTGCCGGGCGCCTCCTCGGCCCTGGAGACCACGATCGCCTACGAGCAGGTCGCCGTCGACCTCACCGCCTGGGTCGCCCGGATGGAGCCCGACCCGTACCTGAAGCAGGCCTACCAGTTCGGCGTGCTGGAGGACTTCGACCACCTCTACCGCTACGCCAACCTCTACGAGATGATCCAGCGCCGCAAGGCGCAGAAGATCGTCGACGACCTCACCGAGGTCATCCCCGGACGGCCGACCAAGTACCACCACCGGCACCCGGCCGACAACGTCCGCGCGCCCTACGACCGCAGCACCGCGGCCCCGATCTCCAAGCTGCACGCGTTGACCATCATGTCGGCCGAGCAGCAGACCATGAACTTCTACATGAACGTCGGGCCCGAGTACATGGAGCCCATCGCCCGACAGCTCTACCAGGAGATCGGCCTGATCGAAGAGGAGCACGTCACCCACTACGAGTCCCTGGTAGACCCGGGCGAGACGTGGTGGGAGCGGCTGGTCAACCACGAGTACAACGAGTGCTACCTCTACTACTCGTTCATGGAGACGGAATCGGATCCCCGGATCAAGGCGATCTGGGAACTCCACCTGAACATGGAGCTGGAACACCTGCACCTCGCCTGCGACCTCATGCGCTCCTACGACGAACGAGAGCCCGAGGAAGTCCTCGCACCCGAACTGCCCGCCCCGGTGACCTTCGAGCCCAACAAGGAATACCTGCGCGAACTGCTGGACACCCAGATCGACCTCACCACCCTGGGCACCGGCTACGTGCAGGAGGCGCACGAGCGGTTCGAGGCCATGCAGGACGCGTTGATGGGCGGGGAGCTGCCACCGAGCGAGCGGGTCATCGACATGCACCGCGAGCAGTACGGCACCGACTACCGCCACTCCACCGACGGCGAGCACCCCGTGCCCGAACTGCGCCAGGAGCGCACCGAGGTGGCACGATGACCACCTCCACCCGACCGGACGCCCCGGACCGCGAAGCCGACGTCGTGGAACTGCTGATCGGCCAGCACATGCAGATCCGCGACCTGTTCACCGAGGTCCAGTCGGCCGCGGACGAGCAGCGCGCGGACGCATTCGCCCGCCTGGTCCGGCTGCTCGCCGTCCACGAGACCGCCGAGGAGATCGTCGTCCACCCCGCCGCGCGCCGCGGCATCGAAAGCGGCAACGACATCGTGGCGGACCGCCTCGCCGAGGAGCGGGAGGCCAAGGAACAACTCGCCCGCCTGGAGTCGCTCGGCACCGACGATCCGGACTTCCTCCCCGGACTGGCCCTGCTGCGCGTCGCCGTCCTGGAACACGCCCACCACGAGGAAGCCTACGAGTTCCGCTACCTGCGGCAGCACTACGACGCGGACCAGCTGCGCAGCATGGCCGAACTCGTCCGCACAGCGGAGCAGGCCGCGCCCACCCACCCGCACCCCGGCACCGAGTCCGCCGCCGCCGACCTCGCGGAAGGTCCGGCGACCGCGTTGTTCGACCGGGTCAAGGACGCGGTGCGATCGACCATGGCCGACCAGGGGAAGTAGCCCAGACCCCTGTGAGGCCACTGCTCCTCCCCCGTCGTCGTCACGTCGCCGGAGTCGCCGTCAGGTCATCCTTTCGGGTGGATCGCCGGCCGGAACCAAGGGACACCGCGGGTTTCCACCGGACCCGGATTCAGCAGATCGGAGGGCCGGAGCCGGAGATCAACGCAGGGCGACGTACTCGCCCGGGTTCGCCGGGTCGACGGCGTGGCGCCGGGCCTTCACCCGCCGACGTGCGCCCTGTGCCGGCTAAGCTGCCCGGGTGGCGGTCAACCGAAGTCGAAGGGCACGAGCGGCCCGCCGACGCCAACGCCGGATGGACCGGGTCGAGCACGACCTGACCGACGAGCAGTGGACCACGCTCCGAACCGCCTGGGGTGGCTGCGCGTACTGCGGTGCGACCGACCAGCCGTTGCAGCGCGATTGCGTACTCGCCATCTCGCGCGGCGGGCGCTACACGCTCGACAACGTGGTGCCCGCCTGCCGCACCTGCAACACGAGCAAGTGCAACACCGAGGTGACCGGGTGGCTCCGCCGCAAGCGGCTTGACGAGCGGGCGTTCCTGCTCCGCCACGTCGAGGTCCGGACAGCGCTCGGACTGTCAACCGCGGACGAACCGGACGTGGCGCCTGCGGCGGCGGGTCAACCCGGGTAGCTCCCGCCATTCGCACAGGGGCCGGTTTCGTCGGCGCCCCAACCGCGCCATCTACCGGCCGACTCGTCCGCACAATGCGCGATGGGTAGCCGTCAGGTAGCGGTCCGTCGCCGCGCGCGGGCGCCTTCGGCTCAAGCGCAGCCGACTGCGACGCGTGGCCGATGGCCGGTTGGGCCGTTCTGGGGCAGGCGACTTGGAATCCTGGCACTAGCTTGGTGGCCATGGCCCATATCGACCTTGGCGTTGACGAGAGCTTATATCCTGGGATCACCGGGCCGTTGCGATTCCGGCCCGAGACCGCCGGGCCGCTCAACCGACTGGCCGAAATCCTGTTGCGGGCTCCGCACTCGTTGCCGCCGGGCGAGCGTGAACTCATCGCCGCCTACGTGTCCGGTCTCAACGGCTGCGAGTTCTGCTGCGACTCGCACTCGGCGATCGCGGCGGCACAATTGGAAGACGGGATGGCGCTGGTCAGGGAGGTACTGTCGGACCTGGACGGTGCACCGATCCCCGGCAAGCTGCGGGCACTGCTGCGGATCGCCGCCGCGGTCCGGGAATCGGGGCGCAAAGTCACCACCGTGCTCGTGGACGAGGCACGCGCCGAAGGGGCCACGGACGTCGAAATTCACGACACGGTGCTGATCGCGGCGGCATTCAGCATGTACAACCGGTACGTGGACGGGCTCGGCACGCTGGTGCCGCAGGATCCCCCGTTCTACGCCGAAACGGCGAAGCGCATCCTCCGGAACGGCTACCTCGGTTCTACCCCGAGCAGTCCAGCGGACTGTTAGCCGCAACGCACCAACCACGACGTCGCCGACCGGGCCGGCGACCAGTGGGCGGCAGGGGTTCGGCGGGCCCGCTCACGTCAACACCGCCTCCGTGAGCGGGACGCGGACCGACAGGAACTCCGAACGTCGTCGCAGCCGGAAACCCAACGACTCGTACAGCCGGATCGCGTTCGTGTTGTCCGCCGAGGCGTGCATCATCGGTGTCTCGCCGCGCGCCCGGATCCCCGCCGCCACGGCCAGCACCAGCCGGGTTCCGAGGCCTCGGCCTCGGAACTCCTCGTCGGTGCACACCGCGCTGATCTCGGTCCACCCCGGCGGGTGCAGCCGTTCGCCGGCCATCGCCACCAGCCGGCCGCCGCGCCGGATCCCGAGGTAGCTGCCCAACTCGATGGTGCGCGGCCGGAACGGGCCGGGTCTGGTGCGTTCCACCAGGTCGAGCATCTCCGGCACGTCCGCCGCGGTCAGCCGCACGGCCTCGGGGTCTTCGGCGGCACGCACACCGTCGTCGACCAACTGCACACCCGCGCCCCGGAACACGACATCCCACCCCGGCGGCGGGTCCACCGAGGCGTTGCTGATCAGCACGACCTCGCCGGGACCGGCGAGCGTGGCGATGTCGTCCCACAGCCGCTCGTCCGGGTCGACCGGCAACGCCAGGAACGGCGCCACGTCGGGCTGGTAGCGCAGCACCTGTCCGTGCTGTTCGGCGAAACGTGCGTGCGCGCCGGTCAGCGACGCCCACGCGGGGTTGTCCAAGGGTGACGACATGTGGAGAGTCCTCGTTGCAGCAGCTCGTCGCATAGTTCGCAAACCAGCGAATCATGCGTTCACCGACGACCGGCTGTCCATCGCCGCTGCCGTGCTCCCACATGGTGAGCAGGGCACTGTGGACCGCGTACGCATCGAACGTCCCCAGAGCCACCCCACCGCCACGCTGGGGACAACCAGCTCTCGTGGCGGCCGGCACCTGCCCGGCTAAGCGTCAAGCGTTCGACGGACCCCGTTCGCGATCTCCACGTCCTCACGCGCTTCGACCACCCAGACGCCGACCGCCGACTCCGCACCGCTCACCTCGGCGTCACCCGTCCGCGAGGTGTTGCGCTCGGCGTCCAGCGTCACGCCGAGGAAGCCGAGCCCTTCGACGGTCCGGTCGCGCACCACCGCGTCGTGCTCGCCGACCCCACCGGTGAACACGAGCAGGTCCAAGCCGCCCAGGGAGGCCGTCATGGCCGCGATGCCCTGCCGCAACCGGTGGACGAAGACCTTCAGCGCCAGAGCCGCGTCGGGCGACCCCGAGTCGGCGGCCCGGTGCACGTCCCGGAGGTCGGCGCTGCCTGCCAGGCCGAGCAGACCGGACTGGTGCTCCAAGCCGTCCGCCAACTCCTCCACGTCCAGCCTCTCGTCGCGCAGCAGCCACACCAGCAGACCCGGGTCCACGTCTCCGCTGCGCGTGGCCATCACCAGACCGGCCAGCGGGGTGAAGCCCATCGTCGTGTCGACCGAGTGCCCGTCACGGACCGCCGCCAACGAACACCCCGCCCCGAGGTGGCAGGTGACCACGCGGGAACCTCCACCGGCCAGTTCGGTGGCACGCCGGGACGCGTAGGCGTGCGACAGGCCGTGGAAGCCGTACCGGCGCAGGTCCCACTCCTCGCGCCACCGCGCGGGCAGGGCGTAGGTGGACGCGGCAGCGATCATGGTGTGGTGGAACGCCGTGTCGAAGCACGCCACCTGCGGCACGTTCGGCAGGAGCCCCGACACGGCGTCGATACCGGCCAACGCACGTGGCTGGTGCAGCGGAGCTAGGTCGGTCAGCCGTTCGATGTCCTCGCGCGTCCTGGCATCCACCACGACCGGCGTGCCGAAGTCCGGTCCGCCGTGCACCACCCGGTGACCCACGGCGGCCACGTCGGGCGCGTCGGCGAGGAAGTCGGCGATCCCGTCGGTCCCGTCGGTCCCGTCCCACCGCTCCAGGTGCCGCTCGGCGAGCACCTCGTCGTCCTCGCCCAGCACGGACAGCTTCAGGCTCGACGAGCCCGCGTTGACCACCAGCACGCCGCGCATCAGTACGGCCAGGCCCAGTCGCGGATCTCGGGCAGGTCCTCGCCGTGTTCGCGGATGTAGGCGTGGTGGCGGGTGCGCTGGTCCTGCATGTGCTGGCGCAGGCCGGCGGCCCTGGGGCCGAGGCCGGGGACGCGGTCGACGACGTCGATGACCAGCCGGTAGCGGTCCATGTCGTTGAGCACCAGCATGTCGAACGGGGTCGTGGTGGTGCCTTCCTCCTTGTAACCGCGGACGTGGATGTCGCTGTGGTTGGTCCGGCGGTAGGTCAGGCGGTGGATCAGCCACGGGTAGCCGTGGTAGGCGAAGATGACCGGCTTGTCGGGCGTGAACAGCGCGTCGAACTCACGGTCCGACATGCCGTGCGGGTGCTCGGTGTCCGGCTGCAACCGCATCAGGTCCACCACGTTCACCACTCGCACCCGCAACTCGGGCAGGTGCTCACGCAGCAACGCCGCCGCCGCGAGGACCTCCATCGTCGGCGCGTCACCCGCACACGCCAGCACCACGTCGGGCTCGCCCTCGGCCGTGCCGGCCCAGTCCCAGGTACCCGCACCGCGCGCGCAGTGCAGCGCCGCCTCCTCCGGCCCCAGCCAGTCGGGGGTGAGGTTCTTGCCCGCCACGATCACGTTCACGTAGTCCCGGCTGCGCAGGCAGTGGTCCGCCACCGACAGCAGCGTGTTCGTGTCCGGCGGCAGGTAGACCCGGATGACCTCGGCCTTCTTGTTCATGACGTGGTCGATGAATCCCGGGTCCTGGTGGGAGAACCCGTTGTGGTCCTGCCGCCACACGTGCGACGACAACAGGTAGTTCAACGACGCCACCGGGCGCCGCCACGCCAACTTCCGGTGCACCTTCAACCACTTGGCGTGCTGGTTGAACATCGAGTCCACGATGTGCGTGAACGCCTCGTAGCAGTTGAACAGCCCGTGCCGCCCGGTCAACAGGTAGCCCTCCAGGAAGCCCTGGCACAGGTGCTCGGACAACACCTCGACCACCCGGCCGTGGTGCTCCAGGTGCTCGTCCACCGGCAGCACCTCGGCCTGCCACTGCTTGCCGGTCTTCTCGTACACCGCGTCCAGCCGGTTCGACGCCGTCTCGTCCGGCCCGAACAGCCGGAAGTTCTCCTGCTCGGCGTTGAGCGCCACCACGTCCCGCAGCATCCGGCCCAGCGCCCGCGTGGGCTCCGAATTGGTGGTGCCGTGCTTGGTCACCTCCACCGCGTGCGGGGCCACGCCCGGCAACCGCAGCTCGCGCAGCAGCAGACCTCCGTTGGCGTGCGGCGTCGAGCCCATCCGCAGGTCACCGGTCGGTGCCAGGTCGAGCAGTTCGGGCCGGGGGCCGCCGTGCTCGTCGAACAACTCCTCCGGCCGGTAGGACCTCAGCCACGACTCCAGCAGTTCCAGGTGCTCCGGGTTGTCGCGGACACCCGCCAGCGGGACCTGGTGCGCCCGCCAGGTGCCCTCCACCGGCACGCCGTCCACTTCGGACGGACCGGTCCAGCCCTTGGGGGTGCGCAGCACGATCATCGGCCAACGCGGGCGCCCGGTGCGTCCGGAGGTCTTGATGCGGTGGATCCCGTCCAGGACCTCGTCCAGCACCTGCGCCATCCGGGAGTGCATCGCGGCGGGCTCGTCGCCCTCCACGTAGAACGGCGCGTACCCGTTGCCGCGCAGCAGGGCATCCAGCTCCTCGTGCGGGATCCGGGCCAGGATCGTCGGATTGGCGATCTTGTAGCCGTTGAGGTGCAGGATCGGCAGCACCGCTCCGTCCCGCACCGGATCGAGGAACTTGTTGCCGTGCCAGCTCGCCGCCAGCGGGCCGGTCTCCGCCTCGCCGTCGCCGATCACGCACGCCACCAGCAGGTCCGGGTTGTCGAACGCCGCACCGAACGCGTGCGCCAGCGAGTACCCCAGCTCACCGCCCTCGTGGATCGACCCCGGCACCTCCGGCGCCACGTGGCTGGGCACCCCGCCGGGGAACGAGAACTGCCGGAACAGCCGCCGCATCCCGTGCCCGTCCCGCTGCACGTCCGGGTAAATTTCGCTGTAGGAACCCTCCAGCCAGGTGTTCGCCAGCAACGCCGGGCCGCCGTGCCCCGGACCGGTCACGAACAGCACGTTCGTCGAGCGCGCCTTGATCACCCGGTTCAGGTGCGCGTAGACGAAGTTGAGGCCCGGCGTGGTGCCCCAGTGGCCGAGCAGCCGGGGCTTGATGTGCGCGGGCGTCAACGGCTCGGCCAGCAACGGGTTGTCCAGCAGGTAGATCTGCCCCGCCGAGAGGTAGTTCGCGGCCCTCCAGTACGCGTCGACCAGCGACAGGTCCGATCCGGTGATCTCCGACATCTCTCTCCCCTGGCGTCGAAAGCGGAGGTCAGTCCACGGCCGGCGGGCGCACCACGGCCACCGGGCAGGGCGCGTGGTGGACCAGCGTCTGGCTGGTCGAGCCGAGCAGCATCCCCTTGAAGCCACCGCGGCCACGGCTGCCCACGACGAGCAGCTGGGCGTCCGCCGCCGAGGTCAGCAGCGCACGCGCCGGCCGTTCGCGGACCACCACCCTGTCCACCCTGACATCCGGGTACTTCTCCTGCCACCCGGCGAGCCGTTCGGCCAGCACGCGGCGCTCCTCGTCCTCCACCGCCGCCCAGTCGACGGCGAGCCGGTCGCCGTACGGCCCGTCCACCACGAAGTCGCTCCCGGCGAGCACGGCCTTCAACACCGCCCCGCGCGTCGACGCCGCGTCGAACGCGAACGCCACCGCCTGCTCACTGGCGGGTGACCCGTCCACACCGACCACGACGGGGCCTTCGGCGGGCACCGAGTCCCGCACCACCACGACCGGGCACTCGCCGTGCGCCACGGCGGCCACCGCGACCGACCCGACCAGCAGGCCGGTGAAACCACCGAGCCCGCGCGACCCGAGCACCACCAGCCGGGCCCGCTTCGACTCCCACACCATCGCGCCCGCCGCGCCCGAGTGCTCCAGCGAGACCGTGACCTCGACGTCGGCCGCGGCACGGGCGGCGGCTTCCGCCTCGGCCAGCCACTGCCGTCCCTGGTCCTCCAGCGCCTGCCGCACCTCGTGCCCGGTCAGCACGAGCTCGGGGTAGCCGCGCGAGGGCATCAGGTAGGCGTGCACCAGCTTGAGCGGCACGCGGTGGCGGCCGGCCTCCTCGGCGGCCCACTCCACCGCCGACAGGGCCGATGCCGAACCGTCCACACCGACCACGATCGGAACGCTCATGAGGTCGATCCTTTCCGAAGTAACCCGAACCCGCCCGTCGACCACTCCGACGCTAGGCAGCCGGGTGACCTCGGGCAGCGGTCCTAGGTCCCGGCCTGACGAGGCCCTTCGACCGCGTTCCGGACAGCGCCCGGAACGACCTGCCGGGTGACACCGGGCACAAGGCCTTTCGACCCTGTCCGGTGGCGGCCCGGATCGGCGAAGGTCAGGATCGGAAGCGACGGCGACAGCGAGGTGGACGTGGTGGGCGCGAAGGTGTTCCTGGTGGACGACCACGAGGTGGTCCGGGTCGGCGTCCGCGAGCTGCTCAACAGCGCGGAGGACCTGGCGGTCGTCGGCGAGGCCGGTTCGGTGGCCGAGGCGGTCGCACGGGTGCCGGTCAGCGGTGCCGACGTGGCGGTGCTGGACGTGCGGCTGCCCGACGGCAACGGCATCGAGCTGTGCCGCGAGCTGCGGTCCCGGGTGCCCGACCTGAAGTGCCTGATGCTGACCTCGTTCACCGACGACGAGGCGCTGTTCGACGCCATCATGGCCGGCGCGTCCGGGTTCGTCCTCAAGCGCATCCTCGGCCACGACCTGGTCGAGGCCGTGCGGACGGTCGCCGCCGGAGAGTCCCTGCTGGACGCCCGCTCCACCTCCGCCCTGCTCAACCGCATCCGCCGGGAACGCGCGGAAGGCGACCCGACCCGGATGCTGACCGAACAGGAGCGCGTCGTGCTGGACCACATCGGCAACGGCCTGACCAACCGGCAGATCGCCGAACAGATGTTCCTGGCCGAGAAGACGATCAAGAACTACGTCTCGCACCTGCTGGCCAAGCTGGGCCTCGAACGCCGCACCCAGGCCGCCGTCCTGGCCACCCGCCTGCGCAAACCCCACCCCTCCGCGCACGAGGACGGCTAGGCCGCTCCGGCTCAGGCGGCTCCGGCGTAGGCCGCTCCGGCGACGATCCCGCCGGAGCGGCGAGGACCCGAGGCGGGAGGTGGATCAGGCGATCCGGTCCAGCGCGGTGTCGATCACCTCCCGGCTGTCCGTCAGCAGCGCCTCCGCCGCGGTGTGGCCCGTCGCGGCCAGGTAGGCGTCCACCAGCCGGTTGCCCACGGCGTAGCCGGCGCCGGTCGGCAGCCCGACCGGGGTCGCGCCGTAGCGGGCGGCGATCGCGTCACCGTGCACCCACGCCGCGAAGTCCCGCATTCCCGTCACCTCCAGGCCGGAGACGACCTTGGCGAACACCGCCTCGTCGTCCAGGTGCGGCACGCCGATGCGCGTGTACCCGAGTTCGTCGCCGCACAGCTGACGGGCGAACGCGTCGGCCAGCCCCTCGGACACCACCTGCTCCCCCACCGTGACCGTCGCCGGATCCCACACGACGGCGCCGGGGCTGTAGCGGAGGTTGTGGTTCAGCTCGTGGACCGCCGTCGCCTCCAGCCGCGCCAGGTTCTCCGGGTAAGGCCAGAAGTTCAGGAACAGGTAGCCGGACACGCTGCCGTTCGCCGTCATACCCAGGGTCGTGCCCGTGAAATGCGCGTCGCCGGGGTCGCCGAGCACGACGAGCACGGTGATGTCCGGCACGGTGATACCCGGGGTCGCCGCGAGCTGCACGGCGACGGCCTCGTCGAGCGCCCGCTCGATCCGGCCCCACGCGTCGGCGTCGTGCAACGCCTCCAGCGCCTCCTCGCACCGCTTCTCGTCGCGGTCGAGCGGAAACCCCGAACCCATCCGGTGCATCTCGACGAGGTCGACCTCGCCCGGGAAGTACCGGTACATGCCCGCGGCGGGTTCCAGCATGGCGCGCAGCAGACCAGGCCGTTCGGACAGCGGTGACCGCAGGATCCCCCGGATGGCCGGGTAGGTGTCCAGAACCGTGATCGTCATGACCGGGACGCTAAACTCTCCAGCAACCGGAGATTCAAATCCTTTGGACTCCTGCCACCCGCTGACACCCCGGCGGTTACGCTGGGTTCGTGTCAAGTACCCGGATGTACCGCCACGGGGTGTTGGAGGCCGAGGGGTTCCCCGTCGACGAGCTGTCCGAGCGCCTGCGGGACCAGGACGTCACGGTGTGGGTGGACCTGTGCGGCCCGTCGCAGGCGGACCTCGTGGAGATCGCCGACGAGCTGGGTCTGCACGAACTGGCCGTCGAGGACGCGCTGCACCCGCACGAACGGCCCAAGCTCGACCGCTACGACACGCACTGCTTCCTGTCCGCGTACGCCGTGCGGCTGGACGGTCCGTCCGGGGAGCTGGTCACGTCCGAGCTGTCCGCGTTCCTCACCCGGCAGGCGCTGGTGACCGTGCGGGCCGACGACCGGTTCGACATGGGCGTCGTCACCGCCCGGTGGGACGAGTCCCCGCAGCTGGCCGGGAACGGTGTCGGGTTCCTCGCGCACGGGCTGCTGGACGCCGTGGTGGACAGCCACTTCGAGGCCGTGCAGGCGCTGGACGACCACATCGAGGAGC
The DNA here is from genome assembly GCF_014203665.1 of Saccharothrix tamanrassetensis. GTDB lineage: Bacteria > Actinomycetota > Actinomycetes > Mycobacteriales > Pseudonocardiaceae > Actinosynnema > Actinosynnema tamanrassetense. The sequence goes on from NZ_JACHJN010000007.1 coordinate 123,564, forward strand.
TGGAGGACCTGCTGTTCTCCGACCACCCGGACAGCCGCGACATGCAGCGCCGCGCGTTGGAGCTGCGCAAGTCCCTGGTGCTCCTGCGCCGGGTGGTGCTGCCGATGCGCGAGGTGGTGAACGCGCTGATGCGGCACGAACAGGTGAACGACTCGATGATGCCGTACTACCAGGACGTCTACGACCACGTGCTGCGCGCCACGGAGTGGACGGAGTCGTTGCGGGAGACGGTCGCGACCATCCGCGAGACCCAGCTGAACATCCAGAGCAACCGGCTCAACCTGATCATGAAGAAGGTGACCGGGTGGGCGGCGATCATCGCCGTGCCGACCGCGATCACCGGCTTCTACGGGCAGAACGTGCCGTACCCGGGTTACGACCAACCGTGGGGCTTCTGGGTGTCCACCGTCGCGATCCTGCTGGTGTCGGGCGGGCTCTACGCGTTGTTCAAACGACGGGACTGGCTCTGACCGCGGACGCCGACCGGTGGCCGCACGTGCCGCGGTCGTAGCGGCGCGCCTCGCCTCGTCCGACCGGGAGCCGGCCGCTTGAGGCACTATTGGGCGATGTCCGACTCCGAGGCGCCCAGGGTCTTCGTGTCGTACGCGCACGACTCCGAGGAGCACAAGGAACTCGTGCTCCGGTTCGTCACGTTCCTGCGGGTGGAGGCGGGTGTGGACGCCCACTTCGACCGCTGGTACGAGGGGAAGCGGCAGGACTGGTCGCTGTGGGCCATCGACCAGCTGGAGAAGGCCGACTTCATCCTGGTGATCGCCTCGCCGGCCTACAAGCGGCGGGCGGAGGGCGCGGGGCCGCCGCACGAAGGGCGGGGATCGCGGTTCGAGGCGGCGATCATCCGCGACAACCTGACCCGCGACCTGCCGGCCGAGACCGCCCGGGTGCTGCCGGTCGTGCTGCCCGGCCGTTCGGTGGACGAGATACCGGTGTTCCTGGGCGCCCATTCGCGCACCCACTACGTCGTTTCCGAGTTCACGCTGGCGGGGATGGAAAGCCTGCTCGTCGCGTTCACCGGTTCGCCCCGCTACGAGATGCCGCAGCGCGGCCCGTACCTCGGGCCGATATCGGTGGACGGCACGGGCACGGTGCTGGTGCGGTCGCTCAAGGAGTACGTCGCCGAGGTCAACGAGGTCTGCGCCTTCGTGCCGCCCGTGTTCGACCAGCAGGCCGCCGCGATGAGCGGCCTCAACTGGTGGAAGCTCTCCAGCCGGCGCACCGCCGGGGCGGCGTTCGAAGCGCTGCACGAAGCGATCTCCCGCGCCTGTCGGCTGGTCGCCGAGCTGGAACCGCCTTCGCGACCGGAGGACCGGCAGCGGGTGGACGAGTGGCGGGAGGCCTACCTCCGACTGCGCGACGCGACGGGCAGCGCCGCCCACCGCGTGCGCGAGGAGATGGGCGCGGCCAACTTCATCAGCTACGCCGTCCAGTACCGGATCCCGTCGGACCTCACCGTGCTGCGGGTCAGCAGCCTGCTGGACAGCGTCCGGCGCAAGGGGCAGCTCATCGGCATCACCAACGCCATCCCCTGACCGGCTCCGCGAACGGCCTTGCCGGCCCCGCTCCTCCAGCGTCGAGCGCCGGGCCTGCGGCGTCCATCCGGCCGGGTGATGTCGCGTGGCATCGGCGGGCGTTGACCGGGGCGGATAATCGCGGGGCATGACTGCGCCACAGGTCCACCTGCGTGAGATCACCGACCGGAACCGGGCGGCGGTGTGTGCGCTGCGGGTCCATCCGGGTCAGCGGCAGTTCGTGGACTCGGTGACCGAGTCGCTCGACGAAGCCGCCGCGACGCCCGAGGCCGAGCCCTGGTACCGCGCGATCTACGCCGGGGACGAACCGGTCGGGTTCGTGATGCTCAGCTGGAACGTGCCGCCCGGCCGGCCGGGCGTCCTCGGGCCGTACTACCTGTGGCGGCTGCTGATCGACCGCGAGCACCAGGGGCGCGGCTTCGGGCGGGCGGCGTTGACGCAGGTGATCGACCTGGTCCGGGCTGACGGCGGGACCGAACTGCTGACCAGCTACCAACCCGGCTACGGCGAACCGTGGCCGTTCTACCGGAAGTTCGGGTTCGTGCCCACCGGCCAGGTCGACGACGGCGAGATCGTGATCCGGCTGACGTTCTGAGGGACCGGCGGCTGTGGCCGCCGATGTGGTCGCCAGCCGTGGAAGAACACCCCCACAGCGCCGGGGTCGTCCGCGTCCGACGTCCGAAGTGGACACTCCGGCCCGCGAACTGCCCCCTCCGGCCGGCCGTTCGGGGCTCGGGGTGACACGCAGTGCCGTATGACCGGGTTCACTCGCCGGGCTCATTCCTCCGGGTTCATTCTCCTGGGTTCATTCCTCTGAGTCCGATCCCTGAGTCCGATCCCTGAGTCTGATCCG
>NZ_JACHJN010000007.1:126058-515978 GCF_014203665.1 Saccharothrix tamanrassetensis
ATCCTCTGGGTCCGATCCTCTGGGTCCGATCCTCTGGGTCCGATCCTCTGGGTCCGATCCTCTGGGTCCGATCCTCTGGGTCCGATCCTCTGGGTCCGATCCTCTGGGTCCGCTTCTTCGGGTTCACTTCTCACGGTCCAGCGAGCCCCATTCGCCGTCGTGCTCCCGCACCAGCTCCTCGCACTGCCGCAACACGTTGCCGGAGATCCACGCCACCGGCTCCCGGCACCGGACCAGCGGCTCGTTGTCCGGGCCGCGCCCGGCCTCGGACCCCGCCAGCACCCACGGCCGGACGCCGGGGCCGCGGCGTTCGGGCAGGTGGCGGTAGTCGTACAGGCGGCGGGCGACCCACAGCTCCAACGAGCGGTCGGCCCACCACGGCTCGACGGCCAGCGGGTTGGCGGACAGGCCGGGCAGCCGGACACCGGTCAACCCGTCCCGGCTGCACCCGCTCCGGTCCGCGTCCGGACCCTGTGACCAGCGGACGAACAGATCCGGCCCGCGCGCTTCCACCAGCGCGACGAGCTCATCGAGGTCGTTCAGCGTCCGCATGTGCTCGGACTCCTCGGGCGTGCTCATGGACACGGGTTAGCCCGTTCGATCCGGTTCGAACCCGGCGGACGCGGGTAAGCCGATGCCATGTCCCACGAAACGGTGACCGCGAGCCACTCGCTGTGGACGGTCGACAGCGCCTACCCGCCGGTCCACGACGTCCGCGTCGACGTGGCCGTGGTCGGGGGCGGTATAACGGGTGTGACGACGGCATTGCGCCTCAAGCGGGCGGGGCTGACCGTGGCCGTCGTCGAGGCCGAACGCGTCGGCGGTGGCGTGAGCGGCAACAACACCGCCAAGGTGACCGCACTGCAGTCCACTGTCTACTCGACCATCGCCGACAAGCACGGAATCCACGCCGCCTCCCAGTACGCCGAGGCGAGCATGGCCGGGGTGTCCGAAGTGGCCGCTCTGGCGGCCACCGTCGACTGCGACCTCCGCCGCGCCCCCGCGTACACGTACGCGATCAGCCCCGACGAACTGCCCGCCATCGACCACGAGGCCTTGACCGCCGCACGGGCGGGCCTGCCGGTGGACCGCGACCGCGGCGAGGGCATGGGGGTGCCGTTCGAGGTCTACGGTGCCGTCCGGCTGGACGACCAGCTCGCCCTGCACCCCGGCCGCTACGTGGCGGGCCTGGCGAAGCTGGTCGACGGCGACGGCAGCCACGTGTTCGAGCGCAGCCGTGCCCTGCGCATCGACGACGGCAGCCCGTGCGAGGTGCACACCACGGCTGGTGTGGTCACCGCCGACCGCGTGGTGGTCGCGACCCACTACCCGATCCTCGATCGCGGCCTCTACTTCGCCCGCCTGGAACCCACCCGCGCGTACTGCGTCGCGGCGAGCCTGCGTTCCGGCGAGCCGCCCACCGGGCTCGCGATCAGCGCGGGCAGCCCGTCGTGGTCCCTGTCGGCCTACCGCGACCTGCTGATCGTGTGCGGTCAGAGCCACCCGACCGGCGACCGCCCCGACGACCCGTACGGCAAGCTGGAGGCGTTCGCCCGCGAGCACTGGGACGTGGAGCGGATCACCCACCGCTGGTCCGCCCAGGACCCCAGCGCCTACGACCAGCTGCCGATGATCGGGTCGTACACACCCGGGTCGACCAAGCTCTACGTGGCCACCGCGTTCATGAAGTGGGGCCTGTCCACCGGCACGTTCGCCGCGATGATCCTGTCCGACCTGATCACCGGCACCGAGAACCCGTGGGCGGAGCGCTTCAGCCCCCACCGCTTCAGCCTCAAGTCCGCGCCCAAGCTCGTCGGGCTGAACGCCAAGGCCGCCGTCTCCATGGTCGGCGACCGCCTGCGCCCGCCGGATACCCGGACGCCGGAGGACGTGCCGCGCGGTGAGGCGCGGGTCGTCGGTAAGGCCGGGGTCTACCGCGACGACGAGGGCGCGCTGCACGCCGTCTCGCTGCGTTGCACCCACCTCGGCTGCCTGGTGCACTTCAACGACGCCGAACGCAGCTGGGACTGCCCGTGCCACGGCTCCCGGTTCGACGTGGACGGCAACGTGCTGGAGGGCCCGGCCACCAAACCCCTGCCCCGCCACGACCTGGACTGCTAGCGACACCTCGTCGCGGGTTGACGACAGGTGAACGCGCGTCGTCCGATCACGGCTGCCGACCGCCGACCGGGAACGGGCGGTGAGGAACTTCCGTCACAGCGGCGGAGGTTCCACACATGCTGCGATACATGACCCTCGTCGGCGCGTCGGCTGCCGCGGTCGCGCCGTTCCTGTCGGGTGGGGCGGGACGGCCGGACGACCTGGACTGGCCGGTCGCCGGTCTGGCGGCCGGGCTGGTCGCGGTGGCCGTCTTGGGGTTCGCCCGCAGCAAGGGCGCGCGGATCACCGCCGTCGTGGGCGCGCTGGTCGCATTGGGCGTGACGGTCCGGTTGCTGCTGCGTGACTTCGAAGCCGGGTTGACCGGCAGCCGGCTGCCGGTGCTCGCGATGGGCGCGGTGGCGGTCACGATCGGGGTCGGGGTGGCCGGCAGCTGGCGGGTGCGGCCGGTCGGGGTCGTCGCCGCTGTCCTGGCGCTCGCCGCTGCCGTGCTCGCGCCCGGTGCGGCTCAGGCGGTGATCGTCGACTCGCAGCCGCGTGGTGCGCAGCTCGTGGAGGCTCCGGTGGTGGTCGAACGGCCGACCGGTGGCCAGTGGTCGTGGCAGCCCCCGGCAGACGTGGTCGGGGTGGTCGCCGCCGGTCACGGCGTGGCGGTGGCGACCGCGGACGGGTCGGTGGTCGCGTTGACCGGCGACGACGGGCGGGTGGACTGGCGGTACACGCGCCGCGGTGCGCGGATCGGCACGGTGAGCGCGTCGATGGACCGCAAGGCGGTCGTCGTGACGTTCCGGTCGCCGTTCGACACCAGGGCACAGCTGTTGGTCGCGCTGGACGCGGACACCGGGGTGGTGCGGTTCGAGAAGGTGGTCCGGTCGGTGCAGGTGGACACCGAAGGGGTGATGCCCGGCACCCGGACGCTCGCGTTGCGCGACGGCGACTCGGTCGTCGGCTACGACCTGGTCACCGGCGACGAGCGGTGGCGTTGGTCGCCGCCGGACGGGTGCGAATCCGCCTACGCGCGGACCGTGCGGGGGCGCAGCACCGTGTTCGTGCGCGTCGAGTGCGAGGACCTGCTGACGCTGTCCGCGCTGGACGAGGTGACCGGCCTCGAACGCTGGAAGCACCAGGTCGGGCTGACCCGCCCGGACGGCGACCGCCTGGACTTCCACCTCCACGGCACCACGGACGGCTCGGTCGTCTCGGTGCGGATCGTCACCGCCCGCGCGCTGCCCGGCGCGGTGACGGACGGCCTGTTCGACGCCGAGACGGGCACCCTGCTGGCCCGGCCCGACCGGAAGTGGGTCTTCCGCGAGGGCGTCGGCCCGCGGGTCCTCCTGGAGGAGCAGGTCGGCGCCGGACCTACCGCGATCCAGTCGATCGAGCTGCCCGGCGGCCGGACCACGCCTCTCGACGTCGCCGCCTGCCCGAGCCGTACCGCCGACGCCACCACGCCGACCACGTACGTGCGGGCCTGCGGGGACAACGGCCGTGAGGTGTCCGTCGTCGTCCAAGGCCTGGACGGCTCGCCACCCACCACGACTCCCGTCCGGCTCGACGGCTCGGGTTCGCTACCGGATTTCGAGCTGGTCCCGGCACCGGGCGCGATCGTGCTCACCCGCACCTCCTACGGCGGCACGCCTGCCCCGGTCGTGGGCTTGACCGGTCGCTAGCGAACACGCCGCCCGGTCGTGACGTCAGGCCATGCCGTCGGGTGCGACGGTCGGGAGGAAGCCGATGGCTTCCGCGTGGGCGACTTCGGCCAGGACGAACGCCGCCACGACGTCGCTCGCGGACGGGAAGGTGAGGGTGTCCAGCCGGGCCACCAGCCGCAGCCAGATCGCCACCTGGCGGTTGAACTCGGCGGCCGGTCGGGTCGCGAGCTCCTTCATGTAGCCGTTGTCGTGGTACGCGCCGGGGTCGCCCTTGGCGAAGTTCACCGCGGCGTGGAACAACGCCCCTCGGGCGGGCATCGGGCGGGCGGCCGTCGGTGTGCGGGAGCGGGCCGCGTCGTACTCCTGGGCCACGTGCCAGGCGACGTGGCGGGCCGCCACCTCCACCGCGAACTGCTTGCGCACGAACGGTGTCGTGCGGAACCGCTTGGCCAGGTTCACGTCCACGTACTCGGCGCGGTTGCTCACCTCGCCCGCGCGTTCCTTCTCGATCCGCTCGGCCTGCTCGGTGACCCGGTAGTGGTTGAGCTCGTGGGACAGCACCAGCATCGGGAACCTGAGCGGCGCGTTCCGGTCGGCCAGCAGCCGCGAGCCGATCAGCACGAACCCCTTGGCGGGCCCGCCGTTGCCGAGGATCTGCTGGGCGCCCGCGCCGGTGCCCATGTCCGGGGAGTTCAGCAGGGTGGCCGTCGCGGTGCCGACGCGAGGGGTCAGCCGGGCGCGGTCGGCCCACTTCACCATGCCCGCCAAGCCGCCGTTGCCGAGGTCGCGGAACAACAGGTCGGCGCTGTCGAACATCCAGCTGCCGGGTCTGCGGGCCATGAAGTTGAACAGCAGCGCGGCGTCCGCGTCCAGGATTCCCGCCGACACGTGCTGCTGGAACGGGCCCGCGCCGGCCGGTGCCAGCGTGGCCAGGGTCGGCTCGACGGGTGCGGGCGGGACGCGCCGGGCGAGGGCGGCGTCCAGCGCGGTCAGCGTCTTGCGGCCCGCCTCGAAGCCCCCGACGGGACTGACCCCGTGGTCGCGCTGGAACTGCTGGACGGTCGTGGTGGTCTCGCCGCCCCAACTCCCGTCGGGGTGGCCGGTGCGCATGGTGAGCGTCAGCGGGTAGCGGGCCGGGTCGGCGTCGAACAGCGCCTGCTGGAGTTTCGCCACGACCGCCCGCGGGTCGCCCGGGCGGATGGGCGGCGAGTTGTTGGCAGCCGCCTGGAAGCGGGTGTCGCCGCTCCAACGCGGGTCGCCGAGCGCGGTGGCCGGCGGGACCTGGCGCTGCACGACGAGCGCCCGCACGGCGTCGTTGCCCGCGATCGTCTGGAGCGTGATCATCTGGGTGCGCTGGAGGTGCGGGCCGATGGCCGGGACGCGCGCACCGCCGCCCGCCGGCTCCCGGGGGGCCGGTTCCGCCCGCCGGGTCGGCTTGCCCCGAGCGCGCGGTTCGCCTTCCACCCGACCAGCATCCGCAGGGGCGGCGCAGGTGTCCAGGGCAGCACCGCGACTCTGCCCTAGCGGGCGGCCGTGAGGCCGTTGGGCGCCGGAGCCCACGCCGTCTGGAACGCCGCCCACACCACCGGCGAGTACGCCGGATCGCCCGTCTCCTCCCACTTCGCGGCCTGGTCGCGCTGCCACGCGCAGAGCGCGGCCACGGGGTCGGCCGCGTCCCCGGCGGCGTCCACCGCCACGACGGCCCGGCTCAGCACCGGTGTCGGCGGGAAGTCCGGCACGAGGCCGGTCAGCCCCGCGTCGGTGGGCAGCGTCCACCGGGTCGACACGACGTACTCGGCTCCACCGTGCACCATCGCCGTGACCAGGCCGGACGGTTCGGCGAACCGCACGTCGCCGCCGCTCTCGCACGCCACCAGCGCGACCCGGTTGGGGATCCGCCACGGCCGGGGCGCGCCGGGGCGGTGGCCCAGCACGATGTCGGCGGCGGTCAGCGGGCGGTGCGCGCCCACGGGCGCGGCGCGGCCGGTCGTGTCGGCGCGGCACGACAGGTGCAGCCGGGCGTCGAGCCCGTGCCCGCCGGTGGTGACGTGGCCGACGTACAGCAGGCGGGAGGCGTCGAGCAGCGCCTTCTCCAGGACGTCCCGGTCGATGTCGTCCCGGCGCACGCCGCCGGGCACCTGGGCGGACGCCAGCGCGGTCAGTTCCGGCCCCACCTGCCCGAGCACCGAACCCAGGCCGGAGGCGTCGCCGAAGCCCGGCACCCTCGGGTCGAGCACCCCGACGACCGGCCCGCGGAACGGCGAGACCCGGCGCTCCGGGGCGTTGCGCACGGTCGCGGGCGGCAGGACCGAGACGTCGGTGGTGTGCACGGTCCGCTCCCCCTCGTCGACCCGCAGCGCCTCCCACGGCACCAGGGCGGTCGACGGCGAGGGGCGGATCCGCAGGTGCGGCCGGACTCCCCGGGACAGCAACGAGTTCAGCTCCGCGGCCAGCCGGTGGGGCAGGAGCGCCCGCGACAGCCGTCCGGCCAGGTCGACCTCCCGCGCACGGTCCACCAGCGGCCCGTGGGTGAGCGACCGGACCAGCGCCTCGCCCGCGCTCTCACCGGGCAACGGCGACGGCACCGCGCGGGCCAGGTCGTCCAGCGCCTCCTGCACCAACGCGCGCGGCACCTTCACGACCCTCGGCTGGTCGAGCGCGTGCTCCCACCGCCACGACACGTACAGTTCGCCCGCGTCCACGAACTTCAGCTGAACCGCTACCACGACGCCACCGCCCGCTCGGACCGCACCGGAAAGCCGTAGCGCCGTTCGGCGATGTCGATCCAACCGTCCAGAGTGGAGGGAAGCGCCGGGTCGACCCGGACCCGGGGAGGCAGCGCGAAGCCCACCGGGGGGAACGCCGGGTCATCGCCCGCACCGCCCACGAACGAGGCCGCGTAAGGCAGGTGCTCCTCCTCCGCCGCCGCCGGGGGCGGAGGCAGCGACACCAGTTCCCCTCGGGCCAGTGGCTGCTCCTCGGCGGGACTCAACGAGACCGTGCCGGCGATGTGGTCGATGTAGGCGGCGGCCAGTTCCACGTCCCCGAGCGACGACACCGCCGCGAACGCCGACCTGATCGCGGGTGCGGCGGCCAGCGCCACCCACCGTTCGCGCAACGGCCCGTGCCCGAATCGCTGCCGCACCGCCTCTGCGGCCAGCGCGGCGGGCAGTGCCAGGTCCAGGGCGCGCTCGCACAGCTCGCGCCGCCGATCTCCGTCCACAGTGGACGCCCACCGGATGAGGGCGTCGGCCCGCCACCACGCGACACCCAGCACCACGTGCCACAACCCGGCCCGCTCGCCTATCCCCGCCGCCGCGTCGTACCGCTCGTCGGCCGCCGCGTACTCCTCCAACGTCTCCAGCGCCGCGCCCTGCACCTGGTGGATCGCGATCCGTTCGACCGGCGTCGCCCCGTCGCCCAGTCCCTCGACCGCCCGGTCGAGCAGGGCCAGCGCCTCACGCGGCCGACCCGAACCGACTTCGACCGCGGCCCGCCCGAGCAGGCACACCACCAGCCCGCGCCGGTTCCCGGTGGCCCGGACCAGGTTCTCGGCCTCGTCGTACAGCGCCGCCGCCCGGTCGTTGGCGGAGTCCAGGTACGCCAGCCGGGCCAGGCTGAGCACGGCGGTCGCCTGGGCGCCCACGTCCCCGGTCGCCGCCGCCAGGTCGCGGGCCAGGCCCAGGTGTTCGGCGCTGCCCGCCGGGTCGCCGGTCGCGCCGGCGACCTCGGCGAGCGTGGTGTGCACGAACGCGGCCAGTTGCGGCGCGGAGCCGTAGGCGAGGTCCAGCGCGGTGTGCGCCTCGGCGGCGGCCTCGCCGAACCGCCCGCAGGCCGCCAGGACGGATGCCCGGACGGCCACGATCGACGGCTGACTGCCCGCCAGCGCCACCGCGTCGTCCAGGTCCGCCAGGGCCTCGGCGTGCCGGGCCGCGTGCCGGAGGTTCTCGGCGCGGGCGATCAGGGCGCTGGTGAGGACGTCGACGGTGCCGTACTCGTCGCCGACACGTGCGATCACGGCTCGGGCCAGCGTCACGGCCTCGGTGTTCCACCGCAGGGCCTCCGCGCCGTCACCGAGCAGACCCGCCAGCCCGGCGAGGTTGCCCGCGACGGCCGCCCGGCACACCAGCGCCTCGGTGTCGTCGGACCCCAGGGTCGCGCGGTACGCGGCTTCGAACGCGGACGCGGCGGACGCCACGTCACCCGACGCGGCCAGCATCGCGCCTTGGCTGTTGAAGTTGACGGATTCGTGCCACCGCGGGTCGATCGGACGCACGCCGGCGGGGCGTTCCACCAGCCGCCGGTAGGTCGCCGCGCGGTCGGCGTCGCCCGAGGCCTCCGCGATGGCGGCCAGGTTCGTGTAGGCGTGCACCACGAAATCCGGGGCTGCGCGGGTAGCGAGTTCGACCGTGGCGAGCGCCTCGGCCTCCGCCTCCGCCAACCTGCCGGCGACCATCAGCAGCCCGGTCCGGACGTTGCGCAGCATGGCCTCCGCGTGCGGCGGGGCGTCCACGAGCCCGCGTTCGACGTCCTGCCACGCCTCGTCCCACCGCTCCAGCCCCAGCAGGACGTCGGCGCGCGAGGCGAGCACGACGGCCCGCGAAGCCTCGCCGGTCAGGCGCAACGCCTCGGTGAGCAGGTCGGCCGCCCGGACGCGGTCGCCCGCCAGGTCCGCGGCGGCGGCCAGGTTGACCAGGATGGACGCCCGGTCTTCACCGAAGGCCTTCCGGTACGCCCGCTCCAGCGCGGCACGTCCCCCGGCCACGTCACCGGCCTGGAGCAGCCGCACGCCTTCGTCGTTCAGCTTCCGCCACCGCCTCACCGCCGACCCGCCAGCCGTTCGGTGAGCGTGGCCGTCGGCGAGTCGGGGCGGGACCGGGCGTAGTCGATGATCGCCGCCCGCCGCGCCGGGGCGTCCGGGTCCGGATCCCGTTCCGGGACGGCGAAATCGGGCGCGTACACGGTCAGTCGGCGCTCGGCGGGCGGCAGCAGGAGCACGGTCGGCGGGACGGGCGTGCGCCCGGTGTGCCACCCCAGGCCGTCGGTCCGGTCGAGCGCGATGTCGACCTGGCCGAACCGCGCCGCCAGCCGGACGTCCGGTCGGGGACCGGCGGGGACCGTGACGTCGAGGAATGTCGACCCCCCGTTCCGTACGACCGCCCACCGCGCCTCGGCCGCCGCGTCCACCGCACCGGACGGCACGAGCGCCCAGTCGACCGCGTCCGTTCCACTGTGGACGGTGACACCGCCACCGCCCACCGTGTCGCCCGCAGCCAGCGCGTACTCCGCACGGCTCGACCGGACGACTTGCGGCACAACGACTCCGTAGTCCTCGGCGAGGACGGCCAAGCGGGCGGACAGGCCGTCCACGGCAGGGTCGGCGGTGACCGCGGCCAGTGCGCGCACGGCCGCGTCCTCGTCGTCCAGCAGGTGTTCGACGTCGCAAGTCGCCACCGCGCGTTCGGCTAGCAGCAGCACGGGATCGAGCGCCGGGACGCCCGCTGCCGCGGAAGCCGGCCACCACGCCTCGGCCCAGCCGAGGTGCGCCACGACGCGGCACGCGTCCCGCACCCGCCAGTCGCCCGCGCCGATCTCCACCGCGTCCGAGTCGCCGAGGATCCCGTCGGCCGCCGCCCCGTACACCTCCCACAGCCAGTCCGCCGCACGGGCGGCGTCGTGGATGCGGGCGGCGGGCACGGCGTCGTCGGTCGGCACGTCCCACGCCAGCAGCGCGCCGCGGGCCTCCAGCAGCGCAGTCCGCTCGGGGTGCGACGGCCAGTCGCCGACCAGGACGTCGGTCCCGTCCCGTGCCACTCGCAGGCTCATCCGACCGCCCGCCGCTCCAGCGCCGACCGCAGCCGGTCACGCTGGTCCAGGATGACCGACCGCAGCACCCCGTCCAGCACGTCCCACAGGCCGTCCACCGGCACGGTGTCGCGCCGCAGCTCCCGGCCGTGCGTGCGGACCCACAGCCGCCGCAGATACGCCTGGCGCACGCCGTGCACGTCCGCGCGGACCCCCTCCGGCACGGCCGACGGCATCCGCAGCACGCGGCGCACGTAGGCCTCGCGTTCCCAGCGCGCCCGCAGCCGGGCCGCCGCGTCGCTCCGGCTGTCGCCGGCGAGCCCGGCGGCGGCCTCCCGACCCAGCACCATCACCACCCGGCCGGCCTCGTCGGCGAGCTGCCACGGCCGCGCGCAACGGGCGATCTCCTTCCGCACCAGCGCGGGCACGTCCTCCAGGGCGTCCCGGTGGGCGTTGCTGAGCGGGACGAACAACCGCTCCACGATGGACCGGTCGAACGGCTTGGGCAGGTTCTGCTTGGCCGCCGTCTCCCCCAGCTCCGGTCGCACCGGGCGGTCCCGGTCGGACAGACCGTGCGCCAGCGCCACCCCCGGCTCCGCCAAGCCGACCGCGCCCCTGGTGCCCGCCCGGTCGGCGACCAGGGCGTCGAACAGCCCGGGGTCCGGGTCGGTCGCGCAGGTGGCGAGGAAGTCGCCGGGGCGCACCGACTCCGGGCCCGGCGGCTCGGCCCCGGCCGTCCACTCCGCGTCCAGCAGGCGGGTCAGCCCGGCCGCGTTGCCGGGATCCGCCACGAACCGGCGCAGGCCCGCCAGGGTCGGCCCGTCCTGCCCGTGCACCTCGGCCAGCACGCCGGCGGCCCGGTCGGTGGCGGACGGGTCGAGCCTGGGGTCGCCGTGCGCGGTGGCCAGCTCGTAGCAGCGCTGGAAGTACAGGTCCTGCGGGTTGCCGTCGGTGATGCCCGCGCGCCTGCGCTCCTTCTTGAGCACCAGGAACCAGGCGGCGGTGGCGGCCAGCACCGGACCGGCCCGGACGATCCGCTCGCACAGCGCCTCGGCGTGCTCGGCGGCCACCGCCCCGGCCGCGAACTCCGGGTGGAGCACCGGGCGCAGCACCAGCGGGTCCAGGACGAGCTTCACCGTGCGGGCCAGCGGGCGGCCCGCCTCGTTGCTCAGCGGGGCGACCGACTCGCCCAGCGCGGACCACGCCCGGTCGACCAGCAGCCCCCTCGGCGTCGCCTTGCCCGCGGCCCGCGCTGTGCTCACCCGGCCGAGCCTAGCCGGTCGGGTGTCCGCGCTGGTGGGATGCCGTGCACCGACCATTCCTGTGATCGGTAGGCGGGCTGCCGACCGGAAGCTCTGCGGCATGATGGCGAAGACCCCGGACGGCATGTACCCGCCGTACCAGACACCTCAGGCGTACCAGGCTCCCCCGGTCCACTTCCCGGCGGCGCCCTACGACACCCCGCGTTTCCGGCGGCGGCTGCCGATCATGCTGCTGCTCCCGTTCGTGCTGTTCGCCGCGCTGTTCTTCGGCGGCTCCTACCTGATCTCCCCCGAACCGGACATCGAGGTCCAGCCGGACATCGGCTTCGCCTCCGTGGGCGAGCGGGACGTGCTGCTCGTCCCCTACGAGCGGCACGGTCCGCGCGGCATGTTCCAGCTGATGTTCCAGGACATGTTCCAGGTCCGGCTGGCCGCCGTGGACACCGCGACCGGGGACGTGCTGTGGGACAGCCGGCTCTCGGACGACCTGATCTGGGAGGCGTCGGTGCTCGCGTCCGGCGAGCGCTACACCTACCTGGCCACCGACTCGGGCCTGGTGGTGCTGGACCTGGCCGACGGGTCGACGGTCGCCGAGGGCAAGGGCGTCGAAGGCCTGGGTGACGGGTTCGTCGCCGCCCGCTGGGCCTACCGGTACGACCCGGACAGCCGCCGGGTGATGGCGATGAGCGGCACCGGCGGCGTGCTGGCGATCGCCCTGGACTCGGCGACCGCGACCCCGGCGGACCCGCAGACCTCGGCGGTGTGGGCGAGCGCCCTGTCCGAGCGCGAGCGCGCCGACATCCCGCCGGGGACCAAGCCCGCGGCCGGTGTCCGGGACGGGCAGGTCGCGCTCCGGGAACGGCCTGGCGGCGCTCCCGGCCAGGTGCTGGTGCGGACCGCTCCCGGCGGCGAGCAGAGCCAGGTGGGCGACCTCGCGTTCCACGGCGCGGGCCTGGTGGTGGACGGAACCGCGGCGGCCGGGCACTCGTCGGACCACGTGCTGGTCGTGCACAGCCGGAACGTGAACGACAAGGACCGCTCGATCAGCGCGGTGTCCCTCGCCACGGGAGCGGTCACCGGTTCCGTACCGATCGACTCCCACACGTTCAGCCGCACGGCGACCCGCGCGGACGGCACCACCGCGGTCGGCGTCGGCTCCACCGTCGTCCTGATGGCCCCGGACGGGCGGCTCACCGCACGCCCGGTCGGCGCGTCCGACTTCTTCGGCAACGTCTCCTGACCCGCTGTCACGAAAGGACGACACCATGAGGGCACTCGCCTGGGTCTTCCTCCTCGCCGGGATCGCCGGCACCACCGCGTACGTCGTCCGGGGCCTCACCTCCGACCACGACACACCCTGGCTCAACGGCCTGCTCTCGGTACCGCTGGTCACCGTCATCGTGGTGCCGGTGATGTTCTCCATCGCACGACTGACCAAGGGCGTCTCGCTGTCCGGCGGGGTGCACCGGACGTTCCGGGGCGCACCACTCGGCATCGGCCGGGTCACCGGCGTGGCCCGCACCAGCCTCTCCGTCAGCGACCAGCCGCTGATGGAGATCGAGCTGGAGGTCGACACCCCGGAGGGGCACACGTTCCGCGGCAGGACCCGCCAGGTCGTCGACATCACCGAACTCGGGGCGGTGCGGATCGGGACCACGCTGCCGGTGCGCTACCTGCCGGACGGCCGGGTGACCCTGGCGACCGACGCCGCACCGCACGAGGTGCAGGCCGCGTTCGACCGGGTGCAGCTGGCCAAGGGTCTGATCACGCCGAGGCAGCTGCACATCGCCGAGCACGGGACGGACGCGCACGCCGTGGTGCTGTCCCTGGTGCCGACCGGCGAGGTCCGCCACGACCGCTCGGTGGTGGACCTGACCCTGCGGGTGACCCGCCCGGACCGCACCATGTTCGACCTGACCCGGCAGAGGGCGCTGCCGCCGAGCGTGATCCCGCAGCTCCAGCCCGGTGCCGTGGTCCGGGTGCGGTACCTGCCGCACGACGAGTCCGAGGTGACCGTGCTCACCCGGCTCAAGCCGTGACGGACAGCCGCACCGCGCCGAGGCCGGTCGCCGGGCCGTTGCGACAATGGCCCGGCGACGACGGTGCGGAGGTGTGGTGGAGTTCTGGCTGCTCGGTGAGGTGACGGCGCGGAAGTCGCGCGCGGACGGGGAGTCCGCGGCCGTCGACCTCGGGCCGTCCATGCAGCGGTGCGTGCTCGCGGCGCTCGCGGTGGACGCCGGGCGGGTGGTGTCGGTCGGGAGGCTGATCGAGCGGGTGTGGGGCACCGACGCGCCGCTGCGGGTGCGGGCCACCCTGTCGAGCTACGTGTCGAGGTTGCGGCAGGTGCTCGACGGAGTCGACATCGTGTGGCGGTCCGGCGGATACGTGCTGGACGTCGACCCCTCCGCGGTGGACCTGCACCGGTTCCGGTCACTGCGCCGGAAGGGCGACGTCGACGCGCTGGCCGAGGCACTGCGCCTGTGGCGGGGCGAGGCGCTGACCGGGGTGGACGGCGAGTGGGCCGACGCGGAGCGGGAGCTGCTGCGGCAGGAGCGGTTCGGCGCGGAACTCGACCTGGTGGACGCCCGGCTGCGGCACGGCGAGGGCGAAGGACTGGTCGCCGGGCTCGCGGGGCTGGTCGCCGCGCACCCGTTGGACGAACGGCTCGCCGGGCTCTACATGCTCGCGCTGTACCGGGCGCACCGGTCCGCCGACGCCCTGGCGCACTACCACCGGCTGCGCGGCGAGTTGGGCGACCGGCTCGGGGCGGACCCCGGTGGGCCGTTGCGCGAGCTGTACCGGCGGATCCTCGCCGCCGACCCGTGCCTGGAGCCCGAACGCCCGGTCCTCCCGGCAGCCCGGCCGCCGGTACCCCGGCAGCTGCCCGCCGCGCCGACGCCGTTCGTCGGGCGGCAGGACGAGCTGGCCCGGCTGGACGACCTCGCCGGGACGGTGGTGATCTCCGCGATCGCGGGCACCGGGGGCATCGGCAAGACGTGGCTCGCGCTGCACTGGGCGCACCGCCACCTGGACCGGTTCCCCGACGGGCAGCTGTTCGTGGACCTGCGCGGGTTCGGCCCGGACGCCGACCCGGTGGACCCGGCGGCGGCCGTGCGCGGCTTCCTGGAGGCGCTGGGCGTCGACCGGGACCGCATCCCGGCCGAGCCGCACGCCCAGGCCGCGCTGTTCCGCACCACGGTCGCCGACCGCCGGATGCTGCTGGTGGTGGACAACGCCGCCGACACCGGCCAGGTCGTGCCGCTGCTGCCCGGCACCCGGTCGTGCACCGTCGTGGTCACCAGCCGCAGTCGGCTGCCCGGTCTGGTCACCCGGCACGGCGCACGGCCCCTCCCGCTCGACGTGCTGTCCGACGACGAGGCGCGGGCACTGCTCGCGGAACGCCTCGGCGCGGACCGCACGGACGCGGAGCCGGACGCGGTGGCCGAGCTGATCGCCCGCTGCGGCGGCCTCCCCCTGGCGCTGGGCATCATCGCCGGCCGCGCCCACACCGGGCCCGACCGGACGCTGGCCGCAGCGGCGCGCGAACTGCGCGAGCTGGGGCTGGACGCGCTGGACGACGGCGACCCGGCGGCCAGCCTGCCCGCCGTGCTGTCCTGGTCGTACCGGGCGCTGACCGCCGAACAGGCCGCCGTGTTCACCCTCCTGGGCATCGCACCCGGCCCCGACATCGGCGTGCCCGCCGCCGCGAGCCTCACCGGCCTGCCGCCCGCCCGCGCCGGTGCCGCCCTGCGCGGCCTGCACCAGGCGTCACTGGTCGGCCTGGACGCCTCGGGCCGCTACCGGATGCACGACGTGGTGCGCGACTACGCGGCCCGTCGGGCCCACGAACACCTGTCCGTCGCCGAGCGGACCGCCGCACTGCGCCGCGTCGTGGACTTCTACCTGCACACCGCGCACGCGGGCGACCGCCTCCTGGACCCGCACCGCAGCCCCGTCGAGCTGGAGCCAGCTGCCCCAGGCTGCACGCCGCAGCCGCTGTCCGACGACATGGTGGCGCTGGCCTGGTTCGACGCCGAGCACCCGTGCGTGCTCGCGGCGCAGACCACGGCGGTCGCGCACGGCCGTCACCAGACCGCGTGGCACCTGGCGTGGGCGCTGGTCACGTTCCACTGGCGT
This sequence comes from Saccharothrix tamanrassetensis, assembly GCF_014203665.1. Lineage (GTDB taxonomy): Bacteria > Actinomycetota > Actinomycetes > Mycobacteriales > Pseudonocardiaceae > Actinosynnema > Actinosynnema tamanrassetense. Next base: position 141,033 of record NZ_JACHJN010000007.1, read on the forward strand.
CGGGGCCGTTCGACCGACCAGATCGCCGCCTGGCAGGCGGCACTGACCGCCGCCGAACACCTCCCGGACCCGAAGTACCGCATCCAGGCGCACCGCCTGCTGGGTCGCGAGTACTCGGTCACCGCACAACACGACGACGCTCTGCACCACCTGCACGCGGCGCTCGGCCTGGCCGAGGGCGACCCGGTCCAGCAGGCCCGCACGCACTGGGCGCTGGCGTGGGCGTGGGAGATGCGTGGCGACGACCGTTCGGCACTGGACCACGCCACCCGAGCCCTGCACCTGCTCGACCGGTCGGACGACCCGATCGGCAAGGCCATCGCGCTCAACCAGGTCGGTTGGTTCAACGCGCGGTTGGGCGAACACGGGCCGGCCCGCACCCACTGCGAGGCGGCCTTGGCGTTGCACCGCAAGCACCACAACCGCGACGGCGAAGCCAACACGCTGGACAGCCTCGGCTACATCGCGCACGAGACCGGGCACCACGCCGAAGCCGCCGGGTACTACCGCGAGGCCATCGCCCTGTACCGGGAACTCGGCGACACCTACGAAACCGCCAGCACCCTGAACCGCCTCGGCCACACCTGTTCGGCCCAGGGGCTGCACGACGCCGCCCGCGACGCCTGGCGGGAAGCGCTGGCGCTCTATGCGGCCCAGGGACGCACCGCCGACGCGGAGAAGATGCGGCAGCAGCTCGACGAACGCGCGTAACGGGCCCACGCGGGTTTCGCACTACCGAGCCGGATCGACCGTGACACCGGCCTGGCACTGGTCATGCCGGGCAGTGTGGGGCGGCCGTGGACCGCGCCCACGTCGGGAGCCCGTCCACCGCGACCGGATCCGACGTGGGCGTACTGCGGCCTTACTCCGCACGCGAGGCGTTCAGCACGGCGCTCCACTCCGGCGCACCTGTCGCCGTCGGGGTGCCGGCCGCGGGCACGTCATCGCGGTGCGGTCCCCCCGCCGAACGGCGCGAGCAATTCCTCCACAGTGGACAGACGTCCGTTCTTCATCACCTGGCGGATGTCCGACAGGGCGGCCACGTCACGGGACGGGTCGCCCTCGGTGAACACCAGGTCGGCGAGCTTGCCCTCCTCCACGCTGCCCAGGTCGTCCTCCACCCCGAGCTGCCGGGCGGACAGCAGGGTGGCGCTCTGCAACGCCTGGAACGGCGTGACGCCGTACTTCGCCATCGCCCGCAGGTTCAGGTGCAGGCTCACCGCCATGCTGTCCAACGGCGCGTCGGTGCCCGCCAGCACGGTGCCGCCGGCCGCCAGCAGACGGGTGATCGTGCCGACGTCACGGCGTGCCTGCTCGGGCGTGCCGTCCAGGAACCCGCACGGCCCACGTCCCTGCGCGCACAGCAGCTTCGCGTACAGGGCCTGCCACTCCTGGGGGGTGTACAGGGTGCGCACCCTCGGGTCGTCGACCATGGCGGGGTCGTCGGCCAGCATCGAACCGGCGCTGAACAGCGTGGTGCTGAACGGCATCCCGCCGCGTGACGCGAGCTGGATCACGTCCTCGTACACGCCCGCCCAGGACGCGTCGCGGGCGAACCCGAAGCCCCACTTCGACGGCCCGGCGAGGTGTTCCTTCATGTCCACGCCGTGCGCGAGGCCCGGGTACAGGTAGTGCGAGGTGGTCGGGATGCCCAGGCGGTGCGCCCGCCCGGTCACCTCGGCCTGCCAGTCGAACGGGAACCGCTCGTAGGTCTTGACCAGGTCGTAGTCGAGTTCGCGGACCCTGGACAGCTCCAGCCCGAGCTGCTGCTCGCTGCGCACCGGCCGGGCGAACTCCCAGCCCACCCGCGAACCTTCCAGCATCTCGCCGGTCATGAAGAACCTGGGGCCGGTCCGGGCGCCGGCGTCCAGCGACTCCCGGTCCTCCAGCGCCCGGTACACCGGGTCGCCGGTGGAGCGGGTGGTGGTGATGCCGTAGGACAGCAGGAGCCTGCCCTGGCGGTCGCCGACGAACTTCGACCGCAGGTGCTGGTGGACGTGCATGTCCACCAAACCCGGCGTGACGGTGAGCCCGCTCGCGTCCACGAACCGCCGGCCGTCGCGCGGCCGGTCCGGGCGGTGCGGCTCGATCCGCTCGATGCGGTTGCCGTCGACCAGGATGTCCACGTCGGTGCGCGGTTCGGCGTTGCGGCCGTCCCACAGGCGTCCGGCGTGGATCACCGTCCGGGTGTTCGGCCGGTCGCGGGTGTAGGCGAGGTCCACCGGCACGTCGCGCGGCTTGCCGTTGTCCACGGCGGTCAACCGGAGCTTTCCGTTGTGCAGGTACAGCAACGTCTTCGCGTCACCCCAGCTCGGCGCGTCACTCGCCTCCCGGGTGACCTGCCGGGCCGGACCGGTCGGGTTGCCGCCGGGGCCGACCGGCAGCACCCAGATGGTGCTGTCCATGGAGAACGCGAGGAAGCGCCCGTCCGGCGACCAGATCGGGCCGTCGTCGCCGCGCGTCGACACCGAGCCGAACGGGGCGGGCTCGACGGTCTTCGTCGTCCCCGACGCCAGATCGGCCAGCATGATCTGGTTGCGCTCCGACACGCTCACGGTGAGCGCGAGGGTCCTGCCGTCCGGCGACCACGACGGCCTGCCCGGCGCGTTCTGCGGACCCAGCACACGGGTGGTCGCACCGCTCGCGACGTCGAGCGTGAAGGTCTGGTAGGCCTGGTCCTGGAAGGCCAGGGTGCGACCGTCCGGGGACCAGGTGGGCGCGACCTCTGCTCCGGGCGACGAGGTCACCCGTTGTTCGCGGCGGGAAGCCACGTCGAGCACGTACAGGTCCTCGGTGCCCGCCTTGTCCGAGGCGTAGGCGATCTTCGTGCCGTCCCGGGACCACGCCGGGTCGACCTCGTAGAACGGGTCTCGGGTCAGCTTCGTCGGCTTGCCGCCGATCGGCATCAGCCACAGGTCGTTGAGCGCCTTGAACACCACGGACCGGCCGTCCGGCGACAGCGCCGGACCGGCGATGCCGCGCACCCGCTGCGGCCGGCGGCTGTCGAAGTCGTATTCCTTGCGGTGGTAGCGATCCCGTTGGAGGGAGAACGTCGCCTTGAACGGCACGACCCGCGTGTCCCCGCTGCCGGCGTGGGAGACCGCGATGCGGCCGTTGGCGCCGTAGATCAGCTCGTCGGCGGAGAGCCAGCGCGGCGGGAAGGCGAACACGTCGTTGTAGGTGCCGACCTGGCGCACCGCGCCGCCTTCGGCGACCGCGAGCGCCCGACCGCCCTGCCCGCCGCGGACGAACGCGAGCCTGCGCCCGTCCGGCGACCACGACGGAGCCGCGATCAGCCCCGGCGAGGCCGGGACCACCGTCCGCACGGCCCCGGTCGCCAGGTCGACGCTCTCCACCGTGTTGCCCTGGACGTAGGCGATGCTCCGGCCGTCCGGCGCCCAGGTGGGCTGGGCTTCGCGGGTGGCGGCGGTCGTGATCCGCTTCAGCGCGCCGGACCGCACGTCCACGGTCCAGACGTCCTCGGTGCCCTCGCGGTCCGAGGTGAACGCGATCCGCTCGCCGTCCGGCGACCAGGCCGGGTAGAGGTCGTCGTACTCGCCGCGGGTCAGCGTCCGGGGGTTCCGGCCGTCCGCCGTCACGGTGCGGATGTGGAACATGCCGTCCACGAAGGACTGGATCGCGATCCGGCTGCCGTCCGGGGAGAACACCGGCCAGAACGGGTCGAGGAAGTCCTCGCCGATCGGCGTGGCCGTGCCACCGGAGCGCGGCATCGAGAACAGCTGTCCTTGGAGGTCGAAGACGATCGTGCCGTCACGTGGGGACACCGCCACGGCGAGGTTGGTGCCCTCGCTCACGGTGACCGTGGTGGGCGGCCGGTGGCCCCGCGCCTCGGCGGCGGTCGCCGAGGACACCGCGAGGACGCACACCAGCGCCACGCCGCCGAAGCGGCGGAGATCGGCTGTACGCATCTTGGGAACTCCTTGCGCTGGCGCGGTCGCACCGGGTGGTCCCGGTGCGACCGCGGCGAAGGTCAGAGTCCGAACGCGAGCAGGACGTTGCCGTGGTCGCTCGGGTAGGAGGGCCAGTAGCCGGACTGGACGTAGAGCATCCCGTTGGCGACCACCGCGCCCCCGTTGCCGGAGATCGAGCTGCCGCTCCCGGTCAACCCGTTGACGCCCTCGAAGTCGCGGATCGTGTCGAACTCCCAGCGCACCTTGCCGGTCGTCGAGTCGTAGATCCGCATCTTGCCGTCGTTGCTGCCCTCGTACACCAGGCCGGGACTGGTGGTCACGGCCGGTGTGTGGGCGAGTTGGCACACCCTCGGGTGCTTCGCCGCACCGCCGGTGGTGCAGCCGTCGGCCGGGTTGGGCGTCTGCCACACCACGTCGCCGTTCGCCGGGTCCAGCGAGAACACCGTGCCGGGGTTGGCCATGTACGTCGCCATGTAGAGCCGTTTGCCGTCGAAGCTGCTGCCCCACTGGATGCCGCTCAACCCGCCGCCGGGCATCGGTGTCGACAGCTGCCGCCGCCACGACACCTCGCCGGTCTTCGCGTCGAACACGTGGTAGACGCCGCTCTTCTGGCCGATGCCGACCATGGTCCTGCCGTTGGCCCGAAACAACGTCGGCGTCGCGCCGAGGTCGTAGTCCAGCGCGGTGCCGTCCTTCTGGCCGGGGCAGTAGCCCTCCGCGTCCGGGAAGCCGCACAGCAGCCGCCACGTGTCCGCCTTGGTGACCTGCTGCTTCCAGCGCGCGTTGCCGGTGCGGGCGTCCAGCGCCAGCAGGGTGTCGAAGTCACCGGTGGTGCCGGAGTACAGGTTGCCGGTGCCGACGTAGAGCGTGTCGGTGCGCTCGTCGATGACCGGCGAACTCCACACGCCCGCACCGGACGGCTCGTATCGCGTCGCACCGCTGGGCCACGTGCCGACCGCCTGCGGCTCCGGGGTGGTGAAGTAGCGCCACGCCAGGTTGCCCGTGTCGGCGTCGAACGAGTCGACGTGGCCGCGGAACGTGCAGCACGGGTAGTTGCGGTCGGGGTTGATGTTCTCGGCGCTGGACGCGCCGACGTAGATGCGGCCTTCGTGGTAGACCGGCGAACTGGTGTGCATCCCGGACGCGTGCGGCTCGGTGTCCTTGGCCCAAACGACCCGCCCGGTGCGCTGTTCCAGCGCGTACAGGAAGCCGCCGTTGTCGCCGAAGTACACCTTGCCGCGGGCCACGGTCGGCCCGTCGATCACCACTCCCCCGGTGTTCACCGTGCCGAGGTCGAACGTCCACCGGGTGGCCCCGGTCCTGGCGTCCAGGGCGTGGAACTTGCCGTCCGGGCTGCCGAAGTAGATGCCGCCGTCCGCCACCGCGGGCTGGCTCTTCGCCGGAAACCCGTTCTTCGGATAAGCGAAAGCCCACTTCAACTTCAGTTTCCCGACCGACCACGGGGCGATCCGGCGTTCCGCCGAGGCGAATCGCGAACCGGACTTGTCGCCGGTCCAGGTCGGCCAATCACCCGGCCGGTGACCGCCCGGTTCACCGCCGGCGGAGGCCGCGCCGCCGAGCAGCAGCGCGACCACACCCACCCCTGCCGAGATGCGATGTTTTCCTTTGAGCACAGGCACGTCCACTCCTCTCGGTGGGCGGCCTGGCACTCAACGTAGTGGGTTCCGACGCGGTTTCCCTCCTCCAAACAAACTAAATCGCGAAACGAGACGAGCTATCCCCGTTCGGACTGATAGCGGGCACCCGCCGCGCGCAGGCGCGAATGCACCCCGTCAAATACCACAGCACCCGAAAGAATGGCCTTGGGCAGTTTCGCGAGCATGGTGTAGTTGGTGTCCACCACGTTGCCCGCGGGCGCCAGACCCGCCTGGCTCACCAGCTGGTACGCGTCCAGGGCGTCCAGGCCGAGCAGGTCCGCGGTCCAGCCGACCAGGTCGTGCTGGCTGATCCGGAACGCGTCCTCCAGCGGGCGGGCCGAGCCGGTCGACATCAGGAACTCGTCGTCCTCCAGCCGGGGCCACGCGGTCGACGCGCCCTTGATCAGGTCGACCACGATCACCGTGGACATGGCGGCCTCCACCGCCGTGCCGCACACCTCGCCCTCGCCCTGCCGGCAGTGGCCGTCGCCGATGGAGATCAGCGCACCGGGGACGTTCACGCCGAAGTACGCCGTGGTGCCCGCGCGCATCTCCGGGGTGTCCATGTTCCCGCCGTGCGCGCCGGGGGTGATGCTCATGATCACCTCACCGGCCGCGGGCGCGACGCCGACGGTGCCGTGCATCGGGTCCAGCGGCAGCTCGACCTCGAAGTCGCCCTGCCGGGCGTGGAACCGGCACACGCCCCGGTCCACGTCCACGTCGTAGACCCACACCCGCTCCGGCAGGGCGTCGTGCAGCATCGCCGTGGTGTGGGTCGTGGTCAGCGCGCCGAAGTGCGGGAACGTCGTGGAGACCGCCCAGTCGCGGGTCGGCCGGATGTCCACGAAGTGCACCGCCACCGTGTCGCCCGGTTCCGCCCCCTCCACCGCGATCGGCCCGGTGACCGGGTTCAGGTAGGGGAACTCGCACACCCGGCTCGGCAGGTCGTCCACCCCACGCACGGCGCCGCCGAAGCAGTCCTCGGTGGTCAGCTCGACCACCGTGCCCGGCTTGACGGTCAGCAGCGGCTCCCGCCCGCCGAAGGCGTACCCCAGGTCGGACCGTTCCGGGTGCAGCCGCACGACCTCGATGCTCACTTGCCGTCCTCCTCGTTCCCGACGTTCTCCACGTTCCCACCGACGCCGGCGAGCTCCGGCCGCCGGCCCGCCACGAGCAGGCCGACCAGCACGACCGCGCCGACGCCGAGCCACACGAACCCGACGGTCTGCGCCGCCACCTTCGCGTTGATCACCACGTACGCCAGGATCCCGAACCCGACGGCCGGGGCGATCAGGTGCTTCCACCAGTTCCGGCTGCGGCGGCGGATCACGTAGTGGGTGACCACCGACACGTGCAGCACCAGGAAGGCGGTCATCGCCCCGAAGTTCACCAGCGAGCTGAGCAGCGTGATCCCGTCCTCGCGGGACTGCATGTACAGGCCGAGCACCAACGACACGCCCGCCACCAGCAGCGTGGCGTTGACCGGGATGCGGCGCGTCGGGTGCACCCTGGCCAGGAACTTCGGCAGCTGCCGGTCCCGCGCCATCGCGAACAGCAGCCGCGACGTCGCCGCCTGCGCCACCAGCGAGTTGGCGAACCCCCACGACACCGCCGTCGCCGCCGCGGTCAACGTGGCCAGCCAGCCGCCGCCGGCCGCCCGCGCCGCGTCGTAGAACGCCGTGCCGCCGCTGTCGCCGTTGGCGATCAGGCCGTCCGGGTCGGGCACGAGCAGTGCCGCCACCCAGGTCTGCACGATGAACAGCAGGCCGGTCACCACCAGCGCGGCCACCATCGACCGGCCGATGGCGCGGGCGGAGTCGCGGTTCTCCTCGGCCAGCGTGGAGATGCCGTCGAACCCCAGGAAGCTGAGCACCGCGATGGACACCGCGCCGAACACCAGCGACCACGAGAAGGTGCCGCTGTTGAACAGCGGATCGAAGCTGAAGCCGCGGCCCTTGCCCTGGGTGAGCGCCACCACGCCGATCACCAGGAAGATCGCCAGGATGATCAGCTGCGCCACCAGCATGACCCGGTTGACCTTGGCGGTCATCTCGATGCCCAGGTAGTTGACGGCGGTGTTGAGCAGCACGAACGCCACCAGCCACAGCCACACCGGGACGGCCGGCAACAGCGAGTTCATCGCCACGCCCGCGATCAGGTAGAGCAAGCCCGGCACCAGCACGTAGTCCAGCAGGATCATCCACCCGGCCAGGAACCCGACCGGTGCGCCGATCCCGCGTCCCGCGTAGGTGTAGACCGAACCGGCGATCGGGAACGCCTTGGACATCTGCGCGTACGAGCCGGCCGTGAACAGCATGGCGAGCATGCCGATGGCGTAGGCGAGCGCGACCATCCCGCCCGAGCCCTGGAACACGCTGCCGAAGATGCCGAACGGGGCGATCGGCACCATGAAGATCAGGCCGTAGACCAACAGGTCCTTGAAACCCAGGGACCGCCGCAGTTCCTGGGTGTAGCCGTAACTCTCGAGTGCCGGGTCCTGGGCCATGCCGTCCTCCTGCCACGCGCTGGTCCGGCGAAGCCTAGACAGGCTCCTTCCATTTGGAAAGATTCCGTATGGAAGTATTTTTCGCCCCGGTCGACCCCAGGTCACCACAGGTCATCGGGCGGTGACCACCGGTCGATCGGAGGGCAGTCGGTGTCCTACGGTCGCGTCCCACGGTCGATGTCCCACGGCGGTGTTCGGCAGGTGGGTGTCCGCAGTCGGTGTTCCGCCGGTCGGTGTTCCGCAGCGTCGGTGCCCCGGTCGGCGCTGCGGAGGTCAGAGCGGGGCGATCACCGTGAGGTCCAGCCCGTCCGCCCGCGCGAGGAACCCGCCCGATCGCGGCGGCCCCAGTGGCGCGGCGGCCCACGCGCCCCGATCGGCCGAGGCGAGCAGCGCCGCCGTCCCCGGCTGCGCGCCGGCGGGGGTCAACCGACCCGCAGCGGCCAGTGCGGCGGCCAGGTGCACCCCGTCGTAGCAGCCCTCGGCGTAGGCGTCGAGCACCGGAGCCCGCCCGCCGAACAGCGCCCGGTGTCGCTCGGCCAGCGCGATCCGCCGCTCGTCACCCTGCCCGGCGAACGACCGCATCGCCGCGTACAGCTCACCGGTGTCGTCGCCACCGGCCGCCAGCAGGCCGTTCTCCTCCAGCGAACCGGACAGCCGCACCACCCGCCCGGCCGGCGGCGACGCGGTGAACGCCCGGTTGAACAGCACCAGGTCCCGACCGACCAGGCTGAGCAGCACCGCGTCCGCCCGCACCCGGTCCAGCGCGGCCACGATCTCCTCCGCGTCGAACGCCGGCCCCTGGAACGGCACCAGCCGGGCCGCCACGACCTCCGCGCCGAGGCTGCGCACGATGCCCGCGGCGACCCGGTGCACCGCGCGCGGCCAGATGTAGTCGCTGCCGACCAGCGCCCAGCGCCGCAGCCGGCGCCGCTCCACCAGCCACCGCACGGCGGGCGCGAGCTGACGGCCCGGCGAGTCGCCGAGCAGCACCACGCCGGGCCGTCGCGAACCGCCCTCGTGCGGCGGGGTGAAGATGTAGGGCACCCGTCCGCCCAGCGCGGCCTCCAGCGCCCGGTGCACGTCGCTGGTGTGGAACCCGACGAACGCGTCCACCAGCCCGAGCAGGCCGGACGCGTCCCGCGCCACCTCGTGCGGCAGCCTCCCGGCGTCCACCAGCACGAGCTGCACCTGCCGTCCGGCGACGCCCGAGACGTTCAGCTCGGTGGCCGCCAGCGACGCCGCGAGCAGCCCGGACGGCCCGGTCAGCCCGAGCGCGCCGGACAGCGGCAGCAGCAGGCCGAGCCGCAGCACGCCCGGATCGGGACCGTCCACGACCACCTCCAGGCGGTCGCGCACCACCGTGCGCACGACCGCCGAGGAGTCCATGGACGGACAGTATGCTCGCTGACGAGTCCCCCGGCGAAAGGCTCGTCATGCCTGATCAGCACCGCCCCCGCCTCGCCCGCGCGGACTTGGTCGACCTGCTCACCCGCACCCAGCGCGCACTGGTCCGCGACCTCGGTTCGGTGCTGGAGGAGGAAGGCGTCACCGTCGACCAGTGGCGGGTGCTGCGCGCGCTGGCGGACGAGGAGCGCTCCATGGGCGAGCTGGCCGGCGCGCTGGAGATCCCGCACCCCACGCTCACCCGCATCGTGGACACCCTGGTCGACTCGGCGTTCCTCTACCGCTCGCAGTCCGAAGAGGACCGGCGCAAGGTCTCCGTGCACGTGTCCGACCTCGGCCAGGACAAGCTGGACCGCCTGGAGTCCCTCGCCGCGGCCCACGAGCGCGCCTTGGCCGACCGGCTCGGTCCGGACACCGTGGCCGACCTGGCGACGCTCCTGCGCGGCCTCGTGTAGCCGGAGGAGCCCCGCACCGATCGTGCGACCACGCGCTCCAAAGGTGCACGTGAAGCCGACCCGGGAGCACGGCACCCGCACGCCGGTCGGCTGCGGAATGCACCCGGTCGGGCGACGGATCGAGTCGACGATCGGGTGTTGTCGCCGCGACCTGCGGCCTCAGTCCGCGTCGTCCTCCCGGCGTCGCGAGTCGTCCACCACCGGCAGCGGGGTGGTGGCCGCCTCCGCGGCGGCTTCCGCGTCGATCACCAGTTCCGGCCCGCCCCACTGCCGTTCGGCGGACCCCAGGCGGTGCTTGCCCATCGCGTACTCCCCTCGTGCTCCCCTCGTGCTCCGGGTGCTGGTACCCGATTCGGCCGCGGTTCACACCCGGGCCCTTGGGATCCACCACCTGGAATGCGAAGATTCTTTGTCTATGCCGCAGATCACCGCCCGGGTCCGCGCCGGCTACGCGATGGGCTCCTTCGTCACCGGGGCGTTCGGCACCGTGCCCGGTCTGCTCCTGCTGCCGTACCTCACGGACAGCCTCGCCGTGCCCGCCGCCGTGGCCGGCCTGCTGGTGCTCGCGCCCAAGGCCTGGGACGTGCTGTTCAACCCGGTGGCCGGTCGGATCAGCGACCGGGCGGGTGCGCGCCGGCCGTTCCTGCTGCGTGGCGGGGTCGCGGTGGCGGTACTGTTCGCGGCGCTGTTCGCCGGACCGTTCACCGGTGCACCGGCCGCCGTGTACGTGGCTGTGGTGTTCCTGCTGTGCGCGACGGCGTACGCGTTCTTCCAGGTGCCTTACGTCGCGATGGCGGCCGAGATCACCGAGGACTACGACGAGCGCACCCGGCTGATGGCGTGGCGGATGGCGTTCCTGGCGCTGGCGATCCTGGTCAGCGGCGCGGGCGCACCCGCCGTGCGTGACCTGGTCGGTGGCTACCCGGCGGTGGGGGTCGCGGTCGGGGCGCTGATCCTCATCGGCACGGTGGCGACCGTCGCGGGCACCCGTGGCGTGCCGGCGTCCCGGCGGGTGTCGACGGCGGCCACACCGCGGGAACTCGTCGCGGCGGTGCGCGAGTCGCGGCCGTTCCGGCTGCTCCTGGCGGTGTTCGTGGTGCAGGCCGTCGGGCTGGGCACGATGTTGGCGGGCGTGGACTACTTCGCCCGACTGGTGCTCGGCGACCGGAGCCTGCAGACCCTGCTGTTCGTCGGGTTCGTCGGCCCCGCCCTGGTGGTGATGCCGCTGTGGCAACGGGTCGGGCGGCGGCGCGGCAAGCGGTTCGGGCTGGTCGCGGCGTCGCTGCTGTTCGCGGTGGCGGTGGCCGGGCTGGGCGCGGCGCGGGCGCTGCCGGTGGCGGCCGTGCTCGGGCTGATGGCCGTGGTCGGCGTCGGCTACGCCGGGATGCAGGTGTTCCCGCTGGCCATGCTCCCGGACGTGATCACCGCGCAGGAACAGCGCAGCGGCGCCACCCGCGCCGGGCTGTTCTCCGGCGTCTGGACGGCGGGCGAAACGCTCGGCCTCGCCCTCGGACCCGGTGTCTACGGCCTGGTGCTGGCCGTGGGCGGCTACGTCGCGAGCACCGACGGCGCCGCCGTGCAGTCGCCCGGAGCGGTGTCCGCCGCGCTGATCGGCTTCACCGCCATCCCGGCCGTGCTCGCGGTCGTCGCCCTTCCCCTGCTGCCCCGCGAGGAGTCCGCATGACCGCACCCGACGACGTCCTGGCCGAACTGCGCGCCCTGCGCGCGGGCGACCTGCCCACCCACGGCGGGCGCACGCTGGCCTACGTCTACGACAGCGCCCTGCCCGGCCTGGACGACCTGGCGGCGCAGGCCCACGCGCTGGCGTCCTCGGTGAACGGCCTGGACCCGACCGCGTTCCCGAGCCTGCTGCGGCTGGAGAACGACGTCGTCGCCACCGCCGCCCGCCTGCTCGGCGGCACGCCCGCCACGGTCGGCACGGTCACCTCCGGCGGCACCGAGTCGTGCCTGCTCGCGGTGCTCGCCGCACGCGAGTCCCGGCCGGACCTCGGCCCGGCGTCGATCGTGCTGCCGGAGACCGCGCACGCCGCGTTCCACAAGGCCGCCCACTACTTCGGGGTGCGGGTGATCGCCGTGCCGGTCGACCCGGTGACGTTCCGCGCCGACCCGGACGCCATGGCCGCCGCGATCGCCGACGACACCGTGCTGGTCGTGGTCAGCGCGCCGTCGTACGCGCACGGCGTGGTCGATCCGGTCACGCCGATCGCAGCCGCGGCAGCGGCACGCGGCGTGCGGTGCCATGTGGACGCCTGCATCGGCGGCTGGATCCTGCCGCACGCCGACGTCGCGCCGTTCGACTTCTCCGTGCCGGGGGTCACCAGCATGTCGGTGGACCTGCACAAGTACGCGTACTGCCCCAAGGGCACCTCCGTGCTGCTGCACGCCGACGCCGACCTGCGCCGCCCCCAGTACTTCGCGAGCGCCGACTGGCCCGGCTACACGATGCTGAACTCCACCACGCAGTCCACCCGCTCCGGCGGCCCGCTCGCCGCCGCGTGGGCGGTTCTGCGGCACATCGGCGAGGACGGCTACCGCGACCTCGCACGCCGCACGTTGGCCAGTGCGCGCGTGATCCGGGACGGCATCGCCGAGATCGACGGCTTGCGCGTGCTGGGCGAACCCGAGTCCACGCTGATCGCGGTCACCGCGACCCGTGACGACTTCGACGTGTTCACCGTGGCCGACGAGATGCGCGCCCGGAAGTGGTACGTGCAGCCCCAGTTCGCCTACCGCTCCTCCCCCGCCAACCTGCACCTGACCGTGACGGCGGCGAACGTCGGCGGTGAAGCGGAACTGCTGGCCGACCTGCGCGACTCGGTGCGTGCCGCGGCCGACGCCGGGCCGGTCCGAGTGGCACCCGAGGTGGTCGCCGCCATCGGCGCGCTGGACCCGTCCTCGTTGACACCGCAGGAGTTCGCCGGTCTGCTCGCGGCGGCGGGGTTCGGCGGCGACGCCGTCCTGCCGGACCGGATGGCCACCGTCAACACGCTGCTGGCGGCGGCGTCGCCCGCGTTGCGGGAACGGCTCCTCGTCGAGTTCCTCGGCACCCTGTACTCCTGAGGGCTCAGCGGCTCAGCGGTACGTGTTCCGGCTGGTCGCTCGTGCGACGCCACTCCACGGCTGCCTCCTCCCGGACGGGTTTGTGCCCGCCACCGTCCGGTTGACACCCTGGGCACATGGAGAACTGGCGGGTACTGCTGCTCGGTGGCGCGTCGGGCAGCGGCAAGAGCGCGCTGTCCTACCCGGTCGCGCGGGCGCGTGGTGCGGCGCTGGTGGAGGTGGACGACCTGGTCGTCGCGCTCCAGAGCATGACCACGGCGGACCGGCAGCCCGCACTGCACTACTGGCTGGGGCGCTCTGACGCGGGGATGTCCGCCGACCAGGTGCTCGACGCGCAGGTGGCGTTGGCGCGAGCGTTGGCCCCGGCGCTGGAGGCGGTGATCACCAACCACCTGGAGACCGACCTGCCACTCGTGCTGGAGGGCGACTACCTGCTGCCCGAGTTCTGCGCGAAGTGGACCGGTGGGGACGTGCGGTCCGTCTTCGTCCACGAGCCCGATGCGGCACAGCTCGAACGCAACTACCTGCGACGCGAACCCGACAGCGGCGCGCAGCGCAAGCGAGCGCTCGACAGCGCCCACTACGGCGACTGGCTCGCCGCCGAAGCCGCCCGCCACCGCCTGCCGGTGATCACCGCGCGGCCGTGGTCCGACGCACTCGACCGGCTGACCGACGCGGTCCGACAGCCGTGATCTACCCAAGAGACCGCCGGTCCGTTATTTGCTAGCCTCGCGGACGTGGAGTTCCGGCGGGCCAGGCGACCCGAGCAGGTGGCGGCGCGGCGCGCCGCGATCCTGGACACCGCCGAGGCCATGCTCGCCGACCGCCCGGTCGCCGGGATCAGCCTGCGCGAGCTCAGCTGCGAGGTCGGTCTGGCCAGGTCGAACGTGCTGCGCTACTTCGACAGCCGGGAGGCGATCTTCCTGGAGGTGCTGGACCGCCGTTGGTCGGCGTGGCTGGACGAGGTCGAGCCGCTGGTCCGCGCGGCGCGGGCCGAGCCCGTCCCCTATGGCCGGGCGATCGCCGTCGCGACCGCGCTGGCCTCCTCGCTGCTGCGCCACCCGCTGCTGTGCGAGCTGGTCAGCGGCACGGCCGGCGTGCTGGAACGCGACATCGGCATCGAGTCCGCCCGTGCCCGCGAAGCCAGGGCCACCGCGAACACCGACCGCCTGGCCGACCTGGTCCGGGGTGAACTGCCGCAGCTGGACCGAGCGGGCGCGACGCACTTCGCCACCGCGGTGGTGGTCATCACGGCAGGCCTGTGGCCGTCTGCCCGGCCCGCCGAGGCGGTGGCGCGGGCGGGCGCCGAACCGGGTCGTCCACCCGCCGCCGAGGCCTTCGCGACCGCGCTCACCGAAGGTCTGGTCAACCAGCTCATCGGACTGGTCGTCCGCTCCAGCTGACCGGCGTACCCTGGTTGAGACCACTGGTCTTTAAAGTCACGGAGACGTTCATGGCCGACACCGGCGCCGCCCCGGCGACCAGCGCACCACCCCGGTCCGCCACCCGACGGCGCATCGTGTTCGGCGTAGTCCTGTTCGTCGTCACGAGCCTGCTGTTCTGGGTGCCGTGGGCGGGGCTGTTCGCGCCGAGCGCCGAGTGGCCGCTACCGGTGATGGTCGCGGGCACCGCGTTGTTCGCCGTGGGCTACGTGGCGTTCCCGGTCCTGCTCATCCGCTCGCTCGGGCGTCGCCGCTCGGACCGGGCCGCGAAGGTCGCGCTGCCGTTGCTCGGCTTCGTCTGGATCGCGTTCGCCTGGACGCTGGTGACCGATCTGCTGCGCCTCGTCCTCGCGGTGGCGGGCGTGGAGAACCCGTTCCGCTCACGGCTCATCGCGGTGTCGCTGGCCGTGATCATCGTGGTGCTGGCCGTCCACGGAGTGCGGGAGGCCATGCGGGTGCCGCGCGTCCGGAGGGCGGACATCGTGTTGCCGCGCATGGACAAGGCGTTCGACGGGCTCACCGTCGCGGTGCTGGCGGACACCCACTACGGGCCCATCGACCGCACCAAGTGGTCCGAGGGTCTGGTCGAGGTCGTCAACGAGCTGCGCGCGGATGTCGTCGTGCACGTGGGCGACCTGGCGGACGGCACGGTGGCGCAGCGGCGCGGCCAGGCGGCCCCGCTGGCGGACGTGCGGACGCCGCAACGGTTCTACGTCTCCGGCAACCACGAGTACATCAGCAACGCGCAGGCCTGGATGGAGCACATGGCCGAGCTGGGCTGGAGCAGCCTGCACAACCAGCACCGGGTGCTGGAGCGGGACGGCGCACGGCTGGTGTTCGCGGGCGTCGACGACATCACCGCCGTGCACTCGGGCGAGGAGGGCCACGCCGCCGACCTGGACGCCGCCCTCGCGGGGGTCCGGCCCGACGACCCGGTGGTGCTGCTGGCACACCAGCCCAGCGAGATCGGCAAGGCCGTCGCGGCGGGCGTGGACCTGCAACTGTCCGGGCACACGCACGGCGGGCAGATCTGGCCGTTCCACCTCCTGGTGCGCCTCCAGCAGCCGGTGCTGTCCGGACTGAGCAGGCACGGCGAGCGCACTCGGCTGTGGACCAGTCGGGGCGCGGGTTTCTGGGGTCCGCCGTTCCGCGTCTTCGCGCCCGGCGAGGTCTCCCTGCTGACGCTGCGGTCCGCCTGACGGGAAGCGTGCGACCCGGCTGAGCCCCGGACTGCCCGGGCCGACCGGGCGCGTCCATTGTGGACCCTGATGGTTCGGCGGGCCCGGCCGGCGCGCCGGCGTTGCCGGTCCGCGAGGTAAATCGATTCCGAGCGCCGGAACGCGCGCATTGCGGTGACCGATCGACCACGCCGAGCGACGACCCATAGTAAATACAAATAAGGTGCGCTCGGATCGTCAAATGAACGGTTCGACCGTTCAGTGGATTCCAGTAATGTCCGCCGGACGCGTAGCTTTGAGCGAACGGCAACCGCCCGCAGGCGGAGGGCAGGAGATAACGACATGGGTGTCGAGGTCGCGGATAACCGTGTATTCCTGGTCGTGGTGAACAACGAGGAGCAGTACTCGGTCTGGTTCGCCGACCGGGAGCTCCCACTGGGGTGGCGAGCCGAGGGGACCACGGGTACCAGGGAAGAGTGCCTGGACCACATCGCCCGGGTGTGGACCGACCTGCGCCCGCGCAGTGTCCGCGAGCACCTGGCCGACCACCGGGGCTGAGCGCCCGGTGAATTGACCGCACACCCGTAAAGTGGCTGTCCGCAGGCTGCCCGGAAATAGCCGGGAAATCGGCCCGCGGACTGGCCGCACATTTAGTGGGGAGGCTTTGGTGTACACGGATCCGGTGGTCCGGACCGCGCCCGCACTGCCGTTGCAACGCGGCATGATCGCGGCCGGCCTGCGCGACCCCGAAGCGGGCACGGATGTGATCCAGTGCGTGCAGCACTTCGCCGCGCCGTTCGACACCGAGGCATATGTGGGGGCCTGGCGGGCGGCGGTCGAGCGCCACCCGATCCTGCGCACCCGCTTCCGCTGGCGGCCCGACGGCGCGGCCGAGCAGGTGCCCGGCCCGGCGGCCGACGTGCCGATCGTGGTGGACGACTCGGTCACCGACCTGGCCGCGTTCCTGGCGGCGGACCGGAAAGCGGGCGTCGACCCGGTTGCCGGACCGCCGCTGCGGCTGCGCGCGCTGCCCGGGAACGTCGTGGTGGCGACGTTCCACCACGCGATCCTGGACGGCCGGTCACTGGCGATCCTGCTGTCGGAGATAGACGATGCCTATGCCTCGCGCGGTCGGGCGGAGTTCGCGCCACGGCCCGAGTTCGCCGACTACGCCCGCTGGTACGCCGAACGCACCGCGCCGGACAACCCCCTCGCCCGTGCCGACGAACGGTTCTGGGCGGCCGAACTCGCCGGGATGCCCGAGCCGGGACTGCTGCCGCTGGAGCACGGTGGCAGCGGAACGCCGGTCATGGGCACCGCCGGGCTCGACCTGTCCGACGCGGAGACCGCCGCCGTGCGGGCACTGGCCGCCGACGCCGGCGTCACCGTCAACACGGTCGTGCTGGCCGCTTGGGGCCTGCTGCTGACCACGCACTCCGGTTCCGGCGAAACGGTGTTCGGCGTGACCCGCGCGGCCCGGCACGGTTCCGTCGCGGGCGCGGACGACATGGTGGGCCTGCTGCTCGCCACCGTCCCGCTGCGGCTGCCGGTGGATCGGGACGTGCCGGTGGCGGAGTGGTTGCGCACCGTCCGGGAACGGTCCGTGGCCGCCCGCGACCACCAGCTCAGCCCACTGCCCGACATCCAGCGCGCCGCGGGCCACGACACCCTGATGCGCAGTCTCGTGCTGTTCGAGCACCGCGAGATCAACACCGTGCTGTCCGCCCGGCCGAACGCCCCGCGGGGACGTCGGGTCCGCATCCTCCGCAGCCCGGGTTACGCCATGACGCTCTACGCGTTCGCCGAGCCGCATTTGAGCCTGCAACTCATCCACGACGTCACCCGGTTCCCCGACTGGGCACCGGAAACCCTGCTCGGCCAGTTCCGCGACCTGGTGGCGGGCATGGCGGAAGCTCCCGGGCGCCCGGTGCGCGAACTGGCCGAACCGCGTGGCGCGGAACGGGTGCGCGTGGTGGAGAAGTGGAACGACACCGCCGTGGAGTACCCGGCGGAGGCGACCGTGCCGGCGCTGTTCGCCGAGCAGGTGCGGCAGCGCCCGGACGCCGACGCCGTGTACGCCGAGGGCGGTTGGCTCAGCTACGCCGAACTCGACGCGCGGTCCAACCGGCTGGCGCACACGTTGATCGAACGCGGCGCGAGACCCGACCGCCCGGTGGGCCTGGCGCTGCCGCGCGGAGCGGGGCTGGTGACCGCGATGCTCGCCGTGCTCAAGACCGGCGCGGCCTACCTCCCGCTGGACCCGGCGAACCCGGCCGCACGCGATGCGGTGGCGTTGCGCGAATCCGGCACCACGCTGGTGGTCACCGACCAGGCCCGTGCGCTGCCCGACGGGGTGTCGGGAGTCCGGCTGTCCGAAGTGGACGGACCCGATGCGCCGGTTCCACCGGTGGCGCACCCGTTGAGCGTGGCGTACATCAACTACACGTCCGGGTCGACCGGCAAGCCCAAGGGTGTGGCCGTGCCGCACCGGGGCGTGGTGCGGCTGGTCACGCGTCCGACGTTCGCCCGGTTCGGTCCGGGGCAGACGTTCCTGCACCTGTCGGCGACCGCGTTCGACCTGACCACGCTGGAGGTGTGGGGCGCGCTGCTGACCGGCGGCCGGGTGGTGGCCGCGCCGGAAGGTCCGCCCGACCCCGCCGTGCTGGCGAAGGTGCTGCGCGAGCACCGGGTCAGCGTGCTCTGGCTGACGGCCGGGCTGTTCCACCAGCTCGTGGCGCACGCCCCGGACGCGTTGGAGTCGGTAGACCAGCTGCTCGCGGGTGGTGACGTGCTCGCTCCGGACGCCGTCCGCACGGCGCTCGTGGCACGCCGCGGCAAGCCGGTCGTCAACGGCTACGGGCCGACCGAGAACACCACCTTCACGTCGTGCCACGTGCTGACCGATCCGCGGCAGGTCGGCACGAGCGTGCCGATCGGCCGCCCGATCCAGCAGAGCACGGCCTACGTGCTGGACGAACGGCTGCGGCCGGTGCCGGTCGGCGCACCCGGCGAGCTGTACACCGGCGGCGCGGGGCTGGCCCGCGGCTACTGGGCCGACCCGGCGCTGACCGCCGCCAAGTTCGTGCCCGACCCGTTCGGCATCGAGCCCGGCGGACGGCTGTACCGCACCGGCGACCTGGCGCGGTGGCGCCCGGACGGGGTGCTGGAGTTCCTGGGGCGCGCGGACCAGCAGGTGAAGGTGCGCGGGTTCCTGGTCGAACCCGCCGAGGTGGAGAGCGCGCTCCGCGAGCACGCCGGCGTCGCCGAAGCGGCCGTCATCCCCGTCGGTGACGGCGACGCCCGGCACCTGGTGGCCTACGTGGTGGGCGGCGTGGCGGCGGAGTCCCTGCGCCGGCACGTCGAACAGCGGCTGCCCGCCTACCTGTGCCCCGCCCGGTACGTGAGCCTGCCCGAACTGCCGCTCAACCGCAGCGGCAAGGTCGACCGGGCCGCACTGCGGTCGATCCGCGGCGACGGAGAACGCCGCACCGCGCGGACCGCTCCGGCGGACGGCACGCAACAACGGCTCGCCCGACTGTGGCAGGTGCTGCTGGGCCACGAAGACGTGTGCGCGGAGGACGACTTCTTCGCCGTCGGCGGCAATTCGCTGCTGGCGGTCCGACTGGCGTTCCGGGTGCGGGAGGAGTTCGGCGTCGAAGTGCCGGTGGCCGACCTGCACCGCGCACGGACGCTGACGGCGTGTGCCGTCGTCATCGACAACGCGCAGACGGCCGAAGTCGGCGACGGGATCGTCCGCCGCGACCGGACCGCCTACCTGGTTCCCGCCCCACGCACGTCCGCTCAGGCGACGACCCCGGCGGTGGCGAACCCGGTCGAGCCCGAGGACGCGGGCGCCACCGGCCGGACCGTCGCCGACCACCTCGTGCTGCCGAGGGGCACCGGGAACTGGGCGGCGTGGCGGTGGGTCGAGTTGCGCGGCACCGGGTTCGGGATCGAACCGCTGCTCGCGGTGGCCAGCCCCGACGCCGCACGGGCCGCCGAGAGCGTGCTGATCGCCGACGACGCGCTCGGCGAGGCGCGCTGGGCGGCGTTCCGGGTGCTGCGGGCCGTGGAGGACGAGGCCGAGGGCGACGCGCGGTCGGCGTTGCGCCGGATCGGCAGGCTGGTGCGCAAGGGGCGGTTCGCCGAGGCACGCGGCGCGCTGCAGGACGTGCCGGAGGTCGACGCGGCGCTGGCCCACGCCGCCGAGGCCGCCGAGCACCGGGAAGCCGCACTCGCCGACTACACCGCACGCTTCGAGCAGGGCCGCCGCGCCGCCGCCGACGTGCTGCACCGGGTGAGCGGCGACGCGAAGTTCCGGGAGGCCGTCGCCTGGCAGAACCCGCGTGCCCTGCAGACGGCCGTGGACGCGCTGCACAAGGCGCTCAGCGGGCAGCGCAGCACCGGCCGCAACGTGGACTACCGGCGGTGGGAGCACACCGTCGTCAGCTACCTCCAGCGGTACTGCGCCAAGAACGACACCATCGGGTTCTTCGGCCCGGTGGGCTGGGCACGGGTGGACGACGACGCCACCGAGGCGCTGATCGCCCGGCCGGGGGAAGGGCTGGTCGACAAGCGGACCGTCTACCTGGAGAACTGGGCCGTCCACCAGCTCGCCGAGACGCTGACCACCGAGGCCGTGCGGCCGTGGGCGGTGCCCCGGCGGATGCCGTTCGTGGACATCGTCGGAGACACGCTGCACGTGCCGCTCGCCGGTCCGATCCGACTGCCCGCACTGGATGCCGCCGTGCTCGCCGCCTGTGACGGGCAGCGGCGGGCCTGGGACGTCGCCGAGCACGTGGGCGCGGACCGCGCGGTGGTGTTCGCGGTGCTGGAGCGGCTGCGCCAGGCCAAGCGGATCGCGTGGACGCTGGAGGTGCCGCCGTCCGCGCTGGTGCCGGAACTGGCGCTGCGCGGCCAGATCGACGGCATCGACGACCCCGAGGTGCGGGCACCGGTCGCGGCGGCGCTGGACGAGGTGGTGGCCGGCCGGGACAGGGTGGCCGCCGCCGTCGGCGACCCGGACCGGTTGGTGCGCGCGATCGGCGACCTGCACGAGAGGTTCACCGAGATCACCGGCGCGGCGGCCGTGCGCCGCCCCGGCCTGTTCTACGCGGGCCGGACGCTCGTGCACGAGGAGTGCCGCCGCGACCTGGAGGTGACCCTCTCCCCCGCCCTGCTGGACACGTTGTGGCCGTCGCTGGAGCTGGTGCTGGAGGCCGCGCGCTGGTTCACCTGCGCGGGTTCGGCGTTGTACACGAGGGCTCTCAAGGAGGTGTTCCGGGACCACGCGGGCGGGCGCGGGTCCGTGCGGCTGGCGGACTTCTGGCTGTGGGCCAACGACACCATCTTCCGGCTGGACGACCGGGTGGTCGGTCGGCTGGTCACCGCGCTGCAATCCCGGTGGGCCGAGGCGCTCGGCCCACACGACCCGACCGCCCGGCACGTCGAGCACTCCGCCGCGGACGCCCGGGACGCCGTGCTGCGGCTGTTCGCCGCGCCCCGGCCGGGGTGGCGTGGTGCGGTGCAGCACAGCCCGGACGTGTTGATCTCGGCTCGTGACGCGGAGGCCGTGCGGACCGGCGACTACCAGTGGGTGCTCGGCGAGGTGCACCCCGGCGTGAACACCATGCGGTCGGCGCTGTTCGTGTCGCAGCACCCCGACCCGACCCAGTTGTACGACGCGATGGCACGGGACATGGCCGGTCCGCGGGTCGTCCTGAGCACCACCCGCGAGCAGGGCGGCACGCCGCAGCGGCTCGCGGACGCGCTGGTGCTGCCCGGCGACCTCCGGATCGTGTTCGGGCACGACTCGTGCGGACCCGATCTGCGGGGTGCGATCCCGGTCGGCGAGTGCGAGGTGGTGGACGACAACGGGCGGCTGTTCGCCCGCAGCCGGGACGGCCGGGTCGACCTGGAGGTCGCCGAACTGCTCAGCGAGCAGATCATGGCGCAGCTGGTGCAGCGGTTCCGGCTGCTGCCCGCCGGCGACCACACGCCCCGGGTGAGCCTGGACCGGCTGGTGGTGGCACGGGAGAGCTGGCTGCTGCCGGCGTCGCGGTCCCGGTTCGCGTTCGCCGCCGACGAGCCCGGCCGGTTCCTCGGCGCGCAGGAGTGGCGGCGGGAGCACGGCATTCCGCGGTTCGTGTTCGTCAAGAGCCCCGTCGAGCACAAGCCGTTCTACGTGGACCTGGAGAGCGGGCCGTCGGTCGAGCTGTTCGCCCACGCCGTGCGCGCGCTGGAGCGCGAGCAGCCGGACGCGCCGATGGGCGTCGGCGAGATGCTGCCCGGACCGGATCGGCTGTGGCTCACCGACGCCGGCGGCAACCGGCACACCGCGGAGTTCCGACTGGTCGCGGTGGATCGCAGGGGTTGGCACAAGGGAGGGACGCGGTGAGCACGATGATTCCCGACGGGCAGGAGGTGTTCCGGTTCCCCGCCTCGTCCGGCCAGCGCCGGCTGTGGCTGCTGGACCAGCTCATGCCGGGTCCGGTCTACAACATCGGCTGGCGGGTGGCGCTGGACGGACCGCTGGACCCGCAGGCGTTGAGCGGTGCGCTGAACGCGGTGGTGGCCCGGCACGAGGCGCTGCGCACCAGGTTCGCGGCCGAGGACGGCGTGCCGGTGCAGGTGGTGTCCGCCGCGCAGGCCGTGGACCTGCCGGTGCACGACGTGTCCGAGGACGAGGCCGAACGGGTGGTGCGCGAGCTGGTGGGGCGGGCGTTCGACCTGCACGCCGGTCCGCTGCTGCGGGCCCACCTGCTCCGCCTGCCCGACCGGCACGTACTCGTTCTGGTGCTGCACCACAGCATCGCCGACGGCTGGTCGTGCGCGGTGCTGTTCGACGAGCTGGCCCACTGCTACGCCGGCGATCCGGGGTCGCTGCCGGAGCTGCCGGTGCAGTACCCGGATTACGCGGTGTGGCAACGGGAACAGGTCGACGGCAACGCCTTCGCCTCCGATGCCGCGTACTGGCAGGAAGCGCTGCGCGACGTGCCGACCGTGCTGCCGCTGCCCGGCGACCGGCCGCGCCCGGAGACGCCCACCGGGCGCGGCGCGGAGCTGCGCCGGGAACTGGCGGTGGACGACGGGTCGTTCACGAACCTGCTGGCGCTGTTCCAGTGCGTGCTGCACCGGGTGACCGGGCAGGCGGACTTCCTGGTGGCGACGCCGGTGGCCGCCCGGACGCGGCCGGAGACCGAGGGCATGGTCGGTTTCGTGACCAACACCCTGCCGTTGCGGGCGACCTTCACGCCCGACACGACCCTGGGTGACGTGGTGCGCGCCGCCGAAGCCGCGACGGTGTCCGCGTTGGCGCACCAGGACCTGCCGTTCGAGCAGGTGGTGGACCTCGTCGCGCCGCAACGGACGCTGGCGCACGCCCCGCTGGTCCAGGTGATGTTCGCGGTCGAGCCGCTGCCCCCGGCACGCCGGGCGGGCTCGGTGACCATGCGACCCGAGCCGGTCGCCAACGGCGGCGCGAAGTTCGACCTGTCGCTCACCGTGGAACGCGACGGGGACCGGTGGTTCACCCGCTGGCAGTACGACGCGGAGCTGTTCGACGAGTCCACGATCTCGGCCCTGCACGACCTGTTCGCCGCGATCACCCGGCACGCCGATCCGACGGTGAAGGTCGCCGAACTGCCGCTCACGGCCACGACACCGGGCAGCACGGCACAGGCAGCCAAGTCGGGTGCCGCCGCCGACCGCGGAACCGCGCTCGGCCTTGTCACGGCGGCACTGGCCGCGCACCCGGACGCCGCCGCGGCGACTCTCACCTGCGGCGGGATCGACCGCGCCGCGAACCGGCTGGCCCACGCGCTGCTCGCGGCGGGCGCACAGCCCGACCAACCCGTGGCGCTGTGCCTGGAGCGCGGCGCGGCCACCATCATCGGCATCCTGGCGGCCTGGAAGGCGGGCGCGGGCTACCTGCCGCTCGACCCGTCCTGGCCCGCCGAACGCCTCACCGCCATGGCCGAGGACGCCGACGTCCCGGTCGTGGTCACCGACGCGTACGCCCGTGCCAGGAACAGCTTCACCGGGTCGTGGGCGGAGGTCGACCTGGACTCCGTCGAGGGGCCGGACACCCCGCCCGAGGCCGTTCCCCTGCTGCCGGAGAGCCTCGCGTACATCATCTACACGTCCGGCTCGACCGGCCGCCCCAAGGGCGTCCGCGTCACCCAGGGCGGGTTGGCCGCGCTGCTGCGCGCGATGGACGAGCTGCTCGACCTGTCGCCGGCCGACCGCCTGGCGTCGATCTGCACACCGGCTTTCGACGTCTCCACGGTGGACATGCTGGTGCCGCTGCTCCGGGGCGCGGACGTCGTGGCGGTCCCGGCCGACGACGTGGCGGACGGAGCGCTGCTGCGCCGGCGCATCGCGGAGTCCGGCGCGACTGTCGTCCAGGGCGGTCCGGCGAGTTGGCGGATGGTCGTGGCGGCGGGCGGCGTGCCCGCGAACGTCCGGCTGCGCGTCACCGGCGGCGAGGCGCTGACCCGCGACCTGGCCGACGAACTCCAGTCCGACGACGCGACCCTCATCGACGGTTACGGCCCCACCGAGACCACCGTGTACTCGGCGGCCGGTGTGGTGCCGCGGAGTCCGGCGCCCATCCGGCTCGGCGCGGCCGTCGCGGGCACCACGCTGCACGTGCTGGACCCGTTGATGCGGCCCGTGCTGCCCGGTGTGGTCGGCGAACTGCACATAGGCGGCGCGGGGGTGGCGCGCGGCTACCACGGCCTGCCGAGGATGACCGCCGACCGCTTCCGGCCCGACCCGTTCGGCGACGGGCGGCTGTACGCGACCGGTGACCTGGTCCGGCTGCGCGCCGACGGCAGGCTGGAGTTCCTCGGCAGGGCCGACCGGCAGGTGAAGGTCCGCGGGTTCCGCATCGAGCCCGGCGAGATCGAGGGCGTGCTGCGCGCCCACCCCGATGTCGCGGACGCCGTCGTCACCACGTGGGCCGCGAACGACACCGATGTCCGACTGGTCGCGTACGTCGTGCTGCACGGCACGGTCGACGCGCTGCGCCCGTACCTCGCCGCGAAGCTGCCGGACTACATGATCCCGGCCGCGATCATGGTGCTGGACGAGTTGCCGCGCACCGGCACCGGCAAGACCGACCGCGACGCCCTGCCCGAGCCCGAGTGGTCCACCACCGACGCCGAGCACGTGCCGCCGCGTGACGACACCGAGGTCCGGATGGCGGCGATCTGGCGGGACGTGCTGAGCATCCCGGCCGACGGACCGCTCGGCGTGCACGACAACTTCTTCGCGCTCGGCGGGCACTCGCTGACCGCGACCCAGATGCTGGCCCGCGTCCGCACGGCGATGGGGGCGGACCTGCCGCTGGCGACGCTGTTCGCCGCGCCGACCATCGCGGACCTGTGCACCGCGCTGGGCGCCTCGGCCTCGAACGGGGGCGTGCGCGGTCCCGTGCCGCTGCTGGACCAGTTGGACGACCTGTCCGATGCCGAGATCGACCGGCTGCTGGGCACCTTGACCGAAGACGACCTGTGAACCGGGTCGACGGACACACAACCGGGGGAAGCCATGAACGACACCAGCTCGCGCCGTTCGACGGGGGTGGCGAGGCCATGAGCGGCACCGAGGCCGGACCACCGTCCGGGGGCCGGCCATGACCGACGCGGTGGTGGTCGGCGCGGGCCTGTCGGGCTCGCTGGCCTCCGTCTACCTGGCGCGGCGCGGCTTCCGGGTCCGGGTGCTGGAACGGCGCGAAGACCCGCGCACCCCGGGCGCCCGCGAGGCGGGCAGGTCGATCAACCTCGGCCTGTCCCAGCGCGGGATCGTCGCCCTGCGGGAGATCGGGCTGCTCGACGCCCTCAAGCCGGCCACCGTGCCGATGCGCGGCCGGGTCGTGCACTCCCCCGACGGGACCCTGCGCTTCCAGCCGTACGGCACCGAGGAGGACCAGATCCTGCACTCGGTGCTGCGGCACGACCTGAACGTGGCGCTGATCGACGAGGCCGAGAAGCAGGGCGTCGAGTTCCACTGGGGCCACAAGGTCACCGCCGTGGACCGCAGCAACCCGTCCGTCACCACTGCGAGTCCACAAGGGACGGTCGAGCACGCCGCACACCTCGTCGTCGGCGCGGACGGCGCCTTCTCGGCGGTGCGCACCCAGCTCGGGCGCGGCTCGCGGACGACGCTGCACCAGGAGTTCCTGGAGTGGGGCTACAAGGAGCTGCTGATCCCGGTCGGTGACGACGGCAGGCCGCGCACCGAACTGGCCGCCCTGCACGTGTGGCCGGGCGACGACGGGCTGATCGTGGCCCACCCCAACGTGGACGGCTCGCTCACCGCGACGGTGTTCCTGCCGTTCGAAGGCCGGGACGGGTTCGCGGGTCTGGACACCCCCGCGCGGGTCGAGGAGTTCTTCGCCCGGCGGTTCCCCGACACGCCGACCCTGATCCCGGACGTGGTGGAGCAGTTCCTGGCGCACCCGCCCGCGAGCCTGGTCACCATCCGCACCGAGCCGTGGCACGTGACCACGGAGCACGGGCGGGGCGTCGTGCTGCTGGGCGACGCCGCGCACGCCGTGTACCCGTTCTTCGGCCAGGGCATGAACTCCGCGTTCGAGGACTGCTCGGTGCTCGACCGCTGCCTGTCCGCCCACCCGGACGACCTGCCGAAGGCCTTGGCCGCCTTCGAGCGCGCCCGGCGGCCGCACACCGACGTGCTGGCCGAGCTGTCCAAGCGCAACTTCGTCGAGCTGCGCGACAAGCTGCGCTCCCCGCTGTTCCTGGCCCGCAAGAAGGCGGACCTGGTGCTGCACCGCATGTTCCCGCGCTCGTGGGTGCCGCTGTACACCCTCATCGCGCACACCACCGTGCCCTACGGCGAAGCCCTGGCCCGTTCCCGGCGCCAGGACCGCCTGCTGGGGGGCCTGACCGCCGCGCTGACCGGCGCGGCGCTCGCGGGACTGGCACACCGGTCCCGCGGCCGACGTGGCAGAAGGCAGGTGAGTTGATGCTGATCCATCCGACCCGGCCGGCCCACCCCCTGGTCGAACCGGCGGACTTCGCCGCCGAGCGGCTGCCGGACGCGGTCGCGGCGCACGAACTGCCGCTGCGCACCGTGTTCGACTGGGCGGGCGACTACCTCTGCGCACCGCACCCCGAGCTGGGCCGGCGCGGGGACGTGTGCCCGTTCACCGACACCTCGCTGAACAAGGGGCTGTTCTTCCTGTCCGTGCACGCGGGCAAGCCGACCGGGCCCGACGAGGTGGCCGACCTGCTGCTGCACTACCGGGACTGGTTCGCCGAGCTGGAGCCGCGCACCGGCCCGTCCGCCCAGTTCAAGACGATCATGGTGCTGTTCCCGGACCTCACCGCGCCGCAGGAGTGGGCGGTCGTGGACCGCGCCCAGCAGCTGCTCAAGGCCGACTACACCCGGATGGGCCTGATGGTGGGCGAGTTCCACCCCGGGCCGCCGGACAAGGCGGGCCTGTGGAACCCGGGGTTCCGGCCGCTGAGCAGCCCGGTGCCGATGCTCGCCATCCGGCACATGGTGCCCACCGACTTCCCGTTCCTGCGGGACGACGACGCCACCCTCGCCGCGTACCTGCGGCGCTTCGGCGACCGCGTGCCGACCCACCTGCGTGGTGACGTGCGGGCCGCCGCCGACCGACTCGCCACGTCCGGGAGCTGACCATGACCGACCCCGACGCCGGGTCCGCCGCGCGCAAGCGGGAGCTGCTGGCACGCCGGCTGCGCGAGCGCGCGGCGAAACCGGCCGCCTACCCGCTCTCGTTCGGCCAGCAGCGGCTGTGGTTCCTCGACAAGTTCTCGCCCGGTCGCGCGGTCTACAACATCCCGCTGGCGCTGCGCCTGCGCGGTGCGCTCGACCGGGCCGCTCTGCGAAGCGCGTTGGACCTCGTGGTGGCGCGGCACGCGGCTCTGCGCACCACGTTCCCGGACTCGGGCGGTGAGCCGGTGCAGTTGGTCGCACCGACCGGGACCGTCACGCTGACCGACCACGAGCTGCCGGAGGGCGACCGGGACGCGGTGGCGCGCGCGTTCGCCGACCAGCGCGGTGCGATCGGGTTCGACCTGCACCGGGGACCGTTGTTCACGGTGAGCCTCGGACGGTTCGCCGACGACGACCACGTCCTGGTGATGACCCTGCACCACATCATCGCCGACGCGTGGTCGCTCTCGGTGCTGCTGGGCGAGATCGGCGAGGGTTACGCGGCGGCGGTGGAGGGCCGTGCGCCGGAGCTGCCGGAACTGCGGTTGCAGTACCCGGACTTCGCGGTGTGGCAGCGGGACGGCATGGGCGACGAGGTCGCCGCCGCCCATCTCGACTACTGGGCGCGGCACCTGGCGGGTGCGCCCGAACTGTTGACGCTGCCGACCGACCGGCCGCGCCCGGCGGTGGCCACCTACCGGGGCGCGTTGCGCTACGGCGAGATCGCCGGCCCCGGCGTAGCCGCCTTGGAGAGCATGGCCCGTGCGCACGGCGCCACCCTGTTCATGGTGCTGTTGGCCGGGTTCGCGGCTCGGCTGGGCAGGCTGGCCGGGCAGGACGAAGTCGTGGTGGGCGCACCGGTCGCGGGCCGGTCGCACGCGGACCTGGAGGGCTTGATCGGGTTCTTCGTGAACACGTTGGCGCTGCGGACATCGGTGGCCGGCGATCCCACGTTCAGCGAGCTGCTGGCCAGGGTGCGCGACACCACCGTGGAGGGCCTGGCGCACGCCGAACTGCCGTTCGAACGGCTCGTGGAACACCTCCGCCCGCAGCGGAGCCTGGGCCACGCGCCGCTGTACCAGGCCCAGCTCATCCTCCAGAACACGCCGCCGCTGGACATCGGGCTGCCGGGGCTGGAGGTCGGCGGGATCACGCCCGACCCCGGGGTGTCGAAGTTCGACATCACGCTCGCCGTGGAGCGTCGGGGCGACACGCTCGCGCTGGGTGTCGAGTACAGCACCGAACTGTTCGACGAGTCGACGATCGTCGACTTCACCGACCGGTTGATCGCGTTGCTCGGGGCGGCGGCGACGCACCCCGAGCGGAGGATCTCCGAGCTGGACGCGTTGACCGGCGTACGGCGTTGGGAGGTGTTGGAGGGGTTCAACAACACCGATCTGCCGTTGCCCTCGGCCACCACCGCGCTGGAGCTGATCTCGGGTGATCCCGGTGCGGTCGCGGTGTCCGGACTGTCCGGTGAGTCGTTGACGTACCGGGAGTTGGCCGAGCGGTCCGACCACGTGGCCGCGATGCTGCAAGCACACGGCGCCGGTCCGCTGGTGGCGCTGCACCTGCCCCGCACGCCGGATCTGGTGGCGGCGGTGCTGGGTGTCTGGAAGGCGGGCGCGGCCTACGTGCCGCTGGATCCCGGCTGGCCTGCGAACAGGCTGGCGTCGATGCTCGCCGATTCCGGTGCGGACGTGCTCATCACCGATGCTTCGCAGGAGCCGTTGACGTTCGAAGGGACCGTTCTGTCGCTCGCCGATCTGCGACCCGGTGTACCGCAACCGGTTCCGGTGGTGGGTGAAGACTTGGCCTACGTCATCTACACCTCCGGATCCACGGGCACACCGAAGGGTGTGGAGGTGCCGCACCGGGCGGTGGTGAACCTGCTGGCGTCGTTCAACCCCTTGTTCTCCCTGACGCCGCGGGACCGGCTCGCAGCGGTGACCACGTTGTCGTTCGACATCTCGGTGCTGGAACTGCTGTTGCCGCTCGTCACGGGTGGCGAAGTCGTCGTGGTGCCGGGGGAAACGGCCGGTGACGGCGCGGCGCTGCGCTCGCTGCTGGTGGAACGGGACGTGTCCGCGCTCCAGGCGACCCCGGCGACGTGGCGGCTCCTGCACGCTGCCGGTGGTGTCCCGGCCGTCGTCACGACCCGGGTGTGCGGCGGCGAGGCGCTCCCCCGTGACCTGGCCGACGACCTGCTGACCGAAGACTCGCTGTTGTGGAATGTCTACGGGCCGACGGAAACCACGGTCTGGTCGGCGGCCGGTCTGGTCGACCCGCCGCCGTCGCCGGTCGTCATCGGCCCGCCGATCGGCAACACGCGCCTGTACGTCCTGGACGCCGGCTTGGAACCGGTACCGCCGGGAGTGGTGGGTGAGCTGCACATCGGTGGCATGGGGGTGGCGCGCGGGTACCACGGCCGTCCCGACCTGACCGCCGACCGCTTCGTGCCGGACCCGTTCTCGCCTACGCCGGGGAGCAGGCTGTACGCGACCGGTGACCTGGTCCGTCACCGCGCGGACGGGACGCTGGACTTCCTGGGTCGGGCCGACCACCAGGTGAAGGTGCGCGGGTTCCGCATCGAGCTGGGCGAGATCGAGACCGCGCTGTTGGAGTCCGGCGAGGTGCGCGAGGCCGTTGTGGTGCCCCGTGACGGGCGGTTGGTCGCGTATGTGGTGCCGGAGAAGCGTTCCGACGATCTCTGGGCACGGTTGCGGGTCGGGCTGGCCGAGCGGTTGCCCGAGTACATGCTGCCCGCCACCGCGGTCGTGCTGGATGCGCTGCCGCTGACGCCCAACGGGAAGACCGACCGCAGTGCTCTACCGGAACCGACCTGGGCGACTGCCGGTGAACGCGTTGCGCCGCGTGACGCCGTGGAAGAGGTGCTGGCGGGCATCTGGCGCGAGGTGCTGGGACTGACCGAGATCGGTGTGCACGACGACTTCTTCGCGTTGGGCGGTCATTCGCTGCTCGCGGCGAAGGTCCTCGCGCGGGTGCACGGCGCGTTCGCCGTCACGGTCCCGATCGGTCGGATGTTCGCGGCACCGACCATCGCCGGTATGGCGTCCGCGCTGGCGTCGTTGGACTCCCCCGATCGCATCGCCGCGGTCGCGGAGTTGCGCGTGCAGTTGGCGGGCATGTCGAACGAAGAGGTCGAAGCGATGCTCGGGGAGGCACCGTGAAGCGGTTCGCCGTCGTCTGGGCCGGTCAGCTCGTTTCGGTGATCGGCTCGGCGTTGACCGCGTTCGTGCTCGGGGTCTGGGTGTACCTGGGCACGGGCTCGGTGACGCAGTTCGTGCTGATCCAGTTCTGCGCGGTGGTGCCGGGGATCCTGCTGGCCCCGTACGCCGGCGCCCTGGCGGATCGCTACGACCGCAAGAAGATCATGCTGTTCGCGGACAGCGGCGCGGGTGTCGTCACGGTCCTGTTGCTGGTCGCGGTGAGCGCGGACGCGTTGGCCGTGTGGCAGATCTACCTCGCCTCGGCGTTGACTGCGACGCTGAACCTGTTCCACTTCATCGCGTACCAGGCGTTGGTGCCCGCGTTGGTGCCGCAGAAGCACCTGGGCCGGGTGAACGGGCTGATGCAGCTCACCCAGGGCGTGCAGATCGCCGCACCGCTCGTGGCGGGCGCCCTGCTGGGATTGGTCGGGCTGCGCGGTGTGCTGATCATCGACGTGGTGTCCATGGCGTTCGCGGTCACGGCCCTGCTGATGGCTCGGCTCCCGGTGGTCGCGGGCGGCGGCGCCGAGGGTGGCGAGACCGGGATCGGTGCCGGGCTGCGGTGGCTCAGGGGCGCACCGGGGTTGTTCGTGCTGTGCGCGGTGTTCGGGGTGTGGAACTTCCTGTTCGCCATCGCGGGTGGGCTGGTGCAGCCGCTGATCCTGTCGTTCTCCAGCCCCGCGACGCTGGGTGTGCTGATGGCGGCGGGCGGCAGCGGGCTGTTCGTCGGCGGGCTGGTGATGGGCGCGTGGGGTGGGCCCAGGCGGCGGGTGCACGGCATCTACCTGGGGTTGGCGCTGGGTGGTGTGTTCCTGGTGCTGCACAGCCTCGCGCCGTCGCCGTGGCTGATCGGGCTGGCCGCGCCGGCGTTCCTGTTCACGTTGCCGCTGATGAACACCTGCTGTGTGACGTTGTTGCAGACCAAGGTCGACCCGGCCGTGCTGGGCCGGGTGCTGGCCGTCGTGCGGATGCTCAGCACCGCCGCGATGCCCGTCGCGTTCCTGCTGATAGGACCGTTGTCCGACGGCGTGGCCGAACCCCTGATGGCGGCCGACGGCGCGTTGGCGTCGTCGCTGGGCACGCTCATCGGCGTCGGCGAGGGCCGGGGTATCGCCTTGATCTTCCTGGTGGTCGGCGTGCTGATGCTGGCGCTGACCGCCTACGCCTGGTCGCGCCCACGCCTGCGGGCCGTGGACGACCTGCCCGACGCGGTGGCCGAGACACCGGAAAGGACACTCCAGTGACCGACTTGTCCGACCACCGCGAGCGGCTGCTCGAACGGCTGCTCGCCCAGCGCGGCCTGGCTGCCGCGAAGCACGAGATCCCTCGACGGCCCGAAGGTGCCGTCGTCCCGCTGTCGGGCAACCAGCGCGGTCTGTGGCTGACCAGCCGGCTGGGGCTGGACGCCGGCGCGTACGCGATGTTCGTGGCGTTGCGGGTCGCCGGGGAGGTCGACCCGGCGCGGTTGCGGACTGCGGTCGGGGTGGTGGTGCAGCGGCACGAGGCGTTGCGGACCCGGATCGCGGAGCGGGAAGGGGTGGCCCAGCAGGTCGTGGAGTCCCGGTTGTCGGTCGACGTGCCGGTGACCGACCTCGGGGACCAGGATCTCCAGAGCGTCGTCGCGTCCGAGGTGGACACCCCGTTCGACCTGGAGACCGGTCCGCTGCTGCGCGTCCGGTTGGTCCGGGTCGCACCGGGTGACAGCGTCGTGGTCGTCACGGGGCACCACATCGTGTGTGACGACCTGTCGTTGGGCATCGTCGCGCAGGAGATCGGTGAGGTGTACGCGGGGGCCGAACTCGGGGCCGAGGGCGTCCAGTTCCCGGACTACACGCACTGGCAGGCGGATCGGCTGGCCGACGGTGAGCGGCAGCGGCAGCTGGACCACTGGGCGGAACGCCTGGCGGGTGCGCCCGACGTGCTGGACCTCGCTTCGGACCGGCCGCGCAACCGGAACCGCACCGTCGCGGGTGGCAGTCACCGGTTCGTGGTGCCGGCGGGGTTGGCCGACCGGTTGGCGGAGCTGACCCGTGCGCACGGGTGCACGACGTTCGCCGGGATGCTGGCGGTGTTCTCGATCGTCCTGTCGCGGCGGTCGCAGAGCGGTGACCTGGTGATCGGGTCGCCCACCACGCACCGGCCGTTCCCCGAGCTGGAGCGGTCGGTCGGGATGTTCGTGACCACGACCGCGCTGCGGATGGACCTGTCCGGCGATCCCACCGTCGCGGAGCTGTTCGGCCGTGCGAAGTCGACGGCCGTCGACGCGCTCGACCACGCCGAAGTGAGCTTCGACGAGGTCGCCGCCCGGGTGGCGCCCCGTCGTGACCTCGCCCATCACCCGTTGTTCCAGGTGATGCTGGTGCTCAACCGGGGTGGCGCGAGCGACGAGTGGGCGGGGATGCCCGCCGAGGTGCTGCCGGTCGACCGGGGTACCAGTCGGTTCGACCTGACGCTGCACGTGCGGGAAACCGACGGGGACTGGCCGGCGAACCTGGACTACAGCACCGACCTGTTCGAGCCGGACACCGTCGCGCGCCTGGCCGACCAGGTGCTGGCCGTGCTGGAAGCGGTGGTGCGGCACCCGGACGCCCGCCTGTCGGCGCTGGACACGACGACCGAGGCGGATCGGATCGCGGCTGCCGCGTTGAACGGGCCGGCCAGGGCGGCGGCTCCGGCCGACGTGTTGACGCGGATCGGCGTTCAGGTCGCCGAGCAGCCGGACACCACAGCGGTGCTCGCGTTGCACGCCGACGGGACGGCCGCCGGCGAGTTGACGTTCGGCCAATTGGACCGTCGGGCGAACCGGGTCGCGCAGGTGCTCGTGGAATCGGGTGTCCGGACCGAGGTTCCGGTGGGGCTGGCGCTGCGGGCCGGGCCCGACGCGTTGGTGGCGTTGCTGGCGATCCTCAAGGCGGGCGGGGCCTATGTGCCGCTCGATCCCGGGCATCCGCCGGTCCGGCTGGCGGGGTTGCTCGCCGACTGCGGCGCGCCGGTGGTGATCACCGCGCCGGGGAGCCGTGACCGGTTCCCGGAGTTCCACGGAGTGCTGCTGGACACGGCCGACGACGCGTTCCGCGGGGAGGCCGCGGAGCCACCGGGGGTGGAGGTGGCGCGGCAGGGGTTGGCCTACGTCATCTACACGTCGGGGTCCACCGGTGTGCCGAAGGGCGTCCAGGTCCAGCACGACACGTTGGCCAACCTGACCGATGCGTTCATCGAGTTGCACGACTTCGGTGCCGGTCAGCGGATTCTGATGATCCCGCCGCTGAGCTTCGACGCCTCGGTGGGCGATGTCTTCCCGGCGTGGTGCGCGGGCGCGGCCGTGGTGGTGCACCCGGAACCGGCGACCGTCGGTGGCGCGGACCTGTTGCGGCTGTGTGCCGAGCACCGGTTGACGGCGGTGGACGCGCCCGCCGCGCTGTGGAAGCGGTGGGTCGCCGATCTCGAGGGTGTGACGGATGCGGGCGGTCCGTTGCGGGTGATGATGATCGGCGGTGAGGCCGTGCCGCCGCAGGCCGTCGCCGACTGGGCCAAGGCGACCGGCGTGGCGCTGGTCAACCACTACGGGCCTACCGAGACGACGGTGTGCGTTACGGCCTACCGGACGGTGGACGCGGCGGAGGTCGACCCGCGTTCGGCTACGTTGCCGATCGGGCGGCCGTTGGCCGGGGTGCGGACCTACGTGCTGGACGGGAACCTGCGGCCCTCGCCGGTCGGCGTTCCCGGACAGCTGTACGTGGGCGGGACGGCGCCGGCCCGTGGGTACCGGGGTGATCCGGGGCGTACCGCGTCGGTGTACGTACCGGACCCGAGGGTGCCGGGCGGCCGGATGTACCGGACCGGGGACCTGGTGCGGCTGTTGCCCGGTGGGACGCTGGAGTTCCTCGGTCGCGTCGATGACCAGGTGAAGCTGCGCGGGCACCGGATCGAGCCGGGTGAGGTGCGGGCGGCGCTGCTCAAGCACCCTGGGGTGGCCGAAGCCGCTGTCGCGGTGCGGGCGGACACGCTGGTGGCGTACGTCGTGCCGCGTGACGACGCTCCCGAGCTGGACGAGCTGCGGGCGTTCTGCGCCGAGCACCTGCCGGAGGCGATGCTGCCGGGCGCTCGGGTGGTGATGGCGGAACTCCCGCTCACCGCGCACGGGAAGGTCGACGTCGCGAAGCTGCCCGAGCCGGATGTGACCGCTGCGCCGTACGAGCCCCCGCAGACGCCGGTCGAGCGGGCGTTGGCGGAGATCTGGGGAGAGGTGCTCAACGCGCCGTTGGTGGGGCGGCACGACTCGTTCTTCGGGCTGGGCGGGCACTCGCTGGTGGCGGCGGCGGTGTTGGCGAAGGTGCGGCAGCTGCTCGGGGTGACGGTGCCGTTGCGGGCGCTGTTCGCCACCGCCGACCTCGCGGAGCTGGCCGAGGTGGTGGAGCACGCCGCGTCGTCGGACCACACGTTCGCCAAGCGGTACCGGTCCGGGCTGCCCAGCGTCGAGCAGATGCGGTTGGACGCCGTGCCGCCCGCGGATATCGAGGCCCGGTTCCCGCTGCGGACCGGGACGCCGGAGAGGGTCCTGCTGACGGGTGCGACCGGTTTCCTGGGTGCCCACCTGTTGGGCGAGTTGCTGACCCGGACCGATGCCGAGGTGCACTGCCTGGTGCGGGCGGAGACCCCGGCGGTGGCGGCGGCACGCATCCGGGCGAACCTGCGGCGGGCCCACCTGGACGTGCCCGAGGAGCAGTTGGCGCGGGTGGTGCCGATCATCGGTGACCTGTCGAAGCCGTTGCTGGGGTTGACCGAGCGCGAGTTCGACGGGCTCGCCGAGAGCATGGACGCCGTCTACCACAACGGTGCGGTGATGAACTTCGTGCTCACGTACGAGTGGATGATGCCGCCGCACGTGGGCAGCACGATCGACGTGCTGCGGCTGGCGACGCGGTATGCCACCAAGCCGTTGCACCTCATGTCGACGCTCGGGGTCTTCCTGGGGGCTACCTACGACAAGCAGCTGATCACGGAAGCCGACCGGGCGGAGGACCCCACCGGGCTGGACACCGGCTACCACACCACGAAGTGGGTGGCGGACATGATGGGTGTGCTGGCCCGTGACCGGGGTGTGCCGGTGTCGGTCCACCGGATCGCCGCCATCGTGGGCGACGTGCGGACGGGTACGGCGAAGACCGAGTCGTACTTGAGCCGGCAGATCGCCACCTGTGCGCACACCGGGGCGGTGCCGCGCACCGCCGACGTCATCGACATGCTGCCGGTGGACCGGTTGGCCGGGGCGATCGCCGGCATCTCGACCCGACCGGAGCCGGCGGGACGGGACTTCCACTACTACCGGGCGGACGGGTTCACCTACGCCGATCTCGGGGAGGTGCTGAACGCCAAGGGATATCCGGCGAAGGTGCTGGAGTACCCGGAGTGGCGGGCCCTGATGCTGGAGAACCCGGACAGCGCGTTCGGCCCGTTGGCGTTCGGGTTGACCGCCACGCACCGGGCGCACCCGGTGTTCGACTGCTCGGCCACGTGGGCCGCCGCGGCGGAATGCGGCGTGGAGTTCCCGCCGGCGGACGCCGAGATGATCGCCCGCCACGTCGACTACCTCGCCAGCGCTGGCGTCATGCCGGAAAGGTCCTGATCATGCCACTGCACTTGGAACCGGGTGATGGCCCGCCGTCCTTCGTGGACCTACTGGCGACAGCCGGGTATCGCGCCATGGCGGCCGGGCTGCGGTTGGGGGTCTTCGAGGCGTTGAGCGGTCGGGCGCTGTCCTCCGGGGAGTT
This sequence comes from Saccharothrix tamanrassetensis, assembly GCF_014203665.1. Taxonomy (GTDB): domain Bacteria; phylum Actinomycetota; class Actinomycetes; order Mycobacteriales; family Pseudonocardiaceae; genus Actinosynnema; species Actinosynnema tamanrassetense. Next base: position 177,399 of record NZ_JACHJN010000007.1, read on the forward strand.
GGCGGAGGATTTGGGCACGGACCCGCGGGGTACCGGTTTGCTCGCCGAGGCCCTGGTGGCGTTCGGGTACCTGGAGAAGGGCGAGGACGGGTACGGCAACGCGCCACTGACGCAGAAGTGGTTGGCCGGGAACGGGTACGGCGAGGTCGACCGGTTCTGGTCGACGGTGTTGTTCGAGTCCTGGGACGGGTTGGAGGACTCGATCCGGGCCGGGAAGCCCGCGCTGGACTTCTACGGGTGGCTCTCGGAGCGGCCGGAGACGCTCGCCAGGTTCCAGAGGATGTTGTCGGGGCACGCGGACAGCATCGCGCCCGAGGTGACGTCGCTGGTGCCGGTGGGTGCCCGGTTGCTGGACCTGGGTGGCGGGCACGCCAAGTACGCGATTCGGCTGTGTGTCGAGCATCCCGGGCTGCGGGCGACCGTCATCGACCTCGATGCGGCGCTGGCGGTCGGTGCCGGGGCGGTGACGGACGCGGGGCTGTCGAACCGGATCGAGCTGCGGCCGGGCGACTACGACGAGCTGGACCTCGGGTCCGACTACGACACGGTGCTGCTGTTCAACGTGGTGCACGGGCGGACGGCGGCGGCGAACCGGGAGCTGCTGCGGCGGGTTGCCGGGGCGTTGCGGAGTGGTGGCTCGGTGGTGCTGCTGGAGCACGACGAGCACAGCGAGGACCCCGCGTCGGATGCGTTCGCCCGGGTGTTCAGCCTCAACCTGTTCCACGGGCAGGGTGGGCAGGTCTACGCGGCGGGCGAGATCGAGGATTGGTTGGCCGGGGCGGGGTTCGGCGAAGTGACCACCCATCCGCTGCGCAGTTCACCCGGGCAGTCGTTGATCGTGGCGCGGAAGTCGTAGGAGGCGAGTGGTGGTGCGATTAGCGACGGGTGGGGTGGCCAAGGCGGCTGCGGCTGTCGGGGCGGTTTGCGCGTTGGTGGTGGGAGGGACGCTGGGAGGAGGCGTGCCCGCTGCTGCGGATGTGGCGTTCGGGGTGAAGGTCAACTTCTCCGACCAGGCCACGGCGCCGCCGGCTGGGTACGTGAGGGACTTCGGTGAGGCGTACGGGGTCCGGGGCGGCTATACGTTCGGGTGGGTCGGGCTGGGTACCGGTACGCCCCTGAGCCTGGTGGGAAACGGGCGGAACCGCGGGGGTTCCGACGTTCGGCTCGGGACGTTGATGCACGCGCAGCTGCCGGCCGGTTCGGCTGGTGTGACCACGCCGGGGAGTTGGGAAGTCGCTGTGCCCAACGGGGTTTACAGCGTGACCGTCGCGGTGGGGGATGCCGGGACTGCTGCGGACAGCAGCCACTACGTGAACATCGAGGACCAGAACGGGGTGGCGGCGTTCAAGCCGTCCGCTTCGGTGAAGCACGCTGTTGCCACGAGGGTCGTCACGGTGGCGGATGGACGGCTGACCCTCAGTCCTCGTGGTGGGGGGAACAGCAAGTTCAACTACGTCGACGTGGACGCGGTGGACGTGGCCGCTCGGCCGTCGGTGCGGACCGTGACTCCGGGGAACCTGGCTACCGGGGTTTCCGTGACGGGGAGCGTGGTCGCGGATCTCCGGTTGCCCGGGGGCGCGGTCGACCCGGCCTCGTTGAGCGCGGCGTCCGTTCGGCTGGTGCGGGTGTCGGATGGTGCTGTGGTGCCGGCGAACGTCATCACCAGTGGTGGCGGGGATGTCGTCAACCTCTCCCCCACTGTGGCGTTGGCACCGCAGACGTTGTACCGGTTCCAGGTGACCGATGGCGTGCGGGACGTCGCGGGGAACCGGTTCCAGCCCTGGTCGTCGGTGTTCACCACCGGAAGTGGCGGTGGTGGCGGGACGATCGCGTTCCAGCAGGTGTTCGGGGTGGCGTCGGGTGCGGCGTTCACGAGTGTCGCGGTGGGGCCGGACGGGCGGCTCTACGCGGCCACGTTCACGGGGCAGATCCACCGGTTCCCGGTGAACGCGGACGGGACGCTGGGGACGGCTACCGTGATCGACACGGTTCGGGCACATGCCGTGTCGGCGGGGTTGCCGGGTGCGCCGAACCGGACGGTGATCGGGTTGGCGTTCGACCCGAAGTCGACGGCCGCCGCTCCGGTGCTGTGGGTGACGGACAACTACGGTGGTACGTCGAACGCGCCGGACTGGTCGGGGAAGATCGCCCGGTTGAGCGGGCCGAACCTCGGGGTGTACCAGGAAGTCGTGGCTGATCTGCCCCGGTCGATCAAGGACCACGAGACGAACTCGTTGGCGTTCGGGCCGGACGGGGACCTGTACCTGACCCAGGGGTCCATGAACGCGATGGGCGCGCCGGACTCGACCTGGGGGAACCGGGCCGAGCACCTGCTGAGTGCGGCCGTGCTGCGGCTGCGGGTGGGGCGGTTGCCCGCGGCACTGCCGCTGAACGTGCGGACCGAGGCCGGTGGGAGCTACAACCCTTATGCGGCAACGGCTCCGTTGACCATCCACGCCACCGGGGTGCGCAACGCGTACGACCTGGTGTGGCATCGGAACGGGCATCTGTACGTGCCCACGAATGGTTCTGCTGCGGGTGGGAACGCTCCGGGGACACCTGCGGTGCTGCCTGGGGCGTGTGCGTCACGTCCTGATGGGGCTTATACGGGGCCGGTGGTGCCGGGGGTCAGTGGGAATCCTCAGGCTGAGACGGACTACGTGTTCGATGTGAAGGCCGGGAAGTACTACGGGCATCCGGCGCCTGTGCGGTGCGAGTGGGTGCTGGCGGGCGGGAACCCCACGGGCGGGACGGATCCGTTCCAGGTCGGGGCTTATCCGGTGGGGACGCTGCCGGACCGGAACTTCGACCTCGCCGGGACTTATGATGCGGGGTTGCACGCTTCGGCTGATGGGGTGATCGAGTACCGGGGGACGGCGTTCGGGGGGCGGCTGGACGGGAAGTTGCTGGTGGTGCGGTACTCGTCCGGGCAGGACATCCAGACGTTCGACGTCGGGGCCAGTGGGGGGTTGTCGAACCGGACCACCGGGATTGCGGGGTTGACCGGGTTCAGCCAGCCGTTGGACCTTGTGCAGCATCCGGGGAGTGGGCATTTGTACGTGACGGAGTTGGGGGCGGGGAGGATTACGTTGTTGCGTGCGTTGGGGTGAGGGTCACCCGTCGGTACGCGGGCCCGATCCACGCGGCTGGGGTGCAACTCGCCACGACGCGAGGATCTCGGTCACGTCGGGGCCCGTGAACCGCACCAACCTCCCCACCCGCCGGTGAGGCGCGCGCCCGGCTGCCACCGCGCGCCGCAGCGTCCGCGACGAAATGCACAACCGCTCGGCCGCCTGGTCGTAACTCATTCACCCGTGGCCGTCCTCCGGCTCATCCGGGAACGTGGCCCGGGGCTCTGACGCTCATCCTGTTGTCTCTTAACACCCTCGCGCTCAGTGGTACACGTCCACACTGAGCCGCGCGGGGCCGCGTCGGCCACCGGCTGACCACTGCTGTCCACCACTGGCACCGCATGTCACACCCGTACGGGCAGTGGTCGCGGCGACACCCGACGTGACACCCTGACACCGGCGAATGGGGGCCGGTGGTATCGACCGGGGACGTGGTCGCACAGATCAACGCGGCGCGCGACAAAGCCGCACAGGCACGCGCGGCGTTGGAACACGCGGAAGACCTGGCCGGGGAGGCACACCACATCCTGGCCGGCGCACTGGCGGGCGTGGTGCACCTGGAGCCGGACACGGCCCGGATGCCGGCCGCGTTCGACGCGGTGACGGACGGCTGCAAGGGCCACTGGTGGCCGATGCTCAACGAGGCCATGAAAGGCGCGGAAACCATCGCGGCCCGCGTGGAAGCGGCGGCCACCGTATCCCCCGCCGTCCGGCCGCCCGCACAGCCGCAACCACGACCGGCCCCGGCCCGCCGGGTCGAACCCGACGACCCGCCGACCGTCCCGCCAGAACGGATCGAGGCGATACGGCGGGCACTGCCGCCGCCGGTCGTCCCCCGTTCCGGACAACGCACCGTAGGCCAGTGGATCGGCCCGAACGGCCAGGCCCGGACCGTCGAAAGCGGATGGGACCAACGGTCCGCCCAGATACAGACCCAGTTGGCGCGCAAGGGACTTCCCGAAGGCACGAAGCGATCCGGGGACGTGGAACTGAAGGTGGCCGCCGACATGGTGGCGCGCGGTATCAGGCACGCGGAAGTCGTCATCAACCACGTGACGTGCAAGGGCCCGGATTCGTGTGACACTCTCGTCCCCGTGCTGCTCCCCGAGGGGTCGACGCTCACGGTCCACGGGATCAACCAGGCCGGCACCCGGACACGCGTCCGCTACACAGGAGGGGCTACACCGCCGTGGCAGGTCTAGAGATTTGGTACGACGTGGAACACGACCGCCCCACGATCGTGTCCACCCCGGCCGAGCTGGACGACGTGTTGGACGTGATGACCGGATGGGGCGGCCCGGCGCTGGCGGACTTCCGGCTCGCCGGCGTACAAGGGGACCTCAAGCGCATGTCCCTGAGCGTGGGCATCCGGGGGGACGCCGGCAGGGGAACGCTGATTCACACCAGCCCCGGCGCGGTCCTGTTCGCCAAGGGGACACCCGGCCCGTGGGCCACGTGGTCACCCCCCGAACTGCTCCTGTACGACTACATGACCAACCCCACCGAATTCCCCCCCGACGCCGAACTACCGCTGGCCGACGTGCGGGAGGCCGCACAGCACTACCTGACCACCGGGGGTGGACGGCTGGCCCGGATCGACTGGCAGACCCCGCCACCGGCCCACCCGACCGCGTACTGACCCACCGGCCGCCCGACAGCCCGATCGGCCCTGTGGCACCCCCGCGAACGACGGAAGCGGCCGGGACAGCCCCACGACCCCGCCAGAGGTGGTCACAGCCGGATCCCGCCACGGCCGGGCGAACGGGTGCCCGGCCACACCCGATACGGCTCGGCCACCCGTTCGCGTGGTCGAACAGCAGGGGCGACAGCGGCCACCAGACGCGAAGCACGGCAAGGGGAAAGCGGCCCAGCCGGCGCGGGTGCTCCCTTACCCGTGCTGCGACAGGCCGACGTGGCAGCCCGTACGGACGCCTCGTCCGCCCGGCTCCCCTGGGAGTCCCAAGCGGTGACGCATACCCACAAACTACCTGGTCAGAGCCCGTCCGTCAGACAGGGATGACACGCAGGGGCAGGGGTGTCCGCAAGGCGCGGGGGTCAGGGTGAAGGGGTCCAGACGTAGGGGGTCGTGGTGGTGATGGCGGTGAATCCGAGGCGTTGCAGGATTGGGCGGCTGTCTTCGGTTGCGTCTACGTAGAGGTAGCGGATGCCTTGTGCCACCGCGACCTTGGCTCGGAAGGCGACCAGGGCGCGGTAGATGCCTCGGCCTCGCCATTCGGCCAGCGTCGAACCGCCCCACAGGCCTGCGAACTGCGTGCCCGGCTCGATCTCCAGCCGGGCTGACGACACCACTCGTCCATCGGCTTCGGCGACGACCACGGTCAGTTGTCCCGCATCGTTCCGGAGGCGGTCGATCAGATCGGCGGCCAGCCAGCTTCGGTCGTCGCCCCAGACCTCGGACGCCATCTCGGCTATCCGGTGCATGTCGGCGTCGGTTGTCGCCTGCCGGGCGGTGACGCCATCGGAAGGGCCGGGGTCGATCGTGGCCAGTTCTGCGGCCTCGCCGACGAGCACGGTTTCGGGTTGTTCGGGGGTGAATCCGGCTGCTGTCAGGCGCTGGGGCAGGTCTGCCGGCAGGTCGTGGCCACGGGTCTTCCACTCGACGGCTTCGCCTCGGGTGGCGAAGAAGTCGCGTTGGCGTGCGATCAGCGCGTCCAGGGCATCGCCGTCGAGGCCGAGGCCGCGTCGGCCGCTGACGAAGCCGCGGCGGCGCTGGCCGACGATGCGCACGACCGGGCCGTCTTGTTCGGCGTGTGCGCCGGGTGGGACGTTCGTCATCTCGGCTACGCGGAGTTGCTCGTCGTAGGCGGCGAGGAGTCGGGAGGTGTCGGTCACCGGGTCACGCTAGTTCGCTCCGGTCGGGGCCGCGCTCCGATATTCGTGCTCGGCGGACCTGGTGCATCGTTGATGGCCGGCGTGCCCGGAAGGGTGGCGCAGGTGGGTCGGGGTGTCGATGGCCGGTGTGCGGGTACCCCGGCGTCCGGACGATGAAGAGGAGCCGGACGTGGGCAGTTACGAACACCGGGCATCGGTCGACCTCGCGGCGGATCGGTTGTTCGACCTCCTGTCGGATCGCGAGAACCTGCCGCGGTACTTCCCGGTGATGAGCGAGCTGGACCCGGCCGGGGGTGACCGGGTGCACGTGGAGGCCGAACTCGGTGGTCGTCACGTCGAAGCCGAAGCCTGGCTGCGGGTCGACCGGGAGCGCCGGATGCTGTCCTGGGGCACGCCGGGCGAGGACGACTACCACGGCGAACTGGCGGTGAACGACCAGGGCGCGGGGCGTAGCGAGATCGTGGTGACCCTGCACACCGAGCGGGCGGGTGGTCCGGACATCCAGCGCAGTCTGGAGGAGACCGTCGCGGTCCTCACGCATCGCGCTACCGCCGAGGCCGACACCGCCGCGGCGGAGAAGGGTGACGACTGGTTCTGAGCACTACTCCGGACGCTGCCGGCGTGGGTCGTGTTCGGGTGCGGTGGCCTGCGCCGGTGGCTGGTGGGGCAGGCCGACCGCTGTGATGCCCACCGCAGCGTCGGACACGACGTGCTCCGGGGTGTGGAAGCCGTTTGCCGACTGCCGCGCCGTGATGCGTCGGACCACCACGACGACCGCCGCCGCCGCTACCACGGCCAGCACCGCGGCTGCGGTCGTCAGTGCCGCTCCGCTCTGCCCCAGAAGCTCACGATCGGCGGTCAGCCCCACAACACCGCGGCCTGCCTGTACCGATGCGTCCGACCCGCGCGAAGGGTAGCCGAGCGGGCGGCCCGCGCCGGACGCACAAACCTTCAAGACGCGGTCACCCGTGACGGCTAGAAATCCGGCAGCGGGTCCACCGGCCCGCGCAGCCGGGGAGGAGCGCGCATGACCACGGGTTTCATCGGACTGGGTGTCATGGGTCAACCCATGGCCCTCAACCTCGCCCGCTCCGGTGCACCGCTGGTGGTCTGGAACCGCACCGCCGCCCGATGCGAACCCGTCGCAGCCGCCGGCGCGCGGGTGGCCGCCGGACCGTCCGAGGTCTTCGCCGAGGCCGAGGTGGTGCTGCTCATGCTCGCCGACGAGAACGCGGTCGACACCGTCCTCGCCCGTGGCACCCCGGACTTCGGCTCGCGCTGCCACGGCCGCACCGTCGTGCAGATGGGCACCATGCCCGCGACCTACTCCGCCGCCCTCGCCGCCGAGGTCGCCGCGGCCGGGGGCACCTACGTGGAGGCCCCGGTCTCGGGGTCGCGCGGACCCGCCGAGGCGGGCACGCTGGTGGCCATGGTGTCGGGCGCCGACGTCGAGCAGCTCCGGCCGGTGCTCGCGCCGATGTGCGCGGAGGTCGTGGACTGCGGTCCGGTGCCCGGCGCGCTGCTGATGAAGTTCGCGGTCAACCTGTACCTGATCACCATGGTCACCGGCCTGGCCGAGTCCTACGCGTTCGCCGAGGCGAACAAGCTCGACCCGGCCCTGCTGACCCGCATCCTGGACGCCGGCCCGATGGCGTCCCAGGTCTCCAGGGCGAAGGCCGCCAAGCTGCTGGACGGCGACTTCACCGTGCAGGCCGCCGCTCTCGACGTGCTGAAGAACAACCGCCTCATCGCCGAGGCGGCCCGAGCCGCCGGCGTGGCGTCCCCGCTGCTGGACGTCTGCCACGCCCTGTTCGGCGAGACCGTCTCCCTCGGCCACGGCGCGGAGGACATGGCGGCCGTCCTGCGCGCGATCCGGGCGAGGTCCGGGACCTAGCGCCGGACCGCGGCCGCCCACGCGGCCGGTGTCAACCCGTACGCGCGCTTGAACATCCGCGTCAGGTGGCTCTGGTCGGCGAACCCGACCGCCGCCGCCACCTCGCCCAGCGGACGCCCCGCCCGCATCAGCCGCCGGGCCAGGTCTAGCTGCCGCATGGTGCGGAACCGGGTCGGGCTGGTGCCGAAGGCGGCGCGGAACTGCCGTGCCACCGCCCACCGGTCCATCCCGGCGACCCGTTCGAACTCCTGCACGCTGTGCCGACTGGTGACGTCGTCCAACAACAACGCCCGCACCCGGCGCACGGCGTCCAGGTCCAGCGCCGCCCGCGCCGCCGGCCGCTCCGACGAGTGCCGGCTGAGCAGGTCCGCCACCGCCGCGGTGACCTCGACGGCCTCCACGTCGTCCAGGGGTTCGTCGATGTGCGCCAACCACCCCGCCACCGCCGTCCCCACGCCCCGGATCACCGGATCGGCCACGAACGGCAACGGCCGACCGCCGAGGGCGTCCTGCACCAGCGCGGGATCCAGGTAGATGATCCGGTAGCCGAAGCCGCCGTCGGTCCCCGCCGCCCCGTCGTGCAGCTCGTCGGGGTGCAGCACGTGCCACTCCCCCGGCAGGCAGTGCCGCAGCGCTCCCCGGTACCGGAACGTCTGCACGCCCGCCGTGGTCATGCCGATGGCGTACGTGTCGTGCCGGTGCGGCGAGAACGCCTCGCCGGCCAACGCCGCCTCCATCCGTTCGATCCCGGCGGCACCACCGCCGAACCTCAGCCGTTGCGCGGCCCGTGCACCGGACAGCGACGTCAACGGGTTCCACGCCCCGCGCTCATCCGACTTCGTCCGCACGCGGACCAGACTAAGGCCTGCCGAGCCCGCGTCAGCGGTCGTCCGGCAGGGCTCGGTCGAGGATGCCGGTGAGGTCCGCGGTCGCGGGGAGGGTGCCGAACGCGTAGCCGCCACCGCCGAAGCGGGTCGCGCAGAAGGCGTCGGCGACCGCGGGCGGGGCGTGGCGGACGAGCAGGGAGGCCTGGAGTGCCAAGGCCAGTCGTTCCACCAGGTGCCGGGCCCGGGTCTGGGCGTCGGTGGGGTCGGCCAGTTCGGTGCCGATCTGTGCGATGGCGGCGTCCAGGCGGGGGTCCGCGCCGCGCGCCGAGGTCAGCTCGGCCATCAGCGCGGGGGCGGCGGACGGGTCCTTGCCCAGCACCCGGAGCACGTCGAGCGCGTTGACGTTGCCCGAACCCTCCCAGATCGAGTTCAGCGGGGCTTCCCGGTACAGCCGCGGCATACCCGAGTCTTCGACGTAGCCGTTGCCACCCAGGCATTCGAGGGCTTCGGCGGCGAACATCGGCGCGCGTTTGGTCACCCAGTACTTGCCGATCGCGGTCGCGATGCGGCGGAACGCGCGTTCGCCCTCGTCGCCGCGCACGGCCCGGTCCGCCGCGCCGGCCAGCCTGAGCGTCAGGGTGGTGGCGGCTTCCGACTCGATCGCCAGATCGGCCAGGACGTTGCGCATCAGCGGCTGGTCCAGCAGCCGGGCACCGAAAGCCGTGCGGTGCGCCACGTGGTGGCCGGCTTCGACCAGGGCCTTGCGCATCAACGTCGCGGAGCCCGCCACGCAGTCCAGGCGGGTGCAGTTGACCATTTCGACGATGGTCTTGACGCCCCGCCCCTCCGGGCCGACCAGCCAGGCCGCGGTGCCGTCGAACTCGGGTTCGGACGAGGCGTTGGAGCGGTTGCCCAGCTTGTCCTTCAGGCGCTGGATGCGGAACGGGTTGCGGGTGCCGTCCGGGAGGACGCGCGGCACCAGGAAGCAGGACAGGCCGCCGGGGGCCTGGGCCAGCACGAGGAACAGGTCGCACATCGGGGCGGAGGTGAACCACTTGTGGCCGCGCAGGGTGTGGACGCCGTCCTCGCCCGTCGGTGTCGCGGCGGTGGTGTTGGTGCGGACGTCGGAGCCGCCCTGCTTCTCGGTCATCCCCATGCCCGCCAGCAGGCCGCGCTTGGTGGTGGGCTCGCGCAGGCCCGGGTCGTACACCCGACTGGTCAACAACGGCTCGTACACGGCGGCGAGGTCGGGTTGGTGGCGCAGGGCGGGCACCGCCGCGTACGTCATCGCCATCGGGCACCCGTGCCCGGCTTCGGTGTGGCCCCAGACGAGAAGTCCCGCGTAGCGGGCCACGTGTGCGCCGGGGCGTTCGTCGGCCCACGCCGCGCCGCTGTTGCCCTCGGCGATCGCGACCCGCATCAGGTCGTGCCAGCCGGAGTGGAACTCGACCTCGTCGATCCGGTTGCCGTAGCGGTCGTGGGTGCGCAGGACGGGTTCGAACGTGTGGGCGTCCGCGGCCCACTGCTGCGCCTCCGGGCTGCCCGCGTGCCTGCCCAGGCGCCGGATGTCGGCTTCGGCCCAGCCGGCGCCCTCCCGCCGCAGGCCTTCGAGCAGGGCGGCATCGGCCGAGGCGTCGTACGGCGCGATCGGCGGCGGCTGGTTGGTGACCTCGTGGGTGGCGTCGGGCAGCACGGTGGGGGCCATGCCGCCGAGTATTACGCTTCCAACACAACCGCAGCAAGAGTGTAATGTGCGCCGGATGGCTACCATCTCCGGCGGTGTCCGGCGAACGGGGAGGACCAGCGTGGCGCCGGAGATCGCCTTGCGACCGCTGACCGCGCGGTCGGTCGTGCTCAGCGTCCTGCTCGGCGCGCACCCGCCGGAGCTGCCGGTGCGCGACCTGGTGCGGATCGCGAACCTGTTCGACATCAGCGACGCCACGCTGCGCGTCGCCCTCACCCGGATGGTGACGGCGGGCGACCTGGCCCGGGCGGGCTCGACCTACCGGCTGAGCGACCGGCTCGTGGAACGGCAGCGGCGGCAGGACGAGGCGATCGAGGCCGGCACCACCGACTGGGACGGCACGTGGGAGATCGTCGCCGTCACGGCCACCGGGCGCGGTCCGTCCGAGCGCGCGGCGCTGCGGACCCGGATGACCGCGCTGCGCCTCGGCGAACTCCGCGAAGGCATGTGGCTCAGGCCCGCGAACCTGCACCGCACCTGGCCACCGGACCTCGCCGGCCTGACCCGGCGGTTCAGCGCCGTCCCCGAGGCCGACCCCGTGGACCTGGCGCGCGGGTTGTGGGATCTCGACGGCTGGTCCGGGCGCGCCGCCGCGCTGCTGCGGCTGTTCGGGGACGCCGGGCACGCCGCGGCACGGTTCACCGTCGCGGCGGCCGTCGTCCGGCACCTGCTCGCCGACCCGCTCCTGCCCGACGCGCTGCTCCCCCACCCCTGGCCGGCCGACGCCCTGCGCGTCGCCTACCGCCGGTACCGGGCCGAACTCGTCAGCCTCAGCCGGGCGGCCAGGCTCGACTGAGTCCCGACGTGCGTCTCACACCCGGCCGGCGGCCATGTCGATGAGGCGGGACAGCACCCGGTCACCGGAGGCGTTGACGCCGTCGTGCTCCCACTCGTTGGTCACCCAGGCCCGCGTCGAGCCGACCGACTTCGCGGCCCGCAACGACAGCTCGACGGGCACGTACATGTCGTCGTGGTAGACCACGGCGGCCACCGGGATGTCGTTGTCCGCCAGCCGTTTCAGGTCGTAGAGGGGTGGCCAGTCGGCGCGTTCCGCGAGCACGTCCGCCGCCTCCGCGAAGGGCCGCAGGGCGGCTGTCCCGCGGAACATCCACGGGAAGAACATCTCGCCGGTGAACAGCAGCGGGTCGGCGTCCCGGGAGAAGTCGGGAAGCCCCTGCATCGCGCGGTGCGCGGACCACGCGGTGGCTGCGCAGCCTTGGGCGTACACCGACTCCTGCAGCACGGCGAACAGCGGGTTGTCCACGAACCCGGTCAGCTGCATCACCTGGTACCGGAACGCGTCGGACAGCCCGTCCGGCCCGAGCGCCTCGTCCAGCAGCCAGTGCAGCCGTTCGGCGCCGTCACCCATGCCCAGCATCAGCCCGAGCACGCGGAACCGCGCGGAGGTCAGTCGGTCTCCGTCGGGCAGCAGCACGGTCTCGCGGTCGAGCAGGTCGGCGATCCGCCGGACCACGTCGCGGTCCTGCGGGTAGCGGTCGTAGAAGGCGTGCGTCTTGTCCCGCACCCGGCTGTAGGTCAACGCGTACACGTCGTCGGCCGTGCCCGCCGGATCGGGCAGGCCACCCGTGATGTAGCACGACGCCAGCCCTTCCGGCGCAATCGACAGGTACGACAGCGTGATGAAACCGCCGAAGCTCTGCCCCAACGTCTCCCACGGCTGCTCGCCGCACAGCCGCCTGCGGATCAGCTCGGCGTCGGCCACGATCGAGTCGGCCCGGAAGCACGCCAGGTAGTCGGCGAGAGCGCCCGCCGAACCGAACCCGGCCGCCGACCGCGCGGTGACCGGGTGGCTGCGCCCCGTGCCGCGCTGGTCGAGCAGCAGCACCCGGTGCGTCTCCAGCGCACGACCCAACCAGCCGTCACCCGCTCGCAACGGCCGGGGCGCCTTGCCGCCGGGGCCGCCCTGGAGGTACAGCAGCCACGGCAGCCAACGGTCCGCGCGCGCCGGATCGACCAGCTCACGGGCGAACACGTCGATCGTCCGCCCACCGGGGTCGTAGTGGTCCAGCGGCACGGAGAACACGTGCTCGGTCACCGACATGCCCGGCATGTGGTAGGAGCGACCGGTGGAGCCGAGCAGGTGATACGGGCTCATGGGGTCCTTTCGTACGGAAGTCGGAACACGACCCGGCGCCCGGCCACGAGTATCCACTGTGGATGGACGCTAGGACGGCTTCGCCCAACGCCCCCGTGTCTGGCTGATGTGTGCGCGCAGCAACTCCTCCGCCCTCGCCGCGTCCCGCGACCGGAGCGCGTCGACGATGGCCAGGTGCTCACGCGCGACCGGGACCAGCTCCCCCTTCTCCAGCAGGGAAGCCAGCCCGTACAGCCGGGTGTGCGCGCGGAGGTCCGAGACCAGGTCGACCATCCGCGCGTTGTCCGCGTAGCCGAGCAGCGCCAGGTGGAACAGCCGATCCGCCTCCGTGTACTCCACGAGGTCACCGGCCTCCGCCCCGTCCACGATGCGCTGCGCCAGTCCCCTCAGGCCTTCGAAGTCGTGCTCCGGGATGACCGACGCGACGTCCCGGACGATCGGCGGCTCGATCAGCATCCGCAGCTGGGCCATCTCGTCCAGGTCCCGCTCACTGACCTCGGTCACCCGGAAACCCTTGTTGGGCACGATGACCACCAGGTTCTCCCGGACGAGGTCCAACATCGCCTCCCGCACCGGCGTCGCGGACACCCCGAACCGCGCACCGAGGGAGGGCGCGGAGTACACCACGCCGGGCTCCATCTCGCCGGAGATGACGGCGGCACGCAGGGCGTGGGCGACCCGCTCCCGGAGATTGACCTTCTCGACCGGGCCGATGTTCGAACTGTTCACGCGCACCGTGGCCACCGACAGCCCTTCGTCAGAGCGGACCTGGCGGCGGCGATCGTCCCGACCTACCCGCTCCCTGGAACACGATGGTATGTGATATTGCACTACCCCGACAATGCGCCACCCGCAGCAACCCAAGCCACCCTCACCTTCGAAGAAGCAAGGCAAAGGGCGCGGTTCTTTCGAAATTGTCTCTACGCAGGTGGACCACATCAATCCGGCCCGGTCGCACCGACGATGATCCACGCCGGGCACTATTCTCACCGCCATGTACGTGAAGCTGTGCGGTCTGCGCACCACCGCCGACGTCGCGGTGGCTGTCGACGCCGGAGCGGACGCGGTCGGGATCGTCTTCACGGAGAGTCCCCGGCAGGTGGATCCCGACACCGCGCGGCGACTCGTGCGCGAGGTGCCGCCGCACGTGCTGTCCGTCGGCGTGTTCAAGGGCATCGCGGCGGACGAGGTGCGTCGCCTCGCCGCCGAGGCCGGGGTCGACGCGGTCCAGCTGCACGGCCGCTACCCGCAGGCGGCGTTCGAGGAAGTGTCGGCGCTGGGGGTGCCGTTGGTCCGGGCGGTCACGTTGACGTCGGACACCGATGTGCGGGTCGGCGCGTACGGCGAGCAGATGTTGCTGCTCGACTCTCCGGTGGCGGGTTCCGGGGAACAATGGGACACCACCGCTCTGGACGGCGCACGGCCGGAGGGGCGGTGGCTGCTCGCGGGCGGTCTCGGGGTGGACAACGTCGCCGGGGCCGTCAGCCGCGCGCGGCCCTGGGGCGTCGACGTGTCGAGCGGCATCGAATCGAGTCGCGGGGTGAAGGACCACGGGCTGATGCGGGAGTTCGTGGCCGCAGCACGGGCTGCGGCACCTCACTCACCCTCGTAGCCCGTCGAGCCCTCGTAGCCCGTCGAGCCCTCGTAGCCGGCCGAGCCCTCGTAGCCGGTGACGTGGGCGACACCGCCCCCGCCGGCCGTCGGAACCGTCCTCGAGCCGGTCAGTTCTCCCAGACCAGCGGCGACTTGTCGTAGCCGTCGCCGTTGTTGTAGCTCGCCGCACCGGCCTTGGTGCCCTCACGGACGCCCTGGAGAACGCACGTCTCGTACTTCGCACCCACCGTGGTGAAGTCGCGGCCCGCGGTCTCCGACTCGCACTGGTCGGTGTCGCCGCTGATGATGACACCCGTGCCCTTGCCGTCCGGGCCCAACGCGCGCAGGCTCAGCGAGCTGTGCGCCAGGTCGGTGCCGCCGACGTTCTCCACGGTGACCCGGATGTAGACCGGCGTGATGCCCTTGGCCTTGTCGCCGAACTTCACCAGGTCGGCGTTCGCGCCCTCTTCGATCTCGTTCACCGTGATGGCGATCGTGCCGGTCTTCTGGGTGCCGTACTTGAACGGCACGACGGCGCGCTCGCCCACCTTCAGCTTGGTGCCGGGCTTGGTCACGTCACCCGCCGGCACGGGCGCCGTGGAACTCCCGGACGTCGCCGAAGCGGCCGTCGAAGCGGTCGCCGAAGCGGCCGTCGTGGTGGTCTCGGCGGACGTCGTGGTGCCGGGCTTGGCAACTCCGTCCGTGGAACTGCCGCAGGCCGACAGCAGGAGGGCTGCCGCCCCGGCGGCGATGGTCAGGGCGCCACGGGCGTGCGTCAAGACAGGTCTCCTAAGTGCGAGGGGGTGGTGCCTCGCAAGCTAGCCCCGTTCGACGCCGGGCACTGTCGGTCGTTCGCACCACAAGCCGGTCACCGTCCACACCAACCGGTCACCAGCCGGTCACCGGCCGCCACGAAACCGGTCGGAGGGCGCCCGAGCCGTGGGTCAGAGGTCGTCGACCCCGATCAGGCCGTCCTGGATCGCCCTGGCCACCAAGGCGGCCTTGGTCGGCGCTTCCCGGCCGATCAGCGCGTACTTGATCCGGATGCGCTCCAGGTGGGAGTTGACCGTGCTGACCGAGATGCCCAGCCGGCGGGCCACGAAGTCCTTGGACTCCGACTGGAACCACTCGATCAGCACCTCGGTCTCCCGCGTGGACAACGCCGGGCGGGCCTCCGAGCGGTCACCGGCGAGCGCCCCGGCCAGCGCCGGCGGCGTGTACGGCCTGCCTTCCGCCGCCGCCCGGGTGGCCTGCACGAGGTGTTCCGCGCCCTCCGCCTTGGTCAGGTAGCACAACGCACCCAGCTCCAGGCACTGCAGCGCGATCTCGTCGTCGGCGCGCATCGAGTAGACGACGACCCGCCGGCCGGCCTCCACCAGCCGCCGCAGGTCACCCAGCACGGGTGTCGGCCCGCCCAGGTGCAGGTCCAGGATCACCACGTCGGCGTCCGCGCCGGCGTCCAGCCACGCCACCCGCACGTCCTCGCCGTCCGCGACGACCTCGATCGGCGGCTCGCCGGAGGACAGCCAGTACGCGACACCCGCGCGCACGGCCGGGTGGTCGTCCACCACCACCGCGCTCACCTGGTCCGCCATCGGGCCTCCGTCCGGGTCTGCTCACCGTACGTGTCGCACCTGACCTCCACCCGTGACGACACGGCGCCCACCGGTGCCCCGGTGTCCGCGATCACCGCCACCCGCACCTCGCCGTCGGTGCGCAGCAGGCTGACCCGCGCCCGTTCCCGGGCGGCGGACAACGCCACCGCCACCGGCGCGGTCAGCTCGCGCCGCACGTCCGTCGGCACGGGCACCGCCGTCCCGCCCACGGCCAGCGAGACCGTCAGCCCACGCCGTTCGGCCACGTCCACGCACGCCGCGACCTCGTGCAGCAGCGGGTCCGGCACCTCGTCGTGCTCGGCGAACAGCCGCCGCAGCTGCGTGGCGGCGAACGCGCACCGCCGCCGGGTGTCCTCGTCACGGGGGTCGAGCACGCCGTCGGCGAGGTCCGCGAGCAGCGGCAACGTCGTGCCCAGACCGCCCGCGAAACCGGCTCGCAGGTCCTGCGCCCACTGCTCGGCCAGCGCGGCACGGGTCGCGGTCCGCTCCTGCTCGACGGCCACCTCGGCGGCCTGGCGCGCGTTGCGCAGCAGCACCCGGGTCAGCAGCAGCACGCCCAGCTGGAAGCTCGTCGCCCCGAGCACGACCACGCCCGCCGCGCCGATCTCGACCCGCTCCGGCGTCCCGGCCAGCACGAACTGCACGACCTCGCACCCGAGGTGCACGCCCGACACCGTCAGCAGCAACCCGACCCGGTCCGCCAGCAGCACCAGCAGGTGCCAGCCGACCAGCCCGAACGACCAGTGCGCCGCACCGAAATGAGCGTCGGGCGGCAACGCGTCCGTGGCGAGGACCGACGCGCCCAGCACCGCCGCCACTCCCGCGCCCACGACCACGGCCGGCAGCGGGCGCCGTCGCACGACCCACACCGCGCACACCAACGTGGCCAGGGCCAACACCCCGAACGCGACCCACGCGCCCGGCCCGTGCGGGTGGGAAAGCAGCGGCGGGAGCGACAGGCCGAACTGCAGGACCGCGACCACGCCGAGCAGCACCAGCCGGATGCTCGCGAACACCTGGCCGGCCGCCGTCTGGTGATCCGTCACGCCGGCCACGCCAACCGGACCGTCGTGCCGCCGGACGCCGAGGTGACCACCGCCGAACCGCCGACGGCGGCCACCCGTTCCACGATCGACCCGCTGATCCCGCGCCGGTGCCCGGACACCGCGGCCGGGTCGAATCCCCGGCCGCGATCGGCGACGGTGACCGTCACCCGGTCGTCACGCGCGGACACCACGAGTTCGGCCCGACCGGTCCCGGCGTGCCGCTCGACGTTGACCAACGCCTCCCGCACGGCTCTGACCAGGGCCAAGGCCACGGACGCGGGCACCGGGGCGGGCTCGGTCCGGGCGTCGACGTCCAGCGGGGCGCGTTCGGCGACCGCCCGCAGGGACGTTCCGACGTCCACCAGGCGGTCCTGCGGCACACCGGCCGTGCCGGTCAGCAGGCCGAGGTCGCGCCGGGCGAAGCCGGCCACCGCGTCGGCGTCCCCACCCTGGGTGGCGACCACCAGGAACGTCGCCGACGCGGTGTCGTGCAGCAACGCCATGTACTCGCGTTCCCGCTTGCGGCGTTCCGCGGCCAACGCCTCCGCCCGTTGCAGCTCGGCCCGCCGGACCCGCAGGACGTCGACCCGCCGCGTGGACCGCCGGACCACCAGGAACGCCAACCGGGCCAGGGCGCACTCCACCACGACCCGCAGCACCACCGAGCCGTCGGACCCCGCTCCCCACAGCTGGACCGCCAGCAACCCGGCCGTGATCGGGACCGCCACCCGGGGCGCCCATTCCCACTGGAGCGTGATCGCGGTCGTGGTGAGCACGTTGAGCGCCCACCACCGGGCCTCCCCGCCGAGCACACCTTGGGCAGCGCAGACAGCCACCACCCGGACCACCGCGAAACCCAGTGAGGCCCGCGGGTCGCCGAAGTCCGCGACGGCGCCGACCACCATCAGGGCGAGCAGGGCGAACCCGAGCGGCAACGCGTCGGAGGACACCGACAACACCCCGAACGCGCTGAGCAGCACCACGCCCACGCCGCGAACCGGCCCCGCGAAGCGGCGGATGGCGGCGAGCAACTCCGCTTCGACCTGCCCGACCCCCGCCACGGCCCCGACCCTAACGCGGCCCTCGCATCCATTCCTCATCGGACACCGCACCGGGAGTCGCGGACTCCCCGCTGTCCGACCGGTCGTTCACATAGGCTGCCCGCCATGATCAGGGCGCGTAGCTGGATCCCGCTCGCCGTGGGACTCGTCGCTGTGCTGAGTGGGTGCACCACGCAGGTGGCCGGGTCCGCGGTGCCGGTGCCCAACCCGACGTCCACCACGACCGCGAAGCCCGAGCCGACGGCCGCGAACCTGCTCGGGGACCTGCCGTCGCTCGACCCGTGCAGCCTGGTCGAGCCCGCCGAACTGGCCCGGTTCGGCACGCCCGCCCTCGCCACGCCCCTGTCGCTGGACTTCTGCGCGCTCACCGTGACCGTGCCGTCCGGGGCGAAGCTGGAGGTCTCGGTCGGTCTGCTCGACCAACTGGCCGCGGAGCGCGAGATCACCGGTCGGGTCGAGGACTACCGCGGCTTGAGGATCGCTGAGGAGACGGACGACGGGAGCCGCTGCGCCCGCCGGCTGGTGTTCCCGGAACTGGTGACGATGACCGTCGCCGTGGACAACTTCACCTCGGACAAGGCGACGCCCACCGAGATGTGCGGGATTGCCGACCGCGCCGTGCGGGCCGTCGCCGACCGGGTGCTCGCCAAGGAGGTGGAGCACCGGACGTTCCCGAAGAACTCGCTCGGCAAGACCGACCCGTGCACCTCGGTGACCTCCGCGACGGTCGGCCGGGTGCCGGGTCTGGCCGGGGCCAGGGTCAAGCCCTACCCGGCCGCCCACCAGTGCCGGTGGAGCAAGGACGGCACCGCGAACCCGCCGCGGGTGCGGGTCACGTACTCCGTGGGCGTGCCCACCGCGGCCGACGGCGGGAACGCCACCACCGAGGACATCGCCGGGCGGCCGAGCACGGTCAGCAAGTCGGGCTCCGCGTCGCTCGTGCTGTGCGCGGCGGAGACCGCCCACATCCCGTTCGACGGGGGCGAGGGTGTGCGGGAACTCGCGATCGTGACGGTGAGCCTGCCCAACGGCAGCCAGGTGGACCAGGCGTGCGCCGCGGCCAGGGCGGTGGCGGCCGACGTCTGGTCCCGACTCCCGAAGTAGCCGCCGGCTGTTCCACGTCGAAACGGGTATCCACGCCCCATGAAGGTGGCCGTCCTCTCCGACACCCACGCCCCGCGCCGCTGGAAGGCCTGCCCGCCCGCCGTGGCCGAGCACCTGCGCGACGTCGACCTGATCCTGCACGCGGGCGACGTGTGCGTGCCCTCGGTGCTCGACGAGCTGGCGCGCTTCGCCCCGGTGGTCGCGGTGGCCGGCAACAACGACGGGCCCGAGGTGACCGCGTGGGGCGCGCCGGAGACCGTGGAACTCGAACTCGACGGCCTGGCCGTCGCGATGATCCACGACAGCGGACCGGCCAAGGGCCGGACCGCCCGAATGCACCGCCGCTTCCCCGACGCGGACCTCGTCGTCTTCGGCCACTCCCACATCCCGCTGGACGAGTCCGACGACGACGTCCGGATCTTCAACCCCGGCTCCCCCACCGACCGCCGCCGCCAGCCCCGCGGCACCATCGGCCTGCTCCGCGTCGAGGCGGGTGAGCTGGTGGAAGCCCGCATCGTGCCGGTCACCTGAACACCGGTCACCTGAACACCGGTTGCCTGAACACCGGTCGTCCGGACGGGCCGGGCGCCGGAGGCTACCCCGGTCGGCGGGCCCGCCCAGACAGTGGAACGCCCCGGTCCGCGAACCCGTCGACTGCCACAATCGTGCTGCGGAGTGCGTCGTGGACGATGGAGGAGCCCTGTGCCACTGCCCTCGGAACCGCTGCGCCAACTGGGTTTCCTCACCATCGGACTGTTCGGTGAGGACGATCCCCGGCGCGGGCACGAGTCGACGCTGGAGATCATCGAGCTGGGCGAGCGGTTGGGGTTCGACAGCGCCTGGGTGCGGCACCGGCACCTCCAGTTCGGCATCTCGTCCCCCGTCGCGGTCCTGGCGGCGGCTTCGCAGCGCACCAGCCGCATCGCGTTGGGCACCGCGGTCATCCCGCTGGGCTGGGAGAACCCGCTGCGGCTGGCCGAGGACCTGGCGACGGTCGACCTGCTGTCCGGCGGCCGGCTCAACCCCGGTGTCAGCGCCGGGCCGCCGATGCACTTCGACCGGGTCGGGCGGGCGCTGTACCCGGACACCGCCGACGCCGAGGACTTCGGCTACGAGCGGGCGCGGCGGCTGCTGGACTTCGTGCGCGGCGAACCGGCCACCGACTTCCGCGGCACAGAGGGGTTCGAGGTCTTCTCCGACCGCGTCCAGCCGCAGTCCCCCGGTCTGGGCAGCCGGCTGTGGTACGGCGGCGGCAGCCTGCGATCGGCGCGGTGGGCGGGTGAGCACGGGATGAACTTCCTGACCAGCAGTGTGGTGAAGGCGGAGGAGTCGGAGGACTTCGCCGAGATCCAGTTGTCGCACATCCGGGCGTTCCGCGCGCACCACCCGGACGGCGACCGCGCCCGCGTCTCACAAGGGCTCGTCGTCATCCCCACCGACAGCGCCTCGCCGGCGCAACGCGCCAAGTACGAGGAGTACGCCCGGAAGCGGACACCGCGCACCGCCACGCCCCGGGGACCGGCGCGCCTGTTGTTCGCCCCGGACCTCGTCGGCACGTCCGCGGAGATCGCCGAACGCCTCTACGCCCACGCCGCGTTCCGGGAGGTGCACGAGGTCGCGTTCGCCCTGCCCTTCACCTTCGAGCACGACGACTACGTGCAGATACTCGGCGACATCGCGGGCCGGCTGGGACCGGCACTCGGCTGGCGGCCGTCCGCCTGACCGCAGCGCGACGACACGGGCAGCCCGGGACGACTACACTCCGGATGGCTGCCGGGAAGCCGTCGGCGCGGCGGGAGGAGCAGCCCGTGGAACTCGGTGTCGGCACCGGGGATGACGTCGTCGTACGCACCGCCGAGGTGGGACGGGTGGTGGCGGCGGTGGTCGGCGTGCTCGACCGGGTCAGTGCCGACCGGATCGCGGACCGCGCGGTCGGCCTGCTGAAGCCCGGCGAGGGCGTGCTGGTGCTGGACCTGTCCGGGGTGACGTTCTGCGACTCGTCCGGGCTCAGCGCGATGCTCCTGGTCTGGCGCAGGGCCAGGGAGATCGGGGCCCGGTTGGCGTTCGTGGAGATGCCCTCGCAGCTCAGCCGCCGGTTCCAGGTCACCGGGCTGCAGGAGGTGCTCGGCTGCTACCCCACCGCGGGCGACGCGCTCGCCGCGCACGACCCGGCCCGCTGACGCAGCGGCGAGCCGGCCCGGCGGGCGGTCAGCTGTCGAGCTGGTGCTCGCGTTCGGGCTCGACCGACCGGGTGAGGTGGTTGTACGTGTTGGTCCTGCGCAGCAGGCGGTCCAGCGCGGCCGGGCGGTTCTCCAGGTGCAGCACGCCGCCGACCGCGTCGAGTCTCCGGTGCACGGCGAGCAGCGTGCCCAGGCCGTAGGAGTCGCAGAACGTCACCTCGCCGCAGTCGAGGCGCAGGCGGCGCACCGGGTGGTCGGCCAGCAGGTCGGCGACGACCCCCAGCAGGCGGTCGCCGCTGTCGAAGACGATCTCGCCGGACACCACGATCCGGGCGGTGTGCGCGTCGACGATGGCCAGGGTGCAGGTGAGCTGGTGCGGCGAACTCATGCGGCAGGTCCATGATCGTGATCGGGCCCCTCGACGCCGAGGGTGCGGGTCGACAGTTCGTGGGCACGCGCGAGGACGCGCTTGGCCCGGGGGAAGTCGCGGAGTTCGGCGGCGAGCACGTCCAGCGCCGGCGGCAGGAAGCGGGCGGGCACGCCGCGGGCGCCGAGGATGTCGGTCGTCCAGGCCAGGAAGCCGAGGAACAGGGCGTCGTCGTCGATGTAGAGGGACGCGGCGAGGAAGTCCACGATGTGCGCGAGGTCCTGCGCGGTGTGGTGGCGCTGTGACTCGCTGTAGGAGGCGAGCTCGGGGAACCGCGCCTCCAGGGCCGAGTACGCGGCCTTGACCAGCTGCCCGCTGGTCCGCGACACCATCGTGTACTCCTGGTCGCCCAGGTGGGGCAGGTCGTCGATCGGCTGGTGGGTGCCGCGCGGGCGGGGCAGCGGGGCCTCGGTGAGCCGGTCGGCCGCCGAGCGCGCGTCGGGAGCCCAGAAGTCCGCGCCGAGCAGCCGCGCGTACCGGCCGTCCGGGCCGAACGCGCCGCCGCCCGCGAGCACCGGTACCCCGGCGGCCTGGCAGGCGGTGATGGTGGCGTGCGCGGTCGGCAGCCGGGTCGCGATGGAACCGGACAGCGCGACGGCGTCCGGCCCGGTGCTGTGCAGGTGGGTGATCAGGTGCGGCGCGGGCACCTGGGCGCCGAGGTAGTCGACGCGGAAGCCGCGCAGCCTGAGCACCTCGGAGAGCAGCCGGGCGGGCAGCGCGTGCCACTCGCCGTCCACGCACGCCACCGTGATCCGGCCCCGGTGCGGTTCGGGGAACGTCGCGGTGCCGGCGAGCGTGGCGATCACGCGTTCGTTGATCGCGGTCGCGGCGTGCTCCTGCGCGACGGTCAGGCGGTTGGCCGCCCACTCCGCGCCGACCCTCCGCTGCACCGCGCCGATCACGTCGAGCAGCACGGACTCGGTGTCCAGGCCTTCCCCGGACGCGGTCAGCACGACGTCCCTGGCCGCGTGCTCGTCGCCGACCACCACGGCTTCCCACAGCCGCTGCGCACAGGTCCGCGCGTCCAGGGTTTCACGGGTGGTGGTGGTCATGCGCCCCGTCCATGGCCGCCGACAGCGGTCAGGTGCCTGCCGCGCGGTGCGGTGATCGCCAGCACCGCGATGTCGTCGTGGCTGCCCCCGCCGATCCACTGGGACGCCACCATGTGCACGTGCTCGGCCACCGCGTCGGCGGGCATCCCGGCGCAGGAGGCCAGCACCGCGTGCAGCCGTTCTTCGCCGAACATCTCCCCGCCCAACGGCCCGCCCATGGCCTCGGTGATGCCGTCGGTGTAGAGCAGGCAGGTCTCGCCGGGCGCGAGGACGACCTCCGCGGTGGTGGCTTCGATCTCGGGGAGCACTCCGATCAGGGTGCCGTGGGCGGGCACCTCCTGCACCTCTCCCGTCGTGCGCACCACCAGCGGCGGCAGGTGCCCACCGCTGGTCAGCCGCAGCCGCACCTCGCTGCCGACCCGGGCCACCGAGGCCAGCACGACCGTGACGAACCGGGTGTCGTGCGAGTCGAGCAGCGCGTTGTTCAACAGCTCCAGCATCCGCCGGTGGTCGGAGGCCATCGGCAGCAGCGCCTGCAGCGTGGTGCGGACCTTGCCGGTCAGCACCGCCGCCTCCAGGCCCTTGCCGCACACGTCGCCGAGCACGGCCAGCGACTCCACGGCCCCAGCTCCGGTCGTGACGGCGGCCGGGTGGACGTCGTAGAAGTCGCCGCCGACCCGTTCGGTGTCCAGCGCCGGCCGGTAGCGGCCGGCGAACTCGATGCCGTCGACCTGGTGCAGCTTCGGGGGCAGCAGGTCGCGCATCAGGGTTTCGGTGATGGAGACCTGCTGGGCGAACATCCGCGCCGCCGACATGGCCGCGCCCGCACGGGCCGCGAACAGCCGGGCGAACACCTCTTCGTCCTCGCTGAACGCGCGTTGCTCGGTGCGCCGCAGCAGGATCAGCGCGCCCGCCGGGACGCCGTGGCCGGGCAGCGGCGTCACCACGATCGACCCGATCTCGCCGAACTCCTCGGGCACCAGCCAGCCGGGCGCGGACGACGGTTCGATCCAGCGGGACGGCACCGGCGGGAAGCCCTGCAGCGCCTCGGCCAGCCCGGCGACGTCGTCCGGGTCCACGGCGAGCCGCTCGTGCACCACGTCGCCGCCGCGCACGCACCGGGCGACCGGGAAGTCGCGCCGGCCGCCGGGTGCGATCACCCACGCCGCGTCGGCCAGGTGACCGGCCGCCAGTTCGGCCGCGACCTGCATGCACCGCTCGGGGTTCAGCGAGGTCAGCAGCCTGGACGACACCTCGCCGAGCACGGCGGTGCGCTCCCGTTCGAGCCGCAGCGCCTCCCGCGCCAGCCGGGTGTCGGTGTCCTCCACCAGCCACCACGTCACGGTGCCGTCGTCGCCGCCGACGGGGTGGGCCTCGAAGCTGCGTTCGCCGATCAGCCCCGACACCCGGTCACGGGTTCCGCCGGTGTGGCGCTCGTGCGCCTCCACCAGCCAACCGGGACACGTCCCGGCCATCGACCCGCCCACCGCCGCGCCGGGGAACAGCACCAGCGCCGCCTCGTTCACCACTCGCACCGCACCCGCCGCGTCGACCGACACCACGGGGTAGGGCGCGCTTCGCCAGCCCACGTCCTGCTGGACGTCGGACTGCCGGACCACACGACTGGTCTTCACCACGCCAACGGACCCGTACAGGGCCCCACCACCCCACTGCTCTCGGTTGCACGACGCGAGGCGGGAAGATCGTGCTCCGAGATTCCCGGCTCGCCTGAACAGCCTAGATTGCCAGACAGGCCCGCTCCCGGCGACCGCCGTACGCGGCGGACGCGGCCGGCCGGATTCCATAGTGGGAGGTCACGGCGCCGATGAGCGGCGGCGAAGTTTTTCCGCCCGACACGGCTGGAATAACCCAGGTGGGGGTACTGCGGGCGGCCGTTCAGCCGTCAACGAGGTCGCCGCCACACGCGCCGACGAGGAGCACGTTCCCGGTCGGGGATTCCCCTTCGCGCCGGTAATCCCCGTTGCGCCGGTAGAAGCCCGACAGGCTGTGTGGACCTCGGATTTCGGGGAAACCCGTCGCACATGGCCTCAGCACCCGCCGCACCGACCCAGCTGCCGAAGCGCTCCTGGTGGGCCGTGCTCAAGCGCACGGTCAAGGAGTTCAACGACGACAACCTCACCGACTGGGCCGCCGCGCTCACCTACTACGCGGTCCTCTCGCTGTTCCCCGGCCTGCTGCTGCTCACCTCGTTGCTGGGCCTGCTGGGACCGGACGCGACGCAGTCGGTCAAGGACAGCCTGGACGTGCTGGGGCCGGGCGAGGCGAAGGACCTGATCGTCGGCGGGATCGACAACCTCCAGAAGTCCAGCGGCATCGCGGGCCCGCTGGCCGTCGTCGGCCTGGTCACCGCGCTGTGGTCGGCGTCCGGCTACGTGGGCGCGTTCATGCGCGCGGCCAACTCCATCTACGACGTGGAGGAAGGCCGCCCGTTCTGGAAGGTCATCCCGCTGCGACTGGTGTTGACCGTCGGCGTGGTGATCCTGCTCGCACTGACCGCGCTGGGCGTCACGCTCACCGGTGGCGTCGCCGAGTGGCTGGGCGAGGTCCTGGGCCTCGGTACGACGTTCGTCACGGTGTGGGACATCGCGAAGTGGCCGGTGCTGTTCCTGTTGGCCAGCCTCGCCATCGGCCTGTTGTACTGGGCATCGCCGAACGTCCGGCAACCGGCTTTGCTGTGGATCACGCCGGGCGGCCTGCTGGCCGTGCTGGCCTGGCTGGTGGCGTCCACCGGCTTCGCGCTCTACGTGGCCAACGCCGGTTCGTACAACAAGACCTACGGCTCCCTGGCCGGCGTCATCATCTTCCTGGTGTGGCTCTGGATCTCCAACCTGGCCCTCCTGCTGGGCGCGGAGCTGGACGCGGAACTCGAACGCGGCAGGCGCATGGAGAGCGGCCAGTCCGACGGCCAGGACCCGGTGGCCCCGCCCCGTGACACCCAGGCGATGTCCTAGCCCCGGCGGAGGGCCCCCGGGCACCGCGCCCGAGGACCCTCCGAGACCCGGTCAGCCGACAACCACGCCCTTCGTCGCCGCCGCCTTCACGGTGGTGGGGACCGAGACGACCTCGTTGTCGAACGGCAGCGCGTCGTTGGCACCTTGGATGGCCACCACCGCCTTGAAGGTGACCTTGCCCACAGCGGCGTCGTCCGGGGAGAAGGTGTAGCGGAACGGGAACTGGGTGGTGCCGGCTTTCACCGGCAGCCACTGGGTCGCCGATCCGACTTCCTCGAAGCCGGTCGGGCTGCTGCGGTACAGGGTGACCCTGGCGCTCTCGTCGTAGCGCTGGTTGGACACGGTCACCGTGATCGGGTGGCTGCGGCCGGCGATGCCCGTCGACGGCACGGCGAAGCGGCTGATCGCCACGTCATGGGTCCGGATGGCCAGTGGTTTGGCAACGGTCGCCGATCGGCCGTCGGCGGTCTGCACGGTAAGACGGACCGAGTAGTCGCCGTCGGCGGTGTAGCGGTGGCTCACTTCCGGCGTGGTGGCCGTGGTGCCGTCGCCGAAGTCCCACAGCCATTCGGTGAACTGGCCGTCGGCCGGGTCGTGGGACTCGTTGGAGAACGTGATCCGGCTGTACACGGACGGGTCGGTCGCGTCGTGGTCGAAGTCGGCGACCGGTTCCGGCGCCACGGTGAAGTCCAGTTCGAGTTCCGGGTTCACCGGGTTGTACGGCGCGAGCTGGATGTAGTAGGTCTGCCCCGCCGTGGCCCGGAACGTGGCCGAAGCCTCGTAGGTCGCGCAGGCCACCCGCTCCAGGTTCCTCGGTTCGGTGCCGGTGTACACCGCCACCGAACCGTAAGTGCGCTGGTCCAGCGTGACGGAACGGGTTCCTGGCGCCGTGTAGGAGTACCAGACGGTCTGGGGCGAGGAGACACACCAATCCGGCTCGTCCGGTTCACTGGTCGCCGCCGCGGTGTCCACCCGGATGTTCTGCGGTGGCACCGCGTTGATCGGCACGGCGGCGGCGAAGTCGTCGTTGGCCGGCGCACGGGCACTGGCGACGCTGAAGTGCAGCGTGCCGCCCACGCGCGAGCTGCTCGCGAGGAAGTAGTAGGTGACACCGGCGAGGGCCTTGAAGCTGAGTTCGGAGTGCTTCGCGCCTCTGGCGTTGTCGTTGCACGCCTCTTGGAGCAGTCCACGCGGCTGCTCGGAGAAGGCGCCCAGCAGGGTGTCGTAGTCACTGCCGAGCGTGGACGCCTTGAGCACCCCGTCGGTGCTCGGCGTGATCGTGAACCACACCGTGCCGTGCTCGAAGCTGCACCCGTACGGGTCGTCGGCCTCCGGTGACGCCTCGGCCGTCGACTGGACGGCGGTGAAGGGCAGGGCGGCGATCCGGGTGGCGTCGGCGAAGTCGTCGTTGTCGGGCGGCGCGGCGTGCGCGACGCCTTGGGAGGTCAGGCCGAGCACGACGGCGGCCACCGCGGTCAGCGCCCGGCGCAGGACAGGTCTCAGGGTCATCTTGTGTTACCCCTCTGCTGGTCGGAATCCCCCAGCGCCCACGTCCCGGGGTTCCGGGGTGGTGGAGTCGCCGACGCTAGGACCGGACCGCGGCTCCGGGTCGGCCGCTTCGGTGCATCCGCACTCGCTCGGCCGAGCACGGCCACCCGAACGGCTCCCGGCCGCTACCCAGCGGCACGACCCGGTAGCTTGGCACCGTCACGTACCCACTCGGCGAGGTAGGACGTTGGGACTTTTCACCCTGCCCGAAGCGCGGCGTGAACTGGACCGGCTGCGGCCGGTGCTGGACGAGATCGTCGGGCTCAGAGCCGACGCAGCCGAGTTGTCCGCCGCGCTCGGCGCCGGCGAGCCGACCGCGCTGGGTGGACTGGCCGAGTTCAAGGCCGCGCAGGCCCGGCTGGACGACCTGATGAGCACGGTGCAGGCGACCGGCGCCGAGCTGAAGGGCTTCGCCCCGCTGCTGGTGGACTTCCCGTCCGAGCTGGACGGCGTGCCGGTGCTGCTGTGCTGGCTGGAGGGCGACCGGGGACTGGACTGGTACCACCGGGCCGACCTGGGCTTCGCCGGTCGCCGCAGGCTCCCCTGAGCCCACGCCGGCGGCACGACCGCCACACGACCGCCCGCCGTGGGCCGTCCGGCCGGTCGAGTCGGCACTGCCGGTCACCAGTGTGCGGCCGTCCGGGCTGAACGCCGGTCCGACCACCGCCGACGTGGCCCGGTCCGGTTGTTCCGATTTTTCTGTTCAGCTCTTGTCCGGCGACACCGAACAACGTGGTTCCGGTAGAAGAACGGGGTATGTCCACACCAACGAAGGCGTGCGGTGTCCTCGCGATCGTCGCCGTGCTGGCGGCATCCGCAGCTCCTGCGGCAGCGGCAGTCCCGTTCTCGCCGGCCCGGCCGGTGGCGCTGCTGGCCGGGCAGGGCGACGGCGATGTCAACCAGACCAGGTCGCGGTTCGGCGTGCACGCGACCGACCTCGGCATCATGTGGCGCGACAGCCGGGGTCGCACCGCGGTGGTGTTCGGCGACACCTACGGCGAGGGCTGGGGCGGCCACGGCGCCGGACCGGAGACCGCCGACTGGCGGTTCAACGTGCTGGGCCACTCGGCCGACACCATTCTGGCCGACGGCCTTCGGATCGACTCGATGGTGGAGGACCGACCGGGCCACGCCGCCGAGATCCTGCACCGCGATCCGGCGGTGTCGGAGGTGACGGTGATCCCGACGGCGGCGGTCGCCGTCGGGTCTCGCGACTACATCCACTACATGTCCATTCGCGGCTGGGAGCCGTGGACCACCAACTACTCCGGCGTGGCCTACTCCGACGACGGCGGGCGCACGTGGGTGAAGCCGGCGGAGAGCAGGTGGCTCAACCAGGGTGGCAGCGCGCGGTTCCAGATGGGCGCGTTCGTGCGCAACGGCGGCTTCGTGTACCTGTTCGGCACGCCGAACGGCCGCTTCGGCAACGCCCACGTCGCCCGTGTCGCGGAACCCCATGTGCTCGATCCTGCCGCCTACGAGTACTGGACCGCGTCCGGCTGGCGGCGTGACGTGGACGCGTCGGTCCCGGTGTTCGGCACCCAGGTAGGCGAGCTGTCCGTGCTGTACCACAACGGTCTGCGCCGCTGGGTGTCGTTGGCCCTGGACGAGAGCCGCGCCGCGATCGTGCTGCGCACCGCCCCCGCGCCCAACGGCCCGTGGAGCGGCGGCCGGGTGGTGGCGCACGGAGTCGACTACCCCGCCCTGTACGGCGGCTTCGTGCACCCGGCGAGCGCGGACGGCCCGGACTTGTACTTCTCGATGTCGCAGTGGGGTCCGTACCACTCGAAGTTCATGCGGCTGCGGCTGTCCGACGTCCCGACGGGGTCGAACCTGCTGTCCGACGGCGGTTTCGAGGACCGCCCGGCAGGGGTGGGACCGGGTCCGTGGCGGATCGACGGGCGCGGCGGCATCGACCAGGGCCTCGGCCTGGCCCACTCGGGGCGCAACAACGGCTGGGTCCGGCACGACAGCGGCTGGAACGCCCTGAGCCAAGGGGTCGTCGTGCGACCCGGGCAGCGGTACCGGCTCACCGGCTGGGTGCGTTCGTCCGCGAGTGGCACCGACGGCTACTTCGGCGTGCGGCGTCCCGGTGGCGGCGTGGTGGCCGAGCAGCGGTTCGGGCACTTCCCGGACTACCGGCAGCTGACCGTGGAGTTCACCGCCGACACGACCGAGGTGGAGGTCTTCGGGGGCACGTGGGGGCGGGGTGTCGACACGTGGGCCCAGCTCGACGACGTGCTGCTGGAACCGGTCACCGGTTGAACGAACCCGTACGGGGTGACCGACCAGAGCGTCGACCCGTGTGACTCAGGTCATAAGGCGCCATGAGCCGTCCGCCGTGTCTCCGGTGTGACAGCTGAGGCGAACTGGAGGTCACCATGACCGCTCTGGACATCCGTGCCACGAGACCGGCGTCGGTGCTGGCAGCCACCGTCGGGATCGGGGTGCACGCGTTCAACCACGTCACCGTGGTGGTGCAGGACGTGTGGCGGCTGATCGCGACGCCCGAGGCGGCGGGCTTCAACCCCGGCACCGTCTACCACCCGATCAGCGCCGTGCTGTACGTGTGGCTGGCGACCACCGTCCACTCCGGACGGAACGCCGGGCGGATCGCCATCACCGTCCTGCTGGCCTTCCAGGCCGTGGGCCGGTACTTCGTGTTCGTGTCGTACCCGGAGGTGGAGGTCAGGGCCGATCTGGTGACCGGCTGGGCGTTGTCGGCGGTCGTGCTGTTCCTGCTGTGGTTCCCGGTGGAGTCCCGCCGGCACTTCGCCGCGCCGGCCGCATGACGGCGGACGCGCTCGGCCGGGCCGTGGTGGGTGTCACCGAGGAGGAGGTGTTCACCGCGTACGTCGGTGAACACCTCCCCCGGCTGCGCCGACTGGCCTACCTGATGTGCGGCGACGAGCACCGCGCCGACGACGTGGTGCAGATCGCCATCACCCGGCTGTTCACCCACTGGCGCAAAGCCCGTGCGGCGCGGGACCTGGACGCGTACGTGCGGACGATCGTGGTCCGCACGTTCCTCAACGAGCACCGCCGCCGCTGGAGCCTGGTCCGCCTGGTGGGCCGCCCCGCCGAGTTGCCGCGCGAGCCGAGCGCGCCGCCGCCGGACGTGGAGACCCGTGAGGTGGTGTGGTCCGCGCTGCGCCGGCTGCCGCCGCCGGCGCGGGCGGTGCTGGTCCTGCGGTTCGTGGCCGACCTCCCGGTGGCCGAGGTGGCGACCACGCTGGGCTGCTCGGAGAGCAGCGTGAAGAACCGGACCGCGCAGGGGCTGCTGGCCTTGCGACGACTGTTGGGAGGCGCAGGACGATGAACGACTCCGAACTGCTGGAACCGCTGCGCGGCGTGGAACCCGGTGCGGGCGGCGGCGTGGATGTCGCACGGGCCATCCGGGACGGCAGACGCCGACGGCGCAACGGAAGGGCGCTGAGCTTGGTCGCGGCCGTCGCGATGGTGTTCGGCGCGGCCGTCGTCGGTCCCGCCGTGCTGCGGGGCCTGAGTCCCGGACCGGCGGCGTCCGCGGCGTTCGACCCGTTGCGCGTGGTGGCCCAGGTCGGCTCTGCCGGCGGCTTCACGCCGGTCGAGTACCGGACCGGCCGCCACAGGCAGGAGGTGGTGCTGGGCCTCGAGGACGACCGGGCGGCCGGGGAGCGCGGGATCGTGCTGATCCACGCGGCGGGCTGGTTCCCCGGCCAGGACGGGCCGGAGTGGCGGCCGGACGGGGACCGCGCGCCGGACGTCGGCGGCCGGGCCGCCTGGTGGCGCGGCGACTCCGAACTGGTGTGGGAGTGGGCCGAACACTCCTGGGCGGTGGTCCGGGTCGCCGGGGGGTTCCCCGACCTTCGCGACCGCGCCCACCGGGTCGCACAGAGCGTGGACACCAGCCGGTCCCTGCCGGTCACCGTGCCGCTGACCGTCGAGGCGGCCGCGGTGACGCCACCGATGCGGCTCGCCGGGGTGCACGTCCCGCTCCGCCAGGGGAACGTGATCGGCTCGCTGGTGTTCGCCGACGACGATGCGGCCGAGGCCGCATCGCTGGTGGTGAGCCTGCACACCGACGGCGTCCCCGGCCGGGACGTCCCGGCGGACCGGCAGGTGGCCGGACGACCCGCCACGGCGTCCGTCGACGTCCTCGCGGTCGCGGCGCCGACCGGGGAGTACGCCATCCGCGTCACGGCCGTGCACGGTGAACTCTCGGTGTTCGGCGCGTCGAGGGGTCTGGTGGCGCTCGCCGAGGCCACCACGCCGGTGTCCGACCCGAAGGACCGGCGCACCTGGGTGGCCGACCCGCTGACCCGCTGACCCGGCGTGGTCGGGGCGCTCCCCCGACCACGCCGGACCGGCTACAGCGTCAGCGTCCAGGTGTCGACGAGGCCGACGTCCTGCGCCGCCGCGTCCTGCACGCGCAGCGTCCACGTGCCGGACCTCGCCTCACCGGTCAGGTTGACCGGGTAGGTGGTGTCG
This sequence comes from Saccharothrix tamanrassetensis, assembly GCF_014203665.1. Taxonomy (GTDB): domain Bacteria; phylum Actinomycetota; class Actinomycetes; order Mycobacteriales; family Pseudonocardiaceae; genus Actinosynnema; species Actinosynnema tamanrassetense. The sequence goes on from NZ_JACHJN010000007.1 coordinate 209,033, forward strand.
ATGTTGTCGGTGCCGCCACCGGACCGGTTGTGCAGCACGTACGCGCTGCCGTCCGGCGCGACGAGGCTGACCACCAGGTCACCGATGTAGGTGTGCTTGATGTGCACCTCGACGGTCGAGTTCGGTGACGCCGCTCCCACGCAGGTCAACGGGATCGTCGACGTCGCGACGGCGTTGTCGTTGATCGCCACGTCGTTCGGGTTGCTGCCCGTGCACGTCCCGCCGACCGGGTTGACGGTCAGCGTCAACGTCGAGCTGCGGGTCGCGGAAGGCGCCGTCCCCGTCACCGTGACCGGATACGTGCCCGCCGGGGTGGTGTTCGACGTGGCGATCGTGACCTGTGCCGACCCACCGGCCGTGACGGAGGCGGGGCTGAACGTCGCCGTCGCACCCGCGGGCAGGCCGCTCGCCGACAGGGCGACGCCTTCCGCCGTGCCCGAGACGACCGACGTGGTGACGGTGGCCGGGGTGGAGCCGCCGGGGTCGACCGCGCCGGAAGACGGCGACACCGCCATCGCGAAGTCGTTGTTCGGCGCCGTGGACGGCCTGAGCTGGTAGATGCCCAGGCCGTAGGTCGCGGCGGTGAGCACCGTCTGTCCACTTGAGACCGAAGTGGCGATGTCCGTGACCGGGACCACCGGCAGGTCCGTACCCAGCGGCGACCAGTTCGCACCCGCGTTGGTCGACCCGAACGCGCCGACATCGCTGCCCACGTACAGGATCGAGCGGTTCTGCGGGTCCAGCGCGATTTCGTTCACCGGGGCGTCCGGAAGGTTGCCGGAGATGTCCTGCCAGGTGCTGCCGCCGTTCGTCGTGCGGAACACGTGCGCGAGGCTGGAACCGTTGCGGTATCCCGAAACCGTCGCGTACGCGAGGTTCGCGTCGGTCGGGTCGACGGTCACCCTGGTGATGAACCGGGTGGGCAGGCCGGTGGTGATCTCCTGCCACGACGTGCCGGTGTTGCGGGTGACCCACATCCGGCCGTCCTCGGTGCCCGCGTAGATCACCCGGCTGTCGCTCTTGGCCACCCCGACCGCGCTGATCGTGGCCCACGTGCCGTGCGTCAGGTCGCCGCTGATCGCGGTGAACGACGCGGCCGAGTCGGTGGACCGGTTGAGCCGGTTGCCGCCGTAGTACACGATCGCCGGGTTGTTGGGGTCGAGCACGACCGGCGTCAGCCAGCCGCGCCGCTCCGAGGTCGTCGCGCCGAACGCGGACACCGTGTTGCCGCCGTTGGTCGACCGCACGCACGCCCCGTTCTGGGCGCACGCGTAGACCTTCTGGTGGTTCGTCGGGTCGATCAGGTTCGCCAGCCCGTCGCCGCCGTAGATCTCGCCCCAGCCGGCCCACGACCGCACCGACCCGTTGTCCTGCAAGCCGCCGCTGATCCGCGTCGGGTCCTGCTGCGACACGGCCACCGTGTAGAACTGCATGTTGAACAGGTTGCGCGACTTGGTCCACGTGCCGTTCAGCGAGCCGTTCTGGGTGGAGCGGTAGACACCGCCGTCGTTGCCGATGAAGACCCGCCCGGCCACCCTCGGGTCGACCGCGACGGCGTGCTGGTCGACGTGGAACGACGAGCCGTTGCTGATCCAGCTGCCGCCGGCGTCGGTCGACTCCAGCATCGGCACGCCCGGCACCCAGATGTGCCGGGCCGCCGCCGGGTCGACGAAGATCCGGCCGAACCACCAGCCGAACGTCGACTGAGAGCTGGACAGCGCACTGGTGTTGGTGATCTTCGTCCAGGTGTCGCCGCGGTTGGTGGAGGTCCAGAAGCCGGCGAAGTTGCCCGGCGTGTCGGCCGCGATCGCGTAGAGCCGGGCCGGGTCGCTCTTCGACACCGCGACACCCATCCGGCCGTTGTTCGGGCCGGCCGCGGGCAGGCCGCCGGCCAGCCGGGTCCAGGTGGCGCCGCCGTCGGTCGAGCGGTGGACGCCGGTGCCGACACCGCCGTACGCCCGACCCGCCGGGGTGCGGGTGTGGTCCCACAGCGCGGCGTAGACGTGCGTCGGCTCGGCGGGGCTGATCGAGACGTCGATGCCGCCCGTGGTGGCGTTCGCACCCGCCAGCGCCTGCCGCCAGGTGACGCCGCCGTCGGTGGTCGCGTAGATGCCGCGCGTCCCGCCGGGCTGGTAGAGCTTGCCCGCCGCGGCGACGAAGATCCGGTCCGGGTTCGTCGGGTCGATCGAGATGCGGCCGATCCGGTCGGTGTCGGCCAACCCGAGGTGCTGCCACGTCGCGCCCGCGTCGGTCGAGCGGTAGACCCCGTTGCCGGGGAACGAGTAGCTGGCCGAGCCCGGCGCGCCCTCCCCGGTGCCGACGTAGATGGTCCCGTTGCCGCTCACCGCCACCGCGCCGGTCGACTGCGGCATGTCGCGCTGCCAGGCGTAGCCGAACGTGGTGCCGCCGTCGGTGCTCTTCCACAGCCCACCGGACGCGGCGCCGACGTAGACCGTGTCGGGCCGGGTCGGGTCGACCGCGACGTCGGAGATCCGGCCGCCCAGCGAGGGCCCGATCGACTGCCACGCCGCCTGCGCGGTGAGGCCGCGCGAGTGCCCGTCCCGCAACGAGTTCGCCTGTCTGCGGGCCTTCGCGAGGTTCGCGCCCACGTCGGAGCCGGGCTGGATCCGCTGGCGCGCGAACCACTCGTCGCTGCCGGCCGGGCCGAGCGGGTTGTCGTTCTCCACGGCCAGGGTGCCGACGACGGTGTCGGCCACGCCGGGCACCGCCGCCGTCGGCAGGACCAGCAGGGCGGCACCCATCAGGGCCAGCGCGGATCGACGTCGCATGGCGGTCCTTTCGGCAGCGGGGTGGAACCGGTGGGACGCGCCCGACATGCTCCCGCTGATCCGGCTTGTCCGGTAGGGCCGAATTGCGGGGTGTTCCGCGGTTCGTCCGAGCCTTGTCGGCGTTCCGCCCGCTGTGGCACTGTGACCCGCTGTCGCGGCCGCGCTGTCCTGGCCGGTCGGTGTCGGGGACCGGTTGGTGTCGGGGACCGGTTGGTGTCGGGGTCGGTTGTGCCGGGGAGGCTGGTGCGCGGATGTGGCGGCGATGGGGTGCGGTGGCGGTCGTCGCCGTGTTCCTGCCGCCGCTGGTCCTGCTGGTCTCCGGTTCCCTGCACCGACCCGGCCTGCCGCCGCCCACCACCCCGGACCTGCTGCCCGACCCCGTCACCGCCGAGGGCTACCGGCTCGCGGCGGAGCTGGGCGGGCTGACCCGGGCGACGCTGAACTCCCTGCTGGTGTGCGCGATCGCGGTGCCGTCGAGCGTGCTGGTCGCGTCCATGGCGGGCTTCGCGATGGCCCGGCTGCCGCGCCGGGTCGCCGGTGCCGTGGCCGCGCTGTCGATGGTGGCGCTGATGGTCCCGGCCGTCGCGCTGCTCGTGCCCAAGTTCGCGATGTTCCGCCTGATGGGCCTGACCGACACGCTCGCGCCGCTCGTCGCGCCCGCGTTGATCGCCACCTCGCCGCTGTTCCCGCTGGTGTACTACCTGGCGTTCCGGGCCGTGCCCCGGGAGCTGTACGAGGCGTGCGCGATGGAGGACCTGACGCCGCTGCGCACGTGGTGGCGGGTCGGGATGCCGCTCGTGCGCCCGGTGACCGCCGGGGTGGGCGCGTTGACCTTCGTGCTGACGTGGTCGAACTTCCTGGACCCGCTGGTGTTCCTGTACGACCGGGAGCTGTTCACGCTGCCGCTGGCGCTGCGGTCGCTGGCGACCCTGGACGCGGCGGACTTCCCGGTGTTCCTGGCGGGCGCGGTCCTGGCGACCGCGCCCGCTCTCGTCGTGTTCGTGGTCGCGCACCGGGATGTGCGGCAGTGGAGGGGAGTCCGGTGATGAGGGCACGTGCGTTGATCGCGGCGGCCGTGCTCGCGGCGGCGGGGTGCGGCGGCACGCCACCCGAGCGGGCCGTGAGCCTGCTGGTGTTCGGCGACCCGCACGAGTTGGCCGCGTACCGGTCCCTGGAGGCCGCCTACGAGCGGGCCGACCCGGGCACGGACGTGCGGCTCGTCGAGGCCGGTGACCGCAAGGACCTCATCACGCGGTTGTCGACGTCCATCGCCGGCGGGAAGCCGCCGGACCTGTTCCTGATGAACTACCGGTTCTACGGCCAGTTCGCGGCGCGGGACGCCATCGACCCCGCCGGTCCGCTGCTGGCCTCGTCCCGGCAGCTCCGCGAGCAGGACTTCTACCCGCAGGCGATGGCGGCGTTCCAGTTCGGCGGCAAGCAGCTGTGCATGCCGCAGAACATCTCCAGCCTCGTCGTCTACTACAACCGCGACCTGTTCCGGAAGTACCGGGTCGCCGAGCCGGGAGCCGGGTGGACGTGGGACGACATGGTGGCCACCGCGACCGCGCTGACCCGTGACGCGAACGGCGACGTGGTGAAGGGTGTCGACTTCGACCAGCCGGGAGCGGCGCCCACGGGCCCGCCGCCGGTGGAGTACGGGCTGGCCGTGTCGCCGGAGTTGGTCCGGTTGGCCCCGTTCGTGTGGTCCAACGAGGGCAAGGTGTTCGACGACGCGACCGAGCCGTCGCGGATCGCGTTGGACGGCCCGGCGCTGGAGGCGTTGCAGAACTTCATCGACCTGCGCGGGCGGCACGGGGTCGTGCCCACCGACCAGGAGGCCGAGAGCCAGGACGACGAAGCGCGGTTCGCCGCCGGCACGCTGGGAATGCTCATGTCGTCCCGGCGTTCCACCACGACGTTCCGCGCGATCGACGGGTTCGACTGGGACGTCGCTCCCCTGCCGGTCTACCGCACGCCCGCGACCGTGCTGCACAGCGACGCCTACTGCATCCCGCGCGGCGCACCGAACAAGACCGGCGCGTGGCGGTTCGTGGAGTTCGCGCTGGGCAAGGGCGGAGCGGAGATCATGGCCGCCACCGGCCGCACCGTGCCGTCGAACAAGGCCGTCGCCGAGTCGCCCTCGTTCCTGGACCCGAACGCGAAACCGCGCAACGCCAAGGTGTTCCTGGACTCGATCCCGACCATCAGGGCCGCACCGACCCTCTCGACGTGGCCGGAGATCGAGGACGTGGCCAACGACATCCTGGAGAACGCCCTCTACTACAACCAACCCCCGGCGGAGGTAGCACGCCGACTGGACGAGCAGACCGCTCCGCTGTTCGCCCGGGCCCGACCATGACCGGTGTCGAACTCGTCGGTGTGCGGGCAGCCCACGGGACGCGGGACGTGTTGCGGCACATCGACCTCACGGTCGCGCGCGGCGAACTGCTGGTGGTGCTCGGTCCGTCCGGTGCGGGCAAGTCGACGCTGCTGCGGGTGATCGCGGGTCTGCACCCGGTCTCCTCGGGCACAATCGGCATCGCGGGCCGGGACGTCACGCGGCTCAGCCCCGGCGAACGGGACGTGGCGATGGTCTTCCAGTCCTACGCCCTGTTCCCGCACCTGACCGTGGCCGACAACATCGCCTTCGGCCACCGGGTGCGCGGTGTGCGCCGCAAGCACGCCCGGCCGATCGCGGCGAAGGCGGCCGAGGTCGCCGGGTGCGCGCACCTGCTCGACCGCTTCCCGCACCAGCTCTCCGGCGGTGAACGGCAGCGCGTCGCCCTGGCCAGGGCCGTGGTGCGGGAACCCGCCGTGTTCCTGCTCGACGAACCGCTGTCCAACCTGGACGGTGAGCTGCGCGCGCAGACCCGGGTCGAACTGCGCGCCCTGCACGACCGGGTCGGGGCGACCACCCTGCACGTCACGCACAGCCGGTCCGAGGCGCTGACCCTGGGCGACCGGATCGCCGTCGTCCGCGACGGGGAGCTGGAACAGGTCGGCACGCCCGACGACATCTGGCGTCGACCGGGCACCGAGTTCGTGGCGACGTTCGTCGGCGCGATGAACCTGCTGCCCGCTGACGGGCCGTGGCGCGCGGACGCCCACCGGGTCGGCGTTCGCCGGGAGGCGGTTTCCCTGGCGGACGACGGGATCCCCGCCCGTGTCGACCGGGTGGAGGTGGTCGGCGAGGACACCTACGTACACCTTCGCGTCGCCGGAGCCCACGCCGTCGTGGCCAGGGTGGCGACGGCGGACCGGCCCGCTGCCGACTCCGCCGTCCACGTCCGGGTCCACGACCGCGACCTGCACCTGTTCGACTACGACGGATCGCGGATCTGAATGTCCGCGAAGGACAGGCAGCTGGCCCTGATGCTGACGCCGTACCTGATCGGGCTGACCGCCCTGGTGCTGGTGCCGGCGGTCGCGTCGCTCGGCATGGCGTTCACCGAGTACGACCTGATCGGTGCGGCCCGGTGGGTCGGCCTGGCGAACTTCGCGGAACTGGCCACCAGCGTCCCGTTCCGCGCCGCGCTGGTCAACTCGCTGGTGTTCGCCGCCATCGCGGTACCGCTCCGGGTCGCCGCCGCCGTGGGTCTCGCCCTGCTCCTGCACCGCCGCGCACCGGCCGCCACCACGGCGAGCACGGCCGCCACCCTGCCCACCGCCGTCCCGGAGATCGCCTACGGCCTGCTCTGGCTGTGGCTGTTCAACCCGTTGTACGGCCCGGTCAACCAACTGCTGCGCTGGGGCGGCGAGAACGGCCGCACCGCGTTCGACACCACCGTCCCGTCCTGGCTGACCTCCCCGAACGACGCCCGCGCGGCGATCGTCGTGATGAGCCTGTTCACCATCGGCGAGATGCTCGTCGTCCTGCTGGCGGCCCGCCGCGCACTCCCCCGGGAGGTCCACGAACTGGCTGCCCTGGAAGGCGCCACCGGCTGGACCCTGGCCCGCCGCGTCACGCTGCCCATGCTGGCCCCGGTGATCGGCCTGCTCCTGCTGCGCGACACGATCCTGAGCTTCCAGTTCTCCTTCGTGCCCGCCCTGGTGGTCACCGACGGTGGCCCGCCGCCGTACTCGACCACCTACCTGTCCCTCTACATCTACCGCAACGCGTTCGAATACCTCCGCTACGGCCATGCGGCCGCCGCCACCCTGGTGATGCTCGCCCTCACCGCCGGCGCGGTGTACCTCCAGTGGCGGACGTTCCACCGCTATCGCAGCCGCTACCGCTGAGCGTTCGGGTGCAACGGCCGTTCCGGGTCAGGGCTGGCCGGTGCGGAACTTGTCCAGGACTCGGCGTTCGCGCTTGGTCGGACGGCCGGCGCCGCGTTCCCGGCGGGCGACCGGGTTGGCCGCTTCCGGCGGTGGGGCGGGGGTGCGGTCGATGAAGCAGGTGGCCGCGTCCGCCGCGCCGACCCGTTTCTGGATCACCCGGACCACCTCCAGGACGCGGGTCGTGTCGCCCACCCGCGCCCGGACCTCGTCACCCGGTGAGACGGTGCTCGCGGGTTTGGCGGGGTGGTTGTTGATGCGCACGTGGCCGCCCCGACAGGCAGCCGCCGCGTCCGGCCGGGTCTTGGTCAGCCGGACCGCCCACAGCCAGCGGTCCACTCGGGTCGACTCCACAGTGCTGAATCATGCCGGGCCGTACCACTGCGGGCCACCTCATACCGGCCCCATCCCTCTGGGCCCCATCCTTCTGGGCCCCATCCTTCTGGGCCCCATCCTTCTGGGCCGGCTCATGCCGGGCCACCGCATGCGCCGGACCGGCTCATGCGGGTGCGTCACGACGGCCGCGTGCCGCGTGGATGCCGGCCGCCACGGTACCCAGGCAGAGGGCGACGGCGCTGAGGGCCAGCGACAGGTGCACACCCACCGCCGCGCCGAGCAGGCCCACGGTGAAGCCGCTGCCGGTCCGCAGGCCGCCGGACGACATGCCGTAGACGCCGAGGACGCGGCCCCGGTCGGCGGGTGGGCTGAGCAGCTGCACGACGGTCTGCGTGATCGACATGGACGCCAGGTGCGCGATGCCGCCGACCAGGAGCAGCACGACGGCCAGCACGTAGCTGCCGGTGACCGCGAAGCCCAGGCTGGTGATCCCGTAGATCCCGGTGGCGATCACGGCCGCGGTCACCGTGGACGGGATGCGCCGGGTCAGCTCCAGCAGGATGCCGCCGACCACGCCGCCCGCGCCGTTGGCGAACAGCAGGACGCCGTAGGCCGCGCCCGCACTGCCCGCGCCCAGGTCGTTGGCGAAGATCGGCATGGACGTCTGCAGCGACGCGCCGACGAAGAACGACCCGAGACCCGCCAGCACGATCATGCTGACCAGCGTCCGGTTCGTGCCGACTTCCCGCAGGACCCTGAGCGACTCCAGCGCCCCGACCCTCGGTCGGACGTGGTGGTCGCGGGTGTGGCCGGTGAACTTGGTGCGGAACAGGAAGATGGTCAGGGGCAGGTAGAACGCGACGTTGATGAAGATGCCCGCGGTCGGCCCGAGGCCGAGCAGCAGCGCCGATCCGACGACCGGGCCGAACAGGATGCCCAGGCTGCGGAACGTGGCGTTGAGCCGGACGGCGCTGGGCAGTTCGTCCTGGCCGACGAAGTCGTGCAGCATCAGCTGCTCCCCCGGACCCCACAGCGCGCCGGCTATGCCGTGCAACACGAGCAGCACGCACGCCTGCCACATCTGCAGCGAGTCGGTGAGGAACAGGATCCCCCAGGCGACGGACACCGCCATGAACAGCACCTGCGCGGCCTGGATCACCCGGCGGCAGTCGTAGCGGTCGGCCAGCGAGCCGAACCACATGGACAGCAGCAGGAACGGGGCCCAGTGGCTGATCACCGCGAACCCGGCCAGCGCCTCCGAGTGGAACTTCTCCCACAGCACCCAGTAGGTGATGACGTGCTCGATGTTGTCGGCCATCATCGCCAGGCCCGCGCCGAACAGGTACGGGCGGCAGTCGCGGTTGCGCAGCGCGGCGAACCGGCGGGGCGGGGACGGGCTGCCGACGGGCGGTGCGGGTTCGGGCAGGTGGGTCGGGACACCGCAGGCTGCGCACATGGTCGGCGTCTGGTCCTCTCGGGTTCGGCTGTGTTCGCCGCGCGGACAGCCGGGTTCTCGTGCCGGACCCACGTTAGGAGCAGCCGACCGGCCAGGCCTAGTACTGACGTGAACAAGCCGGTGTGGGCCGCGCTACACCCGCCGCGCGGCCCGTCCCGGTCAGCCCGGCGATTCCGCGTAGGCGGCGAACGCGCAGCCCTGGGCACCGGCACAGGTGTCGCCGAGGATGTCGCGGACTGTTCTGTCGTCTACGGTCGCCCGGTGACCGGATTGTTGAACGTCGTCGACGTCGAGGCGACCTGCTGGGACGGCAACCCGCCGCCGGGCCAGTCGAACGAGATCATCGAGATCGGGCTGACCGTGGTGGACCTGGGCAGCGGCACCCGCGTGAGCCGGCACCGCATCCTGGTGCGACCGCAGCGGAGCAGGGTGAGCGCGTTCTGCACCGGCCTGACCGGTCTCACGCAGGAGGAGGTCGACACCGGGATCGACTTCGCCGAAGCGTGCCGGGTGCTCGCCACCGAGCACTCCGCGGGCTCCCGCCCGTGGGCGAGCTGGGGCGACTACGACCGCAACCAGTTCACCCGCCAGTGCCGTGCCACGAACACCCGGTACCCGTTCGGGCAGGTCCACACGAACGCGAAGGTCGCCTTCACGGCGGCGCACGGGCTGCGTCGGCGACCCGGCATGGCGCAGGCGCTCGACGTGGCCGGGCTGCCGTTGGAGGGACGCCACCACAGCGGCGAGGACGACGCCTGGAACATCGCGGCCCTGATCCTCCACCTGCACGACCGCGACGCCTGGCCCACCGCCGGCGGGTAGTCGCCGGCGGTGGGCCAGGCGTCGCGGGTAGTCGCCGGCGAGGTGTTCCGACCGCCCGGAAGACGAAAGTTGAGAGCGCCCACCGCACGGTCGCGGCGATGGACGTCGGCAAGCGGTCCCGGCGCGAGGAGGTGCTGCGGGTCCGTTCCGAGCGCGACGCGCTGACCGGGCTGGTCGGCCGCGTGCGCTCCCTGCACCTGGTGAGTCAGCCCGGCGGCAGCAGCGCCAGCAGTTCGACCACGATCATGGTCACCGTCCCGGCGACGACCGCGAGGGGCAGGCCCGCACCGCCGGTCCTCCCCCGCCGTCCCTGCTGGTAGCGCCGGCGCGCGGCGACGAGTACCACCAGCCCCAGCGACACGGTGACCGCCATGCCCGCCAGCGCGAGCGGCCCGATCCGGCCGACCGTCAACCGGGTCAGCACCGCCGAACCGGCGATCATCGCCAACGCCGTGCGCTGCCACGCCAGCGCCGTGCGCTCGTTCTGCGCACCCCGGTCCACGGCCCTACGCCTTCAGCACCAGCACGACGACCGCGGCCAGCACGACCCCGACGACGAGGACGAACCCGATCCCGAACGACGGCAGCGGCTCGGCGTGCCGCATGGCGCGTTCGCTGCGCGCCCACCGCACCCACGACAGCACCGCGCACACCAGTCCGAGCCCGATCAGCAGCACGGCCAGCGCGGTCTCCAGCGCGCCGGGCAGGCCGAGGTCGACCGCGTCCACCGCCACACCGCACGCGAGCAGCGCGAGGGCCGTGCGGATCCACGCCAGGAACGTCCGCTCGTTCGCGAAGCTGAACCGGTAATCGGGCTCCTCACCGGAGCCGTAGACGCTCCGCGGCCACTTCACCCGGGGTTCCGACGAAGGCACAGCGCATCAACTCCACGGCTCGAACCGGACGAAGTCCACTCAGGACACTCCCCGCCGCGCCCCGAACGCCGGCAGCGGGGCGACCACCAGCACCACCAGGATCCCCAGCAGCACGGTCGACGGCCGCGAGGTGTCCCCCAACGGCCCCTGCGCCGGCAGGAGCGCACCGAGCGCGAACCCGACGGCCACCACGACCACCGGCACACCGAACGCCAGCAGGAGGGCCTCCCGGCGGGGCACCCGGCCGTCGAGCACCGGCCCCACCGCCAACCCGGCGACCACCGCCACCAGGTGCTCCACATCCGCCAACGAACCGAGGAACGCGAACGATCCCACCGCGTACACCGCCAACCCCAGCCGCACCCGCAACCGCCACGGCGGCGGGACGGACGCGGACAGCAGGGCCGCCACCCACAGCGCCCCGGCGGAGAACCCCACGTCCAGGGCACCGGCCGTGCGTTCGGCCCAGTCCCACCCGGTCCACCGCAGCAGCACCAGGAGCAACGCGCCCAGCAGCACCGCGCCGAGTTGTCCCACCACGGCGACCACAGCCGTGAACCGGGTGCCCAGCCGCCACTCCGCCAGCCCGACGAACAACGCGAACGTCCCGGTCATCGGCACGTACGCGGCGGGCACGATGGCCAGGAACGACCCGGTGACCGGCGTCCACCACCGCCCCTCGGCCAGCGACGGCACGCCGAACGCCACCTCCGGGTACCAGGGTTCGTCCACGGCGTCCGTCCACAGCGCACCGCTCGCCACTCCGACCACCAGCATCACCACGACCACCGAGACGGTGAACGGCAGCCGCCGCAACACCTCAGCCGTGCGCCGCACGGGACCTCGCGCGTCGTTGCGCCACCAGGGCGTCGTACTCGGCCCGCCATCCGGGGTGGAGCGCCAACCCCGTTCGCCGTGCCTGCTCGGCACTCAGTTCCACCGACATGCCGCAAGTATCGTGCAGCTCGCACCGGTGCCTCCGGTGGCCACCGGTTCGGCGGCGAGCCGCGCCGCGAGTCCTTCGGCCGGCACGGCGGCTTCGTCCCGGTCATCCGGTGTGGACGCCGGTTCGGCCCGGCGGGCGAGGGCTTCCACGCGTTCCACCGCGCTCACGTCGGTGGTCACCGGTGATCCAGGAGGTCGCCGAGGTCGCGCAGCGTGCCGGTCACCGCGCGGAGTTCGGCCAGTGGGATGCGGGCGCCGACGTCATCGGCCCACTCGGCCTGCCTGCGTTCGACCTCGCGCAGCGCCGTCCGACCGGGTGGGGTGAGCGCGAGCAGTCGGGCACGGCGGTCGCGCGGGTCGTCCACGAACTCCAGCATCCCCTCGCCGACCAGGCTGTTCGCCGTCTGCCGCACGGCCTGCCTGGTCAGGCCCATGGTCCTGGCGACCTGGGCGACGGTGCTCGGCCCGTGGTCGACCACGCCCAGCACCTGCCACCGGGCGCTGGTCAGGCCGGCCGGCGCGGCGAGCTCGTCGCCCGCGGCGAGGAGGAGGCCGTTGAGCCGGAACACTTCGACGAGGAGTGCGGAGAACTCGGACCCGCGATCGGTCAACGCGGTCATGGCCGACAACCTGCCAGATTGACAGGTACCTGTCAAAGTTCGCCGATGGGGTGCGCCGCCTCCGCCCGCAGGCCGTCCACGACGAACGCCAGGCACCGCCGCCACGCGTCCGGGGCCGTAGCCGCGGACTCCCTGATCACCTGCGACATCGCCCACGTCAACGCGGTCAGGTCGGACAGTTCGAAGTCCGCGCGCAGCCGGCCGCTTTCCTTGGCGCGCTTGATGATCCGCTCCGCGTGGTCGGCACCGCGCTGGCAGACCTCGGCCAGTTCGGACGCCTGCGGGAACCGCCGGGCGAGCGCGTCGTTGAGGCCGTGGTCCTCGGCCTGGAGGGTGAAGATGCCCACCAGGAAGGCGACGAACCCCCGCCACGGGTCCGGGTCGGCGAGCGACTCATCGGCGATCCGGTCGAGCACCGCCAACCGTTCCGGGAAGATCGCGTCGACGAACGCCTGCCGGGTCGGGAAGTGCGCGTACAGCGTGCCGATGCTGACGCCGGCCCGGCGGGCGATGTGCTCCAGCGGCGCGTCCAGACCCCGGTCGCCGAACACCTCCGCGGCGGCGTCCAGCAGCTTGCGCCGGTTGCGCGCGGCGTCCGCGCGCAGCGGCTTCGGTTCGGCGGCCATGGGCACATCCTACAAATCGAGGACACCCTCGGGTTCGTGATAGCTTCGGAGCGGAAGTCGAGAACACCCTCGACTTAATCCTGTCGAAAGGCGCCCATGTCCACCACCAAGACCGCTGTCGTCATCGGCGCAGGCCCCGGCCTGGGCATGTCCGTCGCCCACCGGTTCGGCCGCGAGGGCTACGCCGTGGCCCTGATCTCCCGGACGGACACCCGGCACGCGGACTACGTCGCCGCGCTGGCCGAGGCGGGAGTCGAGGCGCAGGCCTTCACCGCCGACGTCGTCGACCGCGACCGGCTGCGGTCCGCCCTGGACACCGCCACCGAGCGGTTCGGGACCATCGACGTCGTCTACTACGGGCCGGGCGCGGCCGACCCGGACGCCCCGCTCAAGCCCATCACCGGGATCGGGTCCGACGACGCCCGCGAAGCCATGTCGTGGGTGTACCCGGCGGTCGACGTGGTCGAGCACGTGCTGCCCGGCATGGTCGGGCGCGGCGAGGGCGGCCTGCTGTTCGCGGGCGGGCTCAGCGCGGTCCACCCGATGCCGCCGCTGGGCGCGCTCGCGATCGCCTCGGCCGCCCTGCGCAACTACGCGGTGACCCTGCACGCGGGACTGGCCGACCAAGGGGTGTACGCGGGCAACCTGACCATCGGCGGGCTCGTCGAGCGCGGCGACATCCACCGGTTGGTGAAGTCGCAGCCGGAGAAGTTCGGCGACGTCGGCGACAAGACCCTCGACCCCGACGACATCGCCGACGAGGCCTGGCGGCTGTTCACCGGCCGCGACCGCGCCGAAGCGGTGTTCAGCGCCTTCGCCGCGGGCGTGGAGCGCTGACGCCCGGTCAGACCCTCGGCATCGCCTCGACGGTGGTCCACCCGGGGTGCTTGCCGCTCCGGTCGTCGCCGGACGATCGGCCGCGCAGCCTGCGGTTCAGCCAGGGCAGGACGTGCTCGCGGTAGTAGCGCGCCTCGGCGAGCAGTCGGCGACCGGTGGGGCCGTGATCGACCGGATCCGCTTCGGCGGCGTGCCCGAGGGCCGTGAGCACGTGGGACGCCACCCGGCGGTGGCCGGCCGCGTTGAGGTGCAGCCGGTCCGACGACCAGTAGCCGGCCTTGCGGATCTCGGTGTCGTTGAACATGTCGACCATCAGCAGGTCGTGCCGGGCGGCCAGCGCGGTGACCGCCGTGGTCAGGGCCTCGCCCCGGCGGTGGACCGTGCGGCCGAACGGCAGGCGCTCGGACGGGTCCGCCCCGCTGAGCAGCACCAGCCGCACCCCGGCGTCCGCGCAGCGCCGGATCGCGTGCTCGGTCAGCTCGACCAGCCGCTTCTCGTCCACGCCGGCCCGCATCATGTCGTTGCCGCCGCCGTTGAGCGTGATCAGCGTCGGCGCCGGGGACAGCGACAGCGCCGCGTCGAGCTGGTCGGTGACGATCGGTTCGAGCAGCCGACCCCGGATGGCCAGGTTCGCGTACCGCACCGGCTCACCGAGCCCGGCGGCCAGGCCCGCCGCCACCAGGTCCGCCCACCCCCGTGGCGAACCGTCGGGCAGCTCGTCCCCGACCCCCTCGGTGAAGCTGTCGCCGATCGCCGCGTACCGCACGCCGATGCCCTCCCCTGTCGCCCGTGGTGTCCAGCATATGAGGTGCTCTCGTGGACTGTCCGGCCGTGTCGGAGGATGGCGGGGTGACGCACGGGGACGACAGCGCGACGGCACAGGCGTGGGCGGCGCTCGGTGGCCCGGCCGGGATGTCCGGTGAGGTGGCGTACGAGCCGGCGGGCGGGGTGCTGGCCGCTCGGCTGCCGGTGCGGGAGCTGGCCCGGGCCGCGGTCGGGGTCTGTTCGCTGGCCGCCGCCGAACTGCTGGCCGCGCGGAACGGCGCACCGCTGCCCGCTGTCCGGGTGCACGAGGGCGCGGTGGCCACGGCGTTCGTCAGCGAGCGCCACCTGCGGATCGACGGCCGCGCCCCGGTGACGTTCGCCCCGCTGTCGCGGTTCTGGCGCGCGGCCGACGGCTGGGTGCGCACCCACGCGAACTACCCGCACCACCGGGCCCGGCTGCTGGACGCGCTGGGTGTCCCGGACACCGGCGACGACGAGACCCTGGTCGAACGGCTGGCCGCCGAGGTCGCCGCACGCCCGGCCGAGGCCGTCCAGGAGGACGTCTACGCGGCCGGCGGGCTCGCGGTGGCGGTCAGGGCCGCTACCGGCGAACGCCACCCCCTGGTCGAGACCCGGCCGGCGGGCAGCGGTACACGGGTGCTGCCGCCCGCCGGGCTGCCCGCCGAGGGGGTGCGCGTGCTGGACCTGACCAGGGTGATCGCCGGGCCGGTCGCGACGCGGACGTTGGCCCTGCTCGGAGCCGACGTGCTGCGGGTCGACTCCCCCGCCCTCCCGGAGTCCGGGGACGCCCTGGCGGACACCGGGCCGGGCAAGCGGTCGACGCTGCTGGAACTCTCGGACGACGGCGACCGGCAGGTGTTCGAGGAGCTGCTCGGCCGGGCCGACGTGGTCGTCACCGGCTACCGCCCCGGCGCGCTGGACCGGTACCGGCTCGCGCCCGATGACCTGCTCGAACGCCACCCCGGTCTGGTCGTCGCCCAGCTGTGCGCCTGGGGCTGGACCGGGCCGTGGGCGGGACGGCGCGGGTTCGACAGCCTCGTGCAGGCGGGCAGTGGCATCGCGGTGGTGGAGGGCGACGGTGACCGGCCGGGCGTGCTGCCCGCCCAGGCCCTCGACCACGGAACCGGCTACCTGCTGGCGGCCGGTGTGCTCCGGGCGCTCACCGGGCGGCTGCGCACCGGCGGCGGGCGGCACCTGCGGCTCTCGTTGGCGGGCACGGCTTCCTGGCTGCTGCACGACCTCCGTCCCACCGCGCCGGACGGCGGGCCGTACGACCCGCAGCCCTGGGTGACCGAAGTCGGATCGCCCTACGGCATCGTGCGGCACGCCGTTCCGCCGGTGCAGTACGAGGGCGCGCCGACCGGGTGGAGCCGCCCTGCGAGCCGCTGGGGCGACGACCGTCCGGAGTGGACAGTCCGGTGACTCCTGTCGAGGCCGCCACCGCGTGCCCGGTGCCCGTCAGGGTCGGTCGATCCCGGACGTGCTTGAAGCCGGCGGCACCCGGCGGGATCATGGGTGTCCCGAGGAACGGAGTGCGATGCGCCCCGCCTACCTGGAGCCGCGCACCGACGTGCCGGCCCTGCAGGACTGGTCGACCACGCTGATCCTGGCCGAACTGCGCTGGGGCGCACGGGTCGCCGGGCCGATCGCCGGCGTGTCGGCCGGAGTCGTCGCCTGGCTGGTCGTGTACCTGCCGGCCACCCCCGGCACGGTGGCCGCGATCGTCGTGCTGGGCCTGGCAGCGCTCGTCACCGCCGTGGGACCGCTGATGCACCGCGTCGAGACGCGCCCCGTGCGGCGCGGGCTGCTCGACTCGCCGTGGCGGAGGTGTCCCGCGACCGTCGCGGCCCCCGAGGAAGGGATCCACGACGAACGGCTGCTGGTGTTCGGCGACGGGGGAACGACCGTCCTGCGCGGGATGCTGTCCGACCTGACCGACCTCGTGCTGGAGCGGCAGGAGGTGTTCCTGTGCGGCCCGGACGGCGACGGACGGGCCGTGGTGCGCGTCGCCGGGCTGTGCCGGATGCAGTCGGCCCGGGTGGACGACCGCCCCGCCCGACCCCGTGAACGGGCCCCGCACCTGATCGGCCGGCCGCTGGACGATCCGGCGGTGGCGCGGGCGTTCCGCTACTTCAAGATCGGCGTCCGGGCGTGGGTGTGGTGCGCGGGCGCGGCGGCGCTCGGCGTGGCGATCGCCGGCCTCAGCGCTCGGCCGCTCTCCGTGGCCGGCCTGGTCGTCGGCGGGCTGCTCGTGGCCCTCGCCGCCCTGGCCCTGCCGACCGTGCTGCGCGTCGGCGGCTGGTACCGGGAAGCGGCGGCCGGGCTGAGCGCGACGACGCGGTGGACACCCGTACCCGTGACGCTGTTCCCGTGGGGGCCCTACGAGGAGGTGGCCGGCCTCGCCCAACTGCCCGGCGGCACCGCCCTGGTCCGGTTCCCCCTCCCCCACCTCGACGTGATCGCCAACATCGCCGACACCGGCACGCTCTGGATCGCCGGCGGCACGACCGGCGTGGTGGCCATCGGCGTGCCGCGCGTGCAGGCGTTGACGTTCGCCGTGGTGCAGCCCGACCGCGACAAGCCGGACGACACCTCTCAGCCGTGGCTGCTGCGCGGCAGGGAACCCGCATTGCGCAACGTCCCGGCCCTGCGTCGCTGACCACACCACCCGACGTGCTCAGGACGGGCTCGCGTGCCGTTCGGCGGTGGCGCCGTGGGCAGTTCACGCCGTCCGACGACCCGTGGACGTTCATCACGTCGACCTTGAACGCGTCCCGGCACGAGGTCGCGCAGCACGATCCCGTCGGACGAGCGCCACTTCATCGGACGAACTCCCACGGCGAAGCCGGGAACACACATCCGTCCCGCACCAGCGCACGCGCGAACCGCCGGTCGTCGGCCAGCGAAGCGAGGTCCGTGCACACCGGCACGCCCAGCGGCGCGGCACACCAGCCGCGCGCTCCGGCGTTGAGCCGGGACGCCGCCGACAGCAGCGACGACTCCACCGACCGGCCACGCCCCGTGTGCGCCCGCCGCAGCAGCGCGTCCACGATCCCGTGCGCGGCGACGAGTCCGCCGAACAGGTCCACGATCGTCATCATCGACGGCGGCACCCCGGCGTGCGCCTGGACCACGAAGTCGTTGCTCAGCGGCGGTTCCGGCCCCCACGCGTCACCCCAGCCGGACGCGTGCGCGTAGACGACGCCCGGCCGCGCACGGGCGACGTCCTTGGCCCGCAGCGCCCACCGGGCCGCCTTGCCCGGAGCCCAGTCGTGCAGGAACACGTCCGCCGCCGAGGCCAGCTCCAGCACCTCGTGCCGACCGCCGACCGTGCCCAGGTCGACCTCCGCGACCCGCTTGCCCCGGTTCAACGCCAGGAAGCGCGCGGAGCAGCCGTCCACCACCGGCGGCACCCCGCGCAGCGGATCACCACCGGGCGGCTCGATCCGCACCACGGTCGCCCCGAGCAGCCCCAGCAGGTGCCCGGCCATCGGTCCCTGCACCCGGCGGCACGACTCCAGCACCACCAGTCCCGCCAACGGGAGCGGCCCACCGACCGGCAACGGCGGCGCGTCGCCGCCCAACGGGGCGGTCAGGTACGCGGGCATCTCGTCCAGCACCCGCGACGACACCCGGACCAACGTCATCCCGGTCGTCCGCGCCGCGTTCTCCAGCACGTGGATCGGTGTCCGGCCGGTGAGCGCGGTGAGGTCGACCGGCAGCGGGCAGGTGGCCGTGTCGTACCGCTGCACGAACGGCTGCCAGCCCAGTTCCACGGCCCGCGGCTGCGCATCGAGCACGGCCCAGAACCGCTGCCACACCTCGGCATCCGGCGCGCCCAGCTCGAACAGCACCCGGTCGGCGGACACGAACGGGGGGCCGCTCGCGGCCGGCGGCTCCGGCGACGGTTCCGCCGTGGCCGCCGCCAGGTACGGCGACACCGCGAGCAGCGCGGCCTGGGCGACGGACGTGGTGGCGAGCCGGAGCGCGTTCCCCCGTGCCCGGGCCAGCTCCACCGCCACCGCACCGATCCCGGCCAGCTCGGTCGCGGTGATCGACGCGTAGTCCAGCCCGAGACGGGTGGGCCTGCCGTACTGGCGACCGTGGACGTGCATGAGGCCGCACGCCGCCTGCACGTCCAGTTCACCGCCCAGCGGCAGGTCGACCGGTCCGGCCCAGCTGACGGCTTCGAGTCCGGCGACGGTCATGCGGTCCGCCTCCCCCGCGCGGGGCGGATCACGCACGACGACGGCCGGCGCCGACCCTTCCGGACGCCGGTGTGCGCGAGTCGGGCGAACGTGATCGGGCCGTGCGCGGCGGACCGGCGACGGAACCGCCCGGTGGCGCGCGGCCCGTGGTCGCCGGACAGCTGTGCGGTATCGGTCGCCGTCATGTCCACCGTCCCGTGCCGTGTGTCTCGGCGTTCCCGACCAACCGGGTCAGCAGCTCCAGTCGCCGCACCTTGCCGGTGCCGGTGCGCGGCACCTCGTCCCACTTGAGCACCCGCGGCAGCCCGAGGTCCGGCAACCCGGCCGCCACCGCCCACCAGCGCTCGTGGTCCAGCCGCCCGTCCGCGGTGACCAGCACCGGGATCGGCAGCCGCCCCGCCGGACCGAGCACCACGCACTCCAGCACCTCGGGCAAGCGGTCCTCCACGACGTCCTCCACCTCCAGGCAGCTGAAGCCCGGCACGGCGTCCACCTCCCGGTCCAGCAGCCGCACGCCGCCGGTCCGGGTGCGCACGGCCAGGTCCCCGGTGTTCCACCACGGGCCGGAGTTCTTGGCCTGCCAACGGTCCTGCTCGCCCACGTACCCCGCGCACCGGGCCTTGGTCCGCGCCAGCACCAGACCCGGCGTGCCTCGTGGCACGTCCTCGAACGTCGCCGGGTCGACCACCCGCAGCCGCGTCCGGCCGGGCACCGGACGGCCCAGGAACCTCGCCGTGGTCTCCCGCCGGGCGGCCTTGCGGGTGAGGAACCGGAACGTCAGCGGCCCGGTCTCGGTCTGGCCCCAACCCTGCATCCACAATGGGTGTTTGCGCTTCGAGGCGTTCAGCATGGCGCGCACGGCCGGCGGGTGCATGGCGTCGTAGGAGCTGACGTACAAGCGCACCGAGCGGAACGGGTTGTGGCTCGAAGCAGCCAACTGCTGCCAGCGGACATAGGTGGACGGCAGCGCTTCCACGGTCGTCGGCCGGTGCACGCCCAGCACGTTGCGGGCCGAACCGGGCTCGCTCAGGATCACGATCTTGCGCGGCTCCAGGCCGAACACGCTGGCCGTCCAGCAGAACGTCCGCCCGTGCGCGTAGGAACTGGCGTTGGCCACCACGTCGTCCCGCCGCGTCCCGATCACCGGCACCCGGGTGGACTCGAACCGGGCCAACCGGCTCGCCAGCGTGGAAGTGGTGTGCACGACCAGCTTCGGCAGCCCCGTTGTGCCCGAGGTGTGGTTGATCACCAACGGGTCGTCGTCGTGCCGGAGCCACGGCGACGGGGCCCGCGACCCGCGTACGTCGTCCAGCACCAACCTCCCGCCCCCGTCCCGGTCCCCATACCCATTCCTATGTCCGTCGCCGTGTCCGTCCCCGTGGCTCAACGACAACACGCGTCGCGCGTGGTGCGCCGCCATCGGCCGGTCGGTCACCAGCACCGCCGGTTCGAGCCGCTTGAGCAGGAGCTCCAGGGCGTCGTCGGCCAGGTGCCCGGAGAGCAGCGCCGGCACCGCACCGAGCCGGATCGCCGCGCACGCCAGCAGGTCGTAGTCGTAGTGGTTGCGCTTCACCACCGCCACGCGTTCGCCCTCACGTGCCCCGGCCGCGTGCAGCCAGCCCGCCGCCTCCTCCACCAGGTCGGCGAGCTGCGGCACGGTGAACGTCGTGCCGCGCTCCGGCGCGATGTCGAACGGCCGGTCCAGCACGACGGTGGTGTGCGAACGCCGTGCCGCGCACTCGTCGAACAGCGTGCCCATGTCGCGGGGCTTCATACGGGTTCCCTTCTCGGCACAGCGAGCACACGAGCGGCGGTTCGTCGTCCGGAGCGCACAGCGGCCTCGCTGCACGGCATCACGCCCACCCAATCCCCCGCGTAGTCCACGACCCCGCCCGCCCGTGCGACGAAGTCGGCACGCAGCGCCACCGCCTCCGGGGTCGCTTCGGGCAGCCCGTCCCGGAACCGGTGCACCACCGCGTCGCGGGTGGCCGCGCGCAACCCCGGCACGAACTCCTCGGCGGCGGCGGCGAGCACGTCAGCCACCTCGGTGTCGGACGCCGCCAGCAGCCGGCCGGCGATCGAGGGGTGGGCGACCAACGTGACCAGGCCACGTCCTTCGGGCGCGCGATTGCGGTACTTGAGGTGCTCGAACAGGATGGTCGACACGGTGCGGCTCGCCACCGACGGCAGGGCCACCAGGTACACCTCGGCTTGCGGCCGCCGCTCCAGCATCAGGTGCACCTTGACCACCGGGGTGTACGTCGACGCCTCCAGGAACGGCACCTCGTGCCCCGGCGGGTTCGCGTACACCTGCCGGACGACCGGCGCGGGCATCGCGAGCACCACCTGCCGGGCCCGCAGTTCGGTGCTGCCGGCGAAGATCCGCGCCGACCGCGCACCGGCCACCACCACGTCCACCGGGAACGACAGGTTCACGTCCAGCCGGTCCGCCAGCGCCCGCGCCATGATGTCCATGCCGTCGCGGTAGGTCCGCCACGCCGACGACCGGCCGATCGCCGACAGCACCCCGAGGAACGGCCCGGCCGAGGACCGCTCCGGACCCCAGCCGCAGAACCCGGACAACACCGGTCGGCACAGGTGGTCCAGCGGGTCGGGGTGGTGCCGGGCGGCGAACTCGGCGACCGTGTCCGTCCCGGACCGCTCGGGGTGGTCGAAGTCGTGACCGCCGCGCAGCACCCGGACCAGGTCCAGCAGCCCCCGCACGGACAGCCCGGCGCCGGTCGGCAGTCCCGACGGGCGCGCCAGGCCGGGGCGGACCCGGCCGTCCCGCCACACGCCGGGCCGCCGCCCGATCCGGGGCAGCTCGAACCGCCCGATGCCCAGCTCCGCCAGCACCGCCCAGGTCGCGTCGCAGCCGCGTCCGGAGACCTGCGCCGCGCCCGAGTCGATCACGAAACCGCCCCGGCGCAGGGTCGCCATCCGACCGCCCACCCGGTCACCGGCCTCCAGCACGACCACCGAGCGCCCGGCCTTGCGCAGTTCGTAGGCGGTGGTGAGGCCCGCGATCCCGGCTCCGACCACCACCACGTCCACGTCCGTGCTCACCGCGGGCTCACCACCACGAGCGGGGCCGTCGTGATCCGGTGGGTGTCGGCGCCCGGCCGGACGCGACTGCGTCCGCCGCTCGCGGATTCGCGGATCACCGTTTTCAGCGCGGCGGTGCCGGTACCGGTGATGAACCGCCGATCAGGAGTGGCCGCGACCTGTCGCACGAGGTCGAACAGCACTCGGTCGCCGCTGAACAGATCACCCGGACAGACCGCGATCTTCGCACAGGCCTCGCCGCGTGGAATTCCGCTATTCCCGAACCCACCCGGTGCACAGCGGCCGGCGGCGAATCCGGAGACAACGGCACCGCGAGCACGCACCGGCACGCCGCCACGGAATTCGGGAAATCCTCCGGCATCCGCACGGAATCGGCAGAACATGGTTCGAGGAGCAATGGTGACGGGTAGCGGATCTCCGCCTCCGCGCCTCCCGGGCGCAGGCCACGCACGCGCAACACCAGAGCCCGCGCGTCTGCGTCGCCGTCCGCTCCGACCACGCGCCGCACCCCGGCGTATTCGACTAATGCCCTTTTCCACTCGCCCACCTTGACGCCGTTCGAGCACCGCACGATTCGGGAAAAATGGTTGATCGGGTGAAGAATGGGTCGGGCAGCGCACTCACCTCCGCTGTCGAAGCACGCCCGGTCAGCGTATGGCAGGCGCTCCGACCGACCCGCGCACGCACCGGAGTTCACTCTTCCTGGTCAACTCCGCGAAGCTCTGTTGACAGCGCGGTCCCGGTCGGACAACGTCGTTATTGATCGAATTCGGTCGTTTTATTCGTACGCCTGACGATCAGGGGCTCAATGGTGCGGACACTCGTCGTGGGACTCGGCCGGGCGGGAGCGGAGCTGCACCTCCCGGTGCTCGCCAGGGCCCGTACCGGGGCCCGGCAGCTGTTCGGGGACGAGCCGGTGGTCGCGTGCGACCCGCGCCGGGTGCTCGGCGACCGGCCCGGCCTGGTGACGGCGACCAGCCTCGCCCAGGCGGCCTCGGTGCTCGACGCGGAGGAGACGGTCGCGCACGTGTGCACGCCGCCGGCCGTGCGCACGCAGGTGATCGGCGAACTCGCCGAACGCGGCTTCCGCAACCTGATCGTGGACAAGCCGCTCGCCGCGGACACCGACGACCTGGCCCGGATCATCCGGCTGCGCCGCAAGCGCGGCCTGCGGATCGCGGTGGTCGAGCCGTGGCTGACCAGCTCGCTGACCGCGCGGCTGACCGAGCTGGTGCGCGGCGGCACGCTCGGCGACCCGAGGTCGATCGCGATCGTGCAGAACAAGCCCCGCTTCCGGCGCTCGCTGTCCCGGCCGGGCCACCAGACCGCGTTCGACGTCGAACTGCCGCACGGCGTGGGCCTGGCGCTGCGCCTGGCGGGCAACGCGCGGGTCACCCACGCGGCCGGGTCCGACCTGGTGGTGGGTGACGTGGTGGTGCCCCGGATGGGTGGCGCGCGGGTCGGGCTGCGGCACAACAGCGGGGTGCGCACGGAGATCAGCTCCGACCTCACCTCACCGGTCCGGGAACGCCGGATCACGATCAAGTTCGACCAGGCCACGGTCGTCGGCCACTACGCGGTCAGCGCCGACGACGACCACTCGCAGCTCACCGTCACGCGCAACGGCCACGGCGAGCACGAGGTGCTCCGGGACGACTCGCTGACCGAGTGGGTGATCCGCGCCTACCAGCTGTTCCGGGGCGTCGGCGACCAGCACGCGCGTGGCTTCGCCTTCGCGACCGACGTGGTGCAGCTGCTGTCGGTGGCCAAGAACATCTGCGCCGAACCGGTGGTGCCCGCCGCGCGCGCCGAGACCGCGGTGGCCGTCCATGCCCGCTGAGCCGGTGTTAACGGGCACCACCGGCGAGGCCGCCCCCGACCGCGCGGCCCGACTCGGCTGGTCGGGCGTCGGACCGCGGCCCGCACGGCTACCACGGGTTCGCGGTGCCGGAGCAGAACGTTCCGCACGTGGTTCACGTGCACCTCGAGGACGCGGTCGGCGACCGGTTCGTGCCGCCGGGGCAGGGCGGGGCGAAGGTCGCCGACCGCGTCCGCCTGCTGCGTGCCCGCGCGCACCGGGACGCCTGGTCACCCGACCCGGTCGAGGCGGGCCCCACCGACGACGTGTCGGCCGCGTTCGTGGCGGCGGGCCGGGCCGTGGCCCGGCTGCCGCGGTGGCCACGGCCGACCCCGCCCTGCGATCGGTCCCGCTCGTGCGGGCGGCCCGGTGATCCGCGTCGGCGTGGTCGGACTGGGGGTGATCGCCGGGTACTACCTGACCGCGATCGACGCGCTGCCCGACTACGAACTGGTCGCGGTGTGCGACGTGGACCGCGACGTCCTCGCCGGGCACGGTGTCCGCGACTACCTGCACCACCGCGCGATGCTCGCCGACGGCGACCTGGACGCCGTGGTGGTGACCGCGCCGAACGACGTGCACGCCGCCGTCGCCCGGGACGTGCTCGACGCCGGCCTCCCGGTGTGCGTCGAGCAACCGCTCGCCACCACCCTGGCCGACGGCGAGGACCTCGCGCGGCGGCCGGGAGTGCTGTTCACCGCGTTCCACCGCCGCTACAACAGCAATGTCGTGGCATTGCGGGGGGAACTGGTGAACGCGGCTCCGATCGAGTCGCTGGCCGTGCGTCACCTGGAGCGCATCGAGGACCGCGTCGGTCTGGGCCGCCGGCACCTGGACGCGGGCCGCGACGGCGGCGGGTGCGTCGCCGCCAACGGCCCGGACGCCCTGGACCTGGCCCGGCTGTTCGTCGGCCCGCTGACGCTGGAGTCCGTGAAGATCGTCCGCGACTCCACCGGCGTGGACCGGCAGGCCCTGCTGCGCGTACGAGGCTCCGCGCCGGCCTCGATCGAGCTGGACTGGTCGTTCCCGGGCGAGACCGAGGAGGTGGAGGTCCGACTCGCGGACGGCACCGTGCTGCGGGCCGACGTGCTCGACGGCCACCGGGAGTCCGAGGGCTCGCTGCGGCACGAGTACGTCGGCGTGCTGCGGGACTTCGCCCGCGCGATCCGCGCCGGCGGCCGGGAGGACGGCGGGCTCGCCGCACTGTCCCTCGTGGACGAGGCCCGTCGACGTGAAGGC
This sequence comes from Saccharothrix tamanrassetensis, assembly GCF_014203665.1. Taxonomy (GTDB): domain Bacteria; phylum Actinomycetota; class Actinomycetes; order Mycobacteriales; family Pseudonocardiaceae; genus Actinosynnema; species Actinosynnema tamanrassetense. The sequence continues at coordinate 233,774 of NZ_JACHJN010000007.1, forward strand.
GCGTGACGATTCGGGGGCCGGGGGCCACGGGTGGATTGGGGCCGGAGGCCACGGGTGGGATCAGGGCCGGCAGCCAGGGGCGGAATACCGCAGAACACCGCCGCAGCCGGTTGACCCGGGCCCTGCGGGGTAGCCGATCGCCATGTCGGATCGCCTGTTCCGAGACCGCCGCGACGCCGGTCGGGTGTTGGCGGGCCTGCTCGACGGGTACCGCGACCGCGACGACGTGATCGTGCTCGGCCTGCCGCGCGGCGGAGTCCCGGTCGCCCACGAGGTCGCGACGGCGCTCGCCGCCCCGCTGGACGTCCTCCCGGTGCGCAAACTAGGCGTGCCCGACCACCCCGACCTGGCCATGGGCGCGGTCGCCGGCGGTGACGTGGTGGTGGTGGACGACGACATCGTGCGCGGCCTGGGCATCACGCCCGAGGTCGTCCGGCGGGCGACCGAGCGGGAAGGCCGGGAGCTGCTCCGCCGGGAACACCTGTACCGCGAGGGCAGGCCCATGGTCGACGTCGCCGGGAAGACCGTGGTCCTGGTGGACGACGGCCTCGCCACCGGCGCCGGCGTGCGGGCCGCGATCCAGGCGCTGCGCGGGCTGGAACCCGCGCGGGTCGTCGTCGCGGTGCCCGCCGCGCCGGAATCGACGTGCGCGGAGCTGCGGCGGCACGTGGACGAGGCGGTGTGCGCGGTCACGCCCTCACCGTTCTTCGCCGTGGGCGAGTCCTACTGGGACTTCGCCCGGACGACCGACGAGGAGGTGCGCGACCTGCTGCGGGCGGCGGCCCGGACCCGGCCCGCGCCCGCTGCGGCCCCGACCGAGATTTCCGCCATCCGCGCGGCGGCCATCCCGGTGCGGGACGGGGCACCTCCGGACGACGTGCTGTTCGACCTGGTCGGTGACGCCCGGTTCGTGCTGATCGGCGAGGCGTCGCACGGCACGCACGAGTTCTACGCCGCCCGCGCGCACATGACGCGGCGGCTGATCGAGGAGATGGGGTTCGCGGCGGTCGCGGCGGAGGCCGACTGGCCGGACGCCTACCGCGTCAACCGGTTCGTCCGGGGCCGGAGCGACGACGCCACCGCCGAGGAGTCGCTGCGCGGCTTCGAGCGGTTCCCGGCGTGGATGTGGCGCAACACCGACGTCCGGGACTTCGTCGACCGGCTGCGCGAGCACAACGACCGGATCGGCGACGAACGCGCGCGGGTGGGCTTCTACGGGCTCGACCTGTACAGCCTGCACCGCTCGGCCGACGAGGTGATCGGCTACCTGGAGGGCGTCGACCCGGAGGCCGCCGCGCGGGCTCGCGAACGCTACTCGTGTTTCGACCACTCCGATGGGGACGCGCAGAACTACGGCTACGCGGCCGCTTTCGGGGCGGGCGAGTCGTGCGAGCGGGCCGCCCTCGAACAGCTCGTGGAACTGCGGCGGGAAGCGCTGGACCACGCCCGGCGGGACGGGTCGGCGGCGGAGGCGGACCTGTTCGACGCCGAGCAGAACGCCCGGCTGGTCAGCGACGCGGAACGCTACTACCGCACCATGTTCAGCGGCCGGGTGTCCTCGTGGAACCTGCGCGACCGGCACATGGCGGACACGCTGGACGCGCTGGCCGAGCACCTGACCGGGCAGCGCGGAGCGCCGGCGAGGATCGTGGTGTGGGCGCACAACTCGCACCTCGGCGACGCCTCCGCCACCGAGTCCGCCGCCCGCGGCGAGCTCAACGTCGGGCAGCTCGTCCGCGAGCGGCACGGCGACGACTGCCGGCTGATCGGCTTCACCACCCACGGCGGCACGGTCACCGCGGCCGACGACTGGGGCGCGCCCGCGGACCGCAAGCGGGTGCGGCCCGCACTCGCGGACAGCGTGGAGGAGCTGTTCCACGACGTCGGCCGCGCGGAGTTCATGGTGCGCTTCGACCGCCCGCCGCAGGCGGCCGAAGTGCTGCGCGACGCCAGGCTGCAACGTGCGATCGGGGTGATCTACCGGCCGCGGACCGAGCGGCAGAGCCACTACTTCCGGGCGCGGGTGGCCGACCAGTTCGACGCCGTGATCCACCTCGACGAGACCCGTGCACTGGAACCGCTCGACCGCAACACCCGCTGGGACGCCGGAGAGCTGCCCGACACCTACCCGTACGCGGTGTAGCTGCCGCACCGACTAGTGCCGCGCGGCCCCTGCTAACCGGCTCGGTGCCCGCTGTAGGCATTCCTGCGCAGTCGGCACCCCGGGTGGACCGCCTAACCGTTCGCCGAACGCCGAACGCGGTCCGCGCCGACCAGTCGCCGCCAGCAGGACGCGCACCCACCCCGGCCGGGCGTCGCCTCGGAACAGCCCCGTCGCTTCGATCTGGCCATTCGTGCCTCCTCGTCTCGCCCGCCACACCGTCCGGACGGGGCCGGTGGTCAACTGAACCCATCCCCCGTTGTTCGGTGTCGGCGCCTGGACGATGAACAACAAGCTCTGAACAATGGGCACCCGACTACGAGGGGGACTCGTCTGGTGGCTCGGCGTGAGCGTCCGTTGAGGGACGGGGAAGGGCCGCTGCTGTCGTTCGCGGCGGACGCGGCGGCGTGGCCGGCCGCATGAGCGGCGTCTTCGAACCGCTGAGGACACCGGCGTTCCGGCGGTTGATCACCGGGCGCGGCTGCGCCGAGTTGGCCAACGCGGTCGCCCCCGTGGCGCTGGCGTTCGCCGTGTTGGACCTGACCGGCAGCCTGGTCGACCTGGGCATCGTCGTGGGGGCGCGGTCGGCGGCGGTCGTGGTGCTGGTGTTGTTCGGCGGGATGCTGGCCGACCGCCTGCCCCGGTCGGTCATCCTCCAGGGCACGGCGCTGACCGCGGCGCTCACCCAGGGGCTCGTCGCGGCGTCGGTGCTCGGGCACTTCGCGTCGCTGCCGCTGCTGGTCGGGCTCGGCATCGCGAACGGCGCGACGGCGGCGATGTCGTTGCCCGCCGCCGCCGCGCTTACCCCGCAGACCGTGGCCCCGGCGTTGTTGACGCAAGCCAACGCGTTGGCGCGGATAGGCGTGAACACCGGTCGGTTCTCCGGGGCGGCGTTGGGTGGGCTGCTGGTCGGCTCGCTCGGGCCGGGGTGGGCGATCGCGGGGAACGCGGTGCTGTTCCTGCTCGCGGCGCTGGCCTACCAGCGGGTCCGGGTCGCGCACCCGCCCCGGGTGGTGGAGAAGGGCGTGCTCGGGGACCTGGTGGAGGGCTGGCGGGAGTTCACCGAGCACACCTGGGTCTGGGTCGTGGTGTTGCAGTTCATGGTCGTCAACGCGGTGTTGGCGGGTGGGCTGTTCGTGCTCGGACCGTCGATCGCCAACCACACCATCGGGCGGACCGCGTGGGGTTTCGTCATCGCTGCGGAGACCCTGGGCGCGTTGATCGGCGGGGTGTTGGTGGCGCGCTGGAGGCCCCGGCGGGCGTTGTTCGTCGGCGTCTCGGTCATCCTGCTGGAAGCCTTGCCGCTGGTCGTGCTGGCCGAGTGGGCGCGGGTGGTGCCGCTGTTGCTCGCCATGTTCGCGGTCGGGTTGACGACCGAGGTGTTCGTGGTGGCCTGGGACGTGTCGCTGCAGGAGAACATCGCGCCGGAGAAGCTGGCGCGGGTGTACTCCTACGACATGCTCGGGTCGTTCATCGCGCTGCCGGTCGGGGAGGTCGTCGCCGGGCCGTTGGCCACCAGGTTCGGCGTGGAGACGACGTTGCTGGCGGGTGCGGTGGTGCTCGTGATCGTGACGTGCGGCGCTTTGTGCAGCCGACAGGTGCGCACGCTGACCCGTCGTGCGGATCAGGAGGACGTCCGGACGTAGTGGCCGGCGACGCGCGGCGAGGCGATCTAGGGGTCCAGGCCGGGCAGAACTTCGGACGCCACCCTCTCCAGGATCCCTTCATCGCCCGCGAACACGCCGGACCCGCGCGGCCACGGTGCGGCCACGTCGGTGAAGCCCAGGGCTTCCGCCCGGCCGAGGAAGTCGCGGTAGACCTCGACGCCGGACAGCGAGAACACCGGGGCGGCGTCGGTCTGGAGGAAGCGGCGCACCTCGTCGCGCGGGCGGTCGAGTGCGTCGAGCGTCTCGTCGAACCGTTGCGACAGCTCGGCGATCGACGACCACCACGAGTCCAGGGAGTCCTGCGGCGCGCCGGTCGTGATCCAGCCCTGGCCGAAGCGGGCCGCGAGCCGCAACGCCTTGGGACCGTTGGCTGCGACCACGAACGGGAGCCTGGGGCGCTGCACGCAGCCGGGCGGGTTCCGGGCGTCCTCGGCCCGGTAGTACTCGCCCGACCAGGTGACGTGGTCACGGGTCAGCAGGGCGTCGAGCAGTTCCACGAACTCGGCGTACCGGGTCGCCGGGCTGCGCGCGAGGTTGGTCCCGCCGAACACCTTCTGGTCGTAGCCGCCCATGCCGCCCGCGCCGACGCCGAGCGTGAAGCGGCCGTCCGACACGTCGTCCAGGGTGATCAGCTCCCGCGCGAACGGCACCGGGTGGCGGAAGTTCGGAGACGCCACCATCATCCCCAGCTCGATCCGCGAGGTCGCCTCGGCGGCCAGCGCCAGGGTCGGCACCGAGCCGAACCACGGGCCGTCGACCAGGGTCCGCCAACCCACGTGGTCGAACGTCCAGGCGTGGGCGAACCCGTAGTCCTCGGCGGCCTGCCAGCGCGGCTTCGCCTCGGCCCACCGGTATTCGGGCAGGATGGTGATCCCGGCTCTCATCCGCACTCTCCTCGGTCGACGTGTCCGACCGAACGGAACCACTGTTCGGCTGTCGACGCGACCCGAACGTGTGAGACCTCCCACTCCCCGTCTCGATCACGCTGCGTCGTGGTGGCACCGGGGTAAAGTCGCAGGCTGCGGTTTCGCGGAGGCGATCGCCGCGGCTGCCTGACCGGTCTGCACCGGGTGCGGGGCAGCTCCCCCACCCTCTCGGAGGACGACAGTGCGTTCGCGTTCAGCCGGTGCGCGCCGGTGACCATTGCCCCCGACTTCACGCTCGCCCCTGCCCTGTTCCGCGCCCGCGCCGCCGCGCCGGAGCGCACCCTGCTCGACATCCTCGCGGACACCGCGCGCCGGCACCCCGAGGCGCCCGCGGTCGACGACGGCACCACCGCGCTGACCTACCGGACCCTGCTCGAAGAGGTCGACCGGGTGCGCCGCGACCTCACCGCGCACGGCATCGGCGTCGGTGACCGGGTGGGCATCCGCGTCCCTTCCGGCACGGTCGACCTCTACGTGTCGATCCTCGCCGTGCTGGCCGCCGGCGCGGCGTACGTGCCGGTCGACGCCGAAGACCCCGACGAGCGCGCGGACCTGGTGTTCACCGAAGCCGGCGCGTGCGCGGTCATGGGAGCGGGCCGGGAGCTCGTGCTGCGCGGCGCCCCGATGGGGCTGGTCGGCGCGCCGGGGCCGGACGACGACGCGTGGATCATCTTCACCTCCGGCTCCACCGGCAAGCCCAAGGGCGTCGCGGTGTCGCACCGGTCGGCCGCCGCGTTCGTGGACGCCGAAGCGGGCCTGTTCCTCGTCGACGAGCCGATCGGGCCGGACGACCGGGTGCTGGCCGGCCTGTCCGTCGCCTTCGACGCGTCGTGCGAGGAGATGTGGCTGGCGTGGCGCAACGGCGCGTGCCTGGTGCCCGCCCCGCGTTCGCTGGTGCGCACCGGCATGGACCTCGGGCCGTGGCTGGTCGAGCAGGAGATCACCGTGGTGTCCACGGTGCCGACGCTGGCCGCGCTGTGGCCCGTGGAGGCGCTGGACGACGTGCGGCTGCTGATCTTCGGCGGCGAGGCCTGCCCGCCGGAGCTCGCCGAACGCCTGGCCGTCGAGGGCCGCGAGGTGTGGAACACCTACGGCCCCACCGAGGCCACCGTCGTCGCGTGCGCCGCTCCGCTGACCGGTACCGGCCCGGTGCGGATCGGGCTGCCGCTGGACGGCTGGGAGCTGGCCGTGGTGGACGCGCGGGGCGAGCTGGTGCCGATGGGCGGCACCGGCGAGCTGGTGATCGGCGGCGTGGGTCTGGCCCGCTACCTGGACCCGGCCAAGGACGCCGAGAAGTTCGCGCCGCTGCCCGCGCTGGGCTGGTCCCGCGCGTACCGCAGCGGCGACCTGGTCAAGGCCGAGGACGAGGGCCTGCTGTTCCTGGGCCGGGCCGACGAGCAGGTCAAGCTGGGCGGACGGCGGATCGAGCTGGGCGAGGTCGACGCGGCGCTGCAGGCCCTGCCGGACGTGGCCGGCGCGGCCGCCGCGGTGCGCACCACCAAGGGCGGCAACCAGGTCCTGGTCGGCTACCTGGTCGCGGCGGACGGGTTCGACCGGGCCGACGCGGTGAGCCGGCTGCGCAGCGCGCTGCCCGCCGCCCTGGTGCCGCTGATCGCGGTGGTGGACACGCTGCCCACCCGCACGTCCGGCAAGGTCGACCGGAACGCCCTGCCGTGGCCGCTGCCCTCGCTGGACGCCGAGGTCGAGTCGCAGCTGGAAGGCACCGAGGCGTGGCTGGCCGAGCAGTGGGCCGGGGTGCTCGGCTCGCGGGTCGCCGACCCGGACGCCGACTTCTTCGCCAGCGGCGGCGGCAGCCTCGCCGCCGCCCAGCTGGTGTCCCTGGTGCGCGCCCGGCACGCCGGGGTGTCCGTGAGCGACGTCTACCAGCACCCGACGCTGCGGGCGCAGGCGCGCCGGCTGGACGAACTGGCCGAGCACGACTCGCCCGTGCGGGTCGTCGCGCCGACACCGCGCCGCACCGCGATCGTCCAGGCGCTCCTGACGATCCCGCTGATGACCGTGGCCGGGGCGCGGTGGACGGTGGCGCTGGCGGCCATCGGCAACGTCGTCGGGCTCATGTCCGTGTCGTGGTGGTGGGTCGCGGCCGGCTGGCTGGTGCTCATCAGCCCGCCCGGCAAGGTCGCCATCGCCGCCGGTGGCGCGCGGCTGCTGCTGCGGGGCGTGCGACCGGGCACGTATCCGCGCGGCGGGGGCGTCCACCTGCGGCTGTGGACCGCCGAACGGCTCGCCGAGTTCAGCGGGGCCACCAACCTCGCCGGTTCGTGGATCACGCACTACGCCCGCGCGCTCGGCGCGAAGATCGGTCCGGACGTCGACCTGCACTCGCTGCCGCCGGTCACCGGTCTGCTCAAGCTCGGCCGGGGCAGCGCGATCGAGCCCGAGGTCGACCTGTCCGGCACCTGGGTGGACGGCGACCGCGTGCGCATCGGCCGCATCCGGGTCGGCGCGGGCGCGACGATCGGCGCGCGCAGCACCCTGTTGCCCGGCGCGCGGATCGGCAAGCGGGCGGAGGTCGCGCCCGGCTCCGGTGTGGTCGGCTCGGTGCCGACCGGCCAGCGGTGGGCGGGCGTGCCCGCGCAGCGCACCGGCAAGGCGTCCCGACCGGGACCGCGCCCGCCGCGTTCGCCGTGGTGGAAGTCCGTCTACGGGGCGACCACGTTCGCGTTGGGCCTGCTGCCCGCCGTCGCGGCGCTGCCGGCCCTGCTGCTGATCGTGCGCGGGCCGTTGACGCTGACCTCGGCGTTGTCGGCCGTGCCGTTGGCGACGTTGGCGTGGTCGGGTTCGTACGCGCTGCTGGTGCTGGTGTCCGTGCGGCTGCTCGGCATCGGCTTGCGCGCGGGCGTGTACCCGGTGCACAGCCGGGTCGCCTGGCAGGCGTGGACGACCGAGCGGTTGATGAACATGGCGCGGGTGGCGCTGTTCCCGTTGTACGCCAGCCTGTTCACGCCGGTGTGGCTGCGGGCCCTGGGAATGCGCGTCGGGCGCGGCGTGGAGGCGTCGACCGTGCTGGCGCTGCCGAAGATGACCAAGATCGGCGACGGCGCGTTCCTGGCCGACGACACCATGGTCGCCTCCTACGAACTGGGCGGCGGGTGGCTGCGCATCGCGTCCGCCAGGGTCGGGAAGCGGGCGTTCCTGGGCAACTCGGGCATGACCGCACCCGGCCGGGCGGTGCCCAACCGGGGTCTGGTGGGGGTGCTGTCGGCCGCGCCGAAGCGGGCCAAGGCGGGCAGCTCGTACCTGGGCATGCCGCCGATGAAGCTGCCGCGTGCCGTCGAGGACGGCGACCAGAGCCGCACGTTCGACCCGCCCAAGCGGCTGGTGGTGGCGCGTGCGCTGGTCGAGCTGTGCCGGGTGGTGCCGGTGATGTGCCACGTGGCGCTGGTCGTCCTGGTGCTGTTCGCGCTGCGCGAGCTGGGCGGCTACGCGCCGCTGCTGGCCGGTGCCGTGCTGCTGGCGGCGGGTGTGGTGGCGTGCGTGGTGGCCCTGGTCGCGAAGTGGGCGCTGGTGGGCCGGTTCCGGCAGCGGGAGTACCCGCTGTGGAGCGCGTTCGTGTGGCGCAACGAGCTGGCGGACACGTTCGTCGAGGTGCTGGCCGTGCCGTGGCTGGTCGGGTCGGCGGGCGGCTCGCCGCTGATGTCGGTGTGGCTGCGGGCCCTGGGCGCCCGGATCGGGCGCGGCACCTGGGTCGAGTCGTACTGGTTCCCGGAGGCCGACCTGGTCCGGCTGGGCGACGGCGCGACCGTCAACCGGGGGTGCGTGGTGCAGACGCACCTGTTCCACGATCGGATCCTGCGCATGGACCGGGTGACGTTGGCGGCCGGCGCGACGCTCGGGCCGCACGGCATCGTGCTGCCCGGCGCGACCGTCGGCGCGCACACCACGGTGGGGCCCGCCTCGCTGGTGATGCGCGGCGAGGAGGTGCCGGCGGGCAGCCGCTGGCTGGGCAACCCGATCTCCGCCTGGCGATGACCGGGTACCTCGCGCAGCACGGCGACCCCGCCTGCCGGGTCGAGCACTACGACCTCGAACTGGACTACAAGCCGCTGACCGGCCGGCTGGCCGGTCGCGCGCGGCTGTGGGTGGCGACCGACGGGCCGATCACGCTGGACTTCGGCCGGTTCGCCATCGGCAAGGTGCTGGTGGACGGCAAACCCGTCCGGTACGCGCACGGCGGCGGGAAGCTGCGGCTGCGGCACCGGGCCGGCGGGCGGTGCGTGGTGGAGGTGCGGTACTCCGGCACGCCCCAGCCCGTGCGCACCCGGCACTGGGGCGACCTGGGGTGGGAGCAGCTGGCGGACGGTGCCCTGGTGGCCGGCCAGCCGATCGGCGCGCCGTCGTGGTTCCCGTGCAACAACCTGGTGCGCGACAAGGCGACCTACCGGATCTCGGTGACGTCCGCCTCGCCCTACACGGTCGTGGCCAACGGGGTGCTGGTCGACGTGCGGACCGGGGGCAGCGCGACGACCTGGGTGTACCGGCAGGCCGAGCCCATGGCCGCGTACCTGGCGTCGGTCCAGATCGGGCAGTACGACCGGCTGACCGTGGCATCGGGGCAGGACGTCGTCTTCCCGGCCCGGCTGCGCCGGGCGGTGACCCACGACTTCGCCCGGCAGCCCGCGATGATGACGAAGTTCTCCGAGCTGTTCGGCCCCTACCCGTTCCCGGAGTACCACGTCGTGGTGACCGACGACGAGCTGGAGGTGCCGGTGGAGGCTCAGGGCATGTCCGTGTTCGGGTCCAACCACGTGGACGGGCGGCGCGGGTTCGAGCGGCTGGTGGCGCACGAGCTGGCGCACCAGTGGTTCGGCAACAGCGTCGGGCTGGCCGACTGGCGGGACATCTGGCTCAACGAGGGCTTCGCCTGCTACGCCGAGTGGCTGTGGGCGGAGAACTCGGGCGGGCCTTCGGCGGCCGTGTCGGCTTCGCGCACGCGTACCCGACTGGCCCGGCTGCCCCAGGACCTGTGCATCGGCGAGCCCGGCGAGGCCGACATGTTCGACGACCGGGTGTACGAGCGCGGGGCGCTCACCCTGCACGCGTTGCGCGACCGCCTGGGCGACCAGGCCTTCTTCACCGTGCTCCGCGACTGGACCCGGACCTACCGGCACGGCACGGCCACCACCGCGGACTTCATCGCGCTGGCCCAGTGGCACAGCGTGGCGCCACTGGACCCGTTCTTCCAGTCCTGGCTGCACGAACCGCGCCTGCCCTGAAGGGCGCCGAGGAGCGCTACAGCCCGACCCGTCGGGGGTCTTCGGCCAGCGTCGCCCGCAGCCGGTTCAACGCCCGGTGCTGCGCCACCCGCACGGCCCCCGGCGTGGAGTTGACGGCGACGGCGGTCTCCTCGGCCGACAGCCCGACGACCACGCGCAGCAGCACGATCTCCCGCTGCATGTCGGGCAGCACGTCCAGCAGCCGGGCCAGCTGCGCCGACAGCTCACCGTGCAGCGCGTGCTGCTCGGGCCCGTCCCCGGCAGCCGGCCCGTCCGGCAGGTCGGCCACCGGTTCCGCCTTGTCGCGCGTGGCGCTGCGGTGGGCGTCGGCGACCTTGTGCGCGGCGATGCCGTACACGAACGCGAGGAACGGCCGCCCCTGCTCCCGGTACGACGGCAACGCCTTCAACAACGCCAGGCACACCTCCTGGGCGACGTCGTCCGCCGCCACCGAGGACCGGCGGACGCGTGCCCGGCAGTACCGCACCACCAGCGGCCGGACGGACGCCAGCAGGCGCTCGACCGCGACCCGGTCACCCGACACCGCCCGGGAGACCTGGATGTCCGAACCGCCCGGGTCGGCGGGTGTCGCCCTGCGGTGCTGCCCGGAGGGGAGATCGGCAGCGCACACCGCGGACCTCCTTCCGTGGTCGACGTGCGGGCCGCCTGCCGGGCCCGCACGACCGGCGACCGGGTCAGTCCCGTTCGCCGCTCAACACCTTCTGCAAGAACACCGCCGGGTAGGTCTGCCGGTACCTGCCGGCCGCCAGGCCGACCGCCTCGGCCTCCTCCGCGTCGATCATCCGCAGCGGACCGTCGGCCGTCTCCGCCGCTCCGTGCTCCCCGGTGTCCACGCCGGGGTAGGCGCCGGGCTTGTGGTAGACCTCCGGATCGGCCGGGAACCGCCCGAGCAGGCCCTCGTCGTGGCCGACGACCTGCCAGGTGCCGTTCTTGACCTGGCTCTCCTCCGTGTACACCGGGAACCGCCGAGGGGCCTTCAGCACGTCCGCCGACGGCCGCCCGTCCGGTGACACGCCCTCGAACAGGCCGATCGCCGTGCCGAAGCGGTTGCGGGTGATGACCACGGCCAACCGGTGGCCGGACGGTTCCACGGGAATGGCGAGGATGTCGCCCGGGGACAGCCTGGTGTTGCGCTTGGCGCGTTCGGCCACGAGTCTGCGCACCTCGGTTCCGTCGACGTCGGCGAACGCGATCCGCCCCGTCCGGATGATCCGGAGAATCGCCGAAGCGTACTGCTGCGGCGTGCTCGGGCTGCCGGCGGAGGCGATCCGTTCGGTCAGGGTGGCGTTGAGCGAGCGGGCGTCCTCGAACACGTGGTCGTTGAGCTCGGCGACCCTGGAGGCGCCCTCGGGTCGGTACCGCTTGCCCTTCACCGTCGCCGTCAGCCGCAGCGGCTCGGTGAACGTGCCGTCCACGGCGTCGCTGTTCGTCGGCACGGACCAGCCCAGCACTTCCAGGAACTCGCCCAGCGTCGGCGGTCCGCCGGTCTCGTCCGCGAACTCGGCGGCGACGTCCGCGAAACCCGAGGCGAACGGGTCGAGCGCGTCGGCGGCGAGTGGCGCGTCGGTCACGGAGGACATCCCAACCCGTTGTTCTTCCTCGACTCGTATTGTTCGTACTCGTCCACTTTGTTCTCGTTCATCGGGTTCTGCCGGTTGCCCCGGTAGTTGTTGCCGTCCCGGCCGATGACCGTATCGTATTGCTCCGCCAGTCGCTGTTCCATCAACCGCGACTCGCCATAGGTCCGCGTGCCGGGCTGCACGGTGATCGTGTCGCCGTTGTTCGGGTCGTAGCGGTTGTTGTTGGCGGCGTGCCGGCGTTCCACGTCGGCCTGGGTGGTGTTCGGGCCGAACTGGCCCGAGTAGTAGACGGTTCCGTTCGCGTCGCTCAACGTGTAGTTCGACCAGCCCGGCCGGTCCAGGTGCAGGTAGCGGTCACGGGTGATCAGGCCCAGCGGGTCGAGCAGGACCATCGGGTTCCCGACGTAGCCGTGGTGGTTCGGCGCGGGGTCCAGGCCCAGCGGGTCGGGGGTGGTGTAGCGGCCGTTCGCCGGGTCGTAGTAGCGGTGCAGGTTGTAGTTCAGGCCGGTCTCGCGGTCGTGGTACTGACCGGGGAAGCGCAGCAGGCAGTCCACCACGCCCTCGGCGCCGCGGTCCTCGCCCCACACGCTGGTCCGCTGCCGCCACTCGACGCGGCCGTCCGCCGTCACCAGCTCGGTCGGGGTGCCGACCAGGTCGGTGACGATCGCGTGGAACCGGCGGTCGATCTCGTGCCGGGTCGCGTCCGCCACCGCGGTGCGGGTGTCCTGGCTGATCGGCGTCCACGTGCCGGGCCGGTGGTCCCACGTGGTGGTGGACACCAGGCCGTGCTCCAGGCGTTCCTGCCCGGCCAGTACCTGACCGTCCCAGTGGAAGCGGTACTCCTCCACCGCCACGCCGTCCGCGCCCAGCCGGCGCTTGCCGATCCGCCTGCCCAGCGGGTCGTAGCGGTAGCGCCACCGCTCCCCCGCCGGGTTGACGGCTTCGACCATCCGGTTGCGCGCGTCGTACCGGTAGGTCCACACGCGACGGCTGCCGGACAGCGTCCGGAGCACGGTCCGCACCAGGCGGCCCCGCTCGTCGTGGTCGTAGTGGACCCGACCCGCGCGGCGGACCAGCGTGCCCGAGACCTCGCGCGGCCCGGCGGCCGGCGAGTCGGCACGGCTGTCGGCGGCGAACGCCAGGTTGCCGGACGCGTCGTAGGCGTAACCCTCCTGCCACGTGGCCGCCCGCACGGCGGTGACCCGGCCCAGCGCGTCCGACTCGAACCGCCGGGCGCCGTCGAAGCTGTCGTCGGCCGAGTCCGGCACGCCGTCCGGGCGGTAGGTCCACCTGCGCCCGTAACGGGGCCGGGACCCGCCCTCCGGGCCGACCAGCTGTCGTGCGACTAGCCGGCCCGAGCTGTCCCAGGAGCTGGTGACCGCGACGTCCGGGCCCAGCGCCTGGAACACCTCGCGGCGCGCGGCGTCGTGGCCGAACGTGATGCGCCGCCCGCCCGTGGTCAGCGAGACCGGCAGCCCCACCCGGTCGTACTGCCAGACCGACGTGTGGCCGGTGGGCGTGGTGCGGGACGTGCGGCGGCCCAGCAGGTCCCAGGTGGAGGTCAGGGTGCGGCCGTCCACGGTCTCGGTGAGCAACCGCCCCAGCGGGTCTCGGGTGAACCCCAGGTCGCCGTCCGGGCAGCTCGCGGTGCTCACCCGGCCCGCCGCGTCGTAGCCGAAGGTGGTGACCTCGCCGCTGTCGGTGCGCTGGGTCAGCGGACGGCCGAGCGGGTCTCGGGTGATGGCGATCGACTCGCCGTCGGTGAGCCGGACGAGGCGCTTGGCCGCGTCGTGCCGGTAGGACACCGCGCGGCCGTTGAAGTCCCGCTCGGACACCAGGTTCCCGGCCGGGTCGTAGGTGTAGCACCAGGTCAGCCGCTGGGGGTTGACCACCTCCACCAGCCGCAGCTCGGTGTCGTGGCGGAAGGAGTGGCGCGAGCCGTCCGGGTCGGTGCGCGCGACCACGACGTGGAACGGGCCCACCTCGTAGCCGGTGGTGTAGCCCGCCCGGTCGGTCTCGGCGATCACGTCGCCGTTGCCGTTGGTCGCCCACGACTGGCTGGTGCCGTCCGGGTAGGTGTACCGGGACGGGGTGTCGGCGTTGCCCCACTGCACGGTGGTGACCGCGCCGAGCGCGTCGGTCGCCCGCACCAGCCGCCCGCGCGCGTCCAGCAGGTAGTGCTCGGTGGCACCGGACGGGTCGGTCACCGACACCGGCAGCCCGGCGGCGTTGGTGGTGATGGTCGTGGTGTTGCCCAGCGCGTCGGTGATGGTGCGGGGCTCGCCGTGCTCGCCGTAGGTGAAGGTGGTGACCGCGCCGGCCGGGTCGGTCTCGGTCAGCTTGTTGCCGCGCTCGTCGTACGTGTACCGCCAGCGCGCGCCGTCCGGTCCGACGACCTCCACGGGCTTGCGCAGCTCGTTGTACTCGGCGGTCACGGCGGTGCCGTCCGGGCGGTCGACGCGCACCGGGTCGCCGTCCCAGCCCAGCGTGTAGCGGGTGGTGTGGCCGAGCGCGTCGGTGCGGGACAGCAGGCGGTGGAACCGGTCGTACTCGGTGAGTTCCGCGTTGCCGAGCGGGTCCACCACCTTGGTCAGGTGGTTGAACTCGTCGTAGTGGAACACCGTGACCTGGCCGAGGCTGTCGGTGACGGTGGTCCTGCGGTTCGCCGGGTCGTAGTCGAAGTCCGAGGACAGGAAGCCCCCGGCGCCCTCACCCCGGACGACCCGGCCGTCCTCGCGGTAGGTGTAGGTGTAGCGGTAGCCCTCCCGGTCGACCCACGCCGTGATCCGGTCGGCTTCGTCGTACTCGTACTGGTACGGCAGGAAAGTGGTGTCCACGATCCCGATGAGCCGGCCGCGCGGGTCGTAGCGGTACTCGACCAGTTTCGTGTTGTCGGCCGCCAGGCGGAGCGCGGCGACGCGGGGGCCGGCGTCGCCGTGCACGGTCTCCACCAGGATCCGGTAGCCGCCCGAGTGGACCACTTCGGTGGGCAGGCCGGCGGCGTCGCGCCGGTAGGTGATGCGGTTGCCGTTGCGGTCGGTGAACGCGGTGATCGGGCGGACCCCCGGGTCGGTCGGGTTGGGGCCGAAGTGGCGCACCCAGCCGGTTCGCGGGTCCTCCACCCGGTAGGTGTCGCCGTCCCAGGTCAGCGCCCAGCGCGCGCCGTCGTTCGGCATTCCCCGCGAGCCGGGGTGTTCCGGGCGTTCGTAGCGCAGGATCTCCGCGTCGTCGCCGAAGTAGCGGACGTCGTGCTCGTCGACCTCCAGTCGTTGGTCCACTGTGGACGACCAGCCGGGACCGTGCAGCCGGCCGCCCCGGTAGCCCGAGGCGTAGGCGCGCCGCAGGAACAGCGGCAGCAGGGCGGGCAGGTCGACGTCGGTGCCGTTGACGATCATCTGGCCGGACACCGCGTCGACCGGGTCGCCGCCCTTGCCGTCGCAGCCGCCGTTGCCGTCGGACTTCTGGCCGCTGCCGCCGTCCTTGTCGCCGGGCTTGTTCCCCTGGCCGTTCTTGGCGGTGTCGGGGCCCCGGGTGTTCGGGGAGTTGCCGCCGGGCGATGTCCCGTCCGGTGTGGACGGACCGTCCGGCTTGGGCGTGGCCGGGGTGTCCGGGATGGTGGACGGGCCCGTCGTGCCGGAAGGACTGGTGGTACCGGATGGGCTGGTGGTGCCGGCAGGACTGGTCGT
Organism: Saccharothrix tamanrassetensis; assembly: GCF_014203665.1. GTDB lineage: Bacteria > Actinomycetota > Actinomycetes > Mycobacteriales > Pseudonocardiaceae > Actinosynnema > Actinosynnema tamanrassetense. The sequence goes on from NZ_JACHJN010000007.1 coordinate 249,052, forward strand.
TCCCGATGGACTGGTGGTGCCGGACGGGCTGGTGGTGCCGCCTCCCGAGGGCCCGGACGGCGAGGGGTCCGGCCCGCGCGGCGTCGGGGCGTCGGGGCCCTTGACCGCGGGGCCGTCCGCCTTGCGGCCCAGCTTGCCCAGGGCCTGGATGATCTCGTCGAGCTTGTCGACGACCTTGCGGATGCGCGGCGTGACGTTGCCGACGGTCTTGATCAGGTTGCGGATCAGGTCGCCGATCTTCTTGACCACCTTGGAGATCGCGGTGATCGCCTGCCCGATGATGACCGGGATCGCCAAGCCGAGGGTGGCCACCGCCTCCAGCGCCCAGGCGATCAGCCGGCCGATCAGCTCCGCCACGATCTCGCGGACGATCTCGCGGACCGCCGCCACCACCTCGCCCATGATCATCACGCCCGCGGAGATGCCGTCCGCCAGCGAGCCCGCCCCCGCCACCGCGTCCGCGACCTGTGCCGAGTGCGCCCGGTAGGCGTCGCCCGCGCTGCCGGTCCAGCCCGCCGTGCCGTTGCGCGACTCGTTCAGGTAGTCCTGCGCGATCGCGGACACCTCACGCGCCACGTTCGCCCACGTCTCGCTGAACGACCGGATCACCGGAGGGTCGCCGGCCAGCCAGTCCAACGCCTCCTTCAGCGGCTGCACGTGCTCGATCAGCCACCCGACGCCGTAGGAGGCGAGGGTGCCGACCGGGTCCACCACCATGCTGAGCGCTTCCAGGCCGACCCCGGCCGCACCGAGCCCGGTGGCGACCCAGTCACCGCTGGAGACGCCCTGCGCCAGGCCGTCGGCGGCCTCCAGGATGCCGATCCCGGTGGTCGCGTTCGTGGTGTCCTGCGGCTGGGCGACCAGGCCCCCGGTCATCCGACTTCGATCCCGTCGAACGCGGCGGCCCCGGCCTGCTCCCGGGCGCCGTAGTCACCGGCCGTCGCGCGCACCTCCTCCGCCACGTGGCCGATCGTCTCCACGCCCTTCGCCAGCGCGTCCACGCCCATCTGCTCGAACGGCTGGAGCAGCATCGCGAAAGGTCGGCAGATCACCCCGTACGCCCCGTCCGACATGGTGACCTGACGCGCGGCGTCCACCGCCGCCCGCAACCGGCCCGCCAGCGCGTCGACCTTCCCGGCGTGCCCTTCGAGCTCGTCGACCAGGACCCGGTACCCGCCGGTCATCAGCGACCACCCGACAGGTAGGAGTCACCGCTGAAGTCGTCGTCGTCGCCGTCACGGGGCGGTCGTGGCGGTGGCGGCTCCTGCCCCTCCGGGTGCGGGAAACCGGCCTGCGCCGTGGCCACCAGGTGCCGGGTGGTGGCGTCGTCGCCGACGGTCTGCGCCATGATCGCGGCGAGTCGTTCCGGGTAACGCGACTGCGCCCGGGTCATCGCCTCCATCACGGCGGCGGCGATCCGGTCCGGGCTCAGCTTGCGGACGCCGTCGGTCATGGTGACCGCGTCGGGGATGCCGTTCGCGCCGACGGTCACGGTCACCGCGCCGCTCGCGGCCGACCCGGTGATGGAGATCCGCTCCACCTCGTCGGTCATCTCCCGGTAGCGGGCCGCCTTCCGCTCGGCATCCCGTTCCCACCGGTCGATCGCGCTCTCCACGTCCGACAACGGCTCCGGCATGGCGTCTCCCTCACCACGAAGATCCAGCACTCCGATGCTGCTCGCGGTCGGCCGGTTGAACAGCCCGTTGGCAGAACCTCACTCTTTTGACGCAGGGGAATTCCCCGTTTGCCTGGAATCCGCCGCCCGGTGGCCGCACTTCGCGGGAGCGGTCGACGCAGTGGCGCCACCGGCGGACGGCGCTGCGCCGACGCCGCCCGCCAGTGCGCTCAGACGACTGGATGACCTTCCGGTCCCCCGAGGACATCACAGCGGTGTGTGTGCCTCGGCAGCCTGGGAGTCGGGGGTGCGGGCGAGCAGCAACACAGCACCCAGACCGAGGGCCGCCACCACCGCGAAGAACCAGAAGCCCCACGGGTACGCGATGCCCGCCGTGACCAGGGCGCCGGTGACGAACGGGCCGAGGATCGAGCCGAGCCGGCCCACCGCGGAGGTGAAGCCGAGCGCGGTGCCGCGGGCCTGGGCCGGGAACGCCTGCGCCACGTACCCGTAGATCAGGACTTGGGCGGAGAACACGAACACGCCGGTCAGCAGCACCATCAGGTTGAGCAGGAAGCTGCTGCTCACCTTCAGGCTCAACGCCGCCAGCAGCACCGCCGCCGCGCCGAACCACAGCGTCGCGATCGGCTTGATGCCGTACCGGTCGGCGATCAGGCCGGCCGCCAGCAGGCCGATCACCGCGCCCACGTTGAGCACCAGCAGCAGGGTGATCGCGGTCGAGATGGGGTAGCCGGCGGTCCGCATCAGCTGCGGCAGCCAGGTGTTCAGCCCGTAGACCAGCAGCAGACCCATGAAGGAGCCGACCCACACCGCGATGCTGGTCCGCCGGAACCTCGGTCCGAGCAGGTCGCGCGGCGACATCCGTTCGGACTCGTCGCGGGCGGCCAGGAACGCCGAGGACTCGGGCAGCCGCCACCACATCAGCGGCACGACCAGCAGGCCCGCGAGGCCGCCGCCGTAGAACAGCAGGTGCCAGTCCTCCTGCGCCGCCAGGGCGAGCACGGACATGAGCACCGCGCCGACGTGGTAGCCGGTCATGGTGAACGTGCTCGCGCTCGCCCTGCGCCGCGGCGGCAGGTTCTCCGACATGACGGTCAGCGCGACCGGCATGCACGCGCCCAGCCCCAGGCCCGCGATGAACCGGAGCAGGGCGAACACCTCCACGCTCGGAGACAGGGGGATCACGAGCGTGAAGACGGAGAACAGCAGGACCGAGCCGATCAGCAGCCTGCGCCGGCCGAACCGGTCCGTGAGGGGGCTGAGGACGGCGGCGCCGACCGCCACGCCGATCAGCGACACGGTCGCCACCAGGGTCGCGCCCGCCGGGGTGAAGCCGAGGTGGCCAGTCTTGAGCAGGGTCGGGATGGTCGCGCCGAACGCGACCAGGTCGTAGCCCTCCAGCAGGACGGTCAGCCAGCAGAACACGGCCGTCCAGGTGGAGCGGGGTGGAGACGTCGTCATTGCCGTGCTCCTCTTCCGGGGTCGGGCGCGGAATTACTCCGGCGTGGTCAGCTGGGTGTCGACCTGGATCAGCCGCGGGCCGTCGGCGACGGCCTTGAGCTGCGCGTGCAACTCGTCCACCTCCGTGACGGTGGTGGCGGGCACGCCGTAGCCCTCGGCGATGCGGGTGAAGTCCAGACCGGGGATCTCGGTGCCCGGCACGTCCGGGGTGCCGAGCAGCCCGCCGAACCAGCGCAGCGCGCCGTACGTGCCGTTGCGCAGGATGACGAACGTGACCGGTACCCGGTGCTGGGCGGCGGTCCACAGCGCGGTGATGCCGTAGTTCGCCGACCCGTCGCCGACCACGGCCACCACCGGCCGGTCGGGGCGTCCCATGGCCATCCCGACGGCGGCGGGCAGCCCGAAGCCGAGACCGCCGGAGGCCGGGAAGAAGTACGAGCTGCCCTGCCGCAGGTCCATCTGCCGCCACCAGGCCGAGTTGGTCGAGGTGGACTCCACGACGTACGTGGTGTCGGCCGTCTGGGTCTCCCGCAGCGCGGCGAAGACCTGCTCCGGGTGCAGCGCCTCCTCCGCCGTCGCCGGCTCGGGGTTCGGCACGTAGCCGGTCTCGCCCCCGCGCGCGGTGGTGCGGGCCAGCAGCGCTTCCACGACCGCACCGGGGTCGGCGACCAGGGCCTCCCCCATCGGCGCCCGGGTCGCCGCGCCCAGGTCGTCGGTCACCTGCACCAGCCGGCTGCCCTCCGGCAGGTACGGGCCCGGCACGTGCTGGTGGTAGCGGAAGACCGGGGCACCCAGCACGAGGATCAGGTCGTGCCCGGCGAGCGCGGTGGACACCGGCGCGATCCCGGCGGGCAGCACGCCCCGGAACAACCGGTGCCGGTTCGGGAACGGCAGCCGGTGCGGCGACGGGGCGACCCACGTCGGCAGCGCGAGGTGCTCCGCGAGCGCCACCGCGCGGTCGAACAGCCCCGCCGCGTCGATGTCGCCGCCCAGCACCAGCGCCGGGTTGCGGGCGGTGGAGACCTGCCCGACCAGTTCGGCGAGCTGGTCCTCGGTCGGCGCGAACCCACGCCGCACCTCGCGGTCCAACGTCACCGCGACGCTGTCGTCGAGCTCCTGCGCCCAGTCGTCGTAGGGCACGGACAGGTAGGTGGGGCGGCGGTGCAGCTCGGCCTCGAACACGGCCTGCGCCAGCGAGCGGGGCACGTCCGCCGCGCAGCTCGGCTCCCCGGACCAGCCGACCAGCGGGCGCATGAGGTGGGCGGCGTCGACGTTGGCCAGCATCGCCTCCAGCCCGATGGCGGACCGCACCTGCTGGCCGGCGGTCAGCACCAGCGGCGAGCGGGAGTAGACGGCGTTGGTGAGCGCGCCCATCGCGTTGCCCGAGCCGGCGGCGGCGTGCAGGTTGACCAGCACGGGACGGCCGGTGGCCTGCGCGTAGCCGTCGGCCATGCCCACCACGACGCCCTCGTGCAGGCCCAGCACGTAGCGGAACGACGCGGGCAGTTCGGCGAGGAACGGCAGCTCGTTCGAGCCGGGGTTGCCGAAGACGGTGGTGAGCCCACGGCGTTCGAGGAACTGGTGGGAGATCCGGCGGACGGTCGGCATGAGCGTGCTTCCTCCTACAGCGGCGGTGTGGGCAGACCATAGGAAACGTCCGGGAGTGTGTTCCAATAAATGTTCGGGCCACTTTATATCGATGGGATCGATGATGCGGGATTTCGACCTGAACCTCGTGCGCACGTTCGTGCTGCTCTACGAGACCCGCAGCGTCACCGCGACCGCCGAGGCCATGCACCTCACGCAGCCCACCATCAGCTACAGCCTGCAGAAACTCCGGCGGCGGTTCAGCGACGAGCTGTTCCGGCGGGCCAAGGGCGGCCTCGTGCCGACGGCGACCGCGCAGGCGCTGTACGAGCCGCTGCACAACGCGCTGGCGGGCATCGAGGCGGCGGTGAGCGGGGCCTGGTCGTTCGACCCGGCGACCGCGCACGCCACGTTCACGCTGAGCTTGTCCGACCTGGGCGAGGTGGCGCTGCTGCCCCGGCTGATGGCGGCGCTGCCCTCGCACGCGCCCGGGGTGACGTTGGCGGTGCGGCCGTTGGACGTGGTGAACGCACCCGACCAGCTCGGGCGGGGCGAGATCGACGCGTTCATCGCGTCACCGTTGTTCAGCACGCCCCGGGTGGCCCGGATACCGCTGTTCAACGAGGGGTACGTCGGCATGGTCGCCTCGGCGCACCCCCGGTTGCGCGGACCGGTCGGTCTGGCGGAGCTGGCCGGGGAACGGCACATCGCGGTGTTCGGGCCGACCGGTCACGACGGGCCCAGGCGGGCGCTGGAGGCCAACGGGCTGATGCACCGGGTCGTGCTGGAGACGACCCGGTTCACGTCGCTGCCCTACCTGGTGCAGGGCGGCGAGCTCATCGCGATGGTGCCGCGCATGGTCGCGGAGGTGTTCGTCACCGACCACGACGTCCGGCTGGTCGAGCTGCCCTTCGACATCGAGCCGGCGCAGGTCTCCATCTACGCCCGGCACGCCCACGCGCGCGGTGCGGCCCAGGACTGGCTGGTGCGCTTCATGGCGGAGATCCTGGCCGGGCGGTGAGCCCGCGCGGGGCGGGTGGGCTCAGCCCACCCGCCCCGCGCGCCGGTACTCCCGCGGGGCGCAGCCGTAGGTCTGCCGGAACACGCGGCTGAAGTACGACGAGTCCGGCATCCCCCACCGCGCACCCACCACGCCGACCCCGACGCGGTCGGCGATCAGGTCGCGCCTGCACCGCTCCAGCCGGCGGTCCCGGATCCACCGGGCCACCGTCGTGCCCTCGCTCTCGAACAGCCGGTACAGCTGGCGGGTCGACACGTGGTGCGCCGCCGCCACCCGCTCCGGCGTCAGCTCCGGGTCGGCGAGGCGGGCGTCGATGAAGGCCTGGATGCGGTGCAGCAGGACGGGATCGGTCACGACTTGTATTCGGGGTGCAGCGACAGCGCGATGAACTGGAACGGCCGGTCCACCCGCTGGTACCCGAGCGGGCAGTGCCGGACGCCCGCCGGGATGTACACCGAGGCGCTGGTCGAGATCTCGTAGACCTCGTCCTCGATGGTCAGCTCGGCCACCGCGCCGAGGTCGTTGATGTCCTCGGGGTTCGAGCCCATCCAGATGAGCACCTCGTCGTACTCGTGGGTGTGCTCCAGCACGTACGGGTTGGGGGTCGGCACCTCGTGGATCCAGCTGTAGGCGATGTGCACCTTGCTGCCCGGCACCTGCCAGCCGCTCATCAGCGCGTGCGCGCCGCTGGTACCGCCCTCCACTTCCCCGTACGCCAGGACACCCTCGTTCGGCAGCTCCTCGCGGACCATCTCCCGAACGATGTACTTCTCGAATTTCCCTGCCATGTAAGGAATCTCCTTCGGTGAGGACGTCCTCCGAAGGTACGAACCGGCAGCCCCGACCGGACAGTCAACGCTCTCGGGCGATCTGGTACTTTTCGCGGACCTCCCGGCGGAAGTCCCCCGGGCTGGTCCCGGTCTCGCGCTTGAAGAACCGGCCGAAGTACGACGGGTCGTCGAACGCCAGCCGGTGCGCGATCTGGGCGACGCTGAGCTCGGTCCGCGCGAGCAGCCGCTTGGCCTCCAACGCCAGGGCGGCCCGGATCACCGCACCGGGCGTCCTGCCCGTCGCCGCGCGCACCAGGTCGGTCAGGTGGCCGGCCGTCACCCCGACCCGCTCGGCGTAGGCCGTCACGGACCGCTCCGCGAGCACGTGCTTGTCCACCAGCCGGATGAACTGCCACGCGGTGGAGGACATCGGGGCCTCCGGCCGGACCTGGCGCAGCCGCTGCGTCCGCACGAGCAGGATGTGCAGGTACGCCTGGAGCATCGTGGCGTAGCCGGACGCACGCGCCCGGTACTCCCGCGCCATGTCGTCGAAGATGCCCTCGACCAGTCCGGTGTGGTCACCGGTCAGCCGCAGCTCCGGGCCGCCCCCGGGGAACGGCGGCGGCCCGCCCGGCCGGTCGAGCAGGAACTCCTCGGCGAACACCAGCACCCGGCCGCGCACCTGCTCGGTGTCCTTCCAGAAGTGCACCTGGCCGGGTGCGAGGAAGTACAGCGTGTTGGGCACGATCGGGTAAGGCTCGAAGTCGACCACGTGCACGCCGTCGCCGCCGGTCAGGTACAGGATCTCGTAGAAGTCGTGCCGGTGCGGGAACCGGGCGCGGGTGAACGCACCGATCTCGTCGAAGGTCCCGATGGCGAACGGCGACAGGCCGGACGGCACCGGGACCTCGATCTCGTGCAGCGGCAGCGGCTCGTCGGAACGCCCCATGCGCCGCGCCTTCCGTCAGCTCCCGCTCGTGGCCAGGTTCAACCCCGGTTCCGGGAGGGACCGGAGTCCGTAGCGGCCGATGATACGGTCCAGCGTCCCGTCCGCCTTGAGCGCTTTGAGCGCGGCCAGCAGGGCGTCCGCCAGCTGCCTGTCGTCCTTGCGCAGGTACATGCCGACGTAGGTGGGCGCGAAGTCGGCCGAGACGATCACGATCGGCGCGTTCTGCTCCTTGATCGCGTACCTGGCCTGCTCGGTGACCGCAACCTGGAAATCGGCCTGCCCGGACCGCAGCGCGAGGTCGGCGTCCTGGGCGGTCGGGTACTGGGTGGACTCGGCGGCCGGCTTGCCCTTGCGCACGCACTCCTGCGATATCTCGTCCGCGTGCTGGACGTCGGTGGTGCCCCGGATGGCGGCGATCCGCCTGCCGCAGGCGTCCTCGACCGACCTGTACCTGCCCTCGTTGGACTTCGCGGTCACCAGGACGCTGGCGGACTGCATGTAGTCCACGAACAGGCCGACGCGCTGGCGCTCCTCGGTGTCGGACAGGCCGTCGTCGGCCATGTCGAACCGACCCGCGGTCACACCGGGCAGCAGCGCCTCCCAGGCGATGTTCTCGATCTCGTAGCGCAGGCCCAGCTTGGCCGCGACCGCCCGCCCCACCTCCGGGGTGATGCCGCCGGTGATGTTGTTGCTCCCGTCGGTGAGCAGGTACGGCAGGTTGGGCAGCGTCGTGCCCACCTTGAGCACGCCCGCGTCCTTGAGCCGCTGCGGCAGCAGGTCGTGCAGCGCCTGGTCCTTCGCGGGCAGCGAGGCGTCCGGCGGCGCCGGGGTCGCCCCGGGATCGCCGCAGGCGGCCAGCAGACCCAGCGCGGCGACGGCGGCGACCAGCTGTCTACGCATGATCGTGTTCCTTCCGGGGGTGACGGCGGACGTGGGCGAGGAACGCCGCGGTCCGTTCGGATTTCGGCGACAGCAGCACCTGCTCGGCGGGCCCCGACTCGACGATCACGCCTTCGTCCATGAACACCACCGTGTCGGCGACGTCGTGCGCGAACCCGATCTCGTGCGTGACGACGATCATCGTCATGCCCTGCGCGGCCAGGTCGTGCATCACGGTGAGCACCTCGCCCACCAGCTCCGGGTCCAGGGCGCTGGTCGGTTCGTCGAACAGCATCACGGCCGGCTTCATCGCCATGGCCCGCGCGATCGCCACCCGTTGCTGCTGACCGCCGGACAACTGCGCGGGCAGCTTGTCGGCGTGCGCGGCGAGGCCGACCCTGGCCAGCAGCCCACGGGCCTCCTGCTCGGCCTCGCGCGGATCGCGGCCCAGCACCCGGACGGGGCCGAGCGTCACGTTGCGCACCGCCGTGAGGTGGCTGAACAGGTTGAACTGCTGGAACACCATGCCCATCCGCCGCCGGGTGCGGGCGACGTCCCGCTCGCTGCTCTCGAACAGCCGACCGTCCCGGTGCTCGTAGCCGACCAGGCTGTCGTCGACCAGGACGAACCCGGCGTCGACCGGTTCCAGGTGGTTCACGCACCGCAGCAACGTGCTCTTGCCGCTGCCCGACGGCCCGATCACGCAGACCACCTCGCCCGGCGCGACGTCGAGGTCCACGCCGCGCAGGACCTCCTGCGCCCCGAAGGACTTCCGGATGCCACGCAGGCGGAGCCCGCCGACCATCACGCCACCGCCCAACGCTCGAGGAACCGCTGCCCGATGCTCGCCACCGTGACCAGGACGAGGTACCAGCCGGTCGCCACCAGCAGCAGCGCGATCACCTGGTAGTTCTGCCCGTAGATCTGCTGCGCGCGGGTCATCAGGTCGCCGCCGCCGATCACCGAGACCAGCGAGGTGCCCTTCAGGATCAGGATGAACTGGTTGCCCAGCGCGGGCAGGATGACCCGGATCGACTGCGGCAGCACGATCGTCCGCGTCGCGGTCGCCCGCGTCATGCCGATGGTCAGCGCGGCGTCCACCTGGCCGCGCGGCACGGCGAGGAACCCGCCCCGGATGATCTCCGCCAGGTAGGCCGCCTCGTGCAGCCCCAGCCCGAGCAACGCGGCCAGGAACGGCGTGACGACCTGGTTGGTCGGCGCGAACCCCAGCGTGGGGAACAGCAGCGACAGGTTGAACCAGAACACGATCTGCACGACCAGCGGCACACCGCGGAAGAACCAGACGTAGCCCGACGCGGCGGCCGACAGCACCGGGTTGCGCGACTGCATCATCATCGCCAGCGCCGCGCCGAGCACCAGGCCGATGCCGAGGGTGGCGAAGGTGAGCACCAGGGTGACGCCGACGCCCTCGATGACCGGTGTGGCGAGGAAGTACCTGCCGACCACCGTCCACTCGAGATTGGGGCTGACCGCCACCGTGCAGCCGAGCCAGCCCACGACCGCCACCAGCACGGCGCCGACGCCCCACCGGGACACGATCCCTCGGCGGCGCACCACTTCGAGCGTGTGGAGTGTGTCGAGCATCGTCCTCCTCCCCCTGCACCGGGTAGGAAGGACGGTAGGTCGGGAGGGGGACGGATTCTTGACTCTCCCTGCCAGGCTCGCGACGTGCGCGAACCCGGCGTGCGGCTCAGTCCACAGTGGATGCGCGGAACCCGCGTGCGGCGGTCGCGCCGGCCGCCGCGTCCCACCCGGTGGCACCGACGACCGCCGCCACGTGCTCCTCGGTGACGTCACCGTCCGCCGCGATCAGCGCACCGACCGCGTCCGGGTCGGGCGCGGCGCCGGCGAGGCCGGGCGCGTCCTGCGCGAACTCCGTGATGAGCTCCCGGCACCGCCGGTCGTCGGCGGCCGGCAGGTTCACCGAGTCGAACCCGTCGTCCAGGTCGTACGGGGCGCGACGCCACACGCCGTCCTCGAACCCGTACACGAAGCCGACCCACGAGCCCTGTTCCAACGCCGTGCGGACCGGTGGAGCCCACCACTCGGGCGCACCGGCCAACAGGTCCGTCTCCGGCTCCTCGAAGTACTCCGCAGCGGTCGAGTAGTACGTCTCGGAGTACTCGTGGTCGTGGCCGATCAACACCGCGCGCCCACCGCCGACGTGGTGCAGGTCGGCCCAGTTGCCGCCGCCGTCGTCGTAGTGCCAGACCGTTCCGTCGGCGTGACAGCTGTCGGCCCATCCCCGTGCCGCGCAGACCGCCGCGAACGCCGCCCACCTCCCGCGCATCCACGCGGGCTCCGGCAGATCCACGACGACGAGCCCCACCACGGCCTCCGGTTCGAGACGGACGATCGACCGAACCAGCCTAGACCCGTGAGGTCGCCCGTCGAGCCGGACCGCCGAGTGCCGGCTCGGTGACCGGTCTCCACCTGACTACAGCTCGGAGTCGGCCGGACTCCCGGTGGTCCGGATGCCCGACCGGCTCCGGTCGGGGCCGGGCAGCGGGTAGTCGGGCAGGTCGGGGTCGGTGGCGAACCAGTCGGTCGACTTGAGCAGCAGCGAGAGCACCAGCCGCGAGTTGAACACCCGGTTCCGCAACCGGATCCGGGCCCGGCTGCGCGGTGCGAGGAACGGCCCGGCGTTGGCCTTGCGGGCGACCTTCGCGAGGCCGCGCAGCCGTTCTCCGTACCGGCGGAACGCCACCCGGTGGTCGCCGTCGGCCGCCTGCAACTCGCCGGCCAGCACGTAGGCGCCGACCACCGCCAGCCCCGTGCCGAAACCGCCCAGCGTGTTGCCGTAGCCGGCGTCGCCGAGCAGCACCACCCGTCCCCTGGCGCAGTGGTCCACCTCGACGCGGCTGATCGAGTCCAGGTGGATCGACGTCGCACCGGACATCGCGTCCACCAGTTCCGGCAACCGCCACCCGCCGCCCCGGAACGCCGAGCGCAGGATCTCCCGCTGCGCCGCCGTGTCGTACCGGTCGTAGGTCAGCTCGTCGGACGCGAACACGAAGAACGCCGGCGCTTTCGGACCGCCGACCGCCGCCAGCCGGCCGGGCTCGTTGTACATCACCGGCTCGCCGCCCAGGTCCCCCAGGTCGGCCAGCGCGTAGTAGTGACCCAGGAACCGCACGTGGTCCTCCTCCGGACCGAACGCCAGCCGCCGCACCGCGGAGTGGATCCCGTCCGCGCCCACCACGAGGTCGAACGTGCGTGGCGCGGCGCGTTCGAAGGTGACGTGCACGCCGTCGGCGGTCTCGGTCAGGGAGGTCGCGGAGTCGCCGAACACGTACTCGCAGGCGTGCGCGGTCTTCTCGTGCAGCAGGGCCGCGAGGTCGCCCCGCCGGATCTCGACGTCGCCGCCGGTGAACGCGCCGGGGATGACGGCCAGTTCCCGGCCGTGCTCGTCGACGATCGTCTGGTCGACGCCGCCGGTCTGGCGGGCGCGCACGTCGTCCAGCAGTCCCATGCGTTCGAGCACCCGGCGGTGGGTCGGGCCCTTGAAGTCGACGGCCTGCCCGCCGGGGCGGGGCTCGGACGCCTTCTCCACGACGGTGACCGCGCAGCCGAGCAGGTGCAGCCAGTGGGCGAGGGCGGGGCCGGCGATGCCCGCGCCGGAGATGAGGACCGTGGTGTTCTTCATGGCCGAGAGCATCGGGGGGCGCGTCGACACTCCGTCGACAGTCCGCTGACAGCGGCTGTCGGTCACACCCCGAGGGCTGTCAGCGCCTCGTCCCGGCTCATCGCCGCACCCCGCGCGTACGCCTCGGCGAACACCTCCGCCCCGACCAGCGCCCGTGCCCCGTCGGCCACCCGTGCCGCGTCCGGATCGCCCACCTCGGCCGTGCCGCGCAACGCCACCGCCGTGCCCAGCAGCAACGCCGCCCGGTCGGCCGCACCGTCCAGCAGCGCCAGCCCGGCCCGGCCCTCCACGACCGCGGCCAGCTCGGTCGCCAGCGCCGGACTGCGCACCACGGCCAACGCCTCGTCGTGCCACCGCGCCGCCTCGTCGCGGTCCCCGGACAGCTCCGCCAGCCGGGCCGACGCGGTGAGCGCCCGAGCCGTCATCCACGGCGCGCCGCCCTCCTCCGCCCGCGCCCGGCCGATCAGGTCGGCGGCGAGCCGCAGGTCGCCGCGCAGCCGCGCGACCTCGCCGAGCCCGAGCACGGCTTCCGCCGCGGGCCGGGCGAACAGCGCGGCGGCACGCGTGAACTGGGCGTGCGCCGCCGCCAGGTCGCCCTGCCGGATCAGGCACCGCCCCCGGTGGCAGTGCAGTTCAGCGCACTCCTCGGTGGCGCCGAGCACCTCGAACAGGCCGAGCGCCTCGTCCCACCGTTCGTGCGCCGAGGCCCACTCGCCCCGCCACCCCGCGAGCTGCGCCAGCCAGTCCGACGACTGGGCGGTGCCCCACCGCTCGCCGAGCACCCGGAACGCGTCCAACGCCTCCCGCATCCCCCGCTCGCCCTCGGCCGGCGCCCCGCGCATCACCGCGAGCAACGCGCTGCTGAACCGGCCGAGCGCGGCGTTCCACGGGTCGTCGCCCAGCAGTCGGCCGGCGTCGGCCGCGAGGTCGTCGGGCGGTCCGGCGACCATGCCCCACAACGCCAGCCCGAACGGGTACCGCATCTCCCGCGTCGCCACGAGCCGCCGCGCCCGGCTCCAGTGCCCGGCGGCGGGCCGCGGCCGGGCGTGCACGACGCAGCTGACGTACTCCTCCTCCAGCCCCTCGGGCACGTCGCCGTCGAGCAGGGCGGCAGCGGCCTCCCCCACCTGTCCCCGCCGTCCGCTCAGCCACCAGTACGCGGCGAGCGCCGCCACCAGCCGCATACCGGTCTCGCGGTCCGCCCACCGCAGCGCCGCCATCAGGTCGTCGTGCTCGGCGGACAGGCGCGCCAGCCACGTCAACTGCTCGGCGCCGCGCAGGTGCGGGTCGGCGCGGCGGGCCAGTGCCAGGTAGTAGGCCGCGTGCCTGCGGCGCAGCTCGTCCTGTTCGCCGGCCTCCTCCAGGCGTTGCGCGCAGAACAGCCGGATCGTGTGGGACATCCGGTAGCGCCCGTCGACCACGGTCACCAGCGAGCGGTCCACGAGATCGGCGAGCACGTCGTCCTCGTCCCCGCAGACCTCCTCCACGGCGGCGAGGGACGCGGCACCGGCGAACACCGAGAACCGGCGCGCCAACCGGCGCTCCCGTCCGCCCAGCAGATCCCAGCTCCAGGCGACGACCGCGTGCAGCGTGCGGTGCCGCTCGGCCGCCGTGCGATCCCCTCGCGACAGCAGCCGGAACCGGCCGTGGCCGGCCAGCCGTTCGGCGATCTCGGCGACCGTGAACTGACGCAGCCGGGCGGCGGCCAGCTCGATGGCCAGCGGCAGGCCGTCCAGGGCAGCGCAGATCGCCGCCACCGCGTCCACCGTGGACCCGTCGACCGCGAACCCGGGCCGCACCGCCGCCGCACGGTCCGCGAACAGCCGGACCGCCGGGGCCTGCGACACGTCCGGCGCGGCGGTGGCCAGGGGTTCCAGCGGCAGCAGCGTCTCGCCGGTCAGGCCCAGCGGCTCACGGCTCGTGGCGAGGACCCGGAGGCGGGGGCACCGGGTGAGCAGCGCGCGGACCAACGCGGCGACAGCACCGACCACGTGCTCGCAGTTGTCCAGCACCAGCAGCAGGTCCTGGTCGAGCGCGGCGACCAGCCGTTCCACCGGATCGGCGGGGCCGGGCCGGAACCCCGACTCGCGCAGCCCCGACGCGGCCAGCACGGCCAGCGGCACGGCGTCGCCCGCGTCGGCGGCGTCGGCGGCGGCGTCCAGCGCGGACAGGTCGACGAAGCAGGCGTCCGGACCGGCGGACTCGACCGCCAACCGGGTCTTGCCCGTGCCACCCGGCCCGAACACCGTGACCAGGCGGGCTCGCTCGGCCGCCAGCCTCGCCAGCTCCGCCTCCCGTCCGACGAAACTGGTGAGCTGGGCCGGCGGCACCCGCCGCACGACCGGGACCGGCTGCTCGGCCCGCAGCACCGCGAGGTGGGCGGCGGCCAGGCCGGGCGTCGGGTCCGCCCCCAGCTCGTCCGCCAGCAGCCGGCGCGCGCGCTCGAACTCGGCCAGCGCCTCCGCCGTGCGCCCCTCGGCGTGCAGCGCCCGGACCAACTGCTCGCGGAACCGCTCGCGCAGCGGGTGCTGCTCCACCAGCGACCGCAGCCGGGCCACCGGACTGCCGTCGCCCGCGGCCAGCTCGGCGTCGACCAGGTCCTCGGTCACCGCCAGCTTCAGCTCCTCCAGCCGTGCCGCCGAGGCGTCGCCGTGCGGCAGGTCGGCCAGCGCCGGCCCACGCCACAGCCCCAGCGCTTCCCGGAGGACGGCCACCGCCTCGGGGGCGCGACCGGCCGCCAGCGACCGCCGTCCGTCGCGCGCGAGGCGCTCGAACACGTGGACGTCCACGTCGTCCGGCCGCACGGCGATCCGGTAGCCGCCGCCGGAGAACTCGACCAGCCCGCCGAGCGCCCGCCGCAGCCGCGACACCTGCGCCTGCACGGCGTTCGCCGCCTCGGCCGGCGGGTCGTCCCCGTACTGGCCCGCGACCAACCGCGCCAGACCGACCGGGCGGCCGGGGTCCAGCAGCAGCATCACCAGCACCGCACGCGGCCTCGGCCCGCCGACGTGGACGACCGCCCCGTCCGCCGACCGCACCTCCACCGGGCCGAGCACGCTGAACTCCACAGAGGTGATTCTCCCGCCCCTCCGACCGGGAATCGTCGTACCCCTGCCGCCGGGTCCGCGCCGACCCGGCCACGGGCATGTGCCGGCCGGCGTCCGTGGCTGCGCCTGCCGGCGACCGCGCAGGCGCGGCAGGGCGCCGGCCGACGCGGCTCACGACTCCCGGAACAACGCCAGCAGCCGTTGTGCGAGCAGGTTCAGGCCGTGGTCGAGCCGCCGGAAGTAGGTCGCCCGGCTCAGGTGCAGTCGGTTCGCCACGCCGAGGTGGTCGGACCGCCGCCGCACGTAGTACGCGTGCATGATCTGCCCGGCCTGTGCGGTAGGCGTGTCCTGCGCGGCGGCGAGTTCCGTGATGGCGGCCGTCAACACCGCGTGCAGTTCCTCGGCCGTGGGGGTGGCCGCCGACGTCAACAACGGGCTGCGCGCCAGCCGGCCGCTGTCGTGGAGGTGTTCCAGCGCCCGCCGCACCTCCGCCACGCACCACCGCAGGTCGGGCTGTGCCGACCCGGTCAGCCCGGTCGCGGCGATCCGGTCCAGCCACGACGCCACGCTGTCCGGCGTCGGGAACCCCAGGTGGTGGATCTCGGACTGCCGCCCGCAGTCGTACGGGTCGTGCCGCGCGTCGCCCAGGTAGCCGAACCCGAGCCTGCGCACCAGCTGCTGGTACTCCGGTGACGGCGTCGCGACCACCATCCGCCCCTGGCCGATGCCGTCGGCCAGGATGTGCCGGAGCAGCGCCGCGTGCGCGCCGGGGTCGTCGCAGACCGCCATGCCGATGAACGTCCCGCCGGTCCGCCCGTCGACCAGGGAACGGGTGTGCTGCTGGGTGACGGGCTCGATCACGCCGACCGCGCGGTCGGTGATCACCGGGGTGTAGGTCATCCCGAGCGGCCGGTCGTCGGGGCCGCACACCACCCGGAAGCCGTCGGCGGTGTGCCTGAGCCAGCCTTCGAGCAGCCGGTCGCACTTGGCGGGGTCGTGGCCGCCGCTCCGGGCCCAGTGGTGGACCAGCGCGCCGATGTCGTCGTGGTCGGACGGCCTCGCCCGCCGCACGGCGGGTGCCGGCGGCACGGGAGGGAACAGCATCCGCTGGATCACCGGGTCGTCGGTGAGGTAGAGCGAGTGCTCGGTGAGCGCACGGCGGCGGCGTTCGTCGGTGGTGGCGGTGAGCAACCGCCGGTTGCGGGCCGCCGCCTTGGTGACGGCCGTGCGGTGCGCGACGGGCCTGCGCCAGCGGTGCTTGAGGTCGAGCAGGGTGCGGAACGGTTCGACCACGGTCGGTCCGCACTCGGTCGTCGTGACCAGGCTCAAATCGGTGAGGGCGGCGAACCAGTCCGGTCCGTGCGGCGTCTCCACCAGTTCGGCCAGCAGTTCCTCGTCCCCCCGGCCCACCACGGCCAGCGCCTCCACCAGGTCCCGGTCGGGTCGCTCAGGGTCGAGTCGGGCGAGGATCCCGCGCAGCGCACGGTCCGCGACCGCGCCCGGCACGTCCGGCGGGGTGGGCGCGAGCAGGGCCAGGCTCAGGCACCGCGCCACCAGCGGCAGGCCGCCCGACAGGCGTTCCACCAGGTCGAGTCCGGCGGTGACGCCGAGCGACACGGCCAGTTCGCGGATCTCCGCGTCCGTCCACGGTGGGATGTCCACGACGGACACGGCACCGCTCACCGGTCGACGGCCGGCCATGACGACGTGCGCCGTCGATCCCGCCCGGTCGAGTTCGTCCCGGAGGACCTCCCGACAACCGGGCAGGTCGACGCCGTCGACGAAGAGGACCGGTCGCGCGGTGTCGAGCAGGCGGCGGATGGTGGCCGGGAGGTCACCCCGCCCCGGCTCGACGACCGGTTCCCCTCCGGCGAGTGCGGTGAGGACGGTGGTCTTGCCGGCCCCGAGCGGACCGACGAGGCCGATCACGGTCGGCTGCTCCGCCTCGGCGAGCAGTGCCGCCACCCGGTCCCGCACGGCCGCCTGCCCGGCGTTGGGCAGCACGGCGGCGGACGCCGTCCTCGACGAAGCCATGGCGTGACCCCCACCCTGGTTGCGGATCCCGTGCCGACTTGTAGTCGGTGAAAGCCGAACGGGTGAACGGTTTACGCCAGAGTCACACTAATGGGGCAAGCGTCGGTCACTCGGGCAGGCGAGGGGCTGCCCGAGTGACCACCTCTGCCTACTCGCAGACGTAGATGTGCACCACGCGCCCGTCGGAGAACTGGAACCACCCGGCGTACCGGCACCCGGCCGCCAGGGCGCTCACCCGGCCGTCCTCGGTGGCCGGCACGACGACGACCTTGCCGCCCGACTCGGCCACCGGGGCGGCCGAAGCGGGCGCCCCCGCGAACAGCAGTGCGCCCATGGCCACCGCGCCCGCGATCACTGCGTTGCGAACAGTACGGAACATTCGAACCCTCTTCCCTGCGGTCATCACGCCTGTTGACGTCCGACAGCGGGGACGTTATGCCGACGGCCGTCCGCCGGAGTCTCACGAGAGTCTCAAACCCGTTCAGCCGCGGCGTCCAGCTCCGCCAGCCGCTGCCGCACCTGGTCGGCTTCTTCGGCGCGTTGTTGGGCGCGGTAGAGGCTTTCGGCTTCCTGCCAGGTCTTCCGGGCCTCGTCGGGACGGCCGAGGGCGCGCAGCGACTCGGCGAGGCGGTCCAGGGTGTTGACGGCCTGGTAGGTGTTGTCCAGGGCCCGGTAGAGCGCCACGGCGGCGGTGAAGTGGTCGACGGCGTCCTGGTAGCCGCCGGTCTGGTGGTCGATGTAGCCGAGGCTGTCCAGGGTGTCCGCCTCGCCGTCGCGGTCCTGGTGGTTGCGTTGCAGGGCCAGCGCCGCCCGGCAGTGTTCGCGGGCGAAGTCGTGGCGGCCCAGTCGCGCGGCGCACCAGCCCACGGCGTTGAGCGCGTCCGCCTCCCACGCCGGGTTGCCCAGGGTGCGGTGGATCTCCAGGGCGCGGGTCGCGTGCTCCATGGCCTTCCCGTCGTCACCGAGCTGGATCCACGACCACGTGAGCGCGTGGTGCGTGTGGGCCTGGTCGGCACGGGCGCCGGTGTCCTCCGCCAGGGCCAGTGCCCGGTAGAGGTGGCGCATCGCCTCGTCCGGCTGGTCCACGTCGGCGCACGCCCGGCCGAGCAGGCGGTGCGCCAGGATCCGGACGTCGGGGTCGGCCAGGTGTTCGGCCGCCGCCAGGGCGTGTCGCCAGAGCATCAGCTGTTCGTGCCGGTTCCCGCGACGGAAGTGGTAGGTGCTCGACGCCCACGCCAGCTGCCAGACCGCCCGGTGCAGGCCGTGGGCGATGGCGGCGTCCACGGTCGCGAGCAGGCAGGCGTGCTCGGCGTCGAACCACGTCAGGGCGGTCGCGTCGTCGGCCAACGGGTGCGGCCGGCTGCCGGGCTCCGGCGGGTCCAGCTCGATCGGGGTCACGTACGGGTGCAGCAGCCGGTTGCCGGCGTGGGCGGTGCGCAGGTAGAAGTCGACCAGCCGGCGCAGGGCGGGCCCGCTGTCGAGCGAGGCGGCGCGTTCCGCCGCGAACTGGCGGATCAGGTCGTGCATCCGGTAGCGGCCGGACGCGTCCCGCGTCACCAGGGACGCCTGCTCCAGCTCGCGCAGCAGCGTCCGGGTGCGGGCCGGCGGCAGGCCGGCCAGGCTCGCGGCGGCGGGCAGGCCGATGTCCGGACCGGGCGCGCACCCGAGCAGGCCGAACAGCTCCGCCTGCTCCTCGGTGAGCGCGCGGTGCGACCAGGAGAACACCGCGGGCAGGCTCGCTTCCGGGTCGCCGTCGTCCAGCGCGCCCAGGCCGAACTCGCGCAGGTCGGCCACCAGTGCCGACAGCGGCAGCCCGCCGGCCGCGTGACCGGAGACGATGCTCAGCGCCAGCGGGAAGCCGCCGCAGAGCCCGACCAGCTCCGCCACGGCGGCGGGTTCGGCGGCCACCCGCGCGGCACCGAGGCGGTCGGCCAGCAGGGCGCGGGCCTCGTCGTCGGCGAGCATGTCCAGCGGCACGTGGTGCGCCGAGTGCCCGGTGATCAGGCCGGTCAGCCGGTTGCGGCTGGTCACCAGCACGGTGCAGGCGGGCGTGCCGGGCAGCAGGTCGGCGACCTGCGCGGTGTCGGCGGCGTTGTCCAGCACGATCAGCATCCGCTTGTCCGCCACCAGGCTGCGGAACAGCGCGGCCTGCGCGTGCGGTTCCACGGGCACCTTGGCCCGGTCGGTGCCGAGGGCGTCGAGGAACCCGCGCACCGCCGAGTGCGTCGCGAGGGGCGCGCCGTCCGGGCTGAACCCGCGCAGGTCCACGAACAGCTGACCGTCCGGGAACCGGTGGAGGTGGCGGTGCGCCCAGTGCAGCGCCAGCCAGGTCTTGCCGATGCCGCCCGCGCCCGCGATGGCGGAGATGACCACCGTGCCGCCGGAGCGGTCCAGCACGGCGTCCAGCCG
The DNA here is from genome assembly GCF_014203665.1 of Saccharothrix tamanrassetensis. Taxonomy (GTDB): domain Bacteria; phylum Actinomycetota; class Actinomycetes; order Mycobacteriales; family Pseudonocardiaceae; genus Actinosynnema; species Actinosynnema tamanrassetense. Next base: position 268,512 of record NZ_JACHJN010000007.1, read on the forward strand.
GTCGAGTTCGTCGTCCCGGCCGACGAACGGCTCGGGTGCGGCGGGCAGTTGCCGCGGCACGACGGCGGGCTTCGCCGCGGCGCCGGCGGTCAGCGCCGGGTCGCCGTTGAGGATCCGCCCGTGCAGCTCCCGCAGCGCCGCGCCGGGGTCGACGCCGAGTTCCGCGACCAGCCTGGCATGCAGCCGCCGGTAGTGCTCCAGCGCGTCGGCGGCCCGCCCGGCGCGGTAGAGCACGAGCATGTGCTGCGCGGCCACCCGTTCGTCCAGCGGGTGTTCGGCGGCCCGTGCCGACAGCTCGGCGACCAACCCCTCGCCCCGGCCCAGCCGCAGCAGCAGGTCGGTCAGGTCGCACTCGACGCCCAGCCGCTCCTGCTCCAGCCGGTCGCGTTCGGCGGCGGCCCACTCGCCGTCCAGCCCGTCCAGCGGATCGCCGTGCCACAGCCCGAGTGCCTCGGTGAGCAGCGCCGCGGCCCGCTCGTCGCCCTCGGCCCGGTCCGCCCGCGCGCACAGCCGGCGGAACCGGTGGAGGTCGACCACGTCCTCGTCGGCGACCAGCAGGTACCCCCCGGAACGCCGTTCCAGGCGCACGTCCGCGCTGATCTGCCGCAACCGCGACACGTAGCTGGACAGCGTGGCGCGGGCCCGCCGGGGCTGGTCCTCGCCCCACACCCGCTCGGCCAGCCGCTCCACCGACACCGGCCGGCCGAGGTCGACCGCCAGGGCGGCCAGCACGCAGCGCTGCTTCGCCGGTCCCAGCTCCACGCGCTGCCCGCGCACGTGCGCCGTGACCTCGCCCAACAGGGCGATCCGAACCTCCATCACAACTCCCGGCTGCCGCCTGCGTCCGCTTGGATACCGTCAGCGGCCGGGCCGGCGCACCCCGGTTCACACGATCGGCCGCGGCCGATCGCGCGCGCCAGGTTACGAAATCCTGATCCTGCGGTCCACTTCGCGGATCACCGCCAGGCCGCCGCGCTGGGCGTTGGACAGCACCACCACGTCCAGGTCCTCCGCCGGGTAGTACCGCGCGATGCCGCTGACGCCCGCGTTGCCGCCGTCCTTGTAGTAGTTGCGCACCGAGCCGTCCGGGTTCAGCGTGAACTCCAGCCCGAAGCCGTACCAGACGTCGCCGTCGTCGTCGCGGTGGTGCGGCACCTGCGGGGTCAGGAACAGCCCGGTGCGTTCCGGCGACAGCAGTTCCCCGCCGCGCAACGCCCGCAGGAACCGGACCAGGTCCTCGGCGGTCGCGTGCGCTCCCCCGTCCGGCGAGCCGATCGGCGGGTAGCTGAAGATGTTCTGCCTCCACCCGGTGATCCGCCCGTCGGCGTCCTCCACCGGATCCCAGCCCTCCGCGACGTCCGGCACGGCCTCGCGGCGGTCGTGGAAGTCCGAACCGGACATGCCGGCGCGGGCGAACACGGTCTCCCGGACGTGGTCGCGGTAGGCGGTGCCGGTGATCTCCTCGATCGCCAGGCCCACCAGCACGTAGCCGACGTTGCAGTACCGGCATCCCTTGCCCGGCGGGAAGTTCGGCGGCTTGTGCACGAAGTTCGGCAGGTGGTCACGGGTCTCCACGACCGAGTAGACCGGCTTGTCGACCCACAGCGCCTCGTAGCTCTCCCCCGCCTCCTCGTCGGCGTCGTCACCGATGCCGGAGGTGTGCGTGAGCAGGTGCCGGACGGTCACCTCGGACGAGATCGTCGTGCCGGACAGGTCGACCAGTCCGGTGATCGGCGCGTCGAGGTCCAGCCGGCCCTCGTCCACCAGCCGCAGCGCGGCCACCGCCGTGAACAGCTTGGTGATGGACGCGGTGTCGAAGCGGGTGGCCAGGGTGTTCGGCACCGGCCACCGCCTGCTCGCCCAGCCGTACGCGCCCGCGAACGGGGTTTCGTCCCCGCTGCGCACCAGCACCACTCCGGAGAACTGGTCGGAGGCGGACCGAGCGCTCAACCAGGAGTCCAACTCCGTGAAAGCCATGCTCCGACGTTAGCGCGGTCGGGGCCACCGGGTGGCGGCCCCGACCGGTCGTTCACCCCAGGGCGCGGTTGAGCGCGGTGACGTTGACGCCGGGTTCGCCCAGGACACCGGCCGCGCGGCCGTCGGTGTGCCCGGCGACCAAGGCTCGGACGCGGTCCTCGCCCAGCCCGCGCGCCCTGGCCACGCGGGGCACCTGGAGTTCGGCGTAGGCCGTGCTGATGTGCGGGTCCAGGCCGGACGCCGAGGCGGTGACCGCGTCTTCCGGCACCCGGTCCTCGGCGACGGCTTCCCGTTGTGCCACGGCGGTCCGGCGTTCGGCCACCACGGCGTCGTACTCGGCGTTCCGCTCCCCCTTGTTCGACCCGCCCGACGCCGGGAGGGTGGCGGCGGACGGCCGGGTGCGGAACCACTGGTCGCCCTCGCGGTCGATTCCGATCGACGTGGTGTCGACGGCTTCCGCGTTGGCGTGGAGGCCGGGCAGCCGGGACACGCCCCACACCGCCGCCGGGTAGAGGATGCCGGTGAGCACCGTCAGGGCGAGCAGGACGCGAAGGCCGGCCACGGCCTGTCTGCCGAAGTTGTCCACAGTGTCACCCGATCCCGGGAATGAGTCGCACGAGCAGGTCGACCAGCCAGATCCCGACGAACGGCGTGACGATGCCACCGAGGCCGTAGACCAGCAGGTTGCGCCGCAGCAGCGCGGACGCGCTGGACGGCTTGTACCGGACACCCCGCAGCGCCAACGGGATCAGCACCACGATGACGAGGGCGTTGAAGATCACCGCCGACAGGATCGCGGACTGCGGCGACCCCAGGTGCATGATGTCGAGCCGGCCCAGCTGCGGGTGGATGGCGGCGAACATGGCGGGCAGGACCGCGAAGTACTTCGCCAGGTCGTTGGCGACGCTGAAGGTCGTCAGCGCACCGCGCGTGATCAGCAGCTGCTTGCCGATCTCCACGATCTCGATCAGCTTGGTCGGGTCGGAGTCCAGGTCGACCATGTTCCCGGCCTCCTTCGCGGCGGAGGTGCCGGTGTTCATGGCCACGCCGACGTCCGACTGGGCCAGGGCGGGCGCGTCGTTGGTGCCGTCGCCGGTCATCGCGACCAGCTTGCCGCCCTCCTGCTCGCGCCGGATCAACGCCATCTTGTCCTCTGGCTTGGCCTCGGCCAGGAAGTCGTCCACCCCGGCCGCGTCCGCGATCGCCCGGGCGGTCAACGGGTTGTCCCCGGTCACCATGACCGTGCGGATGCCCATGGCGCGCAGCTCGGCGAACCGCTGCCGCATCCCGGGCTTCACCACGTCGGACAGCCGGATCACCCCGAGCACCACGTCGTTCTCCGCGACCACCAGCGGGGTTCCGCCCTGCGCGCTGATCTCGTCCACGACGCTCCGGGTGGAGGCGTCGACGGTGAACGCGCTCGCCGCGCCCTTGCGGATGCGCCGGTCGCCCAGGTCGATGCCGCTCAGCCGGGTCTGCGCGGTGAACGGCACGAACTCGCCGGCTCTCTCGCTGTCCGCGGGTTCGGTCGCCCGGCCGTACCTCGTGGCGCACAGCTCCACCACGCTGCGGCCCTCGGGGGTGCCGTCCGCCAGGCTGGACAGCCGCGCGGCGTCCACCAGCGCGTCCACCGGCGTGCCGCGCACCGGGATGAGCTCGGTGGCCCGCCGGTTGCCCCAGGTGATGGTGCCGGTCTTGTCCAGCAGCAGCGTGTCGACGTCACCCGCCGCCTCGACGGCCTTGCCCGACGTGGCGAGGACGTTGCGCTGCACCAGCCGGTCCATGCCGGCGATGCCGATCGCGGACAGCAGCGCGCCGATGGTGGTGGGGATCAGGCACACCAGCAGCGCGGTCAGCACGACCACCGACTGCTTCCCGCCGGAGAAGATCGCGAACGGCTGCAACGCCACCACCGCGAGCACGAAGACGACCGTCAGCGTGGACAGCAGGATCGTCAACGCGATCTCGTTCGGCGTCTTCTGCCGTTCGGCGCCCTCCACCAACGCGATCATCCGGTCCACGAAGGACTCGCCCGGTTCGGTGGTGATCTTCACGACGACCCGGTCGGACAGCACGGTCGTGCCGCCGGTCACCGCCGACCGGTCGCCGCCCGACTCCCGGATCACCGGCGCGGACTCGCCTGTGATCGCCGACTCGTCCACCGTGGCGATGCCTTCCACCACGTCACCGTCGCCGGGGATCACTTCGCCCGCTCCGACCACCACCAGGTCACCGACCCGGAGGTCGGCGCCGGGAACCGTGCGGCCGTCGGTGAGCCGGGCAACCACGTCCTCTTTCGTCCTGCGCAACGAGTCCGCCTGCGCCTTGCCCCGGCCCTCGGCGACCGCCTCGGCCAGGTTGGCGAACAGCACGGTGGACCACAGCGACAGCGTCACCGCGACGGTGAACACGCTCGGTTCGCCGATCGCGAACACGGTGACCAGCAGGGAACCCACCCACACCACGAACATCACGGGGTTGCGCAACTGGTGGCGCGGGTGGAACTTGCGCAGCGCGTCCGGCAACGAGGTCAGCAGTCGGCGAGGGTTGAACACACCGGCGCCGACCTGGTGGCCCGGGTTCCGCGCGTGCCGGTCCCGGATCTCCTCCGGAGTCCGCTGTGGACATTCGGTCGTGGTGGTCACAGCAAAGCCTCCGCGATGGGACCGAGGGCGAGAGCGGGGACGAAGGTGAGCGCGGCGACCAGCACGATCGAACCGCCCAGCAGGGTCGCGAACAGCGGGCCCGTGGTGGGCAGCGTCCCAGCGGTCTCCGGCACCTTCTTCTGCGCCGCGAGGGAACCGGCCAGGCACAGCACCGCGATGATCGGAATGAACCGCCCCAACGCCATGCACACGCCCAACGACGCCTGGAACCAGTCACTGGTCACGGTGATCCCGGCGAACGCGCTGCCGTTGTTGTTCGACGCCGACGCGTACGCGTACAGGATTTCCGACAGGCCGTGCTCACCCGGGTTGTTCAACGCCCCCTTCGTGCTCGGCAGCAGCGCGGCGGTTCCCGCGCCGACCAGCAGCACGGTCGGCATGGCCAGGATCGACACCGCGGCGGCGGTGACCTCGCGACGGCCCAGCTTCTTGCCCAGGTACTCCGGTGTGCGGCCGACCATGAGCCCGGCCAGGAACATCGCGATGACCGCCATCACCAGGATGCTGTACAGGCCGGTGCCCACGCCGCCCGGCGTCATCTCGCCGAACAGCATGTTCAGCATCGCCCCACCGCCACCGAGGCCGGTGTAGCTGTCGTGCATCGAGTTCACCGCGCCGGTCGACGTGCCCGTGGTGGAGTTGGCGAACAGCGCGGACGACGGGACGCCGAACCGCGTCTCCTTGCCCTCCGACGGGCGCAGGCCGTGGGCCTCGGCGACCCAGATGACGGCCAGCACCAGCGACCACAGGGTGCCCATGACGCCGAGCAGCACGTAACCCTGCCTGCGATCGCCGACCAGCGTGCCGAACGTTCGGGTCAGCGACACCGGGATGACCAGGATCAGGAACACCTCGATCAGGTTCGACCAGCCGTTGGGGTTCTCGAACGGGTGGGCGGAGTTGGCGTTGAGGACGCCGCCGCCGTTCGTCCCGAGTTCCTTGATCGCCTCCTGGCTGGCCACCGGGGCCGTCGCGACCTGCCGGCCGTCGACCGTGACACCGGACTTCAGGCTCATCACCACGCCGGTCGCCACCAGCACGACGGCGAACAGGAAGGCCACCGGCAGCAGGATGCGGATCGTGCCCCGCACCAGGTCCACCCAGAAGTTGCCCAGCCGGTCGGTCCGGTGCCGGACGAACCCGCGCACCAGCGCGACCGCCACCGCCATGCCGACCGCGCCGGACACGAAGTTCTGCACGGTCAACCCGACCATCTGGACCGTGTGGCCCATGACGGACTCGGGCACGTAGGACTGCCAGTTCGTGTTCGTCACGAAGCTGATCGCGGTGTTGAACGCGACCCCCGGCGGCACCGCACCCCGGTCGAAGTCGAACGGCAGCACGGACTGGATCCGTTGCAGCACGTAGAGGAGCACCACACCCACGAACGAGAACGCGATCACGCCCCGCGCGTAGGTGCCCCACCGCTGCCCGGACTCGGGGTCGACCCGCGCGACGCGGTAGACCGCGCGCTCGACCCGGGAGTGCCCGGCGCTGGTGTACACGCGGGCCATGTAGTCGCCGAACGGCCGGTGCACCACGGCCAACGCGACGAGGAGGACGCCGACCTGGACCAGGCCGGCCGCAGTCGACGACATCAGAACTTCTCCGGGCGGATGAGCGCCACGAACAGGTACCCGATCAACGCCAGGGCGAGCACGCCTGCGACGACGTCGGCCACCACACCGGTGCCGCTCACAGCCGCTCCAGACCGCGCACCGTCAGCGCCAGTAGCACGAACACACCGATCAGCAGCAACGCGTAGGCCAGGTCGGCCATGTGCGCGCTCCCTTCCCGACTGACACCGGCCCCCGTTGGGCCGTCACGCCGGAAAGGCTGCATCGGGAAGTGCGGGTGTCTGCACGGGCCTGACGCGCCCTTGACACCGACGACCGGCATCTTTACGGGCCTCTGACGGCCGGGAGACCTGCCTCTCACCAGCGGGTTCATCTGATCGAGTCATCGCCGTCACGCGGAGTGGACCCGTGGCGCACGGATCCCATCGGGCGAGCGGTCAGCGGCTGCCGGACAGCAGGGCCGGCGCCGCTCGGCGGGCGTGGTCGCCGACCTGCGCCGGGCCGCGCTGGTCGGCCGGCACGGTCGCGCCTCCCACCAGCATCAGCAGCTGCCGTCCCAGCACGACGGGATCGGCCGCGCCCGCCCTCGTCGCGATGTCGGTGAGCAGTTCGAGGTCGTGCTGCCGGCGACCCGCGCCGCTGCGGGCGTCACGGGCGCGGTGGTGTTCGTCGTCGGCGGGGTGATCGCCTCGCGGATCGGCTCGGGCCTGCCGATCACGGTGTACTTCGCGGGCGCCGGCCTGGGCATCCTGGTCAGCGCCGCGACGATCCCCGCGCTGGGCGCGCACTGGCGGCTCGGGTGGACCGGCCTGGGCGTGGCCGCCGGGCTGGCGGCACTGCTCAGCTGGTCCGCAGCGCGCAGCGACGAGCCGCCGGCCGCGACGAACGGGCGGGTGCGTCCGCTGTGGCGGGCCGGGTCGACCTACCTGCTGTTCGCCGCCGGGTACATCACCTACATCACGTTCCTGTCCGCCTACCTCGCCGACCGGCACGCCCCGACCACCCAGGTCGTGCTCACCTGGACGGCGCTGGGCCCGGCCGTCACGGTCGCACCGGCCCGGTGGAGCCGCCCCATCACGAACTGGCCGGGCACCCGTGCGTCAACCGTGCTGCTCGGCCTGCTCGCGGGCGGTGCGGCGTTGGCGCTGCTCACACCCGCACCGCTGGTCGTCCTCGGCTCCGCGGTCGTCTAGGGGCGACGTTCCTGGGCGTCCCGGCCGCGGTCACCGCGCACATCCGGTCCGAGACCGCACCGGCCGACCGGACGGCGACCCTGGCGGCGTTCACGACGGTGTTCGCGGCCGGTCAGACCGCCGGGCCGTGGCTCGCCGGGCTCGTCGCCGACCGCACGTCGACCGACGCCACCCTGGTCCGGACGGCGGTCCTGTGCGCGGTCGCGGCCGTGGTCGCGGCGACCGGTCAGACGGCGGGCAGGAGTTCGCGCCCGCGTTCGCGCCACCAGGCGTCGAAGGCGGGGCTGCACCCCTGACGGTTCGCGTAGCTGTCCAGGACCCGGGCGTGGATCTCGTGGATGTGGGCGGCCACCACCGTGTCCGGGCGGTAGAACAGCCGGAGCTCCTGCCACATCGGCATCCCGTCGATGGCCCGCACCACGATGCTGTCCGGCCGGTTGCGGCTGGTGGCCAGCGCGGGACCGACGGCCAGCTTCGCCAGCACCAGTTCCAGCAGGGTCGCCAGGCACTGGGTGCTGTGCGGCTGGCGCAGCACCAGGCCGTGCTCCTGGCAGACCTGGTTGAGGTAGGTCCACCAGCGGGACGTGCCCGGCGGCTCGTCCACCCAGGAGTGCTCGAAGATGTCGGCCAGCGGCACCGGGCCCGGCCGGACGATCGGGTGGTCGTGCGCCAACGCGACGAACACCGGCTCGGCCGGGTGGACCACCACGCTCGCCACGCCGGGCGGGACGGCCATGCCGGGCAGCGGCGGCCGGTAGACCAGCGCGAGGTCCAGCTCGCCGATGGCCACCTTGTCGACGCTGATCCGCTCGTCCAGGTCCTCCTGGAGGTTCACGTCCGCGCACCACGGCTGTTCGCGCAGCCACCGGCTCACCGCGACGTGCAGGAACCCGCAGTACCCGCCGACCCGCAGCGGGTCGGACGGCCCGCCGCGCCGGGACCACTCGCCGACCCGTTCGGCGATGGTGGACATGCTGCTGAGCACCACCCTGGCCTCGCCCAGCACCTCGGTGCCCAGCGGGGTCGGCAGGCAGCCGTGCTCGGCGCGGAAGAACAGCGCGCCGCCGACGCTGTGCTCGATCCGCTTGAGCAGACCGGACAGCGCGGGCTGGGACATGCCCAGCAGGCGTGCGGCGCGGGTGAGGCTGCCGGTGTCTTCGATCGCGGCCAGCGCGCGCAGGTGGCGTACTTCCAGCTCCACGGGACCTCCGCTCGGTCCCGCGACCGTACCGCCGCCCGAGGCGCGCGGGAAAGGGGTCCGCGACGCGGCGGACCCCTTTCCCCGGACGACCTCCTGCTAGGGCTTGACCGTCTCCAGGGTGTACTGACCGGAGCCGCTGTACGAGCGGACCTGCCACCGGTAACGCCCTGCCGTGCCGTTGTAGGTGACCTGTTCCACCGAGTCGGGTCCGGTCCCGGAGGCGACCGTGCGCCAGGTCGTCCCGCTCTGCTTCTGCAGGTACAGGTCGAAGTCCGTGCCGGCCGGTCCCTTCAGACATCCCTTCTGCGCGCCCGCCGCCGCGTCGAAGTAGCCCGCCTTGGGCTCCACGGCGGTGGCGCCGGACGAGACGTTGCCGGTCACCGAGGTGCCGCAGCCGGGCGGGTTGGGACCGCCGTCCGTGGTCAGCAGGGTGACGCCGTACCGGGTGAGGATCTCCGGCACCGGCTGGAAGTACGTGGTGGCCGCGCCGCCCTTGCAGTCGCCCGACCCGCCCGAGGTCACGCCCTGCGCCTGGCCGTCGGAGATGGCCGAACCGCCCGAGTCGCCGGGTTCCGCGCACGCCGTGGTCTCGATCGCCTGGTAGACCTTGCCGATCTCCGGGCCGTAGTCGACGGTCGCGTCACGGGACCGGATGGTGCCGCAGTGCCAGCCGGTGGTGCCGCCCGAGCGGCAGATGGACGACCCGACGGGCGCCTCCTGCGAGCCCTTCACCGCGACCCGGCCGCCGTTGTAGTCGTTGACCGCGCCGACCGGGGTCTCCCCCGCGTTGGTGCGCACGAACGCCATGTCGTCGGTCGGGAAGCTGGAGCCCTCGAACCGACCGCCCGGCTGGGTGGTGGTCTCGCCGACCTTGCCGCAGTGCCCGGCGCTGATGAACCCGCCCTGCACCGAGAACCCGACCGAGCAGCCGTACTTGCTGGTCCAGTACCGGTTGCCGCCGACCACGTCGATCAGCGGGCGCGGGCGCCCGACCGCTTCGAGGTAGCTGACGGTCCCGGCGTCCACCCCGGCCGCGGCCACCCAGGCGCGCGCTCGGGCCTCTGCTCCCGGCGCGTGCTTGACGAGCACGCTGTTCGTGGCCGGATCGACCTGCCATCCGGGCACGGACGCCGGCGCCGAGGGCGAAGCCGCGTCGAGCCTGCTCTTGGCCGCGGCCAGGGTGGATTCGCCGCGCGCGACGAGCCTGGGCTCCGCACCCCCGGCTCGCACCGCCGCGGCGGCGCGGGAGTCGGTCACCGCGACGACGAGCTTGCCGCGCTCGGCGTCGAACCAACTCCCGCCGAGACGGGTGCCGAGGGCCGCCCGGAGCCCCCGGTCCGCCCGGGCCGCTTCCCGTTCGGCGGCCAACCGGGCCACCGGGTCGGCGACGCCGAGATCGCGTCGCATGGCGGCCAGCACGGGTAGTTCGGCGACGGGAGGATCGCCGAACGCGGGCGGCGCAGCGGCAACGGCGCCCCCGACGGTGGTCATCACCACCAGGGCGACGACCGGCGACATACGAAGTCTGGACATGCTGGATCTCCTCGCGGTGCAGGGGAACCGCCGGGGACACCGCGACCGGCTCCGGTCGCGGTGGCGAGGCGGGCTGTCGACGGCCCGCCCGGCGGTCAACCCGACCGTAGGACGCGCACCGGCGGCCGGGGAGATCACAGATCGCCATAGCACCGGAACTCCGGCAGCCGCAGCCGCCGGTCCGCCAGGAGTCCTCGGGGAGGCGGAGGTGGAGCCCCGCCTTCGGCGGGTGCCCGGACAGCCCCGCATCCCGGTGCCGCACCGATGGCGACTCGTCGTCGTGCCTGGTCGTTGTTGGGACTTTGTTGTTCAACTCCCGTGCCCCGAAAGGAATCAACGGAACCCGCGTAGGAGTCGGGGGGTGGTCGCACTCGTTCACGACAGGGGGAAGAAGATCAGATGAGACCGAACAGATTGCTCATCCCGGCGGCGGTGGTGCTGCTGGTGTCGTCGGTGACCGTGTCAGGGGCGCCGTCGGGCGTCGCGGTCGAACCGACGACGGACTACCTCGTGCTGGTGGAGCAAGGCGCGAGCCGCGAGGCGGCGGTGGCGGCCGTGCGCGCGGCCGACGGCGTGGTGACCGACGAGAACACCGGGATCGGGCTGCTCTCCGTGACCGGGCCCGCCACCGGCTTCGTGCTCGACGTGACGGCGTCGGACGCGGTGGCCGGGGCGACGCACGCCCGTCCGATCGGCCGGGTGCCCGCGGTGAAGACCGTGCCGGCGCGGGACGTCCCCACCGGCGCGGCACGGCCGGCGCAGGCCTCACCGGGCATGGACCCGTTGGACGGCAAACTGTGGGGACTGTCCATGGTGCGCGCCGACCTGGCCCGCGACCACCAGCTCGGCGACAAGCGGGTGCACGTCGGCGTGCTGGACACCGGTATCGACGGCAGCCACCCGGACCTGCGGGCCAACCTCGACCGGCGGCTGTCCCGCAACTTCGCGAAGGACATCCCCGAGCTGGACGGGCCGTGCGAGTTCACCGGCTGCCTCGACCCGGTGGACCACGACGACGACGGCCACGGCTCGCACGTCGCGGGCACCCTGGCCGCGGCGGCCGACGGGTTCGGCGTCTCCGGTGTCGCGCCGAACGTGACGCTGGTGAACATCCGGGGCGGCCAGGACAGCGGGTTCCTGTTCGTCAAGCCGGTGGTGGACGCGCTGACCTACGGCGCGGACATCGGGCTCGACGTGATCAACATGTCGTTCTTCATCGACCCCTGGCTGTTCAACTGCCCGGACAACCCGGCGGACACGCCGGAGCAGCAGGCCGAGCAGCGGACCACCATCGAGACCGTGCAGCGGGCACTGCGCTACGCGCACGGCAGGGGTGTCACGCTGATCAGCTCGATGGGCAACACGCACGAGGACCTGGGCAAGCCGCGCACCGACCTGCTCAGCCCGAACCACCCGCCCGGCGCGGCGCACCCGAGGCCGATCGACAACGCGACCTGCCTGAAGCTGCCGACCGAGGGCGACCACGTGCTGCCCGTGGTGGCACTGGGACCGTCCCAGGCCAAGGCGGACCGCTCGAACTACGGCGTGGAGCAGACCGCGCTGTCCGCGCCCGGCGGGTACTTCAAGGACGGCTTCGGCACGCCCTGGTACGAGACCAACGAGAACAAGATCCTGTCCGTCTACCCGCACAACGTCGCCGTGGTGCTGGGCGACGTGGACGCGGCCGGGAACGTCACGCCGCAGGGCCGGATCGCCGGCGTGCAGAAGTACTGCCGGGCCGGCACGTGCGGCTTCTACCGCTTCCTGGAGGGCACTTCGATGGCGTCGCCGCACGCGTCCGGCGTGGCGGCGTTGACGGTCAGCGAGTACGGCGTGCCGGACCCGGTCCGCCCCGACACCCTCGCCCTGTCCCCGGACAAGGTGCGGCGGGTCCTGTTCGGCACGGCCGACAAGGTGCCGTGCCCGACGCCGCGCACGGTGTCCTACGAGCACCTGGGTCATCCGGCCGAGTTCAACGCGACCTGCGAGGGCGACCTGTCGTTCAACGGCTTCTACGGCCACGGCGTCGTGGACGCGTTCGCCGCGGTCACCCGAGGCGGCGACCACCTCGGGTGAGGTCACCCGCGCGCCGAGGCTCGTTCCGCTCCCCGCCGTCGTGGCGGGGAGCGGTTCGGCGCGAGGAGCGGTTCACGGCGGCGGGGTGACAGCGGGGACTGGCCGGGGGACAATCGTGGTTTGGCGGACACCGGCGGACGGAGTGCTGTGGCCGAGTTGAGTGAACCGGTGCGGGCGAGGTTGGTGGCGCCGAACTTCTGGCACCTGGCCACCCTGAACCCGGACGGCTCGCCCCAGGTGACACCGATGTGGGTGGACCTGGAGGGTGGGCACATCGTGTTCAACACCGCGATCGGTCGGGTGAAGGAGGAGAACCTCCGCCGCGACCCGCGAGTCTCGCTGTCCTGTGTGGACGGTGCGAACCCGTACGACCGGGTGGAGGTCCGCGGGCGGGTGGTCCGGTTCGTCGAAGGCGACGAGGCCGAGGACAACATCGACCGGCTGGCGAAGAAGTACGTGGGCACCGACCGCTTCGAGTGGCGGATCCCCGGTGAACGCCGGGTGAAGATCCTGGTGGAGCCGACCCGGATCCGACACGTGGTGGGGGTGGAGCCGTTCCGGCGCGGCGTCCTGCCTACGCCGTGAACTCCAGCAGCAGCACGGCGTAGCCGTCCAGGTCGTCCTGCCGGAGCAGGCCGGCCTGCTCGGCGACGCGGATCGCGGCGGTGTTCGACGGACGGGTCTCCACCAGGACCGGCCACTCGGGTCGCACGGTCCCGGCCGCCGCCACCGCCTCGCGTGACACCTCGGTCGCGATCCCCTGCCCCCACCGCGCGGGATCGACGCGGTAGTACAGGTTCCAGCACCGGCGGTCCTGCCACGGCTTCGGCCGCACCCCGCCGAAGCCGACGACGTGTTCCCCTTGGCGCACCGTCCAGTACCCGAGGTCGCCGTCCTCCCACACCCGGACGAAGTCGGCCAGGTAGTCGGCCGACTTCGCCGGGTCGGGAGCGCCGCGGCCGTCACGCGTTCGCAGCGCCGTTTCCAGCGCCACGAACGCGTGCAGGTCGTCCATCGACACGCGGCGCAACCGCAGCCGGGCAGTGGTCGGTTCGGGGCGGACCATGCCCTGACGGTAGCGGCTCAGTCGAGCGCCGGGTCGTACTCCTCGGGGTGCACGGTGTTGCTGAGCAGGCGGCCGTGGGCGCCGAACGTGAAGTGCGTCGGGTTGTGGCCGGTCTCGTCCAGGCCGAACAGGACGCCGTGGGAGCGCAGGCGGTGGACGTCGCGGTGGTCGGCGACCGTCACCGAGGCGCACGGGATGACCTTCTCCCGCCACGTGAACACGTAGATGCCGGGGCGCAGCTGGTAGACCGAGTTCTCGTCGGTGTCCGCCAGGCCCTTCTCCGGGCCGGACAGGCACTGCCAGGTGTACCAGTGCGGGCTGAGGTAGACGTGCTCGTACGCGTGTTCCTCGCTGTAGACCCACATCGCGCGGCGGCCGATCAGGGCACGGGTCGGCGCCGGGGCGTCGCCGAACACGTCGGTGCCGCGGATGGTCGCGGGCACGAACCGCTGGGTGACCCGCGGGGTGCCGTCGTCGTTGATGGTCGTGGTCACGTGCAGCGCCCGGCCGTTGCGCAGGTCCAGGAACAGCGACACCGCCTCCCGCGGACGTGCCTGCGGGTGGAACTGCGTGTAGTACAGGTCGTCGTCCACGAGGAACGTCTCGCAGTCGTCCGCGCCGTGCTCCCACTCGATCCTGGTCCCGGTGAACCGGGCGTGGAGCAGTTGCCCGTCCGGCCCGTCGAGCACGACCTCACGCCCGTGCAGATCCCCCACGGTCGGCGCTTTGTTCGCGTCGAAGCCCGGCGCGAGGCCGTCCAGGGGCAGCCAGGTCGAGGTGTCCGACAGGGTCGTTGCGGTCTCGGTCATCGGCGTTCCTTTCTAGGCCTACCGGTGCAGTCTCCGGCGGCCGGCCGCCGCGGCGGAACGCCCCGACCCGCACCCGTGCGGCACGGGACAAGGACGGTGCGCCGACCGTCAACCCCGGACGAACGCCGACCGCCCACGATGGACCCCATGGATTCGTCGTTCACCGACCGGAAGGTGCTGGTCACCGGAGGTGCGTCCGGTATCGGCCTGGCCTGCGCCCGGGCGTTCCGGGCCGCCGGCGCGCAGGTCGTCGCGCTCGACCGCGCCTCGGGCCCCTCCGACCTCGACACCGTGCACGCCGACGTCGCTTACGAAGCGAGCCTCTCCGGGGCCGTGACGACGGCCGTGGAGCGGCTGGGCGGTCTCGACGTGGTGGTCGGCTGCGCGGGCATCTCCGGCCCGGTCGGCACGCCCCTGGTCGACACGTCGGCGGCCGACCTGGCGGCCGTGCTGGCGGTCAACGTGACCGGGCAGCTGTTGCTCGCCAAGCACACCTACCCGCACCTGTCCACCGGGGGCGCGATCGTCTTCCTGGCCAGCGACTCGGCGTTCGTCGCCACGCCCGGCATGGCGCCGTACTGCGCGTCCAAGGGCGCGGTGGTCGCCCTCACCCGGGCCCTCGCGGTGGAACTGAACCGGGTCCGCGTCAACTGCGTCTGCCCGTCCGTCGTGGACACCCCGATGGCCAGGTCCGACCTCGGCGACGCGGCGATCGACCAGGCCGACTTCCCCGTCCAGACCGCCGACGACGTGGCCCGCCAGGTGCTCTTCCTGGCCGGACCGCACTCCCGCCCGGTCAACGGCCACGCACTGCTGTCCGACTTCGGCTACTCCGCCAGGTCCGGCTTCCCGGCCTGACCGGGCGGGAGCGCGGACGCAGACGTGCCGGGGTCGCTCACGCGACCCCGGCACGGTTACCGCGATGGCGCGGTTACCGCGATGTGCTGCCTACCGCGCTACTGCTTGCGGTGCCAGTAGAACTCACCGGCCGGGCCGTACAGCACGACGTTGTCGTCGTTCTGCACCACCAGGCGGTCGGCGGCCGAGCCCCAGGTGTTGGTGTGCCAGCGGGCCACACCGGCGGCCGAGTAGAGCACGAAGTTGCCGTCGGGCTGGAGCACCGCGCGGGTCACGTCGCTGCCCCACGTGTTGGTGTGCCACAGCGCACGGCGGTCCGCCGTGTAGAGCACCAGGTTGCCGTCGACCTGGAGCACCAGGCGGTACTGGCCGTCCAGCGACGTCCGCGACTGCCCGGCGGTCAACTGCTCACCGCGCACCAGCCGGTCCGGCCCCGACACGGTCGGAACCGCCGAGTGCAGCAGCAGGTTCGGCGAACCCGCACCCGGATCCGTGACGTGGTCACGCGTCGCGGCGTTGACGATCGCGTCCCGGACCACGTTCGGCGCGGCGGCCGGGGTGGCGGTCAGGTGGAGCGCGGCCACACCCGCGACGTGCGGGGCCGCCATCGACGTGCCGTCGAGGACCGCACCTTCGTCGTCGGCCGTGTGCCAGGCGGAGAAGATCCCCTCACCCGGCGCGAACACGTCGGTGCACGTGCCGAAGTTGGAGAACGAAGCCCTCCGGTCGTCCTCCCTCGTCGCACCGACCGTGATCGCCTCGGTGACGCGGGCCGGCGACTGCTCGCACGCGCTGCGGGCGCTGTTGCCCGCCGCCACGACGACCGTGATGCCCGCGCTGATGGTGCGCCGCACGGCCGAGTCGAACAGGTCGTTCGGCAGCGAGCCGAGGCTCAGGTTCGCCACGGCGGGCTGGACCTTGTTGGCGGCGACCCAGTCGAGGCCGGCGATGGCGCCCGCGACCGTTCCGTTGCCGTTGCAGTCCAGCACCTTGACCGCGTGCAGCCGGACGTCCTTGGCCACGCCCACCGTCGTGCCGCCGACCGTGCCGGCCACGTGCGTGCCGTGACCGTTGCAGTCGGTGTTGTCGGTGTCGATGGCGTTGTGGTCGAACGTCGCCCGACCACCGAAGTCGACGTGCGTCGCACGGATACCCGTGTCGATGACGTAGACGTGCACACCGGCACCCTTGTTCGGGTAGCTGTACGAGTCGTTCAGCGGCAGGTCGCGCTGATCGATCCGGTCCAGACCCCACGACGGCGGGTTGGGCTGCACTTCGGTCTTGCGGACCTTCTGGTCCTGGACCACGGAAGCCACCGCCGGATCGGCGGCGAGGCGCTTCGCCTGGTCCTCGTTCATGGTCGCGGCGAACCCGTCGACCACGGACTGGTAGCGGTGGACCACCCGCACACCGGCCCGGTCCGCGACCGCGGTGGTCTGGTTGCGGTCCTTCAACACCACGATGTAACTACCCGCGACAGCGTCAACGCTGTTCGCGCCCTCAATGCCCCCCTGCGCAGCCGCCGGTGCAGCACTGAGCCCCACGGCAACCGCCGCAGCCGCTCCAACACCGGCGAACCGTCTCCAGGACGCGCCGAACTCTCCCATGCCTGGGTCTCCCTCTGCGGGTTCTCACTCGACTACAAGGGGTTCGCGCGAACCGTTGTGGAGCCTAGCGGTCCACCCTCACAGTGCACTCACGATTTGCGACAAAGGGCCGGTCAAAACGCCGGGATCCTCGGCCGGGGCACGGCTCCGTGCGGTCCGCCGCTGCTCCGGCGCACGATCCCCGCCCCGCGCTCGCCGGTGGACGTGCGGTCCGGACGGGGCTCGACCACGTGGTTCCACAGTCGGTGCAACCGATCAGCCGATTGCCGACGGGGATCGGAAGTGCTGTCGGAACCGCCATCCGGCCCAGTTGCGGTGTCCGCTCCGGTCAGCGCCGCCGCGGCAGGTAGAGGGTGACGACACCGACCACCGAAGCCAAGAGGCAGAGCCAGGCGAACCAGTCGCCGAACCTGGTGTACGCGGTCGCACCGGGGGCGAGGCGCACGTCGGCCGTGACGGTCGTGAACGGTTCCGGACCGCCGGTCGGCGCGTCGGCCAGGACCCGCCCGTGACCATCGCTGATCATCACGGTTCCGGTGCGGGCCGACCAGACCACGGCCTGGCCGTGCTCGACGCCCCGCAACAACGCGGTCCTGCTGTGCTGCCAACCGTTGTCCGTCTCGTCGGACGCCGGGATGAGCAGGAGGCCGGTCCCGGCCGCCGCGTAGTCCCGGGCCGGTGCGGAGTGGTTGACGTCCGCGCAGACCTGCACACCGCCGCGCAGGCCGGTGAAGACGAGTTCGTCACCGGGCGGGCTGACCCGGTCGTGGTGCTTGAGGTAGGCGGTCGGGTCACCGCCGTCGGCCGGGAACGTGAGGGCGTAGTTGTACTTGGCGTTGCCGTCGAAGTGCGCGTAGCCGACGACGACGTCGATCCCGTGCCGCTGCGCCACTTGGCCCATCGGCTCGTAGAGCGCGGCCGGGCGCGCTTCCTCGGATCGGAACGACTGCTCCGGCAGCACCACGACCTCCACGCCGTCCGGCAGTGCCGCGATGCGGTCCGCATAGGCGTCCACGAGATCGCGGCCGGCTCGCGTGGCGAGGTCCGGGGCCCAGACCTTCTGGTTGGTCGCGATGGCCGCGACCCGTTGCGTCGGCCCGACGTCCGACAGCCGCAGCGCTCCCCCGCCCAGCGCCACGCCGAGCACGACCAGTGCGACGGCCGCCGTCCGCACCCGGACGGCGGTCGACACCTCCGGGGCGAGCGACGCGGCCACCGCGGAGGGCACGAACAGCACGAGGAACTCGATGCCCCACATACCGGTCACCGAGGCGGTCTGGAGCACCAACGGCACATTGCCCTGGTGGTTGGCGAACGTGCCCATCAGCCCCATCGGATTGGCGACCGACACGAGGTACACCAGGGCCGTCCACGACGCCGACGCGGCGAGCGCCGCCGACAGCACACGGCCGCGAACCAGTTGCGCACGGAACACGACGACGGCGAGCGTGAACGTCGCCGACATCCCGAGGTCGATCAGCAGACCGACGGGCATCATCGGGGTGTCGTGGGAACGCAGTTGCAACGCCCACATGTTCGCCGTGCCGAGGACGAACGCGACGAACGCGACCCCGGCCGCCACCCGCCCCGACACCCTCGGCGCCAACAGCAGCACGGGCAGCGGAGCCACCCACGTCAGCACGGCGACGGGAGCGAAACCCGTGCCCAGGAAGAACAACACGGCCGAGCACGCGGTCGCGCCGGCGAGGGTGAGACTACGACTTGAGTCCATCGAGGACCCTTCCGATCGTCCGCTTGCACAGTGCGCGGAAGTCGTCCTCGGTCAGCTCCATGCGCCCGCCGTGGTACAGCTGGACCAGCCCCATGGCCGGGGTGGTGATGGCGAGGGTGATCTCCACCGGGTCGCCGGGCCTCAACACCCCGTCCTCGACGCCCCGCACGACGGCGTCGAGCACCGGCCCGAACGTGGGCGAGCCGCCTTCCCGGAAGTCTTCCGGGAACCGGCGCGCCCCGTCCCGCCGTTCGGTGACGACGAACCGGTAGAGGTTCGGCTTGCCCAGGGCGAAATCCAGGAAGTCGTCCGCCAATCCGTCAATTTTTTGCTCGAACGTGCCGGCATGGCCCCGCTTGCCCCATCCGGCGGTCAGTTCGGCGACCGCGCCGTCCACCACCGCGCGCAGCAGGGCTTCGCGGTTGGGGTAGTGCCGGTAGGTGGCCATTGGCGTGACGCCCACCTCGGCCGCCACCCGGCGCATCGTCACGGCCTCGGCGCCTTCGTCCAGCAGGATCGCCAACGCCACGGAGGCGATCCGGTCCGCGGTGCCTGTCATGTCTACACCGTACACGTCTTGTCTACGGTGTAGACCTCGCGGATGCCGGAGCGGCGGGCGGAAACCTCTTCTACGCCGGGACGTCGCCGCTGGGCGTGACCAGACCGGTCTCGTAGGCGGCGATCACGGCCTGCACGCGGTCCCGCAGGTCGAGTTTCGCGAGGATGCGGGCGACGTGGGTCTTGACGGTCGCCTCGGACAGGTGGAGGCGGGCGGCGAGTTCGGCGTTGCTCAGGCCCTGGGCGAGCAGCCGCAGCACTTCCAGCTCGCGCGGCGTCAACGCGGCCAGGTCGCGGTGCACCGTGCTCGCGATGTCGCGCTGGGCGAAGCGCTCGACCAGCCGGCGGGTGATCGCGGGGGCCAGCAGCGCGTCCCCGGCGCGGACCATGCGGATGGACGCCACCAGGTGTTCCGGGGTCACGTCCTTGAGCAGGAAGCCGCTGGCGCCCGCCGACAGCGCCGCGTACACGTAGTGGTCCAGGTCGAACGTGGTCAGGATGACCACCCGGGGCTCGTCGGCCGCGCCGCGCAGGATCCGGCGGGTGGCTTCCAGGCCGTCCAGCTCCGGCATCCGGACGTCCATCAGCACCACGTCCGGCTTCGTCCGGCGGACCGCCTCCACCGCCTCGGCCCCGTTGGTCGCCTCGGCCACCACGTCGATGCCGTCGGCGGTGAGGATCATCCGGAAGCCGGTGCGCACCAGCAGTTGGTCGTCCGCGATCACCACGCGCGGCGAGCCGGTCACGAAGCCTCCAAGGGGATTTCTGCGACGACACGGTAACCGCCCGCGGCGCGTGGCCCGGTGCGCAGAGTTCCGCGGTACACGCCGAGGCGTTCACGCAGGCCGATCAGTCCGCGCCCGTTGCCGACGGCGGACGGGCTCGACGCGCCCCCGGTGTCGGCGACCTCCACCCGGAGGCTGTCGGGACCGTACTCGACCACGACCTCGGCGGTCGCACCGGCGGCGTGCTTCACGGTGTTGGTCAACGCCTCCTGCACCACCCGGTAGGCGGCGAGCTGCACCCCGGACGGCAGCGGGCGGGGCGTGCCCCGCACCGACAGCTCCACCGGGACGCCGGTGTCCCGCACCCCGGCGACCAGGCCCTCCAGCTGCCCCAGGCCGGGCTGCGGGGTGAGGTCGGCGTGGTCGCCGTCCGCCGCCAGCAGGCCCATCACGTGCCGCAGCTCGGACATCGCCGCCCGGCCGCCCGCCTCCACCGCGAGCAGCGCCTCCTGCGCCTGGCCGGGATCGGCGGCCATGACCTTGCGCGCCGCACCCGCCTGGATCACCATCACGCTCACGTTGTGCGTCATCACGTCGTGCAGTTCGCGGGCGATCCGCGCCCGCTCGTCCTCGACCGCCCGGCGCAACGCCTCGGCCTGCTCGCGTTCCAGCGCGGACACCCGCGCGGTGCGCTCGTCGGTGCGGATCTTCCACGTGCGCAGGCCGTTGGCCGCCACCGCGATCGGGACCATCAGCATCAGCGGGATGTAGTCGTTCGGGACGACGGCCAACGGCGAGTCGCTGAACCTGCCCACCGACAGCACGGCCGCCACCACGCCCACCGCCGTCGGCAGTCGGTACGGGCTGTACGCGGCAGCGCTGTAGACGGCGATCACGCACGCGTAGAACGTCAGCCTGGGCGAGTCGTGCGGTGCCAGCAGGGTCGCGGGCACCATGGCCCACAGCACGGCCAGCGGGTACCGGCGGCGGAACGCCAGCGCCGCGGAGGCCGCGATCGCGAGCAACACCGCACCGAACGTCGTCGCGGGGGTCGACGGGTTCCCCTCGGGAAGGAGCACCTTGTCGGGCAGGAGCGCGCCGTCGGGAAGGCGCGGAAAGCCTGGGACGAGCGGCACCAACCCGGCGCGCGGTGCCGGGACGTCCACGCCGGAGACCGCGAACTGGATCGCCACGACGCCCAGCACCACCGCCAGCACCACGTCGAAGGCCAGGTTGCGCCGGGTCGGGCGGGGTGGCGGTGGGCCGGACGGGCGGGTCAGCCACGCGACGCCGGAGCGCACCCGTTCCACCAGCGCGTTCATCACGGGCTCATTGTCACCGGCGGGCCGTAGGCCGGACATCGGCACCGTGGGCGCATCCACCTACACCGCTCGACTACATCGCAGGGATGACACCGGCCGCCGTCATCCCGACGCGGTACCGGAAATGGCCCGCCCGACCGACGCGACCCGGTCCCCCGCGCTCCTAGCGTCCTCCCGGCACCATCCGGACGACTCCAGGGAGCACCAGATGACCACGCCGGTGATCGAACTGCGCGACGTGAGCCGCAGGTACGACGGCGGACCGCCGGCACTGCACGAGGCGTCGCTGACCGTCCGGCCGGGCGAGGCGGTGGCGATCCTCGGACCGTCCGGCAGCGGCAAGTCCACGCTGCTCAACCTGATCGCGGGCCTGGACCGGCCGGACGCCGGGACGGTCACCGTGGACGGGGTGCGGGTCGACGGGCTCGGCGAGGCCGCCTCGGCGAAGTACCGGCGGACCCGGATCGGCATGGTCTTCCAGTTCTTCAACCTGCTGGACGACCTGACCGTGGCCGACAACGTGGCGCTGCCCGCGCTGCTGGCCGGCACGGCGCGCGCCGAGGCGCGGCGGCGGACGGCGGAGCTGCTGGCGTCGCTCGGCGTCGCCCGGCACGCCGACGCCTACCCCGGCCGGCTGTCCGGTGGCGAACGGCAGCGCGTCGCCGTCGCCAGGGCGCTGGTGAACCGCCCCGCCCTGCTGCTGGCCGACGAGCCGACCGGCGCCCTGGACACCACGTCGGGAGAGGACGTCAGCAAGCTGCTCGCCGAGCTGAACGCCGACGGCCAGACCGTCGTCGTCGTCACCCACGACCTGGCGCTGGCCCGGTCGTGCACGAACCGCACTATCCGGATCGTCGACGGGCACGTCACCGAGGAGAACCGTTGAGCGCGCTGGGCGAGGTCGTGCGCTCGGGCGTCGGGCGACGCCGGGTGCAGGCCGTCGTGATCGGGCTGTCCACCCTGATGGCGGTGACCGCGTCCGTGCTCGGCGCGACGCTGCTGGACGTGTCCAACGCGCCGTTCGACAAGGCGTTCGCCGAGCAGCGCGGCTCGCACCTGACGGTCCGGTTCTCCGCCGACAAGACGACCACCGGGCAGCTCACGGCGAACGTCCCCGGTGTCACCGCCACGTCCGGCCCGTTCCCGACGGTGTCGGCCACGCCGCACGCCCAGAGGGGGCAGCGCAAGCCGATGACGCTGGTCGGTCGGGCCGATCCGGGCGGGCCGGTCGACGCGGTCACGCTGTCCGAGGGCCGTTGGGCGGGCCCCGGTGAACTGGTGCTGTCCGCCGACACCCCGATGCCCGAACGGCTGATGGGCAGTCGGATCGCGTTCCCCGACCTGCCCGGCGGCCCGACGTTGACCGTGGTCGGCGTGGCGCGGTCGGTGAGCCGGACGGCGGACGGCTGGGTGTCGCCGGCCACGATCACCGCGCCCGCCGGCTACCAGGTGCTGTACCGCCTGGCTTCGGCGGACACCGCCGACCAGGTCGACGCCGCCGGCGCCGCCGTGGCGGCCACCGTGCCGGAGGGTGGCGTGGACGGCGCCCGGTCGTGGTTGGCGGTCAAGCGGGAAGCGGTGCGGGAGACCGCGGTGTTCGTGCCCTTCCTGGTGGCGTTCGGGCTGTTGGGCGTGGTCATGTCGGTGCTGGTCGTCGGCAACGTGGTGGCGGGTGCGGTCGGGTCCGGGACACGGCGGATCGGCATCCTCAAAGCCCTCGGCTTCACCCCGTCCCAGGTGGTGCGCGCCTACGTGGCCCAGGCGCTGATCCCGGCGGCCGTCGGCACCGCACTGGGGGTGGTCGCGGGCAACTTGCTCGCCATCCCGATGCTCGCGGAGACCGAACAGGTGTACGGCACCGCGACGTTGAGCGTGGCGGTCCGGGTGGTCGCGGCGGTGGCCGCCGGGGCGCTGGGCGTGGTGGCGGTGACGGCGTGGGCGAGCGCGGCGCGGGCCGGGCGGCTGCGCACGGTCGACGCGATCGCCGTCGGCCGCGCCGCGCCCACCGGCCGCGGCCGGTGGGCGACCCGGCTGACCGCACGGCTTCCGCTGCCCCGGCCGGTCGGGCTCGGTCTGGCCCGTCCGTTCGCCCGGCCGGCGCGGGCGGCGGCGCTGCTCGTTGCGGTGGCGTTCGGCACGACGGCGGTCACGCTCGCGATCGGCCTGGTGTCCTCGCTCGCCGTGGTGCAGGACGCGCGGCAGACCGACCTCTCCGACGTCGTCATCGGCTCGTTCAGCGGAGGCCTGCGCAACGCGCCGATGTCCCCCGAGGGTCCGAGGCCCCAGTTGACGCCCGCCACGGACCGGGCCGCGGTCACCGCGGCGATCGACGCCCAGGCCGGGACCAAGGCGTTCTACAGCATCGCCCGGACACCGGTGGCGGTCGCCGGGGTGACCGCTTCGGCCGACGTCCTCGGGTTCGGCGGCGACCTGGGTTCGAGCCGCTACCAGCTGATCTCCGGGACGTGGTTCCGCACGCCGGGCGAGGCCGTGGTGCCGTCGCCGTTCCTGAACGCCACCGGCACGCGGGTCGGGGACGACGTGACGCTGGAGGACCGCGGCCAGGCGGTCACCGTGCGGATCGTCGGCGAGGTGTTCGAC
Source organism: Saccharothrix tamanrassetensis (assembly GCF_014203665.1). Taxonomy (GTDB): domain Bacteria; phylum Actinomycetota; class Actinomycetes; order Mycobacteriales; family Pseudonocardiaceae; genus Actinosynnema; species Actinosynnema tamanrassetense. The sequence continues at coordinate 292,013 of NZ_JACHJN010000007.1, forward strand.
ACCCGCAACGACGGGATGCGGGTCCTGGTCGACGCGGCGACGTTCCCCGAGGCACCCGCCACGAGCTACCACATCGCGGTCGAGCCGGGCACCGACGTGACGACGTACCTGGAGGGCTTGAACAACGCGCTGCGGCCACTCGGTGTGGTCGCCGACCCCAACCAGGACGGCGGCGTCGGCGACACGCTGCTGCTGATGGGCGCGCTGATCGCGTTCCTCACCCTGATGCTGGTCGCCGTCGCCGGTCTCGGGGTGTTCAACGCGGTCGTGCTGGACACCCGTGACCGCGTCCGCGACCTGGGCGTCCACAAGGCGCTGGGCACGACGCCGCGGCAGGTCATCGCGATGGTCGTCGCCTCGGTGGTGGTGACCGGGCTGATCGGCGGCGCGGTCGGCGTGCCCGCCGGGGTGGTCCTGCACCAGGCGGTCCTGCCCGCGATGGGCGAGAGCGCGGGCACCGGCCTGCCCGCCGCGGCGTTCGGCGTCTACGGCCCGGTGGAACTGGCGCTGCTGGTCCTCGGCGGCGTGGCCATCGCGGTCCTCGGGGCGCTGCTGCCCGCCGGCTGGGCTGCCGGCACCCGCACCGCCACCGCGCTGCGCGCCGAGTAGCCGGGCGTGGCCGGTCGGCTGAGGCGACACCCGACCGCACCCGCAGACGGAAGTCGGGCGTCGCCGCGACCGCCGGGCACCGCCCGACTTCCGTCCACAGTGGACAGCAGTGGTTATTCGATCGCCCAGGACGTGCCCCCTGCGGCAGCATGGCCGGGTAAGCGCCGGCAATGGTCCTGGAGAGGATGGCTGTGCCCGGAACTCCCGGCACGACGAACCCCGATTCGCCCACCCGCCGGACGGCGGTGGTGCTGGCCCTGCGCTACTACGGTCGCGAGCTGCGCCGGCAGCGCCGCAACTCCGTTCCCGCGCTCCTGCTGCCCGCGTTGGGCAACATCTGCCTGCTGTACCTGGCACCGCTGGTGGTCGCCGCCCTGGTGGGCCGGCTCGCGGGAGGCGCGGACAGCGACCTCGCGACCGTGCTGCCGTACGTGCTCGGCTTCGCCGGCCTGCTGCTGCTCGCCGAGGTCCTGTGGCGGGTCGGCGTGCACTGCCTCAACCGCACCGACGGACGGGGCATCGAGAAGCTGGCCGTGGCCGGCATGGGGGAACTGCTGGGCAAGGACGCGGCGTTCTTCCACGACAACTTCGCGGGTTCGCTGACCAAGCGGGTGATCAGCTTCGCGACGCGGTTCGAGGAGTTCGTCGACACACTGGCGTTCTCGATCGTCGCGAACCTCGTGCCGCTGGCGTTCGCCTGCGTGGTCCTGTGGCGCTACGACCCGATGCTGGTCGTGGTGCTGCTCGGCCTCATCGCGTTCACCGGCTTCGTCATCGCACCGCTGATCCGCCGTCGCCAGGCGCTGGTGGACCAGCGGGAGGCCGCCATCGCCCGGGTGGCCGGGCACGTCGCCGACACCCTGACGAACATGGAGACGGTCCGGGCGTTCGCCGCCGAGGACCGGGAGGCCGCGGAGCACCGGGTCCGGGTCGCCGAACAGCGGACGCTGACGCTGCGGTCGTGGGACTACGGGAACCTGCGGATCGACACCGTGGTCGCGCCGATGTCGGTTCTCACCAACGCGCTGGGCCTGCTGATCGCGGTCGGCCTGGGCGGCGGCGGGCTGGGCGTCGAAGCGATCATGGTGACCTTCGCCTACTTCTCCAGCGCGACCAGGATCATGTTCGAGTTCAACCAGATCTACCGGCGGATGGAGAGCGCCCTCACCGAGGCGGCCCAGTTCACCGAACTCCTGCTCACCCCACCGACCGTGGTGGACCCGCCGGCGCCGGAACCGTTGCGGCCCGAGGACGCCGCCGTCCACTTCGACCGCGTCACGTTCGCGCACAGCGCGGGGCGCCCCTTGTTCGAGGGGCTGGACCTGAACATCCCCAGCGGCAGCAAGATCGGCCTGGTGGGTCGGTCCGGCGGCGGGAAGAGCACGCTGACCCGACTGCTGCTGCGCCTGATGGACGTCGACGGCGGCCGGATCCTGGTGGGAGGTCAGGACATCGCCACCCTGCGCCAGGCGGACCTGCGCAGCCTGATCGCCTACGTCCCCCAGGAACCCGCCATGTTCCACCGCTCGCTGCGCGACAACATCGCCTTCGCCCGACCGGGAGCCACCGACGCCGACATCCGCCGCGCCGCCGAAGCCGCCCACGTGACCGAATTCGCCCAAGCCCTGCCGCAGGGCTTCGACACCCTGGTGGGCGAACGAGGCGTCAAACTGTCCGGCGGCCAACGCCAACGCGTGGCCCTCGCTCGGGCCATCCTGCGCGACGCGCCGATCCTCCTGCTGGACGAGGCGACCAGCGCCCTGGACTCGGAGAACGAAGTCCTCATCCAGGACGCCCTCTGGCAGCTCATGGAGGACCGCACGGCGCTGGTGGTGGCCCACCGCCTGAGCACGGTGGTCCGCATGGACCGCCTGGTGGTGCTGGACGAAGGCCGGATCCTGGAGCAGGGTACCCACGACGAACTGCTCCGGTCCCGAGGCGCCTACGCCCGCCTCTGGCACCACCAGTCCGGCGGCTTCCTGGCCGACGACAGCACGACCCGGCCGGCGGACCTGGAAGCCGACCGGACCACGGTGCGCTGAGCGCACACCGTCGCCCGCCCTCCGCTTCCGCGCTGTTCCGCCGCCCTCGGTCGTCCGCCGGCATGGCGACGGTGTCCACTGTGGACGAGATTCCGATCAGTGGACTGTGCACATGAGCGGCTAGTGTGCGCGGGCCTTCCGCCTCCGCGACGCTGACCGCCGCCGGGAACCCCGGGTGTTCCCTCGGGTCAGAAGCCGGACGGACGGTGCCTGCGAGCTGGTCCCGAGGGCTTCCCCGCAGTGCCGGCAGGTATAGGTGACCGGGCGGACCATATGCGGCAACGGTGGTTGTGCCCGTCAACGCCCGACGCCCCGTTTGCGGCGATCACTGCCCTGCGAACCCCTGAACGGCTGATCAGGCGCGCGCGCAGTGGCTGAACAGGTCGTCCTGGGCCGCCTCGCACGCCGTCAGCAGGGCACCGCGCAGGACCGCCGAACCACCGAGGGCACTGGGGCGCACGGTGGTGGGTATCGGGGACCACGCGGCCAGGCGGTCGGCGACCCGGGCGGCCAGCGGGTCGCCGCCGGCTCGGCCGATCTCGCCGCCGAGCACCACGCAGCCGGGGTCGAGCACCGAGGTGATCGAGGCGGCGCCGATGGCGACCCGATCGGCGAGGGCGTCCAGGAAGCGTTCCGCACCGACGGCAACGGCCTCGCGGACGACGGCGGCGGCCGATGGCTCGTGAGGCGCGGCGGTGGCGGTGAGGCCGTGCTCGGCGGCCAGAGCGGTGATGGCCGCGGACGACGCGAGGGTGTGGAAGCCGTTGCCCGGGACGGGGCCCGGTACGCCCGGCACGGGCAGGAAGCCGAGTTCGCCGGCGCCCCCGGACGCGCCCCGGTGCAGGGTGCCGTCGAGGACGAGGGCCGCGCCGGTGCCGTGGCCCAGCCAGAGCAGGGCGAAGGTGTCGCGGTCGCCGGCGTTGCCCGCGCGGTGTTCGGCCAGGGCCGCGACGCTGGTCTCGTTCTCCACGACGAGACGGCCGGGGAGGTCGCGGAGGGCGGACATGACGCCGCCGTGCCACTGCGGCAGTCCCGGTGTGCGGCGCAGTTCGCCGGTGGCCGGGTCCACCAGGCCCGGCACGCCGATGCCCACCGAGTGCAGGGCCTGGGCTCCCGCCCGGCGTGCGGCGTCCGTGACGAGGTCGACGGTGCGGTCGACGGCGGACGCCGGAGTGTCCCGGTCGACCGGGGTGGCGGCTTCGGCCAGCACGGTGCCCAGCAGGTCGGCCACGACGACCGCGACGCTGTGCGTGCGGATGTCCAGCGCGGCCACGTGGGCGCGGTCCCGGACGATGCCGTAGAGCTGCGCGTTGGGTCCTCGGCGGCGGACGTCGGCCTCGCCCACGACGGTGACCAGGCCGGCGTCGCCCAGGCGTTTCACCAGTTCGGCGATGGTGGGGCGGGACAGCCCGGTCAGCCGGGTCAGCTGGCCTGCGGTCAGCGGGCCGTCGCGCAGCAGGAGCAGGGCCTCCCGGTCGTTGATCGCCCGGGCGGCGCTCGGTGATGCGGGCATGACCCGGCCCTCTCTTTCATTCAGGAAGCCTTCCTGATAATTTCCGAATCCTACAACGAGGGGAAGAGGTGGGGAACGTGGGCGACACAGCCATCGCCGGCGGTCTGCGGACCGCGCGGTTCGCGGTGGCCGCCGTCTTCGGCGTGCACGGCGCGGTGCTGGGGTCGTTCGCGACGCGGGTGCCGTGGCTCCAGGACCACACCTCGATCGGCGCGGGCCAGCTCGGGCTCGCCCTGGCGTTCCCGGCGATCGGCTCCGCACTGGCCATGCCGTTCGCCGCGCGGATCGGCCACCGGCTCGGCACCCGCACCGCGTTGCGGGTGCTGCTCGCCCTGTGGACGCTCGCGCTGACCCTGCCCTCGCTCGCACCGAACCTGCCGGCGCTGTGCGTGGCCCTGTTCGCGTTCGGCGCCTCGGCGGGCATGTCGGACGTGACCATGAACGCGCTCGGCGTCGAGGTCGAACGCGGGCTCGGCCGGTCGATCATGTCCGGGCTGCACGGCATGTGGAGCGTCGGCGCGCTGGTCGGCTCCGCCGCCGGCACCCTCGCCGCCCACCTGGACGTCAGCGCCCGGCTCCACCACGCGGTCGCCGCGGCCGTCCTCACCGCCGCCGGGCTGGTGGTGTGCCGGAGCGTGCCGGACCTGCGTCCCGAACAGGACGAGGAGCCGCCGCCGAGGTTCGCGCTGCCGCCCCGGTCGGCGCTGCTGATCGGCGCCATCGGGTTCTGCGCGGTGTTCGCCGAGGGCGCGAGCCTGGACTGGTCGGCGGTGTACCTGCGGGACGTGCTGGACACGTCGGCCGGCGTCGCCGCCGCGTCCACCACGGGTTTCGCCCTGACCATGGTGGTGGCCCGGCTCGCGGGCGACGCCGTGGTGAACCGGTTCGGCGCGGTGCGGACCGTGCGCGCGGGCGGCCTGGTCGCCGCCCTCGGCGGCCTGCTCGTGGTCGTCGCACCGCACCCGCTGGTCGCCATCGGCGGGTTCGGGTTGCTGGGCCTGGGGATCGCGGTCGTCGTGCCGCTGGCGTTCGCCGCCGCCGGTCACCAGGAAGCCAACGCGAGCCGCGCCATCGCGGGCGTCGCCACGATCACCTACACCTCGGGCCTGGTCGCGCCTTCCCTCATCGGCGGGATCGCGCAGGCCACCAACCTCACGGTCTCCTTCATGGTGGTGACCGCCCTCGCCTTCGGCCTCGTGCTGTTCGCCGGCGTGTTGTCCACCCGCACTCGCGGATGACCGGCGGTGGTGCGGATCCGCGGGCGGGCATCGAAAGCGGTCGCCGCGCACCCGAGCGGGCCGGCCCGCCGCCGAACGCGGCGGGCCTTCGACGCGCTACCTACCCGGCAGGCACGACCGCAGCCCGCCCCACGTCCGCGGGCACGACGTCCGCGACCACGCAGACCACGTTGTCCGGACCGCCGTTCTCGTTCGCCAGCTCCACCAGCCGCCGCGTCGCCTCCTCCGGGTCGGGCACCGTGCACAGCACGTCCCGCAGGTCGGGCTCGGGCACGACGGTGTGCAGGCCGTCCGAGCACAGCAGGTACCGGTCGCCCGGCAGGGCGTCGTGCAGGGACAGGTCCGGCTCGACCTCCTTGCCGTGCAGCGCGCGCACCAGCAGCGACCGCTGCGGGTGGCTCGCCGCCTCCTCCTCGGTGAGCCTGCCCTCGGCGATCAGCGACTGCACCACCGTGTGGTCGTGCGTGATGCGGAACAGCTCGTCGCCGCGCCGCAGGTACACCCGCGCGTCGCCGACGTGCACCAGGCCCAGGCGCGACCCGGACAGCACCAGCGCGGTCAGCGTGGTCCCGCTGCACTCGGGGGCGGGGTCGGCCGACAGCAGGTCGCCGACCGCCGCCCCGGCCCGGTGCACGGCGTCCGCCAGGGTGTTGAGCAGTTCGCCCGCCGGGATGGCGGTGTCCAGCCGGGCGAGGGTCTCGATGGCCGTCGAGCTGGCCGGTGCGCCGCGCGCGCCGAACCCGTCGGCTACCGCGAGCAGCCGTTCGCCGGCGTAGCCGCGGTCCTGGTTCGACTCGCGGACGAGTCCTCGGTCGGTGCGCAACGCGTAGCGCAGTGCCACGGTCATGGTGGTGTCCTTCCCGGAGAGCTGTTCCACGAGGAAGGTGGCCAGGTTCCGGCGGGCGGCCGTGTCCGCTTCGACCCGCGCCCAGTAGGCGCGGACCTCCGCGGCGGCGTCCGGCGGGTCGAGCTCGCAGACGTGCCGGATGCGGGCCAGCGGCATGCCGAGCCTGCGCAGCCACGCCACCAGGCGGGCCTGGTCGAGCTGGTCCGGCGAGTACAGCCGGTAGCCCGACAGCGGGTCTACCCGGGCCGGTGTGAGCAGCCCGAGCTCGTCGTAGAGCCGGAGCGCCTTCGGTGACAGGCGGGCGGCCCGCGCGAACTCCCCGATGGTGACCAGCTCCACTACCCCACCCCCTCCTCGGCCGGACCGTGCCGGCCCGGCGGAGTCCACCGTGCGGCTTCCCCCAGGGTGAAGGTCAACTCGATGCCCGAAGAGGTCGTCCGAGCAGCGGTCGGGGCGCGCGTGTCACGTGAGCCAGGCGCGGGCCCCGGCGACCAGCGCCGCCACGCCGACCTCCAGGGTCGGGCTGATGACCGGCGCGAACAGCGGCGAGTGGTTGGCGGGCAGGCCGCCGACCACCGCGCGCAGCTCGTCCATGGTCGTCGCGTCGGCGAACGCCGCCGGGTCCGCGCCGCCGAGCAGCCAGTACACCAGCGGCACGCCCGCCGCCGTGGCGAACACGCCCACGTCCTCGCTGCCGGTGACCGGGCCGGGGTCGACCACGCGCTGACCGGTCACCACACCGGCCAGCCCGGCACGGACGCGCTCGACCGCGTCGGGATCGTTGACGACCGCCGGGTAGCGCGACACCGCGACGATCTCCGGCTCACGGGGCGCGCCTGACGCCGCCGCCTCGGCCCGCACGATCCGCTCCACGGCCGTCAACACCCGCTCCCGCACCACCGGGCTGTAGCTGCGGACGCTGAGCAGCAGCTCGGCCTCGTCCGGGATGATGTTGGCCACCGTGCCGGCCCGGATCGCGCCGACCGTGAGCACGGCCGTCTCACCGGCCGCGATCTCCCGCGACACGATGGTCTGCAACCGCAGCACGGTCGCCGCCGCCATCACCACCGGGTCCACCGACGCCTCCGGCCGCGCCCCGTGGCCGCCCTCGCCGTACAGCGTCACGCGCAAGGTGTCCGACGCCGCGAACGCCGCACCGGGGCGCAGCCCCACGAACCCGGCGGGGATCGGCGCGACGTGCTGGCCCAGCACCACGTCGGGCTTGTCGAACCGGTCGAACAGCCCGTCGTCGACCATTCCCTGCGCGCCGCCGCCGGCCTCCTCGGCGGGCTGGAACACGGCGATGACCGTCCCGCGCCACGCCTCGCGCGTGGCCGCCAGTTCGCGCACCGCACCGACCAGGCACGTCACGTGCACGTCGTGCCCGCACGCGTGCGCGACCGGCACGGCTTCCCCGTCCCGGTCGACAACGGTCGTGCTGGCGTACGGCAGGCCGGTGCGCTCGGCCATCGGCAGCGCGTCCATGTCGGCGCGCAGCATCACGGCGGGTCCGTCACCGTTGCGCAGCACACCCACGACGCCGGTTCGGCCGACCCCCTCGGTGGTGTCGAACCCGGCGGCACGCAGTTCCCGCGCGGCGATCGCGGCCGTCCGGGTCTCGGCGAACCCGAGTTCGGGGTGCTGGTGCAGGTCTCGGTACAGATCGGCAAGGCTCACGACGATCACTATCTGCGCCCCGGCGGCGGCCGGCAACACACCGGCGTCGGGCCGTCACCCTCGCGGTGACGGCCCGCGCCCGGATCAGCCCTGCGTGACCGGCTCCTCCACCGGTTCCGCCGCCGGGGTTTCCTTCTTCGTGTCCTTCGTCGCCACGAACCCGACCGCCGCCGCCACGAAGGACAGCGCGCCCAGCACCGGCCACACCGCGTGGCCCAGCTGGAGGAACAGGAACCCGCCGACGATCGGGCCGGCCGCCGCGCCCAGGCCGTACACGAACTGGAAGCTGCCGATGTAGCGACCCCTGAGGTGAGCGGGGGCGACCACGCCGGGGTAGGAGAACACCACGGGACCGCCGATGATCTCCGCCAGCGTCCAGAGCAGCGTGCCGGTGATGATCACGGCCGGGCCCAGCGGCAGGCCGTACGCGGCGACGCCCAGACCGAGCAGCACGAAACACGTGGCCACGACGACCTTGGCCGGCATGTTCTGCGTCTTCTTGGTGACCACGAGCTCGAACAGGATCACCACGGCGCCGTTCAACGCGACCGCGAAGGTGTACCAGAAGATCGGCACCCCGGCCTTCTGCACGTCCAGCGGGAGCGTGGACAGGTACTGCACGTAGACCACGCCGTTGATGAACACCACGAACAGGAACGCCAGGTAGCGGCGGTCGCGGAACACGTCCGCGTAGCTGCCGGTCGAGGCCGGGGCGGCCTCGTCGTCACCGCCGGCGCGGATGCGCTTCTCCTCCGCCTTGGACGGCAACGCCAGGTGCGCCAGCACCGCGTAGGCCAGCGCGACCAGCGCCTCGCCCCAGAACAGCAGGTGGTAGCTGTCCCCGCCCCACTGGTAGAGGGCGAACCCGATCAGCGGCGCGGCGGTCGTGCCCAGGTTCAGGCCGAACCGGTACATCGCGAAGATCATCACCTGGCGGTCGTCGTCGGTCAGCTCGGAGAGCAGCGTCGCCGACGCCGGCCGGTAGACCTGCCCCACCGCGCCCACCAGGGCGGTCGCCACGATCAGCAGCGGGTAGCTGGGCAGGTAGAGCAGCGCGGCGATGAGACCCGCCGAGCCGGCCATGCTCAGCACCGTGGAGTTGCGCGCGCCGAGCCGGTCCGCGAGCGCGCCGCCGACCAGCACGCCGATGACGCTGCCGACGCCGTAGACGCCGAGCGCGGTGGCCGCCTGGCCCGCGGAGTAGCCCTTCGCGGTCAGGAACAGCACCAGGAAGATGTTGAGGAAGCCGCCGATCTTGTTGACGAAGACGCCGCCCAGGACCGCCTTCACCGCCATCGGCGACTCGACGAACGTGGTCCAGATGCCTGTTGACTTGTTCTGCGTTGCCATCACTTCACATCTCTCGGGGGGTTTGCGGGGGTTCAGGCGGGCTTGACTTCGAACGCGGCTTCCGCCGCGGCCAGCCGGTCGGCGACCTGCTCGCGGGAGTCGCCGGTGGCGACGGCGAACGCGATGCGGCCCCAGACCGTGCCCTTGGGCGGCGGCGAGACCACCGCGCCGGGCTTGGCCACCACGACGACCCGCTCGATGCCTTCGGGCAACGCATTCTCCGCGAAACCGAGCGATCCGATCGTCGTGTCCTCCTCCGCCACATAGAAGAACCGAATACCGGCGACTTGACCGCGGGTCGGCGTGAGGTCCGCCGGCCGGCCGGTCGCCGCGGCGGCGGCGGCCAGACCGGGGTCGATGCCGGTCGCCAGCGAGCCGAGGAACGGGATCATGTCGCCACCCAGGCGGCCGTTGACCTCGATGACCTTCGGGCCGGACGCGGTGAGCATGAACTCCGAGTGCGTGATGCCGTCGGTGAAGCCCAGGGCCTCGTGCGTGCGCTGCAGCGCCTTCAGCAGCGCCGGGTCCGCGAGCAGCGGGTCGGCGGCGTCGACGAAGTGCCCGACCTCCTCGGCGTACGGCGGGTAGCCGACCACCTTGCGGCCGATGAACAGCGGCGTCACCTCACCGTCGCGGACCACCGAGTCGACGCTGATCTCCTCGCCGGAGACGAACTCCTCCACCAGGATCGGCTGGTCGGTGTCGAACACCACCGGCTCCGGCCCCTCGGCCTTCTGCGTGAACCCGAAGTTCGCCCGCAGCTGCGCCTCGTCGGCCACCTTGACGACGCCGAGGCTCGCGCCCAGCCCGCGCGGCTTGAGGATCGCCGGGTAGCCGACCACCTCGGCGGCGGCCACCGCGTCGTCCACCGTCTTCACCGGGATGGAGCGGGGCTGCGCCACGCCCGCGACGTCCAGTGCGGCCCGCGTCCGCCCCTTGTCGCGCAACCGCCACACCACCTCCGGGTCGCCGTTGCGCGCACCGACGGCCTGCGCGACGAACGCGGCGGCGTGGATGCGCGCCTCGTCCCAGCACAGCACGCCCGCGATCTCCTCGCGTCGGGCCAGTTCCGTCGCCGCGGCGGCCATCGCCGGGCCGTCCATGGTGTTCGGCAGCACGGTCCAGCCGGCGGCGTACTCCTTCTCCCACTCGGGTTCCGCGTTCAGGAACAGGTGGACGCGGTACTCGGCGCTGATCGAGCGCAACAGGTACTCGCGGTAGGTCCGCATACCGGTGGCGACCACCAGCAGCAACGGGCGGGTGTCCTCGGGGCCGGTCATCACGCGGTGCCTCATTTCTCCGTCGACAGGGGGTTTCGTTGCAGGACGAGCGGATCAGCCGCTGAACGCCTTCTCGCGCTCTCGTTCTTCGTCGGTGACCGCGATGCGCCGGACGGCGTACCGGAGGGTCGGCGGGGCCATCAGCGACGTGACCACCGCGACCAGCACGACGATCGTGTACGTCTCGGTCGTCAGCACACCCAGGCGCAGCCCGACCATCGCGACGATGACCCCGATGACGCCGCGCGCGTTGAGCCCGGCGCCGAGCGCCAGCCCTTCCCAGTGGCCCAGGCCGCCGAGCCGCGCGCCCAGGTAGGCACCGACGAACTTGCCGACCACCGCCAGCACCAGGACCAGCGCCGCCGCGCCGAGCACCGCCGGGTGGCGCAGCGCGGTGAGGTCCATGCGGAGTCCGGCGGTGGCGAAGAAGACCGGGGCCAGCACCACCATCACGAACGTCCGCAGCGGGGTCAGCTTCTCCCGGTCCAGCAGGCCGGACGCGCTGAGCAGCAGGCCGCACACGAACGCGCCCAGGATGGGCTCCAGTTCCAGCGCGTGCGTACCGGCCGCGAACACCAGGGTCAGCAGCACCACGACCGCGACCGCCACGCCCGGTTCGCCCGACCGGTTCGCGAAGGTCAGCGCGCCCTTCACGACCGGTCTGCCGAGCACCAGCGCGACCACGCCGACGACCAGCAGCGAACCGACCGACAGCGCCACGTGCCCGAGCGTGAAACCCGCGCCCGCCATGCCGGAGACGACGGCCAGCAGCGACCAGCCGACCACGTCGTCCACGGCGGCGGCGGTGACCACCAGCTGGCCGATGTCGCGGTGCAGCAGGTTCATCTCCAGCAACACCTTGGCGATGACGGGGATCGCGCTCACGCACACCGCGACACCGAGGAACAGCGCGAAGACCGGGCGGTCCGCGTTCTCCCCGATCATCACGGCGGGCAACGCGAAGCCGGCCGCGAACCCCAGGCCCAACGGGATCAGCAGCCCACCCGCGCTCACCCACGCCGCCGCGCCGCCCCGGCGTCGGGCCAGGCCGACGTCCAGGTGCATCCCGGTGAACCCGACCAGCAGCAGCACACCGAGCTGCCCCACCGCGTCCAGCAGGTGGATCTGCGTGACGTCGGTCGGGAACAGCCACCGGGACAGCGCGGGCCACAACGGGCCGAGCAGCGACGGGCCGAGCACCACGCCGGCGGCGAGTTCGCCGACCACGGCGGGCATCCGGACCCTCGTCGCGAGCCTGCCCAGCGCGAACGCCGCACCGAGCAGGACGGCCAGTTGCACCAGGAACACCAGCAGCTGGTGCGCGCCGAGGGGGCTCGGCGGCGCGGCGGCGAGGATCATCGGTCCTCGTCCTGCGCGTAGTACCAGTTCTCCGGGTTGATCATCCCGTACGGGTTGACCGGACCGAAGCCGCGCAGCTCGTTCGACACCTCGAACAGCCGGATCGGGAAGTTCGGCGTGAAGATCACCGGGACCTGCTCGGCGATGTAGTCCTGGTACTCGTAGAGCACGTCCAGGTCGTCACTGGTGACCGTGCGGTTGATCAGCTCGTCGGCCTTGGGATCGGTGTAGAAGCCGAAGTTGCCGCCCGCGCCGGTGGAGAACAGGATCTCGCCGGTCGGGTGGTGGTAGGCCCAGCCGCCGTTCCAGCAGCACATCTCCCACAGGCACGGGGTTTCCTCGGTCGCCTTGCACGGGGCGTCCTCGGCCACCAGGACCGAGCCGTAGACCTCCTGGAGGCGCAGTTCGATGCCCGCTTCGGCGGCGGCGTCCCGGAAGCCGTGCATCAGCCGGGTCAACGCCGGGCGGCCTTCGACGTACCGCATCAGGATCGTCAGCTCGGTGCCGACCGGGATGCCCTCGCCCGCCTCGCCCGGACCGGTGCCGGGGCGCACGCACACCGCCGGGGTCCGGCTGGTGTCCCAGCCGTTGGCCTCCAACAACTCCTTGGCGTGCTTCGGATCGAACGGCAGCGGCCACGCGCCCTCGCGCTGGCGCGGCGAGACGTAGTCGGTCTTCGGGTACATCGGGACCGGGCCGTTCTGCCGGTAGGCGTAGCCCTGGTAGATGTCCCGCACGGCGGTGTCCTGGTCCAGGCAGCTCTGCAACGCCTGCCGGAGGTAGGTCTGCGCGAACATCTTCCCGACCACGGTCGGGTTGTTGTAGTTCAGCGAGATGTACCGGATGCAGAACGCCGTCTGCGGGTACATGGTGTACTTGTCCGCCAACGGGTTCGGGCCGCCCACCACCGGGTCGACGGCCGGCTCGGTGGCGAAGCTCAGCGGCAGGTAGCCGACCTGGATGCCGTTCTCGGCGTCCGGCCCGGCCTGGAGCATCCGGTACTGCTCCTCGTCGGAGAACGTCGGCACCTGGCGGAACTCGTCCAGGTGCGGCTTGTTCGGCCCGGAGTAGTGCTCGTTGGGCACGAACGTGACGACGCCTTCGAGCGTGTAGCTCTTGAGCCGCCAGGGACCGCTGACGACGCTCCAGATCGGGCTGTCGGCCCACCGCGTGCGGTGCTCGTTGCCCTCGTCCACGATGTCGCCCTGCTGCGCCATCAGGTACTCGTAGACCGCTTCCACGTCCGCCGGGTCACCGGATGCGTTCGCCGGGCCGTCCTCGGTGCGGTCCCACGACTTCGGCAGCGGGGTGATGGTGCTGAGCTGGTTGTGCAGCACCCAGTGCTTCGAGTAGACCTTGTCGAAGGTGAAGAACACCTTGTCCTCGGCCAGCTTGCCGTACGAGGTCAGGTTGTCCGGGAAGTAGCCCGGCACGTACTCGCCGTACCGCGCGCCCTTGACCTTCATCAGGTTGACCCAGAACAGCACGTTGTCGGCGGAGATCGTCTCGCCGCTGGACCACTTCCACGGCTTGACCGTGACGGTGACGGTGAGCCCGTCCTCGCTCCACTCCGGCGGCTCGCCGATGCTCTGGGTGTAGTCGACGTTCGGCGTGCCGTCGCTGCCGAAGTAGTACAGCGTCCGGTACATCAGCGCCTGGAACTCCAGGATGTTGCGGGTGCCCATGCGCTCGGCCGGGGTGAACGGGAAGATCACCGCGGGCGGGAAGCCGGGCGCGCACGCCCAGGTGACCACGCCGCCCTTGCGGGGCTCGGCTTCGGCGGGCGCGGCGACGGTGCTGGCGGATGTCATGGTTTTGTGCGTCCTCGTGGGTCAGCTGGCCTGCGGGGCGGGGATTTCCTCGATCACGGACACGCCGCTCGACGAGTGCGAGCCGAACCGCTCCCACACCTCGTCGAGCCGGATGCGGCCGTCGTCGAGCACGTTCGGCGTGCTGCGGCAGTGGCCGGAGATCACTTCGCCGTCGTCCAGCACCATGCAGTAGGCGAAGTCCAGCGAGCCGTCCGGCGCGGCGGTGCCGGTGAGCGCGCCCCGGCGGGCCCGGCCGCCCAGGAACTCGCCCCACAGCAGGTCGCCGTCCTGGTGGTAGACCGCGACCCGGCTCTCCTCGGGCGCGCCGTCCGCGACCGGCCGGAACCTCTTGCCGTCGTAGTTGATCACTTTCCTGGCTCTCCAAGCGTTTCGGGCGGGCAGCACCGGGTGCCGCCGCCGCGTTCGAGCGGTCGGTGGTGGTGCACCCGGCGCCGCGGGTGGCGCGGCGCCGGGTGCCGGGACCGGGCTAGCGGAAGGAGACCCGGATCTTGGACGCGTACTCGTCGAGCAGCGCGAGCGCGTCCTGCTCGGACTTCCCGGTGGTGCCGAGGAAGCCGACGATCGTGTTGCCGTCCGGCGGGCGCTTGACCACGTCGCCGGGTCGTGCGGTGATCTTGAGCAGGAACACCCGGTCGGACTCGCCGACCTCGGCCGGCACGTCCACGTGGTCGACCACGCCGGCGTCGGAGATCAGGCACATCGAGGTGGTGTGCGTGCCGGTCGGCCGGAAGTGCCGCACGTCCGGCCGGCGGCCGGCCGCGATGTCGACCACGGCCGCGATCGGGTCGTGCTCGGCGGTCAACCGGGCGATCATGTCCAGACCGCCGCCGCCGACCCGTGCCGCGATCTCCAGCAGGTACGGCCTGCCCTGGTGGAAGCGGACTTCCGCGTGCATCGCGCTGCGGTCCAGGCCCTGCGCGAGCGCACCCGCCTTGACCACCTCGTGCACGGCGGCCAGGTCCTCCGGGCTCATCGACGTCGGCGCGTGGTGCACGTCGTCGTCGAACGTGCCGCCCTCGGCGGTGATCCGGTCGACCACCGAGCCGAGGTAGACCTCGCCGTCCCAGGAGACGGCCTCCATGAGGTACTCCTTGCCGTCCAGGAACGACTCGACCAGCAGGCCGTTCGGCCCGAGGTCGATGTCCTCGGCCTCCGAGTTGGCCCAGAACAGCTCCCGGATGCCGGCCGCGGCCTGGGTGTAGTGCTCGACCAGCTCGGTCTCGTCGTCGCACTTGAAGACGAAGTGGCTGCCCGCGCCCAGCGTCGGCTTGACGACCACCGGGAAGCCGAACTCGCGCGCCGCCTGCTGCGCCTGCTCCAGCTCGGTGACGTAGCGGAAGCCGGGGATCGGCGCGCCCGCCTTCTCGTGCGACTGGCGCATCAGCAGCTTGTTGCGGCTGTTGAGCGCCGCCTCCACGCCGATGCCGGGCAGGCCCAGCGCTTCGGCGATCGCGGCGACGGCCACCACCGCGGCCTCGGAGAAGGTGATGACACCGGCGAAGTCCTCGGTGGCGTGCCACTGCTTCGCCGTGGCGATCATGTCGTCGATCTTCTTGCTGCCCACCAGGCGGTAGCGGTCGGCGGGCCAGAAGTCCTCGGTGCCCTCGCCGTTGAGGACGTACAGCTCCACGCCCAGCGCTTCCACCTGCTCGTAGCGCGAGTGGTAGTACTGGAGGTACTGGCGGGTTTCCACAGTCAGCAGCTTCACGGCGGGTGCCTCCTAACGTGCGCCGTCGAGCGCGGGCGAGAGCCCGGTCGGCGCGGTGGTCGCGGGCAGCCGGGGGAACCGGAACACCGGCACGGACTCGGCCTGCGCCGAACCGAGGTCGAGGTCCACGCCCTCGGCGAGCAGCCCGTCCGCGACGTCGACCAGGATCGGCGCGGCGCACGCGAGCAGGGTGCGGGCTTCCAGCAGCAGGTCGCCGGGCGCGACCGGGGAGTGGCCGTTGCGCTTGCCGTCGACCGCGTCGGCCAGCGTGCGCAGCCGGCCCAGCTGCGTGATGACGGTCTCCGCCGCCCGGCCCAGGCTGTAGTTGGGCAGCTCGTAGCAGAGCCGGAAGCGGTCCAGCATCGCCGCCGAGCGCCGCCTGCCGACCTCCGTGGTGCGCGGCTCGGCGGGGGCGTCCACGCCGACCAGCGCCAGGGTGACGGCGTCGGCGAGGGCGTTCCACGGCTCGATCAGCCGCCGGGTGGTGACGGCGTGCAGCGAGTCGCGGCTGAAGTTGGTGCGCTGGTACTCCGGCGCGGTCAGCGCCAGGTAGAACCGCACCAGGTCGCGCGGCACCTCGGCGAGCAGGTCCGCGCTCCAGATCAGGTGGTTGCGGCTGGTGGAGAACTTCTCGCCGTCCAGGTCGTAGAACTCGTTGCAGACGTTGCTCTCCGGGGTGATGTAGCGGTCGCCGTGGGCGAGCAGCATCACCAGGTCCACCAGGCCCCAGTGGTAGACGTTGTCGAAGCCGTGGAAGTAGACCAGTTCGGCGTCGGACTCGGCGCGCCACAGGTGGTCGGTGTCGCCGGCGGCGTGACCGAGCTGCTGGGCGGTCCACCAGGTGCTGTAGATGGACGCGGGCATCGCCTCGATCCACGGGTACAGGATCTGGTCGGGCGTCTCGGCGAACGGCGCCGGGATGCCCCACGTGCCGGGGAAGGTGACCGGCACGTCCGGCAGCGGACGCGCGAGCAGTTCGCCGATCAGCTGCTTGGCGTGCGGACGCCAGCGCGGCGTGCGCGAGGCGTAGTAGCTCGTCAGCCGCTCGCGGTACTCCTCCATCGGCAGCACCAGGATGGTCTGCTCCCGGTACACCACCGGGTCGGAGGGGTCCATCGTGTACTTCGGGTCGACCAGCTCGTCGAAGTTGTTGGGGTGCCCGCAGGTCTCGCACGCACCACCGCAACTGCCCGCCATGCACACCGGGCACGTGCCGGTGACCAGGCCGTCGTAGAGGAACCGGCCCGCGTTCTTGGCGTACGGCAGGCGGACCGTGCGCAACCGGAACCGGCCGGCGGCGTGCAGGTCGGCCACGTAGTCGAGCACCGTGCGGCGGTAGCGGTCGTCGATCGGGGGCAGGCCCGCCATCAGCGTGCCCATGGCGGCCAGCGACCGCTCGATCTTCGCGGTGGAGGTCTCCACCAGCTCCTCGGGCGTGGTCTCCCGGCGGTGCGCGGTGGACACCACGTAGCTCTGGCTGTCGTCGGTGCAGGTCGTGTAGATCACCTGGCGGCCGTTGGCGCGCAGGTAGCGGGCGTACACGTCGCCGGACAGGTACGGCCCCGCCATGTGGCCCACGTGCAGGTCGCCGTTCGAGGTCGGCGTCGCGGCGATGACGATCGCCGGGCGGGAGCGGCCGGTCACACGGACTCCTCGTGGCGGGCGGAGAACTTCTCCGTCATGTCGGCGTCCCACCAGATCGCGTAGAACTCGAAGTCCGCGTCGCCCCGGTTGACCACCTGGTGGCGCTCGTGCGGCGTGAAGTGCACGACGTCGCCCGCCACGAACGGCGTCTCGCCGTCCTCGGTGATGATGTGGGACTCGCCGGACATGGCGACCCAGATCTCGTACTCGTGGTGGCCGTGCGCGCCGGACTCGGCGCCGGGCCGCACCACGCACCAGGAGCCCTCGAACGGCGCGTTCACCAGCGACCACGGCATCAGCCGCTGCGCGACCAGGCCGTTGTCCTGCTTGAGGTTCTCGCGGTCGAGCTTGCGGATCTCCATCATGGTGTCGGTTCCTCCGTGTGGTGGGTGGCTCAGGCGGGGTGGGGGACGCTGGCGAGCAGCTCGGCGTCGGAGCGCGGCCGGCTGTCCGCGGTGGACAGCTGCCGGTCGGCCAGCAGGTCCCCGACGATCTCCCCGGCGCGGATGGCGAGCACGCTGATCAGCGAGTCGGCGATGCCGTGCGTGGACTCGTTGACGCCCTGGAGGTAGACCCTGGCGGTGATCGAGTCGGGCAGCGTCATCCGGTAGTTGCGGGTGACGGTGAAGTCGTCCACCCCCACGGCGGCGGCCAGCGACCGGGTCAGCGCGGGCATCCGCTTGACGAAGCCGGTGCCGAGCATGACCACGTCGCAGCGCAGCTCGTCGGTCCGGCCGGACTTGCGGTCGAGCAGGGTCAGCACGACCTCGTCGGCCTCCAGGCGGGCGTCCGCGATCTCCGCCATGGTGATCATGTGCAGCCGCTCGGTCCCGGTCAGCCTCTCCAGGTACATCGTGCGGTAGAGGTTCTCCAGCATGGACGGGGCGAGGCCGGAGTAGTTGGTCCGGTGCATCTCCCCCAGCAGCTGCTCCCGCGCGGCGGGTTGCGCCGCGTTGAAGGTGTCCACGAAGGACGGGTAGAACAGCTCGTTGGTGAACTTGCTGCTCTCGTAGCCGTTCAGGCCGATCGACCGCATCACCATGGTCACCTGGGCGTTGGGGAAGCCCTGGTGCGTCGACCAGAGCATCTCCGCCGCGCTCTGCGCGCCGCCGACGACCACCATCCGGTGCGCACCCCGCGGGTCGAACTCGCCGACCCGGTCCAGGTACTCGGTGCTGTGCACGACCCGCTCGCGCGGCAGCGTGGCGAACTGCGCCGGCACGTAGGCGTCCCGGCCGGCACCGACCACCAGGTCCCGGCAGCGGACCGTGCCGCCGTCGGCGAAGCGCACCAGCCAGCCGGTGACCTGGCCCGCGACCACGTCACCGGGTTCGACGCCGACCACCCGGCGGCCGTGCTCCAGCCGGACCGCCGACAGCGACCGGGCGACCCACGCCAGGTAGTCGGAGATCTCCAGCCGGTACGGCGTGAAGGTGCCGAGGTTGATGAACTCGTCCAGCCTGCCGATCGAGTGCAGGTAGTTGACGAAGGAGAACTGGCTGCGCGGGTTGCGCAGGGTCACGAGGTCCTTGAGGAACGACACCTGGCTCTGCGACCAGGGCAGCAGCATCCCCCGCTGCCAGGCGACGTCCTCGTGCTGCTCGACGATGAGGGAGCGGGCGGCGAGGTCGGGGGCGAGTTCCTCCAACGCCACGGCCAAGGCCAGGTTCGCCGGCCCCGCGCCGATCGCCAGCAGCTCTACATCCCGGTGGTCCAACGCATTCTCCAAACCCTTGAAGGGGGGTGGCGCCGCGACGGCGGCACCACGCGAGCGGACCGATCGCGCGCCTCGGTAGGGAGGAATTCGGTCCGCCGACGCCGGGAAAGAATTCCCGCGGCGGGAAGTCGATAAAGCCGATTTCGGCTTGCCGGTGGAACGGTAGGTGACCCGACAGCGCTCGACAAGGTGTCCTCGACTGGCCTCGAATCGACTCGATAAAGGAACCCTATCGACCCGTCGAGGCCCGTTCTGCGGGCAGCCCGAAACCCGGCCGGAGGCGTGCCGCGACCTCCGGCCGGGATTCCCGGTGCCGATTCGTCAGAGGGTCGTCAAGAGCTCACCCGCCGCGCGCCGGCTGACCACGACGGCGGTTTTCGCCGCGCCGCCGCTGCCGCCGGTGAACGTGAAGAGGCCGGGTCGCCCGTCGACCGGGAGCAGGCGCAGCCCGGCCGGCGAGCGGTAGCAGTCGAACGAGGCCACCACCTTCTCCGGCGGCGCGGCGCCCACGGCGACCCCGAACCGGCGGCGCACGCCGGCCGCCACCCGGTCGGCCAGCGCCAGGTCCGGCTCCACCGCCTCGGGCCGGACGTCCCACCGGTCGCAACCCAGGCCGAGCAGGAACGTGCCGTCACCCCACGGCCTGCCGTAGAGGCCGGTGTCGTCGTCCACGAACGCGCCCAGACCGGACAGCGGAACGCGGTAGACGCCGTACTGGATCTGCTTGGTGCGCAGCGTCCCGCCGTGGTCGACCAGGCCGGGCGTCCACGCCCCGGCCGCCACGACGAGCGCGTCATAGCGCCGCTCCACCCCGTCCGACGTGCGCAGGGCGGGCCCGTCCCGGACATCGACGGCATCGGCCGCGACCACGTCCACCCCTTGGTCGGCAGCCCGTGCCAGAGCACTGTCACGCAGCTTGGCGGGCGAGAGGTAACCCGCGTGCCGCTCCACGACGCCCACCGCGTCGTCCGCCAGGTCCCGGAACCCGAACCGCCGGCGCAACTCCCCCGCGTCCACGACGGCCGGTGACCCTGGCAGCCTCTCGTCGACGACCCGCACCGACCCGGCCGGGTCCACGCCCCTGGGCACCACGTATAAGGAGCCGATCTCCCGGTAGCCGCTCCACTCGCGCAACCGGTCGTCCCCGCGCAACTCCGCGAGGCTCTCCGCCGCCACCCGACCAGCTCCAGGGTCCAGTTCGAAGCCGCGCACCAGACCGCCGGACACCGCGGAGGCGTCCGGCCTGGTGCGGCGGCCGACGACGACCTCCACCCGCACGCGGTCGGACGCCTCGCTCAGCCGCCACGCCAGCAGCGCGCCGGCGAGCCCGCCGCCGACCACCCCGACCTTCATGCCGGTCCGCCCGTGCGCAGCCGGTATACCGGAGCGAATACCCCTGAACTACTGCTGAAAGTGTGATCCGCATCCCGTCCGGGTAAAGCGGACAATATGTGGCGCTTTGTTGTGCCCCCACCCGACAAACTGCACACCCCGGTCTCCCGTCATCCTGGGTACGCAGATCGTAAGCGCGACCGGGGCAAAGTCAACGGTTCATTCGACCCGCACCGCGCTGACTCATAACGAAGCCTTATGGGGTGGTGTCCGGGCACCTCGGCGCGCTACCGGACACCGCCGAACGGCCGTGCCCACTCGGTAGCCGGCCAATTACCCACTAGCCGACGGTGACCGACCAATTACGGGTGTGCACCAGGTAGCAGAACTCGTCGAGAAGCTTCGCCAGCGACCTGCCGGGTCGTCCCAACCGCGCCACCAAATCCGTTTCGCCCGTTCCCGCCTCGGCGAGCAGGTCCAACGCCCAACCCCGACCGAGCCGCAGGTGCGCCACGTACGCCGCGCGGTCGCGGGCGCCGTGCAGGGCCTGTGCGATCAGGTCGTCCCACGGCATGAGACTGTTGGGGCGCAACGCGAACAGCAGCTTCGACGCGGCCGTCGGACCGAGCGAGCGGCGGGCCGCGGCCGGCGTCGCGGCGAGTTCGGCGAAGCACCCGCCCAGCTGCTCGATCTCCTCGTCGGTCAGCTCGCCGATCCGCGTCACGGGCTGCGGCAGGGCGACGTGCCACCGTTCCCACCACTCGGCCAGACCCCGGTCGAACACCTGCGGCTCACCGGGCCTGGGGTAGCGGATGCGGCACCCCCACGCGTTGAGCCAGCGGTGCGCCGCCTCGCGGTGCGCCGACCGCGCCAGGTCGATGGCCGGGTCGGTGGCCGCGAGCAGGGCCGTCCAAGACCTGTCGGGTTGCGTGTAGCCGCCGAATTGCTCCACAGCGGCTCGTAAAGTCGTGAGATCCGGTTTCACAACGGGGCAGACTAGCCCGGCCCCAGGGCCTACGATCCCGTGCCGTGACCACGAATCTCACCCACCTCGCCAAGCTGACCAGCGTCGAAGACGGCTACCGGCACTACCCCAAGGAAGTCGTCGCGCTGCCGGACCACGACGTGGTCCTCCCCGACTCGCACCTGAAGTGGTACGAGGTGCGCAAGGCCGAGGCCACCGTCGACCCGGCCGTGCGGACGCAGGGCGAGGAGTTCCTGCGCGCCGAGGTGGCTTCGGGCGACCTGGCCATCTCCGGCGAACTCGGCTTCGTGGTGCACCACCTGTGCGGCGAGTCGTTCCACTTCCTCATCGTCTGCACGTGGCGCAACAACAACGAGATGTGGCTGACCGTCTACTACCGCGAAGTCACGCAGCACGAGAGCTTCCAGCGCCTGGAGCAGGGCACCCACCTCCAGGTCATCTGCGTGTGGGAGATGGGTGCCGTCCTGCACGAGCGCCAGGCGTGGAGCCGCTTCCTCTACTCGGACCGCGACGACGAGGCCAAGGCCGCCTACCTCGCCGACCGCTTCAACGGAACCGTCTAGCGGTCTGCGCCCCACGGCAACCCGTCGATCGGACTCGGGGACGACCCAAGGGTCCTCCCCGAGGCGCGCGGTGCCGGACCGGTGGTCGAATGAAGATCCACGACGACCGACTGGGGAGACCATGCGCCGATTCCTCGCCGTCACCGCGTCCGCGGTGTTCGGCGTCGCCGCCTTACCGGCCTTGCCGGCCGGGGCGCGGACGGGCCCGGCCCTGGACTGGGTGCGGTGCGAGGCGGACGAGCCCGGCCAGGAAGACCCGCCGCCGGCGGACGTGCAGTGCGCCGGATTGCGCGTACCCGTCGACTGGGCACGGGGTGGCGCCACCATCGAGCTGTCGCTGGTGCGCCGCCAGGCCACCGGCGACCGGATCGGCACGATCGTCTACCTGCCGGGCGGGCCGGGCGACTCCGGCATCCGGCAGCTGATCGACCGGAACCGCGTCACGCCCGTCGCCGAGGCGCGCTTCGACGTCGTCAGCCTGGATCCGCGCGGTACCAACCGCAGATCCGGGCGGCCCTCGGTGAACGCCGGATCAGCGTCTACAGCCGTTCGTACGGCACGCCGGCCGCACAGCTGTACGCCGAGATGTACCCGCACCGGGTGCGGACGATGGTGCTCGACAGCGTCTTCGACCACACGCTGGGCACACGCGAGTTCATGGCCGGTTCGGGCAGGGCGGTCGAGGACGCCTTCGGCGAATTCGTGAAGTGGTGTGCCGTCAGCACGAACTGCGCCCTGCACAGGACGTGGAGGCCGTCTTCGGCGACCTGTACCGCCGCGCTGAACGCGGCGAACTCGCCGACCCCGCCGACCCCGCCGACCCCGCCGACCCCGCCGACCCCGCCGACCCCGCCGACCCCGCCGACCCCGCCGACCCCGCCAGGAGGATCAGCCCCACGGACCTGTCCTGGCAGACCATGCGGGCGGGTTTCTACACCCCCTCCTGGGCGCAGGTCTCCGGCCGGCCGGCGGAACTCGCCGGCCGGCGCCCGCCGTCGCCGGTCCGGGCGTCGCGGCCGACGGACCCGTTCCCGATCGCGGTGCTGTGCGCCGATCACCGGTTCGGTTTCCGGTCCGGACAGGACTGGGTCCGGATGTGGGGCGAGCTCAAGCGGGCCGCGCCGAACATGCGCACCCACATGGGATGGCTGGGCGTGTCCCTGTGCTCGGGCCGGCCGTTCGCCGTGACCAACCCGCAGCACCGGCCGGAGGTCCACGTGCCACTGCTGATCCTGAACTCCCGGCACGACCCCGCGACCGGCGTGGAGTGGGCGGTCGGGGTCAACCGGACGATCCGCCGAAGTGTGCTGGTGACCTACGAGGACGCCGGGCACGGGGTGTACCTGCGCAACGACTGCACCATGCGGACCACCGACCGCTACCTCGTCGACCGGGTGCTACCGACTCCGGGCACGCGTTGTCCCGGCTCCGATCCGGCCTGGACCCGGGTCGAGACCGGACGAGCGGTGCAGCCGAGTTGATCACGCAGCGGCAGGTCGCCTCCGGCGGGCGGAATACCGTTCGCGACGGGGCTTGGCGCCGCATAACGTAGGACCCGTGGAGCACATCAACAAGCGGCTGGTGAACTGGGCGTCCATTCTGGACCCCGCCTCCCGCGAACAGGCCGAGAAGACGTCCCGCATGCCGTTCGTCTTCCCGCACGTCGCGCTCATGCCCGACGCGCACCTCGGAAAGGGCGCCACGGTCGGCAGCGTCATCCCCACGGTGGGCGCGATCATCCCGGCGGCGGTCGGCGTCGACATCGGCTGCGGCATGATCGCCGTGCGCACGCAGTTCACGGGTGACGAGTTCCGGTCCCGCCCGCTCGCCCCGTTGCGGCGGGCGATCGAGGAGGCCGTGCCGCTGTCGGCGGGCAAGTACAACCGGCGGCTGACCGACACGGCGCGGGAACGGGTGGAGGCGCTCGGCCGCAGCGCGGAGGAGTCCGGCTTCGACCCCGGTTCCTACGCGGCGAACTGGCAGCTGCAACTCGGCAGCCTCGGCAGCGGCAACCACTTCATCGAGGTCACGCACGACGAGACCGGCCAGGTGTGGCTGTTCCTGCACTCCGGCTCGCGCGGGGTGGGCAACAAGATCGCCCAGAAGCACATCAGGATCGCCCGCGAGCAGTGCGGGCGGCGGTGGATCGACCTGCCCGACCAGGACCTCGCCTACCTCGTGGAGGGCGAGGACGAGTTCTGGGCGTACATCCGGGAGATGCGCTGGGCCCAGCGGTTCGCGTGGCTCAACCGCGAGGAGATGATGGACCGGGTCGTCGGGTGCGTGGCCGACTGGACCGGCCGTGACGTGGAGCGGCTGGAGACGGTCAACTGCCACCACAACTACACCGAGCGGGAGACCCACTTCGGCAAGGAGGTGTGGCTGTCCCGCAAGGGTGCCATCAACGCCGAGAAGGACAGGCCGGGCCTCATCCCCGGCTCGATGGGCACCGCCTCGTACGTGGTGGTCGGCAAGGGCAACGCTGTCGCGCTGAACTCCTCGCCCCACGGCGCGGGCCGGGAGTACTCCCGTTCGGCGGCCCGCAGGAGGTTCAACCGGGAAGACCTGCGCACGGCGATGGTCGGTATCGAGTACCGCGACACGGACGCGTTCATCGACGAGATCCCGGCCGCGTACAAGGACATCGACATCGTGATGCGGGACGCGCAGGGTTTGGTCGACATCCGGCACACGTTGCGGCAGATCGTCAACGTGAAGGGCGACTGAACCGCCCGGCAGCGGGGTCGGCGCGCTGACCGCGGCGACCCGACTGCCCCGGCGGGCAGCCAGGGCTGCCCGTGTGGACGGCTGTCCGCACGGGCCTCCCCCGGCGTACCGACCTTGACGTCGGGTCGGTGAAGGCGCCGGGTGAGGACCGGGCCGTGGAGCAGGCCGAACATCCTGCTGGTGGACCCGGTCGCGCGGAATTCCCTCTCCCGGTCGTGGTACAGCGGCTTCCCGCTCCGGGAACCGATCATCGGTGCGAGCCCCGACCACCCGTTGAGCTTCCTCGTGGGTGCCCTGATCACGGGTGTGGAGACGATCAGCCGGGTGCCGTCGCCGGCGCCCGGCCTCCCCGACTCCTTCGTCATGTGCGGGTTGCGGCTGACGACGGAGCGGGGTGACCGGGTCTGCGTGGGCACCCACGGGTCGCCGCGTTCCCCGTTCGACCGGTCCGGCCCGACTCGCCACCCGTGCCGGAGCCGGGCACGAGCCCCTCCCCGGTGACGGACCGTGTTCCCCCTAGTCCACCCGATGGAGACTTCGCGCACTGTGTAGACCCCTCCGCGCCGGGGTAGCCGCGTGAAGACCACAAGGAGGAAGAGTGGATTCGAAGAACCCCGCCGAGATCGTGAAGAACGCTCTCGAGAAGGCAGTCGAGAAGGTGACCGACCTGGTCACGCCGGACGTGCCGGGAGCACCCGCGAGCGAGCCGCCGAGCCTCGCGCAGCCGACGGAGCCGAGGGAACCTCTTCCGCCGAAGGGCGACCAGGACGCACCGGAGACCGTGACCCCGACCGGTGCGCCCACCGGTGCGCCGAAGACGTCCAAGAGCCAGCAGGGCGCGTTCCTGACCACCGCGCAGGGCGTGCGGCTGTACGACACCGACCACTCGCTCAAGGCCGGTGAGCGCGGTCCGACGCTGCTGCAGGACCACCACCTGCGCGAGAAGATCATGCACTTCGACCACGAGCGCATCCCCGAACGGGTGGTGCACGCCCGCGGCGCCGGAGTGCACGGCGTGTTCGTGGGCTACGGCTCCGCGGAGAGCGTGTGCAAGGCCGGATTCCTGCGCGAGGGCAAGACCACGCCGGTGTTCGTGCGGTTCTCCACCGTGGTGGGTTCCCGGGGCTCGGCGGACACCGTGCGCGACACCCGCGGTTTCGCCACCAAGTTCTACACCGACGAGGGCACGTTCGACCTGGTGGGCAACAACATCCCGGTGTTCTTCATCCAGGACGGCATCAAGTTCCCGGACATCATCCACGCCGCGAAGCCGCACCCCGACCGGGAGATCCCCCAGGCGCAGAGCGCGCACGACACGTTCTGGGACTTCGTGTCGCTGCACACCGAGGCCACCCACCACGTGATGTGGCACATGTCCGACCGGGGCGTGCCGCGGTCCTACCGGACCATGGAGGGCTTCGGCGTCCACACCTTCCGGCTGGTGAACGACGCGGGCGAGACGTCGCTGGTGAAGTTCCACTGGAAGCCCAAGCAGGGCGTGCACTCGCTGCTGTGGGAGGAAGCGCAGATGATCGGGGGCGTCGACCCCGACTTCCACCGGCGGGATCTCTACGACGCGATCGAGTCCGGCGCGTTCCCCCAGTGGGAGCTGGGCATCCAGGTCTTCCCGGACACGCCCGAGCAGACGTTCGAGGGCATCGACCTGCTCGACTCGACCAAGATCGTGCCCGAGGAACTGGCGCCCGTGCAGCCGATCGGGATGCTCACCCTCAACCGCAACCCGACCAACTTCTTCGCCGAGACGGAGCAGGTCGCCTTCCACACCGGCCACCTCGTGCCGGGCATCGACGTGACCGACGACCCGCTGCTGCACGCCCGGCTGTTCTCCTACCTCGACACGCAGCTGACCCGCCTGGGCGGTCCGAACTTCGGCCAGATCCCGATCAACCGCCCGCACGCGCCGGTCAACGACATGCTGCGTGACGGGTTCCACCAGCACGCGGTGCACGGCGGTGTCGCGCCGTACAAGCCGAACTCGCTCGACGGCGGGTGCCCGTTCCACGCCGGCGCCGCCGACAAGGCCTACGTCGAGGTGCCGCAGCGCGTCGTGGAGTCCACGAAGGTCCGCCGGGCGGCGGCGTCGTTCGACGACCACTTCACCCAGCCGCGGATGTTCTTCCGCAGCCTGAGCCCGGTCGAGCAGGAGCACGTGATCCGCGCGTTCACCTTCGAGCTCGGCAAGTGCTACGAGCAGGCGATCAAGGAGCGGATGCTGCAGGTGCTGGCCAAGGTCGACACTCGGCTGTGCACCGAGGTCGCCACCGGCCTCGGCCTGCCCGCACCGGCCGCCGAGGAGCTGCCGGAGGTGCAGCCCAGCCCGGCGCTGTCCCAGTTGGGCCAGGTCTGGCCGGTCGACGGCCGGATGGTGGGCATCGTGGTGGACGCCGACGACCCGGACGGCCTCGACGGCGTCCGCACGGCCCGGCTCGCGCTGCAGGCGGCCGGGGTGGTGCCGCTGGTCATCGCCGCCCGCGGCGGTGACCTCGCCCACGGCCTGATCGCCCAGCGCACGTTCCTGACCGCCCGCTCGGTCGAGTTCGACGCCCTGCTGGTGGCCGCCGCTCCCCCGCCCGCCCCGGACGCCCTGCCGGTGCGGGACGAGAAGGCGGGCGCGGCAGCCTCACCGATCGACCCGCGCGTGCAACTCCTCATCGAGGAGACCTACCGGCACGCCAAGACGATCGGCGCGTGGGGCCCCGGCACCGCGTTGGTCGGCACCGGCCCCGGCGTGGTGACCGGCGACGGACCGACCGATGTCGTCCAGGAGGTGCTGACGCTGATGGGTGAGCACCGCGTGTGGGCCAGGCTCGCACCGGCACCCGCGTAACCGACGCCTGCCGACCGCGCCGACCGGGTCGCCGCCGAACGTGGCGGCGACCCGGTCGGCGCTGTGCGGGCACCGCGCGCCCGTCCCCGGTGGGAACGGGCGTGTGCTCCCGGCCCGGGAGATCATCGGCAGGACAATGCCCGCGCGGCTCATGCCGTGAATGCGCGCCGACCACACAATGATTTCGAACGGTCGGATTATACCAAAAGAAAATTCCCCCCTCGGCCCTTGTGGCGCGATATGCGAAAGCACTAGAACTACCGGTGCATTGGCCAATTCGAGGGGGATTGCGCATGCGTTCGACCAAGTTATTGCTTCCCGCGCTGCTCGTGGCCGGGCTGACCACCCCGGTGGCGGCGGCCGGTCCCGCGGCGGCCGCACCGCCACCGGGGTGGACGTTCGCCGGCACGCAGCTGGTGTGGACGGCACCCGGTCCGATCCCACCGGGTGACGCCGCGGTCGAGTTCTGGGACGGGGACCGGCTGCTCGGGGTGCCGCGGCCCTCCGCCGACCTGCGCTCGTACACCCTGGACGGGGCCGCCGTGACCAGTGCCGACCGGCTCCAGGTCCGGGCCTCGGGCACCCGGCTGGACGCCGAGGAGCCGGCGCGCCCGATGGGTTCGACGCCGCCGCCCGCACCCGCGCCGCTGCCCGCCGGCGCGGTCGACCCCGGCAAGCCCGGCCCGTTCCCGACGCGCACCGGGGAGTACGCGCTGGACCCGATCACCGTGCCGGGATACCCGACGCCCATCGAGGTGCAGGCCGTGGTCGTGGCGCCGAAGGGCCCGCACGGCAAGCGCCCGCTCGCGCTGTTCCTGCACGGCAGGCACTTCACGTGCTACGACCCGGCCGATCCGAC
The DNA here is from genome assembly GCF_014203665.1 of Saccharothrix tamanrassetensis. Taxonomy (GTDB): domain Bacteria; phylum Actinomycetota; class Actinomycetes; order Mycobacteriales; family Pseudonocardiaceae; genus Actinosynnema; species Actinosynnema tamanrassetense. The sequence goes on from NZ_JACHJN010000007.1 coordinate 320,143, forward strand.
CAGGATCCTGCTGTCGTGGCCGTGCCCGGCGGGCGCCAAGCCGGTGCCGAGCCACCGCGGGTACCTCCAGGCACAGCGACTGCTCGCCTCGCAGGGCTACCTGACCGTGTCGATCTCGGCCAACGGCGTCAACGCGCAGGACGCCCAGGACCGCGAGGCGGGTGCGGGAGCGCGGTCGGCGCTGGTCCGCGCGCACCTGGCGAAGTGGGCGGACTGGGCGGGGCCCGGTCGCGGCTCGGCACCGGAGATCGTCCGCGCGTCGCCCGCCGCCGACCTGTCGAACGTGTTCCTGGTCGGGCACTCCCGTGGCGGCGAAGGCGTCAACCGGGCGGCCACCGACAGCATCACCCCGCCACCGCCGGGCAGCGGCTACGACGGCCCGGTGCGCTGGAAGATCAAGGGTGACCTGCTGATCGGCCCGACGATCTTCGGGCACAACCCGGCGCCGGACGTGCCCTCGGTGACGTTCCTGCCCGGCTGCGACGGCGACGTCAGCGACCTCCAGGGCCAGATGTACCTGGACGCGACCCGAGGCGTCAGCCGGGGAGCCGCGCTGCACAGCGCGCTCTACTTCGTCGGCGCGAACCACAACTACTTCAACACCGAGTGGACGCCCGGCCAGGCGGAGGCCCCGGCGTTCGACGACTTCCGGTCCCCGCCCGACGACGCGGTGTGCTCGCCGGGGACGGCCACCAGGCTGACGGCGGCCCAGCAGCAGACGGCGGGCGCGACCTACATCGCCGCGGCCGCACGCCTGTTCGTCGCGGGCGACCAGCGCGTGCTGCCGCTGCTCGACGGTTCGGGCGTGCGCGCCCCGTCGGCCGACCCGGCGCGTGTGCTCGGCCACGCCATCGGCGGCGCGCGGTCCGCGTTCGTGGTGCCCGACGACGCGACCACGGCCACCGGCGGTGCGCGGATGTGCGCGCAGGTGCCGGAGGATCCGGCCACCTCGTGCGGCGGCCCGTCCGGACGGCTGGAGTCGCCGCACTTCACCAGGTTCTACGGGGTCTCGCCCGAGCCCGGCAGGTTCGCCGTGGCGCTGGCGTGGTCCGCCGAGGGGCAGCCGGCGGTCGTGCGTCCCGGCCAGGCGGTCTCGCTCGCCGGGGCGCGGGAGCTGGCACTGCGGCTGATCGTCCCGGCCAACACCGTGGCGAACCGCTTCGACGTGGCCGTCACCGACCGGGCCGGGCGCCGCGCGCAGCTGGGTTCGGTGTCGCTCGACGGGCTGCCGGCCACCGGGCGGCTGTCCGCCCGCTGGGCGCAGGAGGTCCGCGTCCCGCTGCCGTCGCACGGCATCGACCTGCGCCAGGTCGCCGCGCTGGAACTCGTCCCGCGCAGCGGTGCCGGGCAGGCGTGGCTCATCGACGCGTACGGCTGGAGCCACGGCCTGCCGGATCCGCGGCCGGTCGCGCTGCCGCGCGTCGACGTGGGGGCGCTGACGGTGCGGGAAGGCGACTCCGGTACGCAGACCTACCAGGTCCCGGTCACCGTCTCCGGCGACGGCCCCGGCTCGGTGCGGCTGTTCGTCAACGACGAGAACGGCCGCACGTTCACCCACCGGCTGGTGACGCTCCAGCCGGGCCGGCACCGGATCGAGATTCCGATGCAGGTCGCGGGCAACACCCGGTGGAGCGCCGGAGCCCGGCGCGCACTGCTCGCGAAAGCCGTCCAGGGCACGGTCGCCGGTCGTTACACGGGTGGTCTGACGGTGCTCGACGACGACCCGGAGCCGACGCTCACCGTCACCCCGGTCGCCGAGGAGGTCGCCGAGGGCGGTGCCCTGACCTGGCGGGCGACGCTGTCGGAGGCGGCCGACGTGGCGATCTTCCGGCTGGGTGCGCCGGTCGCCCCGGTCGGCGGGCCCGAGCTGTCCACCACGGACGTCGACGCCGACTGGTTCCGGCAGCAGGTGTACCCGCCCGAGGAGCCACTGCCGTCCCGACCGTTGTCCTCGACGCGGCTGACCACGGCGATCTACATCCCGGCGGGCGAGACGAGTGCGGATTTCACCGTCCCGACGGTGTCCGACGCGGAAACCGAACCCGCCGAGCAGGTCCGGTTGCACTTCACGACGCTGCCGCCGGGCGGACGTGAGTTCACCCTCGTCGGCAAGGTGACCGGCGAGGCGCCGAACCGGCGCTAGCCGGACCGGACACGGCGACCTCGGAGCCACCGCGCCCCGGGGTCGTCCGTGCCGCGACTGTCGCGGCACGGGCGACCCCGGGGCTTCGCGGGTGTCGACGCCCTGTGCTCGGACCGGGGTCAGACGCCCGCGGTGGAGCGGATCCAGGCGCGCACGGCAGGCACGCTGGAGTACTGCTGCGTCGAGGAGCCGTCGGCGGTGGACGCGACGCCGACCTGCTGGCCGTTGTACATCTGCGGGCCGCCCGAGTCACCGGACCACGCGTTGCCGTTGATCCGGCTGGTGCACAGCGCCTGGCCGCCGTAGTAGTCGCGGCAGATCGAGGTCATCCGCACGTTGGCCGTCTTCAGCTGCGGCGACACCGGGCCGCTGCGGCTGGTGTACCCCCACCCGTAGATCTGGTTGGTGGTGCCGATGGCCGGGTTGGTGTCGGCCAGCTTGGAGTACTCGCTGGTCTGGATGGGCGTGCTCAGCTGCAGCAGCGACACGTCGGCCGAGTTGTTGACGTACCGGCTCACCGAGCTGGGCGTGCCCTGGGCCCGGTAGACGTTGCCGACCCGGACCGTGAGGCCCGTACCGACGCAGTGCTTGGCGGTGAGCACCCAGTTCGGCGAGATGATGGTGCCGGAGCAGGTGAACGAGCCGTTGCGGTAGACCGCGGCCGCCCACGGGGCCGACGTCACCAGCGTGCCACCGATGATCATGGGTTCGACGCTGCCGCTGCTCGGACTCGCATTGGCCGGGGCAGCGGTGACCGCGCACAGCAGCGCGCAGGCAAGGATGAAGGGACGCATGCAGATCTCCTCGTCCACTAGGCAGGGGGGGACAAGCGAGGATCAGGATGAATGTCCGATTCCCGGGTCGGAAAGGGGGAATTCCCGGTCCCCTCGCAACCGGGCGGCGAGCTGCGTGCGGTTGTGCACCTCGAGCTTGCGGTAGATGCGGGTGAGCGCGCCCTCGACGGTCTTGACGCTGATGTTCAGTCGCCCGGCCACCTCCGGGTTGCTGGCACCCTCGATGACGTGCCGGGCGATCCGGGCCTCGAACCCGGCCAGCGCGGCGCCGTCGGGGGTGTCCCCGAGCAGCACCGCCACCCGGTCGGCCCACCGCGGCGCGCCGCTCTCGGTGAACACCTGCCGGGCCTGTTCGAGCAGCCTGCGGGACGCTCCCCGGCGTTTGCGCCGGCGTTCGAGGACGCCCAGCGCCACCAGGCTCCGACCGAGCTGCAACGGCTGGCGCAACTCCCGGTGCACCTCGACCGCGGACCCGAGGGACCGCTCCGCCCCGCGGTAGTCCTTGAGCGCCAGCCGGAGCAGGCCGTCCGCCCGGTCCAGCGACGCCGCCACGCCACGCCTGCCGAGGCGTACCGCACACGCACTGGCGCCACCGATCACCCCGGCGGCTTCGGTCAGCTCACCGACCGCGATCAGGGTCTCGGCCAGGTCCGGGCGGACCGCGAACACCGCAGGATCCACCGCGCCCATGTCCAGTTCGAGCTTGCCGGCCCGGCGCAACGGCCCGAGCGCGGCCTCCGGGTTGCCCGCGCCCAACGCCGCCAGCCCCTGGGCGTGCAGGTTGCGCACGAGGAAGGAGTAGTCGCCGTCCGACTCGGCGCGGCCGGCTCCCCGACGCGCGAGGGCGTCCGCCACCACCGGGTCGCCGCCGTACGCCTCGGCCAGCGCCGCCCCGTAGCACGCCAGCGCGAGGTCGGACCCCATGGTCTCGGCCAGTCGCAGGCACTCCGTGGCCCGGCGCAGCGCGCTGCCGCACCGCCCCATCGCGACCCACACCTCGATCGCGGCCCACGTCATGCCGACCACCTCGGACAGCAGGCCCCGGTCGCCGGCGTGGTCGAGCAAGGCCGTGAGGTGGTCCGACGCCGCCTGCAACCGGTCGGCGAACAGGTCCAGGCGAGCGGCCACCCACAGCGTGCCGTCGTGCGTGACCGCCATCCGGTCCGGCACGATCCTGCGCGCCAGGTCGAGGGTGGCGGTGGCGGTGGCGTCGCCGAGGGCGATCTGGGACAGCGCGAGCGAGCACAGCGACATGACCTCGGTGTGCACGTCCTTGGCGGTCCGGGCCAGCAGCACGGCGTCCGCGAAGTGCCGGGCGGCTTCCCGCAGGTCGCCGCCCAGCGCGGAGTGCACCGCGAACCGGTACTCCACCGGTGCCTCCAGGGCGGCGTCCCCCTTGGCGTGCGTCAACGCCTCCCCCACGATGCCGCCGGCGGCCGTCCTGGCGTAGCGGACGGCGTCGACCATCACCAGCTGGGCACGGACCCGCTGGGTCCTGGACACACCGGGCGAGCACAGCACCGCCTGCGCCAGCGAGGTCGCCAGGTCGTGCCAGCCCGCGCCCAGCGCGTCGTTCGCGGCACGCAACCGGCGCCCGGCCGCCCGCAGCGGGGTGCTCGGCGGGGTGCACTCGGCGGCGAGCCTGCCCAGCTCCGCGGCCCGCCCGAGCGCTCCCTGCCGGCGGACCGCACCGGCGGCCCGGAGCAGCAGGACGGCCGTGGACTCGTCGAAGCCGGTGACCGAGCAGGCCCGGTGCCGCGCCCGCTCCACCGGATCGGCCGCCAGTTCGGCCAACCGCGCGTGAACCCGGCGGACCTCGTCCGCCGGCACGACCACGGGTATCGCGGCGGCGACGAGCGGCTGCCGGAAGTGCACCCCGCCGTCGGGCTCGACCCGGACCAGCGGGCAGTCCCCGAGCTCCGCAGCGGCCCGCTCACGTCCGCAGTGGACGATCATGCGCAGGGTGGGCTTCTCCACCAGGCTCGCGACGAGCAGCGTGGTGCGGGTCGCGGCGGGTTGCGCGTCCAGCAGTTCCGCGACGACCTGGCGCAGCCGGGCCGGGATCCCGCCGGGTGACCTGCTCAGCTCGATGGCGTACAGCGGGTTCCCGCCGGTGAGCCGGACGTCGACCTGGCCGTGCCGGGCCATCAGCTCGGCGGTCACCGCAGCGGACAGCGGCGGCACCTCGATCACCTCGCCGCACCACCCGGCCACCGGCTCCCTGGCCGCGACGATCACCCGTGCGCCGGCCCTGGCGACCGCGTACGCCAGCACCTCCGCCGTGGCGTCGTCCACCCACTGCCCGTTGTCGACCGCGACCACCGGGTCCACCTCGCGGAACACGGTCAGCACGGCCTGCCGGAGGGCGAGCGGATCCGGCTCCCCGTGACCGCGCCGCAGCGCCCGGTCCAACGCCTCCTGCTGCGGTCCGGGCAGGTCGACCCGGACGTCACCGAGGAGATCGGCCAGCACCAGGTACGGGATCCGCCGATCAGCCTCCGCGGGGCAGCTGCGCAGGACCGTGCCGTCGGCCGGCACCACGGCCTCCAGCACGGCCGACTTCCCGATCCCGACCGGCCCGTGCAGCAGCACGCGACCACGCGAGAGCCCGGCCCGCACGGTGGCCAGCAGGTCGTCACGGCCGAGGAGATCCATATCGCCACCGACCGTACTGCCGGCCGCACCGACGCCTCAACGGTCTTCAGTCGGTCCCGGTCCCCCTGCGCGTCGTTCGTGCTGCTCAGGTCCGTGCCCGACCGGCGAACCAGTCACACTCGCTTGGAATCATGCGTCCGTTTGGCGCACACTCACCTCATGAGGGCCGGAAGCGACTACAGCCTGATGCAGGAACGCGCCCGCCGGAACGGTACCCGCGAGGTCGTCGGCGCCGCGCTGACCGGACCGCGCACGATCTTCCAGGACGACCAGGACCGGCCGCGCTGCCCGCACTGCGCGACCCGACTGCGACCGGGGATGGTCCTGAACGGCTGGTCACCCGGCCCTCGTCGGCGACAGCACTACTGCCTGGTGTGCAACGGTGGTTGGTCCGTCGTGAGCGATCCCGCCGAACTCGTCTCCGCCCTGGCCGACTACTGGTTGGCCCGCAACGGCCTGCACGGTGAGCTGCGCCTGGCGGAGTCCCGACTGGCGGCCCTGCACCTGGAGATCCCCCGGCAACCACCCGCCTCCGCCGCTTCGTGACCGAAGTGGCCCCGGGCACGCCGGTCGTGCGCCCGATACCGTGGATCCTCGAGCGCGTCGTGGTATTCGGGTGAGATTCGCCGTTGTGCGTCAGGTGACCTACTGGACCGCTTCCGGTTCGCGCGATCGTCCTGATCATGACGCTTCACCGCCAGTGTGTCGCTGCCGCCGCCGTGGCTCTGGTGCTGCGCGCGTACGAGGTGTGGGTCCGGCGTCGGCGGGACCTGTGCGTGGAGCTGTGCTGGCAGCTGCTGATCATCCACTTCGGACTCGCCTGCCTGCTCGTGCGCACCGTCCTGTTGGCCAGGCGGGAGTGTTTCGCTGCGCGAACGCCGGGTCGGGCACACCGGGCCGGGACGTGGTGGACACGGTTGGGCCTGGACGACGCGACGGAGATGGCCTTGGACGCCCTCGGCCTGCCCGGCGCCCTCGTGCACTACGCCGCGGTCGCCACCGCGGGCCTGGTCACGCGCCTGCGCCGATGACCACGTCACCGCTACCGGCGGACCCGTGACGTCCCGTCCGACGGTAGCTTTCGCGGCCGCGCCGGACGGGCGCCGCTCGGGGTCGGTCCCGCGGTCGGGTCACAGGTCTTCGAGCCGCGGCACGAGTGGTGCGGCGACCTGTTCCACCCAGGCGGCGGGAGCGTCGCCCGGCGGCACGACGATGACCGTGTCGATGCCCAGTCCGGCGTAGTCGGCCACGTCCCGCACGAAGTCGTCCAGGCCGTCGGCCGTGGGCGACGGCCGGTAGGTGAGGGTCTTGTCGATGGTGGCGAAGTCGCGCCCCAGCGCGTCGCAGTGCCCGCGCAGCACGTCGAGCTTGTGCCGCACCAGGTCCTTGTCGCCGCCGAACAGGTTGCACGCGTCGGCGTACTGGGCGACCATGCGCAGCGTCTTCTTCTCGCCGCCGCCGCCGATGAGGATCGGCGGCCTGCGGATCGGCTGCGGCGAGCAGAGGGTCTCCGCGAGCCGGTAGTGCTTGCCCTCGAACGGTCCGTTGTCCGCCGGATCCCACATCTGCGCGCAGATCCGCAACGCCTCCTCCAGCCGCTCGAACCGCTCCGCGAGCGGCGGGAACGGCACGCCGAGCCCGAGGTGCTCGCGCTCGTACCAGGCGGCGCCGATGCCGAGCTCCGCCCGACCGCCGGACAGCACGTCCACCGTGGACACGATCTTGGCGAGCAGACCGGGGTGGCGGTAGGTGACGCCGGTGACCAGCAGACCCAGCTGGACGGAGGAGGTGTGGGCGGCGAGGAAGCCGAGCGTCGTGTAGCCCTCCAGCATGGGGTCCGTCGCCGGCTGGAACCCGTCCATCTGGAAGAAGTGGTCCATCACCGACAACCGGGCGACACCGGCGGCGTCCGCCGCCTTGGCGACCGCGGCCAACTCGGGGGCGATGCCGGCCGGACCGGCGGGGACGGTGAACTCGATGACGTGGATACCCAGGCGCACCCGCCCAGCGTAGGAGCTGGAGCGCACTCCGGCACAAGGGCCGCGTCGGGGTGCGTACCCCCGGGCCGGCTAGTCGGCCGGGCCTCGCATGGTCAGGACCACCCGCAGCACGTGTTCGACGGCGGCCGGGAACACCGCGCCGCGCAACTCGCCGCGGGCGGCGAGGTTCCGGGAGGCGAACTCCACCATGCGGTCCGCGCCGACCCGCCGGACCACGAGCGCGGCCACTTCCTCCAGGTCGAGATCGGGGTTGTCCAGGCGGGTCAGCGCGAACTCGACGATCAGCTCCTCGTCCGTCACGTTTCCTCCCCCGGCCGCAGGCATGTCGGACCTGTACCTCGGGAACGTACCGGTGCGCCCGCCCCGGACGGCACTCCGTCCGCTATCCGCTAGCGGATCCCCTTGCACGCGTTGACGAGCGCTTCGCCGTCGGTGGCGATCTTGTCGCTCATGGCGAGGAACCCCTCACCGTCGCCCGTCAGGCCGTGGCCGAGCGCGGTGGTGAGGTCGGTCGCCAGCGTCTCCAGGGCCGAACGCACCTCGGGGTTGGTGGCGGCCCTGGTGGCGGCGGCGAGGGCGGTCGCCAGGTGCTGCACACCCGCCACGCCGGCGGTCCAGTCCGCGTTGTCCGGCAGCTCGTTGAACGCGGTGATGCCCTCGATGGCCTCGGCACAGCCGGCGGCCAACGTGTCCGGCTGCGGCCGGGTCGGTGCTTCGGTCGACGTCGACGTGGCCGGGGAGGCGGTGGAGGTCGGCTCGGAGAAGAACCCGGTCGCCGCGTCCAGGACCTTCCGAGGTCCGATGACGACGGCCACCAGCGCGGCGAGGAGGATCGCGACCCCCGCGACCATCGCGCCGCCCGACCCGCCGCGTCGGGTGTTCCGGACCGGTGGCGTCCGGGACGGGTGGCTGGGCCGGATCCTGGTCGTGGCGGTGCGATCGGACGTGGCGGTGCGATCGACCGCGGTGGGGTGGTCGATCGCGGTGGCGTGGCCGATTGCGGTGGGGCGGTTGACTGCGGTCGGGCGGTAGGCGGACGGGTGGTAGGCGTCCAGGGACGCGGCGAGCGGCTCCGGCAGCCACCGACCCGGCAGCGAGGGCCCGTGGGCCTGCTCCGCGACGTGCGCCAGGACCTCGGTCAACGACGGACGGTCGCCGGGTTCCTTGGCCAGGCAACGGATCGCGATGCCCCGGATCTCCTCGGGGCAGTCGTCGACGTCCGGCGGTTCGCCGAGGATCCGGAAGAACATGGCTTCCCGGTTGCCCTCGCCGAACGCCGGGCGACCCACCGCCGCGTAGACCGCCAGGTGGCCGAGCGCGAACACGTCCACGGCGGGCGTGACCGGACGTCCCCGCACCTGCTCCGGCGCCATGAACGCGGGCGTGCCCACGCTGGTCCCGGTCCGGGTCAGCGACGTGGCCGCCGCGGCGTGGGCGATGCCGAAGTCGATGACGCGCGGCCCGTCCTCGGCGAGCAGCACGTTGGCCGGGGTCAGGTCGCGGTGCACGATGCCGCAGGCGTGCACCGCCGCCAGCCCTTCGGCGACGCCTGCCACCAGCCGGAGGACCGTGGCCGGCGGGAGCGGGCCGTGCTCGGACACGGCCTGCCGCAACGACGGTCCGGGCACGTAGGCGGTGGCCAGCCAAGGGAGCGCGGCACCGGGGTCGGCGTCCACCACCGGCACGGTGCACATGCCCTGCACTCGCCGGGCCGCGGCCACTTCCTGCTCGAAGCGCCGCCGGAACTCCTCGTCCTCGGCGTGCTCGGACCGGACGACTTTGACCGCCAAGGCCCGGCCACCGGGGCTGAACGCGAGGTAGACCCGCCCCATCCCGCCCACACCCAGCCGCGCCCGCAGGACGTACCCGCCGACCTCACCCGGGTCGTCGGCGGTGAGCGGGGCGAATCTGCCGGACATCCCACTCCCCCGTGGTCACCGGACCTGAACGGTCGACTGCCCGCGGATTCTACGGCGTGACGACCCCGCCCCGTGGCTCCGCGACCGAACCCGTCCGACGCATCGCAGTCGGCGGTCCGGCCGGGACGGCTCAGCCCCGCTCGTGCTCGGGCCGGGCCGTTCTCGCCCGCCGCTTGCGCCAGTACACCGCCAGGGTCAGCGCCAGACCGGTGAAGGTCACGGCCGTGATGGGGCCGCCCACGGTGCCGAACGCGGTCGCGTCGGGATCACGGAGGTCCTGCGACCCCGCCGCGTCGGGCGGTGCGGCACCGAGGGGCTGCCCGACGGACGTGCCGGTGGGTGTCGGGTCGGACGACACGGCCTTCGCCCGGGGTGCGCCGTCCACCAGGTGTCCGACCGGCTGTCCCGAGGGCAACGCGAAGCCGTAGTCCAGCAGGAGCGCGGCTTGCGCCGACAGCCGGATGGGCTGCTGCGAGCCGCGCAGGAGCACCACGGCGAGCCGCCGCCCGCCGCGTTGCGCCGCCCCGACGAAGGTGTGCTGGGCGTCGTCGGTGAAGCCGGTCTTGCCGCCGAGCGTGCCCTCGTAGTCGGTGAGGAGCCTGTTGTCGTTGGCCAGCGCCACGGTGCCGTTCCCGTCGGCGGCCGGGAAGTCCACCGTCCGCGTGGCCACGGCCCGCGCGATCCGCGGGTGCTTCAGCGCGGCGCGGAGGATCAGCGCCATGTCGTAGGGCGAGGTGCTCATGCCGGGCGCGTCCAGCCCGGACGGCGACGCCGCGCGGGTGTCCAGCGCGCCGGAGTCGGCGGCCAGCGCGTTCATCTTGGCCAGCGCGGCGGGCACACCGCCGAGCTTCCGGGCCAGCGCGTGGGCGACGTCGTTGCCGGAGACCATCATCAACACCTCGAGCAGTTGCTCGACGGTGTACTCGCCGCCTTCGCGCAAGCCGACGCACGTGCACTCCTGCGCGATGTCCTCCGCGGTCGCCACGACGGTCGCGTTCGGGGGCCACTCCTTCACCACGGCCATCGCCAGCAGCAGCTTGATCACCGACGCCGGGCGCTGCCGGCCGTGCGGGTCGTGCCCCGCCAGCACCGCGCCCGAGTCCAGGTCGGCCAGCAGCCAACCGGCCGCCGTGATGTCGTCCGGGAGTCTCGGCGCGTCGGCGGGCAGCACCGGGCCGCACTCGCCGAGCCGGTCGCCGCCGACCGGCTTCTCGGGCACTGGCAGCGGAGGGGGCGGCGTGGCTCCCGGGGGGACCTGTTCGGACGTGTCGACCGGCGGGGGTGGTGACACCCGGTTGTCACACGGTGCGGGCTGCGCTTGTGCCGTGGAGGCACCGAGCACGGCGGCGACCGCCAGCGTGCAGGAGGCGAGCACCAGGGCGATAGGCCGTCGGACCGCGGAAAGGCGCACTCGGCACAGGCTATCGGCACCGCCCGGACGGCCGGAGGGGGACGGTCGCATCGCCGCGACACCCCTCGGAACGGCCACTCTCCGTAGCCGAAATCCGTCCGGCACCGACCCGGCGACCGGTCGGCGACGTCCGATCACCGGCTTCCGGCCGGCGGGGCCGGGTCGACGGGGTCGGCTTCGGTGGACCCGGCTCCGGCGGGGTCGGGCTCGGTGGACCCGGCTTCGGCGGGGTCGGGCTCGGTGGACCCGGGTTCGGCGGTGGCGGACTCGGCTTCGACGGGATCGGGCTCGACGGGATCGGGGCGGGCGGGATCGGGGCGGCCGGGATCGGGGCGGCCGGGATCGGGGCGGGCGGGATCGGGGCGGGCGGGATCGAGTTCGGCGGGGGTGGGTTCGCGCGGTCCGGTCAGCGAGGTGCGGGGTTCGATCAGCGGGGTCAGCACCAGGCCGAGCAGGTTCGCGGCGGTGGCGCTGGACAGGGCGATGCCCCAGCCGACCGGCCCCAGCGGCGTGCAGCCGAAGAAGTGGCTGACGCCGGGGGTCTGGATCACCGCCCCGAGCGCGGCCGCCGATCCGATGCCCGCCGCCAGCACGGACCGGTCCATCCCGCCGGTGATCAGGGTCTGCCCGAGCTGGGTGCCGACCAGGGCGGCCAGCGCCACCGTGCCCGCCCGCCGGGACCGGCCGGTGAGCCGCGCCGCGGTCCACGCGGCGGTCGCGCCCAGGGTGGTGGTGATCGCGCGGGCGGTGATGTCCTTGGTCAGGGCCGTGCCCAGGGACGAGCTGGGACCTTCCCGCAGCAGGTCGGGCACGGACTCGCGGTCCGGCCTGCTCAGCGCGATCGCCATGGCGGGCGCCAGGTCCGTCAGCAGGTTCACCAGGAGCAGCTGCCGGGCGGTCAGCGGCGACCGGCCGGTGACGGCCGAGCCGAGCACGCTGAACGCGATCTCGCCGAAGTTCCCGCCCAGCAGGATCGCCAGCGCCTCCCGCACCGACGCCCACATCGCCCGGCCCTCCACCAGCGCGGAGACGATCGTCTCCAGCCGGTCGTCGGTGACCACCAGGTCGGCGGCGGCGCGGGCCGCCGGGGTGCCGCGCCTGCCGAGCGCGATGCCGACGTCGGCCAGCCGGATGGCGGGCGCGTCGTTCGCGCCGTCGCCGGTCATCGCGACCACCCGGCCCAGCCGCTGGTAGCCCTCGATGATCCGGACCTTCTGCGCCGGGGTGCAGCGGGCGATCACGTCGACGGTCGGCAGCAGCGCGTCCAGCCCGGCGTCGTCCAGCGCCTCGACCTGCGCGCCGCTGACCACCGTGACCTCGCCGGGCCGGGTGCCGTTGACCTCGGCGGCGATCGCCTCGCCGGTGGCCGGGTGGTCGCCGGTGATCATGACGATCCGCACGCCCGCCTCGCGCAGCTTGGCCGCGGCGGGCGGCGCGCCGTCCCGGACCGGGTCCGACAGCGCGACGAACCCGAGCAGGGTCAGGCCCCGCACGTCGTCGGCGGCCACCGTGTCGCCCTCGAAGCCGGCGCGTTCGGCGACGGCGAGCACGCGGTGCCCCCGGCCCGCCAGCCCGCGCACCCGGTCCTCCAGGCGCTTGCGGCTCCGCTCGTCCAGCTCGCAGCGCGGCAGGACCACCTCCGGCGCGCCCTTCACGCTCAGCAGCAGCCGCTTCCCCAGCCGGCCGAGGGTGGCGTGGTAGCCGCGGGACGGCTCGAACGGCAGCGACTCGACCGGTGTCCAACCGCGCGCCCCGGTGGTCGGGCGGACCCGGACCCGCCGGGCACCTTCCAGCACCGCCCGGTCCGTCTGGTGGACCAGGTCGCACGGCTCGTCGGCCTCCGGTGTCGCCCGGACGGCGGCGGCCAGCACCGCGCGCAGCGGATCGTCCAGCGAGCCCGGTGCCGCGCCGCGCCGGCCGTCGTCGACCCGGCTGACGGTCAGCCGTCCCTCGGTGAGGGTGCCGGTCTTGTCGAAGCACAGCACGTCGACCCGGCCCAACGCCTCGATCGTGCGGGGGTTGCGGACCAGCGCGCCGTGCTCGGCCAGTCGCCGGGCCGCGGCCAGCTGCGCGGCGTTGACCAGGAACGGCAACCCCTCGGGCACGGACGCCACGGCGAGGTTCACGGCCGCGCCCATGCTCTGCCGCAGCGGCACGCCGCGCAGCAGCCCCGCCCCGGTGACCGCGACCGCCGAACCCAGCGCGACCGGCAGCGTCACGCGGGTCAGCTCGGCCAGCCGGGTCTCCACGCCCGTGGTCGGCGTGCTGCGCCGCGCCGCCGCCATGGCCCGCCCCACCTCGGTGGCGTCGCCGGTGGCGACCACCACGGCCAACGCCTCCCCCACCGCGATGGTGGTGCCCTCGTAGAGCATCGACGACCGGTCGGCGGTCTCGGCGGCCACCACCGGGGCCGGGTCCTTGGGCACCGGCAGGGACTCGCCGGTGACCGAGGACTCGTCGGCTTCCAGCCCGTCGCCGGTCAGCAGCCGGCAGTCGGCCGGCACCACGTCGCCCGCGGCCAGCCGCACCACGTCGCCGGGCACCAGCTCGTCCGCGTTCACCTCGCGGTCGGTCCCGTCGCGCAGCACGGTGGCGCGGACCGCCGACCGGGCGAGCAGACCGGCCAGCGCGCGGTCGGTGAACACCTGCTGCACGCTCCCGATCAGCGCGGACACCCCGACGATGCCGGCGACCAGCGCCGCGTCGACCGGGGAGCCCACCGCTGCCGAGACCGCCGCCCCGCCCGCGAGCACCGGCGTCAGCGGGTTCGCCAGTTCGGCCAGGAAGGCGCTGCCCAGGCTGGGGCCCACCGCCTGCCGCCGCTCACCGCGCTGCCGGCGGCGCGCCTCACCGTCGTCCAGGCCGTCCCGGCTGGAACCCAGCTGTTCCAGCACGGTGTCGACGGGCATGAGGTGCCACGGCTGCGCGGCGTGCCGCGCGACCGGTGCGGTGCTGCCGCGCCCCAGCCTGCCCGCCCGCCAGACACCGTTCACGAACCCGATGGCCGAAGCTCCGTTGACGGCCCGCGACGCGCCCTCGGCGGGCCGGCCGTTCCGCGTGCTCAACGTGCTCACCGCACCGATGCCGCTGGCGGCCTGCGCGAGCATGATCCCGTCCCGGTTCACCCGCCGCGCCGCCGACACCGCCTCCACCAGCAGCGCGACCGCCGCCAGGTCGTCGCCCACGATGAGGTGCGCGCCCCACGGCGGCGGACCACCGTCCCGGTGCACCCCGACGCCGCAGTCCGCCGAACCCAGCGCCCGCCGGTTGTCCGACACCACCATCACCACGTGCCCGTCGGCCTGGAACCCGCGCACCGCGCCCACCAGACCGCTGCCGGCCGGTACCACCTCGTCGGCGAACCGGTACCGCTCGCCGGAGCCGGCGACGACCACTCGCAGGCCCGCGTCGCGCGCGGCTACTACAACCGCGTCCACACCCGGTGTGGTCTCGACGTCGACGGCCAGCACGGCCTGCAACCGGCTGCCCTTGGCGAGCCCGAGCACGGCCGACGCGCCCCGACCGATCAGCCGGCGCTGCTCCCGGACGCCCGTGCGGCCCCGCACCCCGAGCCGGTCCACCGGGCCGATCGCCCAGTCCCCGTCCCGCCGCACGGCCCCCGCGTCGCGCGGGTCGAACAGCGCGAACGCCCGCTCGGCCGGCTCGGTGGTGTCGGTGTCCGGCAGCGGCACGAGGTCGCCGAGCACCGACCGGCCGGAGCCGAGCGCGGACTCGTCCAGCACCAGCACGTCCACCGCGTCCAGCCGGCGCAGCACGGACCGTTCCATCACCAGCGTCCCGCGCCGGGCCAGCACCCGCCCCAACTGCGCGGCGAACGCCGACCGGGACACCGACGGCGCTTTGGGCAGACTGGCGACGCCCAGCGCCACGGCCCGGCGCGGGCCGGTGAACGGCACCGCGGCGAGCCCGGCGACCGCCCCGGCGGCCAGCGCGCGCCGGGCGTACCGCTCGACCGGGCCTTCGGGGAACGGCCGCGGCCGTTCGACGACGATCGGGTCCGCCGCGGCGTCGTCCGGTCCGCTGATCAACCCGGATTCCGCGGCGCACCAGGTCTGCTCGTGCGCCTTGACCTCACGCCACTGCTGCACGCGCTGGGCGATGTCGAGCAGGGTTCCCTCGCTGTGGGACGCCAGCCCGTGCACGAGGGCGCCGAGCACGGAGGTGGCGGAGTCGGCCCGTTCCCGGCCCTGCAACCGGCCGGCGGCCAACTCCCGCAGCCGGGGGTGCAGGTCGATGGCGGCAGTGAGGGCGGCCAGCTCACCGGGCAGCGGTGCCCAAGGCGCGATCTTCGTGATGGCGGCCAGCACCAGTCCCGCGGCGTCGGCGGCGAGCGTGGTCATCAGCCGCGTGCCCTTGAGCCCGTCCGCGGGGTGGTGCAGTTCGTCCTCGACCAGGCGTTCGTCCTCGGTGGCGGGCTCGTCCTCGGCCCGGCGCACCAGGTCCACCAGTTCGGCGGTCGGCGGCGCGGGGTCCGCGACGGCGACGATCACCCGTGACGAGGGCGCGTTCACCCGCGCCCAGAGCACGCCGGGGTGTTCTTGGAGCGCGCGTTCCACCCGGTCGGTGACCTGCCTGCCCTGCGGCCCGCGCAGGCCGTGCGCCTCTATGTGCAGCCGCCCCGGACAGGACCACACGTTCCGGCGGTCGCGGCGCAGCAGGGCGTCGACGAGGCCGGTGCGTTCGAGCGGGGCGAGCGCAAGGCCGGCCAGTCCTTTCGCGATACCGCCAACGGTGCGCACAGGATCGATGCCCAGGAGTTCCACCGTGCGTGGTTTCCCGGGCACGTATGCGCTAAAGCCACCCGTTCGAGCTACACCATGGATGCCGTACACCCGACCGTGACGGCGTGGCGCAGCGGGTGCGTCGAGCGGGCTGACGTCCTCAGGAGGCCCGGAGCAGAGCACGCATCCGCTCGTACTCGTCCAGCGGTATCTCGCCGGTCGCCAGGCGCCGGTCCAAGGCGCTCATCGCCGCGCCGACCGGCCTGCGCAACGACAACACGGCCACCAGCACGGCGGTGCCGACCACCAGGAGTCCGACCAGACCCATGAGCACCACCCAGTCGACCTCCACCAAGACGTGGTACCAGAGCATCATCGCGTCCTCTCGTCGAGTTCCCGAGTCACCCCAGTAGGCCATTCGGAGCAACGCCGTCGCTGCGGCCGAAGGGCCTGACCCGACCAGGGACCAACGGCCTGCGGGGTCCTCGCCGGCGACGGTTCGGCGCACCCCGAGCGGACCGCACCGGCCAGGGCGGGTATAGACGATTTCAATATCAGCACCGGAGTTCGCCGTGTTAGCGTCACGAAACAATTCTTCGTGACGGCCGTGAAGGACCGATATGACGACCCCTCCCTGGATTGTCGATCCGGAGACCTGCGCCCTCCTCGTCATCGACATGCAGAATGATTTCGTGCGCGAGGGTTTCCCGATGGCGGTTCCGATGGCGCGCGAGCGGGTGCCGGTCATGCGGAACGTCATCGACACGTGCCGGGGCGCGGGAGTCCCCGTGATCTACACGCAGCACATCCTCTACGACACCTTCGACGTGTCGCCGCTGGAGACCGCGTACATCCCCCGGCTGCGCGAGGCGGGTATGCGCGACGGCAGCCACGGTGCGGAAATCATCGACGAACTCGCGCCGGAGCCGGGTGAGATGGTCATCCGGAAACACCGGTACGACGCCTTCCACAACACCCCGCTGCACAGCGTGCTGAACACGATCCGGGGACTGCGGCGGGTCGACACGGTGATCATCATCGGCACCTTGACCGAGGCGTGCTGCGAGTCGACGGCCCGCAGCGCGTACATGCACGACTACCGCGTCGCCTTCATCGGGGACGCGACCGGCGCCCTTTCCGATTCCGCGCAGGAGGCGACGCTCCGCTCCATCCGGGGATTCTTCGGCCGGGTGCTGCCCGCGTCCGCGCTCACCGAGGAGCTGGGCGGATGAGCAAGGACGTCCGTTACGAGCGCAGCGCGGTCACCCTGCTCGCGTTGGGCTTCGGTCTGGTCGGCCTCGACCGGTGGATCATCGCCCCGCTGTTCCCCGCGATGGCCGACGAGCTCGGCCTCGACTACCAGGACCTCGGCGGCATCGTCGGCGCGCTCGGCGTGGCCTGGGGCGTGTCGTCGCTGCTGATGGGCCGGTTGTCCGACCGTATCGGCCGCCGGAAGGTGCTCGTCCCGGGCATCCTGCTGTTCTCGCTGTGCACGGCGTTCACCGGACTGGCCAGCGGGCTGTTCAGCCTGATCGCCATCCGGTTGGTCATCGGGCTGACCGAGGGGGCGTACAGCCCGGCGGCATTCGCCGCGACCGCGGAGGCGTCCCATCCGAAGCGCCGTGGTCTGAACATGGGCATCCAGCAGAGCACGTTCGCGCTCTTCGGGGTCGGCCTCGGACCGATCCTCGCCACCCAGCTGCTCCAGGTGCTGCCGAGCTGGCACTGGGTGTTCGCGCTCCTGATCGTGCCCGGCGTCTTGCTGGCCGTCCTGCTGGCCAGGGTGATCAGGGAACCGGACGTGCTCGTCGCGCCCGCCCCGGTCGCGGCCGAGCGGCCGAAGTGGAGCCACCTGTTCCGGCACCGCAACATCCCGCTGGCCATCGTCGCCCTGTGCGGCACGATGACGTGCATCTTCGTGCTCAGCGCGATGGTGCCCAGCTACCTCACCGACTTCCTGCACCTGAGCACCGTGCAGATGGGGATGATCGCCTCGGGCATCGGATTCGGCGCGTTCTTCGGCCAGCTCGTCATCCCCGGCGCGTCCGACCGGATCGGCCGCAGGCCCGCCGTGCTGGTCGCACTGGTGCTGTGCGCCGCGCTGCTGGCCGTGTTCGCCGCGCAGGGCCCGGTGATGCCCGTGCTGTTCCTGCTGCTGTTCTTCGTCGCGTTCGGCGCGAACGGGTGCCTGGCGCTGATCGTGGGCGCGTTGACGGTGGAGTCCGTGCCGCCCGCGCTGACCGCCACCGCCATCGGGACCGTGATGGGCATCGGCGAGATCTTCGGCGGCGGTGTCGCACCCGTGGTCGCGGGCTACCTCTCGAAGCACTACGGCATCCAGTACTCGCTGTACCTGGCGCTGGGCGGGTTGCTCCTCGCCGTGGTCACGGCGGTGTTCTTCGTGGAGACCGCGCCGCGCAG
Organism: Saccharothrix tamanrassetensis; assembly: GCF_014203665.1. Lineage (GTDB taxonomy): Bacteria > Actinomycetota > Actinomycetes > Mycobacteriales > Pseudonocardiaceae > Actinosynnema > Actinosynnema tamanrassetense. Next base: position 338,228 of record NZ_JACHJN010000007.1, read on the forward strand.
GTCACGCCGGGCCGCACCTGCGGCGCGACACGAAGTGGTGTGAGACGGTGGACGGCATGGATTTGGAGGGAGTGCGGTCGTTCCTGGCTGTGGCCAAGCACCGCACCGTCTCCAAGGCCGCCGCCAGCCTGTACGTCACCCAGCCGACGATGAGCCTGCGCCTGCGGCGCTTGGAGGAGGGGCTGGGCTTCCCCCTGTTCGAGCGGGGGTGGCGCGGTGTCACGCTGACCCGCCAGGGCGCGTACTTCCTGCCGTACGCCGCCCAACTGGTCCGGGACCTGGCCAGCGCGTCGGAAGTGCTCGGCGAGCCGGGGCGGGAGGGTCCGCTGAGCTTCGCGACCGTCGCGCGGGACCAGGAGGACCAGCTCGTCGTCGGGGTGGACTCGTGGCTCACCGGCCGGATGACCGACGCGGTCGTGGACACGTTCCACGCCGCGGCGGGGCCGCACGGCTTCCGGATCACCAGCAGGCCGGCGCCCACCCTGATCGACCTGCTCGGACTGGGGCACGTCGACTACGCCGTGTTCTACTCGACGGGCACCGGCGACGCCCACCGCGCGCGGCCACTGCTGCGGGACCGGATGGTGCTGGTGCACCGCGCGGACCTCGTGCTGGACGGCGAGCAGGAGTCCGCCGTCCGCGAGGCGCTGTCCACGCACGACTTCCTGCTGTTCGACAACCCCGTGCTGACCCACCACGCGCACGTGACCACCCGACTGATCGACGACTACGAGCTCACCCGGTTCCGCGTGGTCGACGACCTCAACGTGATGCTCTCGCTGCTGCGCAAGGGCGGCACGATCTCGATCCTCCCGGTCAGCGCCATCCCCCCGGACCTGCGCGGCACGACGATCGCGATCACCGAACTGGGCCGGTTCCCGCCGGAGATCACCATCGACCTCGGCTGGCACGCGGGCAGCGGCCGGGTGGCGGAGGCCGGCGCGTTCCACGCGGCGATCGTCGCGGCGATCGACACCGCGCAACCCGCCGGTAAACGGTGATCAACAGCCGGGGCGGCGAATTGCCCGGGTCACGATCGCCGGTCGCCGTTGCCCGGTCCGCGTGGCCCGCTCGATGGCGTGTGCGAGCTGGAGCACGCCGAAGTCGTCGCCGCGGCGGCCCACGATCTGGAGGCCGACCGGCAAGCCGTCGTCGGTGAAGCCGAACGGCACCGACGCGGCGGGCAGTCCGGTCGCCGAGATGCACCAGCAGGCACGCATCCAGTCCAGGTAGGTCTCCGTGGGCACACCGGCGATCTCACGCGGGTAGGGCAGGCGGACGTCGAACGGCGGCACCTGGCAGACCAGGGTCACCAGGAACTCGTGCCCGGTGAGGAACTCGCGCATCCGGTGGTACAGCTCGGTGCGCGCCCGTTCCCCACGGGCGAGGTCCGCGCCGGTCAACCCCAGACCGACGCGCGTGTTCCACGCCGCGCTCTCGCCGACGTCCGCCGGCCGGTCGCGCAGCGTGTCCCCCAGGGTCAGCGCGTAGTACCAGGCCCGCCAGATGAGGAACGCGTCGTCGGCTGCGGAGAGGTCGGGGTGGCTGCGGCGGACGTCGCAGCCCAGTGAGGCCAGCAGGTCGGGGCCGGGGGCCAGGGCACGGGTGACGCGCGGATCGACCGGGAGGCCGCCCAGGTCGTCGGTCCACGCCACGACGACGCCGGAGAAGTCCCGTCGCAGCGGCCGCGCGAACTGCTCCGGGGGGACCGCCGACGACAGCGGGTGGCGGGGGTCGGGAGGGCTGAGCACCTGCATCAGCAGCGCCACGTCCGGCACCGTGCGCGCCATCGGGCCCGCCGTGCCCAGGGTGAACATGGGTGCCGCGGCGGGCCAGTTCGGCACGCGCCCGACGGAGGGACGCAGGCCGACCACGTTGCAGAAGCTCGCGGGGTTGCGCAGCGACCCGCCCAGGTCGGAGCCGTCGGCGATGGCAGCCATCCCGGTCGCCAGCGCGACGGCGGCCCCGCCGCTGCTGCCGCCACAGGTCTTGGTGAGGTCGTAGGGGTTGAGCGTGGGGCCGAACACGCGGTTGAACGTCTGAGAGCCGGTGCCCCATTCCGGCGTGTTGGTCTTGCCGAGGGTCACCGCGCCCGCACCCACCAGTCGTTCCACGACCAGCGAGTCGAAGTCCGGCACGAAGTCGGCGTGCACGGTCGAGCCGTAGGTCGTGCGGATGCCCTTGGTCTCGGTCAGGTCCTTGTGCACCACGGGCAAACCGTGCAGCGGGCCGAGCCGTTCGCCCCGCACGATCGCGTCGTCCGCGCGGGCGGCCAGCCGCTTCGCGTGGTCGACGGCCAGGGTCACGATCGCATTCACCGCCGGGTTGACCCGGGAGATCTGTTCGAGGTGGGCGTCGAGCACCTCACGGGCCGAGACCTCCCGGCCGACCATCATCGCGACGAGTTCCACGGCGGGCAGGAAACACAGATCGGCCCCGTCGTGCTCCGGGGTCTCTCGCCGGCTGGAACCACCCCCAGCGGCCGATGCCGCCCCTGTCTGCTCGCTCATGACGCTCCCGAGGTCTCGTCGCCTTCGACAGCGACGCTAGTACCGCAGCCGCAGGGTGCGATGTGTCAGGCGTTGTCGCTACTGCCCAGGCAGCCGCCGACGGCCACGGTTCAGACGGCGGACCCCGCTTTCATGACGGAAGCGCCGTCGGTAGCGGAAGTCATAGGTGACCAATGGTGTGCGGTCGGTCGATACGGGCGGACACCACAACCCGAATCAGTGCAAGAAATCCGACATTCGGGGTGCTTGGCCGCAAGGTCGTCGACCGGCTTCTCCGGCACGGTTCTTTTCCGCGCGTCACACGGCTTCCGGTCCAGCGCTCCGCTTCGACGGCGCGGGTAAGGTTGGCTCGGCCGGGAATGGCGACGCGGAGTGGCAGGGTGGGCCGAGTGGACGTGCGCAGCAGGAACAACGTGGTGGTGACCGGGCGGGATAGCGGACCGGTGGTGCTGCTCGCGCATGGTTTCGGCTGTGACCAGAACCTGTGGCGGCTGGTCGCCCCGGTGCTGGCCGAGCAGTTCCGGGTGGTGTTGTTCGACCACGTCGGCGCGGGCGAGTCGGACCTGTCGGCCTGGTCGCCCCAGCGGTACGCCACGCTCGACGGCTACGCCTCCGACGTCCTGGACATCTGCGACGAACTGGACCTGCGCGACGTGGTGCTGGTCGGCCACTCGGTGTCGGCGATGATCGCCGTCCTGGCCGCCAACCGGGCCCCCTCCCGGTTCGCGAAGCTGGTGCTGCTGACCCCGTCGCCCTGCTACCTCGACGACGGCGACTACCGGGGCGGGTTCAGCCGGTCCGACATCGACGAACTGCTCGATTCGCTGGACAGCAACTACCTGGGCTGGGCCGGCGCCATGGCGCCGGTGATCATGGGCAACCCGGAGCGGCCCGAACTCGGGGCGGAGCTGACCGAGAGCTTCTGCCGCACCGACCCGGCGATCGCCCGGGTGTTCGCCAAGGCGACGTTCCTGTCCGACAACCGCGACGACCTGCCCGGCGTGTCCGTGCCCACGCTGATCATCCAGTGCCGGCAGGACGCGATCGCCCCGCCCGAGGTCGGCCGGTTCGTGCACGAGCAGATCCGCGGCAGTGAACTGGTGACGCTGGACGCGATCGGGCACTGCCCGCAGCTGAGCGCACCCGCGTCCACCGCCGCGGCGATCACCGCCTTCGCGTCGGCGGACGCGCGGTGATGTCGCGGTGATGTGCCAGGCCGGTGACGACACCACCGACGGCCCCGACCACGACGACGGCCACGCCCGGCTGCCGGACGCGACCCCGGCGTTCTCGGCGCTGCTGGAGGACAGTGCCGAGGACCTCTACGAGCACGCCCCGTGCGGCTACCTCTCGACGTTGATGGACGGCACCATCGCCAAGGTCAACGCCACGCTGCTGGACTGGCTGGGGTACCGCCGCGACGAGCTGGTCGGCCGGCGGCGGTTCTCCGACCTGCTGACCGTGGGCGGCCGGATCTACCACGAGACGCACATCGCGCCCTCGCTGTCCATGCACGGCCGGATCGGCGGCCTCGCGCTGGAGCTGCGGGCGGCCGACGGATCCCGGCTGCCGGTGCTGATGACCTCCGTGGTCAAGACCGGCGTCGACGGCTCGGCCCAACTGGTCCGCACCACGGTCTTCGACGCCCGTGACCGGCGCGCCTACGAGCGGGAACTGCTGCGTGCCCGCGACCAGGCCGACCTGGAGCGCGACCGGGCGCAGAAGCTGGCGAGCACCCTGCAACGCACCCTGGTACCGCCCATCCTGCCGACCGTCGCGGGCATGGAGGTCGACGCCTACTACCACCCGGCCTCCAACGACGAGGTCGGCGGGGACTTCTACGACCTGTTCCCCCTGGCCGACGACACCTGGGGTTTCTTCCTCGGCGACGTGTCCGGCAAGGGCGCCGCCGCGGCCGTGGTGACCTCGCTGACCCGCTACACCCTGCGCGCCGCCGCCGTCTCCAACCCGGACCCGGTCGCGGTGCTGCACATCCTCAACACCGTGCTCAACCACGAGTACCAGGGCATCGACCCCCGCTTCTGCACCGTCGTCTACGGCCTGTTGACCCGCGAGGACGACGGCTGCACCGTCGCCCTGGCCAGTGGCGGGCACCCGCCGGCGGCGTTGCTCCGGGCCGACGGCACCGCCGAGTTCCTCCACATCCCGGGCGGGCAGCTGGTCGGTGCGCTGCCCGACGCCCACTTCGCCGGCATCGAGGTGCGCCTGCGCGCCGGTGACGCCCTGCTGCTCTACAGCGACGGGCTCACCGAGGCCCGCACCGGGGGCCGCGTCCGCCACAGCGAGGAAGAGCTGCTGGACTTCCTGGACACCGTCGCCCCGACCACCGCCACCGCCCTGGTGGAGGCGGTGAAAGGCCTGCTCACGAGTTTCGGCGACGGCGTCGACGACGACACCGCCCTGCTCGCCCTGAGCATCCCGTCCGCCGGGACCACCCGGCGGTGACCGACGGCTTCAGCCGCGGTAGCCGTCGTCCGATCCGAACAGGCGTCGCCGCGCGGACACTCACACCGGCATTCCGCGTGCCCTGCCATAAAGCCGCCGCGACCGGGTACCCGTCGAGCGTGCAGACGTTCCTACCCCACCCCGACTTCGCCGCGACCGCGCGCGTGCTGGACAAGCGGCGGTTGGGGAAGCAGCGGGTCGAGGCGATCCAGGTGTTGCGCGGCCTGGTCGTGCCCGGCTACGGCTGGCGGCACCACCCGGCGGTCAAGATGTGGACCGGGTACGAGGAGGCGTTGGTGCGGTACGGCTTGGAGATCTGCACCGCCTGGTGCGAGTACGGGCACGCCGACACGTGCGCCGCCACGCTGCGCGCCGGACTGCTGGAGGTCAGGGGCGACACGAAGGTCCGCGACCAGGCCGAACTGGCCGCGGCGGGCGACCTACCACCGTGGCTGGGCGACGAGGACCTGCACCGCAGCCACCGCTCGGCGCTGGTGCGCAAGGACCCGGCGCACTACGGGCCGCTGTTCCCCGACGTGCCGGCGGACCTGCCGTACGTGTGGCCCGACTCCGACCGCGCCCGGCGCATCGCATGACGACCGTCGGTGTGGAGGAGGAGTTCCTCCTCGTGGACGAGGCCACCAGGCTGACCGTGCCGCGGGCCGAGGCGGTGTTGAAGAGGGTCGCGGAGTTGCCGCCCGGCGCGAACACCCACCGCGAGCTGCTCGGCACCCAGGTGGAGTTCGCCAGCGGGGTGTGCGAGGACCTCGCCGGGCTGCACGGCCAACTGGTCGCGGGCCGGCACGCCCTGGCGCGGGCCGCCGCCGAGGAGGGCGCGCTGCTCGTGCCGTCGGGCACGCCGGTCCTCAGCGCCCCCGCCCCGCTCGCCGACGGCGACCGGTTCCGGCAGATCGCCGACCTGTACGCCGGGCAGGTCGCGGACTACCAGTGCTGCGGCTGCCACGTGCACGTCGGCGTGCCGGACCGCGAGACGGCCGTGGCGGTCCTCAACCACCTGCGCCCGTGGCTGCCGACGCTGCTGGCGCTGTCGGTCAACTCCCCGTTCTCGCACGGCCGGGACACCGGCTTCGGCAGCTGGCGGATGGTGGAGCAGTCCCGCTTCCCGGGTTCGGGCGTGCCGCCGCGGTTCGGGTCGGCGGCCGAGTACGACGCCGCCGTCCGGCGGCTGGTGGACTGCGGTGTGCTGGCGGACGCGGCGATGACCTTCTGGCTGGCCCGGCCGTCGCCCCGGTACCCGACCGTGGAGGTGCGGGTCGCGGACACGGCGGTCACCGCGGCGGAAGCCGTCTTCCAGGCGGGTCTGACGCGTGCGCTGGTGGACCGGGCGGTGGCCGACCTGGCGGCCGGGCGGGAAGCGCCGGAGTTCGACCAGCAGGTGCTGGCGGCGGCCGTGTGGACGGCCTCGCGGTACGGCGTGGACGGTCCCGGCGTGGACCCGTGGCGCGGCGCCACCGTGCCGGCCGCGGACCTGGTGCGACGGCTGCTGGACCACGTCGGCGGTGAACCGGCCGCCATTCCCCCGACCGGCGCTCAGCGCCAACGACGGGCAGCGGAGGGTGGGCCGACCGCGCTGGTCGACTGGCTGGCGTCGATGTGCATCGCCTCGGCCGATCCGGGTAACCCGCCGACGTGACACACATGCTGCAAGGTCTGGAAACCGCCGTCCTCCCCACCGCACGGGGACCGGTGTCCGATGCCGTCATCACCGCCCTGCGGTCCGAACCGTCCGTCCACTTCGCACCGGACGAGGCGCGGCGGGCCGACCCGTACGGCGAGGACCTGCAACTGGCGCTGCACGTGTGCTACGAGCTGCACTACCGGGGTTTCCGCGGCGTCTCGCCGGACTGGGAGTGGGATCCGGAGCTGATCCGGCTGCGGTCGGTGATGGAGCGGGTCTTCAGCGACGCGCTGCACGCCGACCTGCCCGGCCGCGCGCACATCGGCGACGTGCTGGACGAGCTGCTGGTGGAGCCGGTGGACGGCCAAGGCGTGAGCCACTACCTGCGGGACGAGGGCCAGTGGTGGCAGATGCGCGAGTACTTCGTCCACCGGTCGATCTACCACCTCAAGGAGGCCGACCCGCACGCGTGGGCGATCCCGCGCCTGACCGGTCGGGCGAAGGCCGCGCTGGTGGCCGTGGAGTTCGACGAGTTCGGCGGCGGTCGGGGCGACCGGATGCACTCGCAGCTGTACGCCCGGCTGCTCGCCGGCGCGAGCCTGGAGACCGGCTACCTGCACTACCTCGACCACGTGCCCGCGCCGATCCTGGCAACGGTGAACCTGATGTCGATGTGCGGCCTGCACCGGGCGCTGCGCGGCGCGCTGGTGGGCCACTTCGCGGCGGCCGAGATCACCACCGCGCCCAGCGCCGCACGACTGGCCAAGGCGTTGGAGCGGATGGACGCGCACCCCGACTGCATCGAGTTCTTCACCGAGCACATCGAGGCGGACGCCGTCCACGAACAGGTGATGAGGCACGACGTCGTGGGCGACCTGGTGGCGCGCGAACCGGAACTGGCCGACTCCATCGTCTTCGGTGTGCGGGCCACGGAACTGCTGGAACAGCGGCTGGCCGACCACCTGCTCGGTTCGTGGGCGGCCGGGCGCAGCTCGCTGATCCAGCAGTTGTGACGCACGCGGTGTGAGCCGACTCTGTGAGCCGACTGCGACTCAGCGCCGCCGCGTGCGGTGGCTGGTGTCGCAGAACGGGTACCGCTTGCTGCGGCGGCACGCGCACACCGCGACGACGAACCGGTCCGACTCGACCACCGTGCCGTCCTCCAGCACCATCTCGACCGGGCCTTCCACGAGCAACGGGCCACCGGGGACCACGGTGACCCGGCGCTTGTCACGCGACGTCGGCACGGACCACCACCAGTTCCTCCTGCTCCTGACCAGGCGCGAGGTAACCGTTGTCCCGCAACCACTTCGCCCGCCCGCGCAGCACCGGTCCGAAAGGCACGGTCCGACGCGCGACGACAGAGGCCTTCAACCCACCGCCCCGCAACTGGTGCAGCGTGGCGTCCTCGTCGCACAGTTGCGAGTGGACGATCAGCGCCATCCCCTTGTCCGCCAACAGCAAAGGGAGCACGGCGCACAACCGGTCCAGCACCGCACGCCCCCTCTCCCCCGCGTCCCAGGCCCGCGCGCGCCCCTTGGGCTCATACGACTCGCTCGGCACATAGGGCGGATTGGACAGCACGACGTCGAACCGCCGCTGCCCCACCAGATCCCCGAAGTCGGTCCGCAGCGCCCTGAGGGGCACCCGGCGAACCCACCCGTTGACCCGGGCCGCCGTCACCGCCCGCCGGCTGACGTCCACGGCGGTCACCTCGCCGGCACCCGCCAAGCCGGCCACCACACCCAACGCCCCGGTGCCCGTGCAGACGTCCAGGACGCTCGCACCCACCGGAACCCCCGCTTCGGCCAACGCCTCGGCGACCAGCCACGTGTCGTCCTGCGGGCGGTACACCCCAGGCGGTCTCCACAGCCACATGGGACCAAAATTCCCGGATATCGACCCGCCAAACGGCAAGTCCACGACGGACCGATCGGCGGTGTCCCGTTTCCCCCGTCAGGCGAGCCCCGGCGCCGACCACCGACCGACCGGCGGACCTCCCGTCCGCGACGTCCGCCGGCCCGTGGGTGCGGAGCGCCGACTGATCGACGTTTGCACGCTCCCACGGTTGGGCACCCGACAACGGTCCGCTGAGACGACCGGAAGGTATGACGGTGTCACGGTCGGTAAGTGAAAACCTGTTGGCCGGGCGGTACCGGCTCTTGGAGCCGGTCGGGTCCGGTGGCATGGCCGAGGCTCGCCGCGCCTGGGACGTCCTCCTGCGGCGGCACGTCGCCGTCAAGCTGTTCCAGCCGCACTCCGACCCGGGCGCCGACCGGCGGTTCGACGACGAGGTGCGCGCCCTGGCCGGGCTCTGCCACCCGGGGCTGGTGTCCGTCTACGACGCCGACACCCACGACGGCACCCCGTTCGTGGTGCTGCAACTGGTCGAGGGCCGCACCCTGCGGGAGCGGATCGCCCAGGCACCGTTGCCACTCGACCAGGTGCGCCACCTCGGGGCCGGACTGGCCGACGCACTGGAGCACGTGCACTCCCACCACCTGGTGCACCGCGAGGTCAACCCGTCGAACATCCTGCTCGACAGCGAGGACAACCCTTACCTCACCGACTTCGGCCTGTCCCGCCTCACCGGCGCGACGAAGCCGGCGCGGACCGACCAACTGGTGGACGCAGCCTCCTACCTCGCCCCGGAGCAGGTGCAAGGCGAGGAGGTCGGCCACCAGGCCGACGTCTACGCCCTCGGCCTGGTCCTCCTGGAGTGCCTGACCGGGCGGCGCGAGTACCAGGGCGGCGACGTCGAAGCCGCGATCGCCCGGCTGCACCGTCCACCGGCCGTGCCGGAGGGCCTGCCCACCGACGTGGAGCGACTGCTGTCGCGGATGACGGCACTCGCACCGCACGACCGGCCCACGGCCCACGACTGCGCACAGGTCCTGCGGGTACCGACCTTCCGCCCCGGCGGCGCCGCCTCCCCGGCCAGGGACAAAGCGGCGGGCGCCGCCACCACGAAGGTCACGCCCCGTCCCGAGCCGCGCCCGACGTGGAAGACGCTCGTGGCCTCGGCAGGCGCGATGGTCGGCGCGTTCGCCATCACCGTGGCCGCGACCTCGGGCCAGCAACCGGCGGCCTCCGGACCCACCTCCCCCGCCACGTCCGGGTCCTCGGCACAGCCGGTCGCCTCCACGACGCAGACCTCGTCGGACGCACCACAGGACCGGGCCAGGCCCCAGCTCATCATCGGCAGCCCCCGACCGACCGTCACACCGGAGGTCACGACGTCGGCGGCAACGCCTCCCTCCACGGCGCAACCCGCGACCGAGTCGAAACCCGAGACCACGACGGCTCCGGTCGTCACCACCACCACCGAACCGCAGCCGTCGACGTCGGTGACGCCGACTTCGGAGCCGTCGACGACCAGCCCCGAACCCAGCGAGCCGACTGCGCCCACCGAGGACGCCGGCAAGCCTTGACCGGGCCGTACCACCCGGACAGCCACAGCCGTCACGGTCTTCGCGGTCGGGCAGTCACTACCCGCTCGCAAAGCTGACCGGCGGTAACGGATTAAGCCATTCGGCCCAGAGCCGGGTGTAAAATAGGGGTCCGCGGACCGAAATGGGAACCATTTGGACGCGGACCGAGTTGTACTGACGACCTCAAATCTGTTCGCAGTGCATGACGCGACGAGCCGATGTCCGACCTCCGACCGGCAGAAGTCAGGCCTGCGTCTTCCGAGCAGTCCTGCCGTCTCGGTCCGAAGGCGGCCCAGAAAGTAGACACATGACCTCATCGCCCTTGTCCGCCACGCGTCCTCCCGACGTCCGGCGCGGCAGCGACTTCGCCCGCCTGACCAGAGAGGTCAAGGACGCCGGACTGCTGGACCGGCGGCGTGGGTACTACGCCCTGCGCATGGCGATCAACGTGCTCCTGCTCGCGGCGGGCGCCCTGACGTTCGTGGTGCTGGGCGAGTCGTGGTGGCAGGTGCTGACCGCGGTGTTCTTCGCCTTCGTGTTCACCCAGTTCGCGTTCATCGGCCACGACGCCGGGCACCGGCAGATCTTCCGCAGCCACCGGCACAACGACCTGGTCGGGCACCTGCACGGCGGGATCACCGGGATCAGCTACCAGTGGTGGGTCGGCAAGCACAACCGCCACCACGCCAACCCCAACCACGAGGACCACGACCCGGACATCGAGATCCACGCCATCGCCTTCAGCCGCGACCAGGCGGACTCCAAGCAGGGCCTGTACCGGTGGATCACCAAGTACCAGGCGTTCCTGTTCTTCCCGCTGCTGCTGGCCGAGGCCATCGTGCTGCGGATCTCCGGCCTGCAGGCACTGTGGCGCCGTGAGCTGGTGAAGCCCTGGCGGGAAGCCGCCCTGCAGATCCTCCCCGCCGCCGCTTACCTCGCCGCGGTGTTCCTGGTGCTGTCCCCGTTGCAGGCGGTCGTGTTCATCGCGGTGCACCAGGGCCTGATGGGCGTCTACCTCGGTTGCTCCTTCGCCCCGAACCACAAGGGCATGCCCATCATCGCCCCCGGCGAGCGGTTGGACCACCTCCGCAAACAGGTCCTCACCTCGCGCAACGTCACCGGCGGGCGATGGGTCGACGCCCTGCTCGGCGGCCTGAACCACCAGGTCGAGCACCACCTGTTCCCGCACATGCCCCGCCCGAACCTGCGTCGCGCGCAGCCCATCGTCGAAGACTTCTGCGCCCGGCACGGCATCCCCTACAGCAAGGCGGGCCTGCGCTCCTCCTACGCCCAGGTCCTGCGCCACCTGCACGACGCGGGCGCATCCCTGCGCCACGCCACCCCGGCCCCACAGGCATAAGCACGCAGGACGTGCGGCGAACCCCGGCGGCGTTGCGACCGGGTGAACGCGCCGCTGGTCGGCACCGGGAAGCGACCGGGTTGTAGAGCCCCGGACGCTTCCCGGCACTGCTTCGACCCGACGGGTCGGGCGCGTGTCCAGGGCCGGGATCCGGCCAGGTGCTCAAACCCCGGGAAGACCTTCACCACTCCCGCCGCGGCTCCGGACCAGCGTGCCCGGCACCGATCGCGCCGGCGCCGACGGGCTCTTGATCGCCACGTTCTCCCCCGCCGGTCCTGCACGTGCGAGTGGCCGAGCACGGGTTTCGGCTCGTTCGGAAAGATCACCTTCACCGACCGTTATCCGTGCTGGTGACGCGGGCGGCGCGGGCCCCTCGATTACCTCGTTCGGTCCATTGCCGGTCGGCCGGCAGCGTGGAAGCATCGGCTGCGTACCGGTCAATTGTACTATTCGGACAATGGGGGTGGAAATGCGCATCAAGCGTCGTGCCAAGGTAACGGCCCTGTCGGCCGTGCACCTCTGAGCGAACGTTTCCGTCTCACGCCGAGACGAATGAGCGGTAACCGGCGTCGATCAGTCGGTGCCGGTTACCGCGACAACTCTCGAATTGGGGGATTGTGGTGACGGACAGTTTTGTTCCGAGCAAACCTCGACTGCGCGCGGAACTGCGGGTCAGTGCCGCCGGAGCGGCCGAACTGCACACCTCGGGCGGTGTCCTGGACGTCGAGCCGCCCGACGGGATGACGCAGGACGACTTCGTCCGGCTGCTCAGCCACCTCGACGGCAGCACTACCGTCGAGACGCTGGCCAGCGAGAACGGCATCGAGGACAGCCTCGTCCGGGAGGTCGTCGCACCGGCGGTGGTGTGGGGGCTGGTCGACGACGGCGCGGTGCCGCGCGCGTCCTCCGGCCTCGCCGTGCTCTCCCGGCTGGAGGAGGTCTTCAACCGCCAACTGGAGGACCTCATTTTCTCCGGGCCTTTCTGGCAGGCCGTGCTGGAGCGGCCGGAGACCGTCCACCACAACGTCTTCTACGGTTTCGGACTGGAGAACTGGTTCTTCCTGTTCCGGGAGAACGAGTTCGACGCGGCCGTTCTCGCGCTGGCCGAGAACGCCGAGATGCGCGCCATGCTGAACGGCTTCTACCACGAGGAGCACCGGCACGACGACATCGTCGTGCGGGCCTTCCGGCCGCTCGGCGTCGGCAAGGACGATCTTTTGCGCGCCCGGCCGCTGCCGACCACTTCGGGACTCATCAAACTGTTGTCCTGGTGGGCGCGGACCGACCCGATGTTCTTCCTGGCCACCATCGGCATCCTCGAAGGTCGACTCGATTCCGACACGGTCGGTGCCAACGGTCAGATCGCCTACGACTCGTTCCTGTCCGCCTGCGACCGGGTCGGCGTGGACGCGGACTTCGTCGGTCCCATGCGCGAGCACGCCCGGGTCAACGCGGGCCACGACCACGCCTCGGTCAGCCGTGAGCTGTTCGCGCTCGTGCCCGGCGTCGACGAGGACACCGAACGGCGCTGGATCGCCAAGACGCACCTGTTCATGGAGGCCTACGCCGAGTTCTTCAACGGCATCCTCGACTACTACGCCGACCCCCGACGTCCGCTGCTGCGCAGCGTCGAGTTCTGAGCTGGAGGCACGATGAGCACCCTGGTCGGCTTCCGGCGGCCCTCGCTGCGCGAAGGCGTCACCCGGACGCGCACGCCGGACAACGGCACGGAGTTCAGCTACCTGGACGGCCGCAGGTTCGTCGAGTTCGAGTTCGACCCGGACCGCGCGGACCGGTTCCACGAGTTCATCGACGCGCTGGCGAGCGGCGAGCTCGGCGCGTCGGACCTCGCGGCGGCGTTCCCCGGCACGCCGGAGGAGTACGCCGAGATGCTCGAAGCGCTCGACGAGCAGGGCATGATCGTCGAAGCCGAGCAGACCGCGGAAGCGGGCATGAGCGGCATCACCGCGTACGCGACCCTGCGGCGGCACGCCGAGGAGGTGCGCGCCACCGTGCACAGCCCGCTGATCAAGGCGCTGGTCGACGGCACCGTGACGCGCGACCAGCTCATCGGCTACGCCATCGAGTACTGGCACGTCACGCACCTGTGCCCGCGTGCGCTGGCCCCCGTCCTGGCCCGCGACGACCTCGGCATCGAGGTGTGGACCAAGCTCATGGACTTCTACCAGAGCGAGCGCAACCACGACCGCATGATGGAGAAGTCACTGTCGGCGGTGGGGATCACCCGGGCGCAGCTGCTGCGCACGCAGCCGTTGCCGGCGACCGCCGCCGTCATGGCCTCGCTCGGCGTCTACGCGTACAACTTCCCGGTCGCGCTGATCGCGACGCTGTTCCCCATGGAGGAGCCCGAACTGGACTTCCTGGACCTGTTCCGGGAGCGGTGCGCGGAACTCGACCTGCCCGAGGGGTTCGTCAAGCCCATCGTGGCCCACTCCGACGTCAACGAGGACGAGGCCCACGACGCGGTGTCGCTGGACCTGCTCGCGGAAATCCCGTACCTCGGCACGGAGACCGTGCGCGAGTGCGCCAAGGCCGTCGCCGACGTGATCGAGCAGCGCGCCCGGATCGACGCCCAGATCATCTCCTGGTACGGCAACGGCGGAGGTGTCCGGGACCTCGCGTCCGCGGAGTACCCGACGGCCGCCGGAAAGGCACTCACTTGCGCCCCGCTGACGTTGCCGGCATAGCTGTTCTCGCCACGGTCTGGGGCACCAACTTCCTCCTGGTGGAGGAAGCCCTGGAGGGCCTCAACCCGACCCAGATCGTGGCGATCCGGTTGGCGCTGGGCGGGATCGCACTGCTCCTGCTGGTCCGGGCGACCCGCACGGCGTTGCCGGGCAAGGGGTCGACCTGGGTGAAGCTGGCCGGCATGGGGTTGCTCGGCCAGGCCATCCCGTGGCTGCTGTTCGCCTCGGGCCAGGAGGAGGTGACCAGCGCGCTGGCCGGCCTGTACACCGGGCTGACGCCGCTGCTGACCATCCCCGTGGCGTGGCTGTTCCTGCGGGAACGGCCCAGCACGGCGGCGATCTGCGCCTGCCTGGTCGGGTTCGCGGGGCTCGCGGTCGTGCTGGCACCGTGGAGCGGCGGCGGTGACGTGTCGCTGCGCGGGCAGCTGCTGTGCCTGGGCGGTGCCGCGTGCTACGCCGTCGCCTACAGCTACGCGGGCCGGATGATGAAGACGGTGGACGACACGAAGCTGTCGCTGGCCGCGTCGCAGGCGTTGACGGCCACCGTGATCATGGTGCCGGTGAGCAGCGGGCAGCTCGTCGAACCGGCCACGGCGACGTGGCTGATCGTGGTCTGCCTGGCGCTGCTCGGCCTCGGCACGGCGGTGGCCTTCGTGGTCAACTACTGGCTGATCGCCCGGGTCGGCCCGGTGTCGGCCTCGCTGGCGTTCTACCTGATCCCGATCGTCGCGGTGGTGGCGGGCATGGTCGTGCGCGGCGAACGGCTGCACCCCAACGAGGTCGTCGGCTCGGTGCTGATCCTCGCCGCGCTGGCCGCCCTCTACCTGTGGGAGCGCGCGCGGGACAAGCGCACGCCGGTCGCGGCGGAGGCGCACTGACGTGGAGATCCGTGACGACCACGGCCTGGCGGTGGCCATCGCGTCGGTGGACGAGGCCTTGGGCGGCTCGTTCCCGGACGTCACCGTCGTCCGCGTCCCCGATCCGCCGAGGGACAGCTGGGAAGCCCTGGCACAGCGGGGGTTCCTGCGCAAACCCGCGTGGCTGACGTGGCTCTCGCCGACGTGCGGCAGTGACGCGGAGTGGCTCGCGCAGCTCACCCGCAGCGCCCGGAACAACATGCGCGGCGCACGTCGTCGCGTGGCCGCAGACCTGAGGGTGGACGTGCGGCAGCCGGTGACACCGGAGCTGCTGGACGACTTCCTCGTGCTGTACGAGGCGATGGTCGCGACGATGCCGCACGGCGTGACGTTCGCCAGTTCGCTGCGGGACGCGGTGCTCGCCGACGAACGCCACTTCGCCGTCTACGCGGTCGGGGCGGACGGCCTGGCCGGGTGCGTGCTGTGCCGGGAGGACGCCGACAGCGGGCGCCTGCTCGTGCGGTTCTCCGCGTTCGCGCCGCGGTGGCGGCAGGTCGGGCTGGCGCGGGTGCTGTACGCGGAGGCGGTGGGAGCCGCGCGGGAGAAGGGCTACCGGCAGGTCACGTTGGGCAACGACCCCAACCTGTACGGGCACATCGCGCAGCCGGGGCTGTTCGCGTTCAAGGCGGGCCTGGGGTTCACGCCCGTGCCCGCGCCGCCGTTCGGGGTGACCGCGTGGCGGGACGAGGCCGATCTGGTGCGATCGTTGACCGGGCTCGGTGACCTCGCGCTGGTGCTGAGCTACACCGACGCCGCTTCGGACGCGTTCCGGCTGGACGTGCACAGCCGGGACCGGGTGGACCTCACCGCCTACACCCGGCCGTTCGTGGTCGAGACGCGGTGGCACTCGTTGAGCTGAACCGAGGCATCCCGCCGGGTGGATCCGCAGCCGGGCCCGGCGCGGCCGGCGCCGTTCACTCCGAGAAGGTCACCGGGCCCTTGGCCATGGAGAACTGCGTGCCCTGGATGACGGCGACGTACGCCTCCGCCTTGCCCGGCTTCCACTCGACGGGCTTCTTCGCCGCGGAGCCCGGCTGCTGCTGCTCGGTCTCGACGACGACCTTCCACTTGCCCTCGACCGGGGCGCGGCCCTGACCGCCGTCGTCGCACTCGACGGTGTCCGACTCGCCGACGCCCGCGGTGGTGTCCTGCTTGACGGCCAGCACGACCCTGGTGAACTCGACCGGCGACTCGTTCTCCGGGCAGCTCACCGTCCCGGTGAACTCGAAGCCGTCCTGGCCCTTGGTGACCTTCTCGTCGATGACGACCTTGCCCGTGCCGGGGGCCGTCATCGTAGGTTCCGCCACCACCACCGCCGGCGACGACGCCGCCGCCGCACACACGCCGACCACCAGGCCCGCCGCCGCCAAGGTCCGGCCGAACACCACTGGGAACGCCATCACAACCTCCTGTTTCGCACGGCCGTCCTGACCGCGTTCATGCCAGAGGCGGGATGCCCGTGCCCCCGGCCGAAAAACGACGGCACCACGACGGCCACTCGAAGGGGTAGCGGACAGCACTCGCCCGGGGGACAAGAGGCCCGTTGTCACTGCTGGTCACCGCCGGTCCGCGAGGTGACAGCCCCCGGTTCGTCCCGGTGATCGAGGGCATCCGGGTGCCCGGGTCGGTGGCGGGCGCGACGCCATCCGGCTACGCCACCTTTGGACACGGCCTAGGCGCGGAACGGGTTGAGGTCCTTGAGCAGGTCGAGGAGCGGCGTGAGCAGTTCGAGGGCCGTTTCGCGGGCCGCCGGCACGAAGATGATCAACGCCACCACCAGCGCCACGTACGGTGCCACACTGCGCTTGCGCCTCGCTGCCATGCGCACCCCCGCGAACGTTGCGACGTTGCCGTTCCCAGCATGGCACGCGACCACTCGCTGCGAGATCGCCCGACCGGTGCCGGGAACCGCAATCACCGATCGGTTGCCGGGAACCACGCGGGATTCCACCACGCCTGCCCCAACCGCGTGCCCCGCGCAAGCGAAGGGGTGGTCGGCGGACCGGTCTCCCTCTGCCCGCCGGCCACCCACTCCGTAGGCGCAGCCCCTGCCGCTGCGCCGGATCGGACGGGCACTCGCCGGCCGTAGTGCGGAACCCGACCCGGTGCCGTCGTCCGATCCGCCACCCAGTCCACCAGGCGAGCCGGATGGAAACCAGGCAGAACAACCGGCGGAATTAGCGGTCCCGACCGTGTCGAGGCCCGTCCGACACGGCAGACGTCACCACACGCACCACACCGCCCGACCCACGGCACCGACCGCAGTCCGCCCCACAGGGCCGGGGTCACCGGGTCGACGGAGACCAAGGCGTAACTCTGGGGGAAGAACAGCACCTCGATCGAGGCGTCCAGGTCTTCGACCGCCGCGATGGCACACAGCTCGCCGTTCTCGTTCACGCTCATTCCAACGAAAGCGGAAAGGCCGGTCGAAAAACGACACGCTCAAGCCGAAAATCAACGGTCGTGAAGGCGGCCGTTCGCGCAGCGCCGGGCTGTCGACTGCGGCAGACGCACGATCCGACCTGGACCGGAGAGGCGATCGCTTCACCTGTGGCGGCGGGATACGCTGTTCCCGATCGACTCGCCGGACTGGAGGCGTCTGATGCGGAGTCTGCGAAAGTTGCGTCACGTTCTCATCACCGTGGTTTTCACCGGAATGATGATGACAATCGCGAACGCACCCGCTTACGCGTACTGGATCTACCACTATGCCGGTGCCTTCGCCTCGGCGACGGCGTGTGAGGAGGAGCGCCAGGAATTCATCGAGCAGGAAACCAGTGCGGGGCAGATGTTCGTCGCGTACCCGTGCGGCTACCACGACCGCAACCCCGAGACCCGCTCCGGACCGGCGGGCTGGTACTTCCGGTGGGGGATCTTCGCCGCCTGAGACGACCTCCGCTCCGACCCCGGCAGGCGCGGCCGATCGGGTGAACCAGTTGTAAGGACCACCGCTGCCCCGAACGACCCGGTATCCCTATTTCGGCGGTCCGGGTCTCAAGGGGGACGGCGGGATGGCGGCGGTGTTCACCCTGCTCGGTGAGGTGACCGCGCACGTGGACGGGCGACCGGTCGACCTTGGACCGGCGCGGCAGCGGTGCGTCCTGGCGGCGCTGGCGGTGGACGCCGGTCAGGTGGTGTCGGTCGAGCGGGTGGTCGAGCGGGTCTGGGGCGCCGAGCCGCCCCGACGGGCGCGGGCCACCCTGCACAGCTACGTCTCCCGGCTGCGTCCCCTGCTGGGCACGGCGGGGCTGGTCCGGCGGCCGGGCGGCTACCTGCTGGACGTCGACGAGGCGGCCGTGGACCTGCACCGGTTCCGCGAACTCTGCGCGCAGGCGCGGGCCACCGCGGCCGACGAACACGCCGAGGCGCTGCTGACCGAGGCCCTGCGACTGTGCCACGGGGAGGCGTTGGCCGGCCTCGGCGGCGACTGGGCGCAAGCCGAGCGGGACCGATTCGGCGGGGAGCGGTCGGCCGCCGAGTGCGACCTGGTCGACGTCCGGCTGCGGCTGGGGCAGGGCGGGAACCTGGTGGCCGAGTTGTCCGCGCGGGCCGCCGGGTGCCCGTTGGACGAGCGGGTCGCGGCGCAGTACCTGCTGGCGCTGTGCCGCGCCGGTCGCCCCACCGAGGCGCTGGAGCACTACCGCCGGCTCCGGACCCTCATGGTCGGCGAACTCGGCACCGAACCCGGTACCGCACTGCGACAGCTGCACCAGCGGATCATCGACGACGATCCGGCGCTGACCGCGCCGGCCCGGAGCGGGGAGGGCACGCCACCCGCGCCGGTGCCGCGTCAGCTTCCCCCGGCGCCGCCGCGGTTCACCGGCCGTTCCGACGAACTCGCCGCGCTCACCGCCGGTCTGGACGGCACCGCGCCGGGCGGGCGGACCATGGTGATCTCCGCCATCGCCGGGGCGGGAGGCATCGGCAAGACCTGGCTGGCCCTGCACTGGGCCCACCACCACGTCGACCGGTTCCCGGACGGCCAGCTGTTCGTGGACCTCCAGGGGTTCAGCCCCACGGCGACCCCCATGGACCCGACCACCGCGTTGCGCGGGTTCCTGGACGCCCTCGGCGTCGACCCGCGCTCCGTCCCGCCCGACCCGCACGCCCAGGTCGGTCTGTACCGCAGCCTGGTGGCGGACAAGCGGGTGCTCGTCGTGGCGGACAACGCCCGCAACGCCGAGCAGGTGGTTCCGCTGCTGCCGGGCAGCCCGACCTGCACCGTGCTGGTCACCAGCCGGCACCGCCTCACCGGGCTGGCCACCGGTCACGGCGCCCGCCCGGTGCGGGTGGACGTGCTCTCCGATGCCGAGGCCCGCCAGGTGCTCGGGGACCGGCTGGGCGCCGAGCGGGTGGCCGCCGAACCGGACGCGGTGGCCGAGCTGTTGCGCTGCTGCAACGGGTTCCCGCTGGCCCTGGCCATCGTGGCCGGCCGCGCCTGCGCCAACCCCGGGTTCCCGCTGGCCGGGTTGGCCGACGAACTGCACGACGCGCGCCTGGACGTCCTGGACGACGACAACCCGACGGCCGGCCTGCGCGCGGTGCTGTCCTGGTCCCACCGCGCGCTGACCGCTGAGCAGGCGCGGGTGTTCGCATTGCTGGGCCTCGCGCCTGGTCCGGACATCGGACTGCCCGCGGTCGCCGACCTCGCCGACCTGCCCGACACCGCCACCCGTTCGGTCCTGCGCGCCCTGGAGGACCTCCACCTGGTGCAGCAACGGAGCCCGGCCCGGTGGCACATGCACGACCTGATCAAGCTCTACGCGGCCGACCTGGCCCACCAGGACCTCAGCGAACGCGAACGCGACGGGGCGCTGTCCCGCCTGGTCGACCACTACCTGCACACCGCCCACGCCGCCGACCGGCTGCTGCACCCGCACCGCCCACCGATCCGGTTCGACGAACCCCGGTCGAACTGCCGCCCACGGCACCTTGCCGACACCGGCGCGGCACTGGACTGGTTCACCGCCGAGCGCCACAACCTGCTGGCCGTCACCCGGCGCTTGTCGGACGACCACAGCCGAAGCGTGCGGGTCTGGCAGCTGGCCTGGGCCCTGGACACCTTCCTCTACCGCCAGGGACACCTCCACGACGCGGTCGCGGTGTGGCGGGCCGGGCTGGCCGCCGCCGACCGGCACGGCACCCCGGACGTCCGCGTCCTGGCCCACCGCCTGCTCGGTGCCGCCGTCACCTACGTCGGGCTGCACGACGAGGCGGTGGCACACCTGTCCAAGGCACTGGCCCTCGCCGAGGAGACCGGCGACGTGCTCGCCCGAGCGCACACCCACCGCTCCCTCGCCCAGACGGCGGAACGACAGGGCCACGAGCAGCGTGCGCTGGAGCACGCCGTCCGGGCGCTCGACCTGTACCGGGGCCTGGACCTGCCGGCGTTGGAAGCCCTGGCGCTCAACGCGGTGGGCTGGTACGAGGCCCTGCTGGGCGACTACGACCGGGCGCGCGCCCATTGCGAGGCAGCGCTGGACCGCGCGCAGGGCCGCCACCACGAGGTCGAAGCCGCCGCGCTGGACAGCCTGGGCTACATCGCCCACCGCATCGGCGACCACACCGCCGCCCTGGACCACTACCAGCGCGCCCTCACCCTGTTCCGCGCCCACGGCGACGCCTACAGCGAACCCGACACGCTCGACCGCCTCGGCCACCCCTACCGATCCCTCGGACAGACCGACCAGGCCCGTCACGCCTGGCAGCAGGCCGTTCAGCTGTATGAGGCCCAGCACCGCGGCGAGGAAGCCCGACGGGTCCGGGATCACCTCGACGAACTCGACCGCCGGGCTTGAACGGACCCACGGGTTCGGCTGGTTGGTTGGTAGACCGGGCCCGGCGGGCAGGAGGAGACTTCGCGGTGTTGGTCCGGGCGGTGGCCCACAGGAGGCCTGTTATGCGCGCTCATCGGCGTTTCGCGCTGGCGATGGCGGCGGCAGCGGTGCTCGGTGTCGCGTCCGCGGTGGTGGTCGTCGAAGGGACGCACGCGGCCGATCGCGGCGGCACGTCCACGAACGGCCGGGTCGACAACGCGGACCCGCCGCCCATCACGACCACGTCCGACCCGAAACCCGGCGAGGACAACTAGGCACCCGGAGCTTCCTCGGGCTCGTCCTGCCGGGCCGGCCGTCGCCCGCCGTCGCACCGGTCACCTGGTGCGGACCGGCCGCGACGCCGACCGCGTTCACCGACGTCCCGCCGCCGGCGCACGTGCCCGTCGCGAGGTGACGGGGTTCACGACGGCGGCCGGTTCGCGGGTCCACAGCGGGTCTCTTTGTAGGGTTCCTACAACTTTCGACCGGCGACACGCATCGCGATTACGGTTGGCTTCCTGGGGTTGTACAGAAAGGCTGGTCGTCGACGGTCGCCACCGACCGCAGTCCGACGAGGAGCTCGTTCTTGTTCTGCCGAATCGCCATCGTCAACCGCGGCGAAGCCGCCGTGCGCCTCATCCACGCCGTGCGCGACCTCTCCGCGGAGACCGGGTCGCGCATCGAGACCGTGGCCCTGTACACCGACGTCGACAGCACGGCCACCTTCGTGCGGGAAGCCGACCTCGCCCACCACCTGGGCCCGGCCGCGAACCGGCCCTACCTGGACCTGGCGGTGCTCGAACGGGCCCTGGTGGACACCGGCGCCGACGCGGCCTGGGTCGGCTGGGGCTTCGTGGCCGAGGATCCGGCGTTCGCCGAGCTGTGCGAACGCATCGGCGTGACCTTCATCGGCCCCGGCCCGGACGCCATGCGCAAGCTGGGCGACAAGATCGGCGCCAAGCTGATCGCCGAGGAGGTCGGCGTCCCCGTGGCGCCGTGGAGCCGCGGTGCGGTCGACGACCTGGACGCGGCCGTGCGCGCGGCCCGCGAGGTCGGCTACCCGCTGATGCTCAAGGCCACCGCGGGCGGCGGCGGCCGGGGCATCCGGGTGATCAACTCCGAACCGGAGCTGGTCGACGCGTTCGACCGCACCAGCCGGGAGGCCGCGCGGGCGTTCGGCAGCGGCGTGATGTTCCTGGAGCGCCTGGTGAACGGCGCCCGGCATGTCGAGGTGCAGGTCATCGCGGACGGACAGGGCACGGCGTGGGCCCTCGGCGTGCGCGACTGCTCGGTGCAGCGGCGCAACCAGAAGATCATCGAGGAGTCGGCGTCCCCGGTGCTGCGGCCGGAGCAGGTCGCCGAGCTGAAGGCCTCGGCCGAGCGGTTGGCGCTGGCCGTGGGCTACCGGGGCGCCTGCACGGTCGAGTTCCTCTACCGCCCCGACGACGAGCAGTTCGCGTTCCTGGAGGTCAACACCCGCCTCCAGGTCGAGCACCCGATCACCGAGATCACCACCGGGTTCGACCTGGTGCGCGCCCAGCTGCAGGTGGCGGCGGGCGGCCGGCTGGAGGGCACCAAGCCCGTCGAGTGGGGGCACGCCGTCGAAGCCCGCCTCAACGCCGAGGACCCCGACCGCGACTTCGCGCCGTGCCCCGGCCGCATCGAGCGGCTGGCGCTGCCCGCGGGCCCCGGCATCCGGGTCGACACCGGCGTGAGCGAGGGCGACAGCATCCCGCCCGACTACGACTCGATGATCGCCAAGATCATCGCGCACGGCCGCGACCGCGCCGAGGCGCTGGCCCGCCTGCGCCGCGCGCTGGCCGAGACCACCGTGATCATCGAGGGCGGCGCGACCAACAAGAGCTTCGTGCTCGACCTGCTCGACGAGCCCGCCGTGGTGCGGGCGACCGCCGACACCGGCTGGATCGACCGCGTGCGCGCGCAGGGCGGGCTGGTCGTGCACCGGCACTCCGCGATCGCGCTGGCCGCCGCCGCGATCGAGGTCTACGAGGACGAGGAGCAGCTCGCCCGGCAGCAGCTGTTCACCTCCGCGCGCGGCGGCCGTCCGCACACCCGGCACGAGGCGGGCCGGACGCTGGAGTTCACTCTGCGTGGCGAGAGCTACCGCGTGCACGTCGCGCGGGTCGGCCGGCACCGGTTCCGGGTGGGTGTCTCGGCGGCGGCGGGCGAGGTCCGCGAGGCGGACGTGGACGTGCAGCGGTTCGACTCGCACACCGGGACCGTCACCGTCAACGGGGTGCGCTTCCGCGTCGTCACGGGCGTGCACGGCCCGGTGCACCACGTCGAGGTCGACGGCGTGACGCACCGGGTGAGCCGCGACGAGGGCGGCGTGCTGCGCTCCCCCATGCCCGCGCTGGTGGTGGCCACACCGCTGGAGGTGGGCGACGAGGTGGAGGCCGGCGCCCCGGTCCTCGTCCTCGAAGCCATGAAGATGGAGACCGTGCTGCGCGCGCCGTTCCGGGCGCGCCTGCGCGAGTCCGCGGTGTCGGTCGGCAGCCAGGTGCCCGCGGGTGCCCCGCTGCTGCGGCTGGAACCCCTGGGCGACGGCGAGGGCGACGCCGCACCGGCCGCACGAGGCCCGGTCGTCGAGCTGGACCTGCCCGCCGAGCCCGTCGACGTGCCGCCCGCGCAGGCGGTCGCGCGTCACCTGCGGGAGGTGCGCGACCTGCTGCTGGGCTTCGACGCCGACCCGAACGTGGCGGACCGCCTGTCCCCCGCCTACCTGGCCGCGCGCGGCGAGCTGCCCGAGCGCCCGCTGGCGGCGGAGGCCGAGCTGCTGCGGCTGTTCGCCGACCTGTCCGAGCTGTCCCGCAACCAGCCCGTCGGCGACGAGCAGCCGGACACCCGCGTGCACAGCCCGCGCGAGTACTTCCACACCTACCTGCGCAGCCTCGAACCGGACCGGGCGGGCGTGTCCGCCACGTTCCGCCGGCGGCTGACGACCGCACTGGCGCACTACGGCGTCTCCGACCTGGAGCGCACGCCCGCGCTGGAGGAGGCGGTCTTCCGGATCTTCCTCGCCCAGCAGCGCGCCACGTCGGACGCCGCCGTGGTCGCCGCGCTGCTGCGGCAGTGGCTGACCGAGGCACCGCCGGCGGAGTCCGACCGGGTCACCGTCGGGCTCGCGCTGGAGCACCTCGTCGCCGCCACGCAGGTCCGGTTCCCGGCGGTGTCGGACCTCGCGCGCGGCGTGGTGTTCCACTGGTTCGCCCAGCCCATGCTGCGGCGCTCCCGCGCCCGCGTCTACTCGTCGGTGCGCAAGCACCTGATCCACCTCGACCGCCACCCCGACGCGCCGGACCGCGCCGAGCGGATCGCGGCCATGGTGGCGAGCCCCGAGCCGCTGGTGCGGCTGCTCGGCCGGCGCATCGGCCGGCCGGGCACCGACCCGGTGCCGCTGCTGGAGGTGCTGGCCCGCCGCTACTACGGCAACGACGCGCTCACCGCGATCCGCCCCGCGCACGTGTCGGGGTGCGTGTTCGTGATCGCCGAGAACCGCACCGCGAACGCCCGGGTGGTCAGCACCGCGGTCGATTTCGCCACGCTCCCCGCCGGGGTGCGGGCGCTCGGCGAACTGGCCGGCGGCGACGCCCTGGTCGCGGACCTCTACGTGACCTGGCCGGACGGTCCCACCGACCCCGAGGAGATGGCCGCGCGGCTGCGCGAGGTGCTGGCCGGGCAGCCGTTGCCCGACGGGCTGGACCGCGTCACCACCACCGTGGCGGGCAGGCGCGACGAGGCGATGCACCACCACTTCACGTTCCGCCCCTCGCCGGCGGGCCCGGTGGAGGAACGCCTGGTGCGCGGCCTGCACCCGCGCATCGCCGAGCGCATGCAGCTCGACCGGCTGCGCGACTTCGACCTCACCCGGCTGCCGTCGCTGGACGAGGAGGTCTACCTCTACCGCTGCGTGGCCAAGCAGAACCCGTCCGACGAGCGCCTGGTGGCGCTGGCCCAGGTGCGGGACCTGACGCCGCTGCGCGACGACGACGGCCGGATCGCGGCGCTGCCCGCCGCGGAGGACGTGCTGTCCGCCTGCCTGGACGCCATCCGACGGGCGCGCAGCCGGCACGGCGGCGGCCACCGGCCGGCGACCAACCGCATCGTGCTCTACGCCTGGCCGCCGACCGACCTCGGCTCGGAGGACCTGGACGCGGTGGCGCAGCGCGTGCTGCCGACCA
Organism: Saccharothrix tamanrassetensis; assembly: GCF_014203665.1. Lineage (GTDB taxonomy): Bacteria > Actinomycetota > Actinomycetes > Mycobacteriales > Pseudonocardiaceae > Actinosynnema > Actinosynnema tamanrassetense. The sequence goes on from NZ_JACHJN010000007.1 coordinate 363,277, forward strand.
CGACCGGCCTGGACCTGGAGGAGGTGCTGTTCCTCGCCCGGCGCCGCGACCCCGCCACGGGGCGGCTGGTCGACATCGGCATGCGCATCGGCGACGACACGGGCGCGGGCGTGCGGCTGTCGTTCGTCAAGCCGCCGACCGACCCGATCCGGCCGCTGGACGACTACCGCCAGAACGTGCTGCGGGCCCGCAGCCGCGGCACCGTCTACCCGTACGAGCTGGTCGACGTGCTCAGCGGCCCCGGCGGGTCGTTCGTCGAGCACGACCTGGTGGACGGCGAACTGGTCGCGGTGGACCGCCCGAGGGGGCGGAACGCGGCCGCGATCGTGGTCGGCACGGTGAGCACCCCCACCGCCAAGCACCCGGACGGCATGACCAGGGTGGCGCTGCTGGGCGATCCGACCAAGGCGCTCGGCGCGCTCTCCGAACCGGAGTGCGCCCGGGTCATCGCGGCGCTGGACCTGGCCGAGCGGCTGCGGGTACCGGTCGAGTGGTTCGCCCTCTCCGCCGGTGCCCGGATCTCGATGACCTCCGGCACGGAGAACATGGACTGGGTGGCGGCGGCGTTGAAGCGCATCGTCGAGTTCACCCAGGCGGGCGGCGAGATCAACGTCGTGGTGGCGGGCATCAACGTCGGCGCCCAGCCGTACTGGAACGCCGAGGCCACGATGCTCATGCACACCAAGGGGATCCTGGTGATGACCCCGGACTCGGCGATGGTGCTGACCGGCAAGCAGTCGCTGGACTTCTCCGGTGGCGTGTCGGCGGAGGACAACTTCGGCATCGGCGGCTACGACCGGGTGATGGGCCCGAACGGGCAGGCCCAGTACTGGGCGCCGGACCTGCGGTCCGCGCGTGACGTGCTGATGGCGCACTACGAGCACAGCTTCGTCGCGCCCGGCGAGCACGGCCCCCGGCGGGCGTCCACCGCGGACCCCGTGGACCGCGACGTGTGCGACTTCCCGCACAGCTTGCCGGACAGCCCGTTCACCACGGTGGGCGAGGTCTTCTCGGTGGAGGCCAACCCGGACCGCAAGAAGCCGTTCGACATCCGCACGGTGATGCGCGCGCTGGCCGACCAGGACCACCCGGTGCTGGAGCGGTGGCACGGCATGGCGGACGCGGACACGGCGGTGGTGCAGGACGTCCACCTGGGCGGCATCCCGCTGTGCCTGCTGGGCATCGAGTCGCGTGCCGTGCCGCGGCACGGCTTCCCGCCCACCGACGGCCCGGACACCTACACGGCGGGCACGCTGTTCCCCAAGTCGTCGAAGAAGGCCGCGCGGGCGATCAACGCGGCCAGCGGCAACCGCCCGCTGGTGGTGCTGGCGAACCTGTCCGGCTTCGACGGCTCGCCGGAGTCGATGCGGGAGCTGCAGCTGGAGTACGGCGCGGAGATCGGCCGCGCGATCGTGAACTTCCGGGGTCCGATCGTGTTCTGCGTGATCTCCCGCTACCACGGCGGCGCGTTCGTGGTGTTCTCCAAGGCGCTCAACCCGAACATGACGGTGCTGGCGGTCGAGGGTTCGTTCGCGTCGGTGATCGGCGGCGCCCCGGCGGCGGCCGTGGTGTTCTCCCGCGACGTCGACGGCCGCACCGCCAACGACCCGCGGATGCGCAAGCTGGAGGCCGCGGTGGCCGAGTCCACCGGCGGTGAGCGGGCGGCGCTGACCGCGGAGCTGGCGAGCACCAGGACCGCCGTGCGGGCCGAGAAGCTGGCCGAGGTGGCGGCCGAGTTCGACCGGGTGCACAGCATCCGGCGGGCCGTCGAGGTCGGCTCGGTGGACGCGATCATCCCGGCCTCGGGCCTGCGACCGCGGATCATCGAGGCGATCGAACGGGGTCTGCGGTAGCGCGCCGTCGATGAGGCGGACGTGGTCCACGAAGGGTCGGCCGGAACGGGGGCAAGGCGGCGAGGTGGGGGTCGCGGACGACACGGGCCCGGCCGGCGGGGGCCGGTGGTGTTCGCCACGGGCGCCGCACGGTGCCCGTGGTCCTCACCGGCCGGTTCCGGTCGTCGCGGCAGTGCCGTCCGGCCGGCGAGGACCCGGGGGTCGTGTTGAACTCAGGCGGGTTTGCGGATCAGGCCGGTGTAGGCGGCGACGGTGAGGGTGGCCAGTGCCCACAGCAGCGCCTGCAACACCCACAGCACGACGGTGAACACCTGGCCGGGGGTGGTGGACGTGTCGAGGTCGCAGCGGGCGCGCAGCCCGGTGACCCCCAGCGGCAGGCCGCGGTCGATGCCCAGGCCGATCAGTTCGACGGTGGAACACGGTGTCCCCGGCGGGATCGCGGCGCCGGGTTGCGCGACGGGCCGGACGCGTTCGGCGGCGTGGTGGTCGATGCCGGTGGTGATCTGGCCGGCGGTGTAGCCGGTGCCGCCGGCCAGGGCCAGGACCACGGCGAGGGCGAGCACCAGCCGGTGTGCGCGGTAGCCGTAGCGGCCCAGCCACCCCCACAGCCGGTGCCGCACGCGTGCGAGTCGGCCGCCCAGCGCTTCGGGGTCGCGGCGCCGCAGGTCCTCCTGCTGGACGATCAGCACGTGGCGGGCGTTGCCGTCGTGCCCGGCGGCCCGCTCCACCGCGGCCAACTGCTGGTACGGCTGGGGCAGGTACTCCGGGGTGTGGTGGACCAGCAGGTGCAACCACTGCCGCCACGACACGTGCCCCAGACGGGAGAACACCAGGCCCCGCACCGTGATCTTCCGGTCGACACCGGCCGGACAGGGCCGGCCCCCGGTCTCCAGCCGCCCCTGAGGGCACACCACCGTGGCCGGCAGGAACAGCATCCCGTCCACCTGCGTGTCGGCCAGCACGATCAACGGCCCGCCGTCGCCGTTGGCGATCACCGCTTCGTCGAAAACGGCCTGTCCGCCAATGCGGGCGCTGTGCAGGCGTACCGCACCCCACTCCCCGCTGCCGCTCATGACTGCTTTGCGCGGAGGCCGGTCGTCGTCTACGTGGGGGCGCAGGAACAGGGCACCGTCAGTGCGCAGGTAGTCGGCGTCCAGGGCGGGTCCGCTGTCATTGACGAACTCCGCACCGTCGAACTCGGCGGTCCCGCCGATGCGGGCACTGTGCAGGCGTACCGCACCCCACTTGCCGCTGCCGCGCGCGACGGTGGTGCGCAGGAACAGGTTGCTGTCGGTGCGCAGGTGCTCGACGGCCAGGGCGGGTCCGCTGTCGTTGACGAACTCCGCACCGTCGAACTCGGCGCTGCCGCCGATGTGGGCGCGGTGCAGGCGTACCGTTCCCACTTCGCCGCTGCCGCGTGCGACGGTGGTGCACAGAAACAGGTCGCCGGCGGTGCGCAGGTAGTCGGCGGTCAGGGCGGGTCCGCTGTCATTGACGAACTCCACACCGTCGAAATCGGCCTGTCCGCCGATGTGGGCGTCGTGCAGACTTACCGTACCCTCCTTGCCGCTGCCGCGTGCGACGGTGGTGTGCAGGAACAGGTGGCCGTCGGTGCGCAGGAAGTCGGCGGTCAGGGCGGGTCCGCTGTCATTGACGAACTCCGCACCGTCGAACTCGGCGTTGCCGCCGATGTGGGCGCCGTGCAGACGTACCGCACCCCCCTTGCCGCTGCCGCGCGCGACGGTGGTGTGCAGGACCAGGTGGCCGTCGGTGCGCAGGTTCTCGGCGTCCAGGGCGGGTCCGCTGTCGTTGAAGAACTTCCCACCATTGAACTCGGCGTTGCTGCCGATGTGGGCACCGTGCAGGCGTACCGCTCCCGCTTCGTTGTCGGAGCGAACGACAGCATCGCGCAGGAACAGGTGGCCCTCGGTGCGGAAGCCGTCCGCGAACAACCCCGACACCAGGGACGAGTCCAGGATGAGTTCGGGCAGGCCGGCGTGACGGCAGGTGATCCCTTCGGGCAGCGCGCAGTGCACCAGAGCCAGCCCGGTGACCGCTGTGACCCGGTCCAGGTCCAGCAACCCGAGCACCCGCACACCCTCGATGAGCACGCCGCGTGGGTCCAGCTCGCCGTGGCGGCCCAGCAGCAGGTCCCGGATCAGCTCCGCCCGCACGCACAGACCGGGGCCCTCGGCGACCGCCAACTCCTCCACGTCCACCTGATGGTCCAGCAGCCCCGCCGGCTCGCCGAGGCGGGCGGCGTCGAGCACCGCCCGCTCCAGTCCGGTCATCTCGTCCACCGGCAGCCTCGGCGGGATCCGCTCCTGGTCCACCCGTCCCTGATATCAGCACGATCGACGGTCCGCCGGCTCCCATGCCGCAACTGCCGGGGAAAGCACCGGAACAGCGGCATCGGAAATCACCCGCCGGAAACCGACGACGGGTCAGGCAGCCCGCGACTGTCCTGGTGACCAGCTCGTCAGGACGAGAATCCAACAGCACCACACCACCTACCGCTGAGCCCGCTTCCGCAGCGTCCGGCCGCGGGGCTTGGCCCGGCTCATGAAGTCGAGCGCCTCGCCCCAGGACAGCCCGTCGATCTTGGCGAAGGCCCGCACCGCCTGCCGGGCGAAGCGCATGGCCTGAAGCGGGCTCACCGCCGCCAGGCGCTGGAGGATGAGCCGGCCGGCCGCCACGTCTTCGGGTCGGACTTGCTCGCGCGGGTCCTCCAGCAGCCGCGGTGCTTCGGCCAGGAGGTGCTCCAGGGACCGCTGTACCTGTTCGTCCGTGCCGGCGAGGTGGGCCAGCTCCGGTGCCGCGTCCATCGCCGCACTCCACCAGGCGGCCAAGCCGGGGTACTCCCGGAACGTCGTGTCGCGGAACTTCCGCAGCGCGTCGAAGGAGCGGTCCTTGACCCGCTCGTCGGCCGCGGTGCGGGCGAACAGGCCATCGAGGTTGCAGCCGCCGGGGATGACGGGCAGCGCGTTGCCGCTGAACCAGCCGAACAGCTCCCAGTCGCCGTCTTCCGCCTCGTCCTCGTCCCAGCGCCGGGCGAAGTCGATGTCGGGTGCTGCCTCGAGCGCGTCGCAGTCGGTGGTGAACGCCTCGGTGCCGATCGAGTCGTCGTTGTCGCCGAAGGTGCCGAACCACAGCAGTTCCCAGCCGTCCATCGAGCCCTTCACCTGGGTCCGGACCGACGCCGATGCCGACGCCTTGACCTGGTCGACGGCTGCCGTGATCTCTTCGGGCGTCGGCGCGTGCGTGGCGTTCTGGAAGTCCGCGGCCACCTTCACCACGGCCAGGTGCACGGCGTTGACGAAGGCGCTGTAGCCGTCGTTGGCCAAGCTGTGCGGCCAGCCGTCCTCCTCCATGGCCGCGACCACCACGCCGGTGATGCCGGGCAGGTTGCCGTCCGGGAGCAAGGACGCGATGAAGGGGTCGTTGACCGGGATGGGCTTGAGCACGGTGCTGAACGAGCCGATGGCTTCCGGGATCGCGACGTCGTCACCGGCGTCGACGTCGGTGTCACCGAGGTTCCCGTGGCTGCCGTTCGACGAGACGATGATGGGCGAGCCGATCAGGCCCGCGCCCTGTTGCACGACGTAGCTGTCACCGTCGATCTTGAAGAAGACGGCCCAGAGGTACGGTGCGGCGTTACCCCAACCGTCGCCCTCGTCGTGGCAGTGCAGACGGGCAAGCCTGGTGGTCATGTTGATGGGAACCGCCATGACGGGGGTCCTTTCTCGACGTGGCGCTGTCGGCGAAAGGCTCCGGTGGCGCCGGCCTCCCGGCCGCCGGCCGGAAGCCGGGCGTCATCGACGCCCATGTACCCGTACCTCGGCTGATCGTTCCAGCCTGTTACGCCAACCAGCCCCAACGGGGGTTGATTCATTCGACCGGGTGACACAAGGGCCGGAGCACCTGCGCGGGGTGCTCCGGCGCCGTACAGGCGTACCGCTCCCGCGGTCCGGTTCGCCGGGCCGCACCACGGCGTGGGGGTGGAGGCGCCACCGCACTCTTGCGGTGCCCCGGCACATCGACCACCTCGGCACTTGACGGGTCGCCCTGCGCGTGGAAGCTGTAGCCACCCGATCGGGTGGCTACACCCGGTCGTGGACTCCACTGCCGCACGAGGGGATCCGACTCGTTCATGACCGAGCCGCACACGACTGTCCCGACCGACCGACCCCGATCCGGGGATGTGCCGTTGGTGGTGGAGGAAGGCCCCGGTCCCCATCGCGCCGCGCCGAACCGACCGCCGGGCCACGTCCCGAGGGGTGGCCCGGCGATGGAGGCGCGCCTGCCCGGGACGGTCAGCCACCTGGTGGTGGCGCGGATCGGCGTGCAGCACTCCGATCAGGAGCAGGCCGCCGCAGCGGTCGGACGCGTGCTGCCGCTGGTGCTGGACGGGCCGCACGCGCCCAGCCGGGTGGAGCGGACCAGGGTGCGGTCCGTCGAAACCGGGCAGGCCGCCGACGAGGTGCTGGTCTGCTACTGGACCGACGCGGCGGCGCACGCGCACTGGTGGGCGTCGGAGCCCGTGCGGCAGTGGTGGGACAGCCTGCCGGTCGACGGTCCGCTGGGGCACTGGATCGAGGCGGTCACCGCCGAGGCGGCGCGCACGGAGACGATGTACTCGACCCTGCACCCCGCCGGTCAGGCCGCCGCCCTCCCGGTGGGCTGGACCGACCTGCACGACTACGCGGGTGCGGCCCGCGACCGCATCCCGTTCGCCGGACCGCTGGGTGCCGGCGGCGAGGTGCGCACCGACCTGCCCGCCGGGGAGTCCCCGCGCGGCCGGCGGGTGCGGACGACGGACGTGCCGCAAGGCGCGTGCCTGATCCGCACCGCCCAGCACTGGGCAGGCGCACCGCCCGAGCAACTCCGGGCCTACCTGACCACGGTGGAACCCACCTACCACGCGGCCGTCCGGCACCTGGCGTCCGCCGGAGAAGGCTGCCAGTCGGTCCAGTTCCTGGAGTCGCTGGACATCGACGGCACGCCCGCGCACGGCTCGGAAGCGGTGCTGTGGTGGAACGACCTCGACGCTCTGCTCCGTTGGGCGCGGGACCACCCGACCCACCACGCCATCCTCGACGCGTTCTGGAGCGCCCTGGTCGCCCCGTACGGGATGGAGCTGAAGCTGGTGCTGTGGCACGAGGTGTTGGTGCTGCTGGAGGACGGCCTGGTCGCGGAGTACGTCAACTGCCGGAGCGGCACAGGTCTGCTCCCGGGTCGGGACAGCGAGTGACGCGGCCCCGCCGGCCACGGTCCGCGGCAGGGCGGTAGGCGTGCCGGTCGGCACCGCTCGCGGTGCCGACCGGCGTCGTTGGTCATCCGCGCGGGGTCCGTGCCAGAGTGGAGGGCATGAGACCTGGGTTCCACCTCGCCATCCCGGTCGACGACCTGGCCGAGGCCCGCGAGTTCTACGGCGGCGTGCTCGACCTCGAAGAGGGCCGCTCGGCCGACGCGTGGGTCGACTGGAACTTCCACGGCCACCAGCTGGTGACCCACGTCGTGCCGGGCGCGGACCGCGACTCGGGCCGCAACGCGGTGGACGGGCACGACGTGCCGGTGCCGCACTTCGGATTGATCCTGCCGGTGCCGGAGTTCCACGCGCTGGCCGAACGGCTGCGGGCGGCCGGGCGGGAGTTCGTGATCGAGCCCTACCAGAGGTTCGCGGGCGAGGCCGGGGAGCAGTGGACGATGTTCCTGCGCGACCCGGCGGGCAACGCGCTGGAGTTCAAGGCGTTCGACGACGAGTCGCAGGTGTTCGCGAAATGAGCAGGGGTGTACTGGTCACCGGCGGCAGCCGCGGCATCGGCAGGTCGATCGCCGAGGCGTTCCGCGACCTCGGCGACGAGGTGGTGGCGCTGTCCTCGGCGGATGTCGACCTGGCCGACCCGGTGGCGATCGCCCGGGTCGTCGGCGCCGCCGCCGACACCCTCGGCTCCATCGACGTGCTGGTCAACAACGCCGGCCTGGTGGAACTCGGCTCGCTGACCGACCAGTCGTACGAGGAGTGGCAGTCGTTGTGGCGCCGCACGTTCGACGTGAACGTCTTCGGCGCCGCGAACATGTCCTACTGCGTCGCGCAGCACATGATCGAGCGGGGCGTTCGCGGGCGGATCGTCAACGTCGGCTCGCGTGGCGCTTTCCGCGGTGAACCGGACATGCCGGCCTACGGCGCGAGCAAGGCGGCACTGCACTCGATGGGCCAGTCCCTCGCCGTTTCCCTCGCACCGCACGGCATCTCGGTGGCGTCGGTGGCTCCCGGCTTCGTCGCCACCGACCGGGTGGCCGACATGGTGACCGACGACGTCCGCCGCCAGAGCCCGTTCGGCCGGGTCGCGAAACCCGAGGAGGTCGCCGCCGCGGTGGTCTACCTGGCCTCGCCCGCGGCCGAGTGGGCGTCGGGCGCCGTCCTCGACCTCAACGGCGCCTCCTACTTGCGGACCTGAGGCCCGGTCGGGAGCTCGGCCTGGGGCTGGACCTCCCGCTGCTCCTGGGCTATCTCCCGGCCGAGGAAGTAGTTCAACGCCGTCCGGATCGCGGCGATCGCGGCGAGCTGCCCGATCTCCTCGAAACTGGGGGCGATCGAGGAGCGCAGGATGTCCGCGGCCAGCTGGAACTCCAGGCCCAGCACGAGGAACCTGCCCAGCGACAGGCGGATCGGGGTGAACACCGCGGCATCCCGGTGCCGGATCCCGTTGACGACGGAGCGGAACAGCGCCCACAGCGCCCCCACGACGATGATGCCCGCACCGGCTGCTTCGACCACACCGACCAGGACGTCGATGATCGAGTGAAGCGTCTTCTCGTCCACCACAGCACCTCCTCGTGACGTTCAGGCGTACCCGGTGGAGCCTGATCGACACGTCGGCCACAGGTGTTCCGCGCAGCGGTGCGCCGATACCGCCGCTCACGAGCAGCGGAACGGACACCGCACGGTCACGTTCGGTGGAGGTGGAGGTACAGCGCGCTAGCCCGCGATCACCGCGGCGGACCGCCGGTGCCGAAGCGGTCGCGCAACGACCTGCCTCGATCCAGCACGCGCGAAGTCGTGCCCTGCGCGAGCGACCACGCGTTCGAGTTCCGGACGGCGTTCACCTTGGCCGCCCAGTCCACCGGCTGGACCACGGTGCGGGTACGGCGGTCGTGCCAGCACGAGGGTCCGCGCAGCGCGAGGCATTCGATGAACGACACGGCCAGCAGCACGACACCCACCAGCACCCAGACGACATCGAGCCGGAGCGCACCGACGAGCAACGCCACCCACCCCGCGCCCGGCAGCAGCACGGTCAGCACCGAACGCGCCAACGCCCGCGCCGGACGCACCCGCCGCGTGCCGTCGACCGACACGACGGACAGCGAGGTGACCACCTTGCCCACCGTGCGGCCGAACCAGGCGTGCGCGACGAAGTCGTAGAGTGCCACCGCCAGCACCTGCGCCACCATCACCGCCACCACCGACAACGTGACGTCGCCCCACACCTCGGACAGGCCGGCGGCCGCGCTGTCCCCCGCGTCGTCCCACCGCGCCGAGAACACGCCCAGCACGCTGTCGTCCGCGACCGACGCCGCGCTCAGCGCCGCGCTGTGCTTGACGTGCCCGAGCGCGAGCGCCCACAGCGGCGAGGTGAGGACGAGCACCAGCAGCCAGTCGAGCAGGCGCGCGACCCAGCGGCGTCCGAGGTGCCGAGGAGGAAGGGTTTGCGGCAGCATGGTCACTCCCGGTGGCAGAAAGGGCAGACTACGGCCGGCCGCGGTTCGCGCGGTCCGTAGAACTGCGGCGAATGGCTCGTCGATCCGGGTGATCACCTCCGACGGCGCCGGAGCGCTCGTTCAGCGGCCGGTCAATGTCCGGGGCACGGTCGCCGGTCGGGCAGCTGGGGGAAGTACCGGTCCCACTGCGCCGAGCTGAGCGGGGGGTGGGCGACGGCGCAGACGGTGGCGGCGACGCGCTCGGGGTCGATCTCCAGCAGGCGTGCGGTGTGGTCCTTGCTCCCGGTGGCGAGCGTGTGGCCGTCGGGGGCGAACGCCAGGGACCACACGGCGTCGGTGTGGCCGGTGACGGCTGCGGACTCCGCGGGGTGGCGCGGGTCGCGGACGTCCCACAGCCGCACGGTGCGGTCCCAGCTGCCCACCGCGAGGGTGTGCCCGTCCGGGCTCAGGACCACGGCGTTGACGTTGTCGGTCTGGTGCACGACGGCGAGTTCGGTGGCGGCGCGGACGTCCCACAGCCGAACCGTCCGGTCCCAGCCGCCGGTGGCGATCGTGCGCCCGTCCGGGCTGAACGCCACCGCGATGACCCCGTCGGTGTGGCCGGTGAGGACGGCCAGGTCGGTGGGGCGCCGCGGATCGCGGACGTCCGACAACCGCACGCTCCGGTCCCAGCCCGCGGTCGCCAGCGTGTGGCCGTCGGGGCTGAACACCACCGCGTTGACGCCTTTCCGGTGTCCGGAGAGCACGGCCAGCCGGTTCGGGTAGCGGCGGTCCGCGATGTCCCACAACGACACGGTGCCGTCGAGGCCGGCAATGGCGAGGACCTGCCCGTCGCGGGCGAAGGCGACCGAGTTGACGTTGTCGTGGTGCGCGGCGAAGGTGAACAGCTCGGCGGGCCGGCGGAGGTCGCTGACGTCCCACAGGCGGGCCGTGCGGTCGTAGCTCGCGGTCGCGAGGGTGTGCCCGTCGGGGCTGAAAGCCAGCCCGCACACCGAATCCCGGTGCTGGGTCAGCACAGCCAGCTGCACGTTGCTGTGGGTGTCCCACAAGCGCACGGTGCGGTCCCAGCTGCCGGTGGCCAGGACACTCCCGTCCGGGCTGAACGCCACCGCGCACACGGGGTTGCCGTGCGCGGTGATCGTCGGTCCCGGGAGGTCCCACAGCCAGGTCGTGTAGTTCTTGCTCGACGCCGCCAAGGTCCGGCCGTCGGGGCTGAACGCGACGGACAGCACGTAGCCGGTGGGACCGTTGAACGCGGTCAGCTCGCGGGCGTGGGCCACGTCCCACAGCCGGGTCGTGCGGTCGTAGCTGCCGGTGGCCAGCACGCTCCCGTCCGGGCTGAACGCGGCGGCGCGGACGACGTCGGCGTGGCCGGCCAGCACGCGCGGCGGGGCGAGCGGGTCCGCCGTGTCCCACAACCGCACGGTGTGGTCCTGGCTCGTGGTGGCCAGCAGGCGTGCGTCGGGGCTGAACGCCACCCAGGTCACGGGTGCGGTGTGTCCGGTGAGGACGCGCGGCTCACCCAGTCGCGGCAACGTGGTCACGTCCCACAGCAACGTGGTGCCGTCCCAGTTCGCACCGGCCAGGGCCCGCCCGTCGGGGCTGAACGCCAACGACACGCTGGAGAGGGCGACGCGCGCGGCGGCGATCTCGGCCGGACGCCGTGGATCGGTCGTGTCCCACAACCGCACCCTCGAATCGCCCGCCACCGCCAGCGTGCGTCCGTCGGGGCTGAACGCCACGGCGTTCACGTCACCGGTGAACCCGGACAGCGTCACCATCACCTGCGGGGCAGCGGGATCACTGATGTCCCACAACCGCACGGTGTCGTCCCAACTGCCGGTGGCGAGGACGCGACCGTCCGGGCTGAACGCCGTGCCGTGCACGCTGTCGCTGTGCCCGGTCAGCGTCGCGATCACCTCGGGGTGGTGCGGATCGTCCGCGCTCCACAGCCGGACGGTGTGGTCCTGGCTCGCGGTGGCGAGCAGCTTCCCGTCAGCGCTGAAGGTGGACATGTTCACTTCGTTGTCGTGTCCGGTCAGCTGCGTGGCGTACGGCGTGGCGAACGTGCTGAGCAGGGCGCTGCGGGTGTCGACGGTCGGTGCGAGGCGGTAGGCGGCGAGGCCGAGTTGCGCCGCCGTGGCCGGGTCCGCGGCGCGCAACAGGCCTGCTTGACCCGCGACCCGCTGAGCGACGGCGAGGTCGCGCTGCCGGTCGGCCGCCGTTCGGGCGCGCAGCGCGTACGTGGTGGCGGTCGCGGCGAGCACCAGGAAGACGGTGAGCAGCGCCACCAGCCGGCGTAATCGGCGGGTGCGGAGGCGTGCGGCCGTCTGCTCCCGGACCTGCGCGGACAGGCTCGCTGCCAGGAACTCCCGCTCTCGCCTGCTGAGCACCGAATCGTCCTTCGTGGACAGGTCCTGGGCGAGGGCGAGGCGGGTTCCCCGGTACAGCGCTCCCGGGTCGCGGTCGACCGACTCCCACGCGTCGGTGGCTTCGGTGAGCTGCCGGTGGGTCCGCAACGCCTCGCGGTCCTCGGCGAGCCACTCCCGCAGGCGCGGCCACGACCGGATGAGTGCTTCGTGGGTGATCTCGACGGTGTCCCGGTCCAGCGTCAGCAGCCGTGCGCGGGCCAGGCGGTCGAGCACGACCATCGTGCCGGGGTCGTCCACGTCCAGCTCGCCGCGGCTGATGTGGCGCTTGGTGTCCTCGGTGCCCTCGCCCGGCACCGTCAGCCGGAGGAAGAGGTTGCGGGCGAGGAGCCGCTGGTGCGGGTCGAACTCGGCGTAGACCGACTCGGCGGTCTGGGCGAGAGCGCCGTCGATACCCCCTGCCGCGTGGAATCCGTTCAACGTCAAGGTGTTGCCGCGTCTTCGCCGCCACGTTTCGAGCAGCGCGTGCGACAGCAGCGGCAGCACACCCACCTGCCCGTGCGCATCGACCACGAGCTTCGCCAGCAGCGCGCTCTCGACAGTGCAGCCCGCGGCGACGGCGGGTCGGACGATCGCCGACCGCAACTCGTCGGTCGTCATCGGGCACACCGGGATCTGCGCGTCCCGGAAGAGGTCGACCAGGCGCGGGTAGTTGGTGCAGTGCGCGTAGAAGTCGGCCCGCACACCCAACACGACCCGGCACCGGCCGTGCTCCTCGACGGCCGCGGCGACTAGCAGGTCCACGAACCGCGCGCGCTCGGCCGGGTCGCGGCAGAGGGTGAACACCTCCTCGAACTGGTCCACCACGATGACGACCTCGGCGTCGTCCGGCCCGCCCGCCAGCCTCTGCCGCACCAGCAGGCGCAGGTCCCGCGCGTCCGGCACCCCCGACGAGCAGCCGGTGACGAACCCCAGCTCCTCGACCGGATGCGCACCAGGGGTGAACAGCACCACGTGCCACCCGGCGGGCAGGCGAGGGATCAGGCCGGCCCGCAGCACCGAGGACTTGCCGGCACCGGACGCGCCGAACAGCGCGACGAGCCGCCGCGTCGACAGGCGTGCCAGCAGGTCCTCGACGAGCCGTTCCCGGCCGAAGAACCGATCGGTGTCCTCCGGCTGGAACGACGCCAGCCCGGCGTAGGGCGGTTCTTGCCCGTCCGAGGCGTGGTGGGCGTCTTCCGCGAGCTCCGCGGCCACCTCGTGCCAGCGCCGTTCCCACTCCCCGACGTCACCGCCGCACCCGCGCACGTACGCCAGCGTCACCGCCAGCGTCGGCAGCTTCCGCCCGGCCGCGGCCTGCGACAGCGTCGCCGTCGAGTAGTGCACCTGCTGCGCGAGCGCGCGGTAGGGGGGACTGCCCGCCGCGGCCCGCAAACGTCGCAGGTCGGCCGCGAACCGCAGCAGCACGTTGTCCCCGTTGTCCAGCGGACGTTCCGCACGCGGCAACCGCGTTCACCCCCTGTACTTCCCCAGGCCATTCTTACCCCGGATGCCGGGCCACGCATCGTCCATGCGGGCCGCGTTGTTCACGCCTTGGTTGTTCAGGCCTCGCCGCCGACACGAAACATCGAGGCCGCACTACAACGTGCAGGGATCCGGCGGCTTGTCCGTGGGGGTGCCGCCGGCGACCCGGGGAGATGATGATGTCAATGCCGAGGAAGACGCTGCGGCGAGCGGTCGTCGCGGCGCTCGCCGCAGTCGTGGCGCTGGTCCCCGCACCGGCGCTCGCCGAGATCCCACCCGACCACGCGGAGGACCACAACACCGCGTTCACCAACAGCGACGGCGACCTGTGGGCCTCCTGCGAGTCCGACGACGGGGCGCTCTACGCGGCCAACGGCGACGGCACCGGGTTCGACCTGGGGCACTCGTTCGACCCGAAGACCGAGGACATCGTCGTCAACCGCATCGTCGGCACGCCCTACCTGACGCCGTCCCGGACGGGGCTCACCGGCCGCGTCGTCACGCGGGGCGGCAACCAGGCCGGCACGCCGGGGACGTCGGTCGGCCGGGTCTGGTCCGACATCAGGCACTACAACCGCAAGCCGACCGGGATGCTGTGCGTCGACCGCACGCTCTACCTGGCCGTGCAGGACCTGCGGAGGGACTTCTCGGCGGCACCGGCGGCCACCATCCTCCGGTCCACCGACCACGGGCGGACCTGGCACTGGGACGACAGCGAGCCCATGTTCGGCGTCCGGGACCTCTCCGACCCGCCGAGCAACCCCAAAGCCGCGTTCACCACCATCTTCTTCCTCGACTACGGCCGGGACAGCGTCAACGCACCGGACCCCGGCGTCGTGTACGCCTACGGCCTGGACGACAACTGGGCCGGGCGCAGCCAACTGCACCTCGCCCGGATTCCCAAGAACAGCATCCAGGACAGGTCGACCTGGCAGTGGTCCAACGGCCCGGGGACGTGGACCGCTCCCGGTGACCTGCAAGGCCGCGTACCGGTCATCAACGACGACTCGCTGCCGCCAGGGCACATCAGCCAGGGCAGCGTCGTGTACGACAAGCCGCTCAACCGCTACCTCTACTCGTCGTGGAACGAGGAGTTCTGGGTGTTCTACGAAGCACCGACCCCATGGGGCCCCTGGACGCGGCTGATGACCAAGAACTTCCTCACCAAGTGCTTCGACCGCGGTCGCGCCCGCTGGAACGCCGGCTACCACGGCGGCTACGCGACCACGATCCCGTCGAAGTACATCAGCTCCGACGGCCGGACGATGTGGGTGCAGTCCAACGTCTTCTTCACCGACGACCAGTGCCCGAGCCCGGAGCCCAAGAACCTCGGCAGCTACTCGTTCGCGCTGCGCAAGCTGTGGCTCACCACGCCCGACAACCTCGTCCGCGATCCCGGGTTCGAGGGCCAGCGGCAGTTCAACTTCTTCGGTCTCCCGGCCCCGCTCGGTCCGGTCGAGGCCCCGTGGACGACGGAAGGCCCTGACGTCAAGGGCATCGACGTCGGCACCGCCCTCCCCCGGCAGGGCACCAAGAACGCCTGGATCCACCCCGCGAACCAGCAGACGCGGGCGTGGAACGCGATCACCCAGGACGTCCCGGTGCGGCAGCACACCAGGTACGTGCTGACCGGCTACGTGCAGACGTCGGCGAACCTCACCGAGGGCTACTTCGGGGTCCGCGCCGGGCAGAACGTGATCAGCGAGACCAAGTTCGGCCCGCTCGGCCCGTACACCAGGCTCAGCGTCACCTTCGACTCCGGCGCCAACGACAAGGTCAAGCTGTTCACCGGCTACTGGGCACCCGGTCAGGACTCCTGGCTGCGCCTGGACGACACGGCCATCGCCCCCGCCTGACCGGCGGTCCCGCCTGACGCGCCGACGCGTCAGGCGGGACCGCGTCGCCTGTGTACTGGTTCTGCGACACCCGCATCCCGTCGAGCACGGCGTGGTCCCGACGCGTCACGCGTACTCCGCGCAGAAGCAGCCGACGCCCTTCTCGATCCACTCCCGGCCGACCCACTCCGGGTGCCGCTCGACCATCAGCGCCGTGACCTCCGCGGCGATCGCCTCCTGCGGCATCGCCGAGTCCCGCCGCAACCAGGTTTCATCGCGCAGCAGCTCGAGATGGTCGCGGACATCGGCCAGCAACCGCGGGCCGGAGATGTCGCCGTGGCCGGGCACCACCACGTCCGGGCAGGTCACGACCAGCCGGTGCATCACGTCGATCCAGCGCAGCCCCGAGACGTCGGTGTCGTGCGGCGGGAACCACGGGAAGATCGGGAACTGCCCGGCGTCGACCAGGTCACCGGTGAACAGCACCCCCGCGTCGGGGACGGTCAGCACCTGGTCGCCCCTGCTGTGGGCACGTCCCGTGGCACGCAGCCGCACGACCCGGCCTCCCAGGTCGAGTTCGTGCGCGGTGCCGTAGACCTCGTCCGGCGCAACCAGCTCGACGTCTTCCAACTGCCGCGCGATCGGCGCGCCGAGGCCGCGGAACAGGTCGAGGTAGCCCGACCCCTTCCCGGCCAGTTCCGCTGCCTGCGCGCCGTTGACGAGGTACGTCGCCTCGCCCGCGAAGGCCTGCGCGCCGAACGCGTGCTCAGGGTGGAAGTGCGTCGTGGTCAGGTAGAGCCTGCGGCCCTGGGCGTACTCGGTCGCGAAGGCGAGCACCTTCTCGCCGTTGCGCGGACCCAGGCCGGTGTCGACGACCAGCACGGAGTGGGTGCCGCCGATGACGCCGATGTTGGGCACGAGTTGCACCCCGCGGTTCGGGATCACCACCAGGTCCCGGGCGAGTTCCCGGACCTGGGTGATCTCGACGACCGGCTCGCGGGTGGGGAGTTCGGAGGACATGCTCCGACCCTGCGGCCGGCGCCTGCCCGCCGTCCAACACCGGTTCCGCAAGCCCGATACCGCGTTGGTATCGTTGCTGATGGAGTTCCGCCTGCTGCGCTACTTCGTGGCCGTCGTCGAGGAACGGCACTTCGGGCGGGCCGCCGCCCGGCTGCACATGACGCAGCCGCCGCTGAGCCGGGCCGTCAAGCAGCTGGAGACCGACCTGGGCGTCGTGCTGCTGCACCGTTCGGCCACCGGAGTCGGACCCACCCCCGCCGGGAACGCGCTGTACGCGGAAGCACGCACGTTGCTGGAACAGGCCGAGCGGGCACGGGCGCGGGTGACGGCAGCCGGCGGCGCCGTCACGCTCACCATCGGCACGCTCGCCGACAGCGGCGGAGAAACCGGCACGCGCCTGGCCGCCACCTTCCGCCGCCGCCATCCCGAGGTCTCGATCCGGTTCCGCGAGGCGGACTTCACCGACCCCACCACGGGGCTGCGCAACGGCCTGGTCGACGTGGCGCTCACCCGGTCACCCTTCGACGACACCGGCATCAGCACGCGCGAGCTGCGTTCCGACCCGGTCGGGGTCGTCCTGCGCGGGGACGACCGGCTGGCCGGCCGCGACACCCTGTGCCTGGCCGACCTCGCCGACCGTCCGTGGTTCCAGTTGCCGGAAGGCACAGACCCGGTCTGGCGCACCTACTGGAACGGGGCGACGCCCGTCGGCGAGCGACCTGCCGGCCCCGTGGTGCGCACGGTCCACGAATGCATGCAGGCGGTGCTGTGGAACGGAACGGTCGGCATCGCGCCACTCGTCCACGTCCTGCCCGACGGACTGACCTGGGTGCCGCTGACCGACATGCCGCCGAGCCCCCTCGTCGTCGCCTGGGCGACCGAACACGGCAGCCCGCTGATCCGCTCGTTCGCCCACATCGCCATCGATGCGTACTACCGATCGGCGCACGAATCCCTGGAACGCTGACTGACCGCCGACCAACAGATCACCACCGAGGGCCGGGGCGTTCGAGGAATCGGGACGTGGACGGCTTTCACCGCTGCCGGACGCGCAGCACGCCGGTCAGCATCGGGAGGGCGAATTCGCCGCTGGTGGTCTCCGGTCTGCTCGCGAGGTAGGCGCGGATCCGGCCGAGCGTGGCTTCCCGTTGCTGTTCCGGCATGACCAGCATCCCGGCGCGGGTCGCGAGTGTCGCGACGAGGGAGTCGGCGGTGCGGCGCTGACCGTGCGGGAACTCGGCCTGCTCCGGCGAGCCGAACCGTGCGGCCACGTCGGTCTCCGGAAGGTGCAAGCCCGCCGTCGCGGCGCGCCACCTGCTGAACGTGTCACGCGGGCCGATGGCCGCGCTCCCGCTGACCCGTTCGAGCCCGGCGACCCAGTCGACCCGGTCGTCCATGACGTTCCACAGGCCGGCCAGGATGCCGCCGGGTGCGAGGACCCTGGCGATCCCGGGCCCCGCGACGGCCATGTCGAACCAGTGCAGGGCGTTGCCGGCCAGCACGGCGTCGACGGAACCGTCCGGCAGCGGTATCGCCTCGGCACTGCCCGGCAGGGCACGGACCGTCGGCAGCGCGCGGCGCAGCTCGGTCAGCATCGCCGGGTCGGGCTCGATCGCGATGACGTCGGCGCCCAGCGCGACCAGCACGCCGGTCAGCTTGCCGGTGCCGGCCCCGAGGTCGAGCACTCGCGGGCCGGGCGCGGAGTTCAGCGCCCAGCGCACCGCAGCCGGCGCGTAGTCCGGGCGGTGCTCGGCGTAGGCGCCCGCCGCTGCGCCGAACGACGAGGCATGAAGGAACCGGACGTCTTGTTCCATGCGGTCACCGTATCCGTGCCGCCGGTACCTCTACCGGCCGTTCATACCTGGTGGTTCTCGGCCGTGGCCCGCAGTTGGGGTCGTGTCGACCGACACCCCGCACCACCCCGTGGCACGGGGTGGTGCGGACGATGCCGGGCCGCCGGGCCGGAACCCCTCGCGGTCGTGATCAGAGGCTGTCCCGCAGCGGCACGGTGATCTGCTTCAGCCACGTGCCGGTGGTGAAGTCGCGTGCTTTGATCACCACGGCGTGGTGGTACACCTCGACCTGGAGGCCCTGGTTGAAGCTGCCGCCCAGGGAGGTCTCGCCGCCCTTGCCGTCGTCCACCCAGCCGGTCTGCACGGCGCCGGTGTTGACCACGGTGAAGCCTTCGAGGTTGCCGCTGCCCGGAACGACCCGGCGGGTCACCCAGTCGGACAGGTTGAGGTCCCAGTGGGTGTGCCCGGAGAACAGGAACACGTCCCGGTACCTGCCGAGCACCGCGAGCAGCCGGTCGGCCTGGAGGTAGTCGCCGAGGTAGAGCTTGTTGCGGGTGCCGGACACGGTGTTCGGCAGCGGGTGGTGGGTCAGCACCATCACCGGCTTGCGCCACCGGTCCCAGTGCGCCAGTCGCCGCTCCAGCCAGGTGAACTGCTGGTCGCTGAGCCACACCTCGTCCCACAGCTTCGGGTCGTGGTACCTGGCGTAGCGCTCGGTGCCCAGGCACAGCACCGGCACCCCGCCGAAGGAGGTCTCCGAGTAGACCGCGTTGCGCCCGGCGAAGTTGTAAAAGCTGCGGAACAGCGATTCCTCGGTGGTGCCGTTGGGCCAGGTCTCCTGCGCGAGGGTGTCCGGGTTCCGCCACTTCGGCACGTAGAACTCGTGGTTGCCGATGGCCCAGGCCACGTTCCTCGGGTGCGGGTGCTTGTCCAGCACCGACCGCACCTGGGCGTACTCGAAGTCGTAGCCGCGCGGGGTGATGTCCCCCGCCACGCCGAGACCGGCGCTGCGCGGGTTGGTGGTGTTCATGTCGTCCAGGGCCTTGCCGAAGTCGGCCAGGTCGCCCTGGATGTCGCTGATGACGTTGAACCGCACGGCCAGGCCGAGCGGATCCCGGCCGGGGGCTGCCTCGGCCCGGGTGCCCAGCGCGGTGGTGGCGGCCAGCGCGCCTCCCGTGGCCAGCATGAACGACCTGCGATCCATCCGACACCTACATTCAGCGACACCAGTACGAACGGGCCGAAGGTAGGACGTCCGGGGTGGTCATCGGTGACTTCGCGCCGGCCTGGGCGTGTACGCGAAGGTAACTTCAGGTTCTAGCTCTGACCAGGTGCTTCGCGACCCACTCCGAAGCTACTTCGGCCCCGCCCGCAGGAACCGAGCTGAAGTCACCTTCTGTGAAAAGGGATTCACTACCTTTTCCCCGGTGCGAATCCTCTTCTCGAGCCTCGGCTCACACGGACACACCTACCCCCTCTTACCGCTCGCGATCGCCGCGCACGACGTAGGTCACGACGTCACCTTCGTGACCACGGCCCCGTTCGCGCGCGCCGTGACCGCGTACGGCATCGAGCACGTCGCCGGCGGCATGGACATGCTCGCGGCGTTCGAACTCGCCCACGCCGGTCCCGCGGCCCGGAAGGCACCCGGTTTCCGCCCCGAGCGGGTCTCGAAGGTGTTCGGCTCGATCCTGCCGCGCAGCTACGCCGCGGACCTGGCGCCGATCATCGTCGACCGCAAGCCCGACCTGGTCGTGCACGAGCTGGCCAACCCCGGCGCGGGGCTGGCCGCGAAGGTCGCGGGGGTGCCCGCGGTGTGCCACTCGTTCGGCCGGAGGTGGCGACCCACAGGACCTCCCGATGTCCTGCGCGGACACCTGGCCGAGGTCGCCGCGAACCTCGGCGTCGACCTGCCCGACGGCGACCTCATGCCGCTCGGCAACCCCTATCTCGACATCTGCCCACCGTCGGTGCAGGACCCGGAGTTCCCGGTCCGGCCGACCGACACCATCCCGCTGCGGCCGGTGCCGTTCTCCGAGCCCGGAGAGCTGCCGCCGTGGGTGCGCGAACACCGGGAGCCGTTGGTGTACCTGACGTTGGGCACGGCGTTCGGTGACGCGGGTGTGCTGCGCACCGCGATCGCGGGCTTGGCCACGCTGGACGCGAAGGTGCTCGTGTCCACCGGTCCGAGCGTCGCGGTGGGCGCGCTGGGCGACGTGCCGGACAA
Organism: Saccharothrix tamanrassetensis; assembly: GCF_014203665.1. Taxonomy (GTDB): domain Bacteria; phylum Actinomycetota; class Actinomycetes; order Mycobacteriales; family Pseudonocardiaceae; genus Actinosynnema; species Actinosynnema tamanrassetense. Next base: position 383,623 of record NZ_JACHJN010000007.1, read on the forward strand.
CGTGGTCGTGCGGCCGTGGTTGCCGCAGGCCGACCTCCTGCCGCACGTGGACCTCGTGGTGCACCACGGCGGCGCCGGGGCCACGATGGGCACGTTCGCCACGGGCGTGCCGCACCTGGTCCTACCGCAAGGCGCCGACCAGTTCGGCAACGCCGAGGTGGTGACCGCCGCCGGGCTCGGCGACCAGGTGCTCGCCGCCGAGATGACCGCCGAGGTGATCGCGACCAAGGCGCGCCGCCTGCTGACCGACGAGGCCGTGCTCGCCGCGACCAAGGCGATGGCCGACGAGGTAGCCGCCATGCCGTCGCCGCACGACGTGGCCCACATGCTCCCCGACTACGCGTGAAACCCGATCCCGCCCGCCTGCCGCGCCGACCGGACGGCCGTGCACCATATGCCGTACCAGCCTTCCGGGAGCCGCAGTGAGGGGCGTACTCATGTCGGCGGATGAGGGCGCAAGTCGTCCCGAGAGGTGGCAGGCTGCGATCCGTGAACCCGATCATCGCGCAGGCGCTGACGATCGCCGGTGTCCTGCTCGGCTCAGCCGCCACGTTCGTCGTCACCTCCACCACCGAGCGAACCCGTTGGAGACGAGCGCAGTCCGCCCGGTGGGATGACAAACGTCTCCTCGCGTACTCGGAGTACGCCAACGCGGTCAAGCCGATGGTCCGACTGTGCCGCCGGATCGCGGAGACCAAGGGGCTGCTGTCCACCGGCGAACCCGTCGACCTCGGCTCCGCGTTCGCCGACCTCGCCGAGGCGGAGACCGAGCGAGCCGCGCGATGGGAAACCGTCCTGCTCCTCGGCGAGCCGGCGACGATCTCCGCCGCACGAGCATGGAGTGAGCAGGTGTGGCGACTGGAGCACATCCTGCGCGACGACCAGCCCGACGCCTCCGCGTTCATCGACGCCTACCGGAACGCCATGCGATTGCGCAACGAGTTCTACGACCGCGCCCGCACGGACCTCGACATCACCAGCGGCCCGCTACCCGAACTCACGTGGAAATCCCTCCAACCCCAGCCACCGCCGCCCGACCACCCCACCACACCATGACGGCGTCATGAGGTCGAGCGACCACGTTGCCGGTCCGCCCCGGAGCCGGCACCCGTGCCGGTCGGCGGGCACCCGGTCCGGGTCCGAGCCGGGTGCCCACCGCGGCAGGTCATGGACTACCGACCGGCGGGGCGTGCGTCACCTACCCCGTCGGCACTCGTCCCCCCGCACCCACAGGGAACCCTCCGCCCAACCTTCGTGGCACCGGTACACCTCGCCGCCCGGGCCGGAGAGGGTGAAGCTCGCCAGCTCGCCCCACCGCTCGGTGTCGCAGTCGTAGCCGAACACCGTCCCGCCGTTGGCCTCCAGCTCGCCGCAGGCCAAGTCGGCGCGCGCCGCCGGCGACGCGGTCGCGATCCCCGGAACCAGTGCGGTGATGGCCGCCCCCACCGCGCCGACGGCCCACAGCCGTGCCCGAAGACCGGTTCTCCCCTGCGTGTTCCTCATCGTCTGCCCCTGTCTCCACCCCGCGACGCCCGCCGGGCGGGTTGCCCGACGGACACGATCACGTCGCACCAGCGCACCACCTCGACGGCCGCGGACGAAAGGCTTCGGCGGTGGACCGGTCCGGCAGGGCAACCGGAACACCCGTCCGGGCAAGGCTTCGGTGTCCACACAGGACGATCACGCCCGAAAGTGCAGCGGTCTCTGCCCTTTCTTCCCCTTGTCCGCCGCCGCGTTCACGAGTTCCGACCAGGGGCCCTAGGGTGCCGGCATGACTTCCGGGATGTTGGACAGACTCGCACCGTTTCGCGAGGAAGCACTCAAGCGGGGCATTCCCGCCACCGACGTGGAGCGGTGGATCGGCATCGCCCGCCCGTGCGCGACGCTGGCGTCGAGCGGGGACGGTCCGGTCGTGGGACGGTTCGGTGGCCCCGTGTTGCTTCCCGCCGACGCATCGGATCCGTGGTTCCCGCACGTTGCCACGCTCGACTGCGCGGCTCTGCCGCCGGAGGCGACGGACCTGGCGCTGCCGTCCGACGGCCACCTGTTGTTGTTCGCGTTCCCCGACATCTCCGATTCGGGTCCGGGCTCGATGGGCACCGCCGCATACGTACCTGCCGGTGCGGCCGTCGAGGAACGGGCCAGGAATCCCTACTTCTACGGCGAGATCCCGGACTACCACCGGATCACCGACGCGTTCCCCGAAGGCCCGCTGCGGCTCACGGTGAACGTGTCCCTGCCCTACCACGGCGCGGTGGAGATCCCCGAAGACCCCTACCTGGCGCCGCTGCCGGGGCACCCCCACTCCGAGCAGCTCCGGGATGTGTGGCTGGAGGTCTGCGGCGACATCGCCACCAACGGGCCGTTGCAGGTGGGCGGGTACGCCTTGGAGGAGTGCATCGACGTGGATCCCGTCGTGAGCGCCTCGTCGCTGCTCGACGAGTCCGACGGTGGGACCGGCGCGGAGCAGTGGGGCGACTGGGTGTTGCTGGCAGACTGGTACACCGACATCCGGGGGCTGGAAGGCGCCACGGTCCACTGGGTCATCCGACGTGAAGACCTTGCCGCGCAGCGCTTCGACCGGGTGTGCACCAGTGTGGACTGGAACCCCTGAGGTGCCGTGGACGTCGAGCACAGGTCGGCACGGTCGCGACGCGCATCGCGACCGTGCCGACCTGTTGACGGGCCGTCAGGTCAGTCACGTGCGGGGATCAGTCCGCGGAGCGGGATCGCGTAGATGCCGAGGGGGCCGCATTCGGTGACCCAGGGGCAGCGTTCCTCGACCACCGCCAACCGCGAGTCCCTGCTGATGGCGGGATTGGTGACGAACGCGGTTCCCGGTCGCGGCTCGGGCAGGGTGATCTCCCTACCGGTTCTCTGGTCGTGGACGAGTGCTCGCGAGTCGGCGAAGGTGTCCTGGGCGCGGCTGAACCAATAGCTGCCGACCAGGTCGCCGTTGCGGTTGGAGGACGTCACACCCGCCGTCCACGTGACGGTGTCCTCCCCCCAGGTCCGCAGCACCACCGGGGTGGCACCAGGTGCAGTGGAGATCTTCTTCAGCTCGAACCGGTAGTCACCCGTGGTCACCACGTAGAAGACCCACGCGCCGTCGCCGCTGAGGGTGTGCGCGCCGCCTTCCGGCAGGGCGTGCATGTCACCGGTGGTGGCGTCCAGCACCGCCAACCGCGAGGAGTCGTCGGACCGGGTCTGGTAGAGGAACAACAACTTCGTGCCATCGTCGGACACCACCGGGCCGTGGGAGCGCCAGCAGCCGGCGCACAAGGTCGGTGTGGTGGTCTCGCCGGTGACGAGGTCGTGGCGGTGGATCCGGTTGTTCTGCCCGTCTTCTTCGTCGAGACCCGCCCAGGTGAGCCAGCGGCCGTCCGCGGACAGGTCGATGGCGTCGAAGAACCAGCGTTCCGGCATGGTCGCGACGCGGCGGACACCGGTGGCCACGTCACGGTGGAACACGCCACCCCGGTAGCCCGGGTCCAATCCGCTGTCGTCGTTGGAGTAGGCGAAGGTGGTGCCGTCCCAACCGATCGCGGAGTACCGCCAGTCCGCCCGCATCGGACTGCCGTCCTCCTTCACGCTCGCCAGGAGGGTGCCGCCGGTCCGCAGGTCCTTGCGCACCAGGAAGGTGCCCAGCGGGCGGTCCGTCCGGTACTGCTCGGGCACCATGTTGCTGTTGGTGCGCACCGAGAACAGCGCGTACCGGCCGTTGCCGGACAGCTCGATGAACTCCCTCCCTCCCGCCGACTCGGGAGCGCCGGTGGCGTCGGTGTCGATCCTGGTGAACCTGGGCCGGGTCTCGGCGACGGCCTGCGCGGTGGTGGCGATACCCACGGTGGCGGCGATTAACGCGATGATGATCTTCCGTATGTTCCCCATAGCCATCCTTTCGGGAGCCAGGCGGCAGACGGAAGTGTGGCAGCGCTTGCGGTGCCCGAACGTGCACTCTTCTCGCGCAGCACGACGTTCGGCCCGATACGCGTTGTCGACTCAGTGGACTCGGGCCGTAGCCCCGTCGATTCCCACCACATCCGGCGGGCGAGGGCGCGGTACCGCGTGGCGGCGTTCACCGCGTCGTCGTCGAGTGGGTTGCCTGCGTGTGCCGGGGCCCGGTGCCTGCGGCGGTGGCGCGCCAGTGCTTTTCGGCGGCACGGAGGATGTCGTTGCCCAGTTGTTCGAGGAATCGGCCCGCGGTGGCGAGCCGGGTTCCGACAGCGGTGTCGGTTCCGAAGAGGTCGGCGCCGCGCAGGGCGGTGGTGGAGAATCGCTGGTTGGCGCGGGCCCCTACCACCGCGGAGCGCAGGCCCGCGTTGTCGTCGAGGAAGTACCGGTGGCGCCGGCTGTGGCTGTCCCGTCCACGTCGGATCAGCCCGTGCTGGTGCAGCAGGCCGACCGCGTGCGAGATGGTCGCCGCGCTGACTTGCAGGTGCTGTGCCAGTTCGGCGGCGGTGCGGCTGCCGGTCTCGGAGGTGAACAGGCAGGCCATCACGCCGGCGGCGGTGCGCGGCATGCCGGTCCCGATGATGGCTGCGGTGAGGTCGGCCATGAACGCGGCCTGCGCGTCGGGGTCGGGGCCGCCGCGCTCACCGGCTCGCGGTGCGGCTGCCGGTGGGCGGGGGTTGCGCCGGGCGCGGTGGGTGGTCGCCAGTTGGGCGAGGTCCGAGCGGTAGCGGCCCGGTCCTCCGTTGCGCGCGACCTCGCGGCTCACCGTCGAGGTGGGGCGGCCCAACCGGCGGGCGATCCCGGCGTAGTCCAGGCCCTGCGCCAGACCTTCGGCGATCTGCCGCCGGTCGGCTGTGGTCAGCCTGCGTCCTGGCATCCGGCCGGCTCCTCCGCTTCGGTCGTCCTGACGCCAGTATGCGAGCCGGTCGTCGACCGTTGCAACGGTCGGCTTCCGGTGTGCATTAGCCGGCATCGTCATTGCAATCCGCGAATGCCGCTGTGAACAGTCAGAACCGTGCGGATCGGCGCGAGACGCCGTTGACCGTGGTTTCGCGTAGTACTTAACGTCCCGGCCCGGCGGCCGAACGACGGCAGCTCGAAGCGAGGAGCACTTCATGCGTGCCAAGGGCATCACTTACGACACCGGCTTCACTCCCGCGGGGCGGAGTACCCGGTTCGCCTTCGACGCCGAGGCGGTGCGACGGGAACTCCGGATCGTCGCCGACGACCTGCACTGCGACGCCGTGCGGATCACCGGCGGCGACCCCGAGCGGCTGGCCGTGGCCGCCGGGCACGCCGCCGACGCCGGGCTGGAGGTCTGGTTCTCCCCGTTCCCCTGCGAACTGTCCGCGACGGAACTGCTGCCCTACTTCGCCGACTGCGCGGACCGCGCCCAGCAGGTGGGAGCGGAGGTCTTCGTCGCCGGCTGCGAGCTGAGCCTGTTCGCCGCCGGCTTCCTGCCCGGAGACGACAGCCTCGCCAGGATCAAGGCCGTGGCCGGCAGCAACCCCGACCCCGACGACGCGGCGGCCCGACTCGCCGAGATCGCCGCCCCGTTGAACGCGCTGCTGGCCGACACCGCGGCGACGGTGCGCGAACGGTTCCACGGCAAGCTCACCTACGCCTCCGGGACCTGGGAACAGATCGACTGGACGCCCTTCGACATCGTCGGCGTCGACGCCTACGGCGAACCCGGGGACGCCCTGCGCCAGGGCATACGGGACTACCGCCGGCACGGCAAGCCGCTCGCGGCGACCGAGTTCGGCTGCTGCACCTACCGGGGCGCAGCGGAACGCGGCGGCATCGGCTGGGACATCGTCGACTACGACGCCACCCCGCCACACCTCGACGGCGACTACACGCGCGACGAAGCCGAACAAGCCCGCCACCTGCGCGAGATGACGGCGGTCTTCGACGAGGAAGGCGTCGACACCGCCTTCTGGTTCACCTTCGCCGGCTACGAGTTCCCCCACCACACCGACCCACGCCTCGACCTCGACATGGCCTCATACGGGGTCTGCGCAGTCCTGCCCGACGGCAGCCTCTCCCCCAAACAGTCCTTCCACGCCATGGCCGACGCATACCGGTGAAGCACCGCAGAGCCACCCCGTGAACGCCGCACAGTCGTCGGTGTACGGACATCCGGGTCCGGGTCAGGGCACGGCGCCGGCGGGTTGCGGCGGAACGGCGGATCGCGGAGCCGTCGAAGAGGACCTGAACCGGGCTGACTTGTTGCGCGAAACGGTCGTTTCGGCCGGGGGTGCCGGACTGCCAGGATCACGGTCATGAGATCAATCGTCCTGTCGGCCGTCGTCGTCACGGCCTTAGTGCTCCCGGTGTCGTCCGCCGCCGCCGCCGATTACACGGTGCCGCGGTCCTCCACGCAGGTCGCCACTGCACGGGGCAGTGATGCGGCGATCACGCTCGCCTCCGAACGCGCACGCGGCGCCGTCCTCGCCGCCGGCGTCGACTGCGTCGGCTGGCGGTACTCGCTCGTCAAGCTCGAAGAGCACCCGAGCACCTCCCTGTACTCGGCAACCGTGACGGCGCGCGCAATCTGCGTGAGCTGACATCCCGACGGCACGCGGCGGCCAAGCCGCTGCGCGGCAAGAGCATCCCCCGGAGAAAAGTCCCGGTCGGACTGATCGACTAGGCTGGGCGTGGTGAGCACTCCCCTGGTCCGTCAGTCCGACATCACCACGTACCTGGTCGAGAGCACCCGTGACCCGGTCGATGCCGGTTCCCGGGACACGATCGGAGGGTGGCCGATCCTCCCGGCGGGAGAGCCTTGGCCGTCGTGCTTCTGCGACGAGCGGATGGTCTTGTTCTTCCAGTTCGACATCCCGGCGGACATCCCCGCCTTCGGCGGCGACCACCTGTTGGTCTTCCAATGCCCCGCGCACAACGACGTGGCCGTTCTCGAGAGCTCCGCCGAGCAGCTTCCCGAGAGGTTCTGGGAGCAGCCGCCGATCTGGAACCACCCCGGTGCGTTCTGGCGGATCCTGCTCCATCGCGACGACACGGGTCCGACCGGCACCCCGGAGCCGTACCTGCAACCGCGCCGGCTCACCCTCAACCCGGGCGCCGAAGAGCTGACGATCTGGTGGCCCGAGCGGAAACTCACCGACGACCAGATCACCGACGGCCAGGCGACCGACGCGGCCTTCACCGAACACGGCACCGGTCTGCGCGAGTTCAAGATCGGGGGTGTCCCGTCCTGGATCCAGGGGCGCGAGTCCTACCGCTGCGCCTGTGGCGCCGACCTGGCGTACGTGTGCCAGCTACCCGAGAACACCGGGTTCGACAAGAACCCCGGCCAACCCGAGCAGTCGGACGCGTCCGACAGCGACCTGTACGTGCTCTTCCTCGGTAACGAGCTCTACATCCTGGCCTGCCCGGCACACTGCAACCCCGCTGCGGCATGGCCCGTCAACCACAACTGAACCGAGGTCGCTCCGTGTCGCGCGTCGGCTTGCCCCCGTAACGGGATCGACGGATGAGTAGCATCCGCCGCCATGGTGGTCGTGCTGCTCGTGGTCGGTGCGTTGGGAATGCCGCTGGCCGGGCTGCTCGTCCGGCCGGATGTGCGGGGAGCGCGGCACGGCGCCGAGATGTTCATCGATCTCGGCCGGTTCGGCTGGTACGGCTACCTCGTGCTGTCCGCGGTGGGGCTGGTCGTCGGGCTGACCGGTGTACTGCTCGGCACGCCGCACGGCCGCAGGCTCGCCACCGGTGCGGCCACCGCCCTGCTGACTCCCACGCTGGTGTTCGGGACGATCCACGTCCTCGTCACCACCACCGGCATGTTCCGCGGCGACGGCAGGCCGTTGTCCGCCGCAGCGGCGGCAGTCGCCACAGTCACCGCCGCGATCGCTCTGACTTTCGCCCAGCGGGTTGTGGTGGCGGTGATCGACCAATGGGTCGGCGGTTGCCAGCGGGAGTTCGAATGTGATGCAGGCGGGCAATCGCCAAGAGTGTCTCCTTGTCCGTTGTCGGCTCACCGTGACGCGTCCGTGCCGACAGCGTCGTGATCTTCGCCGGGTCACACAATTTTGCCCTGCAGGCCACCTGTCAGGCCCAGATGCGGCGCGTGCACCCGACGGCCGCCGGCGACGAGAGTGCGGGTCGCGCTGCGGATCCTTACGCCGCCCGCTGCGACCTGGCCGCCGGCCGCTGTCACATCGACGACAGGCTAAATGATCTTGCTGTTGTCCTGGTGGAAACGTCACCCGGAAGGGATCGTGAACGCCCCGCCCTCAGGGATCATCACAGTGCCTGTGCGACCAGCACTGACCCAGTCCAACTCCAAGCGCCAACTGACACAACATTCCGGTCGGACGCTGAAAGTGAAGTGAAACAACTCCGGGTCACCCGCCGCTACGGCGAACGGGAAATCGTGTCCGTGCGCAACCACCCGAGGCGGTAGCGGCGGTATCGGTGTCAGATCGATACCGAAATCCCGGGACGAGATCATGCTCAGAAGCGGCTCAGGCTCGTCGCGGAAGTCGACCACCACTGGACGAATCGCCAGCAGTACGACTGCCTGGCTGCTACGTCCCTCAACAAGAACCACGATCCCGATGTCGTCAGTAATCCCCGGCACCGGGCCCCCGAATCCATCAATGACTCCGCTGGAGGAAGATGCCTTGTAGCCAATGCTGACGATGATCGGCACGTTGTGTTGAGTCGGAGATTCCGAACTGGTGTAGATGTTCAGATCGCCGTGGATTGCCCCGGCCTGCACGGCGTTGCCACTATTGGTGACGAGATGATTGTGTACCCGAGGACCAGCGGTGCCGGCGGCAACATCACTTGAGAAGTCCGGTCGCTCCGGCAGTGCATACCCGCCGCGGAGCAGTTCACGGAAGTTGGCCCGCTTCTTCTCGTTGCGAAGGCTCTCCCACGCCTCCTGCACCAGGTGAAGGATCAGGGCGGCGGGAGGATCCGGACTGCTCGGGAAGCTCAAGTCAACGAACGTGGTCATTGCGGTCGCCCTCAGCACCAGGCCGGGACTCCGGTCTCGCAACCAGCCCTCCACCGCCTCGGCCATGATCACGACCTTGTCTTCGGAACTCAGCACGATGTCCAGAAGGAACCGTGCGTTCCCGAACGGGCGGCTGAAGCCCGGTGGCTTCTCCCTGATCACCCACGTAATACCAGGCAGCCCATTGAGGCGCTGGCCCAGGTTTTCGAGCACTGTGCCGGCCAGGTCCGCCTCGCCAGGGGCGGTCAGCACGATCCGGATCTCCACCAACACCCCCGTCCTCAGACGAAACGCAGCGTATCGCAGGGTGACCGCGGCCACGGCCTGTTGATCGTGGCCGGGCTCGACTTCTTGTTGCGCATCAGGAGGCGCGGCAGGTACCGCTGACGTGGCCGTCAGGTGGGCGGCTCAGGCGGGACAGGCTGAGGCGGCACTCGTGGCACGGCGCGGCAGGGTCCACTGCCGCAGTGTTAGCGTGCAGGCGTGGAGATCGTCGACGGCCCGAGGATCGTGTCGAAACCCGCGAGCCACTACGTGGGTATCCGTGTCGTCACACCGTTTCGAGGCATGTTCGCCGTCCGCGACGAGCTGATGGACGAGCTTCACGCCTGGCTCGACGGGCGGAGCGTGCCAGACATCGGTCCTACCTTCTTCCGGCTGCACGTGATCGATATGGACGGCCCGATGGACGTCGAGGTCGGTGCCGTCACCCAAGAAGCGGTTGAGGGCGACGATCGTGTCCGTGCGGGCGTCCTACCGGCGGGCCGGTACGCCGGCCTCACCTACGTCAACCATGCGCGTCGTGCGAACCGCACACTGCTTGAATGGTTGCGGGACAACGAGATCAGCCTCGCCAGGTGGGACGAGCCCGCCGGCGATCACTTCGCGTGCCGGTACGAGGCCTACCTCACCGACCCGCGATCCGAGCGCATGAAGACCAAGTGGCGCGTCGAACTCAACATCCTCCTCGCCGAGGACAGTGCCTGAGCAGCCTGCCACCCTCCCTCGGCTATAGAGGACGTTGCGCAACGCCTCGCCTGCGGCATGAGCGTGCGGCGTTGTCGGTCAGGGGTTGAAGCCAGTGGTCGGACCAGGCGCGGGTGCGGTGCGGGACGTCGAGTTGGTGGTTGCGTTGCTGAGACCGGTTGCCTTCTCTGGAGTCAGGTCACGAGTTCGTACTCGACGACGAAGTGGCGGAGTGCCCGGTGGGAGTGGGCGGCTTGGCCGAGGGCACGGTGGTGTCCTCGAACATCGCCGAAGCCGGCCTGCCTTAAGGTAGCCGTGGGGGTCCCAGTGACAGAGCTGTGCAGCCCGGCCATCGGCGGGGACATCGCGGAGTAGTCCACGTCAGCGCGTCCGCAACCGGGCGATGCGGCTGATCCCAGGTCTGGGAGACCGTCGACTTCTGGGCAGGTGTCCCCTGGCCGGTGTCCCGCGCCGACGCCCAGCGGATGGCGGTCGACCGCCTCGGCTGGGCGATCGAGGTCGAGGACGGGCTGGGGTACCTGGTCAACCCGGCCTTCACACCACCGGCGGTGTCGATGTCCGGCATCGACACCGTGTCGTCCGTGCGCTTCCGGATCGCGGACGTGGTCACGGAGGAGACACCGGCGACGAGGGCCTTCCTCGGCGACCTGTTCACGCTGGCGGTGCGCGAAGGGGCGGCCCGGCTGGGGCGTCCGTCCATCAGGCGCGATCGCGGGCACACCGACACGACCTGGGAGATGGGGGCCGCCCGGGTCACCGTCACGCTGTCGTCGAGGTCCGTTGTGGTCCGATTCCTCACCCCGGAAGGCCGGTGACCGAGGTGACCGACTGGGAGGCGTTCGGCGGCGGTCTCACCGAGGCGTTGCGGGAAGTGTCCGACCGGGTCTTCCTGGTCGTCTTCTCGCGCGCCGATCCCCGGGTGTTCGTGCAGTTCGCCGGCGGCGAGCACGAGCTGCACGCCGAGGCGGCGGCGCCGTCCGCGGATCCCGGCCGGATGGCCGCGGCCGGGTGGAAGCCGCCGACCGGCATCGACCCGCCGAACTGGACCTGCTCCTCGCCGCTGCCCGCGTTGACGGTGGAGTACGCCGCGATCGCGGCGCGCTGTGTGGTGGCGTTGCGCGATGTCCACGGGCTCCCCGGTCCCGATGAGCTGGTGTACAAGGCATGGCGCGACGCGGAATGGCCGTCCGGCGCGGTTCCGTCCGCCGAACGGGACCTGGGTGAGAACCCGCTGGTGCTGTCGTGGCTGGGCATCCCGTCCGCGACCGGGTGACAGCAGGCGACGACCACCATCGTGACCCGGTCAGAGATCGCCGTCGCGCACGGTGCCGAAGCCGCTGGGCATCGCCGTTCTGATCATCATCACCGGGATGGCGGCGGTCGTCTTCGTGCCGGTGGCCGGGACCGCGGTGGTGCCGGTCCTGCACCTGGCCGCAGCGGGCCGCGCGTGGCCGCTCGTGCGGGCACCGGCTGCCGAACGTGCGGCGCGATCGGCAACTCCTCACTGTGCCGGCCTTCCGCAGGGCCATCCGATCAGCCGCCCGCCGAACCCCTTCGCGGGGAGATCACCGCCACCGGCTGTGCCGCTGGGCCAACACCCGGGAGCCGACCGCCGACCAGCGACAACGAGACGCACAACAAGCAGTGCCCGCTCGTTCTCGCGGGCACTCCGACGGTGGTGGCATCGGGCCGGGAGACGACGACATAGGGTTCCGCCCAGTCCGACCTAGCTGAGGAGAACTCATGATCCGGCGTTGGAATCCCGAGACCGTGGCCGCACCCGCCGGGCCGTACAGCCATCTGGCACACGTGTCCGCCGGCCACGACGTGGTGGTGCTCGCCGGCCAGATCGGCACGCTGCCCGACGGCAGCCTGGCGGGCGAGGACTCGCTGTCCCAGGCACGGGCCGTGTTCGCCAACATCGAACGACTGCTGGACGCTGCCGGCGCGGGGCCGGCGCAACTGGTGAAGCTGTTCAGCATGGTGTCGGGCACCGAGCACCTTCCCGGCTTCCGCACCGCGATGACGGAGACGTTCGCCCGCTGGTTCCCCGACGGCGACTACCCGCCACAGACCCTGGTCGTCGCCGCCGCCCTGGCCGCCCCGGCGTTGACCGTCGAGGTCGAGGCACTGGTCGCGATGCCCCGCTGACCCCGCGCGGAGACCGCCGACGGCGACGTCCACCGTCGTCTTGCCAGAGTCGTGCAGCACCGACACCGGCAGGCCCGCCGCGCCGCCGTACCGGACCGGCACGACGCCGATGCCAACGGCGCGCCTGAACGCGCGATGCCTGCCGCCTCGGTAACGCATCGACCTGTCTTCGACATGACCGTGTGTTGGCGGGTCAGGTGGCTGATGCCATCGCGCTGCGGCCATGCGGACAACGGCCACGGCCGACAAGACAGCCTGCGGTACACGTCGCTGATGGCTTGCCACGGTTCCGGCGCATCGGCCTCGTGTGGGCCGTGCAGTTCGCGTGCAGCAGGACGACAGCCGTTCGCAACTGCGTCAGCGTTTCCTCGTTGGTCGGGGTCGGGTTCACGTCCACACGGTGTAGTCGACCTTGGGGCGATGTCCGCCGTACCGCCGCTTGAAGGTCTGGCCGACGCGAAGGAGTTCGGCGGTGCGTTGACCGCGCTTGCCTTCACCGGGCGCGAGGTCGTGCGACATGTTCGCGGCGGGATGGCGGAGGCCGAAAATGACCACCAGGATGCGGTACGCCTTCTGGCCGAGTTCGAGGACCTCATTACCTGGGGTCAACCGCGTGTCGCAACGGCCAGGTGGACGTTCATCACGCACGGAACCCGGCCGTCGGCATCGGCCAGTCCGGTCGCCTTGGCCAGGAACTCGGCCTGGAGCGACTTCACGACTGCGGGATCGAGCGGCATGAGGTTGTAGGTCGCCGACAGGGTCGACCACACCTGCTCGGCGCTGCCACCCAGGTCGATGGGCTCGACGGTCCACTCGACTGGTGAGAAGCCGGCCGGGATGAGGATTTCGTCGATGCCGTCGCGGTGCCGGGTGCGCCGGTCTCCCAATTGCGGGATTTGCTGCTGAGCCGGCGTGTCGGCGAGCACCTGGCGGATCAGCCGCAGGAACAGTTCGTATCCCCCACCCCCGCCGGCTCCGCCGGCGAGCACCAAGGCCAGAAGTCCACCGGGCAGCAGAACACGGGCGAGTTCCGCGGCGACACATTCGATGTCCGGCATCAGCATGAACGCCATGTGCGATACGCACGCGTCGAAGGCGTCGTCAGGAAATGGCAGGTCCTGTGCCCGTCCTTCCAGCAGCGTCGCCCCGGCGAGGGATGGCCGTTGCCGAGCGAGCGCCAGGTCAGTGGCCGAGAGGTCGATCCCGGCGACCTCGTGACCGGCCTCGGCGAGCAGCTCGAGCAGGAAGCCGTCGCCGCAGCCGAGGTCGAGCACCCGAGCGTGGCCTTCGACCCGGTCCCGCACGATTTCGTAGCTCGACCGCCCGTCCGGCGCCCGGCCGTGGCCCATCGTGCCGGAGGTCACCGCCGGGTGACGTGCATGAAACTCGCGCAGGAACGCCTCTTGGGCCGCAGTGGTCATGATCACCACTGTAGGACTGCCGGTACACCTTCACGGGACGTTCGTCTTTGGCGCCGCGCCGAGTACGGCTGCCCGCGACGCCCGGCTTGGACGGTCCCGGGCCGGGCAGGGACCGGCGGGCGATTGAAACCTGCGATCTGCAGGACCTGCTCGCACCCGATGTCGTCTTCCTGGGTGCCGGGGGCGGGATCAAGCAGGCCGCCCCGGCGCACCGACTCCCGGGCGTCCGACTCCCGGTACCACCGAAGGCCCGGCGCACAAGGGCAGCCGGGCCTCCGGGTCGATACGGGGAAGGTCGAGGTCACCACCAGGTGGCGGTGCAACCGCTCTGCGCGGCCTGGTTCCCCTCGCAGAGCTTGACTTGCAGGATGTCGTTGGCCTCGACGGTGATGTGTGTCGCGGCGGCGCCCCGGGGAACGCCGGCCGGTGGCACGTAACGAATCCCTGACGATGTCCGCACGGCGAGCACCGAGGACTGGAACGGGCTGCCGGTGCTCGTCACGATCCGCGCCTTCGCGGTCCACCGGCCGTCGGGCAGCCGGTACTTCGTCACCTGCGCCGTGCCGCCCGCCCGTGCCGTGGTGACGGTCCGGTCGGCGACGGAGACGGGGGCGCCCGGCCCCTGCGAGGTGAGGAACTGGCTGTTGGCCAGGTTCCAGTGGTCGGCCAGGTAGGACCCGGCCGGCGGCGCGGTGTTGAAGTAGTCGTCGTTGTTGCAGTCCACGATGTCCTCGTCGGCCGACGGGCACTCGATGCTCAACCCGCCGCCGGGCAGGCCGCCGTCGTCGTAGCAGAGGATGTCCTGGTCGTCCCAGCAGTGCCCGAACTCCGTCGCGTGCGGCGCGCTGCTCTGGACGGCCCCGAGGCTGTGCAGGAGTTCGTGGCCGCCCGGCGCCCAGTCGGAACAGCCCTGGTCGACCACCGCCCAGCCCGGACCCGAGTTGAGCGGGTTGTCCGCCCCGGGCCTGTCGTCGTCCCCCGCGTCGTTCCACGCCAGGCCGCAGTTGTGCGAGCCGTCGTCGAAGACGAGGTACTTGCGGTCCGACCGGTTGTGGCCCAACGCCTTGAGCGCGTCGGCGATCCGTTCCGCGTCGTCGATCTCCGACGCCGGGACGGCGACGCCGAGCACGGCCGGCCGGCAGTCCGCGTGGTGCACGAACCGGATGTGGCGCACGCCGCCGGTCCGCTGGGCGGACTCCAGCACCGCCGCGTCGATCCGGTCCGCCCACTGCTGGATCTTGGGTTCCATCTCGGGGAAGCGGTCCGGCGCACCGATCGCGTGGACGTACATCGGTTGAACCCGTTTGCCCCCAACGCCGTCACCGACGCAGATCGCGGCGGCGGGCGAAACCCCTGTCGTGCCGGTCGACGCGCTCGCCGCCGGCTGCTGCACCCCCGACACGGCCAGCACCCAGACGAGCGCCACCGCGCCCCGCCTGACGATTCGTCCGTTCACGGTTCCCCCTTCGCTGTCTCCATGCGACCGATCGTGGTCCGGAACACTTTGGGAGACCTGGACAGTTGACCCGCGCCGGCACATAGGGGCACAGTCCCTGCCCACGCGAGCGTTCCCGCCGGCGCGTTCGAGCACGCTCCTCCGCCGCGTCGTCGCGAGCCTCGGATGCGCGCGGTCGACGTACTGCTGGATGCTGTCCTCATGGAACTCGCGAAGATCGTGCGGTTGGTCGACGGCACCGTCGGGGCAAAGGTTTTGGGCGCCTACCTGCACGGATCCGCGGTGCACGGTGGACTGAAACCGGCCAGCGACGTGGACGTCCTCGTCGTCACCCGGCACAGCCTGGACGACCGTGAACGTCGAGCGCTGGTGGACGGGCTTTTGCGGATCTCCGGCACTGGGACGGGAGCGCGGCCGGTGGAGCTCAGCGTCGTGGTGCACTCGGAGGTCCGTCCCTGGCGCTATCCGGCAACCGCGGACTTCCTGTACGGCGACTGGCTGCGCGACGAGATCGAAGCCGGTGCTCTCCCGCGACCGGCGCCGATGCCCGACCTGGCCATCATGATCCACTCGGTGCTGGCCGCCGACCACGTCCTGCACGGTCCACCCGCAGCCGAGCTGCTCGACCCGGTCCCCACCGCCGATGTGGTCCGGGGCAGCCTGGCGGGCATCCCAGACCTGCTCCGGGACCTTCCCGGTGACACCCGCAACGTCGTGCTGACCCTCGCCCGGGTCTGGACCACTCTCGCCACCGGAGAAGTCCCGTCCAAGGACGCCGCTGCCGACTGGGCGCTCCCCCGGCTCGCACCCGAGCACCGACCGGTCCTCGCGCACGCCAAACAGCTCTACCTCACCCGCCACTACACCGAGGAGACCTGGACCGACCAGCTCAAGGCGCACGTGCGTCCGCACGTCGACGCCGTCCTGGCCCACATCGAGGAACTGAAGGCGCGCGAAGAGCCGGCGCTACGAGCACTCGACGCCGAGGCGCTCGGCCTGCGACATGACAGCGCGTCGGCTGAATGCCTCGGCAGTTCAGGGAACAGCCGGAGAGGCCTCGCAGGTGGGAGGGACACAGGTGCCGAACCCCGTCTCGAACCAGAGGATCGGCCAGAACAGGACCGGCCCGGTGGTCGGCAGCACGACGGGGGCCAGTGCGTAGATCGCGCTGGCCCCGACGGCGCGGCGACCGGCGGACCTCTACGCCCCGCACGCGGGATCCGTCTCGTGTCGCCGGCACACCACCGACCGGTCGTCGGCATGGCGGGACGCTGGTTGTGATCGGGTTTCGTGTGCCCGCATGTACGCCTTGATCGAGTGGACGCGGGTTCTGGTTGCCGGGT
Source organism: Saccharothrix tamanrassetensis (assembly GCF_014203665.1). Classification (GTDB taxonomy): domain Bacteria; phylum Actinomycetota; class Actinomycetes; order Mycobacteriales; family Pseudonocardiaceae; genus Actinosynnema; species Actinosynnema tamanrassetense. The sequence goes on from NZ_JACHJN010000007.1 coordinate 399,919, forward strand.
TCGGTGATGTGGTCGGAGGTCGATCCTGGTCGGTACACCGAGTCGCACGCCGTTCCCAGCAGGTGAGCGCCCGTCCGGACGATCGCGGCGAGAAGGTACGGTCCGTCGCGCCGGCCCTGATACGGCCATCGGGGGAATGTCTGCTCTAGGAGCAGGGAGGGGACGAGCCGTGCGCCGTCGTATGCGTGGGACCGCTGTTGCCGCGATCGCGTTGACCAGCCTCATGGTGGTGAGTGGCTGCGTGAAGGATCCCGGCGGGGGCACTGCCGGGTCGACCGACGTCGCTGGTGCCGGTTGCGAGTTCGCGACGCCGCCCAGCGCGCCCGCCGGCTCCAGCACCAGCGCCACCGACGGCAAGACGGCCGCCAACGGCGAGAAGATCGACGGGAGTGCGCTGAAGATCGGTCTGGCCTATGACATCGGTGGTCGTGGTGACGCGTCGTTCAACGACCTCGCCGCCGCCGGGTTCGACCGGGTGATCAAGGAGGCGGGGCTCGCGAAGGAGAACACCCGCGAACTCTCCGCCGCCCCGAACGAGGACGAGTCGGTCAAGCGGTCCCGCCTGCGCCAGCTCGCGCGCGAGGGCTTCAACCCGATCGTAGCCGTCGGCTTCGCGTACGCCGAGTCGCTGAAGGTCGTCGCGCCGGAGTTCCCGGACGTCAGGTTCGGTCTGGTGGACTCGGCCGTGGAGGGTGCGGCCAACGTCACGCCGCTGGTCTTCGCCGAGCAGGAGGGCGCGTTCCTGGCCGGCGTCGTGGCGGCGTACCAGAGCAGGAAGTGCCGCGTCGGCTTCGTCGGCGGCGTCGACATCCCGCTGATCCACAAGTTCGAGGCCGGTTACGTCCAGGGCGCGAAGGCCGCCGCGCCGAAGATCGTGGTCGAGAAGAAGTACATCACGCCGGCCACCGACTTCACCGGCTTCCAGGACCCGGCGAAGGGCCTGGAGACCGCGAAGGGGCTCATCGACAAGGGCGCGGACGTCCTCTACCCCGCCGCGGGCGCGTCCGGCATCGGCGTCTTCTCCGCGGTGAAGCAGGCGGGTGTGCTGGCGATCGGGTGCGACGCCGACCAGTACAACCAGCCGGCGCTCGCGGACACCAGGGACGTCATCGTCGCGTCGAGCCTCAAGCGTGTCGACGTGGCGGTGTACGACTTCGTCGAGGCCGCCGCGAGGAACGACCTCGGCTCGCTGCCGAAGGTCTTCGACCTCAAGGTGGACGGCATCGGCTACGCCACTTCCGGTGGCCGGATCGACGCGAAGCTGCAGGGCATCCTCGAAGGCTTCAAGGCCCGGATCATCGAGGGCGCGATCAAGGTCGCGGACAAGCCGTAGCCCGTCTGTCTACCGCCACCGGGCCCTGCGCGGATGCCGTCCCGCAGGGCCCGGTGGCTTCGCCCGGTGCGGGACCGACCGAGGTGGCCCAGGATTGTCGGACAATCCCACCGCCGGGGCTTCGTCCCGTTCACGTCGCCCGTCGCCGGGGCGACCGGGCACGAGTGCCGTTTCGCCGGGAGTGGAATCGTCGCTCCCGGGTGCCGGTCCTGGGCCAGGATGACGGTATGGCGGACATCCTCTCCTTCCACCCGAAGCGCACCCGCACGCCGGAGCGCCGGCCGGATCCGCTGTGGCGGGTGCTGCTGGGCCAAAGCCTGCGAGCGGCCAGGGAGGAACGGGGTAGCCGGCTGGTCGACATCGCGGAACGGGCCGGCATCTCGCCGCAGTACCTGTCGGAGATCGAACGCGGTCGCAAGGAGCCCTCCAGCGAGATGATCGCGGCCGTCACCGGTGCGCTCGGCGTCGACCTGCCCGACCTGCTCGTCGGCATCGCGAGCGACGTCCGGCAGCACCGCGGCACGGCTCCCGAGGTCGTGCGCCGCCCGGCGGGCCCCGTGCTCATGGCCGCGTGAGACCGCGGTCTCAGGCCCGGCGTTCGAGGACGTGGTCCGCGAGCCCGTAGGCGACGGCGCCCGCCGCGTCGAACACCCGGTCCCGGTCGGTGTCGTGCCGCAGCTGCGTGACGGCGCGACCGGTGTGCAGCGACAGGATGTCCTCCAGCTGGGTGCGCACCCGCACGACCTCGTCGGCCTGGAGGATGAGGTCGGGGATGGTGCCGCGACCCTGCGCCGCGGGCTGGTGCAGCACCACCCGGGTGTGGGGCAGCACGAACCGGTGCCCGGCCTCGCCCGCGGCCAGCAGCACCGCGCCGGCCGCGACCGCCTGGCCGACGCACGTCGTCGCCACCGGCGCTTTGATGTAGCGCATGGTGTCGTACAGCGCGAGCATCGCGGACGGGTCGCCGCCCTCGCTGTTGATGTAGAGGCTGATCTCCCGTTCCGGGCTGTCCGCCTCCAGGTGCAGCAGCTGGGCGATCAGCGCGTTGGCCACACCGGAGTCGATCGCGGTGCCGAGGTAGACGATCCGCTCGGACAGCAGGTGCGAGTACACGTCCATGACCCGCTCGACGCCCAGGCTGCGGGTGATGACGTTGGGGATGGTGTAGGTGCTCATGCGCGGGCTCCCGTCGTCGAACCGAGGCCGAGTTCGTGGGTGCGCACGGGCATGACCTGGTCGAGGCTTTCGACGACGTGGTCGATGAAGCCGTACTCGAGTGCCTGCCCGGTGGTGAACCACCGGTCGTGCAGGGAGTCGGCGAAGATCTGGTCGATCGGCCTTCCGGTGTCCTCCGCGATGATCCCCAGCACGGTGTCACGGGTGTGGCGCAGGTCGTCCGCCTGCACCTGCACCTCGACCGCCGAACCGCCGATCCCCGCCGATCCCTGGTGCATCAGGATGCGGGCGTGCGGGAGGGCGAATCGCTTGCCCGGTGTGCCCGCCGACAGCAGGAACTGCCCCGCGCTGCACGCCAGTCCCAGCGCGAGCGTGGCCACGTCGCACGGCACGAGCCTCATCACGTCGCGGATGGCCAGCATCGCGGGGACCGAGCCGCCCGGCGAGTGGATCCACAGCGCGACGTCCTTCCCCGGGTCCTCGGCGGCGAGGGAGAGCAGTTGGGTGGCGAGCACCGTCCCGTTGTCGTCGTCGAGCGGGCCGTCGAGGACCAGTACCCGCCGGCTGAGGAACCGTTCCCGGAGCCGGTGGTCGAACAGCGGCTGCTTCTCGTTGTCGGTCATGCTCCGACCATGCCGACGCACTGGGGCGCTTCGCCGGTTTCTCTGCTGTGGGCAGATCAGCCCTCGGCAGTCCGGCAACCGACGTCGAAGCAGCCGGCGGTCGATCGCGGTCCGGGGTCCGGCTTCGCGCGTCGCGCTTAATCCGGGTGCACGGATCCCAGGCGTTGTCCTACCCTGGCGGTCGTGATGCAGCACTTGTTCTTCCTCTGAGGGACGACGCCTCCACCGGTACGCGAACCGCGATACCGGACTTCGTCCTCTCTGCTCATCACCTCTCGTCGGAGGCATCTCCTTCATGTCGTCCCACCTCTCGCCCGCCCTCGTGCGCGCGGCGCACGTCCGCATGTCCGGTGTCCACCTCTCCTTCGGCGGACGGCCCGTGCTCGCCGGGGTCGACCTCGTCGCCGCTGCGGGCGACCGGGTCGCCGTGGTCGGCGAGAACGGTCGCGGCAAGACCACCCTGCTGCGGGTGCTCGCCGGCGACCTGCCCGTCGATCGCGGTGAAGTGCACCGCGCGGGCTCGGTCGGTGTCGCCGACCAGCAGATCCCGCTCGGCGCCGGCGATACCGTCGGTGCCCTGATCGACCTCGAACTGGCCGCCGTGCGCGGCGCCCTGGCCCGTCTGGAGGCTGCCACCGACGCGCTCACCGACGGCCGTCCCGGTGCGGACGACGCCTACGGCGCCGCGCTGGCGGAGGCCGAGGCGCTCGACGCGTGGGACGCCGACCGGCGGGTCGAGGTCTCGCTGGCCGCGCTGAACGCCGTGGACGACCGCACCCGCCCGCTCGGCACCCTCTCGGTCGGGCAGCGCCACCGGGTGCGGTTGGCCTGCCTGCTCGGCGCCGGGCACTCCGTGCTGCTGCTCGACGAGCCGACCAACCACCTCGACGCGGGCGGGCTCGACCACCTCACCGAGCGGCTGCGGGCCCACCCGGGCGTGGTCGTGCTGGTCAGCCACGACCGGGCGCTGCTCGGTGACGTGGCCACCTCGGTGATCGACCTCGACCCGTCCAGCGACGACCGGCCGCGGGTCTACGGCGGTGGCTACACCGCCTATGTCGAGGGCCGTCGAGCCGAGCGTGCCCGCTGGGAGGCCCTGCACGCCGAACAGCTCGCCGAGCGGCAGCGGCTGGCCGACGACCTGTCCGCGGCGCAGAACCGGCTGCGCGACAGCTGGCGGCCCGCCAAGGGGCACGGCAAGCACACCCGTGCCACCCGTGCGCCCGGCCTGGTCCGGGCCGTGCATCGACGGCAGGAGGAGCTGTCCGCGCACGTGGTGGCGGTTCCGCCACCACCGACCCGGTTCGCCATGCCCGAGCTGCCCGAGCACCGCGGTGCGACGTTGCTGCGGGCCGACGGCGTGACCGTGGCCGCGAGGCTCGCGCGCCCGGTCGACCTGGCGCTGGACTCCGGGGACCGGCTGGTGGTCACCGGACCCAACGGCGCGGGCAAGTCGACGCTGCTGACCGTGCTGGCCGGTGACCTGGAGCCGGCCACGGGCACCGTCACCCGCGCCCGGTCGGTGCGGGTCGGGCGGTTGGGCCAGGAGTCCGACCCGCCGGGTCGGCGCACGGCCGTGGAGGTGTACGACGAACAGCTCGCCCGGTCGGGTGCGACCGGGCCGGAGCTGGGTGAGTTGGGCCTGCTCGACGGGTACGACAGCCACCGGCCGGTGGCCGAGCTGTCGGTCGGTGCCCGCCGGCGGCTGGACCTGGCACTGGTGCTGGCCGGCCGGCCGCACGTGTTGCTGCTGGACGAGCCGACCAACCACCTGTCGGCCGCGCTGGTCGACGAGCTGACCGCCGCGCTCGGGTCCACCCCGGCCGCGGTGGTGATCGCCACGCACGACCGGCAACTGTTGCGCGATACCAAGTCCTGGCCACGACTGGCCCTGTGAACCGACACCCGCGCACGACGTGGGTCCGTCACGTGCGGTTCGAAGTGGAGTTGTCCGACATGCACCAGAATGGTGGCGTACCCGGAGGGCGAGGGGGCGGGCTTCGGCGTTGGTGCGGACGGGGCCGCTGTGGGCGCCGGAGGGTGTCGGGCGGGCAAGCTGATCACAGGAGGATGCGTGGCCGAGGAAGTGTTGCGGGTGACCGGCGTTCGGTACGAAGGTGACAGCAGGAAGACCGGGTCGTACCGCTATGAAGTGGCTGACGGTTGTTTTCTCACGCTGTTCGACGACGGGCGGGTGCGGTTCCTGGTCGACCCGCGGCCGGATCGGACGATCCACGTGGTGAACACCAACACGAGCAACCGGCCGGGGGCCAAGCTGATCGAAACCAAGCCCAAGGCCACCTGACCCTTCGCGTTCCGGCCTGCCCGGGCGAGGCCGTGCCGGCCGCCGGCATCACGCCCGGGCTCTCACACCTCTGGTCGGCTCCCGGCCCGCTGAGGCCTGCGCGCGGCGCCGGATCCGGTTTCGCGCAGGTCGCCGGGGCGGATTCCGATCAGCACCAGGGCCACCGCGAGCAGCACGAACACGGCACTGATCCGCAGTCCGAGGGCGAGGCTGCCGGTGCCTTGCTGGATGAACCCGAGCAGTGAGGGCGACACCGCCGCCGCGAACGAGCCCATCGAGGTGACCACGGCGATCCCGGTCGCCGCGGCCCGGTCCGACAGGTAGATCGAGGGGATCGAGTAGAAGACGGTGAGTCCCGCGTAGTGGGCAGCCGCCAGGACCGCCAGCAGGACGACGACCACGGCGACGTTGCCGCCGGAGAACGAGAGCGCGACCAGAGCCAGGGCGGCGACGAGCCAACTGGTCGCGGTGTGCCGGCGGCGTTCCAGCGTCCGGTCCGAGTGCCGGCTGACGACGAGCATCACCACGATGCCCGCCAGCGGTGGCAGGGCGGAGAACAACCCCAGGTCGAGCACGTTGCCGACGCCCGCTTCGGCGATGATGCGCGGAGTCCAGTACGACACCGCGTTGGCCAGGGTGTACGCGCCGCACGCGCAGAGACCGAGGAGCCAGACCTTGCGGTCGCGCAAGGCCAGAATGAGGCCGCTGTGCCCGTTCGCCTTGTCGGCGGGCCGCTTCCGCTGCTGGTCCGCGTCGAGATCGGCGCGCACCGCGACCTTCTCCGCCGGGCTCAGCCAGCGCGCCTGTTCGGGTTCGTCGACGAACAGCCGGAAGACCAGCAGGGCCAGCACGATCGGCGGGATCCCCTCCACCAGGAACAGCCATTGCCAGTCGGCGAGGCCGCCGACGCCACCGAGCCCGTGCATGACGGCGCCGGAGACCACCGAGCCGATCACGCCGGCGACGGGCACTCCGACGAAGAAGATCGCGGTCATCCTGGTGCGCCGTGCGGAGGGGAACCAGCGGGACAGGTAGAACAGGGCGCCCGGGAAGAACCCGGCTTCGGCGACCCCCAGCAGGAACCTGGCGACGTAGAAGCTCGGCTCGTCCCACACGAACATGGTCGCGATGGTCACCACGCCCCACGACGCCATGATGCGCACGAGGGTTTTCCGCGCGCCGATCCGGGCGAGCAGCGCGTTGCTGGGGACCTCGAACAGGATGAACCCGACGAAGAACAGGGTGACGCCGAGCCCGTACGCCGCCGGTCCGAGAGCGAGGTCGCGCCGCAACCCCTCCTGCGCGATCCCGATGTTGGTCCGGTCGATGAAGTTCACGATGTAGCAGATGACCAGCAGCGGCATGATCCGCAGGGCGATCCTGCGGTAGGTGGCGGTGCGGTCGACGGTCCCGCCGGCGGCGGTGGGCTCCGGCCCCTGGGCCGGGGTGGTGGGTTCGGCCACGGCGTGCGACTCCTTCGTAGGGACTCCGCCTGGGCGGTGGTGGCGTGGTGAGTCTCCGCATCGCCTGTTGACTTTGTCAATAGCTGATACCGGCCGGCGCCATCACGAAGTGCCTGTCCACCGGACAGTTGCCGACTTGCCCTCTCCGAACCTTTTCCACCACACCCGTTGCGCTCGTCTCATTACCGACTCTGCACGAAGAGAGTCGGACACTCCTTCTGTTGACCTTCTCAACAGAAACGCGTAGGCAGGGCAGCGCTGGCTTGATGTGGCGCGCGGCCGGTCATGGCCTCGTGACGTTGACACCCCCGCACGGGTGGACCGGTGTCCGGGCGGTGCACCGGACCACACCGAAGTAGCAACAGCAGCCGGGTGACCGCCCTTGACCCCTGTGGGCGCCCACTTCGAACATGGGCTGGCCTGTTCTGGTGCCGAGGGTGGATCAATGAGGTCTGTGATGAGGTCACGACCGCTCGTCGTCTCAGTCCTGTGCGCGGTGACCGTGCTGCTGTCCGGCGGTGCGGCTCCGACCGCTCCCGCCGTGGGAGCGGCACCTCCCTGCGCGGACGGGACCGAGGTGCGCACGGTGGACGGTCCGGTGTGCGGCGTCGTCGGGAACGGTGTCACCTCCTGGCTCGGAATCCCCTACGCGGCACCACCTGTCGGGGAACTGCGCTGGCGCCCTCCGGCCCGGGTCACGCCCTGGGCGGAGACCTTCCCCGCCACGCGGGTGGGCATCCGGTGCCCGCAACCCGCCGGCCCTGGCGCGCCGCCGAGCGGTGAGGACTGCCTGAAGCTCAACGTTCGCGTTCCCGAGGGCGACAGCCCACGACCCCTACCCGTGATGGTGCAGCTCCACGGCGGCGGGTTCCTGCTGTTCGGACCGAGCGACGCGAGCCGGCTGGCGGCGGCCGGCCAGGTGATCAGCGTCGAGGTCGGCTACCGGCTGGGCATCTTCGGCTTCTTCGCGGCGGAGCAACTCGGCCCGAACTCCGGCAACTACGCGTTGCAGGACCAGCAGGAAGCGCTGCGCTGGGTGCGGCGCAACATCGCGGCGTTCGGCGGCGATCCGGGCAACGTCACCATCTACGGGGCGTCGGCGGGCGGGTCGAGCGTGTGCGCGCAGCTGGTGTCACCGGACGCGCAAGGGTTGTTCCACAAGGGAATCATCCAAAGCGGCCTCTACAACTCGTTGTTCGGCAAGGACACCTCGTGGCAGCCGCAGGACTGCAAGGCGCGCTGGCCCAGCGAGCCGGAGGCGCAGCAGGCCGGGGCACGGTTCACCGCGGCCGTCGGCTGTGCCGAGGCCGACGACGTCGCCGCGTGCCTGCGCGGGCTCCCGGTGGAGCGGCTGTTGGCACAGGTGGGCAACGGGCTGAACCCGGACAGCGGCACCATCGCTCCGGTGGTGGACGGCAAGACCATCCCGCTCGCGCCGGCGAAGGCGATCGAACGCGGCCACCTCAACCGGGCACGTGTGATGACGGGTGTCGCCCGCGACGACGTGCAGCTGGACCCGGCCGAAACACCCGAGCAGTACGAAACCCTGGTCAGGGAACAGTACGGGAAGCACGCCCCCGCGGTGTTCGCGCGCTACCCGCTGAACCGCTTCCCCGAGCCTTCGGCTTTCCTGGCCTACCGCACGATCGTCGCCGACTCCAACTCCGTCTGCCCCTCCCTGGTCCTCGCCCAACGCCTGGCCCGGCACCTGACGGTGTTCGCCTACCAGGTGGACAACCCGGACTCGCCGCCGGCGGGGTGGCTGGACCAGACCAAGCCCAACGGCGCTTTCCACGTCTCGGAGAACACGTTCCTCTACGCCCGCGACGGAGACCTCTGGAACCCCAACCAGAACGTGTACGGCCGCCAGCTCGTCGCGCAGTGGACCGGGTTCGCCCGCACCGGCAACCCCACCGTGGACGGCACTCCACTGTGGACACCCCACACGGCGGCGGATCCGCGGTTCATGTCGCTGCTGCCCGCCGGCAACAGCGTGATGACCGGCGAGATCGGCCGGCAGCACCACTGCGGCTTCTGGAACGCCATCGCCCCCGGACCGAGGTAGCGCCGGACAACGCCACCCGTCGGGCGCTCAGGGGTCGGGCGTCCGGGTCGGCGCTCGGGGGTCGAGCGTCCGGTCGGGCGCTCAGGGGGTCAGGCGGGCGGCGAAGCCGGCCAGTTCCCCGTCCGCGACCTCCTCGTACCCGTCGGCCGTGATGACGGCGACCGTGGGGTAGATGCGACGGACGATGTCGGGGCCGCCGGTGGCCGCGTCGTCGTCCGCCGCGTCGAACAGCGCCTGCATCGCCGCGCCGACGGCCTGGTCGCGGTCCATGTCCTGGCGCTGCAGCTTCTTCAGCGAGCCCTTGGCGTAGGTCCAGCCCGACCCCGTGCCACCGAAGTCGCGTTCCTCGGCGGGGCGCCGGAAACGTCGAAGGTGAAGATCCGACCCCGCTCCTCCACCGGATCCCAGCCAAAGAACAGCGGCACCGAGTCGAGCACGCTCCGGATGGTCGCCCGTGGACGCCGCTACAGCGCGAGTCGGTGCACCTGCTCACCGGTGGTCAGCGACAGCGCACGTTCGCCCGGTCGGTACACCACCGACCACTGGGTGTGCGGCTGGGCGAGCTCGGCGAGGAGCGCGAGCGCGTCGTCGGACGACAGCCGGCCGCCGTCACGGGCCAGGCGCGACGCCGCGGTCCGGTAGCGGTCGTGGGTCAGTCGGGACTGTTCCGCCGCGGTGGCCAGCGGGAAGTTCTCCATGACCTGCCAGTGGTCACCGGGTGGACGCGGCGTCACCCGGAGCCGACCGTCCGGGAACTCGACCACCGCGGACGCCCCGCTCGCGTCCGCGACGAGGTAGTGCAGACCGGGGCCCGTGCCGAAGTCGATGTTGTAGCCGTCCAGCAGCGCCACCGCCTCGTCCACGGTGCGGGCCCGGTCCAGGACCAGGCGCATGACGCCCACGCCCCCGACCGCCGGCCGTCCCGGTCGCGGTTCGACCCGCGCGTGGTCCAGCGCCGCCATTCCGATCACCAGGCCGTGTTCGTTCATCCCGTCGAACGGCAGGGTGACCGCCTTCGCCAGGGCCTGCCCGGACGGCGGCGCGTCGGTGGTCACGCCCAGGTAGGACAGGTCGACCACGGAGACCGAGCGGTAGGCGTCCGACGGGTTCGCGTGCAGCACCAGCGCCGGGCCGTGGTCCCAGTCGAAGTTCCGGCCCATCAGCGGCTGCCCGGGTGTGCCCGCCGCGACGAACAGCGTGCAGCCGAACGGCGCCCGGTCGGCCCGTCCCGGCCCGTCGCCCGCCGCGTCGTCGATCCGCGGCGCCGGGCCGTAGTAGGTCATCGAGTACAGCGGGTGGTCGTCCAGCTTGCGCAGGGTCGCCAGGCTCCGCGCCGTCTCGGCCTCCGTCGGCGCCACGACGAGTGCCCGCGCCGCCGTCTCCGGGGTCGTCCCGACAGCCGGCACCGGCTGCCCGCGCCACGGAGGGGCACTGCTGACCAGCACCGCCATGGACACCAGCAGCACACCGAGCACCCTGGCCGCCATCGGTCGCCAGGGTTCCCGAAGCGCAGCGGCCGATCAATCCCCGAATGGGTGCACGTCCGGTGTGTTCGGGGTTACAGTCGGGCGCGGCTCCGGCCGCATACGCGCAAACCACTGGGGGGGAGCGTGCGCGATTTGACGGCAACGCCCGTACACGTCCTCGTCGCCGAACGAGCGGCCGCCGCGCCGGAGGCCCCCGCGGCCGCCGACGACGCGCGGAGCCTGACCTACCGGGAACTGGATCTCGCCGCCGGACGGCTCGCGGCGCGGTTGCGCGCCGAGGGGGTCCGCGCCGGGAGCACGGTCGGCCTGGTGCTGGCCCGCGGCGTCGACCTGGTCGTGGCCCAGCTGGCGGTCCTGAGAGCGGGCGCCACCATCGTGCCGCTGGACCCGGTGAACCCTCCGGCCCGCCTCGCGCGGATGCTGGACCAAGCCGCGCCGACGGTCGTCATCACCGGCCCCGACCAGCTCGGCCGGTTACCGGGGAAGGCCCTCACCCTGGACTGGCGGCGGCTCTCGGCCCCCGGCGGCGAGGTGGTCGCGCCCGAACCCGTGCACCCCGACCAGCTCGCCTACGTGACCTACACGTCCGGCTCGACCGGCACGCCCAAGGGCGTCATGATCACCCACCGGTCGCTGGCCCACGCGGTCGACTGGTCACGGCGGCTGTTGGCGCTCACGCCCGCCGACCGGGTCGGCATGACGGCCTCGCCCGGCTTCGACGTCAGCGTGCTGGACTCGTTCGCCGCGTTGGCCTCCGGCGCCGGCCTGCACGCCCCGGACGGCGAGCTGCTGTCCTCGCCCGCCGACCTGCGGCGGTGGCTGCTCGCCGAACGGATCACCGTGTGCTTCCTGCCGACACCGGTCGGCGAGACCGCGCTCGGCATGCCGTGGCCGCCGGACTGCGCGCTGCGCCTGCTGCACATCGGGGGTGCCGCGCTGCACCGGCACCCGGACCGCGGGCTGCCGTTCGACGTGCTGAACCTGTACGGCCTGACGGAGGTCGGCGTCTGGAGCACCTGCGCGCGCCTCGAACCCGGCCGCGACGGCGTGCCCCCGATCGGTCGGCCGGTCGACGGCGCCGAGGTGCTCGTGCTGGACGACCGGCTGCGGCCCGCGCGGGTCGGGGAGGTCTACCTCGGCGGGGTCGGGACGGCGAGGGGCTACCTGGGCAACCCAGGCCTGACCGCGGACCGCTTCGTCCCGCACCCGTGGGCGGCGGGCGAACGCCTCTACCGGACCGGTGACCGCGCCCGGCTGCGGCCCGACGGCGAGCTGGACTTCATCGGCCGGACCGACCACCAGGTGCAGGGCAGCGGCGGGGTCCGCATCGAGCTCGGTGAGATCGAGGCCGCGCTGGTCGCCCACCCCGAGGTGGGCCAGGCCATCGTCACCATGGTCGACGGCAGGCTCGTCGCCTACGTCACGGGCGGGCCGGACGCGGACGCGCTGCGCGCCCACCTGGCCGCGCGGCTGCCGCGGTACATGCTCCCCGACGACTACGCGGTGCTGGACCGCTTCCCGCTCACCGCCACCGGCAAGATCGACCGGAACGCGCTGCCCGCGCTCGCCCGACGCGCCACTTCAGCGCCGTACGAACCGCCGGGCACCGAGCTGCAACGGCAGCTGGTCGGGATCTGGCAGTCCGTGCTCGGCCTGGACCGGGTGGGCATCCACGACAGCTTCTTCGACATCGGCGGCAACTCCATGTCCCTGGTGCAGGTCTACGGCCACCTCACCCGGATCGCCTCCCGTGACGTGTCGCTGGTCGAGCTGTACGAGTTCCCCACCATCGCCGCGTTCTCCCGGCACCTGGAGAACGGCCACGACCGACCGGTTCGGACGCACGACGGCCGACCGGTCGACGGCCCGGAACCACCCGCTGAACCGGTACGGCGTGATCGTGCCCGGTTGGCCCGGCAGCGCCGCGACCGGATCGAGGAGAGCGGTGCCCGTGACTGACACCCACATCGCGGTGGTCGGCATGGCCGGCCGGTTCGCGGGCACGCCCGACCTGGACGCCTACTGGCAGGCCGTGTCGACCGGCACCACCGTGGTGCGCGAGCTGACCACCGACGAACTGCTGGCCGCCGGCGAGGACCCGGCGCTGCTCGCCGACCCGGCCTACGTGCGCCGGTACGGCAAGCTCGACCGGGCGGAGTGGTTCGACGCGGAGTTCTTCGGCTACGCGCCGGTCGACGCGGTGCTCAGCGACCCGCAGCACCGGGTCTTCCTGGAAACGTGCTGGCAGGCGATGGAGGACGCGGGCTACCCGCCGTCGGCGACCGACGCGGTGGTCGGTGTCTACGGCGGCTGCGGGCAGTCCCGGTACTGGTCGCTGGTCGGCAGGCACCGCGACCGGTTCCCGGGGCTCGACGACGTCCGGCTGGCGATGGTCGCGGGCGCCGACCACCTGTGCCTGCGGGTGTCGCACAAGCTGGGGTTGACCGGACCGAGCATGACCGTGCTGTCCACCTGCTCCACCGCGCTGGTCGCGGTGCACCAGGCGTGCCAGGCGCTGCTGTTCGGCGACTGCGACATGGCGTTGGCGGGCGGTGTGTCGGTGCGGGTGCCGGCGCGGGGCGCGGTGGCCAGGGCGGGCAGCGTGCTGTCGCCGGACGGGGTGTGCCGGGCCTTCGACGCCAAGGCCAACGGCACGGTGTTCGGTGACGGCGCGGGCGTCGTCCTGCTCAAGCGGTACGCCGACGCGGTCGACGACGGCGACCACATCCACGCCGTCATCCGGGGTTCGGCGGTGAACAACGACGGGAGCGACCGCGTCGGGTACGGCGCGCCGGGCGTGTCCGGGCAGGCGAAGGTGATCAGGTCGGCGTTGGCGGCGGCCGAGGTGGCGCCGGAGACCGTCGACTACGTGGAGTCCCACGGCACCGGCACCCAGGTCGGGGATCCCATCGAGGTCGCCGCGCTGACCAGGGCGTTCGGCGGTGGCGCTGCCGGCTCCACCGTCCTCGGCACGGTCAAGCCCAACATCGGCCACACGGACGCCGCCGCGGGCATCGCCGGGCTGCTCAAGGTGATCCTCGCGCTGCGACACCGGGTGCTGCCGCCGAGCGTCAACTTCGAGCAGCCCAACCCCGCGATCGACTTCGCGGCCGGACCGTTCGAGGTGCGCACCGAGGCCGCACCGTGGCCGGAGCGCGGGCGTCCCCGGCGCGCCGGTGTCAGCTCGTTCGGGATCGGTGCCACCAACGCGCACGTCGTCGTGGAGGAAGCGCCGTCGCCCGAGCCCGCCGGACCGCCGCGAACACACCGGCTGCTGGTCCTGTCGGCGACCACGGTGCCCGCGCTGCGGCAGATGCGGGCCGAACTCGCCGCTCATCTGACCGCGCATCCCGAACAGTCGCTGGACGATGTCGCGTACACGCTCCAGGTCGGCCGGGTCGGTTTCCCGCACCGCTGGTGCGCGGTGGTCACCGACCGCGCGGACGCCGTCCGGGCGCTGACCGCCGAGGACGCCGGGCCCGACCACCCTGCGCACGAACGCTTTGCACCCGACCGCCAGGCACACGACCGCCAGGCACACGACCACTCGGGCGGAACCGCCGCCGACGAGTTGCACCGGCTCGGCGAGCAGTGGATGGCGGGCGAGGCGATCCGGCCCGTGGAGCGCCGACGCCGGGTTCCGCTGCCGACCTACCCTTTCCAGCGCCGACGCCACATCGTCGAGTCGGCGGCACCCACCGCCGCGCCGCCGGCCGCCGCGCCGCCGGCCGCCGCGCCGCCACCCGCTGCCCGGCCGGTCGCGCCGGTCGCGAGTTCCTGGCAGCCGGCCGAGATCGTGGAGACCGTCGCCCTGCTGTTCGCCGAAGTGCTGCAGCAGCCGGAGGTCGACGCCGACGACGACTTCTTCGCGCTCGGCGGCGACTCGTTGATCGCGGTCGGCCTGATCGCCCGCATAGACGAGACGTTCGACGTGTCGCTCACACCGGAAGAGGTCTTCTCCGACCCGACGCCCGCGGGCGTCGCCACAGTCATCGGCGAACTGCTCAAGGGGGAGCAATGACGGGTTCGACGGGTGCTCCGCTGTCCTTTCCCCAGCAACGGCTGTGGTTCCTCGACCAGCTCCTGCCGGGCAACACGGCCTACAACACCAGCTGGGCGGTGCGGCTGCGCGGTCCGCTCGACCTGGACGCGCTGACCTGGAGCCTGCGGCGGATCGTCGAACGGCACGAAGTTCTGCGCACCGGGTTCCCGGCTCCCGACGGCGAGCCGACGCAGGCGGTGGTCCCCGCCGGGGACGTCTCGTTGCCGTTGACGGACCTGGGCGCGCTGCCGTCGGCGGAACGCGAAGCGGCAGCGCGGGACCGGATCCGGGCGGAGATCGCCACCCCGTTCGAGCTGACCCAGGCACCGCCGTTGCGGATGCGGCTGTACCGGCTGGCCGAGGAGGACCACGTCCTCTCCGTGGTCGTGCACCACATCCTGGTCGACGGGTGGTCCACCGGGCTGTTCTTCGGCGAGCTGGCCCGGCTGTACTCCGCGCGGGTCGACGGCAGGCCCGACCCGCTGGCCCCCTTGCCGTTGCAGTACCGCGACTTCGCGCGGCGGCAGCGCGAGGAGGTCGCCGGCGCGCACCTGGCGAAGACCCTCGACTGGTGGCGCGGGCACCTGGCGGGCGCGCCGACGCTGCTCGACCTGCCGACGGACCTGCCCCGGCCGACGGTGCAGACGTTCAGCGGCGCGACGCACCAGGTCCCGCTGCCCGGCGAGCTGTGGCGCGCGGTGGTCGACTGCGGTCGCGCCCACAAGGCCACGCCGTTCATGGTGCTGCACACCGCGTTGGCCGGTCTGCTGAGCAGGCTCACCGGCGCGACCGACCTGGTGATCGGCAGCCCGGTCGCCGGGCGCACGCGGTCGGAGCACGAACAGCTGATCGGCATGTTCACCAACACGCTGCCGCTGCGCGTCCGGGTCGGCGGCGACCCGACGGTGTCCGAGCTGCTCGGCCAGGCGCGGGCCGCCGCCCTCGGCGCGTTCGCCCACGCCGACCTGCCGTTCGAGAAGCTGGTCGAGGAGTTGCAGCCGGAGCGGGTGATGAGCCACAACCCGCTGGTCCAGGTCATGCTCACGCTCCAGAACACCCGGCAGTCGCGATCGGCGACCGAACAGGCACCGGCGGGAACGCTCGACATGGAGCACTTCCCGATGGACGTGGACGCCGCGTTCGTCGACCTGTGGCTGGAGGTGCGCCCACCGTCCACTCCGGACGCGGACGACGCGATCGTCCGGTTCGTCTACAAGTCCGACCTGTTCACCCCGGACGCCGTCGCCCGGCTGGCCGGGCACTTCCGGACGCTGCTGCGGGACCTGACCGCGCGGCCCTCGGCGCGGCTGTCCGAACTGGCCCTGCTTGACGCCGCCGAACGCGCGCGGGTGCTGGACGTCTTCGGCGCCCAGCCGCTCGACCCGGACGTCCGCGACACCCTGCCGGGGCTGTTCGAGCGGCAGGCCGCGCTGACGCCGGACGCCATCGCGGTGGGCCTCGGGTCGAAGCGGCTCGACTACGCCGGGCTCAACCGGCGGGCGAACCGGCTGGCGCACCGGTTGCGCGACCTCGGTGTCGGTTCGGAGACCCTGGTGGCGATCTGCGCCGCCCGGGACGTGGAGATGGTCGTCTCGACGCTCGCCGTGCTCAAGGCCGGTGGCGCGTACGTGCCGCTGGACCCGACGAACCCGGCCGAGCGGCTGAAGTACGTCCTCGGCGACACCGGCGCGCGCATCCTGCTCACCCAGGAGCACCTGCGGGACCGGTTCCCGGACTACGACGGCCGGATCGTCCCGCTGGACGACGACTTCGACGGCCCGGACCACAACCCGCCGTCGGTGACGGAAGCCGACCACCTCGCGTACGTCATCTACACGTCGGGCTCCACCGGCAGGCCCAAGGGCGTGATGATCGAGCACCGCCAGGTCGTCCGGCTGATGACGGCGGCGGACGAGCACTTCGACTTCGACGCGACCGACGTGTGGGCGCTGCTGCACTCGCACGCGTTCGACCTGTCGGTCTGGGAGATGTGGGGCGCGTTCACCAAGGGCGGCCGGGTGGCGATCGTGCCCGCCGACGCGGTGCGCGACCACGAGGCCCTGGTCGACCTGTTGCGCGCCGAACGCGTCACGGTGCTCACCCAGACACCACCCGCGTTCCGCGCGCTGCGGACCACGTTGACCGCGATCGGACGGTCGTTCCGCGATCTCGACGTCCGCACCGTCGTTTTCGGCGGTGACGCGCTGCACGTGCGGGAGCTGGAACAGTGGTTCGCCGAGCACGGCGACGCCAAGCCCGCGCTGGTCAACATGTACGGGATCACCGAGACGACCGTGCACGTCACGTACAAGCGGGTGCTGCTGGAGGACTTGGCCGCCGCGCCGTCCTCGCCGATCGGCCGGGCGTTGCCCGACCTGCGCGGCTACGTCCTGGACGAGCGGCTGGAACCGGTGCCCGTCGGTGTGCCGGGCGAACTGTTCGTCGCGGGCCACGGGCTCGCGCGCGGGTACCTGAACCGGCCGGGGATGACGGCCCAGCGGTTCATCCCCGAGCCGTTCAGCGGCACGCCCGGCGCGCGGATGTACCGTACGGGCGACCAGGTGCGGTGGCTGCCCGACGGCACGCTGGAGTTCCTCGGCCGCACCGACCGCCAGGTGAAGGTGCGCGGCTACCGCATCGAGCCGGGCGAGATCGAGGCCGCGATGCTGGAGCACCCGATGGTCGGCGAAGCCGTCGTGCTGCCGCGCACCGACCAGGAGGGCAACGTCGACCTGGTCGGCTACCTGTCCGTGGAGCCCGGCAGCGACCTGGTCGACCGGTCGAGCACGGCCGCCGTGGACGGCTGGAGCGAGGTGTTCGACCTGGCGTTCGGCGAGGAGGCCGACCCCTTCGCCGGCTGGGACTCCAGCTACACCGGGGAGCCCATCGCGCGGGCGGCGATGGTCGAGTGGCTCGACCACGCGGTGGCGCCCGTCGTGGAGGCACGACCGCGCCGCGTCCTCGACGTCGGCTGTGGCACGGGGTTGTTCCTGCGGCGGCTGGCGCCGCTGTGCGAACGCTACGTCGGCACCGACGTGTCCGGGTCGGCGCTCGCGGCGGCCCGCAAGCAGGCCGAGCTGGTCGGGCTGGGCCCGGACCGGGTCGAGCTGCGCAGGCAGCCCGCCGACGACCTGACCGGTCTGGCCGGCGAGCGGTTCGACGCGGTCCTGCTCGACTCGGTCGTCCAGTACTTCCCGTCGGTCGACTACCTGGTCTCGGTGCTGCAGGGCCTGATCGACCTGGTGGAGCCCGGTGGGCTGGTGTTCGTCGGCGACGTGCGCCACCTGGGGCTGCTGGAGGCGTTCCACACCTCGGTCGAGCGGTACCGCAGCGCGCCGGGCGAGTCCACGGCCGCGCTGCGGGCCCGGGTGGCGCAGCGGGTGGGCGGCGAGAACGAGTTGCTGGTCGACCCCGGGCTGTTCCGCAGGCTCGAGGGCGTCGCCTCGGTCGACGTCCGGCTCAAGCGGGGGTCGCACCACACCGAGTTGGAGCGGTTCCGCTACGACGTGGTGCTCCGGGTCGGCACCGACCCTGCCGGGCAGCGCGGAACGGAGCAGCGGGAAACGGAGCAGCAGGGATCGGAACCGCGGGGGACGGAACCGCGGGCGATCCCGTCCCGGACGTGGCCCGGGACGGTGGAGCAGTTCCGCGACTGGCTCGCCGGGGAACGACCGGACATCGCCGTGGTGCGCGACATCCCCAACGCCCGCGTGGCGGACGACCTGCGTGCCGCGGCCGTGCTCGCCGATCCGGTCGCCGCACCCGCCACGGTCGGCGAGCTGGCGAAGGTGCTCGTCCCGCACGGGATCGACCCGGACGAGCTGGCCGGGGTGGCGGAGGAGCTGGGTTACCGGGTCGGGCTGCGGTTCTCCGCGACCGGCGGTCCCGGGCTGTTCGACATCGCGGTCGGCACCGGGGAGCTGCCCGCCGAGCCGCCGTTGCCGCCGGACCGGGTCGACTGGTCGCGGTTCGCCAACTTCTGCCTGCGGGACCGCTGGGAGGCGGAGGTCGTCCCCGCGCTGCAGGCCCACCTGGCCGAACGGCTGCCCGGCCACATGGTGCCCGCCCGGTTCGTCGTGCTCGACCGGCTGCCGTTGAACCGCAGCGGGAAGGTCGACCACGGCACGCTGCCGCCGCCGACCTCGGCGCGGGCCGACGACGCCTCGTTCGTCGCGCCGAGGGACGAGACCGAGCGGCTGCTGGCGAGCATCTGGGCCGAGGTGCTGGGGCTGGAACGGGTCGGCGTCACGGACGACTTCTTCGCGCTGGGCGGTGACTCGCTGCGCAGCGTCCAGGTGGTCGGCCGGGCGCGCGCCGATGGGCTGGAGCTGACCGCTCGGGGGATGTTCGAGCACCCGACCATCGCCGAGCTGGCCACCGTGGCGCAACGGGCGCGGGCGGTGCCGACCAGGGTGCCGCTGACGACCGCCCAGCGGCTGCTCCTGGGCTCCGACCCGGTGTGGACGACGCTGCTGGAGCCGACCGTCCGGCTGGACCCCGAACTGCTCGACGCCGCCCTGTCCTTCGTCGCGCGCCGCCACGACGCGCTGCGGCTCACCCTGGACTCCGAGGAGTGGTCGGTCGAGCCCGGCGAACCGGAGGTGCGCTGGCTGCCGCACTCCGATTCGCTGCCCGACGACGCGGCGGCGGACTTCGACCCGGCCACGACGGTCGTCCGCATCGTCGGCACCGACCCGGATTCCGCCACGCCACAACGACTCGCCCTGGTGGTGAACCGCTTGGCGGTGGACGGGCGGGGCGTGCGGATCCTGCTCGCCGAACTCGGTCTGGCCTACCGGCAGCTCGCCGCCGGTGCGGCGATCCGCCTGCCGGGTCGCCCGGTCGGCTTCGCCGCGTGGGCGGCCGGCCGGCCGGTGACGCCGGTCGAGCGCCCGGTGATCGAGCCGTCGGCCGTGTTCGAGTGGGAGCCGACCGGGGAGCAGGTGGCCGCCGTGACCGGTCCCCTGGCGACGGCGTACCGGATGTCGGCGTCCGAGGCCCTGCTCGCCGCTGTCGTGCTGGGCGTGCGGCGGTGGCGGTCGGACGGGCTGTCGGTGCGCCGCCGGGACGTGTCGGCGGGCGTCGGCCGGTTCGACGTGCTCGTGTCACTGCCCGCCGCGGCCGAGGTCTCACTGTCCGCGGTCAAGGAGCAGCTCCGGGCGGCGTCCCCCTCGGGTGCGGCGGCGGCGGTGGTCGTGCACCTGGTGGACGAGGACGTGGCCGACCCGGAACCGTTGCTGCGCTGCGCCGCGGACGACGAGGTGGACCGGCTCGGTGTGGACGCCGACGTGGTGTTGCGCTGGGACGGCGTCCGCGCGCTGGTGCTGCTCGCCGGCGGCTCCGCGCCGGATGCCGTCGACGACCTGCACCGCACGTTCACCGAACTCGCCGAGCACGCCGCCACCGACGACATCGGCACGTGCACGCCGTCGGACTTCCCGTTGGCCGGCCTGGACCAGGAGACCCTGAGCCGGGTGTTCGGCAACGGCAGGCACATCGAGGACGTGTACCCGGTCGGCCCGCACCAGGACTGGATGCTCGCCTGCTATCGCGACCGGGGCGAACCGAGCCTCTACGGCTTCGACCTGACGTGGGCGGGCGAGGACATCGACCCCGAGGCGTGGGCGGCGGCGTGGCGGGTGGTCGTCGCCCGGCAGCCCAACCTGCGCACGGGCGTCCTCACCGAGGGCGTTCCCCGGCCGTTGCAGGTGGTCCACCGGGAAGTGCCGCTGCGGTTCGAGGTCGAGGACTGGCGGCACCTGGACCCGCGGGAGCAGGGCAGGCGCTGGCACGCGTACATGGACCGGCTCTACGCACGGGGGTTCGACCTGGCCGAGCCGGGCCACTCGCGGCACGCGCTGTTCCGGGTCGGCGAGCGGACCTACTGGTGGACGTGGTTCGTCGACTACCTGCTGTTCGACGGTATCTCGTTCTACCGGGCGTTCCACGAGGCCGAGACCGTGTACCGGTCGATCGTCCACGGCGACGACCCCGACCTGCCCGACGTGGTCGCGCCCGCCAGGTACATCGAGTGGTTCGAACGCCAGGACCTCGCGCCGATGCTGGACTACTGGCGCGAGCGGCTGGCCGGCTTCACCACCGCGACCCCGCTCGTGCAGCGGCTGGACGGCGACCCGACCGCACCGCGGCACCCCCAGCGGACCGGTCGCTCGGCCATGCTGTCCCGCCGGGCGAGCACCGCGCTGCGGGTGACGGCCAGGCGCCACCAGCTGACGCTGTTCACCCTCGTGCAGGCCGCCTGGGCGTTGCTGCTGCACGACACCACCGGCGACACCGACGTGCTGTTCGGCAACGTGGTCGGTGGGCGGCCGGACGAGGTGCCCGGTGCGGAGCAGGTGGTCGGCTACAGCAACCTGCACCTGCCCGCACGGGTCGCGGTCGACCCGGCCAAGCCGCTGCTGGGCTGGTTGCGGGAACTCCAGGCGGCACAGGTCGACGACCGCGCGCACCAGTGGAGCCCGTTGCGCCGCATCAAGGACGTCAGCGAGGTCCCGGCCGGGACCGACCTCTACCAGTCGTGCCTGTTCTTCATGGACGGTCCGCTGCGCGCGGCACCCCGGTCGGAGACCTGGCGGCGGATCATCGGCGGGGCCAACACGGAGCACGAGGTCCGGGTCGTGGTCGGGCCGGCGGAGACGATCTCGCTGAGCCTCGTCTACAACAAGGGCACGTTCTCCGACGACCGGATGGGCCTGGTGCTGCGCAAGGTGTGCACGGCGCTGAACCGGATGACGGCCGCACTGGACGGGTCGGTGGCCGACCTGGTCGGCGCGCTGGCGGACCCGGACGAGGTGGACGTCATCGCCCGGGAGGACCAGCTCCTGTTCGGCACCGCGGCGACGCAGCCGGTGGCCGACCTGACGGCCGGGTGACCGCGGCGATCGGCAGACTCCGGAGCGGGTCGGGACGGGCGCTCAGGTCATCGACACCAGGATCCGGCGGGCGCCGGTGTAGGCGTGCCTGCCGTGCAGCGCCAGCATGTTCTCCACCACCATGATGTCGCCCCGCTCCCAGGGCGACGCCACCTCGTGCTTCTTCGCCGCGACGCGGACCGCGTCCAGGTCGGCCACCGGGATCGGCTGCCCGTCGCCGTAGGTCACCGAGTGCGGCAGGTCCGCCTCGTCGTCCACCAGTTCCAGCAGCGCCTCGCGTTCGGCGGGCGGCAGGTTCGACGGGTGCCACTGGTCGGCCTGGGTGAACCACACCTCCTCCCCCGTCACCGGGTGGGTGCGGGTCGCCGGACGGGTCGCGGCGGTCCGCAGACCGTCTTCGTCGGTCCACTCGAACGCCATGTCCTCGTCGGCCAGGAAGCGCGCCACCTCGGCGCGGTCGTCCGTCTCGAACGTCCGCTGCCACGACTTGCCCAGCCCGTAGCCGCCGTGCAGGTGCCGGCGGTAGGTCACGCCGCGCTCGGTGAACCGGGCGCGCACCGCCGGGTCGAGGTCGGCCAGCAGCGCCCGACCGTCGCACACCGGAGTGGCACCGCCGGTCTCGGCGGCCACCAGGCAGCAGAAGAACAGGTAGCGCGGCCACGTACTGGCGTAGGACAGCTCGTTGTGCAGCGAGATCTCGTACTCGGGCGGGTACTCGGTGGACGTGAAGACGCCGTCGGCCACCTTGCTGCGCGGTGTGTTCCCGCCCCGGTAGCTGGTCAGCGGGTCGCCGAAGCGGGCGACCGCCGCGTGGAACTGCTCGGGTGTGCGGATGTCCAGGCCGCGCAGCAGGACGACACCGCCGGTGCCCAACGCCTCTTCGACCTCGGCGCGCGACGCGTCCGCGCCCAGCCGCACGACGGTCGTGCCCTCACTCCGCATTCTTCCTCGTCTCCGGCGCCATCGCGGCGGCCTCCTCCTCGCTCGGCAGATCACGCATCCCGGGGATGACCGATGTCGCGTACACCAGCACCGGCGACAGCACACCGATCGAGGCCACCCACACCACCGCCTGGACGCCGACCGCGTCGGCCGCCACGCCGGCGATGAGCGCGCCGACCGGGACCATCGCCAGCGACAACGCGCGCAGCGTGGCCACGACCCGGCCTTGCAGCTCGTCCGGCGTGACGACCTGGCGCAACGTCGTCTGGACGACCGTCCCGACCTGGGAGGCCAGCCCGTACCCGAACTGGGACAGCGCCAGCAGCCCGATCACCAGCCACAGCGGTTGCGGCCAGGACGC
This sequence comes from Saccharothrix tamanrassetensis, assembly GCF_014203665.1. GTDB lineage: Bacteria > Actinomycetota > Actinomycetes > Mycobacteriales > Pseudonocardiaceae > Actinosynnema > Actinosynnema tamanrassetense. The sequence goes on from NZ_JACHJN010000007.1 coordinate 422,609, forward strand.
GATCGGGACCAGCAGCAGGATGGCCACCGCGCTTCCGACCGACCACAGCACCGTCCGGCCGACCCCGAAGCGCTTCATGATCCTGATCGACAGCCAGGAACCGACCACCGCACCCGGCCCGGCGGCGGCGAAGATCGCCGCGACCCAGCCGGCGGGCACGTCCAGCACGCGGACCAGGTACAGCACGTACAGCGTCTGTTGGGCGCTGTAGAAGAACCAGAACACCGCCGTCGCCACGGTGATCGCCCGCAGCACGGGGTGCCGCAGCACCCAGGTCAGCCCGGCGCCGATGGCCTTGACCACGTTCGGGCGCTGCTCGGCGGTGGGTGGCGTCGGGTCGGGCCTGCGGATGAAGACCAGCAGCACCGCCGACGCCAGGTAGGTCAACGCGCTGGTGACGAGCACCAGCGCCGAGGTGACCGCGGAGATCGCGAGACCGGCGACGCCCGGCCCGGCGAACTGCGCGGTGGACCGGCTCAGTTCGAGCTTCTGGTTGCCCTCCGCGAGCAGGGCCCGGCCCGCCAGCGACGGCAGGTAGGCGTGGTAGGCGGTCTCGAACATGACCCCGAGCACGCCGAGGCCCAGCACGACGACCCACAGCACCTCGATCCGCAGCCAGCCCGCCAGGTGCAGCAGCGGGATCGACGCCAGCAGCGCGAACCGGCCGAGGTCGGTCCAGATCATCGCGCGCCGCCTGCGCACCCGGTCCACCCAGACGCCCGCGAACAGGAACAGCAGGAACGGCAGCTGGGACAGCGCGCTGAGCACGCCCATCTGCGTGGCGGACGCGTTGAGCAGGATGACCGCGACGAGTGGCAGGACCGTGCGGGCGACCTGCGCGCCGAACACGGCGAGCGTCTGGCCGCCCCACAGCTTCAGGAAGTCCGGGTGCCGCCACAGCGTCCCCGCGTCGGCGGTCCCGCCGTTCGCGGATCCCGTGCCGGCCTGCGAGGCACCGGAGGTCCCGCCGTTCGCCGACCCCGTGCCGGCCTGCGAGGCACCGGTGGAACCGCTGTCGGCGGGTTCCGTCCCGGCGGGTCCGGTCGGCCTAGTCATCGACCAGCTCCGCGGCCGTCTCCGCCAACGGTCTGTCCGGCTCGGCGGCGGCTGCCGCCAGGAGCTCGGTGTAGTGGCCCGCGAACCGCCGCATGGTCTGCTCGTCGAACAGCTCCGGCCGGTACTCCAGCGCGCAGGTGAGCCCGTCGGGGCGCCGCCACAGGTACAGGAACACGTCGAACTTGGCGCTGCCCAACCCGAACGGCTCGAACTCCAGGCTCACCCCGCCCATGTCCACCGGCAGCGCGCGGCGGTCGTCGGCGAGCATGAACATGTTCTGCACCAACGGGGTCACCCCCGGGTCGCGGCGCGGCGCCAGCTCGTCCACCAGCACCTCGAACGGCACGTCGGCGTTGCCGTAGGCCTCGATGGTCACCTGCCGCACCCGCCGCAGCAGCTCCCGGAACGTCGGCTCGCCGCCGGCGTCGACCCGCAGCACCAACGTGTTCACGAAGAACCCGATCAGCGGCTCCAGCTCCGGCCGCTGCCTGGTGATCATCGGCACGCCCACCGCGAGGTCGTGCGCGCCGCTGTACCGCCGCAGCAGCTCGACGTAGCACGCGAGGGAGGCCATGAACAGCGTCGCCCCCTCCCCCGCGCCGACCGCGCGCAACGCGTCCACGACGTCGGCGGGCACGTCGAACCGCAGGTACGCCCCGCTCACGCCGATCCGCGCCGGCCGGGGCCGGTCGGTCGGCAGGTCGAGCCGGGCGGGCAGGCCGGCCAACTGGCGCCGCCAGTAGGAGAGCTGCGCGTCGGCGGCCCCGTCGGACATCGCCGCACGCTGCCACGCCGCGAAGTCCGCGTACCGCACGGGAAGCTCCGGCAGGCGCGGCGCCCGGCCGTCCCGCAGCGCCGGGTACAGCTCGGCCAGCTCCGCGGACAGCACCTCCACCGACGGGCCGTCGAACACGGCGTGGTGCACGGTGAGCAGCAGGTGGTGCTCCTCGGGAGCCGTGCGGATGAGCAGTGCCCGCAGCGGTGGTCGGGTCGCCAGGTCGAAGGGCAGGCCGCCGTGCTCGTCCAGCAGCGCGCGCCGTTCCTCCTCCCGTTCGGCCGGATCGAGGTCGGACAGGTCGACGGTGTCGAACGGGAAGCCGGGTTCCGCGTCGACGACCCTGGTCAGCCCGGCGGGCGTGGCGACGAACCTGGTCCGCAGGACCTCGTGCCGCCGCACGATCTCGCGCAACGCCCGTTCCAGCACGTCCGGGTCCAGCGGGCCGGACAACCGGCGCAGGTACTGGACGTTGTGCAGCGTCGCGCCGGGGTTGAGCTGGTCGGTGAACCACAGCCGCTGCTCGCCGTAGGACGCCGGCTCGACCGCGCCGGGCGGCACCGGCGTGATCGGCGGCAGTTCGCCGGTCCGGATCCTGCTCGCGGCCACGGCCGCCAGCTTGGCCACGGTCGGCTCGGCGAACACGACCGGGAGCGGCAGCGTCACCCCGAACGCCTTGCGCATCCTGGTGATCAGCTGGATCACCAGCAGCGAGTGGCCGCCGATCGCGATGAAGTCGTCGGTGCGCCGGACGTGGTCGCGGCGCAGCAGCGACCGGAACAGCCCGGCGACGATCTCCTCGAACTCCCCGGCCGGTGCGTCCCCGGCGGGGTCCGGCACGGCCCCGTCCGGTGCGGTGTGGCCCGGTGCCGTGTGGCCCGACGCGGTGTGGCCCGACGCGGTGTGGCCCGACGTGGTGCGGCCCGACGCGGTGTGGTCCGGCGCGGGCAACCGGGACCGGTCCAGCTTGCCGTGCGGCGTCAGCGGCAGCTCGTCCAGCACGGTGAACGTCGTGGGCACCATGAAGTCGGGCAGGGCACGGGCGGCATGGGCGCGCACGGCGTCCGGGTCGAGTCGCCTGCCCCCGACCGGGACGAGGTACGCGGCCAGGTCGGGCGTCGCCGTCACCGCGCAGTCCGCGACGTCCGCGTGGCCTGCCAGCACGTGCCGCACCTCTCCCGGTTCGACCCGGTGACCGCGGACCTTGACCTGGTCGTCGAACCGGCCGAGGAACTCGATCGCACCGCCGCGCAGCCTGCGCACCCGGTCCCCGGTGCGGTACAGCCGGGCGCCCGGCCTGCCGGAGAACGGGTCGGGCACGAACCGGTCGGCGGTCAGGCCCGGTCTGCCGAGGTATCCCCGGGAGACCGTCGCACCGCCGATGCACAGCTCGCCGACGACGCCGTCGGGCACCGGCTCGCCCAGTTCGTCGAGCACGTACGCCTCGGCGTGGGCCATCGGCCAGCCCAGCGGGGTGAGCACGCCGATCGGCTGCGCGTCCCGGTCGGCGGGCAACGCCAGCACGCCGACCGTGGTCTCGGTGGGCCCGTAGTGGTTCACCACGTCCACCACCCGCCGCAGCTCCCTCAACCGGTCCACTGTGGACGCTTCGCCACCGAGGATCAGCGCCCGGCGCGGCACCAGGTCGGTGGAGTCCAAGGCCGCCAGGTGCGACGGGGTGATCTTGAGGTAGTCGACGGCCTCGCGCCGCAGGTGTTCGCCCAGCCACGCCGAGTCCGTCGCGCGTTCCCGGTCCACGAGGTGCAGCCTGCCACCGCCGCACAGGGCGCCGAAGAAGGCCGTGACGGCGAAGTCGAAGGTCAACGGCTGGAGCGTGGCCCACACCGGGCGGTCCGGCGGCTGGAGCAGCGCGGCGAGCCCGTCCAGGTACGCCGCCAGGTTGCCGTGCGTCACCCCGACCGCCTTCGGCTTGCCGGTCGAGCCGGAGGTGTAGATCAGGTAGGCCAGCGAGTCCGGCCGGATGACGACCGCCGGCGGGTCCGCGGAGCCCTCGTCCACGACGAACACCGGCACCTCGGCGTCGACCTTCCGCCCGGCGGTGGTGACGACGGCGACGGCGCCCGCGTCGGCGAGCAGGAACCGCACCCGCTCCTCCGGGTGCCGCACGTCCAACGGCAGGTACGGACGGCCGGACGCGAGCACGCCGAGCACCGCCACGGCCAGGTCCACGGTGTTGTCGGACAGCACCGCCACCGGCCCGGCGCCGACCCCGGACAGCCTGCGCGCCAACCGGTTCGCCCGGCCGTGCAACTCCCGGTAGGTGAGCCGGCCACCCGCCGAGTCGCACACCGCGACCTCGTCGGGCAGCCGTTCGGCGATCCGCGCGAAGCGGACCGGCACCGACGTCTCCGGGTCGACCACACCGGTCGACGGCCCGCCGGTCAACCGCTCGCGCTCGCCGTCGAGCAGCAGCGGCAACCGGTTCAGCGCGAGGTCCGGGTCCGCCGTCGCGGCCTTCACCAGCCGGGTGAACCGGTCGGCCATCCCGCGCGCGGTCGACTCGTCGAACAGGTCCGCGCTGTACTCCAGCCGGCCGCGCAGCACCCCGTCGGCGTCCTCGGCGAGGTCCAGGATGAGGTCGACCTTCGCGGTGCCGTTGCCGGTCTGCGGGCTGCCGATGGACGGGATCAGGTTCAGCACCACCTGGTAGAGCGGTGGGCGCGCCGCGTCCCGGTCCGGCGCCAACTCCTCCACGAGCCGGTCGAACGGGACGTCGGAGTGGTCCATCGCCGAGCGCAGCGTCCCGGTGGACCGCCCGACCAGCTCGCGGAACGACGGCGTGCCGCCGCAGTCCACGCGCAGCACGAGCGTGTTCACGAACATGCCGATCAACGGCTCCAGCTCGGGCAGTTGCCGTCCCGCGACCGGGCACGCCACCACGACGTCGGTCTGCCCGGACAGCCGGTGCAGCACCGCGACGAAGCCCGCCAGCAGCACCGCGTACGCCGTCGTGCCCGCCGAGGCGGCGAGGCGACCGACCGCCCGGTTGTCCTCGGCGGACAGTTCCAGCCACACCTCGCCGCCGCGGTGGTTCGGCCGCGGCGGGCGCGGGCGGTCGGTGGGCAGGCCGATCTCCGGCGGCAGGTCGGCCAGCCGCTGCCGCCAGTACGCCAGCTGCCCGTCCAGCGCACCGCCGGCGAGCTGATCACGTTGCCAGGCGGCGAAGTCGGCGTACTGGACCTCCAGCTCGGGCAGGTCGGCGGCCCGGCCGCGCTCGGCCGCCCGGTACAGCTCGGTCAGGTCGCCGACCAGGTTCGCCACCGACCGGGCGTCGAACACGCAGTGGTGGACCACGAAGCCGAGCACCCAGCGGTCGCCGGGCAGTCGGATCAGCCGGGCCCGCCACAGCGGCGCGGAGCCGAGGTCGACCGGACGCGCGCAGTCGGCCGCCACCAGCGCCCCGACCTCGTCCGGGGTCGCGTCGGTCGGTACGAGGTCCACCGGCACCCGCCGGTGGACGACCTGCGACAGCCGGCCGTCCCGGCTGACCAGCGAGGTGCGCAGCGTCTCGTGCCGGTCGACCAGCCGCTCGAACGCGTCCCGGAACAGGTCGGGGTCGAGGCCGTCGGGCAACGTCACCGGGAACGCGATGTTGTACACCCCGAGCTCGGGCGCGAGCTGGGAGACGAACCAGAGCCGTTCCTGGGCGAACGACGCCGGGAACAGCTGCGCCTCCGGTCGGTCGGCCATGGTCAGCCCTGCTCCGCGAGCGCTTCGCGCAGGCTGCGCGGACGCATGTCGGTCCACACCTCGTCCACGTGGGCCACGCACTCCTCGCGCTCGCCGGTGAACCCCTCGTCGTGCCACCCCGGCGGGTTCGGCCGGTCCGCCGGCCAGATCGAGTACTGCTCCTCGTCGTTCACGACGACCTTGAACATCGCTTGCCCCCTCGTCGTCAGGCGTTGCGCCGCAGTTTCGGAATGGTGCGGGCGGGCGCTTCGGCCGGTTCCGCCGCCCGCAGCTGCTCGACCTTGACCGCGAGCCCGGCCACCGTCGGCGCGTCGAACAGGCTGCGCATCGGCAGCCGGACGCCGACCGCCTTGCGGATCTGCGCGATCAGCTGCACCGCCACCAGCGAGTTGCCGCCCAGCTCGAAGAAGTCGTCGTCCACGCCGACGTGGTCGACGCCGATCGTGCGGCCCCAGATCCGGGCCAGGACCGCTTCCAGCTCGGTGGCGGGCTCCGCTCCGGTGCCCGCCACCGGGTCGGCGGCGGGCTCGTCGGCGGCGATCGTGTCCGTGGTGGTCGAGCCGATCCGGGCGACCAGCTCGGCCACGGTCTCGGTGTTGATCACGACCTGCGGGCCCAGGTCGGCGGCCAGCACGCGGCGGAACGCCTCCGCGCCGTCGGCGGGCCGGATACCGCGTCCGGCGGTCGGCTCCGCGACGGGCACTTGCTCTTGCGCGGGCCCGGCGAGGTTGCGCGCCACCGAGTCGGTGTCGACCCGCCGGAGCGTGAAGTCGCCGACGACCACCAGCGGGGTGCCGGTCTCGTCCACCAGCGTCAGGTCGGCGGTGAGCACCTCGGCCGAGGTCTCGGTGTAGCGCAGGTGGCTGTAGAACCGCGCGGGCAGCGGAGCCCGCACCTCCACCCGGCCGTAGCTCAGCGGCAGGTACGAACCCTCGCCGCGGCTGCCGAACGAGGTCGCGACGTCCAGCAGCGACGGGTGCAGCACCCAGCGGTCCAGATCGGCCCGCGCCCCGGCGGGCGCCTCGATGAGGGCGAGCTCCTCGCCGTCGCCGACGTGGACCTCTCCCAGCGCCGCCCAGCGGGGACCGAACGTGAGCATGCTGGTCCGGCCGCCGGTGCGGAACGGGTTGTCCCCGTCGTCGGCGGCCCGCACGCACCGGGCCTTGACGGCGTCGAGATCCAGGGCGTCCACAGTGGACGGACGCGTCCAGCCACCGCTGCCGCGCACGTGTTCGCGGCGCACGCCGTCACGCAGGCTGGTGACCGTGAACTCGGTGCCGTCGAGGCCCACTCGGTACTCGGCGGCCGACCCGTCCGGCACGGACAGCGGTTCCAGGAACGCCACGTCCGTCAGCTCGACCACGGCGTCGTCGTCGGGCGCGGGCACGCACCGCGCGACCGTCGCCCGCGCGTTCTCCAGGTGCCCGGTGCCGGGTACCACGCCGACACCGGCGATCCGGTGCTCGTCCAGCAGCCACTGGGACTCCGGGCTGATGACGCCCCAGCACGCCGACTCGCCGCGGCTGCCGAGCAACGGGTGGTCCACCGGCTCGGCGACCTCGGGCGTGGCGGCGCCGGCCAGGCCGTCGACCACCATGCCGACTTCCTGCCACCCGCCCCAGTTCAGCGAGAGCACCCGGCACGGCCAGCCGTGGTCGCTGCGGGCGTAGGCGTCCAGGAAGGCGTTGGCGGCGCAGTAGTCCACCTGGCCGAAGCCGCCCACGATGCCGGTGACCGAGGAGCACAGCGCGACGAAGTCCAGCGGCAGGTCGCCGAACGCCTGCCGCAACGCGAGCGTCCCGGCCAGCTTCGGCGCCAGCACGCGCTCGGCCACGGCGTGGTCCTTGACCTCCGTCATGCCGCCGCCGGCCAGGCCCGCGGCGTGCACGATCCCGTCCAGCCCGCCCAGCTCCGCCACCACCCGGTCGCGGACCCGGCGCAGCGCGACCGGATCGGTGACGTCGGCGGCGAGGACCAGCACGGTGGCGCCCGCCCGCTCCATCCGGCGGACGGCCTCGATCGCCCGGCCGACCCGCCCGGTCGAGCCGTGCACGGCGAGGTGGGTGTCCCAGTCGGCGCGTGGCGGCAGGCCGGTCCTGGACACCAGCGCCAGGCGTGCCCGGAACCGCTCCGCGAGGTCTTCGGCGAGCGTGATCCCGATGCCGCCGAGCCCGCCGGTGACCAGGTAGCGGCCCTGCTCGCGCAGCGCGTCCGGGTTGGCCGGCAGCGACACCTGCTCGTAGTCCAGCGCCCACCGCCGACCGGACCGCAGCGCCACGGACGGACCGGCGGACCGCAGCTCGGCCGCCAGCTGCCCGGACGTGGTCCGGTCCGTCACGTCGACGTGGCGCACGGACAGCCAGGGCAGCTCCAGCGGCAGCACTCGCGCCAGGCCGATCGACGTGGCCTGCTCGGGGCGGGTGAGGTCGGGGCCGAGCACGTCTTGCGCGCCCGTGGTCAGCACGTCGAGCCGGACGTCGCCGTCCTCGTGCCGGCCGGCCAACGCCTGCACCAGCCGCAGCACAGCGAAGAAGCCGGTCTCCTGCACCCGCCACGCGGCGTCGACGTCGGTACCCGCGGGCTCGGCGTCCAGCGCCCCGGCGTGCACGATCCAGCTCACGCCGTCGGTCGCGACGTCGTCCCCCGGCGCGGCCACGGTGACGGACACGCCGTCCGCGCGCAGTGCGCCGGCCAGCGCGGCTCCGCGTTCCCCGCCGACGAACACCAGGGCTTGCGCGGGCTCGGGCGCCGGCCGGGGCGAGGGCGGGAGCTGTCGCCACGTCGGCACCGCGAACCAGTCGTCCAGCGGCAGCGGACCGGTGCGCGGCGCGGTGACCACCACCCCGCCGTCGGGATCCGGGTCCACCCAGTGCCGCTTGCGCTGGTAGGGGTAGGTGGGCAGGGACACCCGCCGACCGGGTGCGCCGAACTCGGCCGGCTCGACGCCGGCCACCCAGAGCCTACCGACCGCGGCGTACAGCGTCGCCACGTCCCTGATCCGCTCGCCTGGACCGGGCAGGCTGGGCAGCGGCGCCATCGCTTCGCGCGGCAGTTGCCTGCGCGCCAGTCCGGACAGCTGCCTGCCGGGTCCGCACTCCACCAGTGCCCACTCGCCGCCGTCGGCCAGGAGCGCGGCCACGCAGGCGCCGAAGCGGACCGGTTGCCGCAGGTGCGTCGCCCAGTACGCCGGGTCGGTCGCCTGCTCGTCGGTGATCGGCAGCCCGGTGACGTTGGACAGGAACCGCAGTCGCGGTGCCCGGCGCGGCACCGCCGCGACGGCCGCGGCGAACTCCTCCAGGATGGGGTCCATCATCGGCGAGTGGAACGCGTGCGAGGTGCGCAGCACCCGACACGTGACCTCTTGCTCCGCGTAGCTCTCGGCGAGAGCGGCCACCGCGTCGGTCGGGCCGGAGACGACGCACGCACCGGGCGCGTTCACGGTCGCGATGGCGCAGCCGGTGCCCGCCAACCGGTCGGCGACCTCGGACTCGTCCAGCGACACGGAGAGCATGGATCCCTCCGGCACCGACTGCATCAGCCTGCCGCGCACGGCCACCAGCCGCAGCGCGTCCGCCGGCTCGAAGACACCCGCGAGCGTGGCCGCCACGTACTCGCCGATGGAGTGGCCGATCATCGCCGCCGGTTCGACGCCCCAGTGGCGCCACAACGCGGCGAGGGCGTACTCCAGCACGAACAGCGCGGGCTGCGTGTACCGCGTCTGCCCCAGCGCGTCGTCGTTCCCGGCGGTGAACATCAGTGTGCGGATGTCCAGTCCCAGCTCCGGTTCCAGGATGGCGGCGCACTCGTCCACCACCGCGCGGAACACCGGTTCGGCCTCGTACAGTTCCGCGCCCATGCCCGCGTACTGGCCGCCCTGCCCGGTGAACAGGAACGCCACGCGCGGCGCGGGGCCCGCGACGTGTCCGGTGACGGGCTTGCGCAGCGCCTTCACGGCGGCCTGCGGGTCGGAGGCCACGACGACGGCGCGGTGCGCCCGAGCGGTGCGCCCCACGCGAAGCGTGTAGGCGATGTCGGCCAGGTCGCGGTCGGGGTCGTCCTCCAGGTGCGCGGCCAACCGTCCCACGGCGGCGGACAGCGCGGCTTCGGTGTGCGCGGACACCTGGAGCAGGTGCGCCGGGCTCGCGACCCGCCCCTCCTCGGACGCCTCCGGTGCAGGGGCCTCCTCCAGGATCAGGTGCGCGTTGGTGCCGCCGATGCCGAACGAACTCACCGCGGCACGCCTCGGCGTCCCGTCGGACTCCCACTTGGACAAGGTGGTGGCGATGTGGAACGGGCTGTTCTCCAGGTCGATGGCCGGGTTGACCGACTCGAAGTTGATGGTCGACGGGATCAGCCGGTGTTCCAGCGCGAGCACGGTCTTGATCAGGCCGATCACGCCCGCCGCCTGGCTGAGGTGGCCGAGGTTGGACTTCACCGAGCCGAGTGCGCACCACTGCCGGTCGTCGGTGCCTTGCGCGTACGCGGTGGACAGCGCGGCGACCTCGATCGGGTCGCCGAGAGCGGTGCCGGTGCCGTGCGCCTCCACGTACCCCACCGTGCGCGGGTCGATGTCCGCGACGGCCAGCGCCTGCGCGACGCACTCGACCTGGCCCTCCACGCTGGGCGCGGAGAACCCGACCTTGTCGGAGCCGTCGTTGTTGATCGCGTTGCCCAGCACCACGCCGCGCACGTGGTCGCCGTCGGCGATCGCGTCGGACAGCCGCTTGAGCACGACCACGCCGACGCCGCTGCCCCACAGGGTGCCGTCGGCCCTGGCGTCGAACGGCCGGCAGTGCCCGTCGGGCGAGGTGTAGCCCTCCATGCCCTGGTAGCCCTTGCCGTGCGGCAGCTCGACGCACACGCCGCCGGCCAGCGCCATGTCGCACTCGCCGTTGCGCAGCGCCTCCACCGCGAGGTGCGTGGCGACCAACGACGTCGAGCAGGCGGTGTGCACGGTGAGGCTCGGCCCGCGCAGGTTCAGCTTGTAGGACACCAGGGTCGCGACGTAGTCGGGGAAGTTGGAACTGGAGATGCCCAGGTTCCCGGCGGCCTTCTGCCACAGCTCCGCGTTGCGGAACAGGTTCGTCCACTGGTAGTGGTCCGCGCCGGTGCCCGCGTAGACGCCGATCGCGCCGGGGTAGCGCACCGGGTCGTACCCCGCGTCCTCGAGCGCCGAGTGCGAGGTCTCCAGGAACAGCCGGTGCTGGGGGTTGGCCAGTTCCGCCTCGCGGGGCGTCATCCCGAACAGCTCGGCGTCGAAGTGCTCCAGCTCGTCGATCACCGGCGCGGCCGACACCCAGCTCGGGTCTGCCAGCTCCTCCTCCGTGACGCCCAGCGCGAGCTGCTCCTCCCTGGTGTAGAAGGTGATCGACTCGACCCCGTCCACCAGGTTGCGCCAGAACTGGTCGACGTCGCCGGCTCCCGGCACGCGCGCCGCCATGCCGATGACCGCGATCGGCTCCACGCCTTCGGTGAACTCCTCGTGCGTCATGTGTCGATCTCCTGTTCGGAGGTGCGGACGGCGGGCCTGCGTCGGGCCCGGCTCTTCCGGGCGGCGGCTCGTTGCGCCGCCCGGGCCAGCTGCGCGTTCTGCGCGGCGCCGTCCAGGTGCGCGGCCAGAGCGCGGATGTTGGGGTACCGGAACAGGTCCACCACCTTGATCTCCCGGTCGAACAGCTCCGCCAGCCGGGCCTGGACCGCCACCACGGCGAGCGAGTGCCCGCCGACGTCGAAGAAGTTGTCGGTCGGTCCCACCGCGTCGAGCCGCAGCACCTCGCGCCAGACCGCGCCGACGGCGATCTCGGTCGCGGTGCGCAGTTCCCCGCCGCTGTCCGCCACCGCCTTCGGCGTCCCCGCGACGTCCTCGAACCGGGGCTTGGTGGTGTCGGGGCAGTCGACCGCGACACCGGCCACCGGCTGCCCGGCGGCGGCGATCAGCTCACCGAGCAGCCGCAGGTAGTCGGCGAGCAGCGCCTCGATCCGGGCCAGGTCGTACAGGTCCGGGTTGAACACCACGTCGAGCGCGAACCGCCCGTCCCGTTCGACCAGGTACACGGTCAGGTCGAACGGCGAACCCGGCATCGCGACCGGCACGGGTGCGGTCCGCACGCCGGGCAGGGTGAGGCGGGGTTCGGCGAAGTTGAAGACGTTGAACAGCACCTGCACCAGTGCGGACCTGGCCGGGTCGCGCGGCACGCCGAGCTTGTCCACGATCCGTTCCAGCGGCGCGGCCGGATGTGCCGTGACACCGAGGAACTCCTCCCGGCACGCGTGGACGGCGGCGGGGAAGTCGGCGCTGTCGTCGACTCGCAGCCGCACCGGCACGACGTCGACGAAGAACCCGACGAGGTCTTCGAAGCCCGCCTCGGCGCGGTCGGCGACCACCACGCCCACCACGTTGTCCGGCCGGCCGGTCAGCCGCCGCAGCACCTGGCCGAACGCGGCGAGCAGCACCAGTGACGGTGTCGCGCCTTGTGTCGCGGCGAGCCCGCGGACCGCGTCGTCCAGCGCCGGCGGGAACGTCGTCGTGGCGCTGCGGCCCGAGTAGGTCTGCAACGGCGGGCGCGGGCGGTCGCGCGGGAGGTCGAGGACCGTGGGTGCGCCCGCCAGGTGGTCGACCCACCAGGCGAGGTCGGCGTCGCCGTCGCGCTCGTCGCGGTCCGCCCGCCACACCGCGTAGTCGGCGTACCGCACGGACAGCGGTGGCAGCGCCGAACCCGCGTGGGCGGCTCCGGAGTGGACGGTTCCGGAGTGCGCAGGTTCGGAACGCGCGGGTTCGGAGTGGACGGTTCCGGAGTGGACGGAACCCGAGTAGGCGGCGGCCAGGTCGCGGTAGAGGACCGACTGCGACCAGCCGTCCGCGACGGCGTGGTGCAGCACGATGCCGAGCACGTGGTCGTCCGGGCCCAGCCGGTACAGCGTCACCCGCCACACCGGGCCGGTGGCCAGGTCGATCGGGGTCGCCGCCTCGGCCGCGAGCCGGGTGGGCAGTTCGTCGTCGGTCACCACGACCACCGGCAACGGGATGTCCGCCGGTGGTCCGCACACCGCGGCGGGCACGCCCGCCGAGGCCTCGATCCGCCAGCGCAGCACGTCGTGCCGCTCCGCGACCGCCCGCAACGCGCCGCGCAGCGCGACGACGTCCAACGGACCGCGCAGCCGTTCGGCGAACGCGATGTTGTAGGCGGCGCTGTCCGGCGCGAGCTGGTCGAGGAACCACATCCGCCGTTGCGACGGCGACAGCGTCGGCGGGTTGCCGGTGGACGGCGCCGCCGTGTCGGGCAGCTTCGCGACCTGCTCGACCCGTTCGGCGATGCCCGAGAACGTGCGGCGCTCGAACACGTCGCCGACGCCGAGGTCCTTGCCCAGCTCCGCGCGGACGGCGGCGACGAACCGCATCACCGCGATCGAATGCCCGCCCGACGCGAAGAAGTCCTGGTCGTCGTTCGGCACGACGCCGAGGACGCGCAGCCAGATCGCCGCGAGCGGATCGGCGGGCACGGCCGGGTCCGGGGTCGCGGCCAAGGCGGCCACCGCCCGCTCGCGGAGCAGGGCGCGGTCCACCTTGCCCGTCGCCGGGCCGACCGGCAGCTCGTCGAAGAGGAAGACCCGGCTCGGCACCATCGCGGCGGTGAGCCGTTGCGCGCAGTGGTCCCGGAGCTCCTGCTGCGACGGCGGTTCCGCTCCGTCCACGAAGGCCACCAGCTCCAGGCCGGACGGCCCCGGCACGGCCTCCACCGCGACCGTCCCGACCGCGGGGTGGTCCCGCAGCACCGCTTCCACCTCGGCGAGTTCGATGCGCTGACCGCGGACCTTGACCTGGCGGTCGCGCCGGCCGAGGAAGTCCAGCCGGCCGTCCGGCCGCTCCCGCACCACGTCCCCGGTGCGGTAGAGCCGGGCGCCGGGCGCGCCGGAGAACGGGTCGGGCACGAACCGGTCGGCGGTCAGGCCCGGCCGGCCGAGGTAGCCCCGGGCCACGCCGACGCCACCGATCAGCAGCTCACCCGCCGTCCCCGGCGGCACCGGCTCCAGCCGCTCGTCCACGACGTGCAGCCGGTGGCCGGGCAGCGGCGCGCCAAGCGGCAGCGGCTCGGTCCACCGCCCGGTCAGCAGGTTGGCGAGCACCACCACCGTGGTCTCGGTCGGGCCGTAGATGTGCCAGAACCGCCTGCCCGGCCCGGACCACCGCTCGACCAGCCCGGGTTCGACCACGTCACCGCCGACGGCGACGGTGCGCAGGTCGGGCAGGTCCGGGTCGAGCAGTCGCAGCACCACGGGGGTGAGCACCATCCAGGTGACGCGGTGCTCGCGCAGGAACCGTTGCAGCCTCGCCGGGTCCGCGCGGTCCTCGAACCCGGCCAGCTGCACGGACCCGCCGACCATCAGCGGGGCGAACACGTCGAAGGTGAACGCGTCGAACGCGTACGAGGACAAGCCCGACATTCGGGTGCCGGCGTCGACACCGGCGTACCTCGCGGAGCCGGTCGCGAACGCGACCACGTTGCGGTGCGTGGTCAACACGCCCTTCGGCTTGCCGGTCGAGCCGGACGTGTAGATCACGTGGGCGACATCGTCCGGTCCCGCCGGGTTCTCCGGCGTCGCGGCGGACACCGCCTCCGGCACCGGAACCAGCGGGTACGCGGTCAGCGGGCGCTCGGAGCCGTCGACCACCAACGCCCCGATGCCCGCGTCCGCGGCGATGTCGGCCAGCCTCCGGCGGGGCAGGGCCGGTTCCAGCGGCACGTAGCCGGCGCCGGACATCAGCACCCCGAGCACCGCGACGACCAGCGACGGCCGCCGGTCCACGCACACGCCGACCAGCGCGCCGCGACCGACGCCCACGTCGTGCAGCGCGGCGGCGAGCGTGCCCGCACGACCGACCAGCTCCCGGTAGGTCAACGACTCGTCCCACTGCCGCACCGCCTCCGCGTCGGGGGTGCGGCGGGCCTGGGCCAGGATGAGGTCGGGGACGGTGGCGTCCGGGTGGGCGGTCATCGGGCGGCCTCCGGGTCGACGATCTGCAACCGCAGTTCACTGGAGTACCGGCGGCCCTGCGCGTCGACCAGCCAGTGCCCGCCGACGTCCGGCAGCACCTCGGAGATCGTCACCGCCGCCGCCCGGTCGACCCGCGCGGAGCCGCTCACCATGCCGCACAGCGAAGCGGCGTGCAGCGGGCTGGTCAGGTCCACGAAGACCGGTTTGATCTCGGTGCCCAGCTTGACGAAGATCCGGTCCGGGAGACCGAGCGCGCGCCGCCAGCGGCGGACCGCCAGGTACTTGGCGCGCTCGCCGGCGACGTCCGCGAGACCGGTCTCCGCGACGGTGGTGCGCCAGGTCTCCCTCGCCACGACCAGCTTGTCGACCGTGATGCGAGGTGTGTGCGGCCGGCCGTGGACGAGCTTGAACCCGTCCACGGCGTGGATCGCGAGCAGGGCCGAGAACATCTCCAGCAACGGCCGGCCGCGGCCGTCCGGCGCGTGGGCGACCAGGTCCGGCGTCACCACGACGGACGTGGCGGGCAGCAGCCGGTCCGGGTCGGCGCCCGGCGCGGGGACGACCCCGAGTTGGCGGTCGGTCGGGCCGTCCAGCGTGTGGGCGACGCGACCGGAGTAGCGCGGCCAGTCGGTCGAGTAGAGCGGGCGGATCCGGTGCTCGCCGAGGTCGGCGGCCATCGCGCGGCGCAGCGCGTCGCGGTCCGGGTGCCAGCGGGTGAACACGGCGCAGTCGAACGTCGGCCACGCGGTGTGCAGTTCGCCCAGCACCGCCAGGTAGTCGCCGCGGTTGACCGCGTCCACGTCCGGCGCGCAGATCTGGAGGTCCGGGCTGTGCAACCGGCCCGCCGACCAACCGGGGCGGTCGGCCGGGAACGCCGCCGCGGCGGCCGAGGCGAGTTCGGCGGACGTGAAGTGCAGCGGACCGGTGGTCGACGGGCCGCCGGCGGGCTCGCCGTCCAGCCCGAAGAGCTTCGCCCAGCGCGCGCCGAACTCCCGCGCCACCGCGTCCACGGGTCGTTCGCCGGTGCCGAACAACGGGCCTTGGGCGAGGTACCAGAGATCGGCCAGCCGCACCTCGTCCGTCTCGGCGGCGAGGTCTTCGTACAGCTCGCGCAACGCGGTGCCGTAGGCGTCCGCCAGTTCCGCGGTCAGCCAGCGCGCGGCGCCCAGCAGCAGCGCCATCGGCTCGGCGAGGTCGGCCAGCAACCGCCCGCCCACGACCACGTCGACGTCGCGGACCGCCTCCTCGAAGCACAGGCCGCGCCCGGCGTAGGTCTGTCCCGCCTTGCGCTGCGCGGGTCGGCCGGTGACGGCGGTGAACTCCGCGGCGAGCCCGGCCAGCGCCGTCCCGAGCCGATCGGCGTCCCCGGCGGCGGCGGCCACCTCGTCGCGGGCGGCGGTCAGCCGGTCCAGCTCACCGGTGACCCGCGCCCGGAGCACCGGATCGCCGATGCCGGCCACCAGCTCGCGCAGCACGGATTCGGCCTCCGGCCCCTGCGGCAGGTCGCCGCGCCAGCTCAGCAACCCCCGCTCGGCCAGCCGTTCCAGCAGCAGGTGGCCGTCGTCCCCGGTGCGGACCACGCCGGCGGCGACCAGGTCCGCGATCACCGTCGCCGCCGGGCCCCGACCGTCGCAGCGGACCAGCGCCGCCAGGTCGGCCGGGGACACCGGGATCGGGGGCTGCACGGGCCGGAGCACGCGCCGGCCCGCCTCGTCCAGGGTCAGGTGCGGCTGCCGCGCGGGCGGCAGCCAGCGGCGGACCTGCGGGTCCTCGGCCAGCCGGTGCGCGAAGGCGGTCAGCGCCCAGTGCTCGAAGTGCACCGCGCGGTCGCGCACCAGGCGGTCGCCGACGCGCGTGGTGATCGACGCCGCCCGCGGGTCGACGGTCGCCCACGCGGCGGGGCCGAAGAACCCGATGGTCTCGTTCTTCGCGCAGTACCGCTGCCAGTACCGGGTGACCAGGCGTTCCCGCTCCCGCCGCTTGTTGCGCCGCGGCTCGTCGGGATCGGCGCGCAGCAGCCCGTCCAGCGCGCTGAGCGCGGCGGTGCTCTGCCAGGTGACCGCCTCCCGCAGCAGCGGGTCGGCCGCGAGGTCCCGGCACACCGCGCTGCCGGCGGCCAGCGCGCGCTCGAACTCCGCGTCGAACAGCGGCTCGGCCGCCTCTCCGGCCAGGAACGCGTCGGCGGCAGCGGCGGCCTCCGGCGCGGCCAACCGGTCGAGCCCGTCGATCGGGAACCCCGTGCTGCGCAGCACGGCGTCCCGCCACACCGACCAGCCCGTCGTGCCCAGCGGCACCAGATGCCCGTTCAGGACGACACCTCGATCCAGTGCCGGCGCGGCTGCAACGGGTGGTGCGGCAGCGACACCACGCGGCCACTCCTGAGCGTCCGGTCGACGTCCGCGTCGGGGCCGTCCACGTCGGGGCGGTCCACGACGGCTGCGTCCCTGCCGGCGCTGCCCTCACCGGCACTGTCCTCACCGGCACTGCCCCCACCGGCGGCAACCCGGTCGAGCCACGCGATCGCCGAGGTGATGTCGCCGCACGCCGTCGAGACCCGGCAGGCGTACCGCTGCCTGCTCGCCAACGTGTGGGCGACGTCGTCCAGCCGCAACCCGGGTTCGGCCGCCAGGTGGGCGCCGAGCCGGGCGGCGAGCGACCGCAACGCGTCCGGCGTGCGCGCCGAGACCACCAGCACCCGCGGACCCACCGGGTCCTCCCGGGGGTCCTCCACCGGGGGTTGCTCGACGATCACGTGTGCGTTCGTCCCGCCGAGGCCGAACGAGCTGACCCCGGCCAGGCGGTCCGACCGGGTCCACTCGGTCGTCTTGACCGGCACGAAGAACGGCCCTCCCGCGAAGTCGATCTCCGGGTTCGGCACGTCGTGGTGCAGGTTGGCGGGGATGGTCGCGTGCTTGACCGCGAGCACCGCCTTGATCAGCCCCGCGGCGCCCGCGGCGGCGTCCAGGTTGCCGAGGTTCGTCTTCACCGAGCCGAGCGCGCAGGAACCCGCGGCCTCCCCGAACGCCTGCGTCAGCGAGGCCACCTCGATCGCGTCGCCGACCAGCGTGCCGCTGCCGTGCGCCTCGACGTAGCCGATGTCGGCGCCCGTCACGGAAGTGCTGGCCATCGCCTCGGTCACCACGGCGACCTGCCCGTCCAGCCCCGGCACGGCGAACCCGGCGCGCGCCGACCCGTCGTTGTTCACCGCCCAGCCGCGCAGCACCGCGTGCACCTGCGCACCGCGCTCCAACGCGTCCGCGAGCCGTTCCAGCACCACCACGGCGACACCGCTGCCGTAACCGCTGCCCTGCCCGGCCGCGTCGAACGCACGGCACCGCCCGTCGGGCGACACCAGTCCGCCGGGGGTGTGCCGGAACCGCGGCTCGGTGACGCTCACCCCGCCGGCCAACGCCACGTCGCAGCGGAAGTCCAGCAGGCTCTGCGCGGCGGTGCACACGGCGACCAGCGAACTGGAACACGCCGTCTGCACGGCGATCGCCGGTCCGGTCAGGCCCAGCCGGTAGGCGACCTGGGTGGGCAGGTAGTCCGGTGCCCAGCGCGACGCGAGCCGCTCCTCCCAGTCCTCCTCCGCGTGCCGGTCCTCCCCCGCCTGCCGCGCGAGCAGCCGGAAGAGGAAGTACCGGTTCGCGGACGCACCCGCGAACACGCCGACCGCGCGCTCGCCGTCGGTGGGGTCCACGGCCGCGTCCTGCAACGCCACCCACGACTGCTCAAGGAACAGCCGCTGCTGGGGGTCCATGGCCCGCGCCTCCGCCTCGGGCACGTCGAAGAAGTCGGCGTCGAAGTCGGCGACGCCCGCCAGCCTGCCGTGCCCGCGCACGTGGGTCGGGTCGGCGATCAGCGACTCGCCGACGCCGAGCGACCGCAACTCCTCGACGGTGTGGTCGTGCACGGCGTCGACCCCGTCGAGCAGGTTGCGCCACAGCGTCGGCACGTCGGGAGCCGCCGGGAACCTCCCGGCCAACCCCACGACGGCGATCTCGTCGCCGGTGTACTCCACGCTCTTCCCCCAACCCGTCGACTCAGCCGGACACGGCGCGTGCGATGTCCTCCACGGTGCGCACCGGCGTGAGCGCCTCGGCGCCCAGCACCTCGTAGTCGGCCGTCGAGTAGCAGCCCGAGCCGTGCACCACGACGTCGCGCCCCTCCTCCACCAGGCCCCGGTCGATCGCGTTGCACACGCCGGTCAGCGCCATCACCAGCGACCACTCGCGCAGCGTGCGCAGGTCGGCGGGCAGCCCGCCGGCGCCGTCGCCCAGCAACGCGCGCAGCGCGGGGTACCGGGCGACGCACTCGGCCAGCGACACCACGACGCCGTCACCGCCGAAGGTGGCGATCAGGTCGTTCATCGCGGGCGAGGTGGCCGGGTGGTGGGTGTAGAAGGTCGGGTCGAGCACCTCGTGCGGGTCGTAGGTGACCTCCGGGAACCGCACGTCGGCCGACTGCCGGTACAGCCCGGTGGTCGCGTCGAACCGGTAGTCCGGCCGGCGGGCCTGGTCGAAGTCGCCGTGCCGCAGGTTGACCACCATGTCGGGCGTGCCGAGGTGCTGCACGAGCAGGCTCGCGGGCCGCGTCGCCCGGTCCGCCAGCCCCAGGTCCTCCAGCACCGCCCGGCCCTGGTGGTAGCCGAGCAGGCCGAACGCGCTCGACACCGCGTGCGCGTGCAGCCGGGGCGCCGCGCCGTCCGCGTCGGTCGGGTCGACCCGCTGCTCGAAGAACGCCCGGGCCACGTCGGCGGTCAGGTAGTTGCCCAATTGGAGGGTGAACCAGAGGTTCACGCCGTCCCGGCGCAGGGCCGCGGCGTGCCGGTCGACGAACTCCCGGCCCAGCGGCTTGACGCCTTCCGCGTTCGGACCTCCGTAGAGCAGCACCGGGTTGAGCGCCCGCAGGTGGTCGTCGTCGGACAGCCGGCCGGCGCGCAGCTTCTGCCGGCACGACTCCGGCGCGAGCACGACCACCCGCAACTGCTCCGGCTCGACCAGTCCGGCGTCGACCGCCCGCAGCACGGCGTCGCGCAGCGCCACGCCCTTGTTCGCCGACGTCGGGGAGAAGATCACGATGGGTTCGCCGGTGCGGCGGATGTACTCGACCGCCCTGGCCACGATGAGCAGCGACGCGAACGTCTTGGTGGTGCCGGTGCCGGGGTTGCCGGTCAGGTCGAGCAGGGTCAGCCGGTGACCGCCGTACTCGCCGAACGGCTGCCAGCGGGCGGTCGCCACGGACAGGAACTCCCGGACTCCTCCGTCGAGTTCGGGTAATGCGTAGCCGGGCGAGAAAGCGGCCGGGTCGGCGACGGCCGGGCCCAGGTCGGGCACGCACCGTTCGATCGCTCGCGGCAGGAGGTCGTAGAAGTCGGCCAACAGGTTCGCGGTACCACTCGGCGCGGGCGCCGTCGTCGCGGAATTCGGCATCAGACCGGCATCTCCACTCCACCCCGTTGCTGCGCAGGCGGTTCGCCGCGCAATCGGTCGCGCAATGCGTACAGTCGGGCGGTGACCCCGTCCAGGTCGCCGATGTCGAACCCTTCGGCGGCTTCGGGCAGGAATTCGGCGAGCGCCGGACCGAAGACCACGCGGTCGCCGTCGACCACGACCCCGTCGGCCGCCGCGGCCCGTTGGTTGAACGCGATGGCGTCGGCCCGGCTCACCCCGGCGGGCAGCCGCAGTTCGATTGCCGGACCGGAAACGCGCACCGGGTAGCCGCCGGGAAGACCGAGCGGGCCGGGCAGGTTCGTCTCGATCGGCGTCCCGGACAGCACCGCGTCCAGCAGCACGGCCGCGGCGAACCCGCCGATCTGGTTCAGCTCGGTGCGTTCGGCGCGGCGCTGCGCGATGAGCAGGTCGCCGGGTGCGCTGATCGGCTCGTCGTCGCACCACGCGCGGACCTCCTCGGCTCGCTCGGCCGGCTCGTGCAGGTGGACGTGGTGGGCGAGCATCCGCAGCCGGGCCTGGTCGGGGAGCCCGAGAGCGGCCTGCGCGCTGGCGGCCAGCAGCGCGATGTTGCCGACGCCGCACAGCACGGGCACGCCGAGCGCGGCGAGCAGCGGGTTGACCGCGTCCGGGAAGCACCCGTTGACCAACCACGACCGCTCGGGCAACGCGCGGCCGACCCGCAGCGCCAGTTCGGCCTGGAACGGCAGCGTGATCCCGAAGCCGGCGCGGCCGACGAGGGCGGTCCACGCCGACGGCGCGGTCAGCCGTTCCCACGGTGACTGGCTCGACGCGCACACCAGCGCCCCGTCCACATCGGCCACCGGCTGCTCCACGTCCCCGACGAACGGTGTGAAGGCGACGCCGGTACGTCCAACGGCCGCCGCGCGGGCGCTGGCGATATAGCAGAGCTGCCCGGTCTTCTCGGCGCTTCGACCGACCACGACCACTTCGACGGACGTGGTCGCCACCGCGGCCAACGAGTAGCAGACGGCACGTGCCAAATCGCCGGTGCCGATGACGGCAATCCTGTGCACAGGCGCGCTCCCCCCAGCAGCGTCGCGCTCTCCCCAGAGCCCCAGCGCCACGTCTGACCGGCCCGAACACCGGCCGGTTCATGGCGTGTTCACGGATGCTACATACCGCCGCGCTGCCCTGAAAGGTCTCTTATTCACAGTCGTCCACAGGTACGCTCCGGTCCGGTTGCACGGAGTTGGGGGCTCGATGACGACCACGGAAGTCGCGGCGGCGCTGGCCGTGCTGCGCTGCTACAGCGGTTCGACGGACGTGCGGCTGCTGGACTCCGCCGCGTCGGCGGGTGTCCCCGACGACCTCACCGGCATCCCGCGCGAGGCACGCCTGGTCACGGTCGACGGCCGGCCGCGGCTGGAGTTCGACGGTGTCGACGTGCCGGAGCCGTTCGCCCGCTGCATGGACGAGGACCTCCTCACCGCGCTCGACCGGCTGCGCGCCGACCCGGACGCGGATCCGCTGCCCGAGCCCGCCGCGGAACGGTTGGCACCGCCCGCACCACCGCCCGCGGCGGGCGTCGACCGGTCCATTCCGGAGGCGTTCTGGGAGCAGGTGGACCGGTCCCCCGAACGACCCGCGGTGATCGGGAACGGCACCGCGTTGACCTATCGGGAACTGGGCGAACGAGTGGCCCGCCACGCGAGCCTGTTGCACGCCATCGAGCCCGGCAGCCGGGTCGGCCTGCTGCTGGACCACGGCCCGGACACGGTCGCCGCCATCCTGGCCACGCTCACCGTGGGCGGGGTCTACGTGCCGCTCGACCCGCGCTACCCGGCGCCCCGGCTGGCGGCGATGGTCGCCCAGGCGCAGGTGTCGCTCATCCTGACCAGCGCCGCGCACCGCTCGCTCGCCGCCGGTTACGGCGCCCCGGTGCTGGACATCGCCGACGCGCCGGCGTCCGCGCGCCGCCCGGACCGCCCGCCGCCCGCCCCGGACGCGCCCGCCTACATCCTGCACACCAGCGGTTCCACCGGCGTGCCCAAGGGCGTCGCGCAGACCCACCGCAACGTGCTGCACCAGGTTCGGCTGCACCAGGCCAACCTGCGGATCATGCCGGACGACCGGATCAGCGTGGTCTCGTCGTTCAGCTTCGACATGGCCGTCACCGACATGTACTCCGCGGTGCTGACCGGCGCGTGTTGCGTACCGGTGGACGTCCGTGCGCTCGGGTTGGTCGGACTCGCCGACGCGCTGCGCGGCCACGGGGTGACGATCTACCACTCCACGCCGACCGTGTTCCGGTACCTCACCGACTGCCTGGCCGGCTCGGTGCTGCCCGGACTGCGCGTGGTCGTGCTCGGCGGTGAACCGGTCACCCACGCCGATCTCGACCGCTGCCGCGAACACCTGCCACCGCACGGCGTGCTCGTCAACGGCTACGGCGCGACCGAGATCAGCTTCGCGGTGCAGGACCACCTGCCGTTGGACGCCGAGACCACCGAGGACCGCGGGGTGCTGCCCATCGGGCGACCGCTGCACGGGGCGCGGATCAGCCTGGTCGCCCCGGACGGCACGCCGTCCGCCGTCGCGGGCGAGATCATGATCAGCAGCGACTACCTCGGGTCCTACTGGAACGACCCGGACGAGGCGCGGTCGCGGTTCGACACCGACCACGCGGGCGTCCGCCGCTACCGCACGGGCGACCTCGCCCGCCGGCTGCCTGACGGCAGACTGGTGTACCTGGGGCGACGCGACCGGCAGGTCAAGGTGCGCGGCTACCGGGTCGAACCCGGCGAGGTCGAGGTGGCGTTGGGCCGGGTGCCGGGCGTGGCACGGGCCGTCGTCGTCGCCGACCGCCGGGACGGCGAACAGCTGCTGCGCGCGTTCGTCACCAACGGGGGCCGCGACGAGTTGCGGCCCGACGAGGTGCGCTCGGCCGTGGCGGGCCTGCTGCCCGAATACCTGGTGCCCACCACTGTGGACGTCGTCCCGGACCTGCCGCTCACCCCTACCGGCAAGGTCGACGCCAGGGCGCTGCTGGAGCGCCACCCGACGCACTCCCCCGGCCCCGGCCCCGCCGCCGCGCCGGCCGGTGGCGGTCTCGAAGGCCGGATCGCGTCGGTCTGGGCCGACGTGCTCGGGCGCGGCGACATCGGCCCGGACGACCGCTTCTTCGACCTCGGCGGACACTCGCTGCTGGTCGCGACCGCGCACCACCGACTGGTCGAGAGCCTCGACCGGGCCTTCCCGCTGACCGCCCTGTACGCCCACCCCACCGTCGCCGAACTGGCCGAGTACCTGCGCACCGGGACCACCCCCGACTCCACCGCCCCGATCACCGACCGGATGGCCCGCCGGCAGCTCAACCGCGCCCAACGCGGCAAGCGCCGTTGAGCGGGTCGACCGCCCCGGGCTGATCAGCGACCGGCACCGGGTGCGGTCATGGGCTCGGTCACGGGGCGCAGGCGCTGGTCAGTGCGGCCACCTGGTCGGCCTTCGTCGCGAGCCAGGCGGCCGGGCGGCCGACCAGGTCGTCCACCGTGACGTCGCGCAGGGTGGCGGCGAGCGCCGTGATGGCCTCGTTGACCGTGGTGTCGGCGGCGGACGCGGCGAGGTCGGTCAGCGAGGCGGCGGCGTCGTGCGCGCTGTCCACCGCCCGCTCCGGCGAGCCCGGGTCGAACGCGGCGGTGGCCTGGGACAACGCGTCGGCGCACACCTGCACCGTGGTCGCGGTGTCGGCGATCGCGTTCGCGGTCTGCGCCGCTTCCTGCGCGGCGGCGCAACCGCTGACCACGACGGCGAGGGTGACAGCGGACAACGCGACGGCAACGTGGGAACGCATCGGTACTCCTCCGGCTCATCCGAACCAGAGGTCTCCCCGGTCACCGCGACAACCGCGATGACGTCGTGACCGAGCCGCTGTCGAGCGACCGTAGTGACGATCACGAACCGGGCGGGTACTCCCCTCCGTACCTCAAGAATCCGGGAAATCGGCCTTCGCGTCAAGCGGCCGAGCACCGGCGTCCCCACCGGGCTCGGCCGCCCGACCGCGTCACCTCGTCCCGTGGTCCCGGGGATCGGCGTCCGCCGACCGGTGCCGCCGGGTGTGGAAGCGCGTCATCCCCGGCACCGCCAACGTGCCCACGCACGCCACCAGCACCACGACGGCGGTGCCGACCAGCGCGGTCCGCGCGCCGGTCTCCTCGACGACCACGGGCAACAGCACCAGACCGAGCGGGCTCATCGAGTACGAGACCATGAAGTCCAAAGAGGACACTCGCGCCTGGAGGCCGGGCGGCACCTCGCGCTGCACCGCGCTGAACCACGGCACGTTGAACAGCTCCATGCCGACGCCCGCCAGCACGTAGGCGGCCACCAGAGGCCAGGCGACCGGTGAGAGCGCCAACGCCAGCGGGATCCCCGCGTACAGCGCCAGTCCCAGCACGGCGACCAGACCCGGGAGCCGGGGCGTCCAGCGCGTCATGATCGCGCCGCCCGCCAGCGCCCCGACCGAGTAGCCGGTGAGCGCGGCGGCGTAGACGAGATCGGTGTCGAACCGGTCGCGGCTGATCACCGGCAGCAGCACCATCTGCGCCGCTTCCCCGGCCGCGAGCACGAAGACCAGCATCACCAGGCCGGCGACGAACCAGCGGTGGCGACGGGCTTCCCGCACGCCGGCCAGGAACTGGGCCACCACCGACCCTTCCGGGCGCGGCCCGCCGGTGTGGCGTTCGGGCAGTCCGCCGACGGCGAGCGCGGCCAGGCACCACAGCACCGCCGTGGACACCAGCACCGCCCAGGGCCCGATCCAGATGACCGCCGTGGTCGCCACACCGGGCGCGAGCACGAGGGCGAGCCGGAAGGTGATCGTGGACAGCGCGTTGGCCGACTGCCGCTGCCGCTCGGGTACCAGGTCGCCGACCATGGCCTGGTACGAGGGACGGAAAACCCCTTCCCCCGCACCGACGAGGAGGACGCAGGCGGCGCTGCCCCACGTCGGCCCGGTCAGTGTCATCGGCAGCACGAGGGCGGCGGCGGCCCGCAGCAGGCACGCCAGGACCATCGCCTTGCGGCGCGACCACCGGTCGGCCAGCACACCGCCCGGTACGGTCGCGATCACGAAGCCGACGGTCTTGGCCGCCAGCACCGGTCCCAGCACCATCGCCCCGGACCCCTGGTGCACCAACGCCAGGATCACCGCCGCGGGCAGCATGGAGACCGCCCAGGCGTCGGCGGTGTTGGCCAGCCACAGGCGGCGGAACCCCGGGATCGACCACGCACCACCGGGCGCGGTGTCCTTCTCCTGATCGATGCTGCTGGTCATGACTGCGGCCGGCTCCCTGCCGCGGAGCGGCGCTCGTCGACCAGGGCGGAGCGCCGCTCGTCGACCGACGCGGAACGGCGCTCGTCGACCGGGGCGTGCGGCGAATCCAGCTCCCCGGCCAGTTCGGGTCGGTAGTTGGCGGTCTGCGACGGGTGCACGCTGAACGGAACCAGCCGGTCCACCCTGCGGCGCAACTCGTCCGGCGAGGTGTCCAGGCTCAACCCGTGCTCGCTCAGCCAGTCGTCGTCGTAGATCGTGTGCAGGTACCGTTCGCCGCTGTCGGCGGCGATGAGGGCGACGGAGCGGTCCGCGCCGTGGTGCCGGGCCAGCCGCAGCGCCACGCACAGCGCCGCCCCGGTCGATCCGCCGACCAGGATGCCTTCCGCACGCGCCAGCACCCGGCAGGCGAGGAAGGCGTCCTCGTCGGAGACCTTGTACACCGAGTCCAGCCGGGACAGGTCGTCCAGGTTCGCCGGCGTCCAGCCCAGGCCGACGCCCGGGATCAGGTAGGCGTGCGACTCGCCGCCGAACACGGTCGACCCGACCGCGTCCACGCCCACCATGCGCACGTCCGGCGCGTGCTCCCGCAGGTAACGGGAAATCCCACCCAGCTGCCCGCCGGTGCTCACCGTGGCGACCACCGCGGCGAGCGCGGGACCGGTCCGGTCGACCAGTTCCACGGCGGTGTCCTGGTAGTGGGCCTGCGAGTTGAGCGGGTTGAAGCACTGGTCGGGGCGGAACGAGCCGGGGATCTCCCGGTGCAGCCGGTTGGCCAGGGCGATGCGGGTCTTGTGGTAGGAGCCGGTGTCGTCCTGCTCCCGGACGACGATCACCTCCGCGCCGAAGGCGTGCAGCATCGCCAGGTTGGTCGCGGTGGCCTTGGGGTCGACGATGATGATCACCCGGTAGTCGCGGGCCGCGCCGATCATCGCCAGTGAGATGCCGAAGTTGCCCGAGGAGGACTCGATGATCGTGCCTCCGGGCCGGAGCAGGCCGTCCTCCTCGGCCTTGCGCACGATGTGCCAGGCGGGGCGGTCCTTGATGCTGCCGCCGGGGTTGCACCGCTCCAGCTTGACGACCACGGAGGCGTCGGACGGCCCGGTCAGGTGTTGCAGGCTGATCATCGGCGTGCCGCCGATGGTGTCCAGCACGGGCGGGATGGCGACGTCGTTCAACTCGGTGCAGGGGAACGGGGGGTGGACCATGCGAACTCCAGGAAACTACCAGTCGGGGACGACGGCGGAGGCAGGGACGACCGCCGGATGCGTGGCGGACTGCGCGGGACGAGGCGCACGGAGCCGCTCGGCGCGCGCGAGGGTCCGCCGCGTGGTCGTCACCAGCGAAGCGCGGCTGGTGACGGCGCGACGTGACCGCAGTGGTTCGCGCACAACGGGGTCATCTGTGCCGACCCGCACGGGAGCAGTCGGTTTCCGGGCTGCCGGCGGCACCTGGTGGCGTTCAAGGCACGCGGACAAGCCCGTGTCGCCGCAGTCGCCGTGAAGGTACGGCCTGCGGCAGGGCCGTCAGGTCCGGGCGATGCAGACCGACAGCAGGATCGCGCGACCGCCCCGCACTCTCACCGGTGGTGCGGGCGCTCCGCCGACAGCGGCCGAGGAATGGTCCGGCGCTTTGCCGTCCGCGGCACGGGCAAGGACCGACAACAGCGCACAAAGCGCGAGCAGGTCTTTTATCCCGGCAAATGAGTCGCCGGTGACAAAGCACCCGGGATCGTGTATCAAAGCGCCACAGCCGTCGGTGTCGCCGTGGTGACCGTCACCGGGGGGAGACAACGTGTCCGTGACGACGTGCACAAGCGATGCCGGACTCGACGGGTGAGCGTCGTCGTCGGTCGCACAGACCGCCACGTAGAGGTAGAGGAAACCGGCCAGCAACGCCCAGGCCACGGACTTCCGCGTCCACCGGGTACCGCGCCGGTTGTCGCCCCCACCTTCCACAGTTATGTGACCGTACTGAAAAAACCGCGCACGCGATATATCCGATCGTAGGTATCGCAGCCGCCCATCAAATGGTAACTGTCAATACAATCGGACCCGGTCGGCGAACACCGCCCACCCTGATGGACGAATACCTGCCACCATCCGCACGGAGCGTTGCGGCGAGTCCGCTGTATGCGCGTCTCATCACGTGCCGCCGGGAAAACGGTCCGCAGTGCAAAAGCACGACGCGGTACGGCCCGACCACTTCGCCGAGTCGGGTCACCCGGACGCCGAGCCACCCGGGGTGCGACGGCCGGCCGTGCCGGACGACCCGCACCCGCTACGGCAGGGCACGGGCACGTGGACGACCGGACCGGTGCGCGGCGGGACGACCTGATCAGCCGGTTCCACCGGGTCCGACGACGGCCACGATCACGACTTCGCGTAGTGTGCGGATACGCTGCAACGAGACGATATCGCGGAGAAGTCGGCGATATGAGACCGGCCCGCCGACCGGATAGCCACTCGCATTCGGTGCAGGGGCCGGACATGCACAGCGGGTCCGGCAGCGGGGAGGCGGTCGTGCGCTTCCCTCCTGGTAGGACGGCAGGATCAGGCCCGTTCGGACGACTCCGTCCGAACGGGACGGTGACGCGGGATCGCCCCGGTAAAGAGGAATCGTTTCGGCAATGATGACAAGAGCCGCCGACGTCGTTAGCGTCTTCGCCATGTCAGGTCGCGCATCCAGCCGCCGCTGCGCACTCGGCCCACCTCGGGACGGCGTGGGCCGGGGATCGGCCGGCCATCCGCCGCCCGGCCTATTCCGGAACCACCGAATACCCGAACACGGCGACCGCGGGCACGAAGACACCGACCACCGGACATGACGGCGGTTCACCGACTTCCGATCACCGGCGTGAATGCGTGGCCATTACCGTGGATCGCCGGCGCGGACGCGGATCGCGCGGCGGTGACGGTGCGCAGCGGCCGGCATTCCCGGTCGGGTGATCTCGGGTGACCGGACCGGACCCACTCCCGCTGGTGGTCGAGCTGCTCGGCCCGGTGCGGGTGTGGCGGGACGGGGTGGAGGTGGACGTCGGCGCCGCGCGGCGGCGTGCGGTGTTCGCGATGCTCGCCCTGCGTGCCGGTCGGACCGTGTCCCGCAGCGAACTCATCGAGGGCGTGTGGGGCGACGCGCCGCCCGCCACCGCCGAGGCCGGGCTCTACAACCACGTGTCCGGGTTGCGCCAGGCGTTCGAGCCCCGGCGCTCCCGGCGGTCGGCGGCCGGGGTGATCGTCTCCACCGGCGGCGGCTACTCGCTGCGGATCGACCACGCCGGGCTGGACGTGCACCGCTTCGAGCAGCACCGGGTGCGTGCCCAGGCGCTCGCCGGCACCGATGTGCCCGGCGCGCTGGCGGAGCTGGAGCGGGCGCTGGCGCTGTGGCGGGGCGACGCGCTCTCCGATGTCCTGGGACCGTTCGCCGAGTCGCAGCGGGCGCGGTTGGCCGAGCTGCGGCTGGCCACCGTCGAACGGCGGGCCGAGCTGGCACTGGCCGTGGGCCGGGGTGCCGACGTGGTCGCCGAGCTGTCCGGGCTGATCGCCGAGCACCCGGTCCGGGAAGGGCTGCACGCGCTGCTGGTCACCGCGCTGCACCGCAGCGGCAGGCAGGCCGAGGCGCTCCGGGCGTACCGGGACGCGCAACGCGTGCTGGTGGACGGGATGGGCATCGAGCCCGGTCCCGCGCTGCGCCGCGCGCACCGGGAGGTGCTGGGCGGGCCGGCCAGGGCGGCACGGGCGCAGCGGACCCGGTCCCCCGAGGTCGCGGGGATCGGCTTCGTGGGGCGCCACCGCGAACTGGACCTGCTGCGCCGGGCGGTCACCGAGGTGGCGGCGGGGCGCGGCGGGGCGGTGTGGCTGGACGGCGAGCCGGGTGTCGGGAAGTCCGCGGTGCTGGCCGCCGGGCTGGCCGGTGCCGGCGACGCCGGGTGCCGGGTGGCCTGGGCGACCGGTGACGAGTTGGGCGGGCGGCTGCCGCTGCGCGTGGTGCTGGACGCCTTGGACGGCATCGCACCCCACGGGCGCGCGGCGCCGGCCGACCGGGTGGAGCTGGCGACCGAGTGGCCGGAGGCCGTGGAACGCCTGGCGGAGTACGTGGCCGAGGTGTGCGCGGACGGCCCGCTGGTCCTCGTCGTGGACGGCGTGCAGTGGGCCGACGAGGCCAGCGTCCGGTTCTGGCACGGCCTGCTGCCGCTGTCGGCCCGCCTGCCGCTGCTGTTGGTCGCGGCGGCGCGGCCGGTGCCGCGCCGGGTGGACGTGGCGCGGGTGCGGCGCGCGGTGGTCGAGTCCGGCGGCGAGGTGGTCGAACTGGACGCGCTGCCTCCGGCCGACGTGGCGGCGCTGGTGACCGCGCTGGTCGGCGCACCACCGGGCGACGGGCTGCGCCGGCTGTACGGGCTGGCGGGCGGCAACCCCCGCTACACCAGGGAACTGGTCGACGCGATGCTGCGCGACGGCCGGGTCGAGTTCCGCGACGACATGGCCGAGGTCGAGGCCGACGAGGACTGCGAGCAGGTGATGCCGCAGACCCTGGTGGCCGCGCTGACCAAGTGGCTGGGTTTCCTGTCCTCGGAGGCCACCGGGGTGCTGCGGTGGGCGGCGCTGCTGGGCGACGAGTTCGCCGCGGCCGACGCCGCGACGGTGGCGGGCAGGCAGGTGTCGGAGCTGGTGATGGCGGTGGACGAGGCTTCGGCGGCGGGTCTGCTGACCGACGCGGGCGGCCGGCTCGCGTTCCGGCACCCGCTGCTGCGGCGCGCCCTGTACCAGGCGATGCCCGGCGCGGTGCGCAACGCGCTGCACCGCGAGGCCGCCCGGTCGCTCGCCGAGGCGGGCGCGTCGACCGTGGCGGTGGCCCGACAGCTGGCGGCGGCGCCCGCCGCCGTGGACACCTGGGTGGCGGACTGGCTGGCGGAGCACGAGGACGAGCTGGCGGAGCACGCACCGGAGCTGGCGGCCAGGCTGCTGCGGGCCGTGGTCGACCAGCCCTCGACGGACTCGGCGCGGCGGGAGCGGCTGGCCGCACGGCTGGCGGACCTGCTGTTCCGGCTCGGCAGGCGGCCGGACGCGGTGGCCGGGTTCGTGCTGACCCGCTCCCGCGATCCCGGACAGGCCGCCGAGATGCGCTGGCTGCTCCGGTACCTGGAGCACGCGGACGGCGACCCGGCGGTGCTGCGGGCGGCCGTGTCCGACGACGAGGTGCCCGCCGTGTGGCGGGCGCGGCTGGCGGCGCTGCTCTCGACGCCACCGCACGCTTCGGGCGCCGGCGCCGAGGAGATGGCGCGGCTGGCGTTGCGCCGGGCCGAGGACTCCGGGGACGCCTTCGCGGCGGCGCACGCGTGGTGGGCGTCGTGGCTGGCCTGTTCCGCGCGGCTCGCGCACGAGGAGGCGCTGGCGTGCGCTGACCGGGGCCTGGCCGTCGTGGCGGGACGGGCCGACCTGCGGCGGTGGCGGACCAGGCTGACCGCCGACAAAGCGGCCACGCTGCGGCACCTCGACCGGTTCGCCGACGCGGACGCCGTGTTGCGCGCGGGCCGTGCGGCGGTCGGCGCGTCGGACACCCTGCACATCGCCGCGGCCGTGCAGGACTACTGGCTGGGCCGGTGGGACGGCACCGGCGCGGACGAGCCGGGGCGCGGGTACGTGCTGCCGCTGCACGGGCTCGGCGCACTCGTCACCGCCCGCCGCGGGCTGGTGGAGACCGCCCGGCGGCACCTCGACGCCGGCAGCGGGCAACCCGCCGACGACCACCGGGTCGCCGACTTCGGACTCGTGGCCGAGGCGCTGCTGGCGGAAGCGGCCGGGCAGCCGGACCGGGCGGTCGCGGTGGTGCGGCCGCTCCTGCACGTCCCGCGCACCGCGTCGCGCCACCAGTGGCTGCCGCTGCTCACGCGGCTCGCGCTGGCCGCCGGGCGCCGTGACCTCGCGGTGCGGGCCGCCGAGGTCGGGGCGGAGGACGCGGCACTGGAACGGGTGCCCGCCGGGGCGTCCGCCGCGGCGGCGCACTGCCTCGGGCTGGTCGACGGCGACCCGGAGCCCGTGCTGGCCACCGCGAATCGGTACCGGGACGTCGGCCGGCCGGTCGAACTGGCCGAGGCGCTGGAGGACGCCGCCGCGCTGCTCGCCGCACGCGGCCACGACACCGACGCGTGGACCGCGCTCGACGAGGCCGTGGCGGGCTACCACCGGCTCGGCGCCGTGCTCGACGTCCGGCGGGCCCGGACCCGACTCGACCGGACCCGACACGGTTCGACCGGGCTCGACCGGACCGGGCTCGACCGGACCGCACGACAGGAGGACGGAACCGGATGACGGTGGCGGGACAACCGCTCCGGGTCGCGCTGCTGGGACCGGTGCGCGCCTGGTCGGGTGGGCGGGAGGTCGCGCTGGGATCGGCTCGGCAGCGCGGCGTGTTCGCCGTGCTGGCCCTGCGGCCGGGCGCGGTGGTGCGGCGGGACGAGCTGATCCGGGCGGTGTGGGGCGACGACGCGCCGGCGACCGCCGAAGGCAGCGTCTACACCTACGTCTCGGTGCTGCGCAAGGCGTTGGAGCCGGACCGGCCGCGGGGCACCGCGTCCCGGCTGCTGGAGTCGGTCGGGCCGGGCTACCGGCTGGTGCTGGACCCCGGCGCGTCGGACGTGGCCCAGTTCGAGGCGCTGCGGCAGCGGGCGCGGCGGCAGCTCGACGACGGCGCCCCGGAGGACGCGCTGCGGTCGGTGGACGAGGCGCTGGCGCTGTGGCACGGCACCCCGATGACCGGGCTGGAGGGCCCGTTCGCGCGGGCGCAGCGGCTGCGGCTCGGCGAGGCGCGGACCGCAGCCCGGGAGCTGCGGGCGGAAGCCGCGCTGGCCGCCGGGGCGCACCTGGACGTGATCGCCGAGCTGGGCGCCCTGGTCACCGAGGAGCCGCTGCGGGAACGGGCGCGGGAGCTGCTGATGTCGGCGCTGCACCAGGCCGGGCGCAGCGCCGAGGCGCTGGAGGTGTTCCGCGAGGCCAGGCAGGTGCTGCGGGACGAGCTGGGCGTCGAACCCGGCCCCGGGCTGCGGGCCGCGCACGAACGCGTGCTGGGCACCGGGCCGGAGTTGCCGGTGCCCCGGCGGGAGGCCGTGCGGGCCCCGGCCCGGCCCGTGAGCGGACCGGCCGAGCCGGTGCTCCTCGGGCGGGAGCACGAGGTGGCGGCGGTGCGCGAGCTGGTCGGCGACCTCGCCGCCGGACGGGGCCGGATGCTGTGGGTCGAAGGCGAGATGGGCATCGGCAAGTCGACTCTGCTGGGCGTGGCACGGGCCCGCGCCGGTGCCGCCGGGTACCAGGTGGCGCACGCGGTGGCCGACGAGCTGGGCACCCGGTTCCCGCTCCGGCTGGCGGTGGACTGCCTGGGGGTCGACGTGCTCTCCCCCGATCCCCGGCGCGCGGAGGCCGCGCGGGCGCTGCGCGACCGGCGGGCCGTGTCGGGCTCCGTCTTCGCCGGCGGCGACCCGACCGCGCCGGCCGTCGACCGGCTGGTGGCGCTGGTGGAGCAGCTCTGCGCGGACGGGCCGCTGGTGCTGGCCCTGGACGACCTCCAGTGGGCCGACGACGACAGCGTGGAGCTGTGGCGCAGGCTCGCCGCGAGCACCCGCAGGCTGCCGCTGCTGCTGGTCGGCGTGGCGCGGCCGGTGCCGCGGCGGGCGGGTGTCGCGCGGCTGCGGCGCGAGGCGGAGTCCGGCGGCGGTGTGGTGCTCGACCTGGCTCCGCTGACCGAGGTCGCGGTGGCGGGCATCGTGGCCTCGCTGGTCGGCGGGGAGCCCGGTCCCGGGCTGCGCCGGATCGCCACGTGGGCGGGCGGCAACCCGCTCTACGCGCGCGAGGTGGCCGACACGCTGGTGCGCGAGCACGCGGTGCGGTTCGACGCGGGGCTGGCCGACGTGGCGCCGGACGTGCTGGACCGCACGCCGCCGTCGCTGGTGTCGGCGGTGGCCCACCGGCTGGACTTCCTGTCCGCGCCGACCCGGGAGGCACTGCGGTTCGCGGCGCTGCTGGGCGGCGAGTTCGCCGCCGGCGACCTGTCGGTGGTGCTCGCCAGGCCGGTGCCCGTGCTGCTGCCCGCGTTCACCGAGGCCATCGCGGGCGGCGTGCTGCGCGACGCGGGGCCGCGCATCGCGTTCCGGCACCCGCTGATCCGGCAGGCGCTCTACGACGGGACGCCGCCCGCCGTGCGCACCGCCCTGCACCAGCAGGCCGCCCAGGCGCTCGCGGCGGCCGACGCGCCCGCCGAGCACGTGGCCGGGCAGCTGCTCGCCACGTCGAACGGGATCGGCGAGTGGGCGGTCCCCTGGCTGGTGGCGCGGGCGCCCGCGCTGGTGCACCGGGCGCCGCTGGTGGCCGTCGAGCTGCTGCACCGGTGCCTGCGCTCCACCGATCCCGACGACGACCGGTACCCGCTGCTGACCGCGTACCTGGGCAACGCGCTGTTCCGGCTGGGGCACGACGCCGAGGCCGAGGAGCAGACCCGGCGCGCGCTCCCCCGCCTGCGCGACCCGGACCGGATCGCCGAGGCGCGCTGGACGCTGGCCTACGTGCCGTTCCGCGCCTCGCGCCCGCACGCCGCGCTGGAGGCGCTGGGCGAGGCGCTCGCCGACCCGGTCCTCACCGACACCTGGCGGGCCCGGCTGCTGTCGCTGCTGGCGCTGGTGCAGCGGGCGGGCGTGGGCGAGCTCGACGCGGCGGCGGGCAGCGCGCGGCAGGCCATCGACGCGGGCAGGCGGGCGGGCGACCCGTTCTCCATCGGGCAGGCGCTGGAGGTGCTGTGGCAGGTGGACGCGGTGCGGCGGGACTACGTGCGCGCCGTCGGCTACCTGGACCAGGCGCTGGACGTGGTCGGCTCCGAGCCGGGCCTGACCGACCTGCGGCTGGTGCTGCTGGACAACCGGGTGTTCACCCTGCAGTGCCTGGACCGGCTGGACGAGGCGACCGACACGCTGCGGCTGGCGTTCGCCGCGGCCGGGCAGGGCACCCCGGTGGCGAGCCTGCACGTCGGCGCCGCCGTGCACGAGTTCTGGCTGGGCGCCTGGGACGGCGCGGTGGCACGGCTGGACGGGATCCTGGCGGACGACCCCGAGCTCACCGGGTTCGGGCTCCGCGAAGGGGGCCCGGTGCTGCTGCACGGGGTGGCCGCGCTGATCGCCGCGCACCGGGACGACGAGACCCGGCTGCGGGCGCACCTCGCGGCCGGCGCCGAACTGCCGCTGGTGACCGTGGCCTACCGGGAGAACTGCGACTTCCTGGTGGCGGCGCAGGCGACGTCCGCCGCCCGCGACGGCGACCACCCGAAGGCGGTCGAACTGCTCGCCACCATGCTCGACGACCGGCACGCGGTCCAGACGACGCTGCGGCACCAGTGGCTGCCCGAGCTGGTGCGCCTCGCGCTGCACTGCGGCGACCGCGACACGGCGCGCGGCGCGGTCGAGGCGTGCGAGGCGGAAGCGGGCCGCGAGACGTCGGTCGCGAGGGCGGCGGCGGCAGCGCGCCGCTGCCGGTGCCTGTTCGACGGCGACCCGGACGGGCTGCTGGAGGTGGCCGCGCACTACCGGTCGGTGGGCCGGGCCTACGAACTGGCGCAGACGCTGGAGGACGGGGCGGTCCTGCTGGACCGGCTGGGCCGCACCTCGGAGGGGGCGGACACCCGGCAGGAGGCGGTTTCGCTCTACCGCAGCCTGGGCGCCGCCTGGGACGTCCGGCGGATCACCGGGAAGCCCGTCTGACCACATGCGTCCCGGAAGCCGGGAACGGGCCGCGCCCCTGCCCCGGGCGCACACCGCCGAGCGCGTCGTCTCCCGACGCACACGGCCGGACCACGTGTCTCCGCTTCCGTTCTCCGGTCCGCGACACGGCCAGGCGCCCCCCGCCCGGCCGACCGTCACCGATCGGTGCGGCCCGGATCCGCCTGCTCGTGGTCGGTCGGGGCGTAGATCACCCCGTTGTCCGACATCACCCACTCCACCGGTGGAGGGGTGGCCCGGCCCGGTGTCCGACGGTTGCGCACCACCAGGTCCACCAAGCGCCGCAGCCGGGCCTTGTCCGCCGTCGGTGCCGTCATCCTCAGATCACTCCCTTCCGCAGTGCGTAGGCGACCGCGTGCGGCCGGTTGCGCAGGTTCAGCCTGTTGGTGATCCCGTAGAACACGTTCTTGATGGTCCGCTCCGAGTAGCACAGCGTCGTGGCGATCTCGGCGGTGTCCAACCCGTCCGCCATCAGCCGCAGCACCTCCACCTCGCGGCTGGTCAACCTGCCCCGCTCCGACGCGGGCGCCACCAGCTGCCGCTGCAGCCGCCGCACGTGGTCGAGCAGCTCGGCCACCATGTTCGGCGGCATCACGCCGCCACCCGACGCGGCGGACAGCACGCTGCGCAGCAGTCTTTCCCCGGTCGCGCCGGCGCGCGGCAGGATCGCCACCACCCGGCACTCCACGGCGGTGGGCACGTCCGCCCCGCCGATCTCGTCGAGCACCAGCACGACGGGCACCCGCGTCCGCGCGGCCTGCCGGCGCAGTCCCGCCGCCTCCTCTTCGGTCAGCCTGCCGACCGCCACCACGGCGACGTCGGCGTCGGCCCACTGCTCCCCGTCCACCAGGGCGATCTCGGGCCGCGACCCGAGGAAGCTGGTGAGACCGGCCTTGCTGAGTTGATCCGTGGCCTGGACGACGATCCGAACTCGCTGCTCCACCACTGCCTCCCACAGTTCCGGATTGCAAGACCAAGTGTGCGAGGCGCGGCTTCACGTGTTCTCAAACGCGTCTACTGCGCTTCTTCAGAGTGCCTTCAGGGCGCCTTCAAAGCGCAGTCTCGGCTGTGCACGGCTGTTCCCGGCAGTCCGCCACCAGGCCGGTGGCGGCGAACCCCGTCGCCGCGGGACCGAGGACGTCGTCCGCACCGGGGGGCACTGGTCCCGAGCCCACTGGTCCGGAGCCCACTGATCCGGGCCGCACGCGCCCGAAGCCGCTCCAGTACCGGTGCGCCGCCGCCAGGAGGTCGACCAGGCCGCGGGTGGGCCGCCAGTCCGGGTAGTCGCGGCGGAACCGGCGGGTGTCGGTGAGCCACCACCGGGCGTCCGCGTAACCGGCCTCCGGCGCGTACTCGAACGGCACCTCGCGGCCGGTCAGGTGCTCGTACTCGCCGATGACCTCCAGGACCGAGTGGCCGCGGGCCCGCCCACCGCCCGCGTGGTAGACCGCTCCGGGGCGGGGCGCGAGGCAGTAGTGCCAGAACATCTCCACCAGGTCGGCCGCGTCGAGCACGTCGCGCACCTGCTTGCCGCCGTGGCCCCGGATCGTGAACGGCGTGCCGCGCACCGCGTCGCGCACCAGGTCCGACAGGAACCCGTGCCTGCCGGGCGGCGCCCACCGGGCGGAGGTCACCGGGCCGGAGCGGAAGACGCCGACGTTGAGGCCGTACCGCCGGCCGTGGTTCTGCGCGGCGAGGTCGGCGGCGAGCACGGACACCGCCGGGAACGCCCGGTCGGCGCGGTCCAGCCGGATCGACTCGTCCACGCCGTGCGCGTGCCACGGGTGGGCCGGGTCGAGCTCCCACCGCGTGGTCGTCTCCACCAGCGGCAGCGCGGCCGACGCGTCGCCGTAGACGTCGACCGTGGAGTCCAGGACGAACACCGCGTCGGGGCAGTGCGCCCGGACCGCCTCCAGCAGGTTCACGGTGACCAGCGCGGCCGAGTCGAGCGACGGCGGCGCGTCGGTGGCGGGGAGCGCCGAGCCGGGGTGGGCGGCCGTGTGCACGACCAGCCGCACGTCGGTGCCGTAGTCGCGCAGCGCCCGGTCGACCGCCGCGGGGTCGCGCAGGTCGACCGGGTGGTAGTGGACGTCGGCCGAGGTAGCCCGGCGCGGCGGTGAGCCGAGTCCGACGACGAGGTCGAACCTGGGCGACAGCACCCGCACGGCTTCCCCGCCGACCAGGCCGGCCGGTCCGGTGACCACGGCGATGTCCATGTCGTCTCCTTGGCGAGCGATCGTCCGTCCACAGCGGACGGTGCGGTGTGCGCGGTGCTCCGGCGCACAACGCGATGGTGTGCCCGCCGGCGGTCCGGTGGACGGCCGGCGGGCCGCCGCTGCCCGACTTGCCGCCGACGGTGCCCGGAAGTCCGGTCAGGGGCGGCGGAAGAACTCGACCTCGCCCAGCGCGATGTGCCTGCCCTCGGTGAGGCCGGTGGCGGCGCGCACGACGAGGCGGACCCGCACCACGTCACCGATGCCGGTGTCGGTGCGCTGGGGGCCGGGTTGGTCGGCGAGGGTCACCGGCAGGGTGCGCGTGCCACCGCTCGCCGTGGTGACGACGGCGGTCAGCGCCGACGGCCGCGCCTGCGCGGCGAACCCCTCCTCCTCCGCCGACGCGCCCGCGTGCACCACCACGGACAGCAGCCGGAAAGGTGCGGCGAAGGTGAACTCCACCTCGTCGCCGACGGCCGGTGCGCCCCAGTAGCGGTTGGACAGCCCGTCCGCCGCCGCGCCGGCCGGGTGGCCGGGGACCGCGGCGTTCGCGGTGACGCCGGTGGGCGTGGCGGGCGCGGGCGTGGCGAGCCGGTCGCGCAGGTCTTCCCACAGCTCGAACGCTTTCGGGTGGAACAGCCAGGCGGCGACCACCAGGGCCGCGACCACCAGCAGCGCGACCAGCCGGCGCAGCCACCGCGAGCGGTCCCCGCGCCACCGCCACTTCCGGCGGCGGGCGGCGGAGGCGGCGGTTTCGCCGGGGTGCAGCGGGGTGGCGCAGCGGCGGCAGAACCGCCGCCCCGGCGGGTTGGCGGTGCCGCAGTTCGGGCACGGCGGACCGTCCACCGCCACGTCGGCGGTCGTGGTCGGCAGCGGGCGCTTCGCGTCGGGCCTGCCCGGCGGAACCGGCCCGAGGTACCCCGAAGCCCGGTCCCGCACCGGACCGTCCACGTACCCGGTCGACCGGCCCTCCCCACCGACCGGCCGGCCGGCCGCGCTGCCGCTCGCCACGCTCCCGGCCGCGCCTTCCGACCGCTCGGCCGGCGCACCTCCCGCCGAGCCATCCGCAGCCACGCCACCGGCCGCACCACCGTCCGTCCGGCCGACCGGCGTGCCATCCGCCACGCCACCGGCCGCACTTTCCGACCGCCCGACCGGCGCGCCACCTGCCACACCGGACGACCTGCCGCCCAGCGCGCCTCCACCCGACCCACCGGCGGCCACGCCGCCGTCCGACCGGCCGACCAGTGCGCCGCCGCCCCAGCCGAGGTAGTTGCCGCAGTTGCCGCAGAAGTCGTCGGAGTCCCCGACCGCCGCACCACACTGCGGGCACGACCGGGCGGTCACGGCTCCTCCTCGGCCGACACCTCCACGACGCAGCGGACGTGCACCGGGCACACCGAGGCCACCAGCGCCTCCACCCGCGCCCGGTCCACCGGTCCCGACCGCCCCGGCCGCACCCGCACCACGACGACCTCCGCCCGCGCACCGGGCAGCTCGGTGTCCGGCGTGGACGACCACCGCACCCCCGGACCGTCCAGCACCTCGGCCCGCACGCCCAGCGACAGCTCCAGCAGGTCGGCCAAGCCCAGCGGGGTGCCCCGGCGGTGGTGCAGCTCCACGGTGCGGCGCACCACCTCCCGGCGGCGCGCGAGCGGCCACGCCGGGTCCGGATCCGCCGCGACCCAGGACGCCAGCCAGGCCAGGAAGTCCTCCGGCGTGAGCGCCGGGTCCAGGTAGGCCGGCAGGTTGTCCAGGGTGGACAGCACCGCGGACAGCACGGCGTCCAGCCCGGAGGTGAACCGCTGGGCGAAGTCGTCCGCGGCGTAGAGACCGGGCAGCATCGCGCCGAGCGGGTGCGTGCTCGGCAGCTCCGGGAGCGCGGCGCGGCTCATCGGGTGCCGACCGCGACCTGGTGCTGGTGGGAGAACACCAGCGCGTTCGGCGCGAGTTCCAGGTGCTCGACCGGAGCACCGCGCGCCCCGGTGAGCGGGTTGGCCGGGAACAGCCTGACCTCCTCCACCAGGGCCACGCCCGGAACCCGTTGCAGCACCGCGAAAACCTCCCCGAACTGCACCGACCGCCCGAACTCCCAGCCGGTGCCGTCCGGTCCGCCGCGCAGCGGGTTGAGGTACTGGTACAGCGCGTCCAGCGCCGCCTGGTGCACCCGGTTGCCCTCCGGCAACGTGGTGACCAGCCGGGCCACCACGGTGATCCCCTGGTAGCGCGGCGGTTCCACGACCAGGCGGGTGCCCAGCAGGCGGCGTTCGTCGAGCCGCCGCGCCACCGCCGCCAGCACCTCCTCGGACGGCATGAGCTGCTCGAAGCGCAGCCGGTGGGGCTCGTCGGCGACCGCGTCGGGCACCAGCAGCACCCGCGCCCCGCCCGCCTCGCCGGCGACCGGCAGGCAGCGCACCCTGGCCAGCGACGGCACCGCCTGCCGGGCGATCAACTCGTGGTCCTGGGCGGTCACCGCGCGTTCCCACACCCGCAGCTGGTGCGGCACCCGCACCTTCGCCTCGTCCACCGTCTCGGCGTCCACGCCGCCGATCGCGGCCTCGCGGTTCTCCACCTCCGACACGTACGGCTCGGAGCTGCGCAGCACGGAGATCGCGCCGCGCGCCACGTTGCCCGCCCGACCGCCGCCGGTCCGGTAGTGCGGCACCCGGATGACCGAGCCCTTGGCCGGCACGGCGCCGTAGCGGCGCAGCGACCCGTCGGCCTCCCGCACGGCGGGCGGGAACTGGAACTCGCCGCGGCTCGCGTCCAGCACCACGTGCCGGTCGTCGGGTCCGGACGAGCCGAAGTCCTCCACCACGGTCCAGTCGTCCCAGCCCGCGCCGTTCGACACCTGCACCACCACCGGCGGGCCGTCGGTCAGCACCGGGACCGCGGGCACCCGGAACCGCCCGCCGGGCACGCCGGCCGACTCGCCCAGCAGCACGTCGACCTCGACCTCGGCGTGCTCGACGGTCGTCGTGCCGCCGATGGTGAACGCCTCGGCCTCGCGGACGGTCGGCGACTCGCGGTAGAACGGCTGGTCGGGCAACGGCTCGACCACCCGGCAGCGCAGCCAGGCCGCCCGGTGACCGGCCACCACGGACGCGGTGTGCCCGGCGGGGACGTGCAGCACCACCTCGCCGGGCCGGTTGAGGCCGCCGGTGCTGTCCTCGTCGGTGTCGCAGGCGACCCAGCCGTGCCCGTCCCACGCCTCCCACACCAGCGGCGGCTGGCGCGGGTCGACGCCGATGCCCTCGACCTCGCTGTCCAGCCGCAGCACCACGGCACACCGCGGCACGGCGGCGGACAGGCCGAACAGGGTGGCGTCGCCGGCCGCCGGCGCGGCCTGGAAGCACGCCACGTCCTTGCCCGCCTCCAGGTCCCTGGTGCGGTCCGCGTAGTCGCCGCGCGCGGACATGGTGACCAGCCGCGCCAGCGAAGTCGGCACGATGGGCAGTTCGTCGGCGGTGGCGAACACCACCGCCTCCTCGGTGTCGCCGCCGCCGGTGGCGACCTCGGTGCCCGGGGGCAGCAGCACGGTCTCCGGCTGGGGCGCGGACAGCCAGAACGTGACGTCCGCCCTGGCCGCGGTCGGCGGGAACAGCCGCACGCCCAGCAGGTCGAGGAACGCCAGGTAGTTCTTCTCCGGCACCCGGTTGAGCCGGTAGACGAGCTGGTCCACCATGTGCGCGAACGTCTCGATGAGGGTGACGCCGGGGTCGGACACGTTGTGGTCCGTCCACTCCGGACAGCTCTGCTGGACGTACCGCTTGGCCTCGTCGACCAGTTGTTGGAAGCGCCGGTCGTCCAGGTCGGGCGCGGGCAGCACCATCAGTTTCCGCCCCCTTCCTCGGAGGGAATCGTGTAGAACGGGAACACCAGGTTGCGCTGGTCGTTCGTGGCGCGGATGGTGTAGTGCACGTCGATGTAGAGGGTGCCGACCTCGACGGCGTCGAACGCCACCACGACGTCGGTCGTCTCGATGCGCGGTTCCCACCTGTCCAGCGCGGTGCGCACCTCGCGGGCGATGTCGCCGGCCGTGGCGTGGTCCGCCGACGCGAACACGTACTCGTGGATGCCGCAGCCGAACTCGGGGCGCATCGGCCGCTCGCCGGGCGCGGTGCCCAGGATCAGCCGGATCGCCTGCTGGATCTCCAGGTCGCGGTCCACCATGCCGATGCCGCCGGTGGCGCCGACCCGCAGCGGGAAACCCCAGCCGCGGCCGATGAAGTCGGTGTTCACAACAATCCCTCGACGAACACCGTCCGCGCGCCGGTGATGATGTTGGCCTGGCACACCGAGCGGTCGCCGACGGTGGCGGCGGGCGCGCCGCCGATGAACACGGTCGGCGGCGGACCCTTGGGCACGACGAGGTTGGACGGTCCCAGGGCGGGGTGGTCGGGCAGCTTGGGGCACGTGTGCACGCTGCCGATGACGGCGGCGGGCGCACCCTCGATGAACACGGAGGACACCTTCAACGCCAACGAAGGCGAGGCGGGGGGTGCGAGGACGCCGCCGTGGGACGTCTTGTCACCCACCCGGGCAGCGGGGGCCATGTGGACTCTCCTCGGGTAGTGGGGATAGCGGACGGTCGGTCAGTTGAGCCGGATCATCCGGCCGTTGACCCGGACCATCCCGTTGCGGGCGTCGAGCGTGATGCCGGTGCTGTCGAGCACCAGCGAGGTGAGGACCCGGCGCCCGTTCGGCCCGCGGACGTTGAGCTCCAGCCGGCCCCGGCTCTCGTCGACCTTCACCTCCAGCCGCTTGTCGCCACTGGCCAGCCGGGCACCGGAGGCGCGGGGCGCGTCCGACAGCTCCAGCCGGTTGCCCTTGCGGGACACCAGGGAGCGGCGGTTGACCTTGCCGCTCCTGCCGTCCACCAGCGGCTGGTCGTGCGGCGAGGGCACGTCCACGCCGTTGTACAGCCCGCCGATCACGTAGGGCCGGTCCAGGCTGCCCTGCTCGAACCCGACCAGCACCTCGTCCCGGACGTCCGGGCTGAACACCCCGCCGCCGCCGACCCCGCCGAGCTGGACGGTGCGCACCCAGTCGGAGACGTACTTGTCGTCCAGCCACGGGAAGGTGAGCTTCACCCAGCCGCGCTGGCCGCCCTCCTCCTTGATGTCGGTCACGATCGCCGTCGCCAGGCCCGGCATCCGGGCCGGCGCCGCGCCGCCGGCCGCCAGCGCGGCCAGCGAGCGGTCGTAGGACGCGCTGACCACGACCGTGGTCCGGTAGCCCTGGCCCGGTTCCAGCACGTGGGTCACGGCGGTCGCGGTGTAGCGGCCGCTGAACGCCTTGCCCACGGCGCCCAGGGCGATCGGCACGCCCGCGCGCAGCATCGGGTTGCCCTCGACGACGGCTTCCAGCTCGGTGAAGCCCGCGCTGATCGACGCCTCCAGGGACTGCGCCGCCGCCGTCACCTCCGCCTGCTTGCGGTACGGCACGCCGGTCACCGTGTTGCGGGTCTTCGTGCGGAACGCCTTGCTCGCCTTCATCGCGGACAGGCCGGGCACGGTGGTCGTGCTCGGGGTGTTCTTCTGCACTTCGACCAGCGGCTTCTTCCGGTTCACGTCCCAGCCGCGCACCTGCACGCCGTCGGCCTGCTCGGCGCTGCTCAGCGCGGCCCGCAACACCAGCAGGTTGCTGCCGAACTGCAACACCAGCGGGTTCTTCTCGGGGGACGCGGTGGGCGAGGGGGCCGTCTTCGCGGGCTGGAGCTTGGTGAACTCCAGCCGCCCCCGGTCGTCGACCCGGACGACGGCGCCGTGCTCGCGGGCCAGCATCTGGAGGAAGTCCCAGTCGGACACACCGGGTTGGCTGAGGTGCTCGTAGGTGATCCGCGACGTCTCGATCCGGCCGACGGACAGCCCCGCGTTCTTGGCGACCTTGGCGACGATGGCGGACGCCGTCATGTTCCGGAACGCCTTCACCCGGCGACCCCGGAACAGCCGGTGCGCCTTGCTCATCGCCCGGACCACGGTGTAGGCGGTCCTGTCGTTCACCTCCATCTCCACGGCCGTGACCTCGCCGGCGAACAACCGCTCCTGGCTCCGCGCACCCACCGCCGCCACCGAGACCTTCAGCGGCGAGCCGATGGTGATGCCCGTCTTGGCCAGCAGGTCCCGCTTGTCGTCGGCGTAGGTGAGCACCGCGGTGTCGGGCAGGCCGACGTTCTCGTCCACCACGCAGCTCACCAGTACCTTGTCCCAGTGCCCGGTCACCGGGCCGTTCGCGACGACGATCGGACTGGCGGCGAAGGACCGGACGGCGCTCATCGTTCTCCTCCTCGGTGTGGGGACGTCGTCATCGGGACTCCTCCGGTTCCGGCTCGATGCTCTCGATGCCCGGCAGCAGCAGTTCCCCGCCGGGCTCCAGCGCCAGCGGGTCGTCGATGCCGTTGGCCTCGGCGATGACCCGCCACGCGCCCGGGTCGCCGTACTCCTGCCACGCGAGCTGCGGCAGGCTGTCGCCGGCGACCACGCGGTGCGTGCGGCGCACCTCGTGGGATCCCGACGTCGGGTTCTGGCGCGGGGTGTCGACACCCGCCTCCTCGATGGACAGCGAGCAGGTCGCGCGCAGCGGTCTGCCGTCCACGTCGAACAGCGAGTAGGCCACCGACAGGCTGGACAGCACGCCGTCGAAGGAGACGGACTTGGCGGTGCCCCACTCGAAGCGGACCCACGGGCTGGCGGGCTTCTTCTTGCCGATGCTCTTCTTCGTCGGCACGCAGGCCACCATCAGCTTCTCCACGCTCGTCTCCACCGAGTTGTCGTGGGTGGCGGTGGCGTCGAGGAAGACGTCCACGCTGAGCGTGCGGGGGCCGCTGCCGACGAACTCCGGCATCGACGCCTGGCCGGCCATCCGCGCCGGCTGGCGGCGCCACTCGACCGACTTCTGCAACGCCAGCGTGCCGGGGTTGAACTGGAACGCGACGGTCGACAGCTTCGTCCCCGGCTTCGCACCCGCCTGGGCGGGCGGTTCCATGATCACCAGGCGGGCCTTGACCAGGCTCGCCCCGGGTTTGCGTGCCACGACGTGGTTCCCTTCGGGGTCAGGACGCCTCAAGACCCTCGTGGGAGAACTCCAGGGTCTCCACGGCGGCCTGCGACTGGCTCGGGTCGAACGAGGGGCCCTTCCAGCTGACCGGGAGGACGCCGAGCACCTGCCACCGCACGATCGGCGTCAGGTCGGGGGCGAGCGCGACGATCTCGCCGTCCTTGCGCTCCGCCCGCTGGACGACCTCGCGGAACCACTTGAGCACCTTGGCCGAGTCGGGGGTGACCGGCCGGGTCATGGTGATGTTGGACCAGGTGATCCGCGACGGCAGCTGCCAGGTGAACCCGTTGTTGCCGCCCTCGGCGTACTGCTCGACCTCGACCTGCGCGCCCAGCCCCTCGCAGGTGTGGAACGCGCCCAGGCTGTTGCCCGCCACGGACAGCTTGAAGAAGACGCTGCTGGCGAAGACGTCGTCGGTCATCGGTGTGCTCTCCTGTCGTACCGGTGTCGGCGCCGGTGTCAGCGGCTTCGGTCGTGCAGCCGACCGGCACGCTCCCGGCCGCTGCGCAGTTCGGCGCGCAGCAGCCTGGAGACCGGCTCGATCAGCTTGCGGGCCAGGCTGTCCAGGTCGGGGGAC
The DNA here is from genome assembly GCF_014203665.1 of Saccharothrix tamanrassetensis. Lineage (GTDB taxonomy): Bacteria > Actinomycetota > Actinomycetes > Mycobacteriales > Pseudonocardiaceae > Actinosynnema > Actinosynnema tamanrassetense. The sequence continues at coordinate 467,491 of NZ_JACHJN010000007.1, forward strand.
GCTTGGTTGTCGGGGGACGGCAGTGCCTGCGTCCTCGAGGTGGACGAGGTCGGTGTCGTGGCCGTTGTCGTGGCCTGGTCGAGGGGCCTGGCGGGGCCGGGTGGCGCGTTCAGGGTGGCGGCAGGGGTGCTCGACGAGCTCGCGACGGCAGGTTGGCGGTTGGGCCGCACCCGCTGCACGGTCGTCGGGTTGGTGACGTGGAACCCTTGCAGCGTCTGGGTCGACGGGTGCTGACCGGTTGCCTGCCGCCGCCCGGTGGTCCCGTCCACCAGTGCCGCGCCGGCGCTCTGCGGAGCCGATCTCGACGGCGTGCCTGCCGGTGCGGTGACCGGCATCGCGGATGTCCGGCCACCGTGGTCGTGTGGTCGCACGGCCTCCGGCCGCACAACCGTCCGCGCCGCAGCGCTTGTCGTCGGCGCGCGCTGCACCGGCGCGCGCTGGACCGACGTGCGCGCTTCCGACGTGCGCGGCGCGGTATTGCCCTGCACTCGCGCTTTCCTGGTCGGCGCGCGCTGCACCGGCGACGATCCCGCGGACGTGACCGGGTGGGGTGCGGTGTCCTCCAGTTGCGCCCGCATCGGCGCCCAGCGAGGTTGGACCACGGGGCGCTGCTCGGGAGCAGTGGGGGCGGTCCGCTCCACGCGTAGTCGCGGGCTCAGCGGCCGGTTTCCCAACAGCGGCACGGTTCGCGGGATCACCGGAAGGTCTGGGGGAGGCACGCTCCCGATACTGCGCTGTACGTGAGGACGCGCGGTATCGGAGGTTTCCTGCCGGTTCGCAGGCGTGCCGCCGGTGCTTTCGGCGCTGTGCGCCGCCGGCGTGTCCACGACGTGTCGTGACGACTGAAGGCGGACCACTGGCACCACCGGGACCGGCGGCGCCACTGGGGTCGGCGGCGCCACCGGGGCCGCCGAAACCTGTCGCTGCACCGGTCTCGAGTCTTCGGCCGTGCTGTGCCGCACGAGAGGAGGATCGGGCGATTCGGCGGACTTGCGCCTGGTGACGCCGGCTTCGGAGGTGGCTGTGACCGGCATCGCCGGAAGCTGCTGCCCGAGCCCGGTCCGGGCACGGTCCGGTTGGGGGACCGGAGGATTCCCCGACGCCTTCCGTTGCACGGTGGTCGCGTCAGGTCCGTGGTGGGCGTGAATGCCTTGCCGCACAACGGGGCTGGGCTCGACGGTCGGCTTCGGACCGTTTTTCGAGGGAACGGCACCAGGAGGAACGGCACTCGCGGGCATCCGCTCCAACGGCACACCCAGGAGCGGTGCGGTCGGCGAACTCGCCCGCTGCACCACCGGTGGGGATCCGCCTGCCGACGCCGCGGCCCCTTCCGCAGCGGAAGCCCGCTGCACGGCGGATGTTCTCCCGTCCTCGACCGCAGTCGCACCCCTCCCGGCGACCGCGATGTCGGCGTCGCCCAGACCGGCGCGCACACCACCGCCCGCGTCCACGCCGGTTCCGACACTTCCCACAACAGGGGGCGCGGGGGTCCGCGCGATCGGCACCTGCCGGACGGGAAGGGTCGGACGGGCAGCCACGGTCAACGGTGGCCCGATCGGGCTGAGCTGCACCGCCATCGCCACTGACGCCCGCCCGGCCCCCGCCGGCTGCGCACCCGGCTGTGCACCCGGCTGCGCACCCGAGCGCACCTCCGGCTGCCCTGCGACCGACCGCGACACCACCGGCGCGGAACCACCGGCAGCCTTGTGCTGTCCGTTCGTCGAGCCCGCCGATTCCCGGGCGACACCCGGCCGCGACACCGGCCCGGAGCCATCCCGCGCCGACGGCCGCGCTTTCCCGACCGGACCGACAGGTTCGCCCGGGGAAACCGACCGCGACACCACCGGCAGAGAACTGCTTCCCGAGCCACCCCGCGCGGTCGTGCTTCCCCGCCCCGCCGAACCCTCCGGCCGAGCCGTACTCCCCTGCCCTGCCGGACTTCCCGGCCGAGCCGCACCTCCCTGCCCTGCGGCAGCCCCTGATCCGGCCGCACCCGCCTGCGCCGGGGATCCTCCTGGCCCAGCTGCCTTTCCCTGCCCCGTCGCAACCCCAGGCCCGGCCGTCCCTCCTTGCCCGGCCGATCCCCTCTGCCCGGCCCCATCTCCCTGCCTCGCCGGACCCGCAGGTCCCGCCGGCTTCCCCGCGACTTCGGATCGAGAGACCACCGGCACCCGCCCAGGACCATCGCCCTTGCCGGGCCGCCCCGCCGAACCAGCCGACTTCTCGACGTCGCCGGACCGCGCCACCGACCGCGCCACGGGCAGCGGAGAGCCACCACCCGAGCCAGACCGCTCACCGGTCGAGCCCGGCCCGCTGCCCCCGGAACCACCCGGTTCCGCAGCGACCACCGGACCCGGCACCACCGGTACCGACCCGGCACCCGGCCCGGACCGCAGACGCGCCGAAGCCTGGCTCTCCCCCGAGCCGACCGACTCGCCCGCAACGACGGACCGCGACACCAACAGCGAAGATCCACCGGAGCCGGAGCCCGAACCCGCCGATGCCCGCCTTCCCCCTGCCGAACCATCCGACCCCGCAGCCGCCGACCCGGTAGCCGCGGACCCCGTAGCCGCCGACCCGGTTGCGACAGCCCGTGCCACAGGCAGCACGGATCCACTGCCCGAACCGGGTCGCGCCCCTGCCGATCCAACCGACTCCGCAGCGACAACCGGACCCGACACCGCTGACCCAGACCCAGACACCGCCGAGCCCGACGCCGCCGGACCTGAGTCGGCCGGAGCCGATCCGGCCGGGCCCGACACCAGCGGACCCGGTACCCCCGGAGCGGGCGCACCACCCGAGCCGGGTCGCGGAACCGCCGATGCCCGCCCCTCCCCCGCCGATCCAGCCGACTTCCCCGCAGCGACGGACCGCGACACCACCGGCGCGGAACCACGCGGGCCGGAGCGACGGGCCGCAGGCCCCTCATTAGCCGGACCCACCGGACCCGCCGGATCGGCCGGTTCCGCCGACACATCCGACCGTGACACCACCGGCAGGAAGCCGCCGGCCGGCGGGTGGCCGGGTTCCGCGGCGCGCTGCACGGCCATGCCGTGCAGCACGCCCGCCGGGGCCGTCGAACTGACCGAGTGGCCCAGTCCCGTGCCGAAGGTGTGGTCCTGCCAGGAGGCGAGCCCGTCCCGGAAGCGCAAGCCGTCACCGACCGCGAAGTTGCCGCGCCCGATCACCCCGGACAGCGGCCGGACCGCGTGCCAGCCACCGTCCCACGCCGGCCGTTCGGCGGCCTGCGCCGCCGGCTCGGGCCGCCGGGCCGCCCGGCCGCGCCCGCGAAGCCTGTCCCACCAGGACATGGCTCACCTCCCCTCGTTCACCCTCGTGTTGATCCGCGCGATCTCCTCGACCCAGCGCCTGCGCTCGTGGTGCTCCAGGTCGAGGATCTCCCCGCGCGGCCAGTGGAAGTGGTAGGCCACGTACGCGACCTCCTCCAGCAGCCGTTCGGCCGCGTACGTCACCATTCCCCCAGGCGACCACCGGCGAGGTCCACCTCGAACGCCGTGCCGCACGACGGGCAGGACACCCCGGCGCGGGTGTGGCCCTCGCTGTTGATGCGCCGGTAGAAGTCCTGGAGGAACGCGATGTCGGTGGCGTACATCTGCTCGACGACGCCCGCGTGCACGTCCGCGACCCCGCCCAGTTCGACGATGACCTGGCTGAGCAGCACCACGCTGAGGTAGCCGGGGTTCTCCTTGACCCGCAGGTCGATCTGGGGTCGCAGCTCGTCCCGCGCGGTGGCCAGGCGCATCTTGCCGCGCCGGTGCACCGCGCCGTCGGAGTCGACGTAACCGCGCGGCAGCTCGAAGTCGAACACCGTGCGCAACGCGCCGCCCGCGGTGGCGGCCCGTGCCGGTTCCTGCTGCGGCTTGGTCTCGTCGACCAGCTCGTCCAGCTGGTCGAGAGCGATCGTCCGGCGCCTCATTCGACCTTGATCTCCTCGAAGACCAGGGTCACCTTCTCCGTCGCGGCGCTGGACTCACCGGCCTTGAGCGTCGGGCCCTCCCACTTGCTGGCCCAGGCGTTCATCAGCTGCATGCGCCGAACCGTGTTGCTCTCGGAGTCCTTGACCTCGATGGTGACGTTCTGCCGGGCCGCGGCGACCGCGCCCTTCTCCAGGGTTTCCTTGAGCCACTTGGTGAACTCCGGGCTGACGTCGAGCCCCCTGGTGAGCGTGACCTCGCCGCCCTTCTGGGCGCCGGGCTGCTTGCGCAGCAGCGGTTTGCCGGTCGGGGTCACCTGGGCGACCTCGACCACGTCCTCCTCCACGGTCAGCCCGCTGACCTCCTGGAGGGACTCGACCATGAAGCCGCCGAGCTGGACGCCGAAGATGTGTGTGGAAAGAGCATCGCCTTCTGCCATGGATGCAGTCGCCTTTCTGGTTCACGTGCCCCCGGACGGCGCCGGCGGCTCATTCGTTGACGAGGCTGGTGCTGTCGGAGAACTGCGACAGCCGGAAGACCACGAACTCCGCGGGCTTGACCGGTGCCACCCCGATCTCGCACACGACCTGGCCGAGGTCGATGGACCCCTGGGGGTTGTTCTCCTCGTCGCACTTGACGTAGAACGCCTCGGCCGGGGTGCGGCCGAACAGCGCGCCCTGCCGCCACTGCTCGGTGAGGAACGCGGTGATGTTGCGCCGGATGCTGGACCACAGCCGGTCGTCGTTGGGCTCGAAGACGACCCACTGGGTGCCGATGAGGATCGACTCCTCCAGGAAGTTGAACAGCCGGCGCACGTTGAGGTAGCGCCAGGCCGGGTCGGAGGACAGCGTGCGGGCCCCCCAGATCCGGATGCCGCGGCCGGAGAACGCGCGCACGCAGTTCACGCCGATCGGGTTGAGCAGGTCCTGCTCGCTCTTGCTCAGCGAGGTCTCCAGGTCGACCGCGCCCCGGATCACCTCGTTGGCGGGTGCCTTGTGCACGCCGCGCTCGACGTCGTTGCGCGCCCACACCCCCGCGATGTGACCGGAGGGCGGCACCATGATGTTGCGCCCGCCCGTCGGGTCGAACACCTTGATCCACGGGTAGTACAGGGCGGCGTAGCGGGAGTCGTAGCCCGCCTCGTCCATCCGCCACGCGCGGACGCGCTGCGCGTTCAGGCCGGGAGGGGTGTCCAGCACGGCGACCCGGTCGCCCATCTGCTCGCAGTGCGAGATCATCGCCAGCTGCACGGTCTTGACGCCTTCGAGGTCGATCATGCCGCGCTGGTAGGCCGCCATCAGGTCGGGCGTGGCGACCATGGTGATCTCGTCGATGTTCTCCAGGCCGCCGAAGCCGGTGCGGGCCTCCGGGTCGCCGAGGTACTCCTGCGCGTCGACCACGGCGGGCAGCGCCGCGCCGTCGGAACCGGCGGCGGGCAGCGACACCGTCTGCTTGTCCGGGCGGGTCAGCGCGCCGCTGGGCTGCTCGGTGATGCCGATCAGCTTGGAGCGCTCGGAGACCTGGGTCACCACGTAGTTCTTGACGTTCTTGCGGGTGGACACGTCGTAGCTCTCGACCACCTTGCCGCTCTGGCGGACCACGAGCTTGAACCGGTCTTCGGCCGGGTTCTCGCCGTCGGCGTCGGCCACCTCGACGGTGAGGTCGCCGTCCGCGCCGGGGAGCGCGGCGATCCGCAGCCCGCCCAGCTGCACGGGGTTCGGCCTGGGCGCCTGGGGTTCCGTGCCCGCCTGCGCACCGCCGACGCGCACCACGTACGCCGCGCCGCCGCCGTTGGCGAAGTAGCCGTAGACCGCGTGCGGCAGGTACGCGCCCTCGGTGAAACCACCGAAGTTCTGCACGTACTGGTTCCAGTTCGCGACCAGGGTCGCCTGGTGGAAGGGTCCGAGCTCGGTGAAGCCCACGAAGGCGGCCACGGCGGTGCCGACGCCCTCGATCGGCCGTGCCCCGGACTGGACCTCCTCCACGTACACGCCCGGTGAGAGGTACTGCGGCATGGTCGCTCCTGTCTGGTGTGCGCTTGTCCGCTTCGGTAGCAACAGCTTCCCGTGCGCGGGCGGCACGTCGGGAGGTCCGACGCCCCTCGGTCGGGGGCAGTCCGATGCCCTTAAGGGCAACCGACACCGGTCCACAGAGGACAGAGAAGGGAGCGGCTCCCACCACGCCGATCGGTGGCGACCGGCGAAACGCACGGGTGCCCGTCGTCACCGCGCCGGCGGGCGGTCACGACGGGCACCGATCAAGTGCGCACCCGGAACCCGTGGGCGTTCGCCGTCACGCCAAGGCCGTGAGCCACGGGCCGAACTCGTTCTCCAACAGCAGCCTGCCGAGCTTGCGGTACTCCTGGTGGATGGCGGCGACGACGTCGGCCATCGCCAGCGGGCGGTCCGCGGCGGCGGCCAGGTAGGCGGCGGTCACCGCGCACGCCCGGATCGACCCGCCCGCCAGCTCGAAGCGCTCGGCGCAGAACTCCAGGTCCAGGTCCCCGCCCCGGGGCAGGGCGGTGCCCAGGCACCGGTCCCACAGCGCACGCCGCTGCTCCGCGTCCGGCACCGGGAAGTCCGCGATCACGTCGATCCGGCGGGTGAACGCCTCGTCCACGTTGGACCGCAGGTTCGTGGTCAGCACGGCGATGCCGTCGAAGGACTCCATGCGCTGCAACAGGTACGCCGACTCCACGTTGGCGTGCCGGTCGTGCGCGTCCTTGACCTCCGACCGCTTGCCGAACACCGCGTCCGCCTCGTCGAACAGCAGCACCCCGTGCACACCGGCCGCCTCGGTGAAGATCCGCTCCAGGTTCTTCTCCGTCTCGCCGACGTACTTGTCGACCACCGTCGACAGGTCGACCACGTACAGGTCCATGCCGATCTCGGCCGCCACGACCTCGGCGGACATCGTCTTGCCGGTACCCGACTCACCGGCGAACAGCGCCACCACCCCGCGGCCACGTCCCCCACCGGGGCGCATCCGCCACTGGCCGAGCACCCGTTCCCGGTGCCGGGCCCGCAGCACGAGCTCGGTGAGCTGCCGCCGGGTCGGCCCGGACAGCACCAGGTCGTCCCAGCCGACGGACGGCGTGATTCGGCGGGCCAGCCGGTCCAGCCCGGCCCCGTTCTGCGCCCGCACGCCGGCCCGCACGTGCTCCGGCCCGACCGGACGGCCGTCCAGCACCGCCAGCCGGGTCGCGACGGACACCGCCCGCTCCACCTCGTCCACGCCGAGCCGGTAGCCGCCGAGCGACGTCAGCAGCGCGGGTGTCGGCGGTGCGCCGGTCGCCTCGGTCAGCGCTCGCGCCCACCGGTCCGACCGGCTGTCGGTGTCCAGCGGCGGCACCGGGACCGAGACGGCGGGTCGGCCGGCCCAGTGCGGATCCCAGTGCTGCCTGCCGTGCAGAATCAGCGGCAGGTCGCCCGCCAGCGCCACCACCTCGCGCAGCAGCCGGACCTGTTCGGGCACCAGCCGCTCGACCGGCCCCAGCACGAGGCCCGCGCCGCGCAGTCGCGCCTCCCGCACGGCCGCGCCGAGCGCGGGCCGGTCCCGGTCGGCCAGCGCCGCCACGTCCAGCACCACCGCGTCCCGGCCGGCGGCGGCCAGCGCGCCCGCCGCGGCCCGTCCGCCGTCGCCGTCGGTGTCGCGCAGGTGGACCAGGCCGACCCCGGAGCGCAGCGCGGCACCCACCCGGCGGGCGAACTCGTCCTCGGCGTCCCCGGTCACGACCCGGGCCAGGTCGGTCACCTCCCGGTCGGGCTCGTCGTCGCCGAGCAGGTGGGCGGCCACCCGGTCGGGCACGCGCAGCACCCGGGACAGCGCGGGCGAATCCGGTTCCCGCACCTCGACCAGGCCGCCCGCGACCAGTCGGGAGCCGGCGGCGAACCGGAAGCGGCCCTCGCCCGCCGGGGGCAGCCCGCACAACTCCAGTGCCAGCCCCACGGTCGCGCGGCGGCGGGTGACGTCGTCGTTGAGGTAGCCGAAGAGGCGCTCGAACCGGGTGTCGACGTCCGGCGCCAGGGCGACCAGCAGGAACTCCAGGTCCAGCCGGTCGAGGTGGAAGTTGTGGGCCAGCTCCAGCAGCCGGGGACCGGGCGCGGGCACGGCGGCGGCGAGCGCGTCGAGGTCGGGGTCGTCGGGCAGCGGGACGCGCGGCGGATGGGAGGCGTCCAACAGCCGCCGCACCGCCTCCGGCGTCAGGTACAGACCCCGGAACGGGTCCTCGGGCTCCGGATCGGTGGCCAGCCGCGCCTCCACCGCCTCCCGCACCCGCTGCTCGACCGCGCCCAGCCTGCGCCACAGGTAGACCAGGTCCGCGTTCCCGGCGTCGACCATCGGTGGTGACTGTCCTGCCAGGGCGGATGGATCCCCGCCGGCGGGACCGGCGTCGGCCTTCGGCGGTGACTGTCCTGAAAGGACGGACGGCGCCGCGGCCACGTCGGCGGCCGGACCGGTTGTCACGGACACGTACGTGGTCGGACCACCGGCTCCGGACGTGCGCGCGGTCGGGGCACCCCGACCGTCGACCATGTCGGCGGTCATCGGATCGGCTCGCCGCGACGGCGCCGGCCCGAGGGCAGCGGGCGGGGCCTGGGCACCGCGAACCCCTCGCCCTCGGCGGTGGTGGGGCCCTCGTAGCGCAACCTGCGGGCGTCCGGCGACGGGCCGGCTTCCACCCCGTCCACGGCCCGCAGCACCAGCCCCTCGGTCACCGGCAGGCCGGCCGGCGTCCACTCGCCCGCCAGCGGCGCGGTGACCTTGAGGGTGATGGCCGGCTTGAGCTCGCCGCCGAGCGCGGACCACACGTCGGGCGCCGAACGGCCCTCCGGCGTCGGTCCGGCGACCTGCATCCCCACCGCCAGGCCCAGTTCCGCCAGCGACCCGGTCAGCCACTCCGGCGCGAGCCGTTCGCCGCGCACCAGGCACGCCAGCGCCTCCGACAGCAGCCGGTGCTCGTCCTGCGGCCGGTTCGTCCAAGCGGTGATCAGGTACGACAGTTCGTACCAGCGCGCCGCGCCACGCCAGCCCAGCAGCACTCCGTCGTCGTCGTGCACCTCGGTCGCCCCGGCGTTGCGCCGGGTCAGGTCCTCCCGTAGGTCGTACAGGAACACGTTGACGGCGGGCGCGTTGCGCCGCGCCGTCCAGTCCTTGGTGGGCGCCTCGAACGCCAGGTCGCCCCGGTCGCCGGGCACGCCGCCGGCCACCAGCAGCCGGCGGATCCCCTCGTCCACCTCGTGGATCACGGATGCCTCCTCGTCGTCGTGGTCACCTGCGCCGCACCATGTCGGGCGGTCCGATGGAGCCGACGACGACGAGGAACGGCGTGGTGGCGGGGCGGAACCCGGGCCCGGTGGCGGTGATGGTGCGCGGCCCGGTCTGGTCCTTGGCCAGGATCAGCAACTGCGCGGTGAAACCGCCGTCCGGGCGCGGGATCGTCGGGACCGCGGTGGCGGTGATGCCGGGCGACCAGGTGAGCCGCACCGGCGCACCGGGCGGGAAGTCCACGCCCCGCACCGAGGTCACGAAGCCGGGTTCACCGATCGGCGGCACGGCGACGATGCGCGGCAGGAGCACCCGCATCGGCGCGTTCGCGGTGTTGTCGCCGGGGTCGGCGTCCGTGCCGGTGGTCCGCAGCACACCGCCCACCGTGGTCTCCAGCGGCGCGTCGGGCGCGAACACGACCTGCACCACCAGTGCCGCGCCGGGTGCCAGGTCGGGCAGCGCGCAGCCGGCCGCCGAGCACCCCGGTGGCAGCGCCGCCACCGGAACCCCTCGGGGTGGCGCGAAGTCCAGCCGCAGACCGGTGGCCAGGGCACCGCCCCCGTTGCGCACCGTGTAGGTGGCGGTGGCGCGTCCGCCCACATAGGACGGATTGGGCTGCACCACGACCGCCAGTCCCGGGCCGGCGTCGGGGGCGGGCGCCGGCGGGGGTGGTGGCGGCGGTGGTGGCGGCGGAGACGAGGAAGAGGACGGCGTGGGAGGCGTCGGCGGGACGGTCGTCCGGTCGCGCACCGGGATCTCGGTCCGCGCCGAGTTGTCCGCCGGCCGCACGTCCAGCACCTCGCCCGCCACCGACCACGTCAGCTGCCGGCGGCCGGGCACCAGCCCCACCAGGTCCACCGAGATCCGCACGCTCGTCCCGTCCTCCAGGGCGCCCAGGTCGCAGCGCAACGCGGAAGCGTCGCAGGAACCCCGGTCCGGGCGCAGCACGTCCACCCGCACCCCCTCGGGCACGGCGACGGTCAGGGCGGTGCCCGGCGAGGTCGCCGGTCCCCGGTTGGTCACGGTCACGGTCGCCGTCGTCGTCGTTCCGGTGTCCGCCTCCGGCACGGCGGGCGGGGCCTGCACCGCCAGGTCCACCGAGGGCTGCCAGGTCGGTTCCTTCTGCCGGCCGGGCAGGTCGCGGGTGATCCGGTCGAGCGCCCCGGAACCGTCGAGCACCGCCAGTTCCTCCGGGGACGCGGCGTCGCCCTGCCGCCGGGTGGTCAGCACCAGCCGCTCGCCGTCCGGTGCGTACGCGGCGTCGCGGGGCTGGAACGGTCCGGTGGGCGGCGCGGTCAGCGGGGTCGAGCACGGGCGCTGCCCCTGCGGCAGCAGGACCCGGCACCCGTTGCCCGGCAGCGAGACCTCCACCAACCCGTCGAACTCCCGGTTGAACACCAGGGTCCGGCCGTCCGGGCGGAACGCGGCGCTGTCGTCGGTCACCTCGCAGTCGAACCCGCACACCGCCGCCGACACGTCGGCCTGCCGGTCCAGGGTGCGGGCACGGGCGGTCCACACGTGGTTGTCGCGGACCTCCACGCCGTCCGGTCCGTTGAAAACCACGCCCCTGGTGAACGCGAGGGTGGTGCCGTCCGGCGACCACGCGGGCTGGGTGTCCTCCTGGCCGGGGACCTCGGTGGGCGGGCGCAGGTTGCCGACCACCGCGCCGGTCGCCACCTCCACGACCACCACCCGGCTCAGCCCGCCCGCGTCGGGGCGCACCCCTCCGGGCGAGCGCCGGGCGAAGGCGACGAACCGGCCGTCCGGCGACCACACCGGGTCGAACTCCCAGTCCGCCGGCTGCCGGTCGGCCACCGGCAGCCGGCGCGGGTCGCCGCCGTCGGCGTCCACCAGCCACAGCCGCTGCGCCCGCCCGCCGTCGACGTCCTCGAACCTGGTCACCACGATCCGCCGCCCGTCCGGTGAGTAGCTCTGCCGCTGGGTCCAGGGGTCGAACCCCTCGCCGGGGTGGAACAGCCGGTTCGGGTCCTCGGCGATGCGCGGGTCCTCCCGCAGCACCGCCAGGCCGAGGTCGCGCGGGTCGGCGCCGTCCGGCCGGACGTCCTGGAGGGTGGCGGTGTTGCGGGTGGCGGCGGTCGTCCGCGACACCAGCAGCCTCGGCGGTCCGGCCACCGACCACGCGGGCGAGGACACCCGGCGGTCCTCGGCCAGCAGCAGGCCGGGCGCGGCCGTCACCGGCAGCCCCGTCCCGGTGTCGACCTGGTAGACCTTCTCCACGTTCGGGTCGGCCGGGCAGGAGCACGTCTGGTCGAAGCTGAGGAACAGCAGCCCGGTCCCGTCCGGTTTCCACACGGGCCAGTGGCCGCGCCACCCGGCCTGGTCGCCGCCCAGCACCGGGGCGCCGACGCCGTCGCCGTCGCCGTCGAGCAGCCGGAGCCGCGGCTCCCCGCGCACGGTCAGGGTGTAGGCGATCCGGCCGTCCCGCGGGTTCCAGGCGGGTTCCCCGGCCGCGCCCTCGGGTTCGTCGGTCACCCGCACCGCCGCGCCGCCCGCCACCGGCTGCCGGTAGACCTCCGGCTCGCCGTCGCGGTCGGCGGAGAACGCGACCTGCGTGCCGTCCGGTGAGAACGTCGGCCACGTCTCGTTCCGGGGGCTGTCGGTGAGCCGCCGCACGCCGGTGCCGTCGACGCCCACGACCCACAGGTCGCGCTGCCCGCCCTCGGCCGCGTCGAACACCACCGACCGCAGGTCGGGCGAGAGCTGCGGGTGCCCGGCGTCGCGGCCGGTGGTCAGCTTGCGCACCGAACCGTTCGGGGCCCGCACGTACACCTGCGGCCGGCGCTCGTCGCGCAGGCTGGTGAACACCACCAGGTTCCCGCGCGCCGACACGTGGTCCTCGAAGTGCGCGGGGCCCTCCGCCTGCGGCTCGCTCACCGCGGGTCGGTCGGGGACCGGGTCGGTCACCACGCCGATGCTGCGGTGGCCGGTGCCGGCGAACGCGATGCGGCCGGTGGCCCTCGGGTCGTCCTGCTGCGCCGCCGCCGGGGTGGTCGTGGTGGCGGCACGCACCACCACGACCGCTCCGCACAACGCGACCACGGCCGCGATCGCGGCGACGGCTCGGTTCTTCGCCCTGGTGGACAACTTCACAACACCTCCGGTGGCCTCGCGGGAATCGTCGCGGTGGCCGACGCGGCGGGACGAGGCCCGCACGGGCAGGATCGGGGCAGGGAGCGGGTGGGTTCGGGCAATCCGTGGGCGGGATCCGGAGCGATCCGGGTTCGGGCGATCCGAGAGTCCGGAGCGGTCCGGGATCAGGCGCGGTCCGGGATCAGGCGCAGTCGGGAATCCGGGGCGGTCGGGGAGCTTGCGGGCCGCGCGATCCGAAAGCCGGCAGCGATCCGGGATCCGGGGTCCGCAGCGGTCCGGGGTCAGATCAGGCCGTGCCGCATCACGTAACCCACGGCGTGGGCGCGGTTGCGCAGGTTCAGCCGGGTGTTCACCTCGTGCAGGACGTTCTTGACCGTCCGCTCCGAAAAGGACATCTTCGTGGCGATCTCGGCGGTGTCGAGCCCCTCCGCGATCAGCCGCAGCATGTCCGCCTCGCGCGGCGTCAGCGTGGACAGCGTGGGCGCGTTGGGGTCCAGCACGCTGCGCTGCAACCGGCCGACGTGGTCCAGCAGCCTGCCCACCAAGTCGCCGGGCAGCACCGCCTCGCCCTTCGCCAGCGCCAGCACCGTCGCCACCAGGCGGTCCTGGTCGGCCTCCGCGCGCCGCACCACCGCCGACACCCCGCAGTCCACGGTGACCTGCAGCGAATCGTGGTCGAACCGGCTCACCACCACACCGGTGCGGGTGGTGGACGAGCGCTTGAGGCTGCGCAGCAGCCGGGCCGCCGAGTCGTCCACCTCGTCCACCACCACGAGCGCCACCAGCGCCGGTGATCCGTCCCCGGCGGCGAGGACCTCCACCTCGGGTCGCGGGCGGAGCTGGTGGGTGACTCCGGTGCGCAGGACCGGGTCCTCGGCGTAGACCGCGACCGGGATTCTCGTCGTCATGCGGTGCCCCCTTCGCAACAGCCGGGCCGCGCCGGCCCTGGTAGGACCATCGTGGTCCGCCGCGGTGCGCCGGGGCAGCCGCCGCGGGTCGTCGGTGCACTGGTTTGCCCGCACAGTGCCCTTTTCTCCCTGCCGGACCGCCGCCCACCGTCCCTACCGTTGCGTGCCGTGACCGCAACGACGGAATTCGGTCTCCCCACGGTGGTCGTGACGCCCGGCCAGGAGACCAGCACGACGATGACGGTGCGCAACGACAGCGACATCGTCGAGGCGTACGAGTTCGAGGTGGTCGGCGAGTGCGCGCCGTGGACCGGCGTCGAGCCGGAGCGGCTGTCGCTGTACCCCGGGACGTCCGGGGAGGTGACCGTGCGGCTGCGGCCGCCGCGCTCCCCGGCGGTGCGCGCCGGCGAGGTGCCGCTCGGTGTGCGGGTGCTGCCCACCGAACGGCCCGAGTCGGTGGCGGTGACCGAGACGACGGTGGTCGTCGAGCCGTTCGCCGAGCAGCGCGCCGAACTGGTCCCGGAACGCCGCCGCGCCTGGCGCAGCGCCCGCTACCACGTGGAGCTGCTCAACGCGGGCAACACCCCGGTGGCCGTGACGCTGAGCGCGCCGGAGGTCGACGACCGGCTGACCTGCACCGTGCCGCAGCAGCCCGTCACGGTGGAACCCGGTGACCGCGCGGAGCTGGAACTGCGGGTGCGGGTCGGCAAGCTGCTGTGGTTCGGCAAGGCCGAGCACTGGCCGCTGCGGCTGGACGCCGCCGCCGTCGCGGGCGGGGACACCACCCGGCACGAGCCGGAGGGCGAGCTGATCCAGCTGCCGGTGCTGCCCCGGTGGCTGCTGGCCCTGCTCGCCGCACTGCTGGCGCTGCTGCTGGCGTGGCTGCTGCTGGTCCGCCCCGCCGTGCGCAGCGCCGCGCGGGAGGCGGCCGACGACCGGGCGCAGGAGATCGCCCAGGCCGAACGCGAGCAGCCGAACGTCGAGCAGCCCGCCGGGCAGGACGGCCGGCAGCCCCGCCAGGGCGGACAGGGCCAGGGGCAGGGGCAGGGCCAAGGGCAGGGACAGGAGCCGGGTCAGGAGCGGCCGGGCTCCGGGATCGGCGGTGGGCGGCAGAGTTCCAGGACCATCGAGGTGCACACGGCCGCCGGGCAGCAGGGCGCCGGCACGTACACCGTGCCCGACGGCAAGGTCTTCCGGATCACCGACATCGTGCTGGGCAACCACCAGGGCGACGAGGGTGTGCTCACCATCGCGTTCGGCGACCAGACGATCACGCCGATCGCGCTGGAGACGTTCCGCAACCAGGACTACCACTGGGTGACGCCGATCGACATCCCGCAGGGCGCGGCCGTCACCGCGACGGTGTCCTGCGGCAGGCCCGGCACGCCCGCGAGCGGGCAGCAGGCAGCGGACTGCTTCCAGGTGGTCAACGTCAGCGGCGAGCTGGGGGACATGCCGGACGACAACTGAGCACGCGCGGCGGACGTGCTCGCGCGGTGGGCGCAACGGCAGCCGGGCACCGACCGGGAAGTACCCGGCCGGTGCCCGCAACCGTGTCCGCGACCGTGCCCGACAGCGGGTCAGCCGGCGGGTCGGTCGGCCGGAACCGCGTTGCGCGCCACCACCTCGGCGAAGAACCGGGCGCTGTCCTTGACCGTCCGCCGCTGCGTGTCGAAGTCGACGTGGATCAGCCCGAACCGCTGCGTGTAGCCGAAGGACCACTCGAAGTTGTCCAGCAGCGACCAGGCGAGGTACCCGCGCACGTCCGCCCCGCGGGCGATCGCCGCGTGCACGGCGCGCAGGTGCTCGGCCAGGTAGCGCGTCCGCCGCGCGTCCCGCACCCGCCCGTCGGGGTCCACCACGTCGTTGAAAGCCGCCCCGTTCTCCGACACCACCAGCGGCACGTCGCCGCAGTACTCCCCCAGCCACACCAGCAGCTCCGTCAGCGACTCCGGGTGCTGCTCCCAGCCGATCGAGGTCAGCGGCCCCTGCGGCGGCAGGACGTCCAAGCCGCGCAGGCCCGGCAGCGAGCAGTTGCTGGGGATGTCGGGATCGGACAGCGGCACCACCCGGGTCGGGGCGTAGTAGTTGACCCCGATCCAGTCCACCGGCGCGGCGAGGGTCGCCAGGTCGCCGTCGCGGATCGCCGGTTCCAGCGCGCCCACGTGCGCCACGTCGGCGAGCACGTCGTCCGGGTAACCCCGGCCCAGCACCGGATCCAGGAAGAACCGGTTGTGCAGCCCGTTGAACCGGCGGGTCGCGTCGCGGTGCGCGTCGTCGTCCGCGTCGGCCAGCGCGGGCGAGAAGTTCAGCACGATCGACAGCCGCTGGTCCGGCCCGCCCAGTTCCCGCAGCGCGCGGGTGGCCGTCCCGTGCGCCAGCAGGTGGTGGTGCGCGGCGACCAGCGCCGAGCCGTCGTCACGCAGGCCGGGTGCGTGCACACCGCTGCCGTAGCCCAGGAACGCGGAGCAGAACGGCTCGTTGAGCGTCGTCCAGTCCACCACCCGGTCGCCCAGCCGCTCGTGGACCGCGCGGACGTAGTCGGTGAAGCGCTCGGCGATGTCCCGTTCGCGCCACCCGCCCACGTCCTGCAACGCCTGCGGCAGGTCCCAGTGGTAGAGCGTGACCAGCGGCCGGATGCCCCGGTCGAGCAGGTCGTCCACCAGCCGGTCGTAGAACGCCAGCCCGCGCGGCTCCACGGTCCGCCCGTCCGGCATCACGCGCGGCCACGCCGTGGAGAACCGGTAGGCGGGCAGCCCCAGTTCGCCCAGCAGCGCCACGTCCTCGCGGTGCCGGCGGTAGTGGTCGCACGCGGGATCGCCGCCGGCGCCACCGAGCACCGCACCCGGCACCGCCGCGAAGGTGTCCCAGATGGACGGTCCACGGCCGTCCGCGCACAGCGAGCCCTCTATCTGGTAGGCCGCCGTGGCGGCACCCCACAGGAAGTCCGACGGGAAGACTTGTTCCACCAGCCACCTCACGGATTGACCCGACCCCCCGGGAGGCCGGTGACCAATTTTCTTGCCAGGAGTGCGAACAGCACGACGACCGGCAGCGTGCCGAGCACGGCGCCGGTCAGCACGAGGGGGTAGTCGGTGTAGTAGCCGCCTGCCAGGTGGGCCAGCGCGACCTGCACCGTGGGCGACTCGACCGGGTCGAGCACCACCAGCGGCCAGAAGAAGTCGTTCCAGGAGGCCAGGAACGTGAGCATCGCCAGCACCAGGGCGTGCGGGCGCAGGGCGGGGAGCACCACGTGCCAGTAGGTCCGCACCAGCGAGCAGCCGTCCACCCGCGCCGCGTCGACCAGCTCGCGGGGCACCGCCTCCCGGCACGCCTGGCGCATCCAGAACACGCCGAACGCGCTGACCAGGCCCGGCACCACCACCGCCTCCAGCCGGCCGTACCAGCCCAGCTCCCCCACCAGCTCGAACAGCGGCACCACGCCGAGTTGGGCGGGCACCATCACCGACCCGAGGACGAGCCCGAACAGCACCCGGCGGCCGCGGAAGCGCAGGTGGGCGAACGCGAAACCGGCCAGGGTGGACAGCAGGACGTTCGACGCGGTCACCGTGACCGCCACGATCGCCGAATTGCCCAGCGCGGCCTGGAAGTCGACCGCCTCGAACACGTCGTGCACGTTGCGCCACAGCTCGCCGCCGGGCAGCAGCGGCGGCACGCGGGCGGACATGGCGGCATTGTCGTGGGAGGCCACGACGACCGACCAGTAGAGCGGGAACAGCGAGCCGAGGAGGACCAGCAGCAGTGCCGCACTGGCGAGCACACCGGGGGCGCGGCGCACGCCTCACCCCCGCCCGACGAGTCGGCGCACCAGCACTGCGTTGACCGACGCCAACACCGCGCACAGCGCGAACAGCACCCACGAGATCGTCGCGGCGTAGCCGGCGTCGAAGCGCTCGAACCCGTTCTCGTACAGGTACATCACCAGGGTCTGGAACTGCCGGTCGTTGCCGCCGGCGCTGCCGGCGGTGCTGCCGCCGCCGAACAGGCGGGGCTCGGCGAACAGCTGCAGGCCGCCGATCGCCGACACGACCACCGTGAACAGCAGGGTGGGCCGGATGCCCGGCAGGGTCACCGAGCGGAACGCCCGCAGCCGCGACGCGCCGTCGAGCGCGGCGGCCTCGTGCAGCTCCCTCGGCACGGACTGCATGGCGGCCAGGTAGAGCAGCGCGTTGTAGCCGGTCCACCGCCAGTTCACCATGATCGCCACGCCGAGGTGCGCCGACCACGCGTGCGCCTGCCAGTCGACCGGGTCCGCACCGAACCACGACAGCACCCACGCCGCGAACCCCTGGTCACGCCCGAACAACTGGGTGAACACCAGGGCGACCGCCACCACGGGCACCACGTTGGGCAGCAGCACGACGGCGTGCCACGCGGTGCGCCCGCGCAGGGGCCGGTCCAGCAGCGCCGCGATGCCCAGCGCCGCCGCCAGCTGCGGCACGGTCGCCACCACGAAGATGCTCGCCGTGTTGGCCAGCGCGTTGTAGAAGTGCGGGTCGGTGAGCAGGTCGGCGTAGTTGGCCAGGCCGGTGAACCGGACCGGGCCGGCGAGCAGGTCCCAGCGGTGCAGCGACATCCAGCCGGTGCGCAGCAGCGGGTACAGGCCGAAGACGGCGAACAGCACGAAGAACGGCGACACGAACAGGTAGGGCGTGATCCTGCGGTCCCACTGAACGGACACAGCGGCTACCGGAGGACGTCACGGGCTTCGCGGACCGCCTGCTCCCACGCCTGCCCGACGTCCTGCGCGCCGTCCTCGACGCGGCCGAGGGCCCGGCCGAACACCGGTCGCACGTCGGCGTCGCGGACACCCCGGTAGTTGGGCCGCACGGTGTCGGACGAGGCGGCGAACAGCCGGCCCACGGGCGCGTCGCCGAAGTAGGGGTCCTTGTGCTGCAACACGACCGGGTCCCGGTAGACCTCGGGCTCGCTGGGCAGGATGCCGTCGTCGACGAACAGCCTCTTCTGCTGCTCGGGCGCGGTGAGCCACTCGGCCAACCGGTACGCCTCGCGCTGGTGCTCGCCCTGCGCGGGCACCGCCAGGTAGGACCCGCCCCAGTTGCCGCCGCCGCCCGGTATCGCGGTGATGTCCCACTTGCCCGCGCCGGCGGGGCCACCCGCCTCCTTGATCTGGGTGAGCATCCACGCCGGGCAGGTGATGGTGGCGAAGCTGCCCTGGTTGATGGCGACGTTCCACGGCTGCGTGAACGTGGCGACCTTCGCCGTGTGCCCCTTGGCGCCGAGTGCGCCCGCGATGTCGAACGCCCGCTTCACGTTGGGGTTGGTGGCGCCGATGAACGAGTCGTCGGCCTTGGCGAAGTAGTTCTCCTCCGCCTGGTTGAGCACCGCCGTGTAGACCGTGTTCACCGAGTCGGTGAACCGCGCGTCGGTGACGCGCCCGGCGAAGCGTTCCGCGACCTCGGCGTAGCCCTCCCACGTCGGCCAGAGGGCGGCGACCTGGTCCCGGTCGGTGGGCAGGCCGGCGCGTTCGAACAGGTCTCGCCGGTAGCACATGGCCAGCCCGCCCATGTCGGTGCCGAGCCCGAGCACGACCTTCCCGTCGGCGGCGACGCCCTGCGCCCACTTCCACGGTGCCCACCGGTCGCGCAGCCCGTCCGCGCCGAACCGGGCCAGGTCGGCGAACCGGTCGGCCGACTGCCGCAGCCGGGGCATGTACTGCTCCTCGATGGCGACCACGTCGGCGGCGCCGTTCCCGGCGGCCAGCGCGGTGATCAGGCCCTTGTGGTGGGAGTCGAAGTCGGCGACCCGGCCGACCACGTCCACCTCCGGGTGCGCGCGCTCGTACTCCTCGAACAGCGGGTCGTAGCCGAACTCGCCGAACGTGGCCACGGTCAGCCGCAACCGGCCGTCACCGCTCGCACCGCCCCCGCACCCGGCGACGACCATCACCAGAGCCGCGACCAGCCACGGTGTTCGATACGCCCGCTGCATCTGGACCCCTCCGCCGCACCCGTCAGGTGGGCCACATCGTGCTACGGCCGGCGGTGCCCGCGGAGGTGCCGACGGGGACACCTGCCCTTGTTCGCCGAATGGCTGCCCGAAAGGGCACTTCAGCCGACGAGCGCGCGGCGGTTCCACTCGTCGAGCAGCGTGTCGATCCACGCGGCCAGCAGCCCGGCGGTGACCGTGTCGCCGCACGCCAGGGCCAGGCACCGCTCGGCGCGGGCGGTGGCCAACTCGCCGACGAGGTCGAGCACCCGCAACTCCTGCCTGCTCACCGGCGTCCCGACGCGATCCGGAACGCCTCGATGTACTTGGGCAGCTCGACCAGCGCCCGCTGCCAGGTGTCGGCGGCGATCTGCCCCGCGAACACCGCGTCCACCGCGACCCGGTCCACGTCGGGCTCGATGTCGTCGCCGGCGACGTCGAGCAGCCGCCGGGACAGCTGCGCCCGGCGCACCAGGGAGCGGACCACGTCCAGCGTGTGCTCCAGTTCCGCCACGACGTCGTCGGCCTGTTCCGGCGACACCACCAGCCAACCCTCCCTGGCCAGCCTGAGCAGCAGGTCCCCGGCGAACTTCTCGCCGGTCGTACCGCGCGGTTCGTGGGCCGCGTTCCCATCGGATCGCATATCCACCGCACCTCCGCACGGGAACGTGGACGTGCCGAGCCCACCACGCCAACGCCGCGAGGCCAAGATTTGTTGAGTCGATTTGCCCGTCCGTACCCATTTCCTGCCTGCTCCACCGGGAATCGTCCGCGCCGGACGTGCCGTCGGCGGGCGGTTTCCAGCCTTCCTGCCTGCGCTACCGGGATTTCGATGCTCCGGAGGGGTGGTCGTCGCGCCGCTTCGGGCCGATCCGCGGGTCACGGCGCGTTGAGTAATCTGCGGGCGGGATTTCGGGGGTGCTGGTGTCGACCACTTCTGCCGACGAGCTGCGGGTGAGCGTGCTGGGACCGGTGCGCGCCTGGTCCGGCGAGGACGAGCTGGCGCTGGGGCACGCCCGGCAGCGCGCGGTGTTCGCGGTGCTGGCGGCCAGGGCGAACCAGGTGGTGTCCCGGCACGAGCTGGTCGACGCGGTGTGGGGCGCCGAGCCGCCCGCGAGCGTCGTCGGCAGCCTGCACACCTACGTGTCCGGGCTGCGCCGCGCGCTCGGGGCGCACCGGGAGGCGCTCGGGTCGCGGTCCACCGGGTACTCGCTGCGGCTGGCGGAGGGCGCGGTGGACACCGAGCTGTTCGACCGGGCGCGCGAGGAGGGCGGCCGGCTGCTGGCGGCGGGGCGCTGGACCGAGGCCCGGGAGGCGCTCGGCGCCGCGCTGGGGCTGTGGCACGGCGCCGCGTACGCCGGGGTGCCCGGTCCGTTCGCCGAGCTGGAGCGGCAGCGGCTGGCCGAGCTGCGGCTGGGGGTGGCGGAGCTGCACGCCCGCGCGCGGCTGGAGCTGGGCGAGCACGCCGAGGTGGTCGCGGACCTGACCGGGCTGATCGCCGAGCACCCGTGGCACGAGTCGCTGCGCGAGCTGGTGATGCTGGCGCTGCACCGCTCCGGGCGGCAGGCCGAGGCGCTGGAGGCGTTCCGCGAGGCGCGCCGGGCGCTGGTGTCGGGGCAGGGCGTCGAGCCGGGTCCGGCGCTGCGCGAGCTGCACCGGGAGATCCTGGCCGGCACGCCGGCGGAACCGGAGCCGCCGCGCGGGCTGTTCTGCGTGCCGCCGCGCGTGGCACGGGCGATCCGCGAGCCGGGCGGCGTGTTCGTCGGGCGCGACGAGGAGACCGCGCAGCTGCGCGAACTGGTGACCGACGTGCTCGCCGGGCGCGGCACCGCCGTGTGGATCGAGGGCGAGGTGGGCATCGGGAAGTCCGCGCTGCTCACCGCGGCGCTGGCGGACGCGGGCGGGCGGGGCTGCCAGGTGGCCTGGGCCGCCGCCGACGAGCTGGGCAGGCGCAACCCGCTCCAGGTGGTCGTGAACTGCCTCGACGTGCGCCCGGACTCGCCGGACCGGCGGCGCGCGGAGCTGGCGGCGCGGCTGTGCGGCGACCCCGGCGCGATCCCGGCCGCGGTGGACCTGCTGCTGGCCCTGGTGGACGAGGTGTGCGCGACCGCGCCGCTGGTGCTGGTGGTCGACGACCTGCACTGGGCGGACGACGCCAGCGTGCTGCTGTGGCACCGGCTGGCCGCGGCGACCCGGCAGCTGCCGCTGCTGCTGGTGGCCGCCAGCCGCGCCGACCCCGGCCGGCGGGAACTGGTCCAGGTGCGCCGCGCCGTCGAGGCGCGCAACGGGTACGTCATGGCGCTGAGCCCGCTCGCGCCGGCCGACGCGGAAGCGCTGCTCGCCCACACCGTCGGCGCGCCTCCCGGCGACGTGCTGCGCGAGCTGGCCGGCCGCGCGGTGGGCAACCCGCTCTACCTCACCGAGGTCGCCCGCGCCCTGGTGCGCGGGTCCTCCGTGCGCGTGGCGGGCGGCGTCGCCGACGTCGACCCGGCCGCCGCCGACGAGGTGCCGGGCACGCTGCTGGCCGCCGTGGAGCGCACGCTGGAGGTGCTGTCCGACGACGCGCGGGAGGTGTTGCAGCTCGCGGCGCTGCTGGGCGTGGAGTTCCGGGTGGCGGAGCTGACCGCGGTGACCGGGCGGTCGCCGCTGGAGCTGGTGGGCGTGCTGGACGAGGCGGTGGCCGCGACCGTCGTCGTGGAGGCGGGCGACGGCCTGGCGTTCCGGCACCCGTACCTGCGGCACGCGCTGCACGAGCGGGTGCCCGGGTCGGTGCGGGCGGCACTGCACCGGCACGCCGCCGAAGCGCTGGCCGGGGTGGGCGTGCCGGTCGAGCGGATCGCCGAGCACCTGGTGGCCGAGGAGATCCCGGTGGACGGCTGGGTGGTGCGCTGGCTGGCCGACCACCACGTGGCGGTGGCCAACCGCGCGCCCGCGATCGCCGCCGAGATGCTGCGCCGCGCCGTGGACACCGACCTGCCGACCCCGGTGCAGCGGGCCAGCCTGCTCACCGCCCTGGTGAGGGTGCTGTACCGGATGGGGCGGTTCCCGGAGGCGGACGCGGAGCGGGCGCTGGCGCTGGCCACCGACGCGGCGGAGGCGGCCGAGATGCGGTACGTGCGCGCGGTCATGCGGTACCGGCGCGGCGACACGGCGACCGCGATCGCCTGGCTGCGCGAGTCGCTGGACGTGCCGGACCTGCCGGAGGTCTGGCGGCTCCGCCAGGTGGCGCTGCTGGCCGACATCCGGCGCGGCGACCTGCTGGACCTCGACGCGACCGAGCGCGCGGCGTGGCGGGCGCAGGCGGACGCCGTGGCCATGGGCGAGCCGTACCCCACCGCGCACGCGTCGCAGACGCTGTGGCTGGTGAACTCGATCCGGCGGGACCACGAACAGGCGCTGCGCCACGTGGACGACGCGCTGGCCGCCGTCGGCGACCGCCCCGACCTGGCCGAGCTGCGGTTCGACCTGCTGGACAACCGGGTGTTCAGCCTGCAGAACCTCGACCGCCTCACCGAGGCGGAGAACACGGTCTGCACGGCGCGCTCGGTCGCCGTCCGCCACCACCTGCCCACCGGCCTGCAGGTGACGGCGGCCGTGCACCACCACTGGACCGGCCGCTGGGACGAGGCGCTGGCCGAGGTGGACTCGGTGACCGAGGACGGACCGGTCATCACGTTCTTCGGCCTCCGGGAACCCCGGCCCGCCACGCTGCTCATGCACGGCGTGGCGGCGCTCATCGCCGGGCACCGCGACGACCGGGTCGCCGCCGCGGCGCACCTGGAGGCCGCCGACGCGCACACCCCCGAGACCGGTTCGGAACGGGAGAGCTGCGACTTCTACCTGGTCGCCTCGGCGCTGGCGGCCGAGCAGCGCGGCGCTGCGGCGGAGGCGGTCGCCCGCCTGGCCCCGGTGCTGAGCCCGGACTACGCCCGGATGATGCTGCGCCACCAGTGGCTGCCCTACGCGATCCGCCTCGCGCTCACCGCGGGCGACCGGGCCACCGCGCTCGAAGCGCTCGCCGTGTGCGAGGAGGAGGCCGCCAAGGAGGTGCTGCCCGCGCGGGCGGCAGCCGCCGCCGCGCACTGCCGCAGCCTGGTGACCGGCGACCCCGCCCCGGTGCTGACCGCCGCCGCCCACTACCGCGAGGTGGGGCGCGTGGTGGAGTGCGCGGCGGCGCTGGAGGACGCCGGCGTGCTGCTGGCCGCCGCCGACCGCGCGGAGGAGGCGTCGGCCGCGTTCGCCGAGGCGGTGGGGCTGTTCGGGTCGCTGGCGGCCCGCTGGGACGTCCAGCGCGCGGAGAACCGCCGCCGGGCGGCGGGTGTCCCGCGCACCGGGCCGGCCGTCCGCGGACCGGCGAAGACCGGGTGGCAGGCGTTGTCGCCGCTGGAGGTCCGCATCGCGCGGCTGGTCGCGGCGGGCCTGTCGAACCCGGACATCGCGGACGAGGTCGGCCTGCCGAGGCGGACGGTGCAGTCGCACGTGTCACGGCTGGCGACCAGGCTGCGCACCGACTCGCGCGCCGGCATCACCGACCACGTCCGGGCGAACAGCTGATCCCCGGCCGGACCGCGTTGCCCGATCGGGCACGACGGTGCCCTCGCCCTGGTCCGCCGGCTCCTCCGACGCGCTGTCCGGCACCGGTGGACACGTGGTGTCGGCATCGCGCGCCGGGACGGAGAACGGCCCTGCACGAACAGCGGCGGCCGGAGAGGGACGAACGGGTCGACCGGTCGACGCACGCCGACCCGGCGACCGGCCCCACACCGCCGTCGGTGCTGCTCGCGACCGAAAAGTACAGTCGTCCCATGACCAGGATCATGATCTACGACGGCCCCGCCGCGGAGGATGCCGCGATCACCCGCACCGGCGGCCTGCCGCTGCTCCCGGCGGACGTCGAGTGGCCCCGCTGCGCGGCGTGCAAGGGGAACATGCAGTTCCTGGCCCGCATCCAGCAGGACGGCACGTTCGTCGACGAGCACGGGGAGCCGACCGGGGACCGGCGGGTGGTGCAGGTCTTCATGTGCGAGAACGACCCGGGTATGTGCGAGACGTGGGAAGCGCACTCGGGCGCCAACGCGGTGATCGTCCTGCCGCCGGACCCGGCGCCGGTCCGGCAGGCTCCGCCCGAGGGCGTGACGACGCTGGCCGAAGTGTCGTCCGTCCGCCTGTTCGAGACGGACGTCGAGCCCACGGAGGAGTTCTCGCACCCCTACGAAGCCGCCCGCGAGGCGTGGGCCGAGGACCCGGGCAAGCGGGGGCGGGACGTCCTCGGGCAACTCGGCGGCAGCCCGTCCTGGCTCCAGTCCCACCGGGCGCTCGGCTGCCGCGAGTGCGCGGCGCCGCTGCGTTTCGTGGCCCAACTCGAAGAGGGGCACGATTCCGGGACGACCGCCAACTACGGTGGCGGCTCCGCCTACGTCCACATCTGCCCCACTCACGACCAGGGCGCGTTCCTCTGGCAGCAGTGACCGACGTCCGCGCACACCGGTGACGGCGGGAGGGGCACTCGGGGTGCTCCTCCCGCCGCCTCGTCACCCGCGGCACCGGCGGTGCCCGGCCACTGCCCCTGCTCCCTGTCCCGGGACGTCCGATGCGCCTTCGGATGCGTCCGTCGCCGCCCGGTGCCGGCTCCGGGGCGGCGGGGTCGGGCCGGGGCTCACGTGTA
Organism: Saccharothrix tamanrassetensis; assembly: GCF_014203665.1. GTDB lineage: Bacteria > Actinomycetota > Actinomycetes > Mycobacteriales > Pseudonocardiaceae > Actinosynnema > Actinosynnema tamanrassetense. The sequence goes on from NZ_JACHJN010000007.1 coordinate 492,348, forward strand.
CCAGGTGGGCTCCGGGATCTCGCCCAGCAGCACGTACCGGCCGACCTCGGCCCGCTTGTGGGCGATCGGGTCGTGCAGGCTGTGGGTGCGGATGTTGCGCCAGAAGATGTCCAGCCCGACCTGGTTGGCCGTCGCCCGCGCCCCGGTGACCTCGAAGATCCGGGTGCCGATCTCCAGACCGGTGTCGATCGCGCGCTGCTTGGCCGCCGCGACGACGACCGCGGCCTCACCGCGTTCCCGCTCGGTGACCTCGTCGGCGTGGGCGTTGATCGCCTCGATCAGCACGGCGGCCCGATCGGCCAGCGCCTCGGCCGCCCACAGCTTGGCCTGGAGGTCGCCGTAGGTCTCCAGGACGTGGAACTCCTCCACCGCGGCGGCCTTCACGTCCACCGCGTAGGGCCACGGCCGGGTCTTGTCCTTGGTGTAGGCGGCGGCGGTGGTCAGGGCTCCCTTGGCGATGCCGAGGTAGAAGTTGGTGAACACCAACTGGATCAGCGGCACGTTGAGCGTGTTGTACGTCCTGGGCCGGAACTCCTTGCCGACGTACCCGGCGGCGGCGGACCAAGGGACCCGCACGCCCTCGACCCGGACGCTGCCGCTCTCGGTGAGCCGCTGGCCGAGGTTGTCCCAGTCGTCCTCGAACACGATCGCGTCCTGGTCCGACGGGACGATCGCGAAGATGTGCTTGTCGGTGCCCTCCAGCACGCCTTCCAGCACGGTCACGTCGGAGACCTTGCCGCCGGTGGAGAAGGACTTGCGGCCGGTGAACACCAGCTCGTCGCCCTCCTCGGTGATGACCAGGTCGTTGTCGCGCGGGTTCACCGCACCGCCGAAGAACCACCGGTCACGGGTGGCCTGCTCCTCCACCGCGGCGATCTGCGCCGGGGTGCCGACCAGCCTCGCGGCCCAGAACCACAGGTAGTGGTAGCCGATGAGCTGGCCGATCGAGCCGTCGCCCGCGGCGATCTCGCGGGTCACCCGGTAGGCGGTGGTCCAGTCCTGCCCGCCACCGCCGTGCTCGACCGGGCCGAGCAGGGTGACCAGCCCGGAGTCCTTGAGCAACCGGACTTCGGCGTGCGGGGTGGCGCCCGCGCGGTCGCGGGCCACCGCGTCGGTGGCCAGCAGCGTGGCCACCTGCTGCGCGCGGGCGATCCACTCGTCGGTGTCGGCGGGGGTGGTGTCCCAGGTGTGCTGTGCGGAGGTCGTCACGGTCGGACTCCGATCGGCTCAGGTTCGGCTGTCGGTTCGGCTTCGGGGGCGGCTGTCGGCTCGGAGGCTGTGGTCGGTCCGGGGGTCGTGGTCGGTCCGGGGGTCGTGGTCGGTCCGGGGGTGGCGGTCGGGGCCGGCGCGGCGGTCGGCTCGGGGGTGGCGGCGGAGGTGTCGAGGGACGCTTCGAGGTCGCGCACGATCGGCAGCACGTGGCGGCCGAAGTAGGCGACTTCCTCGTGGTAGTGCAGGAAACCGAGCAGCAGCAGGTCGACCCCGCGCCGCTTGTACTCGACGATCCGGTGCGCCACCTGCTCGGGCGTGCCGATCAGGCGGGAGCGGAACCCGTCGTTGTACTGGACCAGGTCGTCGAACGTCGAGTCGGCCCACATGCCCTTGTTGTCACCGGTGGAGCTGCCCGCCTGCCGGACGGCGTCGCGGAACCCGTGCACCGCTCGGACGTCGGCCTTGGCGACGATCTCCCGCAGCGTCTCGCGCGCCTCGGCCTCGGTGTCGCGGGCGATGAGGAAACCGTTGAGCCCGAAGCGAACCCGGCGGCCGTGCGCCGCCGCTGCGGCCGTGACCTCGTCGATCTGCTCGGTGATCCCGTCGAAGTCCTTGCCGTTGCTGAAGTACCAGTCCGACACCCGTCCCGCCATCGCCCGCGCGGCGGTGGAGTTGCCGCCCTGGAACACCTCCGGGTGGGCGCGGCCGGGCACCTCCGGCGGTTTGGGTTTGAGGTCGTAGCCGTGCAGCCGGTAGAAGTCGCCCGCGAACTCCGCGGGCTCCTCGGTCCAGCTCGCCCGCAGCACGCGGATGAACTCCTCGGCCCGGCGGTACCGCTCGTCGTGCTCCAGCCACGGTTCACCCAGCGCGGTGAACTCACCCTTGAACCACCCGCTGACCACGTTGACCGCCGCGCGCCCGCCGGAGAGGTGGTCCGCGGTGGCGATGAACTTGGCCAGCACCGCCGGGTGCCACAGTCCGGGGTGCACGGCGGCGATCACCTTCAGCCGCTGCGTGGCCAGCAGCAGGGCGAGGCTGAAGCTGGTGGACTCGTGCTGGTAGGCGGCGCCGTAGCTGGCCATGTAGCGCACCTGGCTGAGCGCGTACTCGAAACCGTTCCGCTCCGCGAGCACGGCCAGCTCGCGGTTGTAGTCGTAGGACCAGTCGGTCCGTTGCTCGATGTCGCTGACGACGAGACCACCGCTGACGTTGGGCACCCAGTAGGCGAACTTCAACGGCTCCCGCTCCCGGTTTTCGGGCACGGCAGGACTCCAGAGTAGTGGTGACGAGCGCGTCTGTCCGAAAAGGACATAGCGTGGACTGTCGCGGCCTATCGGCGGCAACAGTGCTGGGCGGCGACGCGGACGAAGTCCACGTGCCGACGCCTGGTCAACATGGTCGGTCGCGGCACCGTTCCACTCCAACAGCACCGCGCCACCCGGTCAACACGTCGTACCTGGAGTCTCACAGGGTGAACACGCACTGCAACATACGGTTACATTTCCGCGTCGGCAGCGCCCGACGGAGACGAGCCGTCCTCGCGTCCGAAGGCGGACCGCTCGATGACGCGAGTGTTGAACAGCCGGTGGCCCGCACGTCGGACCGGAGACGTGCGGGCCACCGCATCGGCGACTTGGTCACCACGACCGTGCCGGCCGTGCCGCGCGGCACGGCCGGCACATCGGTGTGGCTAACCGCGTTCGAGGCTCGCCGAGAGATCCGGCACCACCTGCGACGGAGTCGCGGGCAGCGGCTGCGCCGCACCGGCCACCGGCGCAGGGCCGTCGATCGGCAGGGTGACGTACGTGTTCGCCAAATCCACCGTGAGCCTCGGCGCCTGTGCCGGCGGGGACACGAAACCCGCGTCGGTCCCGCCGATGATCAGCGCGAGCTGGTGGCCCTTCGGCACGACCTTGTCCGTGCTCGCCAGCCGGAACGTGATCGTGTACGGCCGGCCCGGCACCAGTTGCGTCTCCCGGCTCAGCGACTGGTGGTTGGCCAGGTCCGCCCAGCCGCGGCTGAAGATGTGCAGCCCGACGTTCACGGTGTCGGCGGTGGCGATCCGGTAGCAGGCGTCGTCGCCGGTGGTGCTCGCTCCCCAGCAGTCCTCGGCGGTGCCGGTCCGGATGCCCTCACCGGGTCCGCCGTAGTTGCGGATGGTCGACTGGCCGTAGTCCACCAGCACCGCCGAGATCCGTGCGGTCGCCGTGCTCGGTGTCACGGTCGCGGTCACCGTGCCGGTGCCGGACAGGTGCAGGTCCTGCGCCAGCACCCCGGTCGTGTAGAGCACGCGGGATGCCGAGGGCTGCGTCGGCTGCGCGGCCCAGGTCGTCTCGCTCTGCCGCGGGTTGTCGGTGAACGTCGCCTTGCCCGCCACCGCCCGACCCGAGGTCAGCGTGCCGAGCCCGGCCGTGCCGCCGGCGACCGGCCGCAGCACGACATTGCGACTTCCCGCCGCGGGCCAGGCGGTCTGGTCGACCCAGACGTCCGGCTGACGCTCGACGCTCACCCGGGGCGTGCGCTCCACGCCGTTGTCGATGCCCAGCAGGTAGTGGTCGAACCACTGGTGCAGCGCCCGCACCCATTCGGCGCGCCGGAAGTCGAACGGGTCGACGTGCCCGGTCTGCGACAGCCACAGCTTGCGGTCCACGCCGGTCGACGCGAGCGCGCTCCACCACTGCCCGAAGTTGATCGACTTGACGTTGAGGTCGTTGATCCCGTGCGTCGCGAACACGCTCGCCTTCACGTTCTTCGCCGCGGCGACGTAGTCGCGTTCCGCCCAGGCGGCCGAGTAGTCGCCGTTGGCGGGGAAGCCCTGCGACAGCTTCCGGTTGGCGGCCGAGCAGTTCTGCCCCTGGTTGCCCGCCGCGACGGTCTGCGCCAGGCCCGCCGGTGAGCCGCCGCCCGCCACCGCGCCGTCCGAGCGGTAGTAGTCGTACCAGCTGGAGATCGCCGCGATCGGCACGATGGTCTTCAGCCCGGCGACACCGGTCGCGGCCACGCCGTTGGCGATCGTGCCGTCGTAGGACTTGCCGATCATGCCCACGTTCCCGGTGGTCCAGCCCGCGGTCACGGCGCTGCCGCCGGTGGCCGCCGAGTACCCGGTGGCACGCCCGTTGAGCCAGTCCACGACGGCCTTGGCCGAACCGATGTCCGACTGCCCTCCGACGTCCACGCAGCCGCGCGACCGGTTCGTCCCGGCGAGGTCGACCAGCACCACGGCGTACCCGCGCGGCACGAAGTAGTTGTCGTAGTGGAGCGGGAAGCCGACCGGACGCCCGGAACCGTCGTAGGTCTTGCGCTCCTTCTCCCCGCCCCGCCCGCAGCAGGAGTAGTAGGGGCTGGCGTCCATGATCACCGGTACCCGGATGCCCTGTTCGGCGGCCTCCCTGGGACGCACGAGGTCGGCGGCGACCCGGTCGCTCCTGCCGTCCCCGTCGCCGTCGCGCCCGGTGTCCACCCACACCGTTTCCCTGATGGCGGAACCGAAGTCGTACACCGGCTCGCTCCCGGCCGGTCGCGCCGCCGCGTCGGCCGTGCCCGGCATCACCGCGGCCGCCAGGACCAGGACCGTCGCGAACACCTTCACCACACTTGAGCGCATAGCCTCGCCTTCCCGACGTGAAGCCCCTCCTCGATCGAGCTTGGGGGAAACGCGCGGGCGGCAGTAGGGCGGAACGTACGGAGACAGCCGGGCTAAGGCACCGCTCCGCGATCGGTCGGCGCGGCGCGCATCCTGGACGCCACCCGGCGGGTGGGTCTTCGCCGACGCGTCCGTCCACGGCCTCGCGGATCAGGTCGGCGTGCCCGGTGTGCCGTACCGACCGCCTCGCGGCTTCATGATCGGTGCTGCTCCTCCCCGGCCTCGGGCTCCCCGGGATCGGCGGCGGCTTTGACGGCATCGACGATGTGCTGGTAGCCCGTGCAGCGGCAGAGGTGGCCGGACAGCGCGGTGCGGATCTGCGCCTCGGTCGGACGCGGGTTGTCCCGCAGCAGTTCGGTGGCGGTGGCGAGCATCCCCGGTGTGCAGAAGCCGCACTGGAGGGCGTGGTGGCTGCGGAAGGCTTCCTGGAGGGGGCCGAGGACCCCGTTGTCGGCCAAGCCCTCGACCGTGGTGACCGTCGCCCCGTCGACCTGGACGGCGAGCAGGCAGCACGACCGGGCGGTGGCTCCGTCGAGCAGGACGGTGCACGAACCGCACGCGCCCTGCTCACAGCCGACGTGGACACCGGTCAGCCCGAGGTCGTGGCGCAGGAAGTCGGCGAGGGTGCGGCGGGGTTCGCAGTCCGCGCGGACCTCCCGGCCGTTCACGGTGCAGGTGACGGTGAGCTTCACGAGGTGACCGCCTGTCGGAGGGCTCTGCGGGTGAGGACGACCGCCATCTCGCGGCGGTAGGCGGCCGGGGCGCGGAGGTCGTCGGACGGGTCGGTGGCGTCGGCGACGGCATCGGCGGCCGAGGCGATGACGTCGGCCGAGGGCGTTCGGCCCAGCAGCACCGACTCGGCGACGGTGGCCCGGATCGGGGTGGGTGCGGCTCCGGCCACCGCGATGCGGGCGTAGGTGACGGTCCCTTCCGACACCGCCACGCAGGCGACGACCGCGACCACGGCGAGGTCGTTCGCGCGGCGGCTGAGTTCCGCCACGCCGTGACCGCTGCCGACGGGCGGCACGGGCACCCGGGTCTCGACGAGCAGTTCGTCGGCGGCGAGCGCGGTCCGGTGCGGTCCGAGGAAGAACTCCCCGGCGGGAATCTCACGCCGACCGCGCGCACCCTGGACGGTGAAGGACGCGTCGAGGGCGACGCAGACAGCAGGCAGCTCCGCAGCGGGGTCGGCGTGCGCGATGCTGCCGCCGGTCGTGCCCCGGTTGCGGACCGCGACGTACCCGACGTGCGACATCGCCGCCGCCAACAGGGGAACATCCCGCCGCACCAGCGGAGAGGTCTCCACCTGGCGGTGCCGGGTGAGCGCACCCAGGACCAGATCCGCACCCGAGCGGTGGAGATGGGCCAGGTCGAGCCGGTTGACGTCCATCACCGTGTGCGGGCGCACCAGCCGCATGTTCAGCAACGGCACCAGGCTCTGCCCACCGGCCAGCACCAGGGCGCCCTCGGACAGGGCGGCGACGGCCTCACCGACGCCGGCGGCGCGCACGTAGGCGAACGGCGCGGCCTTCACCGGCCGGCCCCCTTCCTGATCGCGGCGAGCAGCGACGGCGGCGTGATCGGCAGCGACGTGACGGTGACACCGAAGTCGGACAGCGCGTCCGCTACGGCGTGCGCGATCGCGGCACCACCTCCGACGACCCCGGCCTCCCCCGCGCCCTTGAAGCCGCCCGGCACGTGGTCGGCCGGCGTGACCATGTGCTCCACGCCGATCGGCGGCACCTCGGTGGCCATCGGCATCAGGTAGTCGGAGAACGACCGCGTCAGCGCGTGTCCGGACCCGTCGTGGACGATCTGCTCGAACAGGGCACCGCCGATCGCCTGGGCCGCCCCGCCGTGCAGTTGGCCGTCCACGATCGACGGGTTGATCACCGTGCCGCAGTCGTGCGCGATCAAGTAGCCCGACAGGGTCACCACCCCGGTCTCGACGTCGACGGAGGCGAGGACCGCGGTGCACCCGTAGGCCGTCGCGACGTTGCTCGGGTCGTAGACCTCGCGCTCCTCCAAGGTCGGCAGCTCGTCTTCCGGCAGCAGGCCGTTGATCCGCCGGTAAGCCGCGTCCCCGACCCGGGCCAGGGTCACCGCCGCCTCGGGCACGCCCACGACCGACACCACCCCGTCGTCGATGACCAGGTCGTCGGGCGAGACCTCCAGCAGGTGCCCGGCCACGCGCAGCACCTTGGCCCGGAGCCGGGTGGCCGCGTTCAGCACGGCCGCACCGCCCACCGCCGCCGCACGGCTGGCCGCGGTGCCGTAGCCGGTGTACGGGCAGGCTTCGGTGTCGCCCGAGACCACCGTGACGTGCTCCAGCGGAACCCCCAGGCAGTGCGCGGCGACCTGGGCCAGCGCGGTGTGCAGGCCCTGCCCCATCGCGGACAGCCCGGTGCGGACGGTCACGTGCCCGGTCGAGTCGATCCGCACGACCTCCTCGTCGAACCCCGCGTTCTGCAGCCCGGACTGGTTGGCGATGCGCGACGGCGCGAAACCGGTGACCTCGTTGTGGAACGAGTAGCCGATCCCCACCGCCTCGCCCCTGGCCCGTGCCGCCGACACGAACGACGGCCAGCCGGCCCGCTGCACCGCCCGCAGGCACATGTCCAGGCACTCCTCGTAGCGCCCGCTGTCGAAGACGAAGACCGGGCTGACGTACGGGAAGGCGGAAGGAGGGATGAAGTTTTTGCGCCGCACCGCGTGCGCGTCCAGGCCGAGGTGCCGGGCGAGCATCTCGACCAGGTGTTCGTGCACGAAGTTCGCCTTCGGCAGCCCGAAGCCCCGGTACGAACCGTAGGGCGGCTTGTTGGTCAGCACGCCCACGACGTTCATCTCGTAGGCCGGGATGTCGTACGGGCCGGTCATGCTCGCGGCTGCGGTCCAGCACGGACTCATGCCGATCGTGCTCAGCGTCGCGCCGAGCACCCCGTGCAGCGTGCCCCGCAAGCCGGTGATGGTGCCGTCGAGCCTCGCCGCCAGCTCGACGTCGATGTGCTGCTCACGCGATTGCACGGTGGCGACGAAGCTCTCCCGGCGGTCCTCCACCAGTTTCACCGGCCTGCCCGACACACGGGACAGGATCGCGGCCACGACCTCCTCGCCGTAGAAGTCGAACTTGTTGCCGAACCCGCCGCCGACGTCCGGCGTGCGCACGCGGATCATGTCCACCGACAGGCCCAACACCTCGCCGAGCAACTCACGGGCCAGGTTCGGCGCCTGCGTCGACAACCACAGGTCCAGCCGCGAGGTGAACGGATCCCACGTCGCCACCACGCCCCGCGTCTCCAGCGGCGCGCCCATCTGCCGGGCGAACCGGAACGACTGCCGCAGCACGACATCCGCCTCCGCGAACGCCGTCGCGACGTCCCCCTTCGCCACCACCATGCGTCCCGCGACGTTGTCCGGCAGTTCCCGGTGGAGCCGGGGCGCGTCCGGAGCCAACGCCTGGTCCAGCGTGGTGACCGCCGGCAGCGGCTCGTACTCGACCTTGATCAGCTCCAACGCGTCCTCCGCGGTCGCACGGTCCGTCGCCGCGACCGCCGCGACCGCCTGCCCCTCGTACAGGACCCTGTCGACGGCCAGCGGATAGGCCGGAGGTATTCGGGCATCGGGATCAGGCCGCCAGATCACCGGCTGCGGCGCCCTGACCACGGCCCGCACGTCCGCACCGGTCACGACCGCGAACACACCGGGATGGGCAGCCGCAGCGGCGGTGTCGATGCGCACGATCCGGGCATGTGGAGCCGTACTCCGCAACACGGCGGCTTCGAGCACACCGGGTGGCCGCACGTCGTCCACGAACTGGGCCCGGCCCGTGAGCAGCCGCACGTCCTCGGTCCGGGTCATCCGCGCACCGATCAGCTTCTCCCCCACGTCACCCTCCCCGTCGTGGCCTGTCGACCACTGTCCCACCGAACCCCGATCAGGAGAACCACGCAGCGAGGTGCGAACCGGACGCGCCGCCATCACCGACAGGGAGATGACCGGCACACCGAGGGCAACACGGTTGCCCGATCGTCCCTTCTCCACTGCCCACGGCAGACCTCAGCCCGCCGATCGCGTCCACTGGAACGACCACGAACCACTCGGAGGACGCGATGACACCCACCCGAACCCACATGGCACCCACCCGGAACCGCAGGACCGCCACGCGTTCGCTGGCCGTGGCCGCGGCACTGTCCGGCGGGGCGATCGCTCTGACGGCGTGCACGGCCACGCCGGTGCACCTGAACGGATCACCCACCCCGGCAAGCACCGCCACGACCACGACCACGGCCGTGCCGACGCACACCACCTCGGTCCGCGCCGGCACCACCCCGCCGTCGAGCGAACCGGCAAGGGCCGCCGTCGGCTGGTGCGACGGCCACGACCTGGAGATGAGGGCCACTGAAGAGGTCTCGCCCGTCAGGGGCGACCGCCTGTTCGCCATCCACTTCGCCGCGCGCAGCGGCACGAGCTGCACCATCGGGGGCACGCTGAGCGACGTCACGTTCGCGGCACACGACGGGGCGCCACTCGCCATCGAGATAGGCGGAGGCGAGAAGCCCGACTACACCGAGATCAACCTCGACGACCACCGCGAGGCGGTCGTGTACATCCGCACCGCCGCAGACGACGGCTCCGGCCTCCCGGTGGCGACGATCGGCTTCACCCTTCCCGGGAAAGGGACCAGGGGCGACATCGTGGCCGTTCCCTGGCCCGCTCCGATCGACGGCCCCGTCCAGCTGACGAACCTGATGGCGCCGGTCAGTTGACCGTCCCTCGCCTGGCAGGTCGGGATGAGCTGACTCGCAGCGCCCACCCGACAGATTCGATTGATTTTATTCCACACTGAAGCAATAAAGATCATAGACAAGAAGGTCAGGATCGGCTTCGCGACGTCGCTACCGGCGCAACCCTCTACGGCCGCCGAAGCAGGGTGTTGCGCAAAGCCGCCGAGATGTCGCAGTCGTCCCCGTGGTCGAGTGCCGCATAGATCTGCCCTTGGACGGCCTCCGCCAGCAACACGCAGCCGTTCTCACCGTCCACGGGCGACTCGTCGCCGGTTCCCGCGATGTGCTGCGCGAATCCGGAAGTGAGGGCGGAAATCATCGCACTGAGCTTCTTCGGCGTCATGCCGGGGCGGAACTTCACGCCGAGCTGGCGCAGCCCTTCTTCGTACACCGGAATCCAGCGGTCGGAATACGCATCGAGGAGTTCGCGGTACGCCTTCGTCGCGACGGCTCGCCACTTGGCGTCCATCGTCAAGGACAACTGGAAGAGCCAGTACTTCGCCAGGCGGGTCCGCATCCTCAGGTCGTGCGCCGAGATCTTGCCGATGAGGTCCGCGAGTTCGAGTTCACCGCTGCGCACCTTGGACAGTTCCGCCAACGCCTTGCGCGGCCCGTAGTCGAGGAAGACGCCCCAGCGGGGTGCCGTGCAGGTGTACTTGATGAGGCACATGAAGAAGTTGGCCGTGCCACCCAGTCCGGGCCACCTGTCCTTGAAGCCCCCGTCGCCCACGCGCAGGCCTTCCTGGTCGTCTGCCGACAACTCGCCAGCGACCCGGACCGCGCGTTCCACGACGATCCTGCGGGTGAGCCTCGCCCCGGCGAGCTCGTCCCGGCTGAGCCGGCTGCGACCGGAGAGCTGGTCGTCTATCTCCCTGAGCGCGCCCTCCAGGAAGAGCATCGTGGTGACGTAGGTCGACCGGCGCGGATTGCGCGGATCGGCGAGGCTGGGCCTGGAAATGTGCTCGCGGAAGACGTCCGGCCAGTCGACTTCGTCATTGAAGTTCACGAGCCCTCCCCTGGGTCCGAGGTGGGCTCATCTCAGCACAGGGCCAGTTCGCGTGCAACGTCCTGGCCAGGATGACGCTCCGGCCTCCTGAAGCGGACGATGCGCCCGGCCGGTTTCCGGACCCTAATCACAGGAGCGGAATCCGAATCGAAAGGGAATTCGATGCGCGTTGTCATCGAGAGTTCACTGCTGTCCGCTCGTGCCCTGGAGGTCCTTTTGATCGTCGTGCTCGCGGCGGTGTGCGGCACACCGGGAGGTCGCAGGCGCCGGCGTGCTCCCGGCGTGCGAACTCCCGCCCGCCGTGGGGTTCGGCGTACGCGCGGAGGCGTGCGGCGTCCTGACGGGGTGGCACAGCTCGTCCCACTCGAACAGAGTGACGAGCACGGACGCATCTGCGGGCCGAACGAGTAGCCGCAGCACGACCCCGCTTCACCCCGCGCGAGCTGCCCGGAGGTGACGTGGCCGCCTTCGTGCCGGCAGGCTCCGACGGCTCCGCGACTGCCTCCGGGTACTGCGCCGGGGCGGGGTCGGCGGGTGCGGTCGCGGTGGTGTCACCGGAGCGGGTGGTGGCCTTCCACCGGCGCGTGAACAGCGCACCGGGGTCCGGGTTCGCGTGGTGGAGTGGGGTGCCAGGCCCGTTCCGGCGGGCGGTGTCGGTGAGGGATCGCGGTGGAGCGGTCGCGGTGGAGGGGTCGGAGTCCGGTGTCGATTCGGGACGGGTGTTCGTGATGACAGCGGTTCGCGGTTCCCTGGTGTGGTTTCGCGGTGATCCGTTCGCCACCTCCAGCCAGGACGCGGTGGTCCACGTGGAGGACGGCCTGCTGATCTGCCAGGACGGGAGGATCACCCACGCCGGCCCCTACGACGAGGTGAGCCGGGAGTTGCCGCCCGGTGCCACCGTCGTCCACCACCGCGACAAGCTCATCCTCCCCGGGCTCATCGACGCCCACGTCCACTACGTGCAGCTGCGGATCACGGCTGCTTACGGCGAGCAGCTGCCGAAGTGGCTGAGCAACTCCGTGTACCCGGAGGAGCAGCGGTTCAGCAGTCTCCGCTACGCCCGGCACGCCGCCGCTCTGTTCTGCAACGAGTTGCTGCGCAACGGGACCACGACGGCGCTGGTCAACTGCGCGACCTACCCGCAGTCGGTGGACGCGTTGTTCGAGGAGAGCGTCCGACGCGGGATGCGGATGGCGGCGGGCAAGGTGCTGATGGACCGCGAGGCCCCCGCAGGGCTGCTCGACTCGTCGCCCAAGCGCGGGTACGAGGAATCCCTGCGGCTGATCGAGAAGTGGCACGGGGTGGGCCGCAGCATCTACGCCGTCACCCCGAGGTTCGCCATCGCGTGCACGCCCAAGATGCTGAAACTGGCCGGGCGGCTGTGGCGCGAGCACCCCGGGACGCTGTTGCAGGCGCACCTGGCCGAGAACCTCGAAGAGGTGGCCCGGGTGCGCGAGCTCTTCCCCCGCCGTCGTGACTACGTCGACGTCTACGAGCACTACGGGCTGCTCGGCCGCGGCGCGGTCTTCGCCCACGCGGTGCACCTGTCCGACCTGGAGTGGGAACGGCTGCGAGCCACCCGGAGCGGGATCGCGCACTGCCCGACGTCGAACCTGTTCCTGGGCAGCGGGGCGTTCCGGATGCCGATGGCCAAACGACGACACCGCGCGGCGCTGGTGGGCTTGGGCACCGACGTGGGCGGCGGCACCAGCCTGTCCCTGCTGCGGACGATGGACGAGACGTACAAGGTCGGTCAGGTCCACAGCTACCCGATGGACGGGATCAAGCTGTTCTACCTGGCCACCCTCGGCGCGTCCACCGCACTGGGGCTGGACGGCACCATCGGCTCGCTACAACCGGGTCACGAGGCCGACTTCGTCGTGCTCGACCCGACCGCCACTCCGCTCCTGGCCCACCGCACGAGCGAAAGCCCGACGCTCACCGACACGCTGTTCGCCTTGGCCCTGCTGGGCGACGACCGCGCGGTGTCGGCCACCTACGTCGCCGGCCGGCTCGCCCACCAGCGGAACCCGGACGCCGACCGACCGGATGGCGCCGCGATCGGCGGCAAGGGCTCCCGGTGAGTCCCGGAAACGTTGCCGAGTCCACATTATTACGGACACGGGACGTCGATTCCGCTGCTGTGTAACGGAAATCCACGCTCCGGAGAAAGAGTGGGCATGGTCGTCCCGATCGGGGTGGCCGCTCGCCCACCCCTGGAGAGCCCGAGTGCAGGTCAACGGCACGCCCGTCGTCCACCTGGAGGCGGAAGCCGCCTACGGTGCCGTCGCCTACCAGTCCGGGCGGGACACGCACCTGCACTACCACGGCAGCGCCCACAGCACGCACCGCGTCGAGTCGGGCGGGAAAGGGGACCAGTGCCCCTACCCCGGTCTGGCGGCGTTCGGCCCTGGTGAGGCGCGGTGGTTCTTCGGGCGGGAACGCGCCGCGGCGGACCTGATCTCCCTGCTCGACCGGCGCCTGGCCTCCGGCGGCGCGCAGGTCGTCGTGGCCCCGTCCGGCGCGGGCAAGTCCTCGCTGCTGCGCGCCGGTCTGCTGCCCCGGCTGCGGCACCGGGCGCTGCCGGGTTCCCGGACGTGGCCGAAGGCGCTGTTCACCCCCACCGCCCGGCCGCTGCACTCACTGGCGACCCAGCTCGCACCGCTGGTCGGCGCCGAACCGGCGGCCCTGGCCACAGCGTTGCGCACGGATCCCGGCCCTTGGCTCGCCCGGCTCCGGGGGCGGGACGCGGACTCGCGCGTCCTGCTGGTGGTCGACCAGTTCGAGGAGCTGTTCACGCTGTGCGGCGACGAATCGGAGCGCCGCGCGTTCGTGCAGCTGCTCAGCGGACTGGCCGAAGCTCGGGACGGCGCCGACGTGCTGGTCGTGATCGGGGTGCGCGCGGACTTCTACGCGACCTTCGCCGCCTACCCGGCGTTGCGCTCGGCGCTCCAGGACAGCCCGCTGGTGCTGGGCCCGATGTCCGGTTCCGAACTGCGCGAAGCCATCGAGTACCCGGCCCGCGACCTCGGCCTCCAGGTCGAGCCGGGGCTGGTGGAGCTGCTGTTGCGCGATCTCGGCGTGACCGACGGCGAGGTCGGCTACGAAGCCGGCCGATTACCGTTGCTGGCACACGCCTTGCGCGGTGTCTGGCACCAGCGCCACGGCTCCACGCTGACCGTGGACGGCTATCGCGTCACGGGAGGCATCGAACGCGCCATCGCACGCACCGCCGACCAGGTGCACGCCGGGCTGGACGAGGCGGCGCAGCAGGCGGCGCGCGAACTGTTCCTCCGCCTGGTCGGCGTCGGCGACGGCACCGACGACACCCGGAGGCGCGTGCGACGCGACGAACTCCTGCACACCAGCGCCGAACCGGACGCCGTGCTGCGCGCCCTGGAGGCGTTCACCGCGCAACGGCTGCTCACCCGGCAACGCGACGTCGTGGAGATCACCCACGAAGCCCTGATCCGGGCTTGGCCGCTGCTGAGGAAGTGGCTGGACAAGGACCGCGACGGCCTGCTGGTGCACCAGAGGCTCGCCGACGCCGCCGTCGGCTGGCACCGCAACGGACGCTCACCCGACGCGCTCTACCGCGGTGTGGTGCTGGCCGACGCCCACGCCGCGGCCGCCAAGCAGCACATCGTGCTCACCCCGCTGGAACAGGACTTCCTCGCCGCCGGTCGACGCGCCCGGCAGCGCGGCGTGCGGCGTCGGCGCAAACTCGTCGCGGGCATGGCGGTCGTGTCGGTGCTGGCCCTGCTCTCCGCAGTGGTGGCGTTCAGGTCCGCGGACCAAGCGGCGCAGCAGCAGCGCTACGCACAGGACCAGCGGCTGATCGCGGAGTCCCGGCGGCTCGCCACCCAGGCGCAGGAGTTCGCGGACTACAACCCGCAGGCGTCGATCGTGCTGGCCTTGGCGTCGTGGCGGACCCGGCAGACCCCCGAGGCGCGCGGGGCCCTGCTGGGCACCCAGATGGGCTCGTTCGACGGTGTCACCGTGCTGGACGAGGGCCGGGAGCTCACCGCGGTGGCCGTCAGCAAGGACGGCGACCTCGTCGCGCTCGGTGGCCAGGCCGGTCGCCTCTGGCTGTTGTCCGCCCCCAGCCGCCAAGTGATCTGGACGGACGAGTTCCCGGACCGGTACGTCACCGCGGTGGAATTCGGGATCGACCACACCCTCGCGGTGACCACCGTGAAGCGACTGCCGGACGGCAAGCCCGGCGACGGCGGCACGGTCGCGCTCTGGCCCGACGCCAAGGTGAAGGCGGAGCGCGAGGAGTTCGACCCGGAGCAGGGGCCGCTGTTCGACATCGCCTTCTCCGACAACGGCGCCCTCCTGGCGACTGCGGGGCAGCAGCCCGGCGTGAGGCAGTGGTCCACCGCGACGGCCAACCCCTACGGCGAGGCGCTACAGGACCGCGACGCCGCCGCCTACACCGTGGCGTACCGGCCGTGCGACGAGTGCAAGGAGCTCATCGCGGGCGGCGACGGCGTGATCCGCAGGTGGGACAGGTTCACGGGCCGTTCGCTGGAGAGCATCACCTGGAGGAACACCGCGGCCGTGCACGCGGTCGGTTTCAGCCGCGGTGGGAAGCTGCTCGCGTCGGGGGCGGCCGACCAGGTGCTGCGGCTGTGGGACGGCGGGGGAACCGCTCTGCTGGACGAGGTGACCGGCCACAACCTGTTGATCAGCGACCTGGCCTTCGCGGCGGGCGAGCCGTGCGACACGGGCGGCAACCGACCGGGGTGCGCGCTGCTGACGAACAGCCTGGACCTGACCACTCGCGTGTGGATGGTCAGGCACGACAACACCCCGGCCGGGCCGGGCGTCGTGACCGCCACCGAGGTGGCGAAGTTCGAGACGCAGAACAGCACGTCCTACCACGCGGCGTTCGTCGGCGACTCGTACCAGGTGGTGGCGAGTGGCACGGACGGCAGCGCGAGGTGGTGGTCCACCGCCCGACGTGTGGTGTCCTCCGCGGCTGCGGTCAACGACATCGACTTCACCGGCGACGGGGAGTCGCAGATCGCGGTCGACGCCCAAGGCGCTGTGCTGTCCGACTACTCCACGCCGTCCGAGAACGGGCGCTTCTGGCGGCAGCGCAGCCAGGTGTTCACCAGCGCGGCGTTCAGCCCGTCCGGCGACCACGTCGCGGTGGCGGGCGGTGCGAACGACGTCGGCGTCGCGGCCGCCGGCGACCGGAGCCTGGCCACCGAGGCGCGCCGGTTCGTCGCGACGGACCGGTCGGACGAGATCCTGCGGGTCGCCTTCGGGCCGGACGGCACGCTGTTCACCGGCAGCCGTGAGGGCTTGGTCAAGCGCTGGCAGATCACCGTCGCCGCGGAGAGGACGACCGCGGAGGAGTCGGCTTCGTTGACGGAACCCGGCGCGGAGGTCGCCCACGAGAAGGGGCTGTGCGGGATGGCCATCAGCCACAACCGGCGATACCTGGCCACCGGTTCCGACGGTGTGGGGCGGCTGTGGGACACGTCCGACAACCAGCCCGTCGGGAAACCGTTGGCAGGCCACCAAGGCAGCGTGTGCGGCCTCGCGTTCAACCGCGACGACACCGTGCTCGCCACAGCGGGCTTCGACAACACCGTTCGCCTGTGGGATGTCCCCACGGGCCTGCCGATCGGCGAGCCGTTGCTCGGGCACACCGGTCCCGTGATGAGCGTTGCGTTCAGCGACGACGGCAAGTTGGCCAGCGGCAGCCACGACCGCACGGTCCGGGTCTGGGACGCCTCGCGTCCGGAGAGCCCGCGACACTGGGCGACCCTGACCGGACACCGCGACAAGATCAACGCGGTGCGCTTCCGGCCGGCCTCCGACGAGCTGCACACCGGCAGCGACGACCACACGCTGCGGATGTGGCAGTTCGACGTGGACCAGGTGCGCCAACGCGCCTGCGGCCTGGTCGCCCACGTGCTCGCCTCCGACGAGGCGTCCAAGAACCTGCCCGAACTCGGCACCGTCCAGAGGCAGGACGTGTGCGCCTGAGCCTCATCACACGGGTCATCCGCGCCACCTCGCCACAGCGAATCGGACGGTGCTGCTCCTTGTCCGCCCTTGTCTGCGCTTGTCCGGCACCGACGTCGGACACCGGTCGGCCTGCGATCCTGCGGCGTACAGGAGCGATGAGCGATGGCCTCAGACCGAACCGGAAGCGCCACGTCCGGAGGAAGGCTGCCGAATGAACCCGGGACTCCCATTTCTGCCGCAGAACGAGCCGTCCGGACACGAGGACGAGGGCGAGCCGACACAGACGCCGAACCTGGAGGTGAAACTCGCGGGGGAACCCGCGCTGACCGTGGCCGAGTACGTGAGCCTGCGCACGGAGATCCTGAAGCTCATCGAACTCCAAGCCCAGCTGCTGTCTCTCGCGTTGTTGTCCTTGGGTGCGTTGCTCGGGGTCGCGGTTCAGCAGCGGAACTCGAACATCGCGTTCGTCTATCCTGTGCTGGCGCTCATCCTGAGCTTCAGCTGGCTCAACCACGCGCATGCGATCCACCGGTGCGCGCGGTACTTGGTCGAGGCGGTCGAACCCGCCAGTGGTGGCGCCTTGGGCTGGGAGCGTTTCGTCCGGCAGCACCCTCTCCCGTTCGGCATGCTCGGCTATTGGGGCGTACGGTCGGTATTCATGGGAAGCTCCTTGGTGGCAACGCTGGTGGGTTGGAGTCTGCCCCACCCCACGCTGCTGACAGTCATCGCCGGCGTGGCGTCGTCGTTGCTCACACTGGCCGCCTTCGTGCTCTTCCTGGTGTGGCGGGAGTCCTCGCCGAAGCAGCTGAAGGTCGAAGGCCATCCCGGGTCCACCGCGTGATCGGCTATTACGCACACCACCTCGGCGCCGGGCATGTGCACCGCGCGGGTGCGATCGCCGCCGCCCTGCGGACACCGGTCATCGGCTTCTCCACCATGTCCGCGCCCTCGGGCTGGCCTGGCCGCTGGATCCGGCTGCCGGACGACTCCGGTGACTTCACCCCCTCCGACGGCGACGACGTCACCGCAGGCGGGACGCTGCACTGGGTACCCAGCGGTCATGCCGGGCTGCGGAACCGGATGGGCCTGATCGGCGCCGAGCTGGCCAAGGGCGAGATCAGCGTGATGGTCGTCGATGTGTCGGTCGAGATCTCGGTTCTCGCCCGACTGCACGGAATCCCGGTGGTGGTCATGGCGCAGCCGGGCGACCGCAGTGACCGGCCACATCAACTGTGCTACGACTTGGCGGAGAGGCTGCTCGCCGCTTGGCCCTCGGTCGGACCTCAGGACTGGCCGAGCCGGTGGCTCGACAAGACCGTCCACCTGGGTGCCGTCTCACGCTTCGACGGCAGACCGCCCACCGATCCCCCGGGTACTCGGCGCGTGCTCGCGTTGTGGGGTCAGGGCGGCCTGGACATCGGCCTCGACGACCTGCGGGCCGCGGCGGCGGCTACTCCCGACTGGTGCTGGGACGTCGTCGGGCAAGAGACCGACAGCACGGCCGAGCAGGACAACCTGGCCTGGCACGGCTGGGTGGACGACGTGTGGGCCCGCTTGGGCGATGCCGATGTCGTCGTCACACACGCCGGGCAGAATGCCCTCGCCGAGGTGGCCGCAGCCCGGCGACCCGCCGTTGTGCTACCCCAGCTCCGCCCTCACGATGAGCAACTGGCCACGGGTGAGATGTTGCGCCGTGCCGATATCGGAACCGTCCTGGCCGGCTGGCCCCGGCCGGACGAGTGGCCAGGCGTGCTCGAGCGGGCACGAGCACGCGGCGGCACAGAATGGAGTCGGTGGTCGACAGGCGGCGGCGCGCAACGCGCTGCCGCCGTCCTCGATGGCATCGCGGAGCGCGGGCGATCGTAGGTCGCCGACGGAGGATGCCGCGACACAAGCGGGCTGGGCAGCAGGCCTGGCCGTAGGCCGGACCAGCGGCCATACCCGAGCTGCGCCCGACCCGCGCCGAAGAATCCTTCCGTCGACCACGCTCAGGTCATGTCTCGCGAGCCGGTTCGTCGTCCGCCGCGCCACTTGGTGGAATACGGCAGCACGAACCAGTACAGACCGGGAAACAGGAGCATGGGCGAGCGGGAGCAGCGGCAGGTGAACCACCCACCCGGTTGGCTGCTCCTGTCCCACGACGACGATCGTGACGATGATGACGGCAACGTAAAGGCAATGGAGAACCGGCGGTGGACTTGCCGAAACCATCTGTCTCGGTGATGACGGCCACGCCAGGTCCGGACTCGACGATGACGCTTCTCGATGGCACCGGGCAGGGCCAGCGGATCGACGAGCTGCGCGCTCTCGGCAAGGACTGTTCTGAACTCCGGGAATAGGAGTGCTTCTGGCCATACCCCGCCGACAGCGGCCACGCCAACTCGGCGACCTGGTGGCGCGTCAAGTTCCGGGCGTAGGTGGGTGCGCGCTGATCATCGGCAGGTGAGGCGCAATCACCCGATCAGGTACGGCTTACCACAGCGGTCGGTCCACATGGGAACCGGTGGTATCGCGAGCGGGCGGAGCCACCCCCTGGTTCTATGTCTGGACCAACCACGGTGTCCGCATCCAGCAGAGGTGGTCGATGGCTCTCCCTTCAGCGCGAACCCCGGCGGTTGCCGGGTCGGCCGTCGCAGCCGGTCGGAGCAGAACATCGGCTGCCCGTCGGCCCTCCGGCCGTGCCGCGCCGCACCAGGGCGGGACCAGGCCGGGCCGGCACCCGGGAGCGTCGCCGTGAGCTTCTGGGAGTTCGTGAACGACCGGTGGAGCCGGCTGCTGGTGGAGTCCCTGCTGCACGTCAGCGCCGTGGTGCAGTGCACGGTGGTGGCCGTGGTCATCGGCGTGGGGATCGGTGTCGCGGTGTACCGCAGCCCGCTCGGTTCGGCCGCCGCCATCGCGTTGACCAGCGCGGTCCTCACGATCCCCTCGTTCGCGCTGCTCGGGCTGCTCATCCCGGTGCTGGGGCTGGGCGCGAAGCCGACGGTGGTCGCGCTCGTGCTCTACGGGCTGCTGCCGATCGTGCGGAACACGATCGTGGGCCTGGCCGGGGTGGACGGTGCCGTGCGGGACGCGGCGCGGGGCATCGGGATGAGCCGGTTCGGGGTGCTCACCAGGGTCGAACTGCGGCTGGCCTGGCCGGCGATCCTCACCGGGACGCGGATCGCCACCCAGATGCTGATGGGCATCGCGGCGATCGCCGCCTACGTGCGCGGTCCCGGCCTCGGCGTGGAGATCTTCGCCGGGTTGACCAGGGCGGGCAGCGCGAACGCGACCAACCAGGCGATCGCGGGGACCGTCGGCATCGTCGTCCTCGCGCTGCTCCTGGACGGGGTCTTCGCGGTGATCGGCCGTTACACCACCTCCAGGGGGATCCGTGGCGAGTGAGATCGAGCTCATCGACGTGACCAAGCGCTACCCCGGCGTCGCCGCGCCGGCGGTGGACTCGGTCAGCATGACCATCCGGGCGGGCGAGATCGTGGTGCTGGTCGGCCCGTCCGGCTGCGGCAAGACCACCACCATGCGGATGATCAACCGGCTGATCGAGCCGACGTCGGGCCGGATCACCATCGACGGCGAGGACACCCTGTCGCTGAACCCGGACCGGTTGCGCCGCGGCATCGGCTACGCCATCCAGCAGGCGGGGCTGTTCCCGCACCTGACGGTCGGGCAGAACGTCGCGACCGTGCCGGGGCTGCTGGGCTGGGGCAGGTCGCGGGTGTCCGAGCGGGTGGACGAGATGCTGGACCTGGTGGGGCTGGACCCGGCCGAGTTCCGCGACCGCTACCCCCGGCAGCTGTCCGGCGGCCAGCAGCAGCGGGTGGGCGTCGCCCGGGCGCTCGCGGCGGACCCGCCGGTGCTGCTGATGGACGAGCCGTTCGGCGCGGTGGACCCGATCACCCGGGGCAACCTCCAGGACGAGCTGATGCGGTTGCAGGCGGAGCTGCGCAAGACGATCGTGTTCGTCACGCACGACTTCGACGAGGCGGTCAAGATCGGCGACCGGATCGCGGTGCTCGGTCCGCAGTCGCGGATCCTCCAGTACGACACCCCGGAGGCCATCCTGGCCAACCCGGCCGACGACACGGTCGCCGGGTTCGTCGGCGCGGGCGCGTCGCTCAAGCAGTTGCGGCTGCGCCGGGTGCGCGAGGTCGAGCTGAGCCGGGCGGTGACCGCGCGGGTGACCGACGAGCCCGCCGAGGTCGGCCGCAGGCTGGTCGAGGCGGGACGCGAGTACGCGCTGCTGCTGGACGCCCGCAACCGACCGGTGAGCTGGGCGCACGTCCGCCACCCCGGGCAGCCGCGGCCGGTCGGCGACTCGGTGTCGCTGCAGTCGACGCTGCAGGACGCCCTGGAGGCGATGCTGACCGAAGGCGGTGCGGCGGTGGTCACCGGAGCGCGTGGCGAGTACGTCGGCCTGGTGGAGATGGACGCCGTGATCGGCACCGTGCAGAAACTGCGCGGGGACCACGCGGAGCCGGCGTCGTGACGGCCGCGGTGGCGCAGCGGCAGCGGGCCGACCGGTTGCGGCTGCTGGTCCAGCCGATCGCCGTGGTGGTGCTGGTCGGCGGTGTGCTCGCCTGGGCGTTCGGTCAGGACCTGGACTCGATCGAGCGGCAGAGCCTCAACGCGTCGAGCCTGGTGTCGGCCACCTGGGACCACCTGGTGATCAGCTTCGTGGTGACCGCGCTGGTGCTGGTGGTGGCCGTCCCGCTGGGCGTCGTGCTGACCCGCCGGTGGGCGCGCCGGGCGGCGCCGGTGTTCCTCGGCATCGCCACGATCGGCCAGGCGTCCCCGGCGGTCGGCATCCTGGTGCTGTTCTTCCTGGTGTCGGGGTTGGAAGGGCTGTGGGCGGCGGTGCTGCCGATCGCCTTCTACACACTGCTCCCGGTGCTGCGCAACACGATGGTCGGCTTGCAGGGCGTCGACCCGGCGCTGGTCGACGCCGGGCGCGGGATCGGCATGTCCGCGGGGACCGTGCTGCGCCGGATCGAGCTGCCCCTCGCCGTGCCGCTGATCCTGGCCGGGTTGCGGACCGCGTTGGTGCACGCGGTCGGGGTGGCCACCCTCGCGGTGTTCGTCAACGGCGGCGGGCTGGGCCTGCTGATCGACACCGGCTACAAGCTCGCCCGGGTTCCGGTGTTGATCACCGGGGCCGTGCTGGCGGTCGGCCTCGCCCTGCTGGTGGACTGGCTCGGCGCGGTCGTGGAGACCTACCTCGGACCGAAGGGACTGCGATGAGCGGGGGACGCACGACCCGGCTGAGGCTGCGGCTGGCGGCGCTGGCGGCCACCACCGGGCTGCTGGCCTCCGGCTGCGGTCTGGAGTCCTCGTTCGCGCTGCCGTTCGAGGTCGGCCCGGGCTCGATCCGGCCGGTGCCGGAGCTGACCGGGGTGGCCGTCGCGGTGGGGTCCAAGGACTTCACCGAGAACCAGATCCTGGGCTACCTCGCCGAGGTCGCGCTGACCGCGGCGGGCGCCGAGGTGCGCGACATGACCAACATCCAGGGCTCCAACAGTTCCCGGCAGGCGCTGATCACCGGCGACGTCGACGTGTCGTGGGACTACACCGGCACGGGGTGGATCAGCTACCTGGGCAACACCGAGCCGATCCCGGACGAGCGGGCGCAGTTCGAAGCCGTGCGCGACGCCGATCTCACCCGCAACGGTCTGCTCTGGCTGGAGTACGCGGCGGTCAACAACACCTACGCGTTCGCGGTCACCGAGGCGTTCGCCAAGGCGCACAACCTGCGGACCACGTCCGACATGGCCGAGTTGATCCGACGCGAACCAAACCAGGGCGTGTTCTGCCT
Source organism: Saccharothrix tamanrassetensis (assembly GCF_014203665.1). Classification (GTDB taxonomy): domain Bacteria; phylum Actinomycetota; class Actinomycetes; order Mycobacteriales; family Pseudonocardiaceae; genus Actinosynnema; species Actinosynnema tamanrassetense. The sequence continues at coordinate 514,787 of NZ_JACHJN010000007.1, forward strand.
GGAGACCGAGTTCGCCAGCCGCAACGACGGATTCCCCGGCGTGGCCAAGGCCTACGGCTTCGACGCGGGTTCGGTGGAGGTCAAGACGTTCGGCATCGGCACCATCTACACCGCCACCTCGCAGGGGTCGTGCAACTTCGGCGAGGTGTTCACCACCGACGGCCGGATCATCGGGCTGAACCTCGTGGTGCTGGAGGACGACCGGAAGTTCTTCCCGCAGTACAACGCCGCGATCGTGCTCCGCAAGGAGTTCGCCGACACCCATCCCCAGGTCGCGGAGGTGATGGCGCCCATCGTCGCGAAGCTGGACAACGACACGATCCGCAGGCTCAACGCCGAGGTGGACGTCGACGGCCGCGACCCGGCCGTGGTCGCGCGCGACTGGCTGATCGCCGAAGGCTTCGTCTCACTGCCCGCTTCCTGACCGGTCCGCCACGAACCGCACGTGCCCGTCGCCACCGGGCGCGACCCGTACCCGACTGACGCACGACGGCGCCCGACCCGGCCCGGCGGCACATCCACGACAACCCGCCGACCAAGCTCGGCTACGTCACCGCGTTGGACGGCCACGTCGCCGACCTGACCGAGAAGACGTCGCCCGAGGGCCGCAAGTGGCGGTTCGTCTACGACGACAAGGGGACTCGTCGCCGTCACCGACCCGAAGGGGGCCGCGACACCGGCGAACCCGACCAGAGACTGATCCGCGGGCCCATGACGGTCGAGGGGAACGTTGCGAATGCCCCTCGACCGTCACGCGTTTAGCGCCACCGCGACTAGCCCGGCTCGAAGATCCACCTGGTGTCCGACCGGGCTGGCCTGCCGTCGGCTGTCGGCGTCTCTGCTGCGAATCTGCACGACAGCCAAGCGTTCAAGCCCATGCTTATGGGCATTCCCGCGATCCGGTCACGGAGAGGTCTGCGCCGATTCCGTCCGGCCAAGCCGCAGGCCGACAAGGCCTACGACATCGACCACCTCCGCCGATGGTTACGCTGGCGCGGCATCGTCCCTCGCATCGCCCGTAAAGGCATCGAGTCCTCCGAGCGATGTTCCACCACCTGTCGCACCCACACCTAAACCGGTTGTTGGTGGCAGGTCTTAGAGCTGGTCTCACGTGGTGGTTTTGGTGAGCTGTTTGAAGCAGATGAGGGTGGCGGCGAGGGTGGCGAAGGCGCAGTAGTTGTCGGCGTGGCGT
>NZ_JACHJN010000008.1 GCF_014203665.1 Saccharothrix tamanrassetensis
GCACTCGTGAGGGTGTGGGAGAGTAGGACGCCGCCGAACATTCCTTCCCTCAGGGGGCACACGGATCCGTGTGCCCCCTGAGGGCTTTTTGCGTTCTTGTCGGGGTGCGGATCCGTCCAGGCGGTTCTTGCCGAGTTTTCTTGGGGGGATCAGCCCAGCTCGGCGACGATCGCTTCGGCGAGCAGCGTCCCGGACAGCCAGGCCGTTTCCACCTTGGGCGTGCCCCAGGCGTCACCGGCGATGCCGACGCGGTCCGCGCCGAGGTGGAACGGAGCGCTGCCCGGCGCGCTGGGTCGGGCGAACGTCCACCGGTGGACGTCCACCTGGACGACCGGGCCGGGCGAGCCGAGCAGCTCCCGGACGGCCGCCTCGATCTCCGCGCCGGCCTCCGCCGCGTCCGCCACGAACTGCCCGGCGAACTCGGCCGTCGTGTGCGCCACGAGCACCGGAGCCCCGTCTCCGCGGCGGCTCCCGTCGTCGAACAGCGTGGTCAGCACGGGGTGGTCGTTCACGAACGCCCCGCGGAAGTCCCAGCCACGTTCCTCGTACCGCAGCGTGGCGACGAGCGAAGGCAGCCACTCCTGGCTCTGCGCGACGCTCCACGTCCGCTGTAGCCGGGGATCGACCACCCGCACCGCCTGTGCCCCGGGCATGGCCAGCACGACGGCGTCCGCGGGCACTCCGTCGACCCGTGGGCCGGGCTCGACCCACTCGGCCAGGTGCCCGGTCCGCACGTCCAGGCCGTTCGCCAGTTGTTCGACCAGTGACCGCAGCCCACCGGGAGCGGCCCACCGCATCGGCCCGGTCGTGACGTCGCGACCGGCCGACGAGAACACCGCGAACGTGTCGGTCCACTCGCGCGCCAGACCGGCGTCCCGCCAGCCGTCGACCACGGCCGCGAACCGGGGCGAGGACACCGTGAAGTACCCGGCCCCGATGTCGGCCCGACGACCTTCGTACCGCTTGGTCGCCATCCGTCCGCCGCAGACGCGCGCCCGTTCGAGGACACGCACGGTAACCCCGGCGTTGGTGAGCGCTCGTGCGCAAGCCACTCCGGCGATCCCCGCACCCACCACTGTCACCTGCATGAATCCATCCTCCCCGGTCCGGTCGACGGGCGGTTCGTCGTTACCGCTGTCCGAGCGATCCCGATGGCGCGACCGGGTGACGTGAGATCTGCTCCGCTTCCCCGTCCCTAGCGTTGCCCCCATGAACAGTCCTGGTTGGAGCGTCGTGGGAGTTGGGGAGGCTGCGGTGCGCTGGCGACCGCGCAAGCGATCGGGCAGACACGCGAGGGCGAGGCCGAGTCCGCCGTCGACCTCGCCCGGGTGGGTGTCCGCTGCGCTCGGACTGATCGTGCTGGTGGCGCTGATCCTCCTGCTGCTGACCTACGTCTAGCGGGACTGGAGGGCGTCCACGGCGACGGCCTGCGCGATGACCAGCCGGCGGTCCACCGTCGGGTCCTGGATGCGGATCAGGTAGTGGTCGCGCAGCCAGGTCTTCTTGTCCACGCTGAACACCGGCGAGCCGTTCCGGAGGAAGTCGAAGTGGTACCGGAACGGGAACGGCAGGTCGTTGATGAACGGCAGGAAGCCCCAGATCCGGCGCAGCACGGCGATGCCGTGGTTGCGCTCGCGGCCGGTGGCGGTGTCCGCGTTCGGCTGCTCCAGGTGCCACGTGGAGTTGACCAGGGACTTGCCGAAGTCCTTGCGGAACGTGCCGATCGTCTGGCCGTTGCCGTCCGTCACGTCGTACGCACTGGCCAGGTCGATGACCTTCTGAGCCTTGAAGCCGGCCAGCACGTGCTGCCTGCCGGCGTCGGTGTAGATGGTCACCTGTTCCTTGAAGGCCAACCGCTTCTGCTCGACGAACCCGACGAGTTGTCCGGGCTCGCCGTTGCCGTTGTCGGCGAACGCCTCGTAGCGGTTCACCATCATGGTGACCTTCTGGTGCAGGTGCAGTGTGTCCAGGGACTGCAGGTCCATGGCCCCCTCATTCGACTGGCCGGAGGTCTCCGGTCGGGAAGCGCCGTTCGTTGCGGTCGATCTTGGCGAACGCGGCGTCCACCAGGTCCACGTCCAACTTGTCCGCGAGGCGCACCAGGTAGTGCATCACGTCGGCGAGCTCGTCGCGGACGTTCCAGGCAAGTTCCGGGTCCGACATGGCCTGCGCGGCCTGCTCGGGCGTGAGCCACTGGAACAGGTCGGTCAGCTCGCCCACCTCCGCGGACAGCGCCATCACCAGGTTCTTGGGCGTGTGGTAGACGTCCCAGTCGCGTGCGGCGGCGAACCGGCGCAGCGCGTCCCGAAGACCTTCCAGGCTGTTGGTCATGCCCGCAGAGCTACCACACGGTGGTCGCTCGGTCGCACACCGCGTACCCGTTTGAACGCCGTGCTGAACGCGAAGCCGTCCGTGTAGCCGACCGCGCGGGCCACCGAGCCGACGGTGGCGTCGGGCTTGGCCAGCAGATCCGCCGCGACCGCCATGCGCCATTCCGTGAGGTAGGTCAGCGGCGGCACGCCGACCAGCCCGGTGAACCGCTTCGCCAGCGCCGCCCGCGACACCCGCGCGCGGGTGGCCAGCTCGCCGACCGTCCACGCCCGTTCCGGCTCGTCGTGGATGGCCCGCAGCGCCGGCCCCACCACCGGGTCGCCCAGCGCCCGGTACCAGGCGGGCGGGTTCGCCCCCGGCCGGTCGAACCACTCGCGCAGCGCGAACACCAGCAGCAGGTCCAACAGGCGGTCCAGCACGATGTCCTGTCCCGGCCGGTCCTTGGCGACCTCAGCGGACAGCAGGTCCAGCGTCGGGCACGGCCCGTCCGCGCACGGCACCACGAACGCCTGGGGGAGCGCGTTGAGCAGCCGGTCGGACACGCTGCCCTCGACCTCGTAGGTGCCGGTGATGACGACCGCGTCACCGCCTTCCCGGAAGCCGTACGTGCGGGGGCCGAGCAGCCAGCGGTCGCAGTCGGGTTCGCTGGTGTCCACTTGGGGTGGTGTCGCGGGGTCGTCGGCGAGGATGAACCACCGCGGCCCGCGCACCAGTCCGATGTCGCCGGCCCGCAGCCGCATCGGCGGGTGTCCCTCGGCGATCAGCCAGCCGTCACCACGTGCCGCCGTGGCGACCGTGAGGGGTGCGGTGGCGGTGAACCGCAGTGACCACGGCGGCGAGGCGAGGGAACGGCACACCAGGGCACCGTGTGCGCGAACCCCGCGCAGCAGATCCGTGAGAGCGTCCACGAAGACGATTGAACATGTGATCGGGCGTTTCGGCCATGTTCCGTCCAGCACTGCCTTGATTTGCTGGTGCCATGACAATCCTGGTTCTCGGAGCCACCGGCAAGACCGGCCGCCGCGTCGCCGCCGCCCTCGGCTCCACCGCCCGCCCCGTCTCCCGCTCGTCCGCGCAGCGCTTCGACTGGTCCGACGAGTCCACCTGGGACGCGGCCTTGGAAGGCGCCACCGCGGTGTACTTGGTGCCGCCCGCGCTGAACATGGAGTGGGTGGAGATGGCGGAGTTCCTGCCGCGCGCGGAGGCGGTGGGCGTGCGGCGGATCGTGTACCTGTCCGCGCGGGGCATCGGCGAGGACGATCGCCGCGAGACCCTGATCCGTTCATCCACAGTGGACTGGACGATCCTGCGCCCGACGTGGTTCCACCAGAACTTCACCGAGGACTTCCTGCTGCCGATGGTGTTGGCGGGCGAGGTGGCCCTGCCGATGGGGCCGGGCGGGCACCCGTTCATCGACGCGCGGGACATCGCCGACGTGGCCGTGGCCGCCCTGACTTCGGACGGCCACGCCGGCGAGGTCTACGAGCTGTCCGGCCCGGAGGCCATCTCGTTCCCCGACGCGGTGGCGCAGGTGGCGGAGGCCAGTGGCCGGACGATCCGCGTGACCGACGTGCCCGAGGGACCGTTCGCGGAAACGCTGGCGGGCTTCGGCATCGCGCCCGAGTACGGCGAGGCCCTCACCGGTTCCCTGGCCGCGATCCGCGACGGCCACGACGCGTTCCTGTCCACCGGCGTCCAGGACGTCCTCGGCCGGGCTCCGCGTCCGTTCGCTGACTACGTCAAGGACGCGGCGTCGTCGGGGGCGTGGGCCTAGCGTGCGGGGCCTGGCGCTGCCGGGTTCAGCACTTCTTGGTGGCCAGGACCAGGAGGTGCTCCTCGTCCGGCTGGCCCTCCCGGTCGGGTGAGAAGACGGTGCTGCTCGTCTCGACGACGTCCAACCCGACCTGCTCCAGGTGCCGGAGCAGGTCGGGCGTGGAGAAACTGGTGACGTGCACGGTGTGCCCGAGGAACGGCACTTCGAGGTTCTCGACGTCCATCGGGACGGTGATCAGGGCGAGCAGCCCATCGGGCTTCAGCCAGCGGGCGATGTCCTGCAGCACCTTGACGGTGTCGTCCCGCGTCATCTGGAGGAACGGGAAGAACGCACAAACCGCGTCCCACGACCCGTCGGCCGAGTTCCACTCCCGGATGTCCGCGTGCACGAAGTCCGCGTCCGGCACCTGCTCGCGGGCAATGGCGACCATCTCCTTCGACACGTCCACCCCCATCACCCGATGCCCGGCCGCCACGAGCTCCGCAGCCACCGGCCGCCCCGTGCCACTGCCGATGTCCAGGACCCGGGCGCTCTCCGGGAGGCGGTCCAGGAGCAGCCGCACGGCAGCGTCCACGGTCGGCGGCCGTCCGAACGCATCCTCGTAGCCGCGGCCAACGGCGTCGAACAGTTCAGCGGCGGTGAGGGGACGGTCCACTGGTGCTACCTCCGGCGGGATCGGCTGTCCTGACAGCTTGCCGGCCATGAGGGTGGATCGTGCTACGGCGGCGCAGTTCGGCTCGACGTTCCTGGGACTTCGGTCAGGCTCCTCGCCACACCGGGATCATGTGCGCGCGTCGCGTGTCGGCGGCAGGCTCCCGGACGAACGAGAGATCCCCGGCGTGGAACAGGCAGTCGATACCGAGCCGGTGCAGGTAGCTCAAGCCGTCGTGGTCGGGCTTCTCGGGAAACAGCGCGGTCAGCCGGGTCACCGGCCGAGGGCTGTGGAAGGCGTAGTCCATCAGCTGCGCCACCGCTTCACGGACCTTGCCGTGGGTCGCTAGGCTCTTCGCTTCGATGATCTCGACCTCGTCGTCGGATTCCCGGTACAGATCGGCCCTCAAATCGCTGTCCGTCCGGAAGGCTCGCAGGACCTCCGGAAGGCACGATTGCCGGTAGGCCTCGACCAGATTGATCTCCACGCGGTGAGTGAGCGTCGTGGAGGCCGGGGTGTGCCGGATGATCGTGTCCTGGTGCGCCTTCTCGACCGGAGTGGTCCGGGAGCGCCGCGCCCTCTCCAGGTCCTCCTCGATGAGTTCTTCGAGCGCCGCTTCCGCCACGCTCGTGGCGATGCCGAATTCACGCAGCACGTCGGGCACGTCGCCAGGCCGCAGGAAGCGCTGTCCGGGAATGGCGTAGTTCGGCTTGTAGCCGCACAGCGTGACCAGGTCGCTCTTGGGGCGTTCGACAGGCCGCACGTTCAGCACGCTGTAGACGTGGACGAAACTGTCCACATCGCCCTTCTTCCGCCAAAGCCGGTCGGCGAAGGGCTGGTTGACGAAGTGGTGGCCGACTTCGCCGCACGCCTTGACCTTCTTGTCCCCGACGAACAGGACGACGTCGCCCCGCTTGAGCTCGGACATCATCGCGGCGTGACCCGCCCTAGCACCCCAGAAGTGCGCGACACCCGAAGGGTGCAGTGCGAGCAGGGCGTTCCGCTGGTGCTCGGTCAACAGAGGTCCGCGCTCATCGTCGGCGAAAGGCACCCAACCTTCGATGGTGTCGTGGAAGTGCCTTCTGGCGCTGGGCTGTCCGTAGCAGGGGGCGACCAGGATGTTCGGTGTCATTCGTCCGACTCCTCGAGCGCTTCCGGCACGTCGACGTCGAGGTCGGCCAGAGCGGCCAGTTCGACGGCGGTCAAGCGTTGCTCGGCCGAAGCGCGGCCCTTGCCGTCGAACCTGACTCCTTCGGCCCTCAGCACGGTCCTCGGGTCGTCGGTGCGGTCCGGGTCCGGCCAGCGGAAGTCCGGCGAGACGTCACCGCTGAGCTTCAGCACGCGGTGGGCGTTCGGGATCTCCACACTGGCCAGCCTCGACCCGACCGGCACCTGGTGGCTGCCGATCACCTCGGCCACGTCGGAGTAGCTCGTCCACCGCCCCGCCGGGATGCAGGCGAGCACCTGGTTCATCCGCCACCACCGCGGCTCCACCGGTGTGGGGTCCGCGGTGTCCGCCGGGCCCGGCCAGATCCGCAACGCCCGCTCGGCAAGAGCGCGGCCGCGTTCCCGGATCTGTTCGGCACCCCACCGGTCGGACTCGGCGATCTCGCGGTTCATCGCCAGACCGCTGTCGGCCAGGATCTGCTTCTTGGCCTCGAAACCGTCGTTGGCGAGCTTCGAGTTGTAGGCGGTGAGGCTGAGGTTGCCGAGTGTGTGCACGAGCTTGGCGTGCAGCTCCTCCGGTGTGTCGTCACCGGTCCGCTCCTCGGCCAGCATGTCCCGCCACCGCGGTGTCAGGGACTGGGGGAGCACGTGCTCGATGGTCAACTTCGAGCCGGCGAAGTCCACCGGCTCGCCGTGGCGGTAGTCCTCTTCCAGGCAGCGCAGCACGAACGTGCGTTGAGGGCCGCGGCCGGTCCAGTAGAAGTTGTTCACCAGCACGGCCTCGCGCACGTGCTGGTCGGTCGGGAACTTCTTGCGCTGGCCGGACAGCACGCGGGTGATCTCCTCGGCACCCGGCACGGCGTCGCCCAGTTCCTTGACCAGGGTCATCAGGATCCGGTTGGTGCCGGTCGTGCCGATGCCGACGATCATCCGCCGCACCAGGAAGCTCTCCACGACGCGGAGTGCGCGGGCCGCCTGGTGCGCGTCGAGACGACCCGCGTGGTGAGCGATCAGGACCAGCAGGGCGATGGGGTGCACGACCTGTGCCGCCCAGCGCTTGAGCCGGGCCAACGCGCGTCGGAGAACCGGGTCGGGTTCGGTGTCCGGGACGAGGACCCTGCGGAACAACGTCGCCTTGTGGTGCAGTTCGGTGATCCACGCCGCGATGTCTTCTTCACCGGACAACGCGCTCAGCCGCTGCTGCTGGGACTGGTAGATCGCGTCCTGGGTGGCCCGGTCGTCGCCGCTGAGCACCAGGTCCAGCCACACCAGTTCTTCGAGTTGCTTGTTGGTCAGCCCTTCCTGCAAGGGCAGCCACTGGGTGGCGTAGACGTGGTCGGCACGGGTGGGCAGGCGCATGAACAGGTAGTTGCGCAGCAGGTCGGCCTGGGTGAGCGGCTGGCCCGTGTGGTTCAGCGACTCGAAGATCCGGTGCACGTTGTCGTCCGGGTGCGCGGCGATCTCGACGATGCTGAGCTGTCCGGTGATGGCCTGTTCGACGCGGGTGATGTCGTGGGGGTCCTCCGGGTCGTCGACCGCCGCCAGGACCCTGCGGAAGAAGCGGTACGCCTCGCCGATGCGGTCCGCGCCGCCGGCGTCGGGTGCCTGTTCCAACAGCTTGATCCAGGACGGCCGGTCGGCTTGCGTCGGCAGCAGGGTGTACCGCTCCTGGCCGTCGGCGAAGCGGATGAACAGGTACAGGTCGTCGATCTTCTGCGCCAGCCGGGCGTCGGCGGCCCGCACGTGGTCGCGGATCGCGCACAACAGGATCGACAGGGTGGTCAGCCGCTGCTGGCCGTCCACCACCAGCCACACCTGGACACCGGCCGGGGTGTTGCCGGGGCTCGGCGCCAGCACCACCGACCCGAGGAAGTGCGAGGCGCTGCCCCCGTTGTCCGCCACCGTGACGAGGTCCTGCCACAGTTGTTCGAGATCTTTGCGCTCCCAGCTGTACGGGCGTTGGTAGAGCGGTACGACGTACTGGCGTTCGCCTTGCAACAGGCTGCGGAGGGTGGTTTCGCTGGCCTTCACCGAACTCCTCGAACTACCGGGCCCATCAGGGTGCCGATCGGGTGATCTTGTTACTGCATGATCCGATATCGGTGACGATCGGATCATCGTTAACGAATCGGTTCACCTGATCGGGCCAAATATTCGAGTGATCTTTTCCCATCGCGAGTACTGGCAGGACGTCACGAGCGGGAACGTGACGATTCGACGCGTAAGCCGGACTAGGGGCCCCAGACCTGGATCGCGCGGACTACGAAGGGGGCGTCGGGGACGTAGGTGCCCTTGCCCGGGTAGGTCGTGAACTCCGCTTCGGTCGAGCAGGTGGCGCTTTGGAAGACCGTGGTGTCCCTGGTCAGGTTGTTGACGAAGGAACGGGCCACCAGGCCGGATTTCAGGGGGATGCACTCGCCCGGGTTGGCGGTCTCCAGGTCGAGCCGTTGCGGTGTGCCCGTGTAGTCGGTGGCGGGCCAGGCGCAGAATTCGCCGCGGTCGCAGGTGGGGGTCGGTTGTTGCGCCGTCGCCGTGCCGCTGGACAGCACAGCCGCGGCGGTGATCGTCAGGGCGGTGAGCAGGCCTCGGGTCGGCATTCGGGGCACCTCCACCGGTTCAGCGTCCGTGGGGTGGGTGGGGTCCGGGGGACGAGGTGCGGTGTTTCACCTGATCGTGTGGGTGTCGGCTACTCGGATCAGCGGCGCAGGCGTCTCAGCTGCGCCTCCAAGTAGGGGCGAGCCCGGCGTTGGCCGCCCCGGGCGGTGATGGTGTCCTGGAGGTCGGTCAGGATCTTCGTCACCCGGTCGCGGTCCGGGGTCCAGCCCCGGCGTTCGCACTCGGTCAGCCAGTCGGCCGGACTCCGGTGGCCCCGCTCCCGGTTGCAGCGCCGGCAGGCCGCCACCTCGTTCTCCAGCCACGACGGACCGCCCTTGACCTTGGGGACCAGGTGGTCGGTGGTCGGGGTGACGCGGGTGGTGAAGGTCCGGCGGCACCACGTGCAGTCGGGGCCGTCCCGGAGCATCGCCAGGGTCAGGCGGGCGGCTCGGTCGGGTAATGCGTTACGCATCGCGCAGGCGGGCGCTGAGGGCCATGGCGTCTTTCGGGGCCATGACCTTGGCGTCGTTGTCGAAGTACGCGTAGACGTCGTGGTCCCGCGCCCAGTCCCGGATCTTCGCCGCCCAGCGGTCCAGGGCCTGGTCGGTGTAGCCGCTGACGTAGAGCTCCTCGTCGCCGTGCAGCCGGATGTAGACGAAGTCGGTGGTGACGGCTTCGAGTTCGATGAACGTCTGCGCGGTGTCGGCGATGACGAGGGCGATGTCGTGTGCGCGGAGGAGGGGCAGGAAGCCCGGGTCGCGGAACGACTCGTGGCGGACCTCCAGGGCGTGCCGCAGCGGCCGGCCCTCGTGGGCTCGGGGCAGCGCGTCGAAGAACAACGCCAGGAGGTCGGGGTCGTAGCGCAGGGTCGGCGGCAGCTGCCACAGGAACGGCCCGAGCTTCCGGCCGAGGCCGAGCATGCCGGAGTCGAAGAACTTGCCCAGGGCGTCCTGCGGGTCGCGCAGACGTTTCATGTGGGTGATGAAGCGGCTGCCCTTGACGGCGAAGACGAAGTCGTCCGGCGTCTGCGCGGACCAGGCCTGGAAGCTCGACGGCCGTTGCAGGGCGTAGAACGTGCCGTTGATCTCCACCGACCCCACCTGCCGCGACAGGTACTCCAGCTCCCGTTTCTGCGGCAGGCCCTTCGGGTAGAACACACCGCGCCACGGCGGGTACACCCAGCCCGAAGTGCCGACGTGGATCACATGTCCATTGACCTCCAGCGCGGTCGAAGGTGCAAGTTGGTGCCCATGAACTCCCAGACCGTCGACGCCTACCTCGACCGGATCGGCGCGAACCGTGACAGCACGCTCGCCGAGCTGCACGAACGGCACCTGCGCACGGTGCCGTTCGAGAACCTGAGCATCCACCTCGGCGAGACCATCACGCTCACCGAGGACTGGCTGGTCGACAAGATCGTCCGCCGCCGGCGCGGCGGGTTCTGCTACGAGCTCAACGGGGCGTTCGCCGCGCTGCTCACCGGCCTCGGGTACGAGGTCCGGATGCTGTCCGCCAAGGTGTTCGGCGACGGCGCGTTCGGCCCGCCGTTCGACCACATGGCGCTGCGCGTGGGCGACCTGCTGGTGGACGTGGGTTTCGGGCGGTTCACGCTGAAGCCGCTCGACCTGACCCGCCGGGACGACCAGCACGATTCCGCCGGGGTGTTCCGGCTGGTCGACACCGCGGACGGGGACGTCGACGTGCTGCACGACGGGGTGGTGCAGTACCGGCTGGAGCCGCGGCCGCGCGGGCTGGAGGAGTTCCGGGCGACCTGCTGGTACCAGCAGACCTGGCCGGAGTCGAACTTCCGGCGTGCGGCGACGTGCTCGCTGGCCACGCCCGGCGGTCGGGTGACGGTGGCGGGGAACAAGCTGATCGTCACCGAGGGCGGCGTGAAGCGGGAGGAGCAGCTGGACGACGCCGGGATCATCCGGGCGCACGCGGAGCACTTCGGCATCGCGCTGGACCGCGTGCCACGGCTCTAGGGCCCGGTTTCACGGCTCCAGGACCGCCGTGGTGGCTCTGGGGCGGGCTCCGAGGGCGGCAGCCTGCTCCGAAGCGTGCGGCGCCTCAGGGCAGGCGGGTGGCGAGGGCCCTGGCGTCGTGCGGGGCGGCCCCGTGCATCGTGTTGTCGAAGTAGACGTAGATGTCGCGGTCGCGTGACCAGGTGCGGATCTTCTCCGCCCAGCGGTCCAGGGCTTCGTCGGAGTACTCGCTCACGTAGAGCTCCTTGTCGCCGTGCAGCCGCACGTACGCGAAGTCGGCGGTCAGCTCCTCCGGTTCGGGGAAGCGGCCCGCCGACTCGGCCGCCACCAGCGCGACCCCGTGCCGGGTGAGCAGGTCGGTCACCTCGGGCACCAGGTAGCTGCGGTGGCGGATCTCCAGGGCGTGGCGGACGGGCGGGCCGGGCAGGTGTTCGAGGAACGCCGCGAACCGGTCCGCCCGGTAGGGCAGGGTCGGCGGCAGCTGCCACAGGATCGGGCCGAGCTTCTCACGCAGGTCGAGCACGCCGGAGTCGAAGAACTCGTCGATGGCGTCCTCGGCGTCGCGTAATCGGCGGAAGTGGGTGATCTCCTTGTGCGCCTTGACCGCGAACACGAAGTCGTCCGGCGTTCGGGCGTACCACGACTGGTAGTCGGCCGGCTTGCGCAGGCCGTAGAACGGGCCGTTCAGCTCGACGGTGTCCATCATGCGTGACAGGAACTCCAGCTCAAGCCGCTGCTGGAGGCCGCGCGGGTAGAAGTCGCCGCGCCACTGCGGGTACCGCCAACCCGAGGTACCGATCCGAATCTCACTCATGGTAGTCAATTGTGCCCCGTTCGGTGACTATCGAAACGTGCAGCACGCCGGTAGCACGTCGGCTGCGCCGTTGAACCGCCGGAGCGGCGTCGGGACCGCTAGAACCCCGCGCCGTCCAGCGCACCCGTCACCACGCGGTCGACGCGGGTCTGTTGCGGGTCGCGGGCGAGGGCGGCGGTGCAGGGGCACTGGGCCAGGTCGTTGCCGCAGAGGTAGACGCCGAGCACGCGCAGGCTGCGGGCGGTGTGGCGCAGGCGGGCCGCGCCGCGCAGGGCGACCTGGCCGTAGACGGCTTTGGCCAGTTGGTAGGGCGCGCCGGGCCCGAGGTCGACGCACGCCTGGCTGTCGAGTTCTTCGGCCACGTGCGCCAGGGGGCGGCAGCCGCAGGCCTTGGCGGAACGGACCAGGCGCTGGTCGAGCCTGGACACCAGGCGTTTCGCCACCTCGTCGCGCCAGCAGCGGTTGGTGCGCAGGAACTCGACCAGTTCCTCCACTCGCACGGGATCGGGCAGGGGGCGGCGGGCACGTGCTCGGCGGCGGTGCGGAGTCATCCACACAAGATCGTCCAAGGCACACCGGTATGAGCATTGCTCACCCGCCTGCGCGCGCAGGAGCACACGGCAGTAGCAACTGCCCTGTGACGCAGTGCGCCCGGCTCCCTCGGAGGGAAGCCGGGCGCACCGGTGAACTGCCTGGTCAGGCGGGTACGGAAGCCACGCCCGGAGACAGGAAGCGCTTGCCGGTCACCTTTTCGGCGACACCCGACCGGTCGAGGTACGGGGTGATGCCGCCCAGCCAGAACGGCCAGCCCGCGCCCAGGATCATGCACAGGTCGATGTCCTGCGCCTCGGCGACCACGCCCTCGTCCAGCATCAGGCGGATCTCCTCGGCCAGCGCCTCCAGCGCCCGCGCCTTGACCTCTTCACCGGTCAGCGGCTGGTCGCCGAACTGCCACAGCGCCTGCACCTCGGGGTCCACCGTCTGCCTGCCCGCCGAGTCCCACTGCCACACCGCGTTCTTGCCCGCCGCCACGAACGCCTTCATGTTCTCCGACACGGCGAAGCGGTCCGGGAACGCGCCGTGCATCGTCTCGGCCACGTGCAGCGCCACGGGGGCGCCGACCAGTTGGAGGAGCACCAGCGGCGACATGGGCAGGCCGAGCGACTCGGTCGCCTTGTCGGCCACCTCGAACGGCGTGCCCTCGTCGACGGACTTCACGACCTCGCCCATGAACCGGGTCAGCAGCCGGTTCACCACGAACGCCGGCGCGTCCTTCACCAGCACGGACGACTTCTTCAGCTGCTTGCCCACCGCGAACGCGGTGGCGAGGGTCGCGTCGTCGGTCCGGTCGGCCCGCACGATCTCCAGCAGCGGCATGACCGCGACCGGGTTGAAGAAGTGGAAGCCGACGACCCGCTCGGGGTGCTTGAGGCCCGCCGCCATGTCCGTGATGGACAGCGACGAGGTGTTGGTGGCCAGCACAGCCTCGGCCGAGACGAACTGCTCGACCTCGGCGAACACCTGCTGCTTCACGCCTAGGTCCTCGAACACGGCCTCGATCACGAAGTCCGCGTCGGAGAAGGCCGCCTTGTCCAGCGAGCCGGTCACCAGGGCCTTGAGGCGGTTCGCCTGGTCCGGCGACACGCGGCCCTTGCCGAGCAGCTTGTCGACCTCGCCGTGCACGTAGCCGACGCCCTTGTCCACGCGTGCCTGGTCGATGTCGGTGAGCACCACCGGCACCTCCAGCCGCCGCGCGAACAGCAGCGCCATCTGCGACGCCATCAGGCCCGCGCCGACGATGCCGACCTTGGTCACCTTGCGCGCCAGCGACTTGTCCGGCGCGCCCGCCGGCCGCTTGGCCCGCTTCTGCACCAGGTTGAACGAGTACAGCCCGGCCCGCAGCTCGTCGCTCATCACGACGTCGGCCAGTGCCTCGGTCTCGGCCGCGTAGCCCGCGTCCAGGTCGTTGGCGCGCGCCAGCTCGAGCATCTCCAGCGCCTTCAACGCACCCGGCGCCGCGCCCTTGGTCTTGCCGTCCACGATCGCGCGGGCACGGGCCACAGCGGCGTCCCACGCCTCGCCGCGGTCGATCTCCTCGCGGGGCGGCACGATCTCACCGCGCACCACGGAGGCCAGCCACAGCAGCGACTGCTCCAGGTAGTCGGCCGAGTCGAACAGCACGTCCGCGATGCCCAGGTCGAGCGCCTGCTTCGGCTTGAGCATCCGGTTCTGGTTCAGCGCGTTCTCGAAGATCACGGTGACCGCGTCGTTCGCGCCGATCAGGTTCGGCAGCAGCTGCGTGCCGCCCCAGGCGGGGAACAGGCCGAGGAACACCTCGGGCAGCGCGATGGCCGCCGCGTTCGACGCCAGCGTCCGGTAGTGGCAGGACAGCGCCAGCTCCAGGCCGCCGCCCATCACCGCGCCGTTGACGAAGGCGAAGGTCGGCACGGAGGACTCGGTGAACCTGCGGAACACGTCGTGGCCGAGCCGCCCGATGGTCAGGGCCTGCTCGCGCGACGCCGCGCCCTCCACGGCGGTCAGGTCCGCGCCCACCGCGAAGACGAACGGCTTGCCGGTGACCGCGATCGCCACCGGGGACGCCGCCACCGCCTCGTCGAACGCCGCGCCCAGGCTCACCAGCGACTGCGGGCCGAACGTGGACGGGCGGGTGTGGTCGTGGCCGTTGTCCAGCGTGATCAGGGCGACCGGGCCGGTCAGGCCCGGTACCCGGACCAGCCGGGTGCGCGCGGCGGTGACGACCTCGTCGGGGAAGAGGGCCTTGGCCTCGTCTGCGGTCAACGTGGTCACTTGGCGTCTCCGTTCCAGTGGGGGTTCTCCCAGATGACCGTGCCGCCCATGCCGATGCCGATGCACATGGTGGTGATGCCGTAGCGCACGTCCGGGCGCTCGGCGAACTGCCGGGAGAGCTGGGTCATCAGGCGCACGCCGGACGAGGCGAGCGGGTGGCCGGTGGCGATCGCACCGCCCCACTGGTTGACCCGGGGGTCGTCGTCGGCGATGCCGAAGTGGTCCAGGAAGGCGAGCACCTGCACGGCGAACGCCTCGTTGATCTCGAACAGGCCGATGTCGGCGATGGTCAGGCCGGCGCGCTTGAGGGCCTTCTCCGTCGCGGGCACCGGGCCGACGCCCATGACCTCGGGCTCGACGCCCATGAACGAGTAGCCGACCAGCCTCATGCCGACCGGCAGGCCCAGCTCGTCCGCGGTCTCCTCGTCGGCCAGGATGCAGCCGGTTGCGCCGTCGTTGAGGCCAGCCGCGTTGCCCGCGGTGACCCGGCCGTGCGGGCGGAACGGCGTCTTGAGCTTCGCCAGGTCCTCCACCGTGGTGCCCGGGCGCGGCGGCTCGTCGGCGGTGGCCAGGCCCCAGCCGTGCTCCGCGGACCGGGTCGCGACCGGCACGAACTCGGGGCCGATCCTGCCGTTCTCCACCGCGTCCGCGTACTTGGCCTGGGAAGCCGCGGCGAAGGCGTCCGCGCGCTGCTTGGTGATGGCCGGGAACCGGTCGTGCAGGTTCTCCGCCGTCGAACCCATGACCAGGGCGGACGAGTCCACGATCCGGTCGGACAGGAAGCGCGGGTTGGGGTCGACGCCCTCGCCCATCGGGTGCCGGCCCATGTGCTCGACGCCGCCCGCGATCACCACGTCGTACGCGCCGAACGCGATGCCGCTCGCGGCGGTCGTCACGGCGGTCATCGCGCCCGCGCACATGCGGTCGACGGCGTAGCCGGGCACCGACTTCGGCAGGCCCGCCAGCAGCGCGGCGGTGCGGCCGATGGTCAGGCCCTGGTCGCCGATCTGGGTGGTGGCCGCGATGGCGACCTCGTCCACCCGCTCCGGCGGCAGCTCGGGGTGACGCCGCAGCAGTTCGCGGATCACCTTGACCACCAGGTCGTCGGCACGGGTCTCCGCGAAGATCCCCTTGGGGCCGGCCTTGCCGAACGGCGTGCGCACGCCGTCCACGAAGACCACGTTCCGAACGCGTGCCGGCGCTACTGGTGCGGCCACGGCGTCTCCTTCACTTGTGGTGACGTTCGATCACACCGGTCGGCGACGCGACTCCTACCGATCGGTAACACAACTCTAGACCAGGTTACTCACCGGTAACCACCGTGGTCGCCCTGTCGGGTGTGTCACAGGTCGCCTGGGACCAGGACGGCCGGAACCGGGACGCCTGGGTCCGGGACGGCCGGAACCAGGACGGTCGGCTCGAAATGGTCGGCACGGGAACGGGCCCGACCAGGACTGTGCGGACCCGAGCGTCCCGGACCAGGACCGTTGAGACGACCTGTCGTCGGTGTGGCGGTGGTCCGCCCGCGGCCTGGTCGACCGCGGACGGCACACAGCCCGCTAGCTCGGTGGGGTCGCCGAGAGGGCGGTGGAGAGGGGTTCGGCGGTCAGCTCGACCTGCCAGTTCCGGGCGCCGCCCTCGCGCAGCACGGCGGCCACGCCTTCGGGTGACGTGTCGGCCGGCGGCTGCCAGCAGGTGCGGCGCACCAGGTCCGGGAGGAGGAGGTTCTCCACCGGCAGGGTGTTCGCCTCGGCCACGGCCGTCAGGGCCACCCGTGCGGCGGCCAGGCGGGCGGCCGCGGCCGGGTCCTTGTCCGCCCAGCGGTTCGCCGGGGGCGGCCCGTCGTGCTGCTGCGAGGCCTCGGGGAGTTCGTTGCGGGGGAGGGCGGCGGCTCGTTGGAGCGCGCCCAGCCAGGTGGAGACCAGGCGGCGTTGGGCCCGGCCCCGGAAGACCGGCAGCGCCAGCAGGCTCGGTTCGTCGGCGGGGTTGCGCACGGCGGCTTCGACCAGCGCGCTGTCCGGGAGGACGCGGCCGGGCGCGATGTCGCGTTCGCGGGCCAGCGCGTCGCGGGTCTCCCACAGCGAGCGCACGGCGGCCAGCTGGCGGGGACTGCGGATGCGGTGGATGCCCGAGGTCCGCCGCCACGGTTCGGAGCGGGGTCTGGGCAGCGGTGCGGTCCGGGCCGCCTCGAACTCCTCCAGCGCCCACTCGAGCTTGCCCTGGCGCTTGAGCTCCTGTTCGAGCACGTCGCGCAGCTCGACCAGCAGCTCCACGTCCAGCGCGGCGTAGTTCAGCCAGTCGGCGGGAAGAGGCCGGCGCGACCAGTCGGCCGCGCCGTGCCCCTTCTCCAGCCGATAACCGAGCAGCCGCTCCACGAGCGTGCCCAGCGCCACCCGTTCGAAACCGGCCAGCCTGCCCGCCAGCTCGGTGTCGAACAGCACGCTCGGACGCAGGTCGAGTTCGGCGAGGCACGGCAGGTCCTGAGACGCCGCGTGCAACACCCACTCGGTCCCGTCCAGCGCCGCGACCAGCGGATCGAGCCGACCGCCCAGGGCGATCGGGTCGACCAGCACGGTCCCGGCGCCCGCCCGGCGCAGTTGCACCAGGTAAGCGCGTTGCGAGTAGCGGTATCCCGAGGCTCGCTCGGTGTCCACCGCAACCGGACCGGTCGCTCCGGCGAGCGCGTCAGCGGCACGCCGGAGCGCCTGAGCGTCGGCCACGACCGGCGGAACCCCATCAGCGGGTTCCGTCAGCGGGACCGGATCAGCTCCGGTTGGTTCGGTCGGCTCGTCGGAGGGTACGTCCACGGCGGAAGACCCTACGACGAACGCACCACTCGCGGGTGTGTTCGGCCCGTTCAGTGTGGCGACCCGGTCAGCGGATCACGCCGGCACGCATGGCCAGCGCGACCATCTGAGCCCGATCCCCGGTGCCCAGCTTGCGCCCGATCCGCGACAGGTGAGACTTCACCGTGAGCGCGGAAAGGCTGAGCGCTTCGCCGATTTCCTTGTTGCTCTGGCCATCGGCGACCAGCTGGAGGACCTCGACCTCACGCGCGGAGAGCTCCCGCGGCGTGTTGTCGGTGCCCGGCACGCGGGTGCCCGCGGCGAGCACGGGCGCGACGCTCGGATCTGCGTAGACGCCGCCGTCGAGGACCCGGCGCACCCCGTCGGTGACCACCATCGGCGAGGCGGACTTCAGGAGGTACGCCTGGGCGCCCGCCTGGAAGGCCGACCTGACCGCGTAGGGGTCGTCGGAGGACGCGAGGACCACGATGCGGGGCCAGCCCTGGGCACGGAGTTCCGTGACCAGGTCGATGCCGGTGCCATCCGGCAGACCCAGATCGAGGATCGCGAGGTCGCACGGTCCTGTTGCGAGTGCCCGCGCCCGAGCCTCCGCAACCGAAGCCGCCTCATGCACTGTCCCGGCTCCCATCTGGGTGAGCCGAGCCGATATCGCCTCCCTCAGCAGTGGGTGGTCGTCGACCACCAGCACTGAAAAAAGCTCCTCCCGCGGGTGCGGGACCATGTTCGCCGGCAACGAGCCGGCTGGCGTGGTACGAACGGCCTGACCTAAGCCGACGGCAGCCACGTCACTACCTCCCTGGAGTCGGTCGTGCCCCCCGACCGGCACCGGGACTTTCGTCCAATCAGCCGCGCCACTGATCGACCGAAAGTGGTGTCGTCTGGGGCAGCGTAGCCGCCCAAGCGGGTCTACGGGACGATCAATCGGGTATCTATCCCGAATGAGTTGTCACTGTTGGCCCCCGTTGTCACACGATCGGCTGACAACTCGATAGGGCAGGTAACACGAGCCCCTCTCACGACGACACATAGGAGTTGCCGGTGGCGAGCACCACAGTCCGAGGCCGGGCCGAGGAACTGCTGGCCCGGGTGCCTCTCGTGGACGGTCACAACGACCTCCCGTGGGCCGTGCGCGAACTCCTCGCCGAGGGGCAAATCGGTGAAAAGTCAACGGGCGCCGGCGGGTCTTCAGGTGTCCGACAGGTGGACCTGCGGGTGTTGCAGCCCGGTCTCCAGACCGACTTTTTGCGGTCTCGGCAGGGCCGCTTGGGGATGCAGTTCTGGTCCGTGTGGGTTCCGTGCCGGCTGGCGGGTGATGCAGCCGTGACCGCCGTGCTGGAGCAGGTGGAGTTGGTCCGGGAGCTGTGCGCGGCCTACCCGGACCTGCTCGGGTTCGCGGAGACGGCGGACGAGGCGGTCGCGGTATTCGAGTCCGGGCGGCTGGCGTCGCTGCTGGGGGCCGAGGGCGGGCACAGCATCAACTCGTCGCTGGGCGTGCTGCGGGCGTTGCGGCGGGCCGGGGTCCGGTACATGACCCTCACCCACAACGAGAACACGCCCTGGGCGGATTCGGCGACGGACGTGGCCGAACACGGCGGGCTGACCGCGTTCGGGGTCGAGGTGGTGCGCGAGATGAACCGGATCGGCATGATCGTGGACCTCTCGCACGTCGCCGAGTCGACGATGAACGCGGCGCTGGACGTGTCCGAGCGGCCGGTCCTGTTCACCCACTCCTCGTGCCGGGCGGTGGCCGACCACCCCCGCAACGTGCCGGACGCGGTGCTGGCCAGGCTGGCGGCCAACGGCGGCGTGTGCATGGTGACGTTCGTGCCCGCCTTCGTGTCCCAGGCCTACGCCGAGTGGGACGCGCGCCTGAAGGACGAGATGGACGCGGCGGGCAAGCGGCACAACGACCTGGAGGCGCGGGAGGAGTTCCTGGCCGGCCGGGAGACGGAGACGCCCCGGGTGACGCTGGACGACGTCGTGACCCACCTGGAGCACGCACGGGAGGTCGCCGGGATCGACCACATCGGGCTCGGTGGCGACTACGACGGGGTCCGGGAGCAGCCCGAGGGGCTGGAGGACGTCTCCACGTACCCCGCGCTGATCGGCGCGCTGCTGGAACGCGGCTGGAGCGAGGACGACTGCGCCAAGCTCGCGGGCGCCAACGCGCTGCGGGTGCTGCGGGCCAACGACGACTAGCGCAGCGTGCTGACGCCGACCGGGGGCAGGCCCACCGCGGTGGCCATCACGTCGTAGAACGCGGTGCCGTGGGCGGCGAGTTCGGCGTCCCTCGCCGTCCACGAGGCGCGCAGCTCCAGGTCGTCGGTGCGGGCCGGGCCGGCTATGTCGCCGAACCGGGCCGAGGAGGTCTGGGTGACCGTGCCGCCCAGCGCGAGGAAGTCGGCCTCGGCCACTTCCAGCGCCTCCACCAGCCACGACCAGCCCACTTCGGGCAGCAGCGGGTCGGCGGCCAGTTCGGGGTCCAGCTCCACGCGCACGTAGGCGACCAGGCGGAAGACCCCGGACCACGCTTCCACGCCGTCGGGGTCGTGCAGGAGGACCAGGCGGCCGGTGGACAGCTCGTCGCCGGGACCGGTCGCTTCCGCGGTCAGCGCGAAGGCCCAGGGTGCCAGTCGTTGAGGCGGGCGCACCTCGGTCAGCTCCAGCTCCGGTCGGATCCTCACCGACCTGAGCGTCGCCACCGCCCGCCGGAACAGTTCGGGCTCCGCCGCCAGTCCGGTCACACACGGACTGTATGCCCCTAAACCCCGTTGAGTGAGCGCGGCGCGCCGGGACCGGACAGCGTGCGGTTGGCGAGTCGTGGGACCATGGCGACGAGATGAGCGACAACACCACCGCACCACTGCTGGTCGCCGCGCGCGGCGGCGTCCCCTCGCGCACCCCGGTCTGGTTCATGCGCCAGGCGGGGCGTTCGCTGCCCGAGTACCGCAAGCTGCGCGAAGGCACGGCGATGCTGGACGCGTGCATGGACCCGGAGATGGTCTGCGAGATCACGCTCCAGCCCGTGCGCCGGCACGACGTGGACGGCGCGATCCTGTTCTCCGACATCGTGGTGCCGCTGAAGGCGGCCGGTGTGGACCTGGACATCGTGCCGGGCACCGGGCCGGTGGTCGCGAAGCCGATCGCCGGCCGCGCCGACGTCGACGCGTTGCCGGTGCTGGAAGCGCACCAGGTCCAGCCGGTGGCGGACGCCATCGGGTTGCTGAACGCCGCGCTGGGCGACGTGCCGCTGATCGGCTTCGCCGGTGCGCCGTTCACGCTGGCCTCGTACCTGGTCGAAGGCGGGCCCAGCAAGCACCACGAGCGCACCAAGGCGCTGATGCACGCCGATCCCGAGCTGTGGCACGCGTTGCTCGCCAGGATCGCCGACATCACCGCCGAGTTCCTGCGGGTCCAGGTGGCGGCCGGGGTCAAGGCCGTGCAGCTGTTCGACTCGTGGGCCGGGGCGCTGTCGGAGCGGGACTACCGCGAGTTCGTGCTGCCGCACTCGACGCGGGTCCTGGAGACGATCACGTCGGTGCCGCGGATCCACTTCGGCGTGGGTACCGGCGAGTTGCTGCCCGCCATGCGCGAGGCGGGCGCCGACGTGGTCGGCGTCGACTGGCGGACGCCGTTGGACGTGGCGGTGCGGCGGTTGCGGGAGGCCGCGCCGGAGCTGCCCGCGCCGGTGGTGCAGGGGAACCTGGATCCCGCGCTGCTGTTCGCCGGGGAGACGGCGTTGCGGCGGGAGGTCGACCGGATCGTGGCCGAGGGCAAGGCGGCGGCCGGGCACATCTTCAACCTGGGGCACGGTGTGCTGCCGGACACCGATCCGGACATGATCACCAAGGCCGTCGAGTGGGTGCACCGGGCCGGATGAGAACGCTCCACGTGGCGGTGGTCGGCGGCGGGATCTCCGGCCTGGTCGCCGCGCACCGGTTGCGCTGCCTGCTCGGGTCGTCGGCCCGCATCACGGTGCTGGAGCAGTCCGACCGGCTCGGGGGCAAGCTGCGGACCGCCGAGGTCGGCGGCCGGGCCTACGACGTGGGCGCCGAGGCCTTCCTGCACCGGCGGCCGGAGGCGGCCGAGCTGGTCGCCGAGCTGGGGCTGGCCGAGGACCTGGTGCACCCGACGTCGGCGGCGGCGAGCATCCGGGCCGGCGGCGAGGTGCGGCCGATCCCGGCGCACACCCTGCTGGGCGTGCCCGCGTCGGTGGAGGCCGTTCGACAGGTGCTGAGCGCCGACGGGCTGCGGCGGGTCGCGGCGGAGCCCGCGCTGCCGCCGATCGAGCTCGGCGGTGCCGACGTCGCGGTCGGCGCGTTGTTGCGGGAGCGGTTCGGGCCCGAGGTCGGGGATCGGCTGGTCGGCCCGCTGCTGGGCGGGGTCTACGCGGGTCACGCGGATGCGCTGGGGCTGCGGGCGACGATGCCGCAGCTGGCCACCGCGCTGGACTCGGGCGTCGGGTCGTTGCTGGCCGCGGCGGCCACCACGATGCCCGCGCCGCCTCAGCCGCGAGGGCGCAGGCCACCGGTGTTCGGGACGTTGACGGGCGGGTTGTCCTCGCTGGTCGCCCGGCTGGTGGAGGTGGCCGCGCCGGAGGTCCGGCTGGGGCTGCCGGTGCGCGGGCTGGTCCGCCGCGAGCACGACTGGCGGCTGGAGATCGGGTCGGCCACCGCTCCGCGGTACCTGGACGTGGACGGGGTGGTGGTGGCGGTGCCCGCGCCGGCGGCGCGCAAGCTGCTGGTCGACGTGGCGCCGGCCGCCTCGAAGGAGTACGCGAAGGTCGAGGTCGCGTCGATGGCCGTGGTGGCGTTGGCGTTCCCGCCGGGGACGGTGCTGCCCGAGCGGTCCGGCGTGCTGCTGGCCGAGGGCGAGCGGTTCGCCGACGGCACGCCGTTCACCGCCAAGGCGTTCACCTTCTCCAGCCGCAAGTGGGCCCACCTGGGCGGTGAGCCGGTGCTGGTCCGGGGGAGCGTCGGGCGGCACGGGGAGACCGCGGCGTTGCAGCGCGACGACGAGGAGCTGGTGGCGGCGGTCCGGGCCGACCTCGCCGAGCTGACCGGCGTGACCGCGCCGCCGGTCGACGCCGTGGTCCGGCGGTGGGGCGGCGGGCTGCCGCAGTACGGCGTCGGGCACTTGGACGTGGTGCGGGGCATCGAGGACGCCGTGGCGGACGTGCCGGGGCTGGCGGTCGCGGGCGCGACGCTGCACGGGGTCGGCATCCCCGCCTGCATCGCCACCGGGGACGCGGCGGCGGCTCGGGTCGCGGCACACGTGCTCGGCCGGGTGAGAGGATGAGGACATGGCCCGCCTGAACTTCAACGAGCTCAACGACACCATCCGCTACACCATGTGGTCGGTCTTCCGGGCCGAGCCCGGCCGGCTGCCCGACGACCGGGGTCCGGCCGCCGCCGAGGCGCAGGAGTACCTGGACGGCCTGGCGGCCAAGGGCACCGTGGTGCGCGGGGTGTACGACGTGGCGGGCCTGCGCGCCGACGCCGACTTCATGATCTGGTGGCACTCCGAGGAGATCGAGCAGGTCCAGGCCGCCTACACCGGGTTCCGGCGGACCGCGCTCGGCCGCGCGTCCACCCCGGTGTGGAGCCAGGTGGCGCTGCACCGGCCGGCCGAGTTCAACCGCAGCCACATCCCGGCGTTCCTGGCCGGCGAGGACCCGCGCAAGTACGTCTGCGTGTACCCGTTCGTGCGGTCCTACGAGTGGTACCTGCTGCCCGACGAGGACCGGCGCAGGATGCTCGCCGACCACGGCAAGGAAGCCCGCGACTACCCGGACGTGCGGGCGAACACCGTCGCGTCGTTCGCGCTGGGCGACTACGAGTGGATCCTGGCGTTCGAGGCGGACGAGCTGCACCGGATCGTGGACCTGATGCGGCACCTGCGCGGCACCGAGGCGCGGCTGCACGTGCGCGAGGAGATCCCGTTCTACACGGGAACCCGGATCCCGGCCGCCGAGTTGGTCACCAACCTGCCGTAGGCGCGGAAGAGGGGGCGCCCGCCGGAGCGGACGCCCCCCGTTCCGGTTACTTCCGGATCTTGTACGCCCGGATCACGGTGTGCTCGAACGTGTTGCCCTTGCTGTCGGAACCCTTCACCCGCAGCGAGGCGAACCCGCCCGCGTCACCGTTGCGCACCAGGGCGGTGCGGCCGGTCACCGGGACCTTCGACCACTTCTCGCCGTCGTCGAACGACACCTCGACGTCGAGCCTGCGGACCTTGCCGTCCGGCCCGTTCTTCTGCTGCTGGACCGCGAGCGGCACCCGCAGCACCTTGTTCGCCGGTGCGGTGCCCTCGTCGTCCAGCTTCGGCTCGAACCGGACCACGGTCAGCGGCAGCGGCTTGAACTCCGTGCCGGGCACGGTGTCCGAGCGGAACGTCCAGGTGCCCGCGACCCTCGTGCTGAACTCCGACGAGCCCGGCACCCGGACCGCCTCGGTGTCCACCTTGAAGTCACCCCTGCCCGCCGGGACCTCGAACAGGCCGTTCGCCGGGTAGGTGGTCTCGCCGATCTTCTTGCCGTCGCGGTAGAGCGTGGTGCGCGCGGACTCGGTGTTCGCGTTGCCGGTGTTGCCGTCGCCGTCGCCCCACAGCGGCACGCCGAAGCCGATCTCGTCGCCGCGCCTGGCCGTGTACGGGTAGTCCGACTCGGTCAGCGTCGGGCCGAACACCGGCTTGCCGAACCGCTCGTGGTACTCGCGGCCCGGCCGGTAGGTGCGGTCCGGGGAGCGCAGCAGCGCCTCCGGCCGGTCCTGGTCGTTGAGCTGGAACACGACCCAGCTCCACTCGAGGCCCTTGGCGATGACGTGGTCGATCGCGTCGCCCGCCGGTCCGACCGGGGTCAGCAGGGTGCCGCTGGAGCCGCCGCCGGGTGCCAGCGGCAGACCGCCGTAGCGGTAGGTCCGGCCCGCCGGGCGCGGGCGGATCCTGGTGTCCACCTTCGCCAGCTCGTCCTTGCCGGGCGCGCGGACGAAGCCGGTGGGCACCTTGCCGGCCTCGACCCACGCCAGCCGGTAGTTCACCGGCGTCGTGCCGACCGACGCGCCGGTGGCGTGCGAGTGCACCATCGTGCTCAGCTCCTCGGCGGGCAGCACGGGGCCGAGTTGCGCGAGCGACACCCGGTCGCTGATGCCGCCGAAGAACGCGGTGCCGAACCCGAACCGCCGGTCCCGGTAATTCCGGGTCAGGCTGATGTCGCCGATCTGCTCCACGGCCGCCGGGTCCGGGAAGGTGATTTTGATCGGCTTGGCGATCCGCGCGTCGGCGTCGACCGTGGTCGTGCCGGTGACCTCGAGCAGCGGCTGCGGCAGCAGCGCGGCCGTCCCGCCTTCGGTCAGCACGTCGTTGAACACGAAGTAGTCGCCCTTGGGCAGGCGTGCCTTCGCCCCGCTCGCCGGACCTTCCGGGAACGCGATCGCGTCGTTGTCCAGCCCGATCACCAGCGACGAGTACCGCGTTGGCGCGTTGCCGTTGGCGTCGGTGTACTTGAACGTGACGTCGTAGCTCTCCACCTCGCGGCTGAGGCTGACCGGCGTGCGCAGGCCGTTGGACGCGACCACCGCGCCCACGTAGACGCCGTCGACCGCGGCGGCCTTGCTGTCGCCGGTCACGGTGGTCTTGGCGGTGCCGCCCGCCGGGACGGTGACCTTGGCCGGCGTCACGGTGAACACGCCCGCCGGGGCGGGCTTGCCGTCCGGGCCCTTGACGTCGACGGTCAGGTCGAGGGTGAGCGGGTCCTTGCCCGTGTTGCGGTAGGTGATCTCCTTGGTGACCGGCACGTCGTCGTCGTGCGGCCACTGCTGGAGGCCCAGGCCGACGCTCACCGGGTCGCTGGTGACCGCGGTGGTGATGGCCTTGGCCAGGTCGATCCGGCCGGTGCCCTGGTCGAGCACGGTCAGGTCGGGGTTGTTCTTCGCGGACGCGACCAGCGTCGCCTTGAGCTGCGCTCCGGTCCAGTCCGGGTGCTGCTGGGCGAGCAGCGCCGCCGCGCCCGCGACGTGCGGGGTGGCCATGGAGGTGCCGGACAGCGCCACGTGGGTGGCGTCCACCGGGGTGCCGATGTTGCCCTTCGCCGCCTTGGCGGCGGCGATGTCCACACCCGGCGCGGTCACGTCGGGCTTGACGCCGCCGTCGCCGGCGCGCGGGCCCCGGCTGGAGAACGGCGCGATGCTGTCGTCCCGCTCGACCGCGCCCACGCTCAGCGCGGCGTCGGCGGTGCTGGGCGAGCTGACCGAGCCGGGGCGGCCGGAGTTGCCCGCCGCGATCACGAACAGGGTGCCGGTCCCGGCGGACAGCCGGTTGACGGCCTCCTCCAGCGGGTCGATCTCCGCCCGGTCACCGCCGCCCAGGCTGAGGTTGACGACGTCCGCGCCCTGGTCGGCGGCCCACTGCATGCCGTCGAGGATCCAGGACTCGGCGCAGCCGCCCTGCACGCAGACCTTGCCGTCCAGGATCTGCGCGTCCGGCGCGACGCCCCGGTACTCGGCGTGCTTGCTCGCGATGGTCGCGGCGACGTGCGTGCCGTGGCCGTCGTTGTCGGTGGCGTCGGGCTCCTCGGTGAAGTTGCGCTCCGCGATCTCCTGGCCGGCGAGGTCGGGGTGCGCGCCGTCCACGCCGCCGTCGAGCACGGCGACCTTGACGCCCTTGCCGGTGTAGCCGGCCGACCAGGCGGCGGGTGCGCCGATCTGCGCGGTGCTGCGGTCCAGGCTGGTCCGGCGCAGGCCGTCCAGCCAGACCTTCCGCACGGCCGGGTCCGCGACCAGCGACCGGAAGGCCGTGGCCGCCTCGGACTTCGCGGCCCGTGCCGCGACGGCGCCGACGGCGGGCAGGTCGCGGGTGACCTGGATGCCGGCCGCGCCGGTCCGGCCGGTGACGATGAGCGGCACGTCGTCGCGGCGCGCGTCGTCGTAGCCGGCCTCGGCGAGCCCGGTCACGTCGAACAGCCGCAGGTCCAGCTTGCCCTCGGCGAGCGGGCGCACGGCGTCGTGCGGGACGACGTGCAGCCGTCCGTCCCGCTGGAAGTGGTGGAAGACGGTCTCGTCCCGGCCCGGTCCCCTCGTCACCGAGCCGAGTCGGTCGCCGTCGAGCAGCACGCGGTCGCCCGTGATCAGGGTGACGGACGTCTGCTCGCCGGCGGTGGTGCGGTGGTCGGTTGCCTGCGGTGCGGCGGTGGCCGCACCCGTCCCCGAGGCGATGAGCCCGACGGTTAACGCGGCGAATCCCCATGCGCCACGCTTTCCGGATCTCGACACAGATACCTCCCGAATCTGTTTGTGCGCGCTGTGGATCGCGCAGTCGGGAAGGCACGCCGGACTTGCGGTGGCGGCGGATACCGGAAGTGACGAAGCCCCCAACAACTTCGACGTTATCCACCCCAACGAGTGAGATCAGCGTCTCATTGAGGGACGTTTACCGCCCGTTCAGGTCTCACGTTGGTGACGGAACGTATGTCACTGGTACAGAAAGGTTGCGCCGGCCGGTCTACCCCGCGGTGACCGAGCCGTCCGGGGCCACCGAGAGGATCAGCTGCGGGCCGCCCGCATCGCAGTCGGGACCGTTCGGGTGGACGACCTCCGGCGTCGCGGTCAGCTCCCGCTCGACCACCGCCGTCCCGGTCCGGTCGGCCAGGCTCAGCTTCACCGTGACCGGCTCGGCGGGCAGGTCCGCGATGTCGACGTTGGCGTGCTTCGCGCCGGTCGGCACTGCTCTCGCGCCGCACACGTCGTCCGGGGCGGTCCCGGTGCACGTGGCGTCCGCCGCCCGGCTCGACGGCCACAGGGTGAACTCCGGGCTGACGCACCGGCCGCCCCAGCACACCTCGATCGTGCCGGTGTCCACCGCGGTCGGCTCCACCCTCAGCTCGATGCCGGCGGGTGCGCCCATGAGCGTGCACATCTTCTCCCCGGCGTCCGCGCCGCAGGCCGTCGCGAGCAGCAGGGCGCCCAGGGCCGCGCTCGGTCTCCACATGCCCCCGGGACGGAACGCGGGCGCCATCAGGTTGCCCGGCGCCACCAGCGCCGCTTCTTGGGCGGTGCCAGTTCCCCTTGCGCCACCGCCCACTCGGCGAACGCGGCGGCGTCCTCGCGGGCCCGGCTGCCCGCCCGGCGCGGGTGCGCGCGGGCGTAGCCCTCGAACAGCGGGCGGAACCGGTCACCCAGCCCGTCGACCACGTCCGGGCGCAGCATCGCAACGATGCCGCGCCGCTTGTTCAGCAGCGACCGCGCCTCCACCCGCAGCCGTTCCGGGTCGAAGCCCGCCGGCGGCTCGCCGTTGCCCAGCAACGCGTGCAGCAGCTCGGCCTGCGCCGCCGCCAACCGGTCCCGCTGCGGCTGCGTCACGCCAGCACCGCCCGGATCGCGGCCAGTTCACCGGCCAGCTCGGCGTCGGCCGGGTAGTCGTCGTCCCGCTCCAGCAGCACACCCGGCGGGTCGATCCGGTCCCGCAGCTGCTTGAGCACGTCCAGCACCTCCGGCAGCACGGCGTGCGCGTGCGTGTCGTGGTAGACGCCCTGGTGCTCGACACCGCCGGCGACGTGCACGTAGGCCAGGCGCTCCAACGGGATCTCGTCCAGGAACCGGCCCACGTCGGTGCCGAGGTTGCGGGCGTTCGCGTACAGGTTCGCCACGTCCACCAGCAGCAGGCAGTCGGTCCGCTCCACCAACTCGGCCAGGAACCGCCCCTCGGTCAGCTCGCCGTCCGGCCACTCCAGCAGCGCGGCCACGTTCTCCAGCGCCAGCGGTACCGGCAGGTCCGCCTGCGCCGCCTTCACGTTGGCCACCAGCACGTCCAGCGCCTCCCGGGTGCGGGGCAGCGGCATCAGGTGCCCGGAGTCCAGCCCGCCCGCGCGCACGAAGCACACGTGGTCGCTGACGAACGGCGCTCCCAGTGCCTCGGCCAACCCGCCCAGGTGGGCCACCCGGCCGGCGTCCACGGGCTCCGCACCGCCCAACGACAGCGACACGGCGTGCGGCAGCACCGGCACTCCCCGTTCACGCAGCAGCAGCACCGATTCCGGCAGGTGCCCGACGTGCAGGTTCTCCGCCACCACCTCGACGAAGTCCACGTCGAGCTGCTCCACGGTCAGATCGATCTCCGGCCGCCAGCCGATGCCGACACCCAGCTTGTCCACCACGCACCCACCCTTCCACGTGCCACCGGCGTCACCGTCGGGTCGTCAGTCGCCACCGCCGCCGCCACCACCACAGCCGCCGCCACCGCCGCAGGACGACCCGCTGCCGCACGACGAACCCCCGTCCGAGCCCGAAGCGCTGCCGCAACTGCGGCTGGAGCAGCTACCGCAGCCGCCACCGCCGCAGGACGCGCTGCCGCCGTTGTTGTTACGCCGTGGCCGCCGCTTCAGCGTCGCCGCAGCCGTGGGCGCCATACCGAGGGTCTCCCAGACGAGATGGCCTTCGACCTTGCCCAGCAGCCCGTAGTACGCGACCAGCGCGGGCCGGTTCGACGTCGTCGCCACCCTGTCCAGCCGCCGCACCGCCGCGCGCCCCGACCCGGTCAGCGGCCGTCCCGCCCGGCCGACCAGCAGGCTCAGCACGATCGCCGACACCACCGTCGCCACGACGTACCCGAAGCTCAGCAGATCGCCCATGGACAGCAGCACCGCGGCGATCACCGCCACCACCAGCAGCCGGCGTGCCCACCGCACGGCGTTGCGCTGCCCGACCGACCGCACCAGGCCACGCCCGATCAGGCTCTGCCGCAACGACTCGGCCTGCGTGCTGCCCGCCACCGTCGACACCAGGTCGCCCAGCGAACGCGGCGCCGCCCGCAGCACGTAGGCCTCCAACGGCGTCCACGGCCGGTGCTGCGTGCGCACGGGGCTCACCACGCCGTTGCGGGAGATCCGCACCGCACCGGCTTCGACCAGCGTCACGATCGCCACCTCGGCGGCCCGGCCGGGCCCGCCCGCCAGGAAGCCCAGTTCCTCGGGCTGGAGCTCAGCCGAACCCGCCGAAGTCGGTGTCCACGAAGTCGCCACCGTCATCCCCCTCCAACCACTGCGAGGCCAGCCACCCGCCCGCGAGCCAGCCGCCCGCGACGAGCCATCCGTTGCGCCGCCGCCACCGCTGCGGCTCGACGATCACCACCGGCCGCCTGCGTCGGGGAAGCGCCTGCTCGGACGCGTCGGCATACCCGATCGGTTCCGCCGTCTCGCCGTCGAACACCGCGGTCTCCGCCCGTCCCGGCCGCTTGTCCGGCGCGGGCGCGGCGGCACTGCGCACCAAGCCGTAACGCGCCGTCACCTCGGCGGGGTCGACCGGGGCGAGCCCGGCCGTGGCCTCCTCGTACGCCCGCGCCCCGTGCCTGGTCAGCACGGGCGGCGGACCCAACAGCAGCAGCACGGCGCACAGGCCCGTCACGGACAGCGCCGTGGCCATCACCCAGCCACCTGGGGCCGTAAACACCGTGACCACGGCCAGTGCCAACACCGGCAGCACGGACAGCACCGCGCGCCACAGCCGCTGCTTCGGGGCTACCAGCAGCCCACCCGTGACCAGGCCGTGGCCCAGCCGCCGCGCGGGTCCGCCGGTGGCCGTGGTCATCAGCAGGTCGTCCAAGTCCCGCGGCCCGCCCAGCCGGGCCAGCAGGAACGCCTGGAGGTCGGTGAGCGTCCCCGGCTGCTGACCGGGCACCGCCGTCACGGTCGTCCCGGACACCCTGGCCCGGTTCTCCGCCACCAGCGCGGCCACCGCCACCTCCGCCGCCCGCACCGGACCGCCACCGAGGTAGCCGATCTCCTCGAACGCGAGCGGCCGGGCGGGCGCCGTGCCGGTGACCCGTTTGAGCCACAGGCCAGACAGGACCGCGAGGACGAGCGCCGGGCCGTACCACCACAGGAACGCCATGGCGGCCAGCCTAGGAGCCGCGACCCGGCCTTGACCCGGAATCCGCCCCGACCGCCGCCGGACAGCCGGGACCACCCCGCCACTCGACGGACCGGGGCCGTTCCACGGACCGTGGCCGCTCGGCGGACTAGCCGCCACCACCACCACCGCAACCGCCGCCACCACCGCCGCCGCAGGACGACCCGCTGCTGCTACCGCACGACGACGATCCGCCGCTGCCGCACGACGACCCGACCGTCCCGGCGGCCATGAACGTCGTGCCGCTGCCGGTGGCCGTCAACCGGCCGCGGCTGCGAGCCGGCCGGCGGGCAGCCGCCCGCAGCGGGATGTTCGGGTGCGCGGCGAAACCGTCGAGGGCGACCGGCTCGGCGTTGCCCGCCGAGCCGGCCATCCTCCAACCCCCGGTGCTCTCGCCTGCGCGAGCCTGTGCCACCACGCGGGAACCCAGCGCGGTGCGCGTCACCAACCTCGCCTTGCGCAGCAAGGCGACCAGCAGTCCGGTGAGCACGAGTTGCAGCGTCAGCCACCCGACGGGCGCCCCGATCGCCAGGCCGTTCACCCAGCGCACCACACCGACGGCGCCGAGCAGGGCCATCGGCACGACACTGCGGCGCAGCCACCGCTTCGCGGTCCGCGGTGCCACCAGGTAGCCCTGTTCGACGAGCCGGTCGCCCACCGCGCGCGGCGCGTCCTGCTCGGAGACGGAGGTGAACAGCAGCGCCAGCGTCCGGTACCGGTACCTGGTCGCGTCGGTCAGCACCGCCTGGTCCACCGGGTCGTCGGAGACGGGCGTGCCGACCACCCGCACCGCGCCGTCCCGCGCGGGACGCAGCGCGCCGGAGTCGATGAGGGAGGCCACCGATGTCTCGACCACGCGCCGTGGTCCGCCGGTCAGGAAAGCGATGTCGTAGAGGCCCGGCGCGCCCGCGGGGGCGCCTTGCCGCGCTCCCCGCAGGCACACCCGGACGGCGATCGCGACGGCCAGCGACACGGCCAGCGCGATCCAGTACAGCTCGAGGAATTCCGGGCCTGACAAGCCCCACGGTCGCTCCACGGTCCACCCCCTGTGGGCCACGGCGGACCGAGGTCCACCGGCGTCGAGAGGCAATCGTGTGCGTCAGGCCACACCCCGGCAAGAGTGCTTTAGCAAGCCTTAGGGTTGGGCGTCGCCCGACTTCAGGACGACGAAGCGCCGTCCACGCCGCCGGAGCCCTCGCCGTCGGTTCCCTTGAATACGCGCATGATTCCTCCTGGTGTGGATTGCCTCGTCATTCGGAGTAGCGCTCTCAGTCTGCTGGACCGGCGGGGTTCTCGACCAGACGCAAGCTGACACTGTTGATGCAGTAGCGCTGGTCCGTGGGGGTCGCGTAGCCCTCACCCTCGAAAACGTGCCCGAGGTGGCTGTGGCACGTGGCGCAGAGCACTTCGGTGCGCACCATGCCCAGCGCCCGGTCCTCCCGCAGGATCACCGAGTCGGCGGCCAGCGGCGAGAAGAACGACGGCCAGCCGCAGTGCGAGTCGAACTTGGTGTCGCTGCGGAACAGCTCGGCACCGCAGGCGCGGCAGGAGTAGACGCCCTGGGTCTTGGTCTCGGTGTACTCGCCGGTCCAGGCCGGTTCGGTGCCCGCATCGCGCAGCACCGCGTACTCCTTGGCGGTCAGGATCTCCCGCCACTCCAACTCGGAGCGGACCACCTTCGGGGTGGCGCCGACGACAGGTTCCATACCTCCACGTTAATCGAAGAACGTGGACAGGATCTCGCCGAGGCCGAACCAGACGCTGATCGCCGCACCCAGCAGGATCAGCACCACCACGGCCACCGCGGCGAGCCGGCGCAGCCCGCCCGCGCGGTTCACCGAGTCGGCGAAGTTCTCCACGCCCGCGAGGTAGCCCTCCACCGTGAACGCGGGCTGCTGGCGCTGCATCCGGTCCAGGTGCTCGGCGAACGCCCTGGTCTCCGGGTCGTCGGGGTCGAGACCCACGAGTTCGTCTTCGATCCTCGGCTGCCCGTCGTCGACCTGCCCGGCGGGCCGGTCGTCCTCCGGGATGTCGGCGGCTCGGGAACTGGCCATGCGAGAAGGGTAATGGCCGGCTCAACCCGTGAGCGCGCTCACGGGCCGGATCGCACCGACCGGACGACCGTGCCCGAGCACCGGGAAGGTGGCCAGGTCCTCGGGCGCGTCGACGCCCAGCAGGCGCAGCGCGGCCACCAGCACCACCGCCCTGGCCCGACCGGACCCGTCGGCGATCTTGCACGCCACGGCCTCCCCGGTGGGCAGCCCGATCGCGTACACGCCCTCCGCGCCGTCCTTGGCCACCGCGCCGGGGATCGCGCGCATCAGCCGGGTGACGTCCCGCCCGGTGCCGCCGACCCACTCCGGGTGGGTGCTCATGGCGCGCGCGACGCGGCGCTCGTGCTCGCCGTCCGACGTGGTCAGGCGGGCGAACGCACGGGCGAGCCCGACCAGGCTGATCCCGAACAGGGGCGCGCCGCAGCCGTCCACGCCGACCGCGCCGACCCGTTCGCCGGCCAGTTCCTCCAGGGTGTTCCGGACGGCCTGCTGCGACGGGTGGGCCGGGTCCAGGTAGCTGTCGGTGGGCCAGCCGTTGACGACGCAGGTGGCGAGCATCGCCGCGTGCTTGCCGGAGCAGTTCATGTACCTGGGCGCCTTGCCCCGCCCGGCCTTCAGGTGCGCCCTGAGGGCGTCCTCGCCGATGGGCAGGTCGGGGGTGCACCGGAGGGCGCTCTCGTCGAGCCCCGCGCCTTCGAGGATCCGGAGCACGCCGTCGACGTGGAAGTCCTCGCCGGAGTGGCTGGCGCAGGCGAGGGCCAGCAGCTCGCCGTCGAGCGCGAGCCCGTGCCGGACCATGGCGAGGGCCTGGACGGGCTTGTTGGACGAACGCGGGTAGGTGACCCGGTCCGGCTGCCCCACCCGGACCTGTACCGCCCCGGAGGGGTCCAGCGCGACGACCGAGCCGTGGTGCACCGACTCCAGGAAGTCGCCCCGCCACACCTCGGCGACCAGTTCGTGCGCCATCGTGAGCCCCTCCCACCGCAGGTAAACTGCCAACTGTCGACAGTCAACAACGCAGCCGCGCCTTGCGCCAGGAGACGTTCGTGACACCTCCCCTGCACCTGAGCCTCGCCGGCCAGGCCGTGGACGCCCTGCGCGAACTGGTGCTGACCGGCGAGATCCCGGCCGGCACCCGGGTCAACGAGGTGGAACTGGCCGCCCGCCTGGGCATCAGCCGAGGTCCCCTGCGCGAGGCGATCCGCCACCTGGCCTCCGAAGGCCTCCTGGTCCTGGTGCCACACCGGGGTGCCCACGTCCCCGAGGCCGGCCCGGCCGACGTCAAAGCGCTGTTCGAACTCCGCACCGCCTTGGAGTGCGCCGCCGCCGAACTGGCCGCCTCCCGCCGCACCGACGCCGACGTGGCGCGCCTGCACGCCGTGTGCGCCGAATCCCGCCGGACGTACCAGGCGGGCGAGCGCTTCCCCTACCGCCTGGACCTGGCGTTCCACCGAGCGCTGCTGGAGGCCGCCCGGTCGCCGTACATCACCGAGCAGGTCCACTTGGTGCAGCAACGCGTGGTCCTGCTCCGCAGCGGTCTGCAGGACCACCCACCGCACCAACGCGCGTCGCTCGACGACCACGACGCCCTGGTCTCGGCCGTAGCCGCAGCCGACCCTTCACGCGCCTCCGACGTGATGCGCAGACACCTGGCCCGCGTGTGCGCCCAGATGCTCACCAGCCTCGCCTGAGCCCGACCCCTGAAGTGCAACCGGCACCGGTCAGTACGTTGCGAGGTGGTCGAGCAGGTGAAGCGTGGTTTGCTCAGCCGCCTCCTCCGGCACGAAATGCCCCACCCCTGGCATCACCTCGAACCAGTACGGCCCGGTGGCCCAACCCGCGGTGGTCTGTGCCGCCTCCGGCCCGATCACCCGGTCGTCCTCGCCCCACAGGAACCGCGTGGGCACCGATACCGGCCGGAAGGTCTCCGTGGTCAGGGGGTTCGCCCGGTACCAGTTCAAGGCGGCGGTCAGCGCACCCGGCTCGGTCAGCCGCCGCACGTACTGGTTCACCCGTTCCGGTGCGATGGTCGACGGCCAACCCGCCCGGAGCTGCGCCGCGTCGTCCGCCAGCAGTTCGCGTTCCGCCACTCCCGGCGTGCGCAGGTGATCGAGGAAGGACCACCGCCGCTGCTGGTCCGGATCGGTCCGCAGGGCCTGCGCCAGCGCCCCGGGGTGCGGCGCGGAGACGGCCGTCAGGGTGCGGATCCGCAGCGGGTAGCGGGCTGCCGCGATCCACGCCACCACGGCACCCCAGTCGTGGCCCACCAGGTCGAACCGCTTCCACCCCAGTGCGTCCGCGATCTCCCGCACGTCCTGCACCGCGTGCTCCAGCCGGTATCCGTCGACCTGCTTGGGGCGCACGCCGGGCGAGTAGCCGCGCAGGTCCGGGGCCACCGCCCGGTAGCCGTGCGCGGCCAAGGCGCGCAGTTGGTGCCGCCACTCGATGCCGCACTCCGGCACGCCGTGCAGGAGCAGCACCTTGCGCCCGGTCACCGGGCCGGTCGCGATGGCGTCGAAGGTGCCGGCGCCGGTCGCGATGCGCTGTCGGGTCAGGTCCGACTCGAAGAGTGCGGGTCGTGATCGCATGCACTCATCGTGGCGGGACGGGCGCGGAGAGTCCCTGGGGCGCGCTACCCGAGCCCGGGTGGGGGCAGCCCTACCGTCGTCGGGGTGGCTGTCCGGGTCGTGGTGGCAGCGGGTCACAACCCGGGGTCACGGCGCGGATCGGAGCCCGAAACCACGGCCCCAAAACCACGGCCTGGAGTCACGACCTGGAACCACGGGGCGGGGCTCAGCCCAGTGTCCCGGTCACCTTCGCGTGCCCCTTCAACAGGTTCCGGGCGATGGTGCGGCGCTGGATCTCGTCGGTGCCCTCGTAGATCCGCAGCAGCCGCAGTTCGCGGTACCACCGTTCGATGGGCAGTTCGCGGGTGTAGCCCATGCCGCCGTGGATCTGGAGCACCCGGTCCACGATCTCGTTGGCCTTGATGCCGCCGTAGAGCTTCGCCATGCTCTGCGCCTGCCGGGAATCGGCCTTCCGGTCGACCAGCCACGCGGCGTGCAGGACCAGCCAGCGCAGCGCCTCGATCTCCACCGCCGAGTCCGCCAGCATCCACTGGATGGCCTGGTACTCGGCGATCGGCTGCCCGAACGCGACCCGGTTCTTGGCCTGCTCCACGGCCATCTCCACCAGCCGCTCGCACGACCCGAGCGCCCGCGCGGGCAGCAGGTAGCGGCCTTGGCCGATCCACTGCATGGCCAGGTGGAAGCCCTTGCCGACCTCGCCGAGCACGTTCTCCTCGGGCACCCGGACGTCGTCGAACACCAGCGCCGCCGGCCCCCACTGGCCCATGGTCGGGATCGGCTCGGACCGCCAGCCCATGTCCCGGTCGACCAGGAAGCACGTGACGCCGCCCTCGGCGCCCTTCTCCTTGTCGTTCACCGCGAACACCATGACGAAGTCGGCTTCGTTGCCCTGGGTGATGAACGTCTTCTCCCCGTTGATCACCCATTCGTCGCCGTCCTTGCGGGCGGAGGTGCGGATGGCCTTGGCGTCCGAGCCCGCGCCCGGCTCGGTGATCGCGAAGCACGAGACGCGCTCGCCGGAGATGGTGGGCAGCAGGTACCGCCGCTTCTGCTCCTCGTTGCCGTGGAACAGGATGTTGTCCGCGTAGCCGCCGAACCGGAACGGCACGAAGCTGCGGCCCAGCTCCTGCTCGATCAGCGCGGTCATCAGCGCGCCCAGGCCCATGCCGCCGTACTCCTGCGGCGTGAGGACGCCGAAGAACCCGGCGGCCTTCGCCTTGTCCTGCAACTCCTGGAGCTCGTCCCGGCGCAGTCCCGGCTCGCCCGCGCGCTCCCGGCGCAGCACCTCGGGCTCCAGCGGCACGACCTCCTTGCGCACGAAGGTCCGCACCCAGTCGCGGACCTCCTTCTGCTCCTCGTCCAGCGTGAAATCCATGACGTGACGCCCTCCCTCTACGTGAACGCGTTGATGCCGGTCAGCGCCCGGCCGATGAGCAGTTTCTGGATCTGGCTGGTGCCCTCGTAGAGGGTGGTGACCCTGGTGTCCCGCAGGTACTTGCCGACCGGGTACTCGTCGACGTACCCGTAGCCGCCGAACACCTGGATGGCGTTGTTGGCCACCCGCACGGCCGCCTCGCTGGCGTACAGCTTGGCCATGGACGCCTCGGTGCCGAACGGCTCGCCCCGGTCGGCGAGGTCGGCGCAGCGCCAGGTGAGCAGGCGCGCGGCGTCGGTCTCGACCGCCATGTCCGCCAGCAGTTCCTGCACGAGCTGGAAGCCCGCGATGGGCTTGCCGAACTGCTCCCGTTGCCCGGCGTACGCCAGACTGGCCTCCAGCGCGCCGCGCGCGGCCCCGACGCACCCGGCGGCAACGGACATCCGGCCCCGGTCCAGGGCGGCCATCGCGAGCTTGAAGCCGGTGCCCTCGTCGCCGAGCCGGTTCTCGTCGGGCACGCGCACGTCGTCCAACGTCAGCTCGGCGGTGGCCTGGCCGCGCATCCCGAGCTTGCCCTTGATCTCGCGGGCCTGGAAGCCGGGGGAGTCCGTGGGCGCCAGGAACGCCGTGATGCCCCTGGGGCCGGGACCTCCGGTGCGGGCGAACACCAGTGCCACGTCGGCCCAGGTCCCGTTGGTGATGAACACCTTGCGGCCGGTGATCAGCCAGTCGTCGCCGTCCCGCACCGCCCTGGTCGCCAGCGACGCCGCGTCGGAGCCGGTGCCGGGCTCGGTGAGGCCGAAGCAGCCCAGGCTCCGGCCCGCGCACAGGCCGGGCAGCCACTGCCGCTTCTGCTTTTCCGTGCCGTGCTTGAAGATGGTCTTGCCGACCAGTCCGAGGGAGACCGACACGATGCCGCGCACCGCCGAGTCGCCGCGCGCGATCTCCTCCAGGACCAGGCAGTACGCCAGGTGGTCGCCGCCGGAGCCGCCGTACTCCTCCGCGACGCCCAGACCGAGGAACCCCACGTCGCCGAGCGCGGGCACCAGGTCGCGGTCGATCGCCTCGTCCCGGTCCCACCGGGCCGCGTGCGGGACGATCCGCTGCTCGGTGAACCGGTGGGCCAGTTCCTTGAGCTGCCGGTGTTCGTCGGAGATGCGCAGGTCCACTCCGGTGGCCTCCTTACCGAACGGCGTTAGGTTTCAACGTAGGCGCGGGGACGAACTCGAGGCAAGAGGAGCCGACATGCCGAGGAACCCGGTCCTGAGTGCCTCGCGCATCCGGACCACCGCCCTGGACATCATCGACCGGGACGGGCTGGACGGCCTGTCGATGCGCAAACTGGCCGCCGAGCTGGGCGTCCGGGCGGCCTCGCTGTACGGGCACGTGTCCACCAAGGACGACCTGCTGCACGAGGTGGCCGGCGAGATCCTGGAGAAGGTCGACGTGTCCGGGTTCGCCGAGGGCGACTGGCGGCACGGCCTGACCATGTGCGCGCGGTCGTACCGGGCGGCGCTGGCGCAGCACCCGAACATCGTGCCGTTCCTGGCCTACGGGCCCGCGCACCGTGATGCGTCCCTGCGCCGGCTGGACGTCGTGCACGGCGCACTGGTCTCCGCGGGGTGGACGCGCCGCGAGGCGACCATGATCGCGGCGTCGCTGATGTACCTGGTGTTCGGCGCGGCGCTCAGCTCGTTCTCCAGCGGCTTCTCCGAGGACCAGGCGCTGTACCGGGACCGCTACCCGAACCTGGACAAGGCCCACCTGCTGCCGTCCGTCGCGCGTGAACTCGACCACGACAGCTTCGAACTGGCACTGGGCGCGTTCGTCGCGGGCCTGGCGGCGCGTGCGCCCGTCCCGCCTGCCCCGACCGGTTCGGCGGGCTAGGCTCGGCCGGTGGCACAGGCTGTGGAACTGACCGTCGGCGAGCGCGTGGTGCGGGTGTCCAACCCGGACAAGGTGTACTTCCCCGAGCGAGGCATCACCAAGCGCCAGGTGGTGGAGTACTACGTGGCGGTGGCCGGGCCGCTGCTGGACGTCCTGCGGGACCGCCCGACGACGCTCAAGCGGTTCGTGGACGGCGTGACCGGGGAGGCGTTCTACCAGAAGCGCCTGCCCAAGGGCGCTCCCGAGTGGGTGGAGACGGCCCGCATCAAGTTCCCGTCGGGCCGCCCGGCCGACGAGGTGTGCCCGACCGAGCCGGCGGTCCTGGCGTGGGCGGCCAACCTGGGCACGTTCGACTTCCACCCGTGGCCCGTGCGCCGCCCGGACACCGACCACCCCGACGAGCTGCGGGTGGACCTTGACCCGCAGCCCGGCACGGACTTCTCCGACGCCGTGCGGGTGGCCTCGGTGCTGCACGAGGTCCTGGGCGAACTGGGCATGACCGGGTACCCGAAGACCTCCGGCGGCCGGGGCATCCACGTGGCGGTGCGCATCAGGCCGGAGTGGGACTTCGTGGACGTGCGGCACGCCGTGATCGCGCTGGCACGTGAAGTGGAGCGGCGCGCGCCTTCGCTGGCGACCACCTCGTGGTGGAAGGAGGAACGCGGCACCAGGGTCTTCCTGGACTACAACCAGGCCGCCCGGGACCGCACCATCGCGTCCGCGTGGTCGGTGCGGGGCACGCCGCGGGCGACCGTGTCGACCCCGGTCACGTGGGACACCCTGTCCACTGTGGACCCGGACGACTTCGACGTGTTCACCGTGCCGAAGTACCTCGCCGAGCACGGCGACCCGCACGCCGCACTCGACTCCGAGGCGTTCGGCCTGGAGACGTTGCTGGAGTGGTACGCGGCCGACCCGCGCGGCGAGCTGCCCTATCCGCCGGACTACCCGAAGATGCCCGGCGAGCCGCCGCGCGTCCAACCGTCGAAGGCCCGCAAGACCGAGTGATCACTCGAGGTCGAGCCGCATCCCGAACTTCCGGTCGGCCGCGATGTCCTGAGCCGTCAATTCCGCCACCGGCCGGTTGCCGCCGGTGGTGGACATCTTCAAACGGTAGTCGTCCACGCCCGCTTGGAGGCCGACCGGACTCGCGCGGACCGCGGTTCCCGCGGGCAGGGTCACGCGGTAGCTGAGGAAAGTCAGCGGGTTCAGCATCGAGATAAGGAATTCGTCCGGCTGCCTGAAGCGCATGAGTGGCGCGACCTTCTGCGGCCACACGACGTCGAACCGGAGGCACACCTGCTGACCTTTCTTCGGCGGGGCGGAGCGGAAATGGGTCAGGACCTCCAGTCGTCCGTCAGGGAGCCATCTCTGTGTCTCGTCGACGCGGGTGCCTCCGCTGCCGTCGCTCTCGATGTTCCTCGCCACCACCTGGACTTTGCGCTTCGAACTGAGCGGTTGGTCCCATTTCGAGCCAAGGCGGATCATGCAGAACGGCATCCGGTCGCGCTCCACGAAGAAGTGGACCAGTATCGACGCCGTCGCGTCGCCGTTACTCGCCACTTCGACGTCTTCCTCCCACCTGTCTATGCGCCAGAGCGGGCCGAGCTCGCGATAGATGAGCGCTTGGTAGTGGTTGAACATTGCTACCTGGCGGTTCATCTTACCGCGTAACCGCAATTGATTGCGGGCGAGGATCGTCATCGTGCCCGCTACGAAGAGTGCGGCAATCGTCAAGCACGCTGCCTTCACCGCGAGTGAGCCGAATGCCACGCTCAAAACGCTGCCGAACGCCAGGATGCCTATTGCGGCTTTCAAAAGTCCCGTCACCCCTCGATCTACCAGATAGTCATCCAGGAATGACAAGAACCTGTCCAGCATGACCCCTCCTTTGTGACCGGATGGGTGCACTGGAGCAGACGGTCAAGGCGAGGTCAATTCATCCCGCTCACGTCGACTATGCAAGAGACGTATGGAGGCGTGGACTGGAATTAAATCGGTCGACTGCGGTCCGACCGGCCGCTACCGTGCGCGCCCGTGACCTTCCCGATCGCGCAGACCGAAGAGCAGTTCGACGCCGTCGCCGAGGACGAGCAGGCGCTTCGGCCCGCGGTCGACGCGTTGTGCCGGCACCTCGGCATCGACGGCGACGTGGGGCGGTTCGCGGAAGGGTCGTTGCCGGTGTACGCCGTGGGCGAGCGGCACGTGCTCAAGCTGTTCCCCGCCGTGCACCTGGACGAGGTGCCGGTCGAGCGGGACGTGTTGGCGGCTGTTCAGGGGCGGTTGCCGGTGCCCACGCCGGAGGTGTTCGGGGCCGGGGAGTTCGGCGGGTGGGGCTACGTCCACATGGAGCGGCTGCACGGGGCGAGCCTCAGGGACGTGTGGCCGAATCTCGGCGACGAGGAGCGGCAGGGTGTCGCGCGACAGGCGGGGGAGGCGTTGGCCGCGCTCCACGCGATCACGCCACCGGTGGCGGAGCCGGCCGACTGGGGCGGGTTCGTGGCCGCGCAGAAGCGCAACTGCGTGGCGCGGCAGGAGAGTCGGCAGCTCGACCCGTTCTGGCTGGAGCAGGTGCCGGGGTTCCTGGACAGCGTGGATCTCGGCGACCCGGAACTGGTGCTGGCGCACACCGAGGTGATGAGCGCCCACCTGCTCGTGCGGGACGGCAGGCTCAGCGGGCTGTTCGACTTCGAGCCGGCGATGCGGGCCGCACGGGAGTACGAGTTCGTCGCGACCGGGGTGTTCCTGACCCGTGGGGACGCGGCCGCCAACGCCGCGCTCTACGACGGCTACGGGCAGACCGTCGACCCGCGCAAGGTGATGGCGTACGCGCTGCTGCACGTCTACTCCGACGTCGCCTGGTACCTGCGCGAGGTGCCCACCGCGGCGACCAGCCTGGACGGGCTGGCGGAGCACTGGTTTGGGCCAACCGGCTAGTTGTCGCCGCACTTCAGCCGCAATCCGACTACACCTCTCGTACCATGAACGGCGACGCCGAAGAGAGGGAGGCCCGCGATGACGAACGCCTACGTGGTGCGGTTCGTCGGCGGCCCCCTCGACGGCCGCGTCGACACTGTCGGCAAACCGCCGGAAACGCCCAAACCGACCGTGACCCACGTCCACCTGCACAGCGGGCCGAAGATCGTGCACCACTACGACCTCCAGTACGCGGTCGAGTACGGGTGCGAGTACCGGCTGCGGGTCGAGGAACCGTCTTAACGGGCCGACTCCGGGGCAAAACGTAGACAGGCAGCAAGGCCGGGTTTACCGTGCAGGCAGTGTGAGAGCGCTCTCACGGTTCCTCGGGAGGTTCCCCGTGCGTTCGATCCGCCTTGCCGTGCTGGCCTTGGTGGCCGCCTCGGTCCCGTTCGTCCTGCCCGCCCAGGCCCACGGCGTGCCGGTCGGCGCGGGCAGTTACGCCTCCGCCCGACCCGCCGGCGCTTCAGGCCCGTCCGACTCCGCCGGCGCGTCGGTCGCGCCCAAGGTCACCGCCCGGATGTCCGGCAAACCCGTGCCCACCAACGACTGGTGGTCCTCGCTGGTGTTCCAGCGCTACCCGGCCAACCCCTACTCCGAGAACCTGTACGCCCACCCGTTGACATTCCACGCGGCGGCGCAGGGCCTCGGCGTCGGGTACCCGACCGCGCCGACCGTCACGCCCGACGGGCGGTTCTACGAGTTCATGCACCGGGACGACCTGTTCGTCGGGGTGAGCGGCCTCAACGCGCCGCGCACCCAGGTCGACGGCTGGTCCGACTGGACGGTGAGTCCACTGTGGACTGACGGCGCGCGGACGCTGCGCACCACCATCGGCCACGGCTCGCCGTACGTCTACGCCGAGGCGTCGGGAGGTGCCGCGCGGGTCGCCTTCAACGGCCCCGCAACGGTGTGGAGCAACACCGGCGGCACGGTCGGGGTCACCGTCAACGGCCACGACTACGCCTTGTTCGCGCCCGGCGCGTGGACGGTGAACGGAGCCGAGGCCACCGCCTCGGCGGCGTTCTTCTCCGTCGCCGTGCTGCCGAACCGGGACGCCCTGCCGCTGTTCCAGCGCTATGCCTTCTCGTTCGTCACCGACACCAAGGTCGCCTGGGCCTACAACGCGGCCAACGCGCAGCTCACCGCCACCTACACGGCGACGACGGTGGCCCGCCAGGGCACGCAGACCGGGACGCTCCAAGCCCTCTACCGCCACCAGTGGCTCAACTCCACCGACGCCGTCACCTCCTACCGCTACGCCTCGCCGCGCGGCGAGATGCGGTTGCGGGAAGGGGCTTCGTTCACCACCCGCAGCACGTTCAACGGTGTCCTGCCGGCCCTTCCGCTGTCGTCACAGGCCGACCGGAACCGGTTGCGGACCGAGATCGACCAGGAGTTGAACGCCGCCGACCCGTGGAAGGGCGCCACGGACACGTACTGGACGGGGAAGGCGTTGTGGCGCTTGGCGGCGCTCGCCCGGGTGGCCAACCAGATCGGCTACACCCCGGCCCGGGACCGGTTGCTGAACCTCGTCCGCGACCGTCTCACCGACTGGCTCACCGCGTCTCCGGGGGAGACCGAGCGGCACTTCGCGTACGACGCCACGTGGGGCACTTTGATCGGCTACCGCGCCTCCTACGGCTCCGACCGGGAACTCAACGACCACCACTTCCACTACGGCTACTACGTCCTGGCGGCTTCCGTGCTGGCGCAGCACGACCCGGCGTGGGCCGCGGACTCCCGCTACGGGGGGATGGTCAAGCTGTTGGTCAAGGACGCCAACAACTACGACCGTGCCGAGACGCGGTTCCCGTTCCTGCGGAACTTCGACGCGTACGCCGGACACGGGTGGGCATCCGGACATGCCGGTTTCGCCCACGGCAACAACGAGGAGTCCTCCTCCGAGGCGATGATGTTCGCCACCGCCGCCGTGCTGTTCGGTCAGGCGGTGGGGGACGACGCCCTCCGTGACGCCGGGATCTACCTGCACACCACGCAGGAGAACGCGATCGGGCAGTACTGGTTCGACAAGGACGACGCGGTGTTCCCGGCGTCCTTCGGGCACGACACGCTCGGGATCGTGTGGGGTGCGGGCGGCACCTACGGCACGTGGTGGACCGCGAACCCCGAGGAGATCCACGGCATCAACATGCTGCCGATAACCGGTGGGTCGCTGTACCACGCGGCTTGGAAAGCCGACATTTCGAGCAACGTCAACGAACTGCGGGCCGCGAACGGCGGACCGG
Organism: Saccharothrix tamanrassetensis; assembly: GCF_014203665.1. Classification (GTDB taxonomy): domain Bacteria; phylum Actinomycetota; class Actinomycetes; order Mycobacteriales; family Pseudonocardiaceae; genus Actinosynnema; species Actinosynnema tamanrassetense. The sequence continues at coordinate 42,959 of NZ_JACHJN010000008.1, forward strand.
AGGTCGAGTGGAAGGACGTCATCCTCCAGTTCCTCGCCCTCGCCGATCCGGCGCAGGCGCTCGCCGCCTACGGGAGCGGGCTGAACCCGGAGGACGGCGACTCCCGGGCGCACGCCTATCACTGGCTGACCTCGCTCGACACGTTCGGCACGCCTGATCCCTCCGTGACGGCCACTACACCGACGCACGCGGTGCTGGCCAAGAACGGGGCGCGGACCTATGTCGCCTACAACCCCGCTTCGGCTGCGGTCACGGTGACGTTCTCCGATGGGCAGACGCTGGCCGTGCCCGCGGCCTCGACGGCTTGGCGCGGCCCGGCCGGCAGCGGTGTCGACTCGGGGACAGGTGGGGTGAACCCGACTACGACCACGACGACGACCACAGCCCCGCCGGTGGCCAGGGACGCGTTCGGCACCATCGAGGCCGAGTCGCACGACCGGCAGAACGGGTTGTCGGTGGAGCCGACCTCGGACACCGGTGGCGGTCGGAACGTCAGTGCCGTCGCCAACGGGGACTGGGCGCTGTACCGGGGTGTGGACTTCGGTTCGCGGACCGGGCGCCAGTTCGTCGCCCGCGTGGCCAGTGGTGCCGCCACCGGGGTCAGCGGACTGGTGGAGGTCCGGGTCGGCAGCCCGACGGCGACCCCGCTGGGGAGTTTCGCCATCGCCGACACCGGGGGTTGGCAGAGCTGGCGGACCGTGCCGGCCGACATCACCGGGCTGTCCGGTAAGCACGACGTCTACCTCACGTTCACCAGCGGCCAGCCCTCCGACTTCGTGAACGTCAACTGGATCACGTTCAGTCCGTAGAGCGCCACCGTCCGGAGCGACCCCATCTGTCCTATGTGGACAAATGGGGTCGTGGCGTCTGCGGTCCCGGTGAGCGGGGCTGTGGTGCGTCGGGGGGTGTGGAGGGTGCAGGATCGCGGGATGGATCGCAGCGCGCGTCTCCCCGTTGCCCTCGCCGTGGTGGTCGTCGTGGCGGTGGCGGTGTCGGCCATCCGGCCCAAGAGCTACTTGACGTGGCTGCTGGAGGTCGCTCCGATCCTCGTCGCGTTGCCGGTGCTGGTGCTGACCTACCGCCGGTTCCCGCTGACCGGGCTGGTGTACTGGCTGATCTTCGGGCACGCGCTGGTGCTGGCGCTGGGCGCGCACTACACCTACGCCGAGGTGCCGTTGGGCGACCTGCCGTGGACCGACCGGAACCACTACGACCGGTTCGCGCACTTCGTGCAGGGGTTCGTGCCGGCGGTGGTGGTGCGGGAGATCCTGTTGCGCCGCACGCCGCTGCGGCCGGGCGGGTGGACGTTCACCCTGGTTTCGGCCGTGTGCCTGGCGGTCAGCGCCTGCTACGAGCTGCTGGAGTGGCTGGGCGCGCTGACCGGCGGCGAGTCCGCGGAGGACTTCCTTGGCACGCAAGGGGATGTGTGGGACACCCAGTGGGACATGCTGCTTGCGCTCGCGGGCGCGTTGGTCGCACAGTTGGTGCTCGCTCGCGTGCACGACCGGCGGCTCGCGGAATTGTCGGTGCGGTAGGGCAAGCTGCACGCGACGGATCATGATCGCAGCGGAGGTGCCCCTCATGGCGAAGGCGAAGCAGAACTCCTTGTCCCCGGAGGACCTCGACCACCTGCGCGCGGAACTCGACGCGGGCCGGGCGCCCGCGGTCTGGTTCACCTCCGCCGCGGTGGGCGTGGAGGCGGGGCGCTCGGCGAAGGTGCTGGCGTTCACCGAGCCGGCGGAGGGCGACTTCATCCAGGTGCGGCCCACGGGCGAGAAGGACGAGCTGTCCTTCTCGCCGGCGGAGTTGACGCTGGAGAAGCCCGCGCCGCGCAAGCGCACACCGCCCCCGCGGGCGAAGGACCCCGAGCCCGGGCCGGCGGCTGCGCCCACCCCGATCGAGCACATCTACACCCCGGAGCCGAAGCCCGTGCCCGCCAAGCCCGCACGCACCGACCCCAAGCCCGCCGCGGCCAAGCCCGCCGCCGCCCCGACCTCCCGCCCGGCCGCCCGGAAGAAGGCCGGTGCCGCGGAGGTCACCGTGACGTTGACGTCCACCGCGGAGGGGGAGTGGACGGTCGACCTCCAGAGCGGGACGAAACGGGTGCTGAGGTCCGCGCCGATCGCGGCCTCGGCGGTGGCGCAGGCCGCGAAGCTGCTCCTGCCGGAAGTGGACGAGGCGGTGGAGACGGTTTTGAGCGCTGCTCGGGAACGGCACCTGGCCCGGGTCGAACAACTCCGGGCGGAGTTGGACGCGGCCCAACGCGCATTGGATGAGCTGACCGGCTGAAATGCGGGTACGCAGTGCGACAATCTGATGATAAATGCTCCGCGATCGGGTGACGGGACTTCCCCTGGCCGGCGGTAGGGCGCACCGTAAGGGCCGTCCTACCTTGCCAATGCTGGATGTCCGTGCAATCACGGGAGGCCATGATGACGGTAGAGATCACGACAGTGGAACAGCCTCAGGCCAGTGGCTGCGGCTGCTGCGGCGGCTGCACCGGCCCTGGCTGCGGGTGCTGCTCCAGCTGTTGACTCCGCGAGAAGATCGTCGACGGCCCCCGGAGCCCCCGCTCCGGGGGCCGTCCTCCGTCCCCGATTCCCGAGGAATTCTCGGTCACGTCGGGACGAAAAACATCAAACGCCGATAATGTGCGGCCGGACTGTTTCAATTTATCGCCGAAGAATACGCTTCCGCGGCTCGGCACAATCTCCGGTCCCGTTCCCGGATCAGGGCGGGCAGACCGTGCCGCTGGTCGGGGACTTCGCGTCGACCAGGAATTCCTGCGCGGCCTGTGACGCGCACGCGGACTGGCCCAGCGCGCCGTGGCCGCCGCCCTGCCAGCCCAGCACGATGCCGGCGGGAAGGGCTTGCGCCGCCCGCTCGCTGCCGCCCTGCGGCGTCACCGGATCGGTGGCCGTGGTGATCACCAGCACCGGGGGTGCGCTGGTGAGCTTCGGCGGCTTCGCCGTCTGCGGCACCGGGAACGGCCCGCAGAGCAGGAGCCGGCGGGCGTGCCAGGCCCCGAACAGGGGATGCTTGGTGCGCCAGTCACCGGTCAACCCGGCCACCCGTTCCGGGGGGATGCGGGTCGCCGTGTCGTTGCAGCCGGTGATCATGCCCGAATCCAGCAGCGGCGGGTTGTCGTCGCGGTCGACGACCTGCGGGCGCACGAAGTCGGTCAGCGGAGCGGCGTTGCCGGACTCCGCCGCGACGATGGCGTCGGCCAGCGCGGGCCAGCGCGAGCGGTCGGCCAGCGCGGTCAGCACCGCCGTGACGGCGGTGCCGGGGGTCAGGTCCAGGTCGTCGCCGGGCAGGGGCTTGTCGCGCAGCGCGGTGAGCAGCGCGGTGAAGCGCTTCGTCGCGTCCGCGCCCAGCGGGCAGGAGCGGATCACGCAGTCCTTCCCGAACGCGGCGAACGTCGCCTCCGCAGCCACCGCCCGCGACTCGGCCACGCCCGCCACGTCCATGGTCGGGTCCGGCGCGCCGTCGAACACCATCCGGCCGATGCGGTCCGGGTAGCGGCTCGCGTAGAGGGTGAGCACCTTCGAACCGTCGCCGACGCCGATCGCGTTGAGGTGGGAGGTGCCCAGGGCTTCGCGGAGCTGCTCCAGGTCGGCGGCGGCCCGCCAGGAGTCGACCGCGGTGAGGCGGTTCTCCAGGTCGAGCACGCACTCCTGGCTGGCCCGGCCGACGTGCTCCAGCAGCCGGTCCTGGGACTTGGAGTCCGGGTCCGACTCGACGATGCCGACCCGGGCCGGCTCCGGCACGCACTGCACGCCGTCGGACCTGCCGGTGCCGCGCCGGTCCACGCCGATCAGCGTGAACGTGCTCAGCACCGCCGGGGGCAGCGACGCGGCGAGCCTGGCCGCCTTGAGGGTGCCCGGCTCGCCGTCCGGGTCGCCCACGACGACCAGGGCGCTGCCGCCGGTGCCCACCCGGAGCAGGGACATGCCGAGGCTGCCGCGTCCCGGCCGGCTCGGGGCGTCCAGCTTCACGGTGAGGCGCACGCACTCGTACTTCTGCTCGCCCGCCGGGGCGGACGAGCCCATCCGCAGCTTGGTCTGCTCCGTGCACGGCGTCCAGGTCAGGTTCGACTTGTAGTTCTCCAGCGGCGGGATCTCGCGGGGACCGGTCGGAGCCGCGTCCTGCGTCTGCCCGCCACCGCCGTTCACGGCGATCACCGGACGGGTCGACGGGCCCGCGCTGCACGCGGTCAGCGCGCTCAGTGCCACCAGCAACAAGGCGGCGTGACGCCGACGCGGCACGGTGGTCCCTCACTCTCTCCCGACAGCTCGTGCAAAGCCTCACACAGCGCAGGTGAGACTTCGGTGAGCGGGCTGGTGGAAGATGAGCGGCGTGGTCACAGTGCACGTCGAGGGCGTCCCCGAACGGCGTTTCCCCCCATCCGGGCCGGTGTCCGGGTTGGCAAGGGCGTTCGGGGCGATCCCGCCGCCGGCGCTGGTGCTGCTCGGCGTGGTCAGCGTCCAGGTCGGCGCGGCCGTGGCGAAGCAGCTGTTCACGATGGCGGGTGCCGCCGGCACGGTGACGCTGCGGCTGGTGCTCGCGGCCGTGGTGCTGCTGATCGTGTGGCGGCCGTCGTTCCGGATGGACCGGCGCACGCTGCTGGTCGTCTCCGCGTACGGGCTGGTGCTCGGCGCCATGAACCTGACCTTCTACCAGGCCATCGAGCGCATCCCGCTGGGCGCGGCGGTGACCATCGAGTTCCTCGGGCCGCTGGCGGTGGCGGTGCTCGGGTCGCGGCGGTGGCTGGACGGGCTGTGGGCGCTGCTCGCGGCGGCCGGGGTGGTGCTGCTGACCGGGGTCGACGGCGGGCTGAACCTGACCGGTGTGCTGTTCGCGCTGGCCGCCGCCGCGTGCTGGGCCGGCTACATCCTGCTGGCCGCCGCGTTGGGCAGCCGCACGTCGGACGGCAAGGGCCTGGCCATGGCGATGGTGTTCGGCGCCGCCCTCGCCCTGCCGTTCGGCATCGCCGACGCCGGCTCGGCGCTGTTGGACCCGGTGGTGCTGATCGCCGGCGCGGCGGTGGCGCTGCTGTCGTCGGTGATCCCGTACTCGGTGGAGTTGGAGGCGCTGCGCCGCATCCCGCCCAGGGTGTTCGGCATCCTGATGAGCCTGGAGCCGGCGGTCGCGGCGTTGGCCGGACTGGTCGTGCTGCACGAGGCGTTGCGCCCCGCGCAGTGGGTCGCGGTGTGCTGTGTCGTGCTGGCTTCGGTGGGCGCGACCCGCAGCGCGCGACCGGAGGTCTAGCCCCGGCGCGGAGTCCGCTCCGGCTCGGCGACGCACGTTGCGGGGCCGCACGTTCGAGGGCCGCGCCGTTCGAGAGCCGCGCTGTTCAAGGCCGCGGCGTTCGAGGTCGTCCGGGTCAGGGCTGCGCGGGTTTCGGTTGTTCGGGCTTGTTCTCCTCGTTGCCGAGGTGCCCGTCCACCAGCTCCCGCCCGCGCGCCTCGAAGATCGACGCGTACTGCGCCGAGTACCTCTCGTAGACCGCGATCACGTCCCCGCCCCTGGCGACCTCGCCCTGGAACTGGTCCCGCAACCGCCGCATGACGTTGACGTCCGCGCGCCGCTTCTGGCTGTGCAGGTAGGGCTTGAACGTCACGTTCAGGCCACCGACCACCGCCGCGATCAGCAGCAGCGCCTTGCCCAGCACGGTCTCCGACGACGTGAACCCCACCGCGAGCACGGCGGGCACCAGGATGAGCACGATGGTGTACAGCACGCCGGTGCTGCGGTGCAGCTGACGCCACATCGTCAGCCGCTTGCAGTCGCGGAGCATCCGTTCGTCGAGCTCCTGGACGAGTGCGTTGACATCCCCCACAGCCGGTCACACTACGCGGTGGGACCACTACGGCGAGGCGGTTCCACCGTGCCCGGGACGGTGTCAGGCCGGGCGGACCTCGCCGCGCAGCACCGACTCCACGTCGTAGCGGGCGGGCTGGTCGAGTTGGTCGTAGCGGCACGACCCCGGGTCGCGGTCCGGCCGCCAGCGGCGGAACTGTCCGTTGTGGCGCAGCCGGACCGGCGCACCGCCCTCGGTCTGCGTGTAGGCGATCTCCAGCACGCGTTCCGGGCGCAGCGGCACCCACTCGGCCTGCTTGCCCCGCCACCTGTTGATCTCACCGGGCAACCGGCGGCCGTCCGGCTCCACCAGCCACGGGTGGTCGTCCCCGGTGATGAGGCCGCTCAGCTCCTCCGCCAGTGCCCGCCGTTCGGCCGCCTTGAACGACCCGACGACACCTACGTGGTGCAGCACCCCGTTGTCGTCGTGCAAGCCCAGCAGCAGCGACCCGACCGCCGTGCCCGGCTCGGTGTCCTTGTGCCAGCGCAGCCCCGCGACCACGCACTCGGCGGTCCGCGCGTGCTTGACCTTGATCATGGTGCGCTTGCCCGGCGCGTACCCGGCGGACGCGGGCTTGCCGATCACCCCGTCCAGGCCCGCGCCCTCGAACAGCTCGAACCACTGCAACGCCAGCGCGCCGTCCGTCGTCGCCGGGGTCAGGTAGAGCGAGTCGCCGGGGGTGACCAGGCCTTCCAACCGCTCCCGGCGCTTCGTGCACGGCTCGTCCAGCAGCACCTCGTCCCCGACCGCCAGCAGGTCGAACGCCACGAAGCTCGCGGGCGTCTGCTCGGCCAGCAGCTGCACGCGGCTCGCGGCGGGGTGGATGCGTTCGGACAGCGCGTCGAAGTCCAGCTTGTCGTTCTTCGCCACGACCAGCTCGCCGTCCACCACCACCCGCTCCGGCAGGGTGCGCAGCAGCGCGGCCACCGCCTCCGGGAAGTACCGGTTGAGCGGCTTGCCGCTGCGGGACTGGAGGAACAACTCGTCGCCGTCGCGGAACACCAGGCAGCGGTAGCCGTCCCACTTCGGCTCGAACACCCAGTCCGAGCCGGTCGGTATCTCGTCCACCGCGTTGGCCAGCATGGGCTGCACGGGCGGGGTCAGCGGAAGCGCCACGCGGTCATCCTGCCTGGTGAAAGCGCTCAGCGCACGCGTTGCCGGGCCCGCGCCGCCAAGTCCAGCCGCACCGCCGTCGGCAGCACGGTCACCCCGAGCGCGTTGCGCGCCCGGCCGAGCACCCCGTCCAGCTCCTGCCACACCGCCCGCACGTCCGCGCCCTGCCGCAGGGTCAGCTTCATCCGGAGGGCGGGTTCACCGATCACCTTCACGCTGGCCGACGACACCCCGTCCACCTGCTCGACGTCGGCTTTCACCGCGTCCGCGATCGCACCGGACGTGACCACGACCCCGTCCTCCAAGGCCAGGTCCGGGTGCTTCTCCGGGGTGACGGCCCGCCACGCCCAGCGCAGGCCCACCACGATGAGGAGCAAGCCGAGGACGATCGCGCCGATGCGGCTGAGCAGCAGGTTGTCCCGCGCCCAGTCCAGCACTCGCGGTTCGAGCACAGGGCGGTCGACGCGGCGGAGGTGGAGCGCCAGCGCGCCGGCGCCGACGAGCAGGGCGACCGTGCCGAGGATGGCGGCGCAGACTCGTTCGGTGCGGTTCGAGCGGGCGATCATCGGCGGACCTCCGGTCGGTGCTTCGGTCGGTCCTTCGGCGAGTGGACCACGACGGACACCTTCGGGCGACGTGCGATCGGCAGGCCCTTCACCGTCTCGCCGACCACCTGGAGCAGGTGGGGGCGCAGGGTGGCCTCGTCGTGCAGCCTGCTGGTGGCCCGGACGTGCACCTTGCGCTTCGACGCGGTGACCGAGGCACCCGTGACACCTTCCTCCTTGCGCACCCGGTGACCGACCACGCGGGCGAGTGCGGTCGAGGAGGTGGTGACCACGACGCCGTCCGCCGGGTCGTGGAGGCGCAGGAACCTCCGGCGCGCGGTCATCGCGAGGATCAGCAGCAGCAGACCGGCGATCGCGGAGATCAGGGCGGCGACGCGGACCCGGTCGTCGGTCCAGGCCAGGTCGGTCAGCGTGCGGGGGAGCAGGTGGCCTCGGCCGGCCCAGTGCCAGGCGATCTCGGCGATCAGCAGGGCACCGGCGCCCGCCACGGCCAGGCCGAGGAACGGGGACAGCAGACGCAACAACACGCGCACGGCGTCACTCCACTCGTGGTCGGGGCTCGGGGCGCAGCGCGGACACGGTCACCGCGACGTCCGCCACCCGGTAGCCGGTGATCCGCTCGACCTCGTCGGTGACCGTGCGCCGCACTTCGGCCGCGGTCGCCCGTACCGGGTTGGGGTAGTCGAGCCCGACCTTCACCGCGATCTCGACGTACTGCCCCTCGCCCCGGACCTTGACCGAAGCGCCGGGAAGCGTGCCCGCCACCTGCTCGACGACCCTGGTGGCGACCTTCCGGATGACGGACTGGTGAATGTCCAACCCGCCCCGGTCGCCGTTGTCGTTCCGGTCGTCGGAGGTGCGGTCGCCGCTTTCACCGGGAACACTCGCCTGCTCCCGTTCGGCAACGGCACTGCTCATTTGTCCCGCCCCCGCCCGATGAGGTCGCCGAGTTCGAGCTCCCCGTCCAACACCCGCCCCACCACCAACCCGATGACACCGACCGCGAGGGTGACCAGAAACGCGGTGAAGCCACTGGTCGCGGCCAAGCCGAGGACGAGGCCCGCCAACAACCCGGTCTGAGTTCCGTTCATATCCAGCACTCCTAAGAATTCTCGGATAAGACCCCTTGGGCCGGGTTCCCGCCGGACTAGATCAGGTTCCGCCGGACCCGGCGCTTGAACAGCCGCTGCCACACCTTCCGCTGCCACGACCCACGCTGCACCACGACGATCGGCGCATCCCACCTGTCCCTCGCGCGAGCCGCGCCGCCCGCCTTTGCCCGCTGTGCGGCCCGCAACTCGGCCAAACCGCGCACGAAGAACTCCGCATCGCCGCCGACGTCGGGATGATGAGCCCGGACGAATGCCCGAACCTCCGCTTGAAGGTTGGCCCGACCCTCTGCTAGAAGCTCCGCCGCCTGAATCTCCGCTTGTAGCTCTTTCTGGGTCTCGGCTTGAGGATTTGCCCGAACCCCTGCCCGACCTGCCGCCCGCCTGGTACCGTCCGGGCCCGCTTTGCCTGGTCTGTTCACGGCCTGCTCCTGAAGGTCGGACAATGACTGGCCTGGTCGGTTCTCAGCCTTGATCGCTCGATCGGGCGAATGCACCGGATCTTGGGCACGATGTGCGCGCGGATTTCGTTGCCGGAAACAAGGAGCGCGGCACTCCCGGCGAAGCAAATGCGCAAGCCCCAAGGCCACCCCCCGCCACCCCAGGACAGCCCCACGGCCTCCCGCAGCACGCCCGCACCCAGCCCCACCACAGCCCGTCCCGCACCCGCCACCCACACAACCCGACCGCCCCGCACCACGCCCACCCGACCGCCGCCCAGTACCGGCCCGCCAGCGCGGACGCCGCTCGGTGAGTCGAAAGTGGCGGGTGCGAGGCGGCCCGGAAGTCGGGTGGGCTGGAGGAGGGCGAGGGCTCGGGTCACGGGTCCTCCAGGTCTGCGACGACCACGTCGACCGGCCGGTTGCCTGTCACGGCGATGACGGTCGCCCGCAGTTCGTCGACCACCTCGGGGATCGGGCGGCCGGGGTGGAGGACTACCGCTACGCCTACGCGACGGTCGTCGGTGCGCACGCCGTCCACCCGGCGGCCGGGCAGGTAGGACGCGAACCGGCCGTCGAGGCGGGCCACCGACGGGTGGGCCAGCAGCGCCGCCTCCAGCAGTTCCGACTGGTCCATCACTCGACTCGGGACTGAGCCGGTTCCTGGTCCTCGTCGTCTTCGGGGAGGTGGATGTCGTTCACCGCGATGTTGACCTCGATGACCTCGAGGCCGGTGATGCGTTCGACGGCCGTGATCACGTTGCGGCGCACCGCACGCGCCAGGTCGACGATGCCCGCCCCGTACTCGACCACGATGTCCAGGTCGATGGCCGCCTGCTTCTCGCCGACCTCGACGCTCACGCCGCTCGTCGTCGACGTGCCCGCGCCGGGGATCCGCTCGCGGAGGGCGCCGAACGCCCGCGACACCCCGCCGCCCAACGCGTGCACGCCGGAGATCTCACGGGCCGCGATGCCGGCGACCTTCTGCACCACGGACGACGCGATGGTGGTCTTGCCCTGGGCCGTGTCGTCCGCCAGGCGGGCGGGCACGTTCGCGGTGTCCGGTTTGGTGGATGTGGTCTGCGCCATGGGTGGTCCTTCCGAGGCCGAGTCCCGAATCCCGAATGTCCAATGCAGGTGCCGAACGTCGAATCGTTCTGCACTGGTTCGGATGCGGACGGTGTCCGGATCATCACGGAACTGTGACCGGGGTCACTTTTCTGGCCTCGGTCGGATGGCACGACCGGCGGGATGCGTGCTCGAGCGCCGTGCCCGGTCGGCTCAGCCGATGTCGATCAAGTGCACGTGAACGACCGGAGCGGCGTCGCCGAGGTGCTCGACCAGTTCCCGGGACAGCTGCGAGCGCAGCTCGTCGGCCACCGAGATCGCCGGCGCCGGATAACGGGCCGCGACCAGCACCTGCAGCTCACCGTCCTCCACCGCGGTACCCCGCACGTGCAGGCCCAACCCGGTCGCCAACTCCACCGCCAACCGCCGGCACACCGCGAGCACGGCACGCTCTGCCACGCTCACCCGCCCACCGTCCTGGTCGAACCCGGCCGGAGCCGAGCCCAGCCGGGGGCGCACGCCGTGCACCGCCGCCAGCACCCGCGACACCAGGCCCGGCGGCGTCGGCACGGGGGTCACCGCGACCAGCCGCACGGACGACCAGCGGTCCTCCAACTCGGCCAGCTCCGCCGCGCACTGCGCGCACCCGGCCACGTGCGCGGTGAGCTCCGGGTCGTCCCGGTCCGCCAGGTACGCCACCAACTCGTCGATCGAGCGTCCGCAAGGGAGCGGGCTCATCGCTGCTCCCCCAGCTTCGCCATGAGGGCAACCCTCGCCCGGTGCAGCCGCGAACGCAAGGCCGGCACCGCGATGCCCAACACCTCGGCCACCTCCTCGTAGCTCAGTCCCTCCAGCTCCCGCAACACCAGCGGCACCCGCTGGGTCGGTTCCAGCTCGGCGATGGCGCGCAGCACGACGTCCGTCGTCTCGTTGCGCAGCAGCGACGCCTCCGGCCCGTCCGACGTGCGCGGTTCGGGTGCGGACTCCAGCGGCACGGTGGGCTTCTTCCGCCGCAGGTGCGCCAGCGCGGCGTTGGTGACCACCCGGTACAACCACGTGGACGGTGCGGCCTCGCCGCGGAACCGGGGCAGTGCGCGCCACGCCGAGATCCACGCGTCCTGCACCACGTCCTCGGCTTCGACCGGGTCGCCGACGATGCGCAGCGCCACCCGGTACATCCGCACGGTGTGCCTGCGGACCAGTTGGTCGAACGCCGCGGCGTTCCCGCGCACGGCCGCCTCCAGGAGAGGTCGGTCCGACGTCACGTGCCGGCCCGGACGTACCTCAACAGCAACGCGCTCTCGTACCGCAGGATCGACGCCAGCTCCAGGTCGCGCGGCGCGTCGGGCAGCGGTCCGGACGCGATGCGCCCGGCGTCACCGCCGGTGAGCATCGGCGCGAACGTCACGCACAGCACGTCCACCAGGTCGTCGGCGATGAGCGCTCCGAACAGCGTCGGCCCGCCTTCGCAGTCGACGCGCCGCAGCCCACGCGCGTCCAGGGCCCGCAACGCCGTCCGCATGTCCACGGCCTCGTCACCTGCCACGACGACGTCGGCGCCCGCAGCGGCCAGCGCGTCCCGGCGTTCGACGGGGGCCGACGACGTGGTGAGGATGATCGGCGGCACGGCCGCACCGGCCAGCAGGGGCGACGTGGGCTCGACGGAGCACCGCGCGGTCACCACGGCGATCGGCGGCACCTCGGACAGGCCGAGCCGCGTCCGGCGTTCCCGCCGCACCTCGCCCGCCTTGACCCCCTGGTAGCCCTCGATCAGCGCGGTCCGCGCGCCGACCAGCACCACGTCGGCCAGGTCACGACCCAGCGCGAACACCTTCTTGTCCGCCGGGTTGCCCAGTCCGCGGGACTTCCCGGCGACGGTCACCGCGCCGTCCGCGCTGGCCACGAAGTTCACCTGCACCCAGGGTCGGTCCAGTCCCGAGGGGTAGTCGTAGAGCCGTTCCAGCTCGGCGTCGGTGATACCGGTCGTCCCGGCGTCCGGGGAGGGTGGCGGCCACAACATCTGCACGTCTCCATCCCAGCACGCCGTTAGGCTTCGGGCATGTCAGCCCCGCGCCTGTCCGACCGCGACCCGCGCGTCGACGCGGACGAACTGGTCGGGGCGATGGTCCCGCCGCCGCGCTTCGACGCCGTCCGGTTCGCCACCTACCTGCCGAACCCGGACGAGCCGAGCCAGGCCGCCGCCGTGGAGGCGTGCCGGTCGTTCGCCGAACGGGTGGCCGCGGACCGCAAGGGCTGGTTCGGCTCGCTGTTCAGGAAGGCCGAGGAGGACAAGCCGGGCCTCTACCTGGACGGCGGGTTCGGCGTCGGCAAGACGCACCTGCTGGCCTCGATCTGGCACGCCGTGCCGGGGCCGAAGTCCTACGGCACGTTCGTGGAGCTGACGAACCTGGTGGGCGCGCTGGGCTTCACCGAGACCGTGCGGCGGCTCTCCGACCACAGGCTGCTGGCCATCGACGAGTTCGAACTGGACGACCCCGGCGACACCATGCTGGTGACCCGGCTGATCAAGGAGCTCACGGCGGCGGGCGTGGCGGTCGCCGCGACCTCGAACACGCTGCCGGACAAGCTGGGGGAGGGCCGGTTCGCGGCGGCGGACTTCCTGCGCGAGATCCAGTCCATGTCGGCGAAGTTCGGCGTGGTGCGGGTGGACGGCCCGGACTACCGGCACCGCGGCCTGCCGGACGCGCCGGACCCCATGTCTGACGAGGAGCTGACCGCGAAGGCGGACAGCACGCCGGGCGCGACCCTGGACGACTTCACCGACCTGTGCGCGCGGCTGGCGCAGCTGCACCCGTCGCGGTACGGGCGGCTGGTGGACGGCGTCACGGCGGTGCACCTGCGGGGGGTCGTGCCCGCGCCGGACCAGGCGGTGGCGCTGCGGCTGGTGGCGCTGGGGGACCGGCTCTACGACCGCGACATCCCGGTGGCGGTGTCCGGCGCGGCGCTGTCGGAGCTGTTCACCGAGGAGATGCTGCGCGGTGGCTACCGCAAGAAGTACCTGCGCGCGGTGTCCCGTCTGGTAGCCCTTTCGAGGTAGTCCGGCGGGCCCGCCGATAGCCCTTCCGAGGCAGCTCAGGACGGTTTCGGGCGCTGGTTTTGCGGGGTGGGCGCCGGGTATCCAAGCTCCGTGATGAGCGATGCGGAGCGCCGGACGCTGAACGAGATAGAGCACAGACTCGCCGTGGAGGAGCCTGCACTGGCCAACGCGCTGGTCGCCGGTCGCCCTCGCCACCATCCCGCGCGGTCCCACGCGCTGGCCCTCACCTTCGCCGCGCTCGGGCTGCTGCTGCTGGTACTGGGCTCGGTCGGGCCGGCGCTGGCGTCGTTCGGCTGCGCCGCGACGACGGTGCTGCTGCGCGGGTTCACGCTGCGGTGACGCCGGTCGGTCGCCGGGCGACCGGGGCTGCCCCATGCCGCACACGTACCGCCCCGGGGCGACTTGGTTGACCGCGTCGTGCACGTCCGACGCTAGGCGACCAGGCTGACCCGCGCGGTGCACGTCCCCACGCACGTCATCGCGTCGTAGTTCTCCCAGCGCGCGCCGCCCTCCCACGGGTCCTGCACGAGCAGCCCGGCGAAGCTGGCCCCGATCAGCCGCAACGAACTCATCCGCGTGTACCCGGTGACCACCCGCGCGTGTCCCGGCACGAAACCGATCGACGGCCGCAGCTCCCGCACCTCCGACCGGTACTCGGCGAACGTCGGCGCGGTCGTCGTCTCCGCGGTCAACGCCTTGCCGGTCAACGTCTCCAGTGCCAGCGCCAGCGCCACGTCCTGCTCGCCGTGCGCGACCGGGTGGTCCTCGGTGCCCAGCCCCAGTTCCTCCGCCAGCCGTTCCTGGTCGTACCGGTACCGGTAGTAGTCCAGCACGACCTGCGCACACGCCGCGACCGCCCACGCGTCGGTCTCCTGCCGGAACGGCCGGCCGCACAGCGCCAGCTCACGCGTGTCGACCCTGGGTCTGAGCACCTCCTCGACCAGCCCCCGGTCGAACCGCCGCACCACCGGCCCGGTCACCTTCAGCACCTGCGCCAGGTGGGTCAGGTCCTGGATCCGCTGCCGGTAGCGCTCCTCGTTCGCGATGCGCGTCGCCTCGGACACCTCGGTCCGCGCGAGCACCCTGGACGGCGCGTCGGCCGACCCCTCGGGCACCACCGCCACCAGCGGCGCGCCCAGGCCCGGCCGGGCGGCGACGTCCACGTACCCGGACCCGGCGGCGTACCGCCACAGCACCACCTCGCCGGCCGTGTCGAGCACCGGTACCGGCTCATCGGCCAGCCGGACACCGTCTGCGGGGAACGGCAGCGCGCCCACCGTGGTGAGCACCCCCAGCTGCGCCGCGACCAACCGCGCCGACTCGATCGTCGCCATCGACCCTCCCCCAGAATGGTGTCCGTGCCCTTAGGAGTGATGTGAGGCACCCGCTGATACGCGAATCCCGTTGGCTTCACGGTGTGTGTTCGCGCGACGATGCGCGGTGTGGGATTCCTTGACGCGAACGGCCTCGCCTTCCGCCTGCCGGACGGTCGCGAGCTGTTCCGCGACGTGTCGTTCAAAGTCGGCTCGGGCACGGTGGTGGCCCTGGTCGGCGCCAACGGCGTGGGCAAGACGACCCTGCTCCGCATCCTGTCGGGCGAGCTGACCCCGGCCGCGGGCAGCGTGCGGGTGCAGGGCGGACTGGGCGTGATGCCGCAGTTCGTGGGCTCGGTGCGGGACGGCAGCACGGTCCGCGACCTGCTGCTCGCCGCGTCCCCGAAGGCGCTGCGGGACGCCGCGCTGGAGCTGGACGCGGTCGAGCTGGCGCTGATGGAGACCGACGACGAGCCGACCCAGTTCCGGTACGCCGACGCGTTGACCGACTGGGGTGAGGCTGGCGGCTACGACGCCGAGGTGCTGTGGGACACGGTGACCGTGGCGGCGCTCGGCGTGCCGTTCGACCGGGCCCGGTTCCGCGAGGTGCGCACGCTGTCCGGCGGCGAGCAGAAGCGGCTGGTGCTGGAGGCGCTGCTGCGCGGACCGGAGCAGGTGCTGCTGCTGGACGAGCCGGACAACTACCTGGACGTGCCGGGCAAGCGCTGGCTGGAGGAACGGCTCGCCGAGACCGCCAAGGCCGTGCTGCTGGTCAGCCACGACCGCGAGCTGCTCAACGTGGCCGCGACGCACGTGGTCACCGTGGAGGCACACTCGGCGTGGACGCACAGCGGCTCGTTCGGCACCTGGCACGCGGCGCGGGCGGCGCGCGTCGAACGGCTCGCCGAGCTGCACCGCCGCTGGGACGAGGAGCACGAACGGCTCAAGGAGCTGGTCCGGACCCTCCAGGTGCAGGCCAGGATCTCCGAGGTGATGGCCGCCAAGTACCGCGTGCAGCGGGCCAGGCTGGAGAGGTACGAGGCGGCCGGCCCGCCACCGGAGCTGCCCGCCGACGAGAGGGTCTCGCCCCGGCTGCGCGGCGGCCGGACCGGCGTGCGCGCCATCACCTGCGCCGGCCTGGAGCTGACCGGTCTGATGAAGCCGTTCGACACCGAGATCTTCTTCGAGGACCGGGTCGCCGTGCTCGGCTCGAACGGTTCGGGCAAGAGCCACTTCCTGCGCCTGCTCGGCGGCGGCGAGGTCGCGCACACCGGTTCGTGGCGGCTGGGCGCGCGGGTCGTGCCGGGCCTGTTCGCGCAGACCCACCAGCACCCGGAGTGGATCGGGCGGACGCTGGTGGACGTCCTGTGGCACGGCGACGACGGCCGTACCGGCAAGGACCGGGGCGCGGCGATGGCGGTGCTGGACCGGTACGGCCTGGCCCGCAGCGGCGACCAGCGGTTCGAGACCCTGTCCGGTGGCCAGCAGGCCCGGTTCCAGGTGCTGCTGCTGGAACTGTCCGGCGCGACGCTGCTGCTGCTCGACGAGCCGACCGACAACCTCGACCTGAACTCGGCCGAGGCGTTGCAGGACGCGCTGGCGGGCTTCACCGGCACCGTGGTGGCGGTGACCCACGACCGCTGGTTCGCCCGCACCTTCGACCGCTTCCTGCTGTTCCGCTCGGACGGCGAGGTCGTGGAGGTGGACGAGCCGGTGTGGGACGAGCAGCGGGTGAAGCGGACACGCTGACCCGGCGGCCGGGCGGCCACCGGCCGCCTGCCCCCGGGTCGGGAGGACGCTATTCGACGAGCGCGGGCAGTCGTCCGGACTTGACCGCCTTGGCCAGGGTTTCGTGGTCGGCGGCGGTCCGGTCGGCGTAGTCCACCGCGTACCGGGTGAACGCCTCGTCCAGGTCCTCGCCGTCCTCGCAGTACCCGGCCAGCAGCCTGGGGTCGACCGAGCGCGAGTGCGCCCGCGCCAGCAGCGCGCCCGCGAACCGGCCGTAGTCGTCCAGGTCGTCGCGCTTGAGCGTCGTCGCATCGATCCCGCCCTTGCGGTTGCGGAACTGGCGCACGATGAAGTGCCGGTCGCCGATGGTCGTCCACCCGAGCAGGATGTCGGTCTCCGCCTGCACCAGACGCGCGCCGTGCACGATCCGCTTGCCCTCGTGCTTGGCGTCGGGAACGTCCAGGAACGGCGCGAGCGCCGACCGCCGGGCCTCCTTGACCTGGAGGATCAACGCCTCGTCCCCGTTGCCGTGCAACAGGACCAGGTAGTTGCGCAGGCCGACGCTGCCGGTGCCGACCACCCGGAACGCCACATCGGACACGCCGTAGCGCATGATCAGGTCGTACCGGGACTCCCGCAGCGTGTCCACGTAGGACGGCAGCGCGTCGACCACGGACTGCGCCTCGGCGTCCGGGATCCGGGTCAGCACGGGAGGATCGGCGATGAACCGCCAGTGCTCGCCCTCCCGGCGGGTCCACTTGGCCGCGACCTTCGCGCTGGTGTTCTTGCGCGCCTTGGACGCCGCCTTGGTGAAGTCGTCCAACAGGTCGTCGGCCTTCGACTCGGACAGCACGGACTCGTCGCCCAGCGCGGTCCACGACTCCAGGAACGGCAACTCGGCCAGGTGCCGCGCCGCGCCCCGGTAGGCCCGCACGGCGTCGGACGCGGCGTCCCGGCAGCCCTTCTCCGACACCCCGCCCTCCCGGCCCGCGAGCACCAGCGACGTGGCCAGCCGCTTGAGGTCCCACTCCCACGGACCGGGCAGCGTCTCGTCGAAGTCGTTGACGTCCATCACGATCCGGCCCTCGGGGGTGCCGTAGAGCCCGAAGTTGGCCGCGTGCGCGTCCCCGCACAGCTGGGCGTCCAGCCCGCTGCGCGGCCCCGCGGCGAGGTCGCCCGCCATCAACCCGGCACTGCCCCGGAAGAACGCGAACGGCGAGGCCAGCATCCGCCCGATGCGCAACGGCACCAGGTCGGCCAACCGGCCCTCGTTGGACGCCTCGACGAACTCGACGACCGAGGGCCGGTCGGGCGCGAGCACCATCCTCCGGTGCGCGTCGTGCCCGACCGCGCCCTGAAGACGACGGCCCTCGGCGAAGACCTCCGCCGGCTCCGTCCACCGCCCCAACGCGACCGCGGCCTCGGCCCGCCTGTGTTCACCCATACCGGGAATGATGCACCGGCAGCGCCCCGGATACCGCCGCGCAACAACCCTGTGACCTGCACAATCGGGCTCACCGTGCATTTCGGGCACGCTCCGCGCCCACCGTCGCCGACCGGTCGCGGAGCGTCGCCCCGCCAGGGGTCAGCGGGTCAGCACCCGGGCGATGGCGTCGACGCCCCGGTCGAGTTCCGCCTCGGTGATCACCAGCGGCGGCGCGACCCGCAGGGTGGTGTCCCGGGTTTCCTTGCACAGCACGCCGAGCCGGGCCAGCGCTTCGGACGCTTCCCGGCCGCGCGGCCCGCCGGGCGCGATCTCCACGCCCGCCCACAGGCCGCGACCGCGCACCTCGGCCACGCCCCGGCCGACCAGCTCGCCCAGCCGGGAGTGCAGTCGCACGCCGAGTTCGCGCGAGCGCCGCTGGTACTCGCCGGTCGCCAGCAGCCGGACCACGGCCCGGCCGACCGCGCAGGCCAGCGGGTTGCCCCCGAACGTCGAACCGTGCTCGCCGGGCCGGAGCACGCCGAGCACCGCCCGGCTGCCGACCACCGCCGACACCGGCACGATCCCGCCGCCCAGGGCCTTGCCCAGGGTGTACAGGTCGGCGCGCACGCCCTCGTGGTCCAGCGCCAGCAGGTCGCCGGTGCGGCCCAGGCCGGACTGGATCTCGTCGGCGACGAGCAGCACGTCGTGCTCGTCGCACAGGGCGCGGATGCCCGCCAGGTACCCGGCCGGGGGCACCACGACGCCCGCCTCGCCCTGGACGGGCTCGATCAGCACGGCGGCGGTGCGGTCGGTGATCGCGTCGCGGACCGCGTCCGGGTCGCCGTACTCCACCACGCGGAAGCCGGGGGTGAACGGGCCGAAGTCGGCGCGGGCGGTGTCGTCGGTGGAGAACGAGACGATCGTGGTGGTGCGGCCGTGGAAGTTGGCGCCGGCCACGATGATCTCGGCGGTGCCCTCGGGCACCCCCTTCACCCGGTAGGCCCACTTGCGGGCGACCTTGATCGCGGATTCGACGGCCTCCGCGCCGGAGTTCATCACCAGCACCATCTCGGTGCCGGTGAGCCCGGCCAGTTCGCGGCAGAACAGGCCGAACTGGTCGTGGTGGAACGCGCGGCTGGTCAGCGTGACGCGGCCGAGCTGCTCCACCGCGGCGGCCACCAGGTCGGGGTGGCGGTGCCCGAAGTTGAGGGACGAGTACCCGGACAGCAGGTCCAGGTAGCGGCGCCCCTCAACGTCGGTCACCCACGCACCCTCGCCGTGGGAGATCACGACCGGCAGCGGGTGGTAGTTGTGCGTGCTCCACTGGTCGTCGAGCTCGATGAACTGCCGGGCGGTGGGAGCGGCGATGGCGGTCATGTCACCAGGCTAAGGGGCTTGTGCCAGCGATTTCATCCGTGGAGTGTTGCGCATTGGGTGTATTCGTTGCGCAGTTGGCGGTCTGTGCGGAGATCCGTTGCGCACCCGGCACGCCGGTGATCACCCCGGTAGAGTCCAACGATGGCGAAGAAGTCCGCGCAGGTCCAGTCGGTTCGGGACGCCTTTCGGGTGCTGCCCGAGAGCTTCGACCTGGCCGGGCTCGACCCGGCCGCCGCGCCGGTCGGCCCGAAGTCCAAGGCGGAGGCCGCCGCGGACATGGTGGAGGTCGGCGCGCAGCTCGACGACCTCCAGGAAGCCCTGTACGCGGAAGGCACGGGCGGCGGGCGGCGCAGCGTCCTGCTGGTGCTGCAGGGCATGGACACCTCCGGCAAGGGCGGCACCATCCGGCACGTGGCGGGCCTGGTCAACCCGCAGGGCCTGCACATCGCCTCGTTCAAGAAGCCGACCGCCGCCGAGCGGCGGCACGACTTCCTGTGGCGGATCCGACGCCAGGTGCCCGCGCCGGGCATGATCGGCGTGTTCGACCGTTCACACTACGAGGAGGTGCTGATCGCCCGGGTGGACGGGTTGGTGCCGGCGGCCGAGTGGCGCCGCCGCTACGAGCTGATCAACGAGTTCGAGTCCGAGCTGGTGGGCAGCGGTGTCACGGTGGTGAAGTGCTTCCTGCACATCTCGCCGGAGAGGCAGAAGGAGCGGCTGGTCGCGCGCCTGGAGGACCCCGCCAAGCGCTGGAAGTACAACCCGCACGACATCGAGGTGCGGGCGAAGTTCTCGCAGTACCGGTCCGCCTACCAGGACGCTCTGGTGAAGTGCGCGACCCCGGTCGCCCCGTGGTTCGCCATCCCGTCGGACCGCAAGTGGTACCGGAACTGGGCCGTTGCCCGGGTGCTGCTGGAAACGCTGCAGGAGGTGGCCCCGGTCTACCCCGAGCCCTCGTACGATCCCCTGGTCGAATTGGCTCGTCTCCGGGAGGCCGACCCGTTGCGCTAGACGCAATCTTCGTTGCACGTATTGCCCTCCCGCAGTGGTCTAGTCCACTGTGGGACTCGCCGCGGGCACGTGGAGCGGAGGTCTGGCGTGGCAGTGGACAGGCGACGGTTCCTGGGGGCCGTGGGCGTTGGAGCGGGGTTGCTGATGACCGAAGGTGTCGCCGAGGCACGCGCGGAGGTCCGCGTCTATCTGGGCACCTACACCACCTGGGCGGGCGGCGGCCCCGGCCTGGGGCTGGCCTCCTACGACGGGGCCACCGGCCGACTGCGGTCGACCGGTGTGGTCGCGGGCGTGCCGAACCCGTCGTTCGTGATCAGCGCGGGCCGTCGGGTCTACGCGGTCAACGAGCAGTCGAAGGGCACGGTGACCGCGCTCGCCGTGGGCGCGGACGGCGTGCCGAAGGTGGTCAACGCGCAGAGCACCGGGGGCGCCGACCCGTGCCACCTGGTGCTGCACCGCGGGCACGTGCTGGCCGCGAACTACAGCTCCGGCAGCGTGTCGGTGCACCCGGTGCGACCCGACGGCGGTCTGGGTCCGCGCACGGACCTGGTGCAGCACAAGGGTTCCGGGCCCGACCCGGACCGGCAGGACCGGCCGCACGCGCACCAGGTGCTGGCCGACCCGACCGGTGAGTTCGTGCTGGCCGTCGACCTGGGCGCGGACGCGGTGTTCAGCTACCGGCTCAGCGCCGCGGGCAAGCTGACCCGGGTCGCCGCGGCCCGGCTGCACCCCGGCGCGGGACCGCGGCACCTGGCGTTCCACCCGTCCGGGCGGTTCGCCTACATCGCGAACGAACTGGACTCCACGATCGTGGTGGCGTCCTACGCGTCAGGCGTGCTCACGCCCGGCCGCAAGCTCCCCACGCTGCCCGCCGGCGCGCCCACCAAGCCGCGCAACTACCCGGCCGAGGTCGTGGTGTCGGCGGACGGGCGGTTCGTCTACCTGTCCAACCGCGGGCACGACAGCGTGGCGGTGTTCGCGGTGGAGGAGGACGGGGCGTCGCTGCGGCTGCTGGAGGCGACTCCGGTGGGCGGGGAGTTCCCCCGGCACATCACGCTCGACCCGACCGGGAAGCTCTTGTTCGCGGCCAACCAGAACTCGAACACGGTGACCACGTTCGCGGTGGACCAGGACTCCGGGAGGCTCAAGCTGACGAGCACGTTCCCGGCCCCGATCCCGGTGTGTGTCGCCCTCTAGGGTCAACTTTCACGCGGATCACCGTCCACAGTGGTACGCCAAGTGCATGAACCTCGTGGCAGCAGTGATGATGGTGGCCCTCGTGCCGGCGCCCGCCGCACCGGAGTACGTCGCTCTCGGCGACTCCTACGCGGCGGGCGTCGGCGCACGTGACGACTGCGGACGAAGTTCCAACGCCTATCCCGAGCTGTACGCCTCGGCGCGCGGCATGTCGCTGGTGTTCGCGGCGTGCGGCGGGGCCACCGTCCCGGACGTGATGGCGCAGGCCGATCAGGTCAAGGAGAAGACGTCACTGGTCACCATCACGGTGGGCGGCAACGACGCCGGGTTCGGCGACGTGATCACCACCTGCGTGCTCGGCGACGACGAGACCTGCGAACGCCGGGTCGCGGAGGCCGAGGAGTTCATCCGCGGCACGCTGCCCTTGAGGCTGGAAAAGCTCTACCGGAAGGTGGACAAGCGGACCTCCGCACGGGTCGTGGTGCTCGGCTACCCGCACCTGTTCGCGCCACGCGCGCGGTGCACCCTGAGCACCACCAAGCGCGCGGCGCTCAACCGGGCCGCCGACGTGCTCGACGGGGTGCTGGCGGACAAGGCCAAGGGGGCGGGCTTCGTGTTCGCCGACGTGCGCGACGAGTTCAAGGGGCACGGGGTGTGTTCCCCCGAGCCCTGGATCAACGACCTGACGCTGCCGGTGGACGACTCCTACCACCCCAACGCCGAAGGCCAGCGGCGCGGCTACCTGCCTGCGCTGACGGAGGCCGCCGAGTAGGCGCCGCTTGGCCGTCCGCCCGTGATCACCGAGCCGTCACGGCCTCGGCAGACCCGGTCCGGCGGCTGATTCCCCGGCACGCCACCGCGCCCGGACGGGCCGCCGGCGGCGTCATCGGCGCAACCGGCCGGAGCCTGCTCCCCGCCGGGCACGCCGTCGCCGGGTAACCCGTTGGCGGTGACCGGCCACGACCGGCCATGATGCCCGGCGTGAACGCCACGAACGGGCTGCGCACGGTCGCGGCCACCCGCTACGTCACCCCCTTCCGCGAGGGCGGTTCCCTGCCGGGCCTGGTCGAAGCCGACGACCTCGGCATGTACGTGCTCAAGTTCCGCGGCGCGGGGCAGGGCGTGAAGGCGCTGATCGCGGAGGTCGTGGTCGGCGAACTGGCCCGCCGGCTGGGCTTCCGGGTGCCCGAGATCGTGCTGGTCGAGCTGGACCCGAAGATGGCCGTCGCCGAGCCCGACCAGGAGGTGCAGGAGCTGCTGCGCGGCAGCGGGGGCATCAACCTGGGCCTGGACTACCTGCCCGGCTCGTTCGACTACAACCCGGTGGTGCGCGAACCGTCCGCGGCCACCGCCACCCGCCTGCTGTGGCTGGACGCGCTGACGCTGAACGTCGACCGCAGCTGGCGCAACCCGAACACCCTGCTGTGGCACCGCGAGCTGTGGCTGATCGACCACGGCGCCTCGCTGTACTTCCACCACTCGTGGAACCCGGAGCGGTTCCCGGCCGCGAGCTACCGGTTCGACGCCGCCGACCACCTGATGATGCCGTTCGCCGGGCCGCTGGCCGAGGTGGACGCCGAGCTGTCCGAGCTGGTCACCCCGGAACTGGTCCGCGAGGTGCTGGCCCTGGTGCCGGACGGGTGGCTCGCGCAGGACGAGGCCTTCGGCACGCCCGATAGGGTCCGCGCAGCCTATGAGCAGTTCTTCGCGACCCGCCTCGCCCAGCCGCGCGCCTGGGTGGACGCACTGGAGGCCGCCCGTGCCGCACGTGTTTGAGTACGCGCTGCTGCGCGCCGTGCCCAGGCAGGAGCGGGGGGAGTTCGTCAACGTCGGCGTGCTCGTCTACTGCGCCCCGCTGGACTTCCTCGGCGCGCGGGTGCACGTCGACGAACAGCGCCTGCGCGCCCTGGACCCGTTCGTGGACGTCGAACTGCTCAAGGCGAACCTGGAGCACCTCGGGGTGTCCTGCGACGGTGCCCCGCACGCGGGCCCGGTGTCCAGGACGTCGCCCGGTCAGCGCTTCCGCTGGCTGACCGCGCCACGCAGCACCACCATCCAGACGTCCCCCGCGCACACCGGGCTGACCGACGACCCGGTGGCGTCCCTGGAGCACCTCCTGCGGACGCTGGTGCTGCCGCCCGAGCACTAGGCTGGCAACCTTCCGACGCACACCGCGTCTATAGGTGCGAGCAGTTCGCCGACACACGGGATCGGGGTCGCTTGACATGAGCGCCGGCTACCACCACGGGTACCAGCAGAAGGCCGGCTACCGGCCGGTGCCCAAGCGCCGCAAACCGAGGATCGGGCGCATCATCCTGGTGGTCCTCGTCCTGCTGCTGGCGTTCACCATCGGCCTGTGGGTGTACGTCGACTCGTCGCTGCGCCGCATCGACGCGCTGCCGGACTACCAGGGCCGCCCCGCGGACACGCCCGGCACCAACTGGCTGCTGGTCGGGTCCGACGCGCGCGACGACCTGACCGAGGAGCAGAAGGCCGCACTGTCCACAGGCGACGCGGGCGGCCGGCGCACCGACACCATCATGGTCCTGCACATCCCGGCCGGGTCCGGGAAGTCGACGCTGGTGAGCGTGCCGCGTGACTCCTATGTGGACATCCCGGGCAACGGCAAGAACAAGATCAACGCGGCGTTCGCGTTCGGCGGCCCGTCGTTGCTGGTGCAGACCGTGGAAGGCGCGACCGGGCTGCGGATCGACCACTACATGGAGATCGGCTTCGGCGGGTTCGCGGGCATCGTGGACGCGGTGGGCGGCGTCGACATCTGCGTCAAGGAGCCGATGAACGACCCGCTGGCCGGGCTGGACCTCCAGCCGGGCTGCCCTCAGGAGTTGAACGGCGCGCAGGCGCTCGGCTTCGTCCGCACGCGGGCGTTCGCCACCGCCGACCTGCAGCGCGTGCAGAACCAGCGGGAGTTCCTGTCCGCGTTGTCGGACAAGGCGACCAGCGTGGGCACCCTGGCCAACCCGTTCCGGGCGTTCCCGCTGCTGTTCGCCGCCACCGACTCGATGTCCGTGGACGACGACGACCACCTGCACAACCTGGCCGGGATGGCGTTCGGGATGGCCGGTGGCGTGGACAACGTGACCGTGCCGGTGGGCGGCACGCCGACCGTGCCGGGCGCGGGCTCGGTGGTGCAGTGGGACCGCACCAACGCGCTGCGGCTGTTCGGGGCGCTGGAGAAGGACGAAGCGGTGCCGACCGACTTGCTGGAACAGCCGAAGTAGTTCTCTGAAGCCACGAAATCCCGCGAGCCGCATCCGCCGGCTCGCGGGATTTCGTCCGCCGGGGCACTGCCTCGGCGGTGGAACAGTCTTCCGGTCCGACCGTTGTGTCGGAGCGCTGCGTCCGACGGCTGCGTTTGACGGCTGCGTTTGACGGCTGCGTTTGACGGCTGCGTTCGACGGCTGCGTTCGACGGCTGCGTCTGACCGCCGCGTCGGAGCGCCAGCGGCGGGTGGGCTCGTCCCCCTGGCGAGTCCACCCGCGCCGTGGGTCAGTCCCCGGCCTCGGCGGGGGCGACGGGCGCGGCGGCGGTGTCGGCGGCTTCCGCCTCGACGTCCGCGCTGGCCTCGATGATGCCTTCGAACTCGCGCAGCAGGTCGTCGTAGATCGGCGTCAGTGACACTTGGTAACCCCCACAGTCTGGTTCATCCCCCGATCGGGCCAAAGCAGACTACTTCCGACCGAGTGTCCACTTCACCCGGTATCGGCGAAGTAGATGTTCGTGTCGCTAACTGTTGACTAAACACACCCCATACCCGCAGGTTGTGCCCTGGCGACATGGCCTGCGGGCCGACCCGAACCCGGCGATGGTGACCATGAACAGTGTCGCCGGTCACAGTCTGGCACTCCTGGCCGCACCGCCCCTGTCACCGGAAGCTGCATGCCCACGTGAACACGATCGTGCAGCGGCTCGACCGAGGGGCGTGACCATGCTGGTGGGTTACCCCCATACGTGGTACTCGGATGCGCTGGGTCACCAGTGGTGGAAACCCGCATCGTCACCATTCCGGGTCACGGACAACCGGTGAGTCCGCAAGGCGCTACCCACCAATGCGGCAGGCAGGCGGCCCGAGTGTTGGACAACAATGCCTGTGCGGCGTGGCATCTCGCCCGGCGGTGGCGGCTTTAGTCCTACGATAGGGGCGTTTTCGTCGGACAAGTGGGGGTAGCTGGGATGACCCAGCGAAGTTCGCACTCCCAGGTGATTTACGTTCACCCGGCGTGAGGTGAACGCTTCCGGGGTGACTGAGCAACGGCGCTCTAAGCCCATCGACCAGGAATCGGACCTGATCCGGCGCATCCAGAACCTGGCGCACCGCGCCGAACGCACCGCGTTCAACCACTCGAACCTGGTCGGCCCGCCCCCGTCCCAGGAGCACCTGGCGATCCTGGCCGAGATCCGGGCCCTCACCGAGCAGGCGGTGGCGGCGCGACTCGGCAGCAGACCCACGAGCCTGCCCCGTCAGGCCGACGCGGTCGAAGACACCCACCTGCCCGCCCCCGCCGTGTAGCGCCCCGCGGGCTGGGCACCGCACCCCAGCCCGCACCGGCTTGTGCTCCGCACATCGCCACAGCTTCCGCCCAGCGTCGGTTCATGCGCGTCGCTTGGTTCGTATCGGCTCCGGCCTCTGTTGCTCCTGCCCCTGGCTCCCGTTGCTCCTGTCCCCGCTCCCGGCGCCCGTCCCCGGCTTCCTTTTGCTCCGGCACTTCGTCACCGACCCGCCCTCTCCCCGCCGCCATCTCAATTGGCCGCTCCCGGCGTCGTCGCAGGTCAGCCAGCAGTGGCTGGACGTTTTCGCAGGTCAGCGCCCCGGCTGGGATGTGGGCCGCGGTCGGGCGCGGGTCGAACGTGAAAAGTCAACCGGGTGACGTGCGGAACGTTGGGTCCGTGCCGTACGTTGCCGTGCCGTGACCACTCTCCTGGGACGGTTCAAGCAGCGGCTGCGCCGGTTCGCGCAGAAGCCCGGCTCCGCCGACCTCACGCCGTACCGCAAGCTGCTCGACGAGGTGAACGAGCAGGCGGACCGCGTGAGCGCGCTCAGCGACGCGGAACTCACCGAAGCGGCGGCGAAACTCCGGGAGAAGTCCGACTTCGGGCGTCCCGAACTGGTGGAGGTGTGCGCCCTGGGCCGCGAGGCCGCCGACCGCGCGCTCGGCCTGCGGCCGTTCGACGTGCAGATCCTCGGCGCGCTCGGCCTGCTCGAAGGCCACGTCGTGGAGATGGCCACCGGTGAGGGCAAGACGCTGTCCGGCGCGATCGCCGCCGCCGGCTTCGCACTGCGCGGCGACCACGTGCACGTGGTGTCGGTCAACGACTACCTCGCCCAGCGCGACGCCGAGTGGATGGGCCCGCTCTACGAACTGCTCGGCGTGTCCGTCGGCTGGCTCAGCCAGAGCAGCAAGCCCGAGGAGCGCCGCGCCGCGTACGAAGCCGAGGTCACCTACGCGTCGGTGTCCGAACTCGGGTTCGACGTGCTGCGCGACCGCCTCGCCGTCGACGAGGACGACCGCATCGTCCCGGCGCCGCGGGTGGCCCTGGTCGACGAGGCCGACTCGGTGCTCGTCGACGAAGCCCGCGTGCCGCTCGTCCTGGCGGGTTCCACCGCCGGTCCCGCCGTCGACCCGGCACTCGCCGACCTGGTCAAGCGGCTGCGCCGGGACCTGCACTTCGAGGTGGACGACGAGGAGCGCAACGTCTACCTCACCGGGGCGGGTTCCGAGCTGGTCGAACGCACCCTCGGCGGCATCGACCTGTACTCCGACGAACACGTCTCGACCACGCTGAGCAAGGTCAACGTGGCCCTGCACGCCCAGGTCCTGCTGCACCGCGACGTCGACTACATCGTCCGCGACGGCAAGGTCCACCTGATCAACGACACCCGCGGTCGCATCGCGAAGCTCCAGCGCTGGCCGGACGGCCTCCAGGCCGCGGTGGAGGCGAAGGAGGCCGTGCAGACCACGGACTCCGGCGAGGTGCTGGACTCCATCACCGTCCAGGCGCTGCTCAGCCGCTACCCGACGGTGTGCGGCATGACCGGTACCGCGGTGGCCGTCGCCGAGCAGCTGCGCGACTTCTACCAGCTCGAAGTCCTGGTGATCCCGTCGAACGTGGAGTGCGTCCGCGAAGACGAGGCCCCCCGCCTCTACACGACGCTGGAGCTGAAGGAAGCCGCCATCGTCAGGGAGATCAAGGAAGTCCACGAGACCGGCCGCCCGATCCTGGTCGGCACCCTCGACGTGGCCGAGTCCGAGCGGCTGTCCCGCAAGCTCGCCGAAGCCGGCCTGGACTGCGTCGTGCTCAACGCGAAGAACGACGCCGAGGAAGCCGCCATCATCGCCGACGCGGGCTCGTACCAGCGGGTCACGGTGTCCACCCAGATGGCAGGCCGCGGCACCGACATCCGCCTGGGCGGCCACGACTCCACCGACCGCGAACGCATCGCCGAACTCGGCGGCCTGTACGTCATCGGCACCGGCCGGCACTCGTCGTCCCGCCTGGACGACCAGCTGCGAGGCCGCGCGGGCCGGCAGGGCGACCCCGGCGGCTCGGTGTTCTTCTCGTCGCTGCAGGACGACCTGGTGACGCAGTACGTCCCGGACCACGACGAGCCCGCCGAGGTGGACGACGACGGTCGCGTGACGGACGCCGGGACGTTGCACACGGTCGAACACGCGCAGCGCGTGGCCGAGGGCGTGCACCTGGAGATCCACCGCAACACGTGGCGGTACAACAAGCTCATCGAGCACCAGCGCACCCTGATGCTGGAGCACCGGGACAAGCTCCTGCTGACCGACGCGGCGTGGGAGGAACTGGCCAAGCGCCGTCCGGAACGTGCCGAGGAACTGGCGGGCCTCCCGTCCGAGGTCCGGGTGAAGGCCGCCCGACTGATCGCCCTGCACCACCTGGACCAGCGGTGGAGCGACCACCTGACGTTCCTGACGGACCTGCGCGAGGGCATCCACCTGAGGGCGCTGGCCCGGCAGAACCCGCTGGACGAGTTCCACCGCGAGGCGATCCCGGCGTACCACAAGATCGTGGCGGACGCGTGGGACGAGGCGGAGGAGACGTTCGCGAAGGTCGAGATCGACGAGGAAGGCGCGCACCTGGCCGAGGCGGGCATCCAACGCCCGAACACGACCTGGACCTACCTCGTCAACGACAACCCGTTCTCGTCCGGTCTCGAGGAGACCTTCAAGGGTCTTGTCAAACTGGTCCGCCGCCGCTGATCTTCGCCTGCGGTAACCTGTTGCTCCGACCTGCGGAAACGCCCCGGCCTCGGTCACTCGATCGGGCGAACTAGCCGAAGATCGAGGCCTTCCGGGCACTTCCGACTTACCGATTTCGTTGCCGGGTGAGAAGGAGGCGGCGCGGCGGGGAGGGTGCAGGCGGAACGCGGGCAGGCGACGGATCGAAGCGGACGGACGGCAGCGGCGGACGCTGCGGCAGACAGACGGCACGCGCCACAGGTCGCAGGCCGCAGGTCGCAGGCCACAGGCCACAGGCCCAAGAGGACAGACCAAAGCGGACAGACCAAAGCGGACACGCTCCACCACCGCGACCCGAGGACAAGCCATGGTCGCCCGAGGGTCGGTGGGGCCACGCGGTCACGCGTGGTGACGCAGGCACGGCTGGCTCCGCAGGGCGGATCAAGTCGGAAGGCGCTGACCGCTAGAGGCAGCAGCGCCGGTCGGAGCGATGCCGAACTGTCCACATCGAACTCGTCTGACGCCCGACGTGACCACCGGTGGAGCGGTTTCCGGGAGCCTCCACATGAGTCACCACTTCGGCTCGCAACGCGTTGCGCCCCAGCCAGGACCGGCACGTCCGTCCTCGGTGGCCACCGCCCACGCCGGGCTGTCGGGCACGCCGGGCTGTCGGGCACGCCGGGCTGTCGGGCACGCCGGGCTGTCGGACAGGCGGCGGACGATTCGCCAGTGGATGTGTCGCCAGTGGAGGCGTGGACGTCGGACTGGTGGCCAGCGGACAGCGGAGTCGCGAGTGGGCGCGTGGCCGGCGGCAGGGGTTGGCGAGCGGTGAGTAGTGGCGGTGAGCAGGCGAGCGGCGGGCAGGCGGCGTCGGGCAGGTGGCGGCGGGCAGGCGAGCAGGCGAGCGAGCGGCCCGCGCAGCTAGGCGAGCGACGGCTCGCCATGTGTCCGCCATCACAAAGCGACGCCGGCACCTAGCGTTCGTCCACAGGGAACCGATCCACCGGCTGAGGCGTCCTTGGGGCAACCGCAGCACCGGGACGTGAACCGGACCGTCGTTTCAGGAGGCCACCGTGGTGTTCAAGAGGATGTTGCGCGCGTTCGGGGTCGGTGGTCCCTCGGTGGACACCGTGCTGGCCAACCCCAACGTCCGCCCCGGCGAGCTGCTCACCGGCGAAGTGCGCATCGCCGGCGGCGACCACCCCGCCGACATCGACCAGGTCAAGTTGTCCCTGGTCACCCGGGTGGAGGTGGAGAGCGGCGACAACGAGCACAACCGCAACGTCGAGTTCGCCCGCATCGTGGTGGGCCAGCGCCTCCAGGTCGGCCCCGGTCAGCAGTTGTCCCTGCCGTTCCAGTTCCCCGTTCCGCTGGAGACACCGCTGACCGTCGTGCACGGCACCCCGCTGCGCGGCATGACGATGGGCCTGCGCACCGAGCTGGAAGTGCGCGGCGCGGCCGACCCCGGCGACCTGGACCCGGTGGCCGTGCACCCGATCCGCTCCCAGGAGCACGTGCTCAACGCGTTCGGCGCCCTGGGCTTCCGGTTCACCCGAGCGGACTCCGAGCAGGGGCGCATCCACGGCGTTCCCCAGCAGCTGCCGTTCTACCAGGAGATCGAGTTCCTCCCGCCGCAGCAGTTCCTGGGCAAGATCAGCCAGCTCGAACTGACCTTCGTCACCGACCCGCACCACCTGTACGTGGTGCTGGAGGCGGACCGCCGGGGTGGGTTGTTCCGGCAGGGCGGTGACACGTTCGGGCACTTCGCCATGTCCCACGATGAGGTGATCCGCACGGACTGGGCGGCCATCCTCCACCAGTGGATGGACCAGGCGGCCGGACGGCGATCTTCGCACGGCCACGGCCTGCTCGGGGGGCACTGAAAGGGTCACCCGGATGCCCGCCGCGGGGGTCACCACGGTGGGGGAATCGGCGCCGGCGGCATCGTCGTCGGCGCTGCGGCCGGCGTGTTCGGTGGGATGATGGTCGCCGAGGCCCTCGACGAGTTCGGGGACTTCTTCGAAGGCGACCAACCCGCAGGAGGCATCGTGGGCATCGGCGGCGTGATCAGCGCTTTGATCGTGGGTCTCATCATCGGGTTCCTCGGCAAGCTCGTCGCACCGGGCAAGCAGGCCATCCCCGTCTGGCTGACCATCGCGGTCGGCATCGTGGCGGCCTTCCTGGGCACGTTCGTGGCCAGGGCGCTCGGCGTGGAGGACACCAAGGGCATCGACTGGATCGAGATCATCATCCAGGTGGTGATCGCAGCTGTGGGTGTCAGCCTGGTAGCGGGCTTCTGGAGCAAGAAACAGGTCCGGTAGCGGCACCGCCTCCGAAGGGCCTTTCGGCGAAACGCTGGAAGGCCCTTCGGTGTTTCCCTATCCTGTCGGCGGGTTCCGCGCGGACAGGGGGGACGGGCCGTGGTGGCAGATCCCTCGCGACTGCTGGCTGTCGAGGGCACGAGGGTGGTCGTGGTGGCCACCGCGCGGCACGTGAGCGGATCGCTGCTGCCGGACGTGCCCGCCGCCGAGTCCACCGCCCGCGACCTGGCCCGCGTCTACACCGAGCGGTGCGGGGTGGCGGAGAGCGGGCTGACCGTGCTGCTGGACCCGCCGGGGCCGCGCGAGCTGGGCGAACGGCTGCTCGCGGTGGCCGCCGAGGCGACCGAGGTGCTGGTGGTGCACTTCGTCGGGCACGGCGTGGTCGGCCCGGACAACGAGCTGTACCTGGCGACGCACGCCACCGACGACCCGGCACGGGGCCTGGTGCACCACCGGGCGCTGCGCTACGCCGAACTGCGGGACGTGGTGGAGCGCTGCCCGGCGCGGTCGGTGCTGATGGTGCTGGACTGCTGCTTCTCCGGCCGCGCGGGCGGTGTGGACCCGGCGCGCCGGACGCTGGCCGAGTCCGTGCGGGACGGCGTCTACCAGCTGGCGTCGGCGGGCGCGGACGAGACGGCGTGGGCCCCGGTGGGCAGCCCGCACACCGCGTTCTCCGGCGAGCTGATCCGGTTGCTCGACGAGGGTGACCCGTTCGGGCCGCGCTCGCTGACCCTGGACCACGTCTTCGAGGAGCTGTCCAGCAGGCTCACCGAGCGCGGCTACCCGCGCCCCCTGCGGTACGCGACGGGTCGTGCGCCGCAGTGGCGGATCGCGGACAACCCCGCGTGGCGCGCGCCCCGGACGCCTGCCGGGCCGCCCGCCGGGCCGGACTCGCCGACCACCGGCGACCGGCCGCCGTACCGGGGCCTGGCCTACTTCCGGCGGGAGGACGCCGAGTTCTTCTTCGGCCGCGACGAGCTGTCCCGCGACCTGGTGGAACGGCTCGGCGACGACGGCCCGCTGCTGGTGCTCGGGCCGTCCGGGGCGGGCAAGTCGTCGGTGCTGCGCGCGGGCCTGGCGGCCTCGGTGGAACGGCTGCCCGGCTGGGCGTGCCGGGTGGTGACGCCGGGCCCGGACCCGTTCGGGCCGTTGGCGCTGTGGCTGGCCCAACGCGGCCGGACCCCGGTCGGCGAGCTGCGGAAGGCGCTGCGGGACAACCCGGACGAGCTGGCGGTGCGGCTGCGCGCCGAGGCGCGGGCGAGCGGTGAACGGGTCGTGCTGGTGGTGGACCAGTTCGAGGAGCTGTTCACCACCGTCACCGACGTGGACACCCGGCTCGCCTACGTGCGGGCGCTGGTCCGCGCGTCCGAGGCCAGGACGTCGGTGGTGCTGGGTGTGCGGGCCGGGTACTTCGGCCACTGCGCCCGCTACCCGGACCTGCTGCCCGCGCTGGGCCGGCCGGTGGTGGTCGCGCCGCTGACCGCGGCGCAGTTGCGCGAGGTGATCGCCGAACCCGCCCGCAAGGCCGGTCTGGAACTGGAACCCGGCCTGGTGGAACGGCTGCTGACGGACCTGGGCGACCGGCCGGGCGCGCTGCCGCTGCTGTCCCACGCGCTGCTCAAGACGTGGGAGAAACGGGAAGGGCGGCGGCTGACCCTCGCCGGCTACCAGCAGACCGGTGGCATCCAGCAGGCCGTGGCGCGCACCGCGGACGCCGTGTACGACTCGCTGGAGCCGGAGAGCCGTGACGTGGCGCGGAGGCTGCTGCTGCGGCTGGTGCGCATCGGCGACACCGACGACCTGCGCCGGCGGGTGCCGCAGTCCGAGCTGGTGCTCGACGAACGGGCCCGGTCGGTGCTGGACGCGTTCGTGCACGCCCGGCTGGTCAACGTCGACCAGGACGCGGCGGAGATCGCGCACGAGGCCCTGTTGCGGGCGTGGCCGAGGCTGCGCGGCTGGATCACCGCCGACCGGGCGGGGCTGCTGGTGCGCCAGCAGTTGGCCGAGGCGGCGGAGAACTGGCGGCGGCACGGCCACGACTCGGAGTTCCTGTACCGGAGCAACCGGCTGGCCGAGGTCAGCGCGTGGCAGCGGGAACGCCAGTCGCACGACCCGGTGGGCGAGGTCGAGTCGGCGTTCCTCGCGGCGAGTCGGCAGCGGCGGCGGGTGAAGTCCCGGCGCAAGCGCACGGCCGTGGCGGTGCTGGCGGTCATGCTGGTGCTGGCGGCGTCGGCGGCGGTGTACGCGACCGGGCAGCAGCGGGTGGCCGCCGAACAGCAGCGGGACGCCGAGTCCAGCCGCAACACGGCGCTGTCCCTGCTGATCGCCCGCACCTCGGCCGACGTCCGGCACACCGACCCGACGCTGGCCATGCAGCTGGGTGTCGCGGCCTACCGGACCGCGCGGACCGCCGACGCCCGCAGCGCGTTGCTGAGCTCGGTGACGATCCCGGCCCCGGCCGTGGTGACCGGGCACGCGAACGCGGTGGACGGCGCGGCGTTCGACGCGTCGAGCGGGGTGCTGGTGACCGGGTCGGAGGACTTCGACGGCAAGCTGTGGGACGTCGAGTCCGACCGGCGTCACCCCCGGCTGCTGGGCACGTTGAGCGGGCACCGGGGCTACGTCTTCGACGTGGCGGTGAGCAGCCGGGGCGGGATCGCGGCCACCGCGTCCGGTGACCGGACCGCCCGGTTGTGGGACATCCGCGACCCGCGCGCGCCGAAGCCGATCGCCACCCTGGCCGAGCACACCGGGGCGGTGCGCGGGGTCGCGTTCAGCCCGGACGGGTCCTACGTGGCGACGGCCTCCGCCGACGGCACCGCGCGGCTGTGGGACGTGCGGACCGAAACCCCGCGTCCGGTGGCGGTGCTGCGGGGTCACACCGAGAACGTGCGCGGGGTGGCGTTCAGCGGGACGACGCTGGCCACCACGTCCGCCGACCGGACGGTCAAGCTGTGGAACGTCGCCGAGCCGGCCGAGCCGGTGGAACTGTCCACTGTGGTCGGACACGGGGACGTGGTGCGGGTGGCCGCGTTCAGCCGGGAAGGCACGCTGATGGCGACCGCGTCCAACGACCGCACCGTGAAGCTCTGGGACGTGGCGGACCCGACCGGTCCGCGGCTGCGGGCGACGCTGACCGGGCACGGCGACACGGTGCGCGGCGTGGCGTTCAGCCGGGACGGCACGATCGTGGCGACGGCGTCCGGGGACAAGACCACCAAGTTGTGGGACATCCGCAACCCCGACCAGCCGGTGGTGGTGGCGAACCTCGCGGGCCACAGCAACGCGGTCAACGCGGTGGCGTTCGGGCGGGACGGGCGCACGCTGGCCACCGCGTCGGCGGACCGCACGGTGAAGCTGTGGGACGTCGGCGACCCGAGCCACCCGGCGACCCTGGTGCGGCCGTTGAGCGGCCACCAGGCCGCCGTGCGGGGCGTGGTGTTCAGCCCGGACCGCAAGACGCTGGCGACCACCTCCGAGGACGGCGTGGCGCGGCTGTGGGACGTGACCGTGGTCGGCCGCCCCGCGCCGCTGGGCGAACTGGTCGGGCACACCCGGATGGTCAACTCGGCGTCGTTCAGCCCGGACGGCCGGCTGCTGGTCACCGCGTCCGACGACCGCACGGCCCGGCTCTGGGACGTGGCGGACCGGACGAAGCCGGAGTTCCTCGGCGTGCTCGAAGGACACGCCGACACGGTGAAGGGCGCGGTGTTCAACCACGACGGCACGATCGTGGTCACCGCCTCCGGGGACCGCACCGGGAAGCTGTGGAACGTGCGGTACCCGAGGCAGCCCCAGCCGCTGGGGGCGCTGGTCGACCACGACAACTACCTGTACGCCTTGGCGATCAGCCCGGACGGCCGGACCGTGGCGACCGGGTCGGAGGACCGCACCGTGAAGCTGTGGGACGTCACGGACCCGCGCCGGCCCGTGCTGCGGTCCACCGTCGGCGGGTACGGCGCGCCGGTGCACGGGGTGGCGTTCAGCCCGGACGGGAACCTGTTGGCGTCCGTGTCGGCCGACCAGACGGCGAAGCTGACCGACGTGTCCGACCCGGGCGACCCGGTCGAGTCGGCGACGTTGGAAGGCCACATCGCCCCGGTGTACGCGGTGGCGTTCGGGCCGGACGGGAAGACGCTGGCCACCGCGTCGGACGACCGGACCGCGAAGATCTGGGACATCGCCGACACCCGCCGTCCCCGCGTCACGGCGACCCTCGCCGGGCACGGCGGCACGGTGTCCGCGGTCGCGTTCGGCGAAGGCCTGCTCGCGACCGGCTCGTGGGACCGCACCGCGCAGCTGTGGCACACCGACGAGGAGGAGGTGGCCGGACTCGTCTGCGCCACGGTCAACACGAGGGTGACCGACCAGGAGTGGTCCCAGCTCCTCCCGGACGTGCCGCGCAGGGCTTCCTGCCCAGAATGACGACGCCCCGGGTGAAGTTGCCCGGAGTGGAAGTGCCGCAGCACGCAAGTGCCCCGAACGAGAGGCGAACGCATGGACCTGGTGCTCACCGTCGAAGAGCCCGCCGGCGCGGACGAACTGCGCGACCTGCACCGCGCGTTGTCCGGGGAGGCGGAGCTGCGCGGTCGGGTCCGGCTTCGTCAACGCCCGCCCGCGCCGGGGACGCTCGGTCCGGTCGTGGAGGCGGTGGAGGTCGCACTGGCCCCCGGCGGCGCGCTGACCGTGCTGACGGGTGCGGTGCTGGTGTGGCTGCGGCACCGGCGGGGCACGGTGAAGGTCAAGGTCACCAGGGGGAAGGACACCGTGGAAGTGACCGCGCAGCGCATCCGCGAACTCGACCCGGTGGCGGTGCGTGACCTGACCACGGAGATCGTCACCGCGCTGGAACGCAAGAACTGACCGGGCCGTGGACGTATCGGACGTCGACCGGCCACACCGGAGCGCAGACGTATCGGCCGGCCAACGCTCGCGCCTGTCGTAGACGTGGGACAGGCGCGGGTCGGGCGTCGATCAGTTGCCGAGCATCCGCAACACCAGATCGGCGTAGAGCGAGCCGATCTCGGCCGGGGTGCGGCGTCCGCCCGGCCGGTACCAGCGGGCCACGTCGATGCACAGCGACAGCACCGCGAGCGTCGCCCCGCGCACGTCGGGCACGTCGAACACGCCCGCCGCGACGCCGTCCTCGATCATGCCGCGCACCGCGGCCTCGATCTGCCGCCGCAACTCCACCACCTCGGCCAGGTGCGGGGGAGTCAAGGCGCTCAGCTCGTACTGCACCACGCGGGCCGTCGTGTGGTGCTCGGCGTGCCACGAGGCGAACGCCGACACCGCCGCCGCCAGCCGTGCCACCGGATCGGGCCCGTCGACGGACGTGAGGACTTCCAGCGAGATCGCGTGGCCGATCCGGGAGATCTGGAACAGCAGTTCCTCCTTGGACCGGTAGTGGATGTAGACCGCCGCCGGGCTCATGCCGGCCCGCGCGGCGATGTCGCGGGTCGTGGTGGCGTGGTAGCCGCGCCCGGCGAACGCGGCGGCGGCGGCGATCAGCATCCGGCGGGCGGCGGCCGGGGTGACGTCCCGCCACGTCAGCTCCGGCGGCTCGAACTCGTCGGCGGCGGTCATCGAGCCTCCTTGACAACGGCGGTGAGCCTATCGCAGGCTGAGCGCGCGCTCAGGACCTAAGCAACCGCTTAGTACGGCGTTCGGTCAGGCCATCGGGTCGTTCCGGCACAACGGGTTCACCTCGCCGAACCGGTCACCAAGGTCGCAGGAGCCCGGTCCGCCGGACCGGCTGAAGACTCTCGGAAAGGCTGAGCTGGCAATGGGAATCCTGGACAGGTTCCGGCTCGACGGGCAGGTCGCGATCGTCACCGGGGCGTCCTCCGGCCTCGGCGTCGCGTTCGCCAAGGGCCTCGCCGAGGCGGGCGCGGACGTGGTGCTCGCCGCACGGCGGGCGGACCGGCTCGAGGAAACCGCCGCGTTGGTGCGGGACGCGGGTAGGCGGGCGCTGGTGGTGCGGGCGGACGTGGCGCAGCCCGACGCCTGCCGCGAGGTGGCACGCGCCGCCGCCGGGTTCGGCAAGGTCGGTGTGCTGGTGAACAACGCGGGCGTGGCGTCGGCGGTGCCCGCCTCGCGCGAGACGCCCGAGCAGTTCCGCCGCGTCATCGACGTCAACCTCAACGGCGCGTACTGGATGGCGCAGGCCGTCGCGGCGGTGATGACCGACGGCGGGTCGATCATCAACGTCTCCAGCGTGCTGGGGATCGTGTCGGGTGGTCTGCCGCAGGCCGCCTACTCGGCGTCGAAGGCCGGCGTGCTCGGGCTGACGCGGGACCTGGCGCAGCAGTGGACCGGGCGGAAGGGCATCCGGGTCAACGCGCTCGCGCCCGGCTACTTCGCGTCCGAGATGACCGACCAGTACCCGGAGGGCTACCTGGACTCGCACATCGCGCGGCTGCCGATGGGCCGGGTGGGCGACCCCGAAGAGCTCGCCGCAGCAGTGGTGTTCCTCGCTTCGGCGGCAGGTGGTTACACCACCGGCGCGACGTTCGTGGTGGATGGCGGAGCGACCATCGGCGGATGACCGCGGACGATCATCGGAAGCTGATCGACCTGTAACCCGGCGTCCGGGTCACACGACTTAACCTGTGGGAGAACCACGCTCACACGGGGGATCGCGTGATCGAAGAGCCGGGTTTCACCGTCGTCGGCCCGTCCAAGTCCATCTTCCGCCGCAAACGTTTCCTCCTGCCGTTCGGCATCTCCGTCGCCACCGCGCTGGCGGGTGTGATCGCGCTGTTCGCGTCCGGCACGGTGGCCCTGCCGTTCCAGGGGATCACGGTGGTGCGCGGGATGCTGGCCTCGAAGCGCGACTTCTTCCAGGACCCCGAGGTGCGCCGGATCCTGATGGCGCACCGGATCCAGGTGCACGTGACGCCGGTCGGGTCGCGGGACATCGTGCACCGGGACGACCTGGACACGTTCGACTTCGTCTTCCCGTCCGGGCAGTCGATGGCGGAACTGGTGTACCGGCGGCGGGAGGGCAAGCCCACCAACCCGTACAAGCCGTTCTTCACGCCGATCGTGCTCGCCACCTACCGCGACTACGCGGAGGCGCTGGAGGACGCGAAGGTCGTCACGGCGCAGGCCGGCGGCGACGGGCTCTACTACGACCTGTCCGTGCCCGCGCTGATCGGCGTCATCCGCGGAGGCAAGTTCTGGAGCCAGTTCAAGCGCAAGGACCAGAGCCTGCTGAAGAACAACAACCGGATCATCGCGCAGACCCCGGACCCGTGCCGCACCTACTCCGGCTCCACCTACCTCGGGCTGGTCGCGTTCGCCGAGAACGGGAACCAGGTGCCGGCGGGGGAGGAAGCGGCGCTCCGGCTGGCCCGCGACATCAAACCGCTGTTCGCCATCGAGGGCCAGCACGGCGAGGAGCTCGCGCCGAAGTACCTCGCGCCCGAAGGGCGGACGTTCGCGCCGGTCGTGGTGATCTACGAGCACCAGTACCTGGCCCACCAGTTCGCGGAGCAGGACCGCACCGGGCGGCCGGACCGGGAACGCGTGCTGCTGTACCCGGACGCGCAGCACGAGACGGTGCCCGAGCTGCTCGCGTTCACCCCGGCGGGCAGTCGGGTGGGTGAGCTGGTGAGCCGGAACCCGGACCTGCGCCGCCGTGCGCTGGAGCTGGGGTTCCGGGTGTTCGGCAGCGGCGGTTCGTTCGACGACAGCGAACTCGCCGCCCACCTCAGGCGGCGGGGGCTACCGACGCCGGCCAGCGGCCTGGGCGACACCGAGGCCTGGCTGCCGCCGCGCGAGCTGTTCGACAAGATGATCGTGGAAGTGGGTGGCTGCGAGTGAGGGTGCCGGCCGCGCTGGTCTCGCTGGTCGTCCTCGCGGGCGCGCTCGGGGCCTGCACCGCGCGGGTGGAGCCGACCACGCTCACCGTGCTGGCCAGTGCCGAACTCGCCGACCTCGGTCCGGTGCTGACGAGGCTGCGCCACGACACCGGGGTGGAGCTCAGGCTGGACTACCGGGGCACCGTGCGGGCCAGTGAGGAGGCGGCCGGGAGCACCGGGCACGACCTGGCGTGGCTGTCGTCCAGCCGGTACCTCAAGCTGCGCGGCGGCGACCTGCCGTTGGCCACCAGCGTGATGCTGTCGCCGGTGGTGATCGGTGTGAAGGCGGGGAAAGCGGCGTCGCTGCGGGCCGGCGGGGAACCGTCGTGGGCGGACGTAGCCGCGCGAGCCGCCGCAGGCGAGCTGAAGTACCTGATGGGGGATCCCCGGATCACCGGAACCGGGCTGGCGGCGCTGATCGGGGTGGCCACCGCGGCGGCCGGCACCGGGGCGGCGTTGCGGCCCGAGGACGTGCGGTGCGACAAGCTCCAGGGTTTCCTGGTCGGCAAGGCCGAGTCGCCCGCCGAGGACTTGGCCGACGAGTACGTGCGGCGGCAGGACCAGGTGGACGCGGTGCTCACCTACGAGTCGACCGTGTTGTCCCTTAACGCTTCCGGCCGTGTGCGGGAACCGTTGGAGGTGGTGTACCCGCGTGACGGGATCGTGCTGGCGGACTACCCGTTGATGTTGCTCAAGCCGGAGAAGCGGGCGGCCTACGACCGCGTGGTGGCTTGGCTGCGCGCCGAGCCGGCGCAGCGGTCGATCATGGAAAGCACCTTCCGGCGTCCCGTCGATCCACAGCTGTCCCGGACGGAACCGTTGCGGGAGCCGTTGGGCACCGCGCTGTACTTCCCCGGCACGCAACAGGTCGTGGACACGCTGCTGGCCGCGTACGACCGTGCGGGGAAGGGGAGCCGGGTGGTGTTCGTGCTCGACTACTCCACGTCCATGGCCGGTGAACGGATCGCCGGCCTGCGCTCGGCGTTCGCGACGTTGAACGGCTTCGACAGGTTCCACCTCGGCGAGACGGTGACCGTGGTGCGGTTCGCCGGGGAGGTGCTCGCCTCGGACACCGTGACCATCCGCGGTCCGGCCGATGTCGACGCGTTGCGGAACTTGTTGGCAGCAGAGGACTTGCGCGACGGAACCGCGATCTGGTCCGCGCTGGAACACGCCTACCGGGAGGTCGGCGACGGTGCCGTGGTGCTGATGACCGACGGCGAGAACAACGCCGGGCTCACCGTGGACGAATTCCTCGCCGCGTGGCCGAAACCGGCCGCGCGGACGTACGCGGTGCGGTTCGGCGAGGCCGATCCGGTGGAGCTGGCACGGGTGGCGGATGCGTCCGGCGGGCGGGTGGTCGACGCGGCCGAAGGCGCGCTGGCGGAGGCGGTGAAGGAGATCCGTGGCTGTCGATAGGGCGCTGTGGTGGTCGGTGTGGTGGCCGTGGGCGGTCGTGTGGATGGTGACCGCGCTCGCGATTCTCGTCGCGCTGGGCGTGCTGTTCTTCGCCTGGCGCGCAAGGCATCGGTTCGGTCCGACGCGGGAGGTGCCTGGCCTGACGCTGTACCTGAACGCCAAGAACGTGATGGACCTGTACCAGGTCGGTGGGTTCGGCGACGCGCTGGTCAAGGAGGTCACCGATCGCGTCGGCGTGACCAAGGACGGCAAGATCGCGCTGCCCGGACTGCCCGACCTGAGCGCCGGCGTGTCTTCGGGCCGGGAGGTCGTCAAGACCTACCTGGAGCGGTACGAACCCATCACCGTGGTCGGGGTGTTGATCGATGCCCTGGAGGCTGCGGGGAGCCTCGTGCACGTCGACTTGGCGGAACAGACCGTCGTGCGGAACTCCGCGCTGGACCGCGTCGCGCACAAGGAGGAAGTGGTGCGGCTGCGCAAGCTCAAGTCGTACGTGTCCGTGCGGGGCGAATTCCAGCTTGAGGAGGACGGTGGCGAGGCGGCTGTGTTCACGTCCGCAGTCGGCTCCGACGGTATGCGCGTCCGCGTCGAATGCCAGCCCGATGACCTGGACCCCAGCGTGGGCGACGGTCCCTTCGACGCCATCTGCCTGGGCAGGGTGCAGGCCTGGCGACCCGCCACGCGGGAGTTGGTCGTTCGACCGATCGCCATGTTCCAGTGACGTTTAAGCTCCCCGCATGGGTACCGTGCCGGAGCGCCTGATCGAGGCCGCGACGAGGTTGTTCGCCGACAAGGGCTTCGACCGCGTGGCGGTGCAGGAGGTCGTCGACCTGGCCGGCGTCACCAAGGGTGCCATGTACCACTACTTCGGCTCCAAGGACGACCTGCTCCACGAGATCTACGGCAGTTTGCTGCGCATGCAGACCGAACGCCTCGAACGCTTCGCCTCCGGCTCCGCTCCCGTCGCGGAACGCCTGCACGCCGCCGCGCTCGACGTCGTCGTCACGTCCGTGGAGAACTTCGACCAGGCCAAGGTCTACTTCCGCTCGGCCGACCAACTGGCCGAAACCCAACGCCTGGCCATGCGCGCCGAACGCCGCCGCTACCACGAACGGTTCCGTTCCCTGATCGAAGAAGGCCAGTCCAACGGTGTCTTCCGAACGGACGTACCCGCCGACCTGACGGTCCACTTCTTCTTCGGCGCCGTTCACCACCTGGGCGCCTGGTACCACGCTTCAGGCACCTTGTCCGCCAAGCAGGTAGCCCGCCACTACGCCGACCTGCTGCTGGCCTCCCTCCGCCTCGACCCGCCTTCTCCCACCCCCGACCCGCCCTCGCCCACCCCCAACCCAGACCCGCTCTAACGCAAGTACCTACGCGCCGCTCAACGCCCTGCGCGCGCCGCACAGACCGGTCGCCTCGTGTTCTCCCCGTATGGCCTGCCCGCAGGGCAACCACGCTTGTCCAGGTAGTGCAAGCACGCTTCACCGCTTGCACTACCTGGACAAGCGTGGTGGTCTTTGACAGGCCATACGGGGAGAACACGACCGCCCTTTCTTTGCTTTTCCTCCCCGGAGGTCTGCCCAGCGGCGAGCGTCGCTTTTCAAGCACTTGCTACAAAGATCCGCACGGCACCAAGT
Organism: Saccharothrix tamanrassetensis; assembly: GCF_014203665.1. GTDB lineage: Bacteria > Actinomycetota > Actinomycetes > Mycobacteriales > Pseudonocardiaceae > Actinosynnema > Actinosynnema tamanrassetense. Next base: position 84,699 of record NZ_JACHJN010000008.1, read on the forward strand.
CTGAAAAGAGTCCTCGCCGGACGGGCAGGCCGCCAAGGATCCCACAAAACCAAAGCCTTAAAAAGATTGAACAGCCAAGGGCTGTGTGTCATCCCCGCATGTCCTGGTCAAAAGACAACCACGCTTGTCTGGGTAGTGCAAGCGAAAAGCGTGCTTGCACTACCCAGACAAGCGTGGTTCGCTGCGCGCAGGCCATACGGGGATGACACACAGCCCGACCGGAGGTGTGCGCTGGCGCGCCTGGCCCTCGACGGGCGGCGCAGGTGGTGGGGCATTGGCGGGTGTCAGGCGACCAGAAGGACGACGGTCTCGGCTACGCAGGCGGGTTTCGGGTTGTCCTCGATTTCCACGATTACCTTGACCATCGCTTGCATACCCTGTGCAAGTTCGGTGATTTCGGTGAGTTCCGCACTTGCCCTCACCCTCGACCCCACGGTGACGGGGCTCGGGAAGCGGACCTTGTTCAGGCCGTAGTTCACGCCCATCTTCAGGCCCTCAACGGCATAGATGTCCCGAACCAGCAGAGGGATCAGGGAAAGGGTCAGGTAGCCGTGCGCCACCGGCGCGCCGAAAGGGCCTGCCTTGGCCTTCTCTAAGTCGACGTGGATCCACTGGTGGTCACCGGTGGCATCGGCGAAGAGGTCGATCTCTTGCTGGGTGATCTCGTGCCAGGCGCCGTGGCCCAGGTGTTCGCCCTTGGCAGCCGCCAATTCGCCCAGGTTCGCGAAAGTCCTCATGGCTAGTCCTTCGGCCCGCCGGCGACGTAGACGACCTGGCCGGACACGAACCCTGCCCCCTCGCTGACGAGGAACGACGCCGTGTGCGCGATGTCCTCGGGGGTGCCCACCCTGCCGACCGGGATCGTGGCCGCCATGCCCTTCTTGAAGTCCTCGAACGTGACCCCGACGCGCGCGGCGGTGGCGGCGGTCATGTCGGTGGCGATGAAGCCCGGTGCGATGGCGTTCACGGTGATGCCGAACTTGCCGAGTTCGATCGCCAAGGTCTTCGTGAAGCCCTGCAGGCCGGCCTTCGCCGCCGCGTAGTTCGCCTGGCCTCGGTTGCCGAGCGCGCTCGTGCTGGACAGGTTGACGATGCGGCCCCACCTGGCCTCGGTCTGGAACTTCTGCACGGCCCGGCTCATCAGGAACGCACCGCGCAGGTGCACGTCGATGACCGCGTCCCAGTCGTCGTCGGTCATCTTGAACAGCAGGTTGTCCCGCAGGATGCCGGCGTTGTTCACCAGTACCGTCGGCGCGCCCAACTCGTCGGCCACCCGCCGCACGGCCGCGTCGACGGCCTGGCTGACGCTCACGTCCGCGCCCACCGCGAGCGCGCGGCCACCGGCGGCCTTGATCCTGTCCACGCCGTCCGCGCAGCTGTCCTCGTCCAGGTCCAGCAGGGCCACGGCGAAGCCGTCCTGCGCGAGCCGCGTCGCGACGGCCGCGCCGATGCCGCGTGCGGCGCCGGTGACGATGGCCACCCGTGCGTCAGTCTCGGCCACGAAATCCTCCTCGGTCACGAACCTGAGCGAGCGCTTGGAAAGTATCGGCCGGCCCGGCTTGACGCCATCGCCCGCCAAGACGACCATCATGACCATACCGACTGGTCGGAATGTGGGCTAGCGGTCAGGCTCAGGGCGCAACCGGGAGGCGTGCGGGTGGAGTTCGAAGGCAGGGTCGCGCTGATCACCGGAGGCGCGAACGGGATCGGCGAAGGAGTCGCCAGGCGGCTCGCCGGGCTGGGTGCGCGGGTCCTCGTCGCGGATGTGGACGCCGTGCGCGGCCAAGCCGTGGCCGACGACATCGGCGGGGCGTTCGTCTCCTGTGACGTGCGCGATCCGCGGCAGAGCGAAGCGGCGGTGGCCGAAGCCGTCCGGGCGTTCGGCGGGCTGGACATCGTCGTGCTCAACGCCGGCATCGCCACGGGCTTCGGGCTCGGCGACGACTTCGACCCCGAGCGCTACCGCAGCGTCATGGGCATCAACCTGGACGGTGTCGTCTACGGCGTGCACGCAGCGCTGCCGGAGTTGAAGAAGCGCGGCGGGCACATCATCGCCACGGCCAGCATGGCGGGGCTGATGGCGATGCCGCTCGACCCGCTCTACGGCGCGAACAAGGCCGCCGTCGTGGCGCTGGTCCGCGCGCTGGGACCGGTCCTGGCCGCCGATGGCGTCACGGTCAACGCGGTCTGCCCGTCCTTCGCCGACACCGCGATCATCTCCGGGTTCAAGTCGTTCCTGGAGTCCTCCGGGATGCCCGTCCTGACCGTGGATGAGGTCGTGGACGCCTACCTCGCCGTGTTGCGGACCGGCGGAACCGGTGAATGCTGGTACGTGCAGGCGGGCCGGCCCAGCGAGCCGTTCAAGTTCCCCAACCCGCCCGGTCCGCGCACCGGCAGCGGTGCGCGCGTGACCCCGCACGACCCGTCCCAGGAAGGCTGAAACCGTTGCGTGCCATCCAGATCACCGAATTCGGCGGACCCGAGGTGCTGACCGAGGTCGAACTGCCCGACCCGGTGGCCGGTCCGGGCGAACTGCTCGTGGACGTCAGCCGCGCCGGGCTGAACTACGCCGACACGCACCAGGCGGAGAACTCCTACCTGGCGAAGATGGAACTGCCGATGGTGCCCGGCGGCGAGGTTGCCGGGCGCACGCCGGACGGCCGCCGCGTGGTCGCCCTGACGAACCACGGCGGGTACGCGCAGAAGGCCGTGGTGCCGGAAGCCACGGCGTTCGACGTTCCGGACGGGGTGGACGACCTGACCGCCCTGAGCATGGTCGTCCAGGGCGCTACGGCGTGGCTGCTGCTGCGCAAGAGCGCGCACATGGAACCGGGCGAGAGCGTCGTGGTGCACGCGGCGGCGGGCGGGGTCGGGACGATCGCCGTGCAGCTGGCCAAGAAGTGGGGCGCGGGCCGGGTCATCGCCACCGCCAGCAGCGACGAGAAGCGCGAGCTGGCGCTGGAGCTGGGCGCGGACGTCGCGGTCGACTCGACCGCCGGGGACATGACCGCCGCCCTGCGCGAAGCCAACGGCGGGCGGCGGGTCGACATCGTGCTCGACATGACCGGCGGCGCGGTGACCGACCAGAGCATCGCGGCGCTCGCGCCGTTCGGCCGGCTCGCGTTCTACGGGATGGCCAGCCGGGAACGGCCGACGCCGGTCGACCCCGGCGCGCTGCTGGTGCACTCCACGGCCGTCGCGGGGATGTGGCTGCCGCACGCGTTCACACTGCCCGGCCGGGTCGTGCACCGGGCGATGAACGAGCTGTTCGGGCTGGTGGAGGCCGGTGAGCTGCGGGCCGTGCCGGGCGGCGAGTACGGGCTGTCCGAGGTCCGCCGGGCGCACGAGGACCTGCGGTCGCGCCGGACCACCGGGAAGCTGGTGCTCGACCCGTCGCGCTGACCGCGGCCCGTCCGGCCGGACGGGAAGAGGGGCCGCCTCGTCGGTGCGGGCGGCCCCGCCACGTCATTCGCTGAGTTCGGCGAGCGCGGCCTTGACCTTCGCCAGCTCGGCCTCCAGCTCCTCCATGCGGGTGCGGTGCTGGGCGCGGGCGGCCTCGATGACCTCGTCGATGCCGCCGGCGATGTCCTCGTGCAGCTCCTTGGCCGCCTTCGACACGGCGGCGGCGGAGATGCTCAGGCCCTGCACGACCCGCTTGGTGCCGTGCACCAGGTCGGCCTGCCACTCGCCGTCGGCGGTGCCGGTCACGGTCAGCGTCAGCTCGACCGTGCGGGTCTTCTTGGCCGTGCTCTTGGGGGCACGGGGCTTCGCCGCGGGCTTGGCTTCAGGCTTGGCTTCGGGCTTGGCCACGGGCGCCTCCTCCTGCTGCTGCGGTGCGGCAGGCTTGTCGTCGGGCTCCTCCTGCTGCACGGGTGCGGCGGGCGCCACGGCGTCCACCTGGTCTTCCTGCTCCACGAGCGTGTCCGCCTGCACGTTCTCGTTTCCTCTCCGCTGATCCGGCTCGACCCGGCGCGATCATAGAACACTTGTTCGATGGTGGGTCGATTGCCCCGCACAGCGTAGGGTGTCGGGCTTGTGAGCGGATGGCGGGACTTGTCCGCCCGCCGGTTCCTGGACCGGCTCGGTGGCGAAATCAGCATGGCAACGGCGGTACTCGCGCCGGTCGGCGTCCTCGCGGCGGTGGACCAGCACGCGGCAGCGGTGCGGGACATCCTCGCGTACGGCGCGCCGGCCGCGGCGGCGGTGATCCTCTTGGCGGGCTACGCCAAGGGCGTGTGGGACGAGGCGGTGACGCACGGCTGGAGCCCACCGTCGATCATCGAGTGGGCGCACGCGGACTGGACGACGCTGAGACTGGCGGCGGTCTGCTCGTTGGCCCGCACCGCCGAGGAACCCGCCCTGGAATCGTGAAGTTCCTCCGGTCACCTCACCCGCCCACGACGCAGCGGCCGTCGAGCACAGCGGCCGTCAACACAGCGGCGACGGCACTTGGAGTGCCGTCGCCGCTGTCCCGCTGATCCTTACTGCTGCGGCGGGCGCTGACCGGGGTGCGGCTGGGGCTGAACCGGGTTCCCGACCGGCGGCGTGGGCATGGTGGCGGCGTGCGCGGGGGTCTCCGCGTGCACCGGGGGCACCTGCTGGGTGGGCGCGTCCTGGATCCGTCGCACGTCCTCACGACCCCGCTTGTACGCCTCGGCCTGGGCCTTCGCCTGCGGCACCTCGTTCTCCGCGCGCGTCAGCCAGCCTTCCCAGCGCTGCTGCATCGGCTTGACCAGACCACCGCCGACACCGACCACGGCGATACCGCCCACGGTGGCCAGGATGGTGATCAGGATCGGCAGGGTGACGGCGGTCGCGACACCGATCTGGTTCAGCGCGGCGATGATGCCGAGACCGATGATGAACCAGGACGCCACGTTGGCGATCGTGCGGCCGTAGGAGACACCGCTCAGCGCCCGGGAGGTCAGGTCGCGCACGGCACTCGCGATGGCCGCGGCCACCACGATGATCACGATGGCGACGATCGCCCGCGGCAGCCAGGCCACGATCTCGGTCAGCAGGTTGCTCACCGGGTTCGACCCGAACAGCCCGAACGCGATCTGGAGGGCGATCAGCAGGATGCCGTAGTACACGATCTGCGCGACCAGCCCCGAGGCGTCGAACTTGGAACGCGCCATGGCCTCGCCGATGCCTCCGCGCTGCACCGCGCGGTCGAAGTGCACCCGCTCCAGCACCTTGTGCACGGCCGTGCGCAGCAGTCGGGCCACGATCCACCCGATGAGCAGCACGAGGAGGAAGCCGACGAGTTTGGGCAGGAATGTCACCACGGACCGCAGGGCGTCACCGGTGGCTTCACCGATGCCTTGGGCCTGCGCCGTCTGCACGGCGAGCAGGGCGTTCATCGTTCGACCTCCTCGGGAGCGACTCTTCTCACAAACCGGTTACCCCGGGTCGCCCCACCAAACCTCCGGCGCCGGACCTGCAGCGCCGAACCTCCGGCGCCGATCTCCCCGCGCCGCCCTGCAGCACCGATCGCAAGCGTTTCCCTCCAGCGCCCCCCTACCGCATCGGGCCTCCCAGCCCGACTTTCCAGCGCTGAACCGCCTGGTCAGGGCGTCGGCGCAGCCGGCGGAAACCGCACCGCGCGTTGCTTCTCCACGTCGGACACGCCGGGCACGGCCCTCAGCGACCGGATCGCCTCCCGGGCGACCGATCCGGTGACCATGCCCAGCGCCTCCAGCACGTCGTCCACCACCAGCCCGGCCTCCCGCAGGGCCGCCACCACGGCCGGCAGGTCCGCGAGGCTTTCATCGGCGACCGAGACCACGACCTTGTCCACGGGGTCCACGGGCGCCTCCGGGATGGGCTAGGGAGCTTGCACCAATCCTGCACCGACATCGGTGGAAGGCAAGCCCAGGCGGCGCCCGGCCTGCATCAGCCGCGCCCACAGCTCCCAGCCGCGCGCGTTGTACTGCTGGGCGATCAGCGCGGCGACGCCCGCGACGTGCGGTGTGGCCATGCTGGTGCCCTGGATGCGCTTGTGCAGGGTGTCCGCGGTCTTGCCGTTCCAGCTGGAGTACACGTCCACGCCGGGGCCGACCACGTCGACCTGGCCGACGGTGTCCATGGTCCCGCAGGAGAACGGCGCGACGGACCGCCGGTCGTCCACCGCGCCCACGGAGAGCACCGACGGGCAGTTGGCCGGGTGCCCGACCGGTGCCGTCCTGCCCGGGCGGCTGCTCTCGTTGCCCGCCGCCGCGATGATCAGCGTGTTCCTGGCCAACGCGCGCTGCGCGGCCTGTTCGAAGATCTGCGAGTACGGCGTTCCCGGCCGGACCGCCGCGCCCAGCGACATGGACACGACCGCGCAGCCGTTGGCGATCGCCCACGCGATGCCGTTGAGGATGCCGCCGTCCGAGCCCGTGCCGGAGTCGGACAGCACCTTGCCCGCGTAGATCTCCGCCTCGTGGGCGACGCCGTAGCCGGGACCGCCGGAGGCGGGCTTGCGGGGACCGGCCGCGGAGCCGATGCAGTGCGTGCCGTGGCCGTGCCCGTCGTCCACGGTCTCGCCCTCGACGAACGAGTTGGTGAACACGGTGCGGCCGGCGTAGTCCGGGTGGTCGACGGTGAAGCCGGTGTCCAGCACGGCGAGCCGGATGCCCGCGCCGGTCGCGGAGCAGAGCGTGGCGCCCACGGCTTGCAGGCCCCAGGTGAACACGCTCTCGTCCACGAGGGCGGACCCGGTTTCCCCCCGGGCGGGCGCGGCGATCGCGTGCACGACCCGCTCCGCCTCGACCACGGAGATCGGGCCGGGCTCGTCCACGGCCCGCGCCAGCGCGCTGACCTGGTCCGGGGCCGCGTTGACGACCGCGATGCCGAGGTCCTGGAAGATGACGCCGTCGGAGGTCCCCAGCTGTTCGGTGGAGACCGACTCGACGGTGCCCGCCGCGTGGATCCCGGCGACGCGGTTCAGTTCCCGGGCGTTCGCGGAGACGGAGTTGTCCTCCAGGAGCACGAGGTATCGGCCGGTGGTGGTCTCGGTTGCGTCTGGCATGAGGACCCCCTTCGGGGTTGGACGGCAATCAGGTGTAACCCCGGTGACCGCCGGTGTTCAAGCGGCCAAACGTGGCCCATTCGCCTTTTCAGAGCAATCGAGTCCTCGCCGAGATACAGGTCAGGCCGTCGCGGGCTGCGCACCACGCTTTCGGACGAATTTCGCCAGCGGTTCGACCACCCGCGCGGCCACCGGTCCGAGCACCGCCATCAGCAGCACGTAGGCCGTGGCCAGGGCCGCGAGCTGCCCGTCGACCGCACCGGAGGCCACCGTGAGGCTCGCGATGACGATGGAGAACTCGCCGCGCGCGACCAGTGCCGCACCCGCCCGTGCCCGGCCGAGTTTCCCGATGCCCTGCCGTTTCGCGGCCCACCAACCGGTGGCGACTTTGGTCAGCGTGGTGACCACGGCGAGCGCGATCGCCAATGCCAGCACAGGTGGAATCGACGCCGGATCTGTGTTGAGCCCGAAAACGACGAAGAACATCGCCGCGAAGAGGTCGCGCAACGGCTCCAGCATCCGGGTCGCGTTCTCCGCGGTCGACCCGGAGATCGCGATGCCGAGCAGGAACGCGCCCACCGCCGCCGACACCTGCAACTGCGAGGCCACGCCGGCCACCAGCAGCGCCGCGCCGAGCACCTTGAGCAGGAACACCTCGGGGTCGGGGCTGTCCACCACGGCCGACACGTACCGGCCGAACTTCAACGCGACGACCAGGACCACGGTGATGGCGGCCAGCGAGATGCCGACCGCGCTCAACCCGCCCAGGAAGCTCACGCCCGCCAGCACGGCGGTCAGGATCGGCAGGTACACGGCCATCGCCAGGTCCTCGAAGACCAGCACGGACAGCACCACCGGCGTCTCCCGGTTGCCCAGCCGGCCCAGGTCGCCGAGCACCTTCGCGATGATCCCGGACGACGAGATGTAGGTGACGCCCGCCATCGCCAGCGCGCCCACCGGGCCCCAGCCCAGGACCAGCGCCGCCACCGCGCCGGGCGTGGCGTTGAGCACGATGTCCACCACACCGGCCATCCAGGACCGCTTGAGGCCGGTCATCAGCTCCGCGGCCGAGTACTCCAGGCCCAGCAGGAGCAGCAGCAGGATCACGCCTATCTCGCTGGAGATGTGCGCGAAGTCCTCGATGCCGTGCAGCGGGATCAGACCGCCCTGCCCGAAGGCCAGGCCCCCGATCAGGTAGAGCGGGATCGGCGAGATGCCGATCCGCCAGGCCATCTTGCCCAGCAGACCGAGGCCGAAGAAGACTGCGCCGAGTTGGACGAGTGCGATCGCGGTGTCGTGCAAGGGCTCAGCCGTCCAGGATGTCTGATGTCTTGGCCAGGCCGTCCGCGGTGCCGACCACGACCACCAGGTCACCGCCGGCGAAGGTGAAGTCCGGGCGCGGCGACGGGTGCACGGAGCCCGCGCGCACCACGGCCACGATGGACGAGCCGGTGCGGGAGCGCAGCTCCGTCTCGCCGAGCGTGCGGCCGTCGAACCGGGAGCCGGGCGCGACCGGGAACTGCCGGGTCGAGATGCCCGCCACGTCCCGGTGCTGCTCCTCCAGGTGCGCCACCAGCTGCGGCGAACCGAGCAGACCGGCCAGCGTGCCCGCCTCGGCCGGGGTCAGCGCTATGGACGCCGAGCAGTCGTCCGGGTCGTCCTTACTGGACACGATCAGCTCGAACTTGCCGTCGCGGTGGGTGATGACCCCGATCCGGCGGCCCGCGCGGATCATGAAGTCCTGACGGGTACCGATTCCCGGCAAGGGCGTGACCTCGACGTTCATACCTGCATGATAATCAACATGACTGTTCGGGTTCGCGCCGTGCGCAGCGGGTGGGTGGTCCGGGACCGGGTGCCGGGTCCGGACGTGGACGAGTTCGCCGAGCCCGAGCGGGTCGTGCGGGCGCTGGCCGGGGCGCGCAACGGCACCTTGCTGGCGGTGCAGCACCCGCACCGCACGCCGAAGGCGCTGGCAGCCGGGTTGAGCCTGCTCGACGCGTTACCGGACGCCCGGGCCGAGCTGACCTACCTGTGCCGGACCGCCTACCGGCAGGTCTCCGACGTCGTCGCGCCCTACCGGGTGGACGGGCCGGACGGCACGGCGTACGGGCTGCTGTGCCTGGCCGACCCGGCGGCGGTCGGCCACACCGAGGAGGTCTACCCGGACGTGGTGGCCGAACGCGCCCGCGTGCTGGCCGGCCTGGGCTGCGTGACCAGTGCCGCGCTGCTCGTCCCGGTGCCCGCCGGCGACGGCCTCGGGTGGCCGGTCCGTGCTGCCGGGCCTGGTGTCGCCGCGCCGTCCGAGCTGACCCGGCTGGTGGCGGAGGTGGACGAGGAGCCGGCCGTGTCCATGGTGGACCCGAGCGGGCGGCGGCACTGGCTGTGGCTGGTCGGCCCCGGCCGCCGGCAGGACGCCCTGCTGGCCGCCGCCGGCGCGCACCCGCTGATGGTCGCGGACGGCAACCACCGGGTGGCGGCGGCCGCGGCGGCCGGGCTCACCGGGTTGCTGGCGCTGGTCGCGGCCGGTCCGGACCTGCGGGTGGGTCCGATCCACCGCGCCCTGGTCGGCACCGGCCTGGCACTGGACGAGTTGGCGTCCGCGTGGCGCGGCATCGGTCTGCGGGTGGACGAGGTCGACGTGTCCGTGCGCCCGTCGCCCGGTGTGGTGGTGGCTGTGTCGGGCGCGCGGGCGCTGCGGGTGGAGCTGCCGTCGTCCGGCATCGACCACGCGTTCGTCGAGTCGAACCTGCTGGAGAAGGCGCTGGGGCTGGACCCGGAGAGCCCGCACGTGCGCCCGGTCACCAACGGTGTGCCCCTGGACGCGGACGCCCTGCTGCAGATCGCGCCGGTCCCGGTGGCCGACGTGCTGGCCGTGCACGCGGCGGGTGGCCGGATGCCGCGCAAGAGCACGTACTTCACGCCCAAGCCGCGCAGCGGTCTGCTGCTGGCCGACCTGGACTGATCAGATCGGCCCGGAAGGAGACCGACGCCGGAAGAAGGCCGGCCGGCCCGAGCCGGTTGGCCCGCCGGCCGTCGGGCAGCCGGCCGGGTCCAGCGCCCGGTTCCGGTGTGATGGGCCACACCAGGCACAATAAGAGGTTGACGGTCCGGTCGCGTTGAGGAGGAAACCCCGGTGGGACTCGGTGAGCTGCGCGGCGTGGTGGCCCTCGACGGGCCGTCCGGCACCGGCAAGTCCTCCGCCGCACGCAGGCTGGCGGCCTCGCTCGGCGCGCGCTACCTGGACACCGGCGCGATGTACCGGGCGGTGACGCTGGCCGTGCTGCGCGCGGGCGTCGACCCGGCGGACGCCGAGCGCGTCACCGAGGTCGCCCGCACGCTCCGGCTGGTGCAGGGCTCCGACCCGCAGCGCTCGACCACCACGCTGGACGGCACGGACGTCGGCACGGACATCCGGGGCCCCGAGGTGACGCTCGCGGTGTCGCCGGTGTCGGCCGTGCCGCAGGTGCGCGAGCTGCTGGTGGCGCAGCAGCGGGCGATCATCGCCGCCGCGCTGGAAGACGCGGGCGGGATCGTCGTGGAAGGCCGCGACATCGGCACGGTCGTCGTGCCGGACGCCGAGCTGAAGGTGTACCTGACCGCCGACGCGCAGGCCCGCGCGCAGCGGCGCACCAGGCAGGACAACGCATCCGGCCGTACGTCCACAGTGGACGCCACGTTGGCGGACGTGCAGCGGCGGGACGCCTACGACTCGTCGCGCGCGGTGTCGCCGCTGCGGCCCGCCGAGGACGCCGTGGAGCTGGACACCACGTCGCTGGACCTCGCGGGCGTACTGGCGGCGCTGGTGGACCTGGTGGAGCAGCGCGGGCTGCGCGTCGTGGCGGTGGGTGGGTGAGCGGACAGCTGCCCCCGGGCACCCTGCCCCGGCTGCTGGACTTCGGCCGGTGGTTCGCGCGCGGACCGTTCTCCTGGGCGTTCCGGGTGCGGGCTTCCGGGCGTTCGAACCTGCCCGCGGACGGGCCGGTCGTGCTGGTCGCGAACCACAGCTCGATGGTGGACGGGCCCATCCTGTTCGGGGTCCTGCCCCGCCCTGTGGTCTTCTTGATCAAGCAGGAGATGTTCCGCGGCCTCGCGGGCTGGGGCCTGCGGCGGATCGGCCAGCTGCCCGTCCGGCGCGGCGTGCCCGACCGGGCGCCACTGCTCGCGGCCCAGCAGGTGCTGCGCGGCGGCGGCGTGGTCGGCGTGTTCCCGGAGGGCACGCGTGGCGCGGGCGACGTGGCGCAGGCCCAGCAGGGCGCGGCGTGGCTGGCCCGCACGACCGGGGCCGTCGTGGTGCCGGTCGCGTGCCGGGGCACCCTGCGGCCCCCCGGTTCCGGGCGCCGGTTCCGGCCCGTGGTGGACGTGCTGGTGGGTGAGCCGTTCGAGCCGCCCGCCGACAAGGGTCGGCAGGGGCTGGAGAAGGCGACCGAGCAGGTCCGCGACCGCTTGGCCACGCTGGTGGCCGAGCTCGACAGCAAGCGAAGCGTGAGTGGAGAAGCAGGATGACGGACTTGGACGGCACCTGGGCGGACGAGTCCGACTGGAGCGCGTTCGACGACGAGTCGGACGGCGGTGAGGACGGCGGTGCCGTCCCGCAGCCGGTGCTGGCCGTCGTCGGCCGGCCGAACGTGGGCAAGTCGACGCTGGTCAACCGCATCATCGGCCGCCGCGAGGCGGTCGTGCAGGACGTGCCGGGCGTGACCCGCGACCGGGTCGCCTACGACGCGCTGTGGAACGGCCGGAAGTTCACCGTGGTGGACACCGGGGGCTGGGAACCCGACGCCACCGGCATGATGGCGTCCGTCGCGGCGCAGGCCGAGCTGGCCATGGCGACCGCCGACGCGATCGTCTTCGTGGTCGACGCGACGGTCGGCGCGACCACCACCGACGAGGCCGCCGTGAAGGTGCTGCGGCGCTCCAAGCGGCCCGTGCTGGTGGTGGCGAACAAGGTGGACGACGAGCGGCTGATGGCCGAGGTCGCCATGCTGTGGTCGCTGGGGCTGGGCGAGCCGATCCCGGTCAGCGGTCTGCACGGCCGCGGGTCCGGCGACATGCTGGACAAGATCCTCGAAGCGCTGCCCGAGTCGCCCCGCGACACGTTCGGCTCCAACGCGGGTGGCCCGCGGCGAGTGGCACTGGTCGGCCGGCCGAACGTCGGCAAGTCGTCGCTGCTCAACCGGCTGACCGGCGAGGAGCGCTCGGTGGTCGACGCGGTGGCGGGCACCACCGTGGACCCGGTCGACTCGCTGGTCGAGCTGGACGACGACCTGTGGCGGTTCGTGGACACCGCCGGGCTGCGCAAGCGGGTGAACTTCGCCAGCGGCGCCGAGTACTACGCGTCGCTGCGCACCAAGGCCGCGATCGAGTCCGCCGAGGTGGCGATCGTGCTGCTGGACGCGTCCGAGCCGATCAGCGAGCAGGACCTGCGGGTGCTGTCGATGGTCGTCGACTCGGGCCGGGCGTGCGTGCTGGCGTTCAACAAGTGGGACCTGGTGGACGAGGACCGGCGCCACGCCATGGTGCGTGAGCTGGAACGCGGCCTGGTGCGCGTGCCGTGGGCGGAGCGGGTCAACATCTCGGCGCTGACCGGTCGCGCGGTGCGCAAGCTCGCCCCGGCGCTGCGGACCGCGCTGGAGTCGTGGGACACCCGGGTACCCACCGGACGGCTGAACGCGTGGCTGAACGACCTGATCCAGGCCACCCCGCCGCCGGTGCGCGGCGGCAAGCAGCCCAAGGTCCTGTTCGCCACCCAGGCGTCCACCCGCCCGCCGACGTTCGTGCTGTTCACGACCGGTTTCCTGGAGGCCGGGTACCGGCGGTTCATCGAGCGCAAGCTGCGCGAGGAGTTCGGCTTCGCGGGCAGCCCGGTGCGGATCTCGGTGCGGGTCAGGGAAAAGCGCGCCAAGAAGTGATCGGTTGCCCCGGCAGGCGGAATGCGGTTGCCTGACGTCGTGCCGGTGCGATTGGTCCTCGCGGACGACGAGGCCCTGCTGCGGCGGGGCCTGCGCGTGCTGCTGGAAGCGGACGGCCGCGTGCGGGTCGTCGCCGAAGCGGCCGACGGCGCGGCCCTGCTGGAAGCCGTGCGCCGGTACCGGCCGGACGTGGCGCTGGTCGACGTCCAGATGCCGGGGATGGACGGCCTGTCCGCGCTGCGCGCGCTGCTGGCGTGGACCGATCCGCCGGCCGTGGCGGTGCTGACCACGTTCGACCTGGACGACTACGTGGCGACCGCCCTGGAGCTGGGCGCGCAGGGCTTCCTGCTCAAGGACGCGGAACCCGAGACCCTGGTCCGGGCGGTCGTGGACCTGGCCGCGGGCGGCGCGGTACTGGACCCGCGGATCACCGCGCGGCTGCTGCCCCGACTGCGCGAAGCGGGTCGTTTCCGGGAGAACCCGCAGCTCAACACGTTGAGCGCGCGGGAGAAGCAGGTGCTCGCGCGGATCGCGAGCGGGCAGTCGAACAGCACCATCGCGGCGGGCCTGGGCTTGAGCGAGGCGACGGTGAAGAGTTACGTGTCCACCGTGCTGACGAAACTCGGAGTGGAGAACCGCGTGCAGGCGGCCCTGGTGGCGCACCAGGTGGGCGGCACGTGGTGATCCTGCTGGAGTTCCTGGCCGTCACGGTCCCGGCCGCGATGGTGCTGCTGGCCGACGGCGTGCCGTACACGTGGTCGATCCCGACCGCGCTGGCCGCCTGCGCGCTGCTGCCGGTGCGCCGGTGGTTGCCGTGGCTCGCGGTGCTGGCCTGCCTGCCGGCGCTGCTGGGAGGTCTCGGCTGGCCGCCCACCGTGGTAGCCCTCTACCGGCTGGGCCGCACGTCATCCGTCAGGGTGATGATCGGCGGCGTACTCCTCACCACGACGCTCCCGGCGACGCTGGTGGTGCTGACCCAGGACCTGACCGTGGGCGGCATCCTGCTGACGTACTCGTTCTGCCTGTTCATGTCGGGTGCTCCGACGGCGCTGGGTGCCTTAATCGCCACCAGGCAGGAGCTCACCGAGAGCCTGTCCGAGGCGGCGCGGGCCCGTGAAGCGGAACTCGAAGCCCGTGAGTCCAACGCGCGGGCGTCCGAACGAGCCAGAATCGCCCGCGAGATCCACGATGCAGTAGGGCACCATGCCACCCTCATCGCGGTCGAGTCGGCAGCGCTGGCCGCCACCACGGACAACCCGGAAGTCAAGGCGACGGCCCGACGCCTGCGAGGACTCGCGAAGGACGCGCTGTCCGAGATGCGAGCGGCCCTAGGCCTGCTCAACACCGAACCGACCCAAAGCCACGAAGACATCCCGCACCTGGTCGAACGCGCCAAAGCAGCCGGCCTGACGATCCGCTTGGACGACAGGACGAGCGACCTGCCCCCGTCGATCAGCCGAGCAGCGTTCCGGGTGGTCCAAGAGGCCCTGACCAACGTGACCAAACACGCGCCCGGTGCAGCCGTCCAGGTACGACTGTCGAAAGTGGACGGACGAGTGCGGGTGTCCGTGGTCAACGGCCCGGCCCAGGAACCGCCGACGTCAACCGATCCGGGCGGCACAGGCCTGCACGGGCTCTCGGAACGAGTGCGCCTGGTCGGCGGCACCCTCAAGACCACGCCGCGCGAAGACGGCAGCTGGGAGGTCGAAGCCGACCTACCCTCCGGTCCGTCGAAAGTTGACGCAGATGACTCGACTTTAGGCGGTAGTGCACGAAACCCCGCCAACGCATAGTGGCAGGGCGTCGAAGCTCGGGGGAGCGGCAAGTCGACCGAGGGGAACGCGGAGGTCCGCCCAGCGCGGACCTCCGCCAAACCCCCAGCTCAGCCCGCTGTTCGACGCCCTCAGGGGGCCGTGTCGGGGGTCCGTTGCGAGTGCGCTAAGCTATCCGCGCACCCCACAACGGGATGCGGCCGGGACGTGGCGCAGTTTGGTAGCGCACTTGACTGGGGGTCAAGGGGTCGCAGGTTCAAATCCTGTCGTCCCGACGGTCGCAAAGAGCCGCTGGCTCAGGCGTAATGCCTGGTCAGCGGCTCTTTCGCATTGCCGGGTTTGGATCTTGGTTGTGATCTTCGTGGGGACCGTTTGGGGACCTGAGTGACTAACTGAGTGACTGTTGCCGTTGAGGTGTGTCACCCCACGCTGGTGTCAGCGAGCTGAGCACGGGGCGGACCCGGCGGGGAGGGAGCGACGTTCGTCGGCTCTGCACCTCGACGTGGCGCCCCAAGGTGCTCCTGCTAGCCCTCGTTGTCGACGTGCATAAACGGCACCAGTAAGCGTGAGGAGACGTGACCGTCGCGGATCTGTGGCGTTCACTAGGTACATCCTCGACAACGCTGGTGTACGGCAAACTCCTTCGAGAATGTCGCACGTCCTCCATCTCTGCTCCGTCTTCAAGGGGTACGTGGAGATGGTGAAGGTGAGGGGGACGCGTCGTGGAGGAAGGGATGTTATGACTGTGGAGTCTTTACGCGCCGTCACGAAATCAGTCCAACCGGACGCTGGCTCCGGCGGAGGACAGGTGACGCTGTTCTCGGTTCGAAGCCTGACCATCCTGGCGTTGGCTATGGTGATCGGCTTCTTTGCGTGCTTGGCGGCAGGGATACCCGCCGGAATCGGCGCCGCGCAGGCTGCTGGCGTCGGGGTGGGCGTTACTGTGGGCGTACTCTCTGGGATGGCCGCAGGCATGCTCACAGCGCTCGGCGTAGCGGGGACGCTCAATACGCTTGTGGGTAGTAAGCACTGAAGGCGGAGATGCTGGCCTGGTGTGAGCACGAGGGCAGCACCTCAGCCTCCGATGCGAGTCAGCCAGCCTTTGGGAAGATGTGATCCATTGCGGTGGCTCCCTCCACCATCACCGGCACGATCTGATGGCGGTAGACGGTCTCGGTCACGGTGGTGCTGCTGTGGCCAACCAGGCGCGCGATGTCCTCAAGCTTGACCCCGGATGCCGAAAGCACGGACACGAAGCTATGTCGCATCTCCCGTGGTGTCCACTGTTTGGGGTTGAGATCCGTGGCCTTCAGTACGCGCCTGAACGCGCGCCGGACGTTGTGGGAGTCCAGCTCGGTTCCGACCTCTGAAACAAACACCAGGCCGTGTTCCTGCCACCGCGCGCCCGCGAGCTTCCGCCGCGCGTCCTCACGCTCCTTGTGGGCTTTCAGGGCCTCGACACACCGTGTCGGCATGGCGAGGGTCCGCCGTGACTTCCGGGTCTTCGTGTCTCCTCCTTCGCGCACCGACCGCCACACCGAGATAGACGGCAACACGACCGGTTCCGCGTTTGGCTTGCCGATCAAGTCCACGTGTTTCCACGTGAGCGCCCGTAGTTCCTCGGTGCGGGCACCGATCAGCAGCGATAGCACGATGTAGGCGTGCATCGAGGTGCCTTCGGAGGCGTCCAGCACTGCGGCCACCTGTTCGAGTGTGAGGGACTTCGACGGGCGACCGGACTGCCCGGTAGGCACTTCGCACAACTGCACGACGTTGCGCTTCACCTTGTCCCGGGCCTGCGCCATGCGCACCGACCGGTTGAGGATCGAGAACACCAGCCGCAGCGTGCGTGTGGACAGCGTGAGCGCCAGTTCCTCAAGCCACTCGTCCACCTCATCGGCGCTCAGCTCGCGGAGGTTGCGCAGACCGAGGTAAGGGATGATGTGGCCGTTGGCCTGGTAGGTGTAGTTTTTAACCGTCTCCTCGTCACGCCCGCGCAAGCCGTATTTCAACCACGTGGTGACGGCCTGCTTGACCTTGTAGTCGTGAGGTGCGACGGGCAACCCGTCGTTGAGGTCCCGAAGAATCTCCTTGAGCTTGTCCTTGGCCTCGGTCTTCGTCCTGCCGCTGGCCTTGCGGGTGATCCGCTTGCCCTTGGCGTTGAAACCGATCGTCGCGGTTGCGATCCACCGCTGCCGCTTCTCGTCCCAGTGGAGACCACCGTCCCCTCGGCTACGCCGTTTCGCCATACCCGATCCCTGCCTCTCGTTCCAGGAGTTCCACGTACGCGGTGATTGCCGACGACGGGATGAAGGTGGCCCTGCCCTGCTTCACGTACTTGATGCGTCCGGCGCGCATCTGCTCGTAGAACACACTCCGACTGAGCGAGAGCATTTCCATCGCTTCGGACACTTTGTAGAGGTACTTCCTCACCGGTATGACGGTGTCGGGCTCGGTGTTCATCGGCTCTCCCCCTTGTCGTCGCCGGACGTGTCTGCGGGCAGGTACCTGTCCCACGCGTCGATCAGGCCCACCTGGTCGCGTTGCGTGGCGGTCGGGAAGGTGACGTATCCCCGGGTGTTCTTGCCGTTGATCTCCACACAGATCGGTGCCACGTAGTACGCGGCCAGCAAGCTCGACAGTTGGCGGGCGTTCAGCGGTCGGCCGTTGCGGTATTCGCCCCAGGGGGAGTCGTCAAGGTTGTTGAGGTGGTTGAGGATGTCGCTGGTGTGCATCCGGTCAGTGCCGCAGGCCCGGTAGAGGTCGCGCAGGTCGGTCAGTAGTCGGGTTCCGTCGGACAACGGAGTGTTGCGACCCTGACGGACGAAGTCGGTGCACGCGTTCCGGGCGGTGCCGGGCCAGTGATCACCGGCATGGTCGGCGATGACGAGCAGGCATTCCCAGGCTTCGGCTGCGCGGTCGCGTATGCCGGGTGGCATGTCGGGTTCGCAGGTGGCGAAGTCCTCACCGATGCTGTCCAGCCAGGAAATCAGGGCATCGCGCAGCGGCGCGGCTTCCAGCTCGAATTTGCGTTCCCGGTAGGACTCGACATCCTGGTTGTGACGCCGTTTGCGCATGTGTACGGTGATGGCTCGGGTGGTGATGGTGGGCGGGAAGTTCCCTGCCAGGCCCGCCAGGGCGACAGGGGCGAAGACGGGAAGGCGTTCGACCACGAAACCGCCGCTTGCGTCGCCTTTCGTCTTGGGGATGGTGGCTCCGCGCTTGTAACCGCTGTTGAGCATTTGGCGCACGTCCTCGTTTCCGCTTCCGCCGGCCGCGAAGACGGTGTCCACCTCGTCCATGAGCAGCGTAAGAGGTTCGGCTGCGATCATGCGGACAAGGGCTGCGGCACTGCCGCCCACCGTGATTTCCGGCTGGCGGGTGAAGTGACGTAGCAGCTCCAGTACGCGGGTCTTGCCGGATTCGGGTTCGGCGGAGGACAACAACAGTTTCGGCGTGACATAGAAGTGCTCGACCACCCACGTGTGGGCCGCCCACAAGGCCAGCATCGGGGCGCAATGCTTGTTGGGCAGGACCGCGAACCGGCTGAACATCTCTGCGATGCGGTCAAGGATGGCGGCGGCGGGCATGGACTGCGTCGGTGGGACGACGTGTAGTGCCGAGGCGGTCATCGAGTGGTCCTCTCGGTGGCGTCACTGATGCGCTCTTCCGGGGTGAGGTATTCGCGTCCCCAGCGCTGCCATTGCTCCGGCGTTACCCATGTCCAGACGCGGGCTTGGCCGTGTCGTTGGGTGATGAGTTCGTCGGGGTTGTCGGTGTGGCGGTCGGTGGGCAGGTAGCAGCGTTCCGAGCCGCAGGGGTGGTTGAGCGGGTAGCGGTGCAGGCGGCTTGCGCGGCGTGCGGTCAGCCAGTCGGTGTAGAAGAACCAGCGGCGGTGTTTGGGTCCGCCTTCCAGGGCGACCAGGGGTGTTGCGGGGTCGATGAGGTGTGTCGGTGGGGTGGTCATGCCGCGTTCCGGAAGGTGGGGGTGGGCAGGGTGGTGAGGGTGGGGTAGTGGTTGTCGAGTTCGTGGCTTCGGCAGCCGTGGGGGGAGCAGCCGCCGATGCCGGTTTCGAGTAGTTGGAGCAGGTCGTGTTGGGCGGTTTTGCGTTCCTGGCGGGAGGGTTTGGTCAGGTTGGCGTGGCGGAGTGGGGTGAAGCTGTGGTGGAGGTAGCGCTTGGCGTGCATGGCGGGGACGTCGCGGATGGCTCCGTCGAATCGGCAGGCCTGTTCCCATTCGTCGGGGCGGTTGGCCTTCATGTCGCGCCATTCGGCGTTGCCGTGGTTCGGGCAGCCGTTGCAGGCACTGCGCACCGGGTTCTGTCCGTTGGCGCGGATGAGACGTTCGCAGTCGGCGCGGGTGATGTTCCGTTCCGCCAGGGGGTAGACGGGTGTGGTGTGGGAGGGGAATCCGACTTCGGACACGCGCATGAGGTACTCGTCTGCGGAGAATCCGATGATGTGCCGGACGCGGGAGCCCTTGGGGGCTTTGCCGACGCGGTGGCGGCTGCCGGTGCCGTGGCAGACCGAGCACGGTCCTTCGCCGGCGTCGGGTTGCCAGGGTGGGACGCGGATGCCGGTGGCCTGGCACCAGCGGCACGGCTCGTTCCATTCGCGGGCCCCGAGCAGTACGCGGATCTTCCGCTCGATGGGCTCGATTTTGTATTTGCCGGTGCAGTGGCGGGTGATCCGGCCGCGTTCCTGTTTGGTGTAGGTGTGGTGGCGTGTGGCGATCCGTCCGGCGTTGCCGCACTCGGGGTGCGGTGCGGGCACGGTGTGCAGGCCTGCTTCGGACAGGTGCAGCAGGGCGGTGCGCGTGTCGGCGGGCGCGGTGTCCTCGTCGCCGGTGGTGCACAGGGGGCAGTCGGTGTCGGTGATGTGCACCCGGTGGTGGTGGGTGATCTCGTCGGGGGTGGTGCCGGGGGCGAAGCGGGCGAGGTTGGCTGTGCCTTTCTGTCCGGCGATGCCGAAGATGCGTGCCCAGTCGCAGGTGCAGCGTCGCCAGGACAGCGGGACGTGCACGGTGCGTTCGATGACCGTGAAGGCGGGGATGGTGGCGTAGACGTGGGGGTCGAGTACGTCGGTGTGGATGTCGGTGACCGGTTGGAAGCGGGACACGACGTGGAACGGGATGCCCAGGGACTCGTAGCCGGCGCGGAGGTGGGCGAGCTTGGCGTAGACCTGTGCGGGCTCGCCGCCCGTGTCGGCGAAGATGACGTGGTCGGGGCGTTCGACGACCCCGTCCCGGATCAGGTAGAAGATCGCTTCGGACTGCGTTCCCGCGCCGCATCCGACGGTGAGCAGCTCACGCGGGTCGGTCATGATGTCCTCCGGGGGTAGCGGCGATCCGAGCCGTACGGGTGGTCCGGCGCATGGCCGTGTCGATGGCCGGTACTGCGGGTGGTCAGCCGGTCGGCATGGAAGACCCGGCGGCGTTTAAGTCCGCCTTCCAGGGCGACCAGGGGTGTGGCCGGGTCGGTGAGGTGGGGTGCCGGGGCGGTCATGCCGCCCACCTGGTCACGGTTGCGGTGTCGGTGTCCGGGAGCAGGTGGCGGATGGCGGCGGTGCCTTGTCGGGGGACGACGCCGTTGCCGAGGATGCGGAGCATCTGGTTGCGGGACAGTCCGGGTGTGGCGGTGACGTGGCCTTCGGGAAGGCCCATGAGCCATTCCACGAACATTGGGTTCAGAACAGGGCCGGTGCGTCCGGGGATGGTGGGTGCGGGTGCGGGGCGTCCGAGGACGGTTTCCCAGCGGTGGACGGCGGGTGCGTAGTGGCCCCACTGGACACCAGCGCTCCGTGCAGGCAGGTGGTGTCGTTGCGCTGGTTGGGTCCTTTGCCGTCCCGTGCGGTCGGTGTAGGGAGCAGGTGGACCGCCACTTCGTCCAACTGCCCGGACCGTTTCGGGTTCAGCTCCTTGCGCCGGTGCGGGTGTGAGGCTCCCCGGCCGTCCCCGTCCCGTGCCTGTGGTGTGGGCAGGAGTTGCACCGTGGTGCGCAGGTCCAGCGACCCGGTTCCGTGGTGGCCCGGACCGTTCGCGTCCGACGCGGTCGGTGTGGGTAGCAGTGATGAAGATGCGGTATCGGGGGTGTGGTGCGCCGATGTCGGCAGCGCGTAGGCCGTGCCAGCGTGTGTCGTACCCGAGGTCGGCCAGGGCGCCGAGTACGGCTCCGAGTGCCCGCAGAACAGGGACCTCTGTTCGATCTCCCAGACACCACGGGCAGGGTTCCAGGTCGCTATCGGCTTCACGGCTGAGCAGTCCTCTCACGTTCTCGATCACGACCAGCGGCGGACGCAGCACGGAGATGGCGTGGGCCATGTGGAACCACAGCCCGGAGCGGGTGCCGTGCCGCAGTCCGGCACCCGCGCCGGCCGTGCTCAGATCGGTGCACGGGAACCCGCCGGTGAGCACGTCGACCGGCGGCACGGCCGACCAGTCCACGCCGGTGACGTCGCCCAGGTTCGGTACCTGGTGGTGGCGTTGCAGCACCGCGCAGGCGCCGGGGTCGATCTCGCTGTACCAGACCAACTCCCCGCCCAGGACCGCCTGCACGGCCATGTCCAGGCCGCCGTAGCCGCTGAACAACGATCCGATGCGCAGGCCGTTCATGCCGCACGCCGCCCGCTGGTGGCGGCCGGCACGCGGCGCGGCTTCCCGGCTCCTTCACGTAGGCCGTTGGTGATGGTGCGGATGATCTCCCGGTCGGTGCAGAGGCATCCGGGGGTGCCGATGATGCCCATGGCGGCGGCGTGCAACTCCGATTCGGCTGTAGCCGAGGGGAGCAGTCCTGCGCCCACGAGTTGCCCCAGCGCGAACGCGGCGATGAACAGCGTGCTGCTGTGTGCCCCTGGGGCGGCCTGTGCGACGCGTTGCCGTTCGCCCCGGACCGCTGCGGCCACGTAGCCGGGCAGCCGCTCAGGGGCGCTGACGATGGGCGCTGTGCGGGTCGTACGCGGCTTGGGGGCCAGTCGCCGGTGTAGCCAGGTGGGCAGGTCGACCGGTGGACCGTCCCCGCTGGACTCGTAGGTGCCGTGTTCGGTGGTCGACCAGGGGCCGACGACATAGCCGCCCCAGGCTCGGGTGTCGACCTTCCAGCCCAGCCCGTTGCCCAGCTCTCCCCCGGTGTTGCGCAGCTGCGCGCCGGCGAGTGCGCGGAAGTACAGGTGTTCACCGCCGCTGGGGGTGGACACGCTCAGGGTGTCCGGCACGGGGTGTCCGGCGTCGGCGCAGACCAGGCCGAACACGTCCCGCCCGGTCCTCGCCCCCCTCCGGCTCCAGCGTTCCGGGGGCACGTCGTCGGGTGACTTGGGGATGTCCAGGTCGACCACGAGCAGCCCGGACGGTCCGCAGGCGATGCCGATGTTGAAGGGCGCGACCGACCAGCAGGCGCGGATGCGGTCGGGATCGGTGGTGGCGCGCTGTTCCCAGCCCCGGTGTCCGTCGCGGCACACCCCGGTACGGGGGCAAGCCCGCGCGCCGTGCAACGCCGGACGGTTCTTGGTGCCGACCCGCAGGGGGAAGACGTGGAACCCCTTGGCGGCCAGGTCCAACGCGCGGTTGACGGCCATGTCACGGTCGATCGTGTTCGAGTCCATTCCTTGTCCCCTCTGGACAGTGAAGGAGGGTCGGCCGGTGGCCACACCGGGGACGGGGGTGGTCACGTCCCCGGTGTGGGCTGCCGCTTCTGTGGTCAGTCGGTGTCGCCGTGGTGGTGGGTGTCGCCGATCCGGAATCCGATTTGGACATTGACGTCGTCATCGCCGGAGGCGGTGTTGTGGGTGGTGCCAGGTGTGCTGGTGCGGGCTTGTTCGGTGGCGCGCTTGGCGCGCTTGATCGCGCGCTGGACACGGTCGGCCACGCGCTGTCCGTCCACCTGGCCCAGGTCGCCCATGACGTCGTGTTGGCTGCCTACGGTGGCGTTGCCGCTGGTCATGTTGGTGTTGACGACGGTGATGTGAGGCGTTCTGGTGGTGGTGTGTTCGGGTCGTTGCCCGTGGTCGGCATCCCGCCGGCTGCCGCTGCGCTGGTGTTGGCCGGGAGGTGCGGGAGGGTCGGCGGGTGGGGTGGTGTCCCGGCGGGCGCGACGTGGGCTGCCGGTCACGTCCCCGTGTCGGCCCGGTACGAGGTCGGGTGGGATGAGTCCGTAGCGCACTGCCGGGTCCGACCTGTCGACCGGCAACCGGCCGGGTACGCCGTGCTGTTCGAGCATGTCGAACAGGGCCGTGATCGCGGCATCGCGCGGCGGGACGGACCGGTTGCCGGTCGGTGCGGTCCCGTCCCCGGTGTGGCCTGCGGTGTCGCCGGGGTCCTGGTCGGATGTGGTGGTGTGGTGGGTGATGCGTCCGCCGTGGCTCACGACGTTGGTGGTGGGTCCGCCGGAGGAGGGCTCGCCTGTCAGGTCCCCCGGTGTGCCAGGGGTTTCACGGGGCGTCGGCGGTGTGGTGGTGACTCCGCTTGGTCCGAAGTAGAGGGTGCTGCCGGGGCCGAAGGTGACGTTGTCGGCGGTGTACTGGTTGCCGGAACCGAGGTTGACCGGGCCGGTGGGGCTGTCGATGTGGGTCACGGTGGTGGCGGCGATGTGGCCGATACCACCCGCGCGGAGCTGCTCACGTGGTGGTTCGTCAGTCACGTCCCCGTTGTGACCTGCGGTGTCCTGGTCGTTGTGGCGCATGGTGGTGTCCTCGTGGGTTGCCCGCGTCCTGGCCGCTGCGTGTTCCGCGCGTGCGTCGGCGAGCCGCTGTCGGGCGTCGGCGATGGCGTCGGGATCGCCGCCGGCCTTGGCCTCACGTAAGGCTTTGCGTGCGCGGGAGACTGCTTTGCGGGTGGTCTGGGTGGCGCGGCTGCTGGCCTTGCTGCCCTTACAGCGGCGCCCGCCGGTACGGCACATGTCACGTCCCCTTCGTGGCCTGCTACCTGCGGGCCTTGTCGGCGGCTTCGCAGACGCGGCACCACTTGCGGTCGGTGAACCAGGTCCAGACGCCTTCGGCGTCGGGAATGGTCAGTCCGCAGGCCGTGGTGGACTTGCCGGTCCACCAGCTGCGGGAGACTTCGAGGTGGATCAGGTTGTCGTCGGACACGACATCTCCAGTCACTGTGAGTAGTGGTCAATGGGTGTGCGAGGGCGCAACCGCGCTGCGCGTGCGGGCTGTGGGCCGGTGGGCTCGGCACGCGGCCAGGGACCCCTGTGACGGGGTGCCGGTGATGCCGGTGGAGGTGTTTCCGCTGGTGCGCGCGGAGACGCGCTCCGGGTCCCTTGAGCGGTGTTCGTGCTGGTGGGGCCTAGGGACCCGGCTCAGGGACCCCGGTAGGGACTAGTCCCTTGTCCGGTGGAGGGTCCCTGGCCGGGTCCCTAGGGGTTCTGCGGGTGTTACCGGTCGTCCTCGTCGGTGTCGGCGGGGTCGCCGGTCAGTTCGCCGTTGTCACGCCGAGTGATGGCGTTGGCGACATCGTCAGAGTGGACTACCTTGTTGCTGATCTTGCGGATGGGGATCTCCCAGCGCCGCAGTTCTTCGGCGAGCCGTTCGGCGTTCCAGTCCTCGTAGATCTCCGGGTTGTCCTCGATGAGGCGGGCCAGTACGAGGGTGGTGCGGGTGTAGGGCTCGTCGCGCATGGCGCGTTCGATGTCGGCCAGGTGGTCGACGGGCGCGGCGGGTTCGGTGGTGTCGCCAGCGGGGTCGACGGTGCGGCCATGGCGGGCGAGGATGGCCATGGCGCGGTCGATGACCCGGTAGGCGTCCTGTGTGGACACGTAGTTGGTGCGGGTGATGACGAACGCCTGTCCGGCGGGGATGTCCTCGACTTCACCGGTGGCCACGACGGTGCCGGCGTCGGCGCCGGGGCGCAGGTCCTGGGGGCGTGCGCCCCGGTCGACGGCGTCGGCCAGGATCATGCGGGCGGTGCCCTCGTTGGGGACGTTGAGGGCGCAGCGCACGTGCGCGCCTTCGCGGACGCGGACGGGCAGGGTCCGGTCGTCGGGGCGTTGGGTGGCCTGGGCGAGGTGGATGTTGACCGCGCGGGCCTGGTCGTGCAGCCGTTTGGCGGCCCTGACCGCGCGGGAGTCGTCCTTGGTGCCGCCGACGGGGTGGGGCGCGCCGTAGAGCACCTGGCACTCGTCGACGAACACGTAGACGGGGTGGAACCCCGATCCCTTGCGCCGTGACAGCTCGCGCGGGATCGGCCCGACGATGCCCTGATCGGACTTGGCCTGGTAGCGGCGTTCCATCTCCCCCACGGCCCACTCCAGCATGTCGCAGGCCCGTCCGGCGTGCTCGTCGGTGGAGCCCTCGACGTACTGGGAGGCGCGGCGCACGAACATCTTCCAGTCGCCGTCGCCCTTGAGGTCGGCCACCAGCAGTTCCACCGTCGGATCCAGGGCCAGGCCCAGCGCGAGCAGCCGCATGACGGTGGACTTGCCCTGTTTGCTAGTCGCACCGATCAGCCAGTGCTTCTGCAGCATCCCGACACTGATCTGCTCCTGACGCATGGTCACACCGAAGGGCAGCCGGTCACGGAACACGTCGAACTCGCCGTCGTCCAGCAGCGGCCACGGCGGTGCGGGCTTGTCCATGGTGCCCTTGTCCGCGATCCACAGGTCCAGCACGCGCGCGTCGGCGGCCGGGTCGCGCTGCGGCCAGACCTCGTGCTTGTGCCGTCCCAGGTTGCCCGCCAGCAGCTCCGCCTTGCCGGTGGGCAGCAGGTCCGCCGCGACCACCCCGAGCGGCAGCCGGATCTGGGTGTAGGTGCCGCCGCCCTGTTCGCGAGGCTGGACCAGGTATTCCAGTTGGCCGCCTTCCTTGAGGTACTTGGTCAGGGCGGTGACCTTGACGTGGGCCAGGGCGCGGGTGATCAGGTCCGGGGTGATCTCGGAGTCCATCTCGGCGCGTTCCTGTTCGGACACCAGCCACCGGGGCACCACGGCGGCACGGCGGCCTTCCCGCCACGCCGCGACCAGCAGCGCCGGTCCGGTGCCCCACAGCACCACCTGCACCGCGATCGTGACCACCAGACCGGCCACGCCCAGCACGTCCCCGATCAGGCCCCACCAGGTGGCCCAGTCCCACCCGCCGGGGGTGAACTGCATTGCCACCCCGGCCAGCAGCGCGACCCCGGCCAGCACGGTGACCGCGACGAACACCGCCCGCAGTCCCGCCCACAGCGTGCCGGGCAGCTCCCGCAACCGTTGCGCCCGACCGTTCTTGAGCATGTCCAGCCGCTCGGTCCACTCCGCCAGCGCCAGCGGGTCACCGGCCAGCCGGGCCAGCCGGATCTGTTCGCGGACATGGCCGTAGGTGGCGGCCTGCGTCGCCCGCCGTGCCCACGACACGTGGCCCTGCGCCACGGTCCAGCCCGCCCGCGCGCCGATCCGCACCCCGCGCGCCACCCGGCCGGTGGCGGGCGATGCGCGCACCACCCGCACCACCTGTCCGACGCTGTCGGCGGCCTGCCGCATCCGCCGCGCGGCCAACCGCCGGTCCAACTCCGCCGACTGTTCCGCCGTCAGCAGTTCGCCCTCGATCGCCTCGTCCGGCACGACCGGTCCCACCGGGGGATCTCCAGTGCGCCGCAACGGCAGCACGTTGTCGGGCACCTCGTCGGGATCGGGTGTCGTGTTGGCGGTGGTGGTCATGGGGTCACCTCCTCGGTGGTGTCGTTGTGCATGAGGTGGGTCAGGGCTGCGCCCAGGCCCAGGACGACTACGGGCAGGCAGGACACGGCGGTGGTGATCTGCCAGGGTGCGGCGGTCAGGCCTGCGGCGTTCATCAGGTGGTAGGCCACCTGTCCGGCCGCGCCCAGCAGCAGCGCGCCCAGGGCGGACCACTTGGCGAACCCGCGTGCACGGACCGAACCGGTGGACTCCGACAGCCAGACCCGCAGCGCGAACGCCGCGTAGGCCTCCACCCCCAGCGGCAGGGTGATCGCCGAATTGATGGTCCAGTCGTCGGCGATGCCCGGCAGTGGGGTGATCTCGCCGAAGCCGGTGAGCTTGCCCAGTTCCACCCATCCGCCCCAGATGGCCACGAACGCGCCCAGGGCGATCAGCAGTACCGGCCAGGCCCGTACCCGCCGGGCACGGCGGACCCTGCGACCGGGCGGCGGGGTGCGGCCGGTGAGCACCGCCCAGGCGGCACCCACCCTCCCCGGCGGGGCGGGATCGGCGGCCGGACCGGGTGTGGTGTCCGGGCCTGCGGACATGCTGGGCTGCGGTGACGGGTCGGGTGCGTCCGCGTCGTCCATCACCGGGGCCGGCGTGGTCCGGTCCCGCCCGTCCGGAAGGTCCACCGGCTCCGACTCGACGTGGTCGGGGGTGTCGTCGGAGGGACCGGCGGGTGCGGGCACGGAGTGCAGCAGCCGCACGGGACCGGTGTCAGGGGCGTCGGACCCGGTCGCCGGGCGGGGGTCCGGGGCTGCGGAGCGGACGGCCTTGACCGTGTCCAGCGCCGCGCGGGCCTTGGGCCCGCCGACCTTGAACGCGCGCATGACCTGATTGCGGGAGGGCAGCCGTCCCTCCCGGTCGGCCCACTCGCTGACCTGACGGGCCAACCGGTCCAGCTCGATCGGGTAGGCGCTGGTCATCGCAGCACAACCCCCTTCAGACGGGACCGGCCACGCCGCAACCCGGCGGACGGTCGGGACACCAGACGGGACACGGCGACCACGGTGATCAGCGACGGCACCCCGAGCACCAGGACCACGAGGGTGGGGTCGTCGGTCTGGGTGACCACCGCCCACTGCGCCAACCCGAGCAGCCCGGCGGCCAGCAGCAGCTTCCACACCACCACCACCACCACCACCAGCGCGACCACGGCACCCAGCACCACCAGCAGCATCGGCACGGCGCTCATCGCGTCACGCTCCCGGCGTCTGCGTCGGCCGGCCACGGGGTGCCCGGGATGCCGTCTGTGATCCGGCGGGCCTGCCGGTCGGCATGCTCCGCCAGGTCGTGGGCCTGTTCCCAGGCGAACGGATCGCCGGTCTTGCGTGCGAACTCGCACCACAGGTCGCCCAACACGAACCACCAATCGGCGTGGTCGTCGGCCGGCGCGTTGGGCACGGGCCGTGCCACAACGTGGACGACCACGGCGAGCAGCGCGCGCAGGTGGTGCGATGTCGGACAGTGCACGGGAACGGCGCTCATGCCGCACCCCCGCACACGAACGGGACGGCCGTGACGGTGGTCTGCCCGAGGACCATGCACTGCAGGTCCAGGTCGTGGGGCAGCACCGGGGGCTCACCCAGCAGGACCGTGCCGACCGCGACCAGGAACACCCGGTTCACCGCGTCGCTGCCCTTCTTGAACCACGGGGCCTGGTAGAGCAGATAGGCGGCGTTCCACCACGCGGCCACATCACCGGACCCGGCAGACGCCAGGACCCTCATGGCCTCGCCGAACATGGCCTTGCGCTCGGCGCTGTCTGCGGTGACCGCGTAGAGCAGGTCCCCGGTGGTCTCCACCCGGGTGACGCCACGGCGCGCGGCGAGCCGTCCGGCCAGTCCCCGTGCCACCATCACCGCCAACGCGCCGCGCACGAGCATGTTGCCGCGCACGGTGCCGCCGGACACCGGCAGGGTGACCCGGTTGTGCAACCGATCGTGGCGGGGTGCCTCGACCGCGAACCGGGCCAGGGCGGCACGGCCGTACGCGGCGGTGACCAGGCTGGCCGGCGTGTCGGTGCCGCCCACCCACCTGCCCGTGGCCTCGTCCCAGCGGGCACCGGCCCGCAACCGGCCGACCTCCCCGAGCCGGTCGTAGTTCGGCCCGGCCTCGTCCAGCGTCACCTGGTAGCGCGACGCGGACGGGCTGCCCCCGGCGGTGTAGCGGGCATCGGCCGTGGTGGCGGCCAACGCGTGCCGCCAACGCACCACCGCGTCGTACACGGCCGTCAACAACGCGATCCGGTTGGTCGCGCCCAGGACCTCCATCCCGGCCAGTTGCGGCACGATCGACCGCGCAGCGCGGGCCTGCGACCGCGCAGCGCGGGCCTGCTCCTCGGCGAACCCTCGCACCTGGGTTTCGTCGGCGGTACCGCGTAGCGCCAGGTGCGGTGTCGGGAAGTGCCCGGCGGTGATCCCGGTGTGGTGTCGTGGTGTCCTGTCGGACATGCTGGTGTTCTCCTGACCCGCCCCCTCTGGGGCGGTGTTGGGGTGGACCGGACCGGCGGCGTTTCTCTTGCCGGAGTGGCCGCCGGTCCGGGCGGAGTCAGTGCGCGAGGGTGATGCCCTGGGCCATGAACAGCTCCACGGCGTCGGTGAGGATCTGGTCGTGGTCGAACGCCAGCGCGCCGAAGTCGGTCGACATGACCTCGGCCACCGGCCACCAGCGGGCCTGGCGGGCGTCGTCGCCACCGACGGCGGCGGGCATGTGGTCGAGCACTGCGGCGAAGGCCACGGACATGACACGGCCGCGCGGGTCGCGGTCGGGGGTGTCGTACACGCCGACCTGGTCCAGGCTCCATTCCTCGAACGCCACGCCGGTTTCCTCGTGCAGCTCGCGCACGGCGGCGGCGGCGAAGGTCTCGTGCGGGTCGACGTAGCCGCCGGGCAGCGCCCACCGACCCGCGAACGGGTCGTGACCCCGCTCGATCAGCAGCACCCGCCACTGACCGGCGTCGTCCCGGGCGAACAGCAGCACATCGGTGGTGATGGAAGCGTTGTTGTCCTTCACGACAGCGATCTCCTCAACGGTGTTGGTGCGTAGGGGAAAGCGAGAAAGGGTCAGGCGGCGTGCGCGGGGCGGTGGAACGCGGTCCAGGTGCGGGGAACCTGGCGGGTCGGTCGGCCGGGGCACTGCGCCCGGTGGGTGCCGCAGTGCACCCGGATCGGGCGGCCGTCGCCGAACCGGGCCAGCACAGTGGTCAGGCCGCAGCCGTGCGGGCAGTTGCGGGCGGTGCCCTCGGGGTCGGGGACGTACATCACGCGGCCTGCCTTTCCCGCTCGCCGGTCTCGTTGGCCATCACGCAGGTGAAGCAGCAGCCCAGCGAGGGCGGGATGACGTAGCCGTGGTCCTTGCCGCACTGCGGGCAGATGCGGCGGCCGAGGTTGGCCTTGGCCAGCGCGGTCCACTTGGCGGGTGTCATCGGCCGGACCGGCTTGGCGAGGTCGATCAGGTACAGCGACGCGAAGGAGGTCTTGCCCGATTCGTGGTGCCGCACGTAGAGCACGGCCACCGGGTCCTGACCGCCCGGCCGCAGACCCATCTCCCGCAACTGCCGGTAGGTGGCCAACCGGTCGCGCGGGGCGCAGCCGTAGGACAACAGCGGTAGCCCGTCGTGGGAGCCACGGGTGTACTGCGCACCATCCGCCCACGGAACCGGCGCGAGCACCCACGGGAACGTCTTGCCCGCCATCACGCCATCACCGCGAACGTCTGCAACAGGTGCGCCACGGGGACGGTCACCGGACCGGCGTCACGGTCCAGCACGATCTGCAACCGGTCGGCGGCCGACCGGACGGCATCACCGGTGAGGTGGTCCCAGACCTCCACCCGCGCGGCACCGGCCGACGTGGACACCTCGCCCACCGCCACCACCCGCACGTAATCGCCCTGCGGCACCAACTCCACCTCGGAGAAGCCCAACGCCACGGCCGACCGTGCCAACGCCACCAAGCACGCTTCCCAGTCCCACGCCGGAACGTGCCCGAGCTGGAACGACACCACCGCACCCGTCTGACAGTTCGGCCTGCTGCGCAGGTCCACCGCCCAGGCATTCACCTCGTCGCCGTAGTCGGCCAGCAGCACAGCGGCCACGGCCGCCGCTCGCGTCAACGCCGCCCTGTCACCCATCACGCCGCCTCCGCCCCGGACAGGCGGCCGGCGACACGCGCAGCCGCACGCCGCGCCCTACGACCAGTGGCCTTGGACCTGCCGAACACCGGAGCGGGAATCGTCGTCACGGTCACCGGCACCGGCCTCGCCGACTCGGCTTCCGCCTGAGCCAACGTCACCCCGTACCGGACCGTGACACCCGCCAACACCCGGTTGAGGATCCGACGGTTCCGCCGCTCCAACGCCGAACCGTCCAACAACGCCGACGTCGGTCCGGACGAAATGCCGATCTCCGTCGACACCTGCGCCAACAGCGACTCAACTGCCTGAAGGGCCACGCCGTCAGGCGCGAAGCCCGGACCGCTCAGGGCGTAGTCCTCCAACGTCCTCAACTCGGCGAGATCCAGTTCGTCCGGGCTGATCCGGTAGTCGTCCTGTTCGTCGTTCATCGCAAGTCCTCTCGTGTGGTGACCGACACATCAGGTCACGAGAGGAAGCTAACAGTTGCATGGATACCAGGTCAACTGCCTGGCTTCGATTGTCCGGCAACAGGTCACCTACCTGCGGAAACACCAGCTAGTCAGCTGTTATGTCCCTGGTATGCTCCTGACTTGGAGGCCAAGCACCCGGAGGTGGCATGTCAGGCCCAGGTCCTCGCGTTACGCGGGGGGAGCCCTTGCAGCAGCAGGTGGCCCGGAACATCCGCAACAAGATCGCTGCTGGCGAGCTACGCCATGGCCAGTCGTTGCCTTCGACCCGTGAACTTGCGGAGCAGTGGCAGGTGAGTGTCTTCACGATCGACAAGGCGATGCAAATTCTTGCGCAGGAGAACGTGGTAGTAAGTAAGCCTCGCGCAGGACGTGTCGTTAATGCCCCCGATCAGGCTGTCCGTCACGAAATGCGCACCGATAAGCCACATGTTCTATTGGTCGGTGGTTATGCTGGAAGCGGGAAGACGGAACTTGGGCGGGTACTTGCGCGGGAAACCGGCTGGCCGATGCTTGACAAAGACACACTGACAAGGCCTGTAGTTGAAGCTGCTCTAAATATTCTAGGTCGTTCGCCGAATGACCGTGAATCTGAAGAGTATCTATCGCGCATTCGTCCGCGTGAGTATGAAGCGTTGATCAATGCGCTCACCGAGAACGTTCAGTGTGGGAACAGCGCCATCGTGACCGCCCCATTCATCAGAGAGTTCAACGACCTCGCATGGTTGAACAGGATGGAGGTAGCGTACGGAGATATGGGCGCGAAAGTATCCATCGTTTGGGTCTATTGCGATGCGGAAACTATGCACACGTACATACGGCATCGTGGTGCTGCGCGCGATTCCTTCAAACTGGACAATTGGTTGAGCTACCTTGAGACTGTCGATATTGATTTTCGTCCGCCCGTGCCGCACCTGGTAATTGATAATAGTGCGTCTGGCGCCCCATTGCAGACTCAGGCTCGGCAGCTCATTTCCGCGATCGTAAGCGAAGGATAACCATAGTGGTGGCGCGCATCAAGGTTCTTGTTAGCGAGGAACCTGACGATCGGGTCGGCCTGGAAGAACTGCGCATCATCCCTGGGGTGGAAATTATCACCTACGATCCCAATGAAGCACGGCCGAGCGACCTTCAACGAGCAGCCGAAGTTTTGATACCGCCATATCGGAGTAGTCACCGGCCAATTCAGTTGTTGGCACAGCTACCCAAATTGCGGATGGTTCAGCTCTTGACTGCTGGAGTGGACGAGTGGCTTGAGCATGTCCCTGTACATGTGGCGCTGGCCAGTGCCCGTGGAGCGCACGCGGGCCCGGTATCCGAGTGGGTCCTTTCGGCAATTCTTGCCCAACTTCGCCAATGGCCCACTCTCGTAAGGTTCCAAGACTCTGAGACGTGGGCGCATCGCCGATTCGATGCGGAAACATTGGCCGGAAAACGGGCGCTCATCATTGGCGCAGGAAGCATTGGAATGTCCGTTGCAAGACGACTCGCAGCCTTCGACGCGACATCAACACTGGTCGCGAGTAGCGCGCGTGCCGGCATACATGGTTCGGCGGAGCTTCCGAATTTGATCGGCGGTCATAGCGTAGTGGTGATTA
Organism: Saccharothrix tamanrassetensis; assembly: GCF_014203665.1. Taxonomy (GTDB): domain Bacteria; phylum Actinomycetota; class Actinomycetes; order Mycobacteriales; family Pseudonocardiaceae; genus Actinosynnema; species Actinosynnema tamanrassetense. The sequence goes on from NZ_JACHJN010000008.1 coordinate 117,248, forward strand.
CTGCTCCGTTGAACCGAGATACATACAGGCTCGTTGACGGCAACTTCCTGGCAGCGATGGATGACGGTGCACTGCTGATAAATGCCGCGCGTGGCCAAATTGTCGACACAGACGCACTGGTCGCGGAGTTGACTAGCGGTCGCCTGCGGGCGGCACTAGATGTAACCGATCCTGAACCGCTTCCGCCTGGACATCCACTATGGGCGCGCCCTGGTGTCATCATCAGTCCACATTCTGCCCGCACTGTTCCGGGTACCAACCGTTTGTGCTATGAGGTAGCCGCGAAGCAGATCCGGTCGTTCGCCGATGGGCACGTGCCGGATAATGCGGTACGCAAGGATGCCTCTTAAATGTCGGTTTCATGGTATATCGAGGTCTCGTACGGATTTTCCGAGGCGGCATTGTCCCGCCTGCCCCGCAGCTCACGACACCGCGCCCCTCCCGAGGCATGGACTGCGGCCGAGAGCAGACTGGGGATTGAATCCCTAGCGGCCTCGGGAATCAGCAGTCGGAGGGGCTTGACACAGAGGCGGTCATCAGAAGCAGATGCCAAGTACCCTTGCGTCCTTTGAAATATTTTTGGTCGGGCGAAAGCTGCCACCCGGCTGGCCATGATGACTCCCTGAATGTAGCTCCAGGCTGGAGGTGGCGGGACATCGCTCCGTTGCACCGAGCCTCTCCCGCGAACGTCGCTCCGTTGAACTCGGAGATTCTGGCAAACGCGGCTCCGCTGAACACGACATCACCAGTGAACGTTGTTTCCGTGAACATGACGTCCTGTTCAAATGCCACTCCGCTGAACGAGGCACTCCTGACGAAATGTGCCGAATTGAACAGGGTCCTCCCGTTGAACGACGCGCCATCAAACAAGGCATCTCCTGTGAACTTCGCTTTACTGAACCAGATCGTCTCTGTGAATTTCGCTTCGCCAAACCAAACGTCCCTAGAAAATTCTACTTCATTGAATCCGGCTTCCTCAGCGAACTGCACCTCGTTGAACAAGGCGTCATCGGTGAACTTTGCCCCACTGAATCGAGCGACCCCGGTGAACGTCACGCCGTCGAACCGGGCGATCCCAACGAAGATGGCCTGACGGAACGTCGCCATGCCCAACACACAGTTCTTCGTACTCCAGTCAATGAGGACTGCGCCAGTAAGGTCGAGCTGGGTGTCTGCCCAAAAGGTCGCCGAGGGTCGGTCGGCATCGTCGCCAGGGTGCAGGTGGGTCGTAAGAATGCGTTGGGCGGTCAGCCGAACCTCACGTTCCTGGACTCGTTCCCGGTACTCGTCGCGGACGGCTCGGTCGACGTCGGCCTCGGGCGGGTTGCCAGGAAGGTCGAACGGGGCGCGAAGGTAGGCGCAGAGCACATTGGCTACGGTTTGGCGCAGCGCGGGGTGGTCTGGGTGGTCTTGAGCAAGGCGTTCCAAGGCATACAGGCCGCCGTGACGTACTGGGGCCTTGTCTGACCCGAGCTGTTCCACAGATTTCGCGTATAGGTCGGTGATCCGGCGGGCTTCGGCATCGCGTTCGGTTGTAGCCGCGACGCGTTCGGCGTGCTGGCGGGTGTGCTCGGCGGTCTCGCGTTGCAGTTCGTAGGCGCGGGCGACGTCAGCCTGGTCGCGTTCCTTCTGTACCAGTCCGATCTCGGTGGCGTGCTGGCGTCGCCACGCCAGGTACAGCGCGAAGAGTCCGCCTCCGCCAACGCCGATGCTCAACCCGGTGCGCAGCGCGTTGAACCGCGCGTTCACCAACTCCGCTCCGGACAGGCCCGCTGTACCCGCCCACCACAACACCACCACCAGGCCGATCGTTGCTGTGGCGATCAGGGCCGCCACGGTTGCGATCACCTTGCGCGGCATTGGCTCCAGCGGCGTGCGTGATGTGGATGGTGTCGGTACCGGCATGGGTGCATGGGCGGCAGGCTGTTCGCCCAGGGTGGCGTGGGGTAATGGTGTGGGAGTGGGACGGTCTTCGGGCATGTCTGCATCATCGACGGTCGCAGTGGCTATGTTTCCTGCAAGTGCGCGTCCGGATCAGTCGGCTTGCCGAGCGGCAGGATGCAGTGGATGCCTGTGCCGGATGCGTACCGAAGCGGCCGTACCGAGTGCTGTAAGCGCTGGTCAGAGGAGTACAGGCAGGATGCTGTAGATCCGTCGCGCTCGTTTTGCTTGATCTGCGAGAAGCTTGGACTCCAGCTAGCTCTGGCCTCGTCTGGTGAACGCATCTTGCGCTACATCCTGCCTCTGTCCCCAGCCGGACAGCTAGGCTCTCCTGCTATGGCGAGTCCAGCGGAGCTTGAGCGCAAGGTGCGACAGCTTGACAACGACGTCCAGTCGATCTACGAGATGCTTGCCACGATCGAGGCCACGCAGAAGCGGCAGGGCAACCGGCTCGCCGAGATCGCGACCGCTCAGGCGGAGCACGGGGCGAAGCTGGACGCCATCTTGGAACTGCTGCGAGGCAAGCAACCCGAGTAGGTCCGTGTGGCTGGAGAGCAACGGCCGTCCCTTCAGGACACCGGTAGATGGTCACTCCTGAGGGAGCCCTGTCCTTCATGTCGGCTGGTGGCTGTAGTCGCTGGGCGAGCCACGGACCGCCGCGCAGCAAACCGGTGCTGATTGGTCTGGCTGTAGCCAGCGGGGGGCTGGAACCCGCAAAGTGCCGCAAGTGCCGCAAACGCGCAGGTCAAGTACCTTGCGGATAGATTTTTCGATCCGCAAGGTGCCTTGCGGATGTGCAAGGTCCTTGCGGATGAGCTGAGCTATCCGCAAGGTGGTTGACCTGCATGTTTGCGGCACTTGCGGCACTTTGCGGGTCGGGGAGAGGGGTGCCGGGTCGGGCCGCTAGGGCAGGCAGTGGTTCACCCCCCACGGCTACAGCCCGCGTGTTGAACCGGCCGACCTAGTGTGGTGACCAGTGCTGGCCGATCTGTCGGTGGGTGCCGTAGAAGGCGATCCGGCGACCGCAGCGCCGACGGCCCGCGCGTGCGGTTCGTCTTGGGGCACTGATCGCGGTCAGCTGCGCGCGAACGATCCGCTGGCTTAGGGGTGCTTTCAGGGCTGGAGCGGCGCGGCCGGGTTCCGGCGTAGTGGCTGCGCGGGATATGTCCAAGGTGGACGGTGATGCTGAGTGGCCGAGTGACTAACTGAGTGACAAACGGCGTGTACCCGCCCGGACGTCGGTGGACGTCAGTGGACTGTTCGCGCCGGTCAGAGCGCTGTTCTTCGCAGGTGGCAAGCTGCTGGAAGGTGCCTGGGGGTCAAGGGGTCGCAGGTTCAAATCCTGTCGTCCCGACGGTCTGAAGAAGCCCGCTGGCTCTGGAGCTAAAGCCCAGGTCGGCGGGCTTTTTCGTGCGCTCGGAACGATCTTGGAAATGGTCACGGGACGGTATCGAAACGATCTTCGGTGGTGCTGTGAAGGAGCGGATCAGGAGCGACTCGCTCCTGATTTTCTGCCGGCGGCGTGTGGGGTCGCCACCCGATCGGGTGAATCTGCCGTACCTGCTCTGACCTGCCCCGCCGTGCGTGAACCGACGTGAACAGACGTGGATCGGCGGCCCTGGAGTGTGGGTCGGTCGTAGGGTCGTCGCGTGGCCGGGAATGGTGCGGTCGGCGTCGCTTCAGGGTGACCGTCGAGGTGCTGGTCGAGGTGGCTGACGAGGTGGTGTTGGAGCGGGCCGCGCTGCGCTCGATCGCCGAGGCGGACGACGTCGTCGAGGACGGCTCCCGGCGGAGCGTGGAGCAGGTCCGCGAGGAGGAGTCCGAGGGCGTGCGGGGTGACCCGGTGGTGGCGTTGGAGACCGTGCTCGACCCGTACGCGATTGTCGACTGCGACGGTGTCGAGGTCGACGGCGCGGAGTATTCGGCCGTCGAGACGGACGAGCACTGGCGCGCGGTGCCTGTGCGGCCGGATTTCGCCGGTCTGTTCCCGGAGTGCGGGTGCGGGGACGAGTCGTGCGACGTGTGCGCGGAGGCCATGGTGACGCCGAGGACGGCCGCGGTGTTGTGGTCTGCGGCGGAGTTCCTGGCCGACCTGGCCTACAACGACGTGATCGAGTTCGGCGACGACCCGGTCGACCCGGCCGACGAAATGTGGGCGGTGTTCGACGAGTTCCCGCGGATCACCTGGCGTCAGGACGCGGTGTGGCGGCGCCAGGCCGCCCGCTCCTGTGACGACCTGGTCGCAGACTTGGCGGCGGGGGAGTGGCCCCGACCGCGGTGCGCGGCGGAGGAGATGGCGCTGCACCTGGTCCTGCGGTACGCGGAGTCGGCGGTGGACGACGGCTGGTCCGGTCTGGACACCCACTTCGCCGGTCTCCCCGAACGGGAGGACGACCTGGACTGGATGCTGCTGTCGGACGTGCTGTTCAAGGACCACGACATCCTGGAACTGTTCGACCCCGGCCGCGACGGCATCGAAGACCCCGACGACAACCACAACCGCCACCTGAACATGGGCGACTACCGACCCCGCGCCTGGTTCACCACCTTCGACCACATGACCCCACGCGACCCGCGTCGACCCTTCCGCCTGTGAAACCCCGGACCGTCCGCTACGACGCTCCGAACGGAACGTGCGCAGGTTCGAGCCCAGTGCGGAAGGTCTTCGCGGACGCGGACTTCCTGCGCCGGCCGGCCGCCGCGCCGGTCCTGCCGGTCGGCATCTGCACCGGTGTCATGGTGCTGTCCGCCGCAGAGATCACCCGTGTCCGCAACACGACCACGCACCACGCCGCGAAGGCGGACCTCGCCGCCCGGAACGCGACGGTGATCAACGCACGCGTGGTCGACGACGGCGAGCTGATCAGCGGCGGCATCACCTCGGGGCCGGACGTCGTGCTGTGGCTGGTCGAACGGTTCCCCGGTGTGGCCGCCCACCAGGTGGAGACGGTGATGGAGTACGAACGCCGGGGAACCGTGTGGCGCAGGTGATTACCAGCGTGCCGCTTCTGATCAGCCGACGACCGCGGTGACCTCCGCCTCGACCAGGATGCCCGGCTCGAAGAGGACCTCGACGCCGATCAGCGCCGCCGGCGGGGTCGCCGTGATGCCCAGTTCCGTCGCTGCCTGCTCGACGCCGGCGACGAACGCGTCGTACATCTCCCGCTTCCAGCCGGCCGCGTACCAGGTGAAGCGGACGACGTCGTCGAACGTCGCCCCTGCCGCCGCCAGCGACTTCGCGACGTTGCGGTACACCTGCGCGACCTGTCCCGCCAAGTCGCCCGGCGCGACCAGCTCGCCGTTGCCGTCCCAGGCGACCTGACCGGCGACGTGGATCTGCTTGCTGCCGGTTGCCACGGCCACGTGGTGGTAGAGCGGCACCTGGACGTGTCCGTCGGGGTTGATCAAGGAAACCGTCATGACTCTCGCACTCCTCAGACCTTGTGGGATGACTTCACCCTTGAAGTCATCTCATGATGCAGTGACTTCAAGGGTGAAGTCAAATCAGTCCCGATAGGGTGTCCCGGTGTCCTCAGAACGGGAAGCTGACCGAGACGCTTCGGCGGAGCCGCGCTGGCTCGACGCCGCCGAGAAGGAAGCGTGGACCGGCCTCATCTCGATGGCGCTGCTGATGCCGGGCCGCTTGGAAGCGCCCCTGCACCAGGAGTCCGGCCTGACGCTGTTCGAGTACATGACGCTGAGCCAGATCTCCGAAGCACCGGGGCGCGTGATCCGCATGAGCGAGCTGGCCTACCTGACCAACGGCTCGCTGTCCCGGCTGTCGAACGTCGTCAAACGGCTCGAACAGCGGGGCTTGGTGACGCGCTCACCCGACCCGGCGGACGGCCGCTACACACTCGCCGCCCTCACCAGCAGCGGTTACGAACTCCTCGTCGCCGCCGCGCCGGTGCACCTGCGCGCGGTGCGGGAGCTCGTGCTCGACCCGCTCAGCAAGGCCGACCGGCGGGCGCTGGCCCGCATCGCCGCCAAGCTCCGCACCCGTCCGTCGGACTACCACCAGGACGCGCGCTGAGACTGGCCGAACCGCTCACCGTACTCGTGGAACTCCGCATCCCGTCGTAGCTCGGGCGAGGAGTCCCAGCAACAACAGATCGAGAACCTGCTCTCCGCCATGCCGGACTCCACCGCCGGGGGCGTTCTGCGTGCCTGGGTACAGGCCGTCTCCGACCCCAACGGCGCCGGAGCCTCTCTCGCCCCGGCGCTGCCCGTACTCATCGCCGAGGCCAAAGACGACGCCGGCACTCTGACCGCGCTCGCCATCGTGGCCTGGATCCTGGACCAGACCGCCTTGGCCGCCAAAACCTTCGACGAGGCGTCCGACCGGTGGCAGGCCCGTGGCTCACTGCCGGACGGTCTGAGGTGCGCCGTCGGCTGGGCCTATCTGGAGCAGGGCCGGCGGGCCGAGGCCCGCTCGGTGGCCGCCGAGATCTCGACGGTGGCATCAACGGCCGGGCTGGACCACGCCGAGGCGTGTGCCCATGCGCTCGACGCGACGGCGCTCGCACTGCTTGGCGAGCCAGCCGACGCCCGACACCGCGCCGAGCAGGCACTGATCCTGGTCGACCCTCTGGAAAACCGCTCCGTCGCGGTCCTCGCACGCCGTGCCATTGGCCTGGCGGCCGCGGCCGAGGGCGACTACGCCACCGCCTATGTTCAATTCCGCTCCGCTTTCACCGACGACGGCGAGCCTGTCCATTACCACGTCTCGTACACCGTCCTGGCCGAACTCGCTGCGGCGGCCGTCCGCCGAGGAAGGCAAAAGGACGCCGCCGAACTGCTGGAGCGATCGGCTCGGCGCCTCCCGACGCAACACGGGCGTCGACCCCGGCGGATTCATCATGGTGGCCACATTGGACGGAAGCCTGCCCGACACCCGCAGTGGCGTGCCGGGTCTCAGGGGTTCCAGTAAGTGGTGACGTGCGTCCGTTCGAAGCGTCGAGCGGCCAAGTCGGCCTGGGGGATCGTCAAGTGGACGGTGCCTTCCACGTCCCGATCGCTCGCGGGCAACAGGCGCAGCAGCGCAAAGGCGTTGGTGACGCCCAGGTGGGCCAGTTGGAGCAGCACAGCCGGTCGTCATGCCGCGTCACCCGACGAGCCCGTGGAACACGAGCATCCCTGCGGGGCATCCCGAGCCCGTGTCCTAATCGCGCCTCTGACCTGCATGGACGGAGTTATCGGCAGGCACAAGGTCGTGTTCGGAGCCGATGCGGGTGAGCACGGCCATCACCCGGGAGGACGTTCGGATGAGAGCGTCCTCGAGCGCGTCGTCAGATCTTATGCCGCGATCCTGCTTGACATAGTTTGACTTACCAACCAAACTCGGGATAGTAGGTAATACAAACTAATGAAGACGGGCGACCACGTCGTCCACGTCCAGTAGCGCACCGGTCCACCAGTTCCCACCCATCCCAGGAAGAACCATGCCCGCCAACAGTCAGAAGCGTTGTCTCGTCGTCGGTCTCGGCATCAGCGGTCTGGCCACCGCGATCCGGTTGCGCCGGATCGGTTGGGAACCGGTGATAGTGGAGCGGGCGCCGGGCCGTCGGTCGGACGGCTACTTCGTCGCCCTCTCCGGCGCCGGTCGGGCAGCCGCGCGACGACTCGGCTTCGACCACGCCATCCCCGACCGGTCCGTACGTGACGGCAGGACCTTCGTCGTCAACCGGGTCGGCGACCGCAAACCGGGTCTGGGATTCGGAGACCTCCCGGGTGACTGGCGGATGATGCTGCGCGGCGACGTGGAGGCCGCCGCGTTCGACGCACTCCCCGGCGACGTGGAGATCCGCTTCACGACCCGACCCACGAGGATCGAGCAGGACGAGTCCGGTGTGGACGTGACCCTCGACCACGACGGCGCGGTCACCACGGAGCGGTTCGCCCTCGTCGTGGGCGCCGACGGCCTGCGCTCCACCGTCCGACAGCTCGTCTTCGGCCCGCACGGGCACCACCTGCACCGGCTCGGCCACATGATCGCCGCCTTCGCCCTGTCGGACCCGCTCGACGGAGTCTCCGCGCACGACGGCGTCAGCCTGTTCGAACCAGGCCGCGCGATGTGGCTCTTCCCCTTCGCCGACCGGCCGCACAGCCTGCTCTTGTCCTACCGCACCGACGACATCGACGGGCAGTTCACCGGACGACCCGCCGACCGGGTCCGCGCCGCCTTCGGCCCGGCACCGGCCGGCCCCCTGCTCGGACCGGCACTGGACGCGCTCGACAACACCGGCGACTTCCTGTTCGACACCGTGGAACAGACCCGGATGGACACCTGGTCGCGATCGCACTTCGGCCGATCATCGCGCGCAGCACCCGGCTTCCGCTGATCGGCGACGCCCTCCGCTTCCTCCAGGCCAACAGCAAGATCAACGAAGAAAGGGATCTCGACAACGCCGGTAACCCCACTGCGGCCGCCTGAACGCGCGAGCCGCCGGCAAGAAGCCCGCTTGTCCGGGTGGAGGCCCAGGATGCCGGGCAGTTGGCCCCAGCACGTTGTTGACAGCCTCCAGCTCCGAACCAACGTGGACAGCACGACGTTGTCGTTCTACTCAGATGCAAGGAGAGTCCTCATGTCCGCAATCCGAACCAGGCGCCGAGCGGTGGCCCGGGTCGCCACAGCGGTGACTGTGGCATTCGGCGTGCCGATCGGGTCTTCCGTCCAGGCCGCTCTGTCGGCGGCACCCGCCGCGAGTCAGGTCACGTCGGGGATTCCGGCCCTGGTCGATCCCGGGGTCGACCTGGGCCGGCACGCGCCGGGGCGGAGATCGAAACCCCCGACGGAGGCGGCTACCTGGAAGCCACGGCGGAATTCACCGGTAAGTACAACGGCAGGAACGTCCGTGGCGAGAACTACGTCGAGATGACCGGCGAGTGGAAACCCTGACCACCACCGCACCCGCGGTCCGAAACCGAGGTGGAGGAGCAGGCAGTGCCCGAGCACCTCGAAGCCGAACTCGCTCCGGTGGCCGCACACCTGCAGCAGCAGACCGAGGAGTTGGTGGCCGCGCAGTTGCGGTTGATGGGTGGGATCGGCCCGTACCGCGTGGTTCCCCCGTCGGAGCTCCGGCCGGCCGCGCGCCGCAACGTCGTCCGCGTGGTCGCCGCCTTCCACGGCGGGGAGGACCTCCCGGGCGGTGTGGTGGAGGACGAGCGGGAGACCGGGTGGCGCCGGGCACTGCAGTGCATACCCCTCACCGACGTGCTGGCCGCCCACCGAAGGGGTATCGCGTTGCTGCGCGACGAGTTTCTCCGGACCGCCCGGAACCACGGCATTTCCGCCGACGCCGTGCTAGTCGGTGTCCAGCGGATCTGGGAACTGGGTGACCACTACGGCGAGGTGCTCCTCGCCGGTTACCGCGAAGCCGAACTCGATCTCACCCGTCGCGAGGAGCGGCGGCGGACGACCCTGCTCGCCTGCCTGCTGGAAGGCACGATGACCACCGACCAGGTGGCCGTGGCGGGGGTCGGGTTCGGGCTCACCGCCGAGCACGACTACTGGGTGCTGCGGGCCCGGTCCGCCGGCACCGACCCGGTCGAGCTGGCCCGAGTGCTGGAACGCGCGGCCGGTGCGCAGGGCACGACCCTGGTCGCCCCCTACGGCAGTGACGTGGCGGCCGTGCTCTCCCGTCCCGTCATCGGCGCGCTGCCCGACGACATCACCGTCGGGCTGGCCGGCCCGGCCGGCCTGTCGCAGTTGCGCGCGAGTTTCGCCGAGGCCACGCAACTGCTCAGGTTGGCCGTCCTGTTCGGCCACCGCGGAACCGTGGACCGCCGGCGCATGGCGCTGCAGCGGGCCGTGGCGAACGAACCCGAACTGGGGAAGTACCTCCACACCCGCTACGTCGAACCGGTGGAGGCGGAGAGCGCCATGGGTGAGGTCCTGCTCGCCAGCGTCGAGACCTACCTCTCCCGGCGGCGGTCGATTACCGAGGCCGCCGTCGCCCTGTCCGTGCACGTCAACACCCTGCGCAACCGGCTGGAGCGGTTCACCTCCCTGACCAAAGCGGACCTCCAGGACACCGAAACCGTGTTCGAGGTGTGGTGGGCCCTCCAGTACCGCAGGGTGTGCGGATCCTCGACCCAACACGGTTGACGCGGTGGACCGAGTCGGCAGCGTGCGGGAACCTTTCGTGATTCCGAAGCCGCGTTCGAGGTGTGGCCGGCCCTTCGGTATCACGAATTGTGCGGATCTCCATTCGACGTCCACCGATGTTGTACCGCAGTACATTGCCTGCTTCTCGGGGTGATTGCTACGTTCTTCTGGCTGGCATACGTGGCCGGAGTCGGTTTCGAAAAATCAGCGCTCGTGCTGTGGAGGAGTTCAATTGGCCGGCAAGCTCAAGAAATTCGCATCGGTCGCACTGGCCGCCGTCGCGATGACGGTCGCGATCCCCGGCGGCTCGGCGTGGGCGATCGACCGGGTGCCGTGCGGCAACCGCGACTTCTTGCAGATCACGGCGCACCAGAGCAGTGGTCCCGCTTGGGACCGTTGTTATGCGAACCGCGGCGCCGTGGATTACACCGACAACGTGGACTGGTGGGTCACCAGCATCTGGACCGGGAACAACCGCGTCCAGTGGTACGGGGACGGGCGGTGGCAGCCGGAACAGCCGATCGGTAAGTACACCTCTTTCACGTGGCCGAACCACCCCGGTGGAGTGAGGATGTTCGCGCTCCGAATCCTCTGAACCACCCGCCGTGACCTGGCGACAGGAGCAGACCTCCGGGGTGTGGCGGCCGCGTTCGAGGGGTGACGAGTCCTTCGGCATCGCGCCGGAGTCGGTTTCAGGGAATCAGCGCTCGTGCTGTGGAGGAATTCAATTGGCTGGCAAGCTCAGGAAACTCGCATCGGCCGCACTGGCCGCCATCGCGGTGACAGTCGCGGTCCCCGGCGGCTCGGCGTGGGCGATCAACGACGTCCCGTGCAACAACGACGGGTACCTGCGAGTCACGCTTCACGTGTACGGTCAACCCGATCAAGACTCCTGTTATGCGAACGCAGGATTCTACAACCCCGGGTTGGGACGCTTCTGGATTACCAGGATCTGGACCGGGAACAACCGCGTCCAGTGGTACGGGGACGGGCGGTGGCAGCCGGAGCACCCGATCGACAGGTGGACCTCCTTCACGTGGCCGAATCACCCCGGTGGCGTGAGGATGGAAGGGATCCGGATCATGTGAGTCGGCTGCGGCACGCGGTCACACCGCGGGCACTCGTCGCCGGAGTCGGTTTCAGGGAATCAGCGCTCGTGCTGTGGAGGAATTCAATTGGCCGGCAAGCTCAGGAAACTCGCATCGGCCGCACTGGCCGCCATCGCGGTGACAGTCGCGGTCCCCGGCGGCTCGGCGTGGGCGATCGACAACGTCCCGTGCAACAACGACAATTTCCTGCGAATCACGCTTCACCATATCGGGGGCGACGACAGGAAGTACGACCTCTGTTACGCGAACCCCGGCACTGCGGGCGGCTGGGAACCGGAATGGCAACGGACGTGGATCACCAGGATCTGGACCGGGAACAACCGCGTCCAGTGGTACGGGGACGGGCGGTGGCAGCCGGAACAGCCGATCGGGAAGTACACCTCTTTCACGTGGCCGAACCACCCCGGAGGGGTGCGGATCGACCAGATCCGGATCGTCTGAGCCCACTGCAGGACGCGGCTTCGTCGTGGTCGACCGCGTTTCGCGGTCAGCCGCGACGAAGCCTTCCGCGTGACCGCCGGTAGTCGCGGCGCCGCAAGTGCGGTCGTCGGGCGTCCGGCCGGAGGCGAACCGGATACCCAACCGAGGAGAAGTCGGTGTCGGACGATCTTCGCATCCACCGCGTGGTGGCGCGAACCGAGGAGCAGTCGTCAGGCTCGCTGACGGCGGAAACCCCGGGTATGGTGACGATCCTTTCCGGAGTGGTGAAGTTCTGCTCGTCGGACACAGCCTTCATCGCGGCGGAGGGCGATGTGTTCTGGCGTTGTCCGCAACGCTCTCCGCGCGTCCGGTACCTCGCGCTGTCGCGGCGCGGCGCCGAGTTCGCGTGCACCAGCTTCCCGGCGGCCGTGCTCGAATCCGCGGCTGCCGCGGGCGCGACCCGGTCGCGTTTCCCCCGGCGCAACACCACGGCGACGAGTGTGCTGCGCGTCCTGCTCGAGATCACCGAGTCGATGCCGCGAACCGCCGACTGGCGCGTGGTGTCGAGCGGTCTCCGCCAGGTGCTCCAGGCCGCCTTGGCCCAGGACACCGGCACCAGCGGCGGCCGGGCCGTAGAAGAACGCTTCGTGCCGGTGCTCGACTACATGCGCGAGCACCTCGCCGAGCACATCAGCGTCGACGTGCTCGCCGGGCTGATCGGCTACAGCCGGTTCCACTTCGTCAGGCGGTTCACCGAGGCCGTCGGGGACACACCGCACCACTACCTGACCGCCCTGCGGGTCGGTGTCGCGGCCCGCTACCTCGACGCGGACACCGACGACACGATCGCGCACATCGGCCGCGTATGCGGTTTCCCGACTGCCGCCGGCTTCACGCGCGCGTTCCGCCGGCATGTCGGCGTCACGCCATCCGAGTACCGCGCACGCCACGGCGGCGTGGCATGAGGGTGGTGCAGTGGACGCACCCGTCCTCCCACCTGGCCGTGCCGCCGTTTCGGCAATGGGGCTGCCGCACCGATCCCGGCTGTGGCCGATCGAGCGGGGAGGAGGCGGCAGGACCGTGAACGGTTGGTGTTCTCGCGGCGGCTCCGGCCGGCAGCAGATTTCGGACGGCGAGAGCGAGCTGTTCGGCGGGCCACTGCGAGGGGACACGGGGTTCGCGACCCACGAGCACGCCATCGCCGACACGTCGCTGCGCCGATCGCTGAGGGAACTGCCGCGCCTGGTCGCCGGAGCCACGCGCCTGGCCTGGCACGCCGAACGACCCGGCCTCGTGTTCGTCGTCCTCGCCGCGGTGGGGCAGTGCGCGTGCGGGACGACGGCGCTGCTGGCGCTGCTGGCGCTGCTGGGCGACGTGCTGGTCCCCGCTCAGGACCTCAGGGCCGGTGTCCGGGCGGCAATACCCGCGGCAGCGGTCCTGGCCGGCGCCTCCGCGGCCGGCGCCGTCCTGCGCGCGTTGTCGGCCGCGGTGACGCGCCGGATCGAGGCCAAGGTCGAGCGGGTGTCCACGGAGCGCTACCTGAGCGCCGCCGCTGCGGTGGAGCTCGACGCGATCGAAGACCCAGCGTTCCAACGGCTCCTGCAGACGGCCCAAACCGGGGCCACCGCGTCACGGCAGATGATCGACCCGAGCGTGCGCATCGTGATGTCACTGCTGAACCTCGTTGCCACCGGCGTCGTGCTCTCCGTGTTGCAGCCCGTCCTCACCGTGCTGCTGGTGCTCATCGTCATCCCCCGGGCGTGGGGTGCGATGCGGGTCGCCCAGCGGCGGCACCTGTCCGTCCTGCGCTGGGTCGAACACCTCCGAGCGAGCCAGCTGATCGGCCGGATGCTGACGTCGAGGACCGCGGCGCCGGAGGTGCGGGTGCACGGAGCCGGGCAGTACCTGCTCGCCCACCACCACGGGCTGGCGGAGGCCGCCGAAGCGGAGCAGGGTCGCCTGGCCGGAGCCCAGGCCCGCACCGAGTTGCTCACGGCGGCGGTGTCCGGCGCGCTGATCACCGCCACCTACGCGCTGCTGGCAGCGATGATCTTCACCGGCGGGCTCGCGCTCGCCACGGCCGGCACCGCGATCATGGCCATCCGATCCGGGGTGAGCGGGCTCAACGCGACGGTGGACCACGCGAACCGGCTGCACGAACAGGGGTTGTACGTGCGCGACCTGGAGCGGTTCGCCGAGCTCGCGCGGCCGCGGCACATCCCGCGCGGTGGCGCCGACCTGCCCGAGTCCGTCCGGGACGTGCACTTCGACGGAGTCGGCTTCACCTACCCCGACAGCGATCGCCCCGCCCTCGAGAACATCGACCTCACCGTTCGGACCGGGCAGGTGCTCGCGCTCGTCGGTGAGAACGGATCGGGCAAGTCCACCCTCGTCAAGCTGCTCGCGGGGTTGTACCTCCCCGACGTCGGGCGCATCAGGTGGTCGGACGTGGACCTCGCCGATGCCGACCGGTGGCAGGTGTTCGATCGGGTCGGCGTGCTCACCCAGGACTTGGAACGCTGGCCCTTCACCGTTGCCGCGAACATCCACATCGGACGTCCTCAGGGGACACCGGCGCGCTCCGGCATCGAGGACGCGGTCTCCTACGCGGACGCGTCGGACATCGTCGCCGCACTGCGCAACGGGCTCGACACCCTGCTGGCGCGGCAGTTCCGCGGCTCGTCGGAGCTGTCCGGCGGGCAGTGGCAGAAGATCGGGCTCGCCCGCATCCACTACCGCGACCCGTCGATCCTCGTCGTCGACGAACCGACCTCCGCCCTCGATCCCGCGGCCGAAGTGTCGATCTTCGAGAAGATCCGCGGGCTCGCCGGTCCGGACCGGGCGGTCGTGCTCATCACGCACCGGATGGCGGCCGTGCGTCACGCCGACGTGATCTGCGTGCTGCACCGAGGACGGATCGTCGAGCGCGGCACGCACGACGAACTGATGGCGCGCGGTGGGCGTTACGCGGAGATGTACCGCATCCAAGCCGACCAGTACAACGAAGAAACCGTCGTGAGGCGGACCGGTGGACCGACAGACCGCAATATCGGCGGTAAGTCCCGCAACGACGGTCGACACCCGCTTCCCGGGCAGCCCTAGGGTTGAGCAGGGGAACGGGTCGGCAGCGGTTCCGGTATTCGCCGGGAAACCGTCGTCGCGGGAACCGCGAAGCCCGGGAGGAGGTAGTGGTGCCAGGAAGGATCCACGTCTACATCGGTCCGACTTGCCCGCCGCAGGAGGTGCTCGAGCGATTTCCCGAAGTGGTGATCCACCCGCCCGCCGCTCATGGCGATTTCTTCTCCCCGGAGATCGCCCCGGGAGACGTGGCCGTGGTGGTCGACGGTCTCTACCACCACGCGCTCGGTCTGCGGCACAAGGAGTACCTGCACGCGTTGGACCGAGGCGTCTCCGTGGTGGGTGCCGCGAGCATGGGCGCTCTGCGCGCGCTGGAGCTCAGCGCTTTCGGCATGCAGGGTTGCGGCGTGATCTACCGGCAGTACCGTGCCGGCATATTCGACGGCGATGACGCGGTGGCGGTGGCGCATGAAGAAGATCCTCCGTACCGGAGTCTGAGCGTGCCGATCGTCAACCTCCACGCGGCGGCCCGGGCTGCCTGCGCGGCCGGGGTGCTGCGCGCGGAACAAATAGCCGACGTCATGTCCGCGCTGCGAGCGGTTTACTATCCCGCGCGGACGCGGGCGAAGGTCGTCGATGTCCTCCGGAAAGTGGGAGCCCCGCGATTCGCGGATTGGTTCCACCAGCACACCGCCGACGACCCCCAAGCGTTCGACCAGAAGCGGCTCGACTGTTTTTCGGCGATCGAAGCGGCACGTGGGATCATCGGGGCCGGTGCCCGCGGGCACGTCATCGGAGGGGAGAGCGGCCGGTGGAAGACCTCCTTCGTTCGCCACTGGCGCAACCACTTCATCGGCCGGGCAGGTGCTCCTCCGCTGGCTCAGCGCATCGCCTACCAGCAGATCTTCAACCCGGACTACCGGTGGGTCTGGGAGCGCTACCTGCAAGAAACCTACGCGCGCCGGGGCCGGCCGCTGCTGCCCGGCGCCGCGCTGCGGGTGACCGACTTCATCGCCGACCGGACCGGGGTCGACCGGTTCCCACCCGCTCCGGGGGGCGAGGACCGCTTCTTCGACTTCCTCTGCCCGGTGCCGGATTTCTCCGACGACCGCGAGGTGGAACTCCTGCTCGCGGGGGAAGCCCCCTCGGACGTCGAAGCCGTGTCCGATCACCTCGGGCACGGCCTGGCGTTCGCCGACGCGAACCCGGGGCCGGCAGGCCGGCGCACGCGGAAGGTGCTCTCCCGCCACGCCGCCGAGCTGCTGCTCTCCCGCATCTGGGGAGTTCCCGCCGAAGGGCTCGGCGGTGAGTGCCGCAAGCGTGGCATCCCCGATGCGGGGAGGGCGACAAGACTTCTCCAGCCGTTCGTCGTCGGCGTCCTGAAGGCCGGAACCCACTGGCGCGGGGAGACGGCGTGACGATGAAGCTGGTGCTCGCGGGAACCCACCGCGCCCTGCCCGCAGAAGCCACGTGGGCCCGCATCGAGCCGACCCTGGAGGACTTCGGGATCACCAGGGTCGCGGACGTGACGGACTTGGACCACATCGGCGTTCCGGTGATGGTGGCGGTCCGGCCGTTGTCGGAGACGTACGGGACCTCCCAGGGGAAGGGTGCCACGCCGCTGTTGGCCCGGATATCCGCGGCGATGGAGTCCATCGAGATGTGGCACGCCGAGAACCCGGCCGTCGCTCGCTTCGAGTCCACAGCACACGAGCTGGCCCTGCCCTATCCCGTGAGCGCGCTCAGCACGGCTCGGACCGCTCAACCCCTGGATCACGTGAAGCTCGGCTGGACCTGGGCCCGGTCCATCGTCGGCGATGCTCCCGTCCCGCTCCCGGTGCAGGCGCTGCGCCTTTCCTTCGTCGAGGCGGACTGCTGGGAGCCCCACGTGTTCAGGCACACCTCCAACGGCCTCGCGTCGGGCAACTCCTTCGCGGAGGCCTGCCTGCACGGCATCTACGAAGTGATCGAACGCCACGCGCTGGCCGGTCTCGGACCGTCCCCTCGAAGGGATCCCCGCATCAACGTGGACCTCTCGACGGTCCGGGACGAGCACCTCGTGTCCCTGCTCGACCGGTTGAGGGCCGCAGGTGTCCGATGCGAGGTGGCCATGGTGCCGAATGAGTTGTCGATCCCGGTTTTCGTCGCCTTCATCTGGTCGCCCCTCTACCCACTCGTCGCGGCGGGTTCCGGCGCCCACATGGATGTCACGGTCGCCATGAGCCGTGCGGTGACCGAGGCGGTGCAGACACGGCTCACGAGGATAACCACCACACGGGACAACCTCCCCTCCGATTACCGACCGCCCCACGACGCGGACCCTTTGCTCTCCACTCCGGAAAGTCAGCCACTCGACGACGTGGTCAAGGGTTGTGGTGCTGCCTACGACGACCTAGAAGAGGAACTGCTGGAGGTCGCCGGCAGGGTTGGAGCGCGAACCGGCTTCTCACCGATCGTGGTCGACATCTCCACCCGTCCCGAGCTGTTCACCGTGGTCAAGGTGGTGTGCCCCGGCCTTGGGTATCCGCGTGGCGGCGGGAACAGGATTCCGCGCATCCAGCCTGCTGCGCCTGCTTCTTGACCTGTCGGGACTGTCGAGAACGGTCACATCCGCCCCTTGCCGAGGAGACATCTTGAGCGACATCCAGGTCATCCTTTCCTCGTCGCTGGCCCGGTTCACCGGAGGCGTCCGGAAGTTCTCGGTGCCGGGCGGCACCGTGCGGCAGGTGATGGAACGGGTCAGCGAGCTGTACCCGAGCCTTTCCGGGCGAGTCGTGGACGAACACCTGGAGCCGATGCCGTTCGTGCGCATCTACGTCGGAGACGAGGACGTGCGCGACCTCGGCTCGATCGACTCGGTCATTGCGCCCGACGCCACGGTGTCGATCCTGACCGCAGTCGCCGGCGGATGAAGACCGGGAAGAAGGGGGTGGGCCCGGAACGACGAACCAGTCCCAGCGCTCGAAAGCCCGCATTTCGTGGATCAAGCGATCGGAAGAAGGATGATGGAAACTCAGACACGGGTACTCGCCAGTCACTTGCTGAGCAAGGTCGAGCCCATCAAGGGCACGCTCGACGTCACCGCGGACGCTGAGGCGAAGCAGGAGATCGACCGCCTCGTCGACTACCTGCTCGCGGGGGGGACCACGCCGTACCGGACCTCCGGCAGCACCGCGACGGTGACCGACACCTACACCGACACCGGCGCCTCGAACACGAACACGATCCCTGACGCGGACAGCGACAACGAGTCCGACTTCGACTCGGACCACGACTGATCCCACGGGGGCGTGCACGCCGGTCAGCGGCTCGGATCACGGCGTCGGAACACCGGACGCACGGGCCGCTGACCGGCGTGGCCGATGAGGCGGGCGGGCTCGCCGACCGGCGCTTCCCACCCGAGGAGACGAGGACGACTCATGAATGACTCTGCGATCCTGATCGTCACGGCGAGGTGGGATTCGACCGCTTTCGCCGGAGCGGAGATCCTGCGCAGGAACGGCCGGACGCCGTTCCTCTTCTTCCCCGAGGACTTCCCGCAACGCGCGCAGCTCAGTGCGGACTTCCGGCAGGGCAGGTGGTCGAGCCGGTTGCGCACGGACGACGGAACCATCGATCTTGACAACGTCAAGGCCGTGTGGTGGCGGAAGCCGCTGCCGAACCGCCCACCGCGATCCCTCCCGCCGGTCGAGTTCCCGTACGCCAGGCGCGAGAACGATTATGCGCTCCGGGGTCTGTGGGACCTGCTGCTGGCGGACCCGGACGTCTACTGGATGAACAGTCCGTGGAGCATCCGAAGGGCCGACGACAAGTTGCTGCAGATGTCGCGCGCCGCCGCTCACGGACTGGAATCCCCGAGGACCATCGTGACCAACGATCCCGAGCGCGTGCGCGCCTTCTACGACGAGTGCTCCGGCGAGATGGTGTTCAAGTCCATGACCGGCCCGTTCCTGGTGCCCGGGCAGGTGGACGAGTTCAAGTTCCAGGTCGACATGCCGGGAATTCCCCTCGTCCGCCCGTTCACGACCGAGGACATGGCGAACGTGGGCAGTGCGCGGCACAACGCCTGCATGTTCCAGGAGCTGGTCGAGAAGAAGCACGAGCTGCGGGTCACCGTATTCGAAGATCAGGTCTTCACCTGCGAGATCCGCTCACAGGAGAGCGACCTCACCCGCTACGACTGGCGACGTCAGGACGCACCGCCCAAGGCCGTCGCCGGCGACCTGCCCGAGCCCGTCGCCGCCGCGTGCCTGGCGCTGATGGAGGAGTTCGACCTGCGCTACGCGGCGTTCGACTTCATCGTGACCCCGGACGACCGGCACGTCTTCCTGGAGATGAACCCCAATGGCCAGTGGCTGTTCGTCCAGGAGTGGGTTCCGCAGTTGCGCCTGATGCAGGCGTTCGTCGACATCATGGTGCGCAACTCTTGAGTTGTGGGCCACGCGCTCTGATCGGGCGGTCTCGTCCACCATGCCGCCACCAGCGTGCCCGCAGCCGCCACGAACGTGCGCCGCTCGAAAAGTCATCGCGGCTGGTCGAGCGGCATGTCTGTACTCGTTGACAAGGCCGCCCAGGACGCGGGTGCGGGGCACTGAGCCCTTTCCGACCTCATCCGGTGGCGTGGTGGAGTGCGAGGACGGTCGGGTCGGGTTGGTGATGAGGGTGGTGGAGCAGCGGGGTCTGCGCAGTGGCCGTCGGGCTTCGAGGATGGAGACGGCGCGTTCGCCGAGTGCTCGGATGCGGGCGTGGGAGCGGTTGACCGCCTGCTGATCGGGCGGGAGGTCGTGCCACCTGCCGCGGTGGGGGAAGCGGATCGGACCGCCCGCTGCTCGATGGGCCTTGTCCGCCCTGTACGGGATGTTCACGTTGGACAGGGCGTCGATGATGCCGTGGGTGCGGACCGAGCCCTGCCTGATCGCGTGAGCGGCGGGTGCACGACCTGGACGCCGCCGAGACCGGGCGCGCGCCCACGGCGTCGACCCGGGCCGGGCGACGGCGATGACGCGCACCCGCCCGGACGGTGTGCGCCTGGCTTGGCGGCTGGCCCTGCCGCCGGACCTGCTGGAGTTCGGCGGTCCGCCCCGTTCCTGATCGACTGGGCGCCTCCCCGCACCCGGCCACCGACGCGGAGGTGGGTCTGCGGTTGGTCTCGTTCGGGGAGCGCATCCCGATCCGGTGGAGGCGCGACGGCGACTGGTCGCGCTCGGTGTCGAGGGTGACTTGCCGATCGGCGAGGCCGCCGCGCCGACACGACCGCCTGCTGGATCGATGGCCGTTCAGGAGATCATCACGTTCGGCACACCGCCACACACCACACAACTACGGCCACATACTCAATCTGTACGGCACACGACCGACTAACTGACACGACAACAACGACCCACACCGAGCCGCCGAAGCACCACGTACTGCAAGCCGTGTTTGATTTCGTGACCTCAAGCTGCTGCACCTACGCGGACCGCTGGTCGCGCAGGCAGGTGATCACGGCGCACGGGAGGGTCCACCCTGGCGTGTCGCCACGCGCCGAACGTGACCACGAGGCTGGCGTTGGGCGGGTCCGCCAGGCGGCGCGGCGGCAGGTTCGGCGACGTGGTCTTGCCCGCGCCCCAAGGTCCCTCCAGGTGTACCAGGAAGGAAACGTCGGGTTGCCGCGCTGCGCCTGGCGCAGGCGCAGGGCCAGGACCTCCGCCAGCGCGCCGCGGTGAGGGCGGCCCGCCGTCGTCGGCGCGTCGTTCACCCAGTCGACGTTCTGCTGCGGTTGCCCGGTGACGGCGGGCAACCTCCGCTCGGCGGCGGCACGCTCTTCTTCGGTTTCTTCCCAAAACACCTTGTCCGCAGAAGTGCGTGATCAGCATGGCCGGAATCGGCTATGCCTAGCTTCTGTGTGTGAAGGCGTCGAGGCGCCAAGGGGGATCCGCGATGAGCAATGGTTCCCAGGCTGACGACGGAGACGGATCGGACGCCCGTAGACGACGGGACTCTGTCGGGACGTCGAATCGTCGTGGTCGTGCTGTCCGGCAGCGGGGTCGCGCCTCGTCCTCCGGTGCTGTAGTTCAGGCGGGCAGAGACGCAGTGGTCACATTCGAGCAGCACGTCCACCATCGGGCATCGGTGGTCCGATCAACCCCGGTGTGGACCACCATGTTGGTGGTGATCTGTGGTGCGGCCGTTCTCGTGGGCAGCGTCATCGTCATCCGCAGTGGTGTACTGCTCGAGCTGGTGCCCGCCTGGACGGTTCCCGTGGCGGTGTCACTCGCAATCGTTCCGCTTCTGCTGCGTAGGAGGACACGGATGGCGGACACGCGCCAGGCATTCCTCGTCACCTCAGCCTTCAGTCAGAAGTACTGGGTCGCCGAGTTCGTGCAACGTCTGCACCGTGCGCTCGACCGCAAGGGCATCAACCTGGTACTGAAGGTGCCCGACCGGGACTACGACGCCGCGTCGCAAGGCCACGACTTGCGAAGGGTGCTCAACACCAAGGACAGCTACCTGGGTGGGTTCGTCGTCCCGACCGAGCTGCACCGGATGCGCCCACTGCTGGTGGAGTTCTGCGCCGAACTGGCGCTGCCGGTGGTGTTCACCGATGTCGATCCATTCGACGACGAGAGCGAGTACCCTGCCAACACCTCGTTCGTCGGCTACGTCAGCTCCGACCTCGGGACGGAAGCGGGTCGTTGGTTGGTGGGCCACCTGCGGCAACGTGGTGTGCGGCGGCCACACGTGCTGATCGTCGCCAGCCGTGAGCACTCCGAGCGGCAGAAGTCCTGCGCGGACGTCCTGCGAACCGGCCTGGGCAACGTGTCGATCAGCATTGACGACACTTGCGCCTTCAGCCGCTCACGTGCCTACGACGCGGTCCAGGCCCACATTCGGTCACAAGCCGTGCGGTCGCCCCGTCTGGACGCAATGTTCTGCACCAATGACGAGATGGCGCTGGGGGCGGTCGACGCACTGCGCGCGACGGACTCACCGCTCACCAGAGAGACCACTGTCATCGGCATCGACGGGATCCCCGAGGCCCGACACCTCATCGCGACCGCCACGAGTCCGCTGCGGGCCACAGTGGTGCAGGATCCCCACCGTCTCACCGAGAGCGCCGCCGAGGTACTGCAGAGGATGCTCGATGGCCGTCAAACGATGACGCGCACCATCCTTAAGCCTGAGGTGTATCAGATCCGGTGAATCCTCTGGACGCGATCGGATCCTATGGGGCGGTGTCGGAGGTCCTACAGCAACTCTGGCCGTCGACGAAGTAGCTGTTATAGCCGCAGCCGTGCTGCTGCCGGCGAAGGCTCTGGATACTTGACGAACGCACATGAACGTAGTCCTTCTTCGATTCGAGCATGTCTGTTGATGACGTCCAAGGTTGTATCGGTCAAGTCATGCGTTAGAATCGCGATACGTTGGTCCAGCGAGGCAGTCAAGGAATGTATCGGATTCGTGGGAACGCCAACGGCGTCAAGCACCCACTCGACATGAATTAGCGGTCGAGTGGGTCAGTTCTATCCGGGATGACCACCGAAGGGTCTGAAACGTGGTTGAGATCGAGACGTTCCTGAAGAGTCCGGCCGGCGGATTCGTGCCGGTGCAATCATGCCGTACCCCGCCGCCCGACCCCGACTACATCGAAGGTGCCATTCGACTGTCCATTGATGGATCGGAAATCATCGGCACTGAAGAGTGGGACTACGTTGACCAGCTCTGGTGTTATATCGCCGAGATGGTGACGAAAATGCAGTCGTTGGGTTATGCGGAGACATATTTCCCGGATCAGCCGATCAAGCTCTCTTTTCGGGCCGCAGGGTCTCGCGTCCTGGTGATCGCCAAGATCGGTGAGGAAACGAAGACGGTAAATACTTCATCCGCGGATTTCCTGGATGCTGTCAAAGCGGCTGGGTTGATCTTCTTCAGGAAGATGTCCGAGCTTGTCCCGGTCAATTCGTATGCCGAGGCGCAGCGGGAGCTGTCAGTTTGAACGAGGCATAGGCTCCGGCGGGAATTTTGAATCCGGTGGGGCCTCTGAAGCTTTTGACGGCAGTGGTTGGCGGCAACGTCAGCGGGCGGGTGCGGCGTGGAGGGGCTATGAAGGGAGTGGCCGAGGAGATCGATGGCGTCGCGCTGGAGACGGAGTCGGACGTGGGCGTAGCCGGTTGCGGTGACACCGATGTGGGCGTGACCGAGGAGTTCCTTGGTCACGATTCGACTACCTGTTCTAGGAGGAGGCTCGCGGTGAAGTGCCGGAGGTCGTGGAACCGGATGCGGCGGAGCCTGGCACGACGGAGCAGGGTGGTGAAGTGCCGGGTGAGCGTGGTTCCTTCGACCGGGGCACCGTTGGACCAGGTAAAGACGTAGCCGCTGTTCTGCCAGCTTTCGCCTGCCGCCCACGTTCTTGGAGTTGTTGGCTGCGGTGCTGTTCAAGAGAGCGTCGGCACGGTGTGGGCAGTGCGATCCGCCGCTTCGCGTCTTCGGCGGTAGGGCAGTCAGGCCGCTGCTGTCGGTGCACTTGGAGGGTGCAGCGGATGCCGGCTGTCCGGCGACCAGGTCGAGGTCCTCCCAGTGCAGGCCGAGAAGTTCGCCCTTGCGGAGCCCGGTACGCAGGGCGAATTCGAACAGTGCGTTCAGCCGATGGTTGCTGTCGCGACGAGGAACGCGCGGGCCTCCTCGGCGGTGAGCGGGGGCCGCGGCTCAGAGCTGGCACTGGGGGTGGGGTGTGAAAAGTGGCCACGTGGTTTGACCTGCGGTTAGGCGGCTGTGGGTTCGTACTCGTTGATCGATCGCCGAGGACTGGTCGGCGAGTATCGACGTGTAGCCCGGCTTCGTGGTCGGTTGGTCTGGTCGTGGTGCCGCGAGTTGCCGGGCTCGGTGGAGTCGGCAGTGGTTGTAGTGGGCCGCGTAGCGGTCCAGCACCACTCGCGGGTGGTGTGCGTTGAGACGAGTGGTCGGTCGGTGACTTCGCGTCTACGGTCCCGATGAACCGTTCGGCGTAGGCGTTGGCTCGCGGCGGATCGGGGAGGGCGCTGTGCGCCACGCCAGAACATCCCCACGGAGATGCATGGGATTGGGCGCACAGGGTCGGAGCAGCCGGAGCAGATTGCTGCTGATGGGGGAGCCGGTTGATAGGAACGGTCGGGGCATCTCGATACGCCGCAGAGGTGTGATGACCATATCCCTCGTTTGGGTGATCGCGACTCATTGTCATTCCTGGCTACGGTGAGATTCGCTGGGGGCCCTCGGAGCACTTTACCCAACCCGGTACTCGATGTTCTGCCTGGCTTTCCTTCCGATGGGTAGAAAAAGGAGCGGTGTGAAACGTCTTGTCATCGGCGCGGTCCTGGCTACGGCATTCTCGGCTGCAGGAGTGGCGCTGACTGCTCCCGCGTGGGGCGCACCTGACCTGCAAGCCTGTGGACTCGGCGCGGACAGCCCGTATTGGGTGTCCGACGGCACGATTCGCGGGGTCGGCAGCCGTACGGACTGCGGCGGCACGGTTACGTTAACCGTGCGGATCGCCAAGGACCGGCCCTTCCAGCCCGACACCATCCACGGTACCGAGACCAGGACAGAGTTCGGCAACGGCAACGTCAGTGTAGACGGCGCCTGTGCCGGATATGACGACTACTACACCTGGACCACCAGTTCGTCGGGCAACGAGATCGAATCCGGTCGAACGAAGACCTGCTAGGATGACAGATCGTGCGGCGCGGACCGGGTCCGCGCCGCACGAGGCACTGTTCGACAGGTCAACCGAGCAGAAGCGGCGCCCATACGTGCGAATAGTCATCGATGACGTCCGGTTCCGATATGGCAAGAAATCGGTGTTGTCCGGGGTTGATTGGGTGGTCGGCACCGGGGTGACCGGGCTGCTCGGCCCCAACGGCGCAGGTAAGACCACGTTGCTCAGCCTGCTGGTCGGGTTGGAGAAACCGGATTCCGGCGTTCTTCGGTTCGAGGGCGCCACCTCGGGTGCGATCGGCTTCGTGCCGCAGCGGTTCTCCTTGGTCGGCGGGATGCGGGTGCTGGACACCGTCGCCTACGCAGCGTGGGTCAACGGCGTGGACAGGGTCGACTGCGCTGTGGCGGCGGTTCGGGCGCTGGCGGCGGTGCGGCTTGACGACCTGGCGGCCGCTCGTGTTCGGACGTTGTCCGGCGGGCAGCGCCAGCGGTTGGGTGTGGCAGCGGCGCTCGCCCATGAACCGGATCTGCTGGTGCTGGACGAGCCGACAGTGGGGCTCGATCCGGCGCAGCGGATGCGGTTGCGGGAAGTCATCGCCGACATCGGGCGCACCAGGACGGTGTTGCTGTCCACGCACCTGATCGAGGACATTTCCCACTTGTGCCAACGGGTCGGCGTTCTTGCCGAGGGCAGGTTGGTCTTCGACGGGACCGAAGCGGAGTTGACCGACTTGGTCGACAGCACGCCCTCTCCGGGAGTGCTGGGCTCGCCATTCGAGCGTGCGTACCACGCGCTGGTCGCGAAGCTGGGGGCCGACCGTGACTGACCTCCGCACGACCTTCCCGACACGGCCGGAGAGCACCCCCGCCTTCCCCAAGGCCCGACTCCGCTCTCCGTTGGGCGCTTGGCCCGTTCTGTTGCCCGCGTTGGCGATCACCGGCGTGGTGGTCGCCGCGACCGGTCGTATGCGGTCGTGGCCCTACCAGGAGTGGGTGCAGACCTCCGCCGAGTTCCACCAGCAGAACGTGTTCACGGCTCCGATCGCGGCGGCGGCGGCCACGTACTTCGCCGGGCGTCTGCTGCCGCCGTCACGAGTCTTCGCGCTTCCCTCCGCCGCACGCGCGGGCCGGCAGACGGTCGCACAGCACCTGGGTTTGCTCATCGGCGTGTTCGTGGCCGCATACCTGCTCGGACTCCTGCCCTTGGTCGTCGTCACGGTGTCCGACGCAGAGCACGGCGGACCCGACATAGGGGCGATGCTCACAGGGGTGCTCGGACTGGCGTTGGCGACTGCTGTCGGCTACCTGGTCGGTGCGGTGACCCGGACCGCCTTGACCGCACCGCTGTCCTTCGTACTGCTGTTCGGCGCTGCCGTGGTGGGCAGCAGCGGTGACACGTTCTCGTCACTGGCTCCGGTTCTCTACATCACGCCCGTGCTCGGCAGCGTGCAGTCCACTCCGTTCGTCGTCTACAGGCTGGCGTTCCTGACGGTGTGCGCCATCGCGGTCGTGTGGACGGCCGTCGGCCTGCTGCGTCGGCACCGCGTGAGCGGTCGGTTCCGCGGGGCCGCCGCGCTGCTGCCACTGCTCCTGCCCGCCGTGTTGGCCGTGCCGCCGTTGCTGTCGAAGCCCGCCCTGTTCGCCTACGAGGCCGAAGTGCCGCAGGTGTGTCGAGCGGCCGGCGGAGTCGAGTACTGCGTGCACGGGGGACATCGCTCCCGATTGGACCTCCTGGTGGCCGCCACGGACGCCGCCGTGCAGCGGTACGGCAGGCCCGCGCCGTTCACCCGGGTCTACGACGAAGCCCTTCGTGGACGCCCGGTCGACGGAACGGACGAGTGGCGGCCGGAGGCGCCCGACACCGTCCTCTGGATCCCGATCCAGCCCCAGAACCCCACGGAGACCCGGCCGGTCCAGGCGGTCTACGTCCTGTCCGGCTCCGGGGCCTGCCGCCGACTGGGCGACGCAGCCGACCCGGAGTCGGTCCGGTTGGCCGACGACCTCGGCGGTTGGCTGGCCGGGACAGTCCGATCGCACAACGCCTTCGCCGGTCTACCCGATTCCGCCGTCCGGCAGTGGATCGCCGCGAACGTCGACCGGATCGCGGGCTGCACCCTGACACCGGAGAGCCTGCCCAGCCGATGATCCGCGTTGTGCTGGCATCGAGGTCGTTCCACTTCTTCGTGGCCGCGACGGTCGCACTCAGCGTGCTGAGCACAATCCTGGGAGCCCGTGCCGTCGTGATCCACCTGTCTGCCGCCGTGCCGCAAAACCGCTTGCCGTTCCCCGAGTTGTGCGCCGTCGTGGGAGCCGTCGTCACCGCCACCGTGCTGCGGCCACGTCTCTGGGAATGGGACCGGGTGGCCACCCGGCGTGCGTCACTGGTGTCGGTGGCTTGCGCGCTGTCGGGCATGCTGCTGCCGGTGGTGATCGTCCTGCTCGGATCGACCCGGCTGCCGCCGGGCGTTCCGTGGTCCTGGCAGGTCTCCAACTACCTGGTTTTCGCCGGGATCGCGTTCTGCCTCGGCCCCGTGCTGGGGCCGGCGCTGGCCGGCGGGACGACCCTGGTGCTCTACCTGGGCTGCGGAGTGGTGAATCACCTGGCCCCGTGGGCTCAGGACGTCCTGCCGGTCACGGGGTATCCGGGGCCGGAGACACACTGGACGGTGGCGAGCTCGGTGGTGTTGCTGGCTTTGGTTGTGCACGGCCGCACTCGCGGAGCCACCCGGTGGTCACGCCGACTGACCGACTGAACTCCCGATGAACGTCCCGGGCCCGTGTCCTGACCGCGCTTCCCACCTGAACGGATGGAGTTGTCGGCAGGCACACGGCCACGGTGAGCTGGGGGATCGCCTCGCACAAAGGCTGTGCGATCGGATCCGCGCCTGGGGGTGGACCGCACCGGCGAGCCGGTCGTGATCACCCACTCGGCTGAGCACCCCGTGGAAGGCTCGAAGGTCATCAAGCGCTGGACCAATTTAACTATCGCATTCTGAACCGGCGAATTCCTCGGTGTGCAGATGAGCGGCTTCCGCCTTTGCTGACGGCCCGGTCCGGGCGATGCCGGTGTCGACCGGGCCGTCAGCATCATCTGCGATTCGGGTCAGAACAGCCTGTCCGAGAACTCGTTGTCGTGGGCGGTCGCGCACTGGCGGGCCAGTGGACACCCCTCGCACATCGGTGCTTGCTTGTGGCAGTGGAGTTGGCCGACCAGTCGCAACGCGGCCATGCGCAACGGTGCCTTGGCGTCACCTCCCACCAAGCGGGAGAGGTCGACCCTGCCGTCGGTGAGGCTGTTCGCCCGTTCCGAGCTGGTGTTGAGCACACGTGACGACACGCGGATGACCGGCTGACTGGTCAACAGGACGTCATCGCCCGCCAAGAGCTTCAAAAGGACGGTCTTACCAGGTGGGAGGGCTAAGACCTCGGGCATGTCCTGGGGGTGCAACCAGAGCTTCCGGTCATCCTGCAACTGCCGCAAACGCGTTACCGCTGCAGCAGCCCCGCGCCTGACTGCCGCCTGTTCGATGAGGTCCACCGCTCGCTTGGTGACCCGTCCCTTCCTGGCCACTTCACGGAGGCCGGGAGCGTACGCGGCGAGTTCAACGGGTGACGGGTCCAGCATCGCCACGACCGCGGCGACGGGCGGCGTCAGCTGGTCCCCGGGGAGCACGCACCAGTAGTTCCCAGCACGCCGCTCCTCGGCCCAAGCGGCCAAGCGGTTGGCGAGAACGCGCCACCGGTTCTGCCGGGCTTTGTCGGTGACCGGTACCGGAACCAAGGCGGTGGCCGCGGCTTTGCCCAGCATCGGCGGCACGGCGTTGCCGATCTGCTGGAACGCGTGGCTGCGGCTGCCCGCGAAGCGGAAGTCGTCCGGGAACGTCTGGATGCGGGCGGCCTCGCGGACGGTGAGGGTGCGGTGCTCCGACGGGTGGATGTACCAGTAGCCGTCCTTCGCGATGTGCGCGGTGATGGAGCGGCTCAGCTCGTCCCAGTCCAACCGCTTGTACTTGTCGTCGAACGTTTCCGCCGTGTACCTGCGCAGGCTGGGGTCGATGTGCGCGTAGAGCGTCTTGGACGTCATCAAGGCGAAGATCTCGCGATCGTCGTCGCGAACCGGTCGGGTCATGTGGTCCCACACCCTCTCCTCGTCGGTGCCGCGCCTCATCACCTCGGCGAACTCCGACACCTCGTCGTTGGGCGAGTAGGGCAGGTCCCGGCCGCCAGTTGTGAGGCCGAGGTCGGGTAAGTCGGCGATCGCGTCCCGCACGGTCACCGCTTCGCCGGGGCTGGGCCAGGTGAAGGTGTCGCTGTCGAGGCGGGCGAGCAGGATCAGGCGCTTGCGGTGCTGGGGAACGCCGTATTGCCAGGCGTCGACAAGGCGGAGGTTGGTCCGGTACCCGACGTCCTCCAGCATGTCCACGATCCGTCGCACGACGTGGAAGTCGTCGCCCAAGGCCATGTCCGGGACGTTCTCCATGAGCACCGCACGAGGCTTTACCTTGAGCACGACATCGACGTAGGCCTGCCACAGCTCCTTGCGCTCGTCGAACTCGTCGCGCACACCCGCGTCCACCAGGCTGCGGATCTTGCTGCGTCCGGCCCTGCTGAACGGTTGGCACGGTGGTCCACCGGCGATGAGGTCGATGTCGACGCGCTTGAGCACCCTGATCAACGCGGCGCGCTTCTTCGGGTCTCCCAGGTCCACGTCGAGCGCGAGGCCGGGGAAGTTCGCCCGGTGGGTCTGCAGCGCAAACTTGTTGTGGTCGACCGAGGCCGCGACGGTCCACCCGGCGTCGGTCAAGCCCAGGCTCAACCCACCGCCGCCGGAGAACAGGTCGACCGCGAGCCGGGCGCCGTTCGCCACCCGCTCGGCGCACCACTGCTCGAACGTCTCCTCGGTGCACGCTTCAGGGTGCACCGGCAACTGCAGCAGGTCGCTGCGCTCGAGCTTCACCGCGTAGACCGCCACGTCGCCTCCTGTCCTCCGAACAGGGATCCGCGCGGGACCTCCACCACCGACGATCTGGTTCTGCTCAACTTCTGCCATGCCACTTCCCGGGACCGGTCCGTTCGGCCGCCCCGACGCGCGAACGATGAAAACGGGGATGAAGTCGCCTAACCGGCGAGAACGTCGGAGGGGGGAGCCCACCCCATCGCGCGTACACGGTCCCAGCAGGCGGTTTTCTTCGCCCACTCGGTGATGTTCCCCCCGCTCGGGGGTGAGGTGAGCAACCGCCGCACCGCCTTCGCGACGTCGGGCACCGCCGTGGCGATCGCCTTGGGCAGCGTCTGCTCGCGCCAGATCCGGTCCAGGTCGAGCCCACCGAGCGTGTGCACGATCAGCGACACGGTGTGTGCTGCGGTCTGTCCGAGGTAGCCGCCGAAGTTCTGCTTCTGGATGATCGACCGCACTTGGCGGAACACGATCCCCTTGGCGACCAAGTGGCGGAAGTACACGTCGTCGGGGGCTTCGCGCTCGGCCAAACCCTCGTCCGACGTCCACGTCCGGAAGCACTTCTCGGCGCCCTGGCACACGACCTCCGGCCGAAGCGAGTAGGCGTACTCGTACTTCGCGGCGTCGGTCTTGCCGAACCGCTGCCGCACGGGGTTCTCGCGGTCGAACTTGCGCCGCGTGGCGGCGGTCGTGAACTTGTTCTTCTCGACGTCGTACTGCCCGCGCACGCGCTCGTAGTACCAACGGGTCTGCTCGACGTCCACACCGAGAGGCGTCACCCAGGTGGTGCGGGACCACCGCTCCAGCCCCACGTGGAAGCGGCTGTTGCCCTCGAAGTCGGCTGGCGTGACGGCGTTCTGCGAGTTCGCGTAGCGGGAGATCTCCGGGACCATGCTGTCCAGACGGTCGTCGGGGATCAGGGTGATCTTCGCGGGTACGGTGACCGCGGACAGGTCGACCCCCTTGCGGGCCGCGTGGTGCAGCGAGGCCGTGGTCTGCCCCCCGTTGACGATCTGCAACTCGGTCAGGCTGCGCAGCACCAGTCCGTTCGACGTCCGTTCGAGGTCCGCCGCACGAGCGGTCGCGGAGACGCCGTTGTTGTAGGCCAGGAACCGACCGGGCTGTTCCTTGATCGTCTCTGCGATCCCCTTGTTGACCTTCCCACGCGCCTGGAGGTAGGCGCGCACGTTGCGCTGGAGCAGGCGGCTGTGGTGTTCGTCGTACAGGTCGGCGAGCAGCTTCCCGGGCAGCATCGCCATCAGGCAGCGGTACCCGTCGGCCTGCTCGGATGACTCCAGGCACGGCACCTCGTACCCCATCTTCGCGACGTCGATGAGGATGTCCTCCTGCTGGGCGCCCGAGCTGATCAGCTTCTGGAGGCGGCTGACGTCCCACACGTTCACCAGAGTCGGGAGACCGGCGACGGTGGCCTCCTCCGCGCGGCGCAGCCCGGTCCTCCCGTCGGTGAAGACGAGAATTTTGATCATCTGGAGCTGGGGCCACGCGCTGTGGATGCGCTCGACCATGTCGTACGCCGGACTCGACCGCTCCAGCTGCTCGTGCACGCCGTTGCGGCAGAACTCCGCGAACGCGCCCACGTGGCGGACCAGCTGGGTGAGCCGCTCGCGCTTCAACGGCTCGGCGTCCATGCCGTACTCGGACGTGACGAGGTGCAGGATCGTGCCGTCGCCCGTGATGTCGTACCCGGCGACCTCGACGCGGCGGTTCTGCCAGGGCATGAAGAGGTAGCAGGTGTCCAGGTCGTCCAGCGCCCCGTCGTCGATCAGGTGCTCGCCGACCAGGGTCACGAACGCGTCCCGCGTCATCAGCTCCGGTTCGGCCTGGACCCGGTCGTCCACCCTGCGCCGCAGCTCGGCTGCGAAGGCGGCGAGTTCACCGTCCGTCACGTCGTCCCCCCACTTCGGTGTCGTTCGATCACGAGTTCGGACTTGCCGCGCGCTATGCGGGCGAGAGCAGCCAACCTCGACCGGAGCGGCTCCGGCGGCACGACGGTGGCGCCGGGGTGCTCTCCACCCCACGCGGCGCGCTGTTCGGACGGCACCTCGACGAGCACCCTGGCCAGAGCGGTGTCCTCGGTCATCTCCAAGCCGTCGATCCCGAGCCAGCCGCCGCGGGAGAGGTATCGACCGTCGCAGCGCACGTAGAAGCCCTGGCTCATCTGCCAGTCGGCGGGGTCGCCCACCGAAGCTGTGTCACCCGCCCGCAGGGCGTCCGGGTGTGGGAGCACGCGAGGGCTCGCCACCACCGACAGCCCTGCGGCGGTCACCCGCTCCTCCCCGAGGTGCTGCCCGGCCGGGTTGCCCCACAGGAAGGGGTCCTGAGCGGTGACCGCACGTCCGTTGACGTCGATCTCGGCCTTGCGCCGCAACAACTCGCCGAACACCACGCCGAGGTCGCGGACGCACCGGTCGAGGACCACGCCGACGCGCGTACGTGCGACCTGGGGCCGCGGTGCCCGGAGCAGCACGACCGACCACTGGTCCGACTTCACCTCGGGCAGCAGTCCGGTGGGCAGCCTGCGCGTGGCGCGGTGCAGCCACCAGGTGTCGGTGTCCGCCGCAGAGGTGAGGACCAGGCACGCCGAGGACGTGTGGGCATCCCAGGCGGTGACCTCGTCGTACAGGGCGGCGGCGACACCGAGGGTCGCGGATCCGCGCGACACCTCCTGCCCTTCGCGGAGGTTCGAGAGCAGCTCGTGCCCGGCGAAGGCGGCTCCGTCGTGGACCAAGGCGAGCCTGGAACTCGTGCCCGCGCCCGCGGTTCTAATCCGGACATGACGGGCACCGGACCACAACGCGCGGTCCACCAAGGCGATCAGCAGGTGGCCGAAGGCGCTGTCCTCACCCGCGGCGCCGAGCCGTTCCACCAACCCCGACCCCGTGGCGATCTCCGTGCCAGGCCGCCGCAGCTCGTGGACCGGTGTCCGCACGACGCTCAACCGGCGGAGCGAGACCTCTTTCGAGGGAGTGGGGGTCGCGCCACCGGCGGTGAGTCCCACGTCTGCCAGTTTCCCGACGAGCTTGCTCTTCGCCTTGCTCTCGATCTGCCGTATCCGCTCGCGCGTGACCGAGAAGTGCTCGCCGATCTTCTCCAGGGTACGGTCGTCACCACCGTCGAAGCCGAACCGCAACCTGAGCACCTCGGCCTCGCGCTCCTTCAACAGTGACAAGGCTTTCCGCACGAGTTCGGCGCCGAGTTCGTTGTCGAGCACGTAGTCGGGGTTCGAGTGGTGTTCGAACGGAGCGGGGACCAGTTCCGCGAGCGAGATCTCCCCATCCGCGCCCAAAGGCGCGTCCAGGCTGATCACACCCCTGGACAACCGCAAGCAGTCCACCACCTTCTCCCAGGAGAACCCGGTGCGCTTGGCGATCTCCGCGATCGGGGCGTCCTCCTGCTCGAGGAGCAGCCTGTTCCGGACGGCGCGGACCTTGCGGACTTCCTCGTGCTTGTGGACCGGCAGCCGGATCGTCGCGCCCTCGTCGGGAACGGCGCGGCCCATGTGCTGGTTGATCCAGTTCACCGCGTAGGTGGAGAACTTCAGTCCCCGCGAGGCGTCCCACTTCTCGATCGCCCGCATCAGACCCAGCAGCCCGTGCTGGTACAGGTCTTCGTAGTCGAGTCCCGCACCGAGGTGCCTGCCGATGCACGAACCGACGAGACCGGTGTTGTGCAGCACCATCGCGTCGAATGCTCGGGCCCGCACGTCGTTGTCACGCAGGGTCGAGCGGAAGCCCTTCGGCAGTTCGTCCGACAGGTCTTCGTCGGCTGATCGCATGAGCTGTGCCAACCCGACCTCTTGGTCGGCGGTGAGCAGGCGCTTGGACCGAGCGTTGCTCCGCATCGGGGCCACGAGCAGGGCGCGAGCGCTGTCGACCGCCGACCGGGTGGGCGGAGCCGTTTGCTCCGGCACCGCGGGATGGGGCGTCGGGAACTCGACGGTCGCGCCGTCCGCCTCCACCCACTCCCCGCCAGGCGCGTCGCGGGTTCGGTCGTCGAGAAAGGCCGGCGTCAGCCCGCTCAACGAGGTGGGTCGCCCGACACCGGAGTAGGAGAGGAACAACTCCGAACGTGTCGTCGGACCGAGTACCCGCAGCGCGTTCTCCAACCGGAAGCGGTCCTCCACGTGGTCGAGCCCCGCCAACACGACGTGGTCGAACCGCATCCCGATGGCGCTGACCCACGTCAGCACCTTCACGCCGGGGTCGGCCCAGGTGATCGTGGCGTGCTTCGGGACCTTGACGCCCGACAGGTGCCATTGCGTCCTGCCGTCGAACAGGTCCCCGATCCCGTCCTTGAAGACTTGGGCCAGTTCCCGGGTCGGGAGGAACACACCGATCTGCCGGTCGCGGTGCGCTGCCGCCTGCTCCACGACGAACCGGATCTCCTCGTCGACGTCTTCGTGGTCGACCAGCACCGGTCGTGGGCCTTCGCGGTGAGGCGCGGCCACCGGGAAGGACCTGTCGCCGAGGTGCGCCAGCAACTCGTGGATCTGCGCGGTACCGCCGTCGACCTCGTGCGAGGTGGTGGCGGTTCCTGCGCCGAGGAGAGCGGTCAGATCCTCCAGCGTCGTGCCGGAGGCGTCGACCGTCTGCACGGGGTCGACGAACACCGTCGCCTCGACGCTGAGCAGGCGGAGCACCGTGTAGAAGTCAGGTGGCAGTTGCTGCCCTTGGACGACGATGACGTGTCGTCTGTCCAGCGGTCGAACGTAACGAGCCCGGAGGTGTCGCTTGAACTCCCAGAAGTTGATGTCGTAGTCGTCCGCCTTCGGCTGGTTGATCCGCAGCACCGTGCGCCACACGTTGGCGAAGTACGAGTGGTAGGTCATCACGGTGTCGCCGCGGCTCTCGAACGGCATCAGCGTGCGGATGCGGCTCGTCAGCACGCTCGACCGGGTGATGACGTGCAGCTCTTTGCCATGCCCCCGGAGGCGACGGTAGGCCGCAACGGCTTGGCGCGCTTGGTCGACTGCGGGTGCGGCGACCACTACGGCGTGATGGGGCGCCTCGTGGACCGAGGCGCGTAACGCGGCGCTCACAGGAGGCTCCCCGGGACACCGCCGACGGCTGCCGCCAGGTCCTTGAAGAACCCGAACTCCGGGTCGACCAGTAGACGCCGGTCCAGCAGCCGGTTCGTCGCCTCACAGCTCGTCTCCGGCGCCAGCGAGCACGCGTGGCACGCGGCCAGCGACAGCCCGTCCGGCCCCTGGCCGGGGTGGTCCGCGCACACCGGGTCGAACGAGCACCACAGGGCGGTGGTGATCGACATGTCGAGGAGTCTGACCAACCGGGGGAACTCGCCCATCCTGACCAGGCCGCCCAGTGTGCCCTCCGAGTCGCCAGCCGCCGTGTAGATCAGCACGCCGGACATGGGGGGACCGCCACCGTTCTTCGTCACGTACAAACGCTCGCGCAACGAAGATGTCGAGTAGCCGGCTTCGAAGGCGGTGTTGCGCAGGAGCAGGTGCGCGAGGGTGTGCAACAGCACGAAACGCGGTGTGGGCTCGGGAAGCCACGTCGCACCCGTCAGCTCGCGACGTTCGGCCAATCGCCGGCACCGGGGCACTACCGGAGCCGACTCCTCCCACCGGACGAGGGCCTCCTCGTCGAACCTGAGGAAGAACCCCTCCCCGAACACCTCGACGGCCGGCAGGAAGTCGGGGTCGTCGCTCAGGTTGGACGGCACCTTCTCCTCCATCGCGTAGCGCTCGAAGTGCGTCAGCACCCGAACCTCGCGGAGGCGGTCGACCAGCACGACCTCCGGGATCAGCCTGCTCCAGCCGTTCACGGTTCCGCCCGCGGAGCGCAGCGGGCGATGGGCTCGTCGTGAGATGAACTGGTCCTGGTGGTGGTGCTCCTCCTCCCTCGGGTTGATCAGGGCCGCCCACTCGTCCGGGCGGATGTTCTCGGGTCCGCCGTCGGGCTGTGCGTGAGGTGCGCTCATCTCGTTGGCCAGCGCCGCCTCGACCTCGGCGACGGACAGGCCGTGCTCGTCTGCCATGACCTCGATCATCGCCTTGGCCAACTTGTAGCCCGGGTTGTTGACGAGGAACCGGAAATCGTCTCTCTTCCTCAAGACCGCCAACGGCTCGCTGACGGAACTCCAATCCGAGTCGGGCGGGATGTCGATCGCGCTGACCACGTTCGGGAAGTACACGCTCGACGCCCCGCGCTGCATCGCCACCACCTGCTTCGCGCACACCTTCGCGTCTTTTTGGTCCTGCCACGGCTGCCTGCCGGTGCACTTGCTGCCGATGTGCTTCAGCCCGACGCTCGTGGTCAGCCCGTCCAGCGACCTCTCACCGCCGCAGGGCACGCACCGCACGACGAGGGAGTTGAGGCCACCGCCGACATTGGCCTTGCTCAGGAACTTCAGGTCCGATCGCTGGCACTGGTTCTGGTTGCGGTCGCGGCGGTCGGCCGAGTGCGCCCAACGGACCCAGTCGACATCCGACAGGTGCCCGTCGGCGCACACCGCCACGAACCGCATGGGGATGAGCTGCTTCCCGGCGGGGCAGTGCTCGCACCTCGGAGGGGTGTTGGCGACTTCTCTGGTGTACGACCACCGGCTCATGCGCCGACAGGCCGGGCAGAACAACCACTGCGGGAACCGGTAGTAGGGGATCGGCCTGCCCGGCATGGGCGAGGCCAGGGAGTTCACCCCGAGGTACGAGGCGAGCCTGGGGAAGTCGACGGGCACGCGTTGGTGGGGCCACCTGCCCGCGTCCTCCACCACGAAGGACTCGCCGACGAGGTCGATGATCGCCCCTGGTCCGAACGGGCTGATGACCTGTGAACGTCGAACTTTGCGCACCGTCACTTGCGAGGCCCCCTCACCTGCACGTGGACCTCGACGTCGACGCTGCGCATCGAGTCGAGTGTCGCCCAACCGTCACCCCGCTCGGTGAACCGCTTGAGCAGCTTGGGGCGCTCACGTCCACCTTGGCTGTAGCGCAGCCCGCCGAGGGGTTCCGCGTCGGCCGCCCGCTTCACCCACCTCTCGATCAGGGTGTCCAAGTGGCTCTCGACTCGTTTGAGTTCGGTCGGATCCGCCCGTTCCACGCGGCTGAGGAACCTCCCGACGAGCGTGGCGAAGCGTTCGTCATCGGGGTCGAACGACGCCGCTTGCTGATCGCCCGACAGGCCGAGCGCGTGGCGCACCAGCACGACCAGGTCGGCGTGGAGGGCGCGCAGGCGCGCCGGCACCGAGAACGGGGTCACCGAACTCGGCTCCACCGAGCGGTAGAGGCTCGCGTGGTAGGGGGTGAACGACTCGTAGTGCGACCGGTCGCGCGGCTTGGACGGCGAGTAGACCGTCACCACGAGACCGGGGCGGTCGACGTTCCGTCCCACGCGGCTGGTGGCCTGGATGTACTCGGCGGTCGTCTTCGGTTGGCCGACGACGGTCATGATGCCCAGCCGACCGACGTCGACGCCGACGGAGATCATGTTGGTGCTGGCCAGGAAGGCGACGCCACCGGGTGCGTCGTGCGGCTCCTTCAGCCGGTCGAGGCGTTTCGGGATCTGCGCGGAGGCCACGTTGCTGGTCAGCTCCACCACGTTGTCGTCGTGGAGCTGCCGCACCTGATCCTCGGCCCGCGCGATCACCTTCAACCGCGATGGGATGTCGTCGGAGGCCAGGTTGATCGTCTTGCCCAGCTCGCGGAGGCTGTTGTGGTAGACGACGAGGGTCGAGTAGGCGTCCTCGGCCGCCGGCGCCAGCCCGACCTCCAGCGGCGCCTGCAACTGCGCCGCGGCGACGTGGATGAGCGCGGTGAGCGGTGTGTGGCCCTGTGGCATGACACCCATGTAGGCACGACCCGGTGCTGCGTGGTTCGTGCGCACGAAGTACGAGTCGGTGGCGTCGAGACCTGCGGGTGGGAACAGCGCGACGGGCCGCCCGAAGACACCCCTGGTCTGCTCGTCGGCCCGGCGGATGGTTGCTGTGGCAGCAACGATCTTCGGCCTGTTCCCCAGGTGCTCCATCAGCACGTCGAAGGCCGCTTCGTAGAGGCCGACGATGGTACCCAGCGGACCGGAGATGAGGTGGAACTCGTCCTGGATGATCAGCGACGGACCGGGGTCGCGGCCCGCCCCGAAGAACGCGCCGGTGTTCTCGTTCCACACAGTGCGGGCGAACTTGTCGACCGTGCCGACGAGCATGGTGGGCGGGTTCTGATAGAGGTCCTCGTCCACCGACGACATCGGCAGTTCGGTGCGGAACGGGCACTTGTTGTTCAGGCACCGCACCCGGAAGGAGTTGTTGGTCGCCGAGATGCCCCACCGCTGTTCGTCGTCTTGGTCGCCGGGGACGATCCGCGTTCCGCACCACGGGCAGGACTCGATCTGGAAGCCTTTGTCGCCCGCGCCACCGTCACGCGCCCGCGCGAGTAATCGGCGGGCGTCCACGAAGCTGTTGGGGCTGTTCTCGCCGCCGACCCACAGGCCGATCGACACGGGGCGGCTGCCGAGCCGTCCGTTGGAGCCGCGGCGTACCAGCTCACAGGCGGCGATCATGGTCGCGGCTCGCTGGAACTGCTGGCTGGTCAGCAGGCGCAGGGTGTACCTGGTGATGACCGCGGTGCCCGCTCCGCTGTCCCCCAGGGTCAGACGCCGGTGGAGGACGGTGAACGCGGCGAGCCCGAGGTACGCCTCGGTCTTGCCGCCGCCGGTGGGGAACCAGATCAGGTCGACCAGATCCCGGTCCTCGCCATCCTGGACCACGCCCTTCACCGTCATCAGCAGGAAACCGAGTTGGAAGGGGCGCCACGTGGGGTTGAGCGAGTCGTAGTCGACCCGCGGGTCCGGCGCGTCCGAGGGGGCGTGCGGCGAGCCGCCGAGGTGCGGCCGGCTGTGTGCCATCTGCATGGCCATCACCCGGTTGGCGAGCGCGAAGGCTTCGAGCGCGTCCCGGTCCTCGCGCAGGAAGTCCAGGCCGGACAACATGCGATCCCTGGCCCGGATCGCGCGGTCCCGCAACCGCTCGGCTGCGGGGCGGAGGCGCGGGTCGAGGTTCGCCGATGCCGCGTCCCAGGTCTTCCCGATCCAGTCCGAGTACCGGTCGACGAAGCGGGTCAGGGCCGCGAACACGGGCTCCGGAGTGGTGGCGATCCCGGCGAGGCCGTTCAAGCGGACGGCGTCCGCCACGTCGGGTAGGTCGAAGGCGACATCCGGCACCACGTGCACCGGGAGGAACGACGTGCCGACCCACTCGGGCCGTTCGCCCGCGGTGTCCCAACGAGCCGCCGTTCCGTGGCCGACGGCGTACACCGGCACATCGCGGTACTGGAGTTCGAGTTCTTCCGCTTCGTCGTCGCTGTGGGCCTGTGCCTGCGTCGGGTAGCGGATGATGGCGCTTCCCGCGGCCCGGCAGCGGAGCCCGACTTGGAAGAGGCAGTCCTCCGGAGCCACCGCCCGGCGCTGCTCCTGCACTCTGCGGTTGACAAGGATGACGGTGACGATCACTCCGCCGGGGTGCGGACGCCAGGTCACCTCGACGCTGGCCGCCTCGCCCCACAGGTTGACCTTCCGGTGAATCGCGGAGGACGGGGGCTCGACCGTCAGCGCTGCACTTCCCACGAGGTCGAGCGGTTCGCGCTGCCACTCGTCGGCCTCGTCCGAGAGGCGGTGGTACCGCGCGGCCCGCACCTCCACGGTGATCGCGGACCGGTCCGCGATCATGAAGCTGATGCCGGCCGAACTCGGCCGGCTCTGCCCCGCGAGGGTGATGGGGTCGTCGTCGTCGTCCTCGATCAGGGCACCTGCCTGGTCGTCGACCTCCTCCGCGTCATCCGCCGGACCGCTCGCTTCGGCGGGAAGCGGGGCGAGCGACATCGGGTACAGCACGGCGGTCAGGTACCGGTGCTGCGGCGCCTTCTCGTAGAGGACTTCGTCGTCCCCGTCGACCGGACCGACCA
The DNA here is from genome assembly GCF_014203665.1 of Saccharothrix tamanrassetensis. Lineage (GTDB taxonomy): Bacteria > Actinomycetota > Actinomycetes > Mycobacteriales > Pseudonocardiaceae > Actinosynnema > Actinosynnema tamanrassetense. Next base: position 156,469 of record NZ_JACHJN010000008.1, read on the forward strand.
GCTGGTCGCGCAGGTACTCGAGCACCCGGTCCCGGTCCGGGAACCCCGTGGTGTGCACCTCGGTCACCCGTCCACTCCCGTTCTGCCCGGCTTGACGACCCACAGGGCGGCCTTGGCCCGGGTCATGCCCACGTACAACTGCGCGCGTGCCGCCTTTTCGTCCGCAGTCTCATCCACTTCCAGGAGGACGTACCGGCTTTCCAACCCCTTGAAGTCGGCTACCTGGGCGAACCCGACGCGCCCTCGGCCGGGCCGGCGCATGCGCAGCAGGTCCAGCACGTCGATGCGTTCGAGCCATTCCGCAGGTAGTTCGACGAAGATCGATGCGCTCAACTGGTGCGGTGACAGCAGCACGACCTGCTCCAGAGGCACATCGTGTTCTTCGAGTTCGGTCAAGGCTGCCAACACCGCGGTGACCGCCTTCGCGCGGACCTCCTCGACCACTACGACCTCGCGGCCGTGGCCCGCCTCGGTCACCCCCAGATCGGCTCCTGTGCGCTCCTGGGTGGCGCGGACGATCTCGATGGTGTTCCGGCAGTTGTCCATCAGGTCGACGATGGTGGGGCGGTGGGAGTCCAGCTTGACTCTCGCGTCGTCTTCGTAGCGACCGACCAGTCCTCGCTGGTTGTTGGAGTCCAGGAAGAACGCCCAGCGGCCGTCCGCCAGCCCGCCGACCAGCACGGTGTCCAGCACGTCGAGGTCGTGCCCGTTGACGACGTCCTGCCCCTCGTCCACCACGACCACGTCGAAGGCGTCCGCGTCGAAAGCCGACACCTGGTCGAACGGGACCGCGGTGATGCCGTCCAAGTCCTGCTGCGAGCGGATGAAGGCCGCCAGGACGTGGCTGCGGCAGGTCAGCAGAACACGTTCGCCGGAAGCCCGGGCCCGCCTGCACATCTCGACCGCCAGCATGGTCTTGCCCGTTCCGGCGCCGCCCTCGAACACCACCCGCGAGTTCCTGCGGTGCTGGTCGAGGGCCTTGTACTGGCTCTTGGTCAGGGCGACGAGTTCCTTCTCGACCAGGTCGTCGAGGCGGCGCAGGGACAGCACGCGGTCGAAGTCGGGGCGGAGGACGTTGAGGTAGCGCTCGACGTCATCGGGCGACAGAGGTCCCCGCCCGCCGAGCTTGTTCTCCCAGAACGCGCCCAACCGGTCGAGGCACTCCGCCCACCCCTCGGACGCCAAGCGGACCGCGTTGATCACCATTTCCGGGGTCCACTCCACGCTGACCGCGTCGAACTCGCTGTCAGGGAAGACAGCCCCGTACCCGAACACGGTGCGCTCGACCAAGTCCGGGTCGGCCGTGGTCCGGCGGAGGACCTTCTGCAGGGCGAACATGCTGGTCTGCGCTTGGTCGAGAGGGCTCTCCTTCAGCCGGTGCCGATTGCCCTTGAGGTCGCGCGTGTGCCACACACCCTTCCTCAGCAGGATCTCGCCACCTTTGGCTTCGAGTGCCAACAGGCCGCGTTCGCCGAGCAAGAGGAAGTCGATCTCGCACACCCGCTTGCGATCGTGCTCGGGCAGGTTGGTGCTGTGCATGGCGTATGCCCACCCGGCCACTTCGACTGCGGCCAACTGGGAGAAGATCTCCTGCTCGGCCTGACTGGCACTGGGATGCACCGAATTCGGGATCATGCGCACGGTAACCTGCCTGCTTTGCGACGAGTGGGGGAGGTGGTCGAAAGTGTGTTCGAGAAGCTCAGCGAAGTCTCCCTCTTGGATCACCTAAGCAGTCGTGCGCGGATGGTCCATCGTTCGTTCGGGTGACATAGTTACACGACAAAAATGTGAGCTTCAGTCACGTGGTCATGTCGCGCATGCCGTCTGGTCAGAACATTTTCAATGTGCCCGCGAACCCAATTTTTGCGGTTTCATGTCGCGTCGTCCGGGTGGTAACTCGCTTACGCGCTAGTACCTGCGAACAAGCTCAAGGCGCTGAAGTCGGCAGTTGTTCGGACGGAACGCGACTGCGACCGATCTGGTCGCAGATCGCCATGAGCACCTCCCGCTCGCCGATCTTCGCATCGGCCAGTGCCCAGGCGATTGGCAGTCCGGCGGGAGTGCAGACCAGGTGCAGGCGCAGGCCCCAGAACCAGCGGGAGTGCGATCGGCAGTAGCTGTATTTCGCCCAGCCGGCCAACTCCGAACGCTTCACGGTGGGGCGGGAGCGGCCGCATTCGACCGGGGTGGAGTCGACGATCCAGGTGGTGTCGGTCCACAGGTCGGTGTCGGCGGCCGGCCGGCGTATGGCCTGCTTGACCTGAAGCAATGCGGCGCGTAGGCGGCGGTTGTAGCCGGACTGGCCGGACAGGTACGGGAACGGGCCGAGCATCCGGGCGGGCAGGAACCGCAGCCGGCGGGCCTCGGAGGTGAACCCCAGCAGCGCTTGGGCCACGGCCAGGGTGACCAGCTCGGCGTCGGTCAGCTTCGGCGGCCTGCCCATCCGACGCCTACCGGCGAGGTGGTCGTCGATCTTGACGTGGAGTGTGGTCAGAAGGGTGTTCAGGTCGGTCGTCACAAACTGATCTTGAACACCCTTCGTCCGTCTCCGGCCACCGCCTCCACTTACGCACTACTCGTCTAACGGGCTCGCCTGCCGGCGTGTGGGCGGTGTGCGACGGCGGCCATCGCGGCCACCAGTTCGTGTGGGGAGTGCAGGAGTGCGGGGTTGCAGTCGAGGAAGTGGCACTCGTCGTCCGTGGGTTCCCAGGCGGTGATCTGTGGGCCGATCTTGATCAGGAGGAAGTGGCGTGTGTACACGACAACGTCTTCGTGACCCCGACATGCGTCCAGCAGGCGTGCGATGGCGTGGGCGGTTCGTTCCTCGCTGGTCGTGTCCGGCGCGTGGACTTCGATGGTGATGTCGCGCCCTTGCACGACAGTCTCGATGGTGTCCGACGCCAGTTCGTTGGCTACGGCGGCAGTGACGGCCTCGGCCAGGTTCTTCACTGCGTCCGGGTCGTTCTGCCGGGCGAACAGCTGCTGGAACCACGACCCGCGCTCCGGTTCCCCTGATGCCGTGATCGTGCCCCCTGCGGTCTCCAGGAGTTCGACCAGAGCGTCGCGGACGGACGTGCCGTCGTCGCCGGACGTGTAGACCGTCACCTGATGGATGCCGGCGGAGTGATCCGCGTCCTTGAGATGGCGGATGAGGGAGTCGGGCAGGGCGATCCACGCGGAGTCCCGAGTGTCCTTCACGGTGATGTCGACCTGGCGGAACGTGGCGGGGTCCAAGGTCCTGGAGTGGAGTACGACCTCGTCGAACAGTTGCCGGGACACGATCACTGCGACGGGTGCCGCCGAGTCGTGGAGGGCCTGCTTGAGCGCGGCGGCGTCGAGCAGCCGGAACGCGGTGGTCACCGCGGCGGAGGTGGCGCCGTGCTCGTCGAAGGCGACTTCGCCTGTGTGCAATGCCAGCCGCAGTCGTACCGGCGCTGTGTCGTCGCTCGTGGTGTTGTGTCTGCGCAGAGCCGCTGCCAACGCTGCGGGCAGCGTTTCCACCAGCGAGGCCTTCGGAGTCTCCGGCGGGACGAGCACGAACACGCCGTCTCCGCGATCCTCGTGGTAGGAGACGTCCGAGGGCACCCCGGCCTCCGCCAGCGCCTCGAACACCACCTGGTTCAAGCGCTCGCGGATGGCCATCTGGTTGGGCAGAGTCCGGTCCGGGGAACCGAACTTCTCGACGTCGACCACGACCATCGTGCGGTGCAGAGCCCGCCGATCCGCGTCCGCCATGCCAACCTCCGGTAAGCCGCGCGGTGTGCCGGTGAACCGCAGTTCTACCGGGCCCCGCAGGCCCAGTGAGGCGTCCCTCGCGGAACAGGTCGCCCATTCAGCCCATTGGACCATCCGGTCATTACCTCCGGAACCGGAGAAGGCGATCACACCGGGGAGAGTCGTCGCTGGTAGCTCGGGTTATGGCGTCCACCTTGGTACAGGGCCGGTGGCGGCGGTGAGCGGTGTCCTGAGGGATGAATCAGGTGGGGGTCAGGGGAAACCCTGATGGCAGGGCGCCCGACCGAGGGCACGCTGGAGGCGTCAAGGGACATCCGCAGTTCGAGGAGAGTCATGAGCGAATCCAAGCCCGAGTCCCCCCGTGCCGCCGTCGACGCCGTAGTCGACGCCGTTCGCGGGCTGGTCAACGAGGGCATCAACCGCCGTGTGGTCGTGCGTGACAGCAAGGACGACGTGGTGCTCGAGGTGCCGGTGGCTCTCGGGTTGGTCGCGGCGCTGGCCGCGCCGGTGGCCACGACGATCGGTACCGGTGTCGCGCTGATTGGCAGGTGCGGTATCACGCTCGAGAACCGCCGACAGGCCGGTAGCCAGCCCGCGACGACGGTCCACACCGAGCAGGTGTAGCCGGCAGTCGCTGAACACCTCGGTAGGTACATAAACGCGGGCAGGACACAGGGGGCTGGTGCCGTCTCCAGTGGTGGTGACGGCGCCGCGCTCGGTGCTGTGGCTGGGGACCGCTGCGAGTGTGCTGGTGTTGGCGCACCAGAAGTCGGAACCGACGAAGCGCTTGCGTCGGGAGTCGGTGCAGCAGTACCGCGAGAAACGCCCGGTCACCGCGAGGAACGTGGACAGGCGTTGCCCAGTTGACGCTTCAGGACGGTGATCTGGTGCTGTAGCACCAGGATCTCCACGTCCTTGTCCCGGTCGCTCATGGGCAGCGGCAGGCACAGGGCAGCGAGGACGTCAGTCCTGTGCCGAGTCGCCGAAGACGTCGAGCTGCTGTTGGACACGGTCGGCGTCCTGGCGTTGTTGGGACTGGTAGAGCTTCAGGGCCTCGCGCCACACAGCGCGGGCCTGCTCGAGTTCACCGAGGGCGACGTGCGGGTGGCCAAGCCTGTCGAGGCTGTCGGCTGTCGCGTAAGTATCGCCAACAGCACGGAACAGCGCGAGAGCGTGCAAATAGTGCTGGACGGCCTCTTGATGACAGCCAGCGTGGTAAGCGATGTAACCGAGGCTGTCCAGCGTTGCCCCCTCGCCGTCCAGGTGGTGATGGAGGCGTTGTAGGGCGAGTGCGGCCTGGCAGTGTTCACGTGCCTGCTCGTAGTCGCCGAGGCGGGCGGAGGACCAGCCCATCGCGTTGAGGGCGGTGGCTTCCTGCAGCGGGTCGTCGAGGGTACGGCAGATCGTCAGGGCGTGGGCGGCGTAGCGGAGGGCACGGCGGTCGTCCCCACTCTTGCCCGACGCCCAGGCGAGCGCGTTGTAGGTGTGGACCTGTTTGGGACGATCCTCGATATGTTCGGCAAGGGCGAGTGCGCGGTTCAGGTGGTCCGTCGCTTCGTCGTGGCGCCCCATCTCAGCGTATGCGACGCCGAGATGCCACTGGCTGTGAATTCGAGCGATGGGATCGTTGAGGCGATCGGTGGCGACGAGGGCAGCCTGCCAGGTTGCAAGGTAGTTGCGAAGGTGTCCTCGTCGTTGATGGAAAGTGTGCAGGGCCCACGCCAGTTGCCACACGGCCTTGTCCCAGCGATGTGTGGAGGCGACGTGGTGTGACGCGAGTAGACAGGTGTATTCGGCGTCCAACCACGCCAACGCCGCTGCGTCGTCGTGCAACGGATGCTGATGGCAGCCGGGCGCTTCAGGATCCAGGTGGATGGTTGCGCGGTGCGGGTTCAGGAGTCGGTCGGCGGTATGGGCGGTGTGCAGATAGAAGTCCACCACCCGGTGCAGCGCCGCATGTCGCAGGTCATCGGGCAGTTGGTGGTGGGCGGTGTCGGTGGCGTAGCGGCGAATCAGGTCGTGCATCGAGTAGCGGCCGTGGGCATCTCGACCAAGCAGCGATGCGTCCTCCAGGCCACGCAGCACCCGCCTCGCCTGTGCCTGGTGAAGGCTGGTGAGGCTGGCGGCTGCGGGCAGCCGATGTCCGGGCCGGGTGCGATTCCCAGCAGCCCGAACACGATTTGCTGCTCGGAGGTCAGTGCCCGATAGGACCAGGACAGCACGGTAGGCATACCGGTGGAGGAGTCGTTGTCGTCCAGGGCGTTCACACCCAGGTCGTGCAGTTCAGTAACGAACTCGGCCAATGGGATGCGGGGATGAGCATGGGCTCGGCCGGCGATGATGCCCAGCGCCAGCGGGAACCCGCCGCACAACCCGGCCAGCTCGGCCACCGACTCCTGTTCGGCCGCTATCCGCTCCGCTCCGAGGCGCCGGGTCAGCAGAGCACGTGCCTCGTCCCGTCTCAGGGTGTCGAGGGTCAGGTGATGCGCGCCGTGGCGAGTGATCAGCCCGGTCAGGGTTCTGCGGCTCGTCACCAGCACTGTGCAGGAGTCCCCGCCCGGCAGTAGTGGTGCTACCTGCTCGGCGTCGGCGGCGTTGTCCAGCACGATCAGCATTTGTTTCCGTGCGACCAGGCTGCGGAACAGCGCTGTTTGTGCCTGCGGGTGGGCCGGGACGCGATGGGGTTCTACGCCGAGGGCGTCGAGGAACCCACGTAGTGCCACCGCAGGTGCTGTCGGGTCGCTGTCAGGGCTGAAGCCGCGGAGGTCGACGAACAACTGCCCGTCCGGGAACTGGCCCCGCCGCTGGTGGGCCCAGTGCACGGCCAGCCAGGTCTTGCCGATGCCACCGGCGCCGGCGATTGCGGAGATCACCATCATGCGCCCCTGTCTCGCCTCGTCGAGAATGGTGGTGAGCGCGGCGAGGTCGGTGTCGCGACCGGTGAAATGTGGTGGTGCGGCGGGTAACTGCCGGGGCACCACCGCCGGCTCCACCCTGGCGCCCGGCGGGGCGGACAACGTGGAGTCCGCAGCCAGAATCCGACGGTGCAGTTCCTGCAGTGGGCCGCCAGGGTCGGCGCCCAGTTCCTCGACCAGACTTTCGCGTAACCGGCGGTAGTGCTCCAAGGCATCCGCTGACCGACCGGCCCTGTACAGGGCGAGCAGATACTGCCCGGCCACCCGTTCGTCCAATGGGTATCGCGCGGTACGCGCTGACAGTTGTGCCACCAGCTCCTCGCCGCTGCCGACGCGCAGCTGGGCGTCGACTAGGTCGTGCTCGGCGTCCAGCAGTTCCTGCCGCAGCCGGTCGCGTTCGGCCTCGACCCACTGTCCGCTCAAGCCGGTCAACGGCTCCCCGCGCCACAACGCCAACGCCTCCGTCAACAACGCCACCTGTCGCATGTCGTCATCGGTGCCGCGGGCGCGGGTGCACAGGTCGCGGAAACGGCGCAGATCCACCGCGTGATCGGCCTGGTCCACCACCAAGACGTAGCCGCCTGAGCGCAGGACGATCTGAACGCCGTCCGCCGCCGGCAGAGCGTGGCGTAGCCGCGAGATGTGGCTGTGCAACGCCGCCCGTCCCCGCGGCGGCGTGTCCGCACCCCACACCCGCTCGATCAGCCGTTCCACCGGCACCACCCGGCCTGCATCCACTGCCAAGGCCGCCAGCACACATCGCTGCCGGGCCGGGCCCAACTCCACCGCCAGCCCATCTACGAGCATGGTGATCTCGCCCAGTAAACCGAACTCCACCGGCATGTCCGCCCCTGCCCGGCCGCCGCTCGCGTACCCGACCTGAGGTCAGGAATAGCACGTTGACCAGGGCGAAACAGAACCTGGCAAGTGGTTCACACGAACGGCCGCGCACCATGAGACCGAGACGGCCCGAGGAGATGCTGGGGGTCGGGCCGTCTCACCTGGAGACAGGGTCGGGCCGCCGCACTCAGCACGGCCGACCGCATTGTGCAAACCCGTGATCAATACACAACTCAGGGCTGTGGTCGGACGCCTCGGCGTCAGTCCGGCGGGCGCCGCCCGCGATCGGACCACCCCAGTCGCGGGCGGGAGTGGTCCGGCGTAGTACGGCGGCCTCGTGTCGCAGTACCAGCCAACGAACCCGACAACCCGGTCCGCGCAGGCGACGGTGACCGGTTCGGGTGGGTAACGCCTGCGGGAGCGTTTCGGGTTGGCGTGGAAGGTGTGGCGGTTTGGCTGGCGTGACGTGAACCTCGGGTGTGGTGCGAACGACCGATGCGGCCCGTTCGTCACTCGAATAACCTGTCGGTCGCGAGATCGAGGTCGACTGTCGACAAACGACCTTGTCCGGCTCCGCGCTGACGGTGCTCGCTTTGGGCGATGGTTGTGGACATCGTGATCGCTTGACGCGCCGACGTGTCCTATGCGTTCACACCAGCCGACGCATCGATGTGTGGGTCGAACTGCCCGACGCGACGACGGCATGCTTGCCTCTGGCTTGAAACCGGACGGTTGCGCGCGTTCAGGGTCGTGACCGCCATTGTGGACAGCTGAGCAGACGAGAGAGAACCGGATGACCCGAGACAACGACCCCGAGACGGTCGCCGAGCTGGACCGCCTCGATGCGGCGGTCAAAGCAGCGCCTGCGGGAGACACGACGGCGCAGATCGCGCTGTGGCGGCAGGTGACCGCGTTGGAGCACTGGTTCTTCATCGCGCGGGGCTCGGCCGACAGTCCCCGTCCCTATGCCGTGGCCGCCGAGCAGGGGCCGATGATCTGCCTCTACAGCAGCGCCGCACGGGCGGATGAAGCCGCCCGCACCCTCGGACTGGTCGACCCGCAGAGTGGCGCGGCGTCGTTGTTCAGCGTGCCGATGCCGGCTGCGATCGACTACGTCGCCTCGTTCGGCAAGGCCGGCGTCTTCGGGGTGACGCTGGACCACCCGCGTCTCGGTCACTACATCCCGCTGGCGAACCTGGGTCTGCTCAAGGGCTGGATCGAAGGGGCCGGGCAGTGAGCGGTGCCGACCCGGGCGACAGCTTCGTCGAGGTGATCGCGCGCGAGGTGGAGGCCGACCCCGGCAACCTGGCGTTGCGTGAGGACTTCATCACGCTGCTGCTGGAGCAGGACCCGGACCGCGCCGCCACCGAACTGAAAGCGTTCGAGGCGGTCGGCGGTGATCCGGCGCGGGTCCGCCTGCTGCGCGCCCGGCTGATGGCGGCGCGGTTGCGAACCTCGAACCCGCCACCGCCCGCCGAGACCGCGCACCAGGCCACGTCATCCGCGCCGACGGTGCGGCCTGGGGGACGCGAGCCGAAACCGGTTCCGGCCCCGGCCGACGAGGACCGTCAGGACAGCGGCGCTGCCGGGTCGGCGTCGCTGTGGGACGCCGAACGCCCGGCGGTGACGCTGGCCGACGTCGCGGGCCTCGCCGAGGTCAAGCGGCACCTGGACACCGCTTTCCTGGCTCCGCTGCGCAATCCCGAGTTGGCGGCGGCGTTCGGGCAGAAGCCGGGCGGGTCACTGCTGATGTACGGCCCACCCGGGTGCGGCAAGACGTTCATCGCCAGGGCGATCGCCGGCGATCTCAGGGCGTCCTTCATCCACGTGACCCTCGCGGACCTGCTCAGCAAGTGGATCGGGGAGAGCGAGAAGGCGATCCAGAGCGTGTTCCGCGATGCACGCGCGGCAGCGCCGTGCGTGATCTTCTTCGACGAGTTCGACGCGCTCGGCGGACGGCGTACCTCCGGTGGCGGCGGGTCGCAGACGATGCGGATGCTCGTCACCCAGCTGCTGGAGGAGCTCGACGGCGTGTCCAGCGTGAACGACGGGGTCTACTTCCTGGCGGCCACGAACCGACCGTGGGACATCGACTCCGCGCTGCGCCGACCGGGCCGGATCGACAAGACGGTGCTGGTGCTGCCACCTGACGCGGTCGCCAGGGCGGCGATCGTCCAAGGCGCGCTGAAGGGCAAGCCCGCCGACGGTGTGGACGTCGTCGCCGTCGCGGCGGCCACGGAGGGGTTCTCCGGTGCTGACCTCAGTCACCTGTCGACCACCGTGCTGCAGCAGGCCATGGTCGAGTCGATGAACAGCGGTGAGCTGGTGCCGGTCACCACCGACGCGGTGCTGGCCGCGGTCGGCGGCATCACCCCGTCCACGACGTCCTGGTTCGACCAGGTGGCGCCGGTGCTGGAGTACGGCGTCGACGACGGCACCTTCGATCAACTCCGGGCGTACCGGGTCAAGCGAGGCATGCGATGAGGGACTTCGGCCGCACGGACGCCGACGACAACGACGCCGTCGAGCGCAACCTGGACCTGGCCTGGGAGCTCTTCGCAGCACAGCCGGCGCACCCCAAGGTCGCCGAGCTGGCGTTGCAGGTGCTCGCGGTCCAGCCGGAGCGGAGCAGCGTGTCGCTGTTGCTCGCCAACCACCGTGAGATTTGTGGCCAGGCCGACGAAGCGCGGCGGCTTTACCTCCAGGTGGCCGGCCGCCGCGACCACCAGTTCGTCAACGCGGCTCGTGCCCTTCGACATCTGGCGTTTGCCGAGCACGATCACCCCGAGGCGCTGCGCTGGGCGCGCACGGCGCTGGGCGAGGACCAGGAGGAGTGGGGCGACTGGATGGAGCTGGGCTTCGCCCAGGCACTCTGCGGCGAGCACGAGGACGGGTGGCGCCAACTCGACGAGGCGGTGGCACTGTGCTCTCGGACGACACCGGACGAACTCCCCGTCGCGCTCGGGAAACGCGCGGCGTACCTGCTGGGGACCTTCGCGCCGCCCGACCGGTTCGTCCCCACGGCCGAGGAGGCCGTCCGGGCCGATGCGGCGAACTCGTGGGTCGCTCTGATGCTCGGCTGGTCCTATCTGGTGCAGTACCGGTTCGCCGACGCCGAACGACTCGGTCTGCGGCTGCTGCGCGAGGACCCGACAGAAGACCTGCTGCAGGGCTTGGTGGGGACGGCTCGGACGATGCTGCGGATCGTCGAGAACGCTCACGCCCAGGACATCACGCTGGAGGACATCCGCCGCACCGGGGTGATCGAGGTGGGGTGGCGACAACTTCGCGACCAGGTGCTCGGCATCGACCTGGCTTCCGCGCTGGCGGCGTTGGACGACGTGATGCCCGCCGGCCTGCGCGCCACGCTCCGACCAGGGGCTTCGATCTCCGATGTGCCCGAGAGCGACGAGCTCGGCTCCGTGGCCGCGGAGGAACTGATGGCCTGGCACGACGGCCAGCAGCCCGGCTCCGGTGCCGCCTGGGGGCTGGCCGAGCCGTTCCGCCTGATGTCAGCGGCCGAGATCATCGCCATGAGCGCCGAGATCGAGGCCGATCCGGCAGCGCACCCGGACTGGCCCGAGAACGAGGTCTGGGAACAGGTGATGACCGACGACGCCGGGGCGTACCTGGTCGTCGTCGCGCTGGGGGCGCTGGTCAAGCGTCGACCCGGACATCCCGACGAGCCCGTCGCCGAGTCGATGGCCGACTGGATCTGGGACCGGGTGGCCGACTTCGGTGGTCGGGACCTGCGACCAGCACCTCGGCAGACCGAGACTCTCCCGACCGACCTGCCCGCTGTCCCCGGGACGTCGTTGGCCGGTGTCATCACGACGATGTACGCCGCTCTGGGTGCGTCCGAGCGTTCTGCGCCGTACGCGGAACTGCGCAGGCTCTTCCCCGACGCGACCGTCCGGCACAGTGCACTGGACCCTGTGGACTCGAGTCCGGACGGCGTCGACATCGCGTTGCTCGACGGGCTGGTCAAGAAGATCACCGTCGACGTCGCGCTCTGTCCGAGCGCCGGCCGCGTGATCTCCGGGCTCGACCTCGACGGGCAACACGGAACAGTCGATGCCTACGTGCAGGCGCACGGCGCTCTTGTGCACAACAGTTGGGAGAACCGCGCCACCGGCGAGGTCACCGTCAACTACGACCTCGCCGAGCATCGACTCGGCTTGGAGTGGGAGACAGGGAAACTCGCTCGGATCTTCGTGTCCGCCGCCGGCCGGCCGATGGCCGGGTAGGAGATGACGTCGGCGGCGTCCTGTGGCGAGTGAGGCGTTTCCAACCGGTGCTCGCGCAGCAGCCGGGGGAGTCGGCGTGCCAGAGCGGTGAGCACCGCGCGGTCGGCCCAGGCCGGGCACGGGCGAGGGTCGATCCGAGACCGACCGTGACAAGCGGCATTGCCGCTTGTCACGAGCGGTGGGAATCCGGCATCAGGTCACGCTGAAGCGTGCCGAGGCGGGATCAGTTGCGCCCATGGATGGTGCGGTGGATCCAGTCGGCGTAGGCGGGCACGCTGGTGTACAAGCCGGGGCCGTTGGCACAGGGCACGTCGTTGTCGCCGGGACCGGAGGTGACGCCGATCAGCTCCCACCGGCCGCTCTTGCCGCGCTGGACCTGCGGCCCGCCGGAATCACCCATGCACGCCATCGCGTCGCGCTTGCGGCTCACCGTGCACAGCCGGGTCGAATCCGCGTAGCCGGGCGAGCACTCGGACTCCGCCCCGCGGCGGGTGTCGAGCTGCTGGAGCCGTTCGGGGAACACCGCCTTGGTGATGTCGGCGGTGTCGACCGTGGTGCCGAAGCCCAGCAAACGGGTCGGCGTGCCAGGGCGGCCGGGGCGGTCGGCGACGCGGATCGGCTGTTCGGAGACCGGCCGGTCCAGGCGTACGAGTGCGATGTCGTTCTTGTTCGGCTCGCCCGGCTGGTAGCCCGGATGGCGCACCATGCGGTCGATCGTGCGTACCGTGCCGCCGGAGGTCCGTCGCTGGCTGCCGATGCGCACGGTGCCCTCCGGCACGGCCGGGTTGCGGCCCGGGTCGACGCAGTGCGCCGCAGTCACCACCCACCGGGGATGGATCAGCACCGCCCCGCAGACGCCCTTGGCGTTGTTCAGCTCGGGCACGATCTCGGGGATCGAGGCCATGAACTCGTAGCGCTCGGTGGAGTTCTTCCCGTTCACCACGGCATCGGCGCTACCGGGCACCGCGATCGCACAGAAAGCTCCTACCAGTGCGACACTGGCGGCACGAACCAGGTTGCGGCGCACGGAATCCACTTTCGACATACTTTTCCTTCGCTGGAGGACTTCGGATCGATCGCGTCCAGCATCGCCGTCCGCCAGGTCATGGACCATCAGGCCAACCCGCCGGCTCACGGTGGGGACGGCACCACGCCGGGTGGTAGCGCTCGCGCTACGACCTGGTTGAGGCCGGCGGACATTGGCCCCCTCGCGGCCGGGGCGATGCCGCAGCCGGCCGACTAGCGGGTCCGGGTGACGTGGGGTCCGACCAGCGCGATCGGGGTCGGGCAGCGGTCCAGCAGGCGGCGGCTCGTGGACTCGTCGGTGGTGGGGGTGCAGCCGATGACCAGCAGGGCGGCCAGTCTGGCGTGGCGGATGAGCCCGGTGACCGGGTGGGATCGGGCCACCCTCGTGTCGACCGGCACGTCGGGGTACCGCCGGGCGCACTCGGCGACCGCGGCCGCGGCGGCACGTGCGGTCGAGGTGGACTGCCCTCGGGCGATGGGCGGCTCGTGCGTGCAGCAGATCGCGCGGACACCGGTGCCCAACACTCGGGCCAGGGCGAACGCGGACCGCAACGTTGCCTTGGACAGGTGGTCGCCGGTGGTTCCCACCGACGTGGGCAGGTCGTCGCGCCATGTCGCACCGGACGGAACGGCGACGACCGGACACCGCGCCGAGGCGGCCACGGCCAACGCGAGGGTCCTGTCCGCCGCGGTTCGGGAACTCGTCACGATCAGGTCTGCGGTGAACGACTCGATCACCAGTGCGCGTGCGGTGGTGGAGCTGTCGACGTCGAGCTGCGGCGAGTCCGCTCCTGGGCGTGCGGTCGGCTCAGGTGTGGTGCTGTCGGCAGGCGGGGGCCGTCGCAGCACTGCGGAGCCGTCGCCGCGTTGCTTCACGTACGCCGTCACCCACGATGCGGCATCGAGGTCGTCGAACTCGCACGACATTCCCAGGACGACACGCGCGACCTGAGGCGGTGTGGTGATCGTGGCATGCCTCCGATACCTCATGAGGGTCGGACTTCGTGGAAACCTGGTCGAGGCGGTCTCGGTTGGCGACCACCGGTGCTGTCCTGCAAGCCATGTGACCCTATCGGCGGAGGGTGACGGTCGTCACCGTCCGATGGCGGAACAGTGCGGAACCTGCTTGGCGGGACGTTCACCTCATACTTCGAACGGCGGCGGCGGCGTTGGTCCGTGTCGTGGTCGCGTGGACCCGTTCCTGGGACACACCCGCATCGATCTTAGGCCGAATGGCTTAACGGTGTATAGGTGGAAAAGGTTTCGGGCAACCCGGTCTGGTGAACGACGCCCATGCCGCCTCTGATGATTCCTCGCCGCGAGCCCTTCCGGGGGTGGACACCGCGATCGGGTCGCACGAAGCGACGACGATCGCGAACGACGAGCGTGGCGCGGATGGCCACGCCGACGAGGGTCGGACCACCGGCCAGGTGGAGATCGAGATCTCGTTGCACTGTGACAACCTCGCTTCGGTGCGCGAGCGCATCGGCGAGGCGCTGCGCCGGCACGAGGAGGACTTCGTCCACGACGTGCGGCTGGTGGCGACGGAGCTGGCGTCCAATGCCTGCGACCACGCGGACGATCCCCGGCACCTGCTGCTGCGGCGCGAGATCCACCCGGACCGCGGGCCTGAACTCGTCGTGGAGGCCCGGGACGCCACCCCGGACCGCGTCCCGGTCGTCGGGTTCTCCAGCATCAGTCCCGACCGGGGCAACGGCATGAAGATGGTCCGGACGATCTGCAACGACTGGGGCGTGCGCCAGGAAGGTGACCGGAAGGTCGTCTGGGGCCGCATCCCCATGCCCTGAGCAATCACCCTTAGGCGACGTCATCCGTGTCGAGGACCGTTCATGGAGTGATTCGTCGGGAGTAACCGTTCCTCGGCAGGCACGGGGTCAGGCCCGGCCCTCCACCAGCTTCTCCAGGGCACCATCACCGGACCCGGAGAGGGGAGTGGCGGTGTCCATGCCGATGTAGACGGAGCCGTCGGGTGCCATGCCGAGGTAGGCGTTGCGGTGGTCGGCCTCGCCCAAGGGGTAGAGGTAGGCGCCGGCTTCCTCGCTCAGGACGTCGAAGATCTCGTCGTCCCACTCGGCGGCCGACGGATCCAGGGTGAAGGCGACCTTGGCGCTGGTCACCCCCGGCCCCCTGGCCGGTACGGCCAAACCGCCGAACTCGGCGAGGAATCGGCGCGCGGCGTCGTGGATCTCGAAGCCGCCGCGTTCCCGGAGCAGTGACTCCCACGCGGCGGTGGGCACCTCGCGTCCCGGGTGCCAGCCGGCCGCGCGCAGCACCTGGTCCGTCTCCTCCGACCACCGTCGTTCCACCGCTAGGTCACCACCGTTATGCCGAGTTGGTCGAGTACATGTTGGCACGACGAGCACGGCGGCTTGGGCACCCCGTGCTTCGGATTGCCCGGTGCGCGCACGTCGACGGCCGCCATGGTGCCGCCGCGTGGGTCGACACCGGCCCGCACGGCATTGGACAGCGCCTCCGGTTCACCGCAGCGGCCGTGCTGGTTGCCCGGTGCGCGTTGCGACTCGGGCACGCGGTCGTAGGCGGCCTGGATGTCGGGGTGGAGGTTGTGGTCACCGCCGCCCCTGACGCTCGCACCGCCGAATGTGTTGTCGTGGCCCGGCACGGCCAAGCCCGCCGCGCTGGTGGGGCGGGTGTGCTTGTTGGCGCCCGGCCGGTTCTGCTCGGTGTCCGCGCGTTCCCGGGCCGCTGCCAAGGCGCGGTCGCAGTCCGGCGCGAGGCCCAGCGGGTCGACCGACCGGTGCGGGTTCGCCGCGTAGGCGTACGGGTTGGGGCCGGGTGCGAGGCCGAGCGGGTCGACCGAGGCGTACCGGCCGGTTTCAGGGTCGTAGTGGCGGTGGTAGTTGTAGTTCAGGCCGCTTTCGGGGTCGTGGTATTGCCCGGGTAAGCGGAACGGGCAGTACGCGCCGCTGTGGCGGTCGTGCGTCGCCGCGCCCCAGATCGTGTTCCGCGACCACCACACCGGTGTGCCTTGGTCGTCGAGCAGCTCGCTCGGCGTGCCGACCAGGTCGGTGACGATGGCGTAGAACTGCTCGTCCACCCATTCCTGGGACCGGTCGGCCGGCTGGATGCGCTCCACCTGCGTCACCGGGCTGAACCGAGACGGCTCCCAATCCCACACTGTGCACCGGGTGGGCGTGTCGGCGGACTCCGCGACCTGCTCCGCGACCACGAAACCGTCCCAGTGGAATCGGATTCGCTCGACCACCGATACGCCGTCGGGGCCGTGTCGCCGCTTGTCGATCCGCCTGCCGAACGGGTCGTACCGATAGCTCCAGACCGTGCCGCCCGGTGTGGTCACGCCGACCAGGCGGTCCTGGCTGTCCCAGGTGTAGCGCCACACGTCCGGTTTGGCGGACAACCGCTTCCGGCGGCGCACCACCAGGCGTCCTTGTCGATCGTAGCTGTCGGACACCGCGGGCGACGCAGACCGCATGGAGCCGTCCGGTCCTGGGCCGGGCTGTGTCAGGTTGCCGGCTGCGTCGTAGGTGTAGTGCTCCGACCAGGTCGCCGCTCGCACCGCCGTGACCCGCCCGGCGCGGTTCACCTCGATGTCCCGGTCGCCGTGCAGCAGGTCGTTGATCGCGGTCACCGAGCCGTCCGGCTGGTAGTGGTAGGCGCGGTGCTGTACCAGCCGGGAGCCCGTTCCCGGGCCGTGTGAGACGGTCTGGACGCGCAGCCGACCCACGTCGTCCCACACCTGCGCGAGAGTCGTCGCGCCGATGCGCCGTTCGACTTCACGCCCCGTGGTGTCGTGTGCGAACGAGATTTCCCGGCCTGCCGTGCGCAACAGCACCGGCCGGTCACGGCCGTCGTAATCCCACGCGCTCTCCACGCCGGTGGGCGTGATCCGCCGGACCTTCCGGCCGACGAGGTCGTACTCCGACCGGACCGTCGCCCCGCCGGACGTCTCCGCGACGACGCGGCCTCGAGCGTCGCGCTCGTAGAACAGCTCGGTGTGCCGGTTGCGGGCGTGGACCACATTGCCCACCGCGTCGTACCGGTAGGTCGTAGCGCCCTCCGGGGTGTGCTCCTCGACGACTTTGCCGAGCACGTCACGGACGTACGTGGTCGACTCGCCGACGCCGTTGACGCGTTCGACCAACCTGCCGGCCGGATCGTGCCGGTAGGTGAGCGCCCGACCGGTGAAGTCCTGCTCGCCGGCGAGCCTGCCCGCCGGATCGTAGGTGTACCGCCAAGTCGCGCCCAGCTGGTTGGTGACCGAGGTCAGCCGGAGCACGGTGTCGTAGGCGAACACCAGCCTGGTCCCGTCCGGGTCGGTGCGGGCGATCGGCAGGTCGAAGGCGGTGTACTCGAACCTGGTGACGTTGCCGGCGGGGTCGATGTGCTCGACCAGGTTGCCCTCGCTGTCGTAGCCGCGGCGTTCCTCCGCGCCGTCGGACAGGGTGCGGCGGCTCAACCGGCCCTCGACCGTCCACGCGGTCCGGGTACGCGCGCCGGTCGGGTCGGTCTGTTCGACGACCCGACCGAACGCGTCGCGGGTCGTGCGGGTGGTCGCGCCCTCCGCGTCGACCGCGGTGATGACCATGCCCGCGCCGTTCGTCTGGAAGCGGGCGGCGCGTCCCAGCGCGTCCATGACGGCGACGAGCGCGCCCTTGTCGTCGTATTCGTACGAAGTGCGCGCGCCGGTCGGGTCGGTCTCGGCGGTCATGTTGCCGCGTGCGTCGTACTCCATGCGCCACATGCCGCCGTCGGGCTGGCTGACCGTGACGGGTAGGCCGAACTCGTTGTTCTCGGCGGTGGTCCGCACCCCGTCGGCGCGGATCACCTCGACCGGGTAGCCGTTGTCGTCGTAGTGGTACCGGGTGGTCTGCCCGACCGGGTCCGTGCGGGCGACCAAGCGGCGCCGGGCGTCCCACTGGCTGCTCGTGGTGTTACCGAGCGGATCGGTCTCCGCGACGACGTTGTGCGCCGCGTCGAAGTGGTAGGAGGTGGTGTTGCCGAGCGCGTCGGTGAACTTGGTCGTGCGGTTCGACTCGTCGTACTCGAACCGGCCGTCCAGGTAGCCGCCTGAACCCCGGTTGGCGATGCACCTGCCTCGACCGTCGTACTCGTACGTGTACCAGTGACCGTTCCGGTCGGTCCAGCGGGTGATGCGGCCCGCGTCGTCGTAGTCCAGTAGAAGCTGACGTCCACTGCTGTTGGCGACTGCGGCGAGACGACCACCAGCTGTGTAGTGGAAGCTGGGCAACTGGATCGGGGCGTCGCCGTTGCCCAGGACGTAACCGGTGACGTGGCCATCTTCCGTGAGGACGTCGACGTGGTAGCCGCCCGAGTGCCGGACGGCGGTCGGCACACCCGACGGATCCCGGTCCACGGTGATCCGGTTGCCGTTGTAGTCGCTGATCTCCGCGAGCAGACCGTCGCGGAAGTGGAGGAGGCGGCCGACCTGGTCGACCGCGTACCCGTCAGCGGTGCGCTGCAACGTCCACTGTGGACCGCACTGCGGCAGAACCACACCCGTCGCCGGCGGCACCGGGTAGACCAGCAGCATGCCGTCTTCGGTGACGAGCACGACACCCTGGTCGTCGGACTCGACGCGCTGGTCCAGGGTGCTCGCCCACGACGGGCCGAAGAGGCGGCCGGCGCGGTACGAGGACACGTGGACGCGGCGCAGGACCAGCGGCAGCACTCCTGGCAGTGAGACGTCGGTTTCGGCCAGCACGACCTCACCGGTCGCGACGTCCACCGGGTCGTTCTCGCATCGGCGCTGGTTGGCCGGTGTGCTGGTGTCCTCGGGTTTGGCCGGGCGGTTGGTGCCGGGCTTGCCGGGCGCTTCGGTGGACGAGGGTTTCGTCGTGTCGCCTGGTGAACGGGGCTGCGACGTCGAGGGCGTGCTGTCCGGGGTGGAGGTGCTGGATGGTGTGGTCGCACCCGACGGGGTGGTCGTGCCTGCCGGGGTGGTCGTGCCTGCCGGGGTGGTCGTGCTGGAAGGGCTGGTGGTACCGGAGGAGGCCGTGCCTGACGGGGTGGTTGCGCCGGACGGGCTGGTGGTGCCGTCGGGGCCTTTCACGGTGGGTGCGTCGGGTGTGCTCGGTGCACTCGACGGGCTGGTGACACCAGGGCTGCCGGGGCTGTCGGCGCGACGGCCGAGTTTGCCCAGCTTTTCCATGATCTCGCCGAGCTTGTCGAGGACTTTGCGGATGCGTGGGGTGACGTTGCCGATGGTCTTGACGAGTTTGCGGACCATGTCGGCGATGCGGTTGCAGACCTTGGCGATGGTCGAGGTGGCCTGGGCGACGATGAGCGGGGTGGCCAGGCCCAGTGTGGCGACGGCTTCCAGTGCCCAGGTGATGAGTTTGCCGACGACTTCGGCGACGAGGTCGCGGATGAGTTCGCGGACGGCGGCGACGACCTCGCCCATGATCATCACACCGGCTCCGACGCCCTCGGCCAGCGAACCGGCGCCGGCGATGGCGTCGGCGGTCTGGGCCGCGTGTCCGCGGTAGCTGTCGGCGGCCGCCCCTCGCCAGCCGGGCGCGTCCTGCTGTCCCAGTTCCCCGGCGATGCGGCCGACCTCGGCGGCGACGTTGGACCAGGTCTCGCTGAAGGAGCGGATGACCGGCGGGTCGCCGGCGAACCAGTCCAGCGCCTCCTTGAGCGGCTGCACGTGCTCGATCAGCCAGGACACGCCATAGGAGGCGACGGTGCCGATGGGGTCGATGACCATCGACAGCACTTCCAGGCCGACGCCGATGCCGCCGAGGCCGGCCGCGACCCAACTGCCGTCGGAGATCCCCTGCGCCAGGTCGTCGGCCGACTCGGCGATGCCGATGCCGGTGACCGCCGTCGTGTCGCTCTTCGCCGTCGCGACCAGGGGGTTGTTCACGTGTTCATCCCGTCGAAGCGCGCCGACTCACCCGACTCCTGGGCGTCGTAGGCGCGGGAGGTCTCGCGCAGCTTCGCCGCGTTGTCCGACACCGTCTCCGCCGCCTTGACCAACGCCTCCACGCCCATGTCCTCGAACGGCTGGAGCAGCATCGCGAACGGCCGGCACACCACGCCGTAGGCGGAGTCGTTCATCGCCACCGTCCGCGCCGCGTCCGCCGCCGTGCGCAACCGGTCGGCCAGACCCTCCACTCGCCCGGCCAACGCCCCGATCTCCCCGGTAACGGCCTCATACCCCGTCATCGCGTCACCTCAGGTAGTTCTCGTCGGTGAAGTCGCCGTCGTCATCGGGCCGGCGGGGCGGGGCCGGGGGCCGGGCGTCCGGCTCCGGCTGGGGGAAGTTCCGCTCGGCCACGGCCACGATGTGCTGCCCCGTCGGGGTCTGGCCCACCGTCTCCCCGACGATCCGCGCCAGCTCGGCCGGATAGCCGGCCTGCGCCTTGCCCATCGCCTCCATCACGGCCGCGGCGATCTGCTCCGGGCGCAACCGGCTCACCCCGTCGGTCATGGTCACCGCACTGGGGATGCCGTTCGGGCCGACGGTCACGCTCACCGCGCCACCAGCGGCGGACGCGGTGATGGAGATCCGCTCGACCTCCTGCCGCATCGACTCGTACCGGGCGGCCTTCTCCTCCGCGTCGCGCTCCCAGTCGTCCACCAGGCGCTGCACGTCGGCCAGCGGATCGGTCATCGGCTCCCCCTCCGGTGACGTACGGATCGAGCCAAGCTACTGCGCCTTGGACGACGCTCCGTGCCGATTCGCTCCCAAGTTGACCGGTTCGGCCCAACCGCTTGGCCCGAACCCGTCAGCCAGCCGGCTGAGCCCCGCTTCCACTGCCCGCGAGCAACTCGCGGTAGCGAGCGACGTGGTGCTCCGCCGGGGTCGGTGACACCGTCGGCTCCGGGAGCTCGGCGGGGTCGTCGGCGCTGATCGTCACGCCCCGGGAACGGCACTGCGCAACCAGGCCGGGATAGCCGTCGTCGGTCCACTGGCCGTACTCGTCGCTCAGGGCTTCGCTGAGGTTGGCGCCCCGGAGGAGTTGGAACTGGCCCTCGTTGTCGAGGCTGACGACGGGTGCCGCGGCGAGCGGAAGGTCGTCCGGACCCCGCCAGTAGCCGAACGCCCGGCCCTCGTCCTCGTCTTCGGCGACCCACGTGATCAGCGCGGCCGTTTCCCCGATCGCCCGGACGTTGGCGGCGATGTCGGGATTCGCGAGGTCCTCGGCGGTCAAGTAGCCGGTGTCGAGCGCCGCCGGCCGCTCGTCGTCGGCGAGCAGGCGCAGGGATTCCGACCAGGGGTTCGGCTTGCCCGCAGCCTGCCTGCGGCGCCAAATGGCGAGATCCTCGGGAACCATCGACATGTCTCTCGTGGTGTGCGGCTCTTCGGTGGCGTTCACTGCGCAGCAGTCTCGCACGATGTCCTGCTACTGAACCGAAAGGGCCCTGCGACAAGGTCGCGGCGCTACGGAGCAGGGTGCCGTCGAGGATGAGGCAGGCCTTGCGCGAGGCGACTCGCGCCGCGTCGGCCGGCGCCGGGGCGAGGTCGGCCAGGAGGTGGACGAGCGCACGAAGCTCCTGGAGATGCCCTTGCTCTCGGTCGAGAAGTCATCTACCAGGAGCTCCGCCACGTCTCCATCAGAACCGCAGCCCGCGCCGGCAGGTTGGAGAGGACTCCTTGTGCACCGTTGAGGTGCTACTACGACGAACGTCGTGTCTCGTGCTTGTCCCGACCGTCATCGCGCCGGGTGTGCCAGACGTAGGACGCGATGCAGGCTCGTAGGCGCGAGTCGAGCTCCAGTTTGGTGATGATCTGGATCAGATGACCTCGGACGGTTCGCTCCGAGATGTACAACCGGTCTGCCAACTCCCTATTGCTCATGCCTTCGCTGAGCAGGGCGAACACGTCGGTTTCCCGGCGGGTGAGTAGATCGACTTTGTGCAGCGCTGCCGACCAGATTTGCGGCGCGGCGGCATCGACTTTATTCATGCAGCTCCCCCGTAAAACGGCTGCTTCCCCGGAGCGCCGCAGATTATCACAGGGTGACGGAGCCCACCACCCTTGAATGGTAAAGAAACGCGGTGTGCAAGCGGCGTCAACTTGATCACCCGATCGATCGACCCAAAAAACCGTCGCGATCGACGATGTCCGGCCGTTCTTCCCGGTGCGACGATCGACCGGCGTGGTGCGAAGCGCTTGATTCGCGGCTTCGATCGGCTTCCGCCCGTCCGGTGGCGGGGACGATCGCCTATTCCAGTTCCTGCGCCCATTGGGCGGTGGGGCACTGTCGAGAGGAAAGTGCGATGAACTCGGAGAACCCGTTCGATCTTGAAATCCAGGTCGCGAATCCCGGCGATGGCGCGGACCTGGCCTTCCCGACGATCCCGTGCAGCATTCCGTGCACGAGGATCTGCACCGGTCGTACCGCGTGCTGTTCGCGGGTCAGCTGCATCACGCAGTGCCCGATCGCCTGCGCCTGATCGATCGAGCTCGCGGTGTGCGGTCCGGAGGGCCGCACACCGCGTTCCATCTCGCCGTACGACACAGGGAGTGAATCGGTGCCCGCTGTGCCCTCGTCCGAAACGATGGTGGACGATCTCTCGCTGACCGATCGTGCTCGCGGGTGCGCGGAGCTGCTCGTGCGGAGACTGGCCGACCCCGGGCTGGTCGCCGAGGCCGTGGCCCGTTGCGACCGCGACGCCAAGTACCCGTTCGAGTGGGGCGGTGCCTCGCTGTTCGTGGGGCCCGCCGGGACCGCGGTCGCCTTCCAGAACGCGGCTCGCGCACTGCCCGCCGAAGCCGACTACTGGCGCGCTCTCGCCTACGAACAGCTCGCCGCCGCCGCGCGCCACACCCATGAAGTTCCGCTGGCACAGTGCAGCATGGCCTCGGGCACCGCGGGGCTGGCGTTCGCCTTTTCCGAATGCGCCGTGGACGACCCTCGTTACCGGCCGACGCTGCACAAGCTGTCCGTTCAGCTGGCGACGCAGGTGCTGGCGACGCCGAGCCCGCGCGGCGACAACGGAGTCACGGACGCCGACTACGACCTGATCAACGGCAAAGCCGGCATCCTCGCCCAGCTCTGCACGGACTGGCGCTCGGATCCGCTGGTGGAGCAGGCGGTGGGCAGCCTGGTGGACGACCTCGTCTGGCTGTGCACGCCGACGAGCACGACCGGGCGAGAGCCGTGGTTCATCCCACCGGCCAACTACCCGCCGCTCGACGAATACCACGAGGACTTCCCCCACGGGTACGTCAATCTCGGCCTCTCGCACGGGATCCCCGGCCCCCTGGCGGCGCTGTCGTGTGCGGCGCTGGCAGGCTTCCGGCACGAGCGGCTGCCGGAGACGATCCGGCACATCGCCGAGTACGTCGTCGAATTCGCGCTCGCGGAGCCCGACGGTCCGCACTGGCCGACCGGGGTCGGGCTGACCGAAGACGGCGAGGAAGACCCGGCCCGGCGCCCCCCGGCCGCCTGGACCTGGTGCTACGGCACTCCCGGCGTCACCTGCGCCCTGCTCAAGGCCGGCGCCGCTCTCGGTGACGACGGCCTGCGCGCGGCCGCGGTCGACGCCTTCGAGGGCTTCCTCCGCCGGTTGGACGCGAACAGCCGGTTCCCTTCCGCCACCCTGTGCCACGGCGGCGCCGGAGTGCTGGCCATCTGCGCGTTGTTCGCCAGGCAGACCGGGAGCGCGCTCGCGCGGGACGCGCTGGGACTGCTGCTCGAACAGGTGCTCGCACACTGCGACCCCGCTTTGCCGCTCGGTGTGCAGGAACTCGAACAGCCGGGCGTCCTCCTCGACAGCCCGGCACTGCTGAGCGGATCGGCGGGTGTCGCGCTCGCGTTGTGGTCCGCGACCGCGCCGATCGGCTCGGGATGGGAACGCGCCCTGCTCATCAGCTGACCCACATCGCAGAGAGGGAACGCACAGATCATGAGCGAACCGTCACGGGACGAGTCTTTGGCGGACGAGCGGGCCGGCTACCGCGCCGCCGGGTTCTACCTGCTTCGCGTACCGACACTGCCCTCGGGGGAGTACCTGGACATGATGTCGACGGCGGGCGCGGACCAGCCGGCGCGGGAACATGACGACGCGGATCTCGACCGACTGCGTGACGAGGGCAGGAAGCGGTTGCGTGAGATCGCGGCCCGGCCGCGGGTGGCACAGGCACTCCGGGTCGCCAGCCCGAGCCTGGTGACGGGCCTGGCCAAACTGGAGTCGGGAAACGCCAGGAAGCCCGGCCGGGTATACGCCTCCCTGCTCCGCTACCTCACCCGGATGGCCACCAGACCGACGCCGTACGGGCTCTTCGCCGCGGTGGGGATGGGTGAGTTCGCCGCGACGACCGCGGCCACGCTGGCCACCGACCCGGTCGCCGAGACGCGGACACGAGCCGATCTGGCCTGGTTGCTCGCCCTGATCAAGGCGATCGAGGAGGACGGAGCGCGCCGGGACGAACTCCGCGTCGCCGTCAACCCGTTGCTGTACCAGGTCGGCAACCGGGCGGTGCTGCCGTTCGCCGACGTGCACGGGCAGTCCGACAACCGCTCGATCGCGTTCCGGGTCACCGAACCGGTGCGCGTCGCGCTGCGCGCGGCCCAGCTGCCCGGTACCGGCTACGCCGACGTCGTCGCCGCCGTGCGGGACGAGATGCCCGGTGCGACCGAGGAACAGGTGCGCACGATGCTCGGCCAGCTCTGGGACGTGCACGTGGTGACCAGCGATCTCCGGCCGTCCTTGACGGTTTCGCTGCCGGAGCTGGACCTCGTCGAGAAACTGGACGGCCTGCCGGGCTGCGCGGCGGTGCAGGACGAGCTGCGGCGGCTGCGCACGCTGACCACCACGGTCGACGAAGGGCGTGGTTGCGATGGCGGCGTCGGTCTGGACGAACTCTCGCGGCAGCAACGTGCGCTGACACCGGGCTACGACGGCGACACCTACCAGCTGGACACCGGACTGGCGATGGTGGACCGCAGGTTGTCCGAGGACGTCGCACGGACCGCCGAGGACGCGGTGCGGACGCTGACCAGGCTCGGGGCCTCCCCCGGGCGGCCTCAGCACATCGTGGAGTACCACAACGCTTTCCTTGAACGGTACGGCATCGGGGCCGAGGTACCGGTGCTGGAGCTGCTCAGCCCCGAGGCCGGTCTGGACGCGCCGGCGACCTACCTGTCGCCGGCGCGGTCCTACCCGTTGCCCGTCATCCCGGAGGAGGACCACTCGCACCGGGACATGGTGTTGTCCGCGTTCGCCTCGCGGGCCCTCTACCGAGGCGACGACGCGGTGGAACTCACCGACGAAAGGCTCGCCACGCTCACGGCGCACGACTCGCCGGGAGGCCACGTCGCCGCACGGCCTTCGCTCGACCTGTACATGCAGCTGGCCGCGGAGTCGCGGGCCGCGCTGGATCGCGGCGACTGGCGCATGGTCCTGTGCTCCGGGTCGACGACCGACGGCGGACGCACGTTCGGCAGGTTCTTCGACCTGTTCGGCCCGGAGTCGCTCGCGAAGCTCGTGGAGTTCACCCGCGCCGAGGAGCGGCTGCTACCCGACGTGGTGTTCGCCGAACTCAGCTACCTCACCCCGTTCGGCCGCAGCGGCAACGTGACCGTGCACCCGCCCCTGCGCCGTCATGAAGTATGTGTCAACACCGCGCCCTCGGTACCGGAAGAGCAGCGGATTCCGCTCGGCGACATCCACGTCGGGGCGACTGTGGACCGCTTCTACCTGCGTTCACGACGGCTGGGCAAGGAGCTGTACATCACCCAGAGCCACATGCTCGGGCACATCGGGGCGCCGAACGTCTGCCGTCTGCTGCTGGAACTGTCCCAGGACCTCTTCGCGCTGCTGCCCAGTTTCGACTGGGGAGTCGTCGGCGCCGCGCCGTACCTGCCCAGGGTGACCAGGGGCCGCGTCGTGCTGCACCCGGCGCAGTGGCGGCTCGGCGCGAGTTCGCTGCCCGGCTTGGCGAAGGACGCCGACCTGCCTGACGACAACGAGTTCTTCGGGATGGTGCGTCAATGGCGGCGCGAGTGGAACGTGCCCCGCTATGTCTACCTGGTGTGGATGGACAACCGCCTGCTGCTCGACCTCGAACACCCGCTCGCGGTCGACGAGCTCCGGTACGAGGTCCGGCGTGCGATGCGGAGCGACCGCCGCAGCGGGGTGCTGCTCCACGAAATGCTCCCCGGCTTCTCGGACGCCTGGTTGACCGACACCGAGGGCAAGCACTACCAATGCGAGGTCGTCGTGCCGCTGCTGGCGAAGCGCGCCGCGGACGTCCGCCGGCCGGCCATCGGCGCGGCACCGGTCGTGAGGGGAGGCGACGCGCCGGGACTGCTGCCGGGCGGCACCGCGACGGTGACGCCTGATCGGCGCAAGCACATCGGATCCGAGTGGGTGTACCTCAAGTTGTACGCCGCCACCGTGCAGCAGGACGACATCGTGACCGGCGCGGCGGCTTCGCTGATCGCGGCCCTGCGCGCGGAAGGTTCGTTGGACCGGTGGTTCTACCTCCGCTACGGCGATCCGGAGCCGCACCTGCGGATAAGGCTGCGCGTACGGCAGGACCACGACTCGCTCGCCGTGCTGGCGAGAACCGCCGAGTGGGCCCGCGGCCTGGTCGAGGCCGGACAGGCCGCCGATTTCGCTTTCACCAGCTACCAGCGGGAGATCGAGCGCTACGGAGGCCGAGAGATGATCGACACGGCCGAGTCCGTGTTCGAACGTTCCAGCGAGGTCTCGATCGGTCTGCTGGACGTCCTGCGCCGGCACAAGGCGAGTCTGGAACCCGAAGTCGTGTGCGTGCTCGCGATGCACGAACTGTGCCGGGCGTGGGGACGCGATCCGGTGCACGAGATCCGGCCGGGGGCCGAACTCGACGTATCCGGGAAGACCCGTGCCCACTTCCGGACCGTGCAGTCGACGCTGTGCGATCTGCTCGAACCATGGGACGAGCACCCGGACCCGGTCGCGCGGAGCTGCCAAGACGAGCTCCGCCGAGTCTTCGCCGGGCAACGGGAGACCGTGGCGGCGGCCGGTGAGCGGGCACGGAGCCTGGCGGCACAGGGCCTGCTGGCGGGCAGCGAGGACACGATCCTCGGCAGCCTGGTGCACATGCAGGTCAACCGCCTGCTGGGGATCGCGCGGGAGCGCGAGGTGCTCTGCCACGAACTGTGGTCGCTGGCGCGCAGGTCCATTCGCCGTCGGCCGGGCTGGGGGGAGCACGATGACGGCGAACAGCGCTGAAGACGCGCCACGGCAACAGAACCACTGGCTGCGTGCCCTGGTACTGCTGTGGCGGGTCAGTCCGCCGCAGATGTCCGGAGTGTTGGCGACGACGCTGGTGGTCGCGCTGGTTCCCGCGCTCAACGTGTCGCTGACCACGCACGCCGTGCAGTCGGTCGCCGATGCCGTGAGCCGGCGTGATTCGGCACAGGCGCTGAACCAGGCCCTGCTCGCGGCGGGGGCGATCGCGGTGGTCACCGCGATCGCGCAACTGCTGACCGCCGCCCGTGGCTACCTGGAAACGCTGCTGCGGTACCGGATGGCGAACAGCATCCAGCTGCGGATCATGGAGAAGTCGGTCCAGCTGCCGCTCCAGGACTTCGAGGACGCCGGAACCTACGACAAGCTGCAACGCGCCAACCGGGAGTCCATGCACCGCCCGTACCAGATCTTCACCAACCTGATCTCGACGGTGTCCAGCGCGGTGTCGCTCAGCGCGGTCAGCGTCGTCCTGATCTCCTGGGACGTCCGGATCGCCCTGCTGGTCATGGTGGCGCCGCTGCCTTCGCTGGCGGCCAACATCTTCTTCAGCCGGATCATCTGGAAGCTCGAATACGACCGGTCCACGGACCGCAGGCGGGTGAACTACCTGCAGTACCTCGTCACGACCGACCGCAACTACAAGGAGACGAGGCTGTTCTCGCTCGGGCACCTGTTCGTCGGCCAGTTCCGCGACCTGGTGGAGCGCTTCTACCTGATCGACCGCAAGTGGGAAGGCAGACAGGCGGCCGCCACTGCCGCACTCGGCATGCTGAGCGTCGCCACCGCGGCCGTCGCCATCCTCTTCGCGGTGCACGTCACGGTGTCCAGTGGCACGATCGGCCAGTTCGCCGGCTACGTGATGGCCGTGACGCTGGTGCAGACCACGATCCAGACGCTCGTCGGCAGTGTGGCCCAGCTGTACGAGCACAACCTGTTCCTCGGCAACCTCTTCTCCTTCCTGGAGAAGCCGGCGCGCGGACCGGGCACCGACGGGAAGCGCCCGTTCCCGAAGACCTTGCGCAAGGGCATCGAGTTCCGCGAGGTGTCGTTCACCTACCCCGGAACGGACAACGTCGTCCTCGACCGGGTGAACCTGTTCCTCCCGGCGGGACAATGCGTCGCATTGGTTGGTCCGAACGGGGCCGGCAAGACCACAATCGTGAAGCTGATCGCACGGTTCTACGACTGCGGCGGCGGCAGCATCCTGATCGACGACGTCCCGGTGGAGCAGTACGACGTCGAGGACCTCCGGAAGAACATCGGAGTCATCTTCCAGGACTTCATCCAGTACGAGGCGTCCGCGCTGGACAACATCGGGTTCGGCAACCTCGCGGCGCGCGACGACCGGGCGAAGGTCACCGAGGCGGCGCGCCAGGCGGGCGCCTTGCCGTTCCTCGAACAACTGCCGAAGGGACTGGACACCCAGCTCGGTCGCTGGTTCGAGGAGGGGCGTCAACTGTCCGGAGGGCAGTGGCAGAAGGTGGCGCTCAGCCGGGCGTTCCTGCGTGACGCGCCGGTCATGGTGCTGGACGAGCCGACCGCGTCCATCGACGCGGCCACGGAGGCGGAGGTCTTCGGCAGGCTGAAGGAGATCGCCGGACGCGCGACCACGCTGCTCATCGCACACCGGTTCTCGACGGTCCGGGTGGCCGACCACATCGTGGTGATCGACCGCGGCAAGGTGCTGGAGGAGGGCAGCCACCCCGAGCTGATGGCGAGGAACGGCATGTACGCCAACCTTTTCCAGCTCCAGGCGGCGGGATACCAGTATGATGTCGACGACTGTGCGTCCTTGCAGGATTGAGCACGGCGTAGGGGAGCCGATGGCGAAACTCCGGGTGGATCGTGACGCGGTCTCGTCCTGGCTCACCGAGTCCGCGATCGTGCTCCGGACCCTCGAGCCCGAGGGTGGTTCCGAGGACCTGACACCATTCGCCACGGTGCTGGCGGGCGTACAGGTCGTCGGACTGGGCGAGGCGACGCACGGCAGCAAGGAGTTCTTCACCCTCAAGCACCGGCTGATCCGGTTCCTGGTGCGCGAACTGGGCTTCACGGTGGTGGCCTTCGAGGCGGGCAGGTCCGCCTGCCGGGCCGTCGACGACTACATCGCGTCCGGCGAGGGCACCGCTTCGGCGGCGTTGACCGGTCTGGGTTACTGGACGTGGGACACCTACGAAGTGCTCGCCCTGATCGAGTGGCTCAGGGAGTACAACGCCTCGGTGCCCGCCGACCGGCGGGTGCGGTTCCACGGCATCGATTCGGGGATCGACCCGGTCGCGGTACAGCTGGTCGCGAAGTACCTGGACACCGTCGCCCCGCAACGCACGGGGCCTTTCCGCGCAGCGATCCGGACGTTGACCACGAGCGGCACCTCGACCAGCATCGGTGGCCTCGTCAGGGAGTCCGTCGCCGGGGCGGTGCGCCGCGTGTTCCGGCGGAAGGCCGTGGCCGGTTCGGAGAGCGCCCACACCGCGAGCCGGGTTCTCCGGGACACCGTCGAGTTCCTGCGGGCCGACCGTGCCGAACTCGTCGCGGCGAGCTCGGTGCGAGACTGGTCCGAAGTCGTCGAGAGTGCCACGGAACTGGCGAACGCGGCGGACATCGCGGCGTATCCGTTGCTGAGCGCGAAAGGGTGCGCCGTACGGGACCGGTACCTGGCCGACGCCGTGCGGGAGCTGACAGGCGACGGCGAACGGGTGGTCGTGTGGGCGCACAACGGTCACGTGGCGCGGAGCACGGTGAGCCGGGGCGTCGCGAGTATGGGGGCGCACCTCAGTGACGTGTACGGCAGCGCTTACTACGCACTGGGGCTGACCTTCAACCAAGGGTCGTTCCAGGCCTCACGGGCCGAGGTCGCCGGGAATACCGGCCTCGCCGAGTTCACCGTGGAGCCCGCCGTGCCGCGGAGCGCGGAAGCACTGCTCGCACGGCCGGGGATCGGTGACTACCTGATCGACTTCCGCGCGGCGCGGTCCAGCGAACCGGTCATGGCCTGGCTGACCACGCCCGCACCGACGCGTTCCTACGGCGCGATTGTCGGGTTCTGGCCCATGATGAAGAAGGTCACCGGTTCGGTGACGCTCGCCGAGGAGTACGACGGACTGGCTTTCGTCGAGCGGACGACGCGTGCGCGATCATGCGAGCCCGGCATCGACCGGTGACGCGTTCCCGGCCGCGGCGCGGCGTTGCTTCCATTGGCGGTGAACGATTCCGCCTACCAGAACCGGAGGTGGGAGGCGATCGGAATCTTCCACCTGTGGTTGTGCGGATCGTCGCTACCATCGGGCAGATGACTCCCCGCGCACCACTCGCCGCTGTCGTCGTGCTCCTGCTCTCCGCCTGTGGAGGAACCCCGGAGAACGCACCGGAGAACACACCGGGGAACACGCCGGAGGGCGGGCCGGAGGCGGCTCTGAAGGCCCTTGTCGAAGCTGCCGACGCGCGGGACGACGAGGCGGTGCGCAAGCTCGTCTGCCCCGAGCGCTGGAGCGAAGCCCGGACCTTCGCCGCGAAGCAGGCCGAGGCCGCGCAGTTCGATCCCCGCCTGGCCGACATCCGCTACCGGTTCACCGCCAAGGAGGTCCGGGACCGGACCGACACGGCGGCGACCGGTCTGCTCGACGTCGAGGTGGAGGGGTTGCCCGACGACTTGTCGCCCGAGGCCCATTCGGGCCTCGACGCGATGGAGGCCCCGATCCCGGTCTCCCTGCTCGGTCCGGACCGCACGATCAAGCTGGTCAAGCAGGGCGACACCTGGGTGGCCTGCCGCTGACCCATTGGGGGAGTCGCCAGGTCACCACACCGACTCTGGGAGAGCAGGCCGCATCACGCGTCCTGAACCGGGCACCGAGGCGGGCATCGCGAGGGTGCACGCGTTGGCGACGCGCTGACAATCGCCCAGCGGCATCCTGCTTGACGCACGGAGCGCTATTGTCGAGGAACGTCGATACCGGCTTTGGTGATCAGTTCGCCGACAAGCCGGGGTGTCGCTTCATGTCCGGTGGGCACGGCGGTGTTCGGGGACGAGATCAATACGCTGCCCGGTTCATCTTCGGCGCCGGCGTAAGTCGCAGCCGGTGTAGCGCCGCAGTACCTCCGATCGAGCCGCGATCACTCCGACTTGCGACTGTCCGATGGTCCATTGTGGACGGTTTGGGCCGGCGGCAAAGATCGACGTGTATCCAGGACCCATGACGAACATCGATCGGAGCGCTGGTACGGCAGGGCCGCAGGCCTGAGTCGGGTTCCGCCCGGGGCGTCCGGGAAACGTTTGCGACGACATCGTCGATAGAGGACGCGGGTGATGGAGCATTGAATGTGCGCAGTGCCATCGACCGGGGTTGACCTGGTAATCATGGCCGCTGGTCGGGTGTGGGGGCAGGTATGAGGAGGGGATCGTGCCGCACTGTCCGCGCCCGGGGACTACCCGTGATGTGTCACTCGAACAGTTGACTTTCGTTGATCACGTGTGCAAGAACTTGCGGGCCTTGTTTCGGACGTGGGGGGCTCATCCGAATCCGGCCCGGACTGCGTTGAATGGGCGACGAGGGCTCCGCTCGTCCACGAGAGCCTGCATGATCGAGGGGGAACGATCGCGCGAAGAGGCGAAGGGGTGTGCTCACGAAGGGGAGAAGCCGGGCCGATAGAGGAGTTGTCGCTGGTGAATCGGGTGTGGAACAGGCCTCCGGACGACGTCGAGCTGCTCCGCTGTTTCCAAGTTCTGGACCTGCACTCCTTGCCGGCCCGCCCCTTGGCCGCCGGTGCCGCTCTCGATCTCGACCTGTTCGATCAATTCGCGGCCCAACGAAATGAGACAGCCTCGGGTCTGGTGCGAATTGCCGGAGGTGAGTTCGCATGGCACCCAGAGCCACCTCCGCTGCCGCTGCCCTGGGACGAGTCCGCCGAGCTGGTGACACGTCGTGTCGGCGAGGACCTCCTCGTCACCCTCGACTCCGTCTGCGCCCTGCTGGACCGGACGGTGGAGGGGTTCGAGTACACCGTCGCCGCGACCGCTGTGCCGCCGATCGGTTTCGCCGACCCGCCCCAGGCCACCTCGTGGATACGCAGACACCTGACGCTGTCGTTGTCCGCCGTGCGCGCCGCCGGTCGTGCCAGGCTGAGGTTGCTGGCCACGGTCCTGGCGGCACACCTGTGGACTTGCACACCGACCGACGTGTCACGGCAGTGGGCGGAGGGCCTGGCCGACGCGGGCACGCGCGCCGCGATCGACGACCGGCAACCCCGCCGCTTGGCGGGACTGTTGCGGTTGAGCGCTCGCTGGTTCGCCGCCTCGGGGGATTTCGTCACCGCCAATGCCCACGGGGTTCGCGAGTGGACGGTGTGGAAGGAACTCGGTGACACCGCGGGCATGATCGACACCTTGTGGCGGCGGGCGGAGATCTACCGCGCGGACCGACGCGGTAACCGCGAGCTGGATTGCTACCAGCGCCTGCGGTCGTTGTACCAGGGCATCGACGACCGATTCGGCCTGGTGCGCACCCAGGTCGCCCGCGGCGTCGCCCTCATCGTCGTCGGACGACCCCGCAACGCCACCGAGCAGTTGCGTGACGCGGCGCGCGCAGTCGACGACCTGTCCGACGTCCCACCCTCCGACCTCGCCTCACTGTTGGAGACCCTCGGGCGGGCCTTCTGGCGCCTGGGTGCCGTGGGCACGGCCAAAAGGCAGTTCAGCGGTGCGTTACGGCTGCTGGTCGATCACGATGACCAGGCCGCCCAACGCATCCGTTCGCTGCTGGCCCATCCCGAGCACGCGCCTCTGCCTGGGCGTGGAATCGGCTAGTCGCGCCATAAACTCGCCAGTGCCAGAGCGATCTGGATCAGAGTGATCAGCGGCTTGAGCACCGCCGGCGCCACGCGGCGTCCTGGCTGGTGCGGCGTCTTGAGGCGGCGGTGCCGGCCGCGGTGCGGCTGGCGGCAGTGGGGATTCGGGCACGCACGTGGGGACATGGTGAGCTTGCTGCTTTCGGGAGATGGGATCAGTTCGCGGGAGGGAAGAAGGCGTGCCTGTCGGACGACGGGGCCGCGGGAACCTGCAGCGCGTACAGGTCCAGCACCGGCTGGCACACGAACACCTTGTTGTACGACTTGCCGTCGACGATCTCCAGGATCCCGACCTGCACCAAGTGGCGGGTGACCTGGGTCGCGGTGCGGTTGGCCATGCCGTAGATCGTCTCCAGCGCGCGGTTGCTCGTGACCGGAGCGGTGATCAACCCGCTCACCACCCGCTGCACCGTGGGCGAGCCTTTCGCTTGTTCCAGCAAGCTCTGACGCAGCGCGTTGAGCTGGTCGATCAACAACAACTGCGCCGAGGCCTGGGCGCGCACCGCTCCCGCGAAGAATAAGATCCAGTCCTCGATCGGGCCGCCGTCGACCACCGCACGGATGCGTGCGTGGTACTCCTGCTCGTGCTCGTCCAACCAGGTCGACAGCGCCAGTACGTGATCACGCAGCAATCCCGTGCGGACCATCGCCGAGGCGTCGTAGATGCTGGTCAGGTAGGGCCCGGCACCCGGATAGGGGTCCAACAGCACCAAGTGCAGGTGCCCCAGCGAGATCTTGCCGACCCGAGGCAGGGAATGCGGAGCGTCGATCCAGGCCGACCACTGCGCGAGGGCGCTGTGCAGCCGCGCGCCCGGTGGGACGGTCAGGATGCGCGGCTGCCCGCCCTTGCGGCTGGCCAGCCAACTCTGACCGGTGCGCAGCCCGGACTCGGCCATGTCGGGATCGCCGCCGGTCAGCTTCTCGCCGACCTGGCGGATCAGCTCGGCGTCGAAGGGTCCTCCCTGCGCCAATCGGGCTGCGCCGTGCTCGACGGCCTGCAACAACCGACCCATCGGAGCGCGTTCCAACAACACCTCCTCGGGCTCGCCGACCCCTTCGGCCGCGCGCGTCAACAACAGGCTGGTCATCCAAGCCTCGGAGAAGTCCGCGCTCGTGCCGGCCATCTCCGCCGCGCTCTGCACCTCCCGCAACCGCGTGGACAACTCGAACATCGCGTGATCGGGAAGGCCGCGAGTTCTTTCGTTCAGTTCGCCCAGGGTGTGCTCAGCCATCGCCTGCACGCGGTGGGTCTCGGTGGGCAGAATAAAATCGGACGGCAGGGGATGCGGCACGTACGCCCGCATCCCCCGCATCCACTCGGGCGAATCGCCGGTCTCCGACCGCTCGACCCACTCGCCGTAAGGCACTGGCGTAACACCCATAGCTGCAGCGTGGAGCAACCGACCACAACACTGCAAGTGGTCAATTTGGCTACGTCAAGATCAACTCGTCGGTCCGGGTGCGCGTGCATACGCGCGTGCACGACCGGGTGGCGTGACCGAACTCGTGTTCGTGCACGTCAGCCCTGAACAAGACTCGAATAAATCGCAATAATGCGGACAGCGGGCCTCCGGGGTGTCATCCCCGTGTCACCGGAAGTCTTTGCGGCCCTGCCGGTACACCGGGTGTGTCGTAGGAGGAAATTCACCCGTTCGAGCGCCGTGTTCAGCGGCTTCCGCAGCTCAACACGGCCACGGTAACGGCTCGGATGCGTAGGCAGCTCGCTTTCCCACCTGGGCTACCGCGATGCGCCCGCCGTTGTGGGGTGACCCGTTCGGACCGAGTGTGCGTGGTCAGTGGTCGAGTGGGCCACGTTGCGGATCGGCTCCCTGGATGTCGGTGGGACGTCGGTCCGGACACGGAGCCTTCGGAAGCCTCCAGTCCGAGGTGCGCTAGGCAGGCCAACGGGGCAGGACTTCGCGCGGCCACCGTGCGTCTCCGGTGCGAACGATCCGCCCACTCCTGTCGGGCCTCTGAAGACGACCTTTCAGTCCGGGTCGGCGGGTTGATGTCCATGTGGGTGTCAGGGCATGTCCATAGACACCTCTTGCGTCTTATTGACGTGGAATAGCGCAGCTCAGCAGATGTTTTCCGCCCATCCATCTATGTGTGAGGTGGGCCACATGCGTTGATCCTATGATGGCTTCCTGCGGGGGTCGATTCACCTCGATCGCGCACCCTGGCCCTTCCGTTGGTAGCGGTTGAGCGCGGGGTTTCGGCGGTTCCCGCTGGAGACGGGTTCCGTCAGCAACACGAAGCCCCGGACGGCGCGTCGCCGTCCGGGGCTTTCGCTCGCGTGGACACCCTGCTGTCCCGATGGACACATGTCGTGATCCCGCCTCTGGTCAGCACATGCCCGTTGTGGTCGAATCCGGCTCGTCACCCGATAGAGGTCATGGTCGGCGGTCTCCAGCCGCTAGGTGGCATCCCGGTCGAAAGCTCAACCGCTACCGAATGAAGCCTCCAGTGCTCTCGCCTCGTCGTGGGAGGCCTGGTTGGTCTACGTGAAAGGGCTACGCGTGTACACCCCCCACGATCGCGACCGACCGTGCGGCCGGTTCGCCTGGGCTGACGTCCCGGTGCTCTGCCTGGCGTTCGCCGCTGCCTGGTACCTGTCGCACTACGAGCACTACTCGGTTCCGGTGGCGGTCGCGACCTCGGCGGCGACCCTCGGTTTGTTCGCCGTGGTGCTCTCCGCGCCGAGCGGCGTGCGCCGCGCGGTCACGTTGTTGACCGCGCTCAGCGGGACTCCGGCAACCGCCGCACCTGAGCTGACGACGTCTGTAATCGTGGGTGAGCCGGCAGGGCCGCGGTAGTGACCACTGGGAAGTACCTGGCCGTACAGCAATCCATGCTGAGGGCCGAATCCGCGACGGAGTTCCGCTCCATGCTCGACCGCATCCGACGGGAAGCCGGGCTGAGCTGTGGGCAGATCGCGGTGAAGGCGGGTATCCCGCGCAGTCAAGCCTACGCACTCGTCGACGCCAAGCGCTCGGCGTTGCCGAACAAACCTGACCAGGTGATCGCGTTCCTGAGGGCGTGCAACCTCTCGCCGATGCACGCGGACATCGTCATGGACCGACTCAGTGACCTGAAGCGGCGGCATGTTCCCGGCGGGGTGGCCGCACAAGAAAACTCGGAAGACGTGGACTTCACGAGAGAGGTGAGAGCCTCCACGGCCGAACCACTGGGCGACACCGCGCCGCGTACCAATCACGACAGGCAGGACATCGTCGTCAACATGGGGAAGTTGACGCACGTGCGCAGAACCAACAACACGCCCCTCGTCTACCTCGTGCACTACGTGCTGGCGAGCGATGAGCGGACCAGACGGGCGAACCGGCTCTTGTTGACCCTCGGCCTCGTCCTCTCGTTGGTGCTCGTAGCCCTTGGGGGAGTGCTGATCCTGGTGCCCGACGCGATCCGCGCGTGGGTGGTCGGCGGTTTCGCCGGATCGGTTGCCGTAGGCACGCTCATCTTCATCAGGGCTGTTGTCCGGAGCTACGACTGACGCTGGGCGCAGGTCGCCGCGTCCCGGCCGTGTCAGGGGCGGTGTCAGGGCGATGACTGCGCGGCGTCAGGACGTCGGCTGATCCTGGTCGCGGTGATCAGGTCCCGCGGCTCGCGAGGCTTGCGCGTCCGCCGCTACTCAGCTTTACTAGGTACCGGTACTCAGCAACAGTGAGTAGCTCGAAGGTGGTGGTCTGCATGGGCAAGCAGGTGACGGAAATGCTCAAAGGCGTGCTGGAGGGGATCGTCCTGGCGATCCTGTCCGGTCGGTCCGCGTACGGCTACGAGATCACCGCGTGGCTGCGCGAGCAGGGTTTCTCCGACATCGCCGAGGGCACCGTCTACGCCCTGCTCATCAGGGTCGAGCAGCGCGGCCTGGTCGACGTGGCGAAGGTTCCGTCGGAGAAGGGGCCGCCCCGCAAGGTGTACTCCCTCAACGCCCGGGGACGCGATCACCTCGAAGAGTTCTGGAGGACCTGGAGCTTCCTCACGGAACGACTGGACAAGCTCCGCGAAGGGGGTAAGTGATCATGAACATCGCAGACCTGGCGTCGAAGGTGATCGGCGACAAGCGGCGCTGGCGGGCGTACAAGGCCCGCACACGGGCGCTTCCCGAGAACTATCGGACGGCGGTCGACGCCCTGGAGCGGTACCTCATGTTCTTCGGGGCCGCCGACGGCGACAGCGCGGCCTCGATGTACGAGGACCTGGCCGACCTGTTCGAACGGGCCGCGGCGGACGCGACGCCCATCCGCGAGATCGTCGGGGAAGACCCCGTGGAGTTCGTCGAGGCGTTCCTGCAGAACTACTCGAAGGGCGGCTGGGTCACCCGGGAGCGGGCTCGACTGACCAACGCCATCAAGAAGGCCGAACAAGAATCCGGGGAGACCTCGTCGTGACGACCCGACCGACCACCGAACCCGCCATCCGCGTGCGGGGCCTGAAGAAGTCCTACAAGGCGCTGGAGGTGCTGCGCGGTGTGGACTTCGACGTGGCGCGCGGCAGCATCCTCGCCCTGCTCGGCTCGAACGGGGCCGGCAAGACCACGGCCGTGAAGATCCTGTCCACGTTGCTCAAAGCCGACGCGGGGACCGTCGGCGTCAACGGCTTCGACGTCGCCACGCAGGCCGCGGAAGTACGGGAATCCATCAGCCTCACCGGACAGTTCGCCGCCGTCGACGAGATCCTGAGCGGACGGGAGAACCTCGTGCTCGTCGCCCGCCTGCGACACCTCGAGAACCCGGGCCGGATCGCGGACGACCTGCTCGACCGCTTCTCGCTGACCGACGCGGGCGCGCGCAAGGTGTCGACGTACTCCGGCGGAATGCGCCGCCGGCTCGACATCGCGATGAGCCTCGTCGGGAACCCGCCGATCATCTTCCTGGACGAGCCGACCACCGGGCTCGACCCCCAGGGGCGCATCGAAGTGTGGCGGGCCGTCAAGGAACTCGCCGACCAGGGCACCACGGTGCTGCTCACCACGCAGTACCTGGACGAAGCCGAACAACTCGCCGACCGGATCGCGATCCTGCACGAGGGACGGATCATCGTGGACGGCACCCTCGCCGAGCTCAAGCGACTGCTCCCGCCCGCCGAGGTCGAGTACGTGGAGAAGCAGCCGACCCTGGAGGACGTCTTCCTCGCGCTCGTCGGCGCCGACAGCACCCAGGCGACGGCCGCGAAGCCGGCCCGCACGAGTGAGGATTCAAGATGAGCAAGCACTTCCTCGGTGACACCACCGTCCTTCTGGGACGTTCGCTGCGTCACATCACCCGCAGCATGGACACCATCATCACGACCGCGATCATGCCGATCGGCATGATGCTGATGTTCGTCTACGTGTTCGGCGGCGCGATCGACACGGGGTCGGATTCGTACGTGCAGTACCTGCTGCCCGGGATCCTGCTCATCACGGTCGCGTCGGGTATCTCCTACACCGCGTTCCGGCTCTTCCTGGACATGAAGGGCGGCATCTTCGAGCGGTTCCAGTCCATGCCGATCGCGCGGTCGGCCGTGCTGTGGGCGCACGTCGTGACCTCGCTGGTCGCCAACCTGATCTCGCTCGTGGTCGTCGTGCTCGTCGCACTCCTCATGGGTTTCCGCTCCTCGGCGGGACTGCCGGCGTGGCTCGCGGTCGCCGGCATCCTCATCCTGTTCACCCTGGCGCTGACGTGGCTGGCCGTCATCCCCGGTCTCACCGCGAAGTCGCCGGACGGCGCGAGCGCGTTCTCCTACCCGCTCATCTTCCTGCCGTTCCTCAGCTCGGCGTTCGTGCCCACCGGCACCATGCCCGGCCCGGTGCGCGCCTTCGCCGAGCACCAGCCGGTGACCTCCATCGTCAACGCCATCCGCGCCCTGTTCACCCAGCAGCCGGTCGGCACCGACATCTGGATCGCCCTCGCCTGGTGCGTCGGCCTCCTCGCCGTGGCCTACACCTTCGCCACGATCACCTACCGGCGCAAGATCTCCTAGCGGGCAGGAGCCGGCCGCCTGTCCGTCCACGACCGATCAGCGACAAGCCTTATCGGAGAACAGGCGCGCGTGCTCCCGGCCGGGCCGGGGTGTCCGTGGTGACGCCCTGACCCATCGGGTCATTCGTCCGACAGGATGGCGAGCCGGGCGACCTCGCTCGGGTGTGACACAGGTTCGGCCACCCGTGCGCCCGTGCTCCAGCCCAGGTCCTCCCGCCACCGCAGCACTCGCCCCGCACTGGTGACGAGCTGCGCGCGGACCGGCGCGGCGGCTACGAGGTCGATGTCCACCTCTACCACGGCGATCCCCGCGGAGCGGAGCACTTCGACCACGGAGTCGAGGTACCGGGCGACGCTGACGGCGTTGTGCTTGCCGGTTCCGGACATGCTGTTCGGTCCTTTCGAGGGCGGCATCGGGCAATCCTGCCGGGGGCGCCGGTGCGCGATGAGAGGCGAAAGGCCCCGTTTGGCCCGACACCGATGGCGCAAGCCCGCCGGAGTGCGGTCACCCTTCGCAGTGCGTCACACGAAAGGATGACTGGGGTTCCCAGATCGGTGGTCGCCGCGTACTGCGGAGTTCTTTTGACTGTGCGGGGATATCGGTGATGGTCGTCATGTCATCAAGGACACAGCCGGGTCCGGCGGTGTTGTGGGCGATGTAGAGGCGCGTGCCGTCGGGGACGGGCGACGGCTGTCGCCCAGCTCAGCCCGTCATCCACGGCCGGAGCTTGTCGGGGTTGAGCACGGCCCAGATGCGCTTGATCCGGTCGCCCACGACCTCGAACGCGTACACCGACATGATGACGTCGTCCAGTTGTGCCACCAGACCGGGCCGGCCGTTCACCGTGCACTCCCGGATCGCCGGCTGACGGGCAGGGATCCGACCGGTCAGGAAGCGTGCGATCTGCTCGGCACCTTCGATCGGGTGGGGCAGGGCTGTGACGACTCCACCGCCGTCACCGACAGCGGTGGCGGCGGGGTCGAGCAGGCCGATGAGGGCGTTGACGTCCTTGGCTTCCCACGCCCGCTTGAAGTCCCGGACGATGCGGGCCTGAAGGGCAGTCGGTGGCGTGGGGGCTTGCGCGGCCCGGATGCGTCGGCGGGCGGAGGTGGCCAGTTGGCGGCAGGCTGCCGGGGTGCGGCCGACGATGTCGGCCACCTCGGCGAAGGGGTAGCGGAAGACGTCGTGCAGGACGAACGCGACGCGCTCGGCCGGGGTCATCGACTCGAGCACGACGAGGAACGCCATGTTGACCGATTCGTCGAGCGTGATGCGGTCGGCCGGATCGGCCGGCGCGCCGTTGGACCGCCCGTTGCCCCACTCGGTGCGGCCGGGCAGCGGTTCGGGGATCCACGTACCCACGTAGCTCTCGCGCCGGACGCGCGCCGAGCGGAGCAGGTCGAGGCAGATGCGGCCGGCGACCCTGGTCAGCCAGCCGCCGGGGGACGCGATGGCTGCCTGCTGCTGCCGGGACATGGCGTACCAGCGGGCGTAGGTCTCCTGGACGACGTCCTCCGCTTCGGCCAGGGAACCCAGCAGCCGGTAGGCGAGGTTGACCAGTCGACGCCGCTCGCTCACGATCTCGCTCAGGCCAGGAGCGGGATCGCCGCCTGCCGGCTCGGACGGGGTGGTCATGGTGTCGTGGCTCCCTTGCTCGGATCTGTCCTCGACAACCCGACGACACAGCGCACCGGAGTGTGAGGTCGGCGCGTCGCCCGTCCACTGACCGAAGGGTTGTTCCGCCGCACCGCCGACACACCGTTCGGCAGGCGGTGGATGTTCGCCAACCAAGGCAACCCGGGCAACCCGGGCAGCCGTGCCGCCTGATCCGGCATCGAGCACCGACGAGTCCGCCGCGGCGCCTCACGTTTTCGAGGGCTGCGTCGTCGGATTACCGGAACCACCACAGGGCCGTCGCCGGGAAAGCCGGTTGCGATCACGATCTTGCACGGAGGATGCGATGGGTTCGAGCGAGTCCGAGGTCAGGGCGTTGTTGGAGAGCCGCGCCGATGCGCAGCAGTCGAAGGACATCGACCGACTCATGTCGTTCTACTCCGCCGACATCGTCTACTACGACGTCGTTCCCCCTCTCCGGTTCACCGGAACCGGAGAGGTCCGCCGCAACTTCGTGCGGTGGTTCGACGGCTACGAAGGCCCCGTCAGCCTGGAAACGCACGAGTCGACCGTCGTGGTGAGCGGAGACGTGGCGTTCGCGAACATGCTCCACCTGGACTCGGGGGAGCGCAGGGGCGGGCTCCGGCAGTCGATCTGGGTACGGGAGACGGTCTGCCTCCGACGGTCGAACGGCAGCTGGTCGATCGTGCACGAACACGTCTCGATTCCGATCGACCCGACCAGCCTGCGAGTGTGGTTCGCCTCGGAGAAGGACCAGCCGGCCTGACCGGTCAACCGGGAAAGCCGCCCCGGGTCGGACGTTCCGCGATCCGTCCGACCCGGGGCAGCGGAGGGAGTCCGGGCGTCGAAGGCCGCGCCCGTCGGCGCCGAGGCGTCGGCGGCCTCGCGTCACGTCTCAGACCGTCTCGAAGTTGGCCATCATGCCCATGTCCTCGTGCTCGCTGTTGTGGCAGTGGAACATGTACCGGCCGCGGTAGCCGTCGAACCGGGCGATCACCTCCACCGCCTCGCCGGGGCGCAGGTCGACGGTGTCCTTGCGGCCGGCGTCGTGCGGTCCGGGCTCGCGTCCACCGCGGGACAGCACGTGGAAGTGCACCAGGTGCAGGTGGATCGGGTGGTGCAGGTCCGCCACGAAGCGCCAGATCTCCACGTCCCCGAGCCGGGGTCGGGCGTCGATCCGGGTCGGCGAGTACGGCCGGCCGTCGATCGCCCAGCCGTGCCGGTCGCCGACCAGTCCGCCGCGGAAGGAGAACTCCCTCGTCACGGCCGCCTGCGCGCGGTCGAGCGGTTCGAGTTCGCCGAGCCGGTCCGGGACGTGGCTGTCCTCCGCGCCGCGTCGGGCGACGCGGAACCGCATCACCCGCGCGGTGCTGCCGGTGCCGAGCCGGTT
Source organism: Saccharothrix tamanrassetensis (assembly GCF_014203665.1). Taxonomy (GTDB): domain Bacteria; phylum Actinomycetota; class Actinomycetes; order Mycobacteriales; family Pseudonocardiaceae; genus Actinosynnema; species Actinosynnema tamanrassetense. The sequence continues at coordinate 198,294 of NZ_JACHJN010000008.1, forward strand.
GACCAGGGTGACCTCGGTGCCGACCGGGTAGGCGCCGAAGTCGACGACCAGGTCGTACCGTTCGGCCGGGGCGATCGGCACGTGCTCGTGCCCGCGCGGCACGTCGAGCAGGCCCTGGTCCGAGCCGATCTGCGTGAACGACCGGCCATCGGGTGGTGGCGGGTCGAGCGCGAGGTCGTAGCGGCGGGCGTTGGACCCGTTGAGCACCCGCAGCCGGTGCCTGGTCGCGGACACCTCGGCCACCGGCCAGGGCGCGCCGTTGACCAGGATCACGTCGCCGAGCACTCCTTCGAGGTAGGCCTCCTCGACGCCGGGCACGGTGGTCAGGGACGGGTCGATGGACGGGTAGCGCAGCGAACCGTCCGCGGCGAACGCCCGGTCGGTGATCAGCAACGGCAGTTCCCGCTCGCCGTGCGGGAGCGGCAACGCGTCCTCCTCGTCGTCCCGGACGAGGTGGAACCCGGCCAGGCCGCGGTAGACGGCCGGTCCGGTGAAGTCCATCCGGTGGTCGTGGTACCAGAGCGTGGACGCTCTCTGCCGCAACGGGTACACGTATTCGCGCTCGCCTCGGGTGATCACCGCGGCCGGGTCGTGCATGCTCGCGTGGCCGCTGTGCGAGTGCGTCGGGTACGCGGCGTCGGCCGGCAGCACCAGGTCGGTGGCATAGCCGTCGGACTCCGGCGGGGTGCGGCCACCGTGCAGGTGCACGACGGTGGGCACCGGGAGTTCGTTGCGGTGCCGGACGACCGCCGTCCGGCCGCTGCGGGACTCGATGGTCGGCCCGGGAAAAGTGCCCTGGTAGCCCCAGATCGGCGTGCGCAGTCCCGGCAGGATCTCCACCGTGGCCTGCCGCTGGACGATCTCGTACCGGTCGGCGTCCGCGTCGCGCGCGACCGGCGCCAGCACCGCCGGGACCGGCAGCGGCACCCGGAAGGGCGCGGGCAGCGGCACCTGGCTGGTGAGCAGCTCCCCGGTGGCCGCGGCGGGTCGGAACAGCTGCGGCCCGGCGAGCCCGGCGGCCACCAGTGCGCCCGCGCCGCCGGTCAGGCCGAGGAACCGGCGCCGGGACAGCCCGCTCATCGCCGTGCTCCGGTCCGCCAGATCCCGAACAGCATGATCCACGCCAGGGCCACGAGCACGACACCGAGCGGGACGTGCAGGTCGAGCGCCCCGGCCAGTCCGGCGAAGTACTGGCCGGTCACGCCCAGCACCGACAGCACGCTCGCCCAGAACGGCCAGCGCGGGCCACCGCGTCGCCAGAGCAGCGCCGCCGGCACCAACTGGGCCAACGCGAGGTAGGAGACCAGGTCCGCCCCCGACGCGTGCAGCGCCAGCATGTCGTAGTCGCCGATCAGGTAGCGGCCGGCCAACACCGGCTGGGCGAAGATCGCGACGGCGTGCACCGTGACGAACCCGCGCACCACCCCCAGCACCGCCCGGCCGCGCAGCCGCGGCGGCGCTTTCGCCCCGGCGTCGATCACTCCGGCCATCACATGCCCCTCCTCGGTCGACCCGTCGTCGGTGATCGACGTTATGGACGGCGTCCTATGCTGTCCAAGACCAGAATCGGCATTCATTCATGACGTTGAGGCTATGAAAGATGGACCTGCTGCAGCTCCGCTACTTCCAAGCGGTCGCCCGCCGTGAGCACCTCAGCCAGGCCGCCGCGGAACTCCGCGTCGCCCAGCCGTCGCTCAGCCGCGCGATCGCCCGGCTGGAGGCCGACCTCGGCGTGCCGCTGTTCGACCGGGTCGGGCGCGGGCTGCGGCTCAACCGGTTCGGCGCCCGGTTCCTCCGCCGCGTCGATCGGGTCCTGCGCGAACTCGACGACGCCCGCCGGGAGCTGGCCGACTCGGCCGGTCTCGACCGCGGCAGCGTCGCCGTCGCCGCGGAAACCCTGCTCACGCTCACCGGCCTGCTCACCGAGTTCCGCGCCGGGCACCCCGGCGTCAACACCCGGCTCTACCAGTCCTCCGCCGCGACCATGGCGGAACAGCTGCGCATCGGCGAGGTCGACCTCTGCTTCGCCTCCCAGCCGCTGTCCGGTCCGGACCTGCGGACGCTGGAGCTGTTGCGCGAGGAGGTGCTGCTCGCCGTGCCGCCGGGGCACCGGCTCGCCGGGCGGGAGCGCGTGCGGCTGGAAGAGCTCGCGGACGAGCGGTTCGTCACCACCAGGCCCGGGTACTGGCCGCGCGAGCTGTGCGACCGGCTGTTCGCCGAGGCCGGCCTGCGACCCCAGTACACGTGCGAGAGCGACGAACCCGGCGCCACCGGCGACCTGATCGGCGCGGGCCTCGGCGTCGGGCTGGTGCCGGAGTTCTCCCGCCGCACCATCACCCACGCCCCCGCCGCCTGGTTGCGACTCGACGTCCCGGACTGCCACCGCAGCCTCACCCTGGTCTGGCGCAAGGACACCTACCTGTCCGCCGCGGCGCGGCGACTGACCGACTTCGCGCGCGACTACTTCCGCTCCCTGTAGCGCCGGCCCGCGGGTCAGTCGGTGGCGACCAGCAGGTGATATCCCCACGGCGGCAGGGCGACGTACAGGCCCCGGGCCGACAGCTCGTCCCCGTCGCGGTAGAAGGTCTCGTCCCGCAACGGATCCCGGAAGCCGAGGGAGCTGCCCGCCAGGTCGGTCCACGGCACGGCCACGCGGCCCTGGGACGGCACGGGGGAGAGGTTGACCACGACCAGGTGGCGCGCGTCCGGAGCGGTCCACGACCAGGCCAGGACGTTCTCGCAGGTCCGGTTGTCGGGCCAGCCGCCCACCTCCAGCAGCCGCCACGCCCCGGTCCGCACCTCGGGCGCGAGGGCCAGCAGGCGGTGGTGCCAGGCCGCCAGGTCCGGGTCGGCCGGTTCGTCGGGGGCGCGGTTCAGGAACACCGGTGGGCGGGTCCACCTGCCCTCGAACTGGCCCTCGTGCCACAGGGTCGCGCCGGGCAGGGTGGCCAGGACCACGGCCGCCGCGGGGACGGCCTCACGCGGTACGCGCGACGCCACCCTCGGCTCGTCGTGGTTCTCCAGGAAGCGCAGCAGGCGGGACTGGAAGGCGAGGTCGGCGCGCAGGTGGTCCCGGATACCCGCCGGGTCGAGGTCCACGACCCGGTCGTAGAGGCGCTTGTCGTAGCAGAGGTCGAAGCCCTGTTGGTGCAGCGCCCATTCCATGTCCCAGTACGCCTCGGCGATCATCAGCGTGTCCGGGTGGCGGGTGCGGAACCCGGCGAGCACGTCCGGCCAGAAGTCGACCGGTGGCGGTGGGCCGGTGCGGCCCGCCCACGTGCGGTGGAAGACGTCGTTGGTCGGCAGCATCGCCATGTCGCAGCGGATCGCGTCGCACTGCTCGGCGATGCCCGACAGCGTCCGCGCCGTGGCGTCGCGCAGTGCGGGGGCGTACGCGTCCAACTGCGCCACGTCCGGCCACGGTGGGAAGTACGGGTCACGGCCCCTGGCCACGACCCGGCCGTCCAGGGCCAGCCACGCCTCCGGGGAGTCGACGACGTCGTGGTCGTCGCCGCGCACGAACAGTTCCGCGCGTTCGGTGATCCACGGGTGGTCCGGCGCGACGTGGTTGGGCACGTAGTCCAGCACCAGCAGCACACCCCGGCGGGCCAGGGCGCTTCGGGCCTTCACCAGGCCGGACCGTCCGCCGAACCGATCGTCCACCTCGTAGCGGCGCACGCAGTACGGCGAGCCGATCACGTCGTCCACCCGCAGGTCCGGCAGCGCCTCCCGGAACGAGTGCCGTGTGCCGGCGTCGACCAGCGCGAGCCCGGCGGCGCTGCGCTCCCACACGCCCATCAGCCACACCGCGTCGATTCCCGGCCGCGCCACGGCGTCCCACGCCGAGCCGGGCACGTCGCCCAGTGTCACCGGCCGCCCGAACTCGCGCGAGAGGTCGGTGAGCCACACGGCGGTGTTCACCTCGTGCACCACCGGTTGCGTCGGCGGCGTCATCGGGCCGCCGTCCCGCGGAACAGCAGCGGCAGCAACGCGACGATGCCGGTCCACCCGGTCTGGTGACTGGCGCCCAAGCCCGCGCCGGTGTCGCCGTCGAAGTACTCGTGGAACAGCACCAGGTCCCGCCAGTGCGGGTCGTCGCGCAGCAGCGGGTGGCCACCGTTGGCGGGCCGGCCGCCTTCGCCGGGCAGGAACAGCCGCACCAGCCGGGCGGAGATCTCCTCGGCCACCTCGCGCAGGTTCAGCCACCGGCCGGACCCGGTCGGGCACTCGACGCGGAACCCGTCGCCGAAGTGCCGGTGCAGGTTCAGCAGTCCGCGCACCAGCATCGCGTTGACCGGGAACCACACCGGTCCCCGCCAGTTGGAGTTGCCGCCGAACATGCCGCTGTCGGACTCGGCGGGCAGGTAAGACACCCGGTACTCCTCACCGTCCACGGTGAACACGTAGGGGTTGTCGCGGTGCCACTTCGACAGCGACCGGATGCCGTAGGGGCTGAGGAACTCGTCCTCGTCCAGCACCCGGGAGAGGATGCGCCGCAACCGCTCCTCGTCGAACAGGGCGAACAGCACCGGGCCGGTGCCGTGCGCCTGCTCGCCGTGCCGCCACATCGCCGCGTTCACCGCCGGGTGCCGGTCCAGGAACTCCACCGCGCCCCGCACCAGGCCGGGGAACCGCTCGCGCACCGAGCCGTCCACGACGGTCGCCGCGGCCAGCGGCACCAGGCCCACCGCGGACCGCACCTTCAGCGGGGCGGCGGAGCCGTCGGGCCGGCGCAGCACGTCGTAGAAGAACCCGTCCTCCTCGTGCCACAGCCCCACGCCGTCCGGACCGACGTGCCGGGCGGCCGCCGCGATCCACGCGAAGTTCTCCAGCAGCGCCTGCGCCTGTTCGAGGTAGGCCGGGTCGTCGGTCGCCAGCTCCAGCGCGATCCCGGTCAAGCTCTGGCAGGACAGCGCCATCCACGCCGTGCCGTCGGCCTGGTCTAGGTGGCCCCCGGTGGGCAGCGGGGCGCTGCGGTCGAACACGCCGACGTTGTCCAGCCCCAGGAACCCGCCCTGGAAGACGTTGCGGCCGTCGGCGTCCTTGCGGTTGAGCCACCAGCCGAAGTCGCGCAGCAGCTTGGGGAACGCCCGCTTGAGGAACGCCCGGTCCCCCTTGCCGCGCGACGCTTTCTCGTACTCGTAGACGAACAGCACGGCCCAGGCGTGCAGGGGCGGGTTCACGTCCCCGAAGTTCCACTCGTACGCCGGCACCTGGCCGTTGGGGTGCTGGAACCGCCGCTCCAGCAACAGGTCCAGCTGGCGCTTGGCCAGCGCCGGATCCACCACGGCCAGCGCCACCGCGTGGAACGCCAGGTCCCACGCGGCGAACCACGGGTACTCCCACCCGTCCGGCATGGAGATCACGTCCTCGGCGACGACGTGCCGCCAGGCGTGGTGGGGCGAGGTCGGCGGGCCCAGCGGGTCGGCGCCGCGCTCGGTGAGCCAGCGCTCCACGTCGAAGGCGTAGTACTGCTGGGACCACAACATCCCGGCCAGCGCCTGCCGCGCCACCGCGCGTTCGCCGTCGGCGAGGTCGCCCGCGAGCACGTCGGCGTAGAACTCGTCGGCCTCGGCGCGGCGGGCGGCGAACACGGTGTCGAAGTCGGCGAACGGGTCGGCGGCCGTGCGGTCGGCGAGCCGGACGCGCACGGTGGCGCTGCCGCCCGCGGGGATGTCGAGCACGCACACCGCCGCCGCCTTGGTGCCGATGTCGCTCGGGTCGACCGCGGACATGTCGCCGTGCACGATCGCGCGGTGGATGCCGTCCTTGACGAACGGCGCCTCGTTGGGCGAGCCGAAGACCTTCTCGTCGTCGGTTTCGTTGCCGGTGACCAGGATGGACGCGGGCGGGTCGACCGACAGCCGCCGGGCGCCCAGTCCGGCGCCCTCCGCGCGCACCGAGCCGCCGGCCGCGACGAGCACCGGCTGCTCCTCCCCGCCGGCCCACGACCAGGTGTGCCGGAACCACAGGGTCGGCAGCACGTGCAGGCGCGCCGGGTCCGGTCCGCGGTTGTGCGCGGTGACCTTCATCAGCACGTCCTCGGGCCCGGCCTTGGCGTACTCCACGACGACGTCGAAGTACCGGCTGTCGTCGAAGACCCCGGTGTCGAGCAGTTCGTACTCGGGGTCGTCGCGGTCGCGGGACGCGTTGACCGAGACCAGCTCGCCGTAGGGGAACTCCCGTTGCGGGTACTTGTAGAGCATCTTGAGGTAGGAGGCCGTGGGGGTGGCGTCCAGGTGGAAGTAGCACTCCTTGACGTCCTCGCCGTGGTTGCCCTCGGCGTTGGTGAGGCCGAACAGCCGCTCCTTGAGGATCGGGTCCGCGCCGTTCCACAGCGCGAGCGCCAGGCACAGCCGCTGCCGGTCGTCGCTGATGCCCGCCAACCCGTCCTCGCCCCACCGGTAGGCGCGGCTGCGGGCCTGGTCGTGGGTGAACGACGACCACACGTCGTCCCCGAACCGCGCCTCGCGCACGGTGCCCCACTGCCGGTCCGCCAGGTAGGGCCCCCAGCGCCGCCACGGAACCCCCGCGTCGGCCTCGTCCAGCCGGTGCCGCTCCGCCCCGGTCACCGGCGACCACCCACTTCGTCACCGTGCACCACGACCGCCCACACCACGACCACGCACAGCGCGATCACGATGGTCGACCACACCGGCTGCACGGACACGAAACCCAGCTGCAGCACGGCGTTGACCGCCGCGAACACCACGGCGGCGACCCGCGCCCACGCCGCCCCGGTCAGCAGCGCCGCCCCGGCCAGGGCCACCACCACGCCGACGACCAGGTGCGTCCAGCCCCACCCGGTGAGGTCGAGCACCAGGACGTTGTCCGGCCCTGCCACGTAGTACTCGTCTTCGAACAGCGCGACCATGCCCTCGATCACGTTGAACGACCCGATGACCATCATCATGATGGCCGCGAACCCGATCCAGCCCGTCCACGCGCTGGGCCTGGGCTGCTCGTCCTCCCACACGTGGGCGGTGCGGTGCGTCTCCTGCGCCATGTCGGTTCCTCCCGCTCGGTGGATCACCCTTGTGCCGACCACGCTGGCGGTTTCACCGCCTCGTTTCCTCACCCGGCGCGGGCGAACGGGCGCGGACGAGCGCGCCGACCCAGGCGGCGCGCGGGTCCACGTCGACCAGCACGGCGCCGACGAGCAGGGTCGCCGGCACGGCCAGCAGCATCCCGAGCGGGCCCAGCACCCAGCCCCAGAACACCAGGGCCACGAACGCGGCGGTGGTCGACAGCCCGACCGCGCCGCCCGCGAACCTGGGCTGCACCAGCGACTGCCCCACGAAGTTCACCAGCAGGTAGACCGCGCCGACCAGCAGCGCCCGCCGCGGGCCGTGCTCCAGCAGCGCGAGCACCGCCGGCGGAGCGAGCCCGAGCAGGAACCCGATGTTGGGGATGTAGTTGGTGACGAAGGACAACAGCCCCCAGAACACGGCCAGCGGCACGCCCAACGCCCACAGCGCCACGGTGTCGACCACCGCGATGGCGAGTCCGAACACCGTGGTGACGACGAGGTAGCGGCGGGTCCGGTGGGCGAACCCGCGCAGCGAGTCACCCAGTCGGGGTCGGTCGGCGGACAGTTCGACGAGCCGGGCGTCCATCCCGTCCACGCTCAGGAACAGCAGCAGCGCCAACAGGAACACCAGGTTCGTCGCGAGCCCGGCGACATCGCCGAGCAGCGCGGCCAACGAGGACAGGACCCGCGTGGTGTCCACCGACTCGACCAAGGCGCGCAGCTGTCCCGGCGCGCCCGCGACCCGGTCCAGCACGTCCGAACCCCGCGCGAGCAGCTCCCGGCCCCGGTCGACGTAGCCGGGCAGCAGTTCGCCCAGCTTCGCCCCGGACACCACGACGGTCAGGCCGAACAGGACCACCACCCCGTACACGGCGGCCACCACGGCGGTCGTCTCCGCCCACCCCGGCACCCCTCGCCGGCGCAGCGCACGCCGGAGGGGGCTCACCGCGATGACCACCACCAGCGCCAGCAGCGCGGGGGTGACCAGCCACGCGGCGGCGCGCAGTCCGGCCACCACGACCACCGCCGCCGCACACCCGAGCAGCACCACGAGCCCACGGGGCAGCACGTCCTTCCCGCGCGTTTCCTGCGGTACGACAACGCTTGCGGCCATCAGCCCTCCATCGTCAGCGGTCGGCGACACCGTGACAGCCGTTCGCCGGGCGGTTCTTCACCCGTGGCGGGCGAGGGTCCGCGCCACCTCACCCGCCGCGTGCGGTGCCGGGGGTGGCGCGCGACGGCCAGCGTCGTGCCCATGCCCAACGCAGAGCAGCACGACTACCCGCCGATCGCGGCCCACGGACTGATCGGTGATCTCCAGACGGCGGCGCTGGTGGCCGCGGACGGCACCGTGGACTGGTGGTGCGTCCCCCGCTTCGACTCGCCGAGCGTGTTCGCCTCCCTGCTCGACCGCGAGCGGGGCGGCCACTGCCGCATCGGCCCGGCCGGCGACCGGAGGCTCGGTCGGCAGCTGTACTTCCCCGACACCGCGGTGCTGATCACCCGCTTCACCACCGACGGCGGGGTGGGGGAGGTGGTCGACTTCATGCCGCCCGCCGGGACGATGGCGACGACCCGGCGGCGGCTGGTGCGCATGGTCCGCTGCGTGCGCGGCCAGGTCGACTTCGCCCTGGAGGTCGCACCGCGCTTCGAGTACGGCACCGGTCCACATCGGACGATCGTCACCGGCGACGGCGCGGTCTTCGAGAACCGCGACACCTCGTTGGTCATGCACGTCGTGCGCGAACCCGGAGAGCCCCGGGCCGACGTGCGACTAGTCGAGCAGGACCTGCACGGGGTGATCCGCCTGTCCGAGGGGCAGGTGCGCGGGATCGTGCTGGAGACCAACCTCGGCGGGCCCCCGAGGGCGGTGCGGGTGGCGGAGGTGGAGCAGGCGTTCGCGGACACGGTCCGGTTCTGGCAGACCTGGCTGTCCCACTCGACCTACCGCGGCCGTTGGCGCGAGGCCGTGGACCGGTCGGCGATCACGCTGAAGCTGCTGACCTACGCCCCGACCGGCGCGATCGTCGCCGCACCCACGGCCGCGCTGCCCGAGCGCATCGGCGGCGAACGCAACTGGGACTACCGCTACACGTGGGTCCGCGACGCCTCCTTCGCCGTGTCGGCCTTGCTGGACCTGGGTTTCACCGAGGAGGCGGGTGCGTTCGCGCGGTGGCTGGCCGACCGGTACGAGCAGGGCGACGGGCCGCTGAAAGTGCTGTACCGGGTGGACGGTTCGCCGGACGTGCCCGAACAGGTGCTCGACCACTGGGAGGGCTACCGGGGCTCTGGACCGGTGCGCATCGGCAACGCCGCCGGCGACCAACTCCAACTCGACATCTACGGCGAGCTGTTCGACGCCCTGTACCGCGCGCACGGGCACGGCCTGCGGGTGAGCCGACGGGGTTGGCGGGCGCTGTCCGGGGTCCTGGACTGGCTGGAGGGCAACTGGGACCAGCCCGACGAGGGCATCTGGGAGACCCGCGGCGGACGGCACGACTCCACCTACGGCCGCGTGATGAGCTGGGCGGCCTTCGACCGGGGCCTGCGCATCGCGCACGAGCAGGGGCTGCCCGCGCCCGTGGACCGCTGGCGCGCGGCCCGCGACGCGATCCACGACCAGGTGTGGAGCGAGGGCTGGCACCCGGGCCGGCGGGCGTTCGTGCAGCGCTACGACTCCGACGTGCTGGACGCCTCGGTGCTGCGCCTGGGCCGGGTCGGGTTCGTCGCGCCGCACGACCCGGCGTGGCTGGACACCCTCGCCGCCGTCGAACGCGACCTCGTGGTGGACGACCAGGTCCTGCGCTACGACCCGGCCGCGTCACCGGACGGGCTGGCCGGGGTCGAGGGCACGTTCTCCCTGTGCACCTTCGACCACGTGGCCGAACTGGCCCGCGCGGGACAGTCGGGCAAGGCCCGGCTGGTGTTCGAGAAGGCGCTCACCCACGCCAACGAGGTGGGCCTGTACGCGGAGGAGTTGGGCCCCGACGGGGCGCAACTGGGCAACTTCCCGCAGGCGTTCACGCACCTGGCGCTGGTGGAAGCCGCGGTGGCGCTGGACCGGGCGCTGATCGCGGGAGGTGGGCCGACGTGGCCGTGGTGACGGTGTGGTGGTTCGCCTCGCCGGACGGGGCGGAGGACGCGTTGCACCTGCTGCACGACCGCCAGGTGCCGATGTGGGACGCGGCGGTCGTGTCGTGGCCCGAGGACCGCGCCCTGCCGGAGGTGCGGCGACCCGGCCGGGTCGTCGGCGACGCGGTGCTCGGCGGCGCGTTCTGGGGCCTGGTCAGCGGGTTGCCGTTGTCGTCGCCCGTGCTGGGCGCGGCGGTGGGCGCGGGAGTCGGGCTGCTCGTCGCGTGCCTGACCCGGCCGGGTCTGGCCGACGACACCGTCGTGGGGTGCCGGCGGCACGTCACGCGGGGCTCCTCGGTGCTGGCGCTGCTGAGCGACGGGGCGGACGTGCTCGACGTGCTGTCCGCGGCGGGGGCCCGGTACCCGTGACCGGGGTGGTCGTGGCGGCGGGCGTCGCGGTGGTCCTGCTGGTGATCGTCTGGCAGCTGCGCGGGATCGGCCGGTCCGACCACCCGGTGCGGCGGGGCATCCAGGCGCTGGTGCTCGTGGCGGGCGTGTTCGTGCTGGTGTTCGCCGGCTGCTACCACCTCATGTCCACAGTGGACCGTTCGGCGTTCACCGAGCCGTTGGACTTCGCCGATGCGGTCTACCTCGCCGTCACCGTGTTCGCCACGGTCGGGTTCGGCGACATCGCGCCCGTGACCACCTCCGCGAGGATGGTGGTCACGGCGCAGATGTGCGGGGACGTCCTGCTGGTCGGTGGCGTGGCCCGGCTGGTGGTGCACGCGGTGCGGACCCGTCGCCGTCAGGTCGGCGGCGGCGCGGACTGACGGGGCAGCAGGACCGCGACGCCGAACCCGACCACCGCGAACCCGCCGAGCACGGCCAGGGCCGCGGCGAACGGCCCGCCACCGGCGGCGGTCGACGCGACCGCCGACCCGGCCAGCGCCGTGCCCAGCGAGGACCCGAGGTTCGACACGGACCGGGACACCCCGGACACCGCGCCCTGCGCCGGGGCCGGCCACGCCGACTGCACCAGCGTCACCGACGCGGTGAGCATCGTGCCGACGCCGGCCCCGAGCAGCAGCATCCCGGGCAGGAACGCGAGGAACCCGGAGCCGTGGTGCACCGGCCACACCAGCAGGGCCACGCCCACGACCGTCACCGCGAACCCGGCGCGGACGATCCACCGCTGGGGGTGCCTGCGCGCCAAGCGTTCCGCGACCGCCGCGGCGGCGAGCACCCCGGCGGTGGCGGGCGCCAGCACCAGGCCGCTGCGCACCGCGTCCAGGCCGCGCACCTGCTGGGCGTAGACCGACAGGACGATGAACGCGCCCTGCAGCACCAGCCACTGCACCAGCTGCGTGGCCAGCCCGAGGACCGTGCCGCGGTCCCGGAACAGCGCGGGCGGGCACAGCGGGTCCGCGCGGCGGCTGATGTGCCACCCGAACCACCCCAGCACCAGGACGCCGAGCCCGACCACCGCCCACGCCGAGCGCAACACGCCCAGCACCACCAGGAACATCGCCACCGCCGACAGGACCGCGCCCGGCACGTCGAACCGGCCCGACCGCGGCGGTGGGCCGGGATCGGGCAGCCGGCGGGCGGCCACCAGGATCGCCGCCACCACCACGACCTGCAGCAGGAACGCCGCCCGCCACCCGAACGCACTGGTCAGCAACCCGCCCAGGAGCGGCCCGGCCGCCGCGCCCAACCCGCCCGCCGCGCTGACGGCGGCGAAGGACCGGGCCCGGTCGGCCACGTCGGCGAACGCGACCGTCACCATGATGTAGATGGGCGGGATCATCAGCGCCGACCCCACGCCCTCCAGCACGGAGTAGCCCGCCAGCAGCAGCCACGGCGTGGGCGCGAGGGAGGCCAGCAGCGCGCCCGTCCCGTAGACCACCAGGCCCGCGACGAAGCACCTCTTGCGCCCCCACACGTCGGTCAGCTTGCTGCCGGGCACCATAAGGGCCGCCATCGTGAGTGTGAACAACGTGATCATCGCTTGAACATCGGACACAGAAGTGTGAAGGTCGTCGGCGATGGCGCTGATCGACACCGTCATGGTCGTCGCGGCGAAGCTCGCGATGAACTGCGCGAGCGCCAACGGCGCCACCATTCCCTTTTTCTGTCGCACGTTCACCCTCTCCGGGTGATGTGGCGGCACGCGTCCGCCCACCCGTGATCCGTCGCCGGCCGCGGTGAGCGCCCGGCCGGGACCGACGGTCGCACCGGGACGGTTCCCGCCGGCTCACCCGCCAGGGGTGGGGCTGCGTGGCCGTTCACCCGCGACGGGTGTCGCCGCACCACGCACCCCGCCGTGACGCTGGTGTCGCGGGATGAGGACCTCGGGGGTTTTCGCGGTCCCCGACCTCGTCCCGTGCCGGTGGCGCCGGTCCGGTCGTCGCGGAACGCGCGGTGGCGGACTCAGCGGTCGGGGCGCTGTCCGCGACACCGCGCGCGACGGTCCGGCGCCACCGGATCCCCACACCCCCTCCGGAGCGAGGAGAAGCCTGTGCGCACACCCGTCCTGCTCGGCCCGCACCGCCTGGTCGACGTAGTCAGGCCGCTGCACCCGATCGCCTCCGTCTACATCGGCAGTCCAACGGGCTCGAGCTGGCCGGCCCGCCTGGAGCGGCTGGTCGACGCGCTGCTGGCCGACGGCGCGGACGAAGCGACCGTCCTGGACTTCCTGGTGGCCGCCTCCGATGAGCCGGAGACGCCCACGGTGGTGTTCGCCGACGGCGGCCACGTGCCGGCGGCGTACGCCACGCCCGGCCGTCGCGGCCCGGACGCCGTCCGGTTCGGCGCGCCCGCCCACGTGCTGCCCCTCATGGCGTGGGCGCAGGAACGGCCGTCCTGCGTGGTGGTCGACGCGCGGCACGCCAGTGTCGAGGTAGCCACCACGCCAGGTGGGCTGGAGACCGGCGTGCGGGAGTCCGTGTGGTGCCGGCCGCGGGCCGTGGTCGAGGTGTGCCGGGAGTCCCTCGCCCGCTTCCCGGCGCGGCTGGTCGTGGTCTACGGCGAGGAGCGGGTGGCCGAGTCGCTGCGCGCGGAGTTCGCCCCCGTCGCCACGGTGCGCCGGGTCCGGGACACGGGCCGTGACCGGCTCGCGGAGGTGGCGCGGTCCACGGCGCGGCTGTGGGCGGCGCAGAGCCTCGCCGACTTCGACGAGCGGTCCGGGAAGCCCGGTCACGCCGTGGAAGGGGTCGAGGCGACCCTCGACGCCCTGGCGCGCGGGCGGGTGCGGGAACTGCTGGTGGACATCGCGTCCCCGGACCCGGCCACCGCCTGGTTCGGCGCGACGACCCGGCACGTGCTGGACGGGAAGCGCTCCGCGCCGTGGGCGCGGCGGTCGGGGCCGGCCATCGACGTGGCCGTGCGCGCCGCTCTCCTGGGCGACGTGCCGGTGCGCGTGCTGCGTCCCGGTGTGCCCGGCGTGCCGGCGGGCGGCATCGGCGCCCTGTGCCGGTTCCCGCTCGCGGTGGTGCGGTCGTGACCGACGAGCTGGTGCCGTTGAGGATCGCGTTCGACGTGTCCTGGCGCGGGTACCGCCGCGACCAGGTGCGCCGGTACGTGGACGAGGCGGAGGCCGACGTCCGGCTGCTGACCGCGGACCGGGACGCCGCGCTGCGCTGCGCGGGCCTGCTGGCGGCCCGGCTGGAGGCCCAGCGGCGCGAGAACCGCGTGCTGCGCGCGCGGCTGGACCGGGTCTGCCGGTCACCGCTGGACATCGGCGGCGCGGAGGAACGCGCGTGGGACGTCGTGCGGCTGGCGCAGGAGGAGGCGGGCGAAATCGCCGCGCGCGCCCGTGCGGCGGCCGAGCGGGCGTGGGTCGTCGAGCGCCGCGCCGAGGCGTCCCGCCGCCGCCGGCACGAGGCGCTGATCGCGCAACTGGAAGCGCATCGCCGGCACGCCGAGACCGAGCACCGCGCGCTGCTGGACCGGGCACGGGCCGAGGTCGCCGCGCTCAGCCGTGAGGCCGAACGCCGTCGGCGGGAGCTGGACGACCGCGCGGCCCGCACCCGGCGTCGGGTCGTGGAGGACTTCGAGCTGGCCATGTCGGTCCGGCGGGCCGAAGCGCTGCGGGCGCTGGCCCGGCAGGAGGACGCGGCCCGCGCCGAGGCCGAGCGGATCGTGCGCGAGGCGCGGCGGCGGGTCGCCGTCCTGACCGGACACCGCGACCGGGTCGCCGCCGGACTGCGCGCCGCCGCCGAGGTGCTCACCCGGGTCGACTCGGTGCTGACGCTCGCTCCGGCGCAGGTCCCGCCCGCACCTGAGCTGCCCGCACCTCATCTGTCCGTGTCCGATCTGCCGGCGCACGACCTGTCCGTGTCCGACCCGTCGGCGCGCGATCTGCCGGAGTCCGATCTGTCCGAGTCCGATCTGTCCACCCTTGATCTGCCTGCCCCTGATCTGTCCGGACCCGGCCCGTCCACCCGCCCAGCGCCCCGCGCGCCGATCGCCTCCGCCGGGTGAGGCGCCGGACCACTCGCTGCCGCTGAACTGGCAGTCCCACAAGAGAACGGATGCTGACATGGCCACTCTGACCATCTGGAAGTTCCACTCCGCGGACGGGGCCGACCAGGCCGCGCGAACCCTGGAGACGCTGGCTAAGGGCCGGCTGATCTCCGTGCACGACGCGGCCGTCGTGTCCTGGCCGGAGAACCGGAAGAAGCCGAAGCTGCGCCAGCTGCACAGCCTCGTCGGGCGCGGCGCGTTGACCGGCGCGTTCTGGGGCATGCTCGTGGGCCTGCTGTTCCTGGCGCCCATGGTCGGCGCGGCGGTCGGCGCCGCCGCGGGCGCGGCGGGCGGCGGGCTGGCCGACATCGGCATCGACGACGACCTCATCCGCGAGATCCGCGAGCGGGTCACACCCGGCACGTCGGCGCTGTTCGTGCTCACCTCCGACGCCGTGCTGGACAAGGTGAAGGAAGCGTTCGCCGGTCCCGACCAGCCCGAGCTGCTGTTCACCAACCTCTCGCCCGCGCAGGAACAGGCGCTGCGCGAGGTCTTCGCCGACGACTGACGCCCGTCCCGGCGTGACCACGTCGGCTTTCCGTGGAGGTGTCCGGATGGGACGTCGGCAGAAAGGCCGCCGCCTCGCCCTGTTGTGCGTCGTGATCGCATTGGTGCCGCTCGTACTGGAGCGGCGCGCGGGTCGGCTGCCCTGTAGCGCGGAGAGCGTCGTGGTGGTGGCGGCGGTGCTGCTCGCCGCCGTGCCGCGCGCGGTGGTGCGGCTGGCCGCCGCGTTCGCGGAACCGGCCGTCCCGGTGTCGGGGGAGTCATGTCCCTGACCGGTGTGCTCGCGCGGGAGCGGCTGTTCGCCGTCCTGGACCGGGTGTCGGGCCATGGCGACCGGCCCGCCCCGGTGGCGCTCGTGCACGCGCCGACCGGGGCGGGCAAGACCACCCTGGTGTCGAGCTGGGCCGCGCGGTGCGCCGACCGCGCGGCCCGCGGCGACCGGACCGCGCCGCTGGTCGTCGTCATCCCGCTCACCGAGCGGCACGGCCGGCCCGCGGCGCTGAGCGAGGCCGTCCACGACGCGGTGGTCGCCGTCGACGGGTCGCCGCTGGCGCGATTGGTGCCGCGGCCCCGGCGGACCGCCGCGCCGGTGTCGCCGCTGTGCCTGGTGCTGGACAACGCCGACGTCCTGGCCGGACGGCCGGCTGCGCGGCTGCTGGCGACGCTGGCGCGCCACCCGTCGCTGCGGCTGGTCCTCGCCGGGCGCACGCCGCAGCCGCTGCGCCCGTGGTTGCGGGCCCGCGGCAGGTCCCACGAGATCGACGTGGCCGACCTCGCCTTCACCGAGGACGAGGCGGCGGAGTTGCTGCGGGCGCACGGCGTGGCGCTGTCCCCCGAGGACCTCGCCGTGCTGCGGCACCGGACCTCCGGGCTCGCCGCCGGGCTGCGCCTGGCCGCCACGTCGCTGACCGGTCGGGGCGCACCGGCCGCGCGACCGACCACAGTGGCGTGATGTGCATCACAAGATTCGGTCGATGCGGCAGTCCGCTTCGGACCGCCGCGCGGTGCACTCCGCCGGCGGAGGAACCCGTTCGGACGCCGCCGTGCGGGCGATCGCGTGCGACGCGTGACCCCATTCGCCACTTCGGGGTATCGCCAGTGCCGGAACCGCGTTCGTCACCCGCTGAGGGTGAGGAGCGCCTGGTGTCGCAGCGCCGATGATCATTCGTACCACCGCCGCCCGACCAACCGGTGGCCCGCCCACGAAGCGGCCCGGCGACCCGGGCGCACCGGAGCAACCGCCGGAAGAACAGAAGGGCGAAAGAGAATGTTGGAGCGGCACGATCCAGCGGAGACCGGCCCGGAGCGAGATCCCGGGCACCCGGTGCCGCCGCCGAAGCTGCGCGTCCCGCTCGCCGAGGCGCCGATGGTGCACCGGCACCGGCTCGCCGCACTGCTCGACCGGCACACCGCCGCGACCACCGCCGCGCCGCCGGTCACCGTGGTGACGGGCCCGGCCGGCGCGGGCAAGACGACCGCGCTGGCCATGTGGGCGCGACGGCACGAGACCGCGCGCGTGGCGTGGTTGACCCTCGACGCCCACGACAACACCTCCCCCTACCTGTGGTCGGCGGTGCGGGAGGCGCTGGTGGACGCGATCGGGCCGGACGAGCTGCCCGACCTCCCGCCGCCGACCGAACCGGACTTCCCCGCCCTGTTCATCGCCGCGCTGGACCACCTGCCCTCCCCGGTGCACCTGGTCGTGGACGACGTGCAACTGCTGGACGACCGGACCGCGTTGCAGGGCTTGGAACTGCTCGTGCGGCACACGCCCGGTCCGCTGCGGCTGGTGCTGGCGGGGCAACACGTACCGCCGCTGAGGCTGTCGCGGCTGCGTCTGGAGGGCAGGCTGCGAGTGGTGGGGGAGCGGGACCTCGCGTTCACCCGCGAGGAGGCCGAGGAGCTCTTCGCCCACCACGACATGAGACTCGACGCGCGGGACGTCGACCACGTCCTGCGTCGCACCGAGGGTTGGACGGCAGGGCTCCGGCTGGCGGCGCTGACGGGTTGCCCGAGCGCCTTCAGCGGCGCGCTGCCGGCCGTCGCCGAATACCTCACCGAGGAGGTGCTGGCCGCGCACGGCGAGCGGGTGCGGCGACTGCTCGTGGCGACCAGCGTGTGCGAGGAGGTGTCGGCGGACCTGGCCGCCGCCGTGGCCGAGGAGCCCGAGGCGGGCCGACTGCTCCAGGAGTTGCGCCGCACCCACGCCCTGGTGTCCACTGTGGACAGCGCTGAGGGCTGGTTCCGGTACCACCCGCTGCTGCGCGACCACCTGTCCGCCGAACTCGACCGCACCCGGCCCCGTGACCGCCCCCGCCTGCACCTGGCGGCGGCGACGTGGCACCGCGACCACGGCCGTCCGCTGGTCGCGCTCGGGCACGCGGTGCACGGGGAGCGGCCCGACCTGACCGCGGACCTGGTGGGCCGGCACGGCCTGGTGGAAGTGCTGTGCGGCAACGGTCCCCGACTGCACGAACTGCTGACCGCGGCGGAGCAGCCGCTGGCCGAGCGGCCCCTCGTCGCGCTGGTGGGCGCGGTGGCCGCGCTGGACGCGGGTGACGTGACCGCTGCGGACTGGCTGCTCGGGCACGTCGGCGAGGGTGCGTTGACCTCGGATCGCAGCCGCGCGCTGCACGCCGCCGTGCGACTGCACCGCGCGCGTTTCCACGGCGACCTGGCGGGGGCGGTGCGGGCGCTGTCCGCGACCCAGGCGGGCCGCACCGGCGATGCCGCCGTCGACGTGCTGGCGCGGCGGGAACGCGGCATCGCGCACCTGTGGTCGGGCCGGCTCGACGAGGCCGAACAGGACCTGGGGCACGCGCTGGACGCCGCTGTGCGCGGCGGCTTCGACCACGCCACCCTGGAGTGCCTGGCCCACCTGGCCGCCGTGGCCTCGGCGCGGGGCGACGCGCAGGGGGTGGTCCACCGGACCGACCGGGCGCTCGACGTGGTCGCCGCGCACGGCTGGGAAGACCGGCCGGCGTGCGCGGTCGTCTACGCCGTGCTCGCCGTCCAGGCGCACCGGTGCCTGGACGACGCCACGGCCCGCGCCATGGCCGCCCGCGCCATGGCCGCCCTGCCCGACGCGGCGGACCGGACGCTGGAGCTGACCGTGGCCGCGGTCCACGCGATCACCTCGTTCGACCGGGCGGACGACCCGCACGCGGTGGTGGCGACGCTGTGGAAGCAGTGGCGGGGGTTCGCCGACTGCCACGTCGCCCCGCACGTGGTCGCCGAGGTCGCGCCCACGGCGCAGCGCATGGCGTTGCGGGTGGGGGAGGAGCAGTGGGCGGCGGATCTGGCCGGGTACGTCGAGTCGCTGATCGGTCCGTCCGCCGAACACGCCCTGGTCCAAGCCGTCCTGCTGGCCCATCGCGGGCGCGGGGCGCAGGTGCGCAAACTGCTGGAGCCGTTGCTGCGCGGGCGTTCCGACGCCGTGGTGCCCGGCACCATGGTGGACGCCTGGGTCCTGGAGTCGACCCTGCTGGCCCGCGAGGGCAACGCCCAGCAGGCACACGACGCCCTGCGCAAGGCCCTGGCGGCGGCCGAACCGCTGCGCGCGTTGCGCCCGTTCTACAACGCGGGCAAACCGGTCCGTGACCTCCTGGCCCGGGGCGCCGGCCGCTTCGGCAGGCTGGACCGCTTCGCCACCGCGGTGATGACCACCGTCCCGACCGCGTCCACCGGCCAACCCGAGGGCCTGACCACCCGCGAACGCGCACTGCTGGTGGAACTGCCGTCGATGCGCACGGCCGAGGAGATCGCCGACTCGATGTTCGTGTCCGTCAACACGGTGAAGACTCACTTACGCGGCATCTACCGCAAACTCGGCGTGAGCCAACGCAGGGACGCCGTGGTCGTGGCCCGCCAACGCGGCCTCATCTGATCGTTCACGATGTGCGTGACCGATCCCGATCGGAGGAAGCTTTGCGCGACGTGTTCGCCCCGGACCCCGGCGGGCCGCCGCCCGTGACGGCGTTCCCGGCGAGGGGTCCAGGCAGAGCACGAACCGTCGATGGCCGAGCCGACTCCCGGGTGAACGGATGCCGCCGCGGTGGTCGACTTGACCCGCCGGCCGCGTGCTCAAGACGCGACGCTCCTGTTCGTCGTCGACGACCGACCCCGAGGTCGCCCAGTTCGAGCTGTAGTGGTCACAGGTCGTGGCGGGTGTGACGATCCGGCTGCGCGGCTCGGGGTCTTGCGAGGCGCTGCACTGACTTGCGCCCACCTCGCCAGGATCGATGGCGAGTGTCCGTGGCCAAGTTCCCTTGGTGTGAGGCTTGCGGGACCACACCCCGTGGAGCCTCCAAGGGTACATGGTTCGAACCTGGGGTGCGTGGCGCTGACCACCCGGAGCTTGAAGGGTGACGGCTACTCGAGTCGCATCGCTCGATGCTCACACCCACGTCTTGTGATCAAGGTAGGCTCAGGGTGAGCGTGCTTTCGTTGGACTCCAACGCGGTAGGGACGTGAGATGCTCGATCCGGAGGCTCTGAAGCGGGAGAACGACATCGTCCTGAGTACGGTTCAGGTGTTGATGCGTCGGATTTCCTCGGATGTGACCGCTGTGGCGGTTCTGGTCGAGGCGCAGCGCGTGGAGCTGACGTTCTGGGCCGACCGCCTCACGGACGAGATCGACGAAGACGCAGACGACGCCACCTTCGAACTCGATGCCCTTCTCGACGACTACGACCACCCCTTGATCGAGTACCGTGTCCGCCTGGGCAGACCGGATCCGAAGAGGCTTGCTTCCTACGGACGGATGATCTACTGGTCGAAGTGTCAGACAGTGGCCGGGCCGACAGAGCCGCGGTCGAACCAGTGCCCCGTCGGTTGAGCCATCCGGCGGGGCATCGGTGCCCGTTCAGGAGTTCGCGCGGGAACCGGTGGTAGCTCACGTGCCCCTGTGGATGCCAGAAGCCGATACACAGGCTCCTACTTGCGTTGCGCCGCTGGGGTTCGTACTCGTTGATCAGGCCACCGGGGATGGGTTGGTGGCGTACCGAGTCATGGCTCGGCTATGGGACTGGGTGGCCGGGCTGTAGCGAGCTGGACCGTCGAGTTCGGATCCGGCGGTGGTTGTAGCGGTTCCAGCACTGACCTGAGGTCGTGCTCGCTGAGGACGAGCAGTCGGTCGGTGGCTCCCGCTATTCGGGTCCGGCGGTGCTCTGGTCGAACAGGTGGACGGGGTTGCCGGTCGGGTCCAGGAAGGTCGCCCCCTTGCCGCCCGGCATCTCGATCTCGCCCTGCCAGTCGAGTTCCGGGTGCGCCTGCCGGAAGGCGTCCACGCTGTCGACGGCGTAGAAGCCGCCGGCCCCCCATCGCGGCCCGGTGGCCGGCGGCACGTCGAGCATCAGCTCGACCTCCGAGCCCGGGATCTTGAACGCGGCGGTCGACTCGCCCTCCCGCCAGGACTCGTCGAACCCGAGCGTGTCGCGGTAGAAGGCGACCGACTCCTTGAGGTCCTTCACTGGCTGGTACAGGAACGTCAGTTTCATGTGGACGACCGTAAAGCGATTACGCCTGAGCGTCAACCCGTTATGATCGGTCCATGCGCGATTGGGTTCCCGTCCCGGGCTCGGCCAAGGCCCGGCTCGTCGAGGCGGCCGTCCACCAGTTCGAACTCACCGGCTACGACGCCGTCAACGTCGTCGACCTGGCCGGCAAGGCGAGCGTCACCACCGGTGCGCTGTACCACCACTTCGGCTCGAAGCTCGGCCTGTACCTGACCGTCCGCGAAGACATGGAGAAGCGGATCGTCGAGCGGATCGAGGGGGCCGCCGCGGCGGCCGGGGACCGAGGGCACCCCGCGGTGCGCGCCGCCCTGCTGGTGGCGTTCGACGCCGCCGTCCGGTTCACGGTGTGCCGGATCCTGGGCGAGCAGCCGCCGGTGGAGCGCGAGGACCCGGTTGCCGCCGCACTGCGCCCGTTGCTGACGAAGCACAAGGCGCCCGCCGCGGACATCATGGCCGCGGCCTGGCGAGCCGCGCTCTTGGCCGTCGCCACAGGCACTTCCTCGTCGGCGGCCCGGGCGTCCCTCGTGTACGTCCTCGATCCCGGTAGATAGACCCGTGCCGACGGGCGGGCTTCCACATACGCGGCGGCAGTCGGAGCGGCGGAGGTGGCCGTGGCGTCTGTCCGATCAGATGGCGAGCCGTTCAGGCGTAGCCGGTCTGCCACTCGTCACAGTCGTCGGGCCACGCCGTGCATGAAGGTACGCAATGCGTGCCGGTCCGCAATTGGCCGCCACGGCGAGGACCACGGCAGCGACGCGGGCCCCGATGATTTTTATGCGCCGTCACCATTCATGCTTCTTTGAGGCAGTTCCATCTTCAGGTACGCCACTTGACGAATTTCGAATAGGTCTTTGTTCGACGACTGCTTCCCCGACCGAGTAAGCGGGCCGGTGGATGTCGGGTCAGGGTCCGTCGGGTGCGGGGCTGTGCCGGATGGTCAGCAGGGCGATGTCGTCGTCGGCGGGTTCGTGGCCGACGAGGGCGGCCATGATCAGGGCGCAGGCCGCCTCCGGGGACGCCGGGACCGCCGCCTGTCGGAGCATCTCCAGACCGCTGTCCAAGTCCGCTGTGCGGCGTTCGACCAGGCCGTCGGTGTACAGGGCGACCAGCGCACCGGGTGGCACGTCGACACCGGCGCTCCGGCGGCCGGTCTCGGCGAGGTGGTAGCCGATGGGCGGGCCGACCGGGGCGTCGACGAAGACGGTCGCCCGCCCCGGCACGGCGAGGACGGGTGGCAGGTGGCCGGCCAGGGCGAGATCCATCCGGGAGGTCGCCGTGTCGATGACCGCGTAGGCGACGGTGGCCATGGTGTTGTTCTCGAAGTGGCTGGCCTTGCGGTCGAGCTTGCCGAGGACCACCGCCGGGTCGTGGAACTCCAGGGCGTAGGCGCGCAGCGCGCTGCGCAGGCGCCCCATGACGATCGCGGCCGGCAGCCCGTTGCCGACCACGTCGCCGATGACCAGGCCGATGCGGTGGTCGGGGAGGGTGAGGACGTCGTACCAGTCGCCGCCGACACCGCTGTCGGTGCCGGGGACGTAGCGGGCGGCCATCTCCCAGCCCTCGGCGGTGGGCAGGTGGCCGGGCAGGAGGCTGTCCTGCAACATGGCGGCGGCGGCCCGCTCGGCACGCGACCGGTACACGTGCGCCGCCATCGCCAGCCGGTCGGCCACCAGTTGCAGCAGGTCGGCCTCTTCGTCGGTGAACCGGCGGGCCGTGGTGCTGCCGACGTGCAGCACGCCGGTCAGCTCGCCCTGGGCCACCATCGGGACGCCCAGCATGGTTCGCAGGCCCCGTTGCCACAGCAGGGGGTTGATCACGGTGGACTCGTCGACGTGGGAGAGCCGCACCGGTTCGCGGCGTTGCGCCACCCGCCCGGCGAAGCCGGTGCCCACCGGTATCCGGACGCCCTGGAAGACCTCTTCCTCCAGGCCGGAAGCCGCCCTGGCGACCAGGTGCTCGCCGCCCGCGTCGGTCAGCAGGACGGTGGCCGTGTCCACCGCGAACAGGTCGCGCACCTGCCACAGCAGCACTTGGAAGAGCTTGTCCAAGTCGAGTTCGCGCAGCGCGCTGTCGGTGACCGCCTCCAGAACCCGCAGCCGCATCCCCGAACCCTCCGGATCACTCATCCGCCAACCCCGTCCACGTCCTGATCATCTCCACCGAGCGGACAGCACGAGCGCGTGACGGATGCCATGTGAGCCGGCGTCGAGCGAACCACGGTACCTCGAACGAGGGTGGGTCGAGTCGGCCAGGTCCCGCAACACGGCAACATCGCCGATTTTGTCCTGTTCGGGCGAAGACGGCGGTGCTCGCGGGAAGTCGGTCGAGGTACCGGTGGAGTTCGGGCGGTAGGCCGGGTCGTTCACACCATGCGTGCATACGGTGGAGCAGGGCTGCTACCTCGGCGGCACGCTTTCGGCTACCGCCTCGTCGACGTCGGGCCACACCGAAATGGGGCACTGGTCCGCCGAGCGGTATGTCTGTCCTCTTCAAGGAACGGTCAAAGCGCGGAGCCGTTCTTCGAGCGCGGTGCCGAGGGGTGGTCCCTGCAGATCTGATGTCCGTGGTCCATTCGGTTGCCCCGCATTTCGTCTGTGTCGTGTCGGCTTTGATGCAGGGCCAATACAGGCAGAGTTGTCACGATCAGTATACATTCACCGGGATAAATCCAATGTAGACGGTAAGATCGCGCGGACCGGGGCGGGAGGAGTCCGCGCCGATAGGCCAACTCGGTGATCGCGTGTTGCGCCGGCCGAAGGAGTCCGCGTGCGACCTCGTGCGAGACGGGCGTTTCGACGCCCGCGCCGCCGGTCGAGCGCGCCGTGATCACGCCGATCTTCCGCACTCGCCTGGTTCTTGACACATCCCTCACATTCTGGCCAGCATGGCTTAGGGGGTCAGCGTCAATCCGTGGGGGATCGAGCCGAATCACCAGGCGCGCCAAGCAATTACCCGTCACGAGGAATAGACGGGCGGTCGTGCCGGCCATCACCCATGCCGCGAGCTGACGGATGATGAGGGGGCTTCGATGAACGCTGCGTTCACGGATCTCAGCACGGTGGTCGTGACACTGGCCGTCGTGCTGGTCATGCTCGTCCGGGTCAGACGACGGCCACGCCCGCTGCTGAAAGCGCTGCTGGGCGTGGCCGTCGGTCTCTGGGTCGCCGCCGCCGGCGTGTCCATGTGGCTGGTGGGTGAGGCGACCGCGGAACGGTTGCCCGCGGCTCCCGGGAACCCGTGCGCGACCGGCCAGACGCCGAAGGCGTTCGCCGTGTCGCTGATCAACGTCCCGATCTTCCTCAACCGCTTCGGCGACGTGGTGCCCGAGGGGCGCATGTACGTGCTGGACGAGAACATCGCCACCGTCCGCGCGAACTTCGCCAACGCCGCCGACCCGTCACGGGCCGACGAGAACGACCTGATCGAACCGCTGGCGGTGCGGGTGAACCAGGGCGACTGCGTCGAGGTCCGATTCACCAACCGGCTCAACGAACCGGCGCCCTCGTTCAACCGCGACGCCTCGATCTTCACGCTGCCGGGCGAGACGCTGCGCGCACCCGGCGCGCACACCCCGAACCCGCGCGAGTTCGCGCCCGCCGCGACCCGGCCGGACAACGACTTCGACCCCGCCACCGCGCCGCACGCGTCCATGCACTTCGACGGCCTGGACTACGACGTGACCGGTTCGGACGGCACGGTGGTCGGCAACAACCCCGACTCCACCGCCGCTCCCGGCCAGAGCACGACCTACCGGCTGTTCGCGCAGGCCGAGGGCGAGTTCCAGTTCAAGGACGGCGCGGACTTCTCGTCCCAGCAGACCCGCCCGGTCGACAACGACGGCTCGGTGCGCTTCATCGGCTCGCACTCGTTCGGCGCGTTCGGCGCCATCGTGGTCGAGCCGCCCGGCGCCACCTGGGTGGACCAGCGCACCGGCGGTCCGCTGTCGTCCGGCACCCGCGCGGTCGTCAAGCAGCCGAACCTGCCCGACTTCCGCGAGCACGTGCTGTTCATGCACGACGAGGTGGAGGCCGAGCCGGGCATCCTGACCCGCTTGTGCCGCAACGGGTCCGAGGACGACGAAGGCGGCAACGAGTGCGTCGAGCCCACCGCGGCGCAGCTGGCCAAGCTCACCGAGGGCACGCTGCCCGGGCTGGGCGGCGGGGACGCCGACGCGCTGGTCAACGACGAGGTGCCGGTGAAGCTGGAGTGGTTCGCGTTCAACTACCGCTCCGAGCCGGGGTTCAACCGCGAGGAGGTCGACTGCCCGGCCGCGGTGCGCGGCGGGCAGGGCTTCGACGCGGCGGCCTGCATCGGCGAGGAGACCTCGCTGTCCTCGTGGGCCTACGGCGATCCCGGCGGCGGTGACCTGGTGTTCGCCAACTACCGGGGTGAGCCGATGCAGATCCGGCTGCTGCACCCGGCCGAGTTCGAGACCCACACCTTCCACTGGCACGTCAACCGCTGGCCGTTCGACCCGAAGGACGAGGGCGGCCTGGCCGCGGTCAGCAACCCGGCCCACCGCACCACGACCACCAACCTGCTGGACGTGCAGGCCGTTTCGCCGGGCGCGCACTACGGGCTGGTGGCCCAGGGCGGCGCCGGCTCGGGACACCTGGACAAGCCGGCCACCTTCGGCGACATCATCTTCCACTGCCACCTGTACCCGCACTTCGCCACCGGCATGTGGGGGCTCAACCGCACCCTGGACAAGCGGGAGACGGGCACCCGCACCAACCCCGACGGCACGCCGATCCCGGCGCTGCTGCCGCTGGAGGACTTCGACTACCAGCCCGCGGCGGCGGGCAGGCAGGACCCGCCGAACCCGGCCGCGGCCGCGCCGGGCTACCCGCACTTCGTGCCGGGCGCGTTCGGCTACAAGGCCCCCAAGCCACCGCTGGGCGTGTCCAGCCGGTCCGCCGCGGGCACGTTCCCGCCCACCGCGCTGGAGAAGGCGGCGGCCGACCCGAACGCACAGGTCGCCGGCGGGTTCTTCCAGGACCCGTGCCCGGCCGGGCGGCCGACGAAGACCTTCGACGTCGCGGCCGTGGAGATCAGCCAGCCCTACCACCCCGACCTCGGCTGGCGGAACCCGCAGTCACGGGTGTACGTGTTGCAAGAGGACAAACAGGCGGTGCTGAGCGGGCTGAAACCCGAGCCGTTCGCACCCATCCTGAACGTCGGCGACTGCGTCGTGTACAACCTGACCAACGAGCTGCCGGAGCAGTTCGGCGGCACGGTGTTCGACCGGGCGCAGGTGACCAACGAGGTCGGCCTGCACCAGCACATGGTCCAGTTCGACGTGCTGTCCTCGGACGGCGCGGCCAACGGGTGGAACTACGACCAGGGCGCCGACACCGGCCAGACCATCACCTACCGCAACTTCGTGCACGAGAACACGTCGACCAACTCGTTCCACGACCACTTCTTCCCCAACGTGCACCAGGACAACGGCCTGTTCGGCGGGGCGAGCATCCACCCGCCCGGCTGCACGGCGGGCTACCCCAGGACGTCCGACCCCATCGGCGTGCCCAAGGTGGGTACCGTCTTCGACCTGGAGTGCCAACCGACCACGGACTACCGGGGCAACCCCACCGACGGCCGGGACTACCGCAACTTCTCGATGTTCGTCGAGGACCACGTGCCGATGTTCCGGCCGAACGACCCGAACTCGACCAACGACGACCAGTTCGTCACCCCCGAGGGCGTGCCGATCTTCCCGGCGAAGTTCCCGTCCAGCACCGACGACCAGGGGGTGATGGGCATCAACTACCGGCTGGAGCCGTTCGAGCACCGGCGCGGCTCCGACCCGGCCAACCTGTTCGACATCGGCGCGCACCAGGTGCCCTACACACCACGGCTGCGGGCGAACGCGGGCGACCTGGTCAAGTTCCGGCTCTTCCAGCTCTCCCAGGAGGAATCGCACGGGTTCACCCTCGACCGGTTCCGGTGGAAGCACGAACCGCGCGACGCCGAGTCGAACGTCGTCCAGGCACAGCACATAGGGATGCTGGAGTCGTTCGAGGCGGAGGTGCCGCTGAACGACGTGCTCGCCGACTACCAGCACCCCTCGCTGTTCCGGGAGTACATGTACCACTACACGGGAGCGGACGACTGGTTCCTGGGCACGTGGGGCACGCTGGAGGCGTCCGGCTGCCGCAAACCGCCCAAGTCGGGCTGGAACCTGCGCGCCCTGGCGGACAACCCGGGCGGTGAGTGCCCGCAACGCCTCGCCGCCGAGCAACCGAAGCCCGCTCTCGCCGACTTCCCGGACCCCTGTCCGTCGACCGCGCCGGTGAAGCAGTTCACGGTGGCGGCGATCAACCACGACATCCGCTACAACCAGGCGGGCGACCACGACCCGAACGGCCTGATGTACGCGCTCGAAGCGGACGTCCCCGCGATCCGCGCGGGCACGAAGGCGGCCGAGCCGCTGGTGATCCGCGGCAACTCGGGCGACTGCGTCGAGGTGACGCTGAAGAACCAGCTCGACCCGGCGAAGATGCAACCGCACTGCCACGAGGCGATCGAACCGGGGCAGCTCGGCTTCAAGCAGGGTGTGCTGACCTACCCGGCGTGCCTGGACCAGCCGCCGCGCAACGAGGCGAACGTGCCGGGCTTCCAGCCGTTCCCGGTGGGCGCCAGGGTGTCGCTGCGTCCGCAGCTGGTCGACCACGCCGAGGCGTCGGCGGGGTCCAACATCGGCGGCAACCCGGACAGCACGGTGGCGCCCGGCGGTCAGCTCACCTACCGGTGGTACCTGCCGCAGGACCTCACCGGAATGGCGCTGCTGGAGGACCGCGGGGACGTGCAGAACCACCTGCACCACGGGCTGTACGGGGCGCTGGTCATCGAACCGGCCGGGTCCTCCTACCTCCACCCGGCCACCGGGCAGCCGCTGACCAGCGGCGCGCAGGCGGTGATCACGCACCCGACCCAGCCGGACTTCCGGGAGAACATCGTGCTGCTCAACAGCGACCTGTCGCTGTTCCGGTCCGACGGGCAACCGGTGCCGGACAACTTCGACCTGGTCACGACACCCGGCCGGGAGGCCGACGACCCGGAGGACCAAGGGGAGTTCTCCGTCAACTACCGCAACGAGCCGTGGTCGCACCGCTTCGCCCACAACCGGAACATCACCGAGATCTTCAGTTCCGCGGTGCACGGAGACCCGTCCACGCCGCTGTTCCAGGCGTACGCGGGCGACAAGACGGTGTTCCGGGTGGCGCAGGCCGTGGGCGACTCCCGGTCGACGAGTTTCGCCCTGCACGGCCACCTCTGGCGCCGCGCGCCCCTGGACCCGCAGTCCCAGCTGGCGGCCAACCAGGGGCAGTTCAACCCCGGCGTGGTCTACGACGTCGTGCTCGACCCGGCGGTGATCGGCGGCGCGGGCGGACGTCGTGCGGTGCCGGGCGACTACCTCTACCGGTCCAACACCCTGTCCCGACACCTGACGGGTGGGCAGTGGGGCCTGTTCCGGGTGCACGGGGCCCGGCAGGCCGGGCTGATCCCGCTGCCGGACCACCCGGTGGGGCCCGCGTCGGTGCCGGGCGGTCCGGCGAGGCTGCCCGACGCCCGGATGCCCAACCGGTCGGCCGTGGTCGAGCGGCGGAGGTCGCGGTGACCGGCGGCAGGGGCAGCCGGCCCGCCGGCACGGACCGGAGCCAGTTCTGGCGGGGCGCGGTGCTGGGACTGTGCATCGGGGTCACGCTGGCCTTGGTGCTGGGCATGGTGGCGTTCGTCGCGACCCGGCCCACGGCCCCGCTCGCGGCGGCGGGCACACCCACGCCCACGCAGCAGGCCGGCGGCCCGGTCCAGGCGTCGATCGACATCACCGCCGAGCACCTGGGCAACCTCAAGGTGGCGATCGAGGCGCAGGTGAGCGCCCCCGGTTCGTACGACCCGATCACCAAGGGGCAGGTGGTGGCCTACACCGACATGGTGGCGATGCCGATGATGCACCGGCAGGGTCCCATCGTGATGGCGGAGGTGGCCGGGCGTCCGGGGGTGTACCAGGGGCAGGCGAACGTGGACATGGTCGGCGAGTACAACGTGACCGTGGAGGTGAAGCAGCCGATGGCGGCGAAGGCCGACCGGCGGATCGACGTGCAGTCGGTCAGTCCCCAGTAGGTCCCGCGTGCGCGGTAGGTCCCGCGTCCTCCTCGTCCTCGGACGAGGAGGACGCGGGCCGACCGGCGTCCGGAGGGTGCTCGCGCAAGCCGTGACGGGTGAGCGGGATGGCCGGCTCCGGTCCGGTGAATCGTCCGGCGCCCTCAGGAGGAGGTGTCGGCGATCGCCTCGGGAAGGCTCGGGTACAGCCGCAGCAGTCGATCGAGGGTGGCGGCCCGCAACGCCCGTAGCGGGCTGCGCGCGGGGGCCACCACACGCAGTGGAGTGCCTTGACGGACACCGAGCTGGTGGTACTCCACCAGCAGCGCCATACCGGCCGAGGCGAAGAAGTCGACCGCGGTCAGGTCGGCCACCACCGGGACTTTGCCGTCCGCCGCGGCCTCGGCGAACGCCGCGGCCAGTTGTTCGCGCACTACCGGCGCCGTGGCCGCATCCACGTCGCCGGACATACTCACGACGATCACGTCGCCTCGCCGCTCGCGTCGTATCCGCAACGGTTCGTCCTGCTGGCCTTGCTGCTCCTGACCGGTCGACACACGGCCTCCCAGATTCGGTTTACAGACGGTGGCGATGCAGCCGAAGCTGCCGCCTTGTACCGAACCTTCCACCTTTCGCAGGCAGAAGCCACTACCGGTGTGCCGCTCGAAGAGTCCTCCTCCGGTGCGTTCGAGGACGCTCTGACCCGCATCCCGGGACGCACCGGCGGGTCGCGCGCCACCACGTCGAGGCGCCACTGCACCCGAACCGACGAACATCCGCCGTGTAAAGCGTGCGCGGGCGGGGTATGTCAGACCCGCCGGATTCTGCGCAGAGCACGGCAGGACCGTCCTTCGGGTGGTCCGGCCAGGTTCGACGCGGTGTGTTGAACAACCAGCGCGCGCGCTCCGGCCTGGTAGCGCGGTGCGGATTGGAGCGCGCAGTGTGACTCGCTCCGATCCGCACCGCGCGCCCTGGCCGCCACGACCCGTGGGCAGCCCGTTCGCCTCGGCGAGATCCGGTTCCGAGGCGGCTCCACGTCATCGGCCAGGCTCGCCGTGGCAGGGCGGCATCTTCGGAACCGTTGTCACGGTTTTGCCCGCAGCGATCGGTGACCTGCCGCAGCTCCGCGTCCAGCCGGTCGGTGCCGCGCTCGGCGTCCAAGTAGTGCTCGACCAGCTCGGCGGGTACCCAGTGGACAGTGCCGGTGAACCCTCCAGTGGCCAGCGTGAGCCAAGTGATCGAGAGCGTGCGGCAAGCATGTTCGGAATCCGTGGTCGGGCTACCGCGAACGCCTCACGTTGGTTTGAAACATCTGCGACGAGTAAATTTCCAGACTGGCCGAAAAACGTCATCGGATTGCGCCGCGTGCCGGCCCGTCGACCGGTTCGATGCACCTCGGCGCGCGTGGAACGGGCCGGGTCGTCGGACGCCGGCGGTCGCCGACAACGTCGTCGCCGAGCGTGACGATCACATTTTCCGGTGACGTTAGGCCGTTTGCTTCGGACCAGCTTCGCTGTTCGGGCTAAGTGGTTCGGTGATGACCGAGAACACATCCTGGCTCGGCGACTCATGGCGGACATGACTGCAGGTGGGTGACGTGCACCCCAACCCGGTGACGGAAAGTGACAGGCTGGTCCGGTGATCCGACCATCATGCGCCAAGCGCGGCTTTCGTACCCTGCGATGATCCGCCGGATGGGTGAGAGTCTTGATCACTCAGGGTAGACAACACTCCGAGTGGAACGTCTCTGCGGACGCAGGCGGATGAGCGGATGAAGGGTGTTCTCCTGTCTTCGGGACCGTTTGTCCGAAAGACTCCGACAAGTGCCCGAACGTGTACTATCTGGCCCGGACAAGTGCGGTGCGCCACACACCGGTGTACGTGCTACCGATGAGCATTGGGGGATGCTTAAATGGGGGACTTCTGCTGTCTGCCGAATACCTGGGAGTCGGTGACCGCCACCCCGGCGGCCCGGCTCCGGCCGGGGGTACGGGGATATCTGGGGTTTCGCAGAGAATTTCCTGCCCCGCAGCGTCACCTGGAAGTGGCGGCCGCGGTGACGACAATGGTCGTGCTGTTCGGGTGCACCGCTCCGGCGGACGGGTCCGAACCCGTGGCTTCCCCGGGCTCCCGTGTTTCCGGTCTGCGGACACGAGCGGTCCACGTCGAGCGCAGCGGGCATCTGCACGGCATCGAGGTGGTGCTCGAACCCTGGGCGGCGTTCTCTCTTCTCGGCAGGTCGATGGACAAGCTGACGAACACCGTGATCCCGGCGGAAGAGCTGCTGTGCGACCGGCTGGGCGGACTGGCCGCGAAGCTCGGCGCCGCGGCGAGCTGGACG
This sequence comes from Saccharothrix tamanrassetensis, assembly GCF_014203665.1. Taxonomy (GTDB): domain Bacteria; phylum Actinomycetota; class Actinomycetes; order Mycobacteriales; family Pseudonocardiaceae; genus Actinosynnema; species Actinosynnema tamanrassetense. Next base: position 229,387 of record NZ_JACHJN010000008.1, read on the forward strand.
GAGCGGTTCGGCCTGCTCGACGTCGAGTTGAGCCGGTGGCGGTCGATGAGGTCGTGCTCCCACCAGGTGCAGACGGCCTGGTACCTCCTGGTCCGCACGAGCGGCACCATCCCCATCGCGGAACTGGTCAGCGCCACCGGGTGGAGCCAGCGCCAGCTGGAGCGCCGGTTCCGCGAGCAGATCGGGCTGCCCCCCAAGGCCGCCGCCCGGGTGCTGCGCTTCGAGCGGGCGCTGCAGCTGCTGGTCGCCGACCGGCCGGCGGCCGAGGTGGCCGCCGCTTGCGGGTACTACGACCAGGCACACCTGAGCCGTGAGTTCACCGCGCTGGCCGGCCGCTCGATCAGCCAGTTCCGGCAGGAGCGCGCGAGTGCGGACGACAACGCGACCGGAACCGGTGCGACGATTTTGTCCAAGACTGGCAGCCACGGCGGTGACTAGATTTCTCCTCGTGACCACACGTGAAGGGCACGGATGCCGGATCGCCTGGGGGCAGACAATGCGGCAGACACTTGGCTCGATGCGAAGGCAGGTCGTCACCCGGTCTGCCGGTGACCTGTCGGGCCTGCGCTGGTAGGACCGAGTTCTGTTTGTACCTCACCCGGTTCGCCGGATGAGCACTGGGGTGTCCGGGTTGTGCGCGGCGGTGCCGCTGGGTGGTTCAGGCACGTGTGGCGCATGACCGTCGGACTGTTGGATTTATCTGTCCTGTGCCGCTCCTCGTCTTCGCAGGGGCGGTTACGGGTTAATTCTCTGGACGTGGCGGGCAGCAGCACCGGCGGCAACTGGACGTGCCGCCGGACTCGTCCCTGACCACCGCCCTGTTCGTCGTGTCCGGCTCTCGCGGCACCCGGTCGTCCGGGGACCGCTGCGGGAATGCGCGCCGGACGCGCCAGGTGGTCTGCGCCGCGGGCTGATGCAGGTATTCCGGTGAGTGGTTCTCGTGTTCATCCGGTGCGCCGGATGGGCCGATGAACCGTGGGCTGATCCCGGGTGCGGTTCGACCGCGCCCGCAACCAATCGAGCTCCTCCGGCCGGATCGCACAGGATGGAAAGTCTTCTTCGACAGTCGGCCGGTACTACATCTGACGTAGCAGGAGAGGTTAGCGAGACGTGGCACTGAACGAGTTGCGGCAGAACGACAGGGCGTCGGTCGGACACCCCCGGAGCGGTGTGCCCGGCCAGCGGGTGGACAGTGCCTCGAACAGCAGAATCCTCACCACGCGCGTCGGGCTCCGCATTCCGGATTCGCTGAACTTCGACACCTGGGAGCGGGCCGGCGTGCAGCTCTCCCGGATCGCCGACTCCTCGGTGTGGTGTCTCGGCGACTGGCTCATCTACGGGCAGAGCAACTACGTCGACCGGTACCGCCAAGCGGTGGAGATGGCCGGGCTCGAATACCAGACCCTGCGGAACTACGCCTGGGTGGCCCGGCGGTTCGAGTTGTGGCGGCGGCACGAGAAGCTGAGCTTCCAGCACCACGCCGAGGTCGCCGCGCTGCCGCCGGACGAGCAGGACAGGTGGCTCGACCGCGCCGAGCAGAACAACTGGTCCAGGAACCAGCTGCGGAACCACCGCCGGCTGGCCGAGAACAACGGCCAGGTTCCCGGGACGGCCGGCGTGGCGCTGCTCAAGCTCAGCGTGGACCACGAGCAGATCGAGCAGTGGCGCGAGGCCGCCCGCCGGTCGAGCAAGCGGTACGAGCAGTGGGTGATGACCGCCCTCGACGCCGCTGCGAAGCGGGAGCTCGAACTGCAGCCGCAGGACGCATGAGGCAGCACTGGAACACCGGCTGAGCGTCACGGGACGAGTTCCGCGAAGGATGTGGCGGCCCCACCGGGGCCACCACATCCTTCGCGTCTTTCAGGCTTGGCCCGGGTTGAGCAGGTCGGGCCTCGTCCAGCCGTCGAGGTCGTAGTCGGACATGCACTGCTCGGCGAACCCCTTGAGCGCGGCGGCCTGGCCGTTCGCCTGGTACGCCTGCAGCGTCTGCACGCGGATGCCCTCGTGGTCACCGCCGTAGTTGCGCTCGTATAGCTCGTGCCGTCCGGCGAACTCGGTGCCGACCGCGTCCCACAGCAGCTTGAGCAGCTTGACCCGGTCGATCGCCTGGATGTCGCGGGAGCCGCGCAGGTAGCGGTCGAGGTACGGGCGGACGTCGGGGTTCTTCCAGTCGTCGGCGGAGGAGTTCAGGTAGATCAGCCCGCTGCCCAGCGTCTGCTGGATGATCTCCTTGATGCGCGGGTAGCCCACGCCCATGAAGGTGCGGTACGCCAACCCGTAGTTCAGGTTGGGCTGCACCGACCCGCCCACCCACGGTTCCGGTGACTTGGCCATCGCGTCGGACAGCCCCCAGAACACGTCCCGCCAGTTGAGCACCTCGCCGACCTGTGCCTGCACGCCGCGGAAGTGGGTGGTGCCGGTGACCTCGACCGCCTTCATCACGCAGCCGGCGATGAAGTCCAGCTTGACCGCCAGGCGGGTGCAGCCGTGGAAGGTGAAGCGGTTGAGGAAGCCGGACTTGTTGGCGAAGGAGTTGGCCGCCCCCGCGTCGTACATGAACACGTTCTCCCAGGGCACGAGCACCCGGTCGAAGATCATGATCGAGTCGTTCTCGTCGAACCGGCTCGACAGCGGGTAGTCGAAGGGCGTGCCCTGCTTCGCGGCCGTCAGCTCGTAGGAGGTGCGGCAGATGAGCTTGAGCCCGGGCGAGTTCATCGGGACCGTGAAGACCAGGCCGAACTTCTTGTCCCGCACCGGAAGGCCGTAGTGCGCGATGAGGTTCGAGTTGGTCATCGCGGATCCGGTCGCGACCACCTTGGCGCCGGAGACGATGAGCCCGTTGTCGGTCTCCTCCTCCACGTGCACGCAGATGTCGGCGGTCCGGTCGGCGGGCCGGTCCCGGTCGACCGGCGGGTGCACGATCGCGTGGTTGAAGTAGAGGACCCGCTCCTGGGCTTCCCGGTACCAGCGCCGGGCGTTGTCCTCGAACGGCCCGTAGAACTCGGCGTTGGCGTCGAGCGTGCCGAAGAACGCGGCCTTGTAGTCCGGGGTGCGGCCCATCCACCCGTACACCAGCCGCTGCCAGCCGACGATCGCGTCGCGGGCGGCGACCAGGTCCTCCGAGGAGCGGGCGGTCTTGAAGAACGGGTGGGTGAACCCGCCGTTGCCGGTGTCGGTGGGCACGCGGAGCACGCCTTCGGCCTCCGGCTCGTGCAGCACGTCGTAGAGCCGCGCGATGGACCGCACGCTGTTGCGGAAGGCGGGGTGCGTGGTGACGTCCTCGACCCGTTCGCCGTAGATGTAGACCTCTCGGCCGTCGCGCAGTGATTCCAGGTACTCCTCGCCCGTCATCGGACGGACGTCGTTGAGCCGGCCCGCCGGCGCAGGTGACGTGATGGTCATTTCCGCTGATCCTCCCTCGCGAAGACTGATAGGCCGATCTCCACCCGGTGGCGTCGATCGCGGTGCTGGTGTGGCTGGAGGCCCGGTCGGGCGAGGGAACCGCCGTTCGGGCGGACGCCCGTGGCAGCGGTGGCACCGCACTCGGGGGGAGTGGTGCGTCGTCCCGCCGGCGGGACGACGCATCGGCGCGAGCGGCGTGTTGCCCGGCGATCTTCCCGCGGCCTACGGTGAAATACAATTCAGCGGCAGGTCGCTTTCGCCGAGTCCCGTCGGGCAGTTCCGCATCCGTCTTCTCCTTGCTCGCGCCCGGTGATTGCGCGGACCGGTGCGCCGGTCCGAGCGGGTTCGGCCGGCACTGCCAAGCCCGGCACCGGAACCTGTCCCGCCGAGATCACTCCGGTGATCCCGGTTCGCCGTCCGGGGATCGGTGCCACAATGTCCTGGCCGGTGTACGGTAAAAGCACATCGACCAATGGTCTGGGGTTCTTCCTTCGATTGTGGACCCATCGTGACCAGTCATCCTGCGTGTTCCACGGCAGCAACGAACGGGTCGGGTTATGAAGGGGATTATTCTCGCCGGGGGTAGCGGTACGCGGTTGTACCCGCTCACGAAGTCGACGTCGAAACAACTGCTGGCGATCTACGACAAGCCGATGGTGTACTACCCGCTGTCGGTGCTCATGCTGGCCGGGATCCGGGAGATCCTGGTGATCTCGACGCCGGCCAGCCTGCCCGCGCTGCGGAACCTGCTGTCCGACGGATCGCAGCTCGGGCTCGACATCTCCTACGCCGAGCAGGCGGAACCGCGCGGCATCGCCGAGGCGCTGCTGATCGGCGCCGACCACATCGGCGGTGGTCCGTCCGCGCTGATCCTCGGCGACAACATCTACCACGGTGCCGGCTTCCCGCGTATTCTTCGCGCGTCCCGCGAGCGGCTCGACGGGTGCGTTCTCTTCGGATACCCGGTCTCCGATCCCGAGCGTTACGGGATCGGTGAGACCGATGCCCGGGGCGTTCTCGTCTCGATCGAGGAGAAACCGCTCAGGCCGCGCTCGGACAATGCGATCACCGGGCTCTACTTCTACGATTCCGACGCGGTGGAGATAGCCCGTGACCTGGCGCCGTCGGCGCGCGGTGAACTGGAGATCACCGACGTCAACCTGCAGTATCTGAAGCAGGGTCGGGCGAGCCTGTTCCGGCTGGGCCGCGGGTTCACCTGGTTCGACGCGGGGACGCACGACTCGCTGCTGGCCGCCAGCCAGTACGTGCAGGTCATCGAGAAGCGCCAAGGCGTGCGCGTGGCCTGCCTGGAGGAGATCGCCCTGCGCATGGGCTACATCGACGCCGACGCCTGCCACCGGCTCGGCGCGGGGATGAAGAACTCCGAGTACGGCCAGTACCTCATGCAGATCGCACAGTCGCTGGGGTGACCGGAGCGGGATCCCGCCGGCGGGACGCCCGGCGCTGTCAGGTTGGTTCGCGGACGGGAAAGGAGTGCCGGTGGGCTATGCGGAGTTGAGCCCGGAAAGGCTCTTGGAACTCGGCTTCGCCGCACCCGAGGTCACCGGGAGCGCCTGGTCGGTGCGGTGGGACGCGGAGGGGCCGGCCGCCGCGGAGCTGTGGTCCGGCACCCCGCCGACGGTCGACTTCCACACCTCGGGCAGCACCGGCCCCAGCCGGAGCTGGCGGCGGCTGAGGGAGAACCTCTGGCTGGAAGCGGGGATGCTGGCCGACCTGGTCGCGCCGGACGAGCCGGAGGCGGCGGTGTGCTTCGCCCCGCCGACGCACATCTACGGTGCGCTGGCGAGCGTGCTCGTGCCGGCCCGGCTCGGGGTGCCGGCCTGGTACCGCTCGACCTTCTTCGGTGCCATGCCGGATGTCGGACGGGGCCGGGTCGTGGTCGTGGCGACGCCGTGGATCTTCACCCTGCTGCTCCAGCACCTGGACTGGGTGCGCGGGCTGGAGCACGTCACCGTGCTGTACGGCAGCGCCATGCTGCCGGCCACGGCCGGGGAGTTCCTGCGGGAGGCGGGCCCGGGCCGCGCGCGGATCGTGGAGGTGCTGGGGTCCACGGAGGCCGGTGGCATCGCGTCCCGGTGCTGGCGGGAGGGCGCGCCCCCGGCGTGGACCCTGTTCCCGGACGTCTCCTTCGCCGGTCCGGCAGCCGCCGGGTCCGGCACGGAGGACGACGAGGTGCCGCTCGTGGTCACCAGTCCCCGTCTGGCGTTCAAACCCGGGCAGCCCCCACTGTCCACTTGGGAGGCCGACGACCGGATCCGGCCGCTGGACCACCGGACCTTCCGGCTGACCGGCCGCACCGGGCGGCTGGTCAAGGTGAACGGCCGCCGGATCAACCTCGACGAGGCCGAGTACTCGCTGCGCGCCGTGCTGGCCTGCGCCGACCTCGCCCTCGTGCCGATCTCCGATCAGATGATCGGCGAACACGTCGAACTCCTCATCGTGCCGAACGACGGCACCGAGCTGTCCGACCTAGACCTGTCAGCGGCGTTCGCGCAGCTGGGCGTCCGCCCGAAGAGCGTTCGGGCGGTGCCCCGGATCCACCGATCCGCACTGGGGAAACTGCGACAAGGTCGGGCTCCAGAAACAGACAACGCGGAGGTTGTGACAGGGTGACGCAGGTTGTCGAACGTCAGGCCGGCCAGCTGACGAGCAGGAAGTACCTGGCCCGGATCGTCCGGAGCACCGGGTGGGGCGCCAGCCTCGACTCGTGCACCGACGAGGACATCGTCCGGATGGACGCGAGCGCGCGGACCATCGAGGAGTACCTCAAGGCCGACAAGCCCATCTACGGCCTCACCCAGGGTTTCGGTCCGCTGGTGCTGTACGGCGCCGACTCCGAACTGGAGCAGGGCGGCTCGCTCATCTCGCACCTGGGCACCGGCCAGGGCGCACCGCTCGCCCCGGAGGTGTCGCGGCTGATCCTCTGGCTGCGCATCCAGAACATGCGCAAGGGGTACTCGGCGGTCTCGCCGGTGTTCTGGCAGAAGCTCGCCGACCTCTGGAACAAGGGGTTCACCCCGGCCATCCCGCGGCACGGCACGGTCAGCGCGAGCGGTGACCTCCAGCCGCTGGCGCACGCCGCGCTCACCTTCACCGGGTTCGGCGAGGCGTGGACCCGCGACGCCGACGGCCGGTGGTCCACCCAGCCGTCGAAGGACGCGCTCGCCGCGCTGGGCGCGGAGCCGTTCGACTGGCCGGTGCGCGAAGCGCTCGCGTTCGTCAACGGCACCGGCGCGAGCCTCGCGGTGGCGGTGCTCAACCACCAGTCCGCGGTGCGGCTCGTCCGCGCCTGCGCCGCGCTCACCTCGCGGCTGGCGACCCTGCTGGGCGCCAACCCCGAGCACTACGAGGTGGGACACGGCGTCGCCCGCGGCCAGGTCGGCCAGCTGACCGCGGCCGAGTGGATCCGGCAAGGGCTTCCGCACGGCATGGTCCGCGACAGCAGCCGCCCGCTCCAGGAGCCGTACAGCCTCCGGTGCGCGCCGCAGGTCCTCGGCGCGGTGCTCGACCAGCTCGACGGCGCGGGCGACCTGCTCGCGCGGGAGATCGACGGCTGCCAGGACAACCCGATCACCTACGAGGGCGAGCTGCTCCACGGTGGCAACTTCCACGCCATGCCGGTGGGTTTCGCGTCCGACCAGATCGGCCTGGCCATGCACATGGCCGCCTACCTCGCCGAGCGCCAGCTGGGCCTGCTGGTCAGCCCGGTGACCAACGGCGACCTGCCGCCAATGCTCACCCCGCGCGCCGGCCGCGGCGCCGGGCTGGCGGGGGTGCAGATCAGCGCGACCTCGTTCGTCTCGCGGATCCGGCAGCTGGTGTTCCCCGCCTCGCTGACCACCCTGCCCACCAACGGCTGGAACCAGGACCACGTGCCGATGGCGCTCAACGGGGCCAACTCGGTCTCCGAGGCGCTGGAGCTCGGCTGGCTGACCGTGGGCTCCCTGGCGCTGGGCGTCGCCCAACTCGCGGCCATGACCGGTCACCCCGCGCCGGGCCCGGGGGTCTGGGCGGAACTGGCCGAGATCTCCCCGCCGCTGGACGCCGACCGCCCGTTGGCCGCCGAGGTGCGCGCTGCCCGCGACCTGCTGTCCCGGCACGCGGACGAACTGCTCGGCGACGAGGGACACGGGAGGGACTTCGGATGAGCACCCAAGGACTGCGGGACACCGCCCGTGCCTTCAACGAGAGCGTGCAGCCGATCGTCGCGCCGATGGCGGACGAGGTCGGCGAGTACTTCGACCGCAACCACGAGGTGCTCACCGCGATCTACCGCGGCAACATGCACTTCGGGTACTGGACCGGCCCGGACGACGACGCCGGGTTCGAGGAGGCGACCACGCGGCTGACCGATCTCGTCATCGACGAGCTCGGTGTCGGAGCCGGCGCGCGGGTCCTGGACCTGGGCTGCGGCATCGGCCGCCCCGCGGTGCGCCTCGCCGAGCGGACCGGCGCCGAGGTCGTCGGGGTCTCGGTCAGCCGGAAGGACGTCGCGCGGGCCGGGGAAACGGCCGCGGCGGCCGGGCTGGCGGACATCGTCTCCTTCCAGGTCGCCGACGCCATGGCACTGCCGTTCGAGGACGAGTCCTTCGACGCCGTGTTCGCGCTCGGGTCGATGGGGCACATGCCCGACCGGGCCGTGGTGCTGAAGGAGGTCGCCCGGGTGCTGCGGCCCGGTGGCCGGGTGGTGCTCACCGACGAGGTGCTGCGCGGCGCGGCGCTGGAGGACGAGGAGCAGGCCTACATCCTCGCGGTGGTGGCGGCGACCTGGTGCGCCGGGCCGCCGACGGTGGCCGAGCGGTACTCGGACTACTGCCGGGTGGCCGGGCTGGAGCTCGACGACATGGTCGACATCACCGAGCACACCAAGTACACGTTCTCGAAGATCTTCGAGGGTCTGCAGGAGTACCGGGCGGAGCACGGTGACCTGCCCGAGGACATGGCGGAGATCCTCGAGATGGGCGAGGGCATCGACTGGGACGAGCACCACAGCGAGGAGCAGACCGAGGGAGCCGTCATCGTCACGGCGCACCGGGGTAAGTAGCGGGGTCCGGCTCGGCGCCCTGGAGGTGGCCTTCCCGTCGACGGGAAGGCCACCTCTTCGCCGTCGGCTACAGCTCGGGTTCGGCCCACTCGGGGTGGCCGACCTCGGCGAGCGCGGCCAGCACCCCGCTGCGCTCGGACTCGGCGAACCGCTCGAGGATGTCGGCGGAGTTCAGCCGCCGGTACTCCGCCGGCCGGTCGTCCGGCGGGTTCAGGCCGAGGAACTCCAGGCAGCGCGCGTGGTCGGTGCCGCCGACCAGCCCTTGGTAGGTGAGGTCCACCACCGGTCCCCGCGCGGTTTCCCGGTAGTACCGGAAGATGTCCGTCCGCCGCTTGACGTGGTCGCGGAACTCCGCCACGTCGAAGCCCTCGACCGCCCGCTCCGCGTAGCCCTGCTGCAGGCTGTCCTTTTCGGACACGTTCCACACGTCGGTCGAGTTGGCCTTGCTCAGCGAGGAGTACGAGGCGAGCTTGTTCTCCCGCTCCAGGATGATCTTGTGGATCCCCGGGTCCTGGAGCAACCACTGGCAGGCGGCCGGGGCCTGTTCCCGCCACATCTTGAAGCCGATGTGAGTCTTCCCCGGCGGGCAGTCCGCGAGCACCGTGTCCGCGAAGGCGACGGCGCGCAGCGACCGCGGCCGGATCGCCCGGAGTTCCGCGGAGTCCTCGACGATCCTGTCCCAGTGCTCCGGGTGGAAGATCTCGTCGTGCATCAGCACGCCCGGCGACCGGTTCAGCAACGACATCAGGTGCGAGGACCCGCTCCTGGCGAGGCTGAGGACGACGAATCTGACGTGGCTCATGGCGGCTGCTCCTCCTGCGTCCCCGTCGGCGGTCACCGCGACGCGGGCCGGTGCTCGGCGGTGAGTTCCTCGATCTCCGGCACGATCTCGTTGGGCGTGGGCAGGGCGTGCACCTCGTCGCGGAGCGAGGCCGCGTTCGCCCGGAAGCTGTCCTCCCGCAGCAGGCGGAGCAGGTTCTCCCGGACCACCTCGCCGGTCGCGACGTCGGAGTGCACGGCCAGCCCGGCGCCCTGCTCGACGAGCAGCGCCGAGAGCAGCGGTCCCTCGAAGTGGCACGGCAGGGCGAGCTGGGGCACGCCGTGCCTGCTGAAGGTGCTCAGCGTGCCGAAACCGGCGTGGTGGATGACCGCCGAGCAGCTGGGCGCCAGCGCGTGCAACGGGACGAAGGGCACCACCCGCGTGTTGTCGGGGACGTTCGTGAGCTTCTCCTGCTCCGATTCCGCGACGGTGGCCACCAGTTCGATGTCGAGGTCGGCGACCGCGTCGAAGATGTCCTGCGGGTCGGCGCCGTACCCGGCGAGCCGGTCCATCGCCGTGGTGCCGAGGGTGAGCGCGACCCGCGGCCGCTCGGGCTCGGACCAGAGCCACTTCGGCACCACGGCGGGACCGCCGTAGGGCACGTACCGCATGGGGACGTAGTGCGTGTCGCCCCGGATGCTCAGCGAGGGCGGCAGCTGCTCGACGGTGAACTGCCCGAGGGTCATGTCCTCGGTGAACTCGAAACCGTACTTGCGGCCGTACCCGGCCAGCCACTCGGCGACCGGGTCGGCCCGGTTCTCCGGCGGCTGCCGCGCTTCGAGGTGCTTGAAGACCTCCCGCGTGGCGGCGAAGACGTCCAGTCCCCACAGGACGCGCGCGTGCGCCGCGCCGCTGGCCTTCGCCGCGATCGCCCCGGCGTAGGTGAAGGGCTCCCAGACGACCAGGTCCGGTTCCCACTGCCGGGCGAAGGAGACCAGGTCGGCGATGATCGGGAAGTTCTGCGGTTTGTGCGTGTCCGCGACCGCGTCCCGGTGGAAGTAGAGCAGGTCGTCCCACTCCGCCTTCGACGGGTCCTCGGCGACGTTCCACGGTGGCGGCAGCCCGGCCCGCGCCACCTCGATCAGGTCGGGGTCGAGCACCAGCGTCCGCCACGGATCGCTGTCCCGGCCGACCGGCACGGCGGTCAGGCCGGCCCGGGTGATCACGTCGGCGAAGCGCGGCTGGCTGGCGACGCGGACCTCGTGCCCGGCGGTGCGCAGGGCCCAGGCCAGCGGGACCATCGACAGGAAGATGGTCTTCTCGGGGTTGACGGTGAACAGCACCCGCATCCCGGTCACCCACCTGTCCGGTACTTCGCGGTCAGCTCTTCGAGCTGGGCGACGAACTGGTTGGGCGTGGGCATCTCCCGGATCTCCGCGTGGAGGGCGGCGGCCCGCTCGCCGAAGCGCGGTTCGTTCAGCAGCCGCTGCACGCCGTGGCGGATCTTCCGGCCGGTGGGCCGGACGGCGTGGATCCGGAGCCCGGCACCCTGCTCGGCGTACTTGCGGGCGAAGAGCGGTTCGTCGAAGTGGTAGGGCAGGGTGAGCTGGGGTACGCCGTGCATGGCGAAGGTGCTCAGCGTGCCGAAGCCGGCGTGGTTGATCACCGCCGAGCAGGTGGGCGCCAACGCGTGCAGCGGCACGTACGAGACCAGGCGCACGTTGTCCGGAACGTTCTTCAGCTTCTTCTGCTCGGCCTCGGCGATGGTCGCCACCAGTTCGACGTCGAGCTCGGCCACCGAGTCGATGACGTCCTGGATGTCCAGCGTGTAGCCGTCGAAGTACTCCGTGGCGGTGGTGCCGAGGGTCAGTGCGACCCGGGGCCGCTCGGGCGCGGTCCACAGCCACTTGGGCACGACGGCCGGGCCGCCGTAGGGCACGAACCGGGTGCGCACGACCTCCTGGCTGGTCGCGAGCTGGAGACTGGCCGGGAGCTGGTCGATGGTGAAGTGCCCGGTGGTCATGTCCTCGCTGAACTCCAGGCCGTACTTGCCGCTGTAGGCACCGAGCCACTCGGCGAGCGGATCCGCGCGCCGGCTCGGCGGCTGGTCGGCCTTGAGCCGCAGGAAGTGGTCGCGGGTGGCGCCCCAGACGTCGATGCCGAACAGCACCCTGGCGTGCGCGGCGCCGACGGCCTTGGCCGCGATCGCCCCGGCGTAGGCGAGCGGATCCCAGACGACCAGGTCCGGCTGCCAGGACCGGGCGAAGTCCACCAGGCTCGCGATGATCGGGAAGTTCTCCAGGTGGTGGCACTTGTCGACGACCTCGACGTGGCCCTGCACCATCCGGTCCCACTGGATGAACTCGTCGTCCTCCACGCAGTCCCACGGCGGGTGGAGGCCCTTGCGGGCCAGTTCGACCTGTTCCTCGGTCTCCGTCCGCCGTGCGGTGTCGGTGTCGCGCCCGACGGGAACCGCGGTGAGCCCGGCCTGGGTGATGGTGTCGGCGAAGGCCGGCTTGCCGGCCACACGGACCTCGTGGCCTGCCGTGCGCAGGGCCCAGGCCAGCGGGACCATCGACAGGAAGATGGTCTTCTCCGCGCTGGCCACGAAAAGCACGCGCATGGTGTTCTCCTTTCTCAGGGCGTGACCGCGCGGTACTTGGCGGTCAGCAGCTCGATCTCGGGGACGAGCTGGTTCGGGGTGGGCAGTTGCCGGAGCTCGTCGCGGAGGTCGGCGGCCCGGTCGCGGAACCCGGGCTCGTGCAACAGGCGCAGCACGGCTTCGCGGACGGCTCGCCCGGTCACCCGGGTGGTGTGGATCTCCAGTCCGGCGCCCTGTGCGGCGAGGCCGCGTGCCAGCATCGGCCCGTCCCAGTGGTGGTGCAGGGAGAGCTGCGGCACGGCGTACAGCGCCGTGGTGGTCAGCGTCGCGGCACCGGCGTGGTGGATGACCACCGAGCAGGTGGGGGCCAGCGCGTGCAGCGGCGCGTAGGAGACCACCCGCGTGTTCGCCGGAACACGGGTGAGCTTCCGCTGTTCGGACTCGGCGATGGTGGCGACCAGTTCGATGTCGAGATCGCCCAGTTCGTCGAGAATTTCCTGCAGCGGGACGTCGTACCCGCCGAAGACCCGGGTGGCGCTCAGCCCCATGGTGAGCGCGACGCGCGGCTTCTCCGGTGCCGCCCACAGCCACGGGGGCACCACGGCGGCGCCGCCGTAGGGCACGTACCGCATGGGCACGTAGTGCAGGTCCGCCGGATCGCGCAGGGACGGGGGGATCTGGTCGACGGTGAAGTGGCCGGTGGTCATGTCCTCGCTGAACTCGAAGCCGTACTTGCGGCCGTAGGAGGAGAACCAGTCGGCGAGCGGATCGACCTGCTCCCCGGCCGGCTGTTCCGCTTTGAGCTTGAGGAAGAGGTCGCGGGTGAGGCCGAAGGCGTCGACGCTCCAGAGGAAGCGCGCGTGCGCGGCGCCGCAGGCCTTGGCCGCGATCGGCCCGGCGTAGGTGGTCGGCTCCCAGACGACCAGGTCCGGTTCCCAGGCCCTGGCGAACTCCACCAGCCCGGCGATCAGCGGGAAGTTCTCCGGGCGGTGCCACACCCGGACCGCTTCCAGGTGCTCGTCCCGGAGGTATTCCCAGTCGGCCTTCGACGGGTCCTCCAGCACGTCGTACGGCGGGCCCATGCCGGACCGCGCCTCCTGCATGGCCTCCGGGGTCATGCCGCCGGCCACCAGCCGCCGGTCGTGCGCCTGGTCGCGGCCGACCGGCACCGCGGTCAACCCGGCCCGGGTGATCACGTCGGCGAAGCCCGGCCGGCTGGCGACCCGGACCTCGTGCCCCGCCGTCCGCAGGGCCCAGGCCAGCGGCACCAGGTAGGGGAAGAGGCTCTTCTCCGGGTTGACGGCGAACAGCACGCGCATCGGCCTCACCCCTCCGCTCGGTGCTGGGCGGTGGCCTTCTCCAGCCGGGGCACCAGCTCGTTGGGACTGGCCATGGCGTGCATCTCGTCGCGGAGGACCACGGCGCGCTCACGGAAGGCGGGCTCGGTGAGCAGCCGGAGCACGGCGTCGCGGACCCTGCCGCCGGTCGCCTCGCCGGCGTGGATCCCCAGACCGGCACCCTGCGCGGTGTACCGGTCGGCGAAGACCGGCTCGTCGAAGTGGTACGGCAGCACGAGCTGGGGAACCGCGTGCAGGGCGAAGGTGTTGAGCGTTCCGAAGCCGCCGTGGTGGATGGCCGCCGCGCAGGTGGGCGCCAGCACGTGCAGCGGCACGTAGGGGAGCAGGCGGGCGTTGTCCGGCACGCTGGTGAGCTTTTCCTGCTCGGCTTCGGCGATGGTGGCCACCACCTCGACGGGCAGGTCGGACAGCGCTTCGAGGATCGCTTGGACGTCCAGCGCGTACCCGGCGAACTGGTCGGTGGCCGTGGTGCCGAAGGTCAGCGCGATGCGTGGGCGTTCCGGCGGCGCCCAGAGCCATTTCGGCACGGTGGCCGCGCCGCCGTAGGGCACGTACCGCACGGGGTGGAGGTCCAGACCGGTTTCGAGCCGGAGGCAGGCCGGGAGCTGGTCGATGGTGAAGTTGCCGGTGGTCATGTCCTCGGTGAACTCGAAGCCGTACTTGCGGCCGTAGCCGCCGAGCCAGTCGGCGAGCGGGTCCTCCCGCCGCGGAGGCGGCTGTTCGGCCTTGAGCGCCAGGAACCGCTCGCGGGTCGCGCCGAACACGTCGACGCTCCACAGCAGCCGGGCGTGCGCCGCGCCGCAGGCCTTGGCCGCGATGGGCCCCGCGTAGGTGAGCGAGTCCCAGACGACCAGATCGGGTTCCCACGACCGGGCGAAGTCCACCAGCCCGGCGATGAGCGGGAAGTTCACCGGTTTGAAGGCGTAGTCGACCGCCTCCCGGTAGCCCTGGAGCAGGTGGTCCCACCGCGCGTCGGCCGCGTCCTCGACCACGTCCCACGGCGCGCCCAGCCCGGCGCGGGTCTCTTCGAGGATCTCCGGGGTCACCCCCGCCGCGGCCAGCCGCCGCGTCGGGTCGTGGTCGCGGCCGACCGGTACGGCGGTGAGCCCGGCCTGGGTGATGGTGCCGGTGAAGGACGGCGACCCGGCGAAGCGGACCTCGTGCCCGGCCGTGCGCAGGGCCCACGCCAGCGGGACCATGGCCAGGAAGATGGTCTTCTCCGGGCTCGCGGTGAACAGCACGCGCATCGGCTTCACCCGTCGGCCCGGAACTCGGCGGTGAGTTCTTCGAGCCGCGGCACCACTTCGTTGGGCGAGGGCATGGCGAGCAGTTCGGCGCGCAGCCGGTCCGCGCCTTCCCGGAAACCGGGTTCGCCGAGCAGGCGCTGCACCGCTTCGCGGATGGTCCGACCGTTGGCCTCGGCCGTTCCGAGCACCAGGCCCGCGCCCTGCTCGGCCAGCTTGCGGGCGAGGATCGGCTCGTCGAAGTGGTGGGGGAGCGTCAGCTGCGGAACGGCGTGCAGGGCGAACGTGGTCAGGGTGCCCCCGCCCGCGTGGTTGATGACCGCGGCGCAGGTGGGCGCCAGCGCGTGCAGCGGCACGTAGGACAAGAGCCTGGCGTTGTCCGGGACGCGGGCGAGTTTGCCCTGTTCGTGCTCGGCGACGGTGGCCACCACCTCGACGTCCAGATCGGCCAGCGCGTCCAGGACGTCCTGGATGTCGACGGTGTACCCGGCGAAGTGCTCGGTGGCGGTGGTGCCGAGGGTGAGCGCGATGCGCGGGCGTTCCGGCTGCGCCCAGAGCCATTTCGGCACGGTGGCCGCGCCGCCGTAGGGCACGAACCGCATGGGCACGCTGGGCAGTCCGGTCTCCGCCTGGAGCGAGGCCGGGAGCTGGTCGATGGTGAAGTTGCCGGTGGTCATGTCCTCGGTGAACTCGAAGCCGTGCTTGCGGCCGTAGCCGCCGAGCCAGTCGGCGAGCGGGTCCTCCCGCGCCGCGGCCGGCTGACCGTCCTTGAGCCGCAGGAAGATCTCCCGGGTGGGGCCGTAGACGTCGACACCCCACAGCAGCCGGGCGTGGGCCGCGCCGCAGGCCTTGGCGGCGATCGGGCCGGCGTAGGTGAAGGGTTCCCAGACGACCAGGTCGGGTTTCCAGGCGAGGGCGAACTGCACCAGCCCGCCGATGATCGGGAACGTCTCGTACTTGTACCGCTCGACTTCCGTCTCGTAGGGCGGGAAAACGCCTTCCCAGGTGGCGTTCTCCGGGTCCTCGACCACGTCGTACGGCTCGGAGAGGCCGGAACGCGCCTCTTCCACCGCCTCCTCGGTGATGCCCATCGAGGTCAGGATGCGGGAGAAGTCGGAACTCCGGCCGACGGGCACGGCGGTGAGCCCGGCCTGGGTGATGGTGTCGGCGAAGAACGGCTGGCTGGCGAAGCGGACCTCGTGCCCGGCCGTGCGCAGGGCCCAGCCCAGCGGCGCCATGCTCATGAAGATGCTGGTCCCCGGGTTGGCGGTGAGTAGCACGCGCATGGTGGTTTCCCCTCTCTGGCCGGTCAACGGGCCCGGTGCGCGGCGGTCAGCTCTTCGAGCCGGGGCACCAGTTGGTTGGGTGTGGGCATGTCGTTGATCTCGTCGCGCAGCACGGCGGCGCGACGGGCGAACGAGGGTTCGTCCAGCAACCGCTGGACGGCTTCGCGCACGGCCGGGCCGGTGGCCTGGTCGGCGCGGATCGCCAGGGTCGAGCCCTGCCGGGCGGCGAGCGCGGCGAAGGCGGGCCCGTCGAAGTCCCACGGCGCGGCCAGTTGCGGGACCGCGTGCCTGGCGGCGGTGAGGAAGGTGCCGAAGCCGCCGTGGCTGATCACCGCGGAACAGGTCGAGGCCAGTGCCTGGAGCGGGGCGTAGGACACGATCCGGGCGTTGTCCGGGACGCGGGTGAGCTTCTTCTGCTCCGCCTCGGCCAGGGTGGCCACCAGTTCGATGTCCAGCGTGGCCACGTCGTCGAGCACGTTCTGCACGCCGACCGAGTAGCCGGCCTCGTGGTCGGTGAGGCTGAGCCCCATGGTCAGCGCGACGCGCGGGCGTCGGGCCGGGACCTTGAGCCAGTCCGGCACGGTGGCCGGCCCGCCGTAGGGGATGTACTGCATCGGGACGTAGTCGAGATCGGCTTCCAGGCGCAGTGAAGCGGGCAGCTGGTCGATGGTGAACTGCCCGGTCACCATGTCCTCGCCGTACGCGAAGTCGTACTTGCGGGCGTAGGCCTCCATCCAGTCGCCGAGCGGGTCCGGGCGGCCGTCCTTGAGCCGCACCAGGTGTCCGCGGGTGACGCCGAAGACGTCGATGCTCCACAGCAGCCGCGCGTGCGCGGCACCGCACGCCTTGGCCGCGATGGGCCCGGCCAGCGCCAGCGGCTCCCAGACCACCAGGTCGGGCTTCCACTGCTTGGCGAAGTCCACCAGCGCCGCGATCATCGGGAAGCACGCCGGTTTGTGCCAGTCGTTCACCGCGTCGACGTAGCCCTGGTGCAGGTAGTCCCAGTCGGCTTTCCCCGGTTCCTCCGCGACGTCGTAGGGAGCGGGCAGGCCGTAGGCCGGATCCCAGGTCCAGTCGCGGAGGTCGGGGTGGCGGGGGATGAGCTGCCAGAGGTCGATGTCCCGGCCGACCGGCACGGCCGTCAGGCCCGCCTGGGTGATCGTCTCGGTGAACGCGGGTTGACCCGCGAACAGCACCTCGTGCCCGGCCGTGCGCAGTGCCCAGGCCAGCGGCACCATGGCCAGCAGGTGGGCCTTCTCCGGGTTGGCGGCGAACAGGACGCGCATCGACCTCATCTCCTGCCGACGGTGAGTTCGAGCTGACGGACCAGGTCGTTCGGCGACGGCATCGCGGCCATCTCCTCCCGCAACCGGTCGGCCGCCCGCCGGTACCGGGGTTCCGCGAGCAGCGCCACGAGCCGGTCGCGGATGGTCTCCGCGCTGGTCTGGCCGGGGTGCACGGCGGTGCCCGCGCCCTGCGCGGCCACCCGCTTGGCCATGGCCGGGCCGTCCCCGTCCCACGGCACGATGAGCTGCGGCACGCCGTTCAGCGCGGTGGTGGCGAGGGTGCCGAACCCGGCGTGGTGGATGATCACCGAGCAGGTCGGGGCCAGCGCGTGCAGCGGCACGTAGGACACCAGCCTGGTGTTGTCCGGGATCTCGTCGATCTGGTCGTGCACGTCCTCCGGCAGCGTGACCACCAGCTCGACGTCCAGGTCGGACAGGGTGTCCAGGACGTCCTGGAACCGCACCGCGTAGCCGGCCCAGGAGGCGGTGCTCAGCCCCATGGTGAGCGCCACCCTCGGCCGCTCGGGCGGTTCCCGGAGCCAGTCGGGCACCGCGGCCGGTCCGCCGTAGGGGACGTACCGCATCGGCAGGTAGCTCAGGTCGGCCTCCAGCCGGAGGGACGGCGGCATCAGGTTGATCGTGTGCTGCCCGGTGACGAGGGCTTCGGAGTACTCGAAGCCGTACTTCTCGGCGTAGCCGCCCAGCCACTCCGCCAGCGGGTCTTCGCGCTCGTCCACCGGCTGCCCGGCCTTGAGCCGCAGGAAGTGGTCCCGGGTCACGCCGAGGGTGTCCACGCTGAACAGCAGCCGGGCGTGCGCCGCGCCGCAGGCCTCCGCGGCGACCGCCCCGGCGTAGGTGGACGGTTCCCAGACCACCAGGTCGGGCTGCCAGGAACGGGCGTACTCCACCAGGTCCGCGACCAGCGGGACGTTGCTCATCCGGTGCCACCGGGCGACCTGGAGGCGGTAGCCCTCCAGCAGGTACTCCCAGGTGACGTCCTCCGGCCGCCAGTCGGCGGTGTCGTAGGGCACGGGCAGCCCGTCGAGGCCGGTGACGATCCAGTTCTGGTCCAGCTTCAGCATCCGGTCCAGGCCGCGGTCGCTGCCGACCTGGACCGCGGTCAGCCCGGCCTGCGTGATCTCCCCGGCGAACCCGGGCGCGCCGGCGACCCGGACGTCGTGCCCGGCGGTGCGCATCGCCCACGCGAGCGGCACCATCGCCAGCAGGTGGGTCTTCTCCGGGTAGGTGGCGAACAGCACGCGCATCGGCATCACCCGTCGGCCCGGTACTTGGCGGTGAGCTCCTCCAGGTGCGGGACGAGCTGGTTCGGTGTCGGCAGGTCGAGCATCTCCTCGCGCAGCGCCCGCGCCCGCTCGGCGAACGAGGGCTCGTCCAGCAGGCGCACGACGCTCGCGCGGACGTTCTCGCCGGTCGCCTCGGTGGCGTGGGTGGTCAGCCCGGCTCCCTGTGCGACGAGCCGGTTCGACAGCGCGGGCTGGTCCACGTCCCAGGGCAGGGTCAGCTGGGGCACGCCGTGCATCGCGACGGTGGCGAGGGTGCCGACCCCGGCGTGGTGGATGGCCACCGAGCAGCTGGGCAGCAGCGCTCCCAGCGGGACGTAGGGCACCAGCCGGGTGTTGTCGGGGATCCGCGGCAGGGCGGCCTTCTGCTCGTCGGTGATCGTGCCGATCAGCTCGATGTCCAGGTCGGACAGCGCGTCGAGCACCTCCTGCACGTCGACCGGGTAGCCGCCGGTCCGCTCGGTGACGGTCAGCCCCATGGTGATGGCCACCCGGGGCTTCTCCGGTTCGTCCCACAGCCAGCGCGGCACCACCGCGGGCCCGCCGTACTGCACGTGGCGCATGTGCACGTTGTGCAGGTCCGCGCCCACGCTCAACGACCGGGGCAGCGAGTCGATGGTGAAGTGGCCGGTGGCCATGTCCTCGGTGTACTCGCCACCGTGCTTGCGCGCGTAGCTGCCGAGCCAGCCGGCCAGCGGGTCGACCTGCTCCTCCGGTGGTTGCTCCGGTTTGAGGCGCAGGTAGTGGTCGCGGGTGATGCCGTAGACGTCCGCGCCGATCAGCAGCCGGGCGTGCGCGGCGCCGCAGGCCTTCGCGGCGATGCTCCCCGCCTGGGTGAGCGGTTCCCAGACGACCAGGTCCGGTTTCCAGGCCTTCGCGAACGCCACCAGGTCCGGGATCATCGGCACGTTGCTCGTCTTGTGCCAGCGGATGGCGAGGTTCGCGTAGCCGTCGCGGAGGTGGTCCCAGGTGACGTCCTCGGGACGCATCTCGGCGGCGTCGTAGGGCTCCGGCCAGCCCGACGTCCGGCCGCCCAGCCAGACGCCGACCCGGTTCAGGATCGCCCAGAGATCCAGGTCGCTGCCCACCGGCACGGCCGTCAGACCGGCCTTGGTGACCTCGTCGACGAGCTTCGGCTGCACCGCGACGCGCACTTCGTGGCCCGCGGTGCGCAGCGCCCACGCGAGCGGCACCAGCATGAGGAGGTGGGTCCGCTCGGCGTGACAGGTGAAAAGGACGCGCATCGTCTCGTCTTTCCGGCCGGGATCAGCGGGTGCGGAACTTGGCGGTCAGCTCTTCGAGCCGCGGCACCAGTTCGTTGGGGGTGGGCGAGGTGTCGATCTCGTCGCGCAGCGCGACGGCGCGCTCGCGGAAACCGGGCTCGGTCAGCAGGCGCCGCACGGCGTCACGGATCTTGTCCCCGGTGGCCTCGCTCGTGTGGATGTCGAGGCCGGCGCCCTGCTCGGTGAGCAACCTGCCCAGGATCGGCTGGTCGTAGTGGTAGTGCACGGAGAGCTGCGGGACCGCGTTCAGGGCGGTGGTGGCCAGGGTGGCCGCCCCGCCGTGCTGGATGACCGCCGAGCAGGTGGGTGCGAGCGCGTGCCACGGCACGTAGGAGACGATCCGCACGTTGTCCGGGACCTTGCCCAGCTTCGGCTGCTCGGCTTCGGCGACCGTGGCGACGATCTCGATGTCCAGCTCGCTGAGCTTCCCCAGGATCTCGGGCACCGAGACGTTGTAGGAGCCGTAGACCTCGGTGGCGCTCAGTCCCATGGTGAAGGCGACGCGGGGCTTCTCCGGCTTCTCCCACAGCCACTTCGGGACGCTCGCCGGCCCGCCATAAGGCACGTACCGCGTCCGGACGTAGTCGAGGTCGGCTTCGACCTGCAGGCTCTTCGGGAACTGGTCGATGGTGAAGTTCCCGGTGAACATGTCCTCGGAGAACTCGAAGCCGTACTTGCGGCCGTAGCCGGCGAACCAGTCGGCGACCGGGTCGGCCCGCTCCTCCGGCGGCTGCCGGTCGCGCAGCTTCCGGTACATCTCCCGCACCCCGCCGAAGACGTCGATGCCGAACAGCATCCTGGCGTGGGCGGCGCCGCAGGCCTTCGCGGCGATCGCCCCGGCGAAGGTGAGCGGTTCCCAGACGACCAGGTCGGGCTTCCAGGAGCGGGCGAACTCCACCAGGTCCGGGATGATCGGGAAGTTGCCGTACCGGTGCCACAGGTTGGCCGCTCCGAGCATCCCCGGCTTGAGGTACTCCCAGGTGGCGTGCTCCGGGGTGTCGAAGGCGTCGTAGGGGGGCGGGATGCCGGGGCGCTCCGCTTGGAGCGCCTCCTCGGAGTCGGTCATCCGCAGGTCGCGGTCGCGGCCGACGGGAACCGCGGTGAGCCCGGCCTGGGTGATGGTGTCGGCGAACCTGGGCTGGCTGGCGAAGCGGACCTCGTGCCCCGCCGTGCGCAGGGCCCACGCCATCGGCACCAGGTACAGGAAGATGGCCTTTTCCGGATTGGCGGCGAACAGGATGCGCATCCTGGTGTCCCTCGGTGGTCGGTTCAGCGGGCGGTGAGTTCTTCGAGCGCGGAGACGATCTCGTTGGGGGTGGGCAGGGCGTGGATCTCGTCGCGCAGCGCGACGGCCCGTTCGCGGAAACCCGACTCCTTCAGCAGGTGGAGCACGCCGTCGCGCATGTTGGGTCCGGTGGCCTGCTCGGCGTCCACCACCAGCGCGGCCCCCTGCGCCCCCGCTCGGCGCGCCAGTTCGGGTTCGTCGAAGTCCCACGGCACGGTGAGCTGCGGGACGGCGTGCAGCGCGGTGGTGAGGAAGGTGCCGGGCCCCGCGTGGTTGATCACCGCGTCACAGGTCGGCACCAGCTCGTTCAGCGGTACGTAGGACACGAGCCGCGTGTTGTCCGGAACGCGTGCGAGCTTCCGCTGTTCCGACTCGGCGATCGTGGCGACGACCTCGATGTCGAGATCGGCCAGCGAGTCGAGGGTCTCCTGCGTGCTGAAGCTGTAGCCGCCGAAGCGCTCGGTGGCGGTGGTGCCGAGGGTGAGCGCGACGCGCGGCCGTCCGGGCCGGGTCCGCAGCCACGGGGGAGCGACGGCCCGCCCGTTGTAGGGCACGTAGCGCATCGGCAGGTAGTGCAGGTCGGCTTCCATGCGCAGCGAATCGGGCAGCTGGTCGATGGTGAACTCACCGGTGATCATGTCCTCGGTGAAGTCGAAGCCGTACTTGCGGCCGTAGCCGGCCAGCCAGTCGGCGAGCGGGTCGCCGTGGTTCTCGGGCGGTTGTTCCGCTTGGAGCCTCAGGTAGTTCCGACGGGCCACGCCGAAGACGTCGATGCTCCACAGCAGCCGCGCGTGCGCGGCGCCGCAGGCCTTGGCCGCGATCGCCCCGGCGTAGGTGTTGGGTTCCCAGACGACCAGGTCGGGTTCCCACGAGCGGGCGAAGTCCACCAGCCCGGCGACGATCGGGAAGTTGTCGAGCCGGTGCCAGGCGTTGAGGACGTAGTCGTAGCCGGCCTTCATCGTCTCGTAGTCGTGGTGCTCGGGCGCCAGCGCCGCGGTGTCGTACGGCGACGGCATCCCGGCGCGTCCCTCCTCGGTGCCCTCGGGGTCGAGGTCCGCCAACCGGCGCCAGCCGCCGTGGCCGCGGCCGACGGGCACCGCCGTCAGCCCGGCCTGGGTGACCACGTCGGTGAACGAGGGGTGGCAGGCGAACCGCACCTCGTGCCCCGCCGTGCGCAGCGCCCAGGCCAGCGGGACCATCGCCAGGAAGATGGTCTTTTCCGGATATGTCGTGAGAAGGACGCGCATCGGCCTCATCCGTCGGTCCGGTACTCGGCGGTGAGCTCTTCGAGTCGGGGCACGAGCTCGTTGGGGCTGGGCAGCGCGCGGATCTCGTCGCGGAGCCGCGCGGCCCGTTCGCGGAACGACGGTTCTCCGAGGATCCGGAGCAGTCCGGCGCGGATCGCGGGGCCGGTGGCCCGGTCGGCGCGGATCATCAGGGTGGCGCCCTGCCCGGCCGCGCGCCGGGCCAGTTCGGGTTCGTCGAAGTCCCACGGCACGTTGAGCTGGGGCACACCGTGCACGGCGGTGGTGAGGAAGGTGCCGGGGCCGGTGTGGTTGATCACCGCGGTGCAGGTGGGCACCAGCGCGTGCAGTGGCACGTACGAGAAGACCCGCGTGTTGTCCGGGACGCGCGTGAGCTTCCGCTGTTCCGATTCGGCGATCGTGGCGACGACCTCGATGTCGAGATCGGCCAGCGAGTCGAGGATGTCCTGTGTTCGCACGGCGTAGCCGCCGAAGCGCTCGGTGGCGGTGGTGCCGAGGGTGAGCGCGACCCGCGGCCGTTCAGGTGGGGTCGTGAGCCACTTCGGCACGGTGGCCGGCCCGCCGTAAGGGATGTACCGCATCGGGAGGTAGTGCAGGTCGGCTGCCATCCGCAGCGATCCGGGGAGCTGGTCGATGGTGAACTGCCCGGTGACCATGTCCTCGGAGAACTCGAAGCCGTACCGGCGGGCGTAGCCGTCCAGCCACTCCCTGGGCGGGTCGGCCCGCGCTTCCGCGGGCTGCTCGGCCTTGCGCCGCAGGAAGAGGTCACGGGTCGCGCCGAAGACGTCGATGCTCCACAGCAGACGCGCGTGCGCGGCGCCGCAGGCCTTGGCCGCGATCGCCCCGGCGTAGGTGAGCGCCTCCCAGATGACCAGGTCCGGTTTCCAGGAACGGGCGAAGTCCACCAGCCCGGCGATCATCGGGAAGTTGTCGGGCCGGTGCCAGTGGACGACGCGGAGTTCGTAGGCGTTCCTGAACTCCTCCCAGCCGATGTCGTCGCCACCGGGGAGCACGCAGTCGTAGGGAGTGGGCAGACCGACCCGGGTCTCCTCCAGCATCTCCTCGGACACACCGGTGTGCCGCAGCACCCGGAACAGGTCCCGGTCGCGGCCGACGGGAACGGCGGTGAGCCCGGCCTGCGTGATGGTGGCGGCGAAGTGCGGCTGGCCGGCCACCCGGACCTCGTGCCCGGCGGTGCGCAGCGCCCAGGCCAGCGGCACCAGGGACAGGAACATGCTCTTGTCCGGGTTGGCGGTGAGCAGGACGCGCATCGTCTCGTTCTTCCTGGCCGGGGGTCAGCGGGTGCGGTGCTTGGCGGTGAGTTCCTCGAGGAGGGGCACCAGTTCGTTGGGGCTGGGGGAGCTGCGGATCTCGTCGTGCAGCGCGACGGCGCGCTCCCGGAAGCCCGGTTCGGTGAGCAGGCGCCCGACCGCGTCCCGCACGTTCTCCCCGGTGACCCGGCTGGTGTGGATCTCCAGCCCGGCGCCCTGCCCGGCGAGCAGCTTCGCCAGGATCGGCTGGTCGTAGTGGTAGTGCAGGGAGAGCTGTGGGACCGCGTGCAGCGCCGTGGTGCCGAGGGTGGCGGCGCCCGCGTGGTGCACGACCGCCGAGCAGGTCGGCGCGAGGGCGTGCCAGGGCACGTAGGACACCAGGCGGATGTTGTCCGGAAGCCTGCCCAGCTTGGGCTGTTCGGCCTCCGAGACCGTGGCGACCACCTCGATGTCCAGCTCCGCCAAGGAGGTCAGCACCTCTTTGAACGGGATGTTGTACCCGGAGAAGATCTCCGTGGCGCTCAGCCCCATGGTGAACCCGACGCGAGGTCTCGCCGGCTTCTCCCACAGCCACTTCGGGACGACGGCCGGCCCGCCGTAGGGCACGTACCGCATCCGCCGGTAGTCCAGGTCCGCTTCGACCTGCAGGCTCTTCGGGAACTGGTCGATGGTGAAGTTCCCGGTGAACATGTCCTCGGAGAACTCGAAGCCGTACTTGCGGCCGTAGCCGGCGAACCAGTCGGCGATCGGATCGGCCCGGTCCTCCGGCGGCTGCTGCTCCTTGAGCCGCCGGTACATCTCCCGCACCCCGCCGTAGACGTCGATGCCGTTGAGCACCCTGGCGTGGGCGGCACCGCACGCCTTGGCGGCGATGGCCGCGGCGAACGAGAGCGGTTCCCAGAGGATCAGGTCCGGCTGCCACGAACGGCAGAACGCCACCAGGTCCGCGATGATCGGGAAGTTGCTCACCCGGTGCCAGCCCTCGACCGCCTTGGCCATGCCGGGCTTGAGGTACTCCCAGGTGGCGTGCTCCGGCGTGTCGAAGGCGTCGTAGGGCTCCATGATGCCGACGCGCATCGATTCGAGCTTCTCCGGGTCGTTGGCCGTGATGCGCCACGGGTTCCGGTCGCTCCCGAGCGGTACGGCGGTCAGCCCGGCCTGGGTGATCACCCCGGCGAAGGCCGGCTGGCTGGCCACCCGGACCTCGTGCCCGGCGGTCCGCGCCGCCCACATCAGCGGCACCATGTAGTTGAAGATGGTCTTCTCGGGATTCAGCGCGAGCAGGATCCTCACGATCGTCCTTCCTCAGTTCGCACCGCGCGCGGAACCCCGGGCGAAGGCGGTGGCCAGGCGGTCCAGGCCGTCGAGCAGCGCGACCCGCGGCGCCCAGCCGGTGGCCCGCTGGAACGCGGACGGGTCGAGCACGAAGTCCAGCAGGTCCGTCGGCACCGAGTGCTCGGCCGGGGGCACCGAGACCACCGGGACGGGCGGTTCGCCGGTGGTGGTGGCGACCACCTTCGAGATCGTGGTGAACAGCTCGGCGATGCTGGTCGCCACGCCGGTGCCGATCAGCCACGAGCGGCCGGCCACCGCCTCGGCCGCGTCCAGCGCGGCGACGAAGGCGCGAGCCGCGTCGTCGACGCAGAGCAGGTCGCGGTTGACCGTGCCGTCGTGCCACATGGTCAGCGGCTCGCCGGTGAACGCCCGGCGCATCATCGCCGAGACCACGCCGCGGTCCAGGTCGGTGGAGTCCAGGCCCTGGGTGTAGAGGGTGGCCAGCCGCAACGCGGCACCGCGCAGCACGCCCTCCTCGCCGGCCGCCAGGATCGCCCGCTCGGCGGCCATCTTCTGCTTGTCGTAGGTGGTCAGCGGCTGGTCGACCTCGCTGCCGTCGATGCGGGCCGAGGTGGAGCGACCCACCTGCGACATCGAACCGGCCAGCAGCACCAGCGGCGGCTTCTCGGGCCGCTGCCGCCGGATCGCCTCGACGATGTCGTGCACCAGGCCGACGTTGACCCGCTCGGCCACCGGATCGGTGGCGGCCACCCGCCAGGTGCTGGCACCGGAGATCTGCGCGACCAGGTGGATCACCACGTCGGACCCGGCGATCGCCTCGGCCACCGCGCCGGGCCCGGTGAGGTCGACCTCGCGGGCATCGATCTCCGCCCGGGCACCCGGTGGCACCGCGGTGGGCCGGCGGCCGACGAGCCGCAGCCGGACCGGGCGCTCCGCCAGCACCCGGGTGACCGCGGTGCCGAGTAGCCCGGACGCGCCGAGCACGGTGATCAGTTGTTTCGCCGCTGATTTGCCCACGGGTTCTCCTTAAGGTCTTTCGAGTGCTGCCACCGGCGCGCGGAATCACGCCGGACAACGCGGACGAAATGCCCGGTTCGCGGCGTGGGAAATCACGTGCTCGCGGTCGTGTCGGGTTTCCACTCGGGTTATCCGCGATTACCGGAAGCGGCCTCCGGGATTCGCGTTGTCCCGATTGTATTGCCCGGCCCGGACCGCGCGTGCGGAAACCGGCCCCCGTTTTCTCCGGTGTTCGCGGTCCCGCTGGCGGGACGGCGTCAGCCCCTGGTCATCTCCGGGACCTCCGAGGTGGCGAACCGGGTCCGGTCCCAGATCATCTCGCCGGTGGCCGCGGGCAGGTTGTCGATGTCGTGCAAATCCTCCTCGGTGAGCCGGAGATCCACGGCGGCGGCGTTCTCCTCCAGCCAGCGCAGGTGCCGGGTGCCCGGGATCGGCACCACGTTGTCGCCCCGGGTCAGCGTCCAGGCGATCGCCACCTGGGCCGGGGTGGCCCCGTGCCGCGCGGCCACCTTGCGCAGACCCTGCACGATGGCGTGGTTGGTGCGCATCGCGTCGGAGGCGAACCGCGGATCCCGCTTCCGGGAGTCGTCCGCCTCGAGCTGGTCGTGTTCGAGCCGCCCGGACAGGTAACCCCGGCCGATGGGCGCGAAGGCGAGGAAGCCCACGCCGTTCTTCCGCGCCCAGGGCAGGATGTCGTCGAGGCTGTGCGTGACCCACACGGACAGCTCGTACTGGACGGCCGTGATCGGGAAGATCGAGTGGACCTGCTCCAGCTCCTCGCGGGTGGCGTGCGAGATGCCGAGCCGGCGCACCTTGCCCTCGCTGACCAGGTCGCTCAGCGCGCCCCACGACTCGGCGAGGGGCACGGCGGGATCGACCCGGTGCAGCTGGTACAGGTCGATGGCCTCGACCCCGAGCCGGCGCAGCGAGCCCTCGCAGGCCGACCGCAGGTAGTCCGGTCTGCCGTTGCGGCCGAACCGGCCGTCCGGCCGGGCCACCAGACCGCACTTGGTCGCGATCCGCACCTGGTCCCGGTGGGCGGCGAGCGCCCGCCCGAGCAGCCGCTCGTTGCTGAACGGGCCGTAGGCGTCCGCGGTGTCGAAGAGGTCTATCCCGAGTTCGACCGCACGGCCGATCACCCGGATCGACTCGTCGTCGTCCCTTTCCTTCGGTCCGTATCCGTGCGACATCGAACTACAGCCGAGGCCGATCTCGCTCACAGAAAAGCTGTCGGTGAGTTTTGTGGTACGCATTTGTGTCCCCAACCTATTAACCTGAAAGAGTGCGGTTGCCGCTCTTTGAGAGTAAAGTTGCTGGGTCAGTGGCTTGCCGACCGGCAAGCAGGTGTTCCGGAACACTGCCGCGACGGGCGATCCGGGTTCCGCTGGAGAACCCGTTCGCACGCGTACCGGGCAGTGCGCTCGTCCTGAGTGCGGCAGGCGTGCCGACGGTTATCCGGTTGGTAGGCGACCGCTGCGCCCTTGTTTATGCTCGAAGACTACCGCAACTCGCACGGTTATGCGGCTGTCCTGCCCGGGCTTGCTGAATGCCCGTGATTTCTCCGGATGTGGCGGATCGGCGTGTGGTGGATATGAATCGGGTCGTGATGATTCGACCCGTTGGTCGACAAGCCCGCCGGCGGGATGTCCAGGTGCCGATGCGGGGAGAAGTCGTCCGATGACCCGGTGGAGTCCCTGTTCCGGCGACCGCGCGCAGGCTCCTGAGCAGCTCCGGCAGCCGGCCGTGTCGCTTGGGAAACGTGGGACGTGGGACGCGGAACGTGGGACGCGGCGTGCGGAGGACGCGGCGCGGGATCTCCCGGCCGATCACCGTCCCGGTCCCGTCGCCGCCCGGCCGGACGCACGCCGGAAGCGTGGAACCGGCCTACTGTCGTTTCTTCACGTTCTCGCCACCGGATCCGGCCTCTTTGATGAATCGGGCCGCGAGTTCCGGGGTCGAGCCTCTGACGAACGCGAGCGACTGGCGGGTGCCGGCGTCCGGCAGCACGTAGTGCCGTTCTCCCGCCGAGGTGGGGATCTGCACGGTCATCCGCCGGCCCATCCGCTGGAGGATCGACTGGCGCAGGGTCCAGCCGATCACCGCGCGGTCCTGGAGCGCGACCGTGGTGCGGCTGAACGCCCCTCGGCGGACCACCAGGTACGAGCCGCTGAGCGCGTGGCCGAGCGCCAGGTACGCGAGCACGGCGGCGAGCAGCGCCACCGGCCAGATCCCGACCCCGACCAGCCACGTCCAGTCCGGCAGGACATCGGTCCGGCCGAGCCAGAACAGCACGCCCGCGACGATCGCCGAGCCGTAGGTGGCCCAGAGGAGGCGTCGGGTCAGCGCACCGCGTGGGTGGCGCTTCAGCCGTGCCTCCATCGGGCTGGGTTCGCCGGCGAGTACCTTGGCGGCCACCTCGCGGGCCTCCCGCATCCGCACGCGGGGAAGGATGCTCGCCGCGGCGTCGTCGCCCGACCCCTGCTTCAGACCGGTGGTGACGACACTCGTCTTGGTGAGGCCGAGCCAGCGCCAGACCAGCGGTTCCTTGAAGCTGATGCCGCGGATGCGCGCTTCGTCGCGGTACACCGTGCGGGTGCTGAGCAGCCCTCGCCGGGTGAGCAGCGCCGGGCGGCCCTTCGTGGCGGTGCGGACGAGCGCGAAGTTCCAGTTCCCCATCGCGAAGCCGAGGGCGAGGCCGACGAAGCCGAACGGGTAGGCCACCGCGCAGCAGAGGACGAGCGACCACCAGAACCCGCGTTGCTCGTAGCCGACCAGGTCGCCGATGAAGTCGAGGAGGTCCACGCCGAACGGCTGGAGGAACCAGTAGAGGCCGAAGACCGGGCCGCCGACCACGAAAATGGCCCAGACGCTGAACATCTCGTAGAGGATCCACGGTCTGCGGAACCGGGCGAGGACTTCCTCCTGCGGCGCGGGCTCCGGCTCGACGGCCTCGCGGCCCGCCTCCTCCGGTCCGCCCGCCGCCACCGGTTCGCCCTCGGCCACCGGCAGGGGACGCGGGGCCGGTTCGTCCGACGCGTCCGGCATCAGCTTGCGGCGGAGTTCCTCGGCGGTGGCGATGGAGAGCGCATCCAGCTTGAACGAGGACCTCGACTCCCCGGATCCGATGTGGACCACCCGCACCCCGGCGAGGCGGTGCCGCAGCCGCACACTGCTGTCCACGCTCCGGATGCGATCCCGGGGGACGTAGCGGTACTTGCGCACCAGCCAGCCGGTCTTGCGCTCGACGCGTTCGTCGGTGACGCGGTACCGGGTCTTGAGGAAGCGGAGGAAGGCCAGCACGGTGGCGGAGACCCCGACCGCGCTGGCGATGAGCAGCGGCCACGCGGGACCGGCCGGGGTGTTCAGCACGGCGGTGGCCAGCATGCCGGGGACGATGGAGAGGATCAGCCGGACCAGGTTGACCCACACCATCCGGATGCTGAGGCGTTCCCAGGGGATCTCCGGGTGGCTCTCGGGGCCGGGCGCGATTTCGGGCTCGACCTCGACGGGAACGGCTTCGACCGCGTCGGTGCGCTCGGTCGTCGTGTCCGAGGTGGAGTTCCCGGCGGTCACGTCGCGTCTCCCGGGGTGGCCTGGGTGATCTCGTTGAGGTGGCGCACGGTTTTCTCGGCGACCTCGACGTCCAGGCCTTCGATGGTGATGCCGCCCTCGCTGGACGCGGTGACCACCTTGACCGTGGCCAGGCCGAGCATCTGCTGCAGCGGGCCGCGTTCGGTGTCGATTCGCTGGATGCGCGAAATCGGGATGATCCGCCATTCCCTGGTGAGCCACCCCTGCAACACGTAGACCGCTTCGTCCGAGGTTTCCCAGCGGTGCACCAGATAGCGCCAGGTCGGCATGACGGCGAGGTTCACCAGGTAGACCGCACCGATGATCAGGGTGATCGGCAGCAGCCACGTCCGGATGTTCTCGAACAGCACGTACAGGGTGACCAGAACGCCCAGCACGCCCAATGCCCAGAAAAACGTGTTCAGCGTGCGCCAGAGGATGAACCGGCGGTCGACCCGGTGCCGGGGAGGGTGGATGACGAACTCCTCCGAACCAAGTCCCAATGGCGCTGAAGGGGACGCTTCGGTCATGACTTCATGCTCCATCAGTTCGTGAGCCGAGGCAACGAGGTGATCTCGGCGAACCCGGCTCGGACACCGGCGACCGCGCTGTTACCCGGCCCGCACCGCCTCGGCGGACGCGGCTTCGCCCCGCCGGCCCGACATCGGCACGCCCGGCGGCACGCTACGGCCGGCCGTCACACAAGATCGACATCACCGTACAGGCCCGCCCGCATTCACCCCTTTTCGGGCACGAATGACTCGGGCCGAGCCGCCGAGAACCACCCCGCTGCCATGGTGGACGTACACAGCCGCAGGCGTTGTCTCGCCGGCGGGACAACGGTGTCCGGCGCGAGGCGATCGCGCCGACCGCCCTGCCGTCGCGGGGAGGCGGGGAGGCCCAGCGCCGAGATCGCCGCCGGGCTCTCCCGCCGGCGGACCTCGGCTGCCGACGCGATCGCGCGGGCCTCAGTTCCGGGTGGCGCCCTGCTTCTCGGCCGCGGCCTCGGGCTGCTCGCCCTCTTCGCCGGCTTCGGCCGCCGCATCGTCCTCCGCGGCGAGGCGGACGATGAACGCGGCCAGGTCGCGGAAGGTCTCGCCCTCCTGGAAGTTCTCGAAGCGCTCCAGCAGCTTCATCCCGGTGGTGTTCTCCAGTTCCAGCAGGATCTGGACCATCGAGAAGGAGTCGAGATCGACCAGGGACTGCGGCTCCGGCACGTCCGGCTGCTCGGAGCAGATCAGCTGGGCGGTGTTGCGCACCATCTCCTCGACCTCGTCGACGAGTGTCAGGTCGACCTTGGCGGCGAGATTGTTGTCCGACATGTCCTCAGTAGCTCCTTCACTTCTTTCGTGCGGCCGGGACGGCGTCGACACGTGCAGAACGTGAGATCGGGGTGATGATCTTCGCCGCGCCGTTCAGGTGCGAAGCGCACCTTCGGCGCGACTCATTCCCAATAGATGCCTGACCGGTGGGCAACCGGAACCTGGGCCGACAGTAGGCAGCGCGCCGGTCCCCGGTCAACAACGAATGAGGCCGGTCCGCCGAAGTGATTCATCGCGGCACTCGGTCGGCTTCCCGCCCGATGTCGCTCGTGTACGATCTGACTTCAGCGGGGGTTCGGGCACCTCCGACGAATTCCGCGGAATGTCCAGCAGTCGAATGCGTCCCGCCGGCGGGACGAACGCCGACCGTCTCCGCGCGCCTCGAACAATCAAGTACGGAGGGGACCTATGTCGCTGTATCCCCATGTGAGGGCTCGCAGGGTGGAACTGCGGCCGGGGACCGCCGACGACGGCCCGAGGTTCTACCAGACCCTGCTCCGGGTGGGGGTGGAAAGCCTGCCCGCACCGGGCGCGTTCCGCAAGCAGTTCCTCGGCAACCTCCAGGCCATGTTCCGGATCCAGCGCCACGGCTCCGACGAGGTCATCGGATTCGCCACGCTGCGGGAACTGGGCCAGGCCCGGCACATCCGGCTCGCGGTGTACGTGGAGAAGGACCGGGGTCGGAACGGGGTTTCCGGCGAAGCGCTCTACCTGGTCGTCAACTACGCCTTCGCCACCTACAACGTCGACACCATCCTCTGCCGGACCACCGAGGCGAGCTTCGCCTACCTGCGGGGTGGCGGTGACGAGTTCCAGAAACCCATCGGAATCTTCCCGGGACACCGGTACTTCCGCGGTCGCCTGCTCGACCTGCACCACTTCCTGATCTTCCGGGACGAGTGGAGCGCGTACTGGAACGAGATCGAGCACTACATGATCGGGCCCGGCAGGTCACAGGTCACCACCGCCAGTACGTAGCGCCGGAGGGATCACATGTCCGTGAGTCACCCGCTGGATCAGCACTACCTGCTGAACTGCCGAACCTGTGGCCGGCGCCAAGCCGATGACGGCCTGCTGCTCGAATGCCCCGGACAGCACGAGACCTCGTTGCTGCGCACGGAGTACCGCGCCACCGCACTGGTCCCGGAGTCGGCCGAGCGGGGTTTGTACCGGTACCGGAACTGGCTGCCCATCAGGCGAACGCTTCCGGACGCGGGCGGCACGGTCACGTACCGGAGCACCACCGGCGTGGGGAAGCACCTCGGGCTGACCGATCTCTGGATCGCGTTCAACGGGTACTGGCCGGAGCGCGACGCGCGGCTGAGCACCGCGACCTTCAAAGAGCTCGAAGCGTATACCGTGCTCGGCCGGCTTCCCGCGTCGAGCGCACCACTGGTGATCTCGTCCGCCGGCAACACCGCGGCGGCTTTCGCCGAACTGTGCTCCAAGCACCGGATCGACTGCGTGGTGGTGGTTCCGTCGACCAGCCTGGGAAAGCTGCGGTTCGCCGAGCCCCTCGACCCGTGTGTCTGCCTGATTGCGCTGGACCGGGCGGACTACACCGACGCCATCGTGTTCGGTGAGTCGATCGCCCGGCAGCACCGGCTCCAGCTGGAGGGCGGGACCAAGAACGTCGGCAGGCGGGACGGCTTGGCGACCGTGCTGTACAACGCTTTCGAGGCGATGTCCGGCCTGCCCGAGTTCTACTTCCAGGGGATCGGCAGCGGGGCCGGCGCCATCGCGGTGCACGAGGCCGCGCAGCGCCTCTCCCGAGCCGGTCGGACGGGCCCGACGCCGCGGCTGATGCTCTGCCAGAACTCGGACTTCAGCCCGGTGCGCGCCGCGTGGAGTCCCGGGGCGGCACCGCCCGCCACCGAGGACCGGAAGGTGGTCGACGGGGTCTACGCCGCCGAGCTGACCAACCGGCGACCGCCCTACGCCGTGCGCGGCGGTCTGCGCGACTGCCTGACCGAGAGCCGCGGCGACGTGCTGGTGGCCGACGCCGCGTCGGCGCGGGACGCCGCCGGGATGTTCCGCGATCTCGAAGGGATCGACATCGAACCGGCCGCCGCGGTGGCACTCGCCTGCCTGCGGGAGTCCGTGATCCGCGGTCTGGTCCCGAGTTCGGCCAAGGTGCTGCTCAACGTCACCGGTGGTGGCCGGGCCCGTCGGGAGACCGAGCACGAACTGGCCACCGCGCGACCGGACCTCCGCATCGACCGCGCGGACCTCGGCTCGGCGGCGGTGGCGGAGGCCGTCGGGAAGCTGATCGACGCCTTCGCACGCGTGTGACGAACTGTCCTTCCTGCCCTGTGACAAGAAGTTGAGGTGGCGAACCGTGCTCTTCCCGTACTCCGAGTCCAAGCGGATCACCCTGACCCCGGCGACATCCGAAGACGGGCCCGAGGTCTACGACGTCCTGTTCCGGCTCGGGCGCCAGACCCTGCCGCCCCTGGAGGTCTTCCTGCGCGACTACACCGGCGGCTTCGACGCGCAGTTCCTGGTGCGGCGCCGGGACGACGGCGAGCTGGTCGGCGTGACGAGCCTGGCCGACCAGGAAACGGCCGGGCACATCCTGGCCTCGGTGCACGTCAACGCCGAACAGCCGGTGGAGATCGCGGCGGACGCGGCGGCGTTGACGGTGAACTTCGCCTTCGCCAACTGGCGCCTGCGGAAGGTGTACATCCATTCCCACGAGGAGGACCTCGCCGCCCTCGGTTTCGCCGGCGAGAACGCGGCGATCGTCCGGGAAGAGGCGGTGCTCCCGGACCACCTTTACTTCCACGGCCGTCTCTGGGACATGCACGTTTACGCGATCTACCGCGAGCAGTGGGACGAGTACGGCATCGAGCTGCTGAACCACATCGTTTGACCCACTCACCGGTCAGTGGCCCGCCGGCCGGTGGGTGAACACTTCCGGGAACGAAGACGGCGGACACGGCACTGTTGAAAGAATGTCGATCAGACAATTCTGCGATCAACACGTGCCGTGTCCGCCGGTGTCATTCGAGCGTTGTCCGGCGCGAAGGGCTTAGCCGGTCTTCTGCCCGCTGCGGGAAATTCTCTCCCGGATCGCTCCTCAGTCGGACGCGACCACGTCACCGCGAATCATGTCGGTACCCGGGACCGCCGCGGCCGCGTCGTGCCCGGAGTCGATGACGGCGTTCTTCTGGTCCACGAACACCACCCGCGGCTCCAGCTTGTCCGCTTCTTCCTCGGTCACCGTGCAGTAGGCGATGATGATGACCATGTCCCCGACCTGCACCAGGCGCGAAGACGGCCCGTTCACGCCGATGACGCCGCTGCCTGCCGGGCCCTTGATGACGTAGGTGGAGAAACGGCTCCCATTGTTCAGGTTGACGATGGTGACCCGCTGGTTGGCCCTGATCTCGGCGGCCCGCATCAGGTCTTCGGCGATGGTGAGGGAGCCGACGTAGTGCAGATTTGCCTGCGTGATCGTGGCGCGATGAATCTTCGACTTGAGCATCTCCAAAAACATCGGGTCTCCTACCGGCGAACGCGTCACTGAGGGCTGTGGGGTCGCCCGTGCGGCAGATCCGGCGAATCGGGCGACCCGACTCAGCCTACGCAGCCGAAGCTGCCCGGGTCCATGTCGACGAGCCTGCGGCGATCCGCCGGATGTCCCGCTGGCGGGACTCGTGAACGCCTTGTGGTACCCGATGCGGCGTGGTTTCCTGGAGTTCGCCGAAATTGTGCTCGGCAGCCGGCGGGCGCCTGGGGTGATGGACGGTTCACGGACCGGTTGCGGCGACCGTCCCGAATTGCCCTCCATGCTTCGCGCGAGTCCACCAGTCGGCCACCAGTGGCTGACCACCCGGAGGAGACCTGTCTTAATGACGCTGCACGTCTGGGGCTATTTGCCGGAGTACGAGAAAGAGCGCGACGACATCCTCGACGCGGTCGACTCCGTCTTTCGATCGGGCAAGCTGGT
Organism: Saccharothrix tamanrassetensis; assembly: GCF_014203665.1. GTDB lineage: Bacteria > Actinomycetota > Actinomycetes > Mycobacteriales > Pseudonocardiaceae > Actinosynnema > Actinosynnema tamanrassetense. The sequence goes on from NZ_JACHJN010000008.1 coordinate 263,952, forward strand.
ACTCGGGCCGAGTGTCAAGGCGTTCGAGGAGGAGTTCGCCGCGTACCACGGTGTCCCGCACTGCGTGGGCGTGGACAACGGCACGAACGCCATCGTGCTCGGGCTGCGCGCCCTCGGGATCGGTGCCGGGGACGAGGTGATCACGGTGTCGAACACCGCGGCGCCCACCGTGGTGGCGATCGACGCGGTGGGGGCCACGCCGGTGTTCGTGGACGTCGACCGCGACACCTACCTGATGCGGGTCGACCAGGTGGAGGCCGCCATCACCAGCCGCACCAGGTGCCTGCTGCCGGTGCACCTCTACGGGCAGTGCGTGGACATGGCGCCGCTGGAGGCCATCGCCGCCGAGCACGGCCTGCCGATCCTGGAGGACTGCGCGCAGGCGCACGGTGCCCGCCACCACGGCCGGATCGCCGGTTCGATGGGCAAGGCCGCGGCTTTCTCCTTCTACCCGACCAAGGTGCTCGGTGCCTACGGTGACGGCGGCGCCACCATCACCGTGGACACCGAGGTGGAGGAACGCCTGCGCCGCCTGCGGTACTACGGCATGGAGAAGGTCTACCACGTCGTCTCCACGCCCGGTTACAACAGCCGGCTCGACGAGGTGCAGGCCGAGATCCTCCGCCGCAAGCTGACCCGGCTCGACGACTACATCGCCCGTCGCCGGCTGATCGCCGCGCGGTACGAGGAGGCCTTCGCCGGCACCGACCTCGTGACGCCGAAGACGGCCCCGGGCAACGACCACGTGTACTACGTGTACGTGGTGCGCCACCCGAAGCGGGACGAGGTCATCGCGGCGCTCAAGGCCAGGGACATCGCGCTCAACATCAGCTACCCGTGGCCCGTGCACACCCAGTCCGGGTTCGCGCACCTCGGCTACGCCAAGGGTTCGCTGCCGGTCACCGAAGAGGTGGCCGACCAGATCTTCTCGCTGCCGATGTTCCCCTCGCTCTCCGACGTCGAGCAGGAACACGTCATCGACACGCTGCGCGACGTGCTGGCGAAGGTCTGACCAGCAGCGGTCCGGTCGCGGCGCGCCGGTCGGCGGATCGCCGAGCGCGGCAGAACAGGGAGGGCTCATCAGCATGAAGCGACTCGCCATTCCACACGAAGAGCTGAACAACCGGCCGTGGACGCCGAACGACTCGCTCATGTCCATGGCCGAGTTCCACGACTGGTGGGCCGACCGGCAGGCGGGCGGCCACTTCGTCGTCGACCAGGTTCCGTTCTCCGCCCTGCGGGACTGGAACTTCGAGGCGAGCACCGGGAACCTGGGTCACGTGAGCGGGCGCTTCTTCAGCGTCGAGGGTTTGCAGATCCGCGAGGGCGGGCTGGTGACCAAGGCGCAGCCGATCATCAACCAACCGGAGATCGGCATCCTCGGCATCGTCGTCAAGGAGTTCGACGGCGTGCTGCACTGCCTGATGCAGGCCAAGATGGAGCCCGGCAACATCAACACCCTGCAGCTCTCACCGACGGTGCAGGCCACCCGCAGCAACTACACCCGGGTGCACCGCGGGACCGGAACCCGGTACCTGGAGTACTTCGTCGGCGCCGGTCGCGGCCAGGTGCTGGTGGACGTGCTCCAGTCCGAGCAGGGCGCCTGGTTCTGGCGCAAGCGCAACCGGAACATGGTCGTGCTGGTCACCGGGGACGTGCCGGTGCACGAGGACTACTGCTGGCTGAGCCTGGCCCAGATCGGCGAGCTCACGCACGTCGAGAACCTGGTCAACATGGACGCCAGGACGGTCCTGTCGTGCATGCCGTTCGCGTTGCCGGACGCGGCCGCGGCTTCCACCGGGGAGCCGTTCCGCGACGCGCTGATCAACTCCTACCAGTACCAGCCCGACGAGACGTGGGCGCACGCTAGGCACACCCCGAGCGAGATCCTGAGCTGGTTCACCGAGGCGAAGACCCGCTGCGAGTGGTCGGCCCGGCTGACCCCGCTGGACGCGGTCCGCGGCTGGTCGCGTGATGACATGCAGATCTCCGACGACGCGGGCACGAACTTCCGCATCATCGGGGTCTCGGTCGAGGCCGGTACCCGGGAGGTGAAGAGCTGGACGCAGCCGCTGCTGTTCCCGCGCGGGCAGGGTCGGGCCGCGTTCATCGCCCGGCCGATCGATGGCGTGCTGCACCTGCTCGTCCAGGCACGCCCCGAGTACGGCCTCATGGACATGGTGGAGATGGCGCCGACCCTGCACTTGCTGCTGGGGGAGGACCTGTCGGACGTGCCGGAGTTCGTGCGCGACGCGCTGGAGTCCAGCGGGGCCGAGGTGCGCTACGACAACGTGCTCTCCGAGGAGGGCGGGCGGTTCTACCACGCGCTGACCCGGTACCAGGTGATCGAGGTCGGTGAGGACGTGCCGGTCGAGGTGCCGCCGAACTTCTGCTGGATGACCGTGCGCCAGCTGATCGACCTGCTGCGGCACGGGCACTACCTCAACGTCGAGGCCCGAAGCCTGCTCGCCTGCATCCACAGCCTGTGCTGACCGGGCCGTCCGGAACCGGTGGGCGCAGTGGAGGTCCGGCGGACCGGTTGCGGAGCGGATCTTCGCGCGGATCGGATCTGCCCGGGAAGGTGACCGGCTGATGCCTTCGAATTCCTCCGAGAACCTTGGGAGCTGGTAGGAAAGATGTCCCAGACGATGAAAACCACCGCGATGTCGATCCGGGACGCCTACCGGATCTACCCGGAGCACCACCCGGACCGGCGCGGCCGCTTCCACGAGGCGTTCCGCGCCGGCGAGCTCTCCGAGGTCATCGGCTACCCGTTCGAGGTCGGCCAGGCGAACTACTCGGTGAGCGCCAAGAACACGCTGCGGGGCATCCACGGCACCACCATCCCGCCGGGCCAGGCCAAGCTGGTCACCTGCGTGCGCGGCGCGGTGATGGACGTGGCGGTGGACCTGCGGGTGGGCTCACCGACCTTCGGCGCCTACGAGGTGACCTACCAGGACGAGGAGTCCGGTGTCGCGGTCTACCTCGCCGACGGACTCGGCCACGCCTTCCTGGCGCTCACCGACGACGCCTGCATGAACTACCTGTGCTCCGAGGAGTACGTGCCCGGCACCATGATCGTGGTCGATCCGCTGGATCCCGACATCGGCATCCCGTGGAACCTGACCGACCCGCCGATCATGTCGGACAAGGACGCGAGTGGTCTTTCGCTGAAGGACGCGGTGTCCTCCGGGCTGCTGCCCACCTACGAGGAATGTCTCGCGCACTACGCGGAACTCAGGGCGGCTTCGCCGTCGTGACGACGATCCCCGTCCCGACACCCTTGTCCCGGCACCATCCCCTTGCCCCTCTGACCAGCGGAGTTCCTGACCCATGATGAACATCAGCCCGGATCAGCGGCTACGTGTAGGGGTGGTCGGGTGCGCGGAGATCGCCTGGCGGCGGACCCTGCCGGCGATGGTCGCGAACCCCGACATCGAGGTCGTCGCGATCGCCAGCCGGGACGGGCGGCGCGCGAAGGAGTTCACCGACCGGTTCGGCGGCGTGCCGATCGAGGGGTACGGCGAGCTGATCGACCGCGCGGACGTGGACGCGATCTACAACCCGCTTCCCCTGCTGCTGCACGCGGAGTGGACCGAGCGCGCCCTGGAGGCCGGCAAGCACGTCCTGGTCGAGAAGCCGATGACCGACAGCCACAAGGAGTCGAGCCGGCTGATCGACCTCGCCGGATCCCGAGGTCTCGTGCTGATGGAGAACTACATGTTCCTCCACCACTCACAGCACGGCGAGGTGCGGCGGATGCTGGACAGCGGCGCCATCGGCGAGCTGCGCGGCTTCTCCGCCGCGTTCACCTTCCCGCCCAAGCCGGCGGGCGACATCCGGTACCAGCCGGGGGTCGGCGGGGGAGCGTTCCTCGACTTCGGCGGTTACCCGGTCAAGGTGGCGATGTACTTCCTCGGGAAGCACCTCCGGGTCGGCGGCGCGGTTTTCCGGGAGCACCGGGAATTCGGTGCGGTACTGTCCGGAGAGGTCCTGCTCTACACCCCGGGCGGCGTCACCGCACAGCTCACGTTCGGCATGGAGCACTCCTACCGGAACAGCTACCGGCTGACCGGGAGCACCGGCCGGTTGCTGCTCGACTGGGTTTTCACGCCCCCGGAGACGCACCGGCCGGTGGTCCGGATCGAGCGGCAGGACCACCGCGAGGAGTTCGTGCTGCAGGCGGACCACCAGTTCGCCAACGCGATCGACGCCTTCGTGCGGGCCGTGCGCACCGGTGACGACCTGCGGTCGCAGCACGAGGACACGCTGGATCAGATCACCTTGCTGGAGGGCATCCAGAGGCAGGCCCTGCACGTCAAGGTCTGATCGGTGCCGCGTCCCGCCGGCGGGACGCGGCAGCCCGGGAAGCGCTTCGCCGGAGGAACTTCCGGCCCGGTCCTCCTCCCGCCCGGTCGGGGGAGTCCCCACCGCCTGCCGTTTCGTGTTGTCAGTCCGATCGATCAGGAGTTTCCATGTCGAACGTTTCCCGGTGCCGAGTGTGCGGCGGAACGGTCCACGAGTTCTTCGACTTCGGGCGCCAGCCCCTGTCCGACGCCTTCCTGCGACCGGACGCGGACTTCGGCGACGAGTTCTTCTTCCGGCTCGCCACCGGGGTCTGCGAGAGCTGCACCATGGTGCAGCTGATGGAGGAGGTCCCGCGGGACCGCATGTTCCACGAGGACTACCCGTACCACTCCTCCGGCTCCGCGGTCATGCGCAACCACTTCGAGCAGTTGGCGAAGCGGTTCCTGGCGACCGAGCTGACCGGCGACGACCCGTTCATCGTCGAGGTGGGCTGCAACGACGGCATCATGCTCAAGGCGGTCGCCGAGGCCGGGGTCCGGCACCTGGGCGTGGAGCCCTCCGGTGGCGTGGCCGACCTCGCGGCGACCAAGGGCATCAAGGTCCGCAAGTCGTTCTTCGAGGAGGCCACGGCCGCGGAGATCGTCGCCGACGAAGGTCGGGCCGACGTGATCTACGCGGCCAACACGCTCTGCCACATCCCCTACATGGAGTCGATCCTCAACGGCGTCACCGCGCTGCTGAAGCCGACCGGGGTGTTCGTCTTCGAGGACCCGTACCTCGGCGACATCATCGAGCGCACCTCCTTCGACCAGGTCTACGACGAGCACTTCTTCTTCTTCAGCGCGCAGTCCGTCCAGGCCATGGCGAGCCGGTTCGGCCTGGAGCTGGTGGACGTCGAGCGCATCGGCGTGCACGGCGGCGAGGTCCGCTACTCGCTCGCCCCGGCCGGCCGGCGCACCCCGACCCCCGAGGTCGCCGCGCTGGTGGCCGAGGAGAAGGAGCGCGAGATCGCGGACCTGGCGACGCTGAAGGCGTTCGGCGCCCGCGTGCTCAAGATCCGCGACGACCTGACCTCGCTGCTGGAGAAGCTGCGTGGCGAGGGCAAGCGGGTGGTCGGCTACGGCGCCACCGCGAAGAGCGCGACCGTGACGAACCTCTGCGGCATCGGACCGGAGCTCGTCGAGTTCGTCTGCGACACGACGCCGGCCAAGCAGGGCCGCGTCACGCCGGGTGCGCACATCCCGGTGCGCGAATCCGCCGCGTTCTCCCAGCCGTACCCGGACTACGCGCTGCTGTTCGCCTGGAACCACGCCGAGGAGGTCATGGCCAAGGAGCAGGAGTTCCGGGATCGGGGCGGCAAGTGGATCCTGTACGTGCCGGACGTGCGCATCGTCTGAGTCCTGCCGACGAGCGTGACCGTGGACAGAAGAGTGGAACGATGGGTGCCGACTTTCTTCCGCAGGAACGCCCGGGTCCGACCGCCGGGGGCAGCACCGGGAACGGTGTCACCCCCGGCGCCTTCCGCGAGTTCATGGGTGCGTACTTCACCGGCGTCACGATCATCACCTCGATCGACGACGAGGGCAGGCCGCACGGGTTGACCTGCAACTCGCTGACCAGCGTGACGCTCTCCCCACCCACGCTGCTGGTCAGCCTCGACGCCCGCAGCGGAACGCTGGACGCGCTGCGCAGCCGCTCCGGCTTCGTGGTGAACCTGTTGCACGACGGCGGTCAGGGTGCGGCGGAGCTGTTCGCTTCGCCGGATCCCGACCGCTTCGAGCTGGTGAACTGGCGTCGATCGCCGCGGCTCGGCCTGCCCTGGCTCGTCGACGACGCGTACGCCGAGGCCGAGTGCGAAGTGGACCGCACCATGGTCGTCGGCGACCACGTGCTGGTCTTCGGGCGGGTGGTGGACGTCGAAGGCGGTTCGGGGAGCCCGCTGTTGTACGGGATGCGCAACTTCGCCCGCCGGCTCACCGACACCAGCGCCTGACCCCTCGGCCGCTGCGCAAGTCCTCGCGGTACCGGCCGACCGGGGGGCACCGGTGACGGCAGTGCACCGGTGGCCCGGATCCGCGATCGTCACGGCCTCGATTCGGTTGCGGCAGCGGTTCTGCTACGACAGAGGAGGAACCGGAATGAAGGTCGGACGGACGGTGTGGCTGACCGGGCTGCCCAGCGCGGGCAAGTCGACGATCGCCGCGGCGGTGGCCGAACGCCTGCGGGCCGACGGGCGGCCGGTGGAGGTGCTCGACGGTGACGAGATGCGCCGGAGCCTCACCGCCGACCTCGGTTTCAGCCGCGCGGACCGGGAGGAGAACGTGCGCCGGATCGGTTGCGTCGCCGGTCTGCTGGCCCGCAACGGGATCACCGTGCTGGTCCCGGTGATCGCGCCGTACGCCGCCGACCGCGACCAGGTCAGGGCCGCGCACCGGGCGCAGGACGTGCCGTTCAGCGAGGTGTACGTCGCCACGCCGGTCGACGTGTGCGCCGACCGGGACGTGAAAGGCCTGTACGCCAGGCAGCGCGCCGGCGAGCTGACCTCACTGACCGGAGTGGACGATCCGTACGAGCCACCCGTGGATCCCGAACTCCGCGTGCCGGCGCACACCCAGCCGGTGTCCGAATCGGTCGAAGCCGTGTACCGGCTGATCGTCTCTCCCTGATCAACGCGAAAGGGGCCGTCCCGGACTTCCCTCCGGGACGGCCCCTCTTGTCGCCCTCGATCACTTCGGCAGCAGCAGGATGATCTGCTTCGCGTTCGCCATCACCGCGGCCCGGCTGTAGAGCAGCGGGAAGTACTTCCCGGTCCGCCAGAGTTCCGCGAGATCGCGGTAGTGCGGGCTGTTCGGGTCACCGGACTGCCCCGGGGTGTTGACCACCTGCGACGCGTCCCAGTTCCCGACGTCGAGTGCCATGCGGAACGACGCACCGCCCAGGTGCGTGAACCCGTTGCCGAAGTCGTACGAGACGGACACGTCGACGGTGTTCCACGAGCCGCCGCGGGGGAACGGCCCGACGTTCCACTTCTTCGCCACCTCCTCGCCCACCAGCGCGGCCGCGGGGTGGTCGAACGTGGTCTGCTGGAGCTTGCCCCACTTCCAGTCGGCGGGTTTGCCGCCGAGCCGGTAGTCGACCTCTTCGAAGGCACCGGTCAGCGTGGCCAGCAGCAGCCCGTCGCGGACTTCCGCCCCGTCGGGGCCGAACCACTCGTCGGGGTTCTCCAGCGCCTCCATCAGCACCGTGATGTCGGGCGAGTAGACCAGCTCCGCCGCGGGTTCGGGCAGCACCTGGGACACGAACCCCGGACCGAGGTGGTTCGCCAGCCACACCTCGAACAGCGCCGCCGCGGCCGAGTCCGGGTGCTCGACACCGTCCCAGCCGCGCAGCATGTCCAGCGCGATCCGGGTGCCCGGGTCCTCCGCCGGCAGCCGCTGGAGGAGTTTGACCATTCGCCGCGCGATCACCGTGAGCTGGTCGTTCTGCAGCACCGTCGTGTCCGCGAGCGAACTCTTCGGTTTGGCCGAGAGCACCTCGGTGATGCGCTGGTGCCTCGACGGTTCGGCCCACTCGTAGCCCAGCTGCCGGTCCTTCGGGTAGTCGGGCGGCAGGTTGAACTCGTTCGCCGTGGCGACGAACCCGCGCTCGGGGTTGTGATCGCGGGGGAGGTCCTTGCCGGAGTGGAAGCCGTTCCACTCGTAGCGCCCGTCGCCGGGCACCGGCAGCAGGCCGTCGAAGTTCGTCCGCTTCGGCACCAGCGCGCCGACGACCCAGCCGATGTCGCCCTTCGTGTCGGCGTAGACGTGGTTCAGCGGCGGCGCGCCCCAGTGTTCGACCGCCTCCCGGAACTCGCCGAAGCTCTTCGCCCGGAGGTAGCGCATGCTGCCGTAGTACGGCGACATGCCCGGCTCCAGCCACGCGGCGCGGACGGCGTACGCCCGGTTGTGCGCGGCGTCCACCTTGATCACCGGACCGTGCCGGGTGTACGACAGCTCGACCGCCTGCTTGCCGCCACCGGCGACGGGGACCTGCTCGGTCACCTTGGTGAAGTCCTCCCAGCCGCCGCCGTAGCGGTACCTGCCGGGGTCGGCCGGGTCCAGCTCGTAGACGTACAGGTCCTCCTGGTCGGCCTGGAAGACCGTCAGGCCGAAGCCGGAGGTTTCGTTGTGCCCGATGGAGATCCCGGGCGCGAACGCCTCACCCGCGCCGATGACGTCCAGCCCCGGTGCGTTGAGGTGCGCGAGGTAGCGCGAGGACGGCACCCCGATGCCGCGATGCGGGTCGTTGGCCAGGATCGGGCGGCCGGTGGTGGTGCGGGACGGACCGATCGCCCAGTTGTTGCTGCCCTGGACGTTCGCCCGCGGGCTCACCGGGACCTCGCGCAGCCGGCCGGCGGTGAACTGGACCCCGTTCTTGGCCAGGTTGTAGGTGCCCAGCACGTCCTCGGGCAGGGTGCAGGGGTCGAAACCCCGCAGGACCACCGTCTTGTGCTCGGGTTCGAGCCGGACGCGGAGCCGGTCCAGGTCCACGTCCACGACACAGGCGACCCGCGCGCGCTCCACCTCGCTGGTGAGGTTGTAGCTCAGCGCGTGCAGGCGGATCCGGACCACGTCCTCCGGAGTCCAGCGCTTCGGCTTGTACTTCAGCTGCTTGAACTCTTCCGGCAGCGCGTTCGGGTTGTGCTCCAGCCAGTCGACGTAGGCGTTGACGCCGGCGGCGAACCTGGTCGCGGCGTCCTTCGCCTCGGGGCCGTAGCTCGCCCACTCGCGCTGCATGTCGCCGCGGTAGAGGAACAGTCGCGACGCCCTGTCCTGCTCGACGTACTGGGGGCCGAAGACCTCGGCCAGCCGGCCCAGTCCCTTGCGCAGCCACAGGTCGATCTGGAACATGCGATCGCGGGCCGCGTTGAACCCCTGTGCCAGGAACGCGTCCGATGAGGACTGCGCGTAGATGTGCGGTACGCCCCAGCGGTCGACCACCAGGTTCACCGGGCTGTTCAGCCCGCTCACCGGGTGGACCGCGACGCGGATCGCACCGGCGGTGGCCGGAGCCGCCACGACCATGCTCGATATCAGACCGGCGACCGCCAGTATTCGACTGGCTCGCCTCGTCTTCTGGCCCATTTTGGAATCCCCCAGGTTTCCGTGCGGTGTGGACTGCTGGGTTGTGACATGACGGCATCGACCATCCACGGCCGCGAGCCGGATGTCACGTGTTCTCGCCGGTCGGCTCAGCGCTGCCGGGTTTCCTTGTCGCGTTTCCGCTTGCCGTACATGATGTTCCGCAGGACGACTTCCGCCGGTCCGCGGCGGCCGGTGCGCTCCAGCGCATAGGCGCCGAACACGGTGATCAGCCAGACGGCGGTCGCGAACAACGCCATCGTCGCGCTGGTCAACTTCTCGCCGAGGCCCAGGCCCCAGGCCGCCAGCACCGGCGAGAACAGCACCGAGTGCGCGAGGTAGCAGGACAACGACCGCTTCCCGACCGCGGTCACCGCGACCACCGCGGGGTTCCGCTTGGTGCGGTCGGACATCCGGTTCGCCAGCAAGCCGAAGATCGCGACGTAGCCGAGCCCGGCGGCGAGCCCGGTGCCGACCTGGAGCTGGTTCAGCACGCCGCTGTCCGAGAGCGCCTCCGCGGGCAGGTCGAGGTACCCGAGGTTGGCCAGCGCCGCCGGCAGCCCGCCGAGCCAGCCGATGGTCACCCCGAGCACGGCGGTCCACCGCAGCAGGCGCAGGTGGTTGTGCGGCTCTTCGAGCACGCGGCGGCGCGCCGCCACGAAACCGAGCAGCATCGCCGCGTGGCCCGCGAAGGACAGCGGTCCGCCGACGAACGTGATGACCGACCAGGTGCCGAGCCGGGTCCACATCGAGGCCATGAAGTCCGGTTGGCCGGAGGCGTACGCGGCGGTGGCGGACTGGTCGGGGGTGAACTCGTCCGAGCCGAGGTTGCCGCCGGCGATCGCGAGCAGCGCGGGCGCGACCGTGGTCGCGATCAGCACGGCCACCGCGATTGCGCTCCACACCGCGAGAACGCGGTCGGTGCGGCGGAGGAACAGCCAGCCGAGCGCCACGCCGGCCAGCGCGTAGGAGCCGAGGATGTCACCGGCGAGCAGCAGCGCGGCGTGCGCGAAACCGAAGAGGAGCAGGCCGACACTGCGCTTGCTCAGCAGTACCAGCGCCGCGCGCCCCGAGGTGCCCGCCGTGGTCTGGCGCAGGTAGAGCTGCATCATCCCGTAGCCGAACAGGAAAGCGAACAACGGGTAGACGCGCAGGTCGAGGGTTACGATCATGAGGAACTGGACGGCGCGGTCCACCGTCGAGTCCTCCAGCGGATGCCATCCCGACGGTCCTTGCGGCGCCGCCCAGAGGTAGAAGACGGTGTTGGATAACACGATCAGCAGCAGCATCAGGCCGCGGGCGAAGTCGGGTGCGAGCGCCCGCTCCTTCTCTTTCACCGAGCCGCGTGCCACCTGCGCGGGTTTCGCCATGCGCCAAGGCTAGCGCCAATGCCGTTCGGCACGTTCACGACCAGGCGTGCTCGTTGGTGGCTGTGGCCGTAGGGGCGGGTGGATCGACAGGCGTTGGGCCTCGGGTAACGTGAAGCCGAACATGCCTACGCGGCTGGTGCCGTTTTCCCTTCGTAGCAGGGGATTGCCTGACCGCGAGCCATCGGAGACGGGCGGCCGGCGGCGCGCCCGGGGCGAGGCGGCGCAGCACGGGCGTAGTCGAAGTCAACCGGCTCAACGGTTGCCGGCAGGCGCGGCTTCGAGGAGTGCCTCGATCTCGTGGGTGGCCGGGTCCTGGAGGCGGACGGCCAGCGCGTGCGCACGGCGCCAGACTTCGGCGGCTTCACGGGGTTCTCCCGCGGTGACCAGCTGGTGGCCGAGGTGGATCCGCACGGTCACCTCGCGCGCGGTCGCCTCGATGTCCTCGGCGATCTCCAAGGCGGCCGCTGCTCGTGGCGGTCACCCAGCTTCTCGAAGATGCGCAACGCCCGCAGGCCGGCGGTGAGGTCGTCCTCGGTCCGCTTAAGCTCGCCGTACGGCAGCATCAACCCGTTGCAGCACTTGGCTTCCAAGTACTCGTCGCCCAGTTCGACCGCGTAGCCGAGGCCGGCCTCGTACGCCGCTGTCAGGTGCGCGTAGTCGCCGCGCACGTGGAAGTAAGCCCAGCACAGCTGCGCGATCACGATGCCGCTGCGCTTCCCGCCGTGCTCGTCGGCCCGCAACACCAGCTCCAGCAGCGTGTCCCGTTCGCTGTCGTACCAGGCCATCGCCGCCCGGTGGTCGGCGAACTCCGGTGCGGTCACGCCCAACGGCAGCGGGTCGACGGGCAGGTTGTGCGGCGAGCCGGTCAGGGCGCGGTGGCCGTTGACCGCGGTGTGGGTGTACCAGCCGACCAGGCGCGAGCGTGCCGCCCGTTCCTCTTCGGGGGTGCGCGCGATGTCCCGCGCGAACTCGCGGAGCAGGTCGTGCGGCTCGTAGCGGTCGTCGTCGCGCGTGCCGACCATGCCGGCCGTGACCAGCCGGCCCAATGCCGTCCTGGCCCGCGTCTCGTCCACGCCGGCGAGCGCGGCTGCGGTCGGGATGCTGATGGCGTTGCCGGGGAAAAGTCCGAGCAGCGCGAACATCCGGGCCGCGTCGGGTTTCAGCGCCTCGTAGGACCACCTGAAGAGCGCGCGGAGATCGGTGTCCGCGTCGTCGTCCAGCGACAGCGCCGCCAGCCGGCTCGGTTGGCGGCGCAGCGAGTCCACCAACGCGCGCAGCGACCGCGCCGGGTGCAGGGCGGCCTGTTCGGCGGCGAGTCGGACGGCCGGCGGCAGCCGCGCACAGAACTCGACCAACTCCGTCGCGGCCTCCCGCTCGTCCTCTACGCGCGGCGCCGATCACGTTGCCGAGCAGGACGAGTGCTTCGGCGGGCGTCAGCAGGTCCACCGTCAGGAGGCGGGCGCCCTCGCGAACCGACAGGCCGCGCAGCCGGGATCGGCTGGTGATCAGCACGAGGGAGTCGTTGCCCGGCAGCAACGGCCGGACCTGCTCGCTGTCCTTGACGTTGTCGAGCAGCAGCAGCACCCGCTGCCCGTCCACCACGCTGCGGAACAACGCGGTCCGATCGGTCAGGCTCCGCGGGATCCGGTCGGCGGCCACGCCGAGCCCGCGCAGCAGCGACTCCAGCGCGCGTCCGGTCGAGCCACTCGGTGTGCAGGCCCGCGAACGGCGCACCGCGCCAGAGCGCGAGCGCCTCGGCGTGCTCGCCCGCCGCGACCGCGTCCCGGTACCGGTGCAGGTCCAGGTACCCCGGTTCGACCACGATCCGGTAGCCGAGCGGCCCGCGTGCGATGACCGGCCCCACCAGCCGCCGCAGCCTGGACAGGTAGCTCCACAACGTGGTGCCGGCGCGTTCCGGCACCGCCTCGCCCCAGACCCGGTCGGCCGGCTGGTCGAGCGACACCGCCCGGTTCGCGTCCACGAGCAACGCCGCCAGAACGCACTGCCGCCGCGCGTGCCCGAGGTCCACCACCCGGCCCCCGACGCGCACGACGAGATCCCCGAGCACGTCGAACTCCACGGCCATGACCCCTCCCCGGCGCCCTGTATAGCGGGGCGTCGGGGAGACGCTCAAGCGGTGACCTGGAATCTCCAGGTTCGCACGCTCAGACCGGGGAGCGGACGGGGCCATCGGCACGAGACCGGGCCGCACCTCGCCCGGCCGCGAGTCGACCGCGCCGCACCGGCCTCGTCAGCTCGCCGGGATCTCGACCGCGATCTCGTCGCCGAGTCGGGCACCCGCGAGCAGTTCGAGGTCGTCGCCGCTCCAGAAGCGGCCGGGGTCGTACCAGTTCGGGTTCCGGTCGGACGGCAGCAGCCCCATCGCCTGGTAGGTCACCGCCACGACCTCGGCGCAGTACGCGGTCTCCAGCGCCGCCTCCGCCCGCTTGCGCAACGGGATGCGACCGCGCAGCCAGCGCGACGCCAGCCGGGCCGAGGAGGGGAACGGTGTGCCGTCCATCCGCGCGATCGTGCGCAGGACGGCGTCCTCCGCCTCGGGGGTGACCGGGTGGTCGAGTTGACGCAGCCAGGCGCGCTGCCCGTACTTCCGCGCCCAGGTCAGCACGGCTTCCCGCAGGTCGTGCAACTGCGCGCCGCGCTGCTGCCGGCCGGACCACAGGTCGGGCAGCGACCGGCCCAGCTCGGCGTGCCACATCAGCGGCGGCAGGTCGTCGATCACCACCGACATGCCGACGTGGTTGACCGGGCTGTTGGTCAACGCCTGTATCGCCCGGTCGGCGGCACTGCGACCGCGGAACACCCACACGTCGCCGGTGCGTGTCGCGTCGAGGGCCTCGTCCAAGGAAATACCCGCCACGGGCAGTAGCCTAGGCACATGCGTTGGTGGAAGCTCGCCGGCCTGGCCGCGTTCGTCGGTGTCGCCGCGACCGGGGCGGTGGTCGCACGCGCCGAACGCCGTCGTCGCGCCTACACCCCGGACCAGATCCGCGAACGCCTCCACGCCCGCCTGGCCGAGGCGGACAAGTCCCCCGGCGACTCGGGCAAGCCGTCGGCTGACGATCAGGTCGGGCGCGGGCTTGTGCCCTGACGGCCACGGTGCGGTGTGCCAGGCCGGATCTCATTCGACGGGTCGCCGGGGCGACGGCTGTTCCGCGCGCCGTGGGGCGGCCTGGTGGCGTGGCACCTTCGACCGTTGCGTGTAGGCCGCCGGTCCTTCGTCGAACGTGCGGCAGCTCAGGGCCTTGTGGCCGGGCCAAGCGGACTGCGGCCGGCCCTCGACCGCCGTGCTCAGCGAGCCGTTCGCGGCCGGCGGTCAGGCCGGTGCGGACGTGAAACCGCTCGCCAGCGGTTTGCCCTCGCCCAGATCAGCCCGAAGGCCCCGGTCTCGGACTGGTGCGAAGCGCTGGACGTCGGGCTGGGACAATAGGGGGATCGGCTCGCACGGCGACTCCAGTTCATGTGCCCCGCACTACCGGATGCCACCGACTGATCGTGACCGTGATCGACAGGGTGGAGCCCGATGGCCTGCCGGACCCATGACCGCACGACGAAGGACTGACACACCGTGGCACTGCCCTACGAGCCCGATGACGACCATGCCGCCGACCGGTTCGTCAACAACGCGCTGCGCAGCCGTGACCCCGAGGTGTGGCGGCAGCTGGCTTCCGAGGCCTACGTCGAGCAGACCGACCGGGTGCTGCTGGGGATGCTGGACCGGATCGCGGTGGACCGCGCGCACCGGAAGGCCGAGCGCGACACCGCGCGGGCGCGGTTGTCGGCGGGGGAGATCTCCCGGGCCGATCACGACCGCGACCTCGCCGAGGAGGGCGAGCGGACCAAGAAGACCGCGCACTTCGAGGCGCTGGTGCGGGAGCAGCACCGGCTGATCGCCTCCCAGGTGCGCCGACTGCGCGGCGACGACGTCCGCGACGAGCTGATGAGCCTGGTGATCGCCCTGGGCGCGGCGATCGACACCCACCGCGCCGCCGTGCTCGGTGAAGGGGCCGAGCCCACCGAGGCCGACCGGGCGCTGTGGGCGCGGCTGACGACGCTCGACGTGCCGGGCACGACCGGCGCGACCAGTCGCACGTCGTTGGAGGCGCTGGTCGAGCAGCACACGGCGCAGCAGGACGACCACGGGCGCACGCTGGCCGCGATCATCCTGGACCTGGCCGGTGACGCGACGTCGGTCGCACGCGCCGATCTGCTGGACGTGTGGAAGAAGAAGGTCGCGCCGACCCTGACGCCCGAGGAGAAGGCGGACTTCGCGGCCAAGGGCAAGGGTTCGCTGGTGACCGAGCGGCTCAGGAAGGCGATGGGCGTCCTGGAGCGGCGTGGCCTGGTCGCGCGCTCCGGTGCGCAGGGCGACCAGCGACTCGACGTGCTCGACCGCGCCGGCCTGGTGGACCTGGCGGCAGCACGGCCGTAGTGCGGACGCCGCGCCGACGGACTCCGGTATTCGGAATCGGGACGTTCCGGTACCCGGATTCGTCGTCAGCTCGTTCTTATTACCGGGCAGTGGGCGGCCGATGACCTTTTCACGGAACTCGGACAGTCCCTCCGGCGGGATGTGCGCGATTCCGAACCCACCGGCGCCCGCCGGGCCGAACGGTGCGGGCAGTATACCGGAACGTCGTCGCGAAGGTCGGCGCGCGGAACCTGATCACCGGCTCGGACAGCGGCTCCACCAGCGGAAACTGTTCCATCGGGCAGGTTTTCGCACTCGGTGAATGCGGGCGGCGTGCTTCTACCGGAACCGTCGGACACCGACAAGGTGATCACGGCCACTTGTTTAACAATTTACTCGAATTAGATCGTCTATTTGGCGGCTCTTTCACAGAAAAGTCCACTGATAATGTCGGGAACAGCGGCGCTTCCGAGGGCGGGGAGAAGCCCGCCCTGGGGATTGTTCGCGTCGCGTTCACTACGCAGACAGGTGGCACAAACATGCACGTCCACGAGGACGGGGACGACAAGGTGGTCGGCCGGAGAAGATTCCTGGTCGGCGGCCTGGTCGGCGCCGGCGTCATCGCGGCCGCGGGAGCGGGTCTGATCGGGCTCGGCGGCAACGCGCAGGCGGTGGTGCTGGAGGAGTTCGACGAGTTGTACAAGGGGCGGCGGATCAAGGGGTGGGCCGTCGCCCGCGGGGCGAACCCGCAAAGCGAGGTGACCGTGGACGGCGACGCGCTGCACATCATGAGCAACGGCGACGGCACGTACACGACATCGGTGAACCACTACGAGTCCTTCGATTCGCTCCGCTCCGCCGCTCGGCGCGCCGTGGAGACGCTCGGCGACCTCCGGCCGGAATCGCCACCGACCCACCACGGCCACTGAGTCGGTCAGCGAAGAGGGGGACATCATGGCGCTCATCCGCAAGAACCAGGCAAACCTGACCGCCGCCGAGCGGTCGAGCTTCGTCAACGCCGTGCTGGCGCTGAAGGCAAGTGGCCGCTACGACCCGTTCGTGCGCCTGCACATCGACCGCGGCAACGGGGACAGCGACTTCTCGACGCGCATCGGGCACCGGTCGCCGTCGTTCCTGCCGTGGCACCGCAAGTACCTGATCGAGTTCGAGACGGCGCTGCAGAGCGTCGACCCGTCGGTCACCCTCCCGTACTGGGACTGGACGACCGCGGGCAGCACCTCCTCGTTGTGGGCGAACGACTTCATGGGCCCCAACGGCACCTCCACGACCAACTGGCGGGTCAACGTCGGCCCGTTCGCCTTCTCGACCGGCAACTGGACGCTGACCGTGCGCAGCGACTCGGCCAACTTCCTGCGCCGCAACATCGGCGCCGGCGGGCTGCGGCTGCCCACGGCCGCCGAGGTGACGTCGGTGCTGGGGCTCACGACCTACGACACCTCGCCGTGGAACAGCACGTCGACCAACAGCTTCCGGAACTACCTGGAGGGCTTCCGCGGCCCGAACCTGCACAACAGGGTGCACAACTGGATCAACGGCACGATGGCCGGCTTCGGCTCGCCCAACGACCCCGTGTTCTGGCTGCACCACTGCAACGTCGACCGCCTGTGGTCGCAGTGGCAGGCCCGCAACCCCGGCGGCACCTACGTGCCCGCCGCGGGGACGGTGGACGTGGTGGACATCGACGAGGCGATGAACCCGTGGCCCACGACACCGCGCGACATGCTGAACCACAGCAGCGTCTACACCTACCAGTGACGGCAGCGCCCTCGGCCGAGGGCGACCGCCGCTGACCACGATGACCTCGCGGCCGTCCCGTCCGCGAGGTCATCGCTCCATCGGGCAACACCGGGCGGTGGCCATCCGCCCGGACGAACTCGCGGTGCGCCACCGGGCCGCCCTCCACATCACCGCCCCGACAGCCGGCTGCGCCACACCCGGACCCACGACCCGAGTCGGATCCGCCCGGACGTGCCCGCGGCGCCGCGTCCGGTCCACCGCGCGGTGGGCTCGGCGCACCGGCGTCGCCGCTTCTTCGTCCGAGTGGTCGCCTACCGGTCGCCCCGTCACTCACTACGGTCGGAACGGGATCTCTGGTGCGCGACGACGGGACGGGAAATCGCGGTGATCACGGTGGAGCTGGGCGGTGACGCGCTGGCGTCGGTGCGGTTCGCGTTGTCGCCGTTGATGGAAATCGGCACGGTGCTCAACCAAGGCCGCGGGCCCGCGCGTCACCGCGAGGGCTGGCTGGCCTCGGCGCAGGACACGATGGCGCGGCGGCGACTGGTGCTGATGGCGTGCTTCATGAGCCAGTACCACGGCTACGTGCCGGACTTCCTCAACCCGGAGCCCGCCGCCTACGACCCGGACCTGCACGGCGAGCTGCACGCGGTCGCGTCCACGCCGGCCGAGCGGGTGGCCGCCGAGATGGCGGGCTGGGTGGAGCGGATCCGCCGGGCGGGGCCGCGTGCCGAGGCGCGGGCGCGTCCGGTGCTCGACGCACTGCACCGGGGTGAGGACTTCTTCGCGGCTGCGGTGGCCGACGAGCTGGCGCAGTACTGGCGGCACGGGTTCGCCCGGCGGTGGCCGGGCGTCCAGCGCCGGTTGGACGCCGACATCGAACGCCGCTCGCGCGCCGCGGGCCGGGACGGGCTGGGCACGGTGCTGCGGCGGCTGCACCCGGACATCCTCTGGGCGGACCAGCGGCTGCGCATCAGGTCTCGCAACGAGGGCACGATCCACGAGTCCCGCGGTCTGGTGCTGATGCCCTCGACCTACGCGTGGCACGCGGGCGTGGGCGTCGACCCGCTGGGCGTGCGCACCGTGCACGTCGTCTACCCGGCGATGGCCGTGCCCGCGTCCGCGCCGGCGCTCGGCGACGTCCTGGGGCACACCCGCGCCGCGCTGCTCGGCGACCTCGACGTGCCGCGCACGACCACGGATCTGGCGCGCCGGCACCACTTGAGCCCGTCCACCGTGTCCTACCACCTGGGCAGGCTGTCGAAGGCCGGTCTCGTGGACCGGGAGCGCGCAGGTCAGCGCGTCAGGTACCGGCGGAGCCTTTCGAACGTGGTCGAATGATCTTCACACCTCCCGCGCGGTGCTGGAAGCTGGTCTCATCCGTCCCCCTGTCGGAAGGAGATCTCGTGTACAAGACGATCACCGCGGTCGCGCTGACCTTCGCCGCCGCGGTCGCGGTACCCGCCACCGCGACCGCGACC
Source organism: Saccharothrix tamanrassetensis (assembly GCF_014203665.1). Taxonomy (GTDB): domain Bacteria; phylum Actinomycetota; class Actinomycetes; order Mycobacteriales; family Pseudonocardiaceae; genus Actinosynnema; species Actinosynnema tamanrassetense. The sequence continues at coordinate 282,418 of NZ_JACHJN010000008.1, forward strand.
ACGGGTGCCGACGCGCGACTGTGCAAGCCGGCCGTGCACACCGAGCAGTACCAGGAGAAGGTGATCCGCATCGCCGAGCGTTGCCAGACCACCCCGGGCTGGGTACGGCGTTCGGTGTTCATCAACGGCCGTGAGCTGGGCGTCATGAAGCTGGCCACCGAGGAGCCGAGCTACATCAGCGTCGTCAACTCCTACGAGGAGATGCCGACGCTGCTGGTCACCGCCCGCCGCGCGGTCGAGACCCTCGGCCCGGACAACGAACTGGAGCCGTTCGAGCCGTGACCGGCGGACCGGGCGCTGTCCGGCCGTCGCGCCGCGTGCGGATGACGGGCAGCGCCCGGCTGTCCGAGACCTCTTGCCCGGTGCGGACAGGCGCCGGCTCGTCGTAGCGGACCGCAGGTGGTTCGTGCCCGATCGGAACCTCCGATCGGGCACGAACCATGTGGCTCCCTTGACCGGCATGGCCTGTGCTTCCGGCGACTGACGGGCACCTGGTGGTGCGGTCCACACGGCGGGCGTGTGCAGCGTCGCGGGCGGGTCAGCCTTCGGGGTCTTCCTTCGTCAGCCACCGGCCGCTCTCGTACCGCCAGGAGAAGTCGTCGTCGCCGTTGAGCGGGCCGTCGAGCTTCTGCGACAACCTCACCACGGCCGACTGCCCGCCGTCGGCGCGGTCGTTCACCTTCACCTCGGCGATCTGCACGTCGGCGTAGCTCTTCCGCGCCGACTCGCTCATCCGGTCCCGGATGCCGGCGAACGCGGCCGGACAGGTGCCGTCACCGAGCTTCGCGCCGAACTCGCGGGCCTTGGCGGCCGTGAGCAGGCCGCACGCGACCGTGCTGTTGCCCGAGGACCAAGCGTCCAGGTAGGCGCGCGCGGCCTCTCGTGCACCGGCTTCACCGGTGGCGGTCCCGATCGACCCGAGGTCGCCGTCCTGGTCCAACCCCGGCCGGTCGCTCGCACCGCAGCCGCCCAGCAGCGCGCAGACCAGCGCGCCGGCGGTGAGTAACCAGGTCCTCCCCACGACAGGTCTCCCTCCGTCGACGATCATCGTGCTGCGGGAAGACCATAGCGGCCCGCGGTCCGTCGAACGCCACATCACCGGGTCACCGACGGATTGTGAGCAGTTCACGGTTTCGGCGATCGGGCTCGGCTCCGCGCAACGAGCGGTTCGCGGTGGCACGGGTGCCGCTGCGGGCCGCTGAGCCGGGCCGGCCCGCGCCGGGTGTGACGGCGTCGCGAACCGGGCATTCGGACATCGGCAATCCGACTCCCCGAGGAGAATCAGGTGTCACCAAGTCGATTAACGCGAGTCCTCGCGGCACTCGTCGGTCTCGCGGCGCTGCTCGTCGCCCCGGCCGGCGCCGGAGCGACCACGTCCGACCGGAACATCCCGCTCGTCCAGGTCCGGTACAACCCTGGCGACCAAGACCCCGCGAGCGGTCCGAATTCCTTCGTGATCACCGTGTCGAAGTGTCCGCCCACCTGGTATGTCGAGTACCAGTGGGCATCGAAATCGGGACGTGTCAACGGCAAGTGCGGCGGGACGACGATCACCTCCCTCGCACCGCTGGGCGATACCGCGCATCCGCTCCGGTGGCGGACGTGCAGCTTCATGATGTGGAAGAAGCCACCGCTTCCCTATGTCCGTTGCGGTGACTACAAAGACGATGTCGTGCGCACCGGTTGATCCACCTGGCCGTGGACGGGTGGGTCGCACGACCCGCCCGTCCACAACCCGTAGTCCGCAGGAGATGCCGGTCCCGTCGAGAGCCGTCAGGCGGCGAGTGCCCGGCTGTTTCGGCGGCGGTCGAAGGCTCGTCGATAGGGCAAACGGGTGTACCTGTCGCAACGGGTGCCTATATCTGGCAATAACGGCTGCGGTGCGGGTCGAAAATGGTCACGGTGCATATCCGCATCGCGGTGGAGTCCGCCGTCCGGCTTGTTAAATTAACATCGAAGGCGTCCCGGTCGGTCGCTGTGGGTCACGTGTTGCCTGGTCACGTCAATGATCTGATCATTTCGCCCGAGCGGTTCGAGATCCGCTCCGGTTGAACGGCAACGGGGCCATTCGCTAGCTTCCGATACACCCGACGTCCCCTGCAACGCGTCGGCGCCCTGCAATGAAAGGAAGAGCAACGTGAAGAAGTTGTTCTTGGCACTCGCCCTGCTCGCACTGGTGGTCACCGTCCTCGTCGCCCCGAACTCCCACGGCTCGTTCGTCGTGGAAGGCCACGCGACCAGCGCTGTCGACGTCGCGGAAGCGCCCGCGGGTCTGCTGTCCGCCGCCCCTGCGGCGGGATGGCCCGTGCCGCGTGCGCGGACGTTCCGCATCCTCAGCTCCTGCTCCGCGTACGCGGCGGCCATCCGCACGGGTGCGCGAGCGTGGAACGGATTGACCGAGAGCGCCAGTGGCACCCCGGTGGAGTGCCGCAACGGCTACATCTCCGACTGCGGTGGCGGTACCCGGGTGGTCGGCTGCAACTGGGGGCAGGGTCAGCGGATCGCCCTCTACATGGGCGGTGTGGGCGACGACGCCCTGCTGGCCGCCCACGAGTTCGGCCACGACTGGTACGGCCACTCCAGCTACCGGTGCGCGGGCTGGGGCAGCCCGCAGGAAGTGATGGCGCCGAGCATCTGCAACTACGGTGCCGCCACTGCGATCGACAACTGATCCACGCCGACGACACGGGGAGCGCCCGATGGCGGGCGCTCCCCGTGCACGACGAAGAGACGCAGGAGTCCGACTCCTACCTCGCCGGGCGTCGGCTTCCCGAGTACGTGGTGCCAGTGGCCGCCTCGTGTCACCTCGCAGCGTGTTCCGCCGGGTCGAGCCGCACGCAGCACTGACCCGCCGCGGGTGCGAGGCGGGCGGTCAGGCCGGTGGCGGCAAGGCCGTCGAGCAGACCGTCCAACAGGCAGAGGTTCATGCCGCACACGAGTTCGGTGTGCTGTCGGGCCAGTTCGTGGAAGGGGCAGTTGCCCAGCACGATCGAGGTGTCGGGCTCGGCGGCGCGAGGTTCGAAGCCGAAGCCCTCGAGTGCCTCGATCACGCCTTGCCGGCTGCCCTGGGCGGTCGGTGCGGCGGCTCGGGCCTTCTCGCCCAGGTCCCTGCCCACGACACGGGCGCGGCGGTGGAGCACGGTGCGCGGCGGTTCGCCGGAGGTCTCGACTTCGGAGAGGGCGTCGGCCAGCAGGAGCCCGACCAGTTCGTAGCGTCGGTCGGGCAGGGAGACCGCGATCTGTTCGGCGGAACGCCGGTACAGCTTCGACGGCCGCCCGGCGCCCGGACCGGTGCGGCCGGTGCGGCGTTCGTGGACGACCTCCAACAGCCCTTCGGAAACCAGCCGGTCGAGGTGGAACGCGGCCGTGGTGCGCGGTACGCCCACGGCCTCCGCGGCCTCGTCGCGGCTCACCGGCGCCTCGTGGCGCACCACGAAGTCGTACAGCCGGCGACGGGTCGGCTCGTCGAGCGCCGCGACGGCCGAGATGTGCGCCCGGGGCTGGCTGGCGTCACCCATTTCTAAAACCCACTTCTGTTGACGAAATCTCGCGCTGGCTTCTAAGGTTAGCCGAAGTTGTCTATAGAAGGAGGAGTCATGGCCACCGAGGTGTCCGGCGTCCAGCCGGCTGGTCAAGTGCTGCGGTCCGACCCCGCCTACCAGGCGTTCGTGCTCCTGCGAACCGTGTTCACGGTGGCACCGGTCCTGTTCGGGCTCGACAAGTTCGCCAACCTGCTCGTGGACTGGCCGACGTACCTGGCCCCGTGGATCGACGGGATCCTGCCGGGCACCGCGCAGCAGGCCATGTACGCCGTGGGTGTGGTGGAGATCGTCGCGGGCGTCGCGGTGGCGGTGGCGCCGCGCTTCGGCGGTCTGCTCGTCGCGGCCTGGCTGGCCGGGATCATCGTCGACCTGCTGACCATCCCGGCGTTCTACGACGTCGCGCTCCGCGACTTCGGCCTGTTCGTCGCCGCCGTCGCCCTGGCCCGGTTGGCGGCGCGGTACGCACCGCCGCGCGGTGGGCGGACGGCGTGAACGGCCTCACGCGGCAGTCCACTCTCGACTTCCGGGCGCCCGCGGGTTCGCACCGACGGCTCAAGTCGATCCACGGGCGTGACGGGGTGGACCTGGAAGCGGCACAGCGGGCGGTGGTCGACCTGCTGACCGCGCTGGGCAAGGACCCGGTGTCCGAGCACCTGGCCGACACGCCCAGGCGGGTCGCCCACGCCTACGCCGAGATGCTCACCCCGCGCGACTTCGACCTGACGACGTTCCCCAACGAGGAGGGCTACGGCGAACTCGTGCTCGTCCGCGGCATCCCGGTGCAATCCCTGTGCGAACACCACCTGTTGCCGTTCCAGGGTGTCGCCCACGTGGGCTACCTGCCCGGGGAACGCATCCTGGGCCTGTCGAAGCTCGCCCGCGTGGTCGAGCTGTTCGCGCGTGACCTCCAGGTGCAGGAACGGCTGACCAAGCAGGTGGCGGACTGGCTGCTGGAACACCTGGCGCCCCGGGGTGTCGGCGTCGTCGTCGAGGCCGAGCACCTGTGCATGTCGTTGCGGGGCGTCCGGGCCGCCGGCTCCCGCACCGTCACCTCCGCCATGCTGGGAGTGCTGCGCGACGACGCCCGTACACGGCAGGAGTTCTTCGCCCTGACGGGTTTCCACCCGTGACCCGGCAAGGCGGAGTCGCTGTGGAACCGCTCCGCGTGCTTCGCCCCGCCTGACGCGGACACCCCGGTCACAGACCGCTGTTGATGACCGGAGTGTCCGTTTCAAGGGGACGGTTCCGGCCGCAGTACCGGTGAGATGCTGTCGATACTGGTGAGGGGCCTGTCGATGGCCTGCGGCAAGATTGGCCGAATGCGGATCGGGATGCTTGGGCCGTTCGAGGTCCACACGGACGACGGCGTTCTGACGGACGTGCCGGGTGCCCGGTTGCGCGCGTTGTTGATCGCCCTCGCGCTCGAACCCGGCCGGGTGGTCCAGAAGGCCACGCTGATCGACTGGATCTGGGGTGGGCACCCGCCGGCCGACGCGGCGAACGCCCTGCAGCGCTTGGCTTCCCGGCTGCGCCGGGCGCTGCGGGACGGGGCGGTCGACGGGCAGGCGGGCGGCTACCGGTTGGCGGTCGAACCCGACTCCGTCGACGCCGTCCGGTTCGAGCGCCTGGTGGGCCGGGCGCGCGGTGGCGAGGACCCGCAGCGGGTGGGGCTGCTGCGGGAGGCCCTCGGGCTGTGGCGCGGTGCGGCCATGCAGGACGTCGGTCTGCCGGACAGCGAGGCGTTCGACGCGGCGGTCACCCGGCTGGAGGGGCTGCGCCTGGCCGCGCTGGAGGATCGGTTCGAAGCCGAGGTCCGCCTCGGCCACGGTGCGGACCTCGTCACGGAGCTGACCGACGCGGTGGGTGCGCACCCGGTGCGGGAGCGGCTCGTCGCCGCGCTGATGCGCGCCCTCGGCGCGGCCGGTCGCGGCACCGAGGCGCTGCTGGTGTACCAGCGTGCGCGGGAGGCCCTCGCCGACGCGCTGGGCGTCGACCCCTCGCCGGAGCTGTCCGCACTGCACGTCGCGCTGCTGCGGGGCGAGTTGGGGCGGCCGGAGGAGAGCCGGAAGACCAACCTGCGCGCCGAGCTGACCAGCTTCGTCGGCAAGGACGCCGACGTCGCCGCGGTCCGCGATCTCGTCACCGGGCACCGGCTCACCACCCTGATCGGGCCGGGCGGGTCGGGGAAGACCAGGCTGGCCGCGGAAACCGCGCGCACGCTGCTCGGCGACCTGCCGGACGGGGCCTGGCTGGTGGAGCTCGCGCCCGTCGGCGCGGGCGGTGACGTGGCGCAGGCGACGCTCGTTGCGCTCGGCCGGCGGGACGGGCTGCTCGGCGGGGCACCGGACGCGGAGCCGACGGACCGGGTGATCGCCGCGGTCCGCGAGCGGGAGGCGCTGCTGATCCTGGACAACTGCGAGCACGTGATCGAGTCGGCGGCGAAGTTCGCCCACCGGGTGCTCGGGGAGTGCGGGCGGCTGCGGATCCTCGCCACGAGCAGGGAACCGCTGGGCATCACCGGTGAGACGCTGTGGCAGGTGGCGCCGCTGGTCCTGCCCGCGGCGGACGCCGGCCCGGGCGAGATCGACTCCTCGCCGGCCGTCCGGCTGCTGCAGGACCGGGCCGGCGCGGTGCGCAAGGACCTCGGCACCGACGCCCGGACGTTGTCGACCATGGCGCGCATCTGCCGGGCGCTGGACGGCATGCCGCTGGCGATCGAACTCGCCGCGGCCAGGTTGCGCACCATGACCCTCGACCAGCTCGCCAACCGGCTCGACGACCGGTTCCGCCTGCTCACCGGCGGCAGCCGGACCGCGCTGCCGCGGCACCGGACGCTGCGCGCGGTGATCGACTGGAGCTGGGAACTGCTCACCGACGCCGAACGGGCGGTGTTGCGCAGGCTCTCGGTGTTCTCCGGCGGCGCGAGCCTGGAAGCGGCCGAGCGGGTCTGCGCGGGCGGTGCGGCCGAGGCCGGCCAGGTGCTCGAGTTGCTGACCGCGCTGACCGAGAAGTCACTCCTGGTCGTCACCGAGGGCGACCGGGCGCCGCGCTACCGGCTGCTCGGCACGATCAAGGAGTACGCCGGGGACCGGCTCGCGGAGGCGGGGGAGTCGGATTCGGCGCGCCATGCGCATCTCGCGTACTTCACCGAACTCGTCGAAACCGCGGAGCCGCACCTCCGCCGCGCCGAGCAACTCGAATGGCTCGCCGCGCTGGAGGTCGAGCACGACAACATCGGTGCCGCGATGCGCGGTGCGCTCGCCGCCGGCGAGGCGCAGGGGGCGATGCGGCTCGCGGCGGCCGCGGGCTGGTTCTGGTGGCTCGGCGGGCACAAGGCCGAGGGCCACGAGCTGATCATGGCGGCCACCGCCACGCCCGGCGAGGTGGCCGACGAGATCCGGGCCACGGTGTACGTGTTCGTCGTGTCGTTCGTGACCTCCGGGCTGGGCGACCAGTACCAGGTGCGGGAGTGGATCCACGAAGCCCTCGAGATCAGCCGGCGCGTCCGCGGCGGCAACCCGGTGCTGGGGTTCATCGCCCCGCTGGCACGCCTGTTGGAAGGGCCGGACGCGGTGCTGACCGCGTACGAACCGCTGCTCACCGACCAGGACCCCTGGGTGCGCGCCCTCGCCAGGCTGCAACTGGGCAAGGTGCGGATCATGCTCGGCCGGGGCGGGCGGGACGCGGACGCGTACCTCGAAGGGGCGCTCACCGAGTTCCGCGCGATCGGCGAACGGTGGGGGATGTCGTTCGCCCTGACCGAGCTGGCGGACCGGATCGCCGTGCGCGGCGAGTTCGCCGGTGCGTGCGAGCACTACGAACAGGCCATCGCGGTCCTCACCGAGGTCGGCGCCATCGAGGACGTCGTGCGGCTGCGGTCGCGGCAGGCCCAGCTGTACTGGCTGTCCGGGGACGAGGAGTCGAGCGCGGCCGCCATGGCGGAGGCGCAGCGATCCGCGGGGCAGGTCGCCTGGCCGTTCGCGCTCGCGCAGCTGGCCATGGCTAAGGCGGAACTCGCGCGCTGGAGGGGTGACGTCGAGGAGGCCTCCCGCCAACTCGGCGTCGTGACGGCCGCGCTGGGCAGTGACGCCGAGCAGGCGAACTACCGCCCGTTGGTGCAGGACCTGCTCGGCTACCTCGCCGACGACCTCGACGAGGCCCGCGAACACCGCGTCGCGGCCTTGCGGGCGATGCCCGAGGCGGAGAACGCCCTCCTGGTCGCGCAGGTACTCGTCGGGATCGCGGACCTGGCGCTGCGTCGGGAACAGTTCGAGCAGGCCGCTCGGCTGCTCGCGGCGAGCGCGAGCGTGCGCGGCCTGCCGGATCGCGCCAACCCGGACGTGTCCCGGATCGAACGTGCCGCACGGCGACGCCTCGGTGACGCGCGGTTCACCGAGGCGGCGCAGGAGGGGGCAGGGGTGGGCTGGCGGGAGCTGGTCGCGGTCACGCTCGCCTGTTGAACCGCGTCCGCGCCCACACTCGACCGACGACAGCGATCCCGAGGCACCAGGCGATCTTGCCGCCGTCCGACGGTGTGCGGCTGAAGAATCCGCGCACGTGTCGTGCTACCGGGCCGTTTCCGTCCAGGTGACCGGCAGTTCGTGGACGCCGTAGAGATTCATGTCGGTCTTCAGCTTCACCTCGGCGGCGGGGACGGCGAGCTTGAGGGTCGGGAAGCGACGCAGCAGTCCCTCGAAACCGGCGCGCATCTCGACGCGGGCCAGTTGCTGGCCGAGGCATTGGTGGATGCCGTGGCCGAAGGACAGGTGACCGCGCGCCTTGCGGCGGATGTCCAGGGTGTCGGGGTTGTCGAAGCGCCGGGGATCGTGGTTGGCGGCCAGCAGTGAGACGACGACGGTCGATCCCTTGCCGATCGTCTCGCCGCCGAGCTCGATGTCCTCCGTGGCGTAGCGGTAGAAGATGTCGGCAACGGACAGGTAGCGCATGAGTTCCTCGACGGCGTCGGGCAGCAGATCCGGGTCGGCGCGCAGGTCGGCCAGCTGCTCGGGGTGCTCCAGGAGCGCGAAGGTGCCCAGTGCCAGCATGTTGGCGGTGGTCTCGTGGCCCGCGAGCAGCAGCAGGAAGCCGATGCCGACCAGCTCCTCGGTGCCGAGGTCGTCCTGGCGGGCGAGGTCGGACAGGATGTCCTCGCCGGGGGTGTCGCGTTTGCGCGTCACCAGTTCGGCCAGGTACGTGGTCAGTCCGCCCAACGCGGCCATCTTCTCGTCGAGCGACACGTCCTTCTCCAGGAACTTGGCGGAGTTGACCTGGAAGGTCGCCCGGTCCGCGTAGGGGACGCCGAGCAGTTCGCAGATGACCAGCGAGGGCACCGGCAGCGCGAACTCCCTGACCAGGTCGACCGGCGGGGTCAGGCGCGCCAGCTCGTCCAGTTGCCGCTCGGTGATGTCGGCGATGTGCTCTTCGAGCTGCTTCATGCGCTTGACGGTGAAGGCGCCGGTGAGCTTGCGCCGCAGCCGGGTGTGGTCCGGCGGGTCCATGGCGACGAACACGCCCGGCATCTGCGGCGACGGTTCGGTGGGCAAGGGCATGCCGGGGGTCTCGTACGGCACGTGGATGATGCCGATGTCCTGGCGGGAGCTGAACCGGGTGTCGGCCATGAGCCGGCGGACCGCGTCGTAGCCGGTGACGAGCCAGCCCTCGTGGCCGTCGGGGAAGACCAGGGGGCTGACCGGCCGGGTCTCGCGCAGCCGGGTGATCTCGCGCGGCGGGTCGAACGGGCCCGCATCGCGTTCCACGGGGAGGCCGTGCGGGACGGGAACCGGCTGGCTCATGGGGTTTCCTTTCGTGGCGGCTGTCGCGGTCACCGTCGCCGACGGACCTGACACAGGGCTGACACGGCTCAGACACCGGCCCTGTCGGGGCCAACGACTCCCGCGGTGTCCACGCCAGTTCGAGATCGCACCGCCGGGCACGGAGTGCCCTGGTCCACGGTTGAGCGCGAGGTCGGCCGGGGGCGGTCGACTAGCCTTGTGCGGTGTTCGACTCGCCTGATTTCGATCTGGCGCCGTACGCGGAGTTCGACGTGCCGGCGCACGTGCGGCGCACCTACTGCAGTTGGGGTGACGCGGGCTGGCGGTCGCTGCTCGTGCAGTGCTTCGACCACGTACCCGAGGCCGACCACCTCCAGTTGCCCGGAGTGTCCGACCTGCACCTAGTGCTCTACGTCGCCGGGGACGTGGTCATGCGGACGCGCGCCGACGGGAAACCGGATCGCCGGCGCCGGGTTCCCGGCAACCTGGAACTCATGGTCCCCGGCCGGGCGAGTGTGCGCGACTACCGGGCGACGTCCGGGATGCGCACCATCCAGGTGCACATCCCGTCCGCGACCGTCGATCGCGTCGCGACCGGACTGGGCGGTCCGGAGCCGGACTTCGAAGCGCTGTCGGCCGCGGTGGACGCGGGTGATCCGGTTGTCGAGAACCTCGTCCGCGCACTGCCCGCCGCCGATGGCACGAACGATTTCTACGCGGAATCCGCCGCGGCGTTCCTCGCGACGCACCTGCTGACCCGCGGCCGGGACACCCGCCTGCCGGGGCTCGAACACGCGGCGGTCCGCGCGGGCGTCGCCGTCATGCGGGACCGGCTCGCCGAACCCCTGACGCTGACCGACATCGCCGCCGAAGTGCACCTGAGCGTGTACCACTTCATCCGCGTCTTCCGGGCGGCGACCGGCGAGACGCCCCACCGGTTCCTCACCCGGCTGCGAATCGAGCGGGCGCAGCGGCTGCTGTCCGCCGGCGACCTCACCATCGGGCAGATCGCGGGGCGTTGCGGTTTCGCCAGTCCCGGAGCGCTGTCGGCGGCCTTCCTGAGCCAGGTCGGCGTCCGGCCGTCGGTGTACCGCAAGAACTGATCGAACGTCGGCAATCCGGCGCATGTCCCTTGGCCGGCCGCGTCGCCTACTTTCGGGCGGTGCCATGCAGTTGCCATGCAGCCATGTCGTTGCCGCGCACTCACCGACGGCCCCGGACGTGGGCGTTTCCGCCCGGGGAGCCCCGGTGACGACTCTCGCGGTGAGCGCCCTACCCCATCGAGCTGTCCAAGGGGTGCGCGGCGGCGGACGGAAGGAATTCGATCATGCTCGACTACGATGTGACCGCGACCTCGACGGCGTCTCCAGCCGTCGTCTGGCGCCTGCTCGTCGACGCACGGACCTGGCCCGTCTGGTCGACCGTCGACAGCCTGGTCACCGAACGCTCCAGCGGCCTCGACCCGGACGGCCGGGATCCCGTCGGTGCGGTCCGCGCGTTCCGCACCGGGCGGACCGTGACCGGGGAACGGCTGACCGGACTCGACGAGGAGAAACAACTGACGTACGAGGACGCCTTCAACTGCGCCATCCACGACTACCGGGCGGTCGTCGACCTCACGCCCACGCCCGACGGGGGCACGGTCATCCACTGGCACGGCACCTATTCCGCCCGTCGGGGGATGGGGTGGTTGATGAAGGGCACGATGCGGCGCGTCATGCAGCGGATGGCCGACGGCCTTGCCTCCCATGCGGCGGCGCAGTCCTCCAGAGGCCTCGCCGGGTAGGCGTGCCGCCTCTTCGCCCATCACCGACGCCGAGCGTCCCCTCACCGAAGACAACCGTGCCGGCCACCTCGGCACCGCCGCCCAGGTACGCCACTCCCACGACCCCCGCGACCACCCTGGTCATCACCTCCACCATCCGGCAGATCCAGCACCACCGCTGCATTCGCTGGACCGGCGATCAGGTCGAAGCCGGCGTGCCCACCTCCACCCACTACCTCGGGGAAGGTCTCAAGGCTTGGCTGCCGGACCTCAAGGCCGCCGCCGAAGCCCGCCCCTGCGATTGATCGGCCGTGACCGCCCCAGCACCGCGACCCGGGACGTGGCCCGGCAGCCGAAGGCCGGACCGCCCACCACGCCGAACGGGTTCACCCGTCGAGGAAGCGCAGCAACTCCGCAGTGACGAACCCGGGGTTCTCCTCGACGAGCCAGTGCCCGGCGTTCGGCACGTCCACCGCGCGCACGATGTTGGTCATGCGCGGAGCCGCGGTGGCCCGGACCGGGTCGAGCTGCCCTTGCGCGGTCATGAGCAGGGTCGGGACGCGGATCGGGGCCGCCGCGACGGTATCGCGGACGTCCTTGTCGAGAGCGCGGTAGAGCTCGAAGCCGCCCGACAGGACCTCCGGCCGGCGGTAGGTCCGTGCGTACTCGTCGACCTCGGCGTCGGTGAACGGGGACCGGTCCGAGGTGCCGCCGAACGCCGTTCCGCCGAACGAGACCTGCGGGTAGAACAGCGCCAGGTACTCGCGGACGTCGTCGCCGACCACCGTCTCGGGAACCCGGCGTTGGGCGTGGAAGGCGATGTGCCGGCTCAGCGAGCGGTAGGTGGTCGCGTCGACCGCGGGCCCGGGTAGCGGCAGGTCGAGGTAGCCCAGGCGCGCGGTGTCGGCGGGGAACCGGGTGGCGTACTGGAACGCCACCGCGGCGCCGAAGTCGTGCCCGACGACGCGGGCGTCGCGTACGCCGAGCCGGTCGGCGATCAGGGTGTGCACGTACCGCGCCAGGGTGGCTTTGTCGTAGCCGGTCGGCGAACCGGTGCTGTCGCCCAGGCCGGGGAGGTCGACGGCGTAGACGGTGTGGTGCTCGGCGAGCGCCGGCATGACCGGCCACCAGCCGAACCAGGTCTGCGGCCAGCCGTGCACCAGCACCACGGGCGGGCCGCTGCCGCCGGTCACGTAGTGCATCCGGACACCGTCGATGTCGGCGAAATCGTGCCGGAACGTGCTCTCGAACCGGGGGTCGCCCTGCGTGGCGACGGCGTAGGGGGGAACGTCGTCGGCGGTCGGCGTGGCGCAGGCCGCGGTGCCGATCGCGAGCAGGAGGGTGAGGGTGATGGTCGCCATCGTTCGCGCGGATCGGAGGGAGCCGCGCGACGACGGCCGTGGTGCGGTGATCATGTGTTCCTGTCCTGGAGAACGGGTGGGGTCAGCGCCCGGTCGAGCCGTCGACGAGTTCGCGGAGGATGTCCGCGTGGCCGGCGTGGCGGCCGGTCTCCTCGATCATGTGGGCGAGTGCCCAGCGGACGCTGGGAGCGGGGCGTCCCGGCCGTGGCCGGGGGACCGGCGCGGCGAGGTCGGTGCACCCGTCGAGAACCTCGTTCGCGCGCTCGACCGTCTCCCGGTAGCGGGCGACGACGTCGGCCACGCTGTCCGTCGGCGCGGCCCGGAACGTCGCCCGCCAACCGGTGACCTCGGCCCCGAGGAACGTCGCGCGCTCGACCAGGGTCAGGTGGTTGAGCAGGCCGAGCAGGTTCGTGCCCGACGGCACGCCGGCTGTTCGGACCAGGGGTTCGGGGGCACCGTCGACCTTCGCGGCGATCGAGGCCCGCAGGTAGTCGAGAAAGCCGCGCAGGACCTCGATCTCGCTGCTGCCGGTCCGCGGCGGCGGGGTGTCGCCGCGGCGGTCGCGGCGCGAAGTGGTGGTCATGGTGGTCTCCTCGGCGTCGGTCCGCGCCCAGTCTTGCCAGGCGCGCCGCGCTTTGGCACGGGATCTTGCGGTTCTGGCAAGATGGCCGCGTGGACCGCGAAACCGAGGACGTGCTCGACGTGGTGGGGGCGCGGCTGCGTGCGCTGCGCCGCGATCGCGGCATCACGCTCGCCGACCTCGCGGTGACGACCGGGGTGTCGGAGAGCACCCTGTCCCGGTTGGAGAGCGGTCAGCGCCGGGCGACGCTGGAGCTGCTGCTGCCGCTGGCCCGCACCTACGGCGTCCCGCTGGACGACCTCGTCGGTGCCCCGCGCACGGGCGACCCCCGGATCCACCTGAAGCCGATCCGGCGGTTCGGGATGACGCTCATCCCGCTGTCCCGGCGGCCGGGCGGTACGCAGGCGTTCAAGATGATCATCCCCGCTCGGCCGGAACCGCTCGAACCGACTCCGCGGACCCACGAGGGCTCCGAGTGGCTGTACGTGCTCAACGGTCGCCTGCGGCTGGTGCTCGGCGAGCACGACCTGACGCTGCCGCCCGGTGAGGCAGCCGAGTTCGACACGTCCGTGCCGCACTGGCTGGGCAGCGCGGACGGAGGAGTGGTCGAGCTCCTGATCCTGTTCGGCCTGCAGGGGGTGCGTGCGCACGTGCGCGCCGGCCCGGCGTCCCAGCCCTGAACCCGTCGACCGGGCACGGCCGGACGACCGCCCCACGGCCGCGTTCTCCGATTTCGGTTGACGCACGTGCCACCGTCGACAGTCGTGAACGAGCACAACATCGCCGAGATCCGGAACCTGGCGGGCTTGGCCACGCCGATGGCTCTGCGTGTCGCGGTGACCCTGGGTCTGCCGGACCGGCTGCGCGGCGACGGCGCCGCCGTCGAACGGGTCGCGACCGACCTCGGGGTGTCGCCGGTCGCGCTCGGACTCCTCCTCGGCCATCTCGCGGCCCTCGGGATCGTCGAGCGCGCACCCACCGGCTACCGGACCACGGACTACGGAGCGACGCTGTGCAGCGACGCCGACAACGGCCTGACCAACTTCCTGCACCTCGACATGGCCGGCGGGCGCGCGGAGATGGCGTTCGTGGAACTCCTGCACAGCATCACCACCGGTGAAGCGGGCTACTCGCGCCGCTACGGGCGGGACTTCTGGGCCGACCTCGCCCGGCACCCCCACCTGCGTGAGTCGTTCGACCGGCAGATGACGCACCGGTTCCGCGACCAGATCCCTCGGCTGGTCGCCGGCTACGACTGGGACCGCTTCTCCACCATCGTGGATGTCGGCGGTGGTCACGGCACCCTGCTCGCCGCGATCCTGGCCGCGAACCCCCGGGTCCGGGGCCACCTGGTCGACCTGGAACCCACCGCGACCGAGGCCGGTCGCACGTTCAGCGCGCACCAGGTCGAGGACCGGGTCCAGGTGACCGCGCGCAGCTTCTTCGACCCCTTGCCGGAAGGGGCGCAGGCCTACCTGCTGTGCGACATCCTGCACGACTGGGACGACGAGCACGCGCACCGGATCCTGGCCCGTTGCGTCGCGGCCGTCCACCCCGCCGGCCGCGTCCTGGTCGTCGAACCGGTCGGCGGGCGACACGACAACACCGAGTTCGACCTGGCCATGCTCGTGATCTTCGGTGGCCGCGAGCGCCGGGTGGACGAGTTCCGCACCCTCGCCTCGGCCCACGGACTGGTCCTCGACACCGTGATCGACCTGACCGACCAGCGCTGCCTGCTGGAGTTCCGCCTCGCCGGCACCGGCTGACGCCCCGACCCCGGCGTGCCCCTGACCCCGGGCAGGTGTCGCGCCGGATGGAATTTCGCACCGGCAGGGATCGATGCCTTTCGGCCGGGTATCCGCTGGATCCCGTGGAGGGGACGACCCCTCTGCCGGTCATGTGCGCCGGTGGCGGCCGATGAAGGAGATGCGTCATGACAGATCCTCGACACGATGACGAGACGGTGGAGCGCGGTGCGGCCGAGGAAGCCACGGGCACACCGCTGACCGACGTGGAGCGGGAGGTGTCCGAGCGACCGCCGAGCGACTCCCCCGGCAACCAGCCCCACGGGGACCACGGGCCGAGCGGAACCTCCTGACGTGGACGGCGGCCTGACTCCCGGCGAGCCGACGGCGTCCAGCGGCGGTAGCCCGCCCACGCGGCACGGGTCCGACTCGCTGTACTTCGTCGGCACGGCGACCACGGTGCTGCGGCTGGGGCCGTTCACCCTGCTCACCGATCCCAACTTCCTGCGCCGCGGCCAGTGGAGCTACCTGGGGCAGGGGCTGGTTTCCCGACGCCGCACCGATCCCGCGATCGGGATCGGCGAGCTACCGCCGCTGGACGCCGTGGTGCTGTCGCACCTGCACGGCGACCACTTCGACCGGGTGGCGAGCCGGGAGTTGGACCGCGACCTGCC
Organism: Saccharothrix tamanrassetensis; assembly: GCF_014203665.1. Lineage (GTDB taxonomy): Bacteria > Actinomycetota > Actinomycetes > Mycobacteriales > Pseudonocardiaceae > Actinosynnema > Actinosynnema tamanrassetense. The sequence goes on from NZ_JACHJN010000008.1 coordinate 297,856, forward strand.
GATCCTCACCACCCCGCACGCCGCGCGGCGGCTGGGCCGACGAGGGTTCCGCGAGCCCGTCGCCCTCAGGACGTGGGCGGACGAGACGATGCACAAGGACGATGCCTCGTTGACGGTGACGTCGCTGCCGGGCAGGCACGCCCTCGGTCCGCTGGCCAGGGTGTTGCCGCCGGTCATGGGCACGCTGCTGGAGTACCGGGCCACTGCGGGCTCACCGGCCCTGCGGATCTACCTCAGCGGCGACACCCTGGTCCACGACGACCTGCGCGAGATCCGCGAGCGGTACCCGTCCATCGACGTGGCCGTGGTGCACCTCGGGGGAACCAAGGTCCTGGGCGTGCTGCTCACCATGGACGGTGCTCAGGGGGTGGACCTGCTGGAGATGCTGCGCCCCCGCCAGGCCGTTCCGGTGCACTACGACGACTACGGCCTGATGAAGTCCCCGCTGTCCGACTTCACCGACGAAGTCCGACGCCGCCGACCCGAGACCGCGGTGTCCTACCTCGATCGTGGCCAGACCCTCACCCTGCCCACGGCCGGAGGGAAGGCCGGCACCGACGGCGAGCACCCCTCGTGACTGCCGCCCGGTCGGTACACGGGCAGAGCCGGAAGTCGGGAACCAGCGCACCGCGCCGTGCGTTGAACTCTGTGTGCTGATTCTCATCGCGGTCGTCCTTCTGCTGGTTCAGGTGATCGTGGTCATTCGGTACGGCAGCTCGGGGGCGGAGAACGAGGCCAAGCGGCGCAAGGGCCTGATCGTGACCTCTGTGCTGGTCCTCCTCATCTCGATCGCCCTGGTCGTCACGGCCTGACCGTCGGGCACGTCACCGACCTGGGTGGACTGCCCGTCGGTGGCGCGTCGAGAGCGAACGCGTCGGCATGAACCGCGCGGTGGTGGGCATCCCGGTGCGGTGGAGGCGACGAACGACGACGCGAAGAGACCTCTGACCTGCGTGGTTCCGCTGCGGTGGAGCGACGAAGGTGGTCTCGACGAGCTGACCGGCTACCTGCGGTGGCTCGCGGACCGGTGTCAGGTGGTCGTCGCGGATGGTTCGCCCGACGACGTCTTCGCACGTCACGCGCAACAGTGGTCCGGGTGGCTCACGCACCTCCGGGTCGACGCGGTGACCGGTGCCCACAACGGCAAGGTGGTCGGGGTCCTCAGGGGCGTCCGCTCCGCCGGCCACGAGAAGGTGGTCCTCGCCGACGACGACGTGCGCTACGACGACACCGCGTTGCAGCGCGTCGAACGTCTGCTGGACGGCGCCGATCTCGTCGTGCCGCAGAACTACTTCGGCGCACTGCCGTGGCACGCCCGGTGGGACACCGCGCGGACGCTGCTGAACCGGGCGTTCGGCGGTGACTACCCCGGTACCTTCGGCATCCGGCGCACCGCGCTCCTCGGCATGGGCGGCTACCGCGACGACGTGCTGTTCGAGAACCTCGAACTGATGCGCACCGTGTGGGCCGCGGGCGGTCGGGTGGTGCGCGCCTTGGACCTGTTCGTCCGCCGCAACCCTCCGACGACCCGGCACTTCTGGTCACAACGGGTGCGGCAGGCCTACGACAGCCTGGCCCAACCCGTGCGCTGCTGCGTCGAACTCGCCATCCTGCCCGTCATAGGCCTGGCCGCCCTGCGTCGCAGGGCCGCCGAGGTGACCGGGGTACTGGCGGTGGCCGGGGTCGTGCTGGCCGAGTGGGGACGCCGCCGGCACCTCGGAGTTCGCGCCTACCCCGCCACCGCGGCGGCGTTCGCCCCGCTGTGGATCGCGGAGCGGGGGATGTGCGTGTGGATCGCCCTCGCCCAGCGGGTCCTGCTCGGGGGAGTGCGCTACCACGGTGGACGCCTGCCGACCGCCGCGCACTCGACGCGGTGGCTCAGCGGGCGTCAGGTGTTCTCGTGCCGGTGACCACTTCATCAGGAGGTATCCCATGTCGCGTGCCGACCTCCCGCAGCCCGGCACCGAGTCGGAGCTGCGGTGCCGGGCATCCGGCGTCGAGTTCACCTTGCGGTCGAGGCCGGTGCTGGTCGACTTCACCGGCACCTGCGTGCTCAAGGCCGAAGCCGACGCCGACTCACCGGAGCCGGTGCGGTTGAGGCTGTCCGGCCTGCGGCTGGTCGCCGACCTGCCCGACGCGGGCGGTCCGGAGGACGGCGGCACCGTCACGCTGGAGCAGGACGGTGCCGAGGGGGACGGTGCGAAGGGTGACGGTGCCGAGGGGGACGGCGTGCTGCGCCCCCTGCCGGACTCACCGTCACGCTTCGCGAACGACCTCGTCGTCACCCTCAAGGCGACCGTCGACCAACCCGACGGCGTGGTGCACGCGGTGGCGAGGAACGCGGTGAAGTTCAGCACCGCCCGTGCGTCCTACCCGTCCGGGAGCGGTGACTACGAGCTGTCGGACGCCATCGACCTGATCATGCCGGACGCCCCCGAGGTGACCGTCGCGCAGATCAACAGCCTCCGGCTGCGGCTGGACCCGGCGTGACGGGCGCGAGCCCGCCGACGCGGGCGACTGCTGCGTCGGCGTCGTCGGCGCAGCGCGTGGCCCACCGCCGATCGCGGCTCACGACCGGATCAGCCGAGCGATTCGCGACCCGCTAATGGGCCGATTCATCCGGATTGGACCACGGTGGCACTTCCTCCGCCAGTTCCAGGTACTGGTCGACCTCCTGCGGCGTGGGGTCGATGCCGGCGTCTTCGGCGAACTCCTCCGGATCGACAACGGCTTCCGGATCCACGTTGTCGTGCTGGCCCATCGGTCTGCTCCGTTCGTCGCGGGAGGAAGGAGTGCCCCGTCGACGGAGGTGCCACACCTCGTGGTCGCCCGCGTTCGGCCGGACCGCCGCCAATATGCGTCGCGGATCGCCTCGCCCGCCCTGCACCGGTGCGGTTGTTGCAAATCACTCGCATGAGAACGCGTCGCACGGGCACCCGTCGACCGCACGACCTCTACCCGAAGGGCTGCCGCGGATGACCACTCGGCTGGGCACTTCCTCCCCGACGACCAAGAAGACCGCCGCCCTCGTGCTGGGGCTCGGGGTCGGCGGGTTCATCGACGGCATCGTGATCCACCAACTGCTGGGCTGGCACCACATGCTGTCGGGCTGGTACCCGCCGGACACCCCCGAGAACCTGCACCGCAACATGCTCGGCGACGGGTTGTTCCACCTGTTCTGCCTGGTGCTCGTCCTCGGCGGCGTCGTGCTGCTCAACCGCGCCGCGCCGCTGCCCGCTCGCGGGTTGTGGGGTGGGCTCGTGGGCGGTTGGGGAGTCTTCAACGTGGTCGAGGGCATCGTCGACCACCTGGTGCTCGGGATCCACCACGTGCGCCACGGGGCGGACCAACTGGCGTGGGACCTCGGGTTCCTGGCGCTGGGCGTGGTGCTGGCGCTGGTCGGTTTCGGGCTCACCCGCTCCGCCTACCGCTGACCGGTGCCGCCCGCGAGTTCCCGGTGCCCCGCCGGCTTCACCGGATTGAGTGACGCACGTGGAATGGGGAGTCGGCGCGAAGATCGGCATTCCCCGCCTGACCCGGCCACCACGTGCCGCCCTGACCGGATCACGGCACCAGCCAGCCGGGGTGCCCATTCCCCGGTGACTCAACCAATTGAGGCGAACTTGCCCGAATCGGTTGATCCGAGGGGCTTGACGGGTAATTGGACGGGTGGGACCGAGAGAAACTACCGAAGGAGAAACCGGTGACTGACACCCGAGGCCGGTCCACTGGGCCGGACAGCACGGTGGGAACGGTGGCCTCCACGGCGTCACAGGAGGGCAAAGCCGTCGCCCAGCACGCGAAGGACGCCGCGGCGGATGTCGCGTCCACCGCGAAGGAGCAGACCCGGCAGGTCGCCCACGAGGCGAAGCGCCAGACCGGGCAGGTCGTCGACGACGTGCGCCGGCGCGTCGGCCGTGAAGCCGACGACCAGGCACGACGAGTGTCGCAGGGGATCAACAAGATCGCCGACGAGCTGTCCTCCATGGCCGAGCACTCCTCCGAGGGCTCGCCCGCGGCGGGAGCGCTGCGCCAGGTCGCGGACACCGGCCGCCAGGCCGCGCGCTTCCTCGACGAGCGCGGCGCGGCCGGTCTCCTGGAGAGCGCCCAGGGCTTCGCCCGGCGCAAGCCCGGCGCGTTCCTCATCGGCGCCGCCGTGGCCGGGTTCCTGGTGGGCCGCGTGGTGAAGAGCGCGAGCGGCTCGTCGGGCTCGGAGCAGGACACCGGTTCGACCGGGCCGGGCGCGCCGCGGCCCGACCAGGTGCAGCGCGGGTACACCGACCAGGCACAGGGCGGGTACGCCGACCAGGTGCAGGGCGGGTACACCGCGCAGCCCGCCGTAGCGACCCCCGGACCCGCCCCCGTCCCGACGGCGCAGGGTCCGGCCGGTGCCGTGGTGCCGCCCACCGTCCGCCCGGAGGACCCGCTCGCGGCGCCCCGGCCCACGCCGCACACCACGCCGGGTGGAGGTGCCGCGCATGTCCAGCCCTGAGGCCGAGTACACGCGCGTACCCGGAACTCCTCCGGTCGACGACCAGGCCTCGCTCGGAGACCTCGTCGGCGAGCTGGCCAACGACCTGTCGCGGCTGATGCGGCAGGAGCTCCAGCTGGCCAAGGCGGAACTCCGCGAAGAGGCGGCCAAGGCCGGCAAGGCCGCCGGGATGCTCGGCGCGGCCGGTTTCGCCGGGTACATGACCGCGGTCCTGCTCAGTTTCGCACTGGCGTTCGGCCTGGCGTACGCGGTGGGCCTCGGGTGGGCGACGCTGATCGTCGCCGTCCTGTGGGGCATCGCGGGGGCCGTGCTGTACAGCGCGGGCCGTTCCAGGCTGAAGAACGTCTCCCCCATGCCGAAACGCACCATCGACACCCTGAAGGAGGATGCGGAATGGGCCCGTCACCCGACCGGATAAGGCAGGAGATCGACCAGACCCGCGCCGAACTCGTGGCCGACACGAACCGGATCGTGGACCGCACGAGTCCGAAGCGCATCGCGCAGCGGCGCACCGAGAAGGTGCGCCGTGGACTGACCACCCTCAGGGAGAAGGTGATGGGTACCGTGCCGCAGGCGACGCAGGGCACCACCGCCGGCGTTCGGGAACGCGCGCAGGACGCGGGGCAGGTCGTGCAGGAGAAGGCGCAGAGCGCCGCCGAGACCGTGTCGGAGACGGCGGGGCAGGCGGCGCGAGCCGTTCGCCAGGCCCCGGAGCAGGCGATGCGCCAGGCCCAGGGCAACCCGCTCGCCGCCGGACTGGTCGCCTTCGGGGCCGGCCTCCTCGCCGCGTCCCTGCTGCCCGCGACCCGTGCCGAGCAGGACGCGGTGCGCCAAGTGAGCGACCGGGCCGCGGAGTACGTGGAACCGGTCAAGGAAGCCCTCGCCGAAACGGGGCAGCGACTGAAGGAAGACGTGGGCGGCACCGTACAGAACGCCGTCCAGGAGGTCCAGCAGACCGCGGGCGAGGCTGCCCGGACCACGGCCGAGCAGGCCAAGGACGCTTCCTCCGGCGTGGCCGACCACGCTCGCGGGTCGGGGCAGACGGTCGCTCAGGACGCGCGCGGCTGACAGCGGGCTAGAAGACGGGTCGACGGAGCGGGGAGGAGCCACGGCGCCTCCCCGCTCCGTGGTGTGCGGTAGGAGTTCCGCAGAAGAATCACCATTCCGATGCGGCCGGTGGACATGGCACAGTCCCACTGTGCCGTTGGACGAGTTGCCGGACTGGCTGCCGGCTTGGTGTCTGGACCACCTGGGTGGCGAACCCGTCGACGTGTTGTTCCGCCTGCGATCGATCTCGACGGTGTTCGGCCTCCGGCTGGTCGGAGGTACGGACGTCGTGGTCAAGGCGCGCGCCGATGACGGTCGGGCCGTGTCGTGTGTCGCGGCGCAGGCACGGTTGGCCGAGCGCGGCTTCCCGTCCCCCCGTCCGCTCACGCCGGCGGTCGTTGTCGGTTCGCTGGCCGTGCACGCCGAGGAGTTCCGGCCCGGCGGCGAGATGCTGCACGGGGACTCCCCGGACGTGGCCGTCTGCTACGCAGGGGTGTTCGCCCGGCTGATGGCCGAACTGACCGACGTGACCGTCGCGCCGCCGCTGCCGAATCCGCGCTGGGCGCGTTGGGACCACACGGATTCCGGGGTGTGGCCGGCGATCGGGTTCCTCGATGAACGGGACCAGAGCGCGGTGCCGGCGTACGTCGTCGACACGGCCGACCGGGCCCGCAGGCGGATACTGGCCGCCGGCTTGCCGTGCGTGCTGGGTCACGCCGACTTCGAGGCGCAGAACCTGCGGTGGCACGGTCGCGAGGTGTGGGCGGTGCACGACTGGGACAGCCTGGCGTGGCAACCGGAGGCGGCGCTGGTGGGAGCGGCGAGTGGGTCGTTCGCCGGAGCAGGGCCGCCGACGCTGGCGCCGATCGAGAGTTCCGAGGCGTTCCTGTTGGCTTATCAGGACATTCGGGGGCGTTCGTTCACGGCCGAGGAGCAGGAGGTCGCGTGGGCGGCCGGCCTGTGGCCGGCAGCGCACAACGCCCGATGGGAAGCTCTGCACGGCGACCCCCCGGTGTCCGGCGACGCGCTCCGCGCACAAGCAGCCGAACGCCTCCGCCGAGCGAACGCCTAGCACCAGCAAGCAATTCCGGCTGGCGCTCGCCTCCGCACTGTCCGCGTCGCCGTGCGGCCAAAGGCGACAGGGTCACCCCGCGCAGCCTCGTGGACTTCACATCAGCAGCAGCGGCAAGGTGTTCACTGCGGTGTGCGCGGCGATCGGTGCCCACAGGTTGCGGTAGCGCGACCACAGGTAGCCGGTGAACAAGCCGAAGACGCCCTGGAACACGACGATCGCGCCGAGCGTCAGCGGAAGCCCCGCCCAGGGCGAGGCACCTTGGCCGTGCGTCGGCAGGTGCAGCCAGGCGAACAGCAGCGACGCGAGCAGGATTCCGGGCCACCGCCCGAACAGCGCTTCGAGGCGGGTCTGCAACATGCCTCGGAAGAAGACCTCCTCCAGCACGTTCGCGGTGAAGAAGGTGAAGGTCGCGGCTATCGCCAGGTACGTCGGATCGGGGTAGTCCTCGTGACGGGGGAGCGCCGCGGCGAACGGGCCCAGCACCTGCAGCCAGGCGAACACCAGCACCGCCGGGACCGGGGCCAGCAGGCGCCAACCGTCCCTCGGCCACCACGTGGGCCGCAGCCGGAACGGGTCCGGCTCCTCGCGCGGGCGCAGCACGTGCAGGATGACCAAGGGCAGTGCCAGGTACACGATCGGCTTGGTGAGCGCCCACGTGTCGCGGACCAGCTGTGCCTGGTCTCCCACCGCGGTCACCAGGAACAGCGCCAGCGGCCACAGGAAGGCCACCAGCGCCAGTGCCATCGCCTGCTTGCCCAGCCGACGGCGGTCGCCCACCTCGGCGAGCAGCGCCGGTGCGCGCGGCGGAACCGCCCGGACCAGGAGGATCCCGGCGAGCGCGGGAACGACCGCGCCCCACAGGGAAAGGGGCTCGTCCGAATCCGTGGACGGCTTGATCGTGTCGTTCCCGGTGGCCAGCAGCAGCACCGGTGCGGCCACGAAAACCGTGAGCGCGCCGAGCGTGATCGCCCGGGTGATGCCCGGCCGGACCGAGCGAACGTCCGTTTCTCCTGTCACCGCAACATGGTCGTCCAAGCCGGGGTGAGCGCGCGTCATCACTTCGTAGGACGTGCGCTGCCCAGCCGATCGATGTGGGCGTCAACCCCGCTTCGCCCGTGTCGGAGGCAGGCTGGAGTGGGTACTCCGCAGGCATGGGTTCCCAGCCTTGTGTCGCCGCGTCCAGCCAATGGGTCGACGAGGACGGTGTCCGGCAGCCGTCCGGTGATGTGCACGCCTGGACGCCCGGCACCAACCAGACGCTGTGCGGGCAGGCGCTCAGCCGCAGTCGGCTGGGGCGGTTCCGGCACGTGCCGTGGGCGGACGCGGTGTGGCTCTCGCAGACCGCCGAGCAGAACCTGCACCTGTGCCCGCGCTGCGTCGCCGCCACCACACCACGGGCCGAACGGAACGGCCGCAAGTGGACGCGGGTACGCCCGCGCCCGTAGACCCGATCGTGTCCGCGTGCCCTCCACCGGCGAGTCGGACCCGGACGGATGGGCTCACGGGTCGTGCCTCGGAAGTCCGCTCATATCGACTGCGGCGGGTTTCCGGCGTATTCGGCACGAAGGCTGCCGAAGGCACCGGCCCGGCGCTACTGTGCCGCAGAAGAACTGCGCGTAGCAGGAGAAGCGGATGCGGTTTCGGGTGCTCGGTCCGGTCCAGATCCGGGATGGCGAGGAGTGGGCGACCGTTCGCGCCCGTCAGCAACGATGTCTGCTGGCGCTCCTGCTGATCGAAGAGGGACGAACGGTCACCGCCGATCGGCTCGCCGACGAGTTGTGGTCCGGGCGCCCGCCGAAGTCCGCGCTGAACACCATTCACGTGTACGTGACCCGACTGCGGCGGTTGATCGGCGAGGACGCACACGACGTGCTGGTCACCACCACCGGTGGATACCGACTCGCGGTCGACTACACCGATGTCGACGCCAGGGTGTTCCTCGATCTCGTCCAGGCAGGGCAGCGCGAACTGGCCGAAGGGAAACCCGAGGCCGCCGCGCAGACGCTCGGCGCCGCCCTGGCGCTGTGGCACGGGCCGGCGTTCGGCGACGTGGAGGGGGACGCTCCGGCGGCGGAGGCCGCGAGGCTCGACCACGTCAGGCTGACCGCCCTGGAAGCCCGACTGGACGCGGACCTGCGGCTGGGCAGGCACGCGCAGGTCGTGGACGAGTTGCAGGGGTGGGTCGCCCTGCACCCGCTGCGCGAGCAGTTGCTGGGTCACCTCGTGCTGGCGTTGTACCGGTGCGGTCGCCGGGCGGAGGCCCTTGATGCCTACCGGCGTGGACGTGCCCACTTGATCGCCGAGCTGGGGCTGGAGCCCGGCCCGGCGCTGCGGGACCTGGAACACGCGGTGCTGTCCGACGATCCGGTCCTGGCGCTCGCACGCGACACGGCCCGGTTGCCGCTCGTCGAGCCGGCCCAACTACCCGCCGACGCCGCGGGCTTCACCGGGCGCGACGTCGAGCTGCGGGAACTCGACCGCCTGCTCACCGACGTCGGGAACCCGCCCACCGCGCTGCCGGTCTCGGTCATCACCGGGACGGCCGGCGTCGGCAAGACAGCGCTGGCGCTGCACTGGGCGCACCGGGTGCGCGGCAAGTTCGGCGGTGGCCAGCTCTTCGCCGACCTGCGTGGACATGCCGCCGGCCCGCCGGCCGAGCCGATCGCGGTGTTGACGCGCTTCCTCCGCGCACTCGGTGTGCGCGCCGAGGAGATTCCCGCCGACGTGGACGAGGCCGCCGCCCTCTACCGCAGCGTCCTGGCCGACCGGATGATGCTCGTGGTGCTGGACGACGCACGGGACCAGGCTCAGGTCCGTCCGCTGCTGCCGGGCTCCGACAACTGCGTCGTGCTGGTCACCAGCCGCACCCCGCTGTCCGGGTTGGTCGCCGGTGTCGGCGCTCGGAGCCTGCCGCTGGACGTGCTCACCGGACCCGAGGCCGAAGCCCTGCTGCGCACCGTGCTCGGCCCCGACCGCACGGGGCCGGTCCCGGACCTGGCCCGCCTGTGCGCACGATTACCGCTGGCGCTGCGGATCGCAGCCGCGTACCTCAGCGCCCGTCCCGCCCTTTCGATCAGCCGTTACGTCGGACAACTGCGCGGTGACCGCTTGGCCGCCCTCCGAGCGCCCGACGAGGTGCAGTCGGCGGTGCGTGCCGCGTTCGACCGGTCGTACCGGCGGCTCGGCGACGATGCGCGCCGGCTGTTCCGCCTTCTCGGCGCGGTTCCGGCCGTGGACTTCACCGTCCAGGCGGCGGCAGCGCTCATCGGTGTCACCGACGTGGACGCCGACTGCCTCGTCGCCGAACTCGCCACGGCCCACCTGCTCGACGAGCACCGCCCCGGCCGGTACCGCAGTCACGACCTGCTGCGTGCGTACGCGCGTGAACTCGCCGACGGCGAGGACGACACCGATGCCGCGACGGACCGGCTCAACGCCTGGTACCTGCTCACCGTCGACCAGGCCGCGACCGCGTTGTACCCGCAGATGCTGCGCCTGACCCTGCCTCCGGCGAACACCAAGGCCGTCCGATCGACGTTCGAGGGCCACGCGGATGCCTCCGCCTGGCTGGACGAGGAGCGGTCGAACCTGCTCGCCGCGGTGACTCACGCCGCCCGGTATCGTCCTGTCGCCACGGTCGGGCTGATCGCCGACGCGCTGCGCGGCTACTTCTGGCTCCGCATGAACACCATGGACTGGCTTGCGACGGCGGAAGCCGCGTCGGACATCGCCGAGGCGCTCGACGACACGCGGGGATCGGTCGTGGCGTCGCTGAGCCTGGCCGACGTCCACTTTCGGCAGGGGCACAACGAGCGGGCGGAGCGGCATTCGACCGACGCGCTGACGTCGGCCGCGCGCAGCGCCTGGATCGAAGGGCAAGCCGCCGCACACGGGAACCTGGGCAACCTCGCACTGGAGTCGGGATGCCTCCCCGAGGCCCTGGAGCACCACAGCGCCGCGCTCGCACTCAACCGACGCACCGGGCGACTCACCAGCCAGGCCAACAACCTGGGCAACCTCGGACTGGTGCACTGGCACCGAGGGGACCTCCGACAGGCGCAGGGCCTCTTCACCGATGCCCTGGAGATCAGCAAGCGAGTCGGGTCCGCGCACGGACGGGCGGTAGGGCTGACCAACCTCGCCTGCGTCCAGCACGACCTGGGCGACCTGGACCGGTCGATCCGACACCTCGTCACCGCGCTCGGCCTGCACCAGGAGACCGGCGACCGGAGCTCGGAGGCCGAGGCACGGGCGGAACTCGCCACCGTGTACACCGACACCGGTTTCTACGACGAAGCGTTCGAACAAGCCCACCTCGCCCGAGCGCTCGCACGCGACGCCCGAGACCGCCGCCGGGAGGTCGACTCCCTCATCGCGTTCGGTGCCACGCACGACCTCCTCCGACACTGCACCGAAGCCACCGCCTACTACCTGGATGCCGTGGATCTCGCCCGCGACATCGCCTACCGCTTCGGTGAGGCCAAGGCTCTGATCGGCCTCGCCGCCACGCGGCGTGACGCCGATGACGCCCACACCGCGCTCGTTCTCACCCGGCGGCACACCTATCGCCTGTTGGAGGGACACGCGCTGCTGGCGCTGGCGACCATCGACACGGACTCGACCCGGGCTGCCGAGCACACGTCTCGCGCGAACACCCGCTTCGCCGAAATCGGCCATCGGGTCGGCGCGGCACGTGCCCGCCTCATGCTCGCCGGTCTGCGCGGTGGCGACCGGCACCACCGACCTTGAACGCTGGAACGGATGTGCGGGTGCTGTGCCGCTGTCCATCACGCCTGCGGGTCGTCACGGCTGAGGAGGTCGTGTTCGCGCACGTCGGGCAGGGACAGGGTCTTGTAGCCGACGTCGTCGAACAGGACGGTGATCCGGTCCTCTTCGACGGACATGACGACACCAGGACCCCACTGCGGGTGCTGCACGGGGCTGTCGACGGGGAACTCGTCGGTGCCCGCGGGGCGGTGTCGGGCGGTGCCGGTGTCGCAGTTGTCGCAGTTGCCGCACGGGTCGGGTAGTTGCTCGCCGAAGTAGCCCAGCAGGTGCTGCCGCCTGCACCCGGTGGTCTCGGCGTAGCCCCGCATCATCCGGATGCGGGAGCGGATCAACCTCTGCTGCGCCTGCGCGGCCTCCACCGCCTGCTCGACCGCCTCGTCGGGTGCCAGGTCCGGATCGGTGACGAGGCGGCCCGAGCCGGTGGGGGTGACGGCGCCGACCTGTTCGAGCAGGTTGACGGCACGGGTGCGTCGGGCGCGGGAGGCGTCGACCTCGTTTTCGAGGTCGGCCGGGCGGACGGGCCCTTCCTGGCGGTGCAGGGCGCGGACCACCTCTTCGAGGGTGTCCTCGGGGGGCTTGCTCGCGGTGAGGAACTTCTGCAGGTTCAGGTCTTCCGGTCGGTAGAACAGCGTGATCCCGGCCGGGTCGCCGTCGCGGCCTGCCCGGCCTACCTGCTGGTAGTAGGAGTCCGGCGAGTCGGTGACCGACGCGTGGACGACGAAGCGCACGTCCGGCTTGTCGATGCCCATGCCGAACGCCGAGGTGGCCACCACCACGTCGACCTCGCCGGCGAGGAAGTCCTGGTGCACGCGCTCGCGGTCGGCGGTCTTCATCCCGGCGTGGTAGGCCGCCGCCCGCACCCCGGCCGCGGTCAGCTCCCCGGCGTAGAACTCGGTGTCCTTGCGGCTGGCCGCGTAGACCAGCCCGCAGCGGCTCGCGGGGTCGGCGGTCAGGGTGCGGACGTGCGTGATGACGGCGTCGCGCTTGCCGGCATCGTCGGTGAACCGCTCCACGGCCAGGTGCAGGTTCGGCCGGTCGAAGCTGGCGACCACCTCGCGGTGGTCACGCAGACCCAGGCGCTCCACGATGTCCCGCCGCACCGGAGGCGCCGCCGTGGCCGTCAACGCGACCACCCGCGGATGCCCGAGCCGGTCGATCACCCGGCCCAGCCGCAGGTAGTCCGGCCGGAAGTCGTGGCCCCACGCCGAGACGCAGTGCGCCTCGTCCACCACGAACAGCGACACCCCCAGCTCGGCCAGCGCGTCCACCCGCCCGTCGTCGGCCAGCTGCTCCGGGGACAGGAAGACGTACTCGGCGGTGCCCTCGCGCAGCGCGTCCCAGGCGTCCCGGCGCTCACCGTCGCGCTGGGTCGAGTTCACCACCACCGCGTCCGGGGCGCGGCTGCCCTCGATGCCTTCCACCTGGTCGTTCTGCAACGCGATCAGCGGGGACACCACCACGGTCGGGCCGTCCAGCACCAGCGCGGGCACCTGGTAGATCGCGGACTTGCCCGCCCCGGTCGGCAGCACGGCCAGCACGTCGTGGTCGGCCACCACCTGCTCCATCGCCTCCAGCTGCTCGTCCCGCAGGCGGTCCAGCCCGAACTTCTCCGCAGCAAGACGCCGCAACTCGCTGCGGTGCTCCGACGAGGTCGTCATCGGCTGGGCATACCACCGTTCGTCCACCGGAAACGGATACCGGCGGACGTGCACCCTCGCCGGCGACGATCCGGCGACGGTCCGGCGCTGGGGACTGCCCGGCTACCCGGGCCGGGTATCGCAGCAGGTGCAGCTGTTCACCGTGTTCACCTGGTCCGGGCTCGCGCTGATCTCGTTGATCGGGGTGCTCTGGCCGGCCGCCCCGGTGCGTTCGTCGCGCAGAGCGGTCGCGTCGGTGGCCGTCCGGGGCTGTCCGATGCGCACCGACGCGCGCTGGTGGCCCGCCGGCCGACCGCCTCGGCGACGCCACCTCCGGTCGACATGTTCGAACAGGGCAATCCTGGTTACTCCGTTCGCATGGACCACAGCAGAGCACCCGTGTTGGAAGCGTTGCAGGCGTTCCGCGAACAGGGGTTCACCCCGTTCAACCCGCCTGGCCACCGTCAGGGGCGCGGGGTGGACCCCCGTGTGCTGGAGGTCGTCGGCGAGGCGGTGTTCGCCTCGGACGTGATCTCCGTCAACGGCCTGGACGACCGGCTGAACCGGCAGGGCGTGATCGAGCAGGCGCAGCAGCTGATGGCCGACGCCGTGGACGCCGAGCAGGCGTTCTTCTCCACCTGCGGCAGCTCGCTGTCGGTGAAGAGCGCGATGCTGTCGGTCGCCGGTCCGCACGAGAAGCTGATCGTGCCGCGTCACGCCCACAAGTCCGTCGTCTCCGCGCTGATCCTCAGCGGTGTGCGACCGGTGTGGCTCTCCCCGCACTGGGACGCCGAGCGGCACCTGTCCCACCCACCCGGCCCCGACCAGGTGCGCGAGCTGTTCCAGGCCGAACCCGAGGCCAAGGGGATGCTGCTGGTGACCCCGGACGACTACGGCACGTGCGGCGACATCCGGGCCGTCGCCGACGTCTGCCACGAGTTCGGCAAGCCGCTGATCGTGGACGAGGCGTGGGGCGCGCACCTGCCGTTCCACCCGGACCTGCCGCAGTGGGGCATGGACGCGGGCGCGGACGTCGTCGTCACCAGCGTCCACAAGTCCGGCGCGGCCGTGGAGCAGAGTTCGGTGTTCCACGTCCAGGGAGACCTGGTGGACCCGAAAGTGCTCAAGACCCGCGAGGACCTGCTGGGCACGACCAGCCCCACGTCCCTGGTCTACGCGACGCTGGACGGCTGGCGCCGCCACATGGTCCAGCACGGCGAGGAGCTGCTCACCGCCGTCCTGGCGCTCGCGCACTCCACCCGTGCCGCGGTCGACGACCTGCCCGGTCTGCGCGTCATGGGCGAGGCCGAGTTCACCGGTCCCGGGCTGGCGCACGCCATGGACCCCCTCAAGGTGGTCATCGACCTGGAGGGGCTGGGCATCAGCGGCTACCAGGCCGCCGACTCGCTGCGCGAGCACCAGCACGTCACGGTCGGCCTGTCCGACCACCGTCGCATCGTCGCGCAGTTCACCCACGCCGACGACCACCGCACCGCCGGTGTGCTCCTCGACGCCCTGGGCGCCCTGGCCAAGGCCGCCGACGACCTGCCCGCGCCGAAGCCGGTCGACCTGCCCACGCCGGACGAGCTGCAGCTGGAGACCGCGATGCTGCCCCGCGACGCCTTCTTCGCCGAGGTCGAGCAGGTGCCCGCGGACCAGGCGGTCGGCCGGATCAGCGCGGAGATGGTCACCCCCTACCCACCCGGCGCGCCCGCCGTGCTGCCCGGCGAGGTGATCACGAAGGAGGTCGTCGACTACGTGCGCAGCGGCCTGGACGCGGGCATGTTGCTGCCCGACCCCACCGACTCCGAGCTGAAGACCTTCCGGGTGGTGGTCCGCGAGCGCTGACGGCCGGGGCCGCCGGGCGAAACCACACCTCCGCCGATCGCGGGCCACCTCGCCCGACGCGTTGTCCGACCGCTTCGACGGGATCGCCGGGGCCTGCTCCGGCGGTGCGGGCTTCCGGAATCCGATGCGGATCCCCGCCCGGTGGCGGGTACGCGTGTCCGCGGTGATCCCGGCGGCTGTTCCGCTTGGTCGGTGGGAGGCTATTCCGCTTGGCCGGTGGGAGAGGGGCCGGACTGCGTCGGGCCGGGTGTCGACGGCGGGGCCGACTGCGCCGCCCGGGCTGCCCGGGCGCCGAGGACCAGCGCGGTGGCGTTGTACGCCGCGACGCCGAGCGTGAGCAGCAGCGTCAACCAGAAGCCGACCCGCGACTCGACCATGTCGCTCGCGGCGGCGGGCTTGAGGTTCTCGGTCTCCGACAGCTTCGAGGCCAGGAAGTCTTGGATCGCCACCTGGTTGACGACGAGGAAGAGCGCCCCGAGCACGCCGACGCCGATCCCGAGCAGGTACCCCGCCTTCGACCTCGCCAGCACGACGAGGCCCGCGAGCAGGACGAGCACCGCCACGATCATCAGCGGCTGCGCGGGGATCTCGCTCTTCGAGGCGGACGCCGGCTTGTCCGCCTTGCCCGACACCTCGATCGTCGCCTCGCCGCCGAACGCCAGGTCCCAACCGGTGTACTCGGCGCTGATGGTCGCCATCGGCGACTCGCACGACACCGCCGCGAACGGGAATGCCAGGCACAGCAGGGTGAGCGCCAGCAGGGACAGGTTGATCGGCCTGCGCTTCGACGAGTTGTTCGACATGCCCCCAGTCTGGGTCGGTGGCGCGATCCCCGGTACGGGAAGGGTTTCCCAACCCGATCAGGTCACGGGGCCTTCCACACGCAGCCCAGGACCTCGCGGTAGGCGGGGTTCGGCGGTGCTTCCGCCACACGCTCCACTGTGTACCGCTCCTCGGTGCCGACCCGCACCAGGTATCGGGCGATCATGTCCTGGTCGGGGCGGCACTGGCCGCTCACCGGTTTGAGCACGAGGCCCACCTCGGACAGCAGTCGCCAGTCCTCCTTCTTGGTGCTGGTGTCCAGGGAGTAGTAGTGGTTCGGCTTCGCGCCGCCGCACACCTTGTCGCTCACGGTGCACATGAAGTCCCGGACCATGCCCGCGGTGCCGCCGTCCGGGATCGCCCCGACCGGGTAGGCCCGGCCGAGGTACTTCTTCGGGGTGTAGCCGGGTTCCACGGTCCCCGCGAAGCGGATGATGTGGACGTGGGGATGGTTGTCGCTCTGGTAACGCCACAACGGCGCGGACTGGTGGGGCGAGTAGTGCACGACGACCACGCCGCCGCGCTGCAGCGTGCCCGGAGCCGGTTCCTGGGCGGTGACCACCGCGTCGTGGTGCAGGCCGTCCGGCCGCGCGTCGCACTGCCAGCCGCCGGCGACCAAGGTCTGGCAGGCCTGTTCCTTGCTCATCCCGCCCACGGCGGGGACCGGAGTGGCCGGCTTGGCCTCGCGGTACACGGTGAGCACCACCGTCTGTCCGATGTGGACCTTCTCGCCGGGCGCGGGGGTGGACGTCTCGACGGTTCCCGGCGTCGCGCCTTCGCTGCCCTGCACGGTCTGGCACAGCACCTGGTTGCCGGTCTCGGCGAGGATCGCGTTGCACGCCGCGTCGCCGGCGTGGACTCCACCGTCGAGCTTGGGCATCGCCACGAACTCCCAGTACCGCACGGCGACCCTGGTGCCCGCCGTGACGAACTCGCCGCCCCTCGGCGACTGCTCCGCGACCACGCCCAGCGCGGCCCAGTTCGCCCCTGCCGCGGGCATGGCCTGCTCGTCGCAGACGTCGGCGCCGGCCTGCGCCGCGGCCGCGTTGACCGACTCGCACGCCGCCTGGAACCGCCTGCCGACGACGTCGGGGACGCGCACGTTCTCGCCGTAGACGTGGACGGCCACGGTCGAGCCCTCGGGCACCTCGACCCCGCCGGGCGGGGTGGTGTCGCGAACCGTCCCGGTGGCTCCGCCCGGACCGATCTCGACCACCTGGCACCGCAGTCGGGCCGTCTCGACCATCGCGCACGCCGGTAGTCGTTCCGTGCCGGGCGGGACGACCGGGACGGTGGTCGTCGGCACCTGCGGGGCCTCCTGGACCGGGGGCGCGGTCGGGGTGGGATCGACCGGCGGCGCGGTCGGGGTGGTCGGCGGGGGAGCGGGTGTCCAGGTGGGAGGAGCGGGTGTCGACTCGGGAGAGGGCTCGGGCGGCCGGACGGGTTCGGGGTTCTCGGTGTCGGTCTCGACGCCGGGAGCCCGGCCCTTGTCGATCACCGTGCGCCGTCCGTCCGGGTCCACCGCGACCGTGCGGCGGTCCACCGGGTCGTTGGCCACCACCCGGTCGTCCTGCACCTCGACGGTGAAGTCGGGCGACCTGCCGGGCACGGTGATCGTCTCCGTGCGGGAGCCGGTGCGCAGGTCGAAGGCGCACAGCTGGTGCGTGGCGTAGTCGGGGACGTAGACCCGGTCGTCCAGCACGACCGGTGCGCCCAGGTTGTGGTCGGCGCCCTTGGGCAGGTCGTCGAACTCGTGCCGCTGACCGGTGCGCGGGTCCACCGAGATGAGCTTGCCCCTGCGGTCGAGCACCAGCAGGTACCGGCCCGCGCCGTTCGCCGCGGGCACGACCACGGTGTCGCCGTGCGGCACCGGTTCGCGGCTGATCGACTTCAGCGGGGTCGCGGCGACGTCCAGCGCCTCACCGGTCCGCGTGATCCCGATCGGCCGGCCGTCGGCGAGGGTCAGGTGCTCGACCGGGGCCGGCGCCGAGACGGTCCGCGCCAACCGCTCGCCGACCACGTGCGCGACCTCGCCGTCCTCGGTCAGCACCCAGATGCCCGCGCCGCCGTCGCCCACCGCCGTCCGCGTGGCGCCCGGCACCGTGACCGGGGTCCGCGGGTGCCCGTCCGGGTCGATCAGCTCCACCACGTCCTCGCCCGGCCGCAGCAGGTAGGCGGCCGAGGTGGTCGCGACGACGACCGGCACCTCGTCCCCGCGCGGCACCCCGGCGGACGACTGCTCGATCGGCGTGCCCTGCTTGCCCAGGTCCTCGTTGAGCAGGAGCACCTGCCCGGTGGCGTGGTTGACCGACGCGACGCGGCCGTCGGCGAGCCGGACCAGTTCCAGTTGCTGCCCGCCCGTCGCCAGGGCCCGCGCCTCCGCTTCGACGCGTTCGGTCTCGGTGTTGACCTGCACCACCCCGTCGCCGTGCTGCACGACGGCCTGAGCATTGCTCAATTCCGTGTCCGTCATGCTGTAACCGGCGCCGACCGAGGCCGCGAACACCGCCGCGAGCACCGCGCCGGTCAGCATGAGCAGGCGTGACGTGCTTTTCCGGCGGGATGGCGATTCGCCCACTTGGGTCTCCAGTACGACGATTGGCGCAACGAGTCATTCGGGGCGTGGCACGGTGCACCTGGAGGGTACAAAAGCGGTGGCCCCCGGCAAACGGGAAGTACTCCCCAACAGAGCGGAGGATTTGTGAGCGGACAGCTGCCGGTGGAGGTCCGGGTCGGTGCGCAGGCCTACACGGTGGCGCCGGGCGAGGAGTTCGCGTTCGGCCGTTCGCGGGAGTGCACGGTGTGCCTGGACCCCGACGACGCCACGATCTCCCGCCGCGCGGGCGTGATCACCTCGGAGAACGGCATCTGGTTCGTGGTCAACACGAGCACCAGGCGCGGGCTCGAACTCGTCGACGATCGCGGGTTGCGCAGCCTGGTCGGACCGGGGAAGCGCTCCGTGCTCCAGGGGTCGATGCGCGTTTACGTGCAGGGCGGCGGATCTCGACCGCACATCGTGGAGATCGACGCGCACGAATTCGACTCCGCAGGATTGCGGGAATTGCCCACCGGTCAACCGACGATCACCGGTGACGACGTCGTGCTCACCCGCGAGGAGAAACTGGCGCTGACCGCCCTGTTCGCGGGTTATCTGCAGAAGGGGGCGGCCTACGACCCCTACCCGCGCACTTATGACGCCGCCGCCAAGCGGTTGGGTTGGCCCCGCACCACGCTGCTGCGCAAGATCGAGTACCTGCGCACCCGCCTGACGAAGGCCGGGGTGCCCAACATGAACGGCGCCAACGCGCTGATCAACCTCGCCGAGCACGCCCTGACCCGCGGCCTGATCACCGAGCACGACCTGCGCCTCATCGGCCTGTGACGGCGGTTGGGAAGGGCTTCCGATTCCGACCCGCCACCGGGCTGCTTAACGTCCGGGCGGACGGAGGAACGGCGGTGGGAGCGGCGCGTGGTGGAGGTCGGGTTGGTGTGCGTCGGACGTGACGGCGTCCGGCGCGCAGTGGTCGCGACCGTCGGGCCGGAGCACCGCGTCGCGGAACTCGCCCTGGCACTGGGCTGCCGCGAGGCCCTCTACCTGGGCCCGGTGGCGTTGCCGGGCTGGCTGCCGCTGGGCGAGGCCGGAATCGCGAACGGCACCGTGCTCGGCCTGGACGCGCCACCACCGGTGGACAGCGGCGCCGCGGTCGGCGGCGGCACCAGGGAGGTGGCGGTGGTAGGCGGTCTGCACGGCGGACCGAGCACGACGCTGTACCCGGTGGGGGAGCTGCGGATCGGTCGCGCGCCCGACGCGGGGCTGGTGCTGGCCGACGCGGAGGTGAGCAGGCGGCACGCGCGGCTGGTGATCTCGGCGGGCACCGGTCGCGTCCGCCTGGAGGACACCGGTTCGCACAACGGCGTCCGGTGGCGGGGATGGCTGCTGGAGGGGTCCGCCGACCTGCTCCCCGGTGACGTCGCGGGACTGGGCGAGACCGTGATCGGCCTGCGCGAGGTCGTCCCGGCGGACGCGGAGTCGACCGCCGGGCCCGATGGCGTGAGCCGGGTGTTCCACCGACCGGCGGAACGCCCGGTGCCGGTGGCACCCGACGGGGAACGGATGCTGCGGGCGCGTGATCCGGACCCCACGATGCTGCTGGGCATCGCCCGCGGGCCGTCCGCCCGGCTGTGGGAGCGCCGCCGTGCCGATCCCGATTTCCTGCGCTTGAGGCTCGGGCTGCACGACCGCCCGGCGGAGGTGCGGATGCCCTTCGCCGAACCGGCGCCGGTGCTCCACGCGGTGCCCGTCACCGCGGACCTGGGTGAGGCCGGTGTGCTGGGCCTCGCCGGTCCGCGCGACGCGCTGCTCGCCTCGGCACGGGCCGTCGTCGCCCAGGCAGCGGTGTTGTGCGCACCGGACGACCTGGTGATCGTGCTCGTGACCGGGCCCCGCGGAGCGCCGGCCTGGGAATGGGCCGGCTGGTTGCCGCACACCCGGCCGCCCGTCGCGGCGTTCGACTGCTCGCGCCTCGTCGCCACCGACGAGGACCAGGCTCGGGCCAGGCTCGGTGAACTGCGCGCCCTGGTCGCGCGGCGGCGCGCCGCGTCGCGGTTCGACGGGGCCCGGGTGCTCGTCGTGCTCGACGGCGTGCGGCGACTGCACGGCATCCCCGGCTTGGCCGAGGTGCTGGACGAAGGGCCGGCGGCGGGCGTCACCGCACTGTGCCTGGCGGAGGACGAGGACGCGCTGCCCGCCGCGTGCGGCACGACCCTGGTGTCGGTCAACGAGTCCGGCAGCCGTGCCGAGCTGCGGTACCGGGGGTTCCCCGCCGTGGCCGACGTGTTGGTGGACGGGCTGCTCCCGGAGCACGCGATGCGGCTCGCCCTGGCGCTCGCGCCGATCGTCATGCCGGCCGGCGGCCCTCGGCAGTCGCCGGGGGCGGAGGGCGACCTGTCCGTTCGACCGCGACTGGTCACGGAACTGGGGCGGCCCACCGGAAGGGTGATGCCGGACCGGGACGACACCACCGCTGCCGTCGTCACCGCAGATGTGCGGCGCGCGCCGGATCCTCCTGCGCCCCAAGAAGAAGTGACGGTTGCTCACCTCCGAAGTCGTGCTACGGGACGTGTCGACCGGTGACTATGTTGTCCCTCGATCGAGGGCCGACGGGGGTTCGGCCGCACGGGACTGGAGGTGCGGGCGTGGTCGCCATCGGACAGCTTTCCGGCTACCGGGTGACGACCGACCCGATCCGCGTCGGCCTGTGCGTCGTGGCGCGGGCCACCCGGGAGTCCGACCACGCCGAGGTGACCGTGCACGTGGTGGTCGAACCGCTCGACCGCGCCACGCTGCGCCGGGTCAGGACCGAACTCTCCTCGCTGGCCACCGCGCTGGAGGAGCTCAACAGCCCGCTGGTCGTGCCGCTGCTCGACCACGGCCAGACGGCCGACGCCCGCCCGTTCTTCGTCACCGAGTCCACCGGGCCCTCGCTCGCCGACGAGCTGGCCGCGCGCGGACCGCTGCCCCTGGACCAGGTGCGGCGAGCCGTCTTCGGCACCGCGCCGGCCCTGGTGTCGTTGCACGGCGCGGACGTCCTGCACCGCGGCCTGGGCCCGGCGGCGCTGGTCCGGCAGCCGAGCGGGCGGGTGCTGCTGGGCACGCCGGTGCTGCCGGTGCTCGCCGAGATCGCCGGCGCCAAGACCGAGGGCACCGGGCACGAGCCGGTCGAGGTCCTCAAAGGCGGTGACTGGACACCGCAGGCCGAGGTGTACGCGTTCGCGTCGACGGTGTGGACGCTGGCCACCGGCAGGCCGCCGGTGGCCGGGTCGAGGGACGAGCGGTTGCTGCACCTGTTCGACGAGTCGTCACCGCCGCCCACCGCCCGCGACCTGCCGCCGCGGCTGGTCGACCTGCTGCGCCAAGCGCTTGCGCGAAGACCCGAGGACCGGCCGCACTCCCTCGCGTCGTTCGCGCTGAGCCTGAAGGACGAGCTGGACGACCCCGGCCGCACGCCCCACCTCCCCGCGGCGGGCTGGTCCCGGTCGGAGCAGGCGATGGGCACCGACTACACCCTGCTGTCGGAGCTGGGCTCGGGCAGCGCGGGCAAGGTGTGGCGGGCGCGCCGCAGGAGTGACGGGCGCGAGGTGGCGGTCAAGATCCTCAACCCGGACTCCGACGCCGACGGGACCAGCCTCGCCCGGCTCGCCCGCGAGCACGCCACGTTGCGCGGGCTGGCCCACCCGCACCTGGTGGAGGTGCTGGACATCGTGGTCGACCGCGGCCGGTCGGCGATCGTCATGGAGTTCGTGCCGGGCACCGACCTGCGGGCGCTGCTCAAGACCGGGCAGGTGGGGCGGGCGGACGGCGTGCGGCTGCTGTCGGAGGTGGCCTCCGGCCTGGCGCACCTGCACGAGCGCCGCATCGTGCACCGGGACGTCAAGCCCGCGAACATCCTCGTCCGGGTCTCGGGGGACCGCCACACCGCGCTGCTCACCGACTTCGGCCTGGCCAAGCCCCTCGGCGAGCCGGACCTGACCAGGATGGGCCTGCTGCTGGGCACCCCGTCCTACCTGGCGCCCGAGCTGGTCGGCTCCGGCGAGCCGTCACCCGAGGCGGACGTGTACGCGCTGGGCGTCACGGCGTACGAGGTGCTGGCCGGGCGGCGGCCGTTCCCCGGTCCGACGACCGACCAGGTGCTCCGGCAGCACCAGGTCCAGCGACCCGCCCGGCCGGCGGGCCTGCCGGACCTGGCGTGGCGCTTCCTGTCGGCCTGCCTGGAGAAGGACCCGCGCGCCCGGCCCAGCGCGGTCGAGGCGTCGGAGGTCCTCCACGACCTGGTCCGCGAGATCGCGCTCACGCCGCCGGGAACCGCGCCGGCGCCGGCGCCCGAACCCGCCGCGGACACCGTCCAGTCCCTGCCCACCCGTACCGGCGCTCGACCCGTCGAGCCCGCGCCCTGGCACGCCGCCGCCGCGGACGCCGATCGGTCGCTGCCCACCCGCACGAGCAGCCGGCGTCCCGAACCCGCTCCTGCCCCCGCGCCGGCGGCGAGCCGTCCGTCCCGCCGTCGTCTGCTGGTCGCGGTCGCGGTGACCGCGGTCGCCGTGGCGGGCTTCGCGGTCGGCACGTTCGTGGTCCCGAAGGTCGTCGCGCCGGCCGGGTCGGCACCGACCGGTTCGGCCTCGGCGAGCACCGCCGCATCCGGCGTCTACTTCGTGCCGGTCACCGTCGTGGTCGACGCGGAGGGCGCGGCGACGGTGTCCTGGCCCGCCGACGCGACCACGCTGCCCGGTCTCGACCGCTTCGTCGTCATGCAGGGCTTCGACCCGCGCCGGGAAGTGCCCGCCGACACCACCTCCTACCGGGATCCCGAACCGCGCGAGTCGGGCTGCTACTACGTGATCGCGCTCGGCACGACCGCCCGC
This sequence comes from Saccharothrix tamanrassetensis, assembly GCF_014203665.1. Taxonomy (GTDB): domain Bacteria; phylum Actinomycetota; class Actinomycetes; order Mycobacteriales; family Pseudonocardiaceae; genus Actinosynnema; species Actinosynnema tamanrassetense. Next base: position 320,984 of record NZ_JACHJN010000008.1, read on the forward strand.
CCGCTCGACCCGGCCCCGAAACCCGCCTGCCCCACCCGGTGAAACCCATCACGAGGACGACGACCTTGACGACCCACACCGCCACCGACGCCCACGACTCGGCCCTCCGGTTCCGGGCCACGCACGACGCCGTCCTCGCCGAGGTCGAACGGACCATCAAGGGCAAGGCGCCGGCGATCCGACTCGCGCTCGCGTGCGTGTTCGGCGGAGGTCACCTGCTGATCGAGGACGTGCCGGGCACGGGCAAGACGTCGCTGGCCAAGGCGCTGGCGACGAGCGTCTCGGGGAGCTGGCAGCGCATCCAGTTCACCCCGGACCTGCTGCCCGGTGACATCACCGGCGTGTCGGTCTGGGACCAGGCCCGGCAGGAGTTCCGGTTCCGCGGCGGGCCGGTGTTCGCCAACGTCGTGCTGGCCGACGAGATCAACCGGGCCAGCCCCAAGACCCAGTCGGCGCTGCTGGAGGTGATGGAGGAGGGGCAGGTGACCGTGGACGGCGTCGGCCACCCGGTGCCGAAGCCGTTCCTGGTGGTCGCCACCCAGAACCCGATCGACCTGGAAGGCACCTACCAGCTCCCCGAGGCGCAGCTGGACCGCTTCCTCATGCGGATCTCGCTCGGCCACCCCGGTCTGGAGGACGAGACCGACATCCTGATCAACCGGGCCGCCGCGGCGCCGCCGGTCCTGCGGGCGGTGGCGACGCTCGACGACGTCGAGTGGATGCGCCGGACCGCGGCCGACGTGCACACGGCCCCGGAGATCGCCCGCTACATCGCCCTGCTGGCCAAGGCGACCCGCGAGCACCAGGCCCTGCGGCTGGGCCTGAGCACCCGCGGCAGCCTCGCGCTGCTGCGGGCCGCCCAGGCGTACGCGCTGGGGTCCGGACGCCACTTCGTGGTGCCGGACGACGTGCGGGCGGTGGCCGGACCGGTCCTCGCGCACCGGCTGATGGCGACCGCCCAGGCCCAGGTGCGCGGGGTGACCACGGCCGCCGTGCTGGACGAGGTGCTCGGCTCGGTGCCCGCACCCACGCAGGCGGTGCGGGTGTGACGGGTCGGGTGCCGCTCACCGCCGCGGGTCGGGCGGTCCTGCTGGGCACCGGCGTGCTGCTGGGGGCGGGCGTCGTCCTCGGGTACGCGACGCTCGTGTCGTTGGCGGTCGCGGGAGGCGCGCTGCTGGTGCTGTGCGCCGCCACGGTCGTCGTGCGCCCACGGGTGCGGATGACCCGCGAGGTCGTGTCGGAACGGGTCTCGGTCGGCGAGCCCGCGCTGGCCAGGCTGGTGGTGCGCAACCCGGGCCGGCTGCCCGTCCCCGAGCTGCTGGTGCTGGACCGGGTCGGCGGGCAGCCGGTGGAGGTGCGGGTGCCCGCGTTGCGCCCCGGTGGGTGGCGCGCCGTGCCGTACTCGCTGCCGACCGGGCGCAGGGGACGTCTGCTGGTCGGACCGCTGCTGGCCGGCCGGAGGGATCCGCTCGGCCTGTTCCGGCGGGTGCAGCCGCAGGGCGGCACCGACGTGCTGTGGGTCCACCCGCGCGTGCACCACGCGCAGCAGATCCCCGTCGGCACCGTGCCGGACTACGAGGGTCGCGCCGAGGCGTCGAAGGCGGGGACGATGAGCTTCACGTCGCTGCGCGACTACGTGCCCGGTGACGACCCGCGACGCATCCACTGGCGGTCCACCGCCCGCGTCGGGCGGTTCGTGGTGCGCGACTCCGTGGACACGATGGAACCCACGGTGACGGTCGTGCTCGACACCCGCGTGTCGGTGCTGGAGCCTCCCGCGTTCGAGCACGCCGTCGAAGTCGCCGCGTCGATCGCGCAGGCCGCGGTGGAGACCGGGCGGCCCGTGGGCGTGCACGTGGTGGGGGAGGACCCCGCCTCCGACGCGATCTCGGTGCTCGACCGCCTGGCCGCCGCCGAGTCGACCTCGGACGGCGATCCGCTGCGGCTGCTGGAGGAAGTGGACCGGGCGCAGCCCGGTGGCGCGCTCGTGGTCGTCACCGGACCCGCCGAGGACGCCGTGGCCGCCAGGCTGGCCCACCGGCGCCGGCGGTTCGCGCCGATCGTGGTGCTGGAGGTGCTGCCGGCGCACCACGAGGCCCCGCCGCCCTACCGCCGCCAGGGGATGGCGGTGCTCAGCGCGAGCAGCGCGGTGGAGGCGGTCTCCGCGTGGAACCACCTGGTGCTCGGCGGGGTGGTGGGCTGATGTCGTCCGTCCGCGTGGTGTGCGCCGCGGCCCTCGCCGCCCTGGCCGCCTGGTCGTTCCGGCCGGTGTTCGACGCCGAGGCCGGGCTCGCCTTCGCGGTGGCCGTCGTGGTCCCCGCCGCCGTCGTCGCGGCGTGGGAACTGCTCGCCACCTCGGTGCTCAAGCGGATGTCCGGCGGTGTCGGCACCGCGCTGGCCCTGCTTTGGGTGGTCGCGGCCGTAGCGGCGGTCACCCGTCCCGGCCGTGACGTGCTGTCCGGACCGTTCCGGCTGCTGACGTCGGTGCTGCCGACCGAAGCCGCCGCACCGCAGTTGGCCGCGGTGTCGGTGCTGTCGGGCTTGACGTCGTTGGCCGCGGTGCACCTCGCGGCCAGGGCTGTGCTCCTGCCGGTGCTGCCGGCGTCGGTGTGCCTGGCGCTGGGGCTCTCGCTCGGCGCCGCCGCCGGTCCGCTGCCGGCCTGGTACGTACCGGCCTTCGTCGTCGTGAGCACCTTGCCCGCGTTGTTCAGCGCGGGCACCGCTTCACGTGCCCGGCTCGTCGTGGGTGGTGTGGTGGTGGCGTTGGCGGCCGTGGTCGGGCCGGCGTTCGGGCTGCTCGGCCCGACGGCGCTCCGTCCGCCCGCGAGCGCACAGGCGTTGGTGGACGCGCCGGTGCAGCCCAAGCGGCACACCAACCCGATGGCCCAGTACCTGGCGTTGCGCGATGGCCGCATGGTGCTGGAGATCGACGGCACCGCCTCCGAGCGGGTCGACCGGTTGGGCATGGTGACGTTGACGGGATTCGACGGTCGGGCTTGGTCACCGGCGGCGGACTACCGCCGTGCGGCACACCAGTTGCCCGCCCCGTCGCAGGGAACGGCACCGCGCCGGGAGACGACGCTGCACTTGCGGCTGGGCACACCTGACAGCATCGGCTGGCTGCCCAGACCGGGGTGGCCGGGCCGGGTCAGCGTGGCGGACCTCGGTTTCGACGCCGACACCGGCGACCTGGTGGTGCCTGCGGGGCAGGAGACACCCGCGGAGTACCGGATCAGCGCGACCGAACCGGTCGTGTCGCCGGAACTCCTGCGCACGGACCAGCCCGCGGTGGGTGCCGGACGGCCGGACCTCCTGCTGCCGCCGGAGGTGTTGGGCTTCGTCGACGCCGCGACCGCGGGGCAGCACACCGAACTCGACCGGTTCCTCGGGCTCTACCACAACCTGCGCGCCGTGCCGTTCCACTACGACGCTTCGGACGAGGCGCCGGGCGGGAACGGTCTCTACCAGGTCTCCGCGCTGCTGAAGAGCCACCGCGGAACCAGTGAGCAGTACGCGTCGGCGTTCGCCCTGATGTGCCGACAGCTCGGCTGGGACGCCAGGGTCGTGCTCGGCTTCCGGCCCCGGTGGGACGGCGACGCGCTGCACGTCGAAGGGCGGGACGTCTTCGCGTGGGTCGAGGTCCGGTTCGAGCGGCTGGGCTGGCTGCCGATCGACCCCAGCCCGACCCGGGAGGCCGCCGACGTCGGTGACGAACCACCCGACCAGGCGACCCGGCCCGACACCGGCTCGGTCCAGTTGCCACCGGCTCACGACCCGGAGCCTGCGCCCGAGCCCGAGTGGGAGGCGCCGCCGAACGCCGCGGTGCCACCGACGCCCGGACCGCGGTCGGACGTGGTGCTGCCCGTGGCGGGGGCGGTGTCGGTGGCGCTGCTGTTCGCGGTCCCGTTGCTCAAGGCCGCACGCCGCCGTGCCCTTCGGCGTGGCACGCCTCGCCGACGTGTCATGGCTGCGTGGCGCGAAGCGGTGACCACGCTGCGGGCCGGTGGCGCCCCGGTCCACGAACGCCAGACCACCGGACAGGTGGTGGAAGCGGTGCCCGAGATCCACCGGCTCGCGTTGCGCCCGCTGGCGGAACTGGTCGACCGCGTCGGTTTCGCTCCGGACGAAGTCACCGAGGAGATGGCGGCGACGGCCGCACGTCAGCTGGGCGAGATCCGGGCACAGGTGCGCGGCGGACTGAGTCCCGGCCGGCGCGCAGCCTGGCTGTTCGACCCGCGCCCGTTGGTGGTGCGACGCAGGCCGGTCGAGTATGAGGGTCTCGGGGGTCTGCGTCCGAACTGACCCGTTGACGAACCGACGCGGCGACAACCCGATGCGGCGTTGCTCGGGCCGGCTCATGGGATCGCGTCGCCCCTGGCTGGCGTAGGCGTCCCGGACCGACCGGGGCACCGGTGAGAGGAGTCACCATGAAGGTCGTCGTGATCGGCGGGACAGGCCTGATCGGCACGAACGTCGTCGCGTGGCTCGGCGAGCACGGGCACGAGGCGGTGGCGGCGTCGCCCTCGACCGGGGTGGACACCATCACCGGTGAAGGGCTCCGGGAGGTGGTGCGGGGTGCGGACGTGCTGGTCGACGTGTCGAACTCGCCGTCCTTCGCCGACGACGAGGTGCTGGCGTTCTTCCGCACCGCCACCACGAACCTGATCGAGGCGGCGAGGGGCGCCGGGGTCGGGCACTACGTCGCGCTGTCCGTGGTCGGCGCCGAGCGCGCACCGGACTCCGGCTACCTGCGGGCGAAAGCGGCCCAGGAACGACTGATCCGCGAATCCGGGCTGAGCTGTTCACTGGTGCTCGCCACGCAGTTCTTCGAGTTCGCGGGCGGGATCGCGGACACCGCGACCTCGGACGGCGTCGTGACTCTGCCCAACGGGGGCGTGCAACCGGTGGCCGCCGCCGACGTGGCTGCGATCGTCGCCCAGACCTCGGTGGGCGCGCCGCTCGACGGGGTGGTGGAGGTCGGCGGTCCGGAGGTGTTCGGCATGGACGACTGGATCCGCACCGTGCTGGCGGCGAGGAACGACCGGCGCAAGGTCGTCACCGACCCGAAGGCCCGCTACTTCGGCACGTTGCTCGACCAGCAGACCTTGCTGCCCGCTGCCGGCGCACTCGTCGGCCCGACCCGGCTGTCGGACTGGCTGACAGATGCCGTCCGAGGGTGAGCGGGGTTGGCCGGTCGAGTGACGTACACCAGGTGTGCACGGCCACGGACGGTTTCGAAGCGGTGCCCGGACATGCGCGGCCCGGCCCGGATCGGGTGATCCTGGCCGGGTCGGGATTCGCCTGTCGGTCAGCCTTTCATGGCGGCGAACATGCCGGGCTCGTAGGAGCCCGCCGGGTTGCGCACGATCACGTTGAGCCGGTTGGCCGCGTTGATCAGGGCGACCAGGGCGACCAGGGCGCCGATCTGCTCGTCGTCGTAGTGCTTGCGCACCTGCTCCCACGTCTCGTCGGACACGCCGTGGTGGGCGTCGGCGAGCCGGGTGCCCTCCTCGGCGAGCGCCAACGCGGCCCGCTCGGCTTCGGTGAACACGGTGGCCTCGCGCCACGCGGCGACCAGGTGCAGCCGGACCGGAGTCTCGCCGGCGGCTGCGGCCTCCTTGGTGTGCATGTCGATGCAGGCACCGCAGCCGTTGATCTGGCTGGCGCGCAGCGACACCAGCTCCTGGGTGGCCTTCGGCAGCGACGATTGTTCGACCACCAGCCCGGCGTTGGCGAACCGCTTGCCGAACTTCATGGCGGTCTCGTTGTCGAACAGGTTGAGGCGGGGTTCCATGGCTTCGTCCTCACTCGTGGTGTTGCACTGGACGAACACCAGATGCCGGCGCCCCGATCTCTGTGACAGCGCGGCTTCGTGACCTGCGCCACCAGACCCGTAGTCGACTCGATGTCACAAGACAGCGGGAATCGGCGTCTGGTGGGTGACGCAGTCGAGAGTGAAGGGGGCCACCCATGGACGGGACGCCGCAGACCCGGCCCGAAGACCGCAGCGGGGCGATGAGCCGGGACGACCGCACGGGCTCGGCCACCGCGGCGTTCGTCGCCCACCGCAACCTGCTGTTCACCGTCGCCTACGAGATGCTCGGCTCGGCCGCCGACGCGGAGGACGTCCTCCAGGAGACCTGGCTGCGCTGGGCGGGCGTCGACCTCGACGCGGTGCGGGACCAGCGCGCGTACCTCGTCCGGATCACCACCCGCCAGGCGCTCACCCGGCTGCGCACGCTCGGCCGGCGCAAGGAGTCCTACGTCGGCTCCTGGTTGCCCGAGCCGCTGCTGACCGCGCCCGACGTGGCCGAGGACGTCGAACTGGCCGACAGCCTCTCGATGGCGATGCTGCTGGTGCTGGAGACGCTCACGCCGACCGAGCGGGCGGTGTTCGTGCTGCGTGAGGTCTTCGCCCTGGAGTACGAGGAGATCGCGGAAGCCGTCGACAAGACCCCGGTCGCGGTCCGGCAGATCGCCCACCGGGCGCGGGCGCACGTCGCCGCGCGCCGACCGCGTGGGGTCGCGTCCCCGGCCGAGACCCGGGACGCGCTCGACGCCTTCCAGCGGGCCGTCGAGACCGGCGATCTGCAGAGCCTGCTCGACATCCTCGCTCCGGATGTCGTCCTGATGGGTGACGGTGGCGGCGTCAAGCAGGCCGTTCTGCGGCCCATCGTGGGGGCCGACAAGGTGGCACGCGTGCTGACCGCCGGGCTGGGCAGGATGGCCGACCTGGCGTCGCTGCGGCCGGTGCAGGTCAACGGCCACCCGGCGCTGATCCTCCGGCTCAACGGCGAGATCGACAGCGTCGTGGCGGTGCGCATCGACGACGGCCTCATCACCGGGCTCTACGCCGTGCGCAATCCCGAGAAGCTGTCGCACATGCACCGGGAGACCACCCTGCGCCGCTGAGGCGAGGACTGCGTGGTCGACGACCGGTTGCGGGTGTGCGCAGGGTGACCGGGCAGCGGACTCCGCACATGGCGGCCCGCGCGCTTCGGATCCCGGCGTTCCACTACGCCCGCGCGGCGGTCGTCAAGGGCGGCCTCGGGAAGGGGTCTGGCCGGCCACGCCGTGGCGCAGCGGTGTGTTGGGGTCCGGTGAGTGGGCGGGTGACACTTCCGGCTTGCCGCCGGCGGAGTCGGCGGGCGGGGTGTTGCGCTGGTCGCCGCCGGCGGGTTCGGCGCCGTCCTCCACTTGGGACAGTCGTGCGGTGAGGAGTTCGACCACCGGCGTGCGGTCGCCGTGGGCGCGTTCGTGCTCCAGCACGCGCCGCAGCTCGTCCGCCGACAGCGACCGGATCCGGTGCTGCAGGTCTCCCGTCGTCAGGTGGTCGTAATCCCTGATGGGGAAGTCATCGTTCATGTCCGGTCGGCTACCCGCGTCACCAGGGCCGAAACGACCCCTCCTCGGACGCACGACTCGTACTTTCGCAGCCGCTCGACGGGTCGTCAGCGGCATCACCCAGCGTTACACCAGGGTCGGGCTTCCCGTTGCGACCCTGGTGGCCTGGTGGCTTCACGTGGGGTGGCGCGGGCTGCTCCAGCGGGCGAGCAGGACGGTCGCGTCGTCCTGCAACTCGCCGTCCTGGTGTTCCAGGATGGCGCGGATGAGTCGGCGCGCGGTCTCGGGTGGTGGGTAGCCGGCTGCCGCCTCGCGTTGCAGGCAGTCGGCCAGCCGTGCGTCGCCGAAGGGCACGCCGGTGCGGTCGCGGGCTTCGGTGATGCCGTCGGTGTGCAGGACCAGCCAGTCGTCCGGCTGCAGGGCCTCCTCGGCGATGGTCAGCGCGTGGGCGCCGAGGCCGAGCGGTGGCCGGAGCCCGCCGGTCAGTGGTTTGACGACCTTGCCCGCCCGCATGACCAGGGGAGGCGGGTGGCCCGCGTTGAGGTAGCGGAGCCGCCCGCCGGCCAGGTCGAGTTCGGCGAGCACGGCCGTGGCGGACAGCCTGCCGTCGGACGACCTGCCGTCGAACAGCTCTCCGATGGCCTCGTCCATGGCGCGGGCCTGCTCGTACAGGCCGTGCCCGGCGTGGCGGGCCCGGCGGTGGGCGGCCAGCGCGGTCGCCGTGACGAGGCCGCTGCGCACGTCGTGCCCGGCCGCGTCGATGATGACCAGGGTGGCGGTGTGCTCGGACAGCGCGTAGTCGAAGGCGTCGCCGTTGACCTCCTGGCGCGGCTCCACCACGCCGGTCACCACGAAGTTGTCCACCCCCGCGGTCAGCGGCGGCAGCAGGGACCAGATCAGCTCGCCGCCGGTCGTGCGCGGCTTGGGCAGGCGTACCAGGTCGAACGCGTCGCCGTACTGGTCGAGCAGCGTGACCAGGTGCCCGAGCAGCATCGACAGCCAGCGGCACTGGGTGCGCAGGCCGGGGTCTTCGAGGTCCGCCGGGTCGGCCGGCCGCACTTCGAGCACGCCGAGGCGCTCGGCCCCGTCCAGCAGCGGCACCCAGAGGAGCGGCCGGCCGGCTGTCGTCGACGGCAGCGCCCGCACCTCCCGGAACGCCCGTCCGGCCAGGGTGGTGTCGATCTGCAACGTCTCCTGGCGGCGGTCGCCGTTCGAGGTCGAAGCGCCGTTCACGCGGTGCAGGAGGCGCTGGTCGTAGTCGGCCAGGTAGATCGTGACCTCCACCCCGATCAGCCGGCACGCCGCCTCGGCGACCGCCGGGAGCCGGTCCGGTGGCGCCAGCTCGGCACCCTCCAGCAACCCGACCAGCGCGGCGTGGGGCCGCCCGAGGGGGCGGGAGTCCCGGACCGGGCGGCTGTACGACGCACGGTGCGCCCAGGTGACCTCGTCGAGGCGTTCGTTGACGGTCTGCGCCAGCACGTCGCGTTGCAGCGGGTCCAGCTCGCCGATGCCGTGGAGGTACGCGTCGATCTCGATCAGGCCGGAGTCGCCGCCCAGGCTGAATTGGCGCAGCCAGAGCTCCTCGACGGTCAGCTCGGCGCGTCGCAGCGCCAGGGCGAGGCTGCGTCGTTGCTCTTCGAGGCGGTCTTTGTCGGTCATGGTGTCAACGGCGGCGTCGCGAGGTGGACTGGGTCAGGCGTTCGGCCGCCTGCCGGAGGGTGATGCCCTGCCTGCGGGCGGCTTCGGCCAGCGCCAGGAACGCGCGCCGCTCGTCCACGCCGTCCCGGGCCATCACCACCCCCTTGGCCAGCGCGACCAACTCCCGGTCGCGCAAGCCGTTCTTGAGCCTCTCGGTGACGCGCTCGGCATCCCGCGCGGTTTTCATGTGGCTCAGCAGCATGGCCGCCTGCGTGGCGAACAGCACGAGCAGGTGCTCATCGCGGGCCCCGTAGAGGCCGGGTTCGCGGGCGTAGACCTTCAGCGCGCCGAGCGGGCGGGCACCGGCGACCAGGGGTGCGCTCAACGACGACCGCAACCCGGACACCACCACGCGTCGTGACCACTCCGGCCAGCGCTCGTCCCGCGCCAGGTCGTCCACGCGCACGACCACCCGGTCCTCCCACGCGGTGAGGCAGGGGCCGATGCCCAGTTGGTACTGGAGCGAGTCGGCGCGTTGCACCACGCTATCGGTCGCCGCAGCTGTGACGCGTCCGCCCTGCTTGTCCCACAGCGAGACACCCGCCCCGGCGCTGCCGGCGACGGTCTGCGCCGCGAGCGAGGTGATCAGCTTCAACGCCGTGGCCACGATGTCTTCCGACAACAGCAGACCCGACACACGGGTGAACACACGGGCCAGTTCGTCTGCCATCGAGGCGTCCGACGACGTCGCCACAGCGTCACCCCCTCGTCGCCTTCTGTCCGCCATGCGTACCCTCGTGGACGCGCGTTTGAACCTGGCGCGTGGTCGTCCGTTCAGCGCGAGTCATGCCGACGAGCGGCAGCGCAAAGCACACCGGTGCGGGGCGACGGGCTGTCGCGGGGCTACTCCGCCTCGGGGCGGGGACTGCGTTGGACGATGTCGGCGATGAACCGTTCGGCCAGGTCGCGGACCTTGATGTTGTCCTGCTGCGACCGTTCGGCCAGCCGTATGAAGGCCTCGTCGGCGGTGACCCCGTGAGCGGCCATGATCACGCCCTTCGCCTGGTCGATCACGGCCCGGGACTCCAGCGCGCCGCGCAGCTGCGCGGCGAGTCCGGCAGCCTGCAGGTACTTGCTGTGGCTGCGCAACGCGGCCTCGACCGCCGCCGTGTACAACCCGAGCAGCGGACCGTCCAGTTCCAGGAACCCGTGGCCCGGTCTGGCGTAGGCGTTGATGGCGCCGGAGTGCTCGCTGTCCACGAACAGCGGCGCGGACAGGAAGCTGCCCATCGCGGCGGCGCGGCTCTCCCGCGCGAAGACCGGCCAGCGGTCCTCGGCTTCCTCGATCGTCGCCCGCACCAGCCGACCGCTCTGGGCGGCGTCCAGGCACGGGCCTGCGTTCTCCCGGTACTGGACACCATCCAGTCGGGTGACGAGGTCGCTCGTCGCGGACGCGGTGAACGGCGTTCCGGCGTGGAGCAGCGTCACGCTCGCTTCGTCCACACCAGGGATCGCGTGGACCACCTGCTTGCAGACCTGGTCCACCAGGGCGCGGAGGTCGTCTTCACGGTCGAGTGCGTCCGCGAGGCTCTCCAGTGCGTTCGTGACATCGTCGAGCGCGTCGAGCAGCGGTGGACCCAGTTCTTCCGGTGACGTCAAGTTCATCTCCTCGTCGATCGACGAGGCCCCTCGGCGAGCACGGCACGAGAGACATCCGCAGGCCACTCGACTCTCACGCGTCGGCGCTGCGATGTCCCCACCAGCTCTTGTTTGAACCGGACGACTGTGCGGACGTCGGTGCACTCGTCCTTCACAAACCAGTCCGCGACGGCCACCGCTGTCGGCAGGGAACCGCGTCGGACCCGAAAAGGGTACACCGTTCGGTGACGAACCTCTTCCCCGCGGGCTCGCACCGCGAGCGTGCGGAACCCCCGTCCGAGTTCGTACCCTGGCACCTCACGGGCTGGGTGGTGACGTCATGCCGGCCGCACGACCGCTGGCGAAGGACGGATGTTGGACGGGCAGCGTCGAGACCGGCTCACGCGGATGGTCACGGAGTGCACCACGGCACACGGACGTTCGGGATTGGCGCAGGCGCTGTGCGACGTGTGCGTCCGTGTCCTGCCCGGCGTGGACGCGGCGGCGTTGACCTTGCGCGGTGACGCGCGAGCCCAGGAGATGATCGGCGCGAGTGATCGTTGGGCCGCCCGTCTGGAGGAGATCCAGTACACGGTGGGCGAAGGACCCGGGGTGGAGGCGTTCGACATCGGCGGCCCGGTCCTCGTGGGGGACCTGAGCGCCGACGGGGCGCGGTGGCCGGGCTTCACCGCGAACACCGCGTCGGAGGACCTCGCGGCGGTGTTCGCCTTCCCCCTCCAGTTCGGCGGCATCCGGCTCGGCACCCTCGACCTCTACCGACGCCGCCCCGGCGGCTTGTCCGCGGACGCGATCGCCGATGCCGCCGTGTTGGCCGACCTGGTGACGCTCGCCCTGCTGGAGCAGGACGAACTCGCCGGGGACGACGACCGGCTGCGGATGGTCGTCTCCTACCAGGACGTGAACGTGGCGACCGGAATGCTGGCCGCGCAACTGCGGATCGGTCTCGAAGACGCCTTCGCCCGGCTGCGGGCGCACGCGTTCTCGTCGGGTCGGTCGGTCTTGGAGGTGGCCCGCGACGTGCTCGCCCGGAGCATCCCCCTGGACCAGCTCGCGGACTGACCGTCGCTGCGGGCGTGGTGGCGCGGTGAGCCGTATGCTGCTCGCGTGCCCGGTGTCCACGACCAGATCGCCAGCGAGTTGAGCGAACTCACGGCGAGCCTGGTCGGACAGCACGACGCCGACTCGGTGCTGCGCCTGGTGACGGCCGCGTGCACGAAGTTGCTCGGGGCGTCGGCCACCGGCGTGATGATGGTCGACCCGCGTGGCGGGATCAGCGTCGTGTCGGCGTCCGACGAACGGGCGCGGTTCGTCGAACTGCTGCAGAGCCAGATCGACCAGGGCCCGTGCGTGGACTGCATCCGCGGCGACGTGGACGTCGGCTGTCCGGACCTCGCGGCCGAGTTGGATCGCTGGCCGTCGTTCGGCCAGGCCGCCTTCGACACCGGTTTCCGCGCGATCCACGCCGTCACGCTGCGCCTGGACGGCCGCCCGGTCGGCGGCCTGAACCTCCTCTACACCCGGACCGCCCACTGGGAGACGTGGCAGGAACGACTCGGCCGCGTGCTCGGCGACCTCGCGGTGCTGGGCCTGTCCCAGGAGCGCGACCCGTCCCGCATGCACCGGCTGGCGGAACGGACCTTGACCGCGCTGAACGACCGCGTGCTGCTCGCGCACGCCACCGGCTTGGTCGCCGGCGTGCTGGACACCGACACCGGACAGGCACGGAGCCTGATCTCCGACTACGCCGCCAGGCGTCACGACCCCCTCCGCGACGTCGCCCGCGCGATCGTCGACGGCGGCGTCGACCCGGCCGCCCTGCGCCCCACCCCGGACTCCCGCTAGCCGGCCCGGTCCGGGTCGGCTCGCCCGTCGGCGATCGCCGCCACACGCGGGGTCAGGACGGTGGCGGCCGGCGAACGGACCCGGAGCGGGTGACCGGATGGCGTGGTGCACGCAGGGGTCGTCGCGTCACGTTCGGACCAGGTCGGTCGCCCGGAGGTGCCGGCTGGCGACGAGGGTCGCCGCCACCGTCGCCAGGTAGAACGCCCCGACGAGGACACCGATGTGCGGCCAGGGAATCCGGAGCGTGAGCGCGTCGATACGCCATGCGGCGATGATGATCGACGGGACCGCGATGGCCGGCGCCAGCAAGGTGCTCACACCGACGACCACGGCGGTCTCGATCAGCAGGACCTGCCTCGCCCAGCGGCTCGGCAGGCCGATGGTGATCAGTCGGCCGAGGTAGGTCCGCAAGGTGCCGACCTGCGACCTGGCCACGGCCATGGTGGCCAGCAGGGCGACCAGCGCCAGGCCGGCCACTGCCGCGTAGAAGGTGGTGGGCACGAACGGGGGGCTGGGCGCCTCGTGGACGCCCACGAGGCCGTGGTCGAGCCGGGCGTCCAGGATCGCCTGCTGCGCCGCGACGGCGTCGGCGTCCGGCACGCCGGTGAACACGATCCCGCCATCGGTGAGCGGCAACCCCAGCCCGCGCGCGGTCCCGGTGAGCAGGACGTCCCGCTGGGTGGCCCGCCACGACGGTTCGAGGTCGTTCCACGCCAGCACGCCACCGCCGCGCAGCAACTCCGCCTCGGCGGTCGTCAGCGGGCGGTTGGTCAGCCGGCCGGCCTCCTCCGGGGTGTCCACGGCGAGCACGCCTTCCGCGAGCCGCAGGCGGATCGGCGGTTGTGCGAAGTCGACCCGCCGGGTGACCGCTTCGACCGCCTCGGGCGGTGGCGGCTGGGTGAAACCGCCGACCCCGCTGAGCACCACCTGGTGCGGGGGCACGAGGGGCACGGACCTGGCTTCCTGGGTGGCGGCATCGGTGGCCACCAACGTCAGCAGGGCGACCGGCGCGGCGAGCACCGCGGTGAGCACCGCGACGGCGGCGACGGCCCTGCCCCGGTTGTGCAGCAGTCGTTGCCGGCCGAGCCGCAGCCGGGCCCCGGTTCCCGGCAGCCGCCCGATCACGCCGCCGACCAGGTCCGGTGCGGCCAGGAGCACCGCCACACCGATTGTTCCGGTGAGCAGCATGGCCTGCGGGATGCCGTCCAACCTCGCGACCTGGAACACGATCACGCCGCAGGTGACGATGGCGGCGCACCGCCGCACCAGGGCGGTTGCCGCGGGTCGGTTCCGCCGCGGGCCCAGGACCACCGCCGCGAGCAGGCAGGCGGCAGCGGTGATGAGCAGTAGCTGCCCCACCGGTGACCACAGGCCGGGCAGTTCCGGTAACGGCTCGGCCTTCCACCGCGCGACGATCCGCCGAGCGAGCACGCCCAGCCCGACGCCTGCCGCCACCCCGAGCACGGTCGAGATCATCGTCCACGCCGTGATCGCCAGGCCGACGCCCGCCACGGCGCGGGGCCGGGGGATGCCCAGCGACGTCAACACCGCCAGGCTGTCCGACGACCGGCGCCTGGTCAGCCCCAGCACGGTCAGCACGGACAGCAGCGGTAGCGCGAGCGCCGGGATTCGGTGCACCAGCGGGAAACGCTCCACCGACGACCGGGCCTCGCGCGCCAGTTCGGTCCGCCGGTCGGTGATCCCCCCGGTCAACTCGGCCGGCGGAGCGCCGATCGCCGATCCGACGGCCTCCACCACCCGGTCCCGATCGGCTTTCCCGCCCCAGTACAGGGTGGCGTAGGCGGTCACCCCGGCGACGCCGATCCCGGCGAAGCTGCCCCGGCCCGCCAGGACGGTCTCCCAGTCCGAGTACCGGTCGTCGGCCGTCCCGACGACCCGGAAGGTGTGGTTGCCCGCCAGCACGGACACGGTCTCGCCGCCGGGCCACATCGACCCGCTGAGCACCACCTCACCCGGTCGTTCCGGCCACCGCCCGGTCACCAGCGAGAAGCGCTCCGGGAACGGCCCGGCGGCCCAGTCCGCCTCGACGTACTTCGTCACGGGCGGGTCGAGCACGGCGGCCCTGATGTCCAAGGACGTCACGGACACCATCGCGTCGGACGCGCCGGCCCGGCGTGCCGCCGAGGTGATCGTGCCCACCAGGTCGGCGTTGCCGGGGGTCAGGCCGAAGACCGCGCTGAGGTCGGCTTTGGTGTCGAAGCGGCCGAGGTCCCGTTCGACGACCTGTGCGCCGGAGAGCGGGAACGCCTGCAGGGTGATGAACAGGGCGGTCAACACCGCGGCGGTCACGCCCGCGACGGTGCTGGACCACGCGAGCGCGCGGTTGCGCATGAGCTTGCGCGCCAACGAGAGTTCGAACCTCATGACACCCTCTCGCGGACGATCGGGCGGCCGTCGACCATCTCGTACACGGTGTCGGCCAGCTCCTGGCACCGCTCGTCGTGCGAGCACACGACCGCCAGCGAGCCCTGGTCGCACAGCACCCGGATTAGCTCGAAGAGCTCGCGCGAGCTGCGGGAGTCCAGCGCGCCGGTGGGCTCGTCGGCGAGCAGGACGCGGCGCTCACCGACCAGCGCCCGCGCGATGCCGACCCGTTGCCGCTGCCCACCGGACATCCGGCTCGGCACCCGGTCGCCGAGGCCTCCGAGCCCGACCCGTGCCAGCTGTGCGGAGGCTTGGCGCAGCGCCGCCCGGCGTCCCACGCCGAGCGCCTCCAGCGGCAGCGCGACGTTCTCCAGCGCGGTGAACTCCTCGATCAGGTTGTGGTCCTGGAACACCACACCGATCGTCTCCAGCCGGAGCCTGGCGCGCCGGCTCTCGCCGAGCAGGCCGAGATCGGCCTGCCCGACGAGAATCCTCCCGGCATCGGCGGTGTCCAGCCCGGCGATCAGGTTGATCAGGGTGGACTTGCCCGAGCCGCTCGCCCCGAAGACGCACACGAACTCCCCCTGGTGCGCCGTGAGGTCGGCGTCCCGCACCGCCCGGACGGTCTCGGCGGCGGAGACGAACGACCGGCTGACGCCCTCGACCACGAGCCACGGGTCCGCCGAGCGGGAGGATCGGGTCAGCATCCCCGGTCAGTCCTCCAGGACGACAGCTTGTTGTCGTCCAGCGAGTTGATGTCGGCGTCGTTGCTGACCGAAGCCATGCCGACGCAACGGCCCCGACCGTTCTGGTCGTGGTACCACGCCGCCCTCACGTTGGTGCGGTTCTTCCACGACGACATCTCGTCGTTGTTCGCGAGCGCGATGTTGGCGACCCCGTTGAACGGTGCCCGCTCGCCGATCTTCACGTAGAAGTTGTTGTGCTTGTAGATGCAGACCCGGTCGGCGCCGCAGGCGTCTGCCTTGACCTCCACGTCGGCGGAGGCGACGCCGATGCCGCCCGTGATGATCGCCCCTGCGATGGCCCCGGCGATCGCCAGTTTCGCGAACCTCATGAAATCCCCTGTTCTTCGTTCCGACCCGCGCTTGTCGGCAGGCTGGGGCAACTCTGAGCCCCGCCGCGCCCAGATCCCGCCCAGATCCGGTGGGTCAACACCCGCGGTCGGTCCTCCACGACGTCACCTCGCTGCCCTGGAGGTCCGCATCCGACCCGAGCGCCCGCAAGGTGATGCAACGTCCACGACCACCCGGGCCCTCGTACAACGCCGCGTTCACCCGCGTTTGATTCCGCCACGAGGAAACCTGTCGGCCGAGCGCGGGTGGAATGTCCACGACGCCACCTCCGGCGGCACGTTCGCCGATCTTCACGCGGAAGTCGGGGTACTTGTAGATGCACACCCGGCCGGCCCCGCACACGTCGGACCGGGTGGACGCTTCAGCGGCCGCCACACCGGCGCCACTTGCCAGAACGGCCGCGGAGACCGCCCCGACGACCACCAATTCGTTGATGCCCACAAAATCACCTGTCCCCTATCTGACCGGTATCCGACCTGCACATTCGGCAGTGCGCACAACCGTGGTCGCCCGATTGCCCAGATCCCGCCCAGATGCGGCAACCCGTCGGGCACACTGCGAACCGTGGAATTCCGCATCCTTGGACCCTTCGAGGTCCGTGATCGAGGTGCGGCCGTCGCGCTGGGGGGCTCGCGACAACGGGCGGTGCTGGCGGCACTGCTGCTCCGGGCCAACGAGACGGCCGGCATCGGCTACCTCGCCGAGTCCGTGTGGGACGCACCGCCCGCGACCCCGGCGTCCAACCTGCGCACCTACGTGGCGGGGTTGCGGCAGCGCCTCGGCCCGTCGCGGCTGGTCACCAGGTCCGGTGGCTACGCGCTGGTCGTCGGCGAAGGCGAACTCGACCTGATGGAGTTCGAACGGCTGAGCGCGGCCGGTGACCGCGCCCTGCACGGCGGGGACCTCGCCGCGGCGGCGGACCTGTTCGACCGGGCGCTGCGGTTGTGGCGGGGCGGCGCGCTGGAGGGCCACGCCGCCGGCCCGGTGCTCCGGTCGGAGTTGGCCAGGCTGGAGGAGCAGCGGCTCGCCGTGGTGGAGCGGCACGTCAACGTCCGGCTGGAACTGGGGCAGCACGCCGATCTCGTCGGGGAACTGCGCAAGCTCGTCGCCGACCACCCGCTGCGCGAGGAGTCGTGGGGGCAGCTCATGCTCGCCCTCTACCGGTCCGGCCGCCGGGCGGACGCGCTGAACGCCTACCAGCAGGTCTACCGGATGCTGGACACCGACCTCGGGGTCGCGCCGGGCCAGGCCCTGCGGGAGCTGCACGGCGTGCTGCTGGCCGACGCCCCCGTGCCGCAGCGCGTTCCCACCGACCACCGCCCGCGCCAACTGCCCCCGGAGGCCGACCACTACACCGGCCGGGACGGGGCCCTGGACGAGCTGTCCGGGCTGGTCGGCCGGGAGTCCGCCGTCCTGCCGGTCGTGACGGTGACCGGCTGCCCCGGTGTCGGCAAGACCGCGTTCGCGATCCGCGCCGGCCACCGGCTGGCCACGTCGTTCCCGCACGGCCAGCTGTTCGTCGACCTGCGGGGAGCCGACCGCCGGCCGCGCCGACCGGAGGAGGTGCTGGCCCGGTTCCTGCGGGACCTCGGGGTGGCCGGTGTCGACGTCCCGAGCCGGGCCGAGGAGCGGGCGGGCATGTTCCGCGACCGGTTGGCGGGCAGGCGGGTGCTGCTCGTGCTCGACAACGCCGCGTCGGAGGACCAGGTCAGGCCGCTGTTACCCGGCCACCCGGGCTGCTGCGTGCTGATCACCAGCCGGAGCAGGCTGACCGGGCTGGACACCTGCAAGCGGATCCGGCTCAGCGCGCTCGCCCCGGCCGACTCGGCGCGCCTGCTCGGCAAGCTGGTGGGCGACGAGGCGGTCGAGCGGGGCGCGGCCCGGCGCATCACCGAGCTGTGCGGCGGCCTGCCGCTGGCGCTGCGCATCGTCGGCACGAAACTCCGCTCGCTGCCCCACCTGACGGCGGACGCGCTGGCGCTGCGGCTGGAGGACGAGCAGCACCGGTTGGACGAGCTGGTCGGCGGCGACCGCGAGGTGCGGGCCGGTTTCCTGCTCAGCTACGCCGGCCTGGGCGAGCCGGAACGGCGGGCGTTCCGGCTGCTGGCGCTGCTGCCCGGCGCGAGCTTCCCGGCCTGGGCGGCGGCCGCGGCGCTCGATCAGGACCTGCACCCCACCGAGCGACTCCTGGAGCGGTTGGTGGAGGCCAACCTGCTGGAGTGCGGGACGAGTGCGGCGGGCCGCCTCCGGTACCACTTCCACGACCTGCTCCGGCTGTTCGCCGAGGAGAAGGCGGAACAGGACAGCACGGCAGAGGAACGGCAGCACTCGGAGCGGCGCGTCCTCGACGCCTACCTGCACATCGCGCGCCAGGCCGACGTCCGGCTCGGGTTCGGCGGCCTGCCCGAGTTCCGGGCCCCGGCGCTCGACCTCGGCGCGCCCGGACTGGTCGAGGACCTGGTGGCGGACGCCCCCGGCTGGCTGGACGAGGAGCACGGCTGCCTGCTCGAAGCGATCGAGACCTCGGTCCGCAACGGGTCCGACGAGCTGACCTGCCGGCTCGGCGCGACGATGGGCGCCTACCTGGAGCTGCGCGCCCAGTGGGACGACCTGGTGCGCGTGCTGGATCTCGGCCTGGCCGCCGCCCGCCGGTCGGGCAGCGCCTACTGGACGGCGTTCGCGCTGTTCGCGCGGGGTCTCGCGGCCAGGGAGCAGCGGGAGTTCGCGTTGTGCGAGAAGCTCTTCCGGGAGTGCCTGGAGGTGCTGCCCGCGGCGGGCGACGCCCTGCTGGAGGTGGTCACCCTGCTGTCGGTCGGTGTCGGCCACCGGTTGCAGGGCAGGCTGCCCGCCGCGGCGGCGTGCTTCGCCGAGTGCCTCCGCCGCCTGGCCGTGCTCGACCAGCCGCGGTGGCTGGCCTACGCCCTGCGCGAGTTGGGCGTGCTGCACCGCTACCAGGGGCGTTGGGACGAGGCGGAGCGCTGCCTGCGGCGGGCGACGGACGAGTTCGGCCGGCTGGGCGACCGGCGGTGGCGGGCCGCGTCGCTGCGCGAACTCGGCATCGTGCGGCGCGAGCGCGGCGACGTGGCGGAAGCGCTGGAGATGCTGAACGCGAGCCGGCGGGAGTTCCACGACCTGGGCGACCGGCGGCGGGAGGCAGCCGCCTGGCGCAGCCTCGCCTACCTGCACCTCGGCGTCGGCGACCTGGATCGGGCCTACTCGTGCGCGGTGCGCAGCCGCGAGGTGTTCGCGCTGACGCTGGACGAGCACGGCGCCGCGTGCACCGAGGTGTGCCTCGGCGACATCCACCTGGCGCTGGGCGACCGGAGGCAGGCGCTGGCACTGATCAGGCGCGGGCTCGCGGTGTTCGAGAAGCTCGACGACCCGCGCCGGCTCGCCAAGACCCGGGTCAGTCTCGAACGCGCGCTTGCCTCGGACTGACCACGGTGCGGACTGACCACGGCCGAGCCGGCAGCGCGTCGGATCGCGCACGGGGCGGAGCCCGCGCCGACCTCCTCGACCGCCGGAGCGTGCGGGTTTCCGGACCGGCTGCCCGCCGTCACCGCCCTGCGGCGCGGTCGCCGGGGCCTACTGCTCCTCGACCAGCACGATCCGGCCGGTGCTCCCGTCCACTTCGACCGTCGCGCCGTCGGGCAGCACCGTCGTCGCGTCCGGGACCGCGAGCACGGCGGGCAGACCCTGTTCGCGTGCCACGATCGCGGCGTGCGAGAGCAGGCCGCCGGTCTCGGTGACGACCGCGGCCACGACCCCGAACAGCGGGGTCCACGCCGGTTCCGTGGTCCGGCACACGAGCACGTCGCCGGGGCGCACCCTGGCGAAGTCGTCCGGGCCGAGCACCACGCGCACCGGTCCGGTGGCGAGCCCGACGCTGCCGGGCGTGCCGGTCAACGAGGTGCGATCCGCGGCGCTGTCCGAGGACGCGGCGCGCGCGGTCGGGAGGGCGGCGGTGACCGGACGGGCCTGCAGGATCCAGATCCGACCGTCGGCGATCGCCCACTCGACGTCCCGTGGCCCACCGAGCAGGCCCTCGATCTCGCGGCCCAGTCGGGCGAGCCGGAGTACGACGTCGTCGGCCAGGCAGAGCCGGTCCCGGTCGGCGGGCGGCACCTCGCGCGTGACGACCCGCGTGCCCACGCGGTCCAGCCGCGCGTCCTTGACGCCGGTCGCCCGCCGGGCGATCGCGTCATCGGCCACCACCCAGGAGTCCGGAGTGATCCGACCGTCGACGACGCGCACGCCCAGACCCCACGACGCCTCGATCCGGATGTCGGTTCCGGTGAACAGCACACCGGCGACGTCGGCGTCCACCAGGCGCTGCACCAGCACGGCGGTCGCGGGCAGGTCGGCCCGCGCGTCCTCGGCCCGCCACCGCCGGTACTCGACGGCACGCTCGGACCACAGTGACGCCCAGCACCTGCGAACGGCATCGGCCACCTGGTCGGGACCGCGGACGCCCAGGAAGGTGTCGTGCTGCCCCGCCGCGGCGTCGACACCGTCCTCATTGGTCGCCGAGGAACGCACGGCGACGCAACCGTCGCCGGACGGGTCGGCGATTCGTTCGAGCGCAAGGGAAATCTCGCCGACCAGCGCGGGAGGAAGGGTCGCCCGCCCGACCAGCAGTCGCGCGGCCCCGGCCCCGTGACGGGCGGCGCCGGCGAGATCGAGGCCGGCGACGGCCTCCTCGTAGACGCTGGTCGGCACCACGAATCCCGGCGGTACCGGCAGCCCGGCCCGCACGAGCCGGGCGAGCGGAGCGGCCTTGCCGCCCGAGGTCGCGGGCCCGGCCTCGGCCAGGTCGATCAGCACCGCTCCTCCGGCACTCGCTTCTGCCCGCCGGGCCCGGCCTTTTCAGCGCGTGCACCGTCGTTTGACGTCGGGGGCTCCTGCCCGGATGCTCTGAACCATGACGCACGCCTCACCGTCGCGATGGTACTCATCGCCGGACCTGCTGGTCCTGCACGCAGTTCGGGTGACCGGCGTGGCCGACGACCTCGCGGTCGCCCGTCGCACCGGGGTCGACCGGCACAAGGTTTCCGAACTGCTGGAGGACAACGAGGCCTACGGCTGGGTGACGCGCGTCGAGTTCGCCGGCACCGGCGGGTGGACGCTCACCGGGCGGGGCAAGGCCGAGGACGCCAGGAGGCTCGCCGAGGAGCTGGACGAAGCCCGGGCCCGGACCGTCGTGGAGGACGCGCATCGGGCGTTCCTGCCCCTGAACGAGCGCCTGGTGCGTGCGTGCACCGACTGGCAGCTGAAGCCCGAGGACGGGAACCAGTTCGCGGTCAACGACCACAGCGACCCGGAGTGGGACGCTCGCGTGCTGGACGAGCTTTCCGCGCTCGCCGACGAGCTGGGGCGGTTGGTCGGTGCTCTGACGGGAGCGCTGGCGCGGTTCGGTGGCTACGACGAGCGGTTCTCCGCAGCCCTGGCCCGCGCGCGTGCGGGGGAGGGGCAGTGGGTGGCCGGTGTCGGCGTGGCCTCCTGCCACGCCACGTGGATGGAACTCCACGAGGACCTGCTGTCGACCTTGGGCGTGGAGCGCGGCGCGGAGTCGGGACCTCGGTAGGTTGCCCTTCATGGCGACCCGACACCTCTACCTGGCGCGCCACGGTGCAGCGGATGAGTTCGGTCGACTCACCGACGTCGGGCGACGGCAGGCGAACCTGCTCGGCGAACGGCTGGCCGGCCTGCCGGTCGACGCCGTGTGGCACTCGCCGATCCCACGCGCCGTGGCGAGTGCCCGCGAAGTCGCCCGGCACCTGCCGGACGTGCCCGTCGCCGAGGCCGTCGAACTCACCGACCACGTGCCCTACGTCCCGGGTGCGACCGAAATGCCGCCGCCCTGGGCCGGTTTCTTCGACGAGTACGACGACGCCGAGGTGGCCTCGGGTGGACGGCTCGCCGAGGCCTTGGTGTCCCGGTTCGCGAGAGTCGCCGACCAGGCCACGGAAAGGGCACAGGCCGACACACCAACCGCGACGCACGAGGTTCTGGTGACGCACGCGTTCCAGATCGCTTGGCTGGTGCGGCACGCACTCGGCGCGCCGCCGCACCGGTGGGTCGGTTTGAACAGTGCCAACACGGCACTGACGGTGATCCAGTACCGCGACGGCCTCCCTCCCGCGCTCGTGATGTTCAACGACATGACCCACTTGCCGGCCGACCTGCGCTGGACCGGGTTCCCGGCGGCCGTGCGGCCGTGAAGCCCTTCGGTCGACGCCGTTCCGCCGTGTCGGCGTCCGGGTCACGACGTCATCGTCGGGTAGTTGCCGCAGCGGGTCGTTCAGTGTGGACAGTTCGAGGACACGCCCCGGGCGCGGTCGATTCAGTGTTGTGCGGATGCTGCGGGGATACCCGCCGCGCGCAAAGCCTCCTGTGCCGCGACAACGGCACTGTTCATGGAAATCTCACCGCGCATTCCCGGTGCCGCGACCATGTCGCCCGCCAGGAACACATCTCCTCCGCGCACGATCGCGGGACGGTCACGCCAGGTCTGCCCCGGCAGGTCGAGAGCGCCGCTGCGTCCGCGTGCGACGGCGTCGCGCTTCCAGGTGGTGCGCTCCCGCCAGCCCGGGACGGCGAGGTCGGCGAGCTCCTCGACCCTGGCCATCGCGTCGGCTCGTGACTCCCCGGACCGGATCGGCATGTCGAGCTGGAACAGCGACTGGTTCTCCGGCGCGAGCGACGGGTCCTGCATCGTGTAGCACTCGTGGAACCCGCCCTGGTCGGCGTCGAACACGATGAACATGTCGCCGCGCCTGCGGTGCACCGCGAGGTCCAGCATGACGCACCGACCGCTCTCCCACGTCAGGCTGTCGTCACCGAGCAGGGCGCGGGCACTGGCCAGTTCGGTGGCCACGATCGTGGGCACCGACGGGATCTCCGTGACCCGGGAGTTCAGCTCGATCTGCACGCCGAGCTCCCGAGCGCGCCGCGCCATCCGCGCGAACACCGTGGGCCAGCCACCGACCACGTACCGGACTGCGGGGCGGGTCGGGGCGAAGACGCGGTGCAGCTGTTCCCAGACGAACGCCGCCGACAGCCGGCCGGTGTCGGCGTCGAACGTGACGACGGAGATCGCGTTGGCCGCTGCCTTCGCGGCCTCGGCGCCGTACCGCTCGCCCGCCCAGCTCGCGAAGTCCCGGTCCACGGGGGCGGAACGGCGCCGGTCGCGGATCATGCGCAGCAGGCCGGGGAAGGGCCGACGACGCAGCTTCCCCCGGTACCGGAAGCCCGCCACCAGCGCTGCCCGCGCCGGGATCCCGGCCAGGTCGCCGATCAGGTTGCGTTCAACCAGCCAGGTCCAGTGCGGGCCGTCGGCGTAGAAGACGTGGGCGCCCTCGTGCGCCACGTACGGTGGCGGAGTCGTCCGGCCCCTGCCGCCGAGGGTGGAATGTGCTTCGTGCAGCGTGACCGCCGCACCCGCTTCCGCGCAGGCGATGCTTGCCGTCAGCCCGGCCAGCCCGCCGCCGATCACCACGATCTCTCGCGCCACTTCCGTCTCCGTGCTCCTGTCGGCAACCCGTGTACCAACGGGACGGGACAGCACCGCGAGACGTGACAGGTGGAATCCGCCGGCCGGGGACAGGGCGGTGTGGTGGACACGCGGCCGGGTGCCGCGTGTCCACCCGTGACCCTCCGCGGGAGCGCTTACCGCCCGAGCACGGTGCAGGTCGCGGTCGCGGTCTTGGTCGGGTCGCTCTCCGACGTGGCCTTGAGGGTCACCTTGGTCAGCAGCGAACCGCCGTCCCGCTTCACGTGCACCGGGACCTGGACCTGCCGGCCGAACTTCGCCGTGGCCAACGCGTTCGGCACGGAGACCGTCCAACCGCGATTCTCGGCGGTGGCCGAGACGCGGTACACGTCGCCGTCGAGGTACGGCGCGACGTCCTCGGGGTGCTGTCCGGCCGGGGTGGCCCCGCGACCGGTGTTGAACAACGGGAACCGGCAGGTGGCCACGCCGTCCGAGCCGGTCCGGCCGGCGGTCGGCAGGACCCGCACGCCCCGCCGCTGCGGGCCGCCCGTGCCGTCGAGCGACCGGATGGCGACCGTGTAGGACAGCAGGCCCTGGCGGTCGCGCTTGACGTTCAGCACGTAGAAGTGCAGGCGGTTGGCCTGGTCGACGTACTCGAACTCGCTGCCCGAGCCGGTGCCGGCGTGGAACAGGGCGTCCGAGAGCTGGCGGTAGTCGCCGACCGTGATGGGCACCTTGGTCCCGTCCGGCAGGACGTAGTCGGTCATGGCGATGTCCTGCGGGTTCGCGTCGACCACCCACGCGAACGGCGCGCGGTCCTCGTTCTTGGTCTTGGCGAGCAGCACGCCCGCGTCCGGCGTGAACGAGTCCGAACCCATCCGGTCCACGACCTCGACCGTGTAGTTCTGGTAGCCGCCGCCGTCGCAGAGCGGGTCGGTCCGGACGTCGCAGGCGGGGGAGAGGTCGCCGTTGTCGAGCGCGATGTCGACCCCCGACAGCCCGTTCGGCCCGGGTTGCACGGTCCGGGCGGTCACCTGGGCGATCACCGTCCCGGAGTCGGCCAGTGCCGCGCGGGACAGCCGCAGCACGTTGCGCTCGTCGACGATGCCGAGCTTGATCTTGTTGCGCAGCACGTGCTGCGCGCCCATCGACGCGCCCGCGGTCGCCGGGATGACCCAGCGGGAGTGCGGGCCGCCGGGTCCGTTGAAGGAACCGCGGGACAGCATGTCCCAGATACCGGTGTAGGCGCGGCGCGGCGGGTTGCCGTACGGGTTGTTGTAGTTGTCGCCGATGCCGAGCAGGTGGCTCAGCTCGTGCGCGTACACACCCTGGCCGGAGCTCTCCGCCTGCGTGGACGAACCGCTGCCGGCGTTGGGCCAGAGGCTGGAGCCCGCCGCCCACGACGTCCAGTCGACGTAGCGGGTGCGCGACCAGTTCGGCAGGGCGGCGTCGGGCGGGCCGAACTCGTCGGGCACGTCCTCCTTGGTCGGGAACTTCATCGTCCCGAACTCCTGCCAGGTGCCGGACTCGTCCTGGCCCGCGGACAGGAAGTAGACGAAGTCGAAGCCCGCCGGCACCGCGGACCCGACGTCGGCGACCCAGGCCGCGCGGCCGTCGGTGCGGATGTCGCGGTTGCACGTGTCACCCGCCGGGCAGCCGGTGCCGTCCTGGAACTCCATGGCGTACTCGTGGTCCTTGCCCGGCATGGTGTACGGGCCGAACCCCGTCAGGTCGACGCCGTAACGCCCGCCGGAGTCCTCCATCCAGTACTCGTGCACGGTGTGACCGCGGTTGAGCCCGTTCGGCTTGTTGAGGAAGTCCTGGTAGAACTGCGCGACCCGATCACGCGGGATGTCGTGGGCTTCCGTGCTGGGGTTGCCGAACACCGTCGACTGCGGCGGCTGGGTCACGACGAACGGCTGGTTCGGGTAGTCCAGCAGGACCAGCGCGCCCTTGAAGGTGCGCACCGAACCCTTGACCGACGGGTCGGCCCAGTTGGTGCCGGGGATCTTCTTGTAGTCCCGCTCCCACGTCATGTGGTCCGGGTTGACCCAGTCCTGCGGGTCGATGGGCCCCGGGAAGCCGGCTTGCGCGGCCACGCGCGCGGAGTCCCGGGTCTGCTGCCACGGCTGCTGCTGTGGCCAGTGGTCGTACTGCCAGGGGTGTGGTGGCACGTCGTGGGGAGCGGCGACCGCGCCGGCGTTGCCCGCGATCAGCGCGGCAACCGAGAACAGCGCGGTCAATAAGAGGACAGGGCGCCTGTGCCCACGACGAACCCGTGTGTGGTGCATGCCACCTCCGTAGAGTTGTCCACACACGCTAACCGCCGTCAATCGCCCGGCACAGCCTTCGGTCCGGTTGTCAGTTGCTGGTGTTCACCGCCCCTGCCTGCCGGTCGTCACCGACTCGTCGCCGTCGTGAACCGCGTCGGGTCTCCAGGTCCACGACGCTCAGGGAAGCTCGGCGCCGTAGTCCTGACCCGTTCGGCGGGCCAGGACTACGACGTGCCGGCGACCGTGGTCGTCGCCGGGTGGCCGGAGGGCCTGTGTCGCGCTCGGCAGGTGTCTTGGCGTCAGCAGGGTTTCGTGGTGAAGTCGTGTCGCGTGCGGACGGCGCCGGAGCTGGATTCCGCCAGGATGAAGCTCCGCTTGGCGCGGTCCGACGTGCCGAGGTCGACCCGCAGCTCCGCGTTGATGTTGAGGTTGCGGTCGCCGCCGCACGGGGAGTAGACGATGTCGTCCGGGTTCGGCCAGTAGGTCGATCGCCACTCGTCGGACATCGGGCCGGCGAACGGGAAGTTCAGCGTCGTGTTGTTCGACGAGCCCTGGAAGTAGATGTTGATGCGGTGCAGGGCGGTCGCGCCCGGCTCCAGGTGGGCGTAGCCGTTGTACGAGGTCCGGGCGAGGCCGTAGGTGTGGTTCGGCGGGAGGCTCACGCGGAGGTTCAGCTGGCAGTTCTTCCGGGAGTCGGCGGCATCCGCCCCGGCGCCCGCATGGGCGACGAACGCGCGGTAGGAGACGCTGAAGGTCGTGCTGCCGGCCGAGACGTCCGCGGTCCCGGCGGGGCAGCCCGATCCGTTGACGCTCACCACTTCGACCCGCGTCGGGGGAGCTGGTTCGTCCGCAACGTCCGTTCCGTCGGCCGGAACCACCGTGGAGACGGCTAAGAGCATCGCCGCTGCTGTGGTCAGCATGAGGGGCCTTTCTGAATCC
Source organism: Saccharothrix tamanrassetensis (assembly GCF_014203665.1). Lineage (GTDB taxonomy): Bacteria > Actinomycetota > Actinomycetes > Mycobacteriales > Pseudonocardiaceae > Actinosynnema > Actinosynnema tamanrassetense. Next base: position 347,650 of record NZ_JACHJN010000008.1, read on the forward strand.
GTGTCCGGTTGCGGCGGCAGCACCAGACGGTAGCGGGAGCACCTGTGACGAAACTCCACCGGATGGACGATCGCGCACATTGGGTGAGCTCGGCTGTCGCCTGTCCGAATCAGTCACTGATCGGGTGACCAAAACATCGGTTGGGTGCGCCGCTGCCGGCCGTGCCCCGGTTCTGCTACCCGGTGCGCAGCTTGATTCGTTCGTCGGTGTGTCCGGGGGCGATGGCGTCGCCGTAGACGCACAGGCCGTTGGGGAACTCCGCCGAGGCGTCGACCACGAACTCGACGGTGTTCTGGCCGGGGCGGAGCAGCGTGGCGTCGAACTGCCAGGTGTAGTGGGCGCCGCGTCCGTCATCGGGCGTGACGCGGCGGACCGGCAGCGGTGTCCGGTTGACCACCAGGGCGACGTCGGAGTGGCGCGCCTGTGCGTCGGAGTAGCCCACGGCATCGGCGGACAGCCGTGCGGTCAGTTCGGCACGGGTGCCGCTGAACTCGTCCAGGTCGATGCGGTAGACGAGGCGGCCGGTGGACTGTCCGTATACGTGGGCGTGGGTCACGCCGTGGCGCGTGTACAGGTCGTTGGCGGCCTCGTAGAGAGGACCGTATGGCTGCCAGGAGGAGGCGGCGACGTCGTAGGAGGACGGTGGGATCTCGACGTCGAGCAGCTTGTCGGTCGGGGCCGGGCGCTCGGTCGAGTGATCATCCGGCACCGCCGACTCCGCGGGTAGCAGCCACACGGCCAATGCCGCGAGCCCCGCCACGGCGGCCAACGCCACCCCGATCATCGCCACCGCGACTAATGGTCTCCTGTGTTGGGGCCGTTCCACGCGCGCCTCCTCGAAGCCCTGGTTGAGCGCGCCAAGTCAACCGGACACCGCGGCGGCTCGGTTCGACCGGTGCGGTGAACCTGCGACGGCGGGTCGCCTGTCCACCGCACCGGAGATTCGCGATGACCTCAGGGCCGCTGTGGCCTACCGGCTCGCCCGCTCGATGGAACGCCGGACCAGGCTGCGGATCCCCGGCAGCTGGATTGCCCGCATCATCAGGTCGCGTGCCCGCACGTGTGCCTCGCTGGGCGGGGCGAACTGGCTGATCCCCTTGCGGGCCAATGCTTGCCGCTTGCGGATCTCGGGACGAAGGTGAGCCTCCCAGTGGGCCAACGCCGCGGGGACATCGCTACCGTGCTCCGCCAGCGCGGCACCCAGCCGGTCGGCCCCGGCGAGGGCGAGGGCCGCGCCGTAGCCGGCGAACAGCGTGACGCACCAGGCCGCGTCGCCGAGCAGCACGACCCGCCCTCGGCTCCACCGCTCCATCACGACCTGGCTCACGGAATCGAAGTAGGCACCGGACGGGTCGGCTCCCAGTTGGCGAAGCGCGTCGGGCACGCCTCCGCCGAGGTCCCCGAACGCCGCGGTGAGGCTCCGCACCGGTCCTCGCGCCAGCTCGGCCGCCGGATCAGCGTGGCGGTAGGTGAAGAACGCCGAGGACCGCCCTGGTCCCAGGTTGATCACCGCCGCCGTGCGCCGTACGCCGATGAACGTGGTCCCGGCCGCCTCCGGCACGTCTTCCGGAACCCGGTCGAGTGGGAACGCCCCCACCAGGTGCTGCAGGTCCACCCGGAAGTCGGTCTCGGGACCGAACACGACCCGGCGGACGCCGGAGTGCAGACCGTCGGCGCCGACGAGGAGTTCGGCGCGCTCGGACGTGCCGTCGCTCAGCACGACCCGGACTCCGGCACGGTCCTGGGTGACGGTCCGCACCGTGGTGCCGAAGCGGATCTCGACGACATCGCGCACCGCCTCGTACAGCGCGGCCTCCAGATCGCCCCTGAACAGGGTGATCACCCGTGCGCCCAGCGCGGCTTGCGCGAACGCGGCCGGCACCACGAACTTCTGCCGACCGTCGGACTTGACCAGGATCGTCGTGAACGCACCGAGGCGTCGACGTGCCAGCCCGGGCAGCACACCGAGGCGTTCCGCGGCGTCGTAGCCCTGTCCGGGCAGGTTCACCAGGTAGCCGCCGCTGCGGCGGGCCGGGGCACGTTCGACCACGAGCACTTCCCACCCCGCCTGGTGCAGTCGCAGCGCGGTGGCCAAACCCGCGATCCCGGCGCCCGAGACGACCACCCGTCCTGCCCGCGCACCGCTGCCCCCGACACCATCCGTCACTGCCGCTCCCCGGGTCCGAACAAGTATGAGCATGTGCTCAAACCCAGTATGAACACATGCTCATTCCGGGCGCAAGGTCGGCCGGGCACTTAGACTGAGGGGGTGCCCAGAGGTGTCGCCATCCCGGAGATCCGGCAGCAGCTGTTCGCCGCCGCCGAACGCGTGATCGTCCGCGATGGGCCGGGCAGGCTGAGCGGTCGGGCCGTCACGGGCGAGATCGGCGTCGCGACCGGGCTGCTGTACTCGCACTTCGCCGATTTCGACGCCTTCCTGGCCGCGTACGCCGTCGACCGCGCCTTCGTGGTGTGCGCCGGAGCCGCGGCTCTGCCGGAGCGGGCCGGCACCGGGAGCGTCGTCGGGAACCTGTGCGACGCCGTGCTCTCGACCCCGCCGGTGACCGTCCTGGCGTTGGCCAGGCTCCTCGTCTCACGGCCGGAACTGGTGGGGCGTGTCCGCGCCGTGCTCGGCGAGAAGACGGCCGGTCTCGACGCGATCGAGAACGCGGTCGCCGGCTACCTCGCGGCCGAGCAACGGCTCGGCCGGGTCACCGCGGCCGCCGACCCCGAGGCGCTGGCCCTCGCGCTCGTCGGCGTGCTCCACCACGTCGTGCTCACCGCCGACACCGGCTCCGACGTCCACGGACGCATCCGGCACACGGTCACCGCGCTGGTCGAGGACCTCGCCACGGCGGCACCACGCCGGCCCGGGGTCGGCGCGAGGGAAAGCGGGTAGGAGCGGTACCCGCCCGCGTGGCTCCGAAGCCCGCTGCCCGACCACTGGAGCGTTGCGCGGACGACCGGGCGGTGGCTAGACGATGCCGGCTGCGATCAGCTGCTGCCAGATCTCGCCCTGGTCGACGACCTGGACGCCGAGCTTCTCGGCTTTGGCGGTCTTGCTCGCGCCGACGTCGGCACCGGTGATCAGGTAGTCGGTGCTCGCCGAGACCGAGGACGCGGTGGTCGCGCCGGCCTTCTCGCACAGTCGCTGGAAGGTGGGGCGGGGGACCTTCTCACCGGAGCGCGGGTCGCTGATCGCGCCGGTGATCACCACCGTCTTGTCGGCCAGCGGGGCGTCGGACGCGACCACGGGCGGCAGGTCCTCCTCGCGCACGTCCAGGGAAACTCCGTGCTGCCGCAGCCGTTCCAGCTCGGGCCGCAGCCGGGCGAGGTGCTCGGTCAGCGAGGCGGCGACCTTCGGCCCGATGTCCTCCACGGCGACGAGTCGTTCCTCGCCCGCGTCGGCGACCTCCTCCAGCGAGCCGAACCCCGCGCGGCACAGCCGGGTGGCGGTGCCCTCCGAGGCCATCGGGATCGCCAGCCCGATCAGCGCCCGGCGCAGGCCCACGGCGCGGCTGGTGGCGATGGACTCGATCATGCGGGTGGCCGAGGTCTCGCCGATGCGGTCGAACTCCAGCAACCGCTCCTTGGTCAGGGTGTAGAAGTCCGACGGGTGTTCCAGGACGCCCGCCTCGGCGAGCCGCTCGATCCACACCGGACCGACCGCCTCGATGTCCGCCGCCGCCCGCGACGCCCAGTGGATCAGCCGCCGCACGGTCTGCGCGGGGCAGGCGACGTTGGTGCAGAACAGTTCGCGGCTGTTGCCCTGTTCGGTCAGCGGGTGCCCGCACGAGGGGCACGCGGTGGGCGGCTCGATCTCCCGCTCCGCGCCCGTGCGCTTGGACTCGTCCAGCACGCCCGCGACGAACGGGATCACGTCGCCGGCGCGGCGGACCAGCACCGTGTCGCCGATGCGGATGCCCCGCGCGCGAATGACCTCCTGGTTGGCCAGCGTCGCCCGGGTCACCGTCGTGCCGCCCACGAAGACCGGCTCCAGGTGGGCGACCGGGGCGATCTTGCCGGTCTTGCCGACGTCCCAGACCACATCGGACAGCACCGTGGTCTTCTCCTCGGCGGCGAACTTGAACGCCAACGCGCCCCGCGGCGAACTCGACCGCGTGCCGGCGGCCGCGTAGGCGTTGCGGTCGGCCAGCCGCAGCACGGCGCCGTCCAGGTCGTAGTCCAGGTCGTTGCGCTGCCGCTCGATCCCGCCGATCACCGCCTGGGCCGCCTCGGCGTCGTCGCAGTGCCGCATCTCGGCGACGTCGAACCCGAGCGTGCGCAGGCCGTGCTCCAGGTCGGCCGCCGCGGTGTCCGCGCTGGTGTCCAGGTCGAAGGCGAAGAACCGCAGGCGGCGCCCGGCGACCGTGGCCGGGTCCTTCGCCCGCAGGGTGCCGGCGGCGGCGTTGCGCGGGTTGATCAGCGGCTTGTCCGGGTGCGCGGTGTTGTAGGCGGCGAACGTGGAGCGCAGCATCACCGCCTCGCCCCGGACCTCGACCGGGCCCGGCGCGTCGACCCGGTCGGGAATCCCGTCGGTCAGCGCCCGGACCAGGAAGGTCACGTCGTCCCCGGTCGTGCCGTCACCGCGGGTGACCGCCCGGGCCAGCCGCCCGTCCTCGTAGACCAGGGCCAGCGACAGGCCGTCCAGCTTCGGCATGACCACCACCGGCTGGCCGGGGAAGCGGTCGAAGAACGCGGCGACCTGCTCGGGCCGGGTCGCCTTCTCCAGCGACAGCATCGGACGCGAGTGCCGGACCGGGGCGTGCAGCACCGCCGGCGCGCCCACCTGCTCCAGGGGGTTCGGGTCGGGCGCCAGCTCCGGGTGTGCCTCGATCAGCCCCCGCAGCTCGTCCTCGATCGCGTCGTACTCGGCGTCCGCCACCGACGGCGAACCCCGGTAGTAGGCGTCACGCAGCACCACGACCTGGTCGGCGAGTTCCTGGATCCGTTCACGAGCGTCCACGGCGAACAAGCTACCTGCGCCCACCGACAAACCGCCTCACCAGCGTTCGTCCGGGTGGGTGCGGGGGTGTGCCGGTGGGGCAGCCCTTCGTCGGTTGACACCGTGCCACGCCGGTCACAACACTCGCTGGAACGCGTTCAGCCCCGGCGAATCGGCTGGAGGGTCACCGTGGCGGACCCGTCGGGCACCACCGGCACCGGCGGTCTGCGGCGCGCGCTCACCGGGCGGCAGTTGGGCATGATCGGTCTCGGCGGCGCCATCGGGACGGGGCTGTTCCTCGGTTCGGCGCTCGCCATCTCCCACGCCGGGCCCGCGACGGTCCTCGCGTACGCGTTGTGCGCCCTCGTCGCGTTCGTCATCGCCTGGGCGCTGGCCGAGATGGTCGTGGTGCACCCGGAAGCCGGGTCGTTCGGCGCCATCGCACACCGGTACCTCGGGCCGCTGGCCGGTTTCGTGCAGCGCTGGACCTACTGGACCATCCAGGCCATCGCGGTCGGCGGAGAGATCGTCGCGGCGGGGCTGTACGTCCGGTTCTGGTGGCCGCAGCTGCCCCTGTGGCCGCTCGTGGTCACCTTCGCCGTGCTGGCGCTCGGCACGAACGCGTTGGCGGTGCGGTTCTTCGGCACGGTGGAGTACTGGCTCGCGATGATCAAGGTGGTCGCCATCGCGGTCTTCATCGGGCTGGGCCTGGTGCTGATCACGGTGGGCCTGCCCAGGTCGCCGGCGACCGGCCTGGCCAACCTCACCGCCCACGGCGGGTTCCTGCCCAACGGCCTGGAGGGGCTGTTCCTCGCCATGGTGTTCGTGTTGTTCAGCTACATCGGCACCGAGGTCGTCGCGGTCACCGCCGCCGAGTCGGAACGCCCCGAACGCGACATCCCGCGCGCCGCGCGCCGCATGGTGCTCCGACTCGTGTTGTTCTACGTCCTCGCGATAGCCGTCGTGGTCGCCGTGGCACCCTGGACCGCGACCGCCCAGGGCGGGGCCGTCGACGCCAGTCCGTTCGTCCGCGTGGTCGAGGGCGCGGGCATCCCGGCCGCCGCCACGATCGTCAACTTCGTCGTGCTCACCGCGGCGTTGTCCAGTGCCAACACCAACCTGTACCTGACGACGCGGATGCTGCACTCGCTGGCAGCCGACAGGTACGCGCCCGCGTGGGCCGGTCGGGTGAGCCGGACCGGTGTGCCGCGCAACGCCCTCGCGCTGTCCGCGTCGGGGCCCGGCCTAGCCATCGCCCTGTCCGCCGTCACCGACAGCGCCTACCTGGCCCTGTTCGGCATCTCGGTGTTCGGCGCGCTGCTGGTGTGGATCCTGATCCTGTCGACGCACTGGGCGTTCCGCCGCGCCGCGACCCGGCGGTCACCGGTCCGGCTGTGGGGTGCGCCGGTCACGTCCGGGCTCGCCGCGCTGTTCCTGCTCGCCGTCTTGGTGTCCACGGCGTTCATCGACGGGCTGGACACCGCCTGGATGGTGGGCCTGCCGTTCTTCGCGGTGCTGGTCGTCGCGCACACCGTGATCACCCGACGGCGGTCGCGCTGAAGGCGTGCGCAACCGGTGCACGCCGTCGCGGGTGCTCCGTCGGGCGCCGGCTTGGCCGTCAGCGCATCCTTCTTGTCCGGTGCCGCATGGCCACCCGCGAGCGGGTTCCGCCGGGGCTCGGGCACGCCAAGACTGCCCGGGTCAGGGAGTGAGGAGCCGCATGTCCAGTCCGGGTGCCCAGTGGTCGCTCGCCGGGCGCGGCGGGTCCGAACTCCGCCATCCCGCCTTCGGCGTGCATCGACGGCTGCCGGGTGCTGCCGCGCGTGGTGCCGTCCGCGGCCTGACCGGGGAGTGACCGCACCTTGGCAGCCGATCTGATCCTCACCAACGCAACCGTCTACACCGTCGACCGCGCGCGTCCCCGGGCCACCTCGCTGGCCGTCGAGGGCGGCCGGGTGGTCTCGCTCGACGAGGTCGAGCCCGGGCCGGACACCGAGGTCCGCGACCTGGGCGGCGCGTTCGTCATGCCCGGGCTGGTCGACGTGCACAACCACCACGCGCTGGCCGGGCGGGCCGAGCTGTTCGAGCTCACCTTCGGCGGCGACCTGGACTTCGAGGCGATCCTGGACGCGGTCCGGCACCGGTCGCGCGACCTCGGCCCGGACGAGTGGGTGGTCGGCGGCGCCTGGGCGTCGACGCTGGTGGAGAGGCTGTCGCACGAGTCCGCCCGACGCGCGCTCGACGCGGCGGCGGGTGGCCGGCCGGTCATGCTCTCCGACGACAGCAGGCACAACCGGTGGGTGAGCAGCCGGGCGCTGGAACTGGCCGGGGTCACCGCGTCGACCCCGGACCCGGCGGGCGGCGTGATCGTCCGCGACCCGGTCACCGGTAGCCCTTGCGGGGTGCTGCTGGAGGCCGCGGGCGTGCAGGTCGAGCGGGCGGTGCGGAAGACCGGCACGCTGACCGAGGAGCAGCACGCGCGCGCGTCGCAGCACGCGATCGGCATCCTGCACTCCTACGGCATCACCGCGTTCCAGGACGCCGGGGTGTCGGTCGACATCCTCAACGCGCTCAAGTCGCTCGACGACGCCGGCCGGCTGGACGCCTGGGTGGTGACGTCGCTGCTGGTCAACGACCCGATCTTCGGCTACGACCCGATCGGGTCGGCGCTGATGGAGGTCGGTGAGCGCTACCGCAGCGAGCACCACCGGCCGGACTTCGTGAAGATCTTCCTCGACGGCGTCCCGCCGACCCGCACGGCGGCGTTCCTGGAGCCCTACCTGCCCGACGAGGTGCACGGCGACTGCTTCCACGGCGCGCCGACCATGCCGCCCGCCGAGCTGGAGGGCTGGCTGCGCGCCGCCGCCCGGGCCGGGCTGTCCGCCAAGATCCACTGCACCGGCGACGCCTCGGTGCGCGCCACGCTGGACGCGGTGGAGAAGCTGCGCGGCGAGGGCTACACCGACACCCGGTTCCAGGTGGCGCACGGGCAGTTCGTGCACCCCGACGACCTCGCGCGGTTCGGCGCGCTGGGCGTCGCCGCGGACATCTCGCCGTTCCTGTGGGTGCCCGGCGTGATCCCCACGGCCATCGCGAACGTGCTGCCCGCCGAGCGCGCGGCCCGCATGCAGCCCAACCGCGCGCTGCTGGACAGCGGTGCCCTGGTCGCGGGCGGGTCGGACTGGCCGGTCAGCGAGTCGCCGAACGCCTGGGAGGGCATCCAGGGCCTGGTGACCCGGCAGGACCCGGCGGGCGCCCACGCGGGCGCGCTGTGGCCCGAGCAGGCCATCACGCTCGCCGAGGCGGTCGAGGCGTTCACCCTCTCGGGGGCCCGCGCGATGGGGGTCGACGACGTCACCGGGTCGCTGACGCCGGGCAAGTCGGCCGACTTCATCGTGCTCGACCGCAATCCGTTCGAGAGCGCGACCGCGGAGCTGCACGCCACCGAGGTGACCGAGACGTGGTTCGCCGGGCGCAAGGTGTTCGAGCGCGAGTGAGCCCGACGGAAAGCCCGAGGACTGAGCACAACGGACTGAGCACAACGGACTGAGCACAACGGACTGAGCACAACGGACTGAACGCGAGGGACTGAACGCAAGGCCTGAGCGTCACCGGCCGGAACCGCATGTCGCGGTAGCGCGCCGTGGGCCTGCCGTGGTCAGGCAGGCCCACGGACGTCAGCCCACCCCTCCGCGGACGCGCCACGTTAAGCCGAGGGCTTCTGATGTGCGCCCTACGGCCCCGGGCGAGCCTGCCGGACACGCCCGGGGCAGCGGTCGGGCTGGTCGGACGTTAGGTTTCGTCCATGAACGATTCCCCGGACGTCAAGCCGCGCAGTCGTGATGTCACCGACGGCCTGGAGCGCGCCGCCGCGCGCGGGATGCTCCGGGCGGTGGGCATGGGTGACGACGACTGGGAGAAGCCCCAGATCGGCGTCGCGTCGTCGTGGAACGAGATCACGCCGTGCAACCTGTCGTTGGACCGGCTCGCCAAGGCGAGCAAGGACGGCGTGCACGCCGCGGGCGGCTACCCGCTGGAGTTCGGCACGATCTCCGTGTCGGACGGCATCTCGATGGGCCACGTGGGCATGCACTTCTCCCTGGTGTCGCGCGAGGTGATCGCGGACAGCGTGGAGACCGTCATGCAGGCGGAGCGGCTCGACGGCTCGGTGCTGCTGGCGGGCTGCGACAAGTCGCTGCCCGGGATGCTGATGGCGGCGGCCCGGCTCGACCTGGCGAGCGTGTTCCTCTACGCGGGCTCGATCCTGCCCGGCCGGGTCAGGCTGTCGGACGGCAGCGAGCGCGAGGTCACGATCATCGACGCCTTCGAGGCGGTCGGCGCCTGCGCCAGGGGGCTGATGAGCCGCGCCGACGTCGACCTGATCGAGCGCGCCATCTGCCCCGGCGAGGGCGCGTGCGGCGGGATGTACACCGCGAACACCATGGCGAGCGCGGCCGAGGCGCTGGGGATGTCGCTGCCCGGCAGCGCGGCACCGCCCGCGACGGACCGGCGGCGCGACGGGTTCGCCCGGCGGTCCGGCCAGGCCGTGGTGGAGATGCTGCGCAAGGGGATCACCGCTCGGCAGATCATGACCCGCGAGGCGTTCGAGAACGCGATCGCCGTGGTGATGGCGTTCGGCGGTTCCACCAACGCGGTGCTGCACCTGCTCGCCATCGCGCACGAGGCGGAGGTGGACCTGAGCCTGGACGACTTCACGCGGATCGGTGCCGAGGTGCCGCACCTGGCGGACGTGAAGCCGTTCGGGCGGCACGTGATGACCGACGTCGACCGCATCGGAGGGGTGCCCGTGGTGATGAAGGCGCTGCTGGACGCGGGCCTGCTGCACGGCGACTGCCTGACCGTCACCGGGCGCACGGTCGCCGAGAACCTGGCCGACATCGCGCCGCCGGACCCCGACGGCACGGTGCTGCGCGCGATGGCCACGCCGATCCACCGGACCGGCGGCATCACGATCCTGCGCGGATCCCTGGCACCGGACGGCGCCGTCGTGAAGTCCGCCGGGTTCGACTCCGACGTGTTCACCGGTACCGCCAGGGTGTTCGACCGCGAACGCGCCGCGATGGACGCGCTGGAGGACGGCACGATCACCGCGGGCGACGTCGTGGTCATCCGCTACGAGGGCCCCAAGGGCGGGCCGGGGATGCGCGAGATGCTCGCCATCACCGCGGCGATCAAGGGCGCGGGGCTGGGCAAGGACGTCCTGCTGCTCACCGACGGCCGGTTCTCCGGCGGCACGACCGGCCTGTGCGTCGGCCACGTCGCGCCGGAAGCGGCGGACGGCGGGCCGATCGCGTTCGTCCGCGACGGCGACCCGATCACCCTCGACGTGGCCAACGGCACGTTGGACGTCGGCGTGGACGCCGCCGAGCTGGCCGCCCGCCGCGAGGGTTGGGCGCCGCTGCCCGCCCGCTACCGGCGCGGCGTGCTGGCCAAGTACGCCAAGCTCGTCGGGTCGGCTTCGCGCGGTGCGGTCTGCGGCTAGCCCGCGCGGTCGGCGGCGTCGGTCGGCGGCGGTCGGGGCCGGTCCGCCGCCGGCCGAACAGCCCCCGGGCGGTGACGCGGCCTCGCCGACCTGGTCGGATGACCGCGGACGAGGACGTCATCGCGAGGCAGGCGTCGATCGCCGGCACCGGGACGCGGGTGATGCTCCGCTGATGCGCCGTGACGTGCCGGCTCGCCGCCGTGGGTGTCACGGTCACCGTGTTCACCACCGGGATGCCGCAGCTCACCCGGGCATCAGCCGCAGGTGCAGCATCGCGGCGAACCGGGCATCGGGGTCGGTCAGGTCGAGCCCGCCCACCTCCGACAGCCGCCGCAACCGGTACCGGAACGTGTTCTGGTGCACGTACATCGCGGCCGAGGCCGCCGCTACGTCGCCGAACGCGTCCAGCCAGGCCCGCAGCGTCTGGACCAGGTTCCCGCCGTGCGTGGCGTCGTAGGCGGCCAACCGCGCGATGGGCCCGGCCGGCGGATCACCCTGCGCCGCCATCAGGTCGCGCAGTTCCAGCAGCAGCACCTCCACCTCCACGTCGGCCAGCTGCGCCACCCGCCGGGCACCGGCCCCGGACCGCAGCACCCGCAACGCCCGGTCGGCGGCGGTCCGGGACCGGCGCAAGCCGGCCACGTCCAGCGCCACGCACCCGACGCCGATCCGGGCCCGCACCCGTACCCCGACGCGTTCCACGAAGTCGCAGGCCACCCGGATCGCATCGGCCACGTCCGGAACGGGCACGATCGCGTAGGCCACGTCGCCGAGCAGGGCGACCGCCGACCGGGGGTAGACCGCGCCCAGGTGCATGGCGAACGCGTCGGACACCCGCTTCTGCTCGCCCACCAGCCGGGTGTGCTCGTCCACGCTGGGGTCGCTCGGATCGGCGGGCGACATGGCCAGTACCACGGCGGTCCGCCCCACCAGCCCCAGCCGCCGCACCGCCTCGGCGGCCGCGGGCCCGGCCTCCAGCGCCTGCCCGACCAGGTCCGCGCGCAGCCGCCGCTGCACGTCCGCCCCGGCCCGCAGCCGCATCATGTGCAGCGCGACCAGCTTCGCCGCGTCCTGGAACGCCCTGGTCCGCTCGGGGTTCAGGGGTGCCCGCACGGCCGCCCAGATCGACCCCAGCACCTCGTCACCGGCCCGGACGGCGATCGCCACCCTGGGCATCACCAGGTCGTCCAGGCCGGCCGCCAGCGGATCGACGTACACCGGCCGGTCCCCGCGGTACAGCTCGCGGAACACCCCCATCTCCTCCATCGACCGGGTGTACCGGTCGGGCACCTGCCGCCCCAGGATCGTCTCCACCCGCGACGGGTCGGCCTCCTCCTGGCGCCCGGAGAAGGCCAGCACCCGGGAACTGCGGTCCTCGATCGTCACCGGCGCGTCCAGCAGTGCCGCCACCGCGTTGGCCAGCGCGAACAGGTCCCCGGACGCCGGACCGCCGACCGCCTCCGACCCGTCCGCGCCCACGTCGCCGTCGGCGAGCAGCGACCGCAGCAACGCCGCGAGCTGGGCCCAGGACGCGCCCCGCGTCAGCCCCAGCAGCGCCACCCCCGACTCCCGGACGGAGGCGGCCAGCTCCTCCGAGACGGGCACCGGCGACCGCACCACCAGGGCCGCGGCGGTCGAACCACCCAGCCGCCGCAGGGCGCCGGAGATCGCGGGCACCCCTTCGATCCCCACCCCGAGCACCAGCGCGCGCGGTGGCAGCACGGGCTCGTCCAGCGGATCGTGGATGACGACGCCGTCGATGTGGTCCACGCCGTCCGGGTCGCCGTACGCGAGGTCGAGCAGGGTCGTGCCCAGGTCCTCCAGGACCCGGCCGAGGCCGGCGCGCGGACGTGTGCTCATCACATCGGCCCCCGTTCGTCGGACACGACGGGAGTGTGCGCCCGGTTCGTCGGTCACGACAACCACTCGCTCGACGCGGTGACCTCCTCCAGCAGCTCCGGGATCGGCCGCACGCCGAGACCCGGCCCGGTGGGCACCCGCAGGTGACCGCCCTCCAGCACGAACGGCTCGGTGATGTCGGTCCGGTAGTAGCGGTCCGAGGCGGAGGTGTCACCGGGCAGCGTGCAGCCCGGCAGGGCCGCCAGCGCGATGTTCGCCGCCCGCCCGAGACCGGTCTCCAGCATCCCGCCGCACCACACCGGCACCCCGTGCGCCACGCACACGTCGTGGATGCGCCGGGCCTCCAGGTACCCGCCCACCCGGCCGGGCTTGATGTTGACCACCGAGCACGCGCCCAGCGTGATGGCGGCCGCCGCCGTCCGGGCCGAGGTGATCGACTCGTCCAGGCACACCGGCGTCGCCAGGGCCTTGGCCAGCTCCGCGTGCCCCAGGACGTCGTCCTCGGCCAGCGGCTGCTCGATCAGCAGCAGGTCGAACGGGTCGAGCCGGGCGAGGTGCCGCGTGTCCGCCGGCGTGTACGCGGTGTTCGCGTCGACCTGGAGCAGCACGTCGTCCCCGAACCGCTCCCGGACCGCGCGCACCGGCTCCACGTCCCAGCCGGGCTCGATCTTCAGCTTGATCCGCAGGTACCCCTCGTCCAGGTACCCGCCGACCGCGTCCAGCAGCACGTCGATCGAGTCCATGATCCCGACCGACACCCCGCACGGCACCGAGTCGGACTCCGCGCCCAGCTCCCGCGCCAGCGGCACGCCCCGAGCCCGCAGCTCGGCGTCCAGCACCGCCATCTCCAGCGCGCCCTTGGCCATCTGGTGCCCGTGGAACCGCCGCAGCGCCGGGGCCACGGACGTGGCGTCGAGCCGGTCCAGCGCGGTGAGCGCCGGCACGAAGAACCGGCGCAGCACGTCCGCGCAGCCGTCCAGGTACTCCGGCGAGTAGACCGGGTCGGCCATCGCGACGCACTCGCCCCAGCCCTCCTCCTCGTCGGTCACGGCCCGCACCAGCAGGACGTCCCGCGCGGTCTGCGTGCCGAACGACGTCCGGAACGGGGACACCAGCGGCATCCGGATCCGGCGCAGCTCCACCTCGCGCAGCTTCACTCGTCCTCCTCCAGCAGTTCACGGATCAGCGCGGCCAGCAACGCGGTGCGGCCGGGGATGTCGTCGACGAGCACGTGCTCGTGGTCGGCGTGCGCGCCGCCACCGGTGGCGCCGAGCCCGTCGAGGGTCGGCGTGCCCACTCCGGCGGTGAAGTTGCCGTCCGAAGCGCCACCGACCGCGATGCCGGTGATCGGCGCCAACCCCAGTTCTCCGCCCAACCGCTTGGCACGCGCGAACAGCGCGGCGGACGCCGACTCGGGCAGCGGCGGCCGGTTGGGCCCGCCCAGCAGTTCCAGCGCGGAGCCCGGCAGCACCGGGACCAACTCGCGCATCCGCCGGTCGATCCGCTCCTGCTCGGCCACCGACGTGACCCGGACGTCCACCTGGAACCCACCCGCGGCCGGCACCGTGTTCCCGGTGGTGCCCGCGTTCAGCAGGGTCGGGGTCACCGTCGTGCCCCGCTCCGGGGCGTTCAGCGTCGCCACCGCCAGGACCTGGTGCGCCAGCTCGACCGCGGCGTTGACCCCCAGCTCGGGTTCCAGCCCGGCGTGCGCGGCCCGCCCCACGGCCCGGACCTCGTAGGCCGACACACCCTTGCGGGCCACCTTCAGCGCCGAGCCGGCCGCCGCCTCCAGCACCAGCGCCGCCGCACACCCGGCGGCCTCGGCCTCCACCAGCCCGCGGGACGACGGCGAGCCCAGCTCCTCGTCGCCGGTCACCAGCACGGTGACCCCGGACCGGTCCGCCAGCGAGGCGACGGCGTGCAGCGCCATCACCACGCCGACCTTCATGTCGAAGCAGCCGGGACCGCGCAACACCCCGTCCCGCACCGAGAACGGGTGCGTGCGCAGCGACCCGATCGGCCACACCGTGTCGTGGTGCCCCAGCACCAGCACCCGAGCCGGTCCGTCACCCAGCCGCCACACCACGTGCGGGCCGACGCGTTCCGGGACCACACCCAGCAGCGCGGTCCCCAACTCCGCCACCAGGTCGGCACTTTCCGCCACGGCGTCCACATCGGACGATGGGGATTCCTTGCACACCAGGCGCTCCACATCCGCGAGCATCGCGGGCAGCGCGTCGTCGAACGGGTTCACGCGCGCAGCCAGTCGATCGCCCGGGACGCCGCGAACCCGATGAACGCGTCCCGTTCCGGCGCCTGCACGCGGGTGTCGTGGGCCTGCGTGAACACGCCCACCGCGTACCGCCCGCCGTCCGGGAACTCCACCACCCCGGCCTCGTTGCGCACCATCGGCAGCGTGCCGGTCTTGCCCGACACCCGCACACCGTCCTCGTGGAACCCGGACCGCAGCCGGTGCGGCCACACCTGGAGACCGAGCCAGTTCCGCACGTCGGCGCACGCCTCGGCGGGCGCGGCCTCGTCCCGCCACACCATGCCCAGCAGCCGGGTCGTCTCCTCGGCCGTGGTCCGGCAGGTGTGCTCCGGCTGGAGGATGCGCAGCCGCAGGTACTCCTCCCGGCTCAGCGCGGTGAACGCGTCCTCGGTGAACGCGTCGCCCAGGTCGTCCCGCACGGTCCGGAACAGGCCGTCGCAGTCGTAGGGCACCGCGGTGCGGGTGAACCCCAACCCGGTCAGCAGCCGCGCCACCGCGGGCAGCCCGATCCGGCCGACCACCAGGTCCGTGGCCACGTTGTCGCTGATCCCGATCATCAGGACGGCCAGGTCGTGCCACGAGATGGTGACCTCGTGCCGGTAGGTGGCCAGCCCGTACGGCGAGTCGGTGCCGGTGCCGGGCACGTAGGTGATGCGCTCCCCGAGGTCGACCAGCCCGGCCGCGCCCTGCCTGGCCAGTTCCACCGCCACCGGCACCTTGAACACCGAGGCCGACACCACCGGTTCCGCGCCGTCGACGTCCACCCGGCGCGGTCCGTCCAGGTCCGCGGCGTGCAGCCACACCCGGACACCGACCTCCGCGGCCCGGCGCCGGATCTCGTCGACGACCTCGTGCGCGGTCTCCATGCTCGCTCCATTCGTCCGGGGTCCAGGGCACAAGTGGACGATCCGCCCGGCCCGCGGCGCTTCGTCGTGACCGACGAACCCTCTGGCGCAGGTTGGTCGGGCGCGACGAAGCGACCGGCCGCCGGGCGGGTCGACCATGTGGGAATTCCTCGACAAGGCGGGTGAGGCAGCGATGCGGCGGACCAGGATCGCGGCAGTGGCGGCAACGGCGGCGCTCGTGCTGGCCGGGTGCGTGGGCACCGGGGCCGGACCGACCGGCAAGCGGGTGGCGGGCGACGCGGACATCCCGGAGCTGACCTGGGCGATGCCCGGCGCGCCCCGGTCGCTCGACATCGCGCACGCCTTGGACACCCGGTCGAACCTGGCGATCTTCGCCGCGTTCGACGGGCTGCTCCGGATGGACGCGGACGGGGAGCTCCAGCCGGCGCTGGCCACGTCGTGGACCAACCCGGACCCGCTGACCTACGTGTACAAGCTGCGCCAGGGCGTGACGTTCTGGGACGGCAAGCCGATGACGGCCGAGGACGTGGCCCACTCGCTGCGCCGCCAGGCGGACCCGGCGGAGGCGGCCGAGACGCAGCTCTACCTCACCAGGCTCAAGGAGGTGGCGGCCACCGGACCCGACGAGGTCACGGTCCGGCTGACCACGCCGGACCCCATGTTCAAGTACGTGCCCGCACTGGTGTGGATCGTGCAGCAGAAGGAGTACGCCGAGGCGGCCGGCAAGAGCCTCGGCTCGCCGGAGAAGCCGGGCATGGGCACCGGCCCGTACCGGGTGACCCGGTTCTCGCCCGCCGACGGGGTGGACTTCGAGCGCCACGACGGCTACTGGGACACCAGGCCGAAGGTGGCGAAGCTCGCCTACAAGCCGATCCCGGACCCGGAGGCGCTCCGGCTCGCGATGATGTCGGGCGAGGTCGACGGCACGTTCGGGGTGCCGCTCCAGGACATCCGCAAGTGGGAGCGCACGGCCGGGATCTCGATGTACTACACCCGCACCATCAGCGTGAACTACCTGTCGATGGACGTCACCACCGCGCCGTTCGACGACGTGCACGTGCGCCGCGCCATCGCGCACTCGGTGGACCGGCAGGGTTTGCTGGACCCGCTGTTCGGCGGCCGGGCCCGGCTGTCGTCCAGCCCCGTGTCGTCCCTCCAGCTGGAGACGATGGTGGGCAAGGAGAAGGCGGCCGAGGTGATCGGGTCGCTGCCGACCTATCCGTTCGACCTGGGCAAGGCCAAGGAGGAGCTGGCGAAGTCCCGGTACGCGGGCGGGTTCACCGTCGAGGTGCCCTACCCGACGACCCAGCCCTGGTCGCGGCTGCTGCTGGAGAACCTGGCGCGCAACCTGTCGACCATCGGCGTCACGCTCGTGCCGAAGGCGCAGCCGGACCAGCAGTGGGTGGCGAACATCTACGCGCACAAGGACCTGAAGCTCCAGATCATGCGCGCCGGCGGCGGCACGCCCTACCCCGGCGAGATGCTGCCCATGATGTTCGGCCAGGCCTCCGCCGGGCCGAACGGCTTCAACACGGCCAACTTCGCCGACCCGGAGCTGGAGGCGAAGCTCGGCTCGCTCGGCGAGGACGTCGCGCCGATCGCCGAGATCATGCGGCTCAACGCCGAGGAGGTGCCGTACGTGCCGCTGTTCGAGGAGGACGCGGCGCACGCCCTGCGCGCCGAGCGCGTGTTCAGCCCGGACCCGACGCCGTGGCTGGCGGGCTTCAACTGGGCGATCGCCCTGAAGGCGGCGGCGTAGGCATGTTCGTCCTGGCGTTCCTGGGCAAGCGGGTCCTCGCGGCGGCGGTCACCCTGCTGGTCACCTCGTTCCTGGTGTTCTCGCTGCTCGCGGCGAGCCCGGGCAGCCCCGAGCAGACCCTGTTGGGCGCGCGGCAGCCCACGCCCGAGCTGATCGCCGCGCTGCGCGCCCAGCACCGGCTCGACGACCCGTTCCCGGTGCGGTACTGGCACTGGCTGTCCGGGGTGCTGGAACTGGACTTCGGCCGTTCGGTGCGGTCCAGCCGCGAGGTGGTCGACATCCTCGCCGAGCGGCTGGACGTGACGCTCTGGCTGGGCCTGTACGCGTTCGTGCTGGTGCTGCTGGTGGCGGTGCCCGCGGGGCTGTCCGCGGGCATCCGGCGGGACACGGCGTGGGACCGGGGCGTCACGGTGACCGCGCTGCTGGGCGTGAGCGCGCCGCCGTTCGCGGTGGGCCTGATGCTGCTGAGCGTGTTCGGCGTCGGCCTGGGCTGGTTCCCGGTGTTCGGCGCGGGCAGCGGGTTCGCCGACCGGATCAGCCACCTGACGCTGCCCGCGGTCGCCCTGGCGGTCGCCGGGGTGGCGATCGTGGCCAGGCAGACGCGGGCGGCGACGATGGACGTGACGGCGAAGGACTTCATCACCTTCGCCGAGGCGCGCGGGCTGCCCCGGCGGGTGGTGCTGGGCCGGTACGCGCTGCGCAACTCCGCCCTGCCGGTGATCACGTCGGCCGGCCTGGTGCTGGCGTACTCGTTGACCGGGGCGGTGCTGGTGGAGTCGACGTTCGCGCTGCCCGGCCTGGGGTCGCTGCTGGTGGAGTCGGTGTCCACGAAGGACATACCCGTGGTGCAGGGCCTGGCGCTGCTCACCGCCGCGCTGGTCATCGGCGTGAACCTGATCGTGGACCTGTGCTACCTGGGGCTCGACCCCCGGGTCCGGCACGCCGGAGGTGTCTGATGATCGTGCGCGCACTGTCCGCGTTCGCCTTGGGGCTGGTGGTGATCGCGGCCCTGCTGGGCGACTGGATCGCGCCCTTCGACCCCGGCGCGCAGGACCTGGCCGGCACCGCGATGCCGCCCGACGCCGCGCACTGGCTGGGCACCGACGAGCTGGGCCGCGACGTGCTGTCCCGGCTGATCGCGGGAACCCGCACCGCGCTGCTGGGACCGGCGCTGGTGGCGCTCGGCGTGGCCGTGCTGAGCACCGCGATCGGCCTGCTGGCCGGGTACCGGGGCGGCTGGGTGGACTCGGCGATCATGCGGGCGGTCGACCTGGTCTACGCCATCCCGCCGCTGCTGGTCGCGATCGTCGTGGTCGGGGTGTTCGGCGGCGGCTACCCGTTGGCGATCGGGGTGCTGATCGCGTTGAGCGTGCCGGCCGACACCCGGATGGTGCGCAGCGCCGTGCTGGCGCAGCGCAACCTCGCGTACGTCGAGGCGGCGCGCACGGTGGGCCTGGGGCGCGGCCGGATCCTGTTCGCGCACCTGCTGCCCAACGTGCTGCCGACCGTGGTGGCGAACCTGCTGCTGTCGTTCGTCGGGGCGCTGGTCGGCCTGGCCGCGCTGGCGTTCCTCGGGCTCGGCGTCGGCACCGGCGCGCCCGACTGGGGCCGGATGCTGGCGGAGAACAAGGGCCTGGTCGACCTCAACCCGGCCGCCATGATCGGCCCCGCCGTCCTCATCACCGTGGTCGCCGCGAGCGTGACGCTGCTCGGCGACCGCCTCTACGACCTGATGTCCGCAAGGGGGCGTGATGCTGGACGTGCGTGACCTCACCGTCCACGATGGACGGTCGCGGGTGCTGGTCCGCGGGGTGTCGTTCCGGGTCGGGCCCGGCGAGACGGTGGGCCTGGTCGGCGAGTCCGGCTCGGGCAAGTCGCTGACCGCCCGCGCCCTGGTGTCGCTGCTCCCGCAGGAGCTGCGGTCCGGCGGGTCGGCCCGCCTGGACGACACCGAGCTGCTGGGGCGCAAGGACCTGCGCGGCGTGCGCGGCCACCGGGTGGCGCTGCTGATGCAGGACCCGTTCACCATGCTCAACCCCCTCGCCACGGTCGGCACGCACCTCGTGGAGAGCCTGCCCGGACGGGCGGACCGGGTCGAGGTGGCGCGGCGGCTCGCCGAGGTCGGCATCGACGACCCGGCGGTGGCGGGGCGGTACCCGTTCCAGCTGTCCGGCGGGATGCGGCAGCGGGTCGCGCTGGCGGCGGCGCTGGCCAAGGACCCCGGCCTGCTGATCGCGGACGAGCCGACCACCGCGCTGGACGTGACGACCCAGCGCGACGTGCTGGCCCTGCTGCGCCGCATCCAGACCGAGCGGCGGATGGGCCTGGTCCTGATCACGCACGACCTGCGGGTGGCGCGCCAGGCGTGCGACCGGGTGCTCGTCATGTACGCGGGCGCGCTGGTCGAGTCCGCGCGGTCCGCCGACCTGGACGCGCCCGCGCACCCGTACACGGCGGGGCTGCTGCGGTCCGTGCCCTCGGTCACCCACCGGCAGCCCGTGCTGCTGGGCATCCCGGGCTCCGTCCCGGCCGCCGCCGACGTGGTCGACCGGTGCCCGTTCGCGGACCGGTGCGGCTGGGCCGAACCCGCGTGCACCGAGCACGCGCCCCCGCTCGTCGACCTCGGCGACCGGGCCACCGCGTGCCGGCGGCACGGCGGGATCGACCTGTCGCCGCCGGAGCTCGCCGAGCCCGACGCGGAACCCGTCGGCGACGCCCGCGCCACGCTGCTGGACGTCGCGGACCTGGTGAAGGTGTACCGGTCGATCGGCCTGCGCCGCACCGAGCACACCGCGCTGGCCGGGGTCTCGCTGCACGTGGGCGAAGGCGAGTCGCTGGCCGTGGTCGGCGAGTCGGGGTCGGGCAAGACCACCCTCGCCCGCGCCGTGCTCGGCCTCACCGACCCGACCTCGGGCCGGATCACGCTGGGCGGCCTGGATGTGACGTCCTACCGGCGGCTCCGGTCCGCCGACCGGGCCCGCGCACGCCGGCTCGTGCAGTGCGTGTTCCAGGACCCGTACTCGTCGCTCAACCCGGCGCACACCGTGGGGTACACGCTCGCCGAATCCCTTCGCCGCCGTGGTGAAGACCTCGACGTCGAGTCCGAAGTGGACTCGCTGCTCGACCTGGTCGGCCTGCCGGCCTCGTATGCCGGCCGGCGGCCGGTGGCGTTGTCCGGCGGGCAGCGGCAGCGCGTCGCCATCGCACGGGCGCTCGCCGTCCGACCACGGCTGCTGGTCTGCGACGAACCGGTGGCCGCACTGGACGTCTCCGTGCAGGCCCAGGTGCTCGAAGTGCTCCGGAAGGCCAACCGCGAGCTGGGCATCGCACTGCTGTTCATCACCCACGACCTGGCCGTGGCACGGCAGGTCACCGACCGCATGGTCGTGATGCACCGGGGCCGGATCGTCGAGCACGGCGCGACCGCGGACGTGCTCGACGCGCCCACCCACCCCTACACCGTCCGGCTGGTCCAGTCGGTCCCGGACGCGGCACCGCACACCGAGGGAGAAGCACATGTCACGCAGTGAAGAGATCGCCGCCTGGCTGCCCGGCAGACTCGCCGAGCTGGTGGCCGAGTCCGGCGTGCCGGGTGCGCAGGCGGCGGTGCTGGTCGACGGGGAGTACGTGGACGCCGCGGCCGGCGTGCTGAGCCTGGACACCGGGGTGGAGGTCACGACCGACGCGGTGTTCCAGATCGGCTCCATCACCAAGGTGTGGACCGCGACGCTGGTCATGCAGCTGGTGGACGACGGCCTGCTCGACATCGACGAGCCGATCGTCACCTACCTGCCCGAGTTCCGGGTGGCCGACCCGAGGGCCACCGCCGCGATCACCCCGCGCCACCTGCTCAACCACACCTCGGGTGTCGACGGCGACCTGTTCCACCCCACGGGCCGCGGTGACGACGCGGTGGAGAAGTACGTCGGGACCATCACCGACGCGCAGCAGGTGCACGAGCCGGGCGCGATGTTCTCCTACTGCAACACCGGCTACACGGTGCTCGGCCGGCTGGTGGAGGTGCTGCGCGGCAAGACGTTCGGTGCGGCGGTCCACGACCACATCGCCAAGCCCCTCGGCCTGGCGCACGTCGCCACCAACTCCGACGAGGCGATCATGTTCCGCGCCGCCGTCGGGCACGTCGACCGCGACGGCGAGGTCGTGCCCGCACCCGTGTGGTCGCTCGAACCGTCCACCGCCCCCGCCGGTTCGCTGCTCGCCATGCGGGCCCGCGACCTGCTCGTCTGGGCGAACGCGCACCTCGGCGGCGGTGCCCCGCTGCTGAGCGAGGCCAGTGCGAAGGCCATGCGCGAGCACCAGGTCGACGTGCCCCCGATCGGCGTGCTCGCCGGTGGCTGGGGACTGGGCTGGGAGCTGTTCGACCACGGCGCCGACGTCTTCGGCCACGACGGCGGCACCATCGGCCAGATGGCGTTCCTCCGGATCTCCGGCGCGGCGGACTTCGCGGTGGCGCTGCTGACCAACAGCCTCGACGGCCTGCGCATCTACCGGGGCCTGGTGGAGGACCTGCTCCGCGAGCACGCGGGCGCGGACGTCCCGGAGCTGCCCACGCCGCCCGCCGAGCCGGAGCCGCTGGACGCCGACCTGGTGACCGGCACCTACCTCACCCCCCTGGTCGGCTTCACGGTCGGCGTGGACGAGGACGGCCGCGGCTGGGTGGACACGACCCCGATCTCCGACGAGGCCAAGATCCTGCTCAAGCCCACCCGCGACGAGTTCGTCCGGCTGCGCGAGGACGCCATCATCGGTGTCGAGGAGGCGCACGGCCGGCACCAGGTGCTCGCGCTGGTCGGCCGGGACGGGCAGGGTCGCGCCGAGTACCTGTTCAACGGCCGGGCGGCGGTCCGCACCGAGGGGGAGGGGCGATGACGGACGCCACGCGCGCGCACGTCGTGGAAGACCTCACCCGGCTGCGGCTGCCCACTGATCCGTCGATCTCGCCGGACGGCAGCCGCGTCGCCTACGCGCTCAAGGAGGTCGACGGCGACGAGAACGTCCAGTCGCTGTGGTGGGTGGACCGCTCCGGTGCCACGCGGCGGCTCACCCGCGGCCGCGCCGACAGCGCGCCCCGGTTCTCGCCGGACGGCCGGACGATCGCGTTCCTGCGCTCGGGCCAGGTGTGGTTGCTGCCGGTCGACGGCGGCGAGCCGGAGCAGGTGACCGACCTCCCGCTGGGCGCGGGCGTGCCGGTGTGGAGCCCGGACGGCGGGCGGATCGCGTTCGCCGCGCTGGTGGACGGGAACCCGGACGGCGCGCCGGTGTCGACGACGCGGCGGCTGCACAAGCTGGACGGCCTGGGCCGGTTGGGCGGCACGGGTTCGCAGCTGTTCGTGCTGGACCTGGCCGACCGCTCGGTCACCCGGGTCACGTCGGGTCCGGCGTTCGCTGGTTCGCCGGCGTGGTCCCCGGACGGCACGCGGCTGGCGTTCGCCGACGCCCTGGGCTTGGCCGCGGACGAGTCCGGTGACTCGCCCGCGTACGTCCTGGACCTGGCCACCTCGGAGGTCGAGCGGGTCGGCGCCGGCGTGGTGGGCGCGGTGTCGTGGACCGACGAGCTGATCCTGGTGGGCACGCCCGAGGACGGCGTGTTCAACGCGGGGATGGTCCGGGGCGGCAAGCCCGTGGCCGCGGACCTGGATCGCAACGTCATGACCGGGGGCGGTGGCTACCCCGGCGCACTCCCGCAGGCGGTGGGTTCGACGCTCCTGTTCTGCGCACGGGACAACGGGTGCACGCACCTGTACGCGGTCGACGGCCAAGGCGCGACCCGCAAGCTGATCGGCGGCGACCGGTTGGTGTCCGGGCTGTCCACGACGCGGGACGCGGCGGCCGTCGTTCTGTCCACTGTGGACGCATTCGGCGAGATCGCTTTCCTGGACCCGGTTACCGGTGAGCCGACGGTCGTCACGTCGTACGCGGCGGACTTCGCCGATGTCCGTCACGCCAAGCCCGAAGCGCGCACGTTCACCATCTCCGACGGTGTGGAAGTGCACGGCTGGGTGCTGCGCGACCCGGACGCCCCAGTGCCCGCGCCGCTCCTGGTCGACGTCCACGGCGGTCCGCACAACGCGTGGAGCCCGGTGCGCGATCCGATCCACCTGTACCACCAAGTGCTTGTGGCGCAAGGGTGGACGGTGCTGCTGCTCAACCCGCGCGGCAGCGACGGGTACGGCGAGAAGTTCCTCCGTGCCGCTCTGGGCGGGTGGGGCGAGGCGGACGCGGACGACTTCCTCGAACCCGTGGACGCCCTGGTGTCCGAGGGGATCGCCGACCGCGACCGGCTGGCGCTGACCGGGTACAGCTACGGCGGCTTCATGTCGTGCCGGCTGCCCACCCGCACGAACCGCTTCGCGGCCGTGGTCGCCGGTGGCGTCGTCAGCGACCTGGTCAGCATTTCCGGCACTTCGGACGTGGGCGAGCTGCTCGGCAGGCAGGAGATCGGGCCGGTGGAGCGCCGGCGCGCGCTCTCCCCGCTGACCCACGTCGACGCCGTGACCAGCCCCACGCTGGTGCTGCACGGCGGTGCGGACGAGCGGTGCCCGGTCGGCCAGGCCGAGCAGTGGTTCGGCGCGCTGCTCGACCACGACGTGCCCGCCGAACTGGTCGTCTACCCCGGCGCGAGCCACCTGTTCATCCTCGACGGCAAGCCGTCGCACCGACTCGACTACCACCGCCGGACCGTGGACTGGCTGGTCCGGCATACCGGAAAGCGGCACGCGAATGACCATTCCTGACACCGTCCACGACGCGGTCCGCGCGGCCTCCGCCGCCGCGGCGGCGTCGGCGGTGCGGATCCGGGAACTGCCCGACCTGGACTCGATCCGCGAGGTGGACGACCTGTTCCGGGTCATCTGGCGGCCCGACCCGAACAACCCGCCGGTCAGCAACGAGCTGATGCGCGTCCTCGCCCACGCGGGCAACTACGTCGTGGGCGCCTACCTGGGCGACCGCCTGGTGGGCGCGACGGTCGGCTTCCTGGCCACGCCGATCGGGCGGACCCTGCACTCCCACGTGACCGGCGTCAGCGAGGGGATGCGCGGCCGTTCGGTGGGATTCGCGCTCAAGCTGCACCAGCGGGCGTGGGCGTTGGAGCGGGGTCTGGACACCATCACCTGGACCTTCGACCCGCTGGTGCGCCGCAACGCGTACTTCAACCTGGCGAAGCTCGCCGCCCGCGCCGTGCAGTACCTGCCCGACTTCTACGGCGAGATGGGGGACGACATCAACGGCACCGGGGCCAGCGACCGGCTGCTGGTGCGGTGGGACCTGAACGCCCCGGAGGTGGCGGCGGCCTGCGACGGCCGGCCGCCCCCGGCCGCCGCCGACGGCCCGCTGGTGCCGACGCCGGCCGACATCGAGGGGCTGCGCAAGACCGACCCGGCCTCGGCCGACGAGTGGCGACTGCGCCTGCGGGAGTCCCTCGGCACGTACCTGTCGAGCGGGGCCGAGATCACCGGGTTCACCCGGGACGGCGCCTACGTCGTCGAACCGCTCTGAT
The DNA here is from genome assembly GCF_014203665.1 of Saccharothrix tamanrassetensis. Classification (GTDB taxonomy): domain Bacteria; phylum Actinomycetota; class Actinomycetes; order Mycobacteriales; family Pseudonocardiaceae; genus Actinosynnema; species Actinosynnema tamanrassetense. The sequence goes on from NZ_JACHJN010000008.1 coordinate 372,374, forward strand.
CCGGTGGCGGGTCGGCCCTGACCTCCGCGACCCCCTGCGGGGACAGGGCCGACCCGGCGGTCAGCCGGACTTCCTGAACTTCACGCTCCATTTCGCGTCGATCGAAGATTGGCCGGTCTTCCCCTTCCGGCCTATGTCGAAGACGTAGGTGGTGCAATCCTGGTCTTTGTACATCTTCGCGGATCGGTCAGTGCGGTTGTAAATGGTTTTCCCCTTCTTGATTTCGATCGGGTAGCAGGTTTCGTCCTGGGGGTCGGTCAACACCGCGGTATCGCCGATGACGAAGGTGCCCTTGGCCGCGGACGCCGTCCCGGAGGTCGTGACGATCACCGCCAGGGCCGCGCCGACAGCCACGACCGCACTGGTCATCCGTTGCCTCTTCATCAACCGCTCCTCTCTGGTGGAAGGCGCAAGACCGCGCCGTGCAGGCGTCTACCCGCCCACCTGCCGGAACCCACGCCCGCGCACCGGTGACCATCCACTCGTGAACCGTTGTCCATCCCTTCGGGTGGCCGGAATTCCTCGGTGGCGTGACCGTTGTGGTCATCGGGATCCGTCGTCGTCCGGCAGGATGGCGGTATGACGCTCTACGCCTACGACGAGACCGGCCGTGCTCTGATCGCGGTGTGGGAGACCGGGATCGGGCGATCGGCGTGCACGGTCGCCGAGGTGGGGCGGACGGTCGACCAGGACGACGTGATGCGGCTGGTGGCGGCGTTGTCGACGTTGTCGCGCCTGGCGTGGCGGACGTACACGCACCCGGCGAGTGCGGCCGACAGCATGGAGCCGAACAGCGAGGGGTGGCGGCGTCAGGGAGAGCGCGACGCGTTCGCCGACGTGCTGCCGGCCATCAGCAAGCCCAACCTCCCGGAGGGCGGGCTGCTGGAGGAGTCTTACGTCCTGGTGGAAGAGGCCGCGCACCGCGTCGGGCGCGCACTCCACCGCATCGACGACCCGGCGTTGGTCGATCGTGTGGTCGACGAGGTGGGACGGGAGCTGGCGGCGGTCGAGCAGGCCGAGTTGGGCGACTTGTCCGGCCGTGCGCGACAAGCTGTGCAGCTGACCCGCGCGGATGCGTCACCGCTGCAGGTGGCTGCCGCGGACGACCTGCTGCGCGAGCGGCCGTTGGGTTCGTCCGGGCTCCTGCAGGAGGTCGACCCGACCGCTGCCGCGGTCGCTGCCGCGCATTGGCTCCAGGCGGCGGCGGAGGTCGCCGGTGAGGTGGCGGAGTGCCGGCCGGAGATGGTGGTGATCGAGGCGGACAACATCGAGGCCCTCGCGGTGCGGACGCCGACCCTCGTGCTGGAGCGGTTGCAGGCCGGTGAGTCGCCGAGGAAGGTCGTGACGGACCTGGTGGCGGCGGCGATGACGGCCGCCGAAGGCGTGCTCGCCGATCCGGGCGGGCTGGTAGAGGAGATCGCCCAGGCGCGCGCGAAGGCGGAGCGGTTCGCACCGGGGGACGCGGAACTGCTCGCCGAGCTGATGCCCCGGATCACCCCGCTGGACCCCATGCGGCCCGCCCGGGATCTCCTGGAGGACCTGCTCGACGGCATCCGCGGCTGCTGGTTGCTCTACCGGGAACACGCCGGCTTCGACAGCGAGGACCTCGATGACTTCGGGGACGGCGAGGAAGCCGACGAGCAGGCGGACGAGCACGGCGCTGAGCAGGCCGACGAAGCCGACGAGGAGTTCTTCGACGCGGTACGCGCCGAAGCGGCAGCCCACCACGACCGGTTGGTGTAGCCACCACCTCGGCCACGTACGGGGTGTGTGGTGACCAGGTGGTGACCGGAAGCAGCCGTGGTCAGGTGACGGTGGCTTTGCGGGCGGCGAGGATGCGGCCGGAGTGGCGGCCGGGGTTCGAGGTCGCTTGCGGTCAGCGGCCCCGGCCGGTTTGCTCCTGGAGGCGGTCGATCAACTGCGAGGCCTCCACCTTGGTCAGGTTGTCGGGCACCTCCTCGCCCGCCTCCTGCGCCAGCGTGTGCAGGTAGGACTCCTGCGGCCCGGTCATCGGCTCGTCGCCGGTCGTCCAGTCCTCCGGATCCTTCTCCGGTGTGCGGTTCACGGATGTCTCCCTTCGTTAGAACGCACGTTCGAGATACCCGCGAGTGGGCGCGGTCAACCACCTTCGTGCGTCGGGACTCGCGAACGCCGTGACCCCCGCGGTGCGGTCGACGTGTTGCGATCGAGGCGGATGCGCACGGCGACGCCGGCGCAGAGGATGACGGCCACCCCGCCGAGGACGGTGGGCCAGGTCAGCTCCTCGCCCAGCAGCAGCGCCGCCCAGGCGATGCTCAGCACGGGCTGGACCAGCTGCACCTGGCTGACCTGCGCCATCGGCCCGACGGCCAGACCGCGGTACCAGGCGAAGAAGCCGAGGAACATGCTCACCACCGCCAGGTAGGCGAACGCCGCCCACTGCGGCGGTGTCGCCGACAGCGGCTGCCGCACCGCCGAGACGACCGCCAGGACCGCCATCAGGGGCGAGGCCAGCACGAGCGCCCAGGACACCGTCTGCCAGGAGCCGAGGTCCCGGGCCAGCAGCCCTCCTTCCGCGTAGCCGACCGCCGCGGCGACGACCGCGCCGAACAGCATCAGGTCCGACCAGTGCAGCCCGCCGAACCCGCCGCCCGGCAGGGACGCGAACAGCACCGCGGCGAGAGCGCCGATCACGGCCATCGTCCAGAACGACGGGGGCGGTCGCTCCTTGCCGCGGACGACCGCCATGACCGCGGTCGCCGCCGGGAGCAGCGCGATCACCACGGCGCTGTGACCGGCCGGTGCGGTCGTGAGCGCGTAGGAGGTCAGGAGCGGGAAGCCGACGACGATCCCGCCGGCGACCACGGCCAGCCGTCCCCACTGCGGGCCGGTCGGCAGGGGCTGCCTGGTCAGGGCGAGCGCGGCGGCGGCGAGCAGCGCCGCGACGACCGCCCGTCCCGCGCCGATGAACAGCGGGGACAGGCTCCCGACGGCGAAGCGGGTGAAGGGGACGGTGAACGAGAACGCCGCCACCCCCAGCAGACCCCACCGCAGACCCGCCCACGACGGCGATAGCACCGCCACCGAATGCCCAGTAACGCTATCGTCTCCTGACATGTCCAACGATAGCACCGCCCGTATCGTGGCCGGTCTGCGCGCGTGGATCGCGCAGGCGCCGCCTGGCGCGCGGGTGCCGTCCAACCGGGCGCTGATGGCGGAGTACGGAGCCGGTCCGGTCACGGTCCAGAAGGCGATGCACGCGCTCGCCGCGCTCGGGCTCGTCGAGTCCCGTCCCGGCGTCGGAACGTTCGTCCGCGCCGTGCGGACCGTCCGCCCGCCCGACTACGGCTGGCAGACCGGCGCGTTGCGCTCCCCGCAGGTCCGCATCCCCACCCTGGCCATGCCGCTGCGCGCCACCTCGCCCGACGCGATCGGACTGCACGACGGCTACCCCGACCGCGAACTGCTCCCCGAGCGGTTGGTGCGCGCCGCGCTCGCCCGGGCCTCCCGCAGCGACGCGGCGCTGACCAGGTCCGCCGTCGCCGGGCTGCCGGAGCTGCGGGCGTGGTTCGCCAACGAACTCGCCGAGGCCACCCCGGCGGGTGTCACCCCGCCCGCACCGCGCGACGTGGTGGTCCTGCCCGGCAGCCAGAGCGGCCTGAGCTCGCTGTTCCGCTCCCTGGTGGGGTTCGGGCAGCCGCTGCTCGTGGAGTCGCCGAGCTACTGGGGCGCCATCCTCGCCGCGGCGCAGGCCGGCGTGCGGGTCGTCCCCGTGCCCAGCGGAGCAGGCGGGCCGGACCCGGACGAACTGGCGCGCGCCTTCGAGGAGACCGGGGCACGCGCGTTCTACGCGCAGCCGAACTACGCCAACCCCACCGGCGCGCAGTGGTCCCCTCGGCTGGTCGAGCAGGTCCTCGACGTCGTCCGCGCCCACGGCGCCTTCCTCGTCGAAGACGACTGGGCCCACGACTTCGGGATCGACACCACCGCGCGCCCGGTGGCGGCGCTCGATGACGCCGGCCACGTCGTCTACCTGCGCTCCCTGACCAAGAGCGTGTCACCGGCGGTGCGGGTCGCCGCCGTCGTCGCCCGCGGCCCCGCGCGCGACCGCGTCCTGGCCGACCGGGGCGCGGAGTCGATGTACGTCAGCGGCCTGCTGCAGGCCGCCGCGCTCGACGTCGTCACCCAACCCGGCTGGCGCACCCACCTGCGCACCCTGCGCCAACAGCTGCGGGCCCGGCGGGACCTGCTCGTCGACAGCCTGGCCGACCACGTCCCGCAGGCACACCTGGAGCACGTGCCGCCCGGCGGCCTGAACCTCTGGGCCCGGCTGCCCGACGCGACCGACCTCGACCGGCTCGCCGGCGACTGCGAAGCGGCCGGTGTGATGATCGCGCCCGGCACCGAGTGGTTCCCCGCCGAGCCCTCCGGCCCCTTCATCCGCCTCAACTACTCCGGCCCCGACCCCGACCGCTTCGCCGACGCCGCCCGTCTCATCGGACGCGCGCTGGCCCGCCCGGCGGACCGGCGGACCGTCTAGCGGGAGCGCCCGGGGCCGACGGCGTTCGTCAGGACGGACGTTCGAACGTCACAACGGACCGGGCGGCACGACTTCGGCCTGGTCGGCGTGCACCGGACGGCGGCGGAGCCGGGGGATCACCGCCAGCCACACGAGCACGGCCGCGCCGACGTACGCCACCGCCATGGTGAGGCTCATGGTCAGCGGGCTGGTGCCGCTCAACGACACCAGCGGCGCCACCAACGGGCCGACGGCGAACGACGCCGTGCCGAGCAGGGCTGCGGCCGTTCCCGCGCGTTCCCGGTGGCCGGCGAGGGCGAGTGCCGACCCGTTGGCCTGCGAGCAGCCGATCGCGAGCATCACCAGCGCCAACGGGACGAGCATCGCGACCAAGCCGGCGTCGAGCAGCACCGCGACGAGCATCGCGATGGCCGCCACCGCCGTCGTGGTCGTGCCGATGGCGTACATCCGCGCCGGTCCCGCACGGCGCACCGCGACCCGGTTGACCTGCGCGCCGACCACGGACATGACCGCGTTGGCCGCGAAGCAGATGCTGAACAGCTGCGGGCTCAGCGAGAAGCTGTCCTGCAGCACGAAGCTGATCGACGCGAGGTAGGTGAAGAAGGCGGCACCGCCGCACGCGCCGACGAGCAGGAAGCACAGGAACAGCCGGTCCCGCAGCACCGCGCCGAAGTTGTACGCGCTGCCCCGGGCGTGCCGGGATCCGGGTGGCAGGCTCTCCGGCAGCGATGTCGCGGCCAGCACGAACAGCGCCACGCCGATCCCGGCCAGGACGGCGAAGATGCCCCGCCAGTCCATCACCAGGGCCAGCTGCCCGCCGACGACCGGGGCCACGATCGGTGCGAGCGCACCGACCGTGGTCAGCATCGCCAGCAGCCTCACCAGCTCGACGCCGTCGGTCAGGTCGCGTGCCACGGCCAGGGCGATGACGATCCCGGCCGACCCGCACAGCCCCTGGAAGAACCGGGCGGCCAGCAGCAGCTCGATGGACGGCGTCACCGCGCACAGCAGGGACAGCAACGCGAACAGCCCCACGCCGACCAGCAGGGGGCGGCGCCGGCCGAACCGGTCGCTGAGCGGGCCCACGACCAGCTGACCGAGCGCCAGCCCCAGCATGCACGCCGACATCGTGGCCTGCGCCAGGCTCTCGCTGGTGCCGAGGTCGGCGGCGAGCCGCGGCAGGGTGGGCAGGTAGAGGTCCATCGAGATCGGCCCGAAGGTCTCCAGCAGCCCCAGGACGACGGCGACCCGGCGCAGGCTCACGTGGCCCGCAGGATCCGCCGCAGCCACGACAACCGGGCCTCGCCGGCGGCCCGGGACACCTCGGCGTCGGGGGAGAACCCCGCGAAACCGTGGTACCCGCCCGCCCACACGTGCAGTTCGGCCTGGCCGCCGGTGGCCCAGATCCGCAGCGCGTACTCGGTCGTCTCGTCCCGGAAGATCTCGGCCGCGCCGACGTCGAGGTACGCGGGAGGCAGCCCGGACAGGTCCGCCATCCGGGCCGGGACCTGGTAGGGCGACACCTCGTCGGTCCCCCGCAACGGGCCCAGGATGGCGTCCCAGGCGGTGTCGTTGTTGTTGCGGTCCCAGGCGCCGATCCCGTCGTACTGCCGGGTGGACACCGACTCGTTGCGGTCGTCGAGCATCGGGCACATCAGCATCTGCCCGGCGATCTCCGGCCCGCCCCGGTCCCGCGCCAGCAGCGCCACGCCGGCGGACAGGCCGCCGCCGGCGCTGGCGCCGGTCACCACGATCCGACCGCGGTCGACGCCGAGTTCGTCGGCGTGCTCGGCGAGCCACACCAGGCCCGCGTAGCAGTCCTCGACCGCCGCGGGCGCGGGGTGCTCCGGGGCCAGCCGGTACTCGACCGACACGCCGACCGCGCCGAACCGAAGCACGTCCTCCACCAGCCCGGCGAGGCCGAAGTACCGGTTGCCGAGCACCATCCCGCCGCCGTGGATGCTGTAGAGCGCGGGCGCGTCGGTGACCCCGCCGCGCGGGCGCACGACCGTCACCACGACGTCCGGCGCGCCCGGCGGGCCGGGCACCGTGCGGTCCTCCACCTCGACGGGCAGGTCGCCCACCATCTGCTCGACCGGCGGGATGATGGTCGCGAAGTGGGCGCGGTTGGCCAGGATGGTGTCCGCCCGCAGCGGGATCCGCTCCACCAGGTCCAGGAACGCCGCGAGCCCCGGTTCCAGCTCGGGGTCGTACGGCACGGGCCGGTACTGTCCGGTGCTCATTCCGCACCCAGGCCCAGGACCCGGCGCAGCCACGAGTTCCGCGTCGCCAGCGCGGTCCGGCTGACGTGCCAGTCGGGCACGTACATGTCGAACCCGTGGAAGGCGCCGCTCCACACGTGCAGTTCGGCCTGGCCGCCGGTGGCCCAGATCCGCAGCGCGTACTCGGTGTCCTCGTCCCGGAACGGCTCGGCGCTGCCCACCTCGATGAACGCGGGCGGCAGCCCGGAGAGGTCGGTGGCCCGGGTGGGTGCCGCGTACGGCGACACCGCGTCGGTCCCGACGGCGTCGCCGAGCAGCGACCGCCAGCCCGCCAGGTTCGACTCCCGGGTCCAGGTGCCCAGGCCGCTGTACTGCCTGCTGGCGACCGTGGTGTTGGTGTCGTCGATCATCGGGCAGAGCAGCAGCTGCCCGGCGAGCGCGGGGCCACCCCGGTCGCGGGCCAGCAGCGCCACCCCGGCGGACAGGCCGCCGCCGGCGCTGCCGCCCATGACCACGATCCGGTCCGGGGCGACGCCGAGTTCGTCGGCGTGCCCGGCCAGCCACACCAGGCCGGCGTAGCAGTCCTCCACCGGCGCGGGGTGCGGGTGCTCGGGGGCCAGCCGGTACTCGACGTTGACCGCCACCACGCCCAGCTCCAGGACCAGGGCGAGCAGCCGGGAGACGTCCATGTTGCGGTGGCCGATCATCATGCCGCCGCCGTGGATGTTGTACAGGGCGGGCACGGGCCCCCGGGCGCCGCGCGGGGACAGGACCGTGATCTCCAGGTCCGGTGCGCCGTCGGGTCCGGGGATCGTCCGCTCGACGACGTCCACGGGCGCGTCCCCGACGACTTCGGCGGCGGGCGGGAACATCGCGGCCATGGCCTGCCGCATCGCCGGGATCGACTCGGGCGTGAACGGCGGGGCGTCCGGCGACACGATCTGCGCCAGCGCGGGCTCGATCTCGGGGTCGAACGGGACGGGGGGATGCGCCACGGCAGGCTCCTCGCTGACGGGTTGGGAGATCACGGGCCCTCCGGGTCGACCGCGTCCCGGTCGACCCAGAACGGCTCGACCAGCGCGCGCAGCTCCTCGGCGCCGACCCGCTCGACCAGGTCGACGGCGGCCAGGTTGTCCTCGACCTGCTCGAGCCGGCTCGCGCCGAACAGCGTGGTGACGTTGGCCGGGTGGGTCAGCGTGAAGGCGACGGCGAGCCGGGCCGCGCTCGTGCCGAGCTTCTCCGCGACCTCGACGACGCCGGGGGCGGTCTGCTTGATCGCCTCCCGGACGCCTCCGGGGTCGCGGCCGATCTCGCGGGTCTGGCCGGTGCGCCCGGCGAGGATGCCGCCCTCGAGCACGTCGGAGGCCTGCATGGTGAACCCCTCGGCGAACAGCCTGCCGAACGGCTCGCCGTCCGGGATGGAGCGGCGGCCGATGCTGTACTTCAGCTGGGCGATCTGCGGGCCGTCGACGCCGCGCTCGGCGGCGATCTCGCGGAGGCGGCGGATGTTGCCCGCGGACCAGTTGTTGACGCCCCACGCCCGGATCAGCCCGTCGCGGGCCAGCCCGGCGAGGTCGTCGACCAGGTCCTCCAGCGCGATGTCGTCCCGCCGGAGGTCGCCGAGGACCACCAGGTCGGCGACGTCGAACCCGCCGCGCAGGAAGGCGTTCTCCAGCTGCGGGCGGAACCCCTCGTCGCCGAAGCCCTCGAGCCACAGCTTCGCCGACACCAGGTACTCGTCGCGCGGGATGCCGGCGGCGCGCATGATCGCGCCCCAGATCACGTCGGTGAAGACCGGCGGCTTGCCGGGCATGCCGTAGACGGCCACGTCGAACAGGTTGACCCCGGCGGACACGGCCGCGCGGACCATCGCGACGGCGTCGGCGAAGTCCATCCGGTCGTAGGTGTGCCAGGAGCCGAGGGACAGCAGCGAGACGTCCAGGTCGGACGTGCCGATGCGGCGGCGGGGCAAGGTGGACACGGTGTCTCCTACTGGTCAGGGAAGGCGGGGGTCGATGACGGCCTTGACCTCGTCGAGCCGGTGCATCGCCTCGATCCGGTCGGACGCGGCCGACAGCCCGACCGGTGTGCCGAACAGGTCCTGCCACGGCATCCGGTCGGCGAAGGCGCCGAAGAACTCGATCGCCCGGTGGTAGTCGGCGATGTCGCCGTTGAGCGAGCCGACGACGGTGAGCTCCTTGCCCATCACGGTGCCGAGCGGCAGCGGCGCGGAGTCCGGGCCCGTGCTGCCGACGATCACCACCCGGCCGCGCTGCGCGGCCATCGCGACGGCCTCCCGGCCGACCGAAGGGGCGCCGGCGAAGTCCATCACCAGGTCACCGCCGTGCCCGCCGGTGAGTTCGCGGACCCGTTCGACGATGCCGTCCGAGCCCGCCGAGACGTCGACCGTCGCGTCGGCGCCGAACTCGGCGGCCAAGGTCAGCCGGGACGCCGGGGCGCCGACGGTGATCACCTTGCCGGCTCCGGAGATGTGGGCGACGGCGGTGGCGAACAGGCCGAGCGCGCCGGAACCCTGGACCACGACCCGCGAGCCCGGCGTCACCCCGCCCGCGCCGGCGAACGCGCGGAGCACGGTCTTGGCCGCGCAGCCCGCCATGGCCGCCCAGGTGTCCGGGAGGTCGTCGGGCAGCAGCAGCTTCGCCGCGCGGGGCACGACGTAGGCGTACTCGCACAGGCCGGCGGTCGCGAAGGGGTGGACGTCGGACCGCTGCAGGAAGCCGTAGCCGCGCCGGGAGCACGCGACGGGCTCGCGCAGCACGGTGCAGCCGTAGCACTCGCCGCAGGTCGACTCCGACCAGCCGATCCGCGCGCCGACCGCGATGTCGCGGCCGAGCGCGTCCCGGGTGCCCGGACCGACGGCGACGACCTCGCCGACCATCTCGTGGCCCAGCACCATCGGCAGCATGCCGGGGAAGCTCATCTTGCCGGACCAGATCTCCACGTCGGTGCCGCAGAGCGTGGCGCAGGAGACGCGGACCAGGGCCGCGCCGGGTTCCACCTCGGCGGGCAGCGGGAGTTCGGTGAGGTGCAGCGGTTCGCCGTGCTCGGTCAGCACCGCCGCTCGGGTGGAGGTCGGGACGGTCATCGGGCTCCTTCCGGTGGCGGGAGGCGCGATCCGGCCGCCCGGGGATAGTCTACGGCTGTCGACTAAAATGTCGAGACCCCGTTGCTCGTGTCCGTCGAGCACGGGAAAGGGCCACTGTGGACGCCGGTGCGCTGTCCTCAGTGGACGGTCGGCCCACGGGGTGGGCCGGTGCCGCCGGAGGTGGGGCGGTGGGCCGGACCGGGTGGTCCGACCCCGCTCGTCAGCCGAGCAGCTGGCCGCCGTCGACCGGGAGGCTCGTGCCGGTGATGTGGGCCGCGGTGTCGCCGGCCAGGAAGACCACCGCCGCCGCCACGTCCTCGACCGCGGCCAGCTTCCGCAGCGGGATCCGGCCCACCCACGCCTCGCGTGCGGGCGAGCCCTCCGGCATCCCGGCGGCCAGCATCGGGGTGAGCACCGGGCCGGGGGCCACCGCGTTCACGCGGATGCCGTGCTCGGCCAGCTCGATGGCCGCCCACCGGGTCAGCGCGTCGACCGCGGCCTTGCTGCTCTCGTAGCCGCCCATGCCGGGAGTCGGCTGCCGGCCGCCGATCGACGACAGGTTGACCACCACCCCGCCCGCTCCGCGCTCGACCATCCGGCGCGCGACCTGTTGCGTCATCAGGAAAGTGCCGTGGACGTTCGTGTGCAGGATGCGGAGCATGTCCGCGGCGGGCAGTTCCAGCAGGCGGCCGTGGACGCTCAGCAGGCCCGCGTTGTTGACCAGCACGTCCACCGGCCCGGTCTCGTCGAGCGCCCGGGTGATCGACTCCTCGTCGGTGATGTCCACGGCCACCCCGCGCACGCCCAGCGCGGCGGCCGCGTCCTCGGCGCCGTCGACGTCCGCGAGGACAACGTTGTCACCGAGGGTGTGGAACGCGGTGGCGACCGCGCGGCCGATGCCGCCGGCTCCTCCGGTGACCAACACGGTGCGGGCAGACGTCATCGTCGGTTCCTCTCAACGGGCCAGGGTTCCCGGTCGGGTTTACTGTATACAAGCGTAGAAAATAATCCCCTTGGACCACAAGAGGAACCGGCGGTCGGACGCTTCGGTGCGGTGGTGCGCCCCGGTGGTCGTCCGGGTGGCCGCGGCGGGGCCGCGGAGATGGGCCGCGAGCGGTGGCCCGACAGGAAATCGACATCGGTGGAACCCGGCCGGGGGACTGGCGCTTTTAGTCGACGTGCGTAGACTATCACTCTCTCGTCCGGGCACCGCCGAGGTGACCCGCATTCCTCCGAGGAGCCGTCATGACCGGACCAGCCCCCGACCGCATCGTCGACATCGCGATCGGCTACATGGGCGCCAAGCAGTTGTTCGCCGCCTCCCGGATCGGGCTCTTCCGCGCCCTCGCCGACGGTGCCCGCACGGCGGCCGAACTCGCCGGGACCACCGGCGTGAGCGAGCAGCTGGCCCGCATCCTGGCCGACGCGATGAACGCCCAGGGCCTGCTCGACCGGCAGGACGGCCGGTACTCGCTGGCGCCGGACGCGGCGGAGTACCTCGGTGGCGGCGGTGCGACCGACCTCGCGCCGTTCCTGACCTTCCTCAACGAGATCAGCTACGGCCATTGGTTGCAATTCGACAACACGGTGGACACGACCAAGCCGGGCGACCTGCAAATGGACGACGCCCGGTGGGCCACGTTCATGGCCGGCGTGATGCGGTACAACGCGCTGCACGCCGCGATGCTGGCGCGCGGCTTCGACTTCACGCCGTACCGGTCGATGCTGGACCTGGGCGGGCTGTCGCCGGAGTTCGCCATCGGCGCGCTGCGGGCCAACCCCGACCTCGCGGTCCGGTTCGTGTTCGCGCCCATGGCGACGCAGGGGATCACCGACGCGCTCGCCGCCGCGGGCCTCACCGACCGGGCGACCGTCGAACCCGCCGACACCGAGACGGCCGCACCGGGCGGTGACCACGACATCGTCATGGTCAACCACGTGATCCACCGGTTCACCGCCGAGCAGAACCGGACCATCCTGGCGAACGCCCGGGCGGCGGCCAAGGACGGGGCGACCCTCCTGCTGCTCGACTTCTTCCTGGACGACGACGAGCGCCAGCGCGGGATCGACGCGCTGCACGCGGGGGAGTACTTCGTCATCGACGGCACGGTGGTCTACCCCGAGGCAGAGGTGCGGTCCTGGCTGGACGGCACCGGCTGGCGGGCCCGCGAGGTCCTCGCGCTGCCGGGCAGCCCGCGCGTGCTGGTCGCCGACGCGATCTGATCTAGAACGCTTTTCATATACGATTCCGCGGACTCCGAATTGTTGCTGTTCGGTTACTTCCGGGTCGAATACCAGTCGGTCAACCGTTGATTTTTTTGCCGACGAACGTAGACTATCCCGCATCGTGGTGAGCCAGGTCTCACCCCTTGATCCACCAGTTCCAGGCGAGGACCAGGCCGCTGTAGCGGCGCGTGACCCCGCCGGCAGTCCATCACCCGAGAGAAGGACTCGATGACGAGGACACGCACAGCGGCACTGGTCGCGACAGCGGCCGCAGTGGCCGCCGCGCTCGCCGCATGCACCAGTTCAGGCGGCGGCGGTGGCGGCAGCACCGGCACCGCGGACACGGGCGAGCTCAAGGCCGGGGTGTTCCTGGACGTGACCTCCTGGGATCCGGCCGCCGCCGACATCGGCTTCGACGGCCCGTACCTGTCGGCCGTCTACGACCCGCTCGTGGCGCTGGACAAGGACGGCAAGCCGGTGCCCGCACTGGCCAAGTCCTGGGAGTGGTCCGCCGACCGGCTGACCCTGACCGCGGAACTGCGCACGGACGTCACGTTCGACGACGGGCAGAAGTTCGACTCCGCCGCGGCCGTCGCGAACCTCCAGCACCTGAAGGCCGGTGTCCGCTCCGGACAGGCCTACCTCAACGTCGCCGGCGTCGAGGCCAAGGACGCGGACACCGTCGAGATCAAACTGTCCAAACGGGACGACTCGCTGCTCTACTTCATGGGCCTGGGCCGCAGCTGGATGGCCTCCCCCGCGGCCATCCAGGCGGGCGCGCTGGCCAACGGCCCGGTCGGCTCGGGTCCGTACACCTACGACAAGGCCAACTCGGCGCCGCAGTCGCAGTACGTCTTCACCAAGAAGCAGAGCCACTGGGACAGCGGCACCTACCCGTTCCCGACGGTGAAGCTGTTCCCGATCACCGACCAGACGGCCAGCTTCAACGCGATGCTGTCCGGCCAGCTCAACGTCCAGTTCGCCAACGCGGCGAACCTGCCGAAGGCCAAGGAGAACGGCTGGAACATCGCGTCCAAGCCGTCGTCCTGGGTCGGCGTGCAGTTCGCCGACCGGACCGGCAGCCAGGTCAAGGCCCTCGGTGACCAGCGCGTCCGGCAGGCGATCAGCTACGCCTTCGACGCGGCCGGCATCCTCAAGGCGGTCGGCAACGGCTCCGGCACGGTCACCAACCAGCTGTTCCCCTCGGACAACAGCGGCGTCTACGACAAGTCGATGAACGACAAGTACAAGACGGACATGGCCAAGGCCAAGCAGCTGCTCGCGGACGCCGGCTACCCGGACGGCTTCGCCGTGAAGATGCCGATGTCGCCGATCTTCGCGGCGTGGCAGCCCGCCGCCAACCAGACCTTCGGCGAGCTGGGCATCAAGGTGGAGTGGCAGGACATGGCCATGCCGGACTACCAGAAGAACGCGCCGACGTACCCGATGTTCCTCGCGGTGATCGCCATGAGCGGCAACGACATGGCCACGCTGTCCGACCAGGTCACCACCGCCCAGTGGTACAACCCGAACCCGTCGGTCGACGCCTTCCCGGAGGTCAAGGCGCTGGTCGAGCAGGTCGAGAAGGCCGAGCCCGGCCCGCAGCAGACGGAGCTGCTCAAGCAGCTCAACACGAAGCTGGTCGACCTGGCCTGGTGGAGCGTCTGGTACCAGGCAGACAACAACTACTTCAGCGTCAAGGGGATCACGGTGACGCCGATCACCGGCATGATGTTCCCGACGCTGCGGTTCATCCAGCGCGGCTGACGCGCCCGTGCTCCGGCGGGTCCGTCCACACCGGACGGACCCGCCGGTGAGGAGCCGAGAAATGCTGTCCTTCATCGCGAAACGCCTGCTGTCGGGGATCCTGCTGCTCGTGGTCGTCACGAGTGGGACGTTCTTCCTCGCGTACCTGGCCGTCGGGGATCCGACCCCCGGGTTGCTCGGCAACAGCGCCACGCCTGCCCAGCAGGCCGCCCTGCGCACCAAGATCGGCTACGACCAGCCGCTGCTCGTCCAGTTCTGGAACTGGTTCTCCAACGCCGCCACGGGCGACTTCGGCACCTCGTGGCGCAACTTCCAGCCGGTCAACGACCAGATGGCGCTGCGCGTCCCGGTCACGCTGTCGGTCGTGGTCGTCGCGACCGTGCTCTCCGCCGTCATCGGCGTGGCCGTGGGCATCGCGTGCGGCCTGCGGCCCGGCGGCATGCTCGACCGCGGCCTCAAGCTCGCGTCCGTGGTGCTGTTCGCGCTCCCCGGCTTCTGGGTCAGCCTGGTGCTGGTGATGTGGTTCGCCATCGAGCTGAGGTGGTTCCCGGCCATCGGGTACGTCTCGCCGGACCAGTCCGTCGGCGGCTGGCTCCGGTCGATCACGCTGCCCTCGGTGTCCCTGGCGCTCGGCGCGATCGTCATGGTCGGGGAGCAGCTGCGCAACGGCTTCCTCCAGGTCGCCAACCAGGACTTCGTGCGCACGCTGCGGGCCCGCGGGCTCTCCGGCCGGCGGGTCACCATGCACGTGCTGCGCAACGCCTCGCCCGCCGCGCTGACCGTGCTCGCGCTGCTGTTCGTCGGGCTGCTCGGCGGCGCCATCGTGGTCGAGATCGTGTTCAACCTGCCCGGCATCGGCAGCCTGACCCAGTCGGCCTCGCAGATCGGGGACATCCCGGTGCTGCTCGGCCTGACCGCCGTCACCGTGGTGTTCGTCGTCATCGTCAACTTCCTGCTCGACCTCGTGCTCGGGTGGGTCAACCCGAAGGTGCGCGAGCGATGACCGCAGCTCCGTTCCCCGCCACCCTGGCACCCGTCAAGCGGATCTCGCTGTGGCGGCGCTACCTGCGCCGCCCGCTCGGTGTGGTCGCCCTCGGCGTGCTGATGGTCGTGGTCGCCGCGGCGGTCCTCGCACCGTGGCTCTCGCCGTTCGACCCCAACCTGGTCGACTTCAAGCTGACCCACGCCACCCCCGGCGACGGGCACCCGCTGGGCGGTGACTCGGCCGGGCGCGACATCCTCAGCCGGCTGCTCTACGGCGCCCGGACCACGTTGTTCGGCGCGGTCATCACGTGCGTCGCGGGTCTCCTGCTGGGTGTGCCGGCGGGCGTGGCCGCGGGCTACTTCGGTGGCGTCACGGACCGCGTGTGCTCGTGGATCAGCGATGCCCTCCAGTCGGTCCCGGGCATGATCGTGCTGCTGGTGGTCGCCGCGGGCACCGGCCAGGACTTCGCGGTCCTGATGGTCGCGCTGGGCATCTTCCTCGCCCCCGGCTACTACCGGATCACCCGGGCGCGGGCGCTGGCCGTCCGCCGGGAGCCGTACATCGACGCCGCCCGGGTCGCCGGGGTGACCAACCCGCGCATCCTGCGCACGCACATGCTGCGCGCGGTGTACGCGCCGATCGTCGTGCAGACGGCCCTGACCGCCGGTATCGCCATCGGCATGCAGGCAGGCCTCCAGTTCCTGGGCATCGGCTCGGCGTCCACGCCGAGCTGGGGCCAGATGATGAACGACGGCTTCAAGAACATGCTGACCTACCCGCTGATCCTGCTGTGGCCCTCGATCGCGCTGGGCGTCACGATCGCCGCGCTGGCGTTCATCGGGTCGACCCTGGCCGACCTGATCAGCGTCCGCACGGAGCAGCCCGCCCGGCGGGCCCGGCTACGGGTGCGGCAGGCGCTCGCCGGCCCCGCCCCCGCGCCCGGTGACCTGCCCGACCGGGTCTCCAGCGGCACGCACGAGCACCAGGCCGCGGACTGCGCCCTGCGGATCGAGAACCTGCGCGTCGGCTACGCGACCCCGACCGGGGTCAAGGAGGTCGTCCGCGGGGTGTCCCTGGACGCCGCCCCCGGCGAGGTGCTCGGCATCGTGGGGGAGTCCGGTTCCGGCAAGACGCAGACCATCTTCACCGTGCTCGACCTGCTGCCGTCGGGCGGCACCGCGGTCGCGGACGGCATCTGGGTCGACGGCCGGGAGGTCGGCCGCCTGCCCTCCGCCGAACGCGCGACGCTGCTCGGCCGGTCGATCGGCTACGTGCCGCAGGAGCCGATGAGCAACCTCGACCCGTGCTACACGGTCGAGCGCCAACTGGTCGAGCCGCTGCGACACGTGCACGGCCTGTCGAAGACCGCGGCCCGCGCCCGTGCGCGGGAGGTCCTGGTCCGCGTGGGCATCACCGACCCCGACCGCGTGCTGGCGTCCTACCCGCACCAGATCTCCGGCGGCATGGCCCAGCGCGTGCTGATCGCCGGTGCCGTCGCCGGGCGGCCGTCGTTGCTGGTCGCCGACGAGCCGACGACCGCGCTCGACGTCACGGTGCAGGCGGAGGTGCTCGAACTGCTCCGGGAGCTGCAGCAGGAGTACGGCATGGCGCTGGTGATCGTCACGCACAACTTCGGCGTCGTCGCGGACATCTGCGACCGGGTCGTGGTGATGAAGGACGGCCGGATCGTCGAGACGGGCCCGGTGGAGCGGATCTTCCGGCACCCCGAGGACCCGTACACGGCCGAGCTGATCAGCGCGTCCCTGGACGACACCGAGGGACGGCACGAACTGGACGAGGCATGGGACCGGGATCCGCGCCTGGACGCGGACCTGGACCGGAGCGCCGCGCACGTGGGCGGAGAGGACGACGCACGATGAACGCGCCCGAGGACACCGCGCCGCTGCTCGCGGTGGAGGACTTGGTGGTCGACTACCGGCTGCACCGCAAGCTGCGGTTGCGCGCGCTGAAAGGCGTTTCGATCACGGTCGGCCGGGGTGAGTGCGTCGGACTGGTCGGGGAGAGCGGCTCGGGCAAGTCCACGCTCGGCAAGGCCGTGCTGGGCCTCGCCGCGGTCACGTCCGGGCGGATCTCGTTCGACGGCGAGGACATCACGCACGCGCGTGGCGCCGCGCGCCGCCGGCTGGCCAACGACATCCAGGTCGTCTTCCAGGACCCGTACGGCTCGCTCGACCCCACGATGACCGTGGGCGAGGTCCTCGCCGAGCCGCTCCTGGTGGCCGGGACGAAGCGGGCGCAGGCGGGGGCGGTGGTCGCCGAGATGCTCGACCGCGTGCGGCTGCCCACCGACGCCGTGCACCGGTACCCGAGCGAGTTCTCCGGCGGGCAGCGGCAGCGGATCGCCATCGCGCGGGCGCTCGTCCGCCGGCCCCGGCTGATCGTCTGCGACGAGCCGGTCAGCGCGCTCGACCTCACCACCCAGGCGACGATCCTGGACCTGTTCATCGACCTGCAGCGGGAAACCGGGGTGGCGTACCTGTTCGTCTCGCACGACCTCGGCGTCGTGCGCCGCATCTGCCACCGGGTCTCGGTCATGTACCAGGGCGAGATCGTCGAGTCCGGGCCCACCCGCACGGTCGCGCACGAGCCGACGCACCCGTACACCCGGCGGCTGCTGCTCGCCGCGCCGGTCGCCGACCCGGTACGCCAGGCCGAACGCCGAGCCACCTGGCTCGGCCTTCGCGACTCGGCGTGACGACCGCCGCACGCGGGACGTAGCCATGCCGAAGGTCATCGACCACGATCAGCGGCGCCGGGAGATCGTCGAGGTCGCCAAGAAGCTGATCGCCGAGGGCGGCTTCGAGGCGGCCACGATGCGCAGCATCGTCGCCGCGGCCGGGTTCGCCAACGGCGCGCTCAAGCACTACTTCGCCAGCAAGGACGGCATCATCGCGGCGACGTTCGAGAGCGTCCTCCAGGAGACCGCGCAGCAGATGTCCGAACTGGACGCCCGGTCGAGCCCGATGGAGGCGCTGCGCGGGTTCGTCGCGGCGGCCATGCCGCTGGACGCGCACCGGATCACGTCCGCCCGCGTGCTGCTGGTGCTGTGGGAGCACTCGGTCGCCAACCCCGACCTCGCCCGGCAGTACCGCGACCTGCTGACGGCCTGGCGGGCGGAGCTGACCGGTCGGATCGCCGCCGCCTGGGACAACGGCGAGCCACCCGACGCGCCGGCCGTCGGGGTGCTCGCGGACGAGATCATCTCCGTCACCATCGGCGCCAACGTGGCCAGCCTGATGTACCCGGTCGGCGAGCTGGTCGACCGCTACCGCGCCTACATCGAGGGGCTCGTGAAGCGGATCGCCGGCTGAACTCCTGGACCGGCCCCGGTTTTTTGGTCTACACTTGTAGAATGATCAGTGTCGCCGCGCTGCCGGTCACCCGAACCCAGCCCACCTCCGAGGTCACCGGCCCGCCCGTCGTGCTCATCCACGGGTTCGCCGCCAGCGGCACCGGCGACTGGCCCGCCGAGCGCTGGGCCGGCCCGCTGGCCGCGGCGGGCCGGGAGACGGTCGTGGTGCACCTGCCCGGGCACGCGGGCGGCCCGGCCGTGGACTCGGCGGACGAGGTGACCACCGGGCACCTGCTGCGGCGGCTGGCCGAGGGCATCGGCTCCGCCGAGGTCGACGTGGTCGGCTACTCGCTCGGCGCCCGCCTCGCCTGGGACCTCGCCGCCACCCGCGCGGTCGCGGTGCGCCGGCTGGTGCTCGGCGGGCTCAGCCCGGTGGAACCGTTCGCCGCGGTCGACCTCGCCGCGGCCCGCGCCGCGCTCCGCGGTGGACCGCAGCCGGCGGACCCGCTCACCGGCTTCATCACGGGCATGGTCTCCGGCGAGGGGCAGGACGCCGAATCGCTGCTGCGGCTCGTCGAAGGGCTGGCGCGGGAGCCGTTCGACCCGGCCGCGCGCGCTCCCGAGGTGCCGACGTTGTTCGTCGCCGGACAGGAGGACCCGATGGCCGGGGGCATCGAGCAGGTCGTCGCGCGGGTTCCCGGCGCACGGCTCCAGCACGTGCCCGGCGACCACCTCGGCGCGCTGGCGGGGGACGACCTGCGTGCCGCCGTCTTCGGGTTCCTCGGCGTCTGACGCCGCCGGCCCCGTCCTCGGCTCCCCCCACGTCCGACGCCGCCGGGCGTAGCGCGGGTTCCGACGCCCCCGCAGGTACTACGGTGGGGAAAGGCCGGACGCGGGAGGCAATGACGGTGACCAGCTGGACCGATGTGATCAACTACGTTCGCCGACGGTACGAGGTGCTGGAGGAGACCGACAGCTGGCTGCGCTTCCGGCTCGACACGGAGGGCAGCCGCACCCAGCAGGTCGCGGTGCACCACGTGCCCGACGTGGACGGCCGGGCGTGGCTGGAGATCTCCTCGGCGGTCGGCCGGGTCGACGCGATCGACCCGGGACGACTGCTCGAGCTCGCCGGCTCGTCACTCGTCGGTGGCGCGGCGGTGGTGGACGGCGTCGCACTGCTCAAGCACGCCGTGCCGCTGGAGGACCTGAGCGTCCAGGAGGAGTTCGAACGCCCGCTCACCATGCTCGTCGCGAGCGCGGACTCCTTCGAGCACGAGTTGACGGCGACCGACCACTTCTGACCCCGGTCCACCCGCGAGGCGTGGTCCGGGTCGGAGCCGGCCGTGCGGGCGGTGCCCGTCGGTGACGGCTTCGACGACCACGACGAACGCGACACCACGGTATTCCTGACCGCCGGCGGGCGCCGATCGGGAACGGGTGACGTCACGCGGAAGTGGCCCGGTCGGGGGACCCGGCCCGTGGCGCGCGCGGCGGGGGGGGCGGCGCGGGGGGGGGGGGCGCGGGGGGGGGCGGCGCGCGGCAAGGCAGCGCGCGGCGGCTCCGCGCGAGGA
>NZ_JACHJN010000009.1:0-354123 GCF_014203665.1 Saccharothrix tamanrassetensis
CCCCGCCCGTTGTGCCCCCGCGCGCCCCCCGCCCCCGGGGGCCGGGGGGGGGGCGCCGGCCGGGGGGGGGGGGGGGGGGGGGGGGCGGCGGGGCCCCCCCCCCCCCCCCCGGCCCCCCCCCCCCCCCACCGCCGGGCCTGCCGCACCACGTCCGCTACAGCACCACGTTCACCAGCCGGCCGGGCACCACGATGACCTTGCGCGGCTCGCCGGTCAGCAGCTCGGCGACCTTCGGGTCGGCCAGCGCCGCCGCCTTCACCTCGTCCTGCGACGCCGAGGCGGCCACCACCACGCGGGCCTTCACCTTGCCGTTGACCTGGATCGGGTACTCGACGGTGTCCTCCACCAGGTACTTCTCGTCGGCCCGGGGGAACGGTCCGTGCGCCAGCGACTCGGCGTTGCCCAGCTTCGACCACAGCTCCTCCGCGATGTGCGGCGCCAGCGGGGCCAGCAGCAGCACCAGCGGCTCGGCCAGCACGCGGGGCGCGCCGCCGGGGTAGTGCTTGGTGACGAAGTTGTTCAGCTCGATCAGCTTCGCGCCCGCCGTGTTGTAGCGCAGGTTGCCGTAGTCGTCGTGCACGCCGGCGATCGTCTTGTGCAGCAGCCGCAGCGCTTCCTCGGTCGGCTCCTCGTCCGTCACGCGCAGCGCGCCGGTCTCCTCGTCCACCAGGTTGCGCCACAGGCGCTGCAGGAACCGTTGCGCGCCGACGACGTCCTTGGTCGCCCACGGGCGGGACACGTCCATCGGGCCCATCGACATCTCGTACAGGCGGAACGTGTCCGCGCCGTACCGGTCGCACATGTCGTCCGGCGTGACGACGTTCTTCAGGCTCTTGCCCATCTTGCCGTACTCGCGCTTGACCTCCTCGCCCTCGAAGAAGTACCTGCCGTCGCGCTCCTCCACCTGCTCGGCGGGCACCGGCGTGCCGCGACCGTCCCGGTAGGCGTACGCCTCGATGTAGCCCTGGTTGAACAGCCGCCGGTACGGCTCGTCGCCGGACACGTGGCCCAGGTCGAACAGCACCTTCTGCCAGAACCGCGCGTACAGCAGGTGCAGCACGGCGTGCTCGACGCCGCCGATGTACAGGTCGACGCCGCCGGGGTCGTTCGCACCGTGCTCCCCGGTGCGCGGCCCCAGCCAGTACCGCTCGTTCTCGGCGTTGACGAACCGCTCGGTCTCCGTCGGGTCCACGTACCGCAACTGGTACCAGCACGAACCGGCCCAGTTGGGCATGGTGTTGGTCTCGCGGCGGTACTTCCGGGGGCCGTCGCCCAGGTCCAGCTCCACCTCGACCCAGTCGGCGGCCCGGGACAGCGGCGGGGACGGCTCGGAGTTCGCGTCCTCCGCGTCGAAGGTGCGCGGCGAGTAGTCGTCCACGTCGGGCAGCTCGATCGGCAGCATCGACTCGGGCACCGCGATCGGCGTGCCGTCCTCGTCGTAGACGATCGGGAACGGCTCACCCCAGTACCGCTGGCGGGAGAACAGCCAGTCGCGCAGCTTGAACTGCACGGTGCCCTCGCCGCGGCCCTGCTCCTCCAGCCAGGCGATGATCGTCTTCTTGGCCTCGGCGACGTCCATGCCGTCCAGGCTGATGCCGTTGTCCTGGTGCGAGTTGATCGCCGGGCCGGTGCCGGTGAACGCCTCGCCCTCGAAGTCCTCGGGCGGCTGCACGGTCCGGATGATCGGCAGGTCGAACGCCTTCGCGAAGTCCCAGTCCCGCTGGTCCTGACCGGGCACCGCCATGATCGCGCCGGTGCCGTAGCCCATCAGCACGTAGTCGGCGACGTAGACCGGGATGTCCTCGCCGTTCACCGGGTTCACCGCGTGCGCCCCGGTGAAGACGCCGGTCTTCTCCTTGTTCTCCTGCCGGTCCAGGTCGGACTTGCGGGAGACCTCCCGGCGGTACGCGGCGATCGCGTCCGCGTGCTCGGGGGTCGCGATCACGTCCACCAGCGGGTGCTCCGGCGCCAGCACCACGTAGGTCGCACCGAACAGGGTGTCCGGGCGGGTGGTGAAGACCTCGATGTCGTGGTCGCCCACGGCGAACCTCACCCGCGCGCCGTGCGACCGGCCGATCCAGTTGCGCTGCATCGCCTTGACCTTCTCCGGCCAGTCCAGCCGGTCCAGGTCGTCGATCAGGCGGTCGGAGTACGCGGTGATCCGCATCATCCACTGGCGCAGCGACCGGCGGAACACCGGGAAGTTGCCGCGCTCGCTGCGGCCGTCGGCGGTGACCTCCTCGTTCGCCAGCACGGTGCCCAGGCCGGGGCACCAGTTGACCGGCGCCTCGGACAGGTACGCCAGGCGGTACCGGCCCAGCACCTTCTGCTGCTCCGCCCGGCTCAGCCCACCCCAGGCGCGACCGTCCGGCGTGCGCCGCTCGCCCCGCGCGAACTGCGCCTCCAGCTCGGCGATCGGCCGCGCCCTGCCCGCCTCCTCGTCGTACCAGGAGTTGAAGATCTGCAGGAAGATCCACTGCGTCCACTTGTAGTAGCCGGGGTCGATGGTGGAGATCCGGCGGCGCTCGTCGTGGCCCAGCCCGACCCGGCGGATCTGCCGCAGGTAGGTCCGGATGTTGTCCTCGGTGGTCTCGCGCGGGTGCCGGCCGGTCTGCACCGCGTACTGCTCGGCGGGCAGCCCGAAGGCGTCGAAGCCCATGGTGTGCAGCACGTTGCGGCCGGTCATCCGGTGGTACCGGGCGAACACGTCGGTGCCGATGAAGCCCAGCGGGTGGCCGACGTGCAGCCCGGAGCCCGACGGGTAGGGGAACATGTCCTGCACGAACAGCTTGTCGGCGGGGACCTCGCCCTCGAGCGGACCGACCGGGTTGGGCGCGTGGAAGGTGCCGCGCTCCTCCCACTCCCGTTGCCACCGCTGCTCGATCTCGCCCGCCAGCTCGGCGGTGTAGCGGAAGGCGGGCGTCTCAGCCGCCGCGTCGGTGCTCATCTGACGATTTCCCTTCGGTTGCCGGCCCCTGACATGACGAAACCCCCCAGCCCGTGGATGGGCATGAGGGGTTGCCGCGCCGACCCTGTCTTGGTGGGTCCGCGCGGCTAGCTAAGGAGCAGGCGGGCCGTGCTCATGACGTCAACGGTATCAGCGGACCGCGAGGACGATGAACTGGGTGACCTGGGTCGCGCTGAAGTTGTCGTCCGAGACCAGCAACAACGTGCGGTTCGGGCCCCACGCCATGCCCTCCACGTTGTCGACCCGGCTCAACGGGAAGTCGGCGAGGTCGGCGAGCAGGCGCTTGCGCATCGGCTCGGCGTCGTCCAGCGACCGGTCCTTGACGTCCGTCGCGCCGTGCGCGGTGGCCTCGTAGAGCCGCACCTTGTTGCCCACGCCCGGGACGAAGGACCGTTCCAGGACCAGCAGCCGGTCGCCGTCGGGCAGGATCGCCGCGACACCCGTGCCGCCGCCTCCTTCGGCGAACACCGGTTCCTGCCGGTAGGCGTACTGGGCGAGGACCCGGCCCGGCGTCTGCACGGTGATCCGGGAGACCGCGCCGCGGGTGTGGTCGGCGGGCGGGCCGTCCTGGAGGAGCGGGCCTTCGACGGCGGTGACGGTCCTGCCGCGGACCAGGGCCAGGCCTTCCAGGGCCTCGTTGCGGCGGGGACCGGAGTCGGGGCGCATCCGCAGGTTGTCGGCGAGCGCGTACTCGCGGACGAACGCCCCCGTCCGGGTGGCCTCCCGGACCGACGGGTCGACCAGCGTCGCGCCCCGGTCGCCCTCCTGGCTCCAGACGTAGTGGCCGGTGCGCGGGTCGACCCGGATGTCCTCGGGGTCGACGGTGTTCGCCGGGTACTGGACGCCCGCCTCGTCGCGCAGGGCGTGGACGGCGGTGAACGTCGGGACGCCCTTGGCGGAGATCCTCGCCGTGTAGAAGCGGGCGGCGACGCGGTCGTCGCTGATCAGGACGTACTGGCCGGTCCACGGGTCACGGTCGATCCCGGACAGGCCGCCGACCTGCGTGCCCCCGAACGTGGTGCCGTGGGCGAGGACGTGCTCGGCCACGAACCGCACCTCCGGTCCCGCGCCGGCCTGGGTCGCCGGGAGCAGGGCCAGGAGCAGGGCGGGGACGAGCGCGGTCCGCAACATGTGGTCCAGCACAGCAGACCGGGATGACGGGTGGGTGGCGTCGCGGTGACGGGCCGGGTCAGCGCCTGGGCGCGAACAGCACGTCCACGTCCAGCTTCACCGACACGCCTTCGACCACCTGGACCTCCACCGGCTCACCCGACCTCGCCACCGCGACCTCGGTGTAGGCGTTCCCGTCCAGCGCGCTGCACCGGATCACGGGGAGACCGTCCCTCGGCAGCTCCACCAGCCAGTACACCGGCACACCCACCGCGGCGTAGGCGGCGGGCTTCTCCAGCCGATCGATCGAGGCGGTCGACGGGGAGAGCACCTCCACCACCAACCGGACGTCGTCGGACGGGATGCTGGTGGCGTCATCGGTGGTGCACACCACGACGTCCGGGATGTAACCCAGCTGACCCACGCGCACACCGGTCGCGCTGACCGCCTCCAACCCGACTGGAGCCACCGCGTCGTCCAGCAACCGACAGATCCGGTCCGCGACGCGTTGGTGGGGTTTAGCGGGTGCCGCGCTCACGCGGAACCGGCCGTTGGCAAGTTCAATCCGACGTCCTTCTCGCGGCTCAAGGGCTTCCCAGTCGTCCAAGGTGTAGCCCTCGTAACGATGTGCTGTGCTGCTCATGGCCATCACCACCCAACCTTGATCGACAGGAAGCCCTTGCGCCTTGAGTGTGGCACGGAACGACTCACCCGACTTGGCGTCAGCGCACCGCGAGGGCGATGAAGCGGGTGAACTCCTCGGCGGCGAAGTTGTCGTCGCTGACCAGCACGAGGGTGCGCTCGCCGGACGGCAGGCGCGGTCCCCAGGTGAGGCCTTCGACGTTGTCGATCACCGGCAGCGGGAAGTCGTCCAGGTCGGCGACCAGGCGCTTGCGGACCGGCTGGACGGCGCGGTCCTTGAGCGAGGGCACGCCCTTCACGTCGGTGGTGCCCCACAGGTCGATCTCGTAGACGCGCACCTTGTAGTCCGAGCCCGGCACCCAGGAGCGCTCCAGGGTCAGGTAGCGGCCGGGGCGCAACGGGTCGGCGAGGATCGCGGGCACCCCGGTGTCCGGGCCCCACGGACCGGGTTCGGGCTTCGCGAACAGCGGTTCCAGCGGGTAGACGTGCTGGGAGAGGACGTGGCCGAAGCGGGTCTGCACGGTGATGCGGGCCGGTGAACCGCGGTCGACGGTGGACTCCTCGCCGTCCTCCAGCAGGGGTCCTTCGACGACGCTGGTCAGCAGGGCGCCACCGGCGTCGAACGTGATGGCCTCCAGGGCGCGGTTGCCGCGCGGGCCGGTCTCGGCGGCGATCGTGTAGTTGCCGGGCAGCGGCAGGGTGGACTTGTACGCCCCGTCACGGGTGGCGCGCTGGATGGACGGCTGGATCACCGCATCGGTCGGCCGCCACGGGCGGTTGCCCTCCTGGCTCCACCAGTGGTCGCCGGTCAGCGGGTCGACCCGGATGTCCTCCGGGTCGACGGCGTTGGCCGGGTAGGTCGTGCCGTCCGGCGTGCGGAGGGTGTCGGTCCCGGTGACGGCGAGGTCGCGGATGCCGGACGCGTCGACGGTCGCCCTGGCGGTGTACGTGCGGACCGGGTTGGTGTTCGAGCGGTCGTCGCTGATCAGGACGTAGTCGCCGGTGCGGGGGTCGCGGTCGATGCCGGACAGGCCGCCGACGGTGGTGCCCTCGAACTGGAACTTGTGGGGGAGGGTCGCCTGGCCCAGGTAGCGGGCTTTGCCGACTTCGGCCTGCGTCGCGTCCGCCGGTGACGCGGCCGGTTGGGCGGTGGCCGGCTGAGCGGTGGCGGCGGTCGTGGCGACCAGGGCGAGCACCGTCAGACAAGATCGAACTCTCATTGTGCCGAGCCTGCCCGGAACTCCGGGCGCAGCGGAAGCGTGCCTTCGGGTGACCCCGTTCGGCGGACCTGGTTCGGCCCGGGCCGCGGCCCGCGCTTACCCTCGACGGTGTGAACATCGTGCTGCTCGTGGTGCTGGGCCTGGTCGGCGTCGCCTTCGGGACCGTCGGCACCCTGGGAATGCGCGGCCGACTCCACCGCAACCGGTTCTTCGGGGTGCGGACGAAGGCCACTCTCCGTGACGACGAGGCGTTCGGCCTCGCCAACCGGATCGCCGGCGTGCCCAACCTGGTCGCCGGGGCGGTCGCCCTGGTGACGGCGGCGGCCGTGGCCCTGAACCCGGCCACCGCGCTGGTCGTCGGGCTGATCGGGCTGGTCGGCGCACTGACGATCGCGGCAGCCGGCGGCGTGCTGGGCCACCGCGCGGCCGAGGCGATGCCCGAGCCGGAGACCTCGGGCTGCGGTGGCTGCGCCTGCGCCGGCGCGTGCGGGGTCCTGCAGCGCGCCTGACCAGGCAGGGCTCCCACCGGGGTCCTCCCGCGACCGGGACACGACCGCGACACGACTGCGACAGGTCCGCGTCAGTCCGCGTCACTCCGACGACCGGACCGTGACCGGCTGCTCGTCGCCGCTCGCCTTCGGCACCCACTTCACCGGCCTGGTCGGCGTGCCGCCCGGCGGCTGTCTGCGCCACGCGACGCGCGCGACGGCGGGCTCTCCCTCGCGCGCCGCGGAACCGGTGACCGGACGGGTCAGGAATCGAGAAGCGCGCACCCACCGTTCCGCAGCTAGCGTGACCGCTCGAAGCCGGTCGGATCGAGCCAGGCGACGGCGGCGGAGACCGCGAAGGCGGCCCGCGCGACAGATGGAGACACCATGAGCAAGGCCGCGAAGACCGCCCCGCAGTCGCCTGCGCCGCACGTGGCCGACAGCCACGACCTGATCCGCGTGCACGGCGCGCGGGTGAACAACCTCAAGGACGTCAGCATCGAGATCCCGAAGCGCCGGCTGACGGTGTTCACCGGGGTCTCCGGCTCGGGCAAGAGCTCGCTGGTGTTCAGCACGATCGCCGCGGAGTCGCAGCGGATGATCAACGAGACCTACAGCGCCTTCGTGCAGGGCTTCATGCCGACGCTGGCGCGGCCCGAGGTCGACGTGCTCGAAGGGCTGACCACCGCGATCATCGTCGACCAGCAGCGGCTGGGCGCCGACCCCCGCTCCACGGTCGGCACCGCCACCGACGCCAACGCGATGCTGCGCATCCTGTTCAGCCGCCTCGGGCAGCCGCACATCGGGTCACCCCAGGCGTTCTCCTTCAACGTCGCCTCGATCAGCGGAGCGGGTGCGGTCACGCTCGAACGCGGCGGGAAGACCGTGAAGGAGCGGCGCAGCTTCAACATCACCGGCGGCATGTGCCCGCGCTGCGAGGGCCGCGGCTCGGTCACCGACTTCGACCTCTCCGAGCTGTACGACGACAGCAAGTCGCTCAACGAGGGCGCGCTGACGATCCCCGGCTACAGCGTCGACGGCTGGTACGGCCGGATCTTCAGCGGTTGCGGTTTCTTCGACCCGGACAAGCCGATCCGCAGGTTCACCAAGAAGGAGCTTCACGACCTCCTGCACAAGGAGCCGACCAAGATCAAGGTCGACAACGTCAACCTGACCTACGAGGGCCTGATCCCGAAGATCCAGAAGTCGTTCCTGGCCAAGGACAAGGAGGCGCTGCAGCCGCACATCCGGGCGTTCGTGGACCGGGCGATGACGTTCACCACCTGCCCCGGCTGCGACGGCACCCGGCTCAGCGAGGGCGCCCGGTCGTCGAAGATCGCCGGGATCAGCATCGCCGACGCCTGTGCGATGCAGATCAGCGACCTGGCCGCGTGGGTGCGCGAACTGGACGAGCCGTCGGTCGCGCCGCTGCTGGCGGCGCTGCGGCACACGCTCGACTCGTTCGTGGAGATCGGGCTGGGCTACCTCTCGCTCGAACGGCCGTCGGGCACGCTGTCGGGCGGCGAGGCGCAGCGCGTCAAGATGATCCGCCACCTCGGCTCCGCGCTCACCGACGTCACCTACGTCTTCGACGAACCCACGATCGGCCTGCACCCGCACGACATCCAGCGGATGAACGACCTGCTGCTGCGGCTGCGCGACAAGGGGAACACGGTCCTCGTGGTCGAGCACAAGCCGGAGGCGATCGTGATCGCCGACCACGTCGTCGACCTCGGCCCCGGCGCCGGTACGGCGGGCGGCACCGTCTGCTTCGAGGGCACCGTCGAGGGGCTGCGGGCCAGCGGCACCATCACCGGCCGGCACTTCGACGACCGGGCTTCGCTCAAGGAGGCGGTGCGGACGCCCACCGGCACGCTGGAGGTCCGCGGCGCGGCGACGCACAACCTGCGCGACGTGGACGTCGACATCCCGCTCGGGGTGCTCTGCGTGGTCACCGGTGTGGCGGGCTCCGGCAAGAGTTCGCTGGTGCACGGGTCGCTGCCCCGGCTGTCCGGGCCGGCCGGCGAGGGAGTGGTGTCGATCGACCAGGGCGCCATCCGCGGCTCGCGACGGAGCAACCCGGCGACCTACACCGGGCTGCTCGACCCGATCCGCAAGGCGTTCGCCAAGGCCAACGGCGTGAAGCCGGCGCTGTTCAGCGCCAACTCCGAGGGCGCCTGCCCCAACTGCAACGGCGCCGGCGTGGTCTACACCGACCTGGCGATGATGGCCGGTGTCGCGACCACCTGCGAGGAGTGCGAGGGCAAGCGGTTCCAGGCGTCGGTGCTGGAGTACCACCTCGGCGGCCGGGACATCAGCGAGGTGCTGGCGATGTCGGTGACCGAGGCCGAGAAGTTCTTCGGCGCCGGCGAGGCCCGCACGCCGGCCGCGCACGCCGTCCTCGTCCGGCTCGCCGACGTCGGGCTCGGCTACCTCAGCCTCGGCCAGCCGCTCACCACGCTGTCCGGCGGCGAGCGGCAGCGGCTCAAGCTGGCCACCCACATGGCCGAGAAGGGCGGCGTCTACGTCCTGGACGAGCCGACCACCGGGCTGCACCTGGCCGACGTCGAGCAGCTGCTCGGCCTGCTCGACCGGCTGGTCGACTCGGGCAAGTCGGTCATCGTCGTCGAGCACCACCAGGCGGTCATGGCGCACGCCGACTGGATCATCGACCTCGGCCCCGGCGCCGGCCACGACGGCGGCCGGATCGTCTTCGAGGGCACGCCCGCCGACCTCGTCGCCACCCGCTCCACCCTGACCGGCGAGCACCTCGCGGCCTACGTCGGCGGCTGAGGCGAAGCCCTCGCGGCCGATCGGGGTCGGTTCGTGCTCGACCGCGGGCGGGACCGTCGGGTACCCCGGGCGGGCCGGGGCGCACGTCAGTTGCGGCGCACGTCCATCGGGAACGTGGCCAGCAGCGCCGTCGGCATGCCCTGGCGGCGCAGCACCCGGCCCCACAGGTCGGCGTTGGGCGGGGAGAGGACGTCGTCGGGCAGGCCGGGCACCACGATCCAGTCGCCGCGCTCGATCTCGCCGGACAGCTGGTCCTCGCCCCACCCCGAGTACCCCGCGAACACCCGCAGGCCGCGCACCTTCGGGATCAGCGCCTCCGGGTCGGAGTCCAGGTCGATCAGGGCGACCGGGCCGTGCACGTTCACCACGCCCTCGATCGACCGGTGGTCCTCGCCCGTGCGCAGCGCGGCCAGGCACAGCGCCGTCTTCTGCTCCACCGGGCCGCCGATGTAGACGGCCCTGGGCCGGCTCACGTGCGCGCCCCAGGCGGGCAGGACGTCGTGCACGGCGACCTCGCTGGGGCGGTTCAGCACCACGCCCAGGGTGCCCTCGCCCCGGTGGTCGATGATGTAGACCACCGTGCGGCGGAAGTTCGAGTCGGTCAGGCTCGGTGCCGCGACCAGCAGGGAACCCGGTTCGACTTCGGCATCAGGTCGCACGCGCACCATGATCCCAGACGACGCACGTCACACCGGGAGCGGCACATCCGGGTTACCGTTGTCGTTGTAGGAACCGTCAGGCGCCATCGAGTCCCCCGGGCCCAACACAAACCGCCTTCGCGGAATACCGTCCGGCTGGAGCCGCGTAGCGCAATCCGCCGAGAGGCGACCGGGCGCCTGACCCAGGGAGGCCGGACCCGCTGCGGGTCCGGCCTTCCTGGTCGGGAAGGCATAGGCTCATCGGGTGACAAGTGCCGGGACGACCACGGCAAAGCACCACCTGGGTGTCCGGAAGCTCCTCGCGGTCGCGGACTTCCGCAGGCTGTTCGCCACCCGGCTGGCGGCCCAGTGGGGCGACGGGTTGTTCCAGGCCGGTCTGGCCGGCGCGGTGCTGTTCAACCCCGAGCGGCACACCGATCCGCTCGCCGTCGCGGCCGGGTTCGCCGTGCTGCTGCTGCCGTACTCCGTCGTGGGGCCGTTCGCCGGAGCCCTGCTGGACCGGTGGGACCGCCGCCGGGTCCTGGTCGTGGCGAACCTCACCCGTGCCGTGTTCATCCTGCTCACCGCGTCGGCCGTCGGGCTCGGGCTGGACGGCGTCCCGCTCTACACCGCTGCGCTGTTCGTCACCGGCGTGAGCCGGTTCGTGGGGTCGGGTCTGTCCGCGTCCCTGCCGCACGTGGTCGAGCAAGACCACCTGGTGGAGGCGAACGCTTTCGTCACCACCTCCGGCGCCCTCACCTCCGTGCTCGGCGCGGCCTGCGCGGTGGGCCTGCGGCAGCTGCTCGGCGCGGGCGACGGCGGTTCGGCGTGGACCACCGCGTTCGCCGTCGTCGGGTCGCTGACGGCCGCGTTCCTGGCGTCCCGGTTCGCCAAGGGCCGGCTCGGCCCGGACCAGGTGGACGAGCCGAGTCGCACGGTCACCGCCGTGGCGATGGGCCTGCTGGACGGCGGGCGGGCCGCGTGGCGGACGCCGAGCGTGGCCGCCGCGCTGCTGGCGCTGCTCGCGCACCGGGTCGCGTTCGGGGTGTCGCTGCTGCTCACGCTGTTGCTGATGCGCAACGCGTTCACCGACGTCGGCCCGTTCAAGGCGGGCATGGCGGGCCTCGGCGAGGTCGCCGTCGCGGGCGGCGCGGGCATCCTGGTCGCCGGCCTGGTCACCGACCGGCTGGTGGACGTGCTGGGCCGCAAGGGCACGGTGGGCGCGGCGCTGGGGCTGGCCGCCGCCACCCAGCTCGGCCTCGGCCTGCCCATGCTGCTGCCGACGACCCTGGCCGCGTCGTTCTTCCTCACGTTCGCGGGCCAGGTGGTCAAGCTGTGCGTGGACGCGGCCGTGCAGAGCGACATCGGCGACGAGGTGCGCGGCCGGGTGTTCGCCCTCTACGACACCCTGTTCAACGCCACCCAGGTAGCCGCCGTCTCGGCCGCCGCCGCCGTGGTCCCCCTGGACGGCCGGTCTCCCGGCCTGATCATCGCGGCCACCACCGCCTACCTGATCGGCATACCCGCCTACCTACTCCTCTCCCGCCGAGGCGAAGCAGTCTCGCCCAGCTCAGATCACCGACTTTCCCCCCGCCGAAATCGCCGCCCCCCGCCCCCGGCGAGGTCGCGTCGGTAGGTCGTGCCCGGTTCGCCGTGATCACGCCCTTCGATCGCCGCGAACCGGGCACGACCTACCGACTTCCCCGGCGACCTCGCCCGACCCGGCGGGAGCCGGGTCAATCCAATAGAGCACCCCCCGGCACCGGGAGGCGGATGATCCCGGTCTCGTGCGCGAAGACCACCGCCGCGATCCGGTCCCGCAGGTTCAGGATGCGCAGGATCTCGTTGACCACGACACCGACCTGGCGCTGGCTGACCGCCAGCACGCGCGCGATCTCGTGATCCGCCAAGCCCCTCGCCAAGCACCGGAGCACGGCCCGCTGGTGATCCGACAGCGCGGCCAGGCCCTGCGCCTGAGTGCCCCCCTCGGTGGACAATCCCCAAGCGTTCATGCGACACCACCCCCAGTGTGCGTCTGACGCACACAGTCATGGTCTCGCAACTGGCTGTCACTTGGCTAACGGGAAGCGGGTGATACCGACGTCATCCCGGCGTCATCCCGGCGGTTCGATGCCCTCCGACCGCGCCCACGCGAACAGCTCCGCCACGGCCTCGTCGTGGTCCAGCGGCCCGCGGTCCAGCCGCAGCTCCTTCAGGAACTTCCACGCCCTGCCCACCTGCGGGCCCGGCGGCAGGCCGAGCAGCCGCATGATCTCGTTGCCGTCCAGGTCCGGCCGCACCCGCCGCAGGTCCTCCTCGGCGGCGATCCGGTCGATCCGGCGCTCCAACTCGTCGTACGTCCGCTGCAGCGCGTTGGCCTTGCGCCGGTTGCGGGTGGTGCAGTCGGCCCGCACCAGCTTGTGCAGGCGCGGCAGCAGGTGGCCGGCGTCGGTCACGTACCGGC
The DNA here is from genome assembly GCF_014203665.1 of Saccharothrix tamanrassetensis. Classification (GTDB taxonomy): domain Bacteria; phylum Actinomycetota; class Actinomycetes; order Mycobacteriales; family Pseudonocardiaceae; genus Actinosynnema; species Actinosynnema tamanrassetense. Next base: position 12,324 of record NZ_JACHJN010000009.1, read on the forward strand.
GCACCGCCGAGTCCGTCCACCCACCCGAGCCGTAGCCGTGGAACCGCAGGTGGAGGTACACCAGCTGCGCTACGTCCTCAATGACGTCCTTGGCGTACCGCAGCGCCCGCAAACGCTTGCGGACCATCTTCGCGCCGACCACCTCGTGGTGGTGGAACGAGACGCCGCCGCCCTCCTCGAACCGCCGGGTGTCCGGCTTGCCGATGTCGTGCAGCAGCGCGGCGATGCGCAGCACCAGGTCGGGGCCGTCCTCCTCCAGGTCGATCGCCTGCTCCAGCACCACCAGCGAGTGGTGGAACACGTCCTTGTGCTGGTGGTGCTCGTCGATCTCCAGCTTCATCGCGGGCAGCTCGGGCAGCACGACGTCCGCCAGCCCGGTCGCCACCATCAGCTCCACGCCCGCCCGCGGGTGCGCGCCGGTGAGCAGCTTGGACAGCTCGGCCTGCACCCGTTCGGGGGTGATCCGGCCCAGCTCGCCGGCCATCGCGGTCATCGCCTCGACCACCCGGGGCGCGGGCGTGAAGCCCAGCTGGGACACGAACCGGGTCGCGCGCAGCATCCGCAGCGGGTCGTCGGAGAACGACTCCTGCGGCGTCGCCGGCGTGTCCAGCACCTTCGCGGCCAGCGCCGCCCGGCCGCCGGTCGGGTCCACCAGCACCCGCTCCACCAGGTCGAACGCCATCGCGTTGACGGTGAAGTCGCGCCGCACCAGGTCGCCCTCGATGGTGTCGCCGAAGGTCACCTCGGGGTTGCGGGTCACGCCGTCGTACGCGTCCGCCCGGAAGGTGGTGATCTCCACCGTCTGGCCGCGCTTGGCCGCGCCGACCGTGCCGAACGCGATACCGGTGTCCCAGATCGCGTCCGCCCAGCCGGCCAGCAGCTTCTGCACGGCGGGCGGGCGGGCGTCGGTGGTGAAGTCCAGGTCGCCGGACAGCCGTCCGAGCAGCGCGTCGCGCACGCTGCCCCCGACCAGGTACAGCCGGTGGCCCGCGGCGGCGAACCGCTCGGCCAGTTCGTCGGCCACGGGGAAGGCGCTCAGCAGCTCCACCACGTCGGTGGACACGTTCGTTCCGGACACGAAGAGCCAGCGTACTGGCCGACCCGAGCCGTCATCCCCAACCCGAGTTGATCACCACTGGCAATGGGCCGGCCACGCCCCGTAATCGCTGGTCGGCACTACCATCAGGACATGCCCCACTCGTCCGGTCGCTCCGGCGGTCCCAAGCCGAGGCGCCGGAACCGCCGCCGAGGCCGCCGCCTGAAGACGGTCGACGAGACCTCGGCGGGCGGGCTGGTGCTGGATCCGCTGCGCCGGGCCGCCGCGATCATCGGGCGGCTGGACCGGCGTGGCAGGCTGCTCTGGTCACTGCCCAAGGGTCACATCGAGGCCGGCGAGACCGCGGAACAGACCGCGGTGCGCGAGGTCGCCGAGGAGACCGGTATTGATAGCAGGGTGCTCCAGCCCCTCGGCTCGATCGACTACTGGTTCGTCGCCGAGGACCGCCGGGTGCACAAGACCGTCCACCACTTCCTCCTCGAAGCGCTGGGCGGCGAGCTTTCCGACGAAGACGTGGAGGTCACCGAGGTGGCGTGGGTGCCCCTTGGCGAACTGGACGAACGGCTCGCCTACGCGGACGAGCGGCGCCTGGTGCGCCGTGCCGTCGAACTGCTTGCCGACCGGAACCCGACCGGGCCGGACCGGGCGCCGGCGGCGGCCGGTCTCGACCTGGCCGACGCCAACGTGGACGGAGCGGAGTAGGCGTGAAACGGCTGCTGTCCGCGCTCGCGGCGGCGGGATTCCTGCTCGCCGGCGCACCTGCCGCGGCGGCTCCCTCCGACGGGGGCCGGATCCCGGTCAAGCCGGCGCCCGCCACCCAGGTGTGGGCCACCCGCCCGGCGTCCAACCAGCCCGGCAGCACCGCCCAGCAGTGGCTGCGGCTGGACATCGAGGAGCTCTCGCCCCGGGTGGTCACCCCCGGCGAGGACTCGGTCACCATCACCGGCAAGATCGTCAACGTCGGTGACCGGGACATCTTCGACATCGAACTCCGGCTGGAGCGCGGCAAGGCGCTGACCAGTGAGGAAGCCGTCCGCCAGGCGCTGCGCGAGCCGACCGACGCGGAGGTCGTGCAGCCCTGGTTCACCCGCATCGCCGACGAGCTGCGGATCGGCCAGAGCAAGCCGTTCAGCCTGGCCGTGCCGGTGAACGGGCCGGGCAACACCTCGCTGGACATCGACCAGCCGGGCGTCTACCCGGTGCTGGCCAACATCAACGGCCGCCCCGACGACGGCGGTCGCGCCCGGCTGGCCGCGCTGAGCACCCTGCTGCCGGTGCTCGCGGTACCCGGCGGCGCGACCCTCGGCCCGCCGCCGAACCCGGCGAAGATCACCGTGCTGTGGCCGCTGGCCGACCGCCCCCGGATGGTCGCGAGCGGCCTGGAGCCGGTGCTGACCGACGACGAGCTGGCCAGCTCGCTCGGCTTGGGCGGACGCCTGTACGGCCTGCTCAAGGCCTACGAATCGGCCCTGGACGGCCCGTTGGGGCAGGGCGTGTGCCTGGCCGTCGACCCGGACCTGCTGCGCACCGTGGAGGCGATGAGCAAGGGCTACCAGGTGCTCGACCACGGTCCGGGCAAGGGCCGCAACGAGGCCGGCCTGTGGCTGGCGCAGCTGCGGCTGCTGGCCGGCGGCCGGTGCGTGGTGGCGCTGCCGGACGCGGACGCCGACCTGGTCGCGCTGTCCCGGGCCAAGCTGACCGACCTGTTCGCGCTCGCGGGCCGGGGCGCGGACGTGGTGCGCGAGGTGCTGGGCGTGCAGCCGCAGGCCGGCCTGGCGTGGCCGGAGGACGGCGTGGTCGACCAGCAGACGCTGGACGCGCTCGGCGCGCAGGGCGTCACGTCGCTGGTGCTCGACCAGTCGGCGGTCGCCGGCACGCCCGGCGCGGGCCCGGTGCGGTTGGACGCCGCGGGCAAGCCGGTCACCGCCGTGCGGATCGACGGCATGGTGTCGGACGCGCTGCGCGGCCCGGTCGTGGCCCGGCCGGTGGCCGGCATCACCACGCCCACCGAGACCCGGCCGGTGTCCGTGCAGAACGCGCTCGCCGCGCTCGCCTACCGCACCGTCTTCCAGGGCAACGGGCAGAACGTGGTGATCAGCCCGCCGCGCCGGTGGAACGCGCCCACGGGCGAGGTCAACAAGTTCCTCCAGGTCACCAAGAACCTGGTGGGCACCGGGTTCGCCACCCCGGTCGGGCTCCAGGCGCTGGTCGGCGCGCCGCCGCCGGAGCAGGTGGCGGCGCTGAGCTACCCGGTCGAGTCCGGCGCGCAGGAGGTGGCGCCCACGGTGACCGCCGACGTCGCCAGGTCGTGGCAGGAGCTGCAGCGGCTGTTCGGCGCGATGAGCCAGCAGGACGCGTTCTCCACCGAGCCCGGCGCGCTCATCTCGCCGCTGCGGCTGAGCCTGTTGCGGGCCGTGTCGGGTACGTGGCGCGGCAACGAGACGGGTGCGCGCGCCTCGCTGGACATCGCCGACAAGCAACTCGCCGCGTTGCGCGGCCAGGTCACGGTGAGCGAGCCGGCCAGCCCGATCCTGCTGGCGTCCGGCGACAGCCCCATCCCGGTGACCATCCGCAACCGGCTCGACGTGCGGGTCACCGTGCGGATCACGGTGGAGGACACCCCCGGCATCCTGGCCCGGCAGCTGCAGGACCAGGTGCTGCCCGCGCGCGGCGAGCGGCAGCTCACCGTGCCGGTGGAGGTGCTGCGGTCCGGGCGGTTCCCGGTGCACATCAGGCTGACCACGCCGGACGGCGTGGTGCTGGGCGAACGGGCCCGGCTGGAGGTGTCGTCCTCGGCGTACGGGACGATCACCACCGTCATCACCATCCTCGCCGGCGCCCTGCTGGTGCTGCTGTCCGCCCGGCGCATCTACCGGCGGGCACGAGCCTCGCGGGCCGCCGCCGCGGCGGTGCCGAACGACGCGTCGGGCGTCACGCCGGAGAAGTCGAGCACGAGTTGAGCGGAACAACCACGGTGGTCGAGCAGCAGAACCCCCCGTCGGTGGCCCGGGCCTCCGGCTCGATGGCCATCGCCACGATCGTCAGCCGGGCCTCCGGGCTGCTGTCCAAGCTGCTGCTGATCACCATCATCGGCTCGGGCATGCTCAACGACTCGTACCAGGCCGCGACCACGCTGCCGACGATGATCAACGAGCTGCTCCTGGGCGGTGTGCTCACCTCGATCGCGATCCCGCTGCTGGTGCGCGCCGAGAAGGAGGACGGCGACGGCGGCGAGTCGTACGCGCAGTGGCTGATCACCATGTCCGTCGTCCTGCTGGGCATCGGGACGCTGATCGCGGTCGCCTGCGCGCCGCTGCTGACCGCGCTGTTCACCGGTGACGCGGACAAGGCGAACCCGGCGCTGGTCACCGCGTTCGCGTACCTCGTGCTGCCGGGCATCGTGTTCTACGGCCTGTCCGCCCTGCTGGGCGCCATCCTCAACACCCGTCACGTGTTCGGCCTGCCCACCTGGGCGCCGGTGCTGAACAACCTGGTGATGATCGCGACGCTGGTCGTCTACTGGCTGATGCCGGGGGAGGTCTCGCTCGACCCGGTGCGCATGGGCGAGCCGAAGCTGCTGGTGCTGGGCCTGGGCACGATGCTGGGCGTGGCGGTGCAGGCGGGCGTGATGGTGCCCGCGATGAAGCGCACCGGCCTGCGGTTCCGCTGGCGGTGGGGCTGGGACCGGCGGCTGGCCGAGTTCGGCGGGCTGGCGTTCTGGGTGCTGCTGTACGTGGCGCTCGGGTTCGTCAGCATGGCGGTCCTGACCCGGGTCGCGCTGAACGACGAGGGCGCGCTGGTCGCCTACAACTACCAGTGGCTGGTCGCGCAGGTGCCCTACGGCGTGCTCGGCGTGTCGCTGCTGACCGCGCTGATGCCGAAGATGTCCCGGGCGGCGGCCAAGAACGACACCGGGGCGCTGGTGGGCGACCTGTCGTTCGGCAACCGGATGTCGGCGATCATGCTGATGCCGTTCAGCGCGCTGATGACGGTCGGCGGGCTGCCGATCGGGCTGGCGATCTTCTCGCACGGCGAGTCGGGGCTCGACGGCGGCGAGCGGATGGGCATGGCGCTGGCGCTGTCGGCGTTCGGGCTGGTGCCCTACGCGATCACGCTGCTGCAACTGCGGGTGTTCTACGCGTTGAAGGACGCGCGGACGCCGACGCTGATCCAGGCGATCATCGTCGCGGTCCGGATCGCGCTGCTCTACGCGTTCCTGGAGTTCGCGCCGCGGGACAAGCTCGCGGCCGGCGTGTCGATCGCGATGTCGCTGAGCTTCGTCGTCGGCTGCCTGGTCGGCCAGCTGTGGCTGCGGATCCGGTTGGGCCGGCTGCGAACCGGGTACACGGCGTGGACGATCTGCCTCACCGTGGTGGCGTCCGCCATCGGTTTCGGAGTGGCGGCCGGCGCGGCGTGGCTCGCCGTCCGGCTGCTGGGGACCGAAGGACCGGTCGCCACCGCCTGGGTGCGGATGGTGGTGCTCACGATCGTGGGCCTGCCGCTGAGTTTCGCGTTGTTGGCCGTGTTCCGCGTACCCGAGGTGAAGCCGGTGATGGACAAGATCAGCCGACTGGTGCGGCGCCGATGACCGCGCCGGCGCAGCCGATTCCCGTACCCTCGGGCGCGTGAGCAGCGGCCCGATCCAGAACACCTCGCTGGTACCCGGCGGGGTGATCGGCGACGGCCGCTACCGGCTGCTCGCGCAGTCGGGAATCGACCAGCGCTGCGACGCCCACCTGTGGCGCGCGCGGGACGGCCAGCTCAACCGGGACGTGGCGCTGACCGTCCTGGTCGGCAACCCGACCGACCAGGCGGCGCTGACCCGCGCGAAGCGCACCGCCGAGCGCGCGATGCACGCGGCGAGCTTCACCCACCCCGGCGTGGCGCGGGTGATCGACGTGCTGACGCCCGGCGCGGGGATCAAGTTCGACGAGGGCATCCTCGGCATGGTGGTGGCCGAGTGGACCCAGGGCACCGACCTGATGGACCTGATCGCCGAGGGACCGCTGCCGGCGGGTGCCGCGACCAGGCTGCTGGAACCGCTGGGCGCGGCCATCGAGGGCGCGCACCACGCCGGTCTGGTCCTCGGCGCCGACCACCCGCAGCGCATCCGCGTCACGTCGGACGGCAGGCTGCGGATGGCGTTCCCCGGCCCCCGGCCGGACGCGATCGCCCGGGACGACGTCAAGGGCCTCGGCGCGATCCTCTACCTGCTGCTGACCGGCCGCTGGGCGCTGCCGGGCGGCCCCGAGGGCGTGCCGGTGGCCCCGACCGGTCCCGACGGGGCGGTCGTCGCGCCGAGCGTGCTGCACCCCCACGTGCCGCACGAGCTGTCGTCGGTCGCCGTGCGGTCGCTGGAGGACACCAGCGTCGGCGGCATCCGGACGTCGGCGGCGATCCTGCAGGTGCTCGACCAGATCTCGGAGTCCGAGGCGCAGACGGCGCTGATCAAGCCGGTGCCGGAGTCGTCGGACGACGGTGCGGTGTGGACGACGCAGCGGCCGGAACGCGGCAAGGACCACAAGCGCAAGCTGATGATCAGCGTGGCCGTGCTGGCGATCGCGACCCTGGCCGTGGTCGTGTGGCTGGGCGTGCAGATCGTGAGCTTCTTCAGCGACGAGCCGACCAGGGGCGGCGGGCCCACGGTGGTGATCGGCCAGTCCACCCCGCCCGGCTCCGGCCAGCCGGCGCCGCCGGCCCCCACCCCGGCCGGCCCCGTGCGGCCCGCTTCGGTGGGCGTGTACGACGTGACGAACCAGCCGGACAACGCCAACCGGGCCGACCGCGCGGTGGACAACAACCCGACGACGGTCTGGCAGACCGAGAACTACTTCCAGCCGTTCCCGTCGTTGAAGCCGGGCATCGGCCTCATGGCGTCGTTCGCCGAGCCGGTCAAGCTGGCTTCGGTGACCGTGACGTCGCCCAGCGAGGGCACCGTCGTGGAGATCCGGGTGGCCGCGTCGGAGAGCGCCCCGCTGGAGGAGACCAAGGTCATCGCCACCGCGACGCTGTCGGCGGGGCAGACCCAGATCCAGCTCAACGACCACGAACCGACCCCGCACCTGCTGGTGTGGGTGACCAAGCTGGCGGGCAGCGGGCGCAACAACAAGTCCGAGATCGCCGAGCTGGTCTACGCGCGGGCCCAGTAGCCGCCGACGCGCCATCCGCTCCACCACGCCCGCGAGAGGAACAACCCCGCCATGTCGTCCCCGTCCCCGCAGCACCCCACGCCCTACCTGCCGCTGGCGGCGCTGGGGCTCGCGGTGTCCGTGGCCGTGATGGACGGCGACTCGCTGCTGTGGCTGCGCATCGCCCTGCTCGTCTTCGCGGCCGTCGTGCTGGTGGTGTGGGCGGTCGGCTACCGCCGTCGGCGGCTGCACTGAACGGGTGATAGGAGCGGCGCTGGTGAGGGCCGATACCCTCTTTCCGTGACCGCCGCAGCCAGCTCGGACGCAGACCTCATCGCGGCGCACGCCGCCGGAGACCCGCACGCGTTCTCGGAGCTGGTGAAACGGCACCGAGATCGGATGTGGGCGGTCGCGCTGCGGACGCTGCGCGATCCCGAAGAGGCGGCGGACGCGCTGCAGGAGGCGTTCATCTCCGCGTTCCGGGCCGCCGCGAGCTTCCGGGCCGAGTCGCAGGTCACCACGTGGCTGCACCGAATAGTCGTGAACGCCTGCCTGGACCGGATGCGCAGGCGGCAGACCAGGCCGACCGTGCCGCTGCCGGAGGCCGGGCCCGGTGAGCCGGTCGCGCCCCGGGACGCGATGGCGGAGCGGGAGACGCGGCTGGTCGTGCAGGACGCGCTGGCCGAGCTGCCGGAGGAGCAGCGCGCGCCCATCGTGCTGGTGGACGTGGAGGGCTACTCCGTCGCGGAAACGGCCCAGCTGCTCGGTATCGCCGAGGGCACGGTCAAGTCGCGGTGCGCGCGGGGCCGCGCGAAGCTGGCCAAAGTTCTGGGTCACCTCCGGAACCAGAGTGCAGATGCGAACGTCCCAGTGACCGATGTGCAGGTGCAACAGGGACGTCAGTTGGAGGAACGATGACCGGCAATGTGCGGCGCTCCGGGCCGCCGTGGTCCGTCGACCTGCTGGCCGATCTGCACGCAGGCGTCCTGGACCCGCGGAGCGAGGCCGAGCTGCGGGCGATCGTCGCGAACGACCCCGAGGCGCGGGAGGTCCTGGCCGCCCTGGACGCCACGCTGGAAGACCTGCGTGGGTTGCCGCCGATCCCGATGCCGCGTCAGGTCGCCGAGCGGATAGACGCCGCGCTGGCCGAGGAGGCCCGCCCGGTCGCCCCGGTGGTCGACCTGGCCGCGAAGCGGCGCAAGAAGCAGCTGGGCTGGGGCGCGGGGCTGCTCGCGGCGGCGGCCGTGGCGGTCGGCGTGGTGTTCGTGTCGACGCAGGGGAACACCGACTCGTCGCCGCCCGGTGACAACCAGGCGCAGCCCCCGGCCGCGACGAACACGCCGGTGACGCAGCGGCTCGCGGTCAAGGGCAACGACTTCGGGCCGGTGTTCGGCGACGTGCTCAAGGCGCAGAACTACGGCCCCCTGGAGAACCAGGAGAAGCTGGCGGGCTGCCTGAAGGGCGGGGACATCGTCGGCTCGAAGCCGCTCGGCGTCAGCCCGATCACCCTGGACGGCCGGGACGCGGTGATGGCGATCATGCCGGGTGGCAAGCCCGGTGCGTTCCAGATCGTGGTGCTCGACCCCGAGACGTGCGGCCCGGACAACCCGAACGGTGTACTGGCGAAGTCCAACATCACCCCGGAGTAGTCCACCTCACCCGATCGACGCGGAATCTCCGCACCCTACGATCCGTTGAAGGCAGTGCAGGCCCAGTGCCTGTCACGCGACTAACGGAGGTCGAGGGTGTCGGACGTTCGGAACCTGATCGTCGTGGGATCGGGGCCCGCCGGGTACACCGCGGCGGTCTACGCAGCGCGCGCGCAGCTCGAACCGCTGGTGTTCGAGGGCTCGCAGTACGGCGGTGCGCTGATGACCACGACCGAAGTCGAGAACTACCCCGGCTTCCGGGACGGCATCATGGGCCCCGACCTCATGGAGCAGATGCGGGAGCAGGCGAAGCGCTTCGGCGCGGAGCTGCGCGCCGAGGACGTGGAGAAGCTGGAGCTGACCGGGGACGTCAAGTACGTCCACGCCAACGGCACCCGCTACGCCGCGAAGACGGTCGTGCTCGCCATGGGCGCGGCGGCCCGCTACCTGCACGTCCCCGGTGAGCAGGAGCTGCTCGGCCGGGGCGTGTCGGCGTGCGCGACCTGCGACGGCTTCTTCTTCCGCGACCAGGACATCGCGGTGGTCGGCGGCGGCGACTCGGCGATGGAGGAGGCGACCTTCCTCACCCGGTTCGCCCGGTCGGTGACGATCATCCACCGCCGGGAGGACTTCCGCGCCTCCCGGATCATGCTGGAGCGCGCCCGGTCCAACGAGAAGATCAAGTGGCTGCTCAACGCCGAGGTCGTCGAGGTGGTCGGCGAGGGCACGGTGTCCGGCGTGAAGACGAAGGACACCCGGACGGGTGAGGTGACCGAGCACCCGTTCACCGGGTTCTTCGTCGCGATCGGTCACGACCCGCGCAGCGAGCTGGTGCGCGGACAGGTCGACGTGGACGACGCGGGCTACGTCCAGGTGGAGGGCCAGACCACCTACACCAACTTGACCGGCGTCTTCGCCGCCGGTGACCTGGTGGACCACACCTACCGGCAGGCGATCACCGCCGCCGGTTCGGGCTGCTCCGCCGCGATCGACGCGGAGCGCTGGCTCGCCGAGCACGGGACGCCGGAGGCCGAGATCGCCGCCGAGCACGTGGGCGGCGGCTACGGCGAGCCTGTCGCCACCAGCTGAGAACCATTCCGACAGAGGAGAACACCATGGCAGGCTCCACCGTGCCCGTGACCAGCGACACGTTCACCGAGAGTGTCTTGCAGAGCGAGAAGCCCGTGCTGGTCGACTTCTGGGCGACCTGGTGCGGCCCGTGCAAGATGGTCGCGCCGGTGCTGGAGGAGATCGCGGCCGAGCACGCCGAGAAGATCACCGTCGCGAAGCTGGACATCGACGCCCACCCCTCGATCGCCCGCGACTACCAGATCATGTCGGTGCCGACGCTGATCCTGTTCCAGGGTGGCCGTCCGGTGAAGCAGATCGTGGGCGCCAAGCCGAAGGCCGCGCTGCTCAACGACCTGTCCGAAGTCCTCTCCTGACCGCAACCCACCCGTGGCCCGTCCGTCCTACCAAAGACGGACGGGTCACGCTTTTGTGGCTGGGTAACCACCGGGAGTAGCCCTGCGAGAAGCACCAGCGCACGCAAGGCACAATAGGGCGTCAACTCGAACGCCGGCAGCTGTCGGCGCCATAGCGAACGAGGGGTACATGCTGCTACTCCGCCGCGGAGATTTCGGACCGGACGTCGCCGAGGTCCGGGCCACGCTGACGAAGCTCGGGTTGCTGTCCGATCCGCAGCCGTCGCAGGTGTTCGACCTCCCGGTCGAGCACGCCGTCCGCGCGTTCCAGCAGCAGCGTGGCCTCATCACCGACGGCATCGTCGGTCCGGCCACCTACCGCGCGCTGCGCGACGCGACGTTCCGGCTGGGCGACCGGCCGCTGGCGTTCCTGATGTCCCAACCGGTCACCGGCGACGACGTCTTCGCGCTCCAGGAGCGACTGCTGGAACTCGGCTACGACGCCGGTCGGCCCAACGGCGAGTTCGGCCAGCAGACGGAGCAGGCGCTGCGCAGCTTCCAGCGCGACTACGGCCTGATCGCGGACGGCATGTGCGGTCCGGACACGGTGCGCGCGCTGCGCCAGCTCCAGCCGAAGGTCAGGGGCGGGCGGCCGGTGTTCCTGCGCGAGCAGGAGCGCGTCCGCAAAGCGGGTCCGCGGCTGTCCGGCAAGCGCATCATCATCGACCCGGGGCACGGCGGGCAGGACCGCGGCGTCGTGGTGGACGGGGTGGCCGAGGCCGACGTCATGCTCGACCTGGGCAGGCGGCTGGAAGGCAAGATGGCCGCCACCGGCATGGAGGCCCTGCTCACCCGCGGGCCCAACCACTGCCCCGACGAGGGCGCACGGGCCAAGTTCGCGAACGAAGCGGGCGCCGACCTGATCCTCTCCCTGCACACCGACGCCAACCCGTCGCCGCTCGCGTCGGGCGTGGCGACCTTCCACTTCGGGACGGGCAACGGCACGTCGTCCACGGTCGGCGAGGCGCTGGCGGGCTTCATCCAGCGCGAGATCGTGGCGCGGACGGGCATGCTGGACTGCCGGACGCACCCCAAGACCTGGGACATGCTCCGGATGACGAGGTGCACGGCCGTGCGGGTCGAGGTCGGGTACCTGAGCAACCCGGAGGACCGCGCGCGACTGGCCAACCCGTCGTTCCGGGACGTGGTGGCCGAGGGCATCCTGGTCGCCGTGAAGCGGCTGTACCTGCTGGGCAAGGACGACCAGCCGACCGGCACGTTCACGTTGAGCGACCTCGTGCGGCACGAACTGACCACCGGGCAAGCCCGCTGACCGGCTGACCCCTCGGGCCGATTCCGCCCCTGATCAGGACTCATGCGCTGGTGGCGGCACCAGCGTCGAACGCCGTGAAACCCGAACGCCCCACCACCGTCCGCAGCAGTGATCCGGGCGCGGGACTCCGCGAAGCCCGCACCCGGATCAACCTCAACGCCGACGAACTCGCCGGGCGGGCTGGAAGGCCGGATCAGCCGAGACCGCATCCCCAACCTCGCCAAGGAACGCGACCTGGGCCACGGCGTTCCCATGGCTCAACGCCCCTGATCAGCCCTACCGCGCACCTCAAGTGTCGACAACTGGCGGTTTTCGACCATACTTGACGAAATCAAGGCTCTGACCGCCTCCTGGACGACCGAGAGGGACCACCGTGCTGATCCGGTTCGAGGTGGCGAACTTCCGCTCGATCCTGGATCCGGTTGAGTTCTCCATGGTCGCGGTCGACCGCGACCGCCCCGAAGCACGCCCCGTACCGAGCCTGAACGAAAGCCTCCTGCCCGTAGCGGCGATCTACGGTCCCAACGCCTCGGGGAAGTCGAACGTCGTCGCCGCGTTCGACTGGCTCGCCACCGCAGTCAGGCATTCGCTGCGGCTCTGGGACGAACAGATTCCCGTAGAACCGTTCGCCTTCGCCGGCGGCTCCGAACTCTCGTCGGAGTTCACGGTGGAGTCGATCATCTCAGGTGTCCGCTACGAGTACGTGGTCGAACTCGACCAGCACCGGGTGCGTTACGAAGGGCTGTTCCACTACCCGGAGAAGAAGCGCCGACGGGTCTTCGAGCGCGAGGGCGAAGACCTCAAGCTCCAACGCGGTCTGGGCCACCTCTCGGGCACCCGGGAACTGCTCACCCCTCGAACGCTCGCGCTCACCATCGCCCGGAGGTTCGACGAGCCTCTGGTCTCCGACTTCTACCGCGACCTGACCAGGACGCAGGTACGCGGGTTGAGATCGCGCAACCGCCAGTTCCCGCTATCCCCGGGGATGTCCCGACCGACCCGTGCCTGGTTCGACGATTCTTCGGAACGAACGCAGTTGCCGCTGCCCGGTCTGGATGACGCGCTCAAGTCCGCACAAGAGGATCGTGCTCAGGCCTTGGCGATGCTGCGCATGGCCGATCTCGGAATCGACGATGTGGTGATCGAGGGCGAACACTTCGCACCGGCGGCCGACGGTGGGCGAGACCCTGGCTCGCGGCGGCGGATTCGCCTCGTGCACCGCACTGCCGATGAGCGCGTGCCGTTCGAACTGGAAGACGAGTCCGAAGGCACCAGGACCTGGTACCGCCTGATCGGGCCTGTGCTCACCGCGCTCCGACATGGCTCGCTGCTGCTGTTCGACGAGCTCGACGCGAGTCTCCACCCGACGCTGTCCGCGCAGCTGATCGGCCTGTTCCACGACCCGAAGACGAACCCCGAGGGTGCCCAACTGATCTTCACCTCGCACGACACCAGCCTGCTCAACCACCTCAACCGCGACGAGGTCTGGCTGACCGAGAAGACCGAGAAGGGCACCACCAGGCTGGGCGCCTTGGCGGAGTTCGCCGGGGAACGTGTGCGGAAGTCGCAGAACCTGGAGAACGCCTACCTGCACGGCAGGTTCGGCGCCCTGCCGGACGTCGACCGCACCGAAGTGCTGCGGGCTCTGGGACTGATCGGCTGACGATGACCCGCAGGAGGACCGGCGGCAAGGATCTCCGCCGCAAGACCGCCACCAGGCCGGAACGCAAGACCATCGTGGTGTTCTGCGAAGGTGTCGCGTCCGAGCCGGACTACATCAACGGCCTGAAAAGACTGCCCGAGGTTCGCGGTAACACCGCGATCAGCATCGAGATCGACCCCGGGCAGGGCGTGCCGCTCACGCTGGTGAAACTCGCGATCGAGCGCGCCGCCGACAAAGAGGTCGACGAGTGCTGGTGCGTCTTCGACGTCGAATGGCCCAAGCAGCACCCCAACCTCCAGCAGGCCATCCGGTTGGCGACCGACAACGGCATCAGGCTGGCCGTCTCGAACCCCTGCTTCGAGCTGTGGCTGGCGCTGCACTTCGAGGACTGCACCGCCCACCAGGACACCCCGGAAGCTGAGCGGCGCAGTCGTCACCTCGAAGGACGCACTGGGAAACGCATCGACGCTGACCGGTACATGCCACTCCGGAACACGGCCTCGGCACGCGCTTCGGCGTTGGCGCGGCGTCATGCGCGAAACCACACCGAGTCGCCGCACGACAACCCGTCGTCCTCGATGTACGAGTTCCTGGCCGCGATCGAGCCACCTCGCCCGGCCTCGGGCTAACGCAGGACCAGCAGCAGGTACAGGGCCACGAGCAGGCCGGGCAGCACGGTGTGCGTGATCGGGTGGCGGGCCAGCAGGGCCACGAACTCGCGCAGGAACGCACTCGGCAGGAAGTACCAGGCCGTCCGTGACCCGATGACCTCCAGCCGCATCCGCATCCGCCGCGCCAGCACCGCCGTCCGGAACACGTGGAAGTTGTTGGTCACCGCGACGGTTCGGCCGGTGTGGCCGCGTTCGGTCAGCAGCGCCCGGCTGTAGCGGAGGTTCTCCTCGGTCGTCGTCGCCCGGTCCTCCAGCACGATCAGCTCCTCCGGGACGTCGCGGCCGATCAGGTAGCGGCGCATCGCCGTTGCCTCCGAGACGTCCTCATCCGCCCCCTGGCCACCGGAAACGACCACCAGCGGTGCGTGGCCGGCCGCCACCTCCCGGCGGAAGACGGCGGCTGCGCGGTCCAGGCGGCTGGCCAGCAGGGGCGGCACCCGTGAGCCGTTGAGGCCCGCGCCGAGCACGATCACCGCGTCGAAGCCGGTCCGGCGGCCGGTCTTGCCGTAGATGATCGAGTACAGCAGCAGGCTGACGAACAGGAACGCCACGTAGGCCGCGACGATCACCAGCGACCCGACGACGGCGTGCACCCAGGTCCGCTCGTCGGCCAGGGCGAGCACGAAGAACGCCACCAGGACGATGATCGCCACGCCGGTGAGCAGCGACAGCAGGTTGGCCAGGCCGCGGCCCTCGCGGCGCAGCATCACCACGCCGTTGACGATCAGCGCCACCGGCAGCACCAGGACCGCGCCCAGCACGCCTACCAGCACCGCCCACCCGATGGCGTCGTCCAGCCACACCGGCAGGTCGTCCCGGGACACCAGCCACAGGAAGGCGAACACCAGGGTCAGGCCGAGCCAGACGGCGTTGGCGATCCGCCGTCGGTCGCGACGCACGCCCAGGACGAACAACACAGCCGACAACACGGCGATGATCGCGTAGAGCACGACGTCAAACTAGCCCGATCACCCCCGGTCTCACGTCGTCGGCATCTCCCACGGGAGCGACGGCAGCACCTGCCCGGTCTCCAGCAGCGACTTCAGGTTGGACAGCACGGCGGCCCACCCGGCGGCGGCCTGCGCGCGCTCGGCTTCGTCGACGAGGTTCTCGTGGGTCACGGTGAGCCGCACGATCTCCCCGTACGGCTGCACGAGGAACGTGACGGTGGACGTCGCCTGCCCGCCCTCCGGCTCGCGCCAGGTGGTCACCAGGCGGCGCGGCGGGTCGCTCTCCAGCACCTCGCCCACCACGTCGTCGATGCCGGAGCCGTCCGCCCGGCGGTGGACCCACGGGGAGCCGACCTGCCAGTCGGAGACGTTGTGGTGGCCCCAGTAGGCGGCGGTGAGGTCGGCGTCGGTCAACGCCTCCCAGACCTTCTCCGGGGTGCTCCGGATGTAGGTCACGTACACGAACTCCGGCTTCATGGCGGCCTCCGCCTGTCGTTTGATCGCACTCAGCACCCCGAGGCGGGGTTGCTCGAACCGCTCGATCCACCGTTGCTGGATCTCGTGGATGGGCACCGGGTTGAGGTAGTGCAGCTTCTCCCGTCCCCGGCGGACGGTGGTGACCAGGTTCGCGGCCTCCAGCACGCCCAGGTGCTGCGTGGCGGACTGCCGGGTCATGCCCAGCCGCCGGCACAGCTCACCGAGCGTCTGGCCGTTCTCCTCGCGCAGCCGGTCCAGCAGGTAGCGCCGGGTCTCGTCGGCCAACGCCTTGAACACCTCGTCCACACCCACAGTAATGCAGGCATTTACCTGCATGTCAAGCCGCCCGAAAGGAACCGCAGGTCGGAGCGGTAAATCAGACGGGGCGGAAGCTCGGTTCGGCCGTCGACACGGTGACCGTGCCGAGCAGGCGCTCCAACGCGGCCTCGACGTCTTCCTTCCACGAGGAAGCGCTGCGCAGCTCCAGCCTCAGCCGGGGCCAGCGCGGGTGCGGTCGCACGGTCTTGAACCCGACCTGGAGCAGGAAGTCGGCCGGCGTCACGCACGACCGCTCGTCCTCGGACGGCCGGTTGTCCCCGAACGCCTCGATGGCCTTGACGCCGCGCCGGGTCAGGTCCTTCGCCACGGTCTGCACCAGCACCCGGCCGAGCCCGCCGCCGCGGAACTCCGGCAGCACCTCCAGGCCGGTCATCAGCACCGCGTCGGGGCTGGCGGGGGAGGTGGGGAAGGCCGAAGACCTGGGCACGGCGGCCGGCGGCGCGTAGAACACCGAACCGGCCGGGATGCCGTCGGCGTAGATGATCCGGCCGCACGAACCCCATTCGAGCAGGACGCTGGACACCCAGGCTTCCTTCTCGAACTCGGTGTCGCCGTACTCCTCGGCCTGTTCCCGCAGGTGGGGCGCCAGTTCCCAGAACACGCACGTCCGGCTGTGCTTGGAGAGGTGCTCCAGGTTGTCCAGCGTGACGCCCACGACGCGTCGCGACACCCCGACCTCCCAAGCCCCCGGTGAAAACCCCCTATCAGGATAGGCGGATGTGACCCCGGTCTGGAAGGCGGATGCCCCGAACGGGACGGCGGTTACACTCAGCCGGGAACAAACCCGCCGGTAACCGCTACTACGTCGGAGTTCCCGTGAACGTGCCCGTTCAGCCTGCGAAGCAGGGAGCCAGGAGTCTCGATCCCCATCTGCGCCGGTACGCGGCGCGCACGGCGGGGATGACGGCATCGGAGATCCGGGCGCTGTTCGCGGTGGCAAGCCGACCCGAGGTGGTGTCCCTGGCGGGAGGGATGCCCCACCTGGCGGCGCTCCCCCTGGACTCCCTGTCGGCGGAGGTCGGCGACCTGATCGCGTCCGACGGCCTGGTGGCGCTCCAGTACGGCTCCGCGCACGGCGTGCCGGAGCTGCGGGAGCAGATCTGCGACGTGATGGCGCTGGAGGGCATCAACGCCCATCCGGATGACGTCGTCGTCACCGTGGGCTCCCAGATGGGCCTGGACATGGTCACCCGGATCTTCTGCGACCCCGGTGACGTCGTGCTGGCCGAAGGTCCCTCGTACGTCGGTGCGCTCGGGTCGTTCGCGGCCTACCAGGCGCAGGTCGTGCACGTCGCCATGGACGCCGACGGCTTGGTGCCCGCGGCGCTCGAGGAGGCGGTCCAAGCCGTCGAGCGCGCCGGTCAGCGGGTCAAGTTCCTCTACACGATCCCGAACTTCCACAACCCCGCCGGGGTGACGCTGGCCGTGCGGCGGCGAGCCGAGGTGCTGGAGATCTGCCGGTCGCACGGCATCCTGGTCGTGGAGGACAACCCGTACGGGCTGCTGGGCTTCGACGGCGTGACCTACCCGGCGCTGCGGTCCACCGACCCGGACAACGTGGTCTACCTGGGCTCGTTCTCCAAGACGTTCGCGGCCGGCCTGCGGGTGGGCTGGGTGCTCGCGCCGCACGCGGTGCGGGAGAAGCTGGTGCTCGCCGCCGAGTCGGCCACGCTGTGCCCGCCCACGCTGAACCAGCTCATCGTCTCCCGCTACCTGTCGACGCACGACTGGAAGGGTCAGGTCAAGACCTACCGGGAGGCCTACCGGGAGCGCCGGGACGCGGCGATCTCGGCCCTGGAGCAGCACATGCCGGTTGGTTCCACGTGGAACAAGCCGAACGGCGGGTTCTACGTGTGGCTGACCGTGCCCGAGGGCATCGACACCAAGGCCATGCTGCCGCGTGCCATCACGCAGCGCGTGGCGTACGCGTCCGGCACCGGGTTCTACGCGGACGGGCTGGGCAGCAGGCAGCTGCGCATCTCGTACTGCTACCCGACGCCGGAGCGGATCCGGGAAGGCGTGCGCCGGCTGGCGAACGTCATCAAGGACGAGTTGGAGCTGCACGAGACGTTCGGCCCGACCGGCACCTCGCGCTCGGTCTCCGGACCGCAGACCCCCTCGCCCGACACCGCCTGATCAGGAGAAGAGAAGTTGTCTGACCGCTGGGTCGCAGTGCTGTCCGGTGGTCTGTCGCACGAGCGGGAGGTGAGCCTGCGATCCGGTCGCAGGCTCTCCGCCGCGCTGCGTTCGGCGGGCCTGGTCGTGGAGGAGTGGGACGCCGACGCCCGACTCCTGACCCGGCTGCGCGACCACCGACCCGACGCCGTCGTGGTGGCGCTGCACGGGGGAGAGGGCGAGAACGGGTCGGTGCAGACCGTCCTGGAACTCGTCGGGGTGCCGTTCGTCGGCACGGACTCGCGGGCGTGCCGCCGGGCGTGGGACAAGCCGACCGCCAAAGCCGAGATCGCGCGGGCCGGGCTGACGACGCCCGAGTGGACCGTCCTGCCGCACGCGACGTTCCGCGAGCTGGGCGCGCAGCCGGTGCTGGACGCGATGGTGGAGAAGCTCGGCCTGCCGCTGATGCTCAAGCCGGACCAGGGCGGGTCGGCGCTGGGTGCCCAGGTCGTGCGGGACGCGGCCGAACTGCCGACGGCGATGGTCGGGTGCCTGGCGTACGGGGACACCGTCCTGGCCGAGCGGTACGTCGAGGGCGTCGAGGTGGCCGTGGTGGTCATCGACGGGCCGGATGGTCCCTACGCCCTGCCGCCGGTCGAGATCGTGCCGGAGAACGGCGTCTACGACTACACCGCCCGGTACACGGCCGGGCTGACCGACTTCCACGCGCCGGCGCGGCTGGACGAGAAGGCGGCGCGGGCGGTCAGTGAACTCGGGGTCGCCGCGCACCGGCTGCTCGGGTTGCGGGACGTGTCGCGGACGGACGCGATCGTGGCGGCCGACGGCACGGTGCACTTCCTCGAGGTGACCGTGTCACCCGGACTCACCGAGACCTCGCTGATGCCGATGGCGGTCGAAGCGGCCGGCCAGTCGATGGGGGAGATCTACGCGGGCCTCGTGGAGCGCGCTGTTTCACGTTGAACCTCGCGACGCCACCGCGAGGTCGCGTCGGCCGTCCGCCGCCCACCCCGCGGTGATCACGCTTCTCGATCGTCGCGGGGTGGGCGGCGGACGGCCGACTTCCAGGCGACCGAGCCTCGACCCGCCGGAGGCGGGTCAATTCAACACTGTCACCGTGACGTAAGTCCCGTGGGTGATCACACGTCCGTCGAACGTGTCCGTTTTGCCGCTTCCGGTGACATCAGGTGGATGATGCGTTCAAGATCGTCCACCGAGCCGAACTCGACCACGATCCGGCCCTTCCGCTGACCCAGCTCGACCTTCACCCGGGTGTCGAAGTTGTCCGACAGCCGCTCCGCCAGCTCCTGCAGTCCCGGCGCCTGGATCGGCTTGCGCCGGGCCTGCTTCGCCTTCGCGGGCTCGGCCGACTTCGCCAGCGTCACCGCTTCCTCGGTCGCCCGGACCGACATGCCCTCGGCCACGATCCGGGTCGCCAGCTCCTCCTGGACCCCCGGATCCTCCAGCCCCAGCAACGCCCGCGCGTGACCCGCCGACAGCACGCCCGCCGCCACCCGCCGCTGCACGGGGAGGGGCAGCTTCAGCAGCCGGATCGTGTTCGTCACGACCGGGCGGCTGCGACCGATGCGGTCGGCCAGCTCCTCGTGCGTGACGCCGAACTCCTCCAGCAGCTGCTGGTACGCCGCCGCCTCTTCCAGCGGGTTGAGCTGGACGCGGTGGATGTTCTCCAGCAGGGCGTCGCGCAGCATCACGTCGTCGGCGGTGCTCCGGACGATCGCCGGGATCGTCTTCAGACCGGCCAGCTGGGTGGCCCGCCAGCGGCGTTCACCCATCACCAGCTCGTAGGTGCCCGGCCCCGCCTCCCGCACCACGATCGGCTGCATCAGCCCGAACTCGCGGATGGAGTGCTCCAGTTCGCGGAGCGCCTCCTCGTCGAAGACCTGGCGCGGCTGCTTCGGGTTCGTCCGGATCGACGTGACCGACAGCTCCTGGTACACCGCGCCGGCCACTTCACCCGACGGCGACGCGTCGGGGGAGGGCGCAGGGGTGGTGCCGTTCGGAACCGCCCGGATCTGGGTCGGCGCACCCACCGGTGGACCGCTCGGGATCAGGGCCGCGAGACCGCGACCGAGGCCACCCTTGCGCTGCTCCGTCATGCCGACCCCATCCCCGCGCCGTACTCGGCGATCTCCCGTGCCGCGTCGAGGTAGCTCATCGCGCCCCGTGAGCCGGGGTCGTAGGTGAGCACCGTCTGACCGAATCCTGGTGCCTCGGAGACCTTCACGCTGCGCGGGATCACCGTCTTGAGCACCGTGTCGCCGAAGTGGCCGCGCACCTCGCTGGTCACCTGGTCGGCCAGCTTGGTGCGGCCGTCGTACATGGTGAGCAGGATGGTGGACACCAGCAGCGTCGGGTTGAGGTGCGCCTGGACGAGTTCGATGTTGCGCAGCAGCTGCCCCAGACCCTCCAGCGCGTAGTACTCGCACTGGATCGGGATCAGCACCTCCTGGGCCGCGACCATCGCGTTGACGGTCAGCAGGCCGAGCGACGGCGGGCAGTCGATGAACACGTAGTCCGGGCGGATCGGGTCCAGCGCCTCCGGGCTGAGCGCCTCCTTGAGCCGGGACTCGCGGGCCACCATCGAGACGAGTTCGATCTCCGCGCCCGCCAGGTCGATGGTCGCGGGCACGCAGTACAGGTTGGGGGACTGGTTGCTGACCTGGGCGGCCTCCGCGACGGACATCTCGCCGATCAGCACCTCGTACACGGACGGCGTGCCGGAGCGGTGCTCGACGGCCAGCGCGGTGCTCGCGTTGCCCTGCGGGTCCAGGTCGATCACCAGGACCTTGAGCCCGTGGATGGCCAGGGCGGCGGCCAGGTTCACCGTGCTGGTGGTCTTGCCGACGCCGCCCTTCTGGTTCGCCACGGTCAGCACGCGGCGGTGGCTCGGCTTGGGGAGTTGGGAGGAGTCGGGGTGCAGCACGCGGGTAGCGCGCGCTGCTTCCTCCGCGATGGGGGTCCACACGGTGCTGTCTCCTGCGTTGTCGTCCGTGCCGTTGCCGTTCGGCCCGCCGGGGATCGGTCCGCCGGGGATCGGTCCGTTCGCGTTCGGTGCTCCGCGAGCCGGTCCGGTATCGGGGCGGAGCACTGCGCCCGCCCCCACCACGCCCTCCGGCGCGGTTTCACGTGGAACACCGGCCGCCTGGAACACCGGTTGCAGCGGGTCGGGCTGCCGGGGGTCGGGGTACACGGTCACCGATCCTTCCTTCCGCGGCGCGCGCCGTCACGGCGGCTCGCCTGCTCCTCGCGCTCCACGAGCACGACCGTCGTCGGCAGTTCGAGTACATCGCCGCCACAGGTGGTGACCCGAGCGCCGGTTCCCCCGGCCCGCCGCACCGCCTGGGCGTCACGTTCCAGTTCCTCGGCGGCGCTCTCGCCCTTGAGCGCCACCAGTTGACCGCCCGGACGCAGCAGCGGCAGGCACCACCGGGCCAGCCGCTCCAGCGGAGCCACGGCACGGGCCGTCACGACGTCGCTGTCCGCCAGCCGTTCCCGCACCGCCGCCTCCTCGGCCCGTCCCCGGAGCACCTCGGCCGTCAGGCCGAGCGCGTCGACCACCTCGGTCAACCACGCGACCCGCCGTGCCATCGGCTCCAGCATGGTCAGCTGGAGGTCGGGGCGGGCGATCGCCAGGGGGATGCCCGGCAAGCCCGCGCCCGAGCCTACGTCCACCACCCGGCAACCTCGGGGAAGCAACTCCGCGACCACGGCGGAATTCAGCACGTGCCGCTCCCAGAGGCGGTCGACCTCGCGCGGGCCGATGAGCCCGCGCTCGACGCCGTGCTCGACGAGCAGGTCCGTGAAGGCGACCGCCTTGGGGTAGTGGTCACCGAAAACCCGCTTCGCGCGGTCCTCCAGAGCTGCGGCCATGTCTCCGTCGTTTCACGTGAAACCACGCGGCGGTGGTCAGCCGGTGGGTTGATGGGGGGCGTCCACGGGGGCGCCCGGCGCCCCACAGATGTGCCGACGCCCACTATGACGGATCACCCCGGCGACACGCCAAATCGACGTGACGAGATCGACCGTGTTTCACGTGGAACGAGCGATCCGGCCGTCCCGCGGTCGGGTCCGGTACATCTCCAGCCCGATGTCGACCGACTCGACGTGGTCCAGCGCGGGCACATCTTCGAGCGGGAACCAGGCCGCTTGGTCGGTCGTCCCGCCCACCTCGTAGGTCAGATCGCCGCCGACGACCTTCGCCTCGTACAGGATGCGGATCCGGTGGTAGTCCAGGTCGACCCCGTCCCGGTTCAGCGGGCCGTGCACGTTCTGGATGCCGAGCAGCCGTCCGACCTCCGCGCGGTAGCCGGTCTCCTCGAACACCTCGCGGATCACCGCGTCGTACGGGTCTTCGCCGTGGTCCACGCCGCCGCCCGGCAGGATCCACCTCGGCCGCTCCGGCCCCAGCCACCGCGACAGCAGGATGCGGCCGTCGTCGATGATCACCGCGTACGCGGCGACGCGCAGCTTCCGGATGATCTCAGTCATGACCGGACCGTTTCACGTGAAACCTGAGGAAGGGAAGTCTTTCGGTTGAACCCCACTTCGGCGGCGGCCGGGGCTGCGACAGGACGACAGCACGAAAAAGCGCCTCCTGGTTTCACGTGAAACCAGGAGGCGCTCTCCGTCGAAACGGGGTCAGGGCTTGGGCAGCACCACGACCCGGCGCTGGGGCTCCTCGCCCTCGCTCTCGCTGTGCACACCCGCCACCGACGCGACGGCGTCGTGCACGACCTTGCGCTCGAACGGGGTCATCGGGTGCAGCCGCACCTTCTCCCCGGACGCGAGCACCTTCTCCGCGGTGGTCCTGCCGAGGTCCGCGAGCTCCGCCCGTCGACCCGCCCGCCAGCCGGCGATGTCCAGCATGAGCCGGCTGCGCACGCCGGTCTCCTGCTGCACGGCCAGCCGGGTGAGCTCCTGCAAGGACTCCAGCACGGTGCCGCGCGGACCGACCAGCTTCTCCAGGTCGTCACCGCCGTCGATGCTGACGATCGCCCGACCCGCTTCGACATCGAGGTCGATGTCGCCGTCGTAGTCGAGCAGGTCGAGCAGCCGCTCCAGGTAGTCCCCGGCGATGTCGCCCTCCTGGACGAGCAGGTCCTCCGAACTCCCCGACCGCGCCGGCGGGGCTTCGTCAGCCTCCGGCGTGTCCACGTCGGTAGCCTGCAACGTCTCCGACACGATGTCTCCTCTCCAGGGTCAACGACGCCTCTTGTTGCCCTGCTTCTTGCCCGCGGATCGGTCTGGGCTCAGACCGGGAATCTCGGTGGACGGCTTGCCGTTCGCGGCGGGCTCGTCCGAAGGTGGCGTGTCCTGCTTCTCGGCCTCGCCCGCCGGCTTCCCGGCGGGCTTCGCACCCGCCGCGGACTTCGCACCCGCCGCGGACTTGGCGCCGGGCGCCGGCTTCGCGCCCGGCCTCGGCGGCTTCACACCCGGCTTGGGGGCGAGCGCCTGGCGCTGCTGCGTGGCCGCTTCCTTCTTCTCCGCTTCCTCGCGGTCGATGCGGTGGTACACGAAGTACTGCTGCGCCAGCGTCCACGCGTTGTTGCTCAGCCAGTAGAGCAGGATCGCGATGGGGAAGAACAGGCCACCGACCAGCACGCCGATCGGGAAGATGTAGAGCGTCAGCTTGTTCATGATCGCGGTCTGCGGGTTGTCCGCCGCCGCCTGCGTCTGCCGGGCCACCGAGTGCCGCGCGGTGAAGTGGGTGGCGATCGACGCGACGATCATCATCGGGATCGCGACGTAGAGCACCGAGGTGCGCTCGGTGGCGAACTGCGCCAGCTCGCGCTCCGGCATGGTGATGAAGGTCGACAGGTTCGCGCCGAACAGCTTGGCGTTGACGAACGACTCCACGCCCTTGGCGTCGAAGAAGTACACCTCGCCCCAGCCGGGCTTGAACGAGCGCAGCACGTGGAACAGACCGATGAACACCGGGATCTGCACCAGCATCGGCAGGCAGCCGCCGAGCGGGTTCACCCCGTGCTCGGACTGGAGCTTCTGCATCTCCTGCGCCTGGCGCTGGCGGTCGTTCGCGTACTTCTTCTTGATCTTCTGGAGCTCGGGGGCGAACTCCTGCATCTTGCGCATCGACCGCACCTGGCCGACGAACGGCTTGAAGAGCAGGGCGCGCAGGGTGAAGACGAGGAACACCACCGACAGCGCCCACGCGAACCCGCTCGCCTCGCCGAAGATGTGGCCGAACACCCAGTGCCAACACCACAGGATGAAGGACACCGGGTAGTAGATGAAGTTGAGCACTGGCTACTCCTCGGCAGGAAGGTCGGGGACCGTGGTCCGCCTCGGCGGAACGGGGTCCAGGCCACCAGGGTGCCAGGGTCCGCAGCGGCCCAGCCGGCGGATGGCCAGCCAGGAGCCGCGCAGCGGACCGTGGACGGTCAGCGCCTCCACCGCGTACGTGCTGCAACTCGGGTGGAAACGGCAGGTCGGGGGCAACGCGGGGGAGATGAACCGCCGGTAGAAGTTGATCGGCAGCAGCAACGCCCGCGTCACGGGGCTCACCCGCTCGGTCATCGCAGCAGCCTGCGCAGCGCGGCGTCGAAGTCGTCGGCCAGCTCGGCGCTGGTCGCCCCGGCCGCCGGCGCGAGCGCGCGCACGACGAGCGACGACCCGGTGGGCAGCCCGGCGAGCCGGTCCCGCACCACGTGCCGCAGCCTGCGGCTCACCCGGTGCCGGACCACGGAGTTGCCCACGGCCTTGCTCACGACGAAGCCCACCTTGGACTCGTCCAAGGTGGGCTGCGCCGACGGTGGTGCTGCCGGGTCCGCCGGGGTCGGTGCAGTGAGCCCCGGCATCAGGGCGTGCACGACCAGCCGGGGCCGGCCGGCCCGGCGGCCTCGGCGGACCACCAGGCCGAAGTCCTGGCTGCGGGTCAGCCGGTTGGCCGCCGGGAGCACGGCGCTGCGGCGATCAGGCGGACAGCTGCTGGCGGCCCTTGCTGCGACGGGCGGCCAGAATGGCGCGACCGGCGCGGGTGCGCATACGCAGCCGGAAGCCGTGCGTCTTCGCGCGGCGGCGGTTGTTGGGCTGGAAAGTGCGCTTACCCTTGCTCACGGTCGGACTCCCGTTGCTGAACGTCTGTGGTCGTCCCCGGCGGGTCCATGGGCGCGCGCAAAGAGCGCGCCTCGCAAGCGGAGACCGGTCCAGGGTACGCAGCCCCGGGGGCGGGACTCAAATCGGGGTGGCCGGTAGGGTGGCGCCGACCGCGTCCGGCGAGGTGCCGGGCAGGTAAAGCGCTTGCGACGACCTGCGTCTTGTGGCATGGCCCCGCGCCTTGTTAGCGTGCTGCCTTCGCGGGTTGCCGTGGGCCGACGGAGTCTCGCCGCACGCACCGCCCCGGTGTTCGGAAAGCAACGAGGGGATCGCTGCGACCGACGCGCGTTCGTGCACAGTTGTGGATAACTCTGTGGATGCCTCTATTCTCCGTGTCCACGTCGTGGCAGTCCCCGGGGGCGGGCCGCGGGGGAGTCACCGAGGGGAGGGGAGCGCGGAGGTGTCCGACCACCAGACCGATCTGGGTCGAGTGTGGGAACAGGTCGTGCAGGAGCTGGCTGCCAGCACGTTGTCCCCGCAGCAACGCGCCTGGATGCGCGTGACCCGTCCCATCGGTCTGCTCGACGGAACCGCGCTGCTGGCCGCGCCGTCCGACTTCGCCAAGGAGGCGATCGAGCGCGCCCTGCGCGAGCCGATCACCGCGGCGCTGTCCCGCAGGCTGGGCCGCGCGGTGTCCCTGGCGGTGAAGGTCGACTCACCCGAACCGGTGAACGGTCCGCCGACCACGCCCATCCCCGTGCCGGCGGTGGCCGCGGTCGCGGTCGTCCCGAACGGCGTGCCGGAGCTGTCCCTCGTCGGCGAGGAGACGGACACCGACGAAGAGGTCGACGAGGAAGGTGACGCGCTCGCCGCCGTCACCGAGATCTGGCCGACCTTCGGCGGCGGCGCGCCGAGCGGCACCCCGTTCACGCGACCCGCGAACCCCGCGTCGTCCCAGACGAGGCTGAACGAGAAGTACAACTTCGACACCTTCGTGATCGGCGCGTCGAACCGCTTCGCCCACGCCGCCGCGGTAGCGGTCGCCGAGGCCCCGGCCCGCGCGTACAACCCGCTGTTCATCTGGGGCGAGTCCGGTCTGGGCAAGACGCACCTGCTGCACGCGGTCGGGCACTACGCCCAGCGGCTGTTCCCCGGCATGCGGGTCCGGTACGTGTCGACCGAAGAGTTCACCAACGACTTCATCAACTCCCTGCGCGACGACCGCAAGGTCGCGTTCCAGCGCCGCTACCGGGACATCGACGTGCTGCTCGTCGACGACATCCAGTTCCTGGAGGGCAAGGAAGGGACGCAGGAGGAGTTCTTCCACACGTTCAACACCCTGCACAACTCGAACAAGCAGATCGTGGTCTCCTCCGACCGGCCGCCCAAGCGGCTGGAGACGCTGGAGGACCGCCTGCGCACCCGGTTCGAGTGGGGCCTGATCACCGACATCCAGCCGCCCGAGCTGGAGACCCGCATCGCGATCCTGCGGAAGAAGGCCGCCCAGGACCGCCTGGCGGCGCCCGCCGAGGTGCTGGAGTTCATCGCGGCCCGGATCGAGCGCAACATCCGCGAGCTGGAAGGCGCCCTCATCCGGGTGACGGCGTTCGCGTCGCTCAACCGCCAGCCGGTGGACGTGCAGCTGGCGGAGATAGTGCTGCGCGACCTGATCCCGGACTCGCACGCCCCGGAGATCACCGCCCCGACCATCATGGCGGTCACCGCGGAGTTCTTCAGCGTGAGCATCGACGACCTGTGCGGCCCCGGCAAGACGAAGGTGCTGGCCCAGGCCCGGCAGATCTCCATGTACCTGTGCCGGGAGCTGACGGACCTGTCGCTGCCCAAGATCGGGCAAACGTTTGGCGGCCGGGACCACACCACGGTCATGCACGCGGACAAGAAGATCCGCAAGGAGATGGCCGAGCGCCGCCGGGTGTACGAACAGGTGCAGGAACTGACCTCGCGCATCAAGCAGCGGGCCCGCCACACCCCCTGAGGCCCGCTCCGACCGACCTTCGGCTCAGATCGTCGGCCCGGTTCATCAGCCCGGTTCATCAGCCCGGTTACGTCCACGATCACGGCCGGTTTGCCGTCGTCTCGTCGTCTCGTCGTCTCGGCGCGCCCTCCATCCGCGACCGCTCGGCTCGCGTTCCACGGGTGTCCCCGGCCCACGACGGCCCGGTCCGACTTCGGCCACCGTCCCCGCCCGCCACCGGCCGCCCGCCACCGGCCGCCCGCCACCGGCCGGCCCCACCTTCCCCACGCATCCCCCGCAGCCGACCGCCTGGCCGGAACCCCCCGGCGGTCCCCGCGTGCCCGGCCGCACCCGGGCGCGGACTCGACGCCCGGGTGCGGCCGGCGACCGCACCCGGGCGCGCGGCGTCGTTCCCCCGGGGCGGGCGCGCCTGCCCCGGCCCGCCGACCGCCCGCCCGATCCGCCTCCCCCGGGTGACCGGTCGGTGTCCGGGCGCCCCCGCCGGGGGCCCGATCGCGGGTTCCGACCGCGCCGCCGGACGGTCCCCGACCTCGCCGGAACGCCCGCCGCCGGGCCCCGATCCAGGTTTCCCGGCCGGTATTCCAGGTAAATCAGGGGTGACGAGTTGTCCACAGGCCCGGCAAAAGCGCCGTTCGGGGGAGATCCAGGCCACGATCACCCTGTGCAGCACCCGGGTACAACTCGGCCCACACCCGGGGATGCACCCGGGGACAACTCGGCGGATCTGTGGACCGAACGGAGCACGCCGGTAGTTCTCCCCGGGGGCGGCGACTTGTCCCCGGGTGCCGACCCGTGTTCGTCCACACCTCCGCGCGGGCGATCACCTGCGAGAACGCCTGTTGTCCACACAATCCACAGCCCCTACTGCTGTTGCTGTTGTCTTCCCTTGAAGAGAAGAACAAAGAAAAAACAGGCGGGGGTCGGTCCCGGGGACAGCGCCCCGCCCCGGGTGGAACCCGGGTGTGGCCCCGAGGTGACGAAGCCCGCCCCGACGCTCTACGGTGGAGCCTCCGCGCCGAGGGTCGGAACCGTCGACAGCGATCCGGCGAGGGACGCGGCTCCCCGAACCCCCACCGCAACGCTTGCTGCTGTGGGTCATGCCGACTTGAGGAACTTGGGAAAGGACGCCTCATGAAGATCCGCGTCGAGCGCGACGGCCTGGCCGACGCCGTCGCCTGGGTCGCGCGCAGCCTGCCGTCCCGGCCGTCGGTGCCGGTGCTCGGTGGGGTCCTGCTCGATGCCGGGGCGGAGGACGGGTCCGGTGAAGCGCTCACCGTCTCCGGGTTCGACTACGAGGTGTCCGCCCAGTGCGGCGTCCCGGCGACCATCGCGGACGGCGGCAAGGCCCTGGTCAGCGGCCGACTGCTGGCCGACATCACCAAGGCGCTGCCGAACCACCCGGTCGAGATCGCGGTGGACGGCTCCCGGATGACGATCAGCTGCGGCTCCGCGCGGTTCAGCCTGCCCACCATGCCGGTGGAGGACTACCCGCAGCTGCCGTCCATGCCGCAGCTGATCGGCGAGCTGCCGGGCGAGGTGTTCGGCGAGGCCGTCTCCCAGGTCGCCGTCGCGGCGGGCCGGGACGACACGCTGCCGATGCTGACCGGTGTCCGGCTGGAGATCGGCGAGGGCAAGCTGACACTGGTCGCGACCGACCGGTTCCGGCTGGCGATGCGGGAGTTCCCGTGGCAGCCGGACGAGTCGCTCGGCGAGGTCGCCGTGCTGGTGCCGGCCAAGACGCTCAACGACTCGGCGAAGACGCTCGGCGCGTCCGGCGCGAAGATCGAGCTCTCGCTGGCCGCCAACGACGGGCTGCTCGGCCTGTCCGGCACCGGCCGCCGCACCACCACCCGGCTGCTCGACGCGGACTTCCCGAAGTACCGCCAGCTGCTGCCGACCGAGCACAGCGCCGCCGCGGTGATCGAGGTCGACTCGCTGGTGCAGGCGATCAAGCGGGTGTCGCTGGTCGCCGAGCGCGGCACGCAGGTCCGGCTGGAGTTCGTGGACGCGAGCCTGCGGCTGTCCGCCGGCGGCGACGACGAGGGCAGCGCGGAGGAAGAGCTGCCGGTCGACTACACCGGCGACGCGGTCACCATCGCGTTCAACCCGACGTACCTCCTCGAAGGGCTCCAGGCGGTGCGCACCCCCCGGGCCCACCTGTCGTTCACCACGCCCAGCCGCCCGGCGCTGCTCAAGCCGGTGGACGAGGATGGCAACGTGGCGCCGGGCTACCTCTACCTGCTCATGCCCGTGCGCCTGCCCGGCTGACCAACCACCGAACCCCAGGGGAGACAACGACCGTGCAGCTTGGACTCGTCGGCCTCGGCAAGATGGGCTTCAACATGCGCGAGCGGATCCGCCGCGCAGGTCACGAGGTGGTCGGCTACGACCGCAACCCCGAGGTGACCGACGCCGACTCGCTCGCCGACCTGGTGGGCAGGCTCGAAGCGCCGCGCGTGGTGTGGGTGATGGTCCCGGCCGGTGACATCACCCGGCAGACCATCGCCGAGCTGGGCGAGCTGCTCAGCGCGGGCGACCTGGTCATCGACGGCGGCAACTCGCGCTACACCGACGACTCGAAGAACGCGGAAGCCCTGGACGCCAAGGGGATCGCGTACGTCGACGCCGGCGTGTCCGGTGGCGTGTGGGGGCTGGAGAACGGCTACGGACTGATGGTCGGCGGCGAGGCCGAGCACGTCGAGCGGGCGATGCCGATCTTCGACGCGCTGCGGCCGGAGGGGCCGCGCGAGGAGGGCTTCGCGCACGCGGGCAAGGTCGGCGCGGGCCACTTCGCGAAGATGGTGCACAACGGCATCGAGTACGGCCTGATGCAGGCCTACGCGGAGGGCTTCGAGCTGCTGGAGGCCTCCAAGCTGGTGGAGAACGTGCCGGCCACCATCAAGGCGTGGCAGCGCGGCACGGTGGTCCGGTCCTGGCTGCTGGACCTGCTGGTCCGCGCGCTGGACTCGGACCCGGAGCTGGACGACCTGCGCGGCCACGTGGAGGACTCCGGCGAGGGCCGGTGGACCGTCGAGGAGGCGATCAACCACGCGGTGCCCGCGCCGGTGATCTCCGCCGCGCTGTTCGCCCGGTTCGCCTCCCGGCAGGACGACTCGCCCGCGATGCGCGCGGTCGCCGCGCTGCGCAACCAGTTCGGCGGCCACGCCGTGCAGGCTGCCGGTCCCACCTCCGGTTCCGGCTCCACGCAGAGCTGAGCGTTGTACGTCCGGCACCTGCAAGTCGCGGACTTCAGGTCGTGGGAACAGGCGGACCTGGCGTTCGAGCCGGGGGTGAGCGTGCTGGTCGGGCGCAACGGCCAGGGCAAGACGAACCTGGTCGAGGCGCTGGGCTACGTGGCCACCCTCGGCTCGCACCGGGTCGCCACGGACGCGCCGCTGATCCGGCACGGCTCGGCGCGCGCGGTGGTGCGGGCGGCGGTGGTCAACGAGGGCCGCGAGCTGCTGGTGGAGCTGGAGATCACCGCGGGCAAGGCGAACCGGGCGCGGATCAACCGCGGTCCGGTGCCGCGCCCCAGGGACGTGCTGGGGATCCTCCGCACGGTGCTGTTCGCGCCGGAGGACCTGGCGCTGGTGCGGGGTGACCCGGGCGAGCGGCGCAGGTTCCTGGACGAGCTGCTGACCAGCCGGTCGCCTCGGTACGCCGGTGTGCGCGGCGACTACGACCGGGTGCTCAAGCAGCGCGGCGCGCTGTTGAAGAGCATCCGGTCGGTGCGGTCGGCCGACCTGGGCACGCTCGACGTGTGGGACGGGCACCTGGCCCGGCTCGGCGCGGAGCTGCTGGCGGGCCGGCTGGAACTGGCGGCGGACATCGCGCCGCACGTGGCCCGGTCGTACGCGGAGGTGGCGCCGGAGTCGCGGCCCGCCCGGATCGCGTACCGGTCGAGCCTGGGCGATGCTTTCCCGGGCACGCACGACCGGGAGCCGCTGGAGGAGGCGTTGCTGGCGGAGTTGCAGCGGGTGCGCGGGCAGGAGATCGAGCGGGGCGTGTGCCTGGTCGGTCCGCACCGCGACGACCTCGACCTGGTGCTCGGCGACCTGCCGACGAAGGGCTACGCCAGTCACGGAGAGTCATGGTCGTTCGCCTTGGCGCTGCGCCTGGGCGGGTACCAGATGCTGCGCGCCGAGGGGGCGGAACCGGTGCTCGTGCTGGACGACGTGTTCGCCGAGCTCGACCGCGGCCGGCGCCGGCAGCTGGCGCAGGTGGCGGCCGCGGCGGAGCAGGTGTTGATCACCGCGGCGGTCGCGGAGGACGTGCCGGAGGAGCTCGACGGAGCCCGGTTCGAGGTTCGCCACGGGGAGGTGCACCGTGCCTGACGAGCTAGGCCAAAAGGGTGTGACACGCGGCACAACTGGGGACAACCCTGTGGATGGTGTGGATAACTCGGCCACCGATCGGCACATATCCACACCTGAAGTCGCTCAAGAGGGTGGATTGAAGGGATCGGACCTCGCTCGGGCTGCCCTGGAGGCCGCTCGGGCGTCCGCGAAGGAACGCGGTTCACGGGTCGTCCGCAAGGGTGTGCAAGGTGCCGGGGTGCGCCGCCGGCGGCGTCGCTGGTCGGGGCCGGGACCGGACGACCGCGACCCCCAGCCGCTGGGTCGGGTGGCCTCCCGGATCGCCGCCGACCGGGGTTGGACGGAACGGCTGGCGGGCGGACAGGTGTTCGCGCGGTGGGGAAAACTGGTCGGAGAGGACGTGGCCGAGCACGCGCAACCGGTTGCGTTCAGTGACGGTGAGTTGACCGTCCAGGCCGACTCCACGGCGTGGGCCACCCAGTTGAGGCTGTTGCAGCGGGAGCTGCTCAAGCGCATCGCGGCGGGCGTCGGGGTCGGCGTGGTGCGCAGGTTGAAGGTGCAGGGCCCGGCGGCGCCCAGCTGGCGCTACGGCCCCAGGCACGTCCCCGGCCGCGGACCACGTGACACCTACGGGTGAGCCGCGCCAGGGCGTCAGCGGCGATTCTGTGGCCCGATGAGCGTCCACCAGCCGATTCGCACCCCTTGAACCGCCGGCCGGCCCCGGCTCCTTCACTTCCGGCCGTCTGTGAGCAAGCCAGAGGTGTCCTTGATGGGTTTCTGGACGTCCCGCCCAGTAGAATCGAGGGGTACAGCGTGACCGCAGCGTCGCACCCTCCGGTGGCGAGTCGCTTGAAGTCCGAGGAGACACCAGGCCCGTGGCAGCCAAGAAGAATGAGTACAGCGCGTCTTCGATCACCGTCCTAGAGGGCCTGGAGGCGGTCCGCAAGCGGCCCGGCATGTACATCGGGTCGACCGGCGAGCGCGGTCTGCACCACCTCATCTGGGAGGTCGTGGACAACTCGGTGGACGAGGCCATGGCCGGGTACGCGACCATCGTGGACGTGACGCTGCTGGCCAACGGCGGTGTCCGGGTGATCGACGACGGCCGCGGCATCCCGGTCGGCATGCACCCCGTGGAGCAGAAGCCCACCCTGGAGGTGGTGCTGACCAAGCTGCACGCGGGCGGCAAGTTCGACAGCGACTCCTACGCGGTGTCCGGCGGCCTGCACGGCGTCGGCATCTCCGTGGTGAACGCGCTGTCGACCGCGATCGACGTAGAGGTCAAGACCGACGGTTTCACGTGGAACCAGCGCTTCGAGGCCAGCAAGCCCGCGCACGAGCTGCGCAAGGGCGAGCCGACCGAGGAGACCGGCACGTCCATCACGTACTGGGCGGACCCGGACATCTTCGAGACCACCGAGTACAACATCGAAACCATCTCCCGCCGGTTGCAGGAGATGGCGTTCCTCAACAAGGGCCTCACCATCGTCCTGCGCGACGAGCGGGTGCAGGAGACCGACGAGGAGGCAGACGCCGAAGGGCACGTGGCGGCGGTGCGCGAGCGCCGGTTCCACTACCCCGGCGGCCTGGAGGACTTCGTCCGCCACATCAACCACACCCGCGAGGCCGTGCACGAGAAGGTCATCTCGTTCGAGGCCAAGGGCGAGGACCTCGAGGTCGAGGTCGCGATGCAGTGGAACACCGGCTACACGCCGTCGGTCTACACCTTCGCCAACACGATCAACACGCACGAGGGCGGCACCCACGAGGAGGGCTTCCGCGCCGCGCTGACCCGGGTGGTCAACGAGTACGCGCGCGAGAAGAAGCTGCTCAAGGAGAAGGACACCAACCTCACCGGCGACGACATCCGCGAGGGCCTCGCCGCGATCATCTCGGTGAAGCTCAAGGAGCCCCAGTTCGAGGGCCAGACCAAGACCAAGCTGGGCAACAGCGAGGCCAAGTCGTTCGTGCAGAAGTCCACCAACGAGCACCTGGCGGACTGGTTCGAGCGGCACCCGAACGAGACCAAGGTCATCGTCACCAAGGCGGTGTCCTCCGCGCAGGCCCGCATCGCCGCGCGCAAGGCCCGCGAGCTGGTGCGCCGCAAGGGCGCGCTGGACATCGGCGGCCTGCCCGGCAAGCTCAAGGACTGCCGCTCCACCAACCCGGAGGAGTGCGAGATCTACGTCGTGGAGGGCGACTCCGCGGGCGGCTCGGCCAAGGAGGGCCGGGACTCCATGTTCCAGGCGATCCTGCCGATCCGGGGCAAGATCATCAACGTGGAGAAGGCGCGCATCGACCGCGTGCTGAAGAACAACGAGGTCCAGTCGCTGATCACGGCGTTCGGCACCGGCATCCACGAGGACTTCGACCTGTCGAAGCTGCGCTACCACAAGATCGTGCTGATGGCCGACGCCGACGTCGACGGCCAGCACATCCGCACCCTGCTGCTGACCCTGCTGTTCCGGTTCATGCGCCCGCTGATCGAGCACGGCCACGTGTACCTCGCGCAGCCGCCGCTGTACAAGATCAAGTGGCTGCGCCAGGAGCCGGAGTACGCCTACACCGACCGCGAGCGCGACGGTCTGCTCGCCGAGGGCCTGGCCGCCGGCAAGAAGATCGGCAAGGAGGACAACATCCAGCGCTACAAGGGCCTCGGCGAGATGAACGCCGCGGAGCTGTGGGAAACCACCATGGACCCGGCCAACCGGGTGCTGTTGCAGGTCACGATGGACGACGCGGCCACCGCCGACGAGTTGTTCAGCGTGCTCATGGGCGAGGACGTCGAAGCGCGCCGCTCGTTCATCACCCGCAACGCCAAGGGCGTCCGCTTCCTCGACGTCTGAGTCCGGCCCCGCTGCCCGTAGCCCGCCGCAGGAGAAGGAAAGAAGAATCGTGACGGAGACGACCCTGCCCCCGGATGGCGACCGCACCGAGCCGCGCGACATCCAGCAGGAGATGCAGAACTCGTACATCGACTACGCGATGAGCGTGATCGTCGGACGAGCCCTGCCCGACGTGCGCGACGGCCTCAAGCCCGTCCACGTCCGCGTGCTGTACTCGATGTTCGACTCGGGCTTCCGCCCGGAGCGCAGCTACAACAAGTGCGCCCGCGTGGTCGGCGACGTGATGGGCAACTACCACCCGCACGGCGACTCGGCGATCTACGACGCGCTGGTCCGCCTCGCCCAGCCGTGGGCGCTGCGCTACCCGCTGATCGACGGCCAGGGCAACTTCGGCTCCCAGGGCAACGACCCGGCAGCCGCGATGAGGTATACCGAATGCCGGCTCACGCCGCTGGCCATGCACATGCTCGCGGACATCGAGGAAGAGACCGTCGACTTCCGCGACAACTACGACGGCCGCATCCAGGAGCCCACGGTCCTGCCGTCGCGCATCCCGAACCTGCTGATCAACGGCAGCTCGGGGATCGCGGTCGGGATGGCCACCAACATCCCGCCGCACAACCTGCGCGAGGTCGCGGCCGGTGTGGTGTGGGCGCTGGACAACCCCGAGGCGCCGGACGAAGAGACGCTCGAAGCGATGATCGAGCGGGTCAAGGGGCCGGACTTCCCGACCTACGGCCAGATCCTCGGCACCGCCGGCATCGAGGACGCGTACCGCACCGGGCGCGGTTCGGTGAAGATGCGCGCGGTCGTGGAGATCGACGAGGACGCCAAGGGCCGCACGATCCTGGTCGTCACCGAACTGCCCTACCAGGTGAACCCGGACAACCTGGTGGAGAACATCGCGAACCTGGTGCGCGACCAGAAGCTCAACGGCATCGCGAACATCGCCGACGAGTCCAACCGGCGCAGCGGCATGCGCATCGTCGTCACGCTCAAGCGGGACGCGGTCGCCAAGGTGGTGCTGAACAACCTCTACAAGCACACCCAGCTGCAGTACTCGTTCGGCGTGAACATGCTGGCCCTGGTCGACGGCGTGCCGCGCACGCTGCGGCTGGACCAGATGATCCGGCACTACGTGAAGCACCAGATCGAGGTCATCGTCCGGCGCACGCGCTTCCGGCTGCGCAAGGCCGAGGAGCGGGCCCACATCCTGCGCGGCCTGGTCAAGGCGCTGGACCACCTCGACGAGGTGATCGCGCTGATCCGCCGGTCGGACACGCCCGACGTGGCGCGCACCGGCCTGATGCAGCTGCTCGACGTCGACGAGATCCAGGCCAACGCGATCCTGGAGATGCAGCTGCGCCGGCTGGCCGCCCTGGAGCGGCAGAAGATCGTCGACCAGCTGGCCGAGATCGAGCTGGAGATCGCCGACCTCAAGGACATCCTGGACAAGCCGGAGCGGCAGCGCGCGATCGTGCGCGAGGAGCTCATGGCGATCGTGGACAAGTACGGCGACGACCGGCGCACCAGGATCGTGCCGTTCGACGGCGACGTGTCGATGGAAGACCTGATCGCGGTCGAGGACGTGGTCGTCACGATCACTCGGACGGGCTACGCGAAGCGCACCAAGACGGACCTGTACCGCTCGCAGAAGCGCGGCGGCAAGGGCGTGCAGGGCGCGCAGCTCAAGCAGGACGACATCGTGCAGCACTTCTTCGTGTGCTCCACGCACGACTGGATCCTGTTCTTCACCAACAAGGGCCGGGTGTACCGGGCCAAGGCCTACGAGCTGCCCGAGGCCAACCGCAACGCGCGCGGCCAGCACGTGGCCAACCTCCTGGCGTTCCAGCCGGACGAGGAGATCGCCCAGGTCATCCAGATCAAGAACTACGGCGTCGCGCCCTACCTGGTGCTCGCCACCAAGAAGGGGTTGGTGAAGAAGTCGAAGCTGTCCGACTTCGATTCCAACCGATCGGGTGGTCTGATCGGCATCAACCTGCGCGAGGACGACGAGCTGGTGGGCGCGGTGCTCTGCTCGGCCGAGGACGACCTGCTCCTGGTGTCCGCCGACGGCCAGTCCATCCGGTTCCACGCCAGCGACGAGGCGCTGCGGCCGATGGGTCGGGCCACGTCCGGCGTGCTGGGGATGCGTTTCAACAGCGGTGACGAGCTGCTGTCGATGGGTGTGGTCCAGGAGGGGCTGTTTGTTTTGGTGGCCACCGATGGTGGGTACGCCAAGCGCACCCCGATCGAGGACTACCCCGTCCAAGGTCGCGGTGGCAAGGGTGTGCTGACCATCCAGCACGACCGCCGGCGTGGGAGGCTTGTCGGCGCACTCATCGTCGAGGTCGACGACGAGCTGTACGCCATCACCTCCTCCGGCGGGGTCATCCGGACCAGCGCCGTGGAGGTGCGCAAAGCGGGCAGGCAGACGAAGGGCGTCCGGTTGATGAACCTCGGCGAAGGGACCACTCTCATCGCGGTGGCACGCAACGCCGACGAGACCGGAGACGTCCCCAACAGTGACGGCGGGGACCAGGCCGAGGCCGAGCCTGCCAACTAGCGCAACGAGAGGTTGAGGACTGCTCGTGACTTCACCCGAGAAGCCAGAGGACAAGACCACGGTGATCACCCGGCCCGGCGCCGAGGCGACACCCGAGCAGCCGGCGGCGCAGACCTCGTCGGGTGCCGACGCGGTCGACGGGCAGGACGCGCCCGCCGCGCCGCCGCCCTGGCAACGGGTGACCAGTGACGCGCAGTACGGCGAGGCGCGCCAGGTGGGGCCGGGCGACCCGGCCCCCGAGCAGCCGGCGGCGGAGGGCGGGTCGCAGCCCGCGTACCCGGCCTCCGACCCGGACACGGTGGCGGTGGCCCGCCCGGCGATCACCGGGACGGCCGCCCGCCAGGCGGCGGACCAGGCCGGGTCGGGTCAGGCGGGCTCGGCGCGCACCTCGGTGAACCTGGGTGCCGCGAACGGCCGGCCGGCGGCGTCCGGGTCGGCGTCGCGGCGACCGGGTCGGGGACCGCGCCGGGCGAGCCTCCAGGTCAAGCGGGTCGACCCGTGGTCGGTGCTGAAGCTGGCGCTGGTGCTGAGCGTGGCGCTGTTCTTCGTGTGGCTGGTCGCGGTCGGCGTGCTGTACGGGGTGCTGAACGGCATGGGCGTGTGGGACAAGATCAACAACACCGCCAACGACCTGTTGCAGGGCAACGAGTCGTCCGGTGACCCGTTGATCAGCGCCGGGCGCGTGTTCGGCGTCGCGGCGATCGTGGGGGCGGTGAACATCGTGCTGTTCACGGCGTTGGCGACGGTCGGCGCGTTCGTCTACAACGTGTCGGCGGACCTCGCGGGCGGCCTGGAAGTGACCCTGTCCGAGCGCGAGTGACGGGGGAGTGGATCAAGACCCCCCTGATTTGGGGCCACGACAGAGCTTCGTGTACTGTTGCCGTCGTTGCCCCGAGGGCCTATAGCTCAGGCGGTTAGAGCGCTTCACTGATAATGAAGAGGTCGGAGGTTCAAGTCCTCCTAGGCCCACCGGATGTTTCGCAGGATTGCAGAGGGGAACTGCTGTGAAGAAGATCATCGCACTTGTCGCCGTCGCCGGTGCGGTCCTGTTCTTCGTCAAGCGCAACCGCTCGGCCAAGGCCGACGCGGACCTGTGGCGCGAGGCCACCGCTCCGACCGACTGAACCCGCGAGGGCGGTTCGGCTGCCGCCCCTCGTGAGGGGGACGTAGCTCAATTGGCAGAGCACCGCCTTTGCAAGGCGGGGGTTAGGGGTTCGATTCCCCTCGTCTCCACGCGCTTTGAGCGAGGTATGTCCGCGGACTGAGCGGACCTGCCTCGCTCGTTGTGTTTCCGGGGGGTCGCCACCCCCCGGTCCAGCCGGCGGGCTCCGGCTCCCGGACACCCAGGAGGTCGGCTGTGGCCGGTTCGGTGACGTGCGGCATCGGGGTGTCGGTCGACGGGTTCGTCGCCGGGCCGAACCAGAGCGCGGACGATCCGCTCGGCGAGGGCGGCGAGCAGCTGCACCGCTGGATGTTCGAGCAGGCCGACCAGCACGCCGCCGAGATCGAGGCGCTCGTGTCGGCGGGCGCGTACATCATGGGGCGCAACATGTTCGGCCCCGGTCGCGGGGAGTGGGACGAGTCCTGGCGCGGCTGGTGGGGCGACGAGCCGCCGTACCACGCGCCGGTGTTCGTGCTGACCCACCACCCGCGCGAGTCGGTGGAGATGCGGGGCGGGACGACGTTCCACTTCGTCACCGAGGGGATCGGACGGGCTTTGGAACGGGCGCGGGCGGCGGCGGGCGACGAGCACGTCGCCATCGCGGGTGGCGCGTCCGTGGTGAACCAGTACCTGGCCGCCGGGCTGGTGGACGAACTGTGGCTGCACATCGCGCCGGTCGTCCTGGGATCCGGTGAGCGGCTGTTCGAAGGGGTCGGGTCACCGACCCTGGAGCCGGTGGAGGTGCGCACCACCGACCTGGTCACCCACGTCCGCTACCGGGTGTCCTAGGACGGGGCACAGCGCGCGGCGGCCCGTGCTCCCCGGCGGGGAACACGGGCCGACCGGTCACTACGCGCTGGCCAGCGAGGACGACGTGTGCTGCTGCCTGCGCGAGGCGATCACCCGGTCGAGCGCGAACGCACCCGGACCGGTGAACACCAGGAGCAGGAACACCCACGCGTACACCGCGGCGAGCTCCCCGTGGTTCTGGATCGGCAGCAGCCCTTCCGGCTGGTGCACCACGAAGTACGCGTACGCCATCGCACCCGACGAGATCAGTGCGGCGACGCGCGTCCCCAGGCCGACGACGATCAACGCGCCGCCGACGAGTTCGATCAGCCCGGCCGGACCCGCCGGCCAGGACGTGATGGACACCGCACCCTTGGCACCCAGAACTCCGAACAGCTTCTGGGCCCCGTGACACACGAACAACACGCCGACGACGATCCGGAACAGCGCTAGAGCGTGATCACGACCGCGGTCTAAGACGTTCATCTTGGGTCAGTCCTCACATCGCAGGGCGGCCTGGCAGGGGTAAGGACAAGCTAACCCCGATGACGTTACGTGCATAGGTCGTCACCCTGTCGATTCGCTGTTGGAATTCTGATTGACTGATCACCCTATGAACCGAGCGCTGCGCAACGCCCTGCCGTCCTTGCTGGTCCTCGGCGTGCTGACCGCGTGCGGCAGCGGGGAACCGGCCGCCACGAAGACGTCCACGCCCTCGCCGAGCACGCAGAACACGCAAACCTCCGCCGGCCCGCCGCCCGTACCGGAGCCGACCGGTGATGGGACGTGTCCGTATTTGGAATCGGCGTTCGTCGCCGAGGCCAACGGGCAGCTGGTCCGGAAAGTGCGGCTGTCCGCCGACCGGCCGGACCCGGCCTGTTTCTTCTACGCGGACGCGACCGACGTGCAACTGTCGGTGTGGGTATTCCACGGCGATCCGAAAACGGCGAAAGCCGTGGTGGACCGGGCCGCGCCGGTCGCCGAGTCCAGCCCGGCGAGCGCGCCCGCGGGGTGGGCCGGCGGGGCGCTGGCGGTCGGCGAGGGCGCGGTCTACGCGGTCGCCAAGGACGGCGACGCGGTGGTCGTGAACAGCAACCAGAAGCAGACCATCAAGGCGAAGCGGATCGCCGAGACGGTGATCGGCAACCTCGGCCTGTGACCCTCGGCCGGTGACTTACGGCTTGCGACCCACTTGCCGGTGACTCGACCGGTGACTTACGGCTTGCGGCCCCGACCGTCGAACCACGACTCGGTGACTTCACGCCGGTGACCCACGCCGGCGCCTACCACGGCGGTGATCCCGCGTCGGTGCACACCGGTTCGCGGACAGGGATCCGCGCCCGCCTCCGGAGTCGGGGCGGGCGCGGGTTCGTGCCGGGGGTCGCCTAGCTGCGGTCCTTCACGCTGTTCTCGGCGACGTGACCGTTGCGCGCGGCGTGGTCGGCGACGGGCTTCTCCGGAGTCGGCTCGACGACCTCCTCGACCTCCTCCAGGTGCACCTCCTGCGGCCTGCGGGTCAGCGCCACGTAACCGGCGACCGCGCCCGCGACCAGGATGCCGAGCACCCACGGCCACTTGCGGCCCTTGGGCTTCTGGGACGCCGCGTAGTCCTTGCGCGCCTGCTTGGCGGCCTTGCGCACGTCCTTCGCGCGGGACTTGGCCTCCTTGCGGGCCCGCTCGGTGGCCTTCAGGACGTCCTTGCGGACACCCTTGGCCTTCTTGGCGAGCTGCTTGCGCCGCTTGCGGGTCGACTTCTCGACCTCTTCGGCCTTCTCGACCAGCAGGCCCGCGCGGTCCGCGACCACACCGCGGAGGTGGTCGGCCGTGACACCGCGCTCGGCGAGCTTGCCCTCGGCGCGCTCTGCCCAGGTGACCGCCGCGTCCGCACTGGCGTGGCCGGCGCGCACGGCGCCGCGGCGCACGGCGCGCAGACCCGTGCCGACCGCCTTGCCAACCGACTCCCCGGCTCGGGTCATGGCGTCTACCTCATCCATATCGCGCTCCACAAGCTGTCGGTCAGTCACGACTTGGCTATACCCATCCTGCCCCTTCCCGAACCCCCACGCTGCCGGATGGCACGATGGGGGTGTGGCAGACAGCAACGACTCCCTCGTCGGGACCAAGGTGACGGCGACCCTGCACACCTCGCAGGGCGACATCCGGATCACCCTCTTCCCCGACCACGCTCCCAAGACCGTGGCGAACTTCGTCGGCCTGGCGGAGGGCACCAAGGACTACTCCGAGGCCAACGCGCGCGGGGAGGCCACCGGTCCGTTCTACGACGGTGCGGTCTTCCACCGCGTGATCGCCGGCTTCATGCTCCAGGGCGGCGACCCGACCGGCACCGGCCGCGGTGGCCCCGGCTACAAGTTCGCCGACGAGTTCCACCCGGAACTCCAGTTCAACAAGCCCTACCTGCTGGCGATGGCGAACTCCGGGCCCAACTCGAACGGTTCGCAGTTCTTCATCACGGTCGCGCCCACCACGTGGCTGAACTTCAAGCACACCATCTTCGGCGAGGTCGCGGACCAGGAGTCGATCAACGTGGTGAACAAGATCGGCAACCTGCCGACCGGCGCCGGCGACCGCCCGGTCACCGACGTGGTGATCGAGAAGGTCTCCGTCGAGCGCGCCTGACAGCCGTGAACCAGCCTGTCGTCCCCGGTGACCCGGTCGGAGCCCCCGCCTGCGTGCGGCACCCCGACCGGGTCACCGGGTTGCGCTGCACCCGGTGCGAACGCCCGGCGTGCCCCGAGTGCCTGCGGGAGGCCTCGGTCGGGTACCAGTGCGTCGACTGCGTGTCCGAGGGTCGGCGCACGGTCCGCCCGGCGCGCACCTTCGTCGGGGCGGAGCTGTCCTCCCGGCTGATCGTGACGCCGGTGCTGATCGCGCTGAACGTGCTGCTGTTCGCGGTGACCGCGGTGCAGGCGGGCAGCGTGATGGGCAACCAGAACTCGCCGTTCTTCGCGGAGTTCTTCCTGTGGCCCGCCGGGGTGTACTACGGCGAGTGGTGGCGGCTGTTCACCTCCGGGTTCCTGCACTTCGGACCGGCGCACCTGGCGTTGAACATGATCGCCCTGTACGTGCTCGGGCGTGACCTGGAACCGGTGTTCGGCAAGGTCCGGTTCCTGGCCGTCTACCTGGTGTCGCTGCTGGGCGGCGGGGTCGCGGTGTACCTGTTCGGGGCGGTGAACACGCCCGTCGCCGGCGCTTCCGGCGCGGTCTACGGCCTGATGGGCGCGATGCTGGTGGCCGTGCTGCGGCTCAAGCTCAACCCCGGCTCGGCGTTGGGCGTCATCGGGTTGAACCTGGTGCTCAGCTTCACGCTGCCGGGCATCTCGCTGCTCGGCCACCTGGGCGGCCTGGTCGTGGGCGCGGCGGTGACCGCGGGCCTGGTCTACGCGCCGCCCGCCCGCCGGAACGCGTGGCAGGCGGGCGCGGTGGCGGCGGCGTTCGCGCTGCTGGTCGTGATGGCGTTCGTGCGGACCGGGCAGCTGGGCTGACGCTCCCTCCGGCACGTGCCCGCGTTCAGGGCCTCATGGCGTGCAGGACGTCGGCCACGTCGCGCGGGTCGGTCCCCAAATCCATCAGGGTCAGGACGTACAACTGCTCGTCCTCGCCCCGCTGCCAGTCCAGCTCCAGCGTCGACACCTCGCGGCCGAGCCGCCGGGTGTGCGCGAGCTTCACCTTCACCTCGTGCCACGGCAGGTGCCGGGAGCCGGTGACGGTGCGGACGGTCAGGCCGGTGTCGTCCGCGGTCAGCTTCGGGCGCAGCAGCGTGCCGTAGGCGGCCAGAGCGGCCAGCAGCGCGGTCGCGGTGCCCAACAGGACCCTGGTGGTCGCTTCGGCGCTCAGGGAGGCAGCCAGGAGGGCGAGCGCGGCCAGGATCCAGGCGAGGACCACGACGGCCGGTCTGGGGGACCAGGAACGGGGTTCGGTCACGCCTTCGAGTGTTCCGCATGTGGACAACTGGAGGGCTCTACCGGGGCTTGTGCAAATTGGCGCAAAGTTGTCCACAGGAGTTGTCCCCATTGGGGATGAGTTACACCCCTGTGCTTCGGTGACCGTCCGGTGAACTGGGTAAACTACCGGGTAACGTGCGACGACCCGGACGTGTGACACGTCCGGGTCGTAGGCCACGTGGCGTAGCGTGTGGTCAGCGCCACCGCATGGTCATCAGCAGGCCGACGATCATCAGGGCGAACCCGACACCGAAGTTCCAGCTCCCGAGGTCCATCATCACCGGGACCTTGTCACCCGCGATGTAGTTGACCACCAGCCACGCCAGGCCGAGCAGCATCATGCCGAGCATCACGGCGATGTAGACCGGGTGCGACGGACCGGCCGCCTTCACCTTCACCGGGGTGCGGCGATCGGCCGGCGCCGTGTAGACGGCCTTCTTGCGGACCTTGGACTTGGGCATGCTGTCCTCGCCTGACGGGGTGGATGAGCCTCCAGTGGCGCGAGTTCACGTCCACTGCTGGATGAACACGTTAACGTAACCGAGCAGGTCGCTGAAGCCTGTGTAGTTCTGGCACGTTCGGACCGGGAGGTTTTTCGGTGAGCTACGACCCGCCCCCGCCGCAAGGCGGCCCGTCGGGCCCGCCGCCTGGCCGACCGCCTCGTCCCAGGCCAGGGCCCCCGCGCCCGGCGCCGCCGCCGGTCGCCCCGGAGGAGGTCACCCGGAACTCGCCGGCCGGCTGGGACGAGCCTTCGGCCCTCCGCCCGCCGACCCCGCCCCGAGGACAGCCCCGGTCGGGTGAACCCCGCCACGAGGCCCGGCACGCCGACTCCTCCGCACCCCGGCCCCACACCCCACCGGACCGCGCGCCGGGTGGCCGCCGGGCAGCTCCGGAGACGGGTGGTTTCGGCGGGTCGCTCGGGGGGTCGCTCGCCGGGGCCGACGAGCGCGGGTACCGGGGCCGGTACGCCGATGACCCGGATGTCGTCCCGGGTGGTTACGGCGGTGCCACGGACTCCCGGTCCGGCCGGTACGCCGATGAGGTCGACGCTGTCCCCGGCGGCTACGGCGGTGCCACGGACCCCCGGTCCGGCGGGTACGCCGCTGACGCCGACGTTGTCCCGGGCGGCTACGGCGGTGTCGCAGACTCCCGGTCCGGTCGGTACGCCGCTGAGGTCGACGCTGTCCCGGGCGGCTACCGCAGCGCGGCCGACACCCGGTCCGGTCGGTACGCCCCGGACACCGGGCCTGGCGGGTTCCGCCGCCCCGTTCCCCCCGCGGGTGGACCAGGCCGGTTCGACGGCCCCGACCCCTCACCGCTCAACCGGCGGCTGAACGGCGAGCCGGACCAGAGCTTCCGCGGCGAGGCCCGGGGTGGCGAGGCCCGGAGCGGCGATCCCGAGCCGCTGTCACCCGGCCGCCGACCCCGCCCCGGTCCGCCGCCCGCACAGCCACTCGCGCAAACACCGGCACAGCCACTCGCACCGTCGGCGGTCCCGGCGGACGCCACCCGCTACACGAACGCGTTCTCCGGCAGCCTCCCGCCGCCTCCGCCGCCCGCCGGTCTCCCGCCGGCCGGCCCGCCCCAGGCCGGTGCGCCGCGCCCGGCGCGCCCGCGGCCTCGCCCCGTCGACCCGCCCACCGAGGTCATCGCCCGGGTGGAGGACGACTACGACGCCGCGGACCGGGACGCCGAGGACTACGAGGACGAATACGAAGACGACTACTACGACGACGACGTGGCCGACCACGAGGACGAAAAGCCTCCGGCCCCGGAGGACAGCACCGCGCGCAAGACCGTCCGCACGGTCGGCGAGCTGCTGATCACCGCGGGCCTGGTGATCCTGCTGTTCGTCGTCTACGAGGTCTACGTCACCGACCTCATCTCCGCGGGCAAGCAGGACGACGCGACGCACGCCCTCGACGACCAGTGGAACGCCAACACCGTCGAGCCGGCCGACGCCCAGCGCCAGGCCAAGTACGACCTGATCGAGGGCCAGGCGTTCGCCAAGATGTACATCCCGGTGTTCGGCCCGGACTACAAGTTCTCCGTGGTGGAGGGCACCACCGACAAGCACCTCGAGATCGGTCCCGGCCACTACGTGGACACCGCGCTGCCCGGCGACCCCGGCAACTTCGCGGTCGCCGGGCACCGGGTCGGCAAGGGCGCCCCGTTCAACGACCTGGACCTGCTCGACTCGTGCGACGCGATCGTGGTCGAGACGCAGACCCAGTGGTTCGTCTACCGGATGCTGCCCAAGTCGGGTGAGGTCGCGAATTGGGCGCAGAGCCCCAAGGCCAAGGACCCGAAGT
Organism: Saccharothrix tamanrassetensis; assembly: GCF_014203665.1. Lineage (GTDB taxonomy): Bacteria > Actinomycetota > Actinomycetes > Mycobacteriales > Pseudonocardiaceae > Actinosynnema > Actinosynnema tamanrassetense. Next base: position 57,171 of record NZ_JACHJN010000009.1, read on the forward strand.
GCGCGAAGGTGTCGCCGCTGGGCGGCTCCTACGACAAGACGGTCGGCCAGGAGGTCGTGCTGCCCTCCCAGGGCGAGGTGATCAACGCGATCCCGCACTTCACCGGCACCGCGCCCGAGGCGCAGCAGGTGGCGCTGATGACGCTGACCACCTGCCACCCCCGGTTCTCCGACAAGCAGCGGCTGATCGTGCACGCGGTGCTGGCGCAGGGCTACCCCAAGGCGCCCGGCTTCGTGCCCGAAGAGCTCAAGGAGCAGTGATGTACGGCTGGATATGGCGCCACCTCCCCGGACCGCTGCCGGTGCGCGTCCTCGAAGCACTGGTCCTGGTGGCCGGGGTGGTGGCGCTGCTGATGTTCGTCGTGTTCCCGTGGGCGGAGCCGAAGCTGCCGTTCAACAACGTGACGACCGCCCAGTAGGGCGTCAGGACCGGGCGACCGCCGTCATCGTCTCCCGGTCCACGACCTTGATCCGCTCCCGGCCCCGCTCGGCGCCGAGCGCGAGTTCGTGCGCGTCGAGCTTGCGCCAGCCGTCCACGGTGGTGAACGGCACGGCGCGCTGCTCCAGGAACCGCACCACCGCGTCCGGGTCGGCGACCGGGGCCTCGGGCAGCCCGGGGGCGTCCGCGAGCAGGCTGGTCACGGTCTCCAGCGCGTCGCCCTTGGTGTGGCCGATCAGCCCGATCGGGCCGCGCTTGATCCACCCCGTCACGTAGACGCCGGTGATGGCCTGGTCGTCCAGGTCGAGCACCCGGCCGGCCTGGTGCGGCACGGTGCCCGAGGTGTGGTCGAACGGCAGGTCCGGCAGGTGCGTGGAGAGGTAGCCGACCGCCCGGTACACGGCCTGGACGGGCCAGTCGGTGAACTCGCCGGTGCCCGCGACGCTGCCGTCGCCCACCAGCTTCATCCGCTCGGTGCGCAGGCCGACCACCGCGCCGTCCGCGCCGAGGACCTCGACCGGGGCCTCCAGGAAGTGCAGGTGCAGCCGGCGCGGCCGGTCGCCGACGTCGCGGATCGCCCACTCCTGGAGCGTCTTCACCACCATCTCGACCTGCTTGTTGGACCGGATGGACGCCATGCTGGCGGCGCAGAAGTCGATGCCCTCCGGGTGCACGACGACCTCGACGTTCGGCGAGTGGTCGAGTTCGCGCAGCTCCAGCGGGGTGAACTTGGCCTGGGCCGGGCCACGCCGGCCGAACACGTGCACGTCGGTGACCGGGCTGGCCAGCAGGCCCTGGTGGACGTTGTCCGGGATCTCCGTGGTGAGCAGTTCGTCGGCGGTCTTCGCCAGGATGCGGGCCACGTCCAGCGCCACGTTGCCGACGCCGAGCACGGCGACCCGCGAGGCGGTCAACGGCCAGGTGCGCGGCACGTCCGGGTGGCCGTCGTACCAGGACACGAAGTCGGCCGCGCCGTGCGAACCGGCCAGGTCGATGCCGGGGATGTCCAGCGGCCGGTCCTTCTCGGCGCCGGTGGAGAAGATCACCGCGTCGTAGAACTGGCGCAGCTCCTCCAGCTTCACGTCGACGCCGTACTCGACGTTGCCGAAGAACCGGACCTCCGGGCGGTCGAGCACCCGCTGGAGGGCGTTGACGATGCCCTTGATGCGCGGGTGGTCGGGCGCGACGCCGTACCTGATCAGGCCGTACGGGGCGGGCATGCGCTCGAACAGGTCGATGCGGACGTCGGCGTCGGACTTGATCAGGGTGTCGGCGGCGTAGATGCCCGCCGGGCCCGCGCCGACGACGGCGACGCGCAGTGAACGTGTCATACTTCCAGGTTAGGTGAGCCTAAGCTGCCTTCTGGCGAGAGGTTGGTCACGGCTACCCTGGTGGACATGCGCGTGCTCGTGGTCGACAACTACGACAGCTTCGTCTACAACCTCGTCCAGTACCTGGCCCAGCTGGGGGTCGAGTCCGTGGTGCGGCGCAACGACGCCGTCGAACTCGACGAGATCGACGGCGTCGGCGGCGTGCTCGTCAGCCCCGGCCCCAGCACGCCCGAGAAGGCGGGCAAGAGCATGGACGTCATCCGCCGCTGCGCGGACCGCGGCGTCCCGGTGTTCGGGGTGTGCCTGGGCCACCAGGCCATCGGCGCGGTCTGGGGCGGCACCGTCGACCTCGCGCCCGAGCTCCTGCACGGCAAGACCAGCGTCGTGCACCACGGCGGCGTCGGCGTGCTGGCCGGCGTGCCCACCCCGTTCACCGCCACCCGGTACCACTCGCTGACCGTGCTGCCGGACACCATCCCGGACGAGTTCGAGGTCACCGGCCGCACCGAGACCGGCGTGGTGATGGCCATGCGCCACCGCGAGCTGCCGGTGGAGGGCGTCCAGTTCCACCCGGAGTCCGTGCTCACCGAGGGCGGTCACCGGATCCTCGCCAACTGGCTCAAGGTGTGCGACTTCGAGGTGCCCGAGGGCACCGTGGCCCAGCTGGAGAACGGCATGAGGCAGCTCGCCGCGGCAGCCGGCCGCATCTGACCCCGCCCCACGCGAGAGGCCCCCGCTCCGGTCCGGAGTCGGGGGCCTCTTCCGCGTCGCGGGACTACCTGGTCGGCCCGCCGGTGCCGCCGACCTTGAAGTCGAACAGGATCACGTTGATCCGGGCGTTCTTCGCGACCGCCGCCTCCGGCTTGATCTCCGTTTCGGCGATCTTCTTGTCCTGGTTCAGGTCGTTGGTCGGGGTCCGGTTCGACACGTTGAGGTCACCGGTCCAGCCGAGCTGACCGAGCTTGGCCCGCGCCTGGCCCTCCGTCATGCCGGTCAGGTCCGGCATCAGGAACTGGTTGCCCTTGGACACGCTCAGCGTGACCAGGGTGCCCTTCTCGGCCCGGCCGGGCGCCGGGTTCTGGGCGACCACCTCGCCCTGGTCCCGCGGGCTGTCCACGTCCTTGGTCTGCACCTTGAACCCGTTGCCCTCCAACGTCTCCCGCGCGCGCTGGATCGTCTGGCCGGTCACGTCGGGCAGCTGCACGGTGTCCGGGCCCTTGCCGATGAACACGGTGATGGCGCTGCCCTTGGCGGCCTTCGTGCCGGCGCCGGGGTTCTGGTCGGCGACCTTGCCGATCAGCCTGTTGTCCTCCACCTCGACCGTCTCGGTGGACTGCTTGAACACCCACTGCGCTTCTTCCAGCTTCTTCTGCGCGTCGACGGGCGACAGGCCCTTCACGTCGGGCACCTCGACCTGCTCGGCGGGTGCGCCGACGATCAGCTTGACCTTGTCCAACTTGGCGACCTCGCGGCCGATCGGCGGGTCGGTCTCCAGCACCTTGTCGATCTGCTCGGCGGTGCACGTCGGCTCGGGGCCGGGCTGGCACGGGCGCGTCACCATGCTGGCGTCCAGGCCCAGCCTGCGCAGCTCGTCCAGCGCGGCGGCCGAGGTCTGGCCCTTCACGTCCGGGATCGGGAACTTGGTCGAGCCCGTGTTGCCGCCCTTGTCGGCCAGCAGCGACGCGGTGATCCAGGCGGCCAGCGCGAGGACCGCGATGCACAGCAGGACGACCAGCGTGATCATGATCGTCTTCTTGCGCCGGGCCCGCCGCTCCTCCTCTTCCTCGGCCACCGGGTCGTAGTCGTCCGGTTCCGCGCGCAGCGCCGACGGGCGGTGCCTGCCGCCGGCGGCCGCCTCGGTGCGCGGCGACTGGTTCAGCACCGCGGTGCGGTCCTCGGGCGTCATCACGGCGGGCGCGGACGGGCGCTGGCCGGACAGCACGCGCACCAGGTCCGCGCGCATCTCGGCGGCCGACTGGTAGCGGTTCGCCGGGCCCTTCGCCATCGCCTTGAGCACGATCGCGTCCAGCGCGGGCGTCACCTTCGGGTTCAGCGACGATGGCGGCTTCGGGTCCTCGCGCACGTGCTGGTAGGCCACCGCCACCGGCGAGTCCCCGGTGAACGGCGGTTCACCGGTCAGCAGCTCGAACAGCACGCAGCCCGACGCGTACACGTCCGACCGGGCGTCCACCGCCTCGCCGCGCGCCTGCTCCGGCGACAGGTACTGGGCGGTGCCGATCACGGCCGCCGTCTGGGTCACCGCCGCCTGGCCGTCGTGCACGGCCCGCGCGATGCCGAAGTCCATCACCTTCACCGCGCCCGAACGGGTGATCATCACGTTCGCGGGCTTCACGTCCCGGTGCACGATGCCGTGCCGGTGGCTGAAGTCCAGCGCCGCCGACACGTCGGCCATGATCTCCATGGCGCGCTTGCCGGTCAGCGGTCCCTGCGTCTTGACGATGTCGCGCAGCGTCCGGCCGTCGACGAACTCCATCACGATGTAGGGCAGCGGGCCGTACTCGGTGTTCGTCTCACCGGTGTCGTAGACGGCGACGATGGCGGGGTGGTTCAGCGCCGCGGAGTTCTGGGCCTCCCTCCGGAACCGCTCCTGGAACTGGGTGTCGCGGGCGAGGTCGGCACGGAGCACCTTGATCGCCACGTCCCGGCCGAGCCGCACGTCGCGGCCCTTGTGGACCTCCGACATGCCGCCGTAGCCGAGGGTCTCACCCAGTTCGTAGCGGTTGGAGAGCAGTCGCGGAGTGCTCATCAGTGCTTCGTCCCGCTCCTCGTCAACGGTCCTGCCATCGCTTCCGTCCGCCTTCGTACCGTTCGGGCGTTACGTCGGTACACACGTCACCGTCACCCGTGAGCCGATCGCAACCTCGCCCGTCGGGCTCAGATCCATCACCAGGCACCGCTCCTGATCCCTCGGCGCGCCACCCTGTTCGGCGTGCACCTCGGGCTCCAAGCCGTACCCGGAGAGCTTCTTCGCGACCTCGTCGGCCGGGCGGTCGACGAAGTCGGACTTCGTGATCGTGACCTTCGGTGTGCCGGGGATCCGATCGGTCGAGTCCTGCGCGGTCGTGCCGGCGCTCGTGGCACCCGGCCTGCCGGCCCCGCCGGGCACCTCTTCTTCCTTGCCGATCGCGCGCAGGATGACCACGCCTAGAACCAACAGCGCGGCCACCAGCACAGCGACCATAACCCACAGCACGGCCCTGTTGCGCCCCGGTGGGCGCGCCGGCGGCGGCAACGGTCCGAAAGCGCCCGTGCGCGGAGTGTTCACCTGCGGCGGTACCGGCTGCATCCCCGGTCGGGAGGCCGGCTGGCTCACCGGCACGCCCGGCGGGGTGAGCTGCGCCATAGGGGCCGGCCCGAGGGCCATGGCGAACCCGGTCGGCGCGGGCAGCGGCTGCCCGGCGCGCACCGCGCCCACCGCGGCGGCGAACTCGCCCCCGTTGCGGTACCGCTGGCGCGGGTCCTTCACCAGGGTCGCCTCGATCAGCGCGCGCGGGCCCGGCGGCACGTCCGGCGGCAGCGGCGGGGCGATGTCCCGGATGTGCATCATGGCCACGGTCACCGCGTTCTCGGACAGGAACGGCCGGTGCCCGGTCAGGCACTCGTAGCCGCACACGGCCAGCGCGTACACGTCGCTGGCGGGCTCGGCCGCGTGGCCGAGGGCCTGCTCGGGGGCGATGTAGTGGGCGGTGCCCATGACCATCCCGGTGTGCGTCACCGGGGCGGCGTCGGCTGCCTTCGCGATGCCGAAGTCGGTGATCTTCACCGTGCCGTTCGGGGTGACCAGGATGTTGCCCGGCTTCACGTCCCGGTGCACCAGGCCGCGCTCGTGCGCCGCCTGCAACGCGTTGCCCGCCTGCTCCAGCACGTCCAGCGTGCGGTCCGCGCCGAGCCGGCCGCGCGCGATGATCGCCGCCAGCGGCTCGCCCTCCACCAGTTCCATCACCAGGTACGCGGTGTCCTCCGGCCCGTCGGGCACGGACGCCGTCTCGCCGTAGTCGTGCACCGCGGCGATACCGGGGTGGTTCAGCGACGCCGTGGTGCGCGCCTCGATCCGGAACCGGTTGAGGAACTCCGAGTCGCCGGACAGCTCCGCCTTCAGCACCTTCACCGCGACCTTGCGGTCCAGCCGGGTGTCGGCCGCTTCCCAGACCTCGCCCATGCCACCCACCGCGATCCGCTTGGACAAGCGGTACCGCTCGGCGAGCAACTGGCCGGAGGTCAGCATCAGCGGCTCCCGAGATAGGCGCCGACGACCGCGCGGCCCAGCGGCGCGGCGACCCGGCCCCCGGTCGCGGCCAAGCCCGCGTCACCGCCGTTCTCCACGATCACGGCGATCGCGATCTCCGGCTTCTCGGCCGGCGCGAACGCCACGTACCAGGCGTGCGGCTTGGTGTTCTTGACGTTCTCGCCGTGCTCGGCGGTGCCGGTCTTGGAGGCGATGGTCACGCCGGACAGCTTGCCGCCACCGGCGGTGTTCTTCTCCGACTCGACCATCATGTCGCGCAGCGCGTGGGCGTGGTCGACCTTCATCGCGTCTTCGACGTCGTCGCCCTTGTCCTCGCTGATCACCTGGAGGTCGGGGGCGAGGATCTTCTGCACCAGGTGCGGGCGCATCCGCACGCCGCCGTTGGCGATGGTCGCCGCGACCACCGCGTTCTCCAGCGGTGTCACCAGCACGTCCCGCTGGCCGATGCCGGTCTGGTAGACCGCCGGCCGCTCCGTCATCGGGCCGAGCCGGGAGGTCTCCACCGGCATCGGGATGTTCAGGTCCTGGTCGTCGAAGCCGAACTTCGCGGCGGCCTTGCGCAGCTTCTCCGGGCCCAGCTGGTCGGCCAGCACCGCGAACGCGGTGTTGCACGACTTCGCCAGCGCCTCCTGGAGGGTGGCGGTCACGCCGTTGCCGCAGTTGGTGTCGTTGTAGTTCGGCAGCGGTGTGTTGGTGCCCGGCAGGGTGATCACCGGCCGGCCGTCGACCTCGCTGTCCTTGGTCTTGCCCTCGGCCAGCGCGGCGGCGGCCACGATCAGCTTGAACGTCGAACCGGGCGCGTAGAGCCCGGCGATCGAGCGGTTGAGCATCGGCAGGTCGCCGTCCGGCGCGTTCAGCGCCTTCCACGCCGCCATCTGCTCTTCCACGTCGTGGCTGGCCAGCGCGTTCGGGTCGTAGGACGGGGTGGACGCCATGGCCAGGATCTCGCCGGTCTGCGGCCGGATCGCCACCACCGAGCCGTTGACGCCCTGGAGCTGCTCGAAGGCGACCCGCTGGAGCGCCGCGTCGATGGTCAGCTGGAGGCTGCCGCCCTTCGGGTCGCGCCCCGTGATCAGGTCGGACACCCGGCGCGCGAACAGCCGGTCGTCCGAGCCGTTGAGCAGGTCGTCCTCGGCCCGCTCCAGCCCGCTCGAACCGTAGACCGTGGAGAAGAAGCCGGTCACCGGGGCGAACGCCGCGCCCTGGTACTTGCGCAGGTAGCGCAGCCGGTCGGTGGTCTTCTCCACGGTCGCCAGCGGCTCGCCGCCGGCCGCGATGATCTGGCCGCGCTCGCGCGAGTACTGGTCCAGCACCACCCGCCGGTTCAGCGGGTCCTTGCGGTAGTCGTCGGCCTTGATGACCTGCACGTAGGTGGCGTTCGCCAGCAGCAGCAGCATCATCGCCATCATGGCGAGGCCGACCCGGCGGAGCGGTTTGTTCATTTGGGACGCTCCACCATGACAGTGAACTGGTCGGCGATCGCGGGCTGCTGCGGACGCGGCTTGGGCGTCGTCTTCGGGGCGCGCGCCGCGTCCGAGATGCGCAGCAGCAGCGCCACGAGGATGTAGTTCGCCAGCAGCGACGAACCGCCGTAGGACAGGAACGGCGCGGTGATGCCGGTCATCGGGATCAGCTTGGTGACACCGCCGACGACGATGAAGATCTGGAACGCCACCGCGAACGCCAGGCCGCCGCCGAGCAGCTTGCCGAACGTGTCCCGCACGGCCAGCGCCCCGCGCATGCCGCGCATCGCGAACACGGTGTAGATCAGCAGCACCGCGGCCAGGCCCACGAAGCCCAGCTCCTCGCCGATCACCGCGGTGATGAAGTCGGTGTTCGCCTCCGGGATCTGGTCCGGCCGGCCACCGCCCAGACCCGCGCCGAACAGGCCGCCGGTGCCCAGGCCGAACAGCGACTGGACGATCTGGTAGCCCTTGTTCGCCGCGTCCGCGAACGGGTCCAGCCAGTTCTGCACCCGGATCTGCACGTGGCCGAACATCTTCCACGCCGCGACCGCGCCCACGCAGAACATCACCACGCCGAGCACCACCCACGCCGCGCGTTCGGTCGCCACGTAGAGCAGCACGAGCACGATGCCGAAGAAGAGCAGCGAGGAGCCCAGGTCCTTCTGGAGCACCATGATGCTCACGCCGACCAGCCAGGCCGCCACCAGCGGGCCCAGGTCGCGGGCGCGCGGCAGGTCCATGCCCAGCACCCGGCGGCCGGCGGTGGTGAACAGCTCCCGCTTGGACACCAGGAACGCCGCGAAGAACACCATCAGCAGGATCTTGGCGAACTCACCCGGCTGGATGGAGAACGCGCCGAAGCTCAGCCAGATCTTCGCGCCGTTGATCTCCGGCGCGATGAAGCTGGGCAGCACGCCCGGCAGCACCAGCGCCACCAGGCCCAGGAACCCGCACGTGTAGCCGTAGCGGGCCAGCGTGCGGTGGTCGGACAGCACCTTCAGCGCGGTGCAGAACAACACCAGCGCGATCGCCGTCCACAGCACCTGCTTGGGCGCGGCGGGCGACCACACGACGCCCTTCGGCAGCTTCACGTCCGCCATCGCCAGGTCGATCCGGTGGATCATCACCAGGCCCAGGCCGTTGAGCAGCGCCACGCACGGCAGGATCACCGGGTCCGCGTAGGGCGCCCACCTGCGCACCGCGAAGTGCGCCACGGACAGCAGGCCCAGGTAGGCCAGGCCCAGCCACACGATGCGCATGGTCAGTTCCTGCTCCTGGTTGGCCTCCACCAGGATCAGGGCGATCGTCACGAGCAGGGCGGCGAACGCGAGCAGGAAGAGTTCGCTGCCCCGTCTGGTGGGCGGCTTCAACCCCGGCGACGTGCTCGACGCCGCGGGCGGAGTGCCTCCCGCCGCCGCGGGCGGCGTGCCCTGCGCGCCGGGGACCGGCGAACCCATACGTCTACTGACCCTTCCGGCAGTCCGTGCCCGGCTTCTGCACGGGCGAGGGCACCGGTGTGCCCTCCGGAGTGGTGGACGTGGTCGGCTGGACCGGGGTTGCCGACGGGTCGACCGGAGTGGTGGTCGTCGCCGGGCTGGTCGTCTGCTCCTTCGGGCAGAACGGCAGCGTCTGCTCGGTGCGCAGCCGGCGGATGGCCTCCCGCGCGCCCTCCAGCCCGTCCACGTCGGTGATGCCGTTGCGCACCACGTCCCTGGTGGCCACCTTCAGGTCGTCCACCGTGATCGGCTCGCACGCCTGCGCACCCGGCGGGCACGAGCCCTCCACCAGGGTGTGCAGCTCGAACCCGAAGACGCTGCCGGTGACCCCGCGGAACACCGACACCTGGCCGTCCGGCCCGGCGCCCACGTAGTACTGGCGCAGCACGTACCAGCGGGTGCCCAGACCGGCCGCCACCAGCAGCAGGAGCAGGAACACCACCAGCGCCAGCGCCTTGATCCGGTTGCCGCGCGACCGGCGCGGGTCCACCGGCGGCGGCTGCGGCTCGGCCCGCTGCGGGATCGGCCGGGGCCCCGTTATCGAACTCGCCCGCGAGGCGGGCGAGTCGGGGGGAGGCGGGTCGTCGCTGCCGTCACCGGCCGCGCCGCCCAGTATCGGGGCGTCCTCCCCGAAGTCCACGTCGACCACGTCGGCGATCACGACCGTCACGTTGTCCGGCCCGCCGCCCTTGAGCGCGAGCTCGATCATCCGGTCCGCGCACGCCTGCGGGTCCGGGATGCGGATCGCCTCTTCCAGCGTCTCCATGCTCACCACGCCGGACAGCCCGTCCGAGCACAGCAGGTAGCGGTCGCCCGGCCGGGCTTCCCGCACCATCAGCCGGGGCTCCACCTCGTGCCCGGTCAGCGCGCGCAGCAGCAGCGACCGCTGCGGGTGCGTCGCCGCCTCCTCCTCGGTGATCCGGCCCTCGTCGATCAGCGACTGGACGAACGTGTCGTCGTGCGTGATCTGGGTGAACGTGCCGTTGCGGGCCATGTAGGCGCGCGAGTCGCCGATGTGCACCATGCCCAGCCGGTTGCCCGCGAACAGCACGGCGGTGAGCGTGGTGCCCATGCCGTCCAGGTCGGGGTCGGACTGCACGAGCTCGGAGATCGCGCCGTTGCCGGCGATCACCGCCTCGCGCAGCTGGCCGAGCAGGTCGTCGCCCGGTTCGTCGTCGTCGAGCGGGGCCAGGGCGGCGATGACCACCTTGCTGGCCACCTCGCCGGCGGCGTGGCCGCCCATGCCGTCGGCGAGCGCGAGCAGGCGGGGGCCCGCGTACACGGAGTCCTGGTTGTTGGAACGCACCAGACCCCGGTCGCTGCGGGCCGCGTATCGAAGGACGAGGGTCATGAGCGCAGCTCGATCACCGTTTTGCCGATTCGGATCGGGGAGCCGAGCGGGACGCGGAGTGGGGCCGTGACCTTCGCCCGGTCGAGGTAGGTGCCGTTCGTGGAGCCCAGGTCCTCCACGTACCAGTCGGTGCCGCGCATGGACAGCCGCGCGTGCCTGGTCGACGCGAAGTCGTCGTCCAGCACGAGCGTGGAGTCGTCCGCGCGCCCGATCAGGATCGGCCTGCCGTCCAGGGAGATGCGGGTGCCCGCCAGCGCGCCGTGCGTGACGACGAGCTGCCGGGGCGCTTTGTTGCCCTTCGCGGCCTTCTTGGCGCCTCTACGCAGACCCGGCGTCGGAACGCGCAGTCCCGACGCCGCGTACAGGTCGGACCGGACCACCCTCAGCGCAGCCAACACGAACAACCAGAGCAGGACGAGGAAGCCCGCTCTGGTCAGCTGCATCACCAGCTCTGGCACCGGTTGTAACCGCTCCTGCCTTGAGTGCCGTCACGCCTTCGCCCGTCTCGACCGCTAGCCCTGGGTGCGGAAAACCAGTGAAGAGTGGCCGATGCGGACGACGTCGCCTTCCGCGAGCTGCCAAGTCTGCACCGGAGTGCCGTTCACCGTGGTGCCGTTTGTCGAACCGAGATCAGCGAGCATGGCACTGTGCCCGTCCCAGGTGATCTCCAGGTGCCTCCTGGACACGCCGGTGTCGGGCAGCCGGAAGTCGGCCTCCTGCCCGCGGCCGACCACGTTGCCACCCTGCTTGAGGTTGTAGGTGCGGTTCGAACCGTCGTCCAGGTGCAGCGTCGCGGTCAGCTGGCGCGGGCCGGACTGGACCGCCGGCGGGGCGTAGCCCTGCGACGCGTCCGGGTAACCGCCCTGGCCGTAGCCCTGGTCGTAACCGGGCTGGCCGTAGCCGGGCTGCTGCCCGTAGCCCTGGTCGTAGCCGGGCTGAGGTTGCTGGCCGTAGCCCTGGTCGTAGCCCTGCTGGCCGTAGCCCTGGTCGTAACCGGGCTGGCCGTAGCCGGGCTGCTGCCCGTAGCCCTGGTCGTAGCCCTGCTGACCGTAACCCTGCTCGTAGCCCTGCTGCTGTTGGCCGTAGCCCTGGTCGTAGCCGGGCTGCTGCTGCTGCCCGTAGCCCTGGTCGTAGCCGGGCTGCTGCTGCTGGCCATAGCCCTGGTCGTAGCCCTGCTGCTGGCCGTAGCCGCCCTGCGCATAGGGGTCGTAGCCGGGCTGGCCCTGTCCTTGTCCGTAGCCGGGAGGCTGGCTCATGGATCCGTCTCCTGCAGTGCGAGGTGGTGCTGACCGTCGGCTGTCAACTTTCACGTCGGGGTCGACGGACGAGCTGGTTCGGAACTGACCGGTGTGCAGCGCGTCGGAGCGCTCCAAGGAGACTACGACGTCACCATAGGTATCCCATCCGCTCTCTTCGAGGTGCTCCCGGATGGAGTCACCGAGAAGCTGGGTGATGCGTAGTTCATCCTGGCCGTCACCGGCAAGCCGATCGTGGTCCTGGGGGCCCAGCAGGACCTGGTAGTGGTTCGGTGCGAGCAGCCTGCCACCCGCGAGCTCGCGGATGTTGACCTCGGCTTCCCGGGCGAGGGCCTGTGCCACTTCCTGCGGGACGACGTTGCCGCCGAACACACGGGCGAAGGTGTTGCCGACGATGCCTTCCAGACGGCGCTCGAAGCGCTGTACGAGGCCCACGGCAACCCTCCGACTCGGTCGACTTCCAACCCCGATCGTATCCGGGGTGACGTGCCGGTACACGGGGCAATTGGTAACCCGGACGAGCGCCGTGCTAGTGTTCTCCACGTCGCTCCGGGCGAGTGGCGGAATGGCAGACGCGCACGGTTCAGGTCCGTGTGTCCGAAAGGACGTGGGGGTTCAACTCCCCCCTCGCCCACCAAAGGGCTGATGGAAATCAGCCCGATCGGACCGGTGTTTTCCGGTTTCGAGTCGAGATAGCGGTTCGACGAGGCCCCGCGGTTGCGGGGCCTCAGTGCTGTCCGGGGTCCTTCGGCGGCCGGTGCGCCTGTGGCGTAGACCACTCGTTCGGGCTAGTGGGGCGGGTCGGGCCGGTACGACCGATCGGTGAGGGGCAGGGTGGGCGTCGCCGGGTTCCGGAGGGTTCCGGGCCGGCATCGGTCCGATCCCGGGGTACCCGTTGACGACTCGCGCACCGCTGCGAAGCGTGTGATCCGCGTTACGTCCGTTCCGGTCGGAATCGTCGGTGCCCGACACCAGCGCGTCGGTGCGGCGGCTGTGGTGATCTTCGTCGCAGTCGGGTGAGCGTTGCTTGCGTTGTTGGTGTGAGAAGTCGGGCCGGCGCTTGCCCCGTGCGGGGTGGGCGACCAGGGTTTGGGCAGTGAGCACCGAGGTTGGCGAACCCACGATGGCCGGGGTGTACGACGGTCTGCTCGGGGGGATCGCCAACTTCGACCCGGATCGGCGCCTGGTGGAGGAGATCGGGAAGCTCTCCTCGTCGCCGCAGCGGTTGGAGCGGGAGAACCGGGCGTTCCTGCGGCGGGCCGTCGGGTACTGCGCCGAGGTCGGGGTTCGGCAGTTCCTGGACCTGGGGTGCGGGGCGCCGCGGGACGACTCGGCGTTCGCGTTGGTGCGCGGGTTGGGCTGCCGGGTGGTGTGCGTGGACGTCGACCCCGAGGTGGTGGCCCACACGACGTTGGCGGTGGACGGCATCGACAGCGCCGGCGTGGTGGAGGCCGACTGCCGGCGGCCGGAGGCGGTGTTCGGGGCGGACGCGGTCCGGTTCGGGCTGGACTTCGGGCTGCCGGTGGCCGTGCTGATGGTGTCGGTGTTGCAGTTCGTGCCGGACGCGGACGACCCGGCCGGGGTCGTCGCCGGGTACCGCTCGCGGCTGGCGCCGGGGAGCGTCGTCGCGGTGTCGCACCCGAGTGCGGACGGCGAGCCGGTGCTGCACGCGGTGGCGGCGATGTGCCCCGGCCGGCCCACGCTGCGGACGCGGTCGGAGGTGGCGGCGCTGTTGCCTGCGGGACGGGTGGTGGAGCCCGGACTGGTGCCGGTGCCGGACTGGCGGCCGGACGACGGCCCGGTCGGCGGTGCGGTGAGCGGCCCGGTCGGCGGTGCGCGGTACCCGTACTACGCGGCGGTGGTCCAGTGCTGAGCACCGGGGAGCACGACGCGTTCCGCAAGCTGATGAAGCGGTTGCGGGAGGAGCAGGGCCGGTCGTTCCGGTCGTTGGCCGAGCACACGAACTACGACCCGAGCCACCTGGCCGGGGTGGAGCGCGGCCGGCGGTCGCCGAAGCTCGACCTCGCCGAGCAGGTGGACCGGGCGCTGGGCGCGGGTGGGCGGCTCATCGCGACTTTGCGGCGGCGGCCCGCGCAGTTGTCGGCGGTGGTGAGCCCGTTCGTGGGACGGGAAGAGGAACTCCGGCTGCTGCACGAGGCGGTGGACGGCGACCGGACCGACGGGTCGCCCCGGGTGGTCGTCGTGGAAGGGCCGCCCGGCGTGGGCAAGACGAGCCTGGCGCTGCGGGTGGCGCACGACGTGAAGGAGCGGCACCCGGACGGGCAGGTCTACGCGAACCTGCACGGCTACTCGCCGGCGCGGGCCCCGGCGCACCCGGCCGACGTGCTGGAGGAGTTCCTGTCGGCGTTGGGGCTGCGGGACATCCCGCCGGGCCTGGACGAGCGGGCCACCACGTTCCGCTCGGTGCTGGACGGCCGGCGGGTGCTGATCGTGCTGGACAACGCGGCGCGGGTGGAGCAGGTGGAGCCGCTGCTGCCGGGGTCGGCCTCGTGCACGGTGCTGGTGACCAGCCGGCGCGAGCTGACCGGGCTGGCGGTGCGGAACGGGGTCACCAGGCTGACCGTGCGCCCGATGACGCCGGTCGAGTCGACCACCCTGGTGCGCGGTGTGATCGGGGAGCGGGCCGCCGCCGAGCCGGAGGCGGTGGACGTGCTGGTGGAGCGGTGCGGGCGGCTGCCGTTGGCGCTGCGGATCGCCGGGGAGTGGGTGGCCCGGCGTCCCGGTCACGCGGTGCACGACCTGGCGGCGCGGCTCGCGGACGAGCAGCACCGGTTGGACGGCCTGGACACCGGGGACCGGTCGACCGCGATGCGGGCGGTGATCGGGTGGTCCTACCGGGAGCTGCCGGAGCAGGCCGCTCGGCTGTTCCGGCTGCTGGGCCTGTACCGGGGGGTGCACTTCAGCGTCGACTCGGCGGCGGCGTCGGCCGGGTTGCCGCACGAGGTGACGCGACGGCTGCTGGAGGAACTGGCGTCGGTGCACCTGGTGGAGCCGTGTGCGCCGGGCCGGTACCGGCTGCACGACCTGCTGCGGGCCTACGCGGCCGAGCAGGCGGAGGTCGCCGAGTCGGAGGCGTCGCGGGAGGCGGCTGTCCGCCGGTTGGTCGAGTGGTACGTGCACACCGCACGGGCGGCCGGGCGGATGCTGGCCCCGCACCGGGCGGTCCCCTTCACCCTGCCTCGCGTGTCGGAGGGGGTGGAGCCGGCCAGGTTCGTGTCCGACCTGACCGCGCTGGCCTGGTGCGACACCGAGTCGGACAACTTCGCGCCGATGATCCGGCTGGCCTACCGGTACCGGCAGTGGACGCCGGCCTGGCAGTTGGCCGTGGTGCTGTGGGACTGGCTCCAGGTGCGCAAGCCGTTGTCGGTGTGGATCGAGACGCACGAGGCGGCGTTGCGGGCGGCGCGGCGGGCGTTGGACGCGGAGGCGGACGCCTGGGTGTGCACGAACCTCGCGCAGGCGTTCCACCAGCAGCGGTGCTTCGACGCGAGTCGGGCGCGGTACGAGTACGCGCTGGAGGTGCGGCGGCGCCGGGACGACCTGCACGGGCAGGCCTGGACGTTGGCGGGGCTGGTGTTCCTGTCCGTGGACGAGAGGCGGATGGCCGAGGCGCTGGACTGCGCCGAGCAGTCGTTGCGGATCTTCGCCGAGGTCGGCGACCAGGAGGGCACCGCCGAGGTGCTGCTGGCGCGGGTGGACGCGTGGCGGGCGGGCGCGCCGGACCGGGTCGGCGAGGCGGAGGAGCAGGTGCGCGAGGCGTTGGGGCTGTTCGAGGCGCTGGAGATCCACGACGGGCAGGGGCGGGCGTGGCTCAAGCTCGCGGCGCTGTTCGAGGAGCGCGGTGAGCTGGTGCAGGCGTTGCAGGCCGCCGGGCGGGCGCTGGACGCGTACCGGCGGGGCGGGGACCGGCGGGGTGAGGCGGACGCGTTGCTGCGGCAGGCGGACCTGCTGGACGCGGCCGGGCAGTCGGGGCGTCCGGAGCGGGAACAGGCGTGGGAGCTGTACGACCTGCTGTCGGATCCGCGTGCGGACGAGATCATCCAGCGGGTGCAGTCGGTCCGGCCGGAGTGACGGGTCTCCGCGGGCGCAGGACCGTGGTGGTCAGGGCGGTGTAGAGGGCGGCGGCGACGAGGAATGCCGTTGCCGCGCCGAGGAAGTGACCGGCGATCGTCGCGGCGACCAGCGCGGAGGTGCCGGCCGGGTTGACGCGGCCGTAGCCCCCGTCCGGGTTCGTCAGGTCCGGTGCCGAGTAGCCGTCCCGGCGGTGCAGCAGGAGGTCGGCGACGAAGATCGCGGACCAGGCCGCGGCCACGGTGCCGAGCGCGGACAGGAACGCCTGCCACGGGCCGAGGAAGTCCGGTGCCCGGAACACCACGTAGCTGCCGAAGGCGACGACCAGGACGGCGTCGACGACGACCGTGAGCGGTCGGCGGATGCGCACGCCCAGGGCTTGCAGCGCCAGGCCGGACGAGTAGACGCCGAGCGTGCCGGACGCGACCAGGCTGAGCAGCACTGCGGTCAGGAACGGCAGCAGGAACCACGTGGGCAGGCGGTCGGCCAGGGCGCCGATCGGGTCGGTGGCGGCGGTGGCGGCCAGTTCGGGGTCGGCGCTGAGCAGGACGCCGGCCGTCATCAGGACCAGCGGGGCGAGCGCGCCGCCGAGCGCGGTCCAGCCGGCGACGGCGCGCGGTGACGACGTGCGGGGCAGGTAGCGGCTGTAGTCCGCGCCGCCGGTGATCCAGCCCAGGCCGGTCGCGGCGGCCACCAGGGCGACACCACTGAGGATCGCGGTGGCGCCGCCGCCGGTCGGCAGGTTCGCCGGGTCGACGCCGGGCAGCACCATGGCGAGGTAGCCGGCGGTCATCACGGCGAGGGCGACGGTGATCCACCGGTGCACGCGCGTGATCACGTGCAGGCCGTAGACGCCCAGGACCACCGATGCCCCGGTGACCAGCACGAACCCCAGGACGAGGGACAGCCCGGCGTTGACGCCCAGGCGGGTGAGGACGGTGCGGGCGGACAGCGCGCCCAGGGTGACGGCGAGGGTTTCCCAGCCGATCAGGGCCAGGTAGTTCAGCGCGCCGGGCAGGGCGTTGCCGTGCACGCCGAACGCGGCGCGGGAGAGCACCATGGTGGGAGCGCCGCCCTTGGTGCCGGCCACCGCGACCAGGCCGAGCAGCGGGTACGACAGCAGCACGCCGAGGGTGATCGCGATCAGCGCCTGCCACCAGCCCAGGCCGAGCGCCACCACGTACACGCCGGTCGTGACGCCGTAGATGCCCAGGTTGGCGGCGGCCCACGGCCAGAACTGGCGGCGCGGCGTGCCGTGGCGCTCGGCGTCGGTGATCCAGTCGATGCCGGTCTGCTCCACGGTCCACCTGCTCATGGCGGCGATCCTCCCGGACCGCCGGTGAGGGTGCGCAGGAGGCGGCGGAGCACCTCGTCGGTGCGGGCTTCGAGCACCACCTCGACCGGTGGTCTGGGCGGCAGCGCCACGCCGAACCGCACCGGGCGCCGGTCGGTGAGCAGCCGGCCCCGGCAGTGGCCGGCGGTCTCGCAGGTGACCTCCAGTTCCTGGGTGACCAGGGCGAGGCCCGGGTCCAGCGCGATCGCGGCGGCCACCACGTCGTCCAGCCGGCAGCCCCGCCGGCCGTGCTCCTCGGTCTGCGCGTCGACGTAGTGCCCCATCCAGTCGGCGACCCGGCGGGCCGGCGGCGTGCTCGCGGCCTCCACCGCCGCCACCCAGCCGGCGTCCGCCCAGGCCCCGGCGGTCGCGTCCACCGGGACCAGGGTCAGCGGGAACCCGGCGGCCAGCACGTGCTCGGCGGCCTCCGGGTCGTGGAAGGCGTTGGCGTCGGCGAACGGCGTGACGTTGCCGTGCTCGGTGAACGAGCCGCCCATCCACACCACCCGGCGGAGCAGTCGCGGGAGGCGGGGCTCCAGGTCGAGCGCGAGCGCGAGGTTGGTCAGCGGGCCGAGTTCCAGCACGGTCAGCTCGCCGGGGCGGTCCCGGGCCAGCCGCACCAGTTGCTCCGCGGCGGACTCCCGGACCGGCGTCCCGGCCGGCGGCGGGCCCGCCCGGCCGCCCAGCCCGTCCGGTCCGTGCACGACCTGGCCGCTGAGCTCGGGCGCGGGCTCCCGGCCGTTCCACATCCGGGTCGCGCCGACCGCGACCGGCACCCGGTCCCAGCCCACCAGCTCCAGCACCCGCAGCGTGTTCACGGCGGCGGCCTCGGCGGGCAGGTTGCCGTGCACGCTGCCGGCCGCGACCAGGTCCGCCCGCAGGCCGGCCAGGTGGATCAGCGCGAGGGCGTCGTCCAGGCCCGGGTCGGTGTGCACGACGAGCGGGTGGCGGCGGTTGTCCATGGCGGTCCATGGTGGGCGCGGACGGGCGGCGGGTCACGCGTGCGCGCGTTTTGACCACGACTGACCACGCCACCCGATTCCGGTGCGGCTCGCGGGCCTGCATAGTTGCCGGTGGACCGGCCCGTCAGCGTGGGGGTGTTGACGGTTCCGGCGAGGCGGCCGGGGACTCTCCCCCCTGTGCCGCCGCGGTGGTGCCCGGCGGGACGGATGGGGGCCTGCCCCGCCGGGCACGCCGAACCCCCGTCCCGGTGTCCTCGGCCGCTGGGCGGCAGGTTTCCGGTGCTCGGTGGGCGGTCGGTCGATTTGGGGCGGTGAACGGTCGGTCCGCCGGCCGTCCTCGCGGTGGCGTGGGTCACTTCCGGGGCCGGCGCACGGCTCGGCTGAGCACGCTGAGCACGTTTTTGCGGGGTTTCGGGTCCGCCATGTCACCCGGACGGCAGCATCGCCGGGCCGAACTCCCGAAAAGCGGTATCGACCGGTCACCGATCGGTCCGCGCCGTCGATCGCAGGCACCCGCTGAGCCGGCGGGCGGCAGGGTAGCCGGGTGGTAGGCCTTATGCAGAGCACGAGTCGAAACGCGGCGGGCCCAACCGCCGTGGTTGCCGAGGAGGCCCTGGCGTGAGCAGCACACCAGCACGGATCGCGGACACCGGCGAAGCACGGGCGCTGTCGTCCACCGCGATCCCGGTTCCGGAACTGCCCGGCTCCGTGGCGGAGTTGGCGGCCGCCGCGGCCGTGCGGCTCGGCTGGCACGGGGTGGTGCTGCCCGAGATGGTGCTGATGGGGCGCAAGGTCGTCGTCGTCGCCGAACTGCTCGCCGACGCGCACGCCGAGCGGGTGTGCCTGGGCGCGGACCCCGAGTCGGACCGCACCACGGTGTCCACCTGGGTGTGGCCCGAGATGGACGGCCGGGTGCCACCGGCCGCCGTGCGGATCGTCGGGGTGCTGGCGGTGGCCCGTCACTGGCGGACCGCGCTGGCGTCGGCCGTGCCGTTCGCCCGGTTCGGCAACGCGGCGGCCGTGCTGCCCTCCTCGGTCGCGTTCACCCACGACTACCTGGCCAACTGCCTGCCCCGGGTCCGTCGGTACGGCGTGTCCGTGCTGCTGGCGGACGAGGAGTGCGACCTGTCGACGGACGTCGCCGGCCGCAACGAGACCGTGCCGGTGGAGGACACCGCGACCACCCGTTGGGTGAATGAACTGGTCTACGAGCAGCTGCTGGTTTCCGCGTCCTGATCTACCGTCGGTCACATGCACCTGGTGATCGCGGGCGGGCACGGCAGGATCGCACTGCTGGTGGCGGAGTTGTCGGCCGGCCGGGGTGACCGGGTCACCTCACTGGTGCGCAACCCGGACCACTTCGACGACGTCCGCGCCACCGGGGCCTCCCCGGTGCTGTGCGACCTGGAGGCGGTGAACGTCGCCCAGGTCGCCGCGGTGCTGAGCGGGGCGGATGCCGCCCTGTTCGCCGCCGGTGCGGGGCCGGGCAGCGGCGTGGCGCGCAAGGACACCGTGGACCGCGCGGCTTCGGCGCTGTTCGCGGCCGGTGCGCAGGCGGCCGGGGTGTCGCGGTTCGTGCAGATCAGCACGGGCGGCATCGGCCGGGTGACCGGCGACGAGGTGTTCGACGCCTACCTGGCCGCCAAGGGCGCCGCCGAGGAGGACCTGCGGGAACGCCCGTTGGACTGGACGATCCTGCGGCCGGGTCGGCTGCTCGACTCGGCGGGTACCGGGCTGGTGACGCTGGCCGAGACGCCGTTGAGCGGGTCGGTCCCCCGTGCGGACGTGGCGGGTGTGGTGGTCGCGCTGCTGGACCGCCCGGCGACCGTCCGCCGGACCTACGAGTTGATCTCCGGGACGACACCGATCGAGTCGGCGTTCTAGCCGAGGACGCGGTCCAGGTAGCCGTTGGTGAACTTGCCGTCGGGATCCACCTCGGCGCGCACCCGGCGGAAGTCCTCGAAGTGCGGGTAGACCGGGGCCAGCGTGGTCGAGGTCCGGCTGTGCAGCTTGCCCCAGTGCGGCCGGCCGCCGACCGCGGTGGCGATCTTCTCGAACGCGTCGAAGTACTGCTCGTACGGCATCCCGAGGTACTGGTGGACGGCGATGTACGCGGTGTCGCGGCCGTTCGCGGTGGACAGCCAGATGTCGTCGCCCTGGGCGACGCGCACCTCCACCGGGACGATGACGCCGTGGTCCAGCCGGGCCACCGCGGTGCGCAGCTCGCGGAGCACGTCGTGCAGGTCGGCGCGCGGGACGGCGTACTCGGACTCGACGAACCGGACGCGGCGGGGCGTGACGAACACCTTGTGCGACACGTCCCGGTAGACGCGCTCGGAGACGAGGTTGCCGCAGACCCGGTTGAGCGTCCTCGTGGTGCGCGGTACGGCTCGGGCGATCCGGCAGACCAGGCCGAACGCGCCGTTCTCCAGCACCTCGTACTCGTAGAAGCGGCGGAAGCGGGACAGCGGCGCCGGCTCCTCGTCCACCCGGTTGTTGCGCTTCACGATCACGTCGTCGCTGTGCGGGAACCAGTGGAACTCGACGTGGTCCTCGACGGCGGTCAGGTGGTCGAACTCGTCGAGCACCTGGTCCAGCCGACCGGGGGACTCCCTGGCGTGCAGCACGAACGCCGGCACGCAGTGCAGGGTGACGGTGCTGATCACGCCGAGCGCGCCCAGGCCGACGCGGGCGGCGTGGAACAGGTCCGGGCGCTCCTCGGCCGAGCAGCGGACCTGCTCGCCGTTCGCCAGGACCAGCTCCATGGCCGTGATCCGGGTGGCGAGGCCGCCGAGCTTCGCGCCGGTGCCGTGGGTGCCGGTGGACGTCGCGCCGGCGATCGTCTGCGCGTCGATGTCGCCGAGGTTGGGCATGGCCAGGCCGAGGCCGTCGAGCAGGGCGTTCAGCCGGCGCAGGGTGGTGCCGGCGCGGACCGTGACGAGGGGGCCGGAGACGTCGGCGATGCCGGTCCACGCGTCCAGGTCCAGTGCCACCTGCGGGGCGGCGGCGATGTCGGTGAACGAGTGGCCGCTGCCGCGCGGGCGCACGCTGCTCGCCGCGGCGACGGCCTCGGCGATCGCGTCGGCGCTCGCCGGGTGCTCGACCCGGTGTGGATTCGCGGACGCGGTGCGCGCCCAGTTCGTCCACGGCGTCGCCATGCCCACCTCCGGTGTGACGGGATCCACGAACCGTAGGTGAAACAGATTCACCTTTCAAGTACCGTGAGCCACATGCAACCCCGTAGCCGACTCGACGGCGCGACGAAGGAGTTCGACCCCCCGTTCGCCGTCGTCGACCTGGACGCGTTCGACCACAACGCGGCCGACCTCGTGCGCCGGGCCGGCGGGAAGCCGGTGCGGGTGGCGAGCAAGTCGGTGCGGGTCCGCCGGCTGCTGGAACGGGTGCTGGCGCGGCCGGGGTTCGCCGGGGTCATGTGCTACTCGCTCGCCGAGGCGTTGTGGCTGTCGTCCGAGGACGTGTGCGACGACCTGCTGGTCGCCTACCCGACGGTGGACCACGGGGCGTTGCGCGCGCTGGCGTCGGACGAGGAGGCGCGGCGGCGGGTCACGATCATGGTCGACTCGGTGGAGCACCTGGACCTGGTGTCCGCGGCGTTGGGTGCCGGGCACCCGGAGGTGCGGGTCTGCCTGGAGCTCGACGTGTCCTGGCGGCCCGCGCCCGGCCTGCACGTCGGGCCACGTCGATCGCCGGTCCACACGGCTCGGGACGCCCGGGTGCTGGCGGAGCGCATCGGCGAGCGAACCGGGTTCCGGCTGGTCGGGGTGATGGCGTACGAGGGGCAGATCGCCGGGCTGGGTGATTCGCCGCCCGGCCGGCCGGTGCGCGGGGTGGCGCTGCGGTGGATGCAGCGCCGGTCGGCGGCCGAGTTGGTCGAGCGGCGGGGTGCCGCGGTGGCGGCGGTGCGGCGGGTGGCGGACCTGGAGTTCGTGAACGGTGGCGGGACCGGGAGCCTGGAGGTCACCGCCGCCGACGCCTCGGTCACCGAGCTCGCGGCCGGGTCGGGGTTGGTCGGGCCGACGTTGTTCGACGGGTACCGGGGGTTCCGGCCGCGGCCGGCCGTGCTGTTCGCGCTGCCGGTGGTGCGGCGGCCCAAGCGGCAGGTGGCGACGTTGTTCTCCGGCGGGTACATCGCCTCCGGGACGGCCACCGCCGACCGCCAGCCGACGCCCTACCTGCCACCGGGGTTGAAGTTGCTGCCGCTGGAAGGCGCGGGCGAGGTGCAGACGCCGGTGGCGGGCAAGGCCGCGGACTCGCTGGCGTTGGGTGACCGGGTGTGGCTCCGGCACGCCAAGGCCGGTGAGTTGGCCGAGCGGTTCACGCACTACCACGTCGTCAAGGGGGACGTGGTAGTGCGGACCGTGCCGACCTACCGGGGTGAAGGGCGGTCGTTCGGCTGAGCCGTCGTCCGGCTGGGTGGCTGTACGGCTGAGCCGTCGTTCGGCTGGGTGGTTGTCCGGCTGGGCCTCAGTCGGGCAGGCGGGTCGAGAGGTAGCCGCGGACCAGGACCTTGGCCTCGTCCAGGATCCGCTGGTCACCGGCCGGGTCACGGCGGAAGGCCAGGTTCAGCACGCCGTCGGCGGCCTCCACGGCGATCGAGATCGGCAGCTGGAGCTCGGCCAGCGGGATGTCGAACTTGGCCGAGATCATCTCCGCGATCCGGTCCGAGATGACCGTGTTGTTGTCCCGGCGGTCGTCCAGCAGGCGCATGTCGACCACGTCGCCGAAGTGCAGCTTGCTGAACGCGGGCACCTCGCGGTGCATGGACACGTACACGTCGAAGATCGAGTCGACGGCGTCCCACCAGTGCTCCAGGGTGGTGGACGTGAAGCGGCCGTCCACCGTCTGGATGAACTTCTCCAGGTTGCGCAAGGTCAGCGCCTGCACGACGGCCCGCTTGTCCGGGAAGAACTGGTAGAGCGAGCCGACCGCCACTCCGGCGCGTTCGGCGATCAGTGTCGTTGTCACGCCGTCGTAGCCGACCTCCTCGATGAGCGAGGCACAGGCTTCGAGCATCCGCTCGACGCGCTTGGCGCTGCGCTGCTGCACCGGCTGCCGGCGCAGTGGGGTCGTACTCGTCACGGCGACTCCTGGTCGATGGGTTGCGGGATTCCATAGTGCCCGCTCCTGGACGACCGCACTTCCAGTTGCGGTGCAACACGCCTACGATCCGAATTACTTTCATGTTCTGGGAGGCCTCGCGTGACCTTGCCCGACGGGTTCCTCCGGGGTGTTTCGACCTCCGCGTTCCAGGTCGAAGGGGCGTTGCGGGAGGACGGGCGGGTCCGGTCGGTGTGGGACGCGTTCCCCGCTTTCGAGGGCTGTACCACTGGGACGCGCCGGCTTCCGTTGAAGAAGAGGGCGGTTGGCTCAGTCGGGATACTCCTTTCCGGTTCGCGGAGTACGCGTCGCGGGTCGGGGAGCTGCTGGCGGACCGGGTCGCGATGTGGATCCCGGTCAGCGAACCCGCGATGGTGACGTTGCTCGGGTACGCGACCGGGCAGCGCGCGCCGGGCAAGGCACTGCTGTACGACGCGCTGCCCGTTGCCCATCACCTGAACCTGGCGCACGGGCCGGCCGTGTCGGCGTTGCGCGACTGCGGGGCGCGGGCGGTGGGGACGGCCGACAACGACACGCCGGCGTGGGGTGACGGGGATGGCGGTGAGGAGGCGGCTGCCGCCTATTCATCGCTGCACAGCTGGCTGTTCGCCGACCCGGTGCTGGTCAGGAGCTACCCGGCGGACCTGGCCGACCGCTTGCCGATCGTGGACGGCGACCTGGCGATCGTCTCGCCGGAACTCGATTTCTACGGCGTGAACTACTACAACCCGACGCGGCTGCGAGCGCCGTCGCCGGGCAACCCGTTGCCGTTCCAAGGTCGGCGGGCTGGTCGGGGTCAGCCAGATGCTGGGGACGGTGTCGGGGCATTCGTGGTGACCGTGCTGGTATCCGGGGTGGCGGACGGGTACCTGGCCTGCGCGGTGGTGGTCGTGGCGGGTGCGTTGGCGTTCGTGGTGCTGACGCCGGACGCACGGCTGGCGGTTCGGCCCGCCTTCGAGTGGCGCGGGCTGTGGGTCTCGCCCTGGGCGGCACTCAGGTCGGTGGCGTTGGGCGGAGTGGGTTGGGCAGGGCGGAGTAGGGCGGGGAAGGGAGAGAGGGAGGAGAGGGCGCAAGGGAGAGGGGGCGGGGTTGGTCTTGGTGGTTCGGAGTAAGGGGTTCCAGTGCGGTTGGCAGGTCGGACGGTTGTCGTGACAGGGGCGTCGCAGGGGATCGGAGCGGCGGCTGCGGAGACGTTGGCTCGGCGTGGAGCGGTTGTCCTGCTTGTGGCCCGGAGCGCCGAAGCGCTCGAATCCGTCGTTGAGCGGGTCTCACATTTCGGTGGTCGTGCGGTGGCGTTGCCCGCGGATCTGACGGATGTCGACCAGATCCGTACGTTGGCCGAGCGGGTGGTGGCGGAGTACGGGGCGCCGGACGTGTTGGTCAACAACGCCGGGGCGGGGCGGTGGTTGTTCCTGGACGACACCCCGGCGGACGAGCTGGCCGCGATGACCGCGTTGCCGTTCGGTGCGGCGTTGCGGCTGACCAGGGAGTTCCTGCCGGGGATGCGGCAGCGCGGATCGGGGTGGGTCGTCAACGTGAACTCGCCGGTGTCCCGGCTGCCGATTCCGGGCGCCACCGGGTACGCGGCTGCGCGGTATGCGTTGCGGGGCTTGACGGCTGCGCTGCGGCAGGACCTGCGGGGGACGGGCGTGGGGGTGAGCGAAGTGGTGCCGGGGAAGGTGAGCAGCCGGTACTTCGTGAACAACCCGGGGGCGGAGGAGCGGATCCCCGGGGTGGCGCGGCTGATCCCCACGGTGACGCCGGAGCGGGTGGCCCGGGAGATCGCGTTCGTGGTGGAGCGGGAGCGGGCTGAGCGGGTGTTCCCGTGGCAGCTCAAGGCGTTCGAGGTGTTCGGGAGGGTGCTGCCGGGGGTGGCGGGGTATCTGACCTGGCGTACCGGGGTGCATCGCTGAGGGGGCGGAGGGTGGGAGTGCGGCGAAGGAGCTGAGTGATCACAAGCAGGCGCTCGCCGCTGGGCAGGCCATACGGGGAGAACGCGGGGGTGACGGGTGTGCTGCGCACGGCGTTCGGTGGGTGCTTGCTCGTGCGTGCTTGCTCGTGGGTGGAAACGGCCCCGATGCCGTGGGTGGAAACGGCCCCCGATGCCTGCGCGGGAGGGGCAGGCATCGGGGGCCGGGGTGGTGCCCGCGGACCAGTGCCGGTCGGGGAGGGAAGGTGCACAGCACCGGCCCGCGGATGTCTTCGTGTTCAGTTGTGGCCGGCCGGCGGTCCGTTCGTCGCGGTCGGGGGTTCGCTCGTCCCGGACCGCCGGCCAGTAGGCGGGTGCTCGACCGTGTCGCGTCGGGGGAACGACAGGTCGGGGCCGCCCGTCAGTGGGCTCGAAGCACCGCGGCACGTCTGGTCCTGGTGACCGGAGGGGTCACCAGGGCCGAGCGCAGGTGTCGAGCCGGGCGCGGGGCCAAACCGCCCGCGACCAGGTGTTCGTACGCGGCGCGCCACACCGGGCAAGGGCTCTTCTGCTGGCGCCAGCGACCCGAGCACTCAGGGCAGTTGCCCTTCTCGTCCGGTTCGTGGGCGGCCAGCAGGGCCCGCCATCCCTCGGTCAGCCGAGGGAGCTCGGATCGTGCCACCGACAGCAGGGACGGGGCGTCGGCCTCGTTGGCCAGCTCGGTGAGCAGGTCCAACCTCTCCCACACCGCGTTGCGAAGAACTTGTCCGAGGATCTCGTCCACCGAAACGTCACCGTCACCTTTCCGCCTGCTCGGCGGCTTCGCGTAGCGCTGCCCTGAGCTGTACGAGTTGGTCTGCCGACAGCACCGCCGTCTCGCCCGGCGGGCCGACCAGGACCACGCGGCCCTGGTCGACCAGCACGGTGAGGCAGCGCTCCCGGTCGACCACGTCGCTGCAACGAATCCGCCACCAGCGACGCTGCCCGGTCGAGCCGCGCCATCCGGAGTCGAGGTCGGTCGACTCCTGGACAGTTGTCGGAGCAGGAGAAGGGGCCGTGGCGACGGCGCGCGCTGCCGGTCCACCTGTGGTGGTCACCGCCCGCTCGATCAGGTCCACTGCCGGGTTCCTCTCCGTACTCACTCGCTTACCGGAACTTAGATTGCGATGATTCAACCCGGATCGGGACGTCATAGCGCTGGCCGGTGGCCGTTCCACGGTAAGCGGTCAGTGGAGTTCGGCAGGGCCGATCAGCCTCGCCGATCGACACTTCCTGCACTTGGGGGAGTGCCCCTACTCTGCCGTTGACGCCCAAGGGACTGTGAGGGGGCGCAATTGAACACCACCGGTTCGCAAGGCTCTCCTGTTACACCGGACGTCTGGGACCAGCAGGAGATGCGGGACGCGCTGGCCAGGCGGGAGATCAGCTCGGTGTACCGGCTGCTCCGACGGCACGGCGTGTCCCAGCGCCAGATCGCGGCGCTCACGGGCCAGTCGCAGTCCGAAGTGTCGGAGATCCTCAAGGGTCGTCAGGTCATGGCCTACGACGTCCTGGCCCGGATCGCCGCCGGCTTGGGTGTCCCCAGGGGATACATGGGCCTCGCCTACGACGAGGCCACGGCAGTGCGGGTGGCCGCGACCGCGGAGGCACCCCAGTCTGAGGAGGACGAGTCGGTGAAGCGAAGGAAGTTCCTCGCGCACGCCGCCGCCATCACCGTCGGCGCGGCCGTGTTCGGTACGGACTCCGGGTCTTGGGCTTCGTCGCCCGCGCAGACTCCGGCTCCCGGCCGCATCGGCATGACCGACGTGCGACAAGTCGAAGCGGCCACGAGGGCGCTGCGCACCTTGGACTACCAGTACGGCGGCGGCTCCTGCCGCGACGCCGTGGTCGCGCAGCTCTCGTGGGGTCAGCAGATGCTCGGCGCGAACGCCACGGACCTGGTGAAGGAGCGGCTCTACGTCGCCCTCGCCGACCTGCACAACCTGGCCGGCTGGACGTCGTTCGACACCGGCCTCTACGACTCGGCGCGCAACCACTTCGGCCAGGCACTGGGTCTGGCGAAGCAGGGTCGCAAGGAAGAGCTGGTGGCGAACATCATGTACCGGATGGGTCGCGTGTACCTGCACCAGAACGCGCCGGACGACGCGCTGAAGGTGTTCCAGCTGGGCCAGCTGGCGGCGCAGAACTCCGGTTCGGAGCTCGCGGTCGGCATCCTGTGCGCGAACGAGGCCTGGGCCTACGCCAAGATGGGTTCCGACGACCAGGCGCTGAAGCTGCTCGGCCGGGCGCGCGACGAGTTCGCGCGGGCCAACATCAGCGAAGCGCCGGCGTGGGCGAAGTTCTTCGACGCCAACGACTTGTCGGCGATGATCGGCACGGTGCACACGGAGCTGGCGCAGACCGTGGACGCGAAGTACACGCGGACCGCGATCCCGGCCCTGTCCAAGGCGATCAACGGCTACGGCGAGGACATGAGCCGCAGCCGGTCGTTCAACCTGACCTCGCTGTCGATCAACCACCTGCTGGAAGGCGACATCGACCACGGCGCGAAGATCGGCCGGCAGGCGATCGACCTGTCCGAGGGCCTGAAGTCGGTGCGCACCAAGGACCGCATGAAGCCGTTGCAGCACGAGGCGGAGAAGCGCCGCAACAACCCCGACGCACGTGAACTGGCCGACCGGGTCGCCAAGTTCACCGGCAACGACAGCGCGGCCTGATCCTGGAGGTCGGGCTGGACGGCAGGTTCACCCCCGCCGCGCTGACCGCCGTGTTGGAGCGGCTGTGCACACCGCTGGGCTTGACGCACCGCGACGCCCGGCTGGTGAAGTTCACCTCCAACGCCGTGTTCGACCTCCCCACCGACCGGGTCGTGGTGCGGATCGTCGGATCGATGGCGTTGCGGCACCGGGCCGAGAAGGTGGTCCGGGTCGCCCGGTGGCTGGCCGCGCACGACGTGCCCGCGGTGCGGCTGGTCGAGGAGTTCCCGCAACCGCTCGCCGTGGGCGGGCACCTGGCGACGATCTGGCACACCGTGGCCTCGGACGGGGCCCCGGTCGACGGCCGTGACCTGGGACTGCTGTTGTGCCGCATCCACGAGCTGCCCGCGCCGCCGTTCGAGCTGCCGCGCTGGTCGCCGTTGGACGACGTGCGCAGGCGCATCGCGGACGCCGAGGAGCTGTCGGCGCCGGATCGCGAGTACCTGGAGGAGCGGGTGGCCGTGCTGGAAGCGCGGCTGACCGACCTGCCGACCGTGCTGCCGGAAGGCGTGGTGCACGGCGACGCGCACCTGGGCAACCTGATCCCCAGCCCCGACGGGCCGGTGATCTGCGACTTCGACTCGACCAGCATCGGGCCCCGGGAGTGGGACCTGAGCACCCTGCCGGTCGGCGTGGCGCGCTTCGGCCACCCCGCCCACTGGTACCGGCAACTGGCCCGCGTGTACCGGTTCGACGTGACCCGGTGGGCGGGCTTCGCGGTGCTCCGGGACGTGCGGGAACTCAAGCTCACCACCAGCGTCCTGCCGATCCTGCGCAGCCACCCGGAGGTGCGCGACGAGTTGCGCCGACGCCTCCAGGCACTGCGGGTCGGGGACACCACGACTCCGTGGACCCCATACCGTTGACCCGGTGGGAGTTGGGGAACGAACCGGTAACACTCGGGCCGTCGATTCCGACTCACGCAAAGACGGGGACGGGTGAGTGCGGTGAGGTGCGCGTGATCGGACAGCTGGTGGGTGCTCGGCGCTGGCGCACGAAGCGCGCGCTGAAGGCTGCGCGGATGCTCGACGAGGTCGTGGACACCCAGTTGCCGCTGCTGGCCTCGTTCGACGAGGACCGGCGCCGGCGCTCCGCCGACTACCTGGCCGAACTGGTCAAGCTCGCCCAGGACTACCGGTACTTCGCGCACGGCTGGATCGACGCGAAGGAGCTGGACCGGCGCGGCCACCAGGCGATGGCCAAGCTGAACAAGCTCCGCGAGGACCCTACGGCGCGACTGATCACCGACTAGACCGCTCGGCGCAGCTCACCGCACCGAACGGTCCATTCACCGATCATCGCCGTTCGAGGTCTCATCCACTGATCAGCACCGGCCGAGGCGTCGGCCGATCTCCGGCTCCGCGGGGCCGGCGGCCGTGTGGTCAGCGGTCGGTGGACCACGTTCGTGCGGCGTAGTCGGCGAAGTCGACGGGTTCGCGGCCGGTCACGTCGGCGACTGCGGTGGTCGTCCGCGCGGCGGGCGGTCGGGCGTCGGTCGGTTGGGCGGACTCGACCAGGCGTTGGAAGGCCGCCACCTCCTCTTCGGTCTGGTCGGCGGGCATGCCGAGGGCTGCCTGTTGGGCCCGGTAGTCGTCGGGCGAGCCGCGGAAGGTCAGGGATCGGCCGGACGCCCGCCCGATGAGGTCGAGTGCCTCGCCGAACGTCAGCGCGCGCGGCCCGGTCAGCTCGTAGGTCTGCCCCTCGTGGCCGTCCTCGGTCAGCGCGGTCGCCGCGACGGCCGCGATGTCGTCGGCGTCCACGAACGCCTGTGCCAGGTCGCCGACCGGCAGGGCCAGTTCGCCGGCTTCGACCGCCGGGCGGAAGAAGCCCTCGTCGAAGTTCTGGTTGAACCAGTCCGGCCGCACGATCGTCCAGGCCGCGCCGGAGGCCTTGACGGTCGCCTCGGCCGCCAGCAGCCGTTCGTCCCGCATCGCCTCGATGCCGCGGCTGGACAGCAGCACGAGCCGCCGCACGCCCTGGTCGACGGCCTCCCGCACGAACGCCGGATCGATCGGCAACTCGTGCGGAGCCATCAGGTACATGCTCCGGGCACCGGTCAGCGCGGGGCGCCAGGTGTCCGCGTCCGCCCAGTCGAACCGCACGTCACCGTGCCGGGACGCGCCCCGGACGGCGTGCCCCCGCGCCTTCAGCCGTGCGACTACCCGGCGGCCGGTCGAGCCGGTGGCGCCCAGGACCAAGATCGGTGTGGTGTCCATGCTCCGATTAGAGCAGGGGGGTACGACATTTTTGCGGGGACGGTCTCCGGGCTGTCGGTTATGCATCTGTCGAGTGCGGGGGAGGCGGTCATCGTCGGTCTGGAGAGCGCAGCGCTGAAGCTGGGCACGACCATCGCGGCGCACGCGGCGAAGTTCTGGTTGCAGCGGCGGAAAGCCGGGTTCGAGCGCGGCGCGAGCCTGGCGGAGTTGGCGCAGGCGGAGCTGAGAGGGCCGTTGCAGCAGCGGAAGCTGGAGAACCTGGTGGAGAGGATCGGCCAGCAGGTTGCCGAGCAGTTGGCCCCGGTGCTGGAACAGCGGTTCGGCGGCGTGCCGGGGAACGAGGTCGAAGCCGCGCTGGCGGCGGTGGTCGACGTCCTGGCGGAGGTGGACCTGTCCGACGAAGCGCTCCTGGCCGCTGACGCCGACGCCGAGATCCTGGCGCAACGGATTCGCGAGCAGTTCCCCAGACGGGCCGCGCTGCTGTCCGAGGAGGCCGGGCGGTTGCACGAACTGGCGCTGGACCAGGCGTGCCGCCACCTGGTGCAGGTGGTCCGCTACCTGCCGTCCTTCCAGCCGGCCGCGTTGGCGGAGGCGTTGAGCCGGTTGACCGCGCAGTCCGAGCAATTGGAGTCGCTGCTCTCCCGAACTCCCACGACCAGCCTCTACGCCCCGCGCGGGGTGGACCGTGACGAGGCTTTCCGGGTCGAGTACCTGAGCAGGTTGGCGGCGAAGCTGGACCGCCTGGAACTGCTCGGGCTGCCCGGCGACGAGCAGCCCACGCTGGCGCTGACCGTGGCCTATCTGAGTCTCAGCGTGTCGGGCGCCGCTGATCGGACGCGGCCGCGGCGCGGTGGTCGGGTACAGCCGGAGAGCTGGTTCGACCCGTTGGCGAGAACGCGGGACCAGGACGCTGAAGGTGTCCCGGTGGAAGCGGCGATCGGCGACGAGTCGAGGGTTCTGCTGCGCGGTGACGCCGGTTCGGGAAAGACGACGCTGCTCGATTGGCTGGCGGTGCGGGCCGCGCGGGACGAACTCGGCGGGGCGCTGGGCGACTGGAACGACTGCGTCCCGTTCGTCATCCGACTGCGGACCTTCGCCGAGGGCGACCTGCCGAACCCGGAGCGTTTCGTCGCGCAGTGCACGCCGATGATCGTGGAAGTCATGCCGGAGGGCTGGGTGCACCGGCTGCTGAAGACCGGGCGGGCCATGCTGTTGATCGACGGCGTGGACGAGGTGCCCGCGGCGCGGCGCCGAACGGTGAAGTCGTGGCTGCGGGATCTGCTGCTGACCTTTCCCGACACCCGCGTGGTGGTGACCGCCCGGACGGCCGCCGCGGACAGCCGGTGGTTGGCCGAGGAGGATTTCCGCGCGGTGACCCTGGAACCGATGAACCCGGGGAACATCCTCGACTTCGTGGCCCGCTGGCACCAGGCGGCGGAACTGTCCGGCGCGGAGGTCGCCGAGGCGGAACGCCGACTGCGCGGCCAGTTGGAACGGCCGCACCTGAGGCAGCTCGCGGCGAGTCCGCTGTTGTGCGCGATGCTGTGCGCGTTGAACCTGTCGCACCGATCCGAACTGCCGCGCAACCGCATGGACCTGTACGCCAAGGCGTTGGCGATGCTGCTGCACCTCCGTGACGCCGAACGCGGCATCCCGGGATTGCTGGGTGACACGGAGAAGCGGGTCCTGCTGCGGGATCTGGCCTGGCGGCTCACGTTGGCGAACAAAGTCGAGCTGTCGACGGCCGATGCGCTCGGCCACATCGCGCGCAAGCTACCCGGGATGCCGAACGTGGCGATCGAACCGGAACCGGTCTTCGACCACCTGCTGGAACGGAGCGGGGTGCTCCGGGAACCCGTTCCGGGACGGGTCGACTTCGTGCACCGCACGTTCCTGGAGTACTTGGCGGCCGACGAGGCGATTCAGCAGCACCACGTCGACACGCTGATAGCGCACGCGCATCTGGACACGTGGTGGGAAACCGTGGTGATGGCGTGCGGCCACGCCACGGCGAAACAGGCGAGCGACCTGCTGACGGGCATTGTGGATCGCAGCGAGAACGAGCCGACCAGGGCCCGGCACCTCAGGTTGTTGGCAGCGGCGTGCCTGGAGACGGTGCGGGACATCGCGCCCGAGGTGAGCACCCGGGTGGACACCATGGTCGAGCGGAAACTCGTCCCGCCGCGCAGCCTGCCGGAGACCGGCTCACTGGTCGCGATCGGCCACCGCGTGCTGCGCTACCTGCCGAGAAGCCTGGAAGGGCTGTCCGAGGCGAAGGCGGTCGCCACCGTCCGGGCCGCCGCGCTCACCGGCACGGTCGACGCGCTGCCGCTGCTCGCCGGATACGCGCGGGATCCCCGGAGCGCGGTGCACGTGGAGCTGGGTCGTGCGTGGCCCTACTTCGACCCGGAACGCTTCGCCGACGTGGTGCTGTCGAATTCCCTGCTCGGTGGTGGTCGGTTGACCATCTCATCCAGGAAACTGATCCCCTACGTACACCGACTGCCCGCGTTGACCGCACTCGCGATCCGGCTGGACTTCCACGAGGTCATCGAGCGCCTGGACTTGTTCGCCGGGGTTCCGAACCTGGTGGAACTGGATGTGCGGGTCGACGCGTGGCGGTCGCACGACCTGGGTTTGCTCGGCGAGCACCGGAGTTTGAAGCACCTGCGCGTTTTCGGCCTGGACATCACCGAGGACCTCTCACCCATTGCCGACCTGCCCGAGCTGGGATACGTCTCTTTGCACGGCTACGCGGACCGGGGTCTGGCCGGCGTCGATCGCCTGGACGACATCTACTCGGTGAACCTCTTCCGGCCGGTCTGCGGTCGGCACCTGGCGAATGCCGCACGGGTGTTCGGCCGAGCGAGCTTCATGAACCTGTCCGGGTTCGACCACCTGGAGCTGGACGCGTTGCCGTCGTCGTTGTCCGAGCTGATGCTGCAGAACACCACCCTGGACGACATCGGCTCGATCGTCGAGCTCACCGGGCTGAAGCGGCTCTCCATCTCGAACAACGTGAAGTTCGACTACGACCTCACCCCGCTGGCCCGGCTGGAGCTGGAGGAACTGCAACTCGCCGACGGGATCGACTACCGGGGCCTGGAACGCCTCGGTGCGAAGATCCGGGTGGTCTAGGCGACCGGGGCGCGCGAGAGGATCACGGCGAGGCCGAAGGCGATCCCCATGATGGTCACCTCGACGGCCGCCCACCCCACGATCGCCGTCGTCCTGTGCTGGGCGATGTGCGGGAGCATCCGCCAGCGGATGTTCGCGCCGAGCAGTGCCAGAAGTCCGGCGCAGACGATCTTGCCCACCAGGATCAAGCCGTACGAGGTGGTGAACAGGGACACCGGCAGGGAGACCACCGGGTTCAGCGCCAGCTCGAGCAGGCCGTTGAACAAGCCGGTGACCGAAACCAGGACGAGGCTGATCGTGGCCAGTCTGGAGAACTTGGGCAGGGCTTCCGCGAGCAGCCCCCGGCGGTGGGCCACCAGCACGACCAGGGCGGCCAGGCCGCCGGTCCACGCGGCTGCGCCCAGGACGTGCAGCTCCATGGAGATCATGGAGTAGTCGTGGTACTTCCAGTTCGACGCGTGACCGGTCACCGGCAGCGGCAGCAGGCCGAACATGGAGATCAGGATTCGCAGTTCGGCGGGGACGGTCTCGCCCTTGCGGACGGCGAGGATGCCCACCCACAGGTAGTTCAGCGCGCAGACCGCGCTGAACAGCAACCCCTGACCCGCGCCGACCCGCTGCACGTAGTCGACCACCGATCCGATGGTGACGGTGACGTCCGGGCGGGTTTCGTAAGCCCTGATGACGATCGACAGCAGGGCGGTGAAAACCCACACGGCCGCCGCGATGACCGCCCCCGGGCGCGCCAGGCGCATCACCGGTTCGGTCAGGTTGGGGCGGCTGAACCCCAACAGCTTCGGCAGCAGGCTGAGGCCCACCACGGCCGTTGCCGAGAGGTCCAGCAGGGTCCGGACGAGAGGGTGCGCGAACCGGACCACCACCCCCGGTTCGGCCACGCCGACCACTTCCGGCGTGGTCGACAGGCCCAGGCCGAGGAATACGCCGAGTGCCCCTCCGACGAGGAGGCCGGCGACGACCCAGTACCTGGTGGTGGGGGTGGTGGTCCGGTTCACGGTCATCGCCTGGCGTCCTCCTTGGCTCCGCCGCGGAGCGCGAAGTACACGCCTCCGCCGAGGAGGATCACCGCGCCGACGATCCAGACCCAGATCGGCACGCCGCCGCCGCTCTCGTCGGTGGCGGTCGCCTCGGTGGCGGTCGTCGCCGGGGCCGGGGTGCCGGTGCCCGCTTTCGTGGTCTTGAACTTCAGCGAACCGGTCACCGGGTGGCCGTCGGCCGACAGGATCCGGTAACCGACGTCGTACTCGGCGGCCGGACCCAGTGGCCGCACCTTGAACGTCACCGAGTTGTTCTTCACCGTCGGTTCACCGTCGGCCTGCCACTGGGTGTTCTCCGGGCCCCGGACGGTGATGGTGTTGAACTTGTCGCCCGCCTGGACCGGCTGGTCGAAGGTCAGGGTGATCTCCGCCGGGCCCGCCTCCAGCGCCTGGCCGTCCTTCGGGTCGCTGCTGACCAGCACGTTGTGGGCGAGTGCCGGGCCGGCCGTGGCCAGCGCCGCGCCGCCCGCGAGCAGGCAGGCCAGCAGCAACGGGAGTGCGCGCCTCATGCTGACGGCTTACCCGCCGCGCGCCGCGACCGCAGGACGGCACCCGCGCCGAAGCCCAGGCCCAGGGCACCCACCGCGAGGCCCGCGCCGCCGAGCCAGCGGGCGGTGTCGTCCGTCGTGGTGGACGTGGCGTGGCCGTCGTCCTTGGTGGTGGCGGCGTTGGTCGCCTCGCCGTGGCCGCTGCCGTCCTTCTTCGCGACCAGCTTCAGCACCGGCGCGGGGCGCTCCGGCTCCTCCGCGCCCTCGGCGGGCGGCGGGGTGTTCCAGTCCACGACCTCGCCGTTGTCGTAGGTCTGCTTGGTGGGCATGACCAGCTTGTCCGTGTTGTCCGGCAGCGGGCCGACGGACAGGTCGAACTCGTTGAACTGGCCGGGCTCGATGCGGACGCCGGGGTCGGCCGTCCAGACCACCGTGCGGACGGCTTCGGTGACCTCGCGGCCGTGGCTCTTGACCGGCGTGTCTAGCTTCGCCTTGACCGTTTCGACCTTCCAGCCCGGCGTGGGCTTGGTGCTGACCGACGCCAGCGGGTACTCGGCGGGCAGGGTCAGTTCGAGCTTCACCGTGCCGTTGGCGGGCCGCTCGTTGGGCACCCGCAGGGTGACCTTGGTGTAGCCGCCCTGCACGGCGTCCTTCGGGGTGGACGCGGTGACGTGCGCGGACGCCGGGCCCGCCGTGCCCAGCGCGAGGAACGCGGCGATCGCGAGCACGGCGCCGCCCTTGGCGAGCGTGCGCACGCCAAAACGATTTGTCGACATGAAGTTGTCGCTCCTGATTACCAGAGGGTGTGTGTCAGCTGACTCGGGTGATCAGGACTGCGGGTGGCCCTCTGCGGCCGTTCACCCGCCGCAGCAGCACGGCGGTCAACGTGTCGAAGCCGGTCGGCGCGGGGAGCGGACCCGCTCGGTGCGCGGTGGGGACGAACGCGCACAGCACCGGCACCAGCCGGGACACCGCGGTCGCCAGCGCCGCCAGGGCGCTGTCGGCACGGGCCAGCAGCAGGCCGGTGAGCAGGGCCGCCACCACGTGCGCGGCGGTCATGGCCACCGGGCTGAAGCCCAGCCCCGGCCCCTCGGCCACGTGGTTGCCCAGGTTGAGCAGCGCGTGCTGGCCGAGCTGCGCCACGCCCAGCGTGCCCAGGATCGTCCACGGCCGGCGCCCGCGCTCGGCCGTCGCCGCGCCTCCGAACGCCACCAGCACGGTCAGCGGCAGCGCGGGCGCGAACTCGGTCACGTCGCCCCCGGCCGCC
Organism: Saccharothrix tamanrassetensis; assembly: GCF_014203665.1. Lineage (GTDB taxonomy): Bacteria > Actinomycetota > Actinomycetes > Mycobacteriales > Pseudonocardiaceae > Actinosynnema > Actinosynnema tamanrassetense. The sequence continues at coordinate 93,110 of NZ_JACHJN010000009.1, forward strand.
CCGTGCGCGGCCACGCTGAGTGCCGCCGACGTCACGGCCAGCAGAACGGCCCGCGCGAGGCGGGTCGGGGCCGGACGTCGGGTCATGCACAGAGCGTAGGAGAACACCGCTCGAAGGTGTGAGGCACTCTTGACGATCACAGGTTTGCGTTGGTCCGAGTGGTGGTAAGGGGTACCCGTGAAGAGGCCTGACCATGCCATCGAACAGCCCTTGCCGGGCGAGCCGGGACGATCCGCAACGAGCGAGCGGGCGGCCGACCGCCCGGGACGCGTGGACCCGGTGGTCTTCGGGGTCGCCGCCGCCGTGGCACTCGGCTTCCTGGCGTGGGGCGTGTTCGGCACCGGCTCCCTCGCCGCCGCCTCGAAGACCGCGCTGGCCTGGGTCATCGGCCACCTCGGCTGGGCGTTCGTGCTGGTCGCCTCGGGTTTCGTGCTGTTCGCGCTGTGGCTGGCGATCAGCCGCTACGGGCGCGTCCCGCTCGGTCGGGACGACGAGGAGCCCGAGTTCAGGACGGTGTCGTGGGTCGCCATGATGTTCAGCGCGGGCATGGGCATCGGACTGATGTTCTACGGCGTCAACGAGCCGCTGTCGCACTTCGTGAAACCGCCTCCGGGCACCGCGCCGGGCGGCACCGACGAAGCGCTCCAGACCGCGATGGCCACCACCCTGTTCCACTGGACCGTGCACCCGTGGGCGATCTACGCCGTCGTCGGCCTCGCCATCGCCTACGGCAGCTTCCGGCGCGGTCGCAGCCAGCTGATCAGCGCCGCGTTCGGTCCGCTGCTCGGGCGGCACGCGTCCGGGCCCGCCGGTCGGGCGATCGACGTGCTGGCGATCTTCGCCACCCTGTTCGGCTCGGCCGCCTCGCTCGGCCTGGGCGCGCTGCAGATCGGCAGCGGCCTCACCGTCGCGGGCTGGAGCGTCGGCAACGCGGTGCTGGTGGGCATCATCGCGGTGCTGACCGCGGTGTTCGTCGCGTCCGCCGTGTCCGGCGTGGCCAGGGGCATCCAGTGGCTGTCGAACACCAACATGGTGCTCGCCCTGGTGCTCGCGGCGTTCGTGTTCGTGGTCGGGCCGACGGTGTTCGTCCTCGACCTGATCCCGGTCGCGATCGGCGACTACTTCCGCGACCTGGCCGACATGGCGGGGCGGACGGCGGCGTCCGGCGGCGACGCGACCCAGGCGTGGCTGTCCGGCTGGACGATCTTCTACTGGGCGTGGTGGATCTCGTGGACGCCGTTCGTCGGCATGTTCATCGCCCGGATCAGCCGGGGCCGCACCATCCGGCAGTTCGTGACGGGCGTGATCGGCGTGCCCAGCGCGGTGAGCCTGGTGTGGTTCTGCGTGTTCGGCGGCACCGCGATCTTCGAACAGCGGCACGGGACGGACCTGGCGGGCGAGGCGTCGCCGGAGGGCCAGCTGTTCGCCCTGCTCGACGGGTTCCCGCTGGCGGCGGTCTCCGGTGTGGTGGTGATCCTGCTGGTGGCGATCTTCTTCGTGTCCGGCGCGGACGCCGCGTCGGTGGTGATGGGGACGCTGTCGCAGCGCGGTTCCATCGCGCCGACGAAGGGCGTCGTCGTGTTCTGGGGCTTGCTGACCGGCGCGGTGGCGGCGGTGATGCTGCTGGTGGGCGGCTCGAACGCGTTGACCGGGTTGCAGAACCTGACGATCATCGCCGCCCTGCCGTTCGCGGTGGTGATGGTCGGGCTGTGCGTGTCACTGGCCCGCGACCTGCGCAGCGACCCGATGATCCGGCGCGAGGAGCGGGTGGCCGAGGTGATGGACGAGGTGGTGCGCGGGCCGGAGGAGACCGCCCTGCTGACCGTCGAGCAGGTCGTCAGGACACGCCCAGGCGCTTGAGCAGGTCGGCCTCCAGCGCGTCCAGGTCGGTGCCGACGGCGCGGTGCGCGGCCCTGCGGCGGGCCGTCGGCATCCGCTCGGCGGCGCGCACCGCGGCCAGCAGCTGCGACAGGCGCGACTCGGTGGACCCCACGTACGCCGGGTCCTCGGTCCGCAGCTCCTCCAGGGCCTGGCCGAACCCGGCGATCCGGGCGTGCAGCCGCGCGCCGTGGCCCGAGTACCGGGTCAGCTCGTCCACCGGTACGCCGAGCCTGCGCGCCCGGTAGTGGTCGTAGCGGTCGCTCACCAGCGCCGCCGCGCGGACGGCCAGCGGCGCGACCACCGGGATCAGCGCGGGTGCGACGACCTTGGCCACCCCGACCAGGTTCCTCGCCCGGCCGGCGGTGAAGCCCTTGCCCCGTTCGCGTGCCATTGCCGCCACCTCCTGCACCGAACCCTAGAGGTCGGACGGGAGTCGCGCACGGAAGATCCACTCCGGTCCATCAGGTTGCTCGTACAAGCGTCCCGGCGGCGGCATACCCTCTTGCCGTGACTTCCCAGGTGCAGCTGGACGCCGGCGTGGTCACTCGTTGCCGGCGGCGGGTGCACCTCGAACACGATCCAGCCATGCGAGAGGTGCCCAGGGCCGCGCCGGACCCGACCGGCCAGCTGCGCAAGGCCGACGCCACGGAGCACCGGCGGGCGGTCGCGGCGGCGCTCGGGCGGACCGCGGGCTCGGAGCTGATGGAGATCCCGCAGGACGTGCCCAGCGCCGACCGGGAACGCGTCACGGCCGCCGCGATGCAGGCAGGGGTGCGCTACATCTGGGGCGCGGCACTGCCCCGCGACGTGCGCGGCGGGCGGCGCGGCGGGATCGACCTGCTGGTCAAGGCCGACACCGGGTACGTGCCGGTGCTGGTGGTGCGGCACAAGGTCACCGATCCGGGGACGGGGGCGCGGACGTCGCCGCTGTCGCACCCGCTGCCCGGCGGCGCGCGGGTGGACCCGCTGCGCAAGGTGCGCCCGCAGCCGCGCGACCAGCTCCGGCTGGCCCACGCCCAGCGCCAGTTGCAGGCGGCCGGGTTCGCCGCGGCGGGCCGGTCCTACGGCGGGGTCGTCGGGATGGACGGCGACGTCGTGGTGTGGCACGACCTGGAGGCGCCCACCTGGCCCGGCGGGCGCACGGCGCTGGCCGAGTACGACTCGCGGTTCTCCGACCGGCTCGCGGTGGCCACGGCGGCGGCGACCGGCGCGGACCCGCTGGCCCGGCCGTCCCGGATCGTGGAGTGCCGCAGCTGCCCGTGGTGGCCGGTGTGCGAGGTGGACCTGCGGTCGGCGCGGGACGTGAGCCTGGTGGTGCGCGGCGAGGACGCGGTGGCGCTGCGCAAGGCGGGCGTGTCCACCGTGGACGACCTGGCCGCCCTGGACCCGGTCGGGAAGCAGGTCACCCCGTTGGTGGGGATGCTGTACTCCGATGCGGTGATCTTGGCGCGGGCGTGGCTGCGCGACCTGACCGTGGTGCGGCGCGCGCCGTCCATGGACGTGCCGCGGGCGGACGTCGAGGTGGACGTCGACATGGAGAGCTTCGGCGACCTCGGCGCGTACATGTGGGGCTGCTGGCTGTCCGGCGCGGACGTCGGCGAGGAGCACGGCTACCGGGCGTTCGCGACCTGGGAACCGCTGCCGTGCGACGACGAGGCGCGGTCGTTCGCCGAGTTCTGGAGCTGGCTGACCGGCGTCCGGCTGCGCGCGCGGGCCCGCGGCCTGACGTTCCGGGCGTACTGCTACAACGAGCTGGCGGAGAACCGGTGGCTGCTCGGGTCGGCCGAGCGGTTCAGGGGCCGGCCGGGGATCCCGACCGTGGCGCAGGTCCGGGAGTTCATCTCGTCCGACTCGTGGGTGGACCTGTTCGGGATCGTGCAGGAGCAGTTCCTGTGCGCGCACGGCAAGGGGTTGAAGACCATCGCGCCGGTGGCGGGGTTCTCCTGGCGCGACCCGGAGGCGGGCGGCGAGAACTCCATGCGCTGGTACCGCGACGCGGTCGGGATGGACGGGGCGCCGCCGGATCCGGTGCAGCGGCGGCGACTGCTGGAGTACAACGAGGACGACGTCCGGGCCACGCACGCGTTGCGGGAGTGGATGACGTCGGACGCCATGGCCGGGCTGCCGTTCGCGGGCGACCTCTAGCGCGGACCACCTCCGGCCGAGCACCGTTCCGCGAGTCTTGGCGCGCGAGACGCGCGTTCGGGCGGGGTGTCCGGCGAGTTCGGCTCCGGTGCGCGCGTTGTGAGGCCGAAGGCGAGCCGCGCGCTCGGAGCGCGACTCGCCCGGTGTCGGCAGTCCCGATCAGCCTCGGCTAGCGCGGAGCCATGCGGAGGGCGCCGTCACAGGGGGCACATCAACCCCGGAGAGGCCGCGCGGACTTGCGGTGCAGGCGGGGCCTGTGGCGACGACCCTTGCTGAGGGGATGTCCGATCGAAGTGCAGGCTGCTTACGGGTGCGGTCCGATCGTCACAATCGTGAGCTGATCTTTCTCAAGGCCGTAGATCCACCATATCCGCCAAGCCGAGGGAGTCTTGTTCTCGACGTAGGACTCCCATAGTTGAGTGCCGTTCGGCCCTGGCACTGACTGGTATGGGTGCGAGCGCAACGCCGGGTAGCGCGGACCCAACTCCTCTAGTTGGGCCAGCGCTTTCCGGATCTTCTTGAGCTTCTTGGCGTACTGCTGCTTCCCTCGAAGCTCCTCTAGAACTGCTGAAGCCTCGGCGGTGTACAGGAGTTCGTAGGGTGGAGCGCTCACTCGTCCTCTTCGTCGATCTCGACGTCAGCGGTGACCCAGTCGAGCTTCTGCACCTTGCCCTCCGCGGCGTCTGCCAGGCCGCGGAATAGCGATGCCCTCAGCTCGTCGTTCTCCCAGACCATCAACTCCCGCTTCGGGATGCTGGCCAGCGGGGTGAGCAGGATAGCGCCTTCGTCGTTGATCGACACAGCGTAGCGGTCGTCCTTGTGGACTCCTGCCTTACCGAATGCGATGCGCGAGCGCTCGTCGGCGGCTACTTCGGCGATGGGGCGGAATCCTTCGAGTGTCGTCATGGTGAGCCCCTCGATCAAGTTGCGAGCTGGGTCAGGCAAGCCGTCACCGTTGCGGCAGTGACGCGCTGTGAAAGCCGGGATGCTCCGCGACACAGTGTCCGGCCGACCCTCGTCAAGGATGGGTGCGTCGCAGTGTCGGTGGTGGCTGGTTGGTGTCGGCGCTGTCTTCAGGCTAGTGACATGTGGGCAAGTGGGCAATACCCCATCCTGTTGACTGTCACACAACGCTGAGGGGTGGCGGATGGTTCCCGACGGAGCCGTTGATCTTGGGGCGGGGCACTTAGTCGAGGTCGGATCAGGCGCAGGTGCCGTCTGCGCGAGTTGGCGAACGGCCCGTCCTGATCCGTGCTACTGACCCCGACGAGGGAAGTGGGTTGCCCAGCACAGACCGGCCGCGCCGGCTAGCGCGGAGCCATGCGGAGGGCGCCGTCCATCCGGATGACCTCGCCGTTCAGGTAGTCGTTCGCCACGATCGCCACCGCCAGCTGCGCGTACTCCGCCGGCAGCGCCAGCCGCTTCGGGAACGGCACGCCGGCCGCCAGGCCCGCCCGGAACTCCTCGGACACGGTGGCCAGCATCGGCGTGTCCACGATGCCCGGCGCGATGGTCATGACCCGCACGCCCACCGACGACAGGTCACGCGCGGCCGGCAGGGTCATGCCCACCACGGCCGCCTTGGACGACGCGTAGGCGACCTGGCCGATCTGCCCGTCGTAGGCCGCGATGGACGCGGTGTTGATCACGACGCCGCGCTGGCCGTGCTCCAGCGCCTCGGTCTTGCCGATCGCCGCCGCCGCCAGCCGCAGCACGTTGAACGTGCCCACCAGGTTGACGTCGATGACCTTGCGGTACAGGTCGAGCGGGTGGGGGCCGGCCTTGCCGACGGTGCGGGTGGACGGGCCGATGCCCGCGCAGTTCACCACGATCCGCAGCGGGCTGCCGGAGCCGGCGGCGGTGTCCACGGCGGCCTGGACGTCCTCCTCCGAGGTGACGTCGGCGGCCAGGTAGGTGACGCCGTCGACGGGTTCCGCGTCGTCCACCCGGATGTCCAGGGCGAACACCGACGCGCCCTTGGCCGCCAGCGCCCGCGCGGTCGCGTTGCCCAGACCGGACGCGCCGCCGGTGACGATCGCCGCGGTTCCCTCGATCTCCATGCTGCACCCTCCATCGCCCAGCGACTCTGCCGGGACTGGAGGTTAACGGTCGTTCAGCGGCTTGTGGTCGGAGAAGTGCAGCAATGCGACCAACGGCACGGCCGCGAGCATCGCCAGTCCCGCGAACAGCAGCGTGATCAGCACGAGTTCCATACCTGCACCTTGCTCCTGAGCAGGGTGGTTCCGCGTCCGCCGCAAGTGGGTTTCGGTCTACACCCGGGGGACTACCTACCTCACTCTCCGCATACAACTCCAGTTCGTCCCACGGCCAACTTCGGCTGCGACCGTCTGCGACATGTTCGTCCGACGGATCGCGGTCGTGGGAACGGGTTACGTGGGCCTGACGACGGGAGCCTGCCTGGCCTCCCTCGGTCATCGGGTCGTGTGCGCCGACGTGGACGCGCTGAAGGTCGCCCGGCTGCGCGCCGGGCAGGTCGACATCCTCGAACCCGGCCTGACCGAACTGGTCGACGAGGGCCGGGCGGCCGGGCGGCTGGCGTTCGTGGAGGGCGCGCGGGCGGCGGTGGCGGACGCGGAGGTCGTGTTCCTGTGCCTGCCGACGCCGATGGGCGCGGGCGGCGCGGCCGACCTGACCGCGGTCGAGTCGGTGGCCCGTGACCTGCGGGAAGTCCTCCCGTACGGGACGGTCGTGGTGTGCAAGTCGACCGTGCCGGTGGGCACGTCGACGCGGGTGGCGGCGCTGCTCGGGCGCGAGGACGTGGCCGTCGTGTCGAACCCGGAGTTCCTCCGCGAGGGCAGCGCGGTGCGGGACTTCCTGCACCCGGACCGGATCGTGGTCGGCTCCGACTCGCCGCAGGCCGCCGAACGGGTCGCGGCGCTGTTCGCCAAGCTCGGCGCGCCGACCGTGCTGATGGACGCGGCGAGCGCGGAGATGGTCAAGTACGCGGCCAACTGCTTCCTGGCGATGAAGCTGTCCTACGTCAACGCGGTCGCCGAGCTGTGCGAACTGGTGGGCGCGGACGTGTCGTCGGTGACCGACGGCATGGGCTACGACCGGCGGATCGGCCAGTCGTTCCTCCGGCCGGGACCGGGCTGGGGCGGGTCGTGCCTGCCCAAGGACACCCACGCCATGGTGCGGATCGCAGAATCCGTGGGCGTCGACTTCGCCCTCGTCCGGTCCACCATCGAGACGAACCGGCGGCAGCAGCGGCGGGTGGTGGACAAGGTGCGGGACGCGGTCGGCGGGACGCTGGCGGGCGCCCGGATCGGCATCCTCGGCCTGGCGTTCAAGGCCGGCACGAACGACCTGCGCGACTCGCCCGCGCTGGCGGTGGCCGAGCTGCTCGCGTTCGAGGGCGCGGAGCTGGTCGCGCACGACCCGGAGATCCGGCAGCCGCTGGTCGGGATGACCGTGGTGGACGACCCGTACGCGGCGGTGCGGGATGCCGATGCGGTGGTGTTGCTCACCGAGTGGCCCGAGTTCCGGACCCTGGACTGGGTGCGGGTCGCCGGCCTGATGACCGGCGCGGTGGTCCTCGACACCCGCAACCACCTGGACGCGGACGCCCTGCACCGGGCCGGTCTGGCGCTGGGCGGACCAGGTCGCCGGCAGCCCGCCGCGGCGAGCTGAGAAGGTTTCCGATCTGCCCCTCCATCAGGCAACGATCCAGTTAGCAGGGTTAACGAAAGGCGGGACGCCCACGTAGGTTGTCCGCGTGTTCACAACCCGCCCGGAACTCGTCGGCACCCACGGCATGGTCGCGTCCACGCACTGGCTCGCCTCCGGTGCGGGCATGGCGGTGCTGGAGGACGGCGGCAACGCGTTCGACGCGGCCGTCGCGGCCGGCTTCGTCCTGCAAGTGGTCGAACCGCACCTGAACGGACCGGGCGGCGAGGTGCCCGTGGTGTTCGCCGCCGCCGGCGAGACCACGCCGCGCGTGCTGTGCGGACAGGGCGTCGCGCCGGCCGCGGCGTCCATCGGGCACTACCGGGACCTCGGGCTGGGCCTGGTGCCCGGCAGCGGGCTGCTCGCGGCCACCGTGCCCGGCGCGTGGGACGGCTGGCTCACCCTGCTGCGCGACTACGGCACCAAGTCGCTGCGGGACGTCCTCGGCTACGCCATCGGGTACGCGCGCGACGGGTTCCCCATGCTGGAACGCGCTTCCGCGACCATCGGCCTGGTCGCCGAGCTGTTCCGCGAGCACTGGACGTCCTCGGCGGCGCTGTGGCTGTCCGGCGGGCAGGCGCCCCGGCCGGGCGAGCGGTTCCGCAACCCCAAGCTGGCCGACACCTGGGAGTGGCTGCTGGCGGCCGGCGAGGCCGCCGGGTCGGACCGCGAGGCGCAGATCGAGGCGGCGCGGCGGGCGTGGTCGCAGGGGTTCGTGGCGGCGCAGGTGGAGGAGTTCTGCCGGACCGCCTACCGGGACGACTCGGGCCGTGACCACGCCGGCCTGCTGACCGGGGAGGACATGGCCGGGTGGCAGGCGTCCTACGAGGACGCGGTCACCGCGGACTTCGGCGACTGGACGGTGGCCAAGGTCGGGGCGTGGTCGCAGGGGCCCGTGCTGTTGCAGCAGTTGCTGCTGCTGGAGGGGTTCGCCGACCGGCTGTCCTACGTGGACGGCGTGCCGACGGCGGAGACCGTGCACCTGGCGGTGGAGTGCGCCAAGCTGGCGTTCGCGGACCGTGAGGCCTGGTACGGGGACAGCGGCGACGTCCCGCTGGGGACGTTGCTGTCCCGGGAGTACGCCGAGGCCAGACGTGGCCTGGTGGGCGACACGGCGTCACTGGAGCTGCGCCCCGGCTCACCTGACGGGCTGAAGGCGGTGCTCGCCGGGCACGTTCTGGCGGGTAGTCCCGTTGCCGGGGAAGAAGGAGGCGGCGCCCTCGGCGAACCGACGGTCTCGCGGACCGGCGCGGTCAAGGGCGACACCGTGCACGTCGACGTGGTGGACCGCTGGGGCAACCTGGTGTCGGCCACCCCGTCCGGCGGCTGGCTCCAGTCCTCGCCGACCATCCCGTCCCTCGGGTTCTGCCTGGGCAGCCGGGCGCAGATGTTCTGGCTCGACGAGGGCCTGCCCAACTCGCTCGCACCGGGCAAGCGGCCCCGGATCACCCTGTCGCCGTCGCTGGCCCTGCGCGAGGGGCTGCCCGCGCTGGCCTTCGGCACGCCCGGTGGCGACCAGCAGGACCAGTGGCAGCTCGGGTTCTGGCTCGCGCACACGGTGGGCGGCCTGAACCTCCAGGAGGCCATCGACTCGCCGATGTGGCACACCAACGCGTTCCCGAGCTCGTTCTACCCGCGCGGGTGGACGCCCGGTGAGGTGGTGGTGGAGTCGCGCCTGGGTGCGGAGGCCATCGGGTCGCTGCGGGAGCGGGGGCACTCGGTGCTGGACTCCGGGGCGTGGACGCTGGGGCGGATGTCGGCCGTGGCGCGGGACGCCCGGGACGGTCTGCTGCGCGGTGCGGCCAACCCGCGCGGGAACCAGGGCTACGCCGCGGGTCGCTGACCCCGGCTCTCGAAGCCGGGCCGGTTCGACAGGAGCCGGGCCGGTTCGCGAGAAGCCGGGTCCGTGGCGTCGGGTCGTGACGCCGCACCACCGACGTACCCGCGCACTGCGCGAGGGGTTGGAACGGCCCCGGCCCGAGGGGGAGGGGGCCGGGACCGTTCCGGCTGGGGGGTGCGGGTCAGATGTCCGCGCCGAGGTCGACGTCCGAGGGCGCGGCGCTGTTGTCGTAGCCCAGCAGGGACGAGACCGTCTGACCGTCGAGGTTGGTGACCACGGCCTTCGCGTTCGGGTTCTGGAGGTTGAGGAACTTGATCTTGCCCGCGCCGTCGGTGGTGTCGATCGCGGCGATGTCGTCCACGCCTCCGACCTTGCCCAGCTCGGTGTCCAGGTCCGGGGCGGACTGGAGGTCGGCACCGGCCGCGCTGGCGGTTCCGCTGCCCAGGCCGAGCATGACGGCGGCGCCGCCGAGGGCGACAGCGGCCCCCGCGATGGTCTTCCTGAGGTTCATGTGGCGGAAAGTTTCGTAGTCCGGGGGGTCGGATCAAGCTCGCTAATTCGTCCGAGTGGACTTCTTCACCCGGACCGGTGATCCACACCGCCCCGACCGGTTGGGCGGCGATCTCCGACGCGATCCCCGGCGGCAACCCCGGCACAGGACCCCGGCGTACGACGGCTGACGTACCCGGGAAGCCCGCTCGGCGGCCGATGTCGTGCCCGGTGGCGCTCCCGTACGGTCGAGCCGTGGCTTGGCTGGCGTGGGTGTGGTTCGCGGCGACGTTCGTGCCGCTGCTCTGGCGTCGGCGCTTCCCGGTGGCGGTCATCGGCGTCACCGGGGTGTCCACCTGGCTGTACTACGTGACCGGGCACTGGGGGCCGCTGATCGCCGCACCTGCGATCGCGGTGCTCTCCCTGCGACGGGTGCGCGTCGCCGAGCGGCGGGACCGGCAGGTGGAAGAGGAACGGCTGCGGATCGCCCGCGAGGTGCACGACGTGGTCGCGCACAGCCTGGCGATGATCAACGTCCAGGCCGGGGTCGCCGCGCACGTCGCGGACCGGCGGCCGGAGGAGGCGGTGAAGGCGCTCAAGGCGATCAAGGAGGCGTCCGGGCACGCGTTGGACGACCTGCGGGCGACCCTCGGCGTGCTGCGCAGCGGCGAGGGGACGACCCCGGTCCCTTCGTTGAGCAGGCTGGACGAACTGGTCGCGCCGGTGCCGGCGGCCCGGGTGGTGGGCGAGCCGGGCGAGCTGCCGGCGCCGGTGGACGCGGCGGCCTACCGGGTGGTCCAGGAGTCGTTGACCAACGCCATGCGCTACGCCGCCGACGCGTCCGCCATCACGATCACGTTCCGCCGCACCGGGTCCGCCTTGGAGCTGACCGTGCAGGACGATGGTTCGGGCACGTCCGCACCGCAGGGCGCGGGCACCGGGCTGCGGGGCATGCGGGAACGGGTGGAAGCGCTCGGCGGCGAGCTGCGGGCGGGGCCGCGCGACGGGGGCGGGTTCGAGGTTCGGGCGGTTCTGCCGTGGGAGGTGGCGCGTGATCAGGGTGGTGCTGGCCGACGACCAGGTGCTGGTGCGGGCGGGTTTCCGACTGCTGCTGGACACCGAGGACGGGTTCGAGGTGGTCGGCGAGGCGGGCGACGGGGCGGAGGCGCTGCTGCTGGCCCGTGAGCACCGCCCGGACGTGGTGGTGATGGACATCCGGATGCCGGGCACCGACGGTCTGACCGCGACCCGGGACGTCTGCGCCGAGCTGCCGGACGTGAAGGTGCTCGTGCTGACCACGTTCGACGTGGACGAGTACGTGTTCGAGGCGCTGCGCGTCGGGGCGTCGGGCTTCCTGCTCAAGGACACCGACCCGGTGGAGCTGCTGCGCGCCCTGCGGGTGGTTGCCCAGGGTGACGCGCTGCTCGCGCCGAGCGTCACCCGTCGCCTGATCGAGGAATTCGCGGCGCGTCCCGAGCACCGCCGGCCGGACCCGAAGGCGCTGCGCGAGCTGACCGCGCGGGAACGGGAGATCCTGGCGCTGGTCGCCGGTGGCCTCTCGAACGAGGAGATCGCCGAGCACCTCGTCATCAGCCCGGCCACTTCCCGCACTCACGTGAGCCGGGTGATGACGAAACTGGGGGCGCGGGATCGGGCGCAACTCGTGGTGCTCGCCTACGAATCCGGTTTGGTCAGCCCGCGCCGCCCATAAGCCGAGAGTATGAGGAATTGTTATAGCCCCGGTAACCGACCGTATCGGTCGTTTTGGTCTTCCATTCCGGCGGCTTGTCGAGAGGGTGCATATTCCCACTACGGAAAGCGATGAGCGTGCCGGGAAATTGTACTCAGGGTGACCACGGCGACAAGCCCCGCGTTGTTCGCGCGGGGCTGGGATCGGGTGGGAGGCTCAGGCGATAGCGCCCGGCGGCAGCTTCAGCTTGAACGGCAGCGTCGTCACGACGGCCAGATCGGAGGCCGTCCGCTTCATCAGCGTCGGCGCGTTGCGGGCCCCCGGCTCCGGCAGGTCGAGCAGCCGTTCGACCGCCTCCACGAGCGGACCCTCGTAGATCCAGACCGCCTGGGCGGCCCGGGTGCTGTCCCGAACCGCAGGTAGGCGGCCCGCGCGGGCCTCGGTCTCGGACCAGAACAGGATCGAGTCGATGAAGCCGCGGCGTTGTTTGAACGCCATGATGCGATCGAGCTGCCCGTCCTCGTCCCGGAGGTGGAGGAACTGAAAACCGCTCTCGCGCAGCTCGATGACCTTGCTGAGTGCGAGATCCATGACGCACCTACCTCTGTTGTGAGGTCCCCTAGCAGGCACAGGTCTGGTGACCCGAAAAAGATCGTACGGCAAGCGCACAATCCGCCATAGGGCCTAGGTGGACGTTGTTGTCCCAATGTGGCCACGATCCCGGGCGGTTTTCGATACGGACCGCAGCGTCCGAACGGTGCGGAACGAAAATGCGACCGCTCCCAAGGTGACCAGGCTCACAGCAAGCCACATCTGAGTCTCCGGTCGGTCGGGTTGCCCATGTCATCGGAACAGACGTCTCGCATGGGAGCGGGGTTGCCTGCCCTCCCCACCGCCAACCGCTACCTCGGTAGGCTTGCCGGATCGGGTGAGGGGGTGCGCGGGGCCGCCGCTATCCTTGCTCGGTGGCGCGTGCATTGATCACCGGTATCACCGGACAGGACGGCCGATACCTGGCCGAACTCCTGAACAGCAAAGGGTACGAGGTCTTCGGCCTGGTCAAGGGTCAGAACAACCCCCGTGCGGAGTTGGTGCAGCAGGAACTGCCGTTCGTGGAGATCGTGTCCGCGGACCTCCAGGACCTGACCAGCCTGATCGCAGCCGTCGAGCAGACGCAGCCCGACGAGGTGTACAACCTCGCGGCCATCTCGTTCGTGGCGCTCAGCTTCAAGCAGGCCGAGCTGACCGCGAACGTCACCGGCCTGGGCGTGCTCCGGATGCTGGAGGCCATCCGCATGGCCGGCGGCAGCACCAACAACCCCATCCGGTTCTACCAGGCCTCCAGCTCCGAGATGTTCGGCAAGGTCCGGGAGACCCCGCAGCGCGAGACCACCCCGTTCTACCCGCGCTCGCCGTACGGCGTGGCGAAGGTCTTCGGCCACGACATCACGGTCAACTACCGGGACAGCTACGGCCTCTACGCCTGCTCCGGCATCCTGTTCAACCACGAGTCGCCCCGCCGCGGCCTGGAGTTCGTCACCCGCAAGATCACCAACGCGGTGGCGCGGATCAAGCTCGGCCTGCAGGACACGCTGGTGCTCGGCGACCTGGAGCCGCGCCGCGACTGGGGCTTCGCCGGCGACTACGTGCAGGCCATGTGGCAGATGCTCCAGCAGGACCAGCCGGACGACTACGTCATCGCGACCGGCCAGACGCACAAGGTGCGCGACTTCGTGGCCGCCGCGTTCACCCACGCGGGCATCGAGGACTGGGAGAAGCACATCACCCAGGACCCGCGCTTCTTCCGCCCGGCCGAGGTGGACCTGCTGGTCGGCGACGCGTCCAAGGCGCACGACGAGCTGGGCTGGAAGCCGGAGGTCGACTTCGCCGGCCTCGTCGCGATGATGGTCGACCACGACCTCGAGGTGGAAGCCCGCAAGGCCGGTATGTCGTGATCTCGTACGCGCAGAACGGGGAGGACGTCGTGCTGGCCCGCCTGTTCCACGGGCGGACCACCGGTCGCTACGTCGACGTCGGCGCGGCCGACGCCGTCGAGGACTCGGTGACCAAGCACTTCTACGACCTGGGCTGGCGCGGCATCAACCTGGAGCCGATCCCGGCGCAAGCCGACCGGCTGCGACGGGCCAGGCCCGACGACGTGACCCTGGCCGTCGCCATCGGTGCGGAGAACGGCACCGCCACGCTGCACCTGGTCGCCGACCGGTCCGGTTGGTCCACCCTGGACTCCTCGCTCGCCTCGGCCTACCGGTCGGAGCTGGCGGTGGAGGAGGTGGAGGTCGAGGTGCGGACCCTCGCGGACGTGCTCGACGAGCACCCCGGACCGGTCGACTTCCTGAAGATCGACGTCGAGGGCGCGGAACAGGCCGTCATCGAGGGCGCGGACTGGGACCGGCACCAGCCGCGCGTGGTGGTGGTCGAGGCGACCGAGCCGGGCTCGCCCAAGCCCAACCACTCGGGTTGGGAGCCGCTGATGACCGCGGCGGGGTACCGGTGCGCGCTGTTCGACGGCCTCAACCGGTTCTACGCGCGGGAGTCCGACGCGGAGGCGCTCGACGTGCTGGCCGCTCCGGCGAACGTGTTCGACGGGTTCGTGCGGGCGGAGTTCGCCGACCGGCGGGCCGCCCGGGTGGCGGAGATCGGGTACATCCGGCGGCTGGAGAGCGCCGTGCACGAGGCGCAGGAGGCGCGCGCCAAGGACGCCGCGCACATCGACGAGCTGCGGGTCGCGCTGAGCGAGGCCGAGGTGCAGCTGGGCAGGGCGAACCGGCGGCTGGCGGCGCTGGAATCGCGCCTGGTGGAGCTGGAGATCGGCTGAGCGGTCCGGTCAACCGACTGGTCCGGTCTGCCGATCGGTTCGATCAGCCGACCGGTCCGGCCGGCCGAGCGATCCGGGGCGTGGCTTCGGGCGCCGGTTGGTGCTCCGGTGGGCGACCCGGTCAGGCCCGACCCGGCCGCACCGGGTCGGGCGTCCGCGGAGCGGTCACTTGGCGCGGATGTCCCGGTGCACGCCGCCCAGGTGCAGACCGGTCCGGTAGATCTCGTGCACCCGTTCGCGCATCACGGCACCGACCGCGTCCGCCCCGCTGTGCGCCCGGATCGCGTCACGCGCCCGCGCACCCATCCGCGCCCGCAGCTCCGGGCTGTCGGCGAGCCTGCGCAACCACCCGGCGGCCTGCGCCACGTCCGGCTCGGCCCACAGCTGCCCCGGCCGGTACCAGTCGGCGAAGCGGTTGTCGTAGCGGTGGTCCTTCTCGGTGATCGGCCTGATGTCGTAGCCCACGGTCGCCGCCGCGCCGGGCGGCATGAAGTCGGTGTTGCCGCCGTAGCCGGTGGCCACCACGGGCTTGCCGAGCATCATCGCCTCCGCCATCCCCAGGCCGTAGCCCTCGGAGCGGTGCAGTGACGCGTAGACGTCGCACGACGCCAGCAGCGAGTCCATCTCCGGCCGGCTGAGGTCGTCGGCGACGAGCGTGCCGTTCACGCCCGCCACCGCGTCCGACAGCGCCGCCGCCATCAGCGGGAAGATGTCCAGGTCGATCGCCTTGATCACCAGGTGCGCCTTCGTCCCGCGCTCGTGCGGCGGGAACGCCCGGCGGAACGCGTCGATCACGCCCCACGGGTTCTTCCGCGCGTCGCTGGACGAGGAGCTGAACGTGAACAGCACGACGAACGCGTCCTCGTCCAGCCCGAACCGGGCCCGGTCCGGGGTCGCCTCGACCTCGGGGATCACGTTGGGCACCACCGTGATCGGGATGTCGGTGACGGTCCGGAACGCGTCACCCACGAACGACGACACCACCCACAGCTCGTCCAGCCGGGGCAGCTGGACCAGGGTGTAGTCCAGGATCTCCGGCAGCTCCCACGCCCACAGCGCGATCGTGTACCGGTCGAGCGAGCTGTCCGGGATGAGCTGGAACTCGTTGAGGTTCACCATCCACAGGTCGACCGGGTAGTCCTTGCCGCCGCGCAGCTCGGACAGCTCGCGCGGCACGGCGACGGTGCGGACCGGCGCGCGCGAGTTGAACTCGGTGTAGGTGAGCCCGACGTCGGTGCCCAGCAGTGCCGTCCCGGCGCGCCGGAAGGACTCGGACAGGCCGGTCGTGGCCCGCATGTCGGCGAACAGGTTCACGCCCGCGGTGGCCGACCGTTCCACGATCTCCACGTTGCTCAGCGGCTGCCGCTTCGCGCCGACGCCCACCGGTGCGTCGATCCCCGGTGCGTGAGCGCCGTCGGCCGCGGTCTCCAGGGCCTCGCGGTACTGGCGCGCGACGACCGGCCAGGACGCGGCCCGCGCGACCCAGTCCCGGGCCAGCCCGCCCGCCGAACGGGCGCGCTCGGGCTCGGTGACGACCTGCTCCAGCAGCGCCGCCAGCCCCTCCGCCTCGGCCCGCGGCTCCGTGGGCACCCGCCAGCAGAACTCCTCGTCGTAGTGCCGGTTCTGCGGCAGGTCGCTGGTGATCACCACCCGGCCCGCGCCGAACGCCCGCATCATCACCGCGCTGGTCTCGCCCGCCGTCGGCCAGCGCAGGTTCACCACCGCGTCGGTCGCGCCGATCAGCTGCTCGAAGTCGTCCTTGGCCGGGCTGAGCTCCATCCGCACGGCGTCCGCCAGCCCGTACTGCTCCAGCGCCCGCACCACGTCGGCGTGCACGTCCGGGTAGTCCACGTGCCCCGCGATCAGCAGCCGGGCGTGCGGCCACCGCCGCCGCACCTGCGCGAACGCCAGCACCACCACCAGGATCCGCTTGATCCGGTTGAAGCCGCCGAACACCCCGAACACCACGTGGTCGTCGTGCCAGCCGAACCGGGCGCGCACCGACGCGCGGTCGGCGTCGTCCCGGACCGGGGCGCCGGAGTTCACCACCGCCACCGGCAGACCCGGGTACCGCGTGCGCAGCCGTGCGGCCGAGTACGGGTCGTGCACGATGACGCCCCGGCTGGCGGACACCAGCCGCCGCTCCATGGTCAGCGTCATCGCGTCCAGGTAGCGGGGCCCGTCCGCCTCCACCGCCGGCCACCCGTTGAGCAGCGCCGGGTCCTGCGGGTCGCCCCAGATCGGGCCGTGCGCGAACGCCACCTCGTCCCGGAAGCCCCGCGTGCCGATCCCGCCGTGGTAGCCCTGGGTGAAGTCCAGCAGCGAGGTGTCGTGCAGCACCACCACACCCGGCACGGCCAGCGCCTGCCGGTAGATCCACGAGTGCACGCCCGCGTGGTTGCCCATCTGGTACACCGGCAGCCCGTCCGCCTCGGCGGGCGTCACCAGCGGGACCGGCGCGGAGGCGTCCGCCGACCGGGACACCGCCGACACCGCCACCTCGTCGGCCAGCGGTCCGAGTAGCTCGTAGGTGTAGTCCGCGATCCCGCTGCGCTCGGGCGGCAGCGGGCTCCACATCCCGACCCGCACGGTCACGTCCACGCGAGCAGGCAGTACCGGCCGGCCCGCGCCGAGTCCGGGGCCGCGGTCGCGGGCCAGCCGTCCAGCGGACCGCTGTCCGGGTACCGGACCTCGACCCGGCAGAACCCGGCCACCTCGGCGAGGAACCGCAGGAACGTCGGGTGCACCGGCCGCTGCGCGAACGGGTCGACGTGGAAGTCGGCCATGCCCGGCCCGTCCGGGTTCGGCGTCTCCAGCAGCAGCACGCCGCCCGGCTTGAGCGCCTGCCCGGCCAGGTCGAAGAACCGGGACAGCGAGGCCGCGTCCCGCCGCTCGACGAACCGGAACGCGGTCACCGCGCCCAGCGAGCGCTTCGCGGTGCGCGCCAGCACGTCCAGCGGATCGGCCTCCTCGACGGACAGCCCCAGCTCACCGCAGTGCTTGACGACGAACCGGTTGGCCGACGCCCCGGACGCGGGCACGTCCGCCGACCGCAGCACCTCCAGCCACTCGCCCCGGCTCGGCGACACGTCCAGCACGGGTCCGTGCGCGGCCCGCACTACCGGCAGGTACGCGGCGCGCGCCGAGCGCGTGCCGTCCACCGGCCCGTCCAGCAGGTGCGCCACTGGCAGTTCCAGCGCCGACGACCGGTCCGGCGCGGCGGACACCTCGGCCGGCCGCGGCGCGGCGGCCCGCGCCTGGTCCAGGAACAGGTCGAGCTGGGCGTGCCGCAGCCGGGTGTCCAGCGCGGCCGAGTCGAGTTCGGCCAGCCGCCGCTCGATCCGGTCCAGCCGGGCGCCGATGTCGTCGGCCGCGGTCTCCCGGTCCACCAGCCGCAGCCGCAGGTCGGTCACCTCGGTGCGGATGCCGCCGATCGCCGCGTACAGCCGCTGGTTGAGGCCCGCCATGATGTTCTGGTCGGCGGTGCGCAGCTTCTCCACCTCGGCGGCGAGGTCCTCGCTGGCCGCCGCGCGACCGCCGCCCTGGCTGAGCGCGTCGACCGCGTCCCGTACCGCGAGGTTGAAGTCGACCTGCCACTTGAGCTGCCGCTTCCACAGCAGGCGCAACAGGAATCTGCCGAACAGGTCCCGCGAGCGCAGCGGCAGGTTGAGGTTCCGGTGCTTCTCCAGACGGACGATGGCGTCCGCCAGGCGTGCGTGCGACATGGACCGTCCAACGAAGGCGAAGGCGATGCGCCGACGAGAAGGCGCCGGCTAGCGGCAGTCTAGGACAGCCGCCGCGGCCCTCGAGCCCGATCGCCGCAACCGAGTCGAACGCCACGCCGGGCCAGGTCGCCGCCGGGCCGTGGTCAGCGGATCGGCTTGGCCTTGAGCTCCTTGACCACGGCGTCCGCGATCACCGGGTTGAGCAGGCTCAGCGAGCCGGACACCAGGCTGCGCTCGGCGACCTCGACCACCACGGTCGACTTGTCCGCCAGCATCTTCCCGGCCGCCTCGCCGCGGTCCGCCGCCAGGTTGCCGTGGTGCATGATCGTCAGGTCGCCGAACACGCTGCCCAGGTACTTGGTGGTGCGGATGGTGAACGAGTCGCTGAGCATCCCCACCCGGTAGCCGTACGTGCCGGGCCCGGTGGCGGTGTTCAGCCGGATCGGGGTGGTGAACTCGCGGGGGGTGCTGTCGCGCGTCTGGTTCGTCCTGCCGTCCGGGCGGATCAGGTACGACAGGCCGGTGGTGGTGCCGGTCCGGCCGATCAGCGGCGGCAGGTCGGCCGCCGCCTGCCACGCCGGCCCCTCGTCCACCCGCCACTTCGAGCTGATGCCGGGGCGCAGCTCCTCGGCGATCCGGCGGGCCATCACGACGCCGCCCTCCTCGCCCCAGTGCGCGTCGACCGGCCCGTACACCGGGGTGCCGAGCCGTTCGCCCCAGTCCTTGAGGTCCTTGCGCACGTCGAGCAGGTAGTCCTCGCCCGCCACGGCTTTCCAGAACTCGTCCACCACCTCGCGGTGGCACTCCCGGCCGGGCAGGTCGGCGGGCAGGTTCTGCGGGTACAGCGTCGCCTTGTCCGGCGCGATGACCACCACGAACCGCCGGCCGGACGAGGTCACGCCGTCCCGCAGGGCCCGCATCCGCTGCATGACCTCGTCCGTGGTGAGCGCCTGCGAGCAGTGCCCGGCCAGCTCGTTGCCCAGGTACAGCCAGCCGTTCGTGCCCTCCACGACGTCCGGGAACGTGACCGGCGGCCGTTTCGGCTTCGCGGGCTTCGAGGTCTCGGTCGGGATCGGCGGACCGCCCGTGTCCGCCTTCGGTCGCGCGGGGGGCTCGCCGAACACGCCCCGGCTGATGTCGTCGTAGAGGCCGATCGCCTGCTCGCGCAGCGGGAGGTGGTCCGACGCCCAGCCCTGGAGCCGGGAGATCTCGGTGACGCCGGGGAACGCGGTCAGCGCCCGGTTCTCGAACTCGCGCGGTCGCACGCCCAGCACGAACGCCACCGCGGGCAGCGTGAGGAACACGACCGCGCAGATCAGGGACAGGCGTTGGGTCGCGCCGTGGCGGGGGCGGTGCAGGGCGTGCTCGGTCGGCAGCAGCGACTCGTGCACGGGCGGCAGCACGAACTTCGTCTCGGAACGGGACTCCTGGTGAGCGGTCATCGCCGGTCCAGTATGGCTTCCACCCGGCCCAGCGCGTGCCGGATCGGACCGGCGGCCGGGCCCAGCACCCGGCGGGCGGCGCGCACCAGCGGCGGGCGGTGCGGCGGCGTGGTGCGGGCCAGCCACGTGCGGTGGGCGGCGTCGAGCCGGGTCCGCAGCCAGGCGGCGGCGGCGTCGAACGACCGGGTGCGCAGCAGGTGCTCGCGGGCGGCGAGACCGCGGCGGTGCGCTTCGTCCGGGTCGTCGGCGATCTCCCGCATGGCCCGCGCGGCGGCGTCCAGGTCGGGGTCGGCCCAGCGGGCGTTCGGCTGGTACGGGGGCCAGCCCTCGCCCACCTCGGTCATGGTGTGCGGGACCGGCCAGCCGACGGCGGGTGTCACGAACTCGCTCGTGCCGCCGTAGTCGGTGGACACCACGGCCAGGCCCCGCATCATCGCCTCGGCCACGGTCAGCCCGAAGCCCTCGCTGCGGTGCAGCGACACGTAGGCGTGGCTGGTCGCGTACAGCTCGGCCAGCTCGCCCGCACCCAGGTAGCGCTCGACCAGCGTGATGCGCGGGTCGTCGGCGGTCATCAGCCGCAACCGCTCGGCCGCCCCGGTGTGGAGATGGGCATTTGTCGATTTGATGACCAGCTTGACGTCGGTCCGCCCGGGGAACGCCCGCTGGAACGCCGTCACCACGCCCCACGGGTTCTTCCGCTGGGCCGTGCTGTTGAAGTCGAACGCGAACAGGAACCCCGTCGTCTCACCGGGTCGCCGGGGCTCCGCGCGCACCGGAGCGCGCTCCACCACCGGGATCGGCACGGTCCGCACCGGCACCGGCGAGTGCGGCTCGACCGCCCGGCGCACGAAGTCGCTGACCGTCCACACCTCGTCCACGAAGCCGAAGTGGTGCATGGTCGCCGGGAACTCCGCCAGCTCCCACGCCCACAACCCGATCCGGTAGCGGCCGTGCCCGACCTCCGGGTCGGCCTCCAGCAGCGGGCGGGTGAAGTCGCCGTTCACCGTGATCAGGCTGACCGGGTACCTGGGCCGCCCCACCGAGTCCGGCGCGGCGACGCCGGTGCGCGCGGTGCCCCGGACCGAGTGCTCGTCCACCACCGACACGTGCGGGATGCCGGCGGCCTCCACCACGTTGAGGATGACCCGGCCCATCTCGCCGATACCCAGCTCGGCGGTGTGGTAGCCCGCGACGTTGACGCCGAACGCGTCGACCGGCGGCGCGACCTCGCGGGGCGGCACGGGCAGCGCCCAGGTCGGGATGCCCTCGTCGACGCCGTGGCGGGTGCACCAGTCCCGGAAGCCGGGGTCCAGGGCGTCCAGCGGGCGGGGGAAGGCGGCGCGCAGGTCGATGCGGGACTGCCACACGCCGTGCAGCAGGCGGTTCATGCCCGAGGCGCGTTGGGCGGGCGTGGCGGGGGAGGTCAGCCAGGCCTTGAACGCGCTGCCGTCGCCGTCGAACGGGTGCGGGGGGAGGGTTTTCGGGCGGGTGTCCAACGGGTCCGGCTCGGCCGCCGCGCGGAGGGCGTCCTTGAACACCTCGCGCATGGTGGGGGTGATCTTCTCGCCGTCGCCGTCGCCGTCGGTGCTGCCGTTGGTGCTGCCGTCGGTGCTGGTGCCGGAAGCGCCGAAGGTGTCGAAGTTCGAGGCCCGGGTGGGTCTCCGGGGCGCCAGGTCGTAGACGGCGCGCCACTCGGGGCGTTCGGACAGCAGGACCCGGTCGTGGTCGCGTGCGGCGAGCCAGGGCTGCTCCGGGTCGTGGCCGGTGAAGTCGATCAGGCGGGTGCCGGCGGGTTCGCGTTCGTGGAGGTTCCACGCGGCCACGCCGATGCCGGGGTCACGCGCCACCCGGTGTTCGAAGAGGGCGGCGGCATCGGCGGCCCAGCCCTCCGGCGACCCGGCGAGCAGGTCGGCGCGGGTGCGGTCGGCCCAGAAGTCGACGAAGGCCTCGGTGTCGAAGGATTCGCCGCTGCGGCCGACCGCGACGAAGTTCTCGGTGAACCCGCCCACGCGCGCCGGGTGCCTGCCGTCGTCGGGGAGGGGGTGGAGCAGTTTCGGGACGAGGGTGAGGCCGTCGCCGAAGTCGGGCAGCGGGGCGAGCACGACGGAGTCCGCGCCCAGGTGCACGACCAGGTCGTGGGTGGCCAGCAGGCGGCGGACGAGCAGCGGGGCGGCGGCCTGGACGAGCTGTTCGGACGTGCCGCAGGTGGCCAGGCGCAGGTAGTCGTCCGCCGGCAGGCCGAGATCGCGTGCGGACAACACGGTGACCGCACCCGGCTCGAAGCTCCCCGTGAGCCCCGCACTCGCCGTGGGTTCGGAATCGCCCGCGGTTCCCGCGGCGAGATCCCAGACGTCCGCGACCAGGACGACGAAGGCGTGGTCGGGGTGGTGCCGCAAGTAGGAGCGGGCCAGGACGCTCGCCGCGTCCGGCCCGCCGCCGACTACTGCTGTGCTGCCCGCGGTCCGCCGGTCAGGCATCCGCGGGGAGTTGTTCGAGCTGGGCCAGCATGATCTCGTCGAACGCCTTCGTCAGCTGCGCCATGTCCTTGCCCGCCACCTGCACGCGGACCACGACGTCCTTCGTCACGTAGTGCCCGCGCACCGCGCCGAGGCTCTCGCCGGCCGGCGCCACCTGGAACGCCGTCACGCCCGCCGGCGTGGTGCCGGTGTAGGGCTGCATCGCGTACTTCGCCTGGAGCACGCCCAACGCGTCGCGGGCGGTCTTCGCCTCGACCACGCCGTTCGTCTTCACGGTCAGGATCTGGGTGTACATCGCGCCGCCCGACACCACGGAGCCGGCCAGCCTGCTGCGGCCCGCGCCGGCCGCCAGGTACGCCTGGTTCTCCTCTTCGGTGAGCAGCTTGCCGGACACCACGTCGGCGAAGTTCTTCACGCCGGACTGGTCCTGCGCGACGCCCGGCAGCTTGGCGACCTCCAGCCCGTCCTTCGGCTTGGTGGTCGTCGTGGTCGGAGCCGTCGAGCTGGTCGTCTGACCGCCCGTCTGCCCCGTCTGGTCGGCCGGCCGCGTGGTGAAGAACCAGATGGCGCCGCCGATCAGGGCCAGCACGACGATGATGCCGACGATCGCCAGCCACTTCTTGCCGCCGCCGCCACCGCTCTCGTCGAACACCTCGGGGCCCTGGGCGATCCAGCTCGGCGTCTGCTCGCCGACCACGCCGAAGCCCTGATCGTTGCCCCACGGCGGGGTGTTCACCGGCGCGCCGCCGGCACCGCCCCAGGCGCCCTGCGGGGGCTGCTGGTGGGGTGGCGGCAGCTGGTTCGGCGGGGGCGCGACCGGGCGCACGTACTGCGTGCGGTCGGCGTCGGCCGGGCGCTGGCCGGTGACCACCTGGGTCGCGTCCGGGTTCGGGTTGTGCGGCACCGGCGGCACCGGCGGCTGGCCGGTGTTCACCACCTGCGTGGCGTCCGGGTTCGGGTTCTGCTGGTTGGGCGGCGACGCCTCCCAGCGGAACGGCGCGCCGAAGGGGCCACCGCCCTGCTGGGGCTGCTGCGGGCCGGCGCCCGAGGCGGAAGCCAAGAGCTCGTCACGACGCCTGCGGTACTCGTCGGCACTGATCCGACCCTCCGCCAACGTCCTGTCCAGCTCCGCCAGGTCCTCTTGCCAGGCCATCCGCCCCTCCAAAGTCGCGCGCGGTGGCCATTGTGTCCTATGGGCCCGAGCGGCCTCCCGGCATCCGGCACTTGTGATGCGGTCGTTGCCGTCGATGAGCGGTGTCCACCCCGCCGTCACCGGCCCGACCGGTCCGCGTGGTGCTCCCGCAGCGTCCCCGGTCGGCGCATTACCGCTGGTCGGGACCGGGTATCGTGCCGCACCGCAGCGTCGGTCGATCGGCGCCATCCGCCCGGGGGGAATGTTGGTCACCGAATCCGTCGACGAGGGATCGGCCGTGTCCGCACGGCGTGGTCCCGGCTTCCTCGCGCGGTGGTTCGGGCGGGAGGGCACGCTGGTCGTCCTCCTCGGGTTCGCGCTCTCCGCGGCGTTCAACTGGCCGGTGGTCCGCAATCCCAAGTCGGTGGTGGCGGGCGACCTCGGCGACCCGCTGCTGCAAGCCTGGGAACTCGCCTGGCACCGCCGTTTCCTCACCGAGGGCGGCGACCTGTGGACGACGAACATGTTCTTCCCGTCGGAGGACAACTTCGCGTTCTCCGATTCGCTGCTCGGCTACTTCCCGCTGGCGGTCTTCGGTGACGGCCAGTACGCGGCGGTGATGCGGTACAACGTCGCCTACATCATCGCGTTCGCGCTGGCGTTCATCGGCGGGTACTTCCTCGCCCGGCAGCTGGGCGGCAACTGGCAGGCAGCGCTGCTGGCCGGCGCGGTGTTCGCGTGGGCGCCGTGGCGGCTGCTGCACAGCAGCCACCTCAACATCCTGTCTTCCGGCGGCATCGCGCTGGCGCTGTACGCGTTGGCGCGCGGGCACGGGTACTCGTTCCGGTCCGGTGCACGCCCCGGACTGGCGCGGCCCGGCTGGGTGGTGGCGGGCTGGCTGCTCGCCGCGTGGCAGATCACCATCGGGTTCGCGACCGGCATCCCGTTCTTCTACCTGATGGCCGGCGTCGGCGTGGTGACCCTGGTGGTCGTGCTGCGCCGCCGGGCGGAATTCGGCGACCGGGTCCTCGTCGCGAACGGTGTCGGCGGGGCGGTGTTCGTCGCCGTGACGCTGATGATGGCGATTCCTTATCTCCAGGTGGTCGAGCGCTACGGTTTCACCAGGGCGTGGAAGGAGATCGCCGAGCTGTCCGCGCCGCCCGCAGGGCTTCTCACCGTGTCGGACATGTCGTGGCTGTGGCGCGGTTCCGTCTTCGACAGCGCCGCGAACCTGCCGCTGCCCGCGCCGTGGGAGAAGATGCTGTTCCCCGGCTTGGCGCTGGTCGTGCCGGCGGTCGTCGGGCTGTTCGTCAGCGTGTGGTCGAAGCGGCTGCGGACGTGGCTGGCCGTGGCGGCGGTCGTGGTGGCCGTGCTCGCGCTCGGCTCGGGCTTCTTCGACGGCGCGGTCTACCGCCTGCTGTGGGAGTTCCTGCCCGGCTGGAACTCGATGCGCACCCCCGGCCGCCTCGTCATGTGGGTGGTGCTGCTGCTGTCCCTGCTCGCGGTCGGCGCGGTGACCAGGCTGGGGCAACTGCTCGCGGAACGGGTGCGGAACCGCAGGCTGGTCGCGCTGGCCCTGGTCGTGCCCGCGGTGTTCGCGCTGCTCGAAGGTTTGCCGGTGCGGCAGTACCCGCACGTGCCGGGCATCCCGTCGGGGCTGAAGACGGTGTTCGAGCAGGTCCGCGAGCCGATGGTGATCGTGCCGATGGACAACTCCAGCGAGGTCCGCTACCTGCTGTGGTCCACCGAGGGCTGGCCGACGATGGCGAACGGCAACTCCGGCAACTACCCGCTGCCGTACGTGGAGCTGCACGAGGTGACCAGGAACTTCCCGAACACCCACACCATCGACGTGCTCGACAAGCACGGCATCCGCGCCGTCGTGGTGATGAAGTCGACCGTCGTGGACACCCCGTGGGCCGACATCCTGAGCCGCCCCACCGCCGGCTACCCCATCACCCGCACGGAAACCACCGACGCGGTCCTGTTCACCATCAAACCCTGACCGCTCACGTTGCGTTCGAAGGACTCCCACGGACCTGCCCGGTGTGGAATCCCGACGGTCCTGGAGACGAGCAGGGTGGCCCCCGGCGTGGGGCCACCCTTCAGTTCCTCTTGGTGAGGAGCGTCGGTCCGACGATCCGTCGTGCGATGCGGCGCAGCTTGCTGCGGGACGTGGGCTGCGCGGGTTCCGGTTTCGCCGGTGCGGCTGCGGTGGGCTCGGCCGGCGGGGCCGGGGTGACGGGTTCGGCCGCTGGTGCCGGGGCGATCGTCGGTGCTGCCGGGGTGATCGCGGTCGTCGGCGTGGGTGCTGCCGATGGGGCTTCGGTGACCGGTTCGGGTTCGACGGTCGGGGCGAACATGTCGATGGGGGTGGCGACCGGCGCGGGGATGGGTGGTGCTGATGCGGCAGGCCCGGACATGGCCGGCTTGGACGCAGTTGCGGAGGCAATTGCGGAGGCGGCAGGTGCGGGTGCGGGTGCGGAGGCGGCAGGTGTGGCGGCCGTCGACACAGCGATAGCCGTCGACACAGCGGGTGCGGGCGATGCGGCGTCGGTGGGTGTGGCCGCGGTGTCCGGCGCCTTCGGTGCGAGCGCGGGGGCCGGTGCGGTGGTCGTCGCCGGGGCGAAGGTGATCGTCGGAGCAGCAGCAGCAGCGACGTCGGCGCGTGCGACGGCTGCGGCGGTGGATCCGTTGGACGTGGCGGTGGATTGCTTCGGGACCTCGGGCGCCGCCGTGGGCGGTGCGGTCGGCTTGGTCTGGGTCGGCTTGGCCTGGGTGAGACTGCCTTGGGCGGTCTTGGCCTGGGTCGGCTTGCCCTGGGTGAGATTGCCCTGGGTGGGCTTCGGCTGGCCGGGTGCCACCGTCGTGGCGCCTGATGCTGCGGTGTTCCGCACCTCGGTGCGCTTCGCGGGAGCGCGTTCGGTGGTCACCGAAGCGGCGGTCCTGGCGGCGGGTGCGGTGGCGAGGACGCCGGACATCGTGCCCGGCTTCGTCGCGGTCGCGGTCGCGGATACCGCGGCCGGCGCGGTCGCGGTGAGGACCGGCATGGCGGCGGTCGTCAGGAAGCCGGACAGGGCGGTCGGTTTCGCGCTCGCGGAGGCGATCACGGTGGCCGGTACGGGCTTGATGCGGAGGGTGGCTGCGTCGTTGCTCGGCTGGAACTTGCTCTGCGGGGGCTGGTCAGGCTCCTGGCTGAACGTCACGCGGCGATCTTGCCAAACCACGCACGGTGATTCCAGGCGGGGAATCAGCAAAAGATGAGACCGCACGACCTCGTCGTCGTGGTGGTCGTCGTCCTGCGGGTCGTCGTGGTGGTGGTCGGCCTGGTAGTGGTGGTCGTCGGCCGGGCCGTGGTGGTGGTCGTCACCGTGGTGGTGGTGCTCGTCACGTCGGACGCCGTGGTGGTCGTGGTCGACGTCGTCGTGCCCGACGTGGTGCCGGAGCGGGAGGAAGGCGAACCGGCCGCGGTCGTCGCGGTCGTCGTGGTGGCGCGGCCGGGCTGGGAGCTGCCGGTCACGACGACCACGTCCGCGCCGCCCGCCGGCTGGATCGCTTGGGGCGCTTCGACCAACGTCCCGTGGAGGAACAGCGCGGCGATGGCGGCGCCGATCAGGGCACCCACGGCGAGTCGCGCCGCGCCGCCCCCTGCGGTGAGCATTGGCACTGACTACCGGCCCCCGCTCGACCGGGTCAAATCGTTCTGGCGAGTCGGTACCGGCTCGTCACCCGCGGCAGCGAGCCGGTACCGCGTCAAGCGCTCCCGCTCACTCCGCGAGTTCCGCCGTGAGCGTGATCGTGGTGCCGGCCAACGCCTGGCTGACCGGGCAGTTCTGCTTCGCGTTCTCGGCGGCCTCGGCGAACGCCGCGGCGTCCAGGCCGGGCACCGCCGCCCGCACGGTCAGGTGGATGCCGGTGATACCGGTACCCGGCTGGAAGGTGACCTCGGCCGAGGTGTCGACCCGCGTCGGCGGGGTGCCCGCCTGCGCCAGGCCGTGCGACAGCGCCATCGAGTAGCACGACGAGTGCGCCGCCGCGATGAGCTCCTCGGGGCTGGTCTTGCCGTTCGCCTCTTCGGCGCGGGACGGCCAGGACACCGCGTAGGAACCGATGCCGGACGACTCCAGCGTCACGGTTCCGCTGCCCTGGAGCAGGTTGCCTTCCCAGTGCGTGGTCGCCTTGCGCGTGGTGGCCATGTGCGAAGTCTCCATGTCGACGTGGGATCCCTGACATGCGAAAAGGCCCCGGCGTGAACCGAGGCCTTCTCACCGAGCGGATGACGAGACTCGAACTCGCGACCCTCACCTTGGCAAGGTGATGCGCTACCAACTGCGCTACATCCGCCTGACACCGACAACTATAGCGGACGGCTCAAACCGCATTCCGATCGGGGGGTGGTGCTGTCGCCAACAACCGGTCGACCTCGGACAACCGCTCGGCCGGCCAGCGCCACTCCCACAGCGGCCGCACCTTCGCCACCACCTCCGGCGGCAGCCAGGGCGCCACCTCGTCGCGCAGCTCCCACTCGTCGAACACGTGCTCGTAGAAGCTGACCACGGACGCGTTGGACAGGAACTGCTCGGGCTGCCGGAAGCACCAGTGCGCGAAGCCGTAGACCCGGCGCAGCACGTCGTCGTCGCCGGCCCGGTGCGCCTCCGCGGCCAGCTGCCACAGCTCCGACAGGAACACGTGGCACGACCAGGATTCGCGCTCGACGACCGCGCTCAGTTCGGGAAGAAGGGCGGAAGCCCTTGTGCGCCAATCGCCCACGCGGCAGGACACTACCGGTCGAACGGACCAGTGTGACGGGGCCGCCCATCACCTGACGCCTACCCGTGACCGGTCCGTCACCGGCTGCTAGCGGTGCGCCTTGCGATACCCAGCGTGGTCCGCTGAGCCGAACAGCCCACGTCGAACGTAGGTTCTTCGGTCTCGGGTCGCTATCACTTCGGGGCGGTTCGATCCAGCTGTGGCATCTTGACCTCGGAACACGAGCGGGGCGGGAGGTGCCGGGCGGGATGGCCGGAGATGCCGATTTCGACCGGGAACTGCTCGCCAGGGTCAGGTCCGGTGACGACTCGGCGTTCGGTGAGCTGTTCTCCCGGCACGCGGACGCGGTGCGCCGGTTCGCCCTCCGGCACGTCCGTGAACACGCCGAGGCCGACGACCTGACCGCCGAGGCGTTCTTCCGCGTGCTCCAGGCGATCCGCCGGGGCACCGGGCCCACCGACCACGTCCGCACCTACCTGCTGACCGTCGCGCGCCGGGTGGCGTGGGAGTGGAGCGGGCGGCGGCGGGACGTGCCGGTGGAGGACGAGGAGCTCTCGCGCCGGGTCGAGCCGTTCCCCGACGTCACCGCCTCGCGCCCCGAGCAGGCGCTGATCTCGCGGGCGTTCACCAGCCTCCCGGAGCGCTGGCGGACCGTGCTGTGGCAGGTGGAGGTGGAGGGTGAGCGACCCGCCGCCGTGGCACCGAGCTTCGGCCTGAGCCCGAACGCGATGGCCGCGCTGGCCCGGCGGGCCCGCGAAGGCCTGCGTGCCGCCTACCTCCAGGCGCACCTGTCGGAGGACGCCGGGCCGCGCGCGTGCAGTTCCGTGGTGGCCAAGCTGGGCACCTACACGGCGGGCGGCGTGCAGGGCGCGGAGCAGCGGCGGATCCGCAAGCACCTGCAGACCTGCTCGTCCTGCAACTCCCTGCACGCGGAGCTGACCGAGGTGTGCTCGACGCTGCGGGCCCACGCGGCGAGCGTCGCGGTGCCGGTGGCCGCGACCGCGCTGCTGGGTCCGGCTGTGCTCGGCAAGGCCGCGTGGCTGACCGGGCGGGTGAAGCTGGTGCTGGCGGCCTCCGCTTCGGCTGCCGCCGTGGGCCTGTTCGGGGTGTTGGCGGGCGCGTTCACCGGGGGACCGGGTCCGGGGCTGATCCAGCCCGGTCCGAACGGGTCGAACGGCGACAACGTGCTGGCGCTGTGCTCCACGGGCGTGACCGTCACCGGCACGGCGACCAGCGAGACGTCGCCGGCCGCGCCGCCCGTGCAGCAGGTCCACCACCCCAAGCCGGTGACCCCGGTGGTCACGCAGCCCGGCCGGACGGTCGTCGTGACGCCGTCCCAGGTGCCGGTGCAGGCCGCGCCGCCGCCCGTGGAAACGACCCGCACCAGCGAGTTCCGGATGCTCGAAGAGCCGACGGGCGAGCCCTCGACCACCACCACGACGATCACCACCACGACCACCACGACGGCCACGACCGTCACCGAGCCGCCGCGGACCGTGCTGATCAGCACCACGACGACGCCGGTCGTCACGCCCACCACCGTGACGCTGCACCCGACCGCCGCCGCCATGGAAGCGGTCTGATCACGGCCCGCTACCGCCGGGTTCACCCCCTGGTCGCAGGGATTTGCCGGTAGCGTTGTGGTCGCGGAAGTGATCACACGACGTCTTGAGGAGACGGTGATGACGCGGCTGGTGCGCGGTGCGGACGGCCGGATGTGGACGGTGCGCAGCCAGATCGAGTGGCGCAACCCGTCCGCCGATGCCGACTTCGAACACGATGTGAGCGGCGGACACGGTCCGGGCGTGCTGATGCTCGCGATCGTCGTCGTCATGTCGGTGATCCTGGTGGCCTGGACACCCGAGGAAGTCGTGGTGCCCGGCTGGCTGATCTTCGCGCTCGTCCTGGTGTTCCTGTTCTTCCCGGCCCGCTGGGCGGTGCGCCGGCCGTGGCTGGTGGCGGCCGAGTCCAAGAAGACCGACGAACTGCCGCCGGAGCGCTGGGTCGGCTCGGTGCGCGGGGTCCTGACCGTGCGCAACGAGGTGGCCAACGTGGCGCGCAAGATCGAGATGTACTCGCTGCCGGACCTGGACGGGCCGTTGCAGCCGGTGGACTGAGGGCCGGCCGAGGGCGGTCGAGGTCGACTGATCGGGGTTTCCGGGTGACACTGTCCGGGTGCCGGAACTACCCGAGGTCGAGGCGCTGGCCGACCACCTGCGCGAGCACGCCGTCGGCCGTGCCGTGCACCGCGTCGACGTGGCGTCGTTGCAGGTCCTGAAGACGTTCACGCCGCCGTGGACCGACCTGCAAGGCCGTCCGGTGACGGCCGCGGGCCGGTTCGGCAAGCACCTGGATCTGGACTGCGACGGGCTGCACCTGGTCGTGCACCTCGCGCGCGCCGGTTGGCTGCGCTGGTCGGACACGCTGTCGGCGGCGCCGCTGAAGCCCGGCAAGGGGCCGCTGGCGCTGCGCGTCCACCTCGGACCGCCGGGGCAGGGACCGGGGTTCGACCTGACCGAGGCGGGCACCAAGAAGGGGCTCGCGGCGTGGATCACCCCCGACCCGCAGACCGTGCCGGGGATCGCCCGGCTCGGACCGGACGCGCTGAGCGTGTCCCGGGCGCGGCTGGGTGAGCTGTTCGCGGGGCGGACCGAACGGCTGAAGACCGCGTTGACCGACCAGACGCTGATGGCGGGCGTCGGCAACGCGTACTCCGACGAGATCATGCACACCGCCAGGCTGTCGCCCTACGCGACGGCCGGGAAGCTGACCGACGAGGCCCTGGACCGGCTGCACGAGGCGCTGGTCGGCGTGCTGACCGACGCGGTGGCGCGGTCGGTGGGCCAGTCGGCGGCGCGGCTCAAGGGCGAGAAGCGGTCCGGGCTGCGCGTGCACGCCCGCACCGGCCTGCCGTGCCCGGTGTGCGGCGACACCGTGCGCGAGGTGTCGTTCGCGGACAAGGCGTTCCAGTACTGCCCGACCTGCCAGACCGGCGGCAAACCGCTGGCCGACCGGCGGATGTCCCGGCTGCTCAAGTAGCTCACCTGCGCGGAGAGTGACACATCGGGTGGAAAGTCACCCGATGGGGGAAGTGTGCGCACACATTGGTGACGTTGAGTGCGAACAGGTCGGTGGCGAACAGCTTCTCGCTGACAGCGCGCACCGCTTGATGCGGCTCGAATTCATCGGATGTCTACCTGTTCCGGTAGACCACCCCTTGCCGAGAGAGCACCGGACGGCACAGCATGGACGCCGTGCGTGACCTCCTGAGCCAGCGCGCGGTGCTCGGTGTCATCGCGACCTTGGCCGTACTGGGCCTCTTCGTGATGCTGTGCCGCGCCCGCCGGGTGAGCACGTCGGTCGAAGACGCGGTGATGGACATGCTGCACAGGATGTCCAAAGCGTCTGCTGACCTGCGGGAAGGGCTCACCCAAGACGCGGCGGACAAAGCCACCCCGCACCTGCGCGAGATGCTGCGGTGCGTCGCGGTCGGCATCACCGACCACGACGGCACCCTGCTGTCGTGGGACGGCGGGGCCAACGACCACTACGAATTCCTGCGCCCCTACATAGAAAGGGCGATCGGCGAGTGCCACAAGGAGCACGTCGAACATCGGAAGCTTGACTGCGAGCTACCCGGACCTTGCTCGCTGCACTCGGCGGTCATCGTGCCGCTCATCGTGGAGTCCGAGGTCGCCGGGACGCTCATCGTGGTGAGCGGCGTGGCGAACAAGCGGCAGATCCGGATGGCCGAGGAGACCGCGCGGTTCGTCTCGACGCAGTTGGAGCTGGAGGTGTTGCAGAAGTCCCGGCAGGCGTTGGCGCAAGCGGAGGTCCGGGCGCTGCGGGCGCAGATCTCGCCGCACTTCGTGTACAACGCGCTGAACACGATCTCGTCGCTGATCCGGACCGACCCGTCGCACGCGCGGGAGCTGCTGCAGGAGTTCGCCGAGTTCACCCGCTACTCGTTCCGGACCGACGGCTTCTTCACCACGTTGGCCGACGAGCTCACCAACATCCACCGCTACCTGACGATCGAACAGGCGCGGTACGGGCCGAGGCTCAACGTCCGGCTGAAGATCGCGCCCGAGGTGCTCCAGGTCGTCCTGCCGTTCCTGGTGCTGCAACCGCTGGTGGAGAACGCCGTCCGGCACGGGCTGGCGAAGAAGCCGGGCGGCGGGCTGCTGACGATCATCGCGGAGGACAACGGGGCCGAGGCGCTGATCTCGGTCGAGGACGACGGCCTGGGCATGGACCCGGACAGGCTGTTCGAGGACCTCAAGGACGCCCACCAGACCGGCGCGCACGTCGGCCTGGGCAACATCAACCACCGCATGAGGGCCGTCTTCGGCGACGACTACGCCCTGGTGGTCGAGACCGCGCCCGACGCCGGCATGAAGATCATCCTCAAGGTGCCGAAGTACTCGCCGGGTGTCCGCACCAACCTCCCACTGCTGCCGCCCAGGTTGGAGGAGACTTCGGAGCAGCCGGTGGTGCGCGCCTGAGGGTCGGGTCCGAGGGCTCGCGCCTGAGGTCTGGGCGGAGGGTTCGTGCCTGAGGTCTTCACCGGCACCCCCGGAAGCACCTCCTGGAACGCACCCCCTGGAACGCACCCCTGAAAGTGCCCTTGGAAAGCGCCCAAGATGATCACCCGATCGAGCGAAGGATTTCGGGCACTTTCACGGCGCGGATTTCGTTGCCGTAAACGTAAGGAAGCGGCCCCCACGGCGAGGCACTACCCGGCGGCCGGCGAAGTGGCTTTGGCGCGCCCCCTCGATCCAGCAAGGTCCGAATGGCGTCGGGCACCGGCCGGCGATCGGGAGGCACCGGCCGGCAACCGGAAGGCCTGGATGGCGTCGGGCACCGGCCGGCCCGGATGGCACCAAGCGGCCGGAGGGCGTGCGAGCGGCGGATGGCGTGCGAGCAGCGGAAGGCAGCGGGTCTGCCGGGTCTGCGGGAAAAGGCGCCCGGTCTGCGGCGGAGGGCGTCGGGCCCGGAGAGTCAGGCGGCGGCCACGGCCAGAGCGGTGACGATCATGACGGCGCAGACCGACCAGATGATCCACATCCAGTAGATGTGCATGGAGGTGGGGCCGTCCGCGTTCTGCCGGCCTCGGTCGTCCCACCACTCGACGTAGCGTTCCAGCCACCGGATCGGGTTGAACGTCACCGGCCGATGTTAGCTCCGCCTCCTCCTCCCCGGAGCACACGTAAGGTCGGTGCATGAGCGTCTCGGACAAGATCGCGGCCCGGCTGCCCAGGATCGTCAGTGACCGCGCCGAGCGTGGACCGGTGGTGGCCGCGGTCCGGCTGCACGGCGTGATCACGCCGACCCCCACCCCGATGGCTCGCAACACGATCAACATGCAGACCGTCGAGACCGCCCTGACCCGTGCGTTCGACCACGACCGCCTGGTCGCGGTCGCGCTGCTGATCAACTCGCCGGGTGGCGCGCCGACGCAGTCCGCGCTGGTCGCGGAGCGGATCCGGGAGTTGGCCGGCAAGAAGAAGGTGCCGGTCCTCGCCTTCTGCGAAGACCTGGCCGCGTCCGGCGGCTACTGGCTGGCCTGCGCCGCCGACGAGATCTACGCGCACGGCACGTCCCTGGTCGGCTCGATCGGCGTGGTCAGCGCCGGGTTCGGGCTCAACGGGTTGCTGGAGCGCCACGGTGTCGAGCGCCGCGTCTACACCGCCGGCGAGCACAAGGTGCGGCTCGACCCGTTCCGGCCGGAGAAGCCCGAGGACGTCGAGTGGCTGAAGGGCCTGCACACCGACCTGCACGCCCAGTTCGCCGCGTGGGTGAAGCAGCGGCGCGGGCCGAAGTTGCAGGGGGACGACGAGACGCTGTTCACCGGCGAGATCTGGACCGGGGCGAAGGCGCACGAACTGGGTCTGGTGGACGGGCTGGGCACGCTCCGCTCGGTCGTCGCCAAGCGGTACCCGGACGCGGACATCGCGATCGCGGAGCCGCGCCGGCCGCTGTTGGCGCGGCTCGGGCTGGCCGGTAGCACCACCCGATCGGGGGACTTCCTGCCGGCCGCGCTGGCGGCGCTGGAGGAGCGGGCGCGCTGGTCGCGATTCGGCTTGTGACCCCGGGCGTGAGGTCACGGTCGCGTCGACTCCGGGGAGTCCACGTAGACACGGGCCCGCGTGGATGGGCAAGATGCGCGGCACAGTGAGTACCCAGGACAACACCGGCCTCCTCGTTCTGGCGGTGGACGACGAGGCACCCGGTTTGAGCGAGATCAAGTACCTGCTCGAGAGCAGCCCGCACATTCGGCGTGTGCTCACCGCCTTCGACGCGGCCGAGGCCCTGCGCATCCTCCGGGGTGACTACGACCCCGAGGTGATGGACCGCACCCGCGCCGGGCTGCCGCCGGTCGACGCGGTGTTCGCCGACATCAACATGCCCGGCTTGTCCGGCACGGACCTGGCCCGCGTGCTCGGCGCGTTCCGCGCGCCGCCCGCCCTGGTCTTCGTGACCGGTGTCGAGCACTCCGAGGCGGTGGTGGCGTTCGAAGTGGGTGCGCTGGACTTCGTGACCAAGCCGATCAACGAGGACCGCATCAACAAGGCGATCTCGCGGGTCGTCGAACGGGTCGCGGTGACGCCCGCGGTCACGCCGGAGCCGGCTCCGCAGGAACCCACCGACGACGAGGTCATCCCGGTGGAGCTGGGTGGCACCATCAAGCTCGTGCCCCGGGCCAGCGTCCGGTACGTCGAGGCGCAGGGCGACTACGCGCGCCTGCACACCAACGACGGCCAGAGCCACCTGGTGCGCATCCCGCTCGCCCAGCTCGAAGAGCGCTGGGAGAACGCCGGGTTCGTGCGCATCCACCGCTCGTTCCTGGTGGCGCTGCCGCTGGTGACCGAGCTGCGGATGACGTCGAACGGCTACGCGGTGGTGATCGGCTCGGGCGAGGGCGCCAAGGAGCTGCCGGTGAGCCGGCGGCACACCCGCGAGCTGAAGGAGCGGATCGTCCGGCCGCCCAAGAGCAGCTGGGGATGAGCAAGCACTCCGGCCCGCCGGGGCAGCCCGACCAGCCGCAGCCAGGGGAGCGGGATGCCTGGCTGTCGGTCGCGGCGCGGAAGAACCGCCGGCGCCGGGTGGTGCTGGCCGACCCGCGCGGCCGGGGCCGGGTGTTGCGCACGATCATCGAGCTGGAGGAGCAGACCAGCGTCGGCGAGAAGCTGATCCGCGACCTGATCAGGCAGCAGCTGAGGGCGGCGTTCCTGTTGGGCGGCGGCACGTTGACGCTGCTCGCCCTGCTGCCGCTGGTGTTCTACCTGGTGCCCGCGCTGGGTGACGTCGAGCTGGCCGGGGTGCGGCTGCCGTGGCTGCTGCTGGGCGTCCTGCCGTTCCCGCTCTGCTACGGCGCGGGCTACGCGTACCGAAGACTCGCGGAATCCCACGAGCACGACTTCGTGAGCTCGGTGGACCGGTGATCCAGAACCTGTGGAGCCTGGGGTTGGTCGTGGTCGTCGCGGCGATCACGTTCCTGCTGGGCTACGTGGGTTCCCGGCGGGCCAACACCACGCCGGACTTCCTGGTGGCACGTCGGGCGATCCCGGCGACCCGCAACGCGGCGGCCATCTCCGGCGAGTACCTGTCCGCCGCGTCGTTCCTCGGTGTCGCGGGCCTGGTGCTCAAGGACGGCATCGACGCGCTCTGGTACCCGATCGGCTTCACCGCCGGCTACCTGGCGCTGATGCTGTTCGTGGCCGCGCCGCTGCGCCGGTCCGGGGCGTACACGCTGCCGGACTTCGCCGAGGCCCGGCTGGGGTCGACGAACCTGCGCCGGTTCTGCACGTTCTTCGTGATCTGCATCGGCGTGCTGTACCTGGTGCCGCAGCTGCAGTCGGCCGGCCTGACGCTGAACACGATCACCGGGCTGCCCGCGTGGCTGGGTGGCGTGGTGGTGACGGTGATCGTCGTGGTGAACGTGCTGGGCGGCGGGATGCGGGCGATCACGCTGGTCCAGGCGTTCCAGTACTGGGGCAAGCTGTTCGCGATCGCCGCGCCGACGTTCGTGCTGTTCGCGGTGTTCCTGGCGGGGCCGGGCAACGGGGCGCAGGAGGTGGACGACGCCGGCGTGCTGCGGTTCCACAAGGAGGTGTCGGTGACCACCACCGAGCAGGTCCGGGTGCGGGTCGAGGTGCCGATGGAGCTGAAGGCGGTCGGCCAGGTCAACGGGGGGCACGCGAACGGCGAGGTGTACTGGGGCACCGGCACGTACACCGTCGGCAAGGGCACCGAGCTGTGGTTCGAGAAGGGTTCGCCGGTGCCGGTGGTGGAGGACGCGCCGACCGACAACGCGCACTGGCTCAAGCCGCAGACCGGTGGCCTGGGCGGGCTGTTCGAGACGTACTCGCTGATCTTCGCCACGTTCCTGGGCACCATGGGCCTGCCGCACGTGCTGGTGCGGTTCTACACGAACCCGGACGGGAAGGCGGCCCGCCGCACGGCGCTGCACGTGCTGTACCTGCTGGGCCTGTTCTACATCTTCCCGACGGTGCTGGGCGTCATCTCCCGGCAGTACCTGCCGCACCTGCTGGTGACGGGCCAGACGGACGCGGCGGTGCTGCTGCTGCCGAGCACGATGCAGCCCAACGTGCTGGGGCAGGTGCTGGGCGCGATCGTGGCGGCGGGCGCGTTCGCGGCGTTCCTGTCCACGTCCTCGGGGTTGGTGGTGAGCGTCGCCGGGGTGGTGTCGACGGACATCCTGCCGGGGAAGGTGCGGGACTTCCGGTGGGCGACGGTGCTGACCGGCGCGGTGGCGATCGGCCTGGCGCTGGTGCTGCCCCGCTCGGACGCCTCGCTCACGGTGGCGATGTCGTTCGCGCTGGCCGCGTCCACGTTCTGCCCGCTGCTGGTGCTCGGGATCTGGTGGCGCGGCCTGACGTGGATGGGCGCCATCGCCGGGCTGGTGGTGGGCGGCGGCCTGGTCATCGGATCCCAGGTGGTGACCGTGGTCAGCTCCTACACCGGGGACTGGGCGCCTTCGGTGTTCTCGATGCCCGCCCTGATCACCGTGCCGGTGGCGTTCCTGACCATGGTGGCGATCAGCAAGCTGACCAGCCGGCAGCGCCCGGACGACGTGAGCCGGATCCTGCTCCGGTTCCACGCCCCCGACCCGCTGGGGTTCATGCGCGACCGGGACGTGCAGCGGTTCGGCACGGCCGAGGAGAAGGCCCGGCTGGCGGACGGCACGCGCCGCGACCCGCCCCAGCCGTGGAGCTAGCCCGCGTGGCGGTCGGCCCCGCGCGGGCCTCGTCGGGCCGAGGACGTCCCGGGACCGGTCGCCGTCATGGTCGACAGCGGTGTGTTCTTCGCCACGGGGCGTCGCGCCCCGCCGGGCGGGCGGTCGCGCCACCGGCTCCGGTCGGTAACCCGGCGGGGAGGCCGCGCCACCCGTTCAGCCCTGGCGATTGATCGGCGTTCAGTAGGGGGTGTCCCGATCGAGTGGTGGAAATCCAACCTATCGGGTCAAGGGTGATGTCAATCACCACCTGACTGCTCGTCTCAGCATTCCTACCGCTCATCGCATCACTCGACTGTTGAGCGCAAGTCCACGGTCGGGGTCTTTCAGGGGTGACCCACGTCTCCCTACGGTGCAGCGCGTATCGGAACGCACCAGGAGGGGTTACGTGGCGTTCACACCGTCGACAAGTGCGAGGAGGGGATCGTGAGCACCACCGAAGACGCCTCAGGCGGGGCCACCCCCGGCGGAGCGGCCCACGACTGGGCCGAGGTGCAGGCCAGTCCCGACTTCGTCGAACTCCGCCGCAGGCTGCGCAGCTTCGTGTTCCCCATGGCGGGGCTGTTCCTCGCCTGGTACCTGCTCTACGTCCTGCTCGCCGACTACGCCCACGACTTCATGTCGACCAAGGTGGTCGGCAACATCAACATCGGCCTGATCCTGGGGCTGCTCCAGTTCGTGTCGACGTTCCTGATCACCACCCTGTACGTGCGGCACGCCAACAAGCACCTCGACCCCCGGGCGGAAGCGATCCGCGAGAAGCTCGAAGGGGGTCCGGCGTGAACAACAGCAACGCCCTGCTCAACATCGGCATCTTCGGCGTCTTCGTGATCGCCACCCTGTTCGTGGTGGTGCGCGCCAGCCGGAACACCAAGACCGCCGCCGACTACCTCGCCGCCGGCCGCGCGTTCACCGGACCGCAGAACGGCATCGCGATCGCGGGCGACTACCTGTCCGCCGCGTCGTTCCTCGGCATCGCGGGCGCCATCGCGGTCAACGGCTACGACGGCTTCCTGTACTCGATCGGCTTCCTGGTCGCGTGGCTGGTGGCGCTGCTGCTGGTCGCCGAACTGCTGCGGAACACCGGCAAGTACACGATGGGCGACGTGCTGAGCTTCCGGATGCGGCAGCGCCCGGTGCGCGCGGCAGCGGCCACGTCGACCATGGTGGTGTCGTTCTTCTACCTGCTCGCGCAGATGGCCGGCGCGGGTGGCCTGGTGGCGCTGCTGCTGGGCATCTCCGACGGGCGCGGCCAGGCGCTGGTGATCGCCGTGGTCGGCGCGCTGATGATCGCCTACGTGCTGATCGGCGGCATGAAGGGCACCACGTGGGTGCAGATCATCAAGGCTGTGCTGCTGATCATCGGCGCGGGCGTGATGACCCTGTGGGTGCTGGCCAAGTTCGGCCTGAACGTGTCCGGGCTGCTCGGCGCGGCGGTGGAGAACGCGCCCAAGGCGGGCGAGAAGCTGCTCGGCCCCGGTCTCCAGTACGGCAAGACCGGCACCACGCAGCTCGACTTCCTGTCGCTGGCGCTGGCCCTCGTGCTGGGCACGGCCGGCCTGCCGCACATCCTGATGCGCTTCTACACCGTGCCCACCGCCAAGGAGGCCCGCCGCTCGGTGGTCTGGGCGATCTGGGTGATCGGCGTCTTCTACCTGTTCACGCTGATCCTCGGGTACGGCGCGGCGGCGCTGGTCGGCCCGGACAGGATCAACGCCGCGCCCGGTGGCGTGAACTCGGCGGCCCCGCTGCTGGCCGAGGCGCTGGGCGGCCCGCTGCTGCTGGGCCTGATCGCGGCGGTCGCGTTCGCCACCATCCTGGCCGTGGTGGCCGGTCTGACGATCACCGCGTCGGCGTCGTTCGCGCACGACATCTACGCCAACATCATCAAGAAGGGCGCGGCGGACGACAAGGACGCCGAGGTCAAGGTGGCGCGGCGGACCGCGGTCGTGATCGGCGTCGTGTCCATCCTCGGCGGCATCGCCGCGAACGGGCAGAACATCGCGTTCCTGGTGGCGCTGGCGTTCGCGGTGGCCGCGTCGGCGAACCTGCCGACCATCCTGTACTCGCTGTTCTGGAAGAAGTTCAACACCTCCGGCGCGCTGTGGTCGATCTACGGCGGCCTGACCGTGACGATCACGCTGATCGTCCTGTCGCCCGCGGTGTCCGGCAACGCCAAGGCGATGTTCCCGAACGCCGACTTCGACCTGTTCCCGCTGTCCAACCCCGGCATCGTGTCGATCCCGGTGGCGTTCTTCCTCGGCTGGCTCGGCACCGTGCTGTCCAAGGAGGACGACAAGGCGAAGTACGCCGAGATGGAGGTCCGCGCGCTGACCGGCGTGGGCGCGGAGAAGGCGGTCCCGCACTAGCGGTCGCGCACCGGTCGTGCCGTTCTCCGGCCGGACCTCCCCCTCGTGGTCACGGAGGGGGAGGCCCGGCCTTATCCCCCGCTTACCAGGTCGCATGGCAGCATTGGCACCGTGACCGTGCCAAGCGTTGAAGTGTCATCGGTGCCGCAGGAGCTCCCGCCCGGGAAAGTCCTGCTCGACGTGCGTGAAGCCGACGAGTGGGCGGCGGGCCACGCCCCCGGGGCGCTGCACATCCCGATGAGCGAGCTGGCGGGGCGGCTGGAGGAGCTGCCCGGCGACGGCGAGCTGTACGTGGTGTGCCGGGCGGGCAGCCGGTCCGCGCGGGTGACGCAGTACCTCAACGCCAACGGCTGGGACGCGACGAACGTGGACGGCGGGATGCTGGTGTGGGCCTCGGCCGGCAGGCCGCTGGTCGGGGAGATCGACGGCGCGGAGCCGGAGGTCGTCTGACATGACGCTCCAGCCGATGCGCGTGGACTGGGTGGCGACCCCGCCGCCCGGCGCCTACCCGCGCCGTCGGCCGGGAGCGCCGGCCCGCCCGTACACCGGCCCGCCGGCGTACCCGGTGCCGCCGAGGTGGGGCTTCCCGCTGCTGGCGTGGCGCTGGCCGACGTCCGTGGCGACGGACGGCGCGCCCACCGACTCGGTCGACCAGGCCCAGCGGCTGGCCCGCACCGCGTCGCACGCCCTCGGACTGGCCGGGCTGACCGCGCTGTGGGCGGCCGGCAGCGAGGTGTGGCGTTACGTCCTGCTGCTGCTCAGCCGCTACGGGGCGCTGTCGTCGACCACCGTGGACGTCTCGGACGCCATGGTGCGGGCCTCGTCGCTGGTGGCCGTCGTCGCCGGGATCGCGGGCCTGGTGCTCACGCTGCTGTGGCTGCGCCGGGCGCGCAGCGCGGCCGCGTCCGCCGCCGGCTACCGGCCGTCCCGATCGGACACCGAGGTCCTGGTGGGTGTCCTGGTGCCGGGGGTGAACCTCGTCGTGCCGGGTGCGGTCGCGGCGGAGTTGGAGCACGCGGCGTTGCGGCTGCCCGCCTCGGCCCGGCCGGTGCCGTCCCGGCTGGTGCGGTGGTGGTGGGGGCTGTGGGCGTTCACCGTGCTGTTCGTGACCTTCACCGTGGTGTGGTCGTTCCGGTCGAGTGTCCAGGCGTTGGCGGACGGGGTGCTGCTGCACGCCGTGTCCGACCTGCTGGGCGCCGCGGTGGCGTTCGTGACCGCCGTGGTGGTGCGCAGGCTCACCAACCTGCTGCTGCCGGTGCCCACGGAGGCGCTGAGGCGGATGCGGGTGGTGGACGTGAAGGACGCGCCCGAACCCGCCCTCCGCGCGATCCGGGCCAGCGGCTCGCCGCGCTAGGGACCGCGGCGAAGGGCTGTGGTGTCGGCCCCCAAGCCACGTCGCGACGGGACGCGCGCCACTCGGATCGCTGTCCGTACTGAAAGCGCCCCCGGCGAGCTGCCGGGGGCGTTTCCGCGTCGAGCCGGGACTACGGCGTGGACGCCTTGGTCGTGGTGAGCGTGGTGGCCGGGGACTCCGGCTTGATCGTGGTCTGGCCCGGGGTCGGGCTGGTGGTGGCGCTGCTGCTCGGACCGTCGTCCGGGCCGGTCGTCGTGGTCGGCTGCGGTTCGGCCGGGTACGAGTTGCCCGGGGTGTCCGGCTTCGTCGTGGTCCGGCTTACGGGCGGCGCGTCGGTGACGGTGCTGCTCGGACCGTCGTCCGGGCTGGTGGTGGCGCTGCTGACGACCGGTTCGGTGGTGGTGCTGATCGGCGGCTGCACCGTGGGGGACGTGTCGGCGATCGCCGTCATCGTGATGCCGCCGGCGGTCAGCACGCCGATGGCGACAGCGGCTGCGACGAGCGCGCGCCGGGAACGCAGCGCGTTGGGGAAACGCATGGGGAGTCCTCCTCGTTGGTGCGCACCGGATTCGCCGGTGTTCTCACGCCATTCCCATGCGGCTCGGCCTCGATTTGTTGCACCGCACCGGGAAATCAGCGGTCGCCGGCCGGGAACGTGGTGGTCGCCCCGACCGTGCCGACCGGCCGGGACGTGGTCGTGGTGGCGGAGGTCGATCCCGGATCGGTGGTGCGCGACCCCGGATCGGTGGTGCGCGACCCAGGATCGGTGGCGCTCGACTCCGGCTTGGTGGTGCTCGACCACACCGAGGGCGGCGGGCTCTCCGTCACCGCGGATCTCGGCGTCTGCGTCACGCTCGACGGGGGACGGGCCGGGTCGGACCGGTCGGGGCTGCCGTGCGGGATCAGGAACAGGCTCACCGCCACGACCGCCAGCACCGCAGCGGCCGAGGCCAGCGGGGCGTACCGGCGCAGCGCGCCGCGGCGTGGTCGGGCGCCCGCCCGTGCCCGGATCGCCGGGCCGGACAGGTGGGAGCGGACGCGGTCCGCGCGCCGGGCGAGCAGGCGGCGCAGCTCTTCCTCGGTGTCAGTCATGGCCCCTCCACGCGCGTTCCGGCACACCGATCGCCGACCTCAGCGCGGCCAGTCCGCGACTGACGTGGGACCGCACGGTGGGCAGGCGGCAGCTGAGGACCTCGGCGATCTCCGCGTCGGTGAGGTCCTCGTAGTAGCGCAGCACGACCGCCGCGCGCTGCTGCCGGGGCAGTTCCCGCAGCAGCCGCCACAGCCGTTCGTCCGGCTGGTCCCGGTGACGGTCGAAGTGCTCGCCCTCGGGCAGCTCCGGCACCGTCCGGATGTGCCGGGTGCTCCACCGCCGCCGCCACGACAGGTACTCGTTGGTGACGGCCCGCCGGACGTAGGCGTACGGCGACGCGGTGGAGCCGGCCAACTCGCCCCACCGCTGGTAGATCCGCACCAGCACCTCCTGGACCAGGTCCTCCGCGTCGGCTCTGCTGCCGGACAGCAGCACCGCGTACCGGACCAGCGCCTGCTGGTGCTCGTGGACGAACTGGTCGAACGACGCCGTGTCGTCCAATACCGGTCTCCGCTCGTTGTCGTGCGTGCGCACTCACTACACGCGGCCCGCCGGCGTTCTGTTGCTCAAGTGGTGAGCGACACGTCGTCGCTGTCGAACTCCCAGACCAGGAGGAGCGGCACCCGCCGGCCCCACCGCCGGAGCGCGGCTTCGGCCGACTCGTGCTGACCGACGAAACCGCGACCGGTGTCGGGGTCACGCCGGTAGACGACGGCGGAGGTGCGCTCGTCGTCCATGATTTCCATGCCCCACGCGAAGATGCGCGTCGGGTCGGCCTCCGAGACCAGTGAGAACAGATTCGCTTCCATGCGGCCCACTGTGCGGCCGGAAAATACACACTTTGCGGTGAACAGCCTCGGAAATCCCACATCGGCGTTTTCCGCCGGCATCATGGTGTTGTGCCCACGCAACCACCGTTCCGCCGACGCCGCCTCGGGCGGAAGCTGGCGCGGCTGCGCGCCGATGCCGGCCTGACGCTGGACGCCGCAGCCGAAGCGCTGTTCAAGACCAGGTCCGCCCTCCACCGGATGGAGAAGGGCGAGACGCTGGTCGACGTCCACCTGGTCAAGTCGATGATGGACCTCTACGACCACTTCGACCCCGACCTGGTCGGGCAGACGGTCCGGGCGCGGCAGAAGGGTTGGTGGACGACCTTCAGGATCGAGAACCAGGGGTACGTAGACGTGGAGACCGAAGCGACCGAGGTGCGGGACCTGTCGCTGCTCATTGTCCCCGGCCTGCTGCAGACGGTCGGCTACATGCGTGCGCTGTTCGAGGGGCACCGCCTCAAGCGGAGTGCGAAGTGGCTGGAGAACGACATCGAGGTGCGGCGCATACGCCAGCGGAGGCTCACCGACCCGGACGACCCGCTGCGGCTGCACGCCATCGTCAACGAGGCCGCTCTGCGCACGGTGGTGGGCGGT
This sequence comes from Saccharothrix tamanrassetensis, assembly GCF_014203665.1. GTDB lineage: Bacteria > Actinomycetota > Actinomycetes > Mycobacteriales > Pseudonocardiaceae > Actinosynnema > Actinosynnema tamanrassetense. The sequence goes on from NZ_JACHJN010000009.1 coordinate 136,723, forward strand.
CCGGCGGTGATGCGCGAGCAGTTGGAGCACCTCTGCCTGGTGGCCGAGCTGCCCAACGTGACCTTGCAGGTGGTGCCGAGTGCGGTGGGCATCCTGAACGGCCTGGCAAGTGGCTTCATCCTGCTGGGCTTCGGGGAACCGCGTGAACCGGACGTGCTCTTCATCGAGTACGTAACAGGTGCGATGCACGTCGAGGCCGAGGATGAGCTTCGCGAGGCTAGACTGACGTTCGCCGACATGGCTGCCAAGGCGCTGGGCGCAGTGGAGTCGGTCGCCCTGATCGAGCGGATTCTGGCCGAGTGAAAGAGGCGATGGCGGTGTCCATTGTGGACTTCTCGGGTGTGACGTGGCGCAAGAGCAGCCGTAGCAACGGCGCCAGCAACACCGCGTGCGTGGAGGTGGCGTTCGCCGGGGCCGCGGTGGGGGTTCGGGACTCCAAGAACCCGGCGGCCGGCACCCTGGCGTTCCCGGCTGCCCGGTGGGCGTTCTTCCTGCGCGGCACGGGTTCCTGATCCTGCTCCCGCGCTTCCGTTACCTGCCTGGGAGATGGTGGCCACACTTCGCGGTGAACGCGCCGCTGCCGGTTGTTCAACTCGCGTACTCCTGATGGCCCTTGGGACCGGAAACCCGGTCTGACACGTTGGGGCCATGCGGGCGGTTGTCGTGGCTGTGGTGCTGTCGTTGCTGGTCCCGGGTGTCGCCGACGCGCACCCGAAGCGCGGGTTCGACCTGCAGGCCCACCGGGGTGGGATCGGGTTGACCGTGGAGAGCACGTTGGCGGCGTTCGCCAAGGCGCTCGAAGTGGGCGTGACCACCCTCGAACTCGACGTGCAGATCACCAGGGACGGCCGTGAGGTCGTCACGCACGACCGCAGGACGAACCCGGCCAAGTGCGCCGACACGGCTCCGGCGACGCCCGGCGACCCGGCTTTCCCCTACGCGGGCAAGTACGTGAAGGACCTGACGTTCGCGCAGGTCCGCACGCTGGACTGCGGGTCGCGCCGGTGGGCGCAGTACCCCGGCCAGGCGCTGTCCCCCGGCGCGCGGATGCCGACGCTCGCCGAGGTCTTCGCGCTGGCCCGCAGGTACCGCGCGTACGGCGTGAAGTTCAACATCGAGACCAAGGTCGAAGCCGCCGCACCGCACGAGACCGCGCCGCGCGAGCAGTTCGTGGAGGTCACCGCGCGGGAGATCCGCCGGTCCGGCTTCTACCGCAACGTCACCATCCAGTCGTTCGACTGGGGCACGCTGATGCTCTGGCACCGGAAGGAGCCGCGCCTGCCGCTGGTCGCGCTGACCCAGCCCGAGTTCCTGCGCCCCGGCTCACCGTGGACGGGCGGGCTGGAGCTGGCGGACTTCGGCGGCAGCGTCGTGAAGGCCGTGCGGAGCTTCGGCGCGTCGGCCCTGTCCCCGGTGCACGGCAACCCGCAGAACGGTGAGGTCGGCGATCCGGACTACGTCCCGTTCACCACGAAAGCCCTGGTGGACGAGGCGCACGCGCACGGCCTGAAGGTCGTGCCGTGGACGGTCAACGACCCCGCCACCATGCACAAGCTCGTCGACGACGGCGTGGACGGCATCATCACCGACTACCCGGACCGGCTGCGGACCGTGCTGGCCGAGCGCGGGTTCAAGCTGCCCAAGCAGTACCGGCGCCGCTGAGCGGTCCGGACTGAGCGATCCCGACTGAGCGATCGGTGCTGAACGGCCTGTGCTGAACGGTCCGGACCGAGCCGTCAGGACGTGAGCGGTCAGGACGTGAGAGGCAGTTCGTGCAGGCCCCGGAGGACGAACTCGGCCCGGCGGCGGGGTTCGGCGGCGAGCCGCGCGGTCGGCAGCTTGCGGGTCAGCGCCGACAGCGCGGCCTGGACCTCGATGCGGGCCAGGGGTGCGCCCAGGCAGTAGTGGATGCCCATGCCGAAGCCCAGGTGCGGGTTCGAGGTCCGGCTCACGTCCAGCGCGTCCGGGTCCGCGAAGACCTCCGGGTCGCGCGCCGCCGCACCCAGCAGGGCGGCGATCTTCTGCCCTGGTTCCACGTGGAACCCCGCGATCTCCACCGGGGCGGTCGCGGTGCGCTCGAACAGCTGCAAGGGGGAGTCGTAGCGGATCAGTTCCTCGACCGCCGTGGAGAGGAGGGACTGATCCGCTACGAGGCGTTGCCACTGCTCGCGGTGGGCCATGAGGGCGTTCACGCCGTTGCCGATGACGTTGACCGTCGCCTCGTGGCCGGCCATGAGCAGCAGGACCGCGGTGGCGACCAGCTCGTCCTCGGTGAGCTTCGCGCCGTCCGTGCCGGTGACCGCGACCAGGTCCGACACCAGGTCGTCGCCGGGCGTCTCGCGCCGCAGCGACACCAGGTCGCGCAGGTAGCCGACGAACTCCGCCGCCGCGCGCTCGGCCGCCGCCTTCTTCTCCGGCGCGAGGTCGTACTCGTACATCTTCACGATGGCGTTCGACCACGGCTGGAGCAGCGGCCGGTCGGCGGCGGGCACGCCGAGCAGTTCCGCGATGACCTCCACCGGCAGCGGGGCGGCCACGTGGGACAGCAGGTCGGCCTGGCCCTCCGCCTCGATCGCGGCCACCAGCCCGTCCACCAGGCGGTCGGCCAGCTCGGTGATCCACGGCCGCAGCCGCTCCACGTGGCCGCGGCCGAACGCGGCGGCCACCAGGCGGCGCAGCCTGCCGTGGGTGGGCGGCTCGTTCTCCAGCAGCGAGTTGCGGTGCAGCAGGTTGAAGCTGGTGAACTGCTCGACCGGCTTCGCGTCGGTCCACAGCCGGCCCAGCGAGCGGTGCCTGAGGACGGCGGACGACGCCGCGTGCGACACCGCCAGCGCGACGCCCATCTCCTCGTGCCAGTGCACCTCGGCTTCGGCGCGCAGCGCGGCGAAGACGGGGTACGGATCCGCGATGAAGGCCGGATCGTGCTGGTCGAAGGGCGCCACGATCACGGACGGTAGGTGGTGAGCCCGACTCGCGTCCATTGGTGCGTGGTTGTTCGGTCAAACATTCAGCGAGCTGTGACCACAGGTAGCCGGGTTGACCCGTTCGGTACTCCACCAGGACCATTCCTGCTCGTGCCACCGGAACTCGTCGCCCACCGCGGGGCCTCCCACGCCCGTCCCGAACACACCCTCGCCGCCTACGAGTTGGCGATCGCCCAAGGCGCGGACGGGGTGGAGTGCGACGTCCGGCTGACCAGGGACGGGCACCTGGTGTGCGTCCACGACCGCACCATCGACCGGACCAGCGGCGGCAGCGGGGTGGTCAGCGCGATGACGCTGGACGAGCTGCGCCGGCACGACTTCGGCACCTGGCACGGCGGGGAGCCCGCGCCGGTGCTCACCTTCGACGAGCTGCTGGGGCTGGTCGCGGACAGCGGCGTGCGGCTGTTCGCGGAGACCAAGCACCCGGTGCGGTACCGGGGCGAGGTGGAGCGGAAGGTCGCCGAGGCGCTGGACGGTCACCGGGTGGACGCGGTGATGATGTCGTTCTCGGTGGCGGCGGTCCGGCGGTTCAAGGCGCTGCGGCCGGACGTGCCCACCGTGCTGCTGTTCGGCCGGGCCTGGCCGCAGCGGCTGCCGCCGTTCGCGGACATCGCCGGGCCGGGCGTGCACCTGCTCAGGCGGTACCCCGCGCGCGGGGCGGGCAGCTACTGCTGGACGGTCGACGAGGCCGATGACATCGCGTTGTGCGTCGAACGCGGTGTGCGGTTCCTCGCCACCAACAACCCGGCGCAGACGCGCGGCGTGCTGGGGGCTAACTTGACGCCCGACCAGCTCTGACCCGAAGGAGGCGGCGGTGGCGAAGCGGACGGCCGTGAAGAGCAAGCCCGCCGACGGCATCAACCCGCGCCAGCCGTGCCCGTGTGGCTCCGGCAAGCGCTACAAGGCCTGCCACGGCGGGGCCGGTGGTGCCGCGGACGTCATCGTGGCCCGCCCGTTCCAGGGGCTCGCCGCCGAGACCGAACTGATCGCGCTGCGCGAGTTCGTGCCGTCGGCGACGGTGCGGCTGCCGTTGCAGGACGCCCCGCGCGAGGTCGTGCTGGCCTCGGTGCTGCCGATGGCCGCCGCCGCGCTGATCCGGGCGGACGGCACCGCGTTCGTCGGGCTCCAGGTGCAGACACGTTCGGGTGATCTGAGCCGGGACCTGGCCCGGGCGGTGCGGTGGGCGCTGACCGCCGAGACCGGGGACGCGCTGCCCGTGGTGGGCCCGGACGACGGTGCCGAACCCGGCCGGCTCCAGGACCTGCTGGACGTGGACGCGGTGGTCGAGCCGGAGCTGCACACCGACTTCGCGTGGTGGATGCCGCCGGACGACGAGCCGACCGGCGACGTCGCCCTGTCGCTGGAGCGGGCGAACGCCGCGATCCTGCCGACCGAGCGGGTGGCCGCGCCGGGCGTGCGCGCCGCGTACTGGGTGGACGCCGGCGACAAGGCGCACCTGCGCTGGGTCCGGCCCGAGCCCGAGGAGCAGCTGCTGGCCGCGCTCGCCCGGCTGTCCGTGCGCGGTGAGCTGGACCTGGGCGAGGGCTCCCGGTACGCCGGGTCGTTCCGGGCGCACGGCCTGCTGGTGCCGGTGTGGGACCTGGACCGGGAACTGCACTCCAGCGAGTGGGCCGGCCCGGCGGAAGCCCTGGGCAAGCGTTTGCAGGAGGCGTTGAGCAGCCTGGACGCCGAGCAGCTGACCGAGGCCGAGCGGCGGGCCCGGGACGGGCTGCGGGGGCGGCAGATCACCCTGAGGTGAGTTGTCCACAGGTATTCCTGTGGTTGTCCACAGGCTGCTGTGGACAAGTCCGGAGAAGGTGGATGGATGCTGCTGCGGATCGCGTCACGGGAAGAGTGGGCACGCGCCCGGGACTCGGGCGCGATCCCGCTCGACCCGGACGGCTTCGTGCACTGCTCGGACCCGGGCACCGTGCACCTGCCCGCGAACCGGCTGTACCGCGGCCGGCACGACCTGGTGCTGCTGATGATCGACCCCGAGGGGCTTCCCGTGCTGTGGGAGCCGGGCGACGGTGACGAGGCCGGCCCGTGGTTCCCGCACGTCTACGGGCCGGTGCCGGCCGACGCGGTGGTCGGCGTGCAGGAGTTCACGCCGGACACCGACGGGGAGTTCCGGCCGTTGCCCGTTTTGTGACCTGAGGAGGGCAACCTGCCGCCCTCCTCAAGCGTGAACCCACCGACGGCGTACGGGGAGGTCGTCGGAAAGGGGAGCGAGGTGACGGCGGTCCTGCCGGCCGACCGGGCACGGGCTCAGGCCGACTTCGGGGAGTTCGTCCGGATGTCGCTGCCCGGTCTGCTGCGGTACGGGCACGCGCTCACCGGCAACCCGCACGACGCGGCCGACCTGGTCCAGTCCGTCCTGGAGAAGGTCGGCGCGCGGTGGGGTCCGCTGCTGCGCAAGGACGTCGAACCGATCGCGTACGCGCGGCGGGCGATGGCCAACGCGCACATCAGCCGGTGGCGGCGGCACCGCCGGGAGCACCTCGTCGCCGACCTCCCCGACGTCGTCGCGAGCGCCGGCGTGGACCGGCTCGACCACGAGCCGCTGTGGCAGGCCCTGCGCGAGCTGCCGCCGCGGCAGCGCGCGGTGGTCGTGCTGCGCTTCTACGAGGGGCTGTCCGAGCAGGAGATCGCGGACTCGCTCGGCATCTCGCCCGGCACGGTGAAGAGCCAGAACAGCAAGGCGATGGCCTCGCTGCGGCGACGGCTGGGCGAGCCCGGGAGCGAGGGAGGTGAGTCGGGTGGAGCTGGATGAGCGGTTGCGGGAGCTGTTCCAGGACGATCGCCTCGATCTCCCGGTCCGGCCCGGTGCGGAGCACGTGATCGTGGTCGGGGCGCGGCGTCGGCGGCGGGCCCGGGTCGCGGTGGCCGGTGCGCTGGCCGGGGTGGTGGTGCTCGGCGGTGCCTTCGGTGCGGCCGGGCTGCGCGACCTCGGGGGCACGACCGTGGGCGCTCCACCGGGCGTGGAGACGATGACGGTCACCGTGCCGGCCCGGGCGTTGGAACCGCCGGCGTACGCCAACTTCCGGCTGGGGATGACCGACGCCGAGGCCCGCGCCACCAAAGCGTTGCTGCTGCCGGGGCGTGAAGGCGTGTGCACCGCCTACTCGACGTCGGTGGACAGCGGGGACGCCGTCGTCGTGTCCCGCCGGCACGGGGTGGTGCGCATCTCGCTGCCGCCGAAAGGCGTCACGCCGTCGGGCGTGGGGGACGGGGCTTCGCTGGAAGGGGTGCGCGAGGCGTACCCGTCGGTGTCCGTCCAGGGGGACCGGGCCCACGTGGCCATGGCCCCGGAGTGGCGGTACGTGTTCCTGCTGGACCAGGGGAAGGTGTCCGCCACGCGGATCGAGCGGGTGGGCAGCGAGTGCGATCTGGGGGGCTCGTGAGGGCGTTGGTGTCGGCGGCCTGCTCGGTGCTGTCGGCCGGGCTGTTGGCCGGGTGCGCGTCGGCGGAGGTGGTGGAGAACCGGCCGCGCGGGGCCGCGTCCACGGTGGTGCAGACGGTCGTGGTGGACGACGTGCCCGTGCTGCGGCCCGAGGGGTTCGGCGCGGTCCGGCTGGGCATGACCACGGCGGAACTGCAGCGGACCGGGGAGGTCGGGGAGGTCGCCGACATGCCCGAGGCGTCCTGCGTGATGCACGAGTTGAAGCGCGCCAAGGGCTGGGTCGGGGTGGACGCCGGCGTGGCCGTCGAAATCTGGCTGGAAGGCGGGGCGCGGACCGCGGACGGGTTGCGGTTCGGGGATTCCCGGGAGCGGATGCGGGCCGTTTATCCCCAGGTCGTGATGGACCAGCACGGGTTCACGCTCGCGGCCGGGAGTGACGTGCGCTACTTCTTCTACTTCGTGAGCGCCGGTGACACGTTGACCGGCATGGGAATCAACCGGCCGACCACCGGGTGTCGGTGAGCGCGGTCGCGGAAACGGCGCCGGGGCATTCCGCTGCGGAATGTCCCGGCGCCGTCGCGAAGGTCGTCAGACCGCGCCGCCGGCCACCCTGGGAGCGGTCGGGTCGGCCGTTTCGCCGACCGACTCGCGGGTGAGGAAAGCCTCCACGTGGAACAGGTTGCCGTCCGCCCGGTCCATCACGGTGAGCAGCGTGCTCATCGCCGAGACCTCCTCCACCTGCTCCTTGAGGAACCACTGGAGGAACTGCTCGCCGAGGTAGTCGCCCTCGTCGCGGGCGGTCTTGGCGAGCTGAACGACCTGGTCGGTGACCGCCTTCTCCTGCTGGAGCGCCAGCTCCACCGGCTCGCGGGCGGTGCTGAAGTCGTTGCGCACCTCGTCCACGCCGGGAACGCCCACCTGGAGATCGCTGTCCATCAGGTACTGGATGATCATCATGGCGTGGTTGCGCTCTTCCAGCGCCTGCTGGTAGAAGTGCGACGCCAGGCGCGGCAGGTCGTTGTGGTCGTACCACACCGCGATGGCCACGTACTGCTGGGACGCGGTGAACTCATTCCGGACCTGGGCCTGGAGCAGGTCGTGGAACTTCGACGTGCGGGATGAAATCTTCTTCAGGTTCACGGCCATGCCGGGACATTAACCCAATCCGCCGCCCGATGCATTGCAGGTAAGGCTAATAACGGTATGGCTCGCCTAAGCTTTGTTCGGTCAGCCTTTCCTATTATTTCAACGCTGCGCGATCGATCGGGCACGACATGCAACGGGGCCCGCCCCGGCCGGAGCCGAGTTCCGAACCGCTGATCCGCAGCACCTCCACTCCGGCGTCCTCGAGCCGGGCGTTGGTCTCCACGTTGCGCTCGTAGGCGACCACCAGACCGGGGCCCACGGCGAGCGTGTTGTTCCCGTCGTCCCACTGCTCGCGTTCGGCGGTCACCGCGTCCAGGCCGGTGTCGATGACGCGCAGCTTCTCGATGCCCATGGCCTCGGCCGCCGCGTCCAGGAAGGGGGTGCGGTCGTGCACCACGACACCGCCGTCGCCGTCCGAGCGCACCGGGTAGGCGAACAGGTTGTCGCGCACCGCCGGGTACATCACCACGGCGTCCCGGTCGACCATCGTGCAGACCGTGTCCAGGTGCATGGTGGCGCGTTCCTGGGTGATCGGCACGGCCAGCACGGTGTGCGCGAGACCGTCGCGCAGCGCGGAACGGGCGAACGACTCCGCGCCGGCCGGGGTGGTCCGCTCGCCCACGCCGATCGCCAGCACGCCGGGTGCCAGCAGCAGCACGTCGCCGCCCTCCACCGGGGCCGAGTGGGCACCGTAGGCGCGGCCGGTCTTGCGGAACCTCGGGTGGTAGGCGTAGATCAGGTCGGTCAGCGCCGTCTCGCGGTCGCGGGCGGGCAGCGCGAGGGACGTGATGGCCACCCGGTCGCCCACCCAGACCGACGAGTCGCGGGTGAACAGCAGGTTGGGCAGCGGGTCCACGGCGAAGTCGATCGGGTGGTGCATCTTGCGCACCAGGGACGCGCCCTCGGCGGCCGGCAGCTCCTCGAAGGTCATCCCGGTCATCAGCGCGGTGGCCAGCTGTTCCGGGCTGATCGACGTCAGGTGCGAGCGCAGCGCGTCGGCCAGGTCGATGCCCAGCCGGCGTTCGTTGACCGCGCTGTGGATGCCCGCGATCCGCGCCCGGTCGTCGTGCAGCGCCGCCACCAGCAGGTCCGACAGCAGCAGGACCTCGGTGCCCCGGCCCCGCAGGACCTCGGCGAACGCGTCGTGCTCCTCCTGCGCCCGGTCCACCCACGGCACGCCGTCGAACAGCAGCTGGTCGTTGTTGCGGGGCGTCAGCCGCTTGAGCTCGGCGCCGGGCCGGTGCAGCAGCACCGTGCGCAGCGGGCCTACCTCGCTGTCGACGCGGGGCGCCGGGTTCGGCGTGCCGTCCAAGTGCTCCGTCCGGGCGATGTGCGCAGTCACGTAGCCGAGGGTAACCCGACGTCGGCGAATCGTGCAGCTCTGAGTGGCCTACTCCGGTGAAGCTCGATCGTATGAACGGCTGAACGTAGCGAATCGTTAAGTCTTGTGCGGCTTCCGGGGTGTAAACGTTGCGTGGTCGAGTGGACTGGCGGTGGCATCCGCCGGCGGCCCTTGCGGGGCTTGGGATGATCGTGGCCTACCGGGGAGGGGTTCCTTGTTCCACTTGACGATCGACGCGCCCGGCGGTGCCGCGTCCGCCACGAACATGCTGCTGGAAGAGCTGCTCAGGGGCGCTCGGGTGGACGTGCGGCACGCGCCCGCGACGCTGCCCGACGGTGCCAAGAGCGGCACCGGCATGGCGATCTCCGAACTGCTGCTCAACGGCGCGGTGCCCGCCGCGGTGGCGGCGGCCGTCGCGTCCGTAATCACCGCATTCGTGCAACGGGGCAGCGCGCGCAAGGTGGTGATCAGGTCCGGCGACGAGTCGATCACCGTGCAGGGCGGCGACGCCCGCACCCAGCGGGCCCTGGTGGAGGACTGGCTGAAGAAGCACGAGTCGCCCGCCGTCGAGGAGTGAGGTGGGCCGGTACGCGCTGCTCGTCGCGACCGGCGAGTACGCCGACGCCCGGCTGAGCAGGCTGCGGGCGCCGTCGCAGGACGTGGAGCGGCTGGCGGCGCTGCTGGAGGACCCGGAGGTCGGCGGGTTCGCCGGGGTGAAGGTGCTGCGGGACGCCGCCGACCACGAGATCCGGCGGGCCGTGGAGGACGTCCTGGCGTCGCGGGCACCGGACGACCTCGTGCTGCTCTACTTCTCGTGCCACGGGCTGACCACGGCGGCGCGGCGGCTGTACTTCGCGGCGGCGAACACCGTGCAGGACCGGCCCGCCGGGACGGCGATCCCCCGGACGTTCCTCAACGAGCAGTTGGAGGACTGCCGGGCGGCGGGGCGGATCCTGGTGCTGGACTGCTGCTTCAGCGGGGCCTACGTCGAGGGGTTCAAGGACGCGTCCTCCGCCGTGCTGGACGACGGTGGCGAGGGGTACGTGGTGCTGACCGCGTCCAACGCCTACGAGTACGCGTTCGAAGAGGACACGCTGTCGTTGGAGGCCCCGCGGGCTTCGCTGTTCACCGACGTGGTGATCGAAGGGCTGTCCAGCGGGGCGGCCGATCTCGACGGCGACGGGTGGATCGACGTCAACGAGCTGTTCTCGTACGCGTACCGGGAGGTGCGCGGCCGGCGGTCCGACCAGACGCCGCAGTTCTTCGCGCAGTCCGCCGGACCTCCGTTGCGGGTCGCCCGCGCCGGCGGGTCCGTGCCTTCCGCGGTGCGGCGCTCGGCGTCGTACACGTCCGGGCAGCTGCTGGTGGCGCGGGGTTTCCGGGCGGCGGCCGAGCCGGTGTGCCGGACGTTGGGGCCGTTGGGGCGGCGGTCCGTCGTGTTCGTGGACGGCCGGCCGGTGGAGTTGGCCGACGCCGCCGCGATCGCCGCGGCCTTCCAGCCCGACGACCCGCGGGACGCGTTGGGCGCTTCCTACGTGCGGGAGCTGATTTCGGAGGTGCACCTGGCCTGCGGGGACGGCGGGGCTTCGGCGGTGGCCGTGGCGCAGGGTGCGATCGGGCGGCTCATCGAGGCCATGCGGGACGGGCACAACCCCGTCCGGCTGCTGCGCGGCGTGCGGGCGGCGGCTGCTCGGACGGACGACCTGCTCGACGGCATGGCGGTGCCGCTGGGCACGGCCGACGTGGCGCGGCTGGCGTCCGCCGCGTCGGGCAGTCCGTACATCGGGGGCATGGTCGAGCACGTGGTCGGGGTGACCGGGCGGCAGGGCGCGGTGCTGGTGGAGGAGGGCATCCGGCCGGCGATCGACTACGAGATCACCCGAGGGCTCCGGTTCGACCGGGGGTACGCCTCCGCGCTGTTCGTGACGGACGTCGGTCGGCGTGCGGCGGTGTTGGCTGACGCCCACGTCCTGCTGTTCTCCGGTGGGCTCACCGACCAGGCGCTGTCCTTGGTGGCCAAGAGCGAGCGCGGTCCCCTGCTGGTGGTGTGCGAGTCGTTGTCGGACGTGCTCCTGTCGGCGCTGCTGCGGCGCGGTGAAGCCCTTGTGGTGATCGCGGAGAACGCCACGCTGTCGCGATTGCAGGCCGTGGTCGGCGGCCTGGTGCTGGACGCCGACCTGGTACTGGCGGCGGACTCGAAGGCGTTCGGGCACGCGGCCAAGGTGGTGGCGACCGAACGGGACACCACCGTGGTGGGCAGCTGGCCGTTGGCCCTCGGACCGGACACCGCGATCGTCGGAGGTGACGCGGCGGCGCGCATCCGGGCCGGTGCGGAGGACGTCCTGCGGATCGACCGGGCTGTGCGGTCGGTGCGCAGTGCCGCGCACGACGGGGTGTTGCGCGGCGGCGGCATGGGGTTGCGGGCGCTCGGGGAGCGGTTGGCGGCCGAGGCGGGAGGGCCGCCGACCGAGGTCGCGGGGTGGCGGGCGTTGGCCGGCGCGTTGGCCGAGCCGTCGCGGCGGATCGCCGAGAACGCGGCGGTGGAGGTGCACGAACTGGACCCGTCGCTGATCGACTCCGTCGGCACGGCGCGAGCCGTGGTGGCGGCCGCCGCGCGCACCGCGGCCCGGTTCCTGCTGGTGGCCTGAGGCGCTAGCTGGTCGCGGCCGGGACGACCACCGCGACCATGACCGCCGTGAGGGCGGCCTGGACCTGTTCGATCGCCTTGCGGGTGGCGTCGGACGCCCAGTCGCCCTCGGTGATGGCCTTCAGCCGGGCCTTGACCCGGTCGCGGGGCAGGTCGGTGAAGACCTTGCGGTCGAACTGGACGGCTTTGATCAGGCCGCAGAGGGCTGCCGTGCGGGGGTCGACCGGGTCGTCGGTGGCGACGGCGGCGGTCAGCCGTTGGCGCACCTCGGTCTCCAGCGGCGGTTCCACGCCACCCGGCGACGGGAAGCGGGTGCGCGGGATGACCCAGAGGACCCGGTCCTGCTCGCGGCGCAGGACGCCGGCCTCGGCCAGGCCGTCCAGCACCTGGTCGGTGAGTCCCTTGGCGAGCTTCTCCACCCAGTACTGGGGTTTGCGCAGCTTGTCGTCGGCGATCCGGGTCAGCGCCTCGTCCAGGGCCGGGTGTCCGATCGGGGCGGTGCTCAGCGCTGCCACCCGCTTGTCGACCACGTCGACCCGGCCCGCGATGGCGAGTTCGACCAGCACCGCGCCGGCCAGGCCGTAGCCCAGGGAGGGCTGGCCGAGCCGGCGGGTGCCGTCGTCGTCGTAGGCCAACAGGGCCAGTTCGTCGGCGAGAGTCAACATGCGTCCACCATAGGCGGACCGCAGGTCAGGCGATGAACCTCGTGTCCGGGTGGCACGCCGGGCCGTGGTCGAACAGGTAGCCGTTGCGGCGCTTCAAGTGCAGGTCGAAGAAGTCCGCGAAGTAGTCGTGCTGCGCGGCCAGCGAGCGGTTCGCGTCGATCGCGCCGACCAGCTCCTCCTTCTTACCGGGCTTGAGGATGGGGGCCAGCTGCGGCGCGACGAACTGGAGGTCGGTGAAGCTGTAGTGGGTGCTGCGGTCGAAGTGCAGGTCGCGCTTCCAGCCGCGCTGGTTCTGCCAGAACCGGTACCAGGTCGGGTCGAACTCGGTCTCGGTGTGCGAGTGCACGATGACCTTGCCGGTCCCCGGGTCCACGAAGTCGCCGCCCACCAGCATGAACGGCCGGTCCAGGCCGTGCTTCACGACCTCGCCGTCCTCGCCCCAGGCCATCGAGCCGTCGATGTTGATGCCCGCGTCGACGCGGCGGTCGTGGTACATCGTCTCGCCCGCCGTGTAGCCGCCGTACGAGTGGCCGAACATGCCGACCTTCGACAGGTCCAGCGAGCCCGCCAGGCCGCGCGGCAGCGGGTCGCGCTCGGCGTCCGGGTTGTCGCCCCGGTCCAGCCTGGTCAGCTGGTCCAGCACGAACCGGCTGTCCGCCACGCGGGTGTCGATCGCGGTCTTGCGGGCCGCCGGGTCCTCCTGGTCGACGCTGCCGGTGAGGACGCGCCCGTCCGGGAACTCGACGCCCGCCGCCTCGTGGGTGTGCGAGATCGACGCGACGACGTAACCCCGGCCGGCCAGGTCGTCGGTCAGGGCGACGTTGAGCTCCCTGGCCCCGCCGAAGCCGTGCGAGAACAGCACGACCGGCCAGTCGCCGCGCGAGCGGTCGACGCCGGCACCGGCGCGGGCCCGCCGCTCGGCCGAGCCCCAGTCGACCGAGCCGGGTGGCAGGTCCAGCAGGTACGGGCCGGTCGCGAGGGCGTCGATCACGCTGCGGACGCCCGGTGTCATCCAGGTGGCGCGGTCCCCGTTGCGGTGTGCGGGGTAGCTGACGGTGACCATCAGCTCGCGCTTGTCGGCGGGGTGCCACGGGTCCTGGCGGGTGTCCACCAGGTGCAGGTCGATGGTGCCGACCGGATAACGGCCGCTCAGTGGCGGTATGCCGAGCTCCGCGCCCGCCCCGGTCGCGGTCTGGGCGGAGGCCGGTGGGGCGAGCAGGGTCGCGGCGATCGCGATGCCGGCGGTCAGGCCGAACGCGCGTTTGAGCAGTGTGGACACAGGAAAGTCCCCTCCTTGCCGGTGGCGGCAGGGCTCATGCTGGCAAGGGCCGCTCCACTCGCGCGTCAGCCTGACGGCGGAGGTGGAATACCCCGAAAGGGTGTCGTCACGGCAGCCACGACACGGTTCCCCGCAACAGCGTGTAGCCGACGAAGGCCACCACGTCGAGCAGGGTGTGCGCGACGATCAGGACCCACAGCCGGTTGGTGCGCTGCCACACCTTGCCGAACACCAGGCCCATGACGACGTTGCCGACGAACCCGCCGAAGCCCTGGTACAGGTGGTACGAGCCGCGCAGCACCGCACTGGCCAGCAGCGCGGTGTTGTCGCGCCACCCGAGCTGCTTCAGGCGCGTGATGAGGAAGCCGACGACCAGCACTTCCTCGGCCCACGCGTTGCCCGCCGCCGACAGCACGAGCACCACGCTGCGCCACCACGACTCGTCCAGGGTGGACGGCTGCACGGCGAGGTTGAAGCCCAGCTTCCAGGCGATCAGGTAGAAGACCAGCCCGGGGATGCCGATGACGGCCGCCAGGCCGAGGCTGCCCAGCGCGTCCGGCCCGACCCTGGTCCGGTCCAGCCCCAGGGCCTTGAGCCGGATGCCGCTGCGCCACAGCAGGTACAGGCCGAGCCCGCCCCACGCGGCCAGCTGCACCACGCTCAGCAGCTGCGCGATCAGGTCCAGCAGGTCGAACCGCGCCTGCGGCACGTTGATCGCCACCGACTGCTGGTTCAGCGGCTTCGGCTGGAGCAGGCTGTCCAGCAGCCGCACCAGGCTGCGCAGGCCGGACAGGCCGAGCGTGACCGCGAAGACCAGCAGGATCTCGACCTGGTAGCCGCGGCGTTCGGCGCGTTCCTCGATCACCCGGGCAGGTTAGCCGCGCTGTGCCAGGAACGGGCAGCCCATCAGCCTGCGCAGCTCGCCGGCCAGTTCGTTCGACGTCGCGACCGGCTGGGAGAACGCGATCCGCACGTCGTGGTCCTCGGCGTCGGTCTCCACCCGCAGCCGCAGCCCGAACCGGTCCAGGCCCAGCGGCCGGACGTGCCCGCCGCGCAGCTCGTCCGGCAGGTGCCTGCCGAGCAGGCCGACGACGTCGCGGTGGGACAGCTCCAGGTGCCGCAGCCAGTGGTCCTCGTGCCGGTGGAACGGGTCCGGGTCGGCCTGCGCGAACAGCTCCGGGCGCAGCGACGTGGTGCCCTCGGCGTCCGCGACCACCAGCGAGGCCGGGCTGAGCCGGAGCACGGACGCGCCGTGGCCGACGTCCAGCAGACGCGGGTCGGGGCGTTCGTCGGCCACGTCCAGGCTCGCCGTGCGGGCCTCTTGCGGGTCCAGCGTGCGCAGCCAGCCGGTGATCCAGAGCAGTCCGCGCACCGGCTCGCGCAGCTGCACGGCCGCGTGGTCGGCGATCTCCAGCATGGCGGTGATCTCGGTGCCCCGCGCCGCCTCGGTGAGGGGGTGGTCGTCGGGCAGCAGGAGCGTGGCGTCGCCGCGGGCGTGCACGTGGTGCAGCACCGGGACCACCCGGTTGTCCGTGCCGTCCGACGGCAACAGGGCCGCGCGCCCACCCCTGGCGGCGATGGTGCGCGCTCGCTCCGCCGGGTGCGGGGCGGGCGGTCGACGGTTCTCGGTCACCGCTCACCTCCAGACTTAGGGCAGCCTAACTTGGAGTCGGGCGTGCGCGGTAGTCCCTCGGTCGGCGGATCGCCGCGGGATCGTCCGCCACTTCGTGGTTGCCCGCTGACGGGAAGGGTCTCATGGCCCTAGCCTGGGCACCGCCTTGGCGGAGGTGGCCGTGGTCGTGCCGAACAAGCCGTCCACCGAAGGTGCGGCGCTCGATGACCGGTGGACCCGGCACTGCCTGGAGATCGCAAGTCGCCGGGCGTTCTGCTGGGTCGTCCTCGGCGTGCTCGCGTTCGTCGGGCAGTTGGTGCTGGTGCTGGTCGCCGAGGTGTCGTCCGACCTGCCGGTGACGCTGCTGATGTTCTCGGTCGTGGTGCTCGGCCTGGCGCTGACCCGACGACAACCGCTCGCCCGCGTGATGGCCGACCGCACCTGGCAGTACGTGCGGGTGCACTGGCGCAACGGCCTGCTGGTCGTGCACGGCCCCCGGCCGGTGGTGCTGGACGTCAGCGCCGGACCGCTGGCCCGCGGCCGGATCAGCAGGCACCGGCGGGCGTGGCTGGTGGCGCCGGACCGGGAGGGCAACACCGTCGTGACGTTCCGGGGGGTGCCCCGGCTGTTCCCCGCGCGGGTGCGCCGGCGGTGAGCGCGGCCGGTGCCTCCAGGGGTGTCTCAGGGGTGCTTTCGGGTGACTTCGGGTGACTTCGGGTGGTGAGTTTCGTCTCGGCGGTTTTGATGATCATCTTTTCGGCAAACCGGGCCGTTGACGGGTATCTCTGGTTTGGTGGGAGCAGTGGTGGGCGAGGAGTGGACGAAGCGGTGCCTGACCCGCGCGGATCAGCGCGCGGTGGGGTTCATCGGGCTCGCGCTGCTGTCGTTCGTCGTGCTGTGGCTCGTGTCGCTGTGGATCGGCTCCCGCTGGGTGTTCGTGCTGACCCCGCTGTGCATCGAGTTCGCGGTGCCCGGCCTCCGGCACTTCTTCAGCCGCCACGTCGTGCGCCGGCTCGCCGACCGGTTCCAGTGGCACCAGGTCGCGGTCTCGTTCGTGCCCGGCCGGGCACGGGTGGGGCGGCAGGCGTACCTGGAGACCGCCGGTTCGGACCGGACGTTCCTGCGGCTGCCCGAGATGCCCGAACGCGTCCGCGAACAGGTGCGCCGCACCGGACGGCTGTGGCTGGCCGGCCCGGACGACCGCGGCCGGACCGCCGTGCTGACCCGCGACACCCCGTTCCTGACCCTCGGCCGGGTCGTCATCCGCTAGCGCTCCCCGGGCTCCACCGGCGACACGGTGGTCAGCGGCCGACCGGGATGTCGTTCCGCTCCGCCCAGGCCGCCACGTCCTCCTTGCGCAGCGCGGTGGCCAGCAGGTCCGGGAAGCGGTCCGGGGTGCAGGCGAACGCGGGCGCGCCCAGGTCGGACAGCTTCGCCGCCAGTTCGTGGTCGTAGGCGGGCGTACCGCTGTCCGACAGGGCGAGCAGCACCACGACCGTGACGCCGCTCTGCACCAGCTCCCGCACCCGGCGTTCCAGCTCGCGCGCCACACCGCCCTCGAACAGGTCGCTGATCAGCACCATCACCGTGTCCGTCGGTCGCCGCACCAGCGACTGCCCGTACGCGACCGCGCGGTTGATGTCGGTGCCGCCGCCGAGCTGGGTGGAGAACAGCAGGTCCACCGGGTCCTTCAGGTCGTCGGTCAGGTCGACCACCTCGGTGTCGAAGACGACCAGCCTGGTGTCGATCGCGCGCAGCGACGCGAGGCTCGCGCCCAGCACCGCCGAGTAGACGACCGACTCGGCCATCGACCCGGACTGGTCGACCAGCAGGATCACGTCCTTGAGCGCGGCGGACCGGCTGCGCCGGGTGTTGCCGACCAGGTTCTGCACGACGACCGTGCGCTGGTCCGGCTGGTAGTGCCGCAGGTTGGCCCGGATCGTGCGCGACCAGTCGACGTCGGTCAGGCGGGGGCGGCTGGTGCGCTTGGAGTGGTCGACGGCGCCGTGGACGGCGGCCAGCAGGCGGTCGGCGAGCTTGCGCTCGATGTCCTCCACGACCTTGCGGACCACGGCGCGGGCCGTCTCCCTGGTCCGGGCCGGGATGGCGGAGGACAGCGAGACCAGCGTGCCGACCAGGCTGACGTCGGGCTCGACCCCGGCCAGCAGCTCGGGTTCCAGGAGCAGTTGGCGCAGCCCCAGGCGGTCCACGGCGTCGCGTTGCATGACCTGGACGACCGAGGCCGGGAAGTAGGTGCGGATGTCGCCGAGCCAGCGGTGCAGGACCGGGGACGAGCCGCCGAGGCCCGCGCTGCGCTTGCCCCCGGTGTCCGGGGCGTCGGTGGTCGCGCCGCCGCCGTAGAGCCCGGTGAGGGCGGAGTCGCGGCGGCGGTCGTCCTCGCCGAGCGCGCCGAGGTCGCCCGCCGCGCCGCCGAGCAGGAGCCGCCACCGGCGCAGGCGTTCGAGGTCTTCGGTCACGGCGTCTCCTCGGGGCGTGCGAGGTCGGTGGCGGGCGGGGTCGGCGGCCTGTGCGGCCGGCGGGAGCGGGGTCGGCGGGAGTGGGGTCGGTCGGGTGTGCGGCCGGTGAGGGTGGGTCCGGTGGGGGTGGGTCCGGTAGGAGCCCGGTCGGTGGGCGTGTGGCAGGTAGAGGTGGGTTCGGTGGGAGCGCTGCCGGTGGGAGCGCCGCCGGTGGGGGTGAGGCCGGTGGGGGTGAGGCCGGTGGGGGTGAGGCCGGTGGGGGCGCGGTCTGGGCGGGTCGTGGCGACGGTCATGGGGCGGCTTCGGCGAGCAGAGAGCGGACGTGGGTGGCCAGCCGGGTGGCGAGGGCTTCGTCCCAGTCGGCGGCGGTGGCCGTGGCGCCCCTGGTGGAGCCCTTCACCCGGTCGCCGAGCATCCGGCGTTCGGCGGGGCTGAACTCGGCGACGGCCCGGCGCAGCAGGGGCAGGGCGGCCTCGAAGTCCGCGGTGGTCAGGCCGGACAGCCAGTCGTCGACCACGCCGAACAGCCTCGGGTCGGCGGTGAGCAGGGCGGCCGAGCCCCGCAGGAAGCCGGCCACGAAAGCGGTCGCGCCGGCCGCCAGGGAGACCGCCCGGTGCAGCCTGGCCGCCACGGCGTCGGAGTCGAGCGCACCGGACTCCCAGAGCAGCCTGGTCGCCCGGCCGGTCGGCAGGCCGTGGGCGTCGGGCATGGCCACCAGCGACCGGAGGGCTTGCCGCCAGGTGTCCCTGTGGTCGTCGTCGGCCGCCAGGCGCACGGCGTCGTCGGCACCGTCCACGGCGGCGATGGCGCGTTCCGCCGTGTCGTCGTCCACGCCCCGGCACGCCAGGGGCAGGCCCACCGCGCCCCGTGCGAGCAGGCCGTGCAGCGCCACCCGCAGGAGTTCCGGGTCGGTGCCGCGGACCGAGCCGTAGCGGACGGTCGTCGCCAGGTCGGGTAGCGCCGCGAGGAGTTCCAGCGCGTCCGTCGCCGCCGCCGCGCAGCGGTCCAGGGCGGTGCGGGCCGCCGTGACGGCGGTGGGGATCTCGCAGCCGACGGACCGGCTCAGGGTTTCCGCGGCGTCGACCACGCGGGTCGCGTCGGCCGCCCGGCCGGTCAGCACCTGGTCGGCCGCCGCCGCCACCGTCGTGCCGTGCCGGGCGGCGGTGGCCAGGGCCACCGCGAACTCCGGTTTCCAGTGCAGCTGCCAGGCCTCGGCGAACGTGCCGAGGGTCCTGGTGGTGTCCGGGGTGCCCCAGGGCACGTCCAGGACCTCCAGCCGGCGCAGCAGTTTCGAGCGCTCGCGGTCGGTGTCCTTGCGGAGGTCCAGCCGGATCTGCTTCGGGGTCGCGTTCAGGGGCAGGCGCAGGCGTCTGGTGAGGCGGTCGAGGTCGGCGGCCAGCGGGGACGTGGGGACGTCCGCGCCGACCTCGCCGAGCCGTTCGCCGACCACGAGCCGGTCGTGGATCAGGTCCAGCGGCACCTGGTCGCCGTTGCACAGCACCGCTTTCGCGGCCTCCATGACCTCCGACAGCCCCGGCGACGGCCGACCGCGCAGGGCGGCCAGCGTGTCGGCCAGCCGCACGGCCTCCACGGCGCTCGCGGTGGACGCCGGCAGGTCCTCGGCGCGCAGCACGGTGCAGGCGCGGGCGAACCAACGGGCCACCGTGTCGCCTCGGGGGGCGCACTCCCACAGGTGCGCGTACCAGCCGGGCGAGTCGATGCCCGCGCCGTAGCCGGACGCGGTGGCCAGCTTGCCGTGGCTCCACGGAACCCAGGTGCCGGAGACCTTCTTCTTCGGCAGGCCTTTGAGCATCGCCGCGTCGGTCGACGCGGGCGGCAGCGTGCGCAGCGCGGGCACGTGCCACGCCCCGCAGACGACCGCGACCGGGCCGTCGGTGTCCTTCAAGGCCTGCCGCAGGTTCTGGCGCATCGCGGCCTCGCGGCGCAGGGTGCGGTCGTCCACCTCGTCGGCGAACTCCTCGCGCAGCGCGGTCATCGCCTCCGCGACCGCCTCGGCCAGGTCCGCCGGGTCGGTGTGGTGCTCGACCACGTCCTCCCACCAGCGCTCCGGGTCGTCGAAGCCGGCCGCCTCGGCGAGCGTGCCCAGCGGGTCCAGCGACGCCTTGCGGGCCCCGGACGGCTCCTCGGCCAGGGACGCGGCGGCGGCCAGGTCGAAGAACCGCACCGGCACGCCGCGGGCGTTCGCCCACACCATCGCCCGCCACTCCGGGGAGAACGCGGCGAACGGCCAGAACGCCGCGCTCGCGGGCTCCGCCTCGTCGTGCAGCAGCAGCGCCACCGGCGGGGTCAGGTCCGGGACGTGGCCGAGCAGCGCGTCACCCTCCGGCGGGCCCTCGATGAGCACGATCTCCGGCTCGGTGCGCTCCAGGGCGGCCTCGACCATCCGGGCCGAGCCGGGGCCGTGGTGTCGGATGCCGAGCAGCGTCACCCGCTCGGGCAGGTCCTTGGCCATCAGCGGTCCTGGCACGCCCGGTAGAGGTCACGCCAGTCGGCGCGTTCCTTCACCACGGCTTCCAGGTACTCCTGCCACGCGGCGGTGTCCGACACCCGGTCCTTCACGACCGCGCCGAGCAGGCCGGACGCCAGTTCGTCCGCGGTGATGGTGCCGTCGCCGAAGTGCCCGGCCAACGCCATGCCGCTGGTGACCACCGAGATCGCCTCGGCGGTGGACAGGCTGCCGCTGGGGCGCTTGAGCTGGGTTCGTCCGTCCACTGTGGACCCGTTGCGCAGCTCGCGGAAGATCCGCACCACGCGGCGCACCTCCTCCAGCGCGGGCGGCTCGGCGGGCAGCTCCAGCGCCCGACCCAGCTGCGCGGCGCGGGCGGAGACGATCCGCACCTCGTCGTCCTCGCTGGCGGGCGGCGGCAGCACGACCGTGTTGAACCGGCGGGCCAGCGCGGACGACATCTGGTTGACGCCCCGGTCGCGGTCGTTGGCGGTCGCGATGACCGTGAAGCCCGGCACCGCCTGCACCTGGATGCCCAGCTCCGGCACCGGCAGCGTCTTCTCGGACAGGATCGTGATGAACGAGTCCTGCACCTCGGCGGGCATCCGGGTCAGCTCCTCGATGCGCGCCACCGCGCCCAGCCGCATCGCGGTCATCACCGGGCTCGGCACGATCGCCGCCTCGCTCGGGCCCTCCGCGATGAGCCGGGCGTAGTTCCAGCCGTAGCGGACCGCGTCCTCCCCGGTGCCCGCCGTGCCCTGGACGACCCGGGTCGAGTCGCCGCTCACCGCCGCCGCGATGTGCTCCGACAGCCACGACTTCGCGGTGCCCGGCACGCCCACCAGCAGCAGCGCCCGGTCGGTCACCAGGGTGCCGACGGCGATCTCCACCAGCCGGCGGTCGCCCACGTACTTCGGGCTGATCACGGTGCCGTCCGGCAGGGTGCCGCCCAGCACGTACCGGACCACCGCCTGCGGCGACATGCGCCAGCGCGGCGGACGCGGCCGGTCGTCCGCCTTCGCCAGCGCGTCCAGCTCGGCGGCGTACTGCTGCTCCGCGGCGGGGCGCAGCACGGTCTCGGTGGTCATCGGGGTCCTTCCGGTCGGGGGGTGAAGGCGTCGCGGAGCTGCATCCGCAGGCGGAGCACGTCCAGGTCGGAGGTGCGCTCGGGCCACCGCTCGGTGATCCGGGCCCAGTGCGCGCCCAGCACCTCGGCGTCGCCGCGCACCAGCAGCACGGCCGGCGGCCGGCCCGCCCGCCACCTCGGGTCGCGGGTCCGCGCGTAGCGGTCCAGCAGGTCCTCCGTGGCCCGCGCGGACCACGGCGCGGGCAGCTGCGAGCAGGCGTGGTCGAGCAGGTCGTAGTTCCAGTTCCGGGAGACCTCGGCGATGGTCCGCGCGGCCAGCTCCGGCGGCAGCGTGGCCAGCATCTCCAGCTGCTCCATGCCGGTCAGCGTCCGGGTCGCGGCCACCGCCCACGGCGCGGCGTCCACGGCCAGCCGCAGCCGCTGCGCGACACCCCGCAGCAGGGCGGCGGCCCACGGGCCCCGTTCCAACTCGCCCGCCGCGCCCCGGTCGTCGGTGTCCAGCCGGTTCGTCCAGTGGCTGGGCGGCACACTGGCCGCCGCGCCGCGCAGCCGACCGGCCACGCCGGTTTCCGAGCCGTCGCGCAGCAGGTCGCGGGCCTCGTCCGGCTCCGGTTCCGGCTCGGACCACAGCTCGTCGCTCTGCACGTCGAAGCCGTCCGCGGTCAGCCACAGGCCGCGGTGCAGGCGTTCGGCGGCCCGTTCGGCGAGGCGGGAGGTCGGCAGCGCGCGCAGCAGGCGCAGGGCCTCGTCGTGGACGCCGATCGCGCGGTCGTCCAGGGCTTGTTCCAGCAGCGGTTCGTCGGCGGCGGACAGGCGCGCTTCGAGGGCGCCGACCAGGGCTTGCCGGTCGGTGGCGCGGCGCTGGGCGCCGAACTGCGCGGCGAGGAACTCCCGGGTGCCGTCCGGGTCCGCGATCCTGGCCCGGCGCAGCGCGGTGAGCCTGGCCGCGCCGGGGAGGTCGAGGGCTTCCAGCAGGTCCACCTCGTCGGTGGGGGAGGCGTCGGTCGCCCACGACCAGCCGGGGCGCACGGAGGCCAGCCAGCGGCCACGGGTGCCGAGGACCTTCGCGACGGCTTGGCGCAGACCGGGGTGGGCGGTGGCCAGGCCGAGCAGGGTGGGCAGCTCCCCGGCGGCGGCGACCACCCCCGCGCCGGCGGCCGTGCCGCACCACTCGGTGAGCAGGATCTGGTCGTCCAGGGCCAGGATCTGCGCCAGCACGGCCCGCGCCGGTCGGTCGGCCACCCGGTCCGCGGAGGCGGGCGCGGCGGGCAGCGGCGGGGTGTCGACCACGGGTGGCAGCCGGGCGCCGTGGGCGGCCACGCCGAGGGCGGCACAGCGGTCCAGCAGCTCGGTCGGCGTGGTGCCCGCCCGGTGCGCGCCGAGCAGCAGGGCCTGCACGGTCTCGTCCCAGGCGGCCTTGGTGCTCGCGGTGCCGGCTGGAGGCGTTTCGGTGTTCGCCGCGCCGCTTGTGGACGTTCGGGTGTTCATCGCGCGGTCGGTGGACGTTCGGGTGTGCGCCGGGCGGTCGGTGGACGTTCGGGTGTTCGTCGGGCGGTCGGTGGACGTTTCGGTGTTCGCCGCGCCTTCGACGGGCGTTCGGGTGCTCATCACGTGGTCGGCGGGCGTTCGGGTGTCCGCCGTCCGGTCGGCGGGCGTCTCGGTGCTCATCGCGCCACCTCCGGTGCGGTCGCGGGTGCGGCGGTCGGGTGGCCGGTCGGCGGCGCGGCGTTCATCCCAGCACCTCCGGAGCCCGGCCGGGCTCGGCGACCGCGCCCAGGCGCAGTTCGCGGCCGTTCCACAGCCCCCAGGCGTCGAACGGCTCGCCGCCGGTCACCGCGATGGCCTGGTCGAGCGCGAGGTCACCCCGTACCGGCAACCCCCGGCCGGACACGTCGAGCAGGTGCTTCGCGTCGGCGGTCAACCGCACCCCGGCGCACCCCAGCGGGTGCAGGCGCAGCCACGGATCGGCGACCAGGTACTCCTCCAGCCCCGCCAACGCCGCCCGCCAGTCCGCGGGCGCCGGCACCGGCGAAGCCGGGCGTTCGGCCTCCACCTCGCCCAGCGCCACCCGCCGGGGCGCGGAACCGGGGTACGGGTGCAGCACCCCCTGCACCTCCACCCCGTGCGGCAGCACCGGGACCGGGCGCGCACCGCCGCCCGCGTGCCGGATCGCGGTGACCCAGCCGTGCGCGCGGCCCCACACCCACTGCCGGACGGTGCGCACCAGACCGTCGTCGGACTCCAGCCGCAGCAGCGGCAGCCAGCGGTCCGACCAGCCCTCGCCGGCCCGCACGTCATCCTCCGCGACGGCGAACCCGAGCCGCCGCCGCACCACCTCCGAGGGCGTGTCCGCCAGCCGCACCAGCAGGTGCATCCCGCCCAGCCGGTCGGCCGCCTCGTGCGCCCACTCCGGACCACCCGCGGCGACCGCCGAGCGCAGCCCGTCCACCGCCGACGCCAGGCCCTTCGCCTGCGCGTCCACCATGCGCGCCCCGATGGCGTGCCACCAGGCCGCGTCCCGCGACGGCAGGCCCGCGATGCCCGCGCCCGCCACGTCGGCCAGCCAGTCGCCCAGCCCGGCCACGCCGCCGCGCACCGCCTCGGCCCGGTTGCGGGCGGTCTTCTCCTTGGCGCGGGCGCGCCGCTCCTCGGCCTCCGGGGACGTGTCGACCGGTGTCACGGCCTGCTGCCGGCGCGCCAGCCACTCGGCCACCCAGTCGGGCGGCTCCGCCGGGGCGAACGGCTCCCGGGCGTCACGCAGTTGCAGCGCCAGCGCGTGCTTGCAGGGGAACTTGCGGGACGGGCACGAGCACTTCGTCGCCCGGTCGGTCAGGTCGACGCACACCCGGTAGGGGTTCCGGCCGCTGCCCTTGCACAGCCCCCACAGGGCCTCGGCACTGCGGCCGGACCCGGTCCAGCCGGACGACCCCGCCAGCCGGGTGGCGCTGCTCGCCACCTGGCTGTCCGGGGCCAGTGCCAGAACCGCTTGTGCGTCCATGGTTGCCGAAGGTAGCGGCGACCACCGACAAAGAGTCGATCACCCCAGGTCGGGGCCCCGGCGCGCCCAGGACCAGGCGTACCCGCGGTCCTCCGCGGCCAGCGCCGCCTCGCCCAGGTCCAGCGGGCGGAACGTGTCGACCATCACGGCCGTCTCGTCGAAGAAGTCCGCGCCCAGCGACGCCTCCACCGCGCCCGGCTGCGGGCCGTGCGTGCAGCCCGAGGGGTGCAGCGACAGCGACCCGACGCCGATCCCGGAGCCCTTGCGCGCCTCGTAGTTGCCGCCGACGTAGAACATCAGCTCGTCGGAGTCGACGTTGGCGTGGTTGTACGGCACCGGGACGGCCAGCGGGTGGTAGTCGACCTTGCGCGGCATGAACGAGCACACCACGAAGTTGGGGCCCTCGAACGTCTGGTGCACCGGCGGCGGCTGGTGCACGCGGCCGGTGATGGGCTCGAAGTCGCGGATGTGGAACACCCACGGGTACAGGCAGCCGTCCCAGCCCACCACGTCGAACGGGTGGTCGGCGTAGGTGAACTTCGTCAGGCCCGCGCGGTGCCGCACGAGGACCTCGACGTCCTCGCCGTCGACCAGCAGCGGCTCCGACGGGCCGCGGATGTCGCGTTCGCAGTACGGCGAGTGCTCCAGGAACTGGCCCTTGGCCGACAGGTACCGCTTCGGGGGCCCGATGTGTCCGGTGGCCTCCAGGACGAGGATGTTCATCGGCTTGTTCGGCACCACGCGGTACGTGCACGACGTCGGTAGCACTACGTAGTCGCCCTCGCCGACCGTCAGAGCCCCGTAGATGGTCTCCACGACCCCTTCGCCGGTCTGCACGTAGAGCAGCTCGTCGCCGGCGGCGTTGCGGTACAGCGGGCTGGGTGCGTTCGCGGTGACGAAGCCGATCGTCACGTCCGCGTTGCCGAACAGGCGCCGCCGTCCGGTCACCGCGTCCACGTCACCCGACCAGGTCAAATCCTGTGTCTTGAAGGCGCGCGGCTTCAGCGGGAGGTTCGGCGTGAGCGTGCCGCGGGTGTCCTCGACGGTCTCCGCGTTCACGATCGCGGTGGGCAGGTGGCGGTGGTAGAGCAGCGCCGAATCGGCCGAGAAGCCCTCGACGCCCATCAGCTCTTCCGCGTACAGCCCGCCCTCCGGTGTGCGGAACTGCGTGTGGCGCTTTCGGGGGATCTCACCCACCTGGCGGTAGTACGCCATCCTTCACTCCGGGCGTTCGACAGTCGGACATCTTTGTTCATTGACCGGTACGCCACTAGCGTGTCAGCCGTGTCAAGCGCCTTCGAACTCCGTGCGCCCGGTCCACGCGGCACTCCGCCCCTGCTCGCGAGGCTCGTCGACGACGCCGCGCTGTTCCCACCGGGCAACGCGACGATGCCCGACGCGGTTCGCGGTCACCTCGACGCACGCGTCGGGGACTGGGCTGGTGCGGTGGGACTCTTCCTGTGTCCCGCGTCACGTCTCGCCGAGCTGATCACCGAGTTGATCAAGGTGAAGCCGGTCAAGCCGATCGCCCTCTCGCTGGTCATCGACACCGGCTTGGGCGGCGTGCCCAAAGCGGTGTCGATCGTCGAATCGCGCAGCGAGCTCCTCGCGCTGCGCATGGTCGAGATGCCCGCCCCGTCCGACGTGGACGAGGTGTGGCTGGAACGCGTCTCCGAGTTCGTGCCCGAGGACGTGATCCGCGTCGTGGAGCCCCGCCGGGGCGCCCCCGAGTGGCTGGACGGCGTCCGCCGGGTCATCGAGCACGGCAGCTGGCCCAAGCTGCGCTGCGGGGGCCTGTCCAGGGAGAACTTCCCGAGCGTGGACGAGGTCGCCGACTTCCTGTCGGTGGTCGCGGCGGGCGGCGTGGCGTTCAAGGCCACCGCCGGGCTCCACCACGCCGTCCGCTACACCGACGGCGAGACCGGGTTCACCCACCACGGGTTCCTGAACCTGCTCGTCGCCACCGGCCGCGCCCTGTCCGGCGGTGACGTGCGCGAGGCGCTGTCGTCGTCGGACGCCGAGGCGCTGTCGGCGGAAGCCGGCGGGCTGTCCGACCAGGCCGCGCACGCCGTGCGCGGGGTGTTCGCCTCCTACGGCTCGTGCTCGCTCGACGACCCCATCACCGACCTGGAAGAACTGGGCCTGCTGTGACCTGGATCGACGACCCGGCGTTCAGCGCCGACGCGCCCTTCGGGCCGCAGACCCTGCCCTACGGCGTGCTCCCGTCCGGTATCGCCGTGCGGGTGGGCGACCGGGCGCTGCCGCTGCGCCCCATCGCGGACCACTTCGGCCGGCTGGCCGACCTGGTGTCGACGCCGACGCTGAACCCGCTGCTGGCGGCGGGACGGCCCGCGTGGAGCGAGCTCAGGGCCCGGCTGATGGACCTCGTGACGGCCGCCGCGGCGCCGCGGGGGGCGGAGCTGGTGGCGCTGGACGGCGCGGTGCTGCCGTTCGAGGTCGCCGACTACGTGGACTTCTACTCGTCGCGCCACCACGCGGAGAACGTCGGCCGCATCTTCCGCCCGGACGGCGAGCCGCTGCTGCCGAACTGGACCCACATCCCGATCGGCTACCACGGCCGCGCGGGCACGGTCGTCGTCTCCGGCACGCCGGTCGTGCGCCCGCACGGGCAGCGCCGGACCTCCGAGGGGCCGGTGTTCGGACCGTCCGGCCGGCTCGACATCGAGGCCGAGGTGGGCTTCGTGTGCGGCGGGCCGGTGGCGTCCCGGCTGACCCCGTCGCAGGCGGTGGACCACGTGTTCGGCGTGGCACTGGTGAACGACTGGTCGGCGCGCGACATCCAGGCGTGGGAGTACCAGCCGCTCGGGCCGTTCCTGGGCAAGTCGTTCGCGACGTCGATCTCGGCCTGGATCACGCCCCTGGAGGCGTTCGCGGTGGCCCGGGTGGCCCCGCCGCCGCTGGGCAACCCCGTGCTGCCCTACCTGGCCGAGGAGCGGCCGTGGGGGCTGGACGTCCGGATCGAGGTCGAGTGGAACGGCGAGGTCGTGTCCCGGCCGCCGTTCCGCGAGATGTCGTGGACGTTCGCGCAGCAACTCGCGCACCTGTCGGCGAACGGCGCTACCGTTCGGCCGGGCGACCTGATCGCGTCGGGCACCGTGTCCGGCCCTTCCCGCGACGAGCGCGGCTCCTTCCTGGAGCTGAGCTGGGGCGGCAAGGAGCCGCAGCGGGTGGCCGGCGAGGAGCGGACGTTCCTCGAGGACGGCGACACGGTCCGCATCACCGCGACCGCGCCGGGGGAGCACGGCTCACTCGTCGGCCTGGCCGAGGTGGTCGGCACGGTCGCACCCGCCGACACGGAGAGGTAGGAACAGCCGGTGGCCAGACCTGACCCGCGCGGCCGACTCCCGCTGCCCGCCGGGTCGAAGGAGAGCTCGCTGACCCTGGAGCGGGGCCTGGCCCTGCTCCAGGCGGTGGCCGACGCCGAGTCGGAGGCGCCGTCGATCAGCGAGCTGGCCGCGGCCATCGGAGCGTCCCGGGCCGCGGTGTACCGGCTGCTGGTGCCGTTGCAGTCGCGCGGGCTGGTGCGGCGCGAGGGGTCGAAGGTGCGACTGGGGCTGGGCGTGCTGCGGCTGGCCTCCAACGTGCTGCCGCAGTTGCGGCTGGCGGCGCAGCCCTCGCTGCGGGTCCTGGCCGAGCACGTCGGGGCGACCGCGCACCTGACCGTCGCGGACGGGACCGAGGCGCAGGCCGTCGCCGTGGTCGAGCCGTCGTGGACGGCCTACCACGTGGCCTACCGGGTCGGGTCGCGCCACCCCGTGCACCGCGGGGCGGCCGGGAAGGCGATCGGGCTGCCCCTGGAGGGGCGGCAGTGGGTGCATTCGACCGGTGAGCTCCAGCCGGGCGCGTTCGGCGTGGCCGCGCCGGTGCGCGGCGTGCCCGGTTTGCGGGCCAGCGTGGGCGTGGTGGCCCTGGAGAAGCTCGACGGTGAGGTGGTGGGGCCGCAGGTCGTGAGGGCGGCTCAGGAGGTCGCTGAGGCCCTGCGCTAGCCGCCGCCGACGCCCCGGACCGGCCGGTGGTTCCCGACGCCTCGCGCAGGCGGGTGCCTGCCGACGCCTCGCGCAGGCCGGTGGCTGCAGACGCCTCGCGCAGGCCGGTGCTGCGACGTCCGGCCCGCCGCCGGTGTCAGCCCGTCACCGCCTGCCACACCGCGAAGACGGCGAACACGGCGAAGATCACGCCGCTGACCCGCTGGATCAGGTGGGTCGGTATGCGCCCGGCGATCCTGCGCCCCACCAGCACGGCGATCCCCGCGACCGTCACCAGGGCCAGGAACGCGCCCAGCCCGACGAACACCGGAGCGCCGTAGCGGGCGGAGAGCGCGGCGGTGGCCAGCTGCGAGGCGTCGCCCCACTCGGCCGCGAACAGCACGCCGAACGACGTCAGGGCCGCCCGCCGGAACGACACCGCGGGTGCCGTCGACCCGGCCGAGTCCTCCTCGTCGTCACCCGCGAAGCTCTCCTTCAGCAGCAGGAACGCCCCGACGCCGAACAGCACGGCGACCACGCCCGCCACCAGGCGGTCCGGCAGGAGGGTCAGCACGCCGCCGAACGTCGCCGCCACCACGCACTGGACCGCGAACGCGGCGGTGACCCCGGCGAACACCGGCCAGGCCCGGTAGCGGGTGGTCAGGACGAGGGTGGCGACCATCGTCTTGTCCGGCAGTTCGGCCAGGAAGATGATGCCGAAGGCGGTTGCCAGGGCGATGAGCTCCGCTGCCACGAGGTACCTCCACGTCCGTGATCCCGGACGGAGGCAGCACGACCCCGACCGGGCGTGATGCACTGCCCGGCCGGAGGTCTCGTTCGCCCGTCCGAAGACGGGTGAGGGACCGGATCCGCGCTGGGCGGACCAGTATGTCGATCACCTCGCCGGACCGCCCGGCACAGCAGCGGTCGCGGGAACTACTCCCCTCTGGCGCGACCGATCGTAGTCGACGCATCCGTGCAGGTCGACGTGATGCCGACCGCACCGGGGGACCTTGGTCCCGGGCCCGACGGGACCGTCGTACCTGATCGGGGCCGGGCTCGCCGACCTAGCGTCGTGGTCGTGGACGTCCTCGACCTGGCGCGGTGGCAGTTCGGCATCACCACCGTCTACCACTTCCTGATGGTGCCGCTGACGATCGGCCTGTCGCTGCTGGTCGCCGGGATGCAGACGGCCTGGGTGCGCACGGGTGACCGCAAGTACCTGGCGATGACCAAGTTCTGGGGCAAGCTGCTGCTGATCAACTTCGCCATGGGCGTGGTGACCGGCATCGTGCAGGAGTTCCAGTTCGGCATGACGTGGAGCGCCTACTCGCGCTTCGTCGGCGACGTGTTCGGTGCGCCGCTGGCGATGGAGGGCCTGGTCGCGTTCTTCGTGGAGTCGACGTTCCTCGGCCTGTGGATCTTCGGCTGGGACCGGCTGCCGCGCAAGGCGCACCTGGCCTGCGTGTGGGCGTTCTCGCTGGCCAGCATCGCGTCCGCGTACTTCATCCTGGCCGCCAACTCGTGGATGCAGCACCCGGTGGGCGTGGAGCTGGTGGACGGCAGGCCCCGGCTGAACTCGATCTGGGCCGTGCTGACCAACAACACCGTGCTGGCCGCGTTCCCGCACACGATCTTCGGCGCGTTCGCGGTGGCCGCCGCTTTCCTGGTCGGCATCGCGGCGTGGCAGCTGTGGCGCGGGAACGCCGACGAACCGGTGTGGCGGTCCTCGGTGAAGCTGGGCACGTGGGTCGGCGTGGTGGCGTTCACCGGCCTGGCCATCACCGGCGACCTCCAGGGGAAGCTGATGTTCGAGCAGCAGCCGATGAAGATGGCCGCCGCCGAAGCGCTGTGCCACACCGAGTCGCCGGCGAGCTTCTCGGTGTTCGCGGTGGGCGACGTGTCGCGGCCGGACTGCGAGGACGTCAAGAGCATCACCGTGCCCGCGCTGCTGTCGTTCCTGGCGCACAACGACTTCAGCACCGAGGTCAAGGGCATCGACGACCTCGTGCCGATGTACCAGGAGAAGTACGGCACCAACTACCCGGTGGACGAGCGGCTGGGCGAGCTGTCGGGCAAGCCGATCGACTACGTGCCGGTGCTGCCGGTCACCTACTGGGGGTTCCGGCTGATGATCGGGTTCGGCGCGATCTCGGCCGGCGTGGGCCTGCTGGTGCTGTGGCTGACCCGGGGCGGGCGGACGCCGCGCGGGCGGTGGTTCAGGTGGCTGGCGCTGGGGAGCATCGCGACCCCGTTCCTGGGCAACAGCTTCGGCTGGATCTTCACCGAGATGGGGCGGCAGCCGTTCGTGGTGGTGCCGAATCCGACCGGCGTCGACGGGGTGTGGATGTTCACCGCGCGGGCCGTGTCGAACTCGACGCCGGGCGAGGTGCTGACGTCGTTGGTCGCCTTGACGCTGGTCTACGGGGTGCTGGCCGGTGTCGAGGTGTTCCTGATCCGGCGGTACGTCCGCGGCGGTGTCGCGGGCGTGCTGCCGGGTTCGGACCCGGGCGGTCCGGGGTCCGGCGACGGTCCGGGGTCGGGTGGCGAGCCCGGGACCGGTGACCGGGCCGGGTCAGGTGACCGGGCCGGGTCAGGTGACGGGGTCGGGTCAGGTGACGGGGCTGGGCCTGGCGCCAAGGCCGGGTCCGGCGACGAGGCCGACGACGTCCTGTCGTTCGCGTACTGAGGGGGAGTCGTGGACACGTTCTGGTTCTGCGTGATCGCCCTGCTGTGGCTGGGCTACCTGTTCCTGGAGGGGTTCGACTTCGGCGTCGGCATGCTGCTGCCGGTGCTCGGCCGGGACGAGACCGAGCGCCGGGTCCTGATCAACACGATCGGGCCGGTGTGGGACGGCAACGAGGTGTGGCTGCTGGTCGCGGGCGGTGCCACCTTCGCGGCGTTCCCCGGCTGGTACGCTTCGCTGTTCAGCTCGGTCTACCTGCCGCTGGTGCTGTTCCTGCTGGCGCTGATCGGGCGCGGGGTGGCGTTCGAGTACCGGGGCAAGGTGGACTCGGTGCGGTGGCGCCGGGTGTGGGACGCGGTGATCGTGACCGGGTCGTGGGTGGCGGCGCTGGGTGTCGGGTTGCTGTTGACCACCAACGTGTTCGGGCTGCCCTTGGACGCGGCCGGGGACCGGGTCGGGTCGCCGTTCGCGTCGATCACGCTGGAGAGCCTGTTGGGGGCGTTGGCGATCGCCGGGTACGCCCTCGTGCACGGCGCGGTGTTCCTGTCGCTGAAGACCGAGGGTGAGGTGCGGGAACGGGCGCGTGCGTTGGCGTTGCGGATCGCGCCGTTCGCGCTGGCGCCGCTGGTGGTGCTGCTCCTGTTGGTGCAGTTGCGCTTCGGGTCGGTGTGGACGTACGCGGCGTCGATCGGCGTGGCTCTGGCGGCGTTCGGTGCCTTCGCGCGGCTGGCCCTGCGGCGCGAGGGGCAGGCGTTCGCGTTGATGGGTGTCGCGGTGGCCTGTGCGGTGGTGGCGCTGTTCGGCGCTCTGTACCCGAACGTCCTGCCGTCCACTTTGGACCCCGCTTTTACGCTCACCATCGAGAACGCGGCGTCGAGCCCGTACACGCTGACCGTGATGACGTGGGTGGCGGCGTTCGGCACGCCTGCCGTGCTGGCCTACCAGGGGTGGACCTACTGGGTGTTCCGCAAGCGCATCGGCACCCGGCACATCCCGTCGGTGCACGTTCCGTAGGGGAACGCGAAGTCGGCAGCAGGGTCGGAGGCCGGGTGGTGACCCCACCCGGCCTCTTCGCGCGTCCTGATGGCGGACGGCGGCGCGGGACCTAGGTCCTGCCGGGGACGGGACCGTCGTACCTGAACGGGACAGGTCGGTCGGACTTACGGTCGTCTCGTGAACGTCCCCGGAGCCCCTTCCGCCAAGAAGCCGGGGAGGGGTCCGCTCGGCGCGCTACCCGCTCTTTCACCTTCGGCGCGCCGGGCGTTGACCCTTTGTGGCGGGCTGGCGGTGCTGTCGGCGGGCGCACTGGTGTGGCAGGCCGTGGCGCTGGCGTCCGCGTTGGTTGCCGGCGGGTCGTTGTGGTCGCTGGCCCTCGCGGTGTGCGCACGGGCGGTGCTGGCCTGGGCCACGGAGACGGTCGCGGCGCGGGCGGCGGCCGGGGCGAAGGAAGAGCTGCGGGCCGCCGTGCTCGACCGGGCGCTGGGGCTGGGTCCGGCGTGGATCGTGTCGCGGGGTCCGGCCGAGCTGACCGCGTTGGCGACCAAGGGGTTGGACGCCCTGGACGCCTACTTCACCCGCTACCTGCCCGCCCTGGTGACGACGGCGGTCGTGCCGGTGCTGGTGGGTGCGTGGATCTTCTTCACCGATCCGACCTCGGCCGTGCTGATCGCGGTGACGTTGCCGCTGATCCCGGTGTTCGCGGTGCTGATCGGGAAGTTCACCTCGGCGCGGGTCGCGGCGGCGGCCTCGGCGTTGGAACGGCTGTCCGGCCGGCTCGCGGAGCTGGTGCGGGCGCTGCCGGTGCTGACCGCGTTCGGGCGGGCGGCGGCGCAGGCGAAGGCGGTCCGGGAGGTCGGCGAGCGGTACCGCGAGGCGACGATGGGGACGCTGCGGGTGGCGTTCCTGTCGGCGCTGGTGCTGGAGATCGCGGCGTCGCTGTCGGTGGCGCTGATCGCGGTGGGCATCGGCCTGCGGCTGGTGTCCGGCGAGCTGACCCTGCTGACCGGCCTGGTCGTGCTGATCCTCGCGCCCGAGTGCTACCTGCCGCTGCGCACCGCCGGGGCGGCGCACCACGCGTCCGAGGACGGCATGGAGGCCGTCCGGCGGGTCGCCGAGGTGCCGGAACCCGGTCCGTCCGCGGGTGCGCGAACCATCGGCGGCCGGACCGTAGGTGCGCGAATCGTCGACGGGCGGTCCGTTGACGAGCGAACCGTCGGCCGGCTGACGATCGGTCGGCGAACCGGGGGCGAAGTTGGCGCGCCGATCGTCGGTCCGTCGACGATCGACGGCAGGATCGTCGGTATCCAGGTGCGCAACCTGCGGGTGCGGCGGCGTGACCGGTACGCCCCGGACGGCGTCGGTTTCATCGTGCGGCCCGGCGAGGTGCACCGGCTCGACGCGCCCAGCGGAGCCGGCAAGTCCACCCTGTTCGACGTGCTGCTCGGGTTCGTGGAGCCGGACGGCGGCGAGGTCGTGGTCGACCGCGACGCCATCGCCTGGGTGCCGCAGCGGCCCGCGTTCGCCGGCCGGACCGTCGCCGACGAACTGGAACTGACCACCGGCCGGGTGGACCTCGACGTGCTGGCCGAGGTCGCCGCCGAGCGGCTGGCGCACCGGCCCATCGCCGAACTGTCCACCGGGGAGCGCCAGCGGATCGCCATCGCCCGCGCGCTCACCCGCGTGCGGGACGGGGCGACGATCCTCCTGCTGGACGAGCCCACCGCCCACCTGGACCCGGCCACCGCCGCCAAGGTGATGGCCGCCGTGCAGCGGGCCGCCGACCGGGGCGCGACCGTGCTGCTGGCCACGCACCGGATCGTCGGGCGAGCCGACACCGCTGTCGCGGCGGTGTCCGTGGACCACGAAGTCGGCCGGACGGCTCCACCACGGACGCCGAGGCCGACGACCCGAATGCTGGCCGGGGCGGCACTGGGGGTTGCCGCCTCGGCCGGCGGGGTCGCGCTGACCGCGCTCGCCGCGTACCTGATCGCCAAGGCCGCCACCCAGCCGCCGATCCTGACGCTGTCCGTGCTGGTGGTCGGGGTCCGGACGTTCGCGCTGGCCAAGGGCGTGTTCCGGTACCTGGAGCGCCTGGTGTCGCACGACGCGGCGTTCCGGTTCGCCGAGGACCTGCGCGTCCGGCTGTGGCGCAGCCTGCGACCGGGCCGCGCGGAGCTGACCCGCCTGGTGGACGACGTGGACACCGTGCGCGACCTGGTTCCGCGCGTCCTGCAACCACCGCTGGTCGCGGCCGGGGTCGGTGCGGCGGCGGTGGTGCTGTTCGCCTTGATCTCGCCGTGGGCCGGGGTCGCGCTCGGGCTGGCGGTGCTGGTCGGCGGAACGCTCGCGCCGTTGGTCGCGGTGGCTGCGGAACGCCGGGCGAGCACCGTCCTGGCCCGTGGCCGGCGGCAGGTGTCGGAGGACGTGCTGACGCTGCTCACCGCCGCACCGGACCTCATCGCGTTCCGGGCGGACCGGAAGGTGCGGGCGTCGCTGGCCGCCGACGACGCCGAACTCGCCCGGCTGGCGCGACGGCAGGCGTTCGGCGCCGGCGCGGCGACCGGTGTCGTGCACCTGGCGCTGGGGATGGCGGTCGTGGCGTGCACGGCGTCGGCGGCCGGCGTCGACCCGCTGCTGGCCCCGGTGCTCGGGCTGGTGCCGTTGGCGTTGGCGGAGGTGCTCGGGGCGTTGCCGGCGGCGGCCCAGCACTGGGGCTCGCTGCGGGAGTCCTACGGGAGGATCGTCGAACAGTCCGCGCCCGGGAACCGCCCGGCCGTGACTCGTCGGCACCTGGCCGCGCCGCGCCCGACCGGCTCCGATGGCCTTCCGACCAGGCAAGATGATCACGCGGTCGGGCTCGATGACCGGTCGGTCGGGCCTGGGGACCCCCCGATTCAATCCAAGCACGAGGCACCGACAATCTCGGGCGTTCAAGCTGAGAGTGGCGCACGGGCAGCGGAGCCGGTTCGGGTCGTCGTGCCGGCGCAGGGCCGGGCGCTGGTGTCGGAGCGTCCCGGTGCGGTGGAGTTCGAGCAGGTGACGGTGGGGTGGCCGGGAGCCGGGGCGCCGGTGTTGACCGGCGTCAGCGGTCGGGTTCCGGCGGGGGCCAAGGTCGCCGTGGTGGGTCCGTCGGGGGCGGGCAAGTCGACGTTGTTCGCGGTGTTGTTGGGGTTCGTCGAGCCGTCGGCCGGGGTCGTCCGGCGCCCTGAGCGGGTGGCGTGGTGTCCGCAGGAGCCGATGCTGGTGTCCACGTCGTTGCGCGAGAACCTGCGGATCGGTGACCCGCGTGCCGACGACGCCCGGATGCTCGACGTGCTGTCGCAGGTCGGGTTGCACCTGGACCTCGACACGGTGGTCGGCCCGTCCCTGCTCTCCGGGGGCGAGGCGCAGCGGGTGGCGCTGGCGCGTGCCCTGCTGTTCGACGCCGACGTCCTGCTGCTGGACGAGCCGACCGCGCACCTGGACGAGGCGTCCGCCCGCGACCTGCTGGACCTGGTCGACGGCCTGGACCGCACCGTCGTGCACATCACCCACCGGCCCGACGAGGCCGCGCGCGCCGATCAGGTGTGGGAGGTGTCCCACGGGCGGGTCGGGGTCGGGGCCTACCGTTGACGGCCGTGGACCCCGCCCTGGTGCTTGCCGCTTCGACCGAGATCACCACCGCCGCGCTGGCCGGTGACGACCCGGACGCCGTGCTGCCGCTGGTCGTGCGGCGGGCGGTAGAGCTGGCCGGGGCCGACCTCGGGCTGGCGATGGTCACCGGGGACGACGGGACGCTGACCGTCGAGACGTCCTCGGGCGACGACGATCCGGTGGGGATCGTGCTGTCGAGCCGTTCGTCCGCCGCGCGCGCGGCCCGGACCGGCGTCCCGGTGGTGGCCGACGACTTCACGACCGATCCGCGCACGGCCCCGTTCGTGCCCAAGGCGTTGCGCGGCTACGGGCCGTTCGCGGTGGCGCCGTTCGGGACCAGTGAACGGCGGATCGGTGCGCTCGCGGTGTACCGGCGCAAGGGGGCCACGCCGTTCAGCACGGACACCGTGGACGTGCTGGCGGCGTTCGCGGCGCAGGCCGGGCTGGCGGTCGTGCTCGCCGAGGGGTTCACCGCGCGGCAACGGGTCGCGGTCTACCAGGAGCGCGAGCGGATCGCGCGGGACCTGCACGACGTGATCATCCAGCGGCTCTACGCGACCGGTGTCCAGTTGGACCTGCTCGACCGGCGGTTGAAGCTGGAGGGTCGGGAGGGCGAGCGGCTCGCCGACGCGGTGGACCAGCTCGACCAGACCATGGCTGAGGTGCGGGCCACGGTGCGGGCGTTGCGCAGCGCCGACCCCGGCAAGCCCGGTGACGCCGACCTGCGTGGCTCGGTGCTGGCCGAGGCGCGCACGGCGGGGGAGCTGCTGGGGTTCGAGCCCGAGGTGCGGATCGACGGGGACCTGGCGGAGGTGCCGCCCGAGCTGGCCGACCACGCGCGGGCGGCGTTGCGGGAGGCGTTGTCGAACGTGGTGCGGCACTCCGGGGCGCGGGCGGTCGGGATCGAGGTGGCGAAGGACGCCGAACGGCTCGTGCTGCGGGTCGCGGACGACGGGTGCGGGATCCCGCGCGGGGTGGCCCGGCGGGGGTTGCGGCACCTGGAGGAGCGGGCGTTGGCGGCCGGTGGCGGGTGCGAGGTGGCCTCGTCGCCGCGCACCGGGACGACGATCACCTGGCACGTGCCGCTGACGTGATCGGCCGCCGGCGGCAGGTGGGGATCAGCGCGAGCGGCGGGCCACCCAGGCGGCGGCCTGGGTGCGGCGCTCCATGCCGAGCTTGGACAGCACCGACGTGACGTAGTTCTTCACCGTCTTCTCCGCCAGGAACAGCCGTTCGGCGATCTGCCGGTTCGTCATGCCCTCGCCGATCAGGTCCAGCACCCGCCGCTCCTGCTCGGTCAGCGCGTCCAGCACGTCGACCTCCGGCGGGCGGCGCATCCGGTCCAGGACGCGGGCCGTGGTCTGCGGGTCGAGCAGCGAGCGGCCTGCCGCGACCTCCCGCACCGCCACCACCAGGTCCTGCCCGCGCACCTGCTTGAGCAGATATCCGGACGCGCCCGCCATGATCGCGCCGACCAGCGCCTCCTCGTCGTCGAACGCGGTCAGCACCAGGCACCGGACGTCCAGGTCGCGCAGCCGGCGGCACAGCTCCACCCCGGTCCCGTCCGGCAGCCGGACGTCCACCACCGCCACGTCGGGCCTGGTGGCGGACGCGCGGACGAACGCCTCGCCCACCCCGCCCGCTTCGGCGACCACGGTGATGTCGTCCTCGTCGTCGAGCAGCTCACGCAGTCCCCTGCGGACCACTTCGTGGTCGTCGACCAGCAACACGCGCACGGGCACGAACCAACCATAGGGCGAATGCCGGTACCGGCCGAACACGGACGCCAAGACAGTGCAAGGCATGCTCGTACGCGTGATCGAGGAAGCCGACCGGATCGTCGTCGGCCGACTGGTGCTGGAACTGTGGGGCGCCCACACAGCCGTCGCCCACGGCCAGGTGTTCTTCCCGGCCAGCCTGCCCGGCTTCCTGGTGGAGCACCAGGACCAGATCGTCGGCCTGCTCACCTACGCCGCCACCGACGGGTTGCTGGAGATCGTCACCGTCGACGCGTTGCGAAGAGGCAGGGGCGTGGGCAGCTCCCTGGTCGACGCGGCCGTCCAGCGCGCCCGCCAGCTCGGCTGCTCCCGCGTCCGGCTGACCATCACCAACGACAACCTCGACGCGCTGCGGTTCTACCAGCGGCGCGGGTTCCGGCTCACCGCGCTGCGGCCCGACGCGGTCCGGGAGTCCCGCCGGCTCAAGCCGGAGATCCCCTCGGTCGGGGATTACGGCATCCCCATCACCGATGAGCTCGACCTCGAACGATGGATCGCGCCGAGGTAGTTGTCCACAGGCTCTACCCAGCTTGTCCACAGACTTGTGCACAACCGGTGTGATCTGGGTTACGGCCGTTCCGGCTGTCGGGCGATCAGCTGTGGGCCATTCATCTGTAGCCCGTTCATCTGGGGTCCGTTCATCTGGGCGCCATATATCCGGGTGCGATTCAGCTGCCTGGATCTCGTCAGCCGGACGGCGATCCAGGTAGCGACCATCGGCAGGTCGATCATCGGCGGGGCAGCGAGCTGAACACCTCGTCCCACGCGGCCGCGACCTGTCGGGCGCAGGTCTCCGGGGCGACCCCGCCCACACCCGTGCCCAGACCCGGCATCGCCACCGTGCGGATCACCTCGCGCAGCGGGCGGCCGTCGTCCAGCCGCCCGTCCCGCCACAACCGCAGCACGGCACGCGCCGCGAGGTACGGGTGCACGGTGTCCGAGGGCAGGTGCTCCCCGGCTCGGCGCATGGTCGGCGCGCTGATCAGCCATTCCGGCTGGACCTCGCCGGTGGGCACCACCAGCGCCTCGCCGACCGGCAGCTCCCCGCCGTGCAGGGCGAGGATCGCGCTGCGCACGTGCGCCTCGACGTTGGGGAACGCGCGGGCGTACACGGCGTCGATCCCGCCGCGCATCCATCCCGAGGAATTCGCCGGGCTCACCACGGCCTCGGCCACGATGTCGAGCACCGAACCCCGGTGCACCTCGACACCGTCCCGGCCGTCGGCGACGCCCGACCACGCTGTCGCGAGCAGCTCGTCGACAGCGCAGAGCACCAGACGCGGAACAGCTACCGGAGCGTTGATCTCACCCTCCGTATCGGCGGACACACCCGCAAGCATTCCAGGACACAGGGGTCCGGTGGAACGGGGGCGGGCCCCCGCGGGGCGGGTGATCCTCGCCTCAACGGAGGGCGCCGGACGTGGTGCTCGTATCGTTGCGGCGTGCTCGCCTACTTCGGACCACGGGGAACGTTCACCGAGCAGGCCGCGCGCGCCTTCTCCGCGGCCTACGGCACCCCGGACGACCTGGTCCCGTTCGACACGGTGCCCGCCGCCCTGGCCGCGACCCGGAACGGCGAGACCGACGCGTCCTGCGTGCCGGTGGAGAACTCGGTGGAAGGCGCGGTGCCCGCCACCATGGACGCGCTGACCGAGGGCGCGCCGCTGGTCGTGGTCGCCGAGACGGTGCTGGCGGTGCGGTTCAGCGTCCTGGTGCGCCCCGGCGTGTCCGACCCGAAGACCATCGCCAGCCACCCGCACGCCCTCGCCCAGGTGCGGCACTGGATCGAGGCCAACCTGCCGTCCGCCACGGCCGTCGCCACGACCTCCACCGCGGCCGCCGCGCGCGCGGTGCTGGCCGGCGAGTTCGACGCCGCGGTGAGCGCACCCGTGGCCGTGCAGCACTACCCGCTGGACGTGCTGGCCACCGACGTGGCCGACGTGCGCGACGCCAAGACGCGCTTCCTGCTGCTCCGCCGACCGGGTCGGCTGCCCGCTCCGACCGGCCACGACCGCACGTCCGTCGTGGTCACCGCGACCGACCGGGTGGGCGCGCTGTCCGAGCTGCTGACCGAGCTGGCGCTGCGCCGGATCAACCTGACCCGCATCGAGTCACGGCCCACCAAGGGCCGGCTCGGCGAGTACCGGTTCTACGTCGACCTGGACGGCCACGTCGCCGAGCCGCGGGTCGGTGACGCGCTGGCGGCGTTGCGCCGGCACTGCCCGGACACCCGGTTCCTGGGGTCGTACCCCAAGGCCGAGGCGGGCCGCGCGCCGGCGGGGGACGAGGAGTTCGTGGCCGCCGCCGAGTGGGTGGCGTCGGTTCGGGAGGGGCTGGGGGCGTGAAGCTGATCCTGGTGCGGCACGGGGAGACCGCGTCGAACCTGAAGATGGCGCTGGACTCGCTGCCGCCGGGTCCGCCGCTGACCGAGGCGGGCGTGGCCCAGGCGGCGGCGCTGGCGTCGTCGTTGGCCGCCGACGAGTCGGTGGCCGCGGTGTACGCGAGCACCGCCGTGCGGGCGCAGCAGACCGCCGCGCCGGTGGCGGCGGCGTTCGGGCTGGAAGTCGAAGTGCTGGAAGGCGTGCAGGAGATCTTCTGCGGCGACCTGGAGGGGCGGCACGACCGGGAGGCGTTCGAGATCTTCCTGACGACCGTGCGGTCGTGGGCGGAGGGCGACCTGGACCTGGCGATCCCCGGCGGGGAGAGCGGGCGCCGGGTGATCGACCGGTTCGTCGCGGCGGTGGACAAGGTGGCCGCGCGCCATGCGCCGGACGACACGTTCGTGCTGGTCAGCCACGGCGGCTCGGTGCGGATGGCGGCGCTGGCGCTGGCCCGGAACGTGCAGCCCGCGCTGGCCGAGGCGGGCCTGCTGCCGAACACCGGGCGGGTGGTGCTGGAGGACTCCGGGGCGGGCTGGACTTGCACGTCGTGGACCGGGGTGGACGCGATCGTCTAGCGCTCGGTGATCTTCGGCGGACGCCGCGCCGCCGCGGTTCGGCCCGTCGGGTTCGACGGGTTCGCGCACGGCTGAGAGCGGTCGACCCCGCTTGATCGCCTCCGGCGGGCACACTGGGGAACGTGGAGATGACCCGCCGTGAGTTCGAGGAGCACGTCGCCGACGCCCTCGACCTCATCCCGCCGGAGTTGACGCAGGCCATGAGCAACGTCGTCGTCCTGGTGGAGGACGAGCCCCCGCCGGACGCCCCGGACCTGCTCGGGCTCTACCAGGGCGTTTCGCTGACCCGCCGCACCTCCGACTACGCCGGGGGTCTGCCCGACCACATCTTCATCTACATGGGGCCGCTGCTGCGGTACTGCCGCTCGGAGGACGAACTGGTCGAGGAGATCGCCACGACCGTGGTCCACGAGGTGGGTCACCACTTCGGCATCTCCGACCACCGGCTGCACGAACTCGGGTGGGGCTGACGGAGACGGTCGC
Organism: Saccharothrix tamanrassetensis; assembly: GCF_014203665.1. Lineage (GTDB taxonomy): Bacteria > Actinomycetota > Actinomycetes > Mycobacteriales > Pseudonocardiaceae > Actinosynnema > Actinosynnema tamanrassetense. The sequence goes on from NZ_JACHJN010000009.1 coordinate 177,351, forward strand.
CACAAAGACGGTCGCCGCAGAGAACGTCGGCTTCGGGATGGTCGGCCCCCAGACGAGGGCGCCGGTCACCGCGAGGTCGTGGTCGGCGCGGCCGACGACGTGGACGGCTTGTCCGAGGCCGACGTCGTGGCCGAGCTGGTGCTCGAACTGGAACTGGAGCTGGAGTGCAGGGGCGCCCCGGTCGGCTCGTCCTGCTGCACGGCCGTCGTCTGGGGCGGGTTGGACGTGGTCAGCGGCGGGGCGTTCGGGTTGCGGACGCTGCGGTCCCACGAGGTCAGGCTGTTGTCCGCGGCGGGGATCGCGCCCACCTTGCAGTTCGCCCGATGGGAACCGGCCGCCCAGCTCTCCGGCGCCCTGGTGTCCCACGTCACGATCAGGCCCTGCGCCTTGAAGTCCATCCCGCCGCTGTACTCGGCGGCGATCCGCACGCACTCGCCGGACATGATCTGGTCCTGCTTCTCCAGCGCGGGGAAGTCGCCCGCCGGCAGCGTCACCACGCCGACGATCTCGAACGTGTGCGGCTTCGTGCACTCCACCGGGTCACCGACGCCCTTCGCCTCGGTGATGCCCAGGCACACGCCGGGGTCGTACACGTCCGACTGGTCCTGGGTGCGCGCGGTGCCGTAGGCGGGCAGCAGGCCACCGGCCGGACCCGCCACCTGGAGCCCGCAGCGCAAGGTCCGCTGACCCTCCGCCCACAGGCGTTCACCGGGGTTGAGCGGGCCGACCGTGTACTTGCCGAACGGGTCGAACTTGCCCTTCAGGTAGTCCAGCGACGTCTTCGCGCAGTGCTCCTCGCTGATCTTCTGCCACTGCTCGTCGGTCGGGAACGGCGCCTCCGGGCCGTACGCCGAGCCGATGTCGACCACACCGGTGACCTCGAACATGTGTTGTGCCGCACAGTCGACCTTCGTCACATCGGACAGGTTGCGCCTGGTCCAGTTCAGGCAGTCGCCTGCCTGGGAGACGTACACCGGGTTCACGGCCTCCGTGGCACTCTGTCCGGGTGGACCGGCGCCGACCGGCCAGGACGTGAAAGTGCTCAGCGCGAGCAGCAGGAACGCACCGACGAACGCGCCGAGCATGACCATGTGGTCACCACGACGAAACCAACGGGCGCTCATCGACATCTACTCCATGATGCCTGTGCCGACCCCGTAACCAATCGGGCGGGTGGACTGTGTTGCTTTTGGGACACTCGTCACCCATATGGCGGCCGATCTCTGTACCGTCCCCGCCGGGAGTGGCTGATGACTGAGAACGACCGGAACGACCGCAACGACCGGACCGCGGGCAACGCCGCGCCCGGTGGACCGACACCGCAGGCAGGCGGGGGTGCGACCCCGCCGCCGTACGTGCCGCCCACGCCGCCGGAGGGCACGCCCGGACCGGGCACACCCCCGCAGGGCGTGCGGGGGCACTCGCCTGCGCCCGGACAACCGGGTGGACAGCAGCCGGGGCAACCGGGCGGGCAGCAGCCGGGTGGGCAGCCGGGGCAGCCGGGTGGCAAGCGCGGCCAGATCCGGCAGCAGCAGCCGGGCGTGACGCAGGCCCGGCCGCCGACACTGGCCGAGCAGCGCGCCCGGACGCAGGCCCTCGAGCAGCAGCGCGAGGCGGAGCTGGCCCTGGAGGCCGAGCAGGCCCGCAAGCGGAAGCAGCGCAAGCGGCTGCTGATCGGCGGCGGCGTCGCCGTCGGCGTGGTGGGCGTGGTCGCCATCTGGTACGCCGCGTCCAGCCCGGACGACGTCGAAGCCCAGTGCACGCAGGACGGCGTCGTGGTCGACGACAAGTACTGCGACGACAGCTACGCGCGGTCCCACGGCGGGTACACCAGCGGCGGCTTCATCTACATCGGCGGCAGCTCCTACCGCTACCACTACGGCGGCTCCAGCGTGCCCGTCGGGCAGAAGGTCAGCGGCGGCAGCTACACCATCCCCAAGGGCGCGAACGTCACCACCAAGTCCGGCACGACGGTCCAGCGCGGCGGCTTCGGCGTCTCCGGCGGCAGCAAGAGCGGGGGCAGCTGAGTGCGCCGGGAGTCCTCCACGCCCCGGCCGAACTGGCAGCGCACGGTGTCCGACCAGGGCCTCGTGTTCGGCGCCCCGGCCAGGGCCGTCGACGGCAGCCCGCGCCCGTACTGGGACGAGTCGGCGCACTACGTGTTCGAGATGAGCGACATCCTCTCGCTCGAAGCGGACGTCGAGCTGCTGCACAACATGTGCCTGGAAGCGGTCGACAACGTGGTGCTCACCGAGCGGTTCCGGGACTTCGGCATCCAGGAGTGGCTGTGGCCCGCCATCGCCGAGTCGTGGAAGCGCCGCGACCCGCACGTCTACGGGCGGTTCGACCTGCGCTACGACGGTCGCGGGCCGGCGAAGATGCTGGAGTACAACGCGGACACGCCCACGTCGCTGCTGGAGGCGTCGGTCGTCCAGTGGAACTGGAAGACCGACGCCTACCCGGACGACGACCAGTGGAACTCGATCCACGAGAAGCTGGTCGAGCGGTGGGCGGAGCTGGGCGAGCGGCTGCCGTCCAACGAGCTGCACTTCACCTGGTCCGCGGCCGACCCGTCGGGTGAGGACCACGTCACGGTGGCCTACCTCCAGGAGACGGCGGCCGAGGCGGGCATGAACACGGTCGGCCTGGCGATCGAGGAGATCGGCTGGGACGCGCTGCTCAAGCGGTTCGTCGACCTCGAAGAGGCGCCGATGGGCACGGTCGTGAAGCTGTACCCCTGGGAGTGGGTGGTCGACGAGCAGTTCGGCCGCTTCGCGGTGGAGAGCCTGCCGGGCACGCTGTGGGTCGAGCCGCTGTGGAAGATGCTGCTCTCCAACAAGGCGCTGCTGGCGGTGCTGTGGGAGATGTACCCCGGCCACCCGAACCTGCTGCCCGCGTTCCTGGACGAGCCCGGCCTGCTCACCGAGTACGTGCGCAAGCCCCGGCTGGGCCGGGAGGGCGCGAACATCCAGATCGTGGCGCCGGGGTACGAGACGCAGACCGGCGGCGTGTACGGCAAGGAAGGCTTCGTCTACCAGCTGTTCGACCCGCTGCCGGAGTTCGACGGCTACCGGCCCGCCCTGGGCGCGTGGGTGGTCGGCGACGCGGCGGCCGGGCTCGGCATCCGCGAGACGGTCGGCCTGGTGACCGACGATGGCGCGGCGTTCGTCCCGCATCGGATTGTCGAATGAATGGAGTGGCAGTGATCAGCGAACTCGCGTTGGACCCGGGCTTCGGCTCCGCGATCGGCCGGGGCGTCGGCGCGATCGCCCTGTACGCCGTGGTCGGCCTCGTGCTGATGGTCGTGGGCTTCTACGCCATCGACTGGACGACCCCCGGCAAGCTGTCGACCCTGGTGCGGTCCGGCGCGCCGAACGCGGTCATCGTGACCTCGGCGGGCCTGGTGAGCATGGCGCTGATCGTCGTGGTGGCGATCTACAGCTCGGCGGGCAAGCTGGACGAGGGCCTGCTGTCCGCGCTGATCTTCGGGTTCGTGGGCATCGTGGTGCAGGTGCTGGCGGTCCGCCTGCTGGAGTGGGTGACCCGGCTGGACATCGGCTCGCTGATCGAGTCGGACCGGTTCGCGCCCGCCAGCGTCGTGGTCGCCAGCGCCCACGTGGCGCTCGGCCTGGTGGTCGCGGTCGCCATCTCCTGACCGTGACCCGGCTCACACCGGTCGCCTGTTCCTGGTGGAGCGGGCGGCCGGTTCGCATTGTCGGTGCCATTCGGGCGACAGGCGAATAAGAGGTGGCGGCGAGGTTCGCGAAGCACACCGCCGGTGAGCGATTCGTCACGGCCGCGTAGTCTGTGCGAGGCTGGCCCGGTCTCGGAGTCGAACCCCGGACGGGTGGCTGGGGGAGCCCGGTCGCAGCGGTTCCGCAGTGCAAGAACGAGCCAAATGCAGGCCCACCAGGGGGAGCACGCGCAGTATGACTCTGTCGAACCGGTCTTCGGACATTTCGTCCGAGGCGCACACGGGTGTGCTGGAGCTGTCGATCGTCCTGCCGTGCCTCAACGAGGCCGAGACGCTGGAGACCTGCGTCCGCAAGGCGAAGCGCTCCCTGGAGGAGTTGGGCGTCGTCGGCGAGGTGATCGTGGCCGACAACGGCTCCACCGACGGCTCGCAGGACATCGCCCGCGCCAACGGCGCGCGCGTGGTCGACGTGCCGCGCCGCGGCTACGGCGCCGCCCTGATGGCGGGCATCGAGGCCGCCGAGGGCGAGTACGTGCTGATGGCCGACGCCGACGACAGCTACGCGCTGGAGGACATCGGGGCCTTCGTCACATCGCTGCGCGAGGGCAACGACCTGGTGATGGGCAACCGGTTCCAGGGCGGCATCGCGCCCGGCGCCATGCCGTTCCTGCACCGCTACCTGGGCAACCCGGTGCTGTCCCGGCTGGGCAAGCTGTTCTTCCGCATCCCGGTGGGCGACTTCCACTGCGGCATGCGGGCGTTCCGCCGCGACCGGATGCTGGAACTCGGGCTGCGCACGTCCGGCATGGAGTTCGCCAGCGAGATGGTGGTGCGCTCGGCGCTCAACCACCGCAGGATCGCCGAGGTGCCGACCACGCTGCGCCCGGACGGCCGCAGCCGCGCCCCGCACCTGCGGACCTGGCGGGACGGGTGGCGGCACCTGCGGTTCCTGCTCGCGTTCAGCCCGCGGTGGCTGCTCTACTACCCGTCGCTGCTGCTGGTGGGCGTCGGCCTGCTCGGCCTGCTCTGGCTGTCGTTCGGCCCGCAGGAGGTCGGCGGGGTCGGCTTCGGCCTGCAGAGCATGCTCGGCTTCGCGACCATGTTCGTGGTCGGCCTGCAAGGCGTCGGGCTGGCCGTCATCGCCCGCTCCTACGCCTCCCACCTGGGACTGCTGCCGCCGCCCTCGGGGCGGGCCATCCTGCGGGTGGCGCGGGCGTCGCTGGAACGGGGTCTGTGGATCGGCGGACTGCTGATCCTGATCGGCGTAGGGTGCTTCGTCGGAGCGCTGCTCAGCTGGGGCGCGACCGGGTTCGGTGCGCTGGACGTCGTGGACACCGTGCGCGTGCCCATCCTGGGGATGGTGTTCATCGTGTCCGGGTTCCAGATGATCAGCGTCAGCTTCACCCTGAGCCTCACCAAGATCGGCGAGGACTAGTCCCTCCCAAGCTTTCGCGAAGAATGGTGTTAAGTGTGGGTTACCACGAGTGGCACGCGAAACCCGGTTACTACAACGACGTCGTGAGGCACTTCCGGCCCGGCTCGCGCATTCTCGACGTGGGGTGCGGCACGGCCTGGCTCTCGGAGTTCTTCCCCGACTACGTCGGGCTGGACAACTTCCAGTCGACCGTCGACAAGGCGAAGGAACAGGGGATCGACGTCCGCCTCGCCGACCTGGAGGAAGAACTGCCGGTCGGTGACCGCGAGTTCGACGGCGTGGTGCTCAAGGACGTGTTGGAACACCTGCTCGACCCGGTGTCCCTGGTGAAGGAAGTGCACCGGGTGCTCAAGCCGGGCGGCCGGGTGTTCGCGTCCTCCCCGGACGCCCAGCGCTGGTCGTGGAACGACTACACGCACCGCCGGCCGTGGACCCGGATCTCGATGCGCCGGCTGTTCGCCGACCAGGGCTTCGACGTCAAGACGGTGTCCTACGAGTCGGTGATGCCGGGTTCCAGCATCATCTCCGGCCTGCTCCCGGCCAAGCGCCGGCCCGCCCCGCTGGTGGCCGCGACGTGGCTGCCCGGCTGGCGGCGCAACGTGTGGATCCTGGCCGCCCGCCCGAACTCCTGAACCGACCCGGATCCGGACTCCGGGGCGGAACACCCGGGCAGGACGCCCGAACCCGAACGCGAGAACGCCCCGGCGGCCACGGCCACCGGGGCGTTCCGCCGTTCCGGGATGACCGCCGAAGTCAGGCGGGTGACGTGGTGGCGGGCGTTTCGCGGCCGGCTCTGCGGGCGTTGAGCACCATGCGCAGCACGCCGTCACCGGACACGAACTCGATGGCCAGCAGGGCGCTGCCGATGGCGACGGCGGACGCGACGACGATGTGCTGCGCCGAGTCGTGCAGGAACGCCAGCAGCGCCCAGTGCGCGACCGCCGTCCCCACCAGGCCGACGACCATCCGCGTGCTCTTCTTGGCGATGGCGAACATCAGGTGCACCCACAGCACCGCCGCCGCCGTCATCACCAGCGCCAGCGGCGCCAGCAGCGGCTTCGACTCGCCGTAGGCGGGGCCGAACGTGCCGGTCAGCAGCGCCGTGGGCACCAGCCACAGGCCGAGCGCCACGGCGAGCCCGCCAGCCGCGGTCAGCGCCATCGTCTTGAGCACCAGGCCGTCCGCGCGTTCGCCGCGCTCCAGCGCCGCAGCCGCCCTCGGCAGCAGCACCATCGCCAGCGCGGACGGCGCGAACAGCGCCACCTTGCCCAGCAGCACGGCCCCCGCGTAGTGGGCGCGTTCGATCTCCGGCAGCATCGCCTGCGCCACCAGCAGGTCGACGTTGGTCAGCGACGAGAACGCCAGCAGGCCGATCATCGTCACGATGGTGCTGGGCATCGGCGGCGGCGCGACCGGCGGCACCTTCATGTCCCGCACCACCGGGGGCGCCATCACGGCCAGCCCGACCAGGGTGGCCGCGAGCATCGCGAGCATGCTCCCGGACATACCCGCGACCAGCACGAACAGCGGCAGCAGGACGGGCCGCAGCGCGCCCAGCGGACCGGCCAGCGCGAACGCCACGTACCGGAACCGCTCGGTGCCCTGCGCGACGCCGGTGACCACCAGCAGCAGGGCGGTCGTCGCGACCCACACCGCGGCGAACACCACGGGCCGCGCCGCACCGATGTTGAGCCGGTCGGCCAGCAGCGGCGACAGACCGGACAGCACGACCGCGATCGCCAGGCTGACCAGGCCCATCCGCCGACCCAGCCGGCGCAGGTAGCCGGACAGCTCGGCCGGGGTGCCGGAGGTGCGCAGCACCGCGACGTCGCGCGCGGTGGCGACCTGGATGCCGTTGACGGCCATCGACACGATGGTGCCGAACGCGATCAGCGCGGAGATGGCGGCGAACTCCGGCGGCGTCACCATCCGCGCGGCGATCAGGTAGAACAGGTAGTTCCCGGCGTGGCCCGCGAAGCTGGCGACGAGGACGATCAGGCCCTCGCGGCGGGCGCCCGAGCTCATCGGTTCCGGACCATCTCGCGGTACACCTCGGCGTGCGCGTCGGCGGTGCGCTGCCAGGTGAACCGGGTCGCGCACTTGAGGCCCGCGGCGGACAGCGACTCGCGCAGCGCGGGGTCGGAGACCACCCGGCGCACGGCGTCCGCGATGGACCGGGTGTCGTACGGGTCGACGTAGACCATGTCGTCGCCGCCGACCTCGCGCAGCACCGGCAGGTCCGAGCCGATCACCGGGCAGCCGCGCACCATGGCCTCCACCACGGGCAGGCCGAAGCCCTCGAACAGGGTGGGGAACGCGAACGCGCTCGCGCCCTCGTACAGGCCGGCCAGCTCCTCGGCGGTGACCCAGCCGCGCAGCTCGACGTCGTCCTCCAGGCCGAGCTGCCGCACCAGCGGCGTCAGCGGGTCGTCGCCGTGACTGCCCGTGACGACCAGCCGGGGGCGCTCGACCTCCGGGATGAGCGTCCACGCCTCCAGCAGCCGCGCGTGGTTCTTGTGCGGCATCCGGTTGCCGCCCGCGAGCACGTAGGGGCGGCCGGTGCGCTCCGCGCGCGGCGGCAGGTCGACCGGGTCGGCGCCCAGGTAGATCATGTCGATGTCGGACCGGGGGCGGCCGAGCAGCTTGACGATGTCGTCGGCGGAGGCCTCGCTGATGGTGTGGATGCGGGTCGCGGCCCGCGCGGTGGCGCGGCTGAGCAGCTGCACACCGCGCGCGCGACCGCCGGGCACCCACTCCGGGTGCTTGATCGGCAGCACGTCCAGGATCGACACCAGGGTCGGCAGCAGCCGCACCGAGGGGCCGAAGTTCGACGGGCAGTGCAGCAGGTCCGCCTTGATCCGGCGGGCCTGGACGGCCACCGCGAACGCCTCGGCCAGCGCCCAGGTCACCCGGTTCTCGCCGGACACCGGCAGCGGCACGATCTCGCCGGGGAACCAGTCCGGCGGGTTCTCCGCCAGCTCCCGGTTGCCGATGCCGACGAACCGCAGGTCGTCGTGCGCGGCGGCCATGGCCGGGAACATGCCGCGCACGTAGCTTTCCGAGCCGCCCTTGCGTCCGGTGAAGAAGACCAGGTCGACGGCGATGTGGAGGGGCACGCGGCCCATGGTAGGTCCGTCACCCGCAGTTACCGTGCCGCCTCCACCAGCCGCGCCAGGATCTGCCGGGCGGTGGCCTGCACGGTGTTGGTCCGGCTCACCCGGGCGTACCACTCGTGGGTGGTCTTGCGCAGCGGGTCGCCCGCCGACACGACCTCGGCGATGGTGCCGCCGAGCTGCTCGGGCGCGGTGGACGCGGCCAGCCGGCCGTTCACGCCGTCCTCCACCAGTTCGACGGCCGCGTTGTCGTCGCCGTCGACCAGCACGGTCGGGGTGCCGGCGGCGGCGGACTCCACCACCACCAGGCCGTAGCCCTCCCGGGCGGAGGGGTTGACCAGGCACGCGGCGTCGCGGATACCGGCGTCCAGCTCCTCCTGGCCCACGAAGCCGGGGGTGCTGATGACGTCCCGCAGGCCCAGCCGGTCGATCTCGGCGAGCACGGCGGCGCGGGACGGGCCATCGCCGAAGATGGTCGCGGTGAGGTCGGGGACCAGGGTGCGCGCGTGGGCGATCGCGGCGGGCAGCGACTCGACCCGCTTGTCCGGGATGTGCCGGCCGACGTACACCGCGTTCGGCGGCGTGGCGGCCTCCAGCACCGGCTCCACCTCGCCCACCGGGTCGATCAGGCCGGGGCTGACCAGCGCCCGCGCGCGCAGCCCGCCCGCGTGCAGCCGACGGGCGGTGAGCTGCGAGTGGCAGGTGGACAGCGGGCTCAGCCGGGCGGCGACCCACTGCAGGGTGCTCGCGACCCGGCCGACCACCGGCCCGGAGTACTGCCGCCACTGGTCCGGCCGCCACACCTCCAGCCAGTCCGTGCCGACCGCGACCTTCGTGCCGACCAGCGCGGCGCGCACGGCCAGCAGGTTGGTGGAGGGCAGCGCCGAGACGAACACCGCGTCGTAGGCCCGGCGGTGGCGGACCAGGTGGGCGAACAGCCCCTTGCCGTACTTCAGCGCCGGGCCGAGGGTGCGCGCGCCGTTGGCGTCGTACAGCTCGCGGTCGGTGCTGAGCACCTTGATCGTGATCCCGTCCAGGGTCGGCGGTTCGCCGTCCCACTGCTGCCGGGTCAGGTAGGTGACCTCGTGGCCGGCGGCGGCCCACTCCTCGGCGAACCTGCGGTAGAGGCGTTCACCGCCGCCCTTCGACCAGGGGAAGAGACAGTCATAGGCGATGGCGATGCGCACTCGCGGTCCTCCACGACTCGGTCGCACGGGAATGCCGGCGATGGTAGCGGGTACACGCGTTCGATCCGTTTCCGGCCGAGGACTACCCTCCTGCCTCGTGATTGACCTCAAAGCCTTGCGCGAGAACCCGGAAGCCGTCCGCGCGTCGCAGCGCGCGCGTGGCGAGGACGAAGCCGTGGTCGACGCGCTGCTGTCCGCCGACGAACGGCGGCGGGCGGCGGTGGCGCGCGCCGACGGGCTGCGGGGCGAGCAGAAGGCGTTCGGCAAGCAGGTCGGCCGGGCCCGCGGCGAGGAGCGGGACGCGCTGCTGGCCAAGGGCAAGGAGCTGGCCGCCGAGGTCAAGGCCGCCGAGGCGGAGCAGTCGCAGGCCGAGGCCGCGCTGGAGGAGCTGCACCGAGCCGTGCCGAACGTGGTGCACCCGGACGCGCCGCACGGCGGCGAGGACGACTTCGTGGTGCTCAAGCACGTGGGCGAGCCGCGCGAGTTCGACTTCGAGCCGCTGGACCACCTGGACCTGGGCACGCGGCTGCGCGGCATCGACATGGAGCGCGGCGCGAAGGTGTCGGGCTCGCGGTTCTACTTCCTGACCGGCGTGGTGGCGCAGCTGGAGCTGGCGTTGCTGAACATGGCCGTCGCGCAGGCGACCCGGGCCGGGTTCACGCTGATGGTCACGCCGACGCTGGTCCGGCCGGAGATCATGGCCGGGACCGGGTTCCTCGGTGCGCACGCCAGTGAGGTCTACCGGCTCAAGGACGACGACCTGTACCTGGTCGGCACGTCGGAGGTGCCGCTGGCGGGCTACCACGCGGACGAGATCCTCGACGGTGAGCGCCGGTACGCGGGCTGGTCGTCGTGCTACCGCCGGGAGGCCGGCTCGTACGGCAAGGACACCCGCGGCATCATCCGGGTCCACCAGTTCAACAAGGTGGAGATGTTCTCCTACGTCCGCCCGGAGGACGCCGAGGCCGAGCACGCGAAGCTGCTGGCCTGGGAAGAGGAGATGCTGGCCAAGATCGAGGTGCCCTACCGGGTGATCGACACGGCGGCCGGCGACCTCGGCACGTCGGCGGCGCGGAAGTTCGACTGCGAGGCGTGGATCCCGACGCAGCGGGCGTACCGGGAGCTGACCTCGACGTCGAACTGCACCACGTTCCAGGCGCGCCGGCTCAACGTGCGCTACCGGGACGAGAACGGCAGGCCGCAGATCGCCGCCACCCTGAACGGCACGCTGGCCACCACCCGGTGGATCGTCGCCATCCTGGAGAACCACCAGCAGGCGGACGGCTCGGTCGTCGTCCCGCGGGCGCTGCGGCCGTTCCTCGGGCTGGACGTGCTCCGGGCCGGGTGAGACCACCTCCGGTACAGTGGGGCACCGACCCCCGCCCGGCGTAACCGCTGGTGACGTGGGTGACACCATCATCCACGGGGCAGGGACAGCAGGTGGCGAACCGCATTCACCAGACCGCGATCATCGGCGCGGAGGTCGAGCTCGGCGACGACAACGTGGTCGGCCCGTACACGGTGATCGCCGGGCCCGCCCGGATCGGTGACGGCAACTACATCGGCCCGCACGTGAGCATCGGCGGCCCGGCCGAGTACCTGGGCGCGGAGCACCTGGCGGGCTGGGACGGCGAGACCGGCGGCCCCGGCGTGGTGATCGGCGACCGCAACCGGATCCGCGAGTTCGTCACGGTCAACCAGGGCGTGACCGAGCCGACCACGATCGGCGACGACTGCTACCTGATGGGCCGGGCGCACGTGGCCCACGACTGCCGGCTGGACGACGGGGTGATCGTCACCAGCGCGGTGCAGATCGCCGGGCACTGCCACGTCTGGTCGGGCGCGAACCTGGGCCTGGGCACGGTCGTGCACCAGCGGGTGCGGATCGGTCCGGGCGCGATGGTCGGCATGGGTTCGGCGGTGCGCAAGGAGGTGGGTGCGTTCACCATCACGGTGGGCAACCCGGCCCGCACGACCGGCGTCAACACCATCGGCCTCCAGCGGCGCGGGTGCTCCGAGGAATCGATCGCGGCCCTGACGGGTTTCCTGACCGGGAAGGACACCGCGATCGCCGGCGACCTGCCCGAGGAGCTGGCCGGCCTGCTCAAGGCGTGGGCGGCCCGCGGTCCCCAGCACTGACCACGGTTTTCGAGCCGAGAGATTGAGAGCAGCATGTCGCTTAACGACCGCCTCCGTGACGTCTTCGTCGACGCCCTCCAGCTCGACGGCGACGTGGACGTGGAGAACCTCAAGTACCGCGACATCGACGCGTGGGACTCGGTCGGCCACATGGCGCTGGTCGCGGCGATCGAGGACGAGTTCGACGTGCAGTTCGAGACCGAGCAGGTCATCGACATGAGCAGCTTCAAGGTCGCGGGCGACATGCTGCGGGGCCTCGGCGTCGGTGAGTAGTTTCGACGGCAGGGTCGCGGTCGTCACCGGCGGCACGCGCGGCATCGGGTTCGCCACGGCCGCCGCGCTGGCCTCGTCGGGCGCGACGGTGGTGATCACCGGGCGCGATGCCGGGGTGGTCGCCGAGCGGGCCGCCGAACTGGGGTCGCGGGTGTCCGGGGTCGCGTTGGACGTGACGGACTCGGCGGCGGTGAAGGACGTGTTCAAGGCCGTCGCCAAGGAGCACGGCCGGATCGACGTGCTGGTGGCCAGTGCGGGTGTGCTGGAAGGCGGGCTGATCGGGATGCTCACCGACGACCACGTCGGCACCACGTTGGCCACGAACGTCGCCGGGACCATCGCGTGCGTGCAGGCGGCGGCGCGGGCCATGATGCGCAAGCGGTCCGGGTCGATCGTGCTGCTGGGCTCGATCGTCGGCGAGCGCGGCAACGCCGGTCAGACGGTGTACGCGGCGTCCAAGGCGGCGCTGTCCGCCACCGCGAAGTCGGCCGCCAAGGAGCTGGGGCGGCACGGGATCCGGGTCAACGCGGTCGCGCCCGGCGTGATCCGCACGGACCTGATCGCGGAGCAGTCCGACGAGGTGCTGGCGAAGGTCCAGGCGGACACGGCGCTGGGGCGGTTGGGCACGCCCGAGGAGGTGGCTGCCGTGATCCGGTTCCTGGTCGGCGACGACGCGTCGTTCGTCACCGGGCAGGTGCTGGGGATCGACGGGGGTCTGGTGCTGTGACTCCGCCGCACCCCACGCCGCACTTCGAGACGCCACTGCTTCCCACCTCGCTGCTGCACCCCGCGGCACGGTTGCGGGACGCCGCTTCGGGCGAGTTGCTCGGAGGGGCCGACCTGGCCGGTCGCGTCGCCGGGACGGCAGCGGAGTTCACGGCTCTGCCGCCGGGCGTGGTGTTCCTGCGGGTCGGGCTGGACCTGTCGAGCGTGCTGCGCTACCTCGGCGCGTTCGAGGCCGGGCGCGCGGTGGCGTTGCTGGATCCGGCCCAGGACCGCGATGTGCTGGACGACCTGGTGGCCCGGTTCCGGCCGGCCGCGGTGTTCGGGGTCGCGGTGGACGACGTCGCTCCCGGCTACGCCGCCGCCGGGTCGGACGGCTGGGTCCGGGACAGCGCGGAAGGCGTCGTGCCGCACCGGGACCTGGCGGTCCTGCTGCCCACCAGCGGGTCCACCGGCAACCCGAAGTTCGTCCGGTTGTCGCGGCGGGCGTTGCTGGCCAACGCCTCGGCGATCGCGGACGTGCTCGGGATCGGGCCGGACGAGGTCGCGCCCACCAGCCTGCCGCTGCACTACAGCTACGGGATGTCCGTGCTGAACAGCCACCTGCTGCGCGGGGCGACGGTGCTGCTGGAGGGCTCCGGTGTGGTGGCCCGGCCGTTCTGGGACGCGGTCACCGAGTACGGGGCGACGTCGCTGGCGGGCGTGCCGTACCACTACGAGATGTTGCGGCGGATGCGGTTCGACCCGGCCAAGTACCCGACGCTGCGGACGCTGACGCAGGCGGGCGGGAAGCTGCGGGTCGAGCTGGTCGCCGAGTTCAACGACCGGATCACGGCGGTCGGCGGCCGGATGTTCGTGATGTACGGGCAGACCGAGGCGGCGCCGCGGATGGCGACCGTGCCCGCCGGCCGGTTGGTGGAGAAGCTCGGGTCGGCGGGTCCGGCGCTGCCCGGCGGTTCGTTCTCGGTGCGGACCGAGGACGGGTCGGAGGTCGTCGAGCCGGGAGTCACCGGGGAGGTCGTCTACCGCGGTCCGAACGTGATGATGGGCTACGCGGAGTCCGAGGCGGAGCTGGCGGCCGGGGACGTCGTGGGCGGCGTCCTGGCGACCGGTGACCTGGGCTACCTGGACGAGGACGGCTACCTGTTCATCACGGGGCGGCTCAAGCGGATCGGCAAGGTGTTCGGCAACCGGGTCAGCCTGGACGACCTGGAGGAGCTGGTGAAGCACCTCGGTGCGGCGGCGGCGGTGCCGGCGGGCGACAAGGTCGTGGTGTGGCTGGACCAGGCTTCGCGGGACGGGTGCCGGGCGGCGGCGAAGGTGTTGGCGGAGGCGCTGCACCTGCACGTGACGGGGTTCGACGTGCGGCCGGTCGACGGGTTCCCGCTGCTGCCCAGTGGAAAGATCGACTACCGGTCCCTGGAGGCACAGGTATGAGCGTCTTCGCCCGACCGCAGGCCGAGCGGGAGACCGCGCTGCTCGCCGAGCTGACCGAGCTGACCGCGCACCACCGCGAGCGGTGCGAGCCGTACGACCGGATCCTGTCGTCGCTGGGCACGCCGACGTCGTTCGACTCGATGGCGGACCTGCCGTGGCTGCCGGTGCGGATGTTCAAGACGCACGACCTGAAGAGCATCCCGGACGACGAGGTGTTCAAGGTGCTGACGTCGTCGGGGACGACCGGCGCCGGGGCGTCGCGGATCTACCTGGACAAGGAAGCCGCCGCCGTGCAGCCCCGGCAGCTCGGCGCGACGCTGCGTGAAGTGCTCGGCGGCAAACGACTTCCGATGCTGATGGTGGACACCGTCGGCATCATCAAGAACCGGCGCTCGTTCTCGGCGCGCGGGGCGGGCGTGCTGGGGATGGCGAACTTCGGGCGCAACCACGTGTACGCGCTGGACGAGAACGACCGGCCGGACGTCGACGCGGTGAAGGGGTTCCTGGAGAAGTACGGGTCGGAACCGTTCCTGGTCTTCGGGTTCACGTTCATGGTGTGGCAGTACCTGTACGAGGTCGCGCGCGAGCACTCGCTGGACCTGTCCAACGGGATCCTGATCCACTCGGGCGGGTGGAAGAAGCTCGTCGACATCGCGGTGGACAACGCGGAGTTCCGGCGGCGGTTCGCGGCCGACACGGGGCTGACGCGGATCTACAACTACTACGGGATGATCGAGCAGATCGGCACCGTGTTCCTGGAGGGGCCGTCCGGGAACTCGTTGTACTGCCCCGAGTTCGCCGACGTGATCATCCGCGACCCGGACACGTGGCAGGAGCAGCCGGTGGGCAGGCCCGGCGTGATCGAGGTGATCTCGACGTTGCCGCGCTCGTACCCGGGCCACGTGCTGCTGACCGAGGACCTCGGTGTGGTGCACGGGATCGACGACGGGGACTGGCCGGGGAAGAGGTTCTCGGTGCTGGGTCGGCTGCCCCGGGCCGAGGCGCGCGGGTGCTCGGACACGTTCTCGGGAGCGGTGGCGTGAGCGTGCGGCGGAGGTTCCCGGCCGGGCCGGACGTGTCGGTCGACGAGCTGGTGGCCGGGTTGTCGGCGGAGGCGGTGGCAGCCCCGCTGCGGGTGGGCGACGAGAGGGTCGTCGACTTCCTGGTGGCGTTCGCGCGGAAGCTGCTGGCGCCGGCGACCGCCCGGAGGTTCCCGGAGTTGGCTTCGCTGGGGTTCTTCCTGCGGCGCGGGGAGATCGCGAAGGTGCTCGCCGCGCCGGAGAAGGCGGGGGTGCTGAGGTTCCCGCGCGGGCTGGTGTTCCACGTGCCACCGGCCAACGTGGACACGATCTTCGTGTACTCGTGGGCGTTGTCGGCGTTGGCGGGCAACCGGAACGTGGTGCGGATCTCGCCCCGGTCCGCCGGTGCCGCCTCGGCGGTGGTGGACGCGCTGAACGAGGCGCTGGCCTCGGCGGACCCGGTGGTGGCGCAGACCCAGGTGATGGTGACCTACGACCGGGACGACGCGGTGACGGCGGCGTTGTCGGCCGCGTGCGACCTGCGGGTGATCTGGGGTGGGGACCGGGCGGTGACCGAGGTGCGCCGGATGCCGTTGGCGCCGCACGCCCGGGACGTGACCTTCCCCGACCGGGCCTCGTTCGCGGCGATCTCGGTGGCCGGCTGGGAGGCCGCCTCGGTCCGGGAGCGGAGGGAGGCGGCGGTCGGGTTCTACAACGACTCGTACTGGTTCGACCAGGCCGCCTGTGCTTCGCCGCGGGCGTTGTTCTGGGTCGGGGACGCGGCGGGGGCGGAGCAGGGGCGCGAGGAGTTCCTGGCGCTGCTGGGCGAGGTGCTGGCGGACAAGGGGCACGTGGTGGAGCCCGCCATGGCCGTGCAGAAGCGGGTCTCGGCGTACGGGGTGGCGGCGGACGGACATGCGCGGTCGATCCGGTTCGACGGCAACGCGGTGGCGACGCTGGAGCTGACCTCGGCCGGGGACGTGCCGCGCGAGTGGTTGGGGGCGGGGACGTTCCCGCTGGCCACGCTGCCGTCGCTGGACGCGCTGGTGCCGATGGTGCGGCGGAAGGACCAGACGCTGTCGGTGTTCGGGTTCGGGCAGGGCGAGTTGGAGCGGCTGGCCCACGACCTCGCGGGGCGGGGGATCGACCGGGTCGTGCCGTTCGGGTCGGCGTTGACGTTCTCGGAGCTGTGGGACGGGTATGACCTGTTGTCCGAGTTCACGCGGTTGGTGACGGTGCGGGCGTAGGTGGCGGGGCCGGGGGTGCGGGCGGGGAAGAGGCGGGAGTCGGGGGAGGGGAAGGAGTAGGGAAGAGGGGCGGGGAGAGAGGGCTTCGGTCAAGAAGACCCTACTGTTAACGCCTCGCGGGGAGCCGCGGGTGCGTGCCACCCTTGACCTGCGCCGAGCCACCCCACCTGCGGGGCGTCACGCGAGGCGCGAATCCGGTCGCCGCGGATTTGGACCCTGCCCAGGGAAACCCCTCGGGGTTCCTCCGAAGGAGCTGGACAATGAGTCTGAAACGCAAGCTCGCAGCGGTTCTCGCCGGTGTGGGCATCGCACCCTTCATCGTCGTGATGTCAGCGGGAACCGCGAGCGCGCACGGCTACATCACGTCACCGCCGAGTCGGCAGGCGGTGTGCTTCGCCGGCCGCATGTCGAACTGCGGCGACATCATCTACGAGCCGGGAAGCGTGGAAGGTCCGAAGGGGCAGCAGAACTGCCACGGCGGCGACGGCCGCTGGGCGCCGCTCAACGACGACAGCAAGCCCTGGCCCGCCACGTCGGTGGGGGACAAGGTCGCGTTCAACTGGGCGATCCAGGCCAACCACTCCACCACCACGTGGCAGTACTTCGTCGGCGGCAGCAAGATCGCCGAGTTCAACGACCACGGGCGTCAGCCGGGTCGGACCGTCAAGCACGACGTGAGCCTGGGTGGCCGCACCGGCCGGATCAAGGTGCTGGCCATCTGGAACATCGCGGACACGGCGATGGCGTTCTACGCGTGTGTGGATCTCCAGGTCGGACCGGGTGGTCCTGGGCCTACGACCACTACTGCGCCGACGACCACCACGTCGCCGACTACGCCTACGGAGCCGACTACTACGGCACCGACTACTACGACGACCAGGCCTACGACCACTACGCCGCCTGTGGGTGGGGCTTGGGCGCCGGGGGTCGCGTACACGGCTGGTACGCAGGTCACTTACGGCGGGGCGAACTATCGGTGCCTTCAGGCGCACACGTCGTTGACCGGGTGGGAGCCGCCTAATACGGCCTCGCTTTGGCAGCGGGTGTGATTGCTGGATGTGATTGCTGAGAGTGGTGGAACGGTGGTTACCGGGGTGAAAAGCGCTTAAAAGCGACGCTCGCCGCTGGGCAGACCTCCGGGGGAGGAAAAGCGAAGGGCGTCGTGTTCTCCCCGCATGGCCTGTCAAAGACCACCACACTTGTCAATGGGGCGCAAGCGGTGAAGCGTGCTTGCGCCCCATTGACAAGTGTGGTTGCCCTGCGGGCAGGCCATACGGGGAGAACACTGGGCGACGTGTGCGTCGGCCGGTGGCGGGGGGCTGTCAGCAGTAGCCGAGTTGGGCGAGGGTGTCCACCACGATCTTGCTGGGGTGGAACCGGTCCATCCGGTTCGGCAGGCGGTAGGACTCGTAGTCGTCCAGGAACTGCTGGAGCTTGTCGCCGTTCATGCCGGTCAGCAGGAGGGTGGTGCCGGGGCCGTGCTTGTCCTCGGTGCGCTCGCGGTGGATCGCGCACGGGACGCCGAGGTAGTTGCACTCGGCCTGCAGGCCGCCGGAGTCGGTCACCACGAACTTCGCCCGGGCCATGACGGGCAGGAATGCCAGGTAGCGCAGTTTCGGCTTGAGGATGAAGCGTTCGTCGTCGAACAGGTCCCCCAGGCCGTACTGCTTGATGCGGTCCTGTTCCGGCGGGCCGGCCAGGTAGAGGATCGGCATTCGTTCGCTGGCCTTGCGGAGCAGTTCGAGGGCCTCGCGGTACTTGTCGGCGCGGGAGACCAGTTCGAAGCGGTGCAGGGTGGCCAGGCCGAATTCCGCGGGCAGCGGGAACGTCGGGTCGGCGTCGATGGCCAGGCGCATGGCGTCGATGGCGGTGTTCGCGCCGGTGTTGACGACCGCGCCGCGGGCGTTGCGGAGGTTGTGGACCTCCTTCGCGGTGGGGGCGAAGTGGAGGTCGACGATCTTCGCGGCCAGCTTGCGGTTCAGTTCCTCGGGGAGGGGGGAGAGCAGGCTGCCGGAACGCGCGCCCGCCTCCACGTGCGCCACCCGGGACTTCAGGATCCGCTTGCCGATCAACGCGCCGTACGGCGTGGTGAACGTGTCGCCGTGGACGATGACCAGCGGTGGGCGGCCGTCGTCGGTGAGGATCGAGCGGAGCTCGGTGCGGCGGGTCCAGGCGTTGCGCAGGACGGTCGCCGCCCAGCCGGGGACCTGGGCCGGGCGCTCGATGTGCACGGCCTGCTCCTTCGGCACCAGCCACACCGCGGGTTCCGGCAGGCGCAGGTCGGCCAGCGTCTCGGCGACGTGGTCGACGTGCTGTGCGGTGAACCAGATCTGCGGTTTCGTGCCCCGGTCGGAGATGGCGTGGAAAACCGGGGCGATCTTGATCAGTTCCGCGGTGGTGCCGAGGATGAAGGAGATCACGGCCGGGAGAATACCGGGGCGGCCGTTCCGCCCTACTCGCGCGTCAGGTCGGCCACGTGCTTCGCGATCTCCAGTGATCCCGTCGCGGCGGGGGACGGGGCGTTGAGCACGTGCACCTGCCGCGGGGCGGTTTCGACGAGGAAGTCGTCGACCAGGGAGCCGTCCGGGAGCATCGCCTGGGCCCGCACGCCCGCTCCGGCGGGGACCAGGTCGTGCTCCCGCACGGCGGGGACGAGGCGGGCGAGACTGGCGGCGAACCGCTTGCGGGACAACGAGCGCAGCACCTCGTCCAGGCCGGTGCGGGCGTACTTGCGGGCCAGTTTCCAGGTGCCGGGGAACCTGGCGACGTCCAGCACGTCGCGGGCCGAGAAGTCCCGCCAGTGGTAGCCCTCGCGGCGCAGCGCCAGGACGGCGTTGGGGCCGCAGTGGACGCTGCCGTCGAGCATCCGGGTCAGGTGCACGCCGAGGAACGGCAGCGTCGGGTCCGGGACCGGGTAGATGAGGCCCCGTACCAGGTCGCGGCGGCGCAGTTCGAAGTACTCGCCGCGGAACGGGACGATGCGGGCGGACGGCGTCAGGCCGGCCAGTTCGGCGACCCGGTCGCTGTGCAGGCCCGCGCAGTTGACCAGGACGTCGGCGCGGACGACGCCCTGCGGGGTGGCGACCTCGACCTTGGCGCCGCGGGTGCGGATGGCCAGTGCGGGGGTGTCCAGGCGCAGGTCGTGCTCGCGGAGGTTGCGGACCAGGGCCGCGCAGACCGCCGGGAAGTCGATGATGCCGGTGCTGTCGACGCGCAGCGCCCGGACGCAGGCGACCTCGGGTTCGTGGTCGAGCGCCTCCGCCGCGGAGATGAGCTCGGCCGGCACG
Organism: Saccharothrix tamanrassetensis; assembly: GCF_014203665.1. Lineage (GTDB taxonomy): Bacteria > Actinomycetota > Actinomycetes > Mycobacteriales > Pseudonocardiaceae > Actinosynnema > Actinosynnema tamanrassetense. Next base: position 196,905 of record NZ_JACHJN010000009.1, read on the forward strand.
CCGTTGGCCTCGGCGCGTTCGGCCAGCGCGTGCAGCCGGGGCAGTTCGTCGGGCGACGTGGCGACCACGAGCTTGCCGCAGACCTCCACCGGGACGTCGTGCCGCCGGGCGAACTCGACCATGGACCGGTTGCCCGCCACGGACATCCGCGCCTTCAGCGAACCCGGCTTGTAGTACAGGCCGGCGTGCACCACGTTGCTGTTGTGGCCGGTCTGGTGGGCGCCCCAGCGGCCTTCCTTCTCCAGGACCGTCACCCGGTCGCCGCGGGCGGCGAGTTCGTTCGCCACCGCCAGACCCACGATTCCGCCGCCGATGACCACGATGTGCCGCACGGGGCGTGAATCTACGCGGCCGTCAGCCCAGCGCGGGCAGCACTTCGGCGGCGATCTCCTCCAGCACGGTCTCGCGCCCGGCGTAGACGCCGTCGTGGCGCGGCCAGTGCACGATCACGTCGGTGAAGCCGAGCTCCTCGGCCCGGCCCACGGCGTCCTGGAACGTCTCGACGCTGGTCAGCGAGTACACCGGGGCCGAGTCGAGGTTCAGGTAGCGGTCGACGCGGCGGCCCGCGCCGTGCTGCGCCTCGGTGAACCTCTTCGACAGCTCCGCGACGCCGTGCCACCAGGCGTCGAAGTCGTCGGTCCGGGGGCCGGTGGTGACCCAGCCCTGGCCGTGCGCGGCGGCGATCTTCATCGCCTTGGGGCCGTTGGCCGCGACCAGGAACGGCATCCGCGGGCGCTGCACGGCACCGGGGGCGCTGCGGGCTTCGACGGCGGAGAAGTGCTTGCCGTGCCAGGTGGTCTTGTCCTTGCGCAGCAGTTCGTCCAGCAGCTCCACGAACTCGCCGAACCGCTGGGTGCGCTCCGCCGGGGTGCGCGGCGGCTCGCCGAGCACCTCCGTGTCGTAGCCTTCGCCGCCCGCGCCCACGCCGAGCGTGAAACGGCCGTCGGAGACGTCGTCCAGGGTCAGCAGCTCGCGGGCGAACGGCACCGGGTGGCGGAAGTTCGGGCTTGCCACGAACGTGCCGAGCCGGATGCGCTCGGTGACCATCGCGGCGGCGGTCAAGGTGGGCACCGCGCTGAACCACGGACCGTCCACCAGGGTGCGCCAGCCCAGGTGGTCGTAGGTCCACGCGTGGTGGAAGCCGTACTCCTCGGCCGCTCGCCACTTCGGCTCGGCGAACCACCAGCGGTGCTCGGGAAGGATGACGATGCCGGTGCGCACGGACGTACCGTAACCAGGTGTTGGTCTCCGGCCGACGGCGGGACCAGGCATCATCTGTGCTGTGGAAAGACCTGGACTGGTGGCCTCGGACGTCGACGGAACCCTGCTCACGCCGCTGCACGGGGTGAGCCCGCGCACCGCCGGCGCGATCGGGCGGGTGGTGGCGGCCGGGGTGCCGTTCGTGCTGGCCACCGGCCGGCCGCCGCGCTGGGTGCCGGACATCGCCGAGGCGGCGGACCTGGACGGCTACGCGGTGTGCGCGAACGGGGCGGTGCTCTACCACCTGGGGCAGGACCGGGTGATCTGGCAGCGGAACCTGGACCCGGTGCTGCTCGGCGACATCATGGGCGCGCTGGACCGGGTGCTGCCGGGGGTGGCGTTCGCGGTGGAGCGGACGGGCGCGTCGGCGTTCGACGAGACCGTGCCGCAGTTCATCGCCGAGGACAGCTACCGGCACCCGTGGCCGGAGGGACCGGAGCCGAACGGCGACCGCTCCGGGATGCTGACCCGGCCGGTGGTGAAGCTGCTGGTCAGGCACCACGAGATGACCAGCGAGGACATGGCGCTGGCGGTCGGCGAGCTGCTGGAGGGCCAGGTGGACGTGACGTTCTCCACCAGCATGGGCCTGGTCGAGCTGGCCGCGCCGGGGGTGACCAAGGCCACCGGGCTGGCGGACGTGGCGCAGCGGCTGGGCGTCGCGGCGGCGGACGTCGTGGCGTTCGGCGACATGCCCAACGACGTGGAGATGCTGTCCTGGGCCGGGCACGGCGTGGCGATGGCGAACGGCCACCCGGACGCGCTGGCCGCGGCCGACGAGGTGACCGGGCCCAACTCCGAGGACGGCGTCGCCATGGTCCTCGAACGCTGGTTCTGAGACCGGGAACGCCGGTTCCGAGGCCGGGCCGACAGCCGCGCGCCGGCCGGCGGCGAGGTCACCGGGTCGCGGCGGGTCGGTGAGCCGCACCTCGCGCCCCGGTGGCCGACCTCGGACAACCCTCGCCGAGCGCCACGCGTCCCTAGAGGTAGCGTGGTGCCCCGCGATGCAGGCCGAAGGCACCGTGTCGGGCGTTGTGCCGGGCATTTCGAAGGCGGAGAGACTGCTGAATGATTCCCATCACTGTCGTTGACGTCGCGGCGGCCGAGGAGCTGGTGCTCCAGGTGCTGCGCTCCGGAGCCATCGCTCAGGGCCCCATGGTCAAGCGGTTCGAGGAAGAGTTCGGCAAGGTCGCCGGGGTGCCGCACGCGGTGGCCGTGAACAACGGCACGACCGCGCTGGTCGCCTCCCTCCAGGTGCTGGACCTGGCGCCCGGCGACGAGGTGGTGACCTCGCCGTTCACCTTCGTGGCCACGCTGAACGCGATCCTGGAGGCCGGCGCCACGGCCCGGTTCGCGGACATCTCCGAGGACGACTTCAACATCGACCCGGACGCGGTGGCGCGGGCCGTCACGCCGCGCACGAAGGTCCTCATGCCGGTCCACCTCTACGGCCAGATGGCCGACATGGGCCGCCTCGCCCCGCTCGCCGGGCAGCACGGCCTCGCACTCGTGGAGGACGCCGCGCAGGCGGTCGGCGCGACGTTCGACGGCCGGCCCTCCGGCAGCTACGGCCTGGGGTGCTTCTCCCTCTACGCCACCAAGAACATCACCACCGCCGAGGGCGGCGTGATCACCACCGCCGACGACACCCTCGCGGACCGGCTGCGCGTGCTGCGCAACCAGGGGATGCGGCAGCGCTACCAGTACGAGGTGGCGGGCCACAACTACCGGATGACCGACGTGCACGCGGCGATCGGCATCCCGCAGCTGGAGCAGCTCGGGACCATCACCGAGGCCCGGCAGCGCAACGCCGAGGCGCTGAACAAGGGCCTGGCCGACATCACGGGCCTGAAGACGCCGCAGACGCTGCCCGGCCGCACCCACGTGTGGCACCAGTACACGGTGCTGGTCACCGACGACGCCCCGGTGACCCGCGACGAGCTCGCCGCGAAGCTCACCGAGAAGGGCATCGGCAACGGCATCTACTACCCGAGGGCGGTCTTCGACTACGACTGCTACCGGGACAACCCGAACGTGGTGGTCTCCGAGGTGCCGGTGGCCCGCAAGGTAGCCCGGCAGGCGCTGTCGCTGCCGGTGCACCCGAAGCTCACCGACGCCGACCTGGACACCGTGGTCTCCGCCGTCCGCGAGGTGCTGGGCGCATGACACCGCGGATCGCCCTCGTCGGCGTGGGCTCCATGGGATCCCTGCACGCCCGCGTGACCAGCCAGAACGAGCGCTGCGAGCTGACCAGGATCGTCGACCCGCGGGAAGAGGTCGGCAAGGGTGTCGCCGACACCTACGGCGCGGCGTGGACGCCGGAGATCGGCGACCTGTCCGACGTGGACGCGGTGGTGCTCGCCTCGGCCACCGAGACGCACCACCGGCTGGCGCTGGAGGTGCTGGAGCAGGGCAAGCCGCTGCTGGTGGAGAAGCCGGTGTGCGCCGACCTCGCGGAGACCGAGGAGGTGCTGGCGCTGGCCGGGCAGCGCGGGCTGCCGGTCATGTGCGGCCTGCTGGAGCGCTACAACCCGGCCGTGATGACCGCGCTGGAGCTGATCACCGAGCCGGTGTACGTCTCCGCGGTCCGGCACTCGCCGTACGCGCCGCGCATCCGCACCGGCGTGGCGTGGGACCTGCTGGTGCACGACGTCGACCTGGCGATCCGCTGCATGGGCGGCGCGGAGCCGAACGGCTTCTCGGCGGGCGTCGGCCAGTTCCACCCGGACTCGGTGCCGGGCGCCGAGGACGTGGTGAACACCCTGATGAGCTTCCCGTCCGGGGCGATCGCGTCGGTGTCGGCGAGCCGGATCGGCCAGCGCAAGATCCGCACGCTGTCCATCACCGAGCTGGACCGGCTGATCGAGGTCGACCTGCTCACCCGCAACATCACCATCTACCACCACGTGTCCCAGGACGCGGCGACGCCGGACGGCCGCGGCTACCGCCAGCAGGCGATCATCGAGATCCCCGAGCTGGTGACCGCGCGCGAGCCGCTGGCCACCCAGTTGGACCGGTTCCTGGACCTGATCGCCGGCCGGGTCGACGCCGACGCCGAGCGCGCGTCCATCCTGCCGTCCCACCGCGCGGTCGCCGCCGTGCGCGCGCAGTCGACCTCCGCTCGATGACGAGCCGTTCCGAGGCGAACGGACAGAAAGCACAGGGAAACGGAAGATGATCGCCCTGGTCGTCCTGGCCTACTGGGTGCCCGGACTCGCACTGGGACTCGCGTTGCGGCTTCGTGGGTGGACCCTCGCCGCCATCGCCCCCGCGTTGACGTTCGGCATGGTGTCCCTGGCCGTGGTCGTGCTGCCACGCGTCGGGATCACCTGGAACGTCCTCACCGCCCTGCTCTGGGCGGCCTTCCTGGTCGCCCTGGCGGCGGTGGCGGTGTGGCTGGTCGGCCGCCGGGCGCCCGAGCCGGTGCCCGACGAGCGGGTCGGGAAGCCGAGCCGGCGCGACCACCTGGTCGTGGGCGTCGGCGTGGCGCTGGGCATGGCGTGGGGCCTGTTCACGTACCTGCGCGGCGTCCGGACCGTGACGGCGGTCAGCCAGGACTGGGACGCGCCGTACCACGGCAGCGCCGTCCGCTGGATCGCCGAGCACGGCAACCTGTCGCCCGCCGACCTGGCCGTGCTGGCGAACACACCGGGCAAGGCCGGCTACTTCTACCCGAACACGTACCACTCGCTGCTGGCCCCGGTGTTCGACACCGGCGCGCTGGACATGGCGGTGCTGCTGAACTTCGGCACGATGATGGTGCTGCTGATGTGGCCCCTGGGCATCGCGGCGTTCGGTCTGGCGTGGCGGCTGCCGCCGGTGGCGGTGGCGGTGGCGGCGCTGGTGTCGACGTGGTTCGGCGCGTTCCCGTACGACCTGATGTGGCGCGGTCCGCTGTGGCCGTTCGTGGCGGCGGTGGCCCTCGTGCCCGCGACGCTGGCACTGCTGCGGCCGTTGCTGGACGGCGAACGCGGCATCGGCGCACCGGTCGCGATCGCGGTGGCGCTGGCCGGGCTCGTCGGCCTGCACACCAGCCTGGCGTTCGTGATCGCCATCTACGGCGTGGTGCTGGCGCTGGCGCTGCTGTTGCGGCTGGAGAAGACGGACTGGGCGAGGTCCTGGAAGCCGATCGTCCTCACCGCCGTGGTGAGCGTCCTGTTCGTGGTGCCGGTCGTGCTGCCCGCCCTGGTGAACGTCGGCGGCATCACCGGGGCGGCGTGGCCGACGCTGGGCACGGCGGTCGGGACGGCCCGTCAGGCCGCGCTGTTCTCGGCGTCCGACGTGCCGTACTGGTGGACCGGTGTCGCGGCGCTCCTCGGCACGCTGCTCCTGCTGTGGCACCGCCGGGTGCTGTGGGTGGTCGGCGCGTACGCGGTGTTCGCCGCCATGTTCGTCTCGGCGGCCTCCCACATGCTGCCGTTCCTGTCCGTGCTGACCGGGCCGTTCTACAACGACGCCTGGCGCATCGCCGCCCTGTTCCCGTTGTTGGGCGCGCTCGCGATCGGCGAGTTGGCGAACACCGTCGGCACCCGGGTCGCCGCGTTCGTCGGGCCCCGGCTCGACCGTCCGTGGGCGCCGGTCGCGCTGCCGGTCGCCGGTGCGCTCGCGGTGGTGGTCGTGCTGGGTGTGGCCAGCGGCGGCTACCTCGGGTCGAACACCCGCCGGCTGGCCTGGCACATGGGCGACAGCCCCGTGGTGAGCAAGGCCGAGGTCGAGGCCTACCACTGGCTCGGTGAACGGGTGCGCCCCGGCGAGGTCGTGGCGAACGACGTGCGCGACGGCGCGGTCTGGATGTACCCGCTGGCCGGCGTGACGCCGATGAACTGGAACTACTACGGCCCGCCGGAGAAGAGCGACGCGTGGTGGCTGGAGGACAACTTCAACCGCCTGGACACCGATCCGAAGGTGCGCGAACTGGTCGACCGGATCAACATCCGGTACGCGATCGTGGGCGAGGGCATGGTGCAGCGCAAGGGTGAGCGCCCGCCGGGTATGCGCGACCTGGACTCGGTGAAGCACCTGCGCAGGGTGTTCCAGAACGCCGACGCGGTGGTCTACGAGGTGCTGCCGGAAGGCTCCACCAGCCCCTGACGGCGGGGCCCGGCCACCGCGATTCCTGGCCCCTTGTGGCGGGCGGTCATCGGCGCGAGCATCGCATCCGCCGATGACCGCCCACGTCGCCGAGGAATCGATGCCGGACCACTCGCACGTCCTGGTGACCGGGTGATCGCCCGCGATCTCGCAGCGCTGCTGGTGGCGCTGCTGACGGTCGTCCTACCCGGTTCGGCCCTGCTGCTCGCCCTCGGCGTCCGCCGTCCGGTGTGGCTGGTCGGCCTGTCGCCGGCGGCTTCGGTGGGCGTGGCGACGCTGACCGCCGTCGCCTGCGCGCCGTTCGGCCTGGCGTACGGGCCGCTGCCGCTGGGCGTCGTGACCGCCGCGCTGGCGGCGGCCGCGGTGCCGCGATTACGCCGCGCGCGGGACTCGCCGGCCCACCGGGCTCCCGCGCCGTGGCGAACCGGGCGGGTCGCAGGTCTCCTGCTCGTCCTCGGCGGGATGGCGATGAGCGGGTACACGTGGTGGTCGGGCCTGCGCACGCTCTCCACCGTCGGCCAAGAGCACGACATGATCACCCACCACATGGTCACGGCCTACATCGAGCGCACCGGCCGCGGAGCGCCGTGGCAGCTGATGCCCACCGACGTCCTGACCGACTCGGGCGTCGCGTTCTACCCGGCCGGCCTGCACCTGCTGATGGCCCCGGTCTCCGGCCTGCTCGGCGACACCGTGGTCGGCATGAACGCCGTGACGGTCGTCGTGCTGGGTTTCGGCTGGGCCGCCGCGATCGCCGCCCTGGCCCACGTCGCCGCCCGCCGCGCCCGCCTCAACGCCTCGGCCGCCATGCTCGCGGCCGGCATCGCCGCCGTGGTGGCCGTCGGCCTCTACCGCCCGGTGTTCTCGCTGATCCACGAGGGCGGCATCCTGCCCAACGCGGCCACGCTCGTGCTGACCCCCGGTGTGCTGGCCGCTCTGCTGACGCTGCAACGGAGTTGGGCCGCGGCGGTGGGCGCGGGCCTCGGCGCGATGGGCGCTCTGGCGATCCACCCCAGCGCGCTCGCGTCCATCGGGGTGAGCCTGCTCGGCTGGTGGGTCGGCGACGCCCTCACCAAGGGCGGTCCACGGCGGATCGTCGTCGCGCTGCCCCGATTAGCCGTCGCCGGCGCGGTGGCCGTGGTCGCGGGTCTGCCGGTGCTGGCACAGGTCTTCGGAGTGGCGGGCGGAGCGCCCAACGCGGGCGCGGACGTCGGCCCCGCGCTGTTCGGCCCGGCGTTGGGCAACGCGCTCGCGCTCGTCTACAGCGGCTACATCCAGGGCAACCAGGGCAACGCGCAACTCGCGGCGGCTGCCCTGACGCTGCTCGGCGTCGTCGTGGTGCCGGCGACCCGGCGCGGTCTGGGCGTGCTCGCCGCGTGGACCACCTGGCTGCTGGTCGAGGTGGCGTTCCTGACCAGTCCGGCACGCGGCCTGGACGCGGTGGTCACCGGGTTCTTCTACCACGCCCACCTGCGAGTCTGGTCGCACCTCTCGTTGTTCGCGCCGGTCCTCGCGGGCCTCGGCGTGGTGCTGGCGGCGTCGGGTGTGGTGCTGTGGTCCGCGCACGTCGCCCCGGTGGTCCGCCCGTGGGCGCGGTGGGGCGCGGTCGCCCTGGCCACGGTGGTGGGCGCGGGCTACCTGTTGTGGCCGGCGCTGAGCTACGCGCGGGTGGAGACCCGGTACCTGGCGAGCCGGTACGGGCAGCCGGACTTCGTGCGGGTCGACGCCGACGACGAGAAGGCGATCGACTGGCTGGCGGGCCGGGTGCGGCCGGGGGAGCGGGTGCTGAACTCGGCCAACGACGGCTCCACGTTCCTGTACGTGAAGAAGGGCGTCCCGATCGTCAACACCAGTTCGCTGGGCAACGTGAAATCGCCGCACACCTACCGCTTGCTGCGGGACTTCAACCGCTACCCCTCGGACCCCGAGGTGCGCAGGATGCTGCGCGAGCTGAACGTCCGCTGGGTCTACGTGGACACCAGGGCGCCCACGATCGGCGCGGGCTCGTCACCGGAGAACTGGGTGGGCGGCTTCGTGTTCTCCACCGCTGCCGGGCTGCGCGGCCTGGACGGCCTGCCCGGCCTCAGCCTCGGGTTCCGCGCGGGCAGCGTGTCGGTGTACGAGTTGGACCCCGGTTCCACCTGATCGTACGAGTCGGATCCCCGGTACCCACCTGATCCGCGAGTCGTGCACACATCTGGAAAAGGCGGCCGATTCCGGTCGGGATAGCATCACGGCTGCTATCCCGACTCGACTTTGCCGAGGGACTGGATGAACCCCACTGCGATCTCCCGGGCGATCTCCCGGGCGAGCTCTTGATCAGCCGCGACGCGATCGCCATCGCGGTGGCGCTGCTGGTGGTCGTCCTGCCCGGTGCGGCACTGCTGTTCGCGTTCCGGGTGCGGGTCGGGCCCTGGTTCGTCGGGTTGTCGGCCGCCGCATCGGTGGGCGTGGCGACGCTGACCGCGATGGCGTGCGCGGTCGTGGGGCTGCGCTACGGCCCGGTGACGCTCGGCGTGGTGACCGGTGTCCTGCTGGCCGTGGGCGCGTTCCGGTGGTTCCGGGGCCGGGGTGAGCGGCACCGCCGGACGCCGGTGGCGTGGCGGGCCGGGCAGCTGCTGGGCGCGTTATTGACGATCGGCGCCATGGTGCTGGCGGGCATCGCCTGGTGGGGCGGCCTGGACACGCTGTCGACCGTCGGCCAGGAGCACGACCTGATCGTGCACCACATGCTGACCGCCTACATCCAGCGCAGCGGCAACGGCGCACCGTGGCAGGTGCTGCCGGCCGACGTGCTCACCGGCAGCGGAGTGGCGTTCTACCCGGCCGGCGTGCACCTGCTCGCCGGGGTCACCGGCGCGGTCATCGGCGACACCGTGGTGGCGCTGAACGCCGTCACGATCGTCGTCCTCGGCTTCGGCTGGGCGGCCTCGCTCGCCGCACTGGCCTACGTCGCCGCCCGCCGGGGCGGCCTGGGCACGTCGTCGGCGACGCTCGCGGGCGGGGTGGCCGCGCTGGTCGGCGCGGGCCTCTACCGGCCGGTCTTCTCGCTGATGCACGAGGGCGGCATCCTCGCCAACGCCTCCGCGATGGTGCTGGTGCCCGGTGTGCTGGCGGCCCTGCTCAGCGTGCCCCGCAAGGGCTGGAGCGCGGTCGTGCCGCTCGCCATCGGTTGTCTGGGCATCCTCGCGGTGCACCCCACCTCACTGGCGTCGGTCGGGGTGAGCCTGGTCGCGTGGCTGATCGGTGACGCGCTGGTCCGCGGCGGGTGGCGGCGCGTCCTGGGCGAGCTGCCGAAGCTCGCCGCGGCGGGCGGGCTCGCGGTCGTCATCGGGCTGCCGCTGCTGCTCCAGATCCTCGGCGTCGGCGGCGGTGCGGTGGACCGGTTCGGCGCGGACATCGCGCCGCAGCCGTTCAGCCAGGTCGTGGGCAACGCGCTGGGCCTGGTGTACTCCGGCTGGGTGCCGGACAGCGCCGGCTACCCGCAGTTCGCCGCGGTGCTGATGACCCTGCTCGGCGTGGTCGCGGTGCTGATGACGCGGCGCGGCATGGGCGCGCTGACGGCGTGGTTCGCCTGGCTGTCGATCGAGATCGCGTTCGCGACCAGCCCGACGTCCGGGCCGGAGACCCCGCTGGCCGGCCTGTTCTACAACGCCCACCTGCGGATCTGGTCGCACCTGTCGCTGTTCGTGCCGGTGCTGGCCGGTCTCGGCGTGGCCATCACGGCGTCCGGCGTGGCGCTGTGGCTGGCCAGGGTGGCGCCGGCGACCCGGTCCCGGGTCCGCTGGGTGTCCCTGGCGCTGGCGTTCCTCGCGGGCGCGGGGTACCTGTTCGGGCCGGGTGTGAAGTACGCCGAGGTGGGGGCCGAGTACCTGACCACCCGGTACTCGAAGTCGCACTTCAGCCGGGTCGGGCCGGACGACGAGGCGGCCATCGCGTGGCTCGCGGACCGGGTGCGGCCGGGAGAGCGGGTGCTCAACTCGGCCAACGACGGCTCCACGTTCCTGTACGTGGAGAAGGGCATCCCGATCGTCAACGCCATGTCGCTGGGCAGTGAGCGCGCGCCGTACACGTACGAGCTGTTGAAGCGCTTCAACCGGTACCCGGAGGACGCGGAGGTCCGCAAGATGCTGCGCGACCTCAACGTGCGCTGGCTGTACGTGGACGTCATCGCGCCCGGCATCGGTTCCGGGATCTCGCCCAACGACTGGGTGGGGCAGCCCAACTACGCCCTGGCGCCCGGCTTCGCCGACCTGGACGGCCTGCCCGGCCTGAGCCTGGGCTTCCGGTCCGGCACGGTGTCGGTGTACGAACTGGACCCGGACGCGGCCAAGGCCCCCTGACCGCCCCTCCCCGGGGAATCCGGCCAGGGAATCCGGGCCGGGAATCCGGGCCCGCGGGCCGCTGGATACTGTGAGGCGTGACGAGCCGGAGCGATGTCCCCAGCCTCAGCGTTGTCATCCCGGTGTTCAACGAACCCGACTGGATCGGGCGTTCGGTCGGCGCGCTGCGCGCCGCGCTGGAGAACGCGCGGTGGGATGCCGAGATCGTGGTCGTGGACGACGGCAGCACCGACGACACCCCGGCGCGGCTCGCCGAGCTGCCCGGCGTGACGGTGGTGACGCAGCCGAACGGCGGCCGGTTCGCGGCGCGGCTGGCGGGCATCACCAAGGCCTCCGGCGAACTGGTGCTGATGCTGGACAGCCGGGTCGTCCTGGAGCCCGGTTCGCTGGTGTTCCTGCGCGACCAGCTGGTCGAGCACCCCGAGCGCACGGTGTGGAACGGGCACATCAACACCGACAACACCGGCAACCCGTACGGCGCGTTCATGCAGGGGCTGGTGGCGGTGGGGTGGCGGCGGTACGTGGCGAACCCGCGCCTGACGTCGTTCACCGCCGAGGACTTCGACGCGTTCCCCAAGGGCACCGGGCTGTTCCTCGCGCCGCGCGAGCTGCTGGAGGAGGCCGCCGGGTCGTTCTCCTCGCTCTACGACGACGTGCGGCTGGCCAGCGACGACACCCGGATGCTGCGCTGGATCGCCGAGCAGGGGCCGATCTTCATCGCGCCCGGCTTCGCCGCCGAGTACAACAGCCGCGACTCGCTGCCGAAGTTCGTCAAGCACGCCTACTTCCGGGGCAGCACGTTCGTCGACGGGTACCTGGACTCGCCGGGGCCGGTGCGCAACGCGGCGTTCGCGGCCGGCGGTGTCGGCGTCGCCGGGACGATCCTGCTGCTGCGCAAGCCGAAGGCCGCGCTGGCGCTGGCCGCCGCCGGTTCGGTGGCGGCCGGTTCGGTGGTGCGCAAGAGCGGCGGGTCGAAGGACCAGTCGCTGGCCGTGGTGAAGCTGCTGACGCTGTTCGCCGCGTGCTTCGGCGCGGGCGTGCTGCGCGGTCTGGCGCTGGCGGTGCGAAAGCGGCTGGGCAGGTGAGCGGGCGCGTGCGCCGGCGGGTGGGTGACCGGGTGCCCGGGCACGTGGGCGGACGAGCGGGCGGGCGATGAGCGCCGCGCCGGTGGCGGGCCGGTCCCTGGGCACGGTCGGCATCGCGACGCTGGTCGCGGCCGGCCTGGGGTACCCGCTGCTGATCGTCACCGCGCGGGTGCTGTCGCCGGCCGACGCCGAGGTCTTCCTGACGTTCTGGGGCCTGGTGTTCGGGGCGGGGTCGGCGATGGCCCCGATCGAGCAGGAGGTGTCCCGGCAGGCGGCGCTGGCCGACGTGGCGGGCCGGCGGACCGGGTTCGGCGCGGTGCAGGTCGTGGCGGTGTGCGCGGTCGGCGTGGTGCTGCTGGGCCTGGTCGTGATGCTGCCGCCGGTCGGTTCGCGGCTGTTCGGGTCCGGCGGGGCGATCGCGGCGGTGGCCGCCGCCGGCGCCATCGGGTTCGCGTTCCAGTTCGGGCTGCGCGGGCTGTTGATGGGGCACCACCGGGTCAAGCCGTACAGCGGGCTGGTGGTGGCCGAGGCGCTGGTGCGGGCCGTGCTGCTGGGCGGGTTCGTGCTGGCCGGGCTGAACGGGCTGGTGCCGCTGACCGTCGCGGTGGCGGCCGGGTCGTTCGCCTGGCTGGTGTTCGCCTGGCGCGGCCGGTCGCTGCTGGACCTGCGGTCGGGTCGCGAGCCGTGGGGCGTGATCGCCCGGCGGATGTTCGTCCTGGTGCTCAGCGCGGGGCTCACCGCCAGCGTGCTCACCGGCTACCCGGCGATCGTGAAGCTGTTCAAGGCTCCCACCGACGGCGACACGTTGTCGGCGCTGTTCCTCACGCTGACGGTGGCCAGGCTGCCGTTGCTGCTGCTGTCCCCGGTGCAGGCGATGGCCGTGCCGGCGGTGGTGCGGCTGTCCGCGGACGCGGACGGGCGGCGCAGGCTGCGGGCGCTGCTGGCCAAGGGCGCGGCCGTGGCGGTCGGGGTGGCGGCGGTGGGTGCGGCGCTGGGCGCGTTGCTCGGGCCGTGGGCGGTGCGGCTGATCTTCGGGTCGAAGTACTCGGTCGGGTCGTGGGCGGTCGCCGGACTGGTGTGGTCGTCCATCGTGCTGGGCGCGGTGATGCTGCTCGCGGCGGTGCTGGTGGCGCGCAAGCAGGGCAACGCGGTGCTGCTGCTGTGGGCCTTGGTGGCCGCGCTGAGCGTGCTGGTGCTGTGGCTCTCGCCGGGGGAGATCACCGTCCGGGCGGTGCTCGGACTGGTGGTCGCGCCGACCGCGGGACTCGCCGTCGGGGCGTGGCTGGTGCTTCGGGAACGCGCCGGAGGCGTCGTCGAACCGAGTCGTTAGGCTGCCCCCGTGTCTGACTCGGTCGACCTGCGTCGAGTGCTGGTCGTTATGCCGGCGCTGAACGAAGAACACAACATCGACAAGATCGTCGCCGAGGTGATGGCCGAACTGCCCGACGTGGGCGTCCTGGTGGTGGACGACGGGTCCACCGACCGGACCGCCCAGCGGGCGCGGGAGTGCGGCGCGCACGTCGCGCGCCTGGCCGTGAACCTCGGTGTCGGCGGCGCCATGCGCACCGGCTTCCGCTACGCGGTGCGGCACGGGTACCAGGTCGTCGTGCAGGTCGACGCCGACGGCCAGCACAACCCGGCCGAGGTGCCGGAGCTGCTGCGCGAACTCGGGGACGCCGACCTGGTCATCGGCGCGCGGTTCGCGGGCAAGGGCGAGTACAAGGCGCGCGGCCCGCGGCGGTGGGCGATGAAGGTGTTCTCCGTGGTGCTGTCCTGGCTGTCCGGCCAGAAGCTGACGGACGTGACCTCGGGCTTCAAGGCCGCCGGACCGCGCGCGGTGGCGCTGTTCGCCCGGCACTACCCGGCGGAGTACCTCGGCGACACCCTGGAGTCCCTGGTGATGGCCGTCCGCGCGGGCCTGAAGGTCCGGCAGGTGCCGGTGGCCATGCGGATGCGCATGGCGGGCACGCCGAGCACGTCGCCCGTGAAGTCCGCCGTCTACCTGCTGCGCGCGTCCATGGCGCTGCTGCTGGCCCTGATGCGCCGCAAGCCCGCACAGGGCTTCCACGAAGCCGCCTAGGAGGTCGGCCACCATGCCCGAGTGGCGGTTGTTGAGCATCGTGCTCGCCGTGTTGGTGCTGGTCATCGTCGTAGAGATGATGCGGCGGCGCAAGTTGCGGGAGAAGTACGCCGCCATGTGGCTGTTCGTCGGCCTCGGCGTGGTGCTGCTCGGCGCGGTGCCCGGACTGCCGTCGTGGCTGGCCGGGCTGACCGGTGTGCAGCTGGCGGCGAACTTCCTGTTCGCGGTCGCGGCCGTGGTGCTGCTGTTCGTCGTGCTGCAGCTGAGCAGCGAGGTCGGGCACCTGGAGGAAGAGGTGCGCACGACCGTGGAGGAGATCGCCCTGCTGCGGTGCGAGCTGGAAGACGCGCGGCACGAGCTGGACAAACGACTCGCGGCGGCCGAGGACCGGCTCCAGAGGTCGTAGTCGCCGTCCTCGACGCCCGCGACGACGCCCACACATCCGGCGCGGGGTTGCGGCGATCCGGACGTGCCCAGGCCGTTCCCCGGTCCGCCGGAGGCCGGGGTCGACATGCCGCGAGAGCTGGTCCGGCGCTGCCGGGACGTGTTCGACGCCGCGCTCCCCGAACCGGCCGGATCGGGGAAACCACAGCTCCGACCGACAACCCGGAACCGTCCGCGCCGGTGTGGGGTGGGAACTGTCACGGCGGGTCACTGCCGTACTCTCAAGCGCCGTGAGCTTCGCAGGATATGACCTGATCGTGGTCGGTTCCGGCTTCTACGGCCTGACCGTCGCCGAGCGTGCCGCCAGCCAGTCGGACAAGCGCGTGCTGGTGCTCGAACGCCGTGAGCACATCGGCGGCAACGCCTATTCCGAGGCCGAACCGGAGACCGGGATCGAGGTGCACCGGTACGGCGCGCACCTCTTCCACACCTCGAACAAGCGGGTCTGGGACTACGTCAACCAGTTCACCGAGTTCACCGGCTACCAGCACCGCGTGTTCGCCATGCACGCCGGCACCGCGTACCAGTTCCCGATGGGCCTGGGGCTCATCACCCAGTTCGTCGGCCGCTACCTCACCCCCGACGAAGCGCGCGCCTGGGTGGCCGAGCACGCCGCCGAGATCGACGCCAAGGACGCGAAGAACCTGGAGGAGAAGGCCATCTCGCTGATCGGCCGCCCCCTCTACGAGGCGTTCGTCCGGGACTACACCGCCAAGCAGTGGCAGACCGACCCCAAGGAGCTGCCGGCCGCGGTCATCAGCCGGCTGCCGGTCCGCTACACGTTCGACAACCGGTACTTCAACGACACGTACGAGGGCCTGCCCAAGGACGGCTACACGGCGTGGCTGGAGAAGATGGCCGACCACCCGAACATCGAGGTCCGGCTGGACACCGACTACTTCGACGTCAAGGACGAGATCCCGGAGGGCACGCCGGTCGTCTACACCGGCCCGGTGGACCGGTACTTCGACTACTCCGAGGGCTGGCTGGGCTGGCGCACGCTGGACTTCGAGCGCGAGGTCCTGCCGACCGGCGACTTCCAGGGCACCTCGGTGATGAACTACAACGACGCGGACGTGCCCTACACCCGCATCCACGAGTTCCGGCACTTCCACCCGGAGCGCGACTACCCGACCGACAAGACGGTCATCGTCCGCGAGTTCTCCCGTGCCGCGGAGAAGGACGACGAGCCGTACTACCCGATCAACACGGCCGAGGACCGCGCCAAGCTGGAGCGCTACCGCGAGCTGGCCAAGCAGGAGGCGGCGGAGCGCAACGTGCTGTTCGGCGGGCGCCTGGGCACCTACAAGTACCTGGACATGCACATGGCGATCGGGTCGGCGCTCACCGCGTTCGACAACAAGATCGCCCCGCACCTGACCGACGGCACCCCGCTCGACGGCAACCTGGACTGACCCCGCGCGGCCGGCACCGCGTCGCCTGACGGGGGACGCGGTATGGTCGCTGGTACCACCTTCAAGGCCCTGGCGGAGCCACCTCGGACGCGGTGGCCGCCGACACCCGATTTCGAACCGCTCCGCTGGTTCGCCGGAGGAAAGCACGTGACCGAGCACAGCTCCAGTGGCGGCATCGACCCGAGCAAGGTGCTCCAGCGGGTGATCCTGCCCCGCGACGAGGACCCGCTGGACGTCCGCCCGCTGTACCTCGACGAGCCGGACAACGTGCACTCGCACGTGTCGTCCCGCCGTTCGGTGACCGTACCGGCGTCGGCGAAGGTGTCGTTCGCCTCCTACTTCAACGCGTTCCCGGCCTCCTACTGGAAGCGGTGGACGGTCGTGGAGGAGGTCGTGCTGCGGCTGCGGGTGCGCGGCGCCGGCCGGCTGGACGTGTACCGCTCGAAGCCCAACGGCGACCCGATCCACCTGGACGGCCGGCCGATCCGGGCGGCGGAGGACTGGACGGACGTCGAGTTCCGGGTGAGCCTGAAGCCGTTCGAGGACGGCGGCTGGATCTGGTTCGACGTGTTCACCGACGACCACACGATGGAGATCGGCGAGGCCGCCTGGACCACCGACCAGGTGATCGCGCCGCAGAAGGTCGCCATCGGCATGACCACCATGCGCCCGGTCGACGCGGTGATCGCGCTGCGCGCGCTGGGCGAGGACCCGGTCGTGCTGGACGTGGTGCAGAAGGTGTTCGTCGCGGACCAGGGCGCGGTCAAGGTCCGGGACACCGAGGGCTACGCCGAGGCGGTCCGGCTGCTCGGCGACAAGCTGGAAGTGATCGAGCAGGACAACCTGGGCGGCTCCGGCGGCTTCACCCGCGGCCTGTACGAGGCGATCGAGCACACCGACGTCGACCAGATCATGCTGATGGACGACGACATCCGGTTGGAGCCGGACGCGGTGCTGCGCTCCAACGCGTTCGCCCGCGCGGCGGCGCAGCCGGTCATCGTCGGCAGCCACATGCTCAACCTCCAGGCCCGCGCCCGGCTGCACAGCATGGGCGAGGTCGTGGACCTGGCCTCTGGCTACTGGCGGGCCGCGCCGGGCGCGGTCACCGACCACGACTTCGGCGAGGAGTCGCTGCGCGAGACCGAGGAACTGCACCTGCGCATCAACTCCACCTACAACGGCTGGTGGATGTGCCTGTTCCCGCGCGAGGTGGTGCAGCGCACCGGCTACCCGCTGCCGCTGTTCATCAAGTGGGACGACGCCGAGTACTCGCTGCGCGCCCTGGAGAACGGCTACCCCACGGTGTCGCTGCCCGGCTCGGCGGTGTGGCACATGCCGTGGACGGACAAGAACGACGCCACCGACTGGCAGGCCTACTTCCACACCCGCAACCGGCTGGTGCTGGCGGCCCTGCACAGCCCGTACGACATTCGCTCGACGCTGCTCAAGCAGGGCCTGAAGCTGTCGCTGCGGCACCTGCTGTCGATGGAGTACTCCACGGTGGCCGTGCAGCAGAAGGCCATCGAGGACTTCCTCGCGGGCCCGTCCAAGCTGTTCGAGTCGCTGCGCACGGCGCTGCCGGAGATCCAGGCGCTGCGCAAGACCTACTCGGATGCCCAGGTGCTGCCGTCGGCCCGCGAGTTCCCGCCGCCGACGTTCGACATGGTGCGCGCCGAGTCGATGCTGAAGCCGCCGACGAACCCGGCGACGATCGCGGCGGAGGCGGCGAAGGCGCTGGTGCACAACCTGCGCGCGCCGGAGGAGTCCACCACGCGCCGGCCGCAGATCAACGTGCCCGCCACGAACGCGCGCTGGTTCCTGCTGGGCAACCTGGACTCGGCGACCGTCTCGAACGCGGACGGCAGCGGGGTGGCGTTCCGCAAGCGCGACCCGAAGGAGTTCAAGCAGCTCATGGCACGGGCGGTGCGCAACTACCGCCGGCTGGGCCAGGAGTGGCCGCGGCTGAAGAAGGTCTACCGGGACGCGCTGCCCGAGCTGACCTCGGTGGAGGCGTGGCGCAAGGTCTTCGAGAACTCTGTCTGATTGACCTGCCTTCGGCAGGTCGGCGAAGTCGCCTGGAAGTCGGTGGTTCGAGGCTCATTTCCGCGATCGGAGAGCGTGATCGCGGAAATGAGCCTCGAACCACCGACGCGACTTCGCCCACTATTCGAAGTGCGCGGCCACGACGTGCGCGAAGTTCACCACGAACTCCTTGCCGTCGGCGGTGCGGATCGACTGGGTGTGGCCGTTGCGGACCACCTGGACCAGGCGTTGCCCGAGGTCCTCCACGACTTCCCGGTCGACCCGGACCGAAATCGGGTTCGGATTCGCGGCGAGGTGCAGGACGAGGCTGTTCTTACGCGCTTCAGAAGACATGCGCCCAGCCAACCGCCAACGGGTTGACCAGGCAAGACGGGTTCGCCGGCAGCGATTACGCGCACAGCGGACAGGTCACTTGCGGAAGAACTTCTCCCGCTGCCCCTGCCGCACCAGCTTGACCCATTCCACGAATGCCTTCGGGTCCTTGCGCACCGCGATGAAGTACAGGCCGAACCGGAAGAACTCCAGCAGCCCCAGCTTGCGCATCCCCGGCTGGGACAGCAGGTAGCCCCGGTTGCGGTAGGTGTAGTACCGCTTGACCGGGTTCTCCGGGTCCTGCGCGTGGAACCGGCCGCCGAGCATCGGCTTGAACTCGTCCGAGCCGTCCGGGTGCAGGTAGGCGACCTTCAGCGAGGTGCCGAACGGCAACCCGGTGCGCACCAGCCGGCGGTGGATCTCCACCTCGTCGCCCCGGAAGAACAGCCGGTAGTCCGGCACGCCGATCACGTCCACCGTGGACGCCCGGAACAGCGCCCCGTTGAACAGCGACGCGATGCCCGGCAGGAAGTCCGCGCCCAGGTCGGACGTGCGGCGCTTCCAGGTCAGGCCCCGGCGCAGCGGGAACGCCAGCTTCTCCGGCTGCTCGATGTTGGACACCACCGGCGAGATGGCGGCCAGCTTCCGCCGCTCCGCCTCGGCCAGCAGCACCTCCAGCACGGTCTCGTCGGCCGGCCGCCCGTCGTCGTCGGCCAGCCACAGCCAGTCCGCGCCCAGCGACAGGGCGTGCAGCATCCCCAGCGCGAACCCGCCCGCGCCGCCGAGGTTGCGGTGCGAGGCCAGGTACGTCGTGGGGATCGGGCACTGCTCGACGAGGTCGTCCACGGGCTGGTCCGGGCCGTTGTCCACGACCACCAGGTGGTCCAGCGCCCTGGTCTGCGAGGCCAGCACCTTCAGCGACTGGGCCAGCAGCTCGCGCCGGTGGCGGGTCACCACGACCCCCACCACGGACCCCTTCGGCAACGCGTCCACGGCTTACTCGCCACCGTTCCCGCTGAGCACCGGCGACTGGCCGATCCGGGCCAGCGTGTCCGGGCTGAGGTGCTCGTAGGGGTCGCGGCCCTTGTAGGCCGTCACCACCTCGCGCAGCGAGCCGTGCATCTTGACCTGGCCCTCGTCCATCCAGATGGCCGTGTTGCACAGCTCGACCAGCATGTCGTCGGAGTGGTTGGCGAACACCAGGATGCCCGACCGCGCCACCAGGTCGTTGAGCCGGTCGCGGGCCTTCTCCAGGAACGCCGCGTCGACCGCGCCGATGCCTTCGTCCAGCAGCAGGATCTCCGGGTCGATCGAGGTCACCACGCCCAGCGCGAGCCGCACCCGCATACCGGTGGAGTAGGTGCGCAGCGGCATCGACAGGTAGTCGCCCAGTTCGGTGAACTCGGCGATGTCGTCGACCCGCTTCTCCATCTCCTTGCGGCTCATGCCGAGGAACAGGCCCCGGATCATGATGTTCTCGAAGCCGGAGATCTCCGGGTCCATGCCGACGCCGAGGTCGAAGATCGGCGCCACCTTGCCCTGGATGCGGGAGCTGCCCCGGGTCGGCTCGTAGATGCCGGCGAGCAGTCTGAGCAGCGTGGACTTGCCCGCGCCGTTGTGCCCGACCAGGCCCACCCGGTCGCCGTGCCGCAGCGAGATGTTGATGTCGTGCAGCGCTTCGATGATCGGCACCCGGCCTTCCGAGCCGATCTTGCCGCCGACCTTGCCCAGGGCGAGCTTCTTCAGCGACCTCGACTTGGCGTCGAAGATCGGGAAGTCGACCGAGGCGTTCCAGACGTCGATGCTGACCATTGGTTGCGGCCTCACTCAGACCCAGTAGGAGACGCGGGCACGGTAGTTGCGCAGCGCCAGGAGCGCCAGCGACCACCCGACGACGGTGAACGCCCCCACGACCACCCAGTGGTGCCAGTCCTGCTGCTGGCCGAGCAGGGGGGCGCGCACGATCTCCAGGAAGTGGAAGATGGGGTTGAACTCGGCGATCAGGATCTTCCAGCTCGCTTCACCGTCGGTGAACTTGTTGAGCACACCCACGTGCCACACGATCGGCGTCATGAAGAACACCAGCTGGATGAAGCTGTGGATGACCGGCGGGATGTCCCGGAAGCGGGTGCTGATGATGCCGAACAGCAGCGCCACCCACACGGCGTTCACCACGAGCAGCACGAACGCGGGGAGGGCGAGCACCACCGTCCACGTGATGCCGGGGTGCGTGACCGTGTCGCCCTCCATCTTGTAGGGCTCGGTCAGCGCCGGGAAGAACACGATCAGCACGACCACGTAGACCGCGAGGTTGTGGGCGAAGAACAGCACCTGCCGCCACACCATGCGCAGCACGTGCACGGTCACCGGCGCGGGGAGGTGCTTGATCAGCCCCTCGTTCGCGATGAACACCTCGGTGCCCTCGGTCACCACGCCCAGGATGAGGTTCCAGACGATGAACCCGACGGTGACGTACGGGAGGAACGTGCTCAGCTCCTGGCCGAGCAGCTGCGAGTACAGCAGACCGAGGGCCAGCGCTGTGGTACCCATGGAGATGGTGATCCACAGCGGACCGATCACCGAACGGCGGTAGCGCTGCTTGATGTCCTGCCAGCCGAGGTGGCCCCAGAGCTCGCGTTGCCGCCACGCGTCGCGGACGTCGCCGAACGCGCGCGCGAATGTGCGCGAGTCGGGTGCCAGGGGAGCGGCTGGTCGGTCGACCGTACTCGTGTGTTGCACGAGTATTGAGACTACCGGCGACAGGTAGGTCCACCTGCCGCCGGGCTGTCACGGTGCGATTACCTCGGCAGAAGGGCCCTCGGGCACTCCGGTGACCTTCACGATCACCTGTTCGTGGTCGTAGGTGTATCCCTCGTAGCGGAACTCGGTTCCGGTCCGCTCCACGTACTCCGTCCAGGCGCGGTGCTCGTGCTCGCGCCAGCCGGGGAAGTTGAAGTACTCGTCGAACACGATGACGCTGCCCGGCACCAGCCGGGGCCCGACCAGGTCCAGCACCGTCCTGGTGGACGAGTACAGGTCGCAGTCCACGTGCAGGAACGTCACCGGGCCGGGGTGCTCGTCCAGGAAGCCGGGCAGCGACTCGTCGAACCAGCCGACCACCAGCTCCGCGCCCGGCACGTCCGGCAGGCTGTCGACGCCGAACATGCCGGCCGGGAACCCGCTGCGCCAGTGCTCCGGCAGGCCCTCGAACGAGTCGAAGCCGTAGACGTCCCGGCTCTCCCGGGCCGCCGCGATGATCTTCAGCGTGGTCCCGGCGTAGACCCCGAACTCCAGCGCCAGCCCGTCCCGCTCGACCAGGGTGAGCGCGTGTTCGAGGGTGGCGTGGGGGTGGTCGAAGTGCGGCGCGGAGGTCATCGCGTCGCGGACGAACCGCGCGCTGTCCGTCGCCGCGTCCCGTTCCCCGGCGAACACGATGTCCCGCCGGGCCCGGATCTCGAACCTCCGGAGGTCCTCGGCCACCCGTTCGGACCGGTGGCGCAGTTCCTCCCGCAGCTCGGCGAGCTCACCCCGGAGCTGGTCCAGCTGCGCGGTGTGAGCCTGGTGTAAGGGCGCGACGACTTCCTCGATCGCCCGCATCACCTTGCCGCGCAGCCTGCCGCGGGTCTCCTGGAGCAATCGGCTGTGGCGCACTCGGTCGAGCACGTGGGCTCTCCTCTCCACCTTCACCGCTGAAGACGCGGACAACACGGTCGGGCAACGGCCGTCCGCTGTCCAGAGGCCGTTATCCGATCGCCGCGTTTTCTGCAGGTGTTCTCTAGAGGTACTGCCCGCCGCGCAGCGGGGGGTGGTCGGTGGACTCACCCGAGGAACCGGCGGGCAGCGCCCGGCCGCGCATCTGCTCCAGCTGGACGCGGGCGGCCATCTGCTGGGCGAACAGGGCGGTCTGGATGCCGTGGAACAGGCCCTCCAGCCAGCCGACCAGCTGGGCCTGCGCGATGCGCAGCTCCGCGTCCGACGGCGTGCCCTCCTCGGTGAAGGGCAGCGAGAGCCGCTCCAGCTCGTCCCGGAGCTCGGGGGCGAGCCCGTCCTCCAGCTCGTCGATGGACCGCTTGTGGATCTCCTTGAGCCGGTTCCGGCTCGCCTCGTCCAGTGGAGCGGCCCGGACCTCCTCCAACAACTGCTTGATCATCGTGCCGATGCGCATCACCTTGGCCGGCTGCTCGACCAGGTCGGTGACGTCCGGCCCGTTCGCCTCGTCACCGGCGGGTACGCGGGCGGCGCCCACCGGCGTCCCGTCCGGCCCGACCACGACAACGTGTCGCTTGTTCTCCGCTGCCTCGCTCATACGTCCATCCTGACGCGATGGAGCAGCCGCCCGCTCACCGGGTGGCCGCTGTGCTGCCCCGACCGCACTGACCTGGAACCGGACTTGAGCCGAATGGTCCATCCGGCTGATGTCGGGCCCGGTCAGCGCCGCTTCCTGTCGTACCCACCTGGAAGGATTGAAACCGGGGGCTGCTCAGCGCGGGGCGCGTGATTGCTCGGCGCGGGACACCGGGAACGCCCGAATCGCACCCGATCGCCTCGAACCGCGCAAGCTTCGTCGATTTCGCGAGCGGCACCTGTCTCGCGGGGGCGCTGCCGACCTCGCGAGCACCGCCCACTCCCGAGCACCGCCTACTCCCGAGCACCGCCCACTCCCGAGCATCGTCCGAGCCGAGCGCTGCCCAAGTCGAGCACTGCCGACTCCCGAGCGCTGCTCAAGCCCGAGCGCCGGCCAAGCCGAGCATCGTCCAAACTCGAGCGCTGCCCAAGCCCGAGCACCGTCCGAGCCGAGCGCTGCCCAAGTCGAGCACTGACCATGCCCCACACTGCCGACCTCCGGAGCACCGCTGAAGCGCGCGAGCGGCACCCGAACGGCGTAGGCGGGGCGAACTGCGCAAATGCCACTCCGGGCCCCGTGCGCCTGGTCACGCTTCGGTCGCTACCCCTGGCCCCTGCTGTCGCACGCCCCGGCGTCCTCCGTACGGTGTGCGGCATGGCGTTCGACGTCGCCCGGGTCCGTGGGCTGTTCCCCGCGCTCGGCGACGGCTGGGTTCATCTGGACGCGCCGGCGGGGATGCAGGTCCCCGAACAGGTGGCCACGGCCGTCTCCACCGCGCTGCGCGCACCGGTCTCCGGACCAGGTGGCATCTTCCCGGCCTCGCAACGTGCCGAGGCCATCGTCGACGCGGCCCGGCGTGCGGTCGCGGACCTCCTCGGGGCCGACCCGGCGGGGGTCGTGCTGGGCCCGAGTTCGGCGGTCCTGCTGCAACGGCTGGCCGACGCGATGTCCGAGGGCTGGTTCCTCGGTGACGAGGTCGTGGTGTCCCGGCTGGACCACCCGTCGAACATCGCGCCCTGGCAACGCGCCGCCCAGCGCACCGGCAGCGTGGTTCGGTGGGCCGAAGTCGACATCGAGACGTGCGAACTGCCCGCCTGGCAGTACGACGAGCTGGTGACGGACCGGTGCAAGCTGGTCGCGGTCACCGCCGCGTCCGGCTCGGTGGGCTCCCGCCCGGACCTCGCCAAGATCGCCCGGGCCGCCCGCCGCACGGGCGCCCTGGTCGTCGTGGACGCCTCCTCCGCCGCCCCGTTCGTGCCGCTGGACATCGCCTCGATGGACGCCGACGTGGTCGCTGTCTCGGCGAACGCGTGGGGCGGACCCCCGGTGGGCGCGCTGGTGTTCCGCGACCCGTCCCGCCTGGACCTGCTGCCGTCGGTCGCCGTCGAGCCCGGCGCGCGCGGCCCGGAACGCCTCGAACTCGGCCCTCACGCCTACCCGCTGCTGGCCGGCCTGGTCGCGTCCGTGGAGTACCTGGCGGGCCTGGACGACGCCTCCGCGGGCCCGCGCCGCGAGCGCCTGCTGACGTCCTTGGGGTCGGTGAAGGCGTACCAGGCGGGACTTCTGGCTAATCTGATCAACGAACTGCGATCGCTCCGTCACGTCATGGTGATCGGTGACGCCATGCGGCGGGTTCCCGCGCTGGCGTTCACGGTGGCCGGCGTGAAGGCGACCGACGGTGTCGAGCACCTGTCCGAACGGGGCGTGTGCGCGTTCGCCGACTCGGGCCAGCACGGCGTGTTCTCGGTGCTGGGGGTGGGCGAGGTCGGCGGAGCGATCCGGGTGGGCCTGGCGCACTACACGAACGCGGTCGAAGTGGACGAACTCGTGCGGGCGGTCGCCGAGCTGGGGTAGCCGGAGGTGTGGTGGACGACGCTCTGTCCCGTGAACTGGCCGACCTCGCCGCACTGCACCGCCTCAGCCCGTTGAGGACCGAGTACCTGCCCACCACGGCGCACGAACTGCGCCCGGCGGCGCTGGCGGCCGTGGTGGACGAGGTGCTGCTCGGCTCGCGCACGGTCATCGTGGAGTGCGGCTGCGGCGCGTCGTCGGTGATGCTGGCGCGGTTGCTGGCCAAGCGGGGTTTCGGCCACCTGCTGTCCGTCGAGCACGACGAGCGCACCGCCGCCTTCGTCGCCAGCCAACTCCGCCGCGAAGGCCTCGGGCACGTGGCCCGCGTCGTCCACGCGCCCCTGTCACCGCACCCGGCGGCACTGGGCAGCGCCCGGTGGTACCACCCGCAACTCGTGCACGACGAGGTGTCCGTGTACGTCGAGCGGTACGGGCTGGTGGACCTGCTGCTGGTCGACGGGCCGTTGTCGGGCGACGCCCGCTATCCGGCATTGCCGGTGTTCCGCGGGGTGCTGGCCCCCGGCGCGGCGGTGCTGGTGGACGACTCGGAACGACCCGGCGAGCAGACCGTGCTGGTGCGTTGGGCCGAGGAGTTCGCCTTGCGCTTCCGCACCACACCCCGGACGTGCCTGGCCACCGGGACCGCACTGGACTGAACCCGGGCCCGGCGCCGGGACTCCCTCAGAACTCCAGCACGAGCTTGCCGAACACGTCCTTGCCGTCCTCCAGGGCGCGGTGCGCGTCGGCGGCGCGCTGGACGGGCAGCACCTCGTGCACGATCGGCTTGACCCGGCCGGACGCGACGAGCGGCCACAGGCGGTCGCGGACGTCCCGCACGATGCGCGCCTTGCCGTGCGGGCCGTCGACGGGGCGCGACCGCAGACCGGTGCCGCTGACGCTGCCGCGCTTGGACAGCAGCTTGCCGATGTTCAGCTCGCCCTTCACGCCGCCCTGCATGCCGATGATCACCAGGCGGCCGTCGCGGGCGAGGACGTCCACGTTGCGGTCCAGGTAGGCGGCGCCCATGTTGTCCAGCACGACGTCCGCCTCGCCCACCTCGGCGACGAAGTCCTGCGTCCGGTAGTTCACGGCGATGTCGGCACCGAGTTCGCGGCAGCGCGCGAGGCGTTCGTCGGAGCCCGCCGTGACGGCCACGCGCGCCCCCAGGGCCTTGGCGACCTGGATGGCGTGCGTGCCGATGCCGCCGGCGCCGCCGTGCACCAGGAACGTCTCGCCTTCGCCGAGGTGCGCCAGCATGACGACGTTGGACCAGACCGTGCACGCCACTTCGGGCAGCGACGCGGCGGTCACCAGGTCCACGCCGTCCGGGACGGGCAGGAGCTGGGCGGCCGGGACGACGACCTGCTCGCCGTAGCCGCCGCCGGCCAGGAGGGCGCACACCTCGTCGCCGACCTGCCAACCGGTGACGTCGGGGCCCAGCTCGGCGATGGTGCCCGAGCACTCCAGGCCGATGACGTCCGACGCGCCGGGCGGCGGCGGGTAGTGGCCTTGGCGCTGCAACAGGTCCGCGCGGTTGACGGCGGTGGCTGCGACGGTCAGCAGCACCTCGCCCGGACCTGGTCGGGGGTCCGGGACCTCGGTCCACTGGAGGACGTCCGGGCCGCCTGGTTCACGAGTCGTGATCGCGTGCATGGGTCGACGGTATTGGATCGATGCGCTTCCGTCGCGGCGGGTAATCCGGTCGCTCGCGGGCGGGAGCGGAGGCACCATCAACGGGCATGGACGCCTGGCCCTACTGGCAACTCGTGCTCCGCACACCCCGGCTGGAACTGCGCCCGGACGACGACTCCGGACTGCTGGAACTCGCGGAGGAGACGTTGCGGGGAATCCACCCGCCGGAGCGGATGCCGTTCGGCGTCGACTGGACCGACGCGCCCCGGGACCGGCTGGCCGTCAACACGTTGCAGCACTACTGGTCGGTGCGCGCGACCCAGTCACCGGAGCGGTGGACGCTCAACTTCCTGGTGCGCCTGGACGGTCGGGTGATCGGCGTCCAGACCCTGTCCGCGGACTCGTTCGCGGTGACGGGAGAGGTCGGCACCGGGTCGTGGATCGGCCTGCGGCACCAGGGCAGGGGGCTGGGCACGGAGATGCGCGCGGCCGTGCTCGTGTTCGCGTTCGACCACCTCGGGGCGCGGACCGCGCGGTCGAGCGCGTTCGTGGACAACCCGGCGTCGCTGGGCGTCAGCCGGAAGCTCGGCTACCGGCCGGACGGCACGTTCACGCAGCTCCGGCGAGGCGAGGCGGCGACCCAGACCCGGCTGCTGCTGACCCGC
The DNA here is from genome assembly GCF_014203665.1 of Saccharothrix tamanrassetensis. Lineage (GTDB taxonomy): Bacteria > Actinomycetota > Actinomycetes > Mycobacteriales > Pseudonocardiaceae > Actinosynnema > Actinosynnema tamanrassetense. The sequence continues at coordinate 223,468 of NZ_JACHJN010000009.1, forward strand.
GACGGGTTCGTCCGGCCGGACTGGCAACTGGGGGTGAGCGGCGTCACTGCCTGCCTGGGGATGCTCACAGGGCGAGAACCCGCCGAGTGACGGATTGATTTCCCCACGTCGAAGGGTGAGGGTTCGGCATCTGAGTGAAGGGGAACTCGATCATGTCAGGTAGAACCGGGATCCGACGCGCGACGATCCTCGCGGCGTCCGTGTCCCTAGCCCTCGCCGCGGCGCCGGTCGCCGAAGCCGGGCCCGCGTCGGGTCTGAACGGACCCGCGCTGGCCAAGAAGCTCACCAAGAACGTCACGCTGGAAGGGGTCAACCGCCACCTGATCGCGTTCCAGCGCATCGCCGACCGCAACGGCGGCAACCGCGCGGCCGGCACCACCGGCTACGACGCCAGCGTCGAGTACGTCGCGGGCAAGCTGCGCGGCGCGGGCTTCGACGTCACCACGCCGGAGTTCACCTACCAGGTGCAGGTCACCGACGCGGCGGTGGCGAAGGTGGGTGCGACGACGTACGAGAACATCCCGCTGGCGTTCTCCCCGCAGACCCCGGTCGGCGGCATCACCGGAACCCTGCGCGCGGTGCCGCAGGACGAGACGCCGGGCTGCGAGGCGTCCGACTTCGCGGGCCAGTCGTTCACCGGGGCGATCGCCCTGATCCGGCGCGGCGGCTGCACGTTCGACATCAAGCACCGGAACGCGGCGGCGGCGGGCGCGATCGCCGTGGTCGTGGCGAACAACGTGCCGGGCAAGCTGTCCGGCGTGACCCTCGGCGCCGCGGGCCTCATCCCGACCGGTGGCGTGTCGCAGGCGGACGGCACGGCGCTGTTCGGCCTGGCCGGTCAGCAGGTGACCGTGGACCTCCGGTTCCACCAGGAAGACCGCGTCTCGCGCAACGTCATCGCCCAGACCAGGACCGGGCGCAAGGACAACGTGGTGTTCGGCGGGGCGCACCTGGACAGCGTTCCGGCGGGTGCGGGCATCAACGACAACGGCACTGGTTCGGCGGGCCTGCTGGAGGCGGCGCTGCAGCTGGGCGGATCGCCGAAGGTCAACAACGCGGTCCGGTTCGGCTGGTGGGGCGCGGAGGAGCTGAACCTGCTCGGGTCCACGGCGTACGTGCGGTCGTTGACGTTCGAGCAGCAGCTGGACATCGCGCTGTACCTGAACTTCGACATGATCGGGTCGCCGAACGCCGGGTACTTCGTGTACGACGGCGACAACTCGGACGGCGAAGGGGCCGGGGCCGGGCCTTACGGTTCGGCGCAGATCGAGAAGTCCTTTGTGGACTACCTGACGGTGGAGAAGCGGATCCCGGTCGAGGGCACGGACTTCACCGGGCGGTCGGACTACGGCGAGTTCATCCGCCAGGGCATCCCGGCGGGCGGGCTGTTCACCGGTGCGGAGGTGCTGAAGACGCCGGCGCAGGTGGCGAAGTGGGGCGGTACGGCGGGAGTCGCGTACGACCCGAACTACCACGGGGTGGGCGACAACCTGGGCAACGTGGACCGCAAGGCGTTGGACCGGAACTCGGATGCCCTGGCTTGGGTCACGGCTTCTTACGCGGTTTCGACGGAGGACGTGAACGGGGTTCCGGCACGGGCTTCGCGCGCGGCTGTGCGCGCGGAGGCGGCGCGGACGTTGCAGGTCGAGGATCACGGCCACTCGCATGACGTTGTGGAGTAGTGGGCGTGGAGTAGTGGAGTGGTTGGTGCGTTGTAGTTGGTGAGGCGCTGGGGAGGGGTCGGCCTTTGGTCGGCCCCTCCTTTTGTGTGCCTGTGCCTGCGTACCAGTCGCCTTCCGTCGCCTGCCCGCTCGCTGCCCGCCGGCGTCAGTCGCCTGTTCGTCTGGCCGCCTGAGGGTGGTTCTCAGCTTTGGCTCGCGGGATTGTCGGTGCCCCGTGGGATAATTGATGTGGGGGCCGGAGGCCATAGGGCGCATACGAATCTTGAACCGAGCCCCAGGCCGAGCGCTGTCGCATCCGCGCTTGGTGGAGAGCCGAAGAGCGGACGCTCGCCGCTTGGCAGGCCTCCGGTGGAGGAGGGGCAAGGGCGTCGTGTTCCCCCCGTATGGCCAGGTCGAAGACAACCACATGCGTCATGAAGTGGTGTCCTGCGCCCCGTGAGCGCTCCGCAGGCTCCGCGCTCCCGAGGCTCCGACCGGGCGACCGATCTCCCCTTGACACATGCGGTTCGCTGCGCGCAGGCCATACGGGGAGAACACGAGGCCGGAGGTTGTGCCGGCGCAGGCCTCGGGCGGTGGGTGTGGCCGGCGGTGAGCGTGGCCGGGGGGTGTGATTGTGGGGTCGGGGGTCAGCCGAGGTTGTCGGTGTCGAAGGTGTTGCAGCGGGCGGGGTCGCCGGTGTCGAAGCCGAGGGTGTACCACTTCTGGCGTTGGGCCGACGTGCCGTGGGTGAACTGGGTGGTGTCGATGCGACCGCCGCCGAGTTCCTTCTGGATGAAGTCGTCGCCGATCCGGGCTGCCGCGTCGAGTGCCGCCGCGATGTCGTCCTGCGTCACGCCGGTGATCAAGGGCTTGCCGGACGCGGTCGGGATGGTGGTGGCGTGGTTCGCCCAGGCGCCCGCGTAGCAGTCGGCCTGCAGCTCCAGGCGGACCGAGTCGGACTTGGGGCCGCTGCGGGAGCTGACCCGGTCCGAGGTGCCCAGCAGGTTCTGGATGTGGTGGCCGTACTCGTGGGCCAGCACGTAGGCCTCGACGAAGGGGCCGCCGGTCGCGCCGAACTTCTGCTGCAGTTCCTGGAAGAACACCAGGTCGATGTACACCTGCGCGTCCGCCGGGCAGTAGAACGGGCCTACCGCCGACGTCGCGTTGCCGCAGCGGGTCTGCACGCCGCCGGAGAAGAAGTTGGTCTGAGCCGGTTGGTAGGTCCGCCCGGAGCGGGAGAACTGGTCGGTCCAGTAGGACTGAATCGAGTTGATGAAGGCGACGGCCCGGCAGTCCGCGTTGCGGTTGGCGTCGGCGCCCGTCTTGCACTTCTCCTTGATGGCCTCCGAGCCGACCTGCTGGTCGCGGCCGACGTCCTGGAAGCCGGCGCCGGTGGGTAGCTGCCCACCGCCGCCGAGTTGGGACAGCACGAAGTAGATGATCAGGCCGACGATGCCCAGGCCGCCACCACCCAGCGCGACGCGTCCACCGACGCCCCGTTGGTCGGAGACCTGCGACGTGTCGAGCTCGGCGTCCTCGTTGAACTGCACCGCGTGTCCTCCAACCAAGGGCCCCACAAAGGCGGCACAACGATAGCTGGCACGGGGTACCCGCGGTCGGCTTCCCGATACCGCGTCGCGGACGTTTTCCCGGTCGCGTGGGATCAGCCTGCGGAGAACGCGAAAACCCAGGTGCGGAACCCGACGTCAGGGTGCCGCACCTGGGGTTTTTCACCTTGTGGAAGTGACTGATCCGATTCGTCGCGAGGTTGGCGTGGACCACGGCCGGTGCCGCCGTGCGAGACGACACCTCAGATGTCCGGGGTCGAACAGCGTCAAGCGCGACAAGCGCGTCGATCACGCCGGAAGCACTGCGCGCTCGAGACCTCGGTGGAACCGCTCACGGTCGCGACCGGGACGCTCTGTTCCATCCCGCCCGCGGGGTTGCGGCCGAACGCGGATCATCACAGCGAGGACTTCTCTGCACCGCACCACCTACCCCTTCCGGGCGTGCCGACCGGGGGTTTCGGCTCGGGTCGCCCCGGCGGCAGGTCCTGACTCGAGGATGCGCTTGATCGGCCCGTTGTACAACCGTTCGCGGCGTCCCTGAACTGGTGAAATGCGAATAGCCCGGCTCGGGGGGACGGTGGTCGCGCGCTGTGAGCGAGCCTGTGCGGGCTGGCGCGGACCCGCTCACAGCGCGTGTCCTCACGGCACCGTCGTGATCCGGCCCAGTGCCGGCGGGGTGGTGTTCGGGTGCGCCGACAGGTAGGCGGTGAAGCCGTCCAGGTCGATGCCGCCACCGGTGATCTCCGTGCCGCCGGTGAACGCGCTGAACCCGTCACCGCCGCCCTGGAGGAACGAGTTGATCGTGACGCGGTAGCTCGCGGTCGGGTCCAGCGGCGCCCCGTTGAGGACGATGCCGGACACCTTCGAGCCGATCGGGGCGGACGCCGACCACGTGTAGGTCAGGCCCGCGCTCGGCTGGAGGATGATCTGCCGCGGCGTGCCGTTCACGACCTGCCACTGCTGCTCCAGCGCCGCCTTGATCTGCGTGCCGGTCAGCGTCACGGTCTGCAGGATGTTCCCGAACGGCTGCACGGTGAACGCCTCGCCGTAGGTCACCACCCCGTTGCCCTCGCCGGCCGGCGACGACGCGTAGGTCAGGTCGGTCCGCACGCCGCCGGGGTTCATCAGCGCGAGGACCGCGCCGTTGCCCGTGGTGGCGGCCAGCTGCGAGTCGGCGATCAGGTTGCCCAGCGCAGACTCGCCCGCGCCGTTCTGCGCGCGCAGGATGTCCGACGCGATGGAGCCCACCGGGCGGTTCGCGATCGGGCCCGACTTGGACTTCGCCAGGTCGATCACGGACTGGATGGCCGGGTCCGGCGTGACGTCCTTGGTCACCACGTGGTTCTTCGCGACCGTGGCGGAACGGACCACGTCGCGGGTCCGGCGGTCGATCTTCAGGTCGACGACGGACAGCTCGCGGCCGAACGCCAGGCCCTCGATGAACGGGCGAGGGTTGCCCGCCGGGTCGGTGACCGTGCAGTTGTAGTGCTGGTGGCTGTGACCGGAGAACACCGCGTCGATCTTCGGCGACACCTTCGAGGCGATCTGCTGACCGGGGCCACCCGGCACGGTGCGGCAGTCGTCGGGGCCGCCGCCGGTGGTGCCGTCGCCCTGGTGGACCAGCAGCACGATGGACTTCACGCCCAGCCAGTTCAGCAGGTCCGCGTACCGGTTGGCGGCGGCGATCTCGTCGCCGAACTCCAGCTCCTTGATGCCGTTCGGGTCGACCAGGATCGGCACGTCCTTCAGCGGCATGCCGATGAAGCCGATCGGGATGCCGTCGCGGAACTCCACCCAGAACGGCGGCAGCGCGGGCAGGCCGTTCTCGGCCAGCGTCACGTTGGCGCCCAGGATCGGGAACTTGGCGCCGTCGTAGGACTCGCGGAACTGACAGCCGTCCACCGGGTGGCACCCGCCGCGCTGCACGCGGAGGAGTTCCCGGTAGCCCTCGTCGAACTCGTGGTTGCCGGCGGCGGTGGTGTCCATGCCGACCCGGTTGAGGATCTCGACCGTCGGCTCGTCGTGGAACAGCGCGGACACGATGGGCGACGCGCCGATCAGGTCGCCCTGCCCGACGATGACGGAGTTGCGCACCTGGCCCTGGAGGTTCTTGATGTGCGTGGCGTTGTACGCCGCGCCGCCCGCTTCCACCTGGGAGCCGTCGGACAACGTGACCCGGCCGGACGACCCCGTCGGCGGCTCGATGTTGCCGTGCAGGTCGTTGATGCCGATCAACCGGACGTCGACCGTGCGCAGGGGCTTGTTGTCGGCCTGTGCCGGGGCCTGCGCGACGACGACGGCCAGCCCGGCCACGGCGCTGAGCACCAGCGCGGTCGTGGTCCGCCTGAACGAGGTCATAAGGGGGTTCCTCCCTCACTGCGCCCCGGTAGGAGGCGCACTACGGCGAGGGAGTTTGCCTCCCGGAGCTGACCGGCACCAGACAATCGCGTGGATCGTCCGTTAACGGAGATGTGCGGTCGTGGCGGCGCGCGGGCTTAGCCTTGTGGTGTGACTGAGCAGGAGCCCCGGTGGCTTGACGACGGCGAGATGCGTGCGTGGCGGAACTACGTGGTCGGGGCGTCCATGCTGGCGGACCGCCTGCACCGCGAACTGCAGGACCGGCACGGCCTCTCGTTGGCCGACTACGAGGTGCTCGTCCGGCTGTCCGAACAGCGCGGGCTGCGGATGCGCATGTCCCTGCTCGCCGACGAGGTCGCGTCCTCCAAGAGCCGCGTCTCCCACCAGGTGGCGCGGATGGAGCGCGAGGGCCTCCTGCGCCGCCGCGAGTGCCCCGAAGACGGCCGGGGTGTGTTCGCGGAGCTGACCGAGAAGGGCATGAGGACCTTGGAAGGCTCCGCCCCGACCCACGTCGACGGCGTCCGGGCCCACATGATCGACCTGCTGTCGCGCGATGAGCAGGAGGTGATGGCGAAGGTCTTCGACCGGGTCATCACGCACCTGCGCGGCCTGGACGGGTAACCTGCTGGACCGCGACACCGGGAAGCGTGGCAGAGCGGCCGAATGCACCCGCCTTGAAAGCGGGAGACGGGCAACCGTCCGGGGGTTCAAATCCCTCCGCTTCCGCAGGCCCGAGCCCCGATCACCATGCGCGGTGACCGGGGCTCTGCTGCGTCGTCTCAACCGCCGTCTCAGTTGCCCTCCGGACGGGTATCACCGTCTTTTGTCCTTGCAGCCCCGATCACAGGGACCTCTCTGTTGGCAGGGGCATGGGTTTGCGCAAACTGTGATCTGAAGGCCTGGTTTCCGGTGTGCGCGTTCAAGTAGTTTTTCCGCGAATGTGTTGACAGGCCCAGCGCGGCGGTGGCTCGGGGACGCCGGAACCCGCAGCGGGCGTGGACCTCAGCAGGGGGGCTTTGCCTTGTTCAGCAGTAGTGCTGTCGCGCGCCCGAAAACGGGCGTTCGGCTCGTCAGAGCGGTGACGGCGGGTGCGCTCGCGCTCGTCGTCACCCTCGGCGGCCACACCGCGTGGGCGCAGGACGGCGAACCGCCGCCGGCCACGGAAAGCGCGGTCCCCACCGAAACGCCCACCGGCACGCCGGAGCCGACGCCCACGGAAGCGCCGTCGGAAACCCCAGTGGAAATGCCGGTGGAAAACCCGACAAGTACTCCGACGGAAGCCCCGCCGGAAACACCGGTCGAAACCCCGTCCGCAACGCCGACCGAGACGCCGGCGACGACCCCCGAGCCCGTTGACCGGATCCCGGCTGACAAGCAGGCCGAGATCCTCCGGGAGGAGGTCGACGCGCAGGCGCCGCCGCGGGTCGCGGACCTGCGGGTGACGGCGTCGTTCGACCGCGACGTCTACCCGGTCGACAGCGACATCGCCATCCGCGTCACCGTGGCGAACGTCGGTCCGGTGCCCGCGACCGACGTCCGGCTCCGCGACATGACCAACCTCTCCCTGAAGTCCGGCCAGACGGACCTGCGCCGCGTGCCCGGTCCCGCGATCGGTCCCGGCGAGCACCGCACCTACGACCTGGTCGCCCGGCAGGACCACTTCGGCGGCCACGACCCGCACGAGGTGTACTTCGAGGTCACCGCCGTGCAGGGCGCACAGGACTGGCTCGACACCGACCCGACCCCCGACGACAACCGGGCCCGGATCACCGCCCGCGTCCCGCGCGAGTTCGGCTCGGTGAACGCGGTGGTCTTCGACGACGCCAACGGCAACGGCCGGTTGGACGACGGCGAAGGGCAGGGCGGTCTCTTCTTCAACGCCGACGGCGGATCGGTGTCCAAGCGGCTCAGCGGCGCGACCTCGCCGACCGGGGCCGTCGAGTTCGCCAAGGTGACGACCGGTCACTACCGGCTCAGCATCAGTTCGCCCGGCCCGGTGTCGAAGGTGCCCGCGCGGGGCACCAGCGAGTTCGACGTCGTGGCGGGGCAGACCACCACGGTGCTGGTGCCGCTGGTGGCGCCCGTGTCCGGGGTGCTGGTGCCGACCGTCGAGTTCCTGAACGACCCGTTCGTGAACGCCGGCGACCAGGTGCAGGTCAAGGTCACGCTCAAGAACACCGGGTCCGTGCCGCTCGACGGCGTGGTCGCGGTGTGCAACCGGAACAGCGGCGTGCCCGGTCTGTCGGGCACCGGCCCGGGGTGGGCGGCGTTGCACCCGGACGGCCCGGGCATCGCGCTGGCCGCCGGGGAGACCAGGTCGCTGGTCGTCACCGACGTCGTCCCGCAGGAGGCGTTCGACCACGGCAGCCTCTACGTGGGCTGCGACTTCGGCAACGACGGCCGCAACTCCGTCGGCTACCGGGGTTCCTCGGACTTCGCGGCCGTCGACGGCCGGTACGGCAGCGTCACGGGCACCCTCCTGTTCGACGACGGCACCGGTGAGCGTCCGCTGGCCGGCCGGCGCATCGTCGCGCTCGACCAGCGCACCGGCGTGTCGGCGGCCGAGGCGACCACCGACGACAACGGCGCGTGGCGGATCGACCGGGTGGTCGCGGGCCGCACGAAGTTCGTGGTGCCCGGCGAGTTCAAGCCGAGGGAAGGCGCCGAACTCGCGGCCGACGTCGTCGCGCGCCAGACCACGTCGGCGACGTTCCGGCTCGTGCCCGGCCCGCGGTGGGACGTGCCCGCGTACTCGCCGAAGATCGAGGTGACCGCGTCCTTCGACAAGGCCGCCTACGACGTCCGCGACGTGGTCACGGCCCGCTTCAAGATCGTCAACAACGGCACCGGCGGGCCGTACCCGGTGCGCTTCAGCGAGGACTACTCCGCCACCACCCTCCTCTACGAGAGGGGGCAGTGGGGCCCGCTGTCCGCGTCCTACCCGAACAACGGCGTTGAGCTGTGGCCCGGCCAGGTGCACGAGGTCACGGTCACCGGGACGATCCGCCCGTGGTCGACGACCGACACGGTCCGGCTGAAGGGTTCGTTCGGATTCCCCTACCCCGGTCAGCCCGACCCGTCCGGCTTCGACCTGTCGGCCAAGGTCCTCTTCCGGACCGGTGACGCCGATGTCCTCGTCTACGGCGACGCCAACGACAACGGCTCGTTCGACCAGGGCGAGGGCCTGCCGGGCATCGGGCTGTACTTCAACGGCGGCCTGCCGAGCCGGTCGTCCGAGGGCCGCACCGACGGCGCCGGCCGGTTCCGCCTGGTGGACGCCGCCGCCGGCGTCCACCAGGCGTCCGTGAGGACCGACGACACGGGTTGGGCCAGGCCGCTCGACTACTACGGCAAGTTCGTCGTCGAGGCGGAGCAGACCACGCCGGTGGAGCTGCGCCTGGTGCGCCCGCTGTCGAACACGCTGCACGCGACGGTGGAGTTCGACCGGGAGTCCTACGACAAGGACGAGCAGCTGGGCGTGCGGATCACGCTCGCCAACAACGGCCCCGAGCTGCTGGTGAAGATGTTCTGCGCCGGCGACTTGCCCGCACCGGACACCGGTCCGGAGTGGGGACCGTTCGCCCACGACGGCCCCGGCGTGGTGCTGAAGGCCGGTGAGACGCGCGAGTTCCACGTGGTCGACACGATCCCCGGCTACGCGGCCGACGAAGGCGTCGTGTCGCTGTCGTGCGGGTTCGGCCCCTCCAACGGCGACGGCCTGCCGTGGGCGCACGACCTGGCCAGGGTGACGGGCGTGACGACGACCGTCGACGGCCGGGTGCTGACCGGCGACAGGTACCCGTACGAGGGCGTGCCGGGCGTGAAGGTCGTGCTGCTGGACTACTTCACCGAGCGGCCCGCCGCGCAGGCGGTGGCCGACGGGTCGGGCGCGTTCACCTTCCCGGACCTGAAGACCGGCCGGTACAAGCCGGTCGTGGTGGGGCCGTGGCAGCTTGCCCCCCACAAGCAGAACCTGATCCGGGCGGTGCGGGGCTCGACCTACGCGCAGGACGTCCACGTGGTGCCCGGCCCGGAGGTGGCCGACCCGTGGACCGATCCGCCGGGCGACCCGGGCGCACCCGGTGACCCGAACGCACCCGGTGGCCCGGGACAGACCGCGGTCGCGGACGGCGCGAAGGCGAAGGGCGGCGAGTTGGCCGACACCGGTGCGAGCGTGATCAGCCTCGGCCTGCTGGGCGGGCTGGCGCTGGTGCTCGGGTTCGCCGTGGTGATGTCGAGCCGGCGCCACCAGGCGTGAGGTCTGCCCGGTAGGGCGTGGGACGGGGCGTGGTGCCGGCGAGCACCACGCCCCGCTCCGTGTCATCAGGCCCACACCGCGCGCTCGCGAACAGAGTGTTAGCGTCGCTAACCAACTGGCGGACCGAGGGATCGAGGTGGCCGTGACGACGTGGGAGGTGGTCTTCGTCGTCCTCGCCGGGGTGTTCGCGGGCGGCATCAACACCGTGGTGGGGTCCGGCACGCTGGTGACGTTCCCGGTGCTGCTGGCCGTGGGTTTCCCGCCGGTCACCGCGAACGTGTCGAACAGCCTCGGCCTGGTGCCGGGCTCGCTCAGCGGCGCCTGGGGCTACCGCCGCGAACTCGACGGCCAAGGCCCGCGGGTCAAGCGGCTGCTGCCGGCGTCGATCCTCGGCGGTGTGGTGGGCGCGGTCCTGTTGATCACGTTGCCCGAGGACGCGTTCGCCGCGATCGTGCCCGTGCTGATCTCGATCGCCCTGGTGCTGGTGATCGCCCAGCCCTGGCTCAACCGCAAGCTCGCCGAGCGTGAACGCCACGAGCACGGCGGCGTGGCGCTCTGGGTCGGCGTGTTCCTCGCGGGCATCTACGGCGGGTACTTCGGGGCCGCCCAGGGCGTGCTGGTCATGGGCCTGATGGGTGTCCTCATGAGCGAGCACATCCAGCGCATGAACGCCCTGAAGAACGTGCTCACCGCGTTCGTGAACCTGGTGGCGGGCGTGCTGTTCATCTTCATCGCCGACGTGGCCTGGGACGCGGTGCTCGCGCTCGCGGTCGGCTCCGTCATCGGCGGCCAGCTCGGGGCGAAGGTCGGCCGCCGGCTCCCACCCACCGCGCTGCGCGCGGTGATCGTGTTGGTGGGAGCCGTGGCCATCGTGCAGATCCTGACCCGCTGAGCCCCCGTCAGAGCCGGAACGAACGGGCCGCGGCCAGGAAGGCGTCGTTCTCCTCCGGCTCGCCGATGGTCACCCGCGCGCCGTCGCCGACGAACGCCCGGACGACCACCTTGTGCTCCAGGCAGTGCTCGTTGAACTCCGCCGTGCGCTCGCCCAGCGGCAGCCACACGAAGTTCGCCTGCGACACCGGCACCTCGTAGCCCGCGGCCTGGAGCTCACCGCGCACCCGGCCGCGTTCGGCGACGATCGCCCGGCAGCGGGTCATCAGCTCGTCCTCGGCGTCCAGCGACGCCAGGGCCGCCACCTGCGCCAGCGCGTTCACGCTGAACGGCACGTAGACCTTGCGCAACGTCTCGGCCAGCTCCGGCGAGCCCACCGCGTAGCCGACCCGCAGCCCGGCCAGGCCGTAGGCCTTGGAGAACGTCCGCAGCACCGCCACGTTGTCCCGGCCCGCCGCCCACTGCGCCTTGGCCAGCTCCACGCCGTCCGGCACGTCCGGGTCGTCGACGAACTCCTTGTAGGCCTCGTCGACGACGACCAGGGTCTCGGCGGGCACCCGCTCGATGAACCGCTCGATCTCGTCCCGGCGCAGTGCCGTTCCGGTCGGGTTGTTCGGGTTGCACACGAAGACCAGGCGCGTCTTCGGCGTGATCGCGGCCGCCATCGCGTCCAGGTCCAGGCCGTGGGCGGCGGTCAGCGGCACGCGCGTCTGGCCCGCGCCGACCACCGAGGTGATGATCGGGTAGGCCTCGAACGAGCGCCAGGCGAACACCACCTCGTCGGCCTCGGTGCAGGTCGCCTGCACCAGCTGCTGGCACAGCGTCACGGATCCACAGCCCACGGCCAGCTGCCCGGTCGGGACGCCAAGCTTGTCGCCCAGCCGCGCCACGAGGTCGGTGGCCGCGGTGTCGGGGTAGCGGTTCACGGCGGTGGCCGCGTCCGCGATCGCCCGCACCACGCTGGGCAGCGGTCCGGCGGACACCTCGTTGCTGGCCAGCTTGATCGCGCCCGGGATGTTCCTGCCGGGCACGTAACTGGGTAGCGCGGAGAGGTCTGCGCGGGTTCGCACGGTCATCCGAGGACTCCTTCCGGTTCTGAGCTGGACGTTAGCCGCTCAAGACCCGGATGGGGCATACCCGCCGTCTGGTTGCTCACGTTGACTGGTGTTCACCCCCACGTGGAAGGGTTGGCCCATGACACCTACCCGCACCGAGACGCTCTCGCTCACCGACGGCCGCACCCTGCGGCTGACCGTCGCGGAGCCGGAGAACGTCGTCCGCGGCGGTCTGGTCGTGCTGCACGAGGCGCGCGGCGTGACCGACACCGTCCGGGGTCTGGTGAGCGGGCTCGCCGCCGAGGGGTGGCTGGCCGTCGCACCGCACCTCTACCACGGGGCCGAGGACGAGCCGGAGGACGCGGCGGAACGGGTCAGCGAGCTGTCCGGCGAGTCCGTGCTGGCCGACACCGACGTGGCGTTCGTCTGGTTGGGGCAACGCGGCGTGAGCGCGGACCGACTCGGCGTGATGGGTTTCGACCTGGGCGGATCGGTCGCGATGGTGGTTGCGGGAAGCCGAAGCATCGGCGCGGCGGTCACCGTGGGTGGCGGCGGCATCCTGGAGCCGCTGTCCGACGGGCTCCCGTCGCTGGTGGAGGTGGCGGAGGAGCTGGCGTGCCCCTGGTTGGGGCTCTACGGCGACGACGACGAGAAGATCCCGTTCAGCGACGTGGAGAAGCTCCGCGACGCGGCGGCCGACGCCCCGGTGGCGACCGACGTGGTGCGGTTCGAGCACACCAGCCACCGGTTCGACACCAGGCCGGAGGCCAGTGCCGAGGCGTGGCAGCGGGCGTTGAACTGGTTCGACTCGCACCTGCGGTAGAACTCCGCCCGAGGGTCTTCACGGCGGCTTGGAACCGGACCGGCTTCCCGGTACATCTAAGGGGAGTGTCCGGAACGCCGATGCGAACGCTGCTGGGTAACGCGCGGCGCGGCTGCGGCGAAGACCGCAGTGCAGGGGGTAACTGATGAGCGACGGCAACACCGTTCCACTGACACAGCCCGCGCCGGTCGCACCGCAACCGGTGCCGGTTCCGGCTGTCGACAGCTCGACCACGCAGGTGATCACACCGGACGTGCTGGCGGGCCTGGTGCCGTCAGGAGCCCCGGTCGTGCCCGTTCCACCGGCCGTGGACGCGGTGACCGCCGGTGCCGTGAACCCTGGTGCCGCGCACCCCGGTGTCGCCGGTCCCGGAGTCGTCGATCCCGGTGTCGCCGGCCCCGGCGGGGCGGGCACCGGTGTGGTCGACGCGGCTCCGGCCGCGCCCGACCCGACGTCCACGCAGGTGGTCACGCCCGAGGCCGGGGTGGTGGCGGGGACGCCGAACTTCGCCAGCGTCGCGCAGGCCGACCTGCAGAAGGCGACCACCGCGCTGGGCGCGGTGGACAAGCAGAACGTCCAGCTCGACCTGGACAAGCAGGCCGTGCGGGACCTGGTGCGGATCATCTCGCAGGCCCGTGACCTGGTCGACAACGTGCGCGACCGGGCGGTCAACAACCTCGACGTGGAACTGCAGTTCGGCAACAACTGGGTCGGCGAGGCGATCGGCCGGCGGCTGCGCGAGGTGGCCGTGGGCAACGACGCGTCGGCGGTCAGCGTGATCGGCGACTTCATGCAGGTGCTGTTGGAGGTCGAGGAGACCATCCGCGAGGCGGCGCGCAACCTCGAAGAGGCCGACGACGACGCGGCGGACACCTTCAGCTCGGCTGGTGTGGGAGAGGTCAAGGGCCCGTGAGCGACAACAGGTACGGCGGCCAGGGGCAGGGCGGCCAAGGCCAGTACGGCGGTCAAGGCGGCCAGTACGGCAACCAGGGCGGCGGTCAGCACGGTGGCCAGGGTCATGGTGGCGGCCACGGCGGTGGTCAGGGCGGTGGTCAGGGCGGCCACGGCAGTGAGCCGCCGCCCAGCGACCTGGGGCAGAAGGTCGACTGGATGGCGTTCTCCCACCAGGCCCTCTACGACATGGTGCACACCGGCGTCGACCTGAAGGCCGCCGGCTCAGCGCAGGCCGACTGGGCCGCCGTGGGCAAGGCGCTCGGCGAGGTGCAGGAGCTGCTGGCCAAGGCGATCAAGCAGTCCCAGCAGGCGTGGGCGGGCGAGACCGCGGACCTGGCGCGGGAAGCGCTGGAGTCGGTGGAGAAGTGGGCGCTCAACACCAGCGACCACGCCGACAACGTGGCCAAGTGCATCGGCGACGAGATCCAGCACGTGCAGACCGCGCGCGAGATGATGCCCGCGCCGACCCCCGCGCCGCAGGTCGTCGAACCGGTCGGGGCGGGCGGTGGCGGTGCCGCTCCGGTGGTCACCCAGACGCAGCCCGAGGCCCGCGCGCCGCGCGTCGGGTCGCAGCGGCTGATGGCCGACGGCGTCTACGAGCCGGTGCCGGTGGACGGCCTGCGCGCGGCGCCGAACCCGACCCCGACGTCGCCGACCAGCCCGTTCACCGGCCTGGAATCGGTGTCCGCCCCGGTGGTCGACTCGGTGCTGACCGCCGACGCCACGCACCGGCAGGCGGCCGAGGTGATGGCGATGTTCCAGCAGAACTCCTACGCCGTCGACCGGACCGTGCCGTCGTTCAGCCCGCCGACCAACCCGGTCGCGCCGACGCCGCCGCCCGTCGTGGTGCTGCCCCGCGGCCCGGTCACGCCCCCGTCCACCGGTGGCGACGGCGGTCCGGTCGTGGTGAACAACAACCCGAACCAGCCCGTCGACCGCGGTGAGCGAGGCGAGCGTGAGCGAGGCGGTGGCACGAACCCGCAGCAGGGCCGCGGCGGTGCCGGCGGCGGAGGCGGCGGCTTCGCGGGCGGACGTGGCGGGAGGCCGGTGCCGATCGGCGCGTCCGGTGGCGGTGGTGGCGGCGGTGGTCCGGCTCCGCTGGGCAGCCCCGGCTCGATGAGCGGCGTCGAGCCCGGTGCCCGTTCCGCGGCCGGCGCCAACCCCGGCAGCGTGACCAGCACGTTCCAGTCGCCGAAGTCGGTGACGCCGCAGTCCGGCATGATCGGGGCCGCCCCGATGGCCGCCCCGCCGCCCGTGGGCGCCACCGGCGGCGCGAACGAGCGCAACCGGCCCGGGTACCTGGAGGACGACGAGAACGTGTTCGGCGTGGACCGCAAGGCTGCCCCACCGGTGATCGGCCTGTGACCGAGCGCGTCTTCCGGCTCAGCGCCGTGGAGTTCTTCCTGCTCTGGCAGGCGGTCCACCGCGACGCCCACCCGGTCCCGCTCGGCACCCGGCACTACGGACACACCCAGCAGGAGCGGGCGCGGCTGGTCGAGACCGCGTCCCGCGACCTGTTCGCCCGCGGCCTGGGCACCGTGCAGCGACCCGACGAGGAGCTGTACGGCGTCCTGCGCGGTCTGGCCGAGTTCGAGGTCGGGCTGGAGGTCGTGTTCACCCGCAACGGCGAGCAGGCCCGCGGCCTGGCCACCGCCGCGTGGCACGGCGCGTTCGCGGGCCGGGTCGGCGAACAGGTCCAGGTGACCGGCTTCCGCCCGACCGCGCTCGCCGGCCGGACCGTGTCGACCCTGCCGCCCGCGCCACCCGGCAACGGCCGTTCGGTGAACGTGCGGTGGGACGACTACCTGGCGGCGGGCGCGGCGGGCGTCGCCGACGGCTCCGAGGGCTTCCTCGACGTGCTGCGCGGGGTCGGCCTGCGGGAACCCGAGGCGAACACCCTGATGCGCGCCGTGACGACCCGCAGCGGCGGTGGCCAGGTGGGCGTCATCGCCCGCAACCGGGCCGGCTACCTGCACCCGACCGGCGCGGCGATCTCGTGGCTGGACACGGCCGACGGCCGGTACCTCGTGCGGCGCAACGGGTCGTGGCTGGTGGTCGCGCCGACCGACGCGCAGCGGCTCACGTCCGCCGTGGAGGAGATGCTGGCCGGAGCCGGCCGCAACTAGGCCCTCCGCGCGGCCGGTCGTGCCTTCGGCCCTGTGGTGGCCGCCGACGGCCGCAACCCGTGCGACGTGTGGCCGGCGACTGTGGTTCCGCGCGCTCCGATGAGCTAGGAACTGGGGTATGACCGACATGCAGGCCGGCACCGCCGCCGGCGAGGCAGAGCTGCTGTGGCGTCCGGACCCCGACCGGGTCGCGGGCAGCCGCATGGCCGCGTTCCGCACCTGGCTCTCCACGGAGAAGGGGCTCGAGTTCGCCGACTACCCCGCGCTGTGGGAGTGGTCGGTGACCGACCTGGAGGCGTTCTGGGGCGCGATCGCCGAGTTCTTCGAGGTGGTGTTCCACAGCGAGCCCACGGCGGTGCTGACCGAGCGCGTGATGCCCGGCGCGGAGTGGTTCCCCGGTGCGACGCTGAACTACGCCGAACACGCGCTGCGCCGCGACACCGACGACCTGGCGGTGATCTTCCACCGCGAGGACGGCCGGTCGGCCCGGCTCACCTACGCCGAGCTGCGCCGCCGCGTGGCCGCCGTGCGGGCCGGTCTGGTGTCGCTGGGCGTCGGGCGCGGCGACCGGGTGGTGGCGCTGATGCCGAACTCGCCGGAGGCGCTGATCGCGTTCCTGGCGACGGCGTCGCTGGGCGCGGTGTGGTCGTCGTGCTCGCCGGACTTCGGCGCGCGGGCCATCGCCGACCGGTTCACCCAGATCGAGCCGACCGTGCTGGTCGCCGTGGACGGGTACCGGTACAACGGGCGCGGGTTCGACGTGCGGTCGACCGTGGAGCAGCTGCGGGCGGAGATCCCGTCCTTGCGCGCCACGGTGCTGATCGACTACCTGGGCGGCACCCTGCCCGGCGTGGTCGCCTGGGACTCGCTGCTGACCGGGTTCGCCGGCGCGGAACTGGCGTTCGAGCCGGTGCCGTTCGACCACCCGCTGTGGGTGCTGTACTCGTCGGGCACGACGGGGCTGCCGAAGGGCATCGTGCAGGGCCACGGCGGGATCGTGCTGGAGCACCTGAAGATGCTCGCGCTGCACAGCGACCTGGGGCCCGGCGACCGGTTCTTCTGGTTCACCACCACCGGTTGGATGATGTGGAACTTCCTGGTGTCCGGCCTGCTGGTGGGCACCACCATCGTCCAGTTCGACGGCAGCCCGGCGCACCCCGACCTGTCCGTGCTGTGGCACCTGGTGGAGCAGCACCGGGTCACGTACTTCGGCACGTCCGCCCCGTACATCCAGTCGTGCCTGAAAGAGGGCCTGGAACCGGCCGACCGCCACGACCTGACCGCACTGCGCGTGGTCGGCTCCACAGGTGCCCCGCTGACCCCCGAGGGCTTCCGCTGGATCGCCGACGCCGTCGGCCGGGACGTGCAGATCGCCTCGGTGTCCGGCGGCACCGACCTGTGCACGGCGTTCGTCGCGGCGTCCCCGGACCTCCCGGTGTGGCTGGGGGAACTGTCCTGCCGGGCACTGGGCGCGGCGGTCTACGCGTACTCGGAATCCGGCGCGCCTGTCGTGGAGGAGGTGGGCGAACTGGTGATCACCGAACCCATGCCTTCCATGCCGGTCTTCTTCTGGAACGACCAGGACGGTTCACGACTGCGCGAGGCGTACTTCGACACGTTCCCCGGCGTGTGGCGGCACGGCGACTGGATCCGCGTCACAGCGCGCGGCTCCGCCGTCATCTACGGCCGCAGCGACTCGACGCTGAACCGCGGCGGCGTGCGGATGGGCACCAGCGAGTTCTACCGGGTCGTGGAAGGCCTGCCGGGGGTGGTGGACTCCCTGGTGATCGACACGTCGGGAGCGGGCCGGACCGATGGCGAGCTGCTGTGCTTCCTGGTGCTGGAGCCGGGCGTGGCGCTGACCGACCTGGAACCGGCGCTGAAGACCGAACTGCGCACCAACCTGTCCCCGCGCCACGTCCCGAACCGCTTCGTGGCCGTGGACGAGATCCCGAGGACCCTCAACGGCAAGAAGTGCGAGGTGCCCGTCAAGAAGATCCTCGCGGGCACCCCGCCGGAGCAGGCCGTGAGCCGGGACGCCCTGCGCAACCCCGACGCCCTCACCCCGTTCCTGGCCCTGGCGAGGTAGGTCGGCGAGACGTGCGCCACACGACCCCCGCCTGAACCCCGGATGAACACCCTCCTCGTACCTCCTGACCAGCACGGACGGGGGTAGGAGGGGGGTGTTTTGCTAGTCGGGTGCCGACCTGTGTAACCTATGCGTCGTAGCCGAGGGCTCCGGGAGGCTTCGCCTAGTCTGGTCTATGGCGCCGCACTGCTAATGCGGTTTGGGTTTATCGCCCATCCCGGGTTCAAATCCCGGAGCCTCCGCAACACCCGGCTTCGGCCTGGTGACAACTGAAGAACGATGCGCTCGTAGCTCAACGGATAGAGCATCTGACTACGGATCAGAAGGTTGCAGGTTCGAATCCTGCCGAGCGCGCATCGCAGAACCGCAGTGAGACCACCCTCTCACTGCGGTTTCCGCTATCTCCGGGCCTCACCTCGTTGTTCCGCTATCGCTGTCGGAGTCCTTGGGTGTCCGAGCGTTGCTCTTCGTGGCACGATCGACCTGGTAGCTTCGGCTGCGCCGTTCGCCACTTCCGGCAGGACGCTCATGTAGAGGTCGCTGGTCATGGCAAGCCTCGAGTGCCCCAGCGTCATCCTGGATGACCTTCAGGTCGATGCCGGCGGAGGGCATGAGCGTGATCCGACGATGGCCGGCTGCGGTCAGTGTCGCCACTGCGGCAACCGCCTTCAACATCCCCCGCAGCAAGGCGTAAGACCTGATCGCACGCGGCGAGTTCCCGGCCAAGGCCATGCGACCCGGTGGGCATTACAAGATCGTCACCGCGTCGATCATCCGTGCCCTGTCGGACGGAGGTGGTTAGGCCGAAGCGGTCGCCACCGGGCCGAGCGGGACGCTCATCAGCTTGTCGAACCGATAGATCGTGCCTTCTCGGCGCAGCTCCACCAGCGCCACCTCGGACACGGCTGCGGTCACAGGTGGCCGTTCGCGCAGCTCGTCGATCATCGGCAGCAGCAGCCTGACCACCACGTCGGTGTTGGCGTAGGCGATGCTCAGGTGCGGCCGGAAGTACCGGGTGTCCATGTGCGCCCGGTCGCCGACCACATCACGCACGGCGTCCGCCAACGCCTGGTGCATGGGAAAAGCGCTGACCAGGGGGACACGCTGAACCTCAGGGCACCCCGCGAACGT
Organism: Saccharothrix tamanrassetensis; assembly: GCF_014203665.1. Classification (GTDB taxonomy): domain Bacteria; phylum Actinomycetota; class Actinomycetes; order Mycobacteriales; family Pseudonocardiaceae; genus Actinosynnema; species Actinosynnema tamanrassetense. The sequence goes on from NZ_JACHJN010000009.1 coordinate 242,382, forward strand.
GCCAGCGGCCCGATCTCCACCTTGAACGGCGACAGCCGCAGGCACCGCTTCCGAGCGGCGTTTGCGGCTGTCGCCGCGACCTCTGCGGCCACCTGGTTCACGAACCCGACTCGTCCCACCGTCAGGTGCAAGGCGTCCAAGGGCACAAGATCGAAGCGCTGGTGCTCCAGGCGGGCCTGACACTGCTTGGCGAGCTGGACCAGTTCGGTCCCGTCGAACGGCAACATCCAGTAATAGGCCCGACGACCGGACGGCCACTCGGGACGTACCCAGTGGTTCTGCATCCGGTCCAGCGAGAAGAACGACTTCCAGTCATGGCTGCGGATCACGTCGACGTCATCGAGATCGTCCGGCAGCCGCGACGGGAAGGCAGTCACTTAAGGATCTCCCTGGTGTACGAACCCCCCAACCAGTCCTCAACCTCGCCACCGACGAAACGGCCCTCCAAGCGGCCCTTGCCTACGCCGCGATGGATCTACCCGTCGTGCCTGGCGTGGTCTGGCACTAGGGCCGCTTCGTCAATCCCACCACTGGCGATCCAGTGACCCGTGTGACTCTCCAACAAGCCGACACCGCCACCACGGATCCCGCCCAGGTGCGCGAATGGTGGGAAGCGCCAACTCGCCGCGGCCAAGCCGTACTCGCGGTCGTCGGCTCACAACTGGGTGCCGTCTCCATCCCGCTCAGCCTCACCTAACGACTCATCCAACACCCCTGGTTCACCATCCGCCCGACCCCGTCGTGCAGATCCCGGACCTGCCCATCGCCTTCGTCCTGTACCGCCCGCTCACACCCCCGTCCCTGGTCACCGACCACGTCCGAGTCGTGGACGAGGGCACGACGATTCCGCTCCCGCCCACTGCGGTCGGCTCGATTTCGTCGGCTGGTGGATGTCACTCGAGCAGGCCGGCAACACACTCCTGACCGGCCAAGAATTGGCAGATCTCATCCACAGCATCGAGGACAGCAGGCATGACCGACCAGCCCGACACGAAGCCCCAGTGGGCCGAAGCGGGATTCCAACGGTTTCTGCACGGCCTAGCCCACGAGCACGGCCCCGAGGCTCTTCGCCATCGCCAACGAGTACGGAACCCGCCACGACGCCGAGATTGCCGCCTACGGCCTGGTCTTCCCAGGCCACGTCGAGGTGGTCACGATCGAAGGGCACTTCCGCACGCTCACCGACACCGCTGGAAGTGCTCTTGGTGCCTTCACCCGCATGGCGACGGTCGAAGGCAAAGGCCCACCTGCTGTGGCTGGACGAGGCGATGAACAGGCTCTAGCGCCCTCGTCCTCGCGACTCCACCGCAGGCACCAACCGACGCGGCGACTGCTCCAGCGTCTGCCCGGGACGCCGAGACACCGCCGCCACCTCCTTTCCCGGCCGTGGTCCAGAAAGCGCCGAAAGCCGCGCAACAGCAGCCGCTGCGGCCTTCCTTCGATGCACCCGTCCACGAGCCTTCTGCCAATCGCTGATCTCCACTAGCAGCGAGACAAGAGCAAGAACCAGTCCCGCGATCGAGAATCCCACGCAAGTACGGGTGTCGAAGCGCGACCGCATCCCCAATCCCGCCACCTCCCGCGCGGCCCGCCGCAGCTTTGTCGCGCTGACATGCGCGGCAGTTCGAAGTCTAGATATCGACGATCAGCTAGCCGATCCTGCTGAGGCGGGCCGGTGGTGCGGATTGCTCGTTACCTTGCAAGCTATCTGAATTGGCTATCCGGTGCTGCCGCGAGGGTGATAGGTTCGGGTGGTGGTGGGTAGTTCGGTTGAGTTCTCGCACCTACCTTGTGGGCTTGGGGTCTGGACAGAGTGGTCCCGCTCAGGTTAGGGAGTCGTGGGCGGCGAGACTGTCGATCGATTCTCCAGTTCACCTGTGGTGGCGTTCCTGATCTCCTGCGAGTTGCCCAAGCGAAAGTTGTTCGGGTCAATTACTGCATCCTCGATTGAGTAGAGGTGCTCGTTTGCGCGTACAGGAACGGCGTGTGGATCTTCAATCTCAACCCACGACTCGTCACGGGAGAGGGGGACTTCTGACCAGTGCACGTATGACGGGACGATGCGGTGGCTCAGCAGATCGACGAGTCCGCGGCACTCAACCGGATCGACGTGGCCAAGCCAATAGCGGCGTCGGACGGTGTAACTGATGACAAAATCGTACACAGGCCGCCACCGCGGTTCGTTATTGACATCAGTCACGTAAATCTGCACTGGTTTGGTACTGATAAGTTTCACTGGACCGTCGGCACGGATATCTAGCTGCCGTGAGTTCCACAGATCCGTGAAGCGCTCCGGTATACGAATTCGCGTCTTGCCGCCATCGTCGGACAAGTTGGCGAACCAGCCAACGCGATCGTCACTGTAGATGGTGTCGCCCGCCTCCGCATGGTGTGAGAGCGATCCTGATAGGACGGGTGTAAGTGTCGTCCAGAGCACAGGCAGCTTGAGTACATCACGCCAACGGCCAGTCACACTGTCATGTAGGGCGTACAACTCGATACCGAGATTGCGGGCATAGCGGAGGGCCGGCGCGGTGAACCCTCGATTACTCACCAATACGCCGCGATCTGCGCCAGTGTCCCTTAGGACCGTGGCCAACTTGTCTAGATCAGTGAGGTCGGCCCGCCGCCCACGATCTTTGACCTCCACGACGGCCAGGCGGGGCTGCTTGGTCGCATCCGACCACCGGATGCTCACATCTATTTGACGCTGTGCGCCGGAAAGGCGACCTAGGATGCGATCATTGTGTTTAACGACCGCGCGGTCCCCTTCGAGCTCACTGAAGATCTGATGGGCAAGTAGTTCCAGATCCAGGCCAGGGCGAGCGGACGAAGGGGGCGGCTCGTTCTCAGCGTCATGCACGGCGAATGACAATACCCCTGAAGTCTGATACTCCCTTGCAGGCAGGCAATTCGGCGTTACAGCTTGGCCCACGAGGGGAAACGCGCCGGCGGCGACACCGGCGACGCGATGCTGCTGCTCGGCTGGACCTCCGAGGACCTGCCCAGGCGCACCATGCCCGGATTCGGGCACAACGGTTCAGACGGGACGGGTTCAGGTGCCTTGGTCGTCGGTCCGGCCGATGATCCACCGGGTCAGGGTGTCGAGGTAGCCGGGTGCCAGTCGGGTGCCGCCGTCGGTCCGGACGCGGTGGTCGGCACCGGGGAATACCTCGACGGTCAGCGTCGCCCGGCTGTCGCGGTGGCGGTGGCAGGCGGCGGCGGTGAAGAGGCGGATGCTGTCGGCGACCGGGACCACCTCGTCGTCGGCGCCGAAGATCGCCAGGTGCGGGCACCGCAGGCGCAGCGCGTCCGGGATGGGGTCGTGGTCCTGCTTGCGCTTGAGGAAACGCCAGAGGCGCTCGTCCACTTGGGCGGCGTGCTCGGTGAACGCGGTCGGCGGGGATTGGGTGATTCCGATCGCCTCGGCGAAGTCGGCGTCGCGCCGACCGGCCTCGATGACGCGGTCGTAGGCGGCCAGCGCGGCGTCGACCTCGTCGTCGGTGATCCCCTTGGTTCGCCGCAAGGTGGTGGACAGCTCGTAGCGGTCCTGCGCGGCGGGTGTCGTACCGGGCCCGCCGTTGGTGACGACCCACGGCACGTCGTCCCGCAGCGTGGTGGTGCGCAGGACGACCCAGCCGCCTTCGCTGTGCCCGAACAGCCCCACAGCCCCGCTCCGCACTTCCGGTCGCGCACGCAGGAGATCCAGGGCGGCAGCCGCGTCGGACGCCAGGTCGTCGATCGACGCGTCGAGCCAGTCGCCGGACGACCCGCCGACGCCGCGCTTGTCGTAGGACAGCACGGCGATCCCGGCGTCCACCAGGTGCCGCCGGATCGCCGGGAAGTGCGTGTCGTTGTCCCGGTCCGACGGCCCGGACCCACCAACCATGACCACACCCGGCAGCGGCGCACCGCGGTCGGGCAACGTCAGCGAACCGGCCAACACCACCTCGGCGTTGGTGAAAGTAACGTCCTCCAACAGGATTCCCCCTGAGCCGACGATGACCACCGGCGTAGCGCCGGCCCCATTTCGAGGTACCGGATCGCTCCGCCGCCTCGCACAACGCCCAGTGTCCTGCGCCGGTCAATCAAGATATGGGGCGACGCGTTCGCGCACCGCCGCCGGCCCGGCCCTCAACTCCATGCGCCTCAACGAATACGACCAAGAGTGGCGGCGGGTCGTCTACGGGCAGATGCGCCCCGGAGCCGTGTGCGTCAGGGACCATGAAGCATGCGCTCGGATGGCTGGCACCTCACCGAAGACGTCGATGACTTTCTCGCCCGAGCCGGGGACTTCCTGCGCTCACGCCCCGCCCTGCACACCATGCCGTTGACGGTGTTCGAGAAGCTGCGGACCTCCGGGGTGGACGCATACGGCGAAGCCACCGTGTTCGGCCGGCTGGAGCAAGGGGGAGAGGTCCGCGCCATCTTCTACCGCCGTCCGACCCACCGCCTGAGCCTCACCGCCGTCCCCCCAGAGCAGGCCGACGCCCTCGCCGCCCACCTGGCCGACCTCGGCCACCCTCTGGCCGGCGTCACCGCGGACCACGACACCGCTACCGCTTTCGCCGAGGCGTGGCAGCGGCACACAGGCGCAGTTCCGGTAGACAGCCTGCGGGTCCGTCTTTATCGTCTCGGCACGCTCACCCCGCCGCAGCCGGTCCCGGAGGGCCGGGGGCGCGTTGCGGGCGCCCAGGACCGTGACCAGGTCATCCGCTGGTGCGGTGAGTTCGTCGCCGATGTCGGAGAGGCCCCCGCCGACTCGTGGGCCGACTCCCGCTTCGCCGACAAGCACTTCACGTTCTGGGAGACCCCGGACGGCACTCCCGTCTCCATGGCGGGCACGACCTCGATGGTCGCCGGCATGGTCCGCCTGGACCCCGTCTACACCCCGGCCCACCTCCGGGGGCGTGGCTACGCCGGCGCCGTGACGGCCGAAGTGAGCCGTGCCGCGCTGGCCGCAGGGGCGACGGACGTGGTGTTGTTCGCGGACCCGGCCAACGCCACCAGCAACGCCCTCTACCAGCGCATCGGATACGTCCCGCTCGCCGACTTCGCCGGCTGCGACTTCCCGAAAAGGTAGCGCCAGCACTACCCACGAACGGACGCTGACGCGATTCTGGTCGCCCGTTCCCGTCTCTAGGGTCGAGTGCAGCGAGGACTCGCCGGGGCCATCACGTGACGACGTGAACGCGAATCCCGGAAACGGGAAAACTGAGGCGAAGGAACAGGGCTGTATGAGGACGAGCATGCGACGGGTCGGCGTGGCGGTCATGACGGCCGCGTTGTTGACCGGGGTGGCCGGGCAGGCCGTTGCCGTTTCGCCGGAGAACCGCGAGGACGCCGCGCAGGATTCCGCGCAGGCCGCCGGGCGGGATCGTGCGGAAGTGCGGCGGGCGATGGACGAGGTGGTGGCGACCGGGGCGGCCGGGGTGGTGATGCGTGTTCACGATCGGCGGGGCGAGTGGGCCGGCAGTGCCGGTGTCGCTGAACTGCACCGGCCGGCCAAGCCGGTTGTCGACGGGCGGTTCCGGGCGGGCAGTATCACCAAGACTTTCGTTGCCACGGTTGTGATGCAGTTGGTGGGCGAGGGCAAGGTCGGGTTGGACGATCCGGTGGACCGCCACCTGCCCCGCTACGGGCTCGACCGCCGGATCACGGTTCGAATGCTGCTGCAACACACCAGCGGCCTGTTCAACTACACCGGTGACGTGAAGCCCGATGGCACGACGGACCCCGGCATTCCCATGTGGGGCCAGGACTACGTGGACAACATGTTCCGCACCTACCGGACCGACGAACTGGTCAGGTTCGCGCTCACCAAGCCCGCCAGGTTCGAGCCGGGCGCGCGCCACTCCTACTCCAACACCAACTACTCGCTGCTCGGGCTGCTGATCGAGAAGGCGACCGGGACCGACTACGACACCCAGGTCGAACGACGGATCTTGAAGCCGCTCGGCCTGCACGGCACCAGCCTGCCGGGCACCCGGACGGGGATCCCCGGCCCGAACGCGCACAGCTACATGGCATACCAGCACGGTGGCAGGCTGAAGACGGTCGACGCGACGAGGATGAACCCCTCCTGGGCGGGCCCGGCCGGGGAGATCATCTCCACCACGCGGGACCTCGACACGTTCGTCTCCGCGCTCCTCGGCGGCAAGCTCCTGCGCCCCGACCTGCTGGCCGAGATGCGCAAGTCGATCCCGGCAGCGGCCGAGGGCAGCCGGATCGGCCTCGGGCTCTTCCAGACGGACTTCGGCCCGAACTGCACCGGGCACGGCCACACCGGAGGAACCCAGAGCGCGACGACGTACATGTACAGCACGTCCGATCGCAGCAAGCGGGTCGTGTTCTCGGTGACTCACGGCACCATCGACTCCGCTGACCCGGCGGCGCGCGAGAAGTTCGGCAAGACGATCGACAAGCTCGCGGCCTTGGCGTTGTGCGGCACGCCGCAGCGGTGACAGCGCGGCGGTGACAGCGCGGCGGTGAACCCGGTCCGACCCAGCCGGCCGGTGGACCTGTGCGCGCGGAGCATGTCCTCAGATCGGGGCGGGGCCCATCATCTCGGGCCCCGTCCCGATTTCGGCGCAGCAACCTCGCCCGCCCTTCGATGTCAAAGATGCTTGACACGGTGTCCGTCTTGCTTGACACTGGCCATGTCAAGTTTGCTTTACATGGAGGTGGGGGAGTGTCGTACGAGGAGAAGGGGACCTGGGTCTACCTCCTGGCCGGCGCGGGCAGCTACTTCGTCTACGTGATCGTGCTGCTCGGACGGGTGGGCGACGGGGCGTTGGTCGACGTGCCCTTCAAGTCCGCGATGTTGTGGGCGGTCGGAGTGGCTGTCGTGCTGTCCGTGGTGGGACGGGTCGTGGTGGAGATCGTCAAGCCCGGCGGCAGTTTCAAGCGGGACGTGAGGGATCGGGAGATCCACCGGTTCGGTGAGTACGTCGGTGGCGTCGTCCTCGGCGTGGGAATGGTGGGTCCGTTCGTCCTCGTGTTGGCGGAGGCCGGTTATTTCTGGGTGGCCAATGCCATGTACGCGGTCTTCGTGTCGGCCGCTGTGGTGGCTTCCGCGACGAAGCTCGTTTCGTATCGGCGGGGGCTGTAGCTTTGGGCAAGCCGACGAAGATCACCAATTCCATTCGTGCGCTCCGGTTCGCGCACGGGGAAATGACGCAGGCCGAACTGGCCGCACGGGTCGATGTCACCCGGCAGACGATCATCGCCATCGAGCAGGGGAAGTACTCGCCCTCGTTGGAAATGGCGTTCCAGATCGCGCGGGTGTTCGGGGTCGAGTTGGGTGAAGTGTTCCAGTACCCGGAGGAGGAAGCGTGAAAGCTCTTGTGCAGGACCGCTACGGGGCGCCCGGCGAGGTGCTGGCCGTCGGTGACATCGACAAACCGCTGGTGAAGGATGGCGAGGTGCTCGTGCGGGTAGCGGCTGCGCCGGTTTCGGGAACCGACTGGCACCTGGTGGCCGGGCTGCCTTATGCGATGCGGTTCGTGACTGGGCTGCGAAGACCGGCCAATGGGGTGTTCGGGTTGGATTTCGCGGGCACCGTGGAGGCGGTCGGTCGCGGTGTGCGGTCGTTGCGGGTCGGTGACGAGGTTTTCGGGTGGTACGACGGCACGTTCGCCGAATACGTGTCGGTGCCCGAAGGACAGGTGACGGGCAGGCCGCACAACGTGCCGGTGGAGGCCGCCGCTGCGGTGCCGATCGCGGCGTTCACCGCGCTGCAGGCGGTCCGGGACCTGGGCGAGGTCGGGCCGGGGCGGAAGGTGTTGATCTCCGGTGCGTCCGGTGGCGTGGGTGCTTATGCCGTGCAGATCGCCAAGGCCCTGGGTGCGGACGTGACCGGCATCTGCGGGGCCGCGAAAGCCGATCTGGTGCGGTCGATCGGGGTCGATCGGGTCGTCGACTACCGCGCCCGGGACTTCCGGGACATCGGTGAGCGGTTCGACGTGCTGATCGACATCTACGGCAACCCGTCGATCAGGGACTGCTCGCGGGTGCTGAGGAAGGGCGGGACGCTGGTCTTCGTCGGCGGCACGGGTGGCCGCTTGTTCATGGGGACCGACCGATGGGTGCGCGGCGTGTTGGCCGCGCCGTTCCTCGGCTTCAAGGCCCGTCCGCTGGTGCACAAGGACCGGCACGACGACCTGGTGACGCTGCGGGGGCTCATCGAGTCCGGCGCGGTCACCCCGGTCGTCGGGCGCACCTACCGGCTCGACCAGGTCGCCGCGGCCATCGAGGACGTGCGGGCGGGCCGGGTGCGCGGGCAGGCCGTCGTCACTTTCTAGCGCAGTTCGGCCAGCACCCCGTCGGTGAACGCCGGCCACGCCTCGATCGCCCACTCGCCGAACCGGCGGTCGGTCAGCGCCACGCACGCCGCGCCGGCCTCCGGGTCGAACCACAGGAACGTGCCGGCCTGCCCGAAGTGGCCGAACGTCCGGGCCGACGACGACGCGCCCGTCCAGTGCGGCGACTTGTCCGCCTTGATCTCGAAGCCCAGTCCCCAGTCGTTGTGGCGCTGCAGGCCGTAGCCCGGCAGCACGCCGCGCAGCCCGGGGAACGCCACGGTGGTCGCCTCCGCCACCGACGCCGCCGACACGAGCTTCGGGGACTGCACCTCCGCCGCGAACCGGGCCAGGTCGGCCACGGTGGAGGTGACCCCCGCCGCCGGTGAGCCGGCCAAACCGGACGACGACATGCCCAGCGGCGAGAACACCGCCTCCGCCAGGTAGTCCGCGAACGGGATGTCGGTCGCCGTCGCCACGAGGTCCGCCATCACCTCGAAGCCCGTGTTGGAGTAGATCCGCTTGGTCCCCGGCGCGGCCTGCACGTCCGCCGAGTCGAACGCCAGCCCCGACGCGTGCGCGATGAGGTGCCGCAGCGTCGCACCTTCCGGCCCGGCGGGCTGGTCCCACTCGACCGCGCCCTCCTCCACGGCCACCAGCACCGCGTAAGCGGTCAGCGGCTTGGTCACCGACGCCAGCGGGAACCGTTGGTCGACCGGTCCGAACGTGTCCAGGACGCGTCCCTCCGCGTCGATCACGGCCGTGGCCACCGTCTCGACCGGCCAGTCGGACACCGCGCGCAAACTCTCCATGCCGCAAACTCTGCCATGTGTCACCACGTGAGCTGGTCGTGCTCGGCACCGCGAGCCAGGTGCCCACCCGCACCCGCAACCACAACGGCTACCTGCTGCGCTGGGACGACGAGGGCTTCCTGTTCGACCCCGGCGACGGCGCGCAGCGGCAGATGCTGTTCGCCGGTGTCCCCGCGCGGGACATCACCCGCATCTGCCTGACCCACTTCCACGGCGACCACTGCCTCGGCGTGCCGGGCGTCGTGCAGCGGCTGTCGCTGGACCGCGCCCCGCACCCCGTGCACGCCTACTACCCGGCGTCGGGGGCGCACTTCTTCGAACGCCTGCGGCACGCGAGCTCGTTCTACGACACGGTGGACCTGCGCGAGGTGCCGGTGACCGGGCCGGGGCCGATCGCGGTGGGGCCGTTCGGCGCCCTGGAGGCCCGCCGGCTCGACCACTCACTGGAGACCTACGGCTACCGCCTGGTCGAACCCGACGGCCGTCGGATGGTCCCGGAACTGCTGGCGCGCCACGGCATCCGCGGCCCGGCGATCCGCGACCTCGAGCCGCCGCTGCTGGACGAGGTGAGCGTGCCGCGGCCCGGTCAGCGGTTCGCGTTCGTCATGGACACGCGGCTGTGCGACGGGGTGTTCGAACTCGCCGACGGTGCCGACCTGCTGGTGATCGAGTCGACATATCTGCACGTCGACGAACGCCTGGCGGTCGAGCACGGCCACCTCACCGCCGCCCAGGCCGCACGGGTGGCGGCCGAGTGCGGCGTGCGCAAGCTCGTGCTCACGCACTTCTCGCAGCGCTACGACGATCCGGCGCTGTTCCACGCCGAGGCGGCCGAGGTGTTCGACGGCGAGGTCGTGGTGGCCGCGGACCTCGACCGCGTCCCGGTGCCCAAGCGCCGGTAGCCGCTCGACGCGGTGGTGGACGCCGATCGGGCCGATCTGGAACGTCACGTCGCCGACCAGGCGCAGCGCGCCGGTGACGACCGCGACGACGATCACCAGCCCCAACAGCAGGCGCAGCAGCGCCGACCAGCTGGTGGCGAGCCGGTGCAGCAGGGCGGGCCAGCTGCGGGGGTCCTGGGGTGCGGCCATCGTCGGCTCCTCGTTCGCGGGGGTGTCGATCTCCAGTGAAATGAGCCCGCGAACCGCCCGCAACGACCGGTTCGGCAACATGCCGGCAATTTGCCGCAGGCGCCATCCGGTGGTCGGCAATTTGCCGGAAATTTGCGGTCCGCGGTCGGGTCGATTCGGCAATTACCCGGCAAGAACGGCGGTCCGGAGCGGCAAGTCTTCGGCATTTCCCCAGCTCGCGGATGGGGTTTCCGCCATTTTGCGGACAATGTGCGCGGACTTGCCGGGCCAGGTGGTTGATCTACCGTTTCGAGTGCCTCAAGATCGGGTGGCAGGTCCGCTAGCATCCGCGTTCGTTCCGCCACCCCCCGTACTTCGCCGAGGAGTCACCGTGCCGGTTCCCATCGAACAGCGGCTGCACAAGGCGCTCGGTGTGCGCGGGTTGGACCTCGTCCTGCTCAAGGCCAGTGACCTGGGGCGACGGCTGCACGTCCACCCGGAGGACGACGACTGGGGCGTGCTCGCCAAGGTGCTCTGGCAGGTCGAGAACACCATTCGGCTGGTCACCAACGACGAGAAGAACCGGGACATCCTCAGGTACGCCTACAACACGCCGCGCGACTCCGAGCTCAACGCCCGGTGGTTGGGTGATCGGCTGGAGTTGTTGGCCGGCCGACGGGGCAAGGGGTGGGCCGCGTTCACCACGAACAAGGTGGTCGGCCGATTGACGACTTCGGTCGGCGGGCATTTGCGGCGGAACCTCCCGGTGCCGCCCGCGGAACGGCTGGTCGAGCTGGTCGAAGTGGAACGGGAGTACAGCCGCACGGGGATCGGGCGGGCGCGGATCGAGGTGGACGGCAATCACCTGTCGAACCTCATCGACGCGTGGAACACGTCCCGGCGCGACGAGATCGAGTACTGGCTGGAGCGCTGGACCCTGCACTTCGAGGTCGAGGACGACTACCTGGCGACCGTGCGCACGGCCGAGCGCGGCGAGTTCCTGTGCGTGTTCACCACCGCCGAGCGGCTCGGCGAGTACCAGCGGTCGTCAGGGCGGCGGCCGGGCGGCTCGGCGACCCGCGCCGAGGGCGTCCACGTGCTCGGTCTGATCGCCCGGATCCCCGGCGTCGGGCTCGCCGTCGACCCGGTGGTCGGCGGCACGGGCAGCACTTATTGGACCGCCGAGGAAGTGGCGCGGCGCTGGTCTGTGGAGGAGTGACATGACGGCCGACGGCTTCTCGGTGGACCTGGCCGAGCTGGACGAGTTGGCCCGCAGGCTGCTGGCGGTCGCGGACGGCGGGCGTGGCCACGTGGTGTGGCGGTTCGGCATCGACGCGACCCGGCTCGCCGAGTCGGACCCGTTGCGCGAAGCCGTGACGGTGTACCAGCGCAGCCTCTACGCCGCGCTCGACCGGCTGTGCGGCGGGGCGGAGCGGACGGCGGCGGCGCTGCACGCGATCGCCGCCGAGTACCGGACCACCGACGAAGAACTCGCCGCGCGGTTCGCCCGCCTGGCCGACACCGGGGCGGGTGAGCACGATGGCGGATCGACCGCGATCACCTGAGCCGGAGGACGACGACCCGTCCTCCGTCACGCAGCCCGTGCGGGTGTTCGGGGCGTCCGAGCAGGCGCCCGGCAACCCGGGGTGGACGCGGGCGCTGGCCGACACCACCACCGCGCAGCGGGAACCGCTCGCCGACGGCGTCGAGCAGCTGCCCGGCATCGACCCGGCGTTCTGGCACGGCCCGGCCCGGGAACGCTTCGCCACCGCACGCGATCGGCTGGCGGACGAGTGGAAGACCGTGCACGACGCGCACGACGCCGTGGTGCGCCGGGTCGACACCTACAGCACCTTCGTGCACCAGCTCCAGCACCTGTGGGAGGCGGATCGAGGCAACCCGGCCGCGCTGCGCCACACGGCGGAGCTGCACGAGCGGACCACGGCGGCCCTGGCGGCCGAACTGCTGGCACGGGCGGCCCAGCTCGACGCCGTGGCGGTCCAAGGCCTGCCACCCGCGCCGGGGCCGGCCACCGAACCGCAGCCCGGACCACAGCCGGAGCCCGAAGCGGAGCCGGAACCGGAATCGCAGCCGGAGCCGGACAACGAACCCGAGCGGGACAACGAGCCGGAGGCCAGCGAGCCTGACCGGACCGCGGACGACCAGCCCGAGCGGGACGACGAGCAGGGCCCGGACGACCGGCCCGAGCCGGCGGCCGAGCACGCCGAGGACGGGTCCGCGGCCGACAGCGAGTCGAACGGGGCGGTGCCCGGCGGCGGCGACCTCTCGACCGGCAGCCACCCGGGCGACGGCGTGCACCAGGCCCCGACCGCCGTCGACGCGCCCGAAGCCCACGACGCCCCGACCACCCCCGCCCACCGCTTCCACCTCACCGAGAAACTCGGCGTCCAGCTCCAAGCCGGCGTCCGGGTCTTCCGCATCCCCTGGGAGCTCCCGCGCCGCTAGGTCCGATGTGGACCGCCACCCCACTGGTCGCGGATCAGGCCGTCGAGCGAGGACTCGCGCGGGTGCCAGCCGAGCGCCCGGAGCTTGGTGGTGTCGGCGCGGAGTTCCCTGGTCTCACCGGGGTGGGCGGGTTTCCGGTCGACGGCGACCTCGCGGCCCGTCACCCGGCGCACGGCCGCCAGCACGTCCGCGACGGACGCCGGCGTCGCGCCGACGTTGTACGCCTCGTGCCGCCCCGGCTCGCAGGTCTCCAGCGCCAGCACGAAAGCCCGTGCCGCGTCCCGCACGTGCACGAAGTCGCGCACCGCCGTCCCGTCGCCGTAGACCTCCATCGACGGCAGCCTGCCCGCCGCCACGCCGCACGCCCTGGTGATCACCCTGGTGTCGTCGCGGTCCCCGCCGCCGGCGACGTTGAACAGGCGCAGGGTCGCCGCCGCCGTCGAACCGGCGCGGGCGGTCCAGGCCAGGGCGTCCTCGGCGGCTGCTTTCGAGGCCGCGTAAGGGTTCGTCGGCTGTCGCGGGTGGTCCTCGGTGAGGACGTGGCACAACGGCGTGCCGTACACCCCCGCGGTGGACGCCAGGACGAACCGCGGCGGTGCCGCCCGGAGCAGGCGGAGGGTGCCGGTCACGTTCACGTCGTAGTAGGCGAGGGGATCGTTGAACGATTCCCTCACTCGCGGCAAGGCGGCCAGGTGGATCACACCGTCGGCCGGCGGGATGTCGGCCGTTCGGATGTCCCCGGCGAACGGGACCACCGCGTGCCCGGCCGCGCCGAGTTCTCCGACGACGCTGCGGCCCAGGTAACCGCGGGCACCGGTGACCAGAACGCGCATGTCGCCATCCCAGCACGACGTCACTCCGACGACTGACAGCGGCCCGGTGGAAATTGGCCCTAAAGGTGTTGTCGTGCCCGGCCGATACAACCCAAGTGAGTTACCCGCATCCAGTCATGCACACGAGCATCGAGGGCGTACTCGCGGACTACGCCGTTCGGGAAGCCAAGCGGCAGTGCTTCCTGGAGACCGCCGCGGCGATCGTGGCCGCCGCCCCGCCCTCGCTGGACGACACGCTGCTGGGCCTCACCCTGCCGTCCCCCGAGTCGAACACCCGGCGCGCCTTCCTGAACCGGGCTGACCAGGTGCTTCGCGACGCCGCTCGATGATCTCGCGCCGGTGGTCCCGAGGCCATCGGCAAGTTTCATCCCCTCGTTGCCGGACCGTGCTGGGCCGGTGCCCAGGAGTGCCTCTACAGTGCGTGGCACCGGCGCTCGCCGGTTGTCTCGTCTGCTTCTCATAAAGCGAGTTCTCGGCGATGGATCATGTCCTTTCCGCGCTCCAGGAGCGCCTCGGCACGTTGTTCGGCGACCGGCTGGTCGTGCTCGCGGGCGGTACCCGGCTGAGTACCCGCGCCGGTGAACTCCACCACCTCGGTGCCCGCCACACGCTCGTGCTGTCGACGGACGACCACGCGCCGCTGCACGACTCGGGCGTCGCCCGCTGGGTGCCGCTGGGCATCGCGGGCGGGTTCGTCGCGGTCGAGCAGAACCGGCTCACCCGGCTGCTCACCTCGCCCAACCGCCGGGTGCGGGAAGTCCTCGAGGACTTCGACCCGACCGGTGACGCGCTGGTGATCAGCACGCCGTACCTGCACACCCCCGAGTTCGCGGGCCGGCCGGTGCTCAACGCGCGCCGCCCCGAATGGGTGGAGCTGGAGAACAAGACGACGATCGACGCGCTGTGGGACGAGCTGTCCGCGCCGCGCGCGCCCGCCGTGGTGCTGGACCTGGACTTCGAAGGGCTGTGGAACGCCACGACCGAGCTCGACCGGGGCGCGGGCGTCGTGTGGTCCGGCGACGGTCCGGCGATCAACGGCGGCGCGAACTTCGTCCGCCGGGTGCGCGACCGGCAGGAGGCGCTGGACGCGTTCGAGGTGCTCCGCGCCAAGTGCGACTTCGTGCGCGTGATGCCGTTCCTGGAAGGGATCCCGGTGAGCGTGCACGGGATCGTGTTCCCGGACGGCACCGCCGTGCTCCGCCCGATCGAGATGGTCGTGCCGCGCCGCCAGGGCCAGGCCCGGTTCCTGTACGCGGGCTGCGCGTCCTACTACGACCCGCCCGCCCGGATCCGCGAGGAGATGCGCAACCTGGCCCGCCGCGTCGGCGAACGGCTGCGCGAGACGGTCGACTACCGGGGCACGTTCACCCTGGACGGCATCGCCACCGCCGAGGGCTTCCTGCCCACCGAGATCAACACCCGCTACGGCGGCGCGATGGTGTGCTTCGAGGACGCGCTGCCGCAGCTGCCGCTGGCGCTGGCGCAGGTGGCCCTGGTCGCCGGGCACGACCTGGGCGTGTCGTCCATCGAGTTCGAGGAGCTGCTGGTCGCGGCGGCCGACGACTACCGGCACGGGACGGTCGGCGCGAACGTCCGCGCGGTCAACCCGACCGAGACCGTGGAACGCCCGATCGTGTTCACCGAGTGGTCGTGCCGGTTCGCGCACCCCGACGAGGTGCCCCACGGCACCCTCCGGCTGCGCCCCTCGCCCCTGGGGGCGCGGCTGGAGCTGGACTTCTTCGCCGACCAGCTGCCGCTGGGGCGTCCGGTGGCGGCGCTGACCGTGGCCGCGTTCGCCCTGGCCGACCAGGAGTGGCAGACCGGGCTCGGTCCGCTGGAACCCGCCGTGCCGGTCGAGGACGAGGTCGCGGTGGCCCCCGTGGTCGAGCTGGACGCGGTCACCGCCTAGCCGAGTATGCGAAATTCGGTCAGTGGTCGTAGGCGGTCAGTTTCGGCCGGCCTTTGGGGAGGTCGTCGACGGACTCGGCGAGTTGGCGGACGGACTTGAGCAGCGGCTCGCCAGGGTGGGGCGTGTGGTTGCGGTAGGACGGGTAGTTGTGGTGCTTGTGGCTGAGAGGCTGTTGTCCGGCAGGTCCTTCTCCCTGCCGGACAAGGACTGTTGACATGGCGTCCCAGTCGAAGCGGCCGGTCAGGTTGACAGCGCGGGATCGTGAGGCGTTGATCCGGCTGATCACCACGGGTGTGCATCCGACGTCGTCGATCAGGCGGGCCCAGGTCCTGCTCGATCTGGACACCTCGGTGGGCGAGCCGGACCCGGAGGAGGTGATCGCGGCCCGCCTCGGGGTTTCGGGTGAGATGCTGCGGCTGGTCGCCAAGCGGTTCGCCGAGACCGGCGGCGATGCGCTGCCCACGGTGTCGCGCAGGAAGCGGGACCTTCCGCCCGTGCCGTCCCCGGTGACCGGCGAGGTGGAGGCCCGGCTGGTCGCCCTGGCGTGCTCCTCGGCCACTCGACCATCGGCCGGGTTCTGAAAAAACGGAACTGCGCCCTCATCTGAGGAAGTGCTGGAACATCCCGCCGCGGGCGAATGCGGAGTTCGCCGCCCGCATGGAGGACGTGCTCGCCGTCTACGCCCGGCCGCACGACCCTTTTACGCCGGCGCTGCTCGTACAGCCCCGGCGTCTGCGGGAGTTCCCGGTAGGGGCGCGAGTCACTGCGCCTTAAGCGGTACGGCGACTTCCCGGAAACCGGTTCGGGCATCTCCCGCGAATCGGTTCCGAACCGGGCCGGGTGGCCGGATCAGGCGGCGCCGATCGACACAGCCACGCAACGTGCGTATTGCCCTTCGCGGATCGCGCTTATGATCCCGCCGTGGCCGGCCATGATGGCCATGGCCGGGAAGCTGGTGCGAGGAATGCGGTTCAAGCGCACGACAAGGGCGGTCATCGCGTCCGCGGTCGCCGTGACGATGGCCATGGCGGTGACCGGGCCGGCCGCGGCGGCGGAGGACTTCAGCGGGCGCTTCACCAACCACCTGGCCAACCCGAAGCCCGACTTCCTGCTGACCCTGCGGGACACCCACGTGCCGCAGGGGATCGCGTACTGGCGCGGCGATGGGCACGGAGCCCGCTTCTTCGTCACCTACTACGACCCGTCCGACAGGTCGAACACCCGCCTCGCGGTGCACGGCGCCGAAGGCAGGTACCTCAAGGCCGTCAAGATCAACGGCGAGCACGTCGGCGGCGTCGTGGCCTGGCGCGAGTGGCTCTACACCATCGACACGGTCAGCAGCTCGGGAACCACCCTGCTGCGCAGGTACCGGCTCTCCGACATCGCCACCACCGGCCACGGCGAGGCCCTTCCGCAGCGCGACGTGGAGCAGTTGCCGACCGGCGCAGGCGCCTTCCTCACCATCCACGACGACAAGCTCTACTTCGGCAGCCACACCAAGGACAGGCACTACACCGAGCACGGCAAGCTGTACACCTGGCCGATGAACACGGCGTCCGGCAACCCCACGCCGAGCCCCGCCCAGTGGGGCGCCAGCATCGGGATCCCGGGCAACGTCCAGGGGCTGGTCGTCACCGCCAACCACTTCGTCTTCTCGCAGAGCTGGGACCGCGACTGCTGGAGCCGCATCACCGTCCGGGAGCGCGGCGAGGGCTTCGCCGGCGATCGCTTCATCTACGCGCCGGCGATGTCCGAGGGCATCGTCAACGCGGCCGGCTCGCTGTACGTCAACTTCGAGTCGGGTGCCGACGTGCCCCCTGATCACCACTACGCCCGCACCGCGCGCAACGTCGTCCACCGACCGTGGTTCGGGAGCCTGACGACCTTCATCACCGACATCCAGGCCAACGGGCGGAGGATCAACGACCGGTCGCCGTACGAGTGCGTCGCGGGCTAGCTGTACTGCCCTGGGAGGTTGTGGGCGGTTCGACACGTAGTCGGATGATGTCGGAATGAGGGAGGGCCTCCGGGTTCGGTGTGGATTGCGACGTCTACACCAAGCCGACGGAGGCCCTCGTGACCCACGCCAACGCACCGCTGACTCCTAGTGTGTCGCTGCTTAGTTGTGGTGTGTGGCTGGGAGGCTGTTGTCCGGCAGGCCCTTGTCCTGTCAGACGAGGATGGTTGTGGTGTCGGAGATGAAGCGGCCGGTCACGTTGACTGCGCGGGATCGGGAGGAGTTGCTTCGGTTGACCGTCACGGGTGTGCGGCCCGCGTCGGCGATCAGGCGGGCTCGGGTGCTGCTCGCGTTGGACACCTCGGCAGGCGAGGTCGACGCGAAGGAACTGATCGCGGCCCGGCTCGGGGTCTCGGGTGAGATGCTGCGGCTGGTCGCCAAGCGGTTCGCCGAGACCGGTGGCGACATTCACGCCACGATCTCGCGCAAGAAGCGCGATCTTCCGCCGGTGCCGTCCCCGGTGACCGGTGAGGTCGAGGCCCGGCTGATCGCCATGGCGTGCTCGCAGCCCCCGGCGGGGCACGCCCGGTGGTCGTTGCGGCTATTGGAAAAACACGTCGAACTCACCGAGGACATCCCGAACCTGGATCACTCCACCATCGGCCGAATCCTAAAAAAACGGAACTGCGCCCTCATCTGAGGAAGTGCTGAAACGCCTCGTCCGGGTCGGCGTCGCGCCGCACCGGGCCGTTGGTGGTCTCCAGGCACAGCCGAGTGCCGTGCACTACTGGTAGATTGTCGCGGCTAACTCTTGGGGTATTCTGTCGAATTCGCCACCGTCACCTGCCCAGCTCCCGGCCCGTACGAGCTGTGCGTGCATGCCAAGGGCCGGGAGCGGGCACTCGGACTGCCCGAGGCCACGTTCGACCGTGACGTGGAGCAGTGGCTGGTCCGCCTGTGGCCCGCCAGTGCCTCGCGCTGATCGTGCCGGGCAGGCGACCACCGACTGCAAGGCCTTTCGCGGTCCACACATCCCTCACCGCAGCGCCGACCCCCGGCTGAACATCTTTCGTTCGTCTTCGGTTACCGCCTGGACGCACGCATTACCCGTCTAGGCGCGGTCACCGGGTCGGCCGCAGTAGTCGTCACGCCGTAACACGCCCCGAACGCAGGTACCCCCTAGCCGTAGGCGGCCATGACCGCGAACCGGTACCCCATCAGCTGTGCGGTCACCACGGGTGGCTGGTGGGGCGGGTAGCCGCCGGTGTCGTAGGCGTGCAACAGGTCCGGGTCGCCCTGCGCGATAGCGCGCACCCGTCGCTCGTCGGTGCTCTCACCCAGCAGCAGGTGCAGGGCCACGCATGCCGCCTCCACCAGCAGCGGTGGGTGGGTGCCCGCGTACGCGATGTTCTCCACCACGTCGACGACGTGCTTGGGCGCCACCTCGGGCACCGCGATCGCCAGCGCCACGGCGCACGCGACCTCCGCGCCCGCCAGCGCGTCGAACACCCTCGGCGCACCCTTGGCGACCGCGTACCGCGTCTGGGTGATCCAGTCCGGTGGGAGGCGGGGCAGTTCGCGGCCCACCGGGTTCCAGCGCCGCCGGGTGCGCCTGCCCTCGTAGGTGAAACCCGCGCTCGCCAACGCGAGCCCGGCCAGCAGGAAGATCACCCGGTCGCGCACCGCGCCGGGCACCTTGTAGTTCGCGCCCAGCTCCACCAGGAACGGCACGGCGCGCACGCTCGCCTCGGACACCGTGTCGTCGTCCAGCAGACGTCTCTCCAGGGCGGCACACGCATCCAGGTCGCCTTCGGCGGTCCGGCGCAGAAGGCCGTTCACGCCGGTACCGCGGGACAGCCGGGTCCACGAAACTCGCTCCAGTCCACGCAACGGGTCCGGCCGTTGCCAGGCGGGTGGCAGCTGCATGCCGGGGAAGCTACGTGACAACCGGTCTGGAATAACGCAACGGGCAACGGCACGCCAGGGGTATTTCCGAGGAGTCGTACGATCACCGCGTGCGTGGACCCTCCTACAAGGTCGTCGACCTGTTCTCCGGCGCGGGCGGCATGAGCCTCGGGTTCCAGGCGCACCGGGACTTCGCCGTCGTGGGCGCGGCGGACGCCCAGATCGGCAAACCCTCGTCGCGGCTGGGTTCGTTGCGGTGCAACGGGACCTACCGGGACAACATCGGCGTCGACCCGCTCCAGGTGGACCTCGGCCGGCTCGACCCGGCCGTGCTGCGCGAGGTGTGGGGGCTGCGCCGGGGCGAGCTGGACGTGCTGGTGGCCTGCCCGCCGTGCTCCGGCTTCACCCGGATCACCGCCGCCAACCACCTGCGCGACGACCCGCGCAACTCGCTGGTCGGCCGGGTCGCCGCGTACGTGGCCGAGCTGCGGCCCCGGATCATGCTGCTGGAGAACGCCCGCGAGCTGGTGAAGGGCAAGCAGCGGCACCACCTGGACGGGCTGGTCGACCAGCTGGTGGAGCTGGGGTACGCGGTGGCCGCCTCGTCGCACATGCTGTCCCGGTTCGGCCTGCCGCAGCTGCGCGAGCGCGCGGTGGTGGTGGCGGTGGACGCCGGCGTGCCGCTGCGCACCATGGACGACCTGTGGGCGGGCTGGGAGGTGCGGCCGGGGGCCGTGACGGTGCGGCGGGCCATCGGCAAGCTGCCGCCGGTCGCGGCGGGCGAGGCCGACGCCGAGGACCCGATGCACGTGTCGCCGTCGTTCCGGCACGACCGGTCGCTGGACCGGATGCGGGCCATCCCGGCGGACGGCGGGTCGTGGGGCGACCTGGTCGGGTCGCCGGCCGAGCAGCTGCTGAACCCGGCGCAGCGCAAGATCATCGACGAGGGCAACTGGGGTTCGCACCCGGACGTCTACGGGCGGCTGTGGTGGGACGAGCCGGCGCGGACCATCAAGCGCGAGTGCGGGCACGTCGGCAACGGCCGGTACGCGCACCCGGAGCAGCACCGGCTGTGCACGGTGCGGGAGATGGCGTTGCTCCAGGGGTTCCCGCGCAAGTTCCGGTTCGACGTGTCGATCATCGGCAACGCGTACCGGCATCTGGGTGACGCCGTTCCCCCGTTGGTGTCATTCCAGCTCGCGGCGCTGTGCAAGTGGATCCTCGCTGGTCAGCCGCCTACGGCGAAGGATCTTTGTCTCCCTGGGACGTCGCTGCGGGTGGGCGACATCCGGCCGGTGGCGGTGGCGGAGCTGGTCGCCTAGATCACCGTTTCGCAACGGTGTGGCGTCGGTTTGAGTTGACAGCTACCACGTCTTCTGCGACATAACTGCTCTGACCTGCGGTGATGTCTATCGCAGCCGGACGGTTGGGGCCGTTCGCCACCTGTCGAAACGGCCGTTCGGCCGTTCGGGCAAGGTCATCTGCGCGTGTTTGGATCATCCACTCGGGACAGTCGGGCCGCGTTTTGGCTGCTCGAAGCCACTGCTACGCAGCGTGTCACCCGTCACCGTCCGAGTTTCACTCGATCGGATAGTGTTCCGCCGATTCCTGTCGATTCGGTGTCGGTGGCCCCGTCCCTGCGGCCCCACCGGACCCGACACGGACCGCCGCCTTGAACCACACCATCGGGCTACTCGTGAGCCTCAAGGAGACACATGGCACCCCGGTTGACCCTGAAGCGCATGGGGGCTGCGGTCCTCGGCGCCTCCCTCGTGCTGCTGTCCGCGCTCCCCGCCGCCGCCGACGCCGTCCAGGTGACGCCGTACCCCGACGCCGGGACGCAGGGCATCGGTCTGCACCTGACCGACAAGGACGGCAAGCCGCTCAAGAACCTCGATGGTGGCGACGCGTTCAACACCAGCCTGATCGGTCTCAAGATCATCGAGAACGGCAAGGAGCAGACGGCCACCGCGTACTGCGTGGAGCTGCCGACGCGCCTGATGGACAACACCCCCCTCAAGGAGGTGCCGTGGGACCAGCACCCCAACCAGAACACGAAGTTCAAGGAAAACGCGAAGTACGTCAACTGGATCCTGCACAACAGCTTCCCCGTGCTGGACGTCGAGCAGGCGCGTAAGGCGTTCAACCTGCCCACGGTCGAGAAGAGCGCCTTCATCGCCGGCACGCAGGCCGCGATCTGGCACTACACCGACGAGGCGCGGCTCGACGAGGGCGACGCCAGCATCGAGCCCCCCGGTATCGACGAGGACGTCGTCGCCGTCTACAAGCGGCTGACCGACCCGGCGATCAACGTGGGCATCGACCAGGAGCCCAACCCGACGCTGACGATCGACCCGAAGGAGCTGGAGGGCGAGGCCGGCAAGCTGATCGGCCCGTTCACCGTCGCCACGACGGCCGACAAGGTCATCATCGAGGCCAAGGTCCCGGCCGGCGTGACGTTCACCGACAAGGACGGCAAGGAGCTGGAGGTCGTCAAGGAGGGTGACCTCAAGGCCACCGCCGAGACCAAGGTCGGCCAGATCTTCGTCAAGGTCGCCGAGGACGTCGAGCCCGGCTCGATCGAGTTCACCGTCCACGTCACCGCCCAGCTGCAGCACGGCCGGTTGTTCGTGGCCAGCGACCGCAACCACAAGACCCAGTCGCTGGTGATCGCCAAGCCGGTCCAGGTGGACGCGAAGGAGAAGGCGAAGGCCAAGTGGGTGGAGAACACCACGCCGACCTCGTCGTCGTCGGCCACCACCACCACGACGACGACCACCGAGACCACCACCACGGCGCCCACCACGACGACGACCGTCGCGGCTGCCCCCGGTGGCGGCGGTGACGACGACCTGGCCTCGACCGGTGCGTCCATCTTCGTGCCGCTGCTGGTCGGCCTCGGCCTGCTCGGTGCGGGTGCCGCGGCCATGATCATCGTGCGCCGCAAGAAGACCGCGTAGGACCGCTAGCTGAGAACGGCCCCCTCGGGATCCTCCGAGGGGGCCGTTCCCGTCTGCCGGCCTCGGACGTCGGTGACCGTGGTCGGTGCGTCCGGAGGTCGGGCGGTCGGGCGGTGGCCAGGCGGGGCAGGGCGGTGGTGAGGCGGTGGTCGGGCGTCGTCGCCCGCCGGAGGTAGCGTTTGCCGCTGGGGACGCGAGGCCGATTCGGGTAGCCTGCGTCAGGAGTGCGAGGGAGCACCATGAACTTCGACGAGATCAAGAACAAGGCGTCCGAGCTGCTGGAGGGGAACCACGAGAAGGTGGACCAGGGCATCGACGCCGCGGCCGGTTTCATCGCCGGCAAGTTCGGTCACGACGAGCAGGTCAAGACGGTGGCCGAGAAGGCCAAGGACATCCTTCCGGGTGGAGAGTGAACTCGTTCAACACGGCTGAGCGGGTTGCCCCGGCCGGGGAGACCCGCTCTCCTTCCGCGCAGATGGTGACCTGGCAGGGCTACGACGCGCCGCGCCTCGAACAGGTCCGCTTCCTGCTGTCCGAACGCAAGCTGCGGGCCTCCGGCCGGCTGGTGACGGCGGGGCCGGACCAGCAGTACAGCGGTTCGTTCGAGGTGTCCGTCGGCGAGACCGGCGCGGTCACCCGACTGCTGCTGCGCACCGCCACGGTGTCCGAGGAACGCCAGATCTCGGTGTCCCGCTCGTCCGAGGGCGTGTGGCTGGTCGACGCGGGCTCGGGCGCGGAACGTGCCGACTTCGACGGCGCGGTGGACGTGGACGTGCAGTTCGCCGTCCTGTTCAACGCCATCCCGATCCGCCGCCTGAACCTCCAGAACGAGCCGGGCGAACACGAACTGCCCGTCGTCTACGTGACGTTGCCCGACCTGACGGTGCGACTGGTCCGCCAGACCTACCGGACCGTGTCGGTGGACGAGGAGCGGTCCGTGGTGTCGTTCGAGAGCGGCGACTTCCAGCAGGACATCACCGTCGACAAGGCCGGCCTCGTCCTCGACTACCCGGGCATCGCCCACCGCATCTGACCCGCCTTCAGACCACCGCTTCGGGTGAGCAAGCGCTTGCCGGTGTCCGACGCGCGCCTTGAACGCGGAACCCGACCGCGAGCGTCTCCGAACAGCGCGAAGCCCTGGCTCCCGTCGTCCGGCGGGCCTACCAGGGCTCACTTCCTCGGTCGAGCGACCTCGGCTGACGTAAGGCTATCGGGCGCAGCTTGATCGCGGAGTCGCTGGATCGGGGGATCAGACCCGGACGGCGATGGCCATGCCCTGGCCCACCCCGACGCACGCCGCCGCGATACCCAGACCCCCACCACGGGCTCGCAGGTGGCGGCACAAGTCGATGATCATGCGCGGCATGGAGGCGCCGAGGGGGTGGCTGTAGCCGATAGCGCCGCTGACGAGTCCGGGCGCGAGCGTCTCCGAACAGCGCGAAACCCGGGCGCCCGTCGTCCGGCGGGATCCTGCCCGGGTCCACTTCCTCGGCCTAGCGGCCTCGGCTGCTCCTCAGCCTACCAACTCCACCGCGGCTCGGACCTCGCTGGATCGGGGGATCAGACCCGGACGGCGATGGCCATGCCCTGACCCACCCCGACGCACGCCGCCGCGATACCCAGACCCCCACCACGGGCTCGCAGGTGGCGGCACAGATCGATGATCACCCGCGGCATGGAGGCGCCGAGGGGGTGGCCGTAGGCGATGGCACCGCCGTGGACGTTGACCTTCTCGCGGTCCACTTCGGGCAGGTGGTGCAGGACGGACAGGGCCATGGCGGCGAAGGCCTCGTTGATCTCCCAGAGGTCCACGTCGTCGCCGGAGATCTTGAGGCGGGTCAGCAGCTTCCGGATGGCGGTGACCGGGGTCAGGGTGAAGCGGTGCGGTTCGTCGGCGGTGACCGCGCTGCCGAGGATCTCGCCCAGCGGCGGGATGCCGAGGTCGTCCGCCACCGACTCGGTGCCCATCAGGACGGCTGCCGCGCCGTCGTTCAACGAGGACGAGTTGCCTGCCGTCACCGGGCCCGACTCGGAGAACGCGGACGCCAGCCTGGCCAGTCGCTCCAGCGACGTCTCCGGTCGCACGGATTCGTCACGCCGCACGGCCGTCCCGTCGCGCAGTTGCACGGGGAACGCGAAGCCGTCGTGCACCCCCGCGTCCCACGCCGCCGACGCCCGGCGGTGCGAGCGCAGGGCGTAGACGTCCATCTGCTCCCGGGTGATGCCCAGCGCCACCGCCACGTCCTCCGCCGCCCGCCCCAGCGGCACGGTCCACTCGCTGCGCATCCGGGGGTTCACCAGGCGCCAGCCGAGCGCGGTCGACGCCTGTTCCAGCCGGTCCGGGAACGGCTTGTCCGGGCGGGCCACCACGAACGGGGCCCGGCTCATGCCCTCCACGCCGCCGGCGACCAGCAGCTCGGCGTCGCCCATCGCCAGCGTCCGACCCGCCTGCACGATGGCCTCGCCGCCGGACGCGCACAGCCGGTTCACGGCCACGCCCGGCACGGTCGGGGGCAGGCCCGCCAGCAGCGCCGCCATCCGGCCGACGTCGCGGTTCTCCTCGCCGGCACCGTTGGTGTTGCCCAGCAGCACGTCCTCCACCCGCGCCGGGTCCACCTGGTGTCTGCGCAGCAGCTCGGTGATCGGCAGCGCGGCCAGGTCGTCCACGCGCACCCCGGACAACCCGCCGCGGTAGCGGCCGAACGGGGTGCGGGCGGCGTCGAGGATCAGCGGGCGGTGCATGGAACTCATCTTGTCACCGGATGGCGGAAAGTCACGATTCGTCACTGACCGACGAAGAACGGCACGAACGCCGACGTCGGTCGCACGTCCGGGGACGTGCTGAACAGCTTGACCTCGATCATGTGCGGGCCGAAGGACAACCCGCCGGTGTTCAGCGCCAGCCGGTACACCCCGGCCACGCCCGGCCCGCCCAGGTCCGTCGGCACGGCCGCCACCCGGTCGCCGTCCAGCCGCACGGTGAAGCCGGCCAGCCCCGCCAGCCCGGCCCCGCGCTGCCCGGACCGGCCGTCCAGGGTCAGGTCGAACACCACCCGGCCGCGCCGGATCGGCGAACCCTCCGGCACCGGGCGACCGCCGGCGTCCAGCACCGTCCCGTTCGCCCGCGCGAGGACCTGCTCCAGGCCGCTCAACGGCACCTTGTCCACGCTCGGCTTCGGCGCGGGCGGCGCGTCGGGTGCGGGGGCGAGTTCCAGGTCGACGTGCGTCGCCTGCACCCGGACGCCGGTCAGCACGGTCACCGGTAACCGGTCGCCGTCCAGGACCAGCGCCGACGCGGGCAGGTCCGCCACCACCGGGTAGCCCACCGTCTCCCGCCACGGCGCTCCCGGCACGGCCGGCCGCAGCGGCACCCGCGTGTCGCCGACGGCCAGGGCGAACTCCGGCGCGGTCGGCGAGGGGTCGGTGTGCAGCAGGGTCATCCGCAGCAGGCCGCCGGTCACCCCGCGCAGCGGCGTCCCGGTGGACGGGGCGGCGTCGGGCGCGACCGCGACCCGCACCTCCGGCGACGGCACGAACGGGGGCGCGGCGGCCGGGGCGGCGTCGAACGCGACCAGGCTGACGTTCACCCGCTGCCCGGTCGGCCCGGACACCGAGACCAGCGCGGTCGCCTCCCGCCAGCGCGGCACCGCCGGACTGGTCGCCACCACCTCGCCGTCCAGCAGCACCCGCGCGCCGTCGCGGCGCAGCGCCAACTCCCAGCGGTGGCTCAGGCCCTGCTCCAACGTCGGCACCGCGCGGGTGGACGTGGTCGGCGTGCCCTCGGCGGTCAGCACGTCGACGGACGTCTTGCCGTTGCCGCTCATCACCCGCAGCCGGATGGCGTCCGGCGGCAGGCCGTGGCCGCTCACCGTGCTCACCGGGCCGGGCACCAGGTCGACGGCCAGCTCCCCGTCCGCGCCCGGCGCGTCCGTCTCCACGATGAACCGCCCCAGGTCGTCGGCGTCCCGCAGCACGAACGGCGTCCGCGACCGCAGCGAGGCGGCCGCCGCCGCGCAGTTGCTGCTGATCACCAGCCGCGCCCCGTCGTCGCCCTGGCCCGGGGTGGCGCGGGCGCAGTTCGTCCTGGTCGCGAGCCGCCACCGGGTCGGGTCCGGCGCGTCCGGCCGGTCGAACCTGTCGAGCAGCGCGTACTCGCCGAGGTCGGGTGTGCGCGAGGTGCCCTCGGCGCGGGAGGGCTCCGAGCGCTGGCCGAACGCGTCCACCGCCCGCACCTCCACCTGGTACCGGACGCCGTCGTCCAGCCCGTCGAGCTGGGTGGCGGACTGGGCGATGAGCTTCGTGCGGTCGAGCCTGCCGTCCCGGCCCCAGCGCACCTCGTAGCCGGGCGCCTCCTTCCCGGACCACCGCACCTGGAGCCGGCGCGGCCCGGGCACCACCCGCAGGTCGGCGGGCTGCTCCGGCGGCGCGCCCGGCGTCGACACCAGCACGCCTTCGGCGGCGAACGGCGCGAGGGACGTCGGAGGTGGCGCGGACGTGCTGGCGCGGGGGTTCGGATCACCCGTCCCGGTGCTCCGCAGGACCGCCACCACCCCGCCGAACAGCACCACACCAGCGGCGATGGCGGCGATCCGGCGACGGTGCATGGCGTCAAGCTATGTCAAGCCACCCGGTCGGGGTGATCGCGGTCACTAGGCGTTGCGCACCCGATACCTACGGCGGGCCGATCTCGAACGACCGCGACGCGCTCCGGGTCTCCAGCCGCTCGTCCACCGGGAGCACCCGCACGTCCACCTTGTGGCCGCCGACGGTCACCCCGTTCAGGTCCAGCAGGAACTCGTGCCGCCCGCCCGCCGCCCGCCCGGTGGGCAGCACGGCGAGCCGCTGCCCGTCCAGGTCGACCTCGACGCCCTTGATCCCGGCGATCTCCCGCTCGGTGGTGGTGAGCAGCTCGACCACGATCCGCGCCCGTCCGCCGCGCGGGAACCGGTCGGTGGCGCCGGTGTCGTGCAGGACGGCCACGGCCGGCGGCGGCACCTCCGGGTCCGGCAGCTCCCGGTCGGTGACCTTGGGCAGCACCCGACGGGCGGCGGCTCGGCCGTCGTCGACCACCAGGTGCGAGCCGTTCACCAGGACCTTCTGCGTCGCCCGCAGTCGGACCGAGGTGTTCCCGGTGGGCTCCGGCAGCGGGAAGTCGGCGTACACCCAGGCCGACCTGATCGACACCGGGTCGTCGGACGGCGGCATGAACGCGGCCGGCGCGGACCGCCCGCCGAACTCCACCGTGATGGGGACGTCGCGGACGTCCGACTTCACCGAGACCACCGCCGCCACGACCCGCACGGAGTCGCCGCCCTCCAGCCGCCGGGCGGGCGTGGCACCCAGCTCGGCCGAGTCGGTCTCCCCGGCACCGGCCCCCAGCGGCACGACCGACGCCGGGACGGGGCTCTCCGGCGCGCCGCCCACCCCGAACGCGTCGAGCCGGGTCTGCTGGATGTTGCGGAACGCCAACCGGGGCCGGACGACCGTCCACGGCACCGCGACCGACGCCGCGGCCAGCGCTTCACCGTCCCGCAGCGCCACGACGGCGTCGGGCAGGACGCGCAGTTCCCAGCGGTGCCGGACGCCGGGCGTGGGCGGCGGGGACGTGCCGCCCACCGGGACCACCCGGGACGTGGTCGGCACGCCCGAACCCGTGTCGAAGCTCGCGCCGTGCGGGGTGATGCGCAGGACCAGCGAGCCCGGCGGGTACGGCTCGGACAGGTGCCCGATGTCGTGGAACGGCTCCGGCAGCAGCGCCACCACCAGCTCGCCGTCACCCCGGACCGTGCTCGGCCCGTCGGTGGTGAGCACGACCCGGCCCACCGCGCCGTCCTCGCCCGGCACGCCCAGCCGCAGCGGGACGTTCGACTGGAGGTCCAGCACGTCGCAGGTGACCTCCAGCCGCTTGCCGTTCAGGGGGCGCAGGCCCAGGCAATCGTCACCCGAGCCGAACACCCGCCAGCGGTGCGGGCCCAGCGCCTCCGCGCCGTCGAACACGTCGATCGGCTGGACCAGCTGCTCGACCCACTTCCCGTCGTGGGCGAGCCGGGGCACCGCCTTCGCCACGGCGGGCTCGGACCGCACACCCAGCCCGTCCACCGCGCGGACCTCCACGGTGATCTCGGCGTCGGCGTCCAGGTCGGTCAGCTCGGCCTCGGTCGCCTGCACCAGCCGGGTCCGCCCGGCCCACCGGACCTCGAACCCGCCGTACGCGACCCCGCCGGTGGCCGTCCAGGTGGCCCGCAGACTCGTCCGGTCGGGGGCGGTGAGCTTCAGGTCCGTGGGTGCGGTCAGCGGTCGGCTGTCCGCGACGTACTGGACCCGGTCGTCCAGGAACTCGCCGAACTCGCGCGGGAAGGGCTGCGTCGACCCGTCGCGCAACACCACGACCGCGCCCGCCACCAGCACCGCACCGCCGAGCCACCCCACAAGCCTGCGACGCTCCACCCGTCGACTCTATGAGGTGCGCGCGAGTGCGGTGCTTCCGTTCAGAGCAACGACCCGTCCGCCGCGCGACCCCAGGGCACGCAGGGCTTCGAGCGCCTTGGGCGAGGTCAGGTCGATGGTCACGTCGACGAGGTCGGCGGACTGGACGTCGTGCAACGCCTGCCGCGCCTGGTGACCCGCGTCGATCGTCTTGGCCAGCCCGCCGGTCGACGCCAGCGAGCCGCGCGCCGCACCCAGCCTGCCCAGCGCGTCGTCCACGGCGTCCAGCAGCGCGGACCGGTTGCCCTCGCACATCGCGCGGACGAGTTCCGGGCGGCTGCCCGCCACCCTGGTGCCGTCGCCGAACGAGCCCGCCGCGAGGGCCAGGGCGAGCGGACCGCCGTCCGCGCCGACGCTGGCGAGCACGGCGGCCAGGATGTGCGGCAGGTGGGAGATGCGCGCCACCGCCGAGTCGTGCTCCGCGGCGGTGGTCGGCACGACGTGCGCCTTCGCGGCCAGGGCGAGTTCGACGACGTCGGTCAGGACGTCGAGATCGGTGCCGTCCTCGGCGGTGACGACCCAGGCGGCGTCGCGGAACAGGTCGGCGTTCCCCGCCGCCCAACCGGACGCCGACGTGCCGGCCATCGGGTGGCCGCCGACGTAGCGGGCCCGCGGGGCGACCCGTGAGACCAGTTCGCCCACCGGGCCTTTGACACTCACCACGTCGGTGAGCCGGACCCCGGCCGGCACCCGCCGCAGCACCTCCTCCACGGCGGGCAGCGGCACCGCGACCACCACCAGGGCGTCCCGGTCCTGTGCCCGCGCCAGTGCGCCGCCGAGGTCCAGGACGTCGAAGCCGTCCGCCCGGGCCGCGTCCGCGTCCTGCGCCGACGCGGTGACACCCCACACCACCCGCCCGGCCGCGGCTGCGGCGCGCAGCACCGATCCGCCGATCAAGCCCAGTCCGACCACGCACACGTCACGCACGGGGCTCATCCTGCCGGCGACCGGCGGCAATCCCGGCAACCGACGATCAACCGCCCGCGGGCCGACGCCCCGGTGCCCCGACCGGTCGACCGGTCGGGGAGCGGTGGCGCGGGCGCGGGGTGGCGCGCCCGCGCCGGTCCGCCGGTCAGCGCAGGGCGTCCAGGGCGAACGCCGTGTAGACGATCACGCCGTGCTCCATCGCCGCCTCGTCGAACAGCACCCGGCTGGAGTGGTTCGGTTCGGCGTTGGCCAGTTCCACCCCTCGCGGGCACGCGCCGAGGAAGGCCATCGCGCCGGGCACGCGTTGCAGCACGTAGGAGAAGTCCTCGGCACCCATCAGCGGGTCTTCCATGGGTGCCGCCCAGCGGGAGCCGAGGGCGGCGGTGGTCACGTCGATGACGTGCGGGCCGACCTCCGCGTCGTTCACGGTCACCGGGTAGCCGGGGATGATGGCGACCTCGGCCGTGCAGCCGTGCGCCGCCGCCACGTGCTCGCAGACCCGGCGCAGCTCCTGGTGCACGAACGTCCTGGTCTCCTCGGAGAGGGTCCGGATGGTGCCTTCCACCACCGCGGTCTCCGGGATGATGTTCGTCGTGGTGCCCGCCTTGATCTGGGCCACGGTGACCACCGCCGGCTGGTGCACGCTGACCCGGCGCGCCACCATCGTCTGCAGCGCGCCCACCATCGCGGCGGCGGACGGGATCGGGTCCACCGCGTCGTGCGGCATGCCGCCGTGGCCGCCCTTGCCCTTCACGACGACGTGGAACATGTCCGCCGAGGCCATGGTCGGGCCGGGGCGGGAGACCACCACGCCGGACTGCAGCGTGGACGTGATGTGCAGCGCGAAGGCCTTCTCCACCGGCGGGCCGGCCGCGTCCAGCACGCCTTCGTCGAGCATGTGCTTCGCGCCGTGCATGCCTTCCTCGCCCGGCTGGAACATGAACACCACCTGGCCGGACAGCGCCTCCCGCCGCGAGCACAGCAGCCGGGCGGCGGACGCGAGCATGGCCACGTGGGTGTCGTGGCCGCACGCGTGCATCGAGCCCTCCACCTCGGACGCGTACGCCAGGCCGGTCTCCTCCTGGAGCGGCAGCGCGTCCATGTCGCCGCGCAGCAGGACCGTCGGCCCCGGCCGCGCGCCGCGCAGCACGGCGACCACCGACGTGCTCGACTTCCCGGTGGTGATCTCCAGCGGCAGCCCGGTCAGCGTGTGCTGGATCGCCGCCTGGGTCGCGGGCAGGTCGAGGCCCTGTTCCGGGTTCCTGTGCACCTGCCTGCGTAGCGCCACCGTCCTGGGCTGTAGGGCACGAGCTGCCTCCACGAGCCCGGTGAACCGTGGCTCGGGTGCGGTCGTCTGTGCGTTCGGCAGAGTTGTGCTCATCCCTCGATAGTGGCATCGGAAAGCCCCCGACGCCCGGAGCCGAGCCCCCCGTGCTACCGGGTGCACTCCGGTGGCCCTACGGTGTGCACATGGCACACCAGGAGCCGGTCAACGGCTTCGCTGTCGCGGTGGTCCGAGAGGACGGCCGCTGGCGGTGCAGCAGGATGGACAGCTCGGCGCTGTCCGAGCTCGACGCGGCGATCACGGAACTGCGCCAACTGCGCTCCACAGGTGCCGTCTTCGGGCTGCTGGCGGTGGACGACGAGTTCTTCATAGTGCTGCGCCCGGTGCCCGGCGGAGTCGCACTGCTGCTCTCGGACGCCGCCGCCGCGTTGGACTACGACATCGCCGCGGACGTGCTGGACCTCCTCAGGGTGGACCCGCCCGACGAGGAGGACGACGAGCTGTGGCCCGAGGGGGACCTCGCGGTCCTCGCCGACCTGGGCATCCCCCAGCACGAGTTGCAGGTGATCGTGGACGAGGTGGACCTGTACCCGGACGAGCAGCTCCAGATGATCGCCCAGCGGTGCGGCTTCGGCGACGAGTTCACCAAGCTGCTGGACACCATCCAGGCGTGACCGACGAAGACCTGGTGCGGTCGGCCCTGGAGGTCGCCGGACGGGCGCCCCGGACCGGTGACGTCCCGATCGGCGCGGTGGTGTTCGCCCCGGACGGGACGGAACTGGCCCGCGCCTGCAACGCCCGCGAAGCCCTCGGCGACCCCACTGCCCACGCGGAGGTGCTGGCGCTGCGCGCGGCGGCGGCCGTGTTCGGCGACGGGTGGCGCTTGGGCGGCTGCACGCTCGCGGTGACCGTGGAGCCGTGCACCATGTGCGCCGGAGCGCTGGTGCTGGCACGGGTCTCGCGGGTCGTGTTCGGTGCCTGGGAACCGAAGACCGGTGCCGTGGGGTCGCTGTGGGACGTGGTGCGGGACCGCCGGCTCAACCACCGGCCCGAGGTGGTGGGCGGCGTGCTGGCCGAGGAGTGCGCGGCCCTGCTGGAGTCGTTCTTCGCCGATATGTGATGCCACTCACATCGGCGTGATACTTCGGTCGGACGAGGCATCCAAGGAGTTGGCGGGCCGCTTTCAACCTGGCCGTCCTGACACAACCGGAGCAGTGCGGGACCTTCATCGCACCTTCTTTCGGCGGGGTGGCTGCGGACCATGCCGGGATGCGGCGTCGGGATCGTTCCAGGAATAGCCCGCGCGGGTGATCCCGTTGATCTGCACGGCGGCTTCCGCGCTGGGACGATTGGCTGGTGTCCGTCGAGATCGCGGACGCCGCGCTGGCAGGCGGCGTCGCCAGGGGTGACCTGGCCGCGTTCGAGATGCTGGTCCGCCGCTATTCGGGTCGGGTCTACGGCCTGGCGTTCCGGGTGCTCGGCGACCGGGCCGAGGCGGAGGACGTGACCCAGGAGGTGTTCGCCACCGCGTGGCGGCGACTGGACTCGCTGACCGAGCCCGCCGCGGTGCGGACCTGGCTGTTCCGGGTCGCCCACCGGCAGTGCCTGGGGGTGTTGCGGCGGCAGAGGCCCGATCCGGTGGGGGAGTTGCCGGACTGGGGGGGCACCCCGATCGGCGTCGGCCCCCCGGCAGCGGACCCCTCGGCGGTGGCCGAGACCGTGGCGGCGGTCGCGGCGTTGCGGCAGGCGTTGCGGGTGCTGCCGGAGGCGCAGCGGGTGGCGTGGCTGCTGGCCGAGGTGGACGGGTTGTCGTACGCGCAGATCGCGGCGGCGGTGGGCGTCAGCGAGGAGTCGGTGCGGGGCAGGCTCGCGCGGGCCAGGGTGCGGCTGGCCGAGGTGATGAAGGTCTGGCGGTGACGACGTCCTCGAACGCCACCCCTGAACCCGCTCCCGAACCGCCGCCCCGAACCCGTCGAACCCGCTCCCACGAGCCCCGCTGAAACCGTGCCGGCTCCGGCGATCGAGCCCGCCGAACCACCGACGCCGACCGCGCGCAGCGGACACCGGCCGGTGCCCTCCCCTGGCCGGACCCCCGTTACGGGCCGGGTCGGGGGTCTTGTATTGTTCTCGGCGGTGGCGTGTCCGAGCGGCCGAAGGAGCACGCCTCGAAAGCGTGTGAGGTGAAAGCCTCCGTGGGTTCAAATCCCACCGCCACCGCTGAAGACGGGGCCTGATCCGCGGAGACGTGGATCAGGCCCCGCTCTCGTTGTCCGGGCTCCGTGTCCGGGACGGGTTCACAGCGCATCTGGTCGCGTGGCTCATCGCGGGAGTGATCTCCGCACTGCCGACGAGGTCACCCGGAGTCGGATTGGCGGCTGGTTGGCGCACATGATCGAGACGCGATCGGTCGCGACCGCGAACACCAACCACCGGGCGATGCGGCCGTTCTCCACGTGGCTGATCGGTGACGGTGTCATCACCCGCTCGCCGATGGAGGGGACGCCGCAGCCCGAGACACCCGGCAAACCGATCCCGTCATCCGCGACTGGGAGATGACCGAACTGCCGAACGGCTGCTGGTGGAGGAGAGGTCTCTTCGCACCTGCCCACCCTTGCGTGAATGCGGCGGTTGGGGTCGACGGCAGGCGGATCACGAGCAGCGCGGGGTCGATCCACCCCGCCCCGGTCCGCCACCAAGCCCAGTCGACCAACTTCTCCACCGTAAGGGCGAGCACCTTCGCGGTGTCGAACCGCGCACGCGGTGGGGGTGAACTCCTCGGGCACGTGGTGCAGGGACCGACCCGCCACCCGCTCGCAAACCTTCGCGTAGTCGACAGTGTTCAGGATGAACTGGTGCTACCTGAGATCGACTCGCAGGCTCGGGCGGAAGTGACCGTCCGGCTTTTCGGCGCACACCTTCAGGAAGGCCACGGTCGTATCCACGATGCGAACCGCCTCGTCCCCGGTCATTCCCCTTGCCCTGGCGTCGGCGGGCGGGGACGACGAGGCGATCTGCCGCTTCGAGGACCTGATCCCGCGCATGGGTGCTGAACGGCTGCGCGGGAAGGCGGGACGGATGACCGACTTGGCGGGGCTCTACTCGAAGACCGGTCGGTTGAACGAGGCGCGGGACTTGGTGGATCAAGCGGATACGGCGCTTGGTGACGTCCGGTCCACCAGGGTGACGGATCGGCTTGCGACGTTGCGCCGGAGCATCGCCGCCTGAGGGCGGAAGGCTTGCCGGAGCGACACGCAGCTCGGCAAGATCACGAGCGGTGGGGCTGCCGACCAAGCCCGGCGCGATCTCGTCCTGACGGTGACGGTTGCAACGCCCCGAACCGGACGCAAAGGAGAAGGTCCACGCATCGGGGGCGCGGCTCGCCTCGTCAGGCGACCGCGCCCCCGTCGTGTGCGCTGTGCCCGGACCGGCGCTGGGAGGGCCACCGGAAGGGCACGTCGTCGACCTTACCCCATGATCGAACACACGTTCGAGTGATCATCAGGATTCCTCCGTGCGAGGTATCCCACCCTCGGCACGGCTTTCGGTGACTGCCGGTGACTGGTCAGCGGCTTCTGTCACCGAGCCCGTCCCGCCGGCAGCGGCGCCAAGGCCGCCGTCGGGCGGCGAGACGATCCGACTGTTCGCGCCTACCTGATCGTGCCATCGTCCGGGGGCGAGGTTGGCGCTGATCATGTCCGCGGCGCGTTGCACGGCCGCCGCGATGGAGGTCAGCCGTCGGCCGTCGAACACCGCCGCGCCCACCGCGCCGACGGGCTCGCCGGAAGGCGCATGGACCGGTGCCGCCACGCAGGACGCCCAGGGGACGGAGTCGTAGTCGAACGCGACGCCCCGCGCACGGGCGTCGGCGGTCAGCTTCTTCCACTCCTTCGTCGAGTAGCACTCGGGCGGAGGCATCCCGAGGGTGGTGGCCGCGGTCAGGATGTCCGCCGCGCAGCCGGGTGGGAGTTGCAGCCCGGCGCGCCACGGGCGGATCTGGTCCACTTCGCCGCGGAGCCCGGCGACCAGCAGCGAACGCCCTGCTTCCGACATCGACACGCCCACGCTCGCGTTGTCGAACGCCGTGGCGAGTTCCCGGAGCGGGCGGCGCGCAGCCACCCGCAGCAGCGTGTCGGGCTGCCAAGCCTGTCCCAGGCGGAACATGCGCGACCCCATGCGATACCGCCCGGCCCTGCGCTGCACCGCACCGAGCGTGACGAGCTGGTCCAGCAGCCGGTGTGCGGTGGCCTTGGGCAGCCCGGCACCGGCGGCGAGCCGGGTCAGCCCGGCTTCTTCGACGCGCGCGAGTTCTTCCAGCAGGGCGAACGCACCCTCCAGCACCCCGCGTCCTGCCCCGGAGGTACTGCCCGCCCTCTCCCGCTCCGACCGTTCCCCCACTCCCGCCCCCTTGCACCGGCAACGGAACGACCGCAGTCGACGCGGCCCCGGCACCCCCGTGCCGCTCCCGGTCCGCTCAGCGGACCGCGCACTTCTCCGTCAGCTCCGGCCAAGGGCATTCTGCTCTGCACCGCCGACCGTGCGGTACCCGCTTCATCACGTCGCGGGAGGGGGATCTCCTGCCGAGTGCGACACGGCTCATCGCAGCACCACGAATTGCCCGTCGTGTTGGAGGGGCAACGCTTCTCGTCGGGCTGCGGGCGCCCGCTCCTCGTCGCAGGAGCTGCGATCGAATTTCAGGCACGCTTTCCTGCTGCCGACCGAGAAGGTGGTGTTGACGTCACGACGTGTCTACACCGACGGCGTCGAAGAACCGGTGGTTCCCGCGTTCACCAGCTCGAACCCTGCCGTCGCATCGGTCGGCCCGTCAGGTGAGGTGACTGCGCGCGCTACCGGCTTCGCCGATATCACGGCGTCCCACGCGGGTCTCGACTCGGTGACGCGGGTGACGGTTCGCGACAAGCGTGACGCCCCGGATTTCACCAAGCAGAGCGAGATCGTCGGGTCGTACGGGCCAGACTCGATGTTCCTGCGGACGATGTTCAACACGCCCCACAGCGAAATAACCGGTCCTCGTAACCCCCACCCTCGGATCGCTCATGCGGCAAGCCGGACTCAATGCGATGACGACGGGCTTCTACTTCAACCCCGGCGACCGGGCACCGCGCGACTTCGCCGCCTGGAAGGCCGGTATGGACCAGCTCCACAGCGCGATAAGCCGAGTCGCGCAGGAGAACGACCTCGGTATCTACCTGACCGGCGACGACATCGCCCGGACCAAGAACGAGCTGTTCGACAGCGTCTGCGACAGCCCCGATCCCGCGGTGTGTCCTCAGCCGACGTCCCAGGCGAAGATCAGGTATGCGCTCGACTGGGCGAAGAACTCCCGGCGCGTCATCGGCATCGAATGATCGACGAGGTCACCGCTCTCTGGGGTAGCACGCCGACGCCGACGGACGGCCGCTGGCACACGCCGCCGCCGAGGCTCGAAGACAACTCGTTCGGCAAGCTCATGGCGACCATGAACTCCACCGGTCGCCCCCACATCACGGGGACCTGCCTCGGCACATCGCAGACCACCCGAGGTGCGCCTCGGCGTCCCACTGCCGTTGTCGGTCGCCCGAGCGAAGCGCGCAGCGCACGTCTGCGCATGGTCAACAGTTAGTGACGGCTTCTTTCGCAGTTCACTCGTTCCGGGGAGGATGCGCGGACCCGCCAACATCCGGAGGATTCCGTTGAGACCCACTCCGCTGCGCGTCGGTTTAGCGGTCGCCGCGGCTTCGGCCGTGTCACTCGCCCTCGTGACGCCCGCGACCGCCGCGCCCAGCCCGGACGCCCTGATCGCCGAGGTCTACGGCGGCGGGGGCAACGCGGGCGCGACGCTCACCACGGACTTCGTCGAACTGGCGAACCGGAGCGCGAGCCCCGTGTCACTGGCCGGCTGGAGCGTGCAGTACCTGCCCGCGGGCGCCTCCGCGTCCAGCCAGTGGCAGGTCACGCCGCTGAACGGTGCCGTCGAGCCCGGCAAGCGCTACCTGGTGGCCGAGGCCAAGGGAGCCGGCGGCACCGTCGAACTGCCCACCCCCGACGCCACCGGCACGATCGCCATGTCCGGCAGCGGCGGCACGATCGCGCTCGTCACCGCCACCACGGCGCTGACCTGCAAGACCGTCGCCGACTGCGCGGCCGACGCGCGCATCCGCGACCTGGTCGGCTACGGCACGTCCACGGTCGTCCGGGAGGGCACGCCGACCGCCAACCTGAGCAACACCACGTCCGCCGCGCGCCCCGCGCTCGACGACACCGACAACAACTCCGCCGACTTCGCGGTGGGTGCGCCGACCCCGGTCAACGGCAAGGGCCAAGGCCCCGGCGACCCGGAGCCCGAACCCGAGCCGGGGGACAAGCGGATCCACGACATCCAGGGCACCACCCGGATCTCGCCGCTGCTGGGCGCGAAGGTCGCGGGCGTCCCCGGCGTCGTCACGGCCACCCGCGCCACGGGTGACCGGGGCTTCTGGTTCCAGGACACCGCCCCGGACGCCGACCCGCGCACCAGCGAGGGCCTGTTCGCCTACACGGCCGGCCTCGCGCCGACCGTGGAGCCGGGTGACTCGGTGCTGGTCAGCGGCACGGTCGCGGAGTACCGGCCGGGCGGTGACACGGCGGGCAACTCGAACCAGACGCTCACCGAGCTCACCGGCGTGACGGTCACCGTGCTGTCCAAGGGCAACGCCCTGCCCGCGCCGGTCGTGCTGAGCCCGCCGGACGGGTACCTCCCGACCGCCGGGGGCGGCAGCATCGAGGCGCTGGACCTCAACCCCTCGACCTACGGCCAGGACTACTACGAGTCGCTCGAAGGCGCGTACGTCCAGGTCGACAACGCCCGCGTCGTCGGCCCCACGAACAGCTTCGGCGAAACGTGGATCACCACCCGTCCCACGCAGAACCCGACCGCGCGCGGCGGCACCAATTACCTCGGCTACGACCAGCCCAACAGCGGCCGGATCAAGGTCAAGGCGGGCAGTGCCACACCGCAGACGAGCAACGTCGGCGATGTGTGGCGCGGCGCGACGGTCGGCAACGTCGAGTACACGAACTTCGGCGGCTACACGCTGGCCACGAAGACCGTGGGCGAGCACGTCTCCGGTGGCATCACACCGGAGAAGACCGACGCGGCGCGTCCTTACGAGCTGTCGGTCGCCACGTACAACGTGGAGAACCTCGCCGCGACGAACGCGCAGGCCAAGTTCGACCGCCTGGCCGCAGCGGTGGTGACGAACCTGTCGTCGCCGGATGTCGTCGTGCTGGAGGAGATCCAGGACAACAACGGCGCCACGGACGACGGCACGGTCGCGGCGGACGCGACGTTCGGCAAGTTCGTGGACGCGATCGTCGCCGCGGGCGGACCCCGCTACGAGTGGCGGCAGATCGACCCGCAGAACAAGACGGACGGCGGCGAGCCGGGCGGCAACATCCGGGTGGCGTTCCTGTTCAACCCGGCACGCGTGTCGTTCGTGGACCGCGCGGGTGGCGACGCGACCACGCCGGTCTCCGTCGTGAAGCAGCACGGCCGCGCGGCGTTGTCCGCGTCGCCGGGCCGCGTCGACCCGACGAACCCCGCGTGGAGCAACAGCCGCAAGCCGTTGGCGGGCGAGTTCAAGTTCCGCGGCCGTACGGTGTTCGTGGTGGCGAACCACTTCAACTCCAAGGGCGGCGACCAGGCCCTGCACGGCCGCTACCAGGAGCCGAACCGGTCGTCGGAGGTCCAGCGCGGGCAGCAGGCCACGGCGCTGCGGGCGTTCGTGGACCAGGTGAAGGCCGTGGACCGGGGCGCGAACGTGGTGCTCGCGGGCGACATCAACGACTACCAGTTCTCGCCGGCGGTCGCGACGCTGACGGCGGGCGGCTCGATGGTGGCCCTGATCTCGACGTTGCCGGAGGCGGAGCGGTACAGCTACGTGTTCGACGGCAACTCGCAGACCCTGGACCACATCCTGATCAGCGCCAACATCAACCGGTACCGGTACGACGTGGTGCACATCAACGCCGAGTTCGCCGACCAGGCCAGCGACCACGACCCGCAGGTGGTGAAGCTGCGGCCGAGCACGGGCAACGCCCAGGCCGACCGGGTGGTGTTCTTCCTGGAGGAACTCCTGGAGTGCCTGCCCAGACAGTGACCTGCCGCGAACGCCGAAACGGCCCCGCTCGGAGAAATCCGGGTGGGGCCGTTCCACGCTGTAGCGCGACTTCGCCGAGGGCTACCGGTGGGGCCGGCCGTTCGCGCCCAGCGGGTTCCGGTTCTCGGGACGACCTAAGGAGACCCGCCGACGACAGAGCCCCGGTCACCTGACGGTGCCGGGGCTCTGGTCTGCGGAGGATACGGGATTTGAACCCGTGAGGGGGTTAACCCAACACGATTTCCAGTCGTGCGCACTAGGCCGCTATGCGAATCCTCCGTCAACGAGCCTACCCAACGGAGGGATTGCCGACCAAAACGGCTGGTCAGGACGACGGCTCGGGTGGGCGGAGGAGAACCGGCGCGGTGCGGTCGCCGTGGACCGCCCCGCAGCGGGTGCCCGTGGTCGGTTCGATGATCGAAGTGCCGGGGTGGTCGGCAGGCGCTGCGGGACTACCGGCTACACTGACTGCGGACCTCGTGCGGCACACATCTCGCGAACCTCCCCAGGGCCGGAAGGCAGCAAGGATAAGCGGGCTCTGGTGGGTGCACGGGGTCCCCTCATTCTGTCGGACCCCTTCGGTAGGGTCTCGTCCGTGGCGCTCGCCCTCTATCGCAAGTACCGGCCGGCCACCTTCGCGGAGGTGGTCGGGCAGGAGCACGTCACCGATCCGCTGCGCACGGCGCTCGGGTCGGGGCGGGTCAACCACGCCTACCTGTTCTCCGGCCCGCGCGGGTGCGGCAAGACGTCCTCGGCGCGCATCCTGGCGCGGTCGCTGAACTGCGTGGACGGGCCGACGCCCGACCCGTGCGGCGAGTGCAACTCGTGCGTCGGGCTGGCGCCCAACGGCGTGGGCAGCGTGGACGTGGTGGAGCTCGACGCCGCGTCGCACGGTGGCGTGGACGACGCCCGCGAGCTGCGGGACAAGGCGTTCTACGCGCCGGCGGAGTCGCGCTACCGGGTGTTCATCATCGACGAGGCGCACATGGTCACGACGCAGGGCTTCAACGCCCTGCTGAAGATCGTGGAGGAGCCGCCGGAGCACCTGATCTTCATCTTCGCGACCACCGAGCCGGACAAGGTGCTGCCCACCATCCGCTCCCGGACGCACCACTACCCGTTCCGGCTGATCCCGCCGTCCTCGATGCGGGCGCTGCTGGAGCGCAACTGCGCCGCCGAGGGCGTGGCGGTCGAGCCGTCGGTGTTCCCGCTGGTGATCCGGGCGGGCGGCGGGTCGGCGCGGGACACGCAGTCGGTGATGGACCAGCTGCTGTCCGGTGCGGGCCCCGAAGGTGTGACCTACGAGCGGGCGATCTCGCTGCTCGGCGTGACCGACGTGGCGCTGATCGACGACGTGGTCGACGGTCTGGCGACCGGTGACGGCGCGGCGGTGTTCGGCACCATCGACCGGCTGGTGGACGCCGGGCACGACCCCCGGCGCTTCGCCTCCGACCTGCTGGACCGGCTGCGCGACCTGGTGCTGCTGCACGCGGTGCCCGACGCGGCGGAGCGCGGCCTGGTGTCCGCGCCGGACGACGTGGTGGCGAAGATGACCGGGCAGCGAGAGGCGACCCGGCCCGGCACCATCACCCGTTGGGCGGAAGTCCTGCACCAAGGTCTGACCGAGATGCGCGGCTCCACCGCGTCCCGGCTGCTGCTGGAGCTGGTGGCGGCGCGGATGCTGCTGCCGTCGGCCAGTGACGCGGAATCCGCCGTGCTGCAACGCGTCGAACGCCTGGAGAAGTACGGCCCACCCGCCAGTGCCGCTCCGGCCGGTGCCGCGCCAGGGGCCGGTGGCACGGGCTTCGGCGGTGCTGTCGGCGGTGGTCCCGCCGGTGGCGGTCCCGCCGGTGGTGCGGTTGCCAACGGTGCGATCGGTGCCGGTGGTGCGGGCGCCGGTGCTCCGGTCGGCCCCGGTCCGGCGGTCGGCGGTGCGGCGGTCGGCGGTGCGGCGGTCGGCGGTGCGGCGGCTGAGAGCGGCCGGACCTTCCAGCGACCGTCGCAGCGGCCCGCGCCAACCGCCGAGGAACCCGCCGAGTCGGCTCCACCTCAGGCGACGCGGGCGCCGGGCGCAGCCGCCCCGGCCCGGCCCGTCGACGAGGCCCCGCGACCCGGCACGCCCGCCCCGACCCGTGCGGCGGGCGAGTCCGCCCAGGCCCCGACCGGTGACCCGGTCCCGGCCCCGCCGGACGACGAACCCGTGGGCGAGCCGGCGGCGGACGGGACAGCGCCGGCCGTCGAAGCGCAGCCGGCCCCCGGCGGGGTGGACGCGGCGGAGATCCGGCGGCGGTGGCCCGAGCTGTGCGGCATCGTGCGCGGCATCGCCGGGCCCAGTGCCGGGGCGTTGCTGACCAGCGCCCTGATCGGCGCGGTCGACGGCACCGCGGTCACCGTCAGCCACACCTCGGCCCCGCTGGCGCGGAGGCTGGCCGAGCAGCGCAACGTCGACGCCATCGCCACCGCGTTCGCCCAGGTCTTCGGCGGCACGTGGCAGATCAGCTGCGTGCAGGGCGACGCGAGCGCGGGCCCCACGCGCCCCACGCCGCCCGCCCGGCAGCAGCGCCCGGCCCCGACCCGGCCCAGCCAGGCCGCCCGCGCGCCCGAGCCGACGAGGCAGGCGCCGTCGTCCCGCCCGACGCCCGCCGACGACGTCCCGCCGCCGCCCGAGCCGCCGGAGCCCGATGAGCCCCTCCCGCCGGAACCGGTGGACGAGGAGGAGATGCTCGCGGAGGCCGCGCGGCCCGGCGAGGCGGGCGAGCAGCTCGACCCGGAGGCGGTCGTGCTCAAGCTGCTCGCCGACGAGCTGGGTGCTCGCCCGCTGAAGACCTGATCCACGCGGCTACCCTGGTGACAAACCCCAACGGAGAGGAACCCGCGGTGCAACCCGGTGGGCCGAACATGCAGCAGATCCTCCAGCAGGCGCAGAAGATGCAGCAGCAACTCGCCGCCGCCCAGCAGGAGCTGGCCGAAGCCGAGGTGACCGGCACCGCGGGCGGCGGGCTGGTGACCGCCGTGGTGTCCGGCGGCGGTGAGCTCAAGAGCCTCAGCATCGACCCGAAGGTGGTCGACCCGGACGACGTCGAGACGCTGTCCGACCTGGTCGTCGCGGCCGTGCGGGACGCCAACCGCGCCGCGCAGGAGCTGGCCGCGCAGAAGATGGGCCCGCTGGCGTCCGGCATGGGCGGCATGGACGAACTCGGTGGTCTCGGCGGGCTGCTCGGCTGATGTACGAGGGGCCCGTCCAGGACTTGATCGACGAACTCGGCAGGCTGCCGGGCGTCGGTCCGAAGAGCGCGCAGCGCATCGCCTTCCACCTGCTCGCGGCGGACCCGGCCGACATCGGCCGGCTCCAGGACGCCTTGCAGAAGGTGAAGGACGGCGTGGTGTTCTGCGATGTGTGCGGCAACGTCTCGGCCGAGGCGACCTGCCGCATCTGCCGCGACCCACGGCGTGACCTGACCCTGATCTGCGTGGTCGAAGAGCCGAAGGACGTGCTGGCGGTGGAGCGGACCCGCGAGTTCAAGGGCCGCTACCACGTGCTGGGCGGCGCGCTGGACCCGCTGTCCGGGGTGGGCCCCGACCAGCTGCGCATCCGCCAGCTGCTGACCAGGATCGGCACCGAGGTCGACGAGATCATCATCGCCACCGACCCGAACACCGAGGGCGAGGCGACCGCGACCTACCTGGTCCGGATGCTGCGCGACTTCCCCGGTCTGACCGTGACGAGGCTGGCGTCCGGTCTGCCGATGGGCGGCGACCTGGAGTTCGCGGACGAGCTGACCCTCGGCCGGGCGCTGTCCGGTCGCCGGAGCATGTGAGGCTGGTCGCGGTCGACGGACCGTCCGGGTCGGGCAAGTCGACCTACGCGGCGGACCTGGCGGCGCGGCTCGGCGCGGCCGTGGTGCCGACCGACCACTTCGCCACCTGGACCGACCCGGTGTCGTGGTGGCCACGCCTGGTGTCGGAGGTGCTGGTACCGCTGTGGGAGGGCCGGCCGGGCCGGTACCGGCGCGTGGACTGGTCCGAGGGCTGGCCGCGACTGGGGCCGCCGGTGACCGTCGAGGTGCCCGAGGTGCTGATCATCGAGGGCGTGTCGTCGGCACGGCGGTCGATCGCG
Source organism: Saccharothrix tamanrassetensis (assembly GCF_014203665.1). GTDB lineage: Bacteria > Actinomycetota > Actinomycetes > Mycobacteriales > Pseudonocardiaceae > Actinosynnema > Actinosynnema tamanrassetense. Next base: position 285,544 of record NZ_JACHJN010000009.1, read on the forward strand.
GAGCGGCTGGACGAGGCGGTGTGGGTCGAGCTGCCGGACGAGCGGGCACGGCTCGAGCGCGCCGTCGCACGGGACGGCGAGTCGAGCCGCGCGCACCTGGTGCGGTGGCAGGCTTTCGAGCGGGGCTGGTTCGCGGTCGACGGCACCCGCGCCCGAGCCGACCGGATCGTCACGACGAACTAGGCACCCGCTCGGTTCCGCCACGCACTCGGTGGTTCCGCCAGGCAACCGCTCAGGTTCGCCAGGGCCCGGGGCAACCGGTCAGTTTCGCACGCGACACCGACAACGCCGGGCGAAGCCGCCCCCGACTTGATCATCCCACGGGGCACCGACAACTCACGGTTGAAACGCCGCTCAACGCGGGTCGCGGGGCCGCTCGACGGAGGTCGCGGGGCCGCTCGATGCAAGTCGCGGGGCCACTCGACGCGGCCCGCAGCACTGCCCAACGCGCTCACCCCGGGTCGGAGCGCCGCTACGGGCGGTCGGACGGGTCGGTGGCCGCGAGGGCGGCTCGGACGAGGGCCGCATCCGGTGCGCCGATGGCGGTGAACCACTCCAGGGCTGTGGTCCAGTAGGTGCGAGCGGTGGCGTGGTCGCCGGTGGTCGCCGTCGCGTCGCCGGCCAGTTGCGCGGCTCGGGCCTGGACGAAGCGCTGGCCGGTGGAGCGGCTGAGCTCCAGCGAGCGCTTGGCCAGGTCCAGCGCCTCCGGCACGTCGCCCTGGTCCAGGTGGACCCTCCCCAGCAACACCAGCATCCCCACCTCGGCCAGCCGCAACCGGTACCGGACGGCGCTGTCCAGGGCCTGGCTGGCGGAGTACCTGGCCTCGTCCAGCCGACCCGCCGCCCGATGCGCCGACGCCAACCCACGGCGGGCCGCGCAGATGCCCCACGGGTAGCCGGTCTCCTCGGCGATCCGCAGCGCCTCCGTGTGGCGTTCCACGGCCTCGCTGTGCCGCCCGTCGCCGTACAGGGCCTCGCCCAGGACGTTCTTCGCATCGCAGACGCCCTTGAGGTTCCCCAGGTTCTCGGCGATGGCCAACGCCCGCGACGCCTCGGAGATCGCGTCGGCGAAGCGGCCCCGCATCACGTACGTGTGCGCCAAGCCCTCGTGCGGGATGTGGGCGAAGCCGCGGGCCTTGGCGCGCTCGTACAGGTCGCCGGCGCGTTCGTACAGCTCGGCCGCGCGTTCCGGTTGGCCCTGGAACAGGTGCACCTCGGCCAGCGCCCGGTAGCTGTCGGCCTGGGTGATCCACACGCCCAGGCGGTTGCCGACGTCCAGGGAGCCCTCGAACGACGACACCGCCCGGTCCAGCTGCCCGAGTTGCAGGTAGACGCCGCCGAGGTTGAGCAGGGCGATGCCCTCCTGCTGCAACGCCCCGATGCCGCGCGTGATGACCAGCGCCCGTTCGAGGCAGTCGGCGGCCTGCTCCAGTTCCCCCAGGTCGATGTAGACGCCGCCCAGGTTGGCCAGGACCGCGGCCTCGGCGGCCGGTGCGGCCCCGGTGCGCTGCTGGATCGGGATGGCGCGGCGGAAGTAGTCCACGGCCACCCGGTGCTGGCCGATCACCCAGTAGAGCACCCCCAGCGACGACAGCATGGCCACCTCGCCCACCGGGTCGCCGATGGCCTGCGCCACCGACAGGCCGGCCTTCGCGGTCGCCACCCACTCGACCGGCAGGCCCTGGGCGTAGAAGTAGCGGCGCAGGGCGTCGGCCAGCTGCCAGCAGTCGCTGTCCGGCTGGCGGTCGGTCGAGTGCAGCACCAGCGCGACGAGGTTGGCGCGTTCGGCGTCCAGCCACGCCAGGGCCTCCGCCGGCGTGGAGAACAGGCGGGGCGCGACGCCGGACTCGATCCCGTCGCGCGGCAGCCGCATCAGGGTCGCCTTGACCGTGTCGGTCGCGTTGTCGACCGAGCGGATCGACCAGTCCAGCAGGCGGCGGTGGGCCTGGGCGCTCTCCGCCGGGTCGTCCTCGAACGCCAGCCGCTCGGCCGCGTAGTCCCGCAGCAGGTCGTGGAACTGGTAGCGGCCGGGTGCGTGGTTGTCGACCAGGTTCGCGGTCGCCAGCCGGTCCAGCCGGCGGCGGGCGTCCTGGGTGGTCAGACCGCCCAACGCCGCCGCGATGTCCGGCGTGATGTCGCCGGGGGCCAGGCTGAGCAGCCGGAACAGGGACGCCAGCTCGGGCTTCAACGCGGTGTAGGACAGGTCGAACGCGGCGTGCACGGCCGCGCGCTCGTCGCCTTCCACGGCCAGCGCCGCCAGCCGGTTGCCCGCCCGCAGCTCCTCCACGTACGACGCGATGGTGGTCTCCGGCCGGGACAGCAGGTTCGCCGCCGCGATCCGCAGCGCGAGCGGCAGGTGCGCGCACAGCTCGGCCAGCTCGTCGGCCGCCGCCGCCTGCCCGGCCACCACGTCCTCGCCGAGCATCCCGGCCAGCAGCGCCCTGGTCTCCTCGCTGTCCAGCACGTCCAGCCGCACGTTCGACGCCGCGTGGCTGACCGCCAGCCCGCGCAGGGTGTCCCGGCTGGTCACCAGCACCGCGCAGCCCGGCGAACCCGGCAGCAGCGGCCGGATCTGCTCGGCGTTGGCCGCGTTGTCCAGCACCAGCAGCACCTGCTGGTCGGTCAGCCGGGACCGGAACATCGCCTCCTGCTCGTCCTGGTCCAGCGGCACCGACTCCGGGGGCACGCCCTGCGCCCGCAGGAACCGGGGCAGCACGTCCACCGCGTTCAGCGGCGGGCCCTGGGCGTAGCCGCGCAGGTTCACGTACAGCTGGCCGTCCGGGAAGTACCGGCGCATCTTGTGCGCCGCGTGCACGGCCAGCGCGGTCTTCCCCACGCCCGGCGGCCCGGCCAGCGTCACCACCGGCACGCCCTGCGCCGTCCTCAGCAGCGCCTCGATCAGCTGGACGGCCTGCTCGCGCCCCACGAAGTCGCCGATGTCGGCGGGCAGCTGGGACGGCACCACCCGCTCGCGCTGCGGGGGCGCCGCCGCGCCGAGGTCCAGCGCCGCCGCGCCGCTGAGCACCTGCTGGTGCACCCGGCGCAGCTCGTCGCCGGGGTCGATGCCCAGCTCGTCCGCCAGCAGCGCGCCGACCCTGCGGTACGCGCCCAGCGCGTCGGCCTGCCGGCCGGACCGGTACAGCGCCACCATCAGCTGCGACCACAGCCGTTCCCGCAGCGGGTGCTCGCTGGTCAGCCGGTACAGCTCGGGGATCAGCTCGGCGTGCCGGCCCAGCTCCAGGTCGACCTCGACCCGGCGCTCCTCCACGTGCAGCCGGCGTTCGCCCAGCCGGGGCACCTCGTCCCGGTGCAGCACCTCCGACGGCACGTCGACCATCGCCGGACCGCGCCACAGGCCCAGCGCGGCGGTGAAGATCGCCGACGCCGACTCCAGCCGGCCCGCCGCGCGCTCCTGCTCGCCCTCGTCCACCAGCTGCTCGAACCGGACCACGTCGATGGTGCGCTCGTCCACGTCGATCAGGTACGCGTCCGGCACGGTGCGGATCGGCACGGCCGGACCGAGCACCTGCCGAAGTCTCATCACGTAGGTCTGGAGCGTGCCGCGGGCCCGCGCGGGCGGATCGGCGCCCCAGATGTGCTCCGCGAGCTCGTCCACCGACACGCTCGACCCGGCGCGCATGAGCAGCGACACCAGCAGCGAACGCTGGCGACCTGCGCGGACGACCACCTGCTCGCCGTCGACCAGCACCTGCAACGGCCCGAGGACGCGGAACTCGACCTGTGGGCCCATCCCCGACCTCCCCTCCGCCCGCGTGCGGGTTTCTGTTGTCCGTTGTACAGCGTAGGAGAGCGTTTGCCCGACCGGCCGTCGTCACGTTGGGTCAGCGGACATGCGCCGGAAGTACGAGAATGGCCATTCACGTGGCCGGATCGTGACCTGCGTTACCGCTGAAGGGTTGTGGTGACCGGTTAGGGTCGCTGACCACACCGTGAGATCCCGGATTTCCACTAGGGGTGTTTGATGGCTCATTCCCGAACGGCCCGGCGCCGCTGGACGGCCGCGATCGGCCTGACCGGCGTCGCCGCGCTCGCACTGTCCGCCTGCGCGCAATCCGACCGCGGTGACGAATCGGGGTCCGGCAAGGTCGGCGGCACGCTGACCTTCGGCGCGGCCGGTGCGCCCAAGTTGTTCGACCCGTTCTACGCCACGGACGGCGAGACGTTCCGCGTGTCCCGGCAGATGTACGAGGGCCTGGTCGGCTTCAAGGCAGGCAGTGCCGATGTCGAGCCCGCACTGGCGACCAAGTGGGAGTCGTCGACGGACGGCAAGACGTGGACGTTCACACTGAAAGAAAATGTGAAATTCCACGACGGCAGTCCGTTCAACGCTGAAGCGGTGTGCTTCAACTTCAACCGTTGGTACAACCAGAAGGGGCCCGCCCAGAGCGACGCCGTTTCGCAGTACTGGCTGGACAACTTCGGCGGCTTCGCGGACACCCCGGACAAGCCGTCGCTGTTCAAGTCGTGCACCGCGAAGGACGCGAAGACCACGGTCGTCGAGTTGACCACCGCGACTTCCCAGTTCCCGTCGGTGCTGGGCTTCACGTCGTTCTCGATCTCCAGCCCCGAGGCGCTGAAGAAGTACGACGCGGACAACGTGGTCGCGGCCGGTGACAGCTTCACCTACCCGGCGTACGCGAACGAGCACCCGACCGGTACCGGTCCGTTCAAGTTCAGCAAGTTCGACAAGGCCAACAACGTCGTCGAGCTGGTCCGCAACGAGGACTACCACGGCACCAAGGCCAAGCTGGACAAGGTCGTCTTCCGGATCATCCCGGACGAGACCGCCCGCAAGCAGGCCCTGAAGGCCGGCGACATCGACGGCTACGACCTGCCGAACGCCGCCGACTGGGCCGGGCTGAAGACCGACGGCTTCGACGTCAAGGTCCGCCCCGCGTTCAACGTGCTGTACCTGGGCATCAACCAGCTGAACAACCCCAAGCTCCAGGACCTCAAGGTCCGCCAGGCGGTGATGTACGCGATCAACCGCGAGCAGCTGGTCAAGTCGCAGCTGCCCGAGGGCGCCACGGTGGCCACCCAGTTCATGCCGCCGCTGGTGGACGGCTACAACAAGTCGCTGACCGCGGTGAAGTACGACCCGGAGAAGGCCAAGTCGCTGCTGGCCGAGGCGGGCGCGTCCGACCTGACGCTGAAGTTCTACTGGCCGACCGAGGTCACCCGGCCGTACATGCCCAGCCCGAAGGACCTCTACAGCGCCGTCGCGGGCGACCTGGACAAGGCGGGCATCAAGGTCGAGGCGGTGAGCAAGCCGTGGAACGGCGGCTACCTGACCGACGTCGACCAGGGCATCCCGGACCTGTTCATGCTCGGCTGGACCGGTGACAACGGCACCGCGCACAACTGGGTCGGCACGTTCTTCGGCCGCACCGACAACCGGTTCAACACCGGCAAGTCGCCGTGGGGCAAGGACCTCGCCGACAAGCTGGCCGCGGCCAACGCCGAGCCGGACGAGGGCAAGCGCACCGCGCTGTACGAGGACGTGAACAAGAAGATCATGGAGGAGTACCTGCCGGCGATCCCGATCTCGCACTCGCCGCCGGCGCTGGTCTTCAAGAAGGAAGTCCAGGGCGTCACGCCCAGCCCGCTCACCGACGAGCGGTTCGGCACGACCACCAAGGGCTGACCCACGACGGCGTAGAGACACAGACAACGGGGTAGCGCAATGCTCCGCTACACGATCCGACGGCTCATCCAGCTGGTCGGCGTGGTGCTGGTGCTGTCCCTGCTGCTCTTCGCGTGGCTGCGCGCTCTCCCCGGAGGACCGGTCTCGGCCCTCCTGGGAGAGCGCGCCACGCCCGAGTCGCGGGAAGCCCTCACCAAACAGCTCGGCTTGGACCAGCCGATCTTCGTCCAGTACTTCAAGTTCCTCGGCCGGGCCCTGTCCGGCGACTTCGGCGTCTCCACCGGCGTCCAGCCCGGCGACTCGGCCATGGAGATCTTCCTCCAGCGGTTCCCCGCCACCATCGAGCTCAGCTTCCTGGCGATCGTCATCGCCATCGCGTTCGGCATCCCGCTGGGGTACCTGGCGGCGAAGCGGCGCGGCGGCTGGTTCGACAACCTCAGCGTCGGCGGCTCGCTGATCGGCGTGGCCGTCCCGGTGTTCTTCCTGGCCTACGTGCTCAAGGACGTGCTGTCCTCGGCGCTGGGCCTGCCCACCGAAGGGCGCCAGGACGCGATCAACGCGACCCGGGTCACCGGGTTCTTCGTGTTCGACGGCGTGATCACGCAGGAGTGGGACGCGGCGCTCAACGCGCTGGAGCACCTGATCCTGCCCGCGGTCGCGCTGTCCACCATCCCGTTCGCGGTGGTCTTCCGGATCACCCGCGCGGCCGTCCTCGACGTGCTCGACGAGGACTTCGTGCGCACGGCCGAGTCCAAGGGCCTGACCGCGCCGGTCATCCGGCGGCGGCACGTGCTGCGCAACGCGATGCTGCCGGTCGTGACCACGATCGGCCTGCAGACCGGCGCGCTGCTGGCGGGCGCGGTGCTCACCGAGAAGGTGTTCTCGTTCGCGGGCGTCGGCCAGGCGCTGGCGATCGGGTTCGAGCGCCGCGACTACCCGGTGCTGCTGCTACTGATCATCATGGCCACGATCGTGTACGTGGTGGTCAACCTGCTGGTGGACCTCTCGTACGCGTTCATCGACCCGCGGATCAGGACGAGGTAGCCCGCGATGGTCACTCCAACCAGGAAGAAAGACCGCATCGACGCCCTGGCGGCGTCCTCGGCGGACTTCGACGCCGGGGTCAGCCTGGCCGTGAGCGCGTGGCGGCAGCTGCGGCGCAGCCCGATGTTCCTCACCGGCGCGGTCATCATCGGCCTGTTCGTGCTGGTGTCCCTGCTCTCGCCGTGGCTGGCGCCGCAGGACCCGTCCGAACCGATGCTGATCGACCAGGTCGTCAAGGCGCGCAACGAGATCCCGCCCATCCAGCCGGGGCACGTGCTCGGCGGCGACCTCCAGGGCCGGGACTTCTTCTCCCGGCTGCTGGTCGGTTCGCAGCAGACGCTGATCGTCGGCGTGCTGGCCACCCTGATCGGGCTGACCGGCGGGCTGACGCTCGGCACGCTGGCCGGCGCGTTCGGCGGCTGGGTGGACTCGGCGGTCATGCGGGTGGTCGACGTCATGCTGTCGCTGCCCAGCCTGCTGCTGGCGTTCAGCATCAGCGCGCTGTTCGCGCGCCCCAACCAGTACACCGTGATCGTGGCGGTGGCGGTGGTGCAGATACCCGTGTTCGCCCGGCTGCTGCGCGGCTCCATGCTCGCGCAGCGGCACAGCGACCACGTGCTGGCGGCGACCGCGCTGGGCGTGAAGCCGGGCGCGATCGTGTTCCGGCACATGCTGCCCAACTCGCTCGGACCGGTGATCGTGCAGTCCACGCTGGTGCTGGCCACGGCCATCATCGACGCGGCGGCGCTGTCGTTCCTCGGCCTGGGCAACCCGGACGACCGGATCCCGGAGTGGGGCCAGATGCTGGGCGACGTGCAGAACGTGTTCGACACGCACCCGCAACTGGCGTTCTGGCCGGCGGGCTGCATCATCGTGGTGGCGCTGGGCTTCACGCTGATGGGCGAGACCCTGCGCGAGGCACTCGACCCCAAGAGCAGGCGGTGAGTCATGGCGTTGCTGGAAGTGCGTGACCTCACCGTGGTTTTCGAGCGCAAGGGGGAGCAGCCCTTCACCGCCGTCGACCACGTGAGCTTCGAGGTGGAACCCGGCCAGACCGTGGGTCTGGTCGGCGAGTCCGGGTGCGGCAAGTCCGTGACGTCGCTGGCGATCATGGGCCTGCTGCCCAAGCGCGGCGCGCGCGTCTCCGGCACGGTCGGCTACGAGGGCACGAACCTGCTGTCCCTGTCCGACCGGGAGATGCGCGACCGGCGCGGCCGTGACCTCGGCATGGTGTTCCAGGACCCGCTGTCGTCGCTGAACCCGGTCGTCCCGATCGGGGTGCAGGTGACGGAGGTGCTGGAGCGGCACCGGGACATGTCGCGCAAGAAGGCGATGGTGGAGGCGGCCGACCTGCTGGACAAGGTCGGCATCCCCGACCCGACCCGGCGGCTGTCCGAGTACCCGCACCAGCTCTCCGGCGGGATGCGGCAGCGCGCGCTGATCGCCATCGCGCTGGCGTGCCGGCCCCGGCTGCTCATCGCCGACGAGCCGACCACCGCGCTGGACGTGACCATCCAGGCGCAGATCCTGGCGCTGCTCAAGGAACTCGTGCGGGACATGGGCACCGCGCTGGTGATGATCACGCACGACCTCGGTGTGGTCGCCGGGCTGTGCGACGAGGTCAACGTCCTGTACGCCGGCCGGGTGGTGGAGAAGGCGGAACGGCACGAGCTGTTCGCCGCGCCGCGCCACCCGTACACGCACGGGCTGCTGTCCTCGATCCCGCGCCTGGACGCCCCGCGCGGCCAGAAGCTGTCGCCCATCAAGGGATCCGTGGCCGACAACATCCCGTGGGACCACGGGTGCGCGTTCGCGCCCCGCTGCCCGAACGCGCTGGACGTGTGCGTGCAGGTCACGCCGGCGCAGGAGGACATCGGCGGCGGCAGGCTGTTGCGCTGCCACAACCCGGTGCGGCCTCCGGTGGTCGAGGAGGTGTCGGCGTGAACCCGCAGAGCGGCGTCCGCCCGGAAAGCGGTGCCACGCCGGGACCGGCGGCTCCGGAGTCCACTGTGGACGAACTGATGTCCGTGCAGGGCATCAAGGTGCACTTCCCGATCAAGCGCGGGCTGCTGCTGGACCGCACGGTCGGGCACGTGTACGCGGTGGACGGGGTGGACCTGGGCGTCCGGCGCGGCGAGACCTACGGGCTGGTCGGCGAGTCCGGCTGCGGCAAGTCCACCCTCGGGCGGGCGATCCTGCGGCTGACCGAGCCGACCGCCGGCCGGGTGGTGTTCGACGGCACGGACCTGTCCACGCTCAAGGGCGAGTCGCTGCGCACCATGCGGCGGCGGATGCAGATGGTGTTCCAGGACCCCATGTCGTCCCTGGACCCCCGGCAGTCCGTGGAGTCGATCCTGGTGGAGGGCCTGCGGGCGCACGACCTGGACAAGGGCAAGGAGTCCACCGGCAAGCGGCTGCGCGAGCTGCTGACCGCGGTGGGCCTGGCCTCCACGTCGCTGCGCAAGTACCCGCACGAGTTCTCCGGCGGTCAGCGGCAGCGCATCGGCATCGCCCGCGCGCTGACCGTCGAACCGGACCTGATCATCGCCGACGAGCCGGTGTCCGCGCTGGACGTGTCGGTGCAGGCGCAGGTGGTGAACCTGCTGGAGGAGCTCCAGGACCAGTTCGGCCTCACCTACCTGGTGATCGCGCACGACCTGGCCGTGGTGCGGCACATCTCCGACCGGGTGGGCGTGATGTACCTGGGCGGCCTGGTGGAGGAGGCGTCCTCGGACGACCTCTACGCCGAGCCGCTGCACCCGTACACCAGGGCGCTGCTGTCGGCGATCCCGGTGCCGGACCCGCTGGTGGAGGACCGGCGGGAGCGGATCCTGCTCAAGGGCGACCTGCCCTCGCCCGCGAACCCGCCGACCGGCTGCCGGTTCCACACCCGGTGCCCGTGGAAGCAGGAGACGAAGTGCTCCACCGAACGGCCGGAGCTGCGCGAGGTGCTGCCCGGCCACCGGGTGGCGTGCCACTGGGCGGAGGACATCCGCGCCGGTCGGATCCGGCCGCACGAGGTCGAAGCCGTGCTGGTGGAGGAGGACGGCATCTCGCCGGACATCCCGCTGGTCGGCCCGGCCTCGGTGACCGAGGCGCTCAACCCGTAGTCGCGGCCGGCCGCGGCACCCGGGTCGATCCCGGGCGCCGCGGCCGGAGCGCACCCGCCGCGCACCCCGCGCAACCGCGGCGGGTCGTCCACGGCGGCCGATCAGCCGGGCTCAGGCTGACCAGTCCGGCGAACGGCCCAGCAGCCCCACCAGCCGGTCCGTGATCGAGGCGTCCTCGGCGACGTCGACCGGCAGCCCGAACGCCGCTCCGGGGCCCCGCACGTCCGGCGTCGACGGGTAGCGGCGGGCCATCTTGTAGGCGGCGAGCGCGAGTTCGTCGTCCAGCGTGCCGTCCAGGCCGAGCGCGCGGCGCAGGTCCCACGAGTGCACCAGGTTGTCCACGAAGTGCGCGGCGACGAGGTTGCTTCCCGGACGGGTGCCGAAGCCGGGGAACTCGGCCTCCCGGTCGAGGAAACCGTTGGCGCGGAACGATTCGGTGACCTGGTCACTGGCCACGGCGTAGGCCGCCACCAGGTCTTGGTCCGCCTGCGCGCGGACTTCTCCGCCCCGCGCCCCGGCGTCGAACTTCAGCGACATGTCGACCTGGTGTTGCAACAGGTCCCGGACGGTCCAGCCGGTGCAGGGCGTGACCAGGTCGAAGTCGCCCGGGGTGAGCTTCCCGGTCAGCACGATGTTGGCGTCGATGGCGGCGCGGTTCAGGTCCAGCAGGTCCACGTGGTCCCCCTCGAGAAGTTGTACGAACGATCGTACAATTAGTTTGCGAACGGTCAAGGGGTTAGCGTGGACGACGTGAAGGTCGACGGACGGGTGGAACGGGGCGAGCAGACGCGGCGGCAGATCCTGTTGCGGGCGGCCGAGATCGCGTCGGTGGAGGGCTTGGAGGGCCTGTCCATCGGGCGGCTGGCGACCGAGCTGGAGGTCAGCAAGAGCGGCGTGTTCGCCCACTTCGGGTCGAAGGAGGAGCTACAGCTGGCCACCATCCGGGCCGCCGCGAAGATCTTCGCGACCCGGGTCGTGGAGCCGGCCTCCACCGCGCCGCCGGGGTTGGCCCGGCTGGAGCTCCTGCTCGCCGGCTGGCTGGAGTACTCGGAACGCCGCACGTTCCCCGGCGGGTGCTTCTTCTACGCCGTGCAGGCCGAGTTCGACGCCCGGCACGGACGGGTGCGGGACACCGTCGCGGAGTACGGGCGCCGGTGGAACGACCTGGTGAGGACCACCATCGAGGACGTGCCCGACCTCGCCGTCGATCCCGCGCAGCTCGCGTTCGAGCTCATCGCGTTCCTGGAGATGGCCAACGTCCAATCCGTGCTGCACGACGACCCGGACGCCTACACCCGAGCCCGCACCGCCGTCCGATCCGCTCTGGAGCGCGCCACCCGGCGGCCGTGACGACGCGACAGCGGTGATCCGTGGCGGGCACTCCGCGGCGAGCCGCCCACCCGCGCCGGGGCGGGCGGCTCGCGACGGACGTCAGCGGTGGGCCCGGTTCAGGGCCGAGACGACGGCGCGCAGGGACGCGGACACCGTGGACGAGTCGATGCCGACACCCCACAGGACGCGGTCGCTCACCGCGCACTCCAGGTACGCCGCCGCGCGGGCGTCGTCACCGGAGGACATCGCGTGCTCGAAGTAGTCCAGCACGCGCACGTCGTAGCCGATGGTGGCCAGGGCGTCCACGAACGCCGCGATCGGGCCGTTGCCGGTGCCGGTGATCTCCTGCGTCTCACCGTCCACGACCACCACGGCCTTGATCGTCTCGTGGCCGCTGCCGTCGCCGGACACCTTCTGCCGCAACAGCTTCAGCGGCACGGTGCCGTCCAGGTACTCCACCGAGAACGCGTCCCACATGTCCTTCGGCGAGACCTCGCCGCCCTGGGTGTCGGTGACCTCCTGGATGACCCGCGAGAACTCGACCTGCAACCGGCGCGGCAGGTCCAGGTGGTGCTCGGTCTTCATCAGGTACGCCACGCCGCCCTTGCCGGACTGCGAGTTCACCCGGATCACGGCCTCGTAGTTGCGGCCGACGTCCTTCGGGTCGATCGGCAGGTACGGGACCTCCCACGGGAACTCGTCCACGTGCTGCCCGGCGGCCTTCGCGGCGTCCTCCAGGGCCTCCAGGCCCTTCTTGATCGCGTCCTGGTGGGAGCCGGAGAACGCGGTGAACACCAGGTCGCCGCCGTACGGGTGGCGTTCGGCGACCGGCAGCTGGTTGCAGTACTCGACCGTGCGGCGGATCTCGTCGATGTCGGAGAAGTCGATCTGCGGGTCGACGCCCTGGCTGAACATGTTCATGCCCAGCGTGACCAGGCAGACGTTGCCGGTGCGCTCGCCGTTGCCGAACAGGCAGCCCTCGATGCGGTCCGCGCCCGCCAGGTAGCCCAGCTCGGCGGCGGCCACGCCGGTGCCCCGGTCGTTGTGCGGGTGCAGGGACAGGATGATCGAGTCGCGGCGGGCCAGGTTGCGCGACATCCACTCGATGGAGTCGGCGTACACGTTCGGCGTGGCCATCTCGACGGTCGCCGGCAGGTTGATGATCAGCGGCTTCTCGGGGGTGGGCGCGACGATCGCGGAGACCGCGTCGCACACCTCCAGCGCGTAGGTCAGCTCGGTGCCGGTGTAGGACTCGGGGGAGTACTCGTAGCGGAAGTCCGTCTCCGGGTACTTCTTCGCCTCTTCCAGCGCGAACGCGGCGGCGTCGGTGGCGATCTTCTTGATGCCCTCGCGGTCGGACTTGAACACCACGCGGCGCTGCAGCACCGACGTCGAGTTGTAGAAGTGCACGATCGCCCGGCCCGCGCCGCGCAACGCCTCGAAGGTGCGTCCGATCAGCTCGGGGCGGCACTGCGTGAGCACCTGGATGGTCACGTCCGAGGGGACCGCGCCGTCCTCGATGATCTCGCGGACGAAGTCGAAGTCGGTCTGCGAAGCGGCCGGGAAGCCGACCTCGATCTCCTTGTAGCCCATGCGCACCAGCAGGTCGAACATCTTGCGCTTGCGGGCGGGCGACATGGGGTCGATCAGCGCCTGGTTGCCGTCACGCAGGTCGACCGCGCACCACAGCGGGGCCTGGGTGATCCGCTTGGTGGGCCAGGTGCGGTCCGGTACGTCCACGGTCTCGACCTGCTCGTGGAACGACCGGTAGCGGTGCACGGGCATCGAGGTGCCGCGCTGCGGGTTCCAGGCGGGCTGGTCGGCCGGGGCGGGCCGGGCCGGGGGACGGATGCGGCTGACGCCGGAGGTGTACGCGTCCGGGGAGTTCGTCATGACTGGGGGCTCCTGCTGGCCGTTGGAGGACGACCGGCGGCAACGCTCGATCCCGCGACGGGGGGCCGGTCTGATCAGACCCCGTCACGGCGGCGAAGCAGGAGGGCACGTGCCACGTCGACAGCCTAACCGGATTCCGCTCCCGGGTGGAACCGAGCGCCCAGATGGTGGAACTTCACCCGTTCGTGTTTCGCTCGTCCGTGGCCAGGGCACGCCTATGCCATGTCCAGATGGCGAACCTCAACGCGCAGCGGCAGCTTCACCGCTGCCCGAGTGATCAGCGGTGTTGGCGCTGTGTTCGCGCTCATCGAGGTGCTCTACATCCTCATGATCCTCTTCGGGGCGAACCAGGCCAACGCGTTCTTCCGCTTCATCCAGCAGCTCGCCGAGCCGCTGGCGCTGTTCTTCCCCGGTCTGTTCCAGCTAGGCAACGCCAACCTAGACGTCATCGTGAACTACGGCTTGGCGGCCGTGTTCTGGCTGGTAGTCACCGGCCTGCTGGCCCGCGTAGTAGCACGCTAGACCCCCTACGCCTCCAGCGGCCCCCGCCACCGGGCTCGGTTCGGCACCGGCCTTCGGCCTCCGATCGCCACCGGCCCGGTAGCCACCGGGCTCGGTCGCGTCGGTGGTTCGAGTCCCATTCCCGGCAATCACGCCCTCCGATTGCCGGGAATGGGACTCGAACCACCGACTTCCCGGCGACCGAGCCCCGCCGCCTGCGAAGCAGCGGCCATCAAACACAGCCATCAAACACAAAATTCACTCTCGCCCCAGGTGCCGGTGAACACCGTCTCGCTCAGCGGCTTGCGCACCCGTTCCCGGTGCTCCCGCTCCCGAAGTTCTTCGGGCAGGTCGTCGGCGTCCCCCAGGACACCGATCGCCACCACGACCACCGGCACCACGTCCTCGGGCAGCCCGAACGCCTCGGCCACCGCCTCCTTGCCGAACCCGCCGATCTGGTGCGTGACCAGCCCCAGGTGAACGGCCTGCAACACCAGGTTCTGCACGGCCAGCCCCAGCCCGTACTCGGTGTTCGGGATCGGGCCGCGCTCGTCGCCGGTGATCCGGGCCGCCAGCAGCAGCACCGACGCCCGCCCCGCCCACAACCGGTTGCCGGGCCGCAGGGTGTCGAAGATCCGCCGGAACGTCTCGTCCCCGCGGTACCCCACGACGAACCGCGCGGGCTGGGTGTTGCCGTGCGAAGGGGCCCAGCGGGCGGCCTCCAGCAGTACCCGGACCACGTCGGGGTCGACGACGGCATCGGGGTCGAACGCGCGCGGGCTCCAGCGCTGGGCGATGATCGGGTGCAGTTCCATCAGATCGCATACTGCCAAGCCGTGATGGCGTACGCGCCGAACCACGCGCTGAACACCGCGATTCCCACCAGCACCGCCACCGCCGTGGTCGTCCGCCGCCGGGCCAGCGCCAGCGCCGCCGGGATCAGCAGGGTGAACGCGGGCAGCAGCAGCCGCGCCTTGGAGTTCATCAGCCCGTTCGACCCGAGGTCCATCGCCAGCACTCCCGCCCCGTACACGATCAGCGGCCACTCCAGCCCGCGCCTCATGCTCAGCACCACCAGCGCGATCGCCACGACCAGGAACCACACCGTGGCCAGTTCCAGCACCGAACGCGGATCGCCCAGCACGACCAGCGCGAACCGCCAGGTCGCCGCGCCGCCGTCGAACCGGGAGTCCCAGCCGCGCTGCTGCACGGCGAACCACCCGTCCCACTGCCCGGTGCGCACCGCCACGTACCCGAGGTAGCCGAGCAGCCCCAAGGGCGCGATCGCGCCGCCGATCCACGGCCGCACGCCGTCCCGCCTGGTCACGATCGCCACCAGCGCCGCCGCGCACACCGCGAGGATCAGCGCCGCCGCCGTCGGCCGCACCAACCCCGCCGCCGCGCAGCACACCCCGGCCGGCACCCAGCGCCGTTCGACCACGCCCACCAGCGACCACGCGGCCAGCGCGCAGAACGTCGCCTCGGAGTACGTCATGGACAGCACGATCGCCATCGGCGACGCCGCGAACAGCACCACCAGGTACAGCCCCGCCCGGGACGAGCCGCCGAACACCCGCTGCCCGAGCCGGTGCAGCCCGTACGCGCAGAACACCCCGCTGACCATGCTCACGGTGAACGCCGCGCTGTGCCGGTCGACGCCCGGCAGCCCGTCCAGCCACCGCACCAGGGCCGGGTAGCCGGGGAAGAACGCCAGCGGCGTCTCCGCGGTGCGCCGGGAGAACGCGTCCACCAGCCACGGCGGCACGTGCGCGTAGCCGCCCTCGGCGATGCCGAGGAACCACTGCCCGTCCCACGAGGTGAGCACGCGGGTGACGTCCTTGTCCCACCGGTCCGCCATCAGCGCGAGCACGAACAGCCCCAGCTCGCGCACGGCCAGGTAGAGCACCGCCGGCGTGATGGCCAGGAACACCCGGTGTCTGCTCACGCGCGCCGGCCGGTCCCGCGCCGACGGCGCGTCCTCGGGCTCCACGTGAACGGCCTCCAGGGTTGGCACGCGCATGAGGGTAGTGCCCGTCACGGTGACCGCTGTCCACTCCCCGGTCCGGGTACTCTGCCCCCAAGCTGGGGTTTCCCGCTGGCAGGCATCGGCTCGGAGGGAGAGGATCTGTGGCGCTCGTCGTCCAGAAGTACGGCGGTTCCTCGGTCGGGAACGCCGAGCGGATCAAACGGGTGGCCGAGCGCATCGTCGCGACCCGCAAGGCGGGGAACGACGTCGTGGTGGCCGTCTCCGCGATGGGCGACACGACCGACGAGCTGCTCGACCTCGCCCGCCAGGTCTCCCCGGTGCCGCCCGCCCGCGAGATGGACATGCTGCTCACCTCCGGTGAGCGCATCTCGATGTCGCTGCTGGCGATGGCGATCCACTCGCTGGGCGCCCAGGCGCGCTCCTACACCGGCTCGCAGGCCGGCGTGATCACCACGTCCGTGCACGGCAAGGCGCGCATCATCGACGTGACGCCCAGCCGCATCCAGGACGCGCTGTCCGACGGGGCCATCGCGATCGTCGCGGGCTTCCAGGGCGTGAGCCAGGACAGCAAGGAGATCACCACCCTCGGCCGGGGCGGCACCGACACCACCGCCGTGGCGCTGGCGGCCGCCCTGAAGGCCGACGTCTGCGAGATCTACACCGACGTGGACGGCGTGTTCACCGCCGATCCGCGCATCGTGCCGAACGCCAGGCGGCTGGAGACCATCACCTACGAGGAGATGCTCGAGATGGCGGCGTGCGGGGCCAAGGTGCTCATGCTCCGCTGCGTCGAGTACGCCCGCCGCTACGGCGTCCCGGTGCACGTCCGATCTTCGTTCAGCAACAAGCCCGGGACCATCGTGTCCGGGTCAGTGGAGGACCTTCCCGTGGAACAGGCGATGATCACCGGTGTCGCGCACGACCGGTCCGAGGCCAAGGTCACGGTGACCGCCGTGCCCGACCACCCCGGCGTGGCGGCGCGGATCTTCCGTGTGGTGGCCGAGGCGGAACTCGACATCGACATGGTGGTGCAGAACGTGTCGCAGGCCGTGTCCGGCCGGACCGACGTGACGTTCACGTTGTCCAAGGACGACGGCCCCCGCGCGGTGGCCGCGTTGGAGAAGGTGCGTGGCGAGATCGGCTTCGAGCAGGTCCTCTACGACGACCACGTGGGCAAGGTGTCGCTGATCGGTGCGGGGATGCGCTCGCACCCCGGCGTGACCGCGACGTTCTGCGAGGCGCTCGCCACGGCGGGCGTCAACATCGAGATCATCTCCACCTCGGAGATCCGGATCTCGGTGATCTGCCGGGACACCCAGCTCGACGACGCGGTGCGCGCGCTGCACGACGCGTTCGAGCTCGGTGGCAACGAACAGGCCATTGTGTACGCGGGGAGTGGGCGATGAGCACGAACTCGGATGCGGGAGCACGCAGGCCCGTCCTGGCGCTGGTCGGGGCCACCGGTGCGGTGGGCACCGTCATGATCGACATCATGAACGCGCGCCCGTCCGTGCCGTGGGGCGAGGTCCGGCTGATCGCGTCGCCGCGCTCGGCGGGCAGGAAGATCACCGTTCGGGGTGCCGAACTCACCGTGGTCGCGTTGTCCGCGGAGGCCTTCGACGGCGTGGACATCGCGATGTTCGACGTGCCGGACGAGGTTTCCGCCGAGTGGGCCCCGGTCGCCGCCGCGCGCGGCGCGGTCGCGGTGGACAACTCGGGCGCGTTCCGGATGGACCCCGAGGTGCCGCTGGTGGTGCCGGAGGTGAACGCGGACCAGATTTCCGCGCGCCCCAAGGGGATCATCGCGAACCCGAACTGCACGACGCTGTCCATGATGGCCGCACTCGGTGCGCTGCACCGGGAATTCGAGCTGCGCGAGCTCGTGGTGGCGTCCTACCAGGCGGCGTCCGGTGGCGGCCAGGCGGCCATCGACCGGCTGTACGGTGAGCTGGAAGCGTTGGCGGGCAAGGAAGTCGGCGTCCGCGCCGGTGACGTCGCGGAGGCCCTGGAGGCCGCCGGCCTGCCGCTGTCCGAGTCGCCGTTCCCCGCGCCGTTGGCGTTCAACGTGGTGCCGTGGGCGGGTTCGCTGAAGGACGAGGGCTGGACCAGCGAGGAGCTCAAGGTCCGCAACGAGTCCCGCAAGATCCTCGGCATCCCGGACCTGAAGGTGTCCGCGACCTGCGTCCGCGTCCCCGTGGTCACGACGCACTCGCTGGCCGTGCACGCGACCTTCGCCCGCGAGGTGACGGTCGAGCAGGCGCACAAGATCTTCGCCGGGCAGCCGACCATCGTGCTGGTGGACGACCCGACGGCGAAGAAGTTCCCGACCCCGGTGGACGTCGTCGGCGAGGACCCGACCTACGTGGGCCGGGTGCGCCAGGCGCTGGACTTCCCGAACACGCTGGACTTCTTCGTGTGCGGCGACAACCTCCGCAAGGGCGCGGCGCTGAACACGTACGAGATCGCCGAGGAACTGGTGGACCGCCTGTAGGTTCGCCGACATGGCGGAGGTAGTTCTCGCGGTGGACCTCGGTAGCACGTCGACCAAGGTCATCGCAGTGGACCGGAACGCGGGCGTGGTGGCATCGGCGGAGCACGGCTACCCGATGCGCACCACGTCCTCCGGTGAAGCGACCCACGACCCGGCCGCGGTGTGGGCCGCGGCCCTGGAGGCCCTGCGCGAGGTGGCGGCCCAGGGGCACCGGGTCCGCGCCTTGTCGTTGACCGGTGCGATGCACACGCTGCTCGGTCTGGACTCCTCGGGCACCCCGGTGACCCCGTCGGTGAGCTGGGCGGACAACCGCGCGGTGGCCGAGGCCAGTCGGCTGCGCGGCACCCCGCAGGGCATCTTCCTGCACCGCGCGACCGGTACCCCGATCCACACCATGACGCCGCTGGTGAAGCTGGCCTGGTTCACCTCCCAGGGGTTCACCGCGCACGTCTGGTGCGGCCTCAAGGACTACGTGACCGAACGCCTCACCGGCCACCTGGTCACCGAGTACTCGTCGGGCTCCGCCACGGGCCTGATGGACCTGCGCTCGCTGGACTGGCACCCGACCGCGCTGGAGTTCGCCGGCATCACCGCGTCCCGGCTGCCACCCGTGCACGCGCCCACCGACTCGTTCCCCCTGACGTGCGACATCCCCGGCATCCCACCGGGTACGCCGGTCGTGCTCGGCGGCGGTGACGGCCCCATGGCGAACCTGGGCGTGGGCGCGGTCGTGCCCGGAGTCGCGGCGGTGTCCCTGGGCACCAGCGGCGCGCTGCGCGTCGTCCGCGACAGTCCCGCCGTCGACGAACTGGGCCGGGTCTTCTGCTACGCCATCACCGACGACCTGTGGGTGCTCGGCGGTGCCGTGAGCAACGGCGGTGTGGTCGCGCAGTGGGCCTCGGAGACGTTCGGCACCGACGTGGGAACCCTGCTGGCCGAGGCCGCCCACGTCCCTCCCGGTGCCGGCGGCATCACCGCGCTGCCCTACCTGCTGGGCGAACGCGCGCCGTGGTGGGATCCGGACGCAGTGTCCGCCGTGATCGGCCTGCGCCGGGAGCACGGCCGGGCCGAGATCGCCAGGGCGCTGGTGGAGGGCGTGGCGCAGCAGTTGGCGCTGGTGCTGGACGCGGTGCGCTCGGTGGCCGACGTCCACGCGGTCCGCGTCACGGGGGGCGCGTTCCGCAGCGACCTGTGGTCCACCGTGCTGGCGTCCGCGCTGGGCCTGGACCTGGAACTGGCCGAGGACAGCGAGGGCTCCGGCGTGGGCGCGGGCCTGCTCGGCTGGCACGCCCTCGGTGAACTCCCCGACCTGACCGCTGCCGCGGCCCTGATCCGACCCACGCGAACCATCCACCCGGATGACGCGGCGCACCGCCTCTACGCGACCAGGCGACCCGCCGTGGAACAGCTCTACCAGGCACTGCACGCCCTCGGTCGGGGGTAGGCCCCCGGTTTCCGTTTTCCACCGAGCACCGACAGTCCCGGAAATCGCGCCTGACTCCTCCGCGCCCGGCGCTAGCGTGCGGAGGATGAGCGTTCCCCCGTGGGCGTACGAGAAGGCCGTGCTGCACCCCCACGATCCCCGGTGGGCGGTCAGCGCCGAGGTCGAGCGCGACCGGCTCGTCGAACTGCTGGCCCCCTGGCTGGTGGACGGCGTGGAGCACGTCGGCTCCACCGCCGTGCCGGGCCTGGCGGCCAAGCCGATCATCGACCTGATGGCGTCCGTCGCGAACCGGGACGCGGTGGTCGGCGTCCTGGTCGCGGACGGCTGGGCGCACGTCCCGCCCGAACTCGACCGCCAGGACTGGCGGCGGTTCTTCGTCCGGCCGGACGCCACCGGGCAGCGCCGGGTGGCCCACCTGCACGTGATCGGCGCGGGCCACCCGCGCTGGGCCGACCAGCTGGCGTTCCGCGACGCCCTGCGCCACGACGAAGACCTCAGGAACCGCTACCAGGCCCTGAAGCTGGACCTGGCCCACCGCCTGGGCCACGACCGCGAGGCCTACACCGACGCCAAGACCGGGTTCATCAGGGCAGCGCTGCGCCGACCGGCTCCTTGACCGCCGCGCCGAGCACCATCGACCCGACCGCGATGACCACCGCCCCGACCCCCGCGACGAAGTACCCCCAGCCCGGCGAGGAGTGGTCGATCACGAACCCCGCGAGCGGCGCCCCCAGCGCCGCCCCCAACGTGAACGCCGACCCCTGCAACCCCATCGCCTCGCCCCGCGCCGACCCCGGCGTCATCCGGGTGATCGCCTCACCGGTCGCCGCGATCGTCGGCGCGCAGAGGAAGTTCATCGGCACCAACGCCAGCGCGAGCACCCACGGCGACCACCCGAACAGCCCGATGGGCATGGCCAGCACCCCCATCACGCCCATCAGCGCCCACACCGGCGGCACGTGCGGCAACCCGCCGTACACGAAGCCGCCGACCAGCGACGCCACGCACATGACGGCGATCAGCGCCCCCGTCCAGTCGGTCAGCCCCAGCCCCCGCATGCCGGCGACCACCGCGACCTCGACGCCGGACAGCACGAACGTCGCCCCGCCCGCGCTGATCAGCACCCCGAGCAGCTTCCCGGTCAACCACTCCCGGCGCGGCACCGGCGCGCCGTGGTCGACGTCGTCCCGGACCGGCGGGTTCACCGCGTACAGGACCAGCCCGAACACCACCATGGACACGCCGATGGTCCACATCGCGACCCGGCTGTTCCACTGCGTGGTCAGGAGCACGCCGAGCGCCGGCCCGGCCATGAACGCGACCTCCACCGCCATGGAGTCCATCGCCAGCGCCGTGCGCCGGCCTGCCTCGCCGACCAGCGCGGTGATGACCTGGCGGCCGATCTGCATGACCGGCATCACCGCGATGCCGGACACGAAGCAGGTGACCAGCAGCACCGGGAACGACAGCGCCGGCGCGACGAACCAGAACAGCCCTTCGGACACGAGCGAGACCAGCAGCATCGTCCGCAGCCCGCGCCGGTCGGTGAGCAGGCCCATCAGCGGCGCCCCGACCGCGATGCCGACCGTGGCCATCGCCCCGACCAGGCCCGCCGCGCCGTAGCCGCGTTCCAGGCCGAGCAGCACGTGCATGGTGATGGTCATGCCCGCCGCCGTCGCCGGTATCCGGGCGAACAGCATCAACAGCATCAGGGAGGGCACCCGTGGGGTGCGCAGGACGGCGAGGTAGGGGGCGAGGTTCACCAGCCCATCTTCACTCGCTCCGGCAAGAGGTTTAACCGTTCGTTTTCTTGACTGGTTCAAGAAAACCCGATGGAGTGGTGGAGCCATGACCCCAGGACCACGTGAGCTGCTCAAAGACGCAGGCCTGCGCATCACCGCGCCCCGGCTCGCGGTGCTGGAGTGGCTCGCCGGACATCCGCACGCGACGGCCGACCAGGTCACCGAGGGCGTGCGGGGCAAGTTGGGGACCGTGTCCACGCAGGCCGTCTACGACGTGCTCAACGCGTGCTCGCGGACCGGGCTGCTCCGCCGCATCGAACCGGCGGGCCATCCGGCGCGCTACGAGACGCGGATCGGTGACAACCACCACCACCTCGTGTGCAGGCGCTGCGGGCGGACCGAGGACGTGGACTGCGTCCACGGAGCGGCGCCCTGCCTGGAGCCCTCCGACGCGGCCGGCTTCGTCGTGGACGAGGCCGAAGTCCTGTTCTGGGGCCTGTGCTCCGACTGCCGCACCTCCGAGAAGGAGCAACCAGCGTGACCCAAGCGCGTCCCACCACCAACAACGCAGGCATCCCGGTCGCCAGCGACGACCACTCGCTGACCCTGGGCGCCAACGGGCCGATCCTGCTCCAGGACCACTACCTGATCGAGAAGAACGCCCAGTTCAACCGCGAGCGCGTGCCCGAGCGGGTGGTGCACGCCAAGGGTGGCGGCGCGTTCGGCCACTTCGAGACGACCGAGGACATCAGCCGCTACACCAAGGCGGCGCTGTTCCAGCCGGGCGTGAAGACCGAGACGCTGCTGCGGTTCTCGACCGTCGCCGGCGAGCTGGGCTCGCCCGACACCTGGCGCGACCCGCGCGGGTTCGCGCTGAAGTTCTACACGACGCAGGGCAACTACGACATCGTCGGCAACAACACCCCGGTGTTCTTCCTGCGCGACCCGATCAAGTTCCCGGACTTCATCCGCTCCCAGAAGCGCCGCGCCGACACCGGCCGCCGCGACCACGACATGCAGTGGGACTTCTGGACCCTCCAGCCGCAGACCGCGCACCAGGTGACGTGGCTGATGGGCGACCGGGGCATCCCGAAGACGTGGCGGCACCAGAACGGCTACGGCTCGCACACGTACCTGTGGGAGAACGCGGCCGGCGAGAAGTTCTGGGTCAAGTACCACTTCAAGACCGACCAGGGCATCGAGACCCTGACCTCGGAGGAGGCCGCCCGCATCGCGGGCGAGGACGCCGACGCGCACCGCGCCGACCTGTGGCACGCGATCGAGCGCGGCGAGTTCCCGTCGTGGACGCTCAAGGTCCAGGTCATGCCGTACGCGGACGCCGCGACCTACCGCTTCAACCCGTTCGACCTGACCAAGGTGTGGCCGCACGCGGACTACCCGCTGATCACGGTCGGCAAGCTGGTCCTGGACCGCAACCCGGCCGACTACTTCGCCGAGATCGAGCAGGCCGCGTTCGAGCCGACCAACCTGGTGCCGGGCATCGGCACGTCCCCGGACAAGATGCTGGTCGGCCGCATCTTCGCCTACCCGGACGCCCACCGGTACCGCATCGGCGCGAACTACGCCCAGCTCCCGGTCAACCGCCCGAAGTCCCCGGTGAACTCGTACTCCAAGGACGGGGCGATGGCCTACGCCAACGCCACCGACCCGGTGTACGCGCCGAACTCCTACGGCGGCCCGCACGCCTCGGCCGCGGCGGCCGGGGAGACCACCTCGGCGTACGGCGTCGAGGACGAGGTCGTGCGCTCCGCGTACAAGCTGCACGCGGAGGACGACGACTGGGGCCAGGCCGGCACCCTGATCCGCGAGGTCATGGACGACGCGCAGCGCGAGCGCCTCGTGCACACCGTGGTCCAGCACGCGGGCAACGGCGTTTCGGCTCCGATCCTGGAGCGGGTCTTCGAGTACTGGCGCAACATCGACAAGGAGACCGGCGACAAGATCGCCGCGGCCTTCGACAAGTAGCACCCGCACGTAGCACTGACTGGTCAGACCGGCCGGCAACGCCGGCAGGTAGGACTGGCTCCCACCACGGAAGGGGAGGGACGTTCCCGCGTCCCTCCCCTTCGCCATGCGTGCCGCCGCCCACCGAGCCCACCGCCTTGGCGTGGCGTGGTGGCGTGGTGTGGCGAAGCTGAGGAGCTTCGCCGTCCCCTCAAGCCGTCTCGGCGACGCCCTGCCGCGTGTTCGCCAGCGCCAGTCCGGTGCGCAGCGCTCCCACGGCCTCCGCCACCGCCTCCCGGAACACGCCGCCCACCCCGAGGATGTTCGCGTACCCGTGGAACAGCCCCTCGTACCGCCGCAGCACCACCGGAACCCCTTGCGCCGCGAGCTTTTCCGCGAACGCCTCACCTTCGTCGCGCAACGGGTCGAAACCGGCCGTGGCCAGGTAGGTCGGCGGCAGCCCGCTCAGGTCCTCCGCCAGCAGCACGGACAGCCGCGGGTCGGTGTGCGAGTCGCGGGAAGGCGCGTAGTGGTCCAGGAACCAGTCCATCTTCTGGTCGGTGAGGAAGAAGCCGTTGCCGAACAGCTCCCGCGACCGCCGCCGCACGGTCGCGTCCACCGCCGGGTAGAACAGCAGCAGGAACACCGGTTTCACGTCGCCCGCGTGCAGTGCCGTCACGGCCGCCAGGTTGCCGCCCGCGCTGTCGCCGCCCAACGCGATGCGCGCCGGGTCGATGCGCAGTTCCGCCGCGTTCGCCACGGCCCACTCGTAAGCGGTCTGCGCGTCGTCCGCCGCCGCCGGGAACGGGTGCTCGGGCGCCAGCCGGTAGTCCGCCGACAGCACCCGCACCCCGGCCTCCACGGCCAGGAACCGGCACAGGTTGTCGTGGCTGTCCAGATCGCCGCTGACCCACCCGCCACCGTGGTAGAAGACCAGCAGCGGCGAGCCCTCGGGCAGGCCGCGCGGCGTGTAGAAGCGTCCGCCGACGCCGTCCATCGAGACCGCGCGAACCGTCACGTTCCCGACGACCGGTCCGCGGACGAGTGCGGTGCTCCTGGTCAGCGCCGTGCGGTTGGCGGCGGGCGTGGTGGTCTGCCAGTCCTCGCCGCCGAGCTGCTGGAGCCGCAGCAGCAGTTGGGCCTCGGGGTGCAGGCGCTGGCCGTCCAGGGTGATCGGGCGGCCCGCGATCAGTCTGCGCAGCGGTGCGGGCAGACCGAACACGAAGCGCAGGGCACCGGCCAGGACACCGGGGGGAAGCGATTCGGCGAGCTTCGACATGAGACGCACGTTACTAGCGGGTAGCTCCGGCGGCCAGGGAGTGGACCTCCAGCTAGGTGGAGGTGGCAGGATCGGAGCCCATGACGGTCACGGTGGTGGGCATCGGCGGTTCGCTGCGTCCGAACTCGCAGTCCGAGCGCGCGATGCGGATCGCGCTCTCCGGCGCGGCGGACGCGGGCGCGAAGGTCATCGAGGTGTCCGGGCCGGACCTCGTGCTGCCGTTCTACGACCCCGCCATCCCGGACCGGCCCGAGAACGCCCGCCGCCTGGTCGACGCCCTGCGCGCGGCGGACGGCGTCGTGCTGGTCTCGCCCGGCTACCACGGCACGGTGTCCGGCCTGGTCAAGAACGCGCTGGACTACGTCGAGGACCTGCGCACCGACGAGCGCCCCTACCTGGACGGCCGGGCCGTCGGCTGCGTCGCCGCCGCCCAGGGCTGGCAGGCGTCGGTGACCACGCTGACCGCGCTCCGCTCGATCGTGCACGCCCTGCGCGGCTGGCCCACGCCGCTGGGCGCGGCGATCAACTCGCGCGAGGTCGACTTCGATCTCGAAGGCGGCTGTTCAGACCACTCGGTCGCGGGCAATCTGCGCACGATCGGGCGACAGGTGGCGGAGTTCGCCGCGTCACACGCCGGTTGACGGTTGTACTGACCGGGTACGTCTTTGTCAGGGCGTGGGCTGCCACACGACCGGGTGTGGTCCGGCTCCGGCCGGGTGTTGAGCCGAGTGGAAGTCCCAACGGCTCAAAGGAGAGCGTTCATGCAGGTGCTCTACACCGCGGAGGCGATCGCGGTCGGCGACGGCCGCAACGGCGAGGTCCGCTCCTCGGACGGCGTGATCGACGAGCAGCTCGCCACGCCGAAGGAGCTGGGTGGCCCCGGCGGGGACAAGACCAACCCGGAGCAGCTGTTCGCCGCCGGGTACGCGGCGTGCTTCCACAGCGCGCTGAAGGTCGCCGCCCGCAAGAGCGGGGTGGCGCTGGGCGACACGACGGTGACCGCGAAGGTCGGCCTCGGCCCGAACGGCGACGGCGGCTTCCAGCTCGCGGTCGACCTGCACACGCACATCCCCGGCGCGGAGCAGTCGGTGGCCGACGACCTGGTGGCCGCGGCCCACCGGATCTGCCCGTACTCCAACGCCACGCGCGGCAACATCGAGGTGGCCCTGACCGCCACCGTCTGAAGGAGGCGCTAGCACCATGAGCAAGTCCCCGATCACCAGTTCGCTTTCCGACGCCGACAAGGCGTCCGTCGCCACCGTCCTGCAGTCGACGCTGGTCGACCTGATCGACCTGTCACTGGCCGCGAAGCAGGCGCACTGGAACGTGGTCGGCAAGAACTTCCGCAGCGTCCACCTCCAGCTCGACGAACTGGTGACCACGGCGCGCACCTACACCGACGAGGTGGCCGAGCGGGCGTCCGCGCTGGGCATCTCGCCGAACGGCAAGGCCAAGACCGTCGCCGAGTCGTCGGGGGTGCCGGAGTTCCCGGACAACTGGCTCCAGGAAGAGGACGTCGTGTCCGCGGTCGTGTCCGCGCTCGCCAAGCTCATCGAGCGGTTGCGCGCCCGGATCGACGAGACGGACAAGTCCGACCTGGTCACCCAGGACCTGCTGATCGAGATCACCAAGCAGCTCGAACAGGCCCACTGGATGTGGCAGGCCCAGCAGGCCTGACCGGCGACCGCTGACGCGTTGAGCGTCTGTGGGCCGACCGTCTGCACGTCTATGAACGCGACCGTCTGTGCGCCAATCGTGGGCGTCTCCACGATTGGCGCACAGACATAGTCACGAAGCCTTGGCGCGGACGGCGCCGGAAGGCCGGCTAGAGGACCTTCCGGACGAACGCGACCTCCGCCGCCGTCTGCCGGATGGTCTCCGCGACGACCAGCGACCCGTGCCCGGCGTCGTACCGGTACACCTCGTACGCCGCACCGCGCGCGGCGAGCCGCTCCAGGTAGTTGTCGATCTGCCGGATCGGGCAGCGCGGGTCGTTCTCCCCGGCCAGCACGAGCACCGGCGCGCGCACCGCGTCCACGTACGTCAGCGGCGAGCACTCCCGGTACCGGTCGGGCAGCTCCTCCGGCGACCCGCCGAACAGCGCCCGGTCGAACGCGCGCAGCGGCTCCATCTCGTCTTCGTAGGCGGCCAGGTAGTCGGCGACCGGCACACCGGCGACGCCCGCCGCCCACCGCTCCGGCTGGGTGCCCAGCGCGAGCAGCGACAGGTACCCGCCCCACGACGCGCCGTTGACCACGCACTTCGCCGGGTCGGCGAACCCGGAGCCGACCGCCCAGTCGTGCACGGCGGCCACGTCCTCCAGCTCGGTCAGGCCCGGCCGGCCCTCGATGGCGTCCCGCCACTGCGAGCCGTAGCCGGTGGAGCCCCGGTAGTTCACGTGCACCACGGCGAACCCGGCGTCCAACCACACCGCGCGGTAGGCGGAGAACCGGTCCTCGTCGGCCGAGTGCGGGCCGCCGTGCAGGCTGAACACCGTGGGCAGCGGGCCGTCCGGGGCGTCCGCCGGGCGTGCGACCAGGGCGTGCACGTCACCGACGAAGACGTCCTGCAACTCGACCGACGGGGGAGCCTTGTGCCCCGGAGGTGCCAGCAGCACGCGTTCGTCGCCGTCCACGTCCAGCACCCGGACCACACCGGGCTGCGCGGCCGAGGACCACGAGTACTCCACCGCGCCGTCCGGCCGCACGTCGGCCGAACCGACTGTCCCGTGTGGAGTGTCCAAAGCGGACAGTGTTCCGGTGTTCAAGTCGTAGCGGTGCAGGGTGTTCCGTGCCTTGAACGTGTGGACGACCAGCAGTGCCGTCGCGTCCTCGTACCAGTCGGCGCTGATCTCACCGGGCAGGTCGATGCCGATCTCGGTCTCGGTGTCGTCGGTGACGTCCCAGATCAGCAGCTCCTCCTTGCCCCGGCGTTCGTGCAGCACGAGCAGCCGGTTGTCGCCGCGCACCGGGCTGAACGCGATGGCGTCCAGGCCCTTGCCCGGGCCGTCCCACTTCTCGGCGACCCGGGTGCCGTCCGGGGTGATCACGCGGAGCGCCGTGTGCCGGTTGTCGCCGTGCTCGGAGTGCGCCAGCGCGAGCAGCGTCTCGTCCCTGGACAGCGCGGCCACGCCGCCGTCGTTCTGGTGCGCGTAGACCACCTCGGCCGGGCCGCCGTTGCGGGACACGTAGACGGTCGTGCCGTCGTCGGTGGAGGTGCCGATCGAAACGACCTGGTGGCCGATCTCCAGGCCTGCGGGGTAGCCGGCCGGCACACCGGCGACGGCGGGTTTGGCGTCCGCGCCGGGCTTGAACGGCTCGCTGACCCACACGCCGAACTCGTCGCCGTCGCTGTCGGCGAACCACCAGATCGTCTCGCCGTCCGGGCTCAGCGCCGCGTGGGACGTGCCGTTCGGGCGGTCGGTGACCTTGCGGTGGGTGTCGGAGCCGCGGTCCCAGGCGTAGATCTCCCAGACACCGCTGGCGTTCGACAGGTACAGGCTGCGGTCCGGGGCGTCGTCCGCCCAGCCGGGCAGGCTGACCCTGGGCGCGGTGAACCGTTCCCGCCAGCGGGCCTCGGCTTCGGCGTCGTCGAACAGCGGGTCGGGGACTTCGGCGGTCGGGTGCGTCGTCACGCCCTCGATCCTGCCGGCTGGCGGGCGGTGACCAGGTAGTAGTCCGCCAGGCCGCGTTCGGTGGCCTGGATCCAGCGGTGCCCCCAGCCGTCCGGGAACCCGGCGAGCTCCTGCCACCGGTGCAGACCGGCCCAGACGTGGGCGCCGATACTGTCCGCGCGGACATCGTCGAAGCCCGCTGCCCGCAGATCGTCCGTGAACCGACCGATCGGGTGGGCCAGGTCGAGCCCGGTGGCGAACGTCTTGATCAACTCGACCAACTCCGGTCCCGCGTCGTCGTGCTCGGCGAAGAAGGTGGTCACGGCAAGTCGGCCACCGGGCGCGAGCACCCGCGCGCACTCCCGCGCGAACGCCCCCAGGTCCTCGAAGTGCTGTGCGGCCTCCACCGACAGCAGGCGGTCGAACGCGTCGTCCGGGAACGGGATGTCCGACGCCGACCCCGGCACGAACTCGACCCGCTCGTCGCGGGTCGCCGCACGCGCACGCTCGACCTGTTCAGGCATCAAGTCGATACCGCGCAACAACTCCGGACCGCGCAGCAACGTCCGCTGTGCGCCCACGCCACCGCCGCAGCCGACTTCGAGCACGCGCCGGCCGGCGACGTCGAGCGCGTCGAGCACCACGTCGTACATGGCCTGCTGGGAGGCGATGCGCTGCTCGACGGTGAGCCGGCCGTCCAGCGGGATGCCGTCCCAGTAGCCGAAGTTGATGAAGCCGCCGGCGAAGACCCATCGGGTCGCGAGGTCGCCGGTGCCGTAGGTCCGCCTGCGGAGTTCGGCTCGCTGCACATCATCTGCCATCACACGATCGTCCCGGCTACCGTGGAGGAATGACAGGGGATTCGCACGAGTTGGCGCAGGTGAACATCAGCCGGATGCAGGCACCACTGGACAGCCCGTCGATGGCGGGGTTCGTGGCGGCACCGGACCCGTCGAGGCGATGACCGCCCTGTGGTGGATGCCGGCGGGCCACCGCCCCGCCGTGGCCGAAGCCGAGGACCGCTTGGCGCACCTGCGGGAACACGGCCCCACGCCGTTCGCGTTCACCCTGCGGGAGACCTTCCCCAGTCCCGGCGCCCTCCCCGGCGACCTGGTGGCGAAGGACCTGGCGGGCTGCGGGGTCGACTAGCTGCGGGGTCGATTAGTCGAGTTCCTCGCGGAAGATCTCGTCCATCTTGCGCGAGGCCTTGGCCAGCGCGTTGCCGACCAGCGCGACCAGGGCGAGAACCGCACCCACCACGACGCCCGCGGTGGGCGAGGCGAGAACGGCGACCACACCGGCTGTCCCGAGTACGACCAGAACCCAGGCGGCGAGTCGGATCCAACTCCCGGACACGGGCCTGATCCCGGAGGCAATGCTCATGGCTGGCTCTCCCTGGCTGAAAGCATCAGTGACCGACGGTTCGTCTCGTTTTCGCGTCGACCTCGCCCCCTGTTACGTTCCGTGACGTGAATCGGTAACCTTCACTCGTTCGGGTTAACTGAACGTGACAATCGCTCGCACTTGTCACAACGCTACGTCATGACACGACTACTCGGACTAAAGTTCACTCCATCGTGCGACCTAACCAACTGTGGGTAGCGGCAGCGCACCGGGCTGCCAACGTCACCCGCCGTCATGGTGCTCCGACACCACTCCGGAGTCGTCACATGCGGGATGCAGTCAATCTGCATAAAGATGATCGGCGCACATATTGTCAAGATGGTCTGTTATCAAACGATTGAGTGACAGACGATTCTGATAGGGTCGCCACCCCCCAATGCCGAGGAGGCGACCCATGCCCACGAAGACCCGGTTGAACTTCTTCCCCCGCCTGGTGATGGAACGCCCGGACATAGCCCTGTGCCGCGTGTCCACTCTGATAACCCGTGCCGCGGAGCTCCAAGGTCACGCCAACAACGTCGGCGCGAACCACCACCTGGTCCTCAAGATGCTCGTGAACGTCGGACCGTGCTCCCAGCAAACGCTCAGCGAAGAACTCCGCATCGATCGCAGCGTCATGGTCGGCATCGCCGACGACCTGCAGAAAGCGGGCTACGTGAGCCGGGAGCGCAACCCCGACGACCGCCGGGCGTACCAGGTCGACATCACCGGAGCGGGCAAGACGGCGCTCCTGCACGCGGAGAGCAGCGTGCCCAAGTTCCTGAACGACGTGTTCGCCGCCCTGACCGCCGCCGAACGCGACCAGCTCACCAAGATCCTGGCGAAGGTCCTGGAAATCGACTGATCGGATGCCGCCGGCACCACCGCCGCCGGGCCACAGTGGGGTAGCGAACCGACCGCGGACCAAGCCCGAGCCCGAGCGACTGAGAGGTGCCCGCCGTGAGCATCGCCCGTCTCACCGCCCCGCTGTCGGGCCTCCCCCTGCTCACCGCCCTGCTGTCGGGGCTCGTGCTGCTCACCGCCTGCGCGACCCCACCCCCGGCCGCCCAGTCCCCGGCGAACAGCACGCCGCAGGCGACGACGACTGCGCCGCCACCTCCGCAGCCCACGCCCACCGCCGCCCCGCCTGCCGCCACCGCTCCGGCCGCGAAGACCTGCACGGTCCCCGACGTCGTGGGCATGGTCCACCAGACCGCCCAGGACACCATGCAGGCCGCCGGCCTCTACCGCCTACGCGAAGAAGACGCCACCGGCCAAGGCCGCCTGCTCGCCGTAGACCGGAACTGGACCACCACCGCGCAGAGCGTTCGTGCCGGTGAGGTCGTCGACTGCACGACCGAAATCCTGCTGTCCGCCAAGAAAACCGGCGAGTGATCCGCATCCGCGCGGCCTGAACAGACCCTTCATGGACGCCAGGCAGACCATCGAAGAAGCAACCGCCGCAGCCTCGCTGACTGTCGACTTGATCGACTTGGGGCAGGCGTCGGTGGCGATGACGGTCGGTCGCGAGCACACCAATTCCCTGTTCGCCTTGCTATAGGCAGTCCTGATGGCTGCCGCGATCGTCATCGGCGTCCCGTTCTCTGCCGCCAGGATGGCGTCGACCGGCCTATCCGAAAGGCTGATCGTCGCCGTAGTCGCCATGGAAGTGGCGCTGCTGACAGAGGTCCTGATCAAGGTGTCCAAGCCCGACACCCAACCCCACAACCGACCGCTGTGAAGCCCACCTCTCGTCCGAGCCGGGAGTAGACCACGAGCGGATCGTGCAGGCGCTCGATGACGGTCCCTCCCGGCCCGTCCGCTGACCGGAACACAAATCAGGCCCGGTATGTCTTGTGACATATCGGGCCTGACTTTGTCGGGGTGATTCTCTCAAGAAATGGAGTCTCCATCGGTGACGGTGGAGATCTACGCGGAGGTCTCCACCGAGGTCTCCACCGAGGTCACGCGGGCGGCGCCCAGGAAGCTCAGCGACAGCCTCGACAGCCAGGCCTGGGGTGCTGCGGTACTTCGCTGCTGCACATACGGCTCAGGGCCTTACCGAAGGATCTCGGTAAGGCCCTGAGCTGCGTCGGGGTGACAGGATTTGAACCTGCGACCTCTTCGTCCCGAACTACCGGCAGCAAGGTCGTCGTCGGTCTTTGCCGAGGTAGGAAGGTCGACCACAGTCACGCGTGGCCGGTCCTGGTCGGGCCGGTTGCTGTACTTCGCTGCTGTACCGCAGCCTTCCGACCAGGCACTACCGGAGTACGCCGACGCCCCGCCTAAGACTGCCGAGGTGCCACGCCAGCCGCAGCCTGCTGTACCTTCACGTCAGCATTTGGCACCTGCGGATTGCTGGTGGTTTCCAGAGGGTTGGAGGCTGGCTGCAACTTCTTGGCCCTGCACAGTCGGTAGCAAGATCGGGGCCAGTTTGCAGGTGGCTTAGACCACCGATGGCAGGCCCCAATGGTCATCAACCCACCACTAGTCGCTACTTGCTAGATGTTCGTTGCTGACGCTCGCTCATCGGATTCGTCGCGATGAGCGAATCTCGCAACCGTAAGATCATCTCGACCGCTCGGTTCGAACACATGATCGAACGGTTTGCGGGCGCTACACCCGATATGGTGACAGGCGCACGCCAAGCGTCGATCTATAATTTGGGGTCAATGAAAACGCAGCTAGGGGAAACAGTTGACCGAAGTGTCAGAGCACGGTAGCCCTGTAGCGTATGTACAGGTTGAGATCGATTATGCGATTTTGCAGCACTTCTCGCAGCACCTGTACTCATCGCCCAACAAGGCTGTCGAAGAACTGGTCACCAATGGCTATGATGCTCTGGCCACGAAGGTAAACATTTACCTCCCCGGAACCTCGGCTCGGGATTGCGTTCTCGTGTGGGATGATGGCGATTCCATGGATCTCGATGGCATTCGCCAATTGTGGTGGATCGCGCGGAGTCCAAAAAATGATGGTTCCGCTCGGGTAGCTCGGTCGGTCACCCGTGGAATAGAACGAGCAATGATTGGCAAGTTCGGTATCGGCAAACTGGCAAGTTACGCGCTGGGCGACCGGATATCACATCTGTGTCATCGTGACAATAAGTACTATCTTATCGCAGTATCGTATGGAGAAGCACCCAAGGTTAACCCTGGCGAGGCCGCCCCACCCAAGGGGTTTCAAGTACCGGTTATGGAGTTGTCCGAGGAAAGTGCAAAAGCGTTCGCCAAAAGCCTCTATAGGACAATTCCCGGTAACTTCAGTGAAATCTGGGCTCAGCCATCCTGGACGCTTGCTGTCATCGATGAGCTGAAGGATGAAATTAACCTAACCCCCGGCCGTCTGCGTTGGGTGCTGGGCAACGGTATGCCGAGCAGGCCCGACTTCAAGGCCTACGTCAACCAGGTTGTGGTTACACCAAAGGTTGAGCAGGGGGCACTAGTCACATGGGATGCGTCCGACAAGGTAGTCAAGGAACGTCTTAGGGGAGAATGGGACGAAGCCAAGAAATCTGGTCGCGTACAGGGTGACATAAAATTCGCCAAGAAAGGCGATAGCCACGTTGTAACAATGCCCAGTCTCGGGGACGTCCGTTTGCAAGTGAAGCTGTACGATCGATCCCTTTTTCAGAAAGATCGATCAGAATCAGGAAGAAGTGAAGGCTTCTTCGTTATGGTCCGCGATCGCCTGCTGAACCCAGACGACCCTAAACTTTTTCTGCACGACCCATCTTACGGTGCATTCAATCGGATGCAAATCTTTATCTGGGCGGACGGCCTAGACAGCGATCTTCTCGCGGACCGTGAACGTTTGCATCGACTGGCCCCGACTGGCGTCGAACTTGAAATTCTTCAGATCGCTCTCTATCGAGCTGGGCGCAATAAGCTAACCGCAACCGAGTCGCACGCAAGACTTGAATCACGCGTAGCAGAGCTCCCTATTATCGCCAGAGAGTACCTTCGGGATCCGCTCACTGCGCTCATCATGAACGAGCCCGGCGGTGATCTGACTGCCGTTAACCCCGGCCAGACTCGTATGACGATCGAAGCTAATGGAACTAATGGCCCACTTTCAAAGTTAGATGTAGCCGGGAATCGTATCGTTACCAATGTCGATCACCCAATGTATGTAACGATGCTAGAAACTTTCGGCCGTAGTCGAAGAAGTCAAGAAGCTCAAAAGCTTGTAGAAATGTTTGCGGTCGCAGATCTTCTACTCAAGGGTCGACTACTCGATCTAGGTGTGGATATTGATATTGTCGACAACGTGATGAAGTGGCGTGAAGCTCAGCTGCGGTCACTGCAAGCCGGGTTCAAGCAGAGTCCGGATCTGGTGATCAAAGAAGTGATCGACACGAGTTTCAAGGGGCATAAGCCATTCGAGCAGGCGTTGGCTAAGCTTTTTCAACTCATGGGCTTCTACGCCGAGATAGATGGGGCATCTGGACAGAAAGATGTTCTGGTAATCGCGCCAGTAGGAGAAGAAGAAAGACGCTTCACGGTAGAAGCGAAAGGCTCAAAGAAGGCGCTGTCGAACGACGATGCTGAAATCAGTGGCGCGGCGGCCCACGCGATTGAAGTCGGAGCACTCTTCAGTGTCGTTGTGGCGCGCGAGTTTGCAGGATTTTCCAGGCAAGCGGATGGCTCGGAGCCAGCCATACTCAAAGAGTGCCGAGCTCAAGGCGTCGGCGTGTCGATCATCACCGTCGATGCCTTGGTCGATCTCTACGAGGCGGTTAAGCGCCATCAATACTCTTTGCCTATGATCGCGGAGACACTGGCGGAAATCTGTTCTCCCGAAGAGAAAAAGCAGCGAATCGCTGAAATGCGAAATCCCGTCGCAGCCAACTTCGATTGGCGTGACGTCTTTGACGAACTCTGGAGTATGCAGCAGGGGACGGCCAGTCAAGAACCGGTGTCCACGCTAGCGCTTCGCCAGGCAAGGCCTGAATGGAAAGCAATGTCCCGCGAATCTTTCGATCAAGTTCTCGTTGGCCTTGATTCTTTGTCGGGAGGTTTGCTAAAGGTAAACACGTCTCAACATACTGTAAACCTGCTGCAAGCACCGGAGATGGTTGCGTCCAAGATCGCAGCTTCCGTCGAAGGGTCGTCGGGTGCAGACAAGAACTCTTGATATTTCGTTGCCACCTCTGTGGCAGGCCGGACTCAGATGGCGATATGATCACGTGGTGACCGCTACAGCACCAACCGCAGTGGACTTGTTCGCAGGGGCCGGAGGGGCGACCCAAGGGCTTCGAGACGCTGGTTTCGACGTAGTAGGTGCTGTAGAGTTTGATTCAGATGCATGTCATTCTTATCGTCTGAACCATCCAAGAACCAGGCTTTGGCAGTCCGATATACGGTCCGTGTCAGCCGTACGAATGCGAAGCGAACTAGGGCTACGCGTTCGCGAACTTACCCTCCTGAAAGCGTGCCCGCCATGTCAAGGGTTTTCGACTCTTGCGGGAGGCAGGGCCATGGATGAACAGCGCAATGATCTTGTCCACCAGGTGGTTCGGTTCGCTAGGGCATTCATGCCTAAGGCGATTCTACTTGAAAATGTCCCGGGGCTTGCACGCAATAGGCGCTTCGGAGAATTGACTGAACAACTGAGTGAACTGGGCTACTCGTTCGGCAGCTATAAGTTGAACGCTACGATTTTTGGTGTCCCTCAACGACGCAATCGCTTGGTAGTTCTTGGCGTTCGGAGCCGCCGCGCGAATATTTCTCCTGACATCTGGGAGATCCTAGATAGGCATCATGCTCCAGCATTGGCTACAGCGGGAGAAGCGCTGCAGAGATTGAGTAGGCTGACGCGCAAGAATGATCCACTTAACCGCCATCGGTCACTCAATAAGATTACTGCTGAACGCGTTAAGGCAGTCCCCGTGGGGGGCACCAGGTTCGATCTTCCTCCGAAGTATCGGCTTCGCTGTCACGACGAATTGGACAGTAAGGGAGGGCATCGTGCCACAGCCTCTTATGGTCGAGTAAGGCTTGATCTCCCTGCGCCCACGATGACTACGCGCTGTACGACGCCTGCGTGCGGCTCCTTTATCCATCCGGTTGAACATCGCGGTCTGACTCTCCGGGAAGCCGCATACTTCCAAACCTTCCCGGTAACATATGACTTTGTGGGCACCTACGAGTCGATTGAACGCCAAATAGGTAATGCCGTTCCAGTGGAAATGGCAAAGTACCTAGGAATTGCCGTGCTAAATTCCGTCAGTAAAGCCGGATTGGTATAGAGGCGAGGCACCTTTCGTTGGCAAGACTGTGGGCTGGTCGATGCCGCCAAGGCGTCGAGCTGTCCACAGGTGCGGCAGCCGAGCGCCAAGACCAGCCCGACCAAGCCGACACTTCGGCGCTCGTCCCAAGCTCCGAACGCCGGAAGCATGACCGCAACACAAGCGAATCGGTCGGACCACGCGGTTCCCTGCGGGGGTCGCTGGCCGTGGCCTCCGGCTGTTGTGGGCGGGCTCCGGTGCCTCGCGTGTCGCGCCCGTGGGCCGCCAGGCCCACGTTGGCGCGACCGACAACCTCGCCGGAGCCCGCCCACAACAGCCTGAACAGACACGAACGGCCAGCGGCCCCCGGAGGGGGCCGCCTTGATGAAGAAAAGAAACTTTGAACACGCCGGTTAGGCACGCCAGGCTCTCGACACCACTAGAGAACCCAAAGAACGGCGAGTCAATGACTATCCGTGTACCGGCGGATGCCGGGCCGCAAGTGCAGGGATCGCGGCGACCTTGTCTGGTGGGAGGTCTTCCCAGTGGAGGCCTTGCGGGCGTCGTGGTTCCGGGCAGCGGATAACGGCTTCCGGAGTGACGATCACGTCTACGCTGAAGTCGTGGCGGGTCTCGGGCAGCTCGCCGTCTACGACCTGGAGCGAGTGGACCGTTGTCACGATGGTGGTCTGTGGGCCGATGAGTCCGGCTTCTTGGAGCAGGGCCATTTCGATGTCTGAGTAACCGGCGCCCTTGCCGAGTCGTACGCCGTGGCGGTTCACGGCCACACTGCCGCAGACGACCAGATCAACGGCCCGCATGGTGTCGACGTCGGTCGGCTTGCCAATCCGGGTGGCGGTGTGTCGGTCGGCCGCCGTGTCGGGTGACACGTCGAGTTTGGCCGGGTCGAGCAGGAGGAACGGTTGCTCGTGAGCCAGCTTTGGCACGGCCATGTAGACGATCTTGCCTTCGCGCAAGGCTCGGGCGCGGACGGGTTGCTGGGCCGTGTCCGGCACCACTTTGACCACTCGGGCGTTCTGCCACTCCGGCAGCCCAGCGAGCCTGTCGGCGGCTTCCTTGGCACCGAAGAACGACGGGATGCGACCGTGCACACCAGGTGGAACGGCTTGTTCGCGTTCCAGAAGCGCCCAGACACGCTCGCGGGCTGTCTGCTTGGCCTGGTCGACATCCGACACCTCGCGGCCTCCTATCGAGCTGCCATCAGGGACATCATCCGGTCATAGACATCCTGCACGTCGGCTTGCTGACGCCACGGCTGCATTTCGCGGCAGGTGTCGAACATGATGTTGAGACCGCCGCCGCCCCAGGTCAGCTCGATCACGTCCATCGCCTTGTGCAACGTGCCGGTCGCCTCGTCCACCTTCCCCTGCCTGAGTCGGGCCAGGCTGAGGTTGCCGAGCACGATCGCTTCGGACTTCGAACGGCTCCGCAGTTGGGCAGCGGTCGCTTCGAGGATCGTTTCGGCCTTCCCGGCCTGGCCAAGGAAGAGGTAGCACGATCCGGCGAGCCGGCCGTGCTGTGTCGGGGAGAAGAGTTCGAGCGCGACGTCGTCGTTGTCGATCTGGCCGAATCGGCGGCCGGCCTCTCCGAGCGCGCGTTCACAGTCGGCCTCGTGGCCCATCATGGCGTGAGCCTCGGCTGCGTGGAGCGTGGCGAGACCGGTGAGCACTTGGCTTGTCTGCGTGGTCCTGTCGGCTGCCTGCATCGTCAGCGCCAAGCCGGCTTTCGGGTCCTTCCGGCCGTAGAGCGCGACAAAGCTGCTGCGTAGCAGGGCAAGCCCTTCGGCCGTGGAGTCACGGACCCTTCGGGCAGCCGTACGTGCCTGGTCGAAGTACTGCTGTGCTGAGCGGTGGTCTCGGCGCTGTGAGGCGTCCCAGACCAGTTGGCCCATGAGGATGGCGCACTCGGCCTCGACCGTGCTCAACTCCCGCCTGACGTGATGCGCCTCCGCGTGGGCCGACAGGAACGTGATGCGGCCAAGGGCTTGACCGGTCTCCGCCAGCAGGGAAGTCGAGGGCGCTCGGTCGTACCGCTCATCGAGTTCGCGGACGTGCTGTTGCAGCTCGGCAACAGCAACCAAGTCGACGGTGGCCGGGTGCCGCAGAGAGCGAGCGAGACGATCATCCGGCGTGGCCTGATTCGAAGTGCCTGCTGCGAGCAGTTCGTCAAGCCGATCCAGGGACACCCGCAGCAGCCTGGCCAGCTTCGGCCGCTGATACGGCAACGGTTCGCTGGTGCCGGCTTCCCAGCGCGCCACCGTTGAACGCTCCACATGGGCAGCTTCGGCAAAAGACTCTTGGGTAAAGCCGGACGCTTTCCGAGTGTTGGCCAGTCCAGTTCGCCGTACTGCCATCGGGTGACCTCCTGGCGTGGCTTGCCGTACGTGGCGGAACGCCTTATCGCAGGTCAAGCATACCGGTGAGACGTACATGCGTCGCTCGTGCCTCCGCTGCGCTCTTTCCAGAGCCCGCGTGCCCGGATTGAGTGGAATGGAATACGGAATCTTAGCGGGCTCGTTGGCTGCGAGGCGAGGTGCGATTCGATATGGCTACAGATCCCTGGTGGTTCGAGCCCTGGGGGCTCACTCTGTGCGCGCTCGCTCTGGTCGGGCTGGGACGAGTCCTGATCATCCTATTCGGACGCACGAAGTAACGGGTGCCTCAAGAAGATGCCGTTCACCGTGCGACTCAGTGCGAAGAAGTTGCTCCGCGCCGCCCGCCTGGCGGGGCTGAGATCGAACTACGCGCTGGCGAAGAAGATGGACGTTCACCAGTCGACCTTGAAACGCGTCCTCGACGGCACACTCCAGCCCGGACCCGCGTTCATCGGCGGAGTGTTGGCTGCGTTGCGGCCTATGCAGTTCGAGGACTTTTTCGAGGTCGTACCCGACGCCAAGGAGGTTGACCTCGATGACCAGGGACGAGTTGCTGTTCAGCGCCTGGCTGACAAGCCTCAACTTCCGGCTGGGCCGCTACGCCGTCCGACTCCTCGATGAGGTCAACCCACTGGCCACCACCACCTACACGACCGATCTGGCCAGCGTCGAGGCGCAGCTTGGCGACGAGTTGCGGGAGCTGGCGAACGCGCTACTGGACAAGGCTGCGGGTCTGCCTTTCCCCGTGCAGCCGGCGGCAGAACGGCCGCGCACTCCGATGCCCGAAATCCCCGAGTTCTGAACGAGGTATGGCAATGCAGTTCGATGATGCGAAGGACTCTCCGAGAAGTGCCACCGAGGCCGCTGCCCGGTACGCGGAGAGCGGATGGCCGGTGCTGCCCGGCGCGGTGTGGCACGACGGGGCGTTCGTAGACCCGGCCACCGGGAAGCCTGTGGACGATGTGAAGTTGCGACCACTACAGGAGGCGACCACCGACGTGACCTTGGTGCGCCAATGGTGGAACACCGACGGCGACAGCAGCCCCGCGATCCTCGGCGTGACCGGGCCTTCGTTCGGCGTCGTCTCCGTCCGTGTGAGCCTGACCGAGTCGATCATGTCTCACCGGTGGTTCAGCACGCGGCCGACGCCCGTTCTCTCCATGCCGGGGATGCCGATTGCGCTGTTCATCGTTCGGCCACCGTTCCCAGCCGGGTTCGACCGGGACGAAGTCCGACACTTCAGTGACGGCTCGCTGTTCCCACTTCCGCCGACCACCGCCGCCGACATGACGGTCACGTGGCTGGTTTCGCCCTGGCAAACCTCGGGCGCACTGCTCACGGCGGACGAGTTCGCCGAAATCGTGACCGGCGTGGAGACGACCGCAGCATGAGCGACCACATCACCACGGAACCACTGTGGGACGAACGGGGGTTCGCGGCGTTCCTCCGGGGTCTGGTCGAAGACGACGCCCCGCGGCTGTTCGCCGTGGGCCTGGAGTACGGCGAACGCCATGACGCGCACGTCGCCGCGTACGGCATGGCCTTCGAAGACCACACCGAAGTCATCTCCTGCGACGGCTCGCTCCGGGTGCAGACCGTGCGACCGGAGGACGTTCTGCGCCACTTCGATGACGGCAGCGCGAAGGCACGTCTCCTGTGGCTTTCGGAGTCACTGCCGACGAAGCCAAGCGAACGCGCTCCGCAAGGGGCGGACCGTGATGCGTGAAATGATCGACAACAGGACCCAGCAGAGAGGGCCGAAGGCGTGACGGCACGATTCGATGAGCAGACAGCGCGGACGGTGTTGGCTCGTGCCTGCGTTGCCGCCCAAGTGGAGTGCACTGACCCGCAACTGCTTCGCTTGGGCGAGAACGCCATCTTCCGGTTGCACGGAACCGGAACGGTCGTTCGGATCGCCCGTGGCGTGGCTCATTGGGACGACGCGGTCAAGGAAGTGAACGTCGCCCGATGGTTGGGGCGCAACGACTTCCCGAGTGCCCGAACCACTGATCTGCCGCAACCGATCCTCGTTGACGGCGGCTACCCGGTGACGTTCTGGTCGTTCATCGAGGGCCGGACCGGTGGGCCTGGCGACGTTGGGACGTTGGCCGCGTTGCTGCGCCGGCTCCACGCTCTCCCCCGGCCTGAGTCGTTCGAGCTGCCGGAACAGGAGCTGCTGGAGCGGGTGGAGCCGCGCATCGAATCGGCTCCGATCGACTCCGATGACAAGGACTTCCTGCTCGGCCACCTCGACCGGCTCAGCGCCGAGATCGCTTCGCTGAGCTACGAACTGCCTGCCGGCCCTGTGCACGGTGACGCACATGTGCAGAACCTGATGTTCACGGGCTCCACACCAACAGTGATCGACTTCGAGGCGTTCTCATGGGGTCAACCCGAGTGGGATCTCGGGATGACCGCAACGGAGTATGTGACCGCCGGCTGGTGGACAGCCGAGCAGTACCGCACGTTCGCTGATGACTACGGCTTCGACGTGACCCGGTGGGAGGGCTTTCCCGTGGTGCGGGCGACCCACGAACTGAAGATGACGACGTGGGTCATGCAGAACGTCCGGACCTCCGAGAAGGTTGCCCAGGAGTACGCGACTCGTATGGCGACACTGCGAAAGCGGGAGAACATCGGCAAGTGGAGCGCCTTCTAGGTCGTCACGCGACACGCGACAGGACGACGGCTGTTCCCAGCGTCACCTCGGGGTAAAAGGCGATGATCTTCTCCGCAAGCTGACCTGCGAGCGGGTGACGACCGTGGGACTCACTCAGCGCGCGGTGGAAATCTACGAGGTAGCGGACGTAGCGGCTGGACTGGAGAGCTCCGGTCGTTTCGATCGCCTGGATAGCGAGAGCTGCGGCTTCATCGACATCGCCGTTCGTGAGAGCCCCGGCCGCTGACACCATCCCGATGAACGCCCTGGTCCGTGGCGGTGTGTCGTCCGGAGCGACGGCGAGATCCGCGAACCGGCGAACCTCGGCGGGCCGTCCGAGGTCTCGGAAACCGTGGGCGGCCTCGCCGGCCAGCTCGGCGGCGGTGAAGTACCGAATCCACTCGGGCTCGTTGGCCGGGTCGAACTTGCTGAACGCGAGTTCGGCCCTGGCCAGGACGCGGGCGAACTCCTGGCCTTCCCCGCTGCTCGCCAACGCCCGTGCTTCCATCGCCAGGAGCATCGAGCTCACTGCCGGGGTGGCGAGTCCTTGGGCTGCGGTCTGAGCGGCGCGGGCGAACTGGACCGCGTCGCTGTGGCGTCCGAGGTAGTTCGCCTGGTGGCTGAGGTTCGAGAGGAGCCGCGCTCCTGTGACCGGGCTTTCGGCTTCACGCGCCAGGCGTAGCCCTTGGATGAAGTAGCGCTGAGCTGCGGCGTGTCGTCCGGCGTCATAGGCGCTCCAGCCGAGTAGCTGTGCCACGTCGGCGGCGGCGCTGAACAGCTCCCGCCGGACCGGTGCGGGGTGGGCCTGGCGCAGCAGGGGCGCGATCTCGGTCTTGAAGTAGAACAAGAGCATCCGCCGGACGTGTCCGCCGCCGAACTTGAAGTCGAGGTCCATGAGGTGCGCGGCGGTCGTGCGGATCGCTGCCGCCGCTGTGGCTCCGGAGTGCATGGCGGGGTCGTCCGCCGCTGCGACCTGCAACCGGTCTCCGAACAGGTAGCCCGTGATGGCCCCTGACGTGGATGCCGGGTTCCACGTGGCGCTCAGCAGGCTGGGTTGGTCTTCGAGGTCGGCAGCGGTGAGCTTGCCGAGCTGGTCGAGCGCCGTGGACGAGCTCACGGGGTACTCGGCGGCGTCTGCCGTGGCGTCGGTGCCGACAGGTTGAAGGCCTCCGGTGAACCCGATGTCTTCGGGCTTGACCAACCTGCCCAGCTTCGCGCCCAAGGCAAGAGCTATGTACTGCTGCGTAGCGGCCTTGGGGCTCGTCCCATCCAGCCAGCGTTTCACCGACACGTGGTCGGCCGCGATGGTCTCGCCATCGCGCGCAGCGAGTTCGCGCACCCGTGCGGCCAAGCCCTTGTTGCTGACCCCGGCTTCCCGCATCACCGCCGCCAGGAGCCGGTTCGGTTCCTTCGTCACAGCCATCTGATCACCCTCTACACGTGGGTGCGCACCCCATCACGCACACCCCGTGCACCCCCTTCGTGTCCTGATGCACCCCTATGAGCACACTGTCACACACCCCGTGACCTGGCGTTTGCTGTTCCTATGACAGATAAGCCAAGCGAGTTGGAAGTCATCCGCGACCGGCTCCGGTGCATCGCCGACGAAGTGTCCGGGCTCAGCGAGGCTGTTGGTCGACTGGAGCGGCGCCGCCGCCTTCGAGTCGTTCCACCCGTTGACGCAGGTCAGCGACTGCGGAGCCGAGATCATCGAGAGCCTTCATGACGTCGGCAGTGGTCACGGGCGGCGCGGTGGCGTCGGGGTTGCGGACGTATACCCCGACGTTCGGGATGCGGGTGATCCACCCTTCTTCGACCAGGACCGCCAGGGACCGCTGCACGGTGGCGTTGGTGGTGCCGTACTCGGCGGCGAGTTGTCGAACCGGGGCCAGACGTTCCCCTGGTCGCAGGTCGCCACCCGCGATCTTGCTCGCGATCTTGGCAGCCACCTGTTGATAAGGGTGACCAGGCGAGGCTTCGAGATCCATGCGCGCAGGTTAGCGAGGCTGTACTAGCGCGTGCGAGCACCACTCGAACGGAGTAGTGACGTACTAGTACGTATGAGGTCTACTGGTTCTAGTACGTATCAGGCGCGAGCGCGGAGGTTCTTGAGATGGCGTTGCAGGACTTGCCGGTGATGTTGAGCGGATTCCGGCTGATGATCACTGAGGCTCCGGCCGTGAAGATGAAGGAGCTGGAGGACGGCTCGGTGACTCCGGTCGTGGACCGGGTGTCGGGTCAGGAGCAGTACGTGGTGACGGTGTTCGCGAAGCCGTTGCCGGTGGAT
Organism: Saccharothrix tamanrassetensis; assembly: GCF_014203665.1. GTDB lineage: Bacteria > Actinomycetota > Actinomycetes > Mycobacteriales > Pseudonocardiaceae > Actinosynnema > Actinosynnema tamanrassetense. Next base: position 328,563 of record NZ_JACHJN010000009.1, read on the forward strand.
GGTCGGCGTGCCGGCAAGGGGGAGGAGATCCGGGTCAACCTGCCGGGTGACCCCGGTGAGGGGTTCGAAGAGGGGATGTACGTGGAGCTGGTGAACGCGGTGGTGAACACGTACGAGATCCCGGACCGGAACAACCCCCGTGTGATCGCGTCGGCGGGCCTGTGGTTCAAGGCGGCCGGGTTGAAGCCGGCGGTGCGCCCTTCGGTGGTGCCGAACGCGGCCTGACGTGCCGTTCGTGTTCACCTCCCTTTGAGTTGATTCCCTAAGCCGTTTTTCTGGGCTGCTTGTTCCTTGAGAATTCCACAGTGGGTAGAGCCATGCCTGAATCCGGCGCACTTTGTGTGGTGTGCCGGGATGTTCGGCGGTGTCAGGGGTGTGTTGAACGGCTCCTGACATCTGCCGTGTGTCCCGTGTGGATTGGAGGCATGAATGGCGCTGTCGTGGCGTTTGCAGAATGCCGCTGAAGCTGCGTTAGGCACAGTGATGAACGAGGTCGGCGCTCACTGTAGGCCGATGAACTGGTCGGTCGACCAGTGGCATGGGTCGGACAGCCGGATCCATTTGTCAGGGTTTCCGGGTGGCGACTACGACGATGAGGAGGGTCTGACGGTAGCGGCCGAATGGGTATCCGCGTTGGGCCTGACCGCGCGTTCGGATCTGTCTGGCTTCGGCGTGGTCCGGTACTCGGGAGTCGTGGGGGATGACGTGGTGGTCATGGTCTGGGCGGTTGCCGATCGTGAGGTGTTCGAAGGGAGGAGGGCCGCGGGTGTCCGGTGTCAACAGGCGGGCTGAGCAGCGGTACGGGAACCTGGTCAACTCGATGGACTTCGTGACCGAACAACTCGGTCCGATCGGGAAGCTGATCGACAGGATGAGGGACAACCCGGCTCCGCCTGGTTCGTGGCGGGTGACCCCACCGGACGAGCTGAAGAAGATGCTCGCCGCAGTCCAGACCAAGTTGACCGCGTTGAAGGACACGGCGGTCAAGTACGAGACCGAACTGAAGACCCGTGAGTGGAAGGTCTGAATGGTCGTGTCGAATCAGTTGAATCTGGCGCTGGAATGTGTCGATAAGGCGATGGCGCAACTGCGTGTGGCGTTGCGGGACGTGCCGTATCGGCGTGAGGGCTTCCGATCCGATCACACGGCGTTCGTCAAGTCCATGGCACAACTGCGGGTGGCGTTGTCCTATTCCCGTTCGCAGCTCGAATCGCCTTCGGCGCGTCGCCGGCGGCGAGGTAGTCCGCGCACCTAGCGCACCAATCAAACCAACGTTCGGCAACGGCCGGTCACCTGCACGGGTGGTTGGCCGTTGCCCTGCCTGAGGGGAAATGACTATGTCGAAGTCGGTGGTGGGGACGTCCCGGCGTTCCCCAGGGTGGGAGTTCCGCACAGTGCGGTGGTTGGTTCGCCATCCCGGTGGGGTGGCCGGCGGTGGTGGGTTGGGGGCCGCGTTGGTCGAGCTGGGCGCGACTGCGACCGGGGGAATCGTCGGCGGGGCGGCCTTGGGTACGGCTGCGTGGTACCGGGGGCATCCGGACTCGTTCGACGCGTGGGCGGCCCCGGTGCTGCGGGCTTGGCGTCGCCGGTGGGCCGGTGCCTATACCGGTCGCAGGTGGGTGGGGCTGATGGGCTCGTGCGAGTTGACGAAGACGCATCACAGGACGGGGGAAGTCCTGGTGCCGCGTGTGTTGCGGGTGCGGTCGTGGTCGGCGTCGATCGACACGGTCAGGGTGCGCATGGTGCCTGGTCAGGCGCTGCGGGCGTTCTCCGCCGTGCTGCCGGAGCTGGCGGCCACGTTGAAGGCCGAACGGGTCGCGGTCGAGCAGGGCAAGCCCGGTGAGGTGGTGTTGATCGTCCAGCGGGACGAACCGTTCACGCACGTCATCCCGGCACCGGAGATGCCAGAGTCTTCCGACGCGGTGGACCTGCGGTCGCTGTGCCTGGGGGAGACGGAGCTGGGCGGTGAGTGGCGTGAGCCGCTGATCGGCACCCAACATCTGACCGCCGGCGCGACCGGAGCGGGGAAGAACTCGGTGGTGATGGCCAAGCTGCGGGCGGTCGCGCCGATGATCCGTGACGGCCTGGTCCGGCCGTGGGTGTGTGACCCGAAGCTGTTCGAGTTCGTCGCGCTCAAGCCGATCCTCGACGGCCGGTATGCCGACACTCCGGAGGACTGCGCCGAGCTGATCGCGCGATTCGTGGACAACATGGGCCGCAAGCAGAAGCGGTTGCAGCGCAAGCGGAAGCGGTCGGTGCCGGTGTCGCGGGAGAACCCGGTCGACTGGCTGATCATCGATGAGGTCGGGTTCCTTCTGGCCTACAACGCCGAGTATGCGCACGAGATCACCTCGGCGTGCTCGGTGATCTCCAGCATGGGCCGTGCTACCAACGACATCCTCGACGTCTACGTGCAGGAACCGTCCAAGGACGTCGTGCCCATCCGGGACCTGCTCCCGCACCGGGTGTGTCTGCGCGTCACCAGCGAGCGACACCCTGACATGGTCCTCGGGGACGGTGCCCGCGAACGAGGCGCGATCGCGGACGAGATCCCTGCCGACGAGTCCAGCGCGGGTATCGGGTTCCGCGTCGACTCCCGCTCGCGCATCCCGCGACGGGTGCGTGCGGCCTACACCTCCGATGCCGACGTTGACGCCCTGGTGGCGTTCGTCAAGGCCGGACCCGCCGACTCCGGTCCGGGTCTGCGCGCGGTCGCCTGACCGCTTCCCTTACCCACCAAGTTTTTCCTCGCACCTGTGGAGCCTTGTCATGCCTTGCAACAGTTCCCGGTCATTGGACCGGATCATCCGTACCGTGCGTTCGCTGATGCGTTCACACGGCCTGCCGCGCCCGGATCGACTGCTGATTTCCGCCCCGTCGCGGTCGGTGCACCTGGAGTTCAGTTCCGGTACCGCGCCCGACCGGTTGGCGGCGCTGCTGCTCTGGTCGACCCAGTTGGAGGGCGTCCGGTTGACGTGGACACTGCGGCCGGACCGCACGCTGACCGTGGCCGCGACCGCCCGAACCGCGGCCGGCCTGTCCTTCGGGCTGACCGCCTCGGCTGCCGTCACTGACCTCGACGGCATCCCTTCCGGAGAGCGCGAGAGCGCCCTGGTGGTGCTCGCGGGGATGTTCCGCCTGGCGCCCATGGTGGTCGAGCCCGTGACCTTCGAGGAGGTAGCCCGCTTGGTCCATCTCGGCCGCGCGGTCGCTCGCCGTCGCCTGGTCGCGTCCGGGGCGGTGGCGGCATGACCAGGACCGACCACCCTGGTTACCACGGCTATCGCGCCCTGATGTTGGCCCTGTTCGGCAGCTCAGGCCAACCTCCTGCCTGGCGGGACCAGGCGGCGTGCAAGGGGCAAGACCCCGAACGGTTCTTCAGGCCAAGCCACCACGGCCAACAGGACGCGGCGACGGTGTGCGCGGGCTGCCCGGTCCTCGACCGATGCCGAGAAGACCAGATCGGTTGGGAAGCACGGGGGCCGGCTGCACGGCGTTACCGCCCTACCGGCGTCGTCGGCGGTCTGACCGGCCGTGAACGCCACGCCGTCCACTACCCGGCATCCGGCCTGCGGAAGGACGCCGCCTGATGTTGCAGTTCGCGATTCCCGTGAGGCTCCGCACCCTCGGCCGACTGCTGATCCGGGCCGCACGCGACAGCTAGCCCCATCAGCCATCTGCGACTGCTGAAAGGAGGTGAAACCGTTGTCTCGCAGGCACAAGGACACCAATGAGCCGGACGAGACACGGGCCGTGCGGCGGCTGCGTGCCCGCCTCGCCGAGTCGCACCAACTCCACGGACTTGCCGAAGACCCGCTGCTGCACGCCGTGCGACTCGAACGCTTCCGCGTCTCGATCACCCGCTCCATGTGGTTCTTCCTCGCGCTCGGTCTGGGGTTCACCACCACGGGCGTGCACGAGTTCCTGGCCGGACGCCTCGCACCGACAGATCCGATGTGGTGGGGCTCCTGGCTGGTGGAACCTGGCTTGGCCGGAATCCTGGTCACCCTCCTGCGTTGGGAAGCCGAAATGCTCTCGCGCGGCCTGGCCGTCGACGCCCGGCCCGTGCTGTGGCTGAAGCGCCTCCTGCTCGGCGCAACCCTCGTCACCAACGTGTGGGCCGCATTGCGCCCCGCCTTCGGGCCGGTCAACACCGGGATGGTGTTCCTACACCTGGTCATCCCGCTGGTGGTGTTCCTCATCGCCGAAGTGATGCCGGTAATCCAACACCGCTGTAACGCCGCCAAAGACCGAGCCCTTGCCGCCGCAGACCCCACCACCACACCGACGTCACGACCGGTGCCTACCTCGGCCGCCGTGCCCCCGGCCTCCTCGGCCGCACCGTTGGCACCCAGGATGCCGGTCAAGCTTCCGGCCCACCTGCAACAGCAGCTCGCCGAGAAAGCGGCACAGGTCCGTGCAGAGGACCGCACCATCACCCCTGCCGACGTGCAGGACGCGGTCAACGTTCCCGACGCCTACGCAGCCCGTCTCGCCGAACAACTGAACGCCGCGACCACGGCCACCAACGGCCAACCCGTTGCTGCGCAGGGTTGATCCGATCGGCCAGCAGTCCACAGCAGCAGACACCAGCGGGGCATGACCAGCATCACCGGTCGTGCCCCGCTTTTTCGTCGTTCTCCACCACTACCGGGAAGGGGGAGCCTTTTGGTCTTCACGCTTCAAGATCGCATTGCGGACAGGGTCCGGCGGGCTGACTACCGGGATTGGCGCGACAAGGTCACCGCCATCGGCGGGTGTGCCCAGCCGATCCGGCTGTTCGGGGCCTGGCAGCTCCACAACCAGGACAGCAGCACGGTGTTGGCGCACCTGGGCGGGGACGTGATGGTGCCCTGCGGCAACCGCCGTGCCTCGGTCTGCCCCGCTTGTTCGGATCGGTACGCCGCTGATGCCTATCACCTGATGAGGGCGGGCCTGGCCGGCGGAAGCAAAGGCGTCCCGGTCACGGTCGCCGAGAAGCCCCGTGTGTTCGCCACGCTGACCGCTCCGTCGTTCGGCGCGGTCCACAACCGGCCCACCACCCCGGCGGGCAAGGCCCGGCACTGCACCGGGTGCGGCCAGTTCCACCACCCGGACGACCCGCGTCTCGGCGGCCCTGTCGACCCGGACGGCTACGACTACATCGGGGCGGTGCTGTGGCAGGCACACGCCGGGAAGTTGTGGCACCGGTTCACCATCGCCCTACGCCGCGCCCTCGCCCGTGCTGCCGGGCTGACCGTGCGGGACTTCCGACACCACGCACGGATCTCGTACGCCAAAGTCGCCGAGTACCAGCGGCGCGGCCTGGTCCACTTCCACGCCGTGATCCGGGTCGACGGCCCGGACGGCTCCACCGACCCTGCCCCGGCCTGGGCGACGGTGGACCTGGTGGACCACGCGGTACGGGCCGCTGCCCGGTCGGTGCTGGTCCGGTCCCACCGACCGGACGGGACCGTGCTGGATCTGGCCTGGGGTGACCAGGTCGACGTGCGCCCGATCAGGGCCAGCTCGGCGGGGGAGTTGGAGGACCGGGCGGGCGCGGTAAGTGACGCCCGGTTGGCCGGCTACGTGGCCAAGTACGCCACCAAAGGCACCGGAGCACGCGACACCCCCGACCGGCCCATCCGGTCACAGCTCGACATCGACCACCTCCGGGTGTCGACACATCACCGACGCATGATCCAAACCGCCTGGGACCTCGGCGACCTCGGCTTCTACGCAGAACTCAACCTGCGGAAATGGGCACACATGCTCGGGTTCCGGGGCCACTTCCTGACGAAGTCCAAGCACTACTCAACGACCTTCAAGCGCATCCGCGAAGACCGGCGGGCGTTCCGGGCGGCCGAAGTCCTCGAACGCCTCGGCCTCGAAGCCGACTCGGTGATCGTCGTCAACGACTGGGCCTACAGCGGCTCCGGCTACGCCAACGACGCCGAACGCGAACTAGCCGCAGCCCTCGCCGAACGACTCCGCAACCAACGACAACGCAAATACACAGAGGAGGTAGCAGCATGAACCGACAGATCCAACCCAAGTGGCACACGGTCGCGGAAGTCGCGGCGATGCTCGGTTACGGCCTGTCCAAGACCAAGATGCTTGTTGCCTCCGGCCGGATTCGTTCCATCAAGGACGGCGGAAACCGTCGCATCCTTCCCGAATGGGTGGATGCCTACGTGAACCAGCGGGTAGAGGAGGCGGCCTGACATGGCTGGAAAGGCGCGCGAGAATGGGGAAGGGTCGATCTTTCCGTACCGCAATGGGTACGGAGCTTACGCCTGGGTGACGACGCCGGCCGGTGAGCGCAAGCGCAAGTACGTGTACGGCAAGGACCGAGAAGTCGTCCACGCGAAGTGGATCAAGCTTCTGGGCGAAGCGGAGGCCGGTCCAGTCGTGACCTCCAAGCCCAAAGTCGGGTCGTTTCTGCTGCGCTGGCTTGAGGAGGTCGTCAAGCCGAATCTCGCTCCACTGACCTACGCGACCAACGAAACCTTCGTTCGGCTCTACATCATCCCGGCGCTCGGCGACTTGACTTTCGCCAAGCTCACCATCGACAAGGCGCAGAAGTGGATGAACAAGTTGGCGACAACCTGCCAATGCTGCGCTCAGGGTAAAGATGCCCGGCGCGATGTGAAGAAACAACGATGCTGCGCCAAAGGGAACTGCTGCGGACAGTTGTTGAGTTCCAGAAGCCTGTCCGATGTCAGGGCCTGTCTCCGTAATGCGCTGTCCGAGGCGATGCGTCAGGAGCTGGTCTCTCGCAACGCTGCATCGCTGATCAAGATTCCCAAAGTCAGCAAACGGCAACGGCGGCGGAAGCGGAAACGGTGGTCGGCTGAGCAGGCGAAGGCATTCCTGCTCTCGGCGAGACAAGACGGCGACCCGCTGTATGCCGCGTATGTGTTGATTGTGGTCCAAGCCCTGCGCAAGGGAGAAGCACTCGGCGTCACGGTCGATGCGGTCGACCTCGAAGACCACGAGCTGGATGTCAACCTTCAGCTTCAGCGGGTCGGGCGGCAGCTACTGCACCGGGAGACCAAGACGGAAGCGTCAGACGACACCTTGCCGCTGACTCCCTTGGCAGTGGCAGCCCTGACCGAACGGGCTGTACGGCGGGAACTGGACCGGAAGAACGCGGGGGAGGCCTGGCAGGAGACGGGTCTGATGTTCACCACGCGGTTCGGAACGCCGATCGAGCCGCGCAACTTCAACCGATCGTGGAACGCACGGTGCGACAAGGCGGGCGTCCCTCGGATCACCGTGCACGACGGCCGGCGGAGCTGTGGGTCGCTGCTGGTGGAGTTGGATGTACACCCTCGGGTGATCATGAAGATCCTGCGGCACGCCCAGATGCAGGTGACGATGGAGATCTACGCGGAGGTGTCCACGGACGTCACGCGGGCGGCTCTCAGGAAGCTCAGCGACAGCCTGGGCGGCTAGGCCTCAGGTCCTGCTGTACTTCGCTGCTGTACAGACGACTCAGGGCCTGTCCAAAACCACAATGGACAGGCCCTGAGCTGCGTCGGGGTGACAGGATTTGAACCTGCGACCTCTTCGTCCCGAACGAAGCGCGCTACCAAACTGCGCCACACCCCGGCTTGGGATCGAACGAGGAGAACTCTACCTGACGTTCCCGCCCACTCCGAACCGGGTATCCCTTTCCGCCCCCGACGCGCTCTGACCTGCGTCGACAGCACGTGGCACGAGGGTGAGGAGGCTGGCTTCCGGGGGGCACGCGAAGCGGACCGGGGCGTAGGGGGAGGTGCCGAGGCCGGCTGAGACGTTCAGCCACATGTGCGCACCCCAGCGGGAGACGCCGCGGGCGCGGGAGCGGTCGAGGTCGCAGTTCGTCACGATGGCGCCGTAGCCCGGCACGCGGAGCTGGCCGCCGTGGGTGTGGCCGGCCAGGACGAGGTCGTAGCCGTCGGCCGCGAACGGGTCGAGGACTCGTGGTTCCGGAGAATGTGTGACGCCCAACCGCAGGGACGCAGACGGAACCGCGCCGGCGATGTCCTGGTAGCGGTCGCGTTTCAGGTGGGGGTCGTCCAGGCCTGCCGCGAACACCGACTGGCCGGCCACGGTGAACGCTTGCCGCACGTGCGTCAGGTCGAGCCAGCCGCGTTCGATCATCGCCGCGCGCAGGTCCCGCCACGGCAGCGGGATGCCGTGGACGCGCTTGGTCTTCGCGGACGGCAGCAGGTAGCGCGCCGGGTTCTTCGGGCGGGGCGCGAAGTAGTCGTTGCTGCCGAACACGAACACACCGGGGCGGTTCAGCAGGGGGCCCAGCGCGCGGATGACGGCGGGCACGGCCTGCTTGTGCGCGAGGTTGTCGCCGGTGTTGACGACGAGGTCCGGTTCGAGCTCGTCCAGGGCCGCCACCCACCGCTGCTTCGACCGCTGGCCCGGCAGCATGTGCAGGTCCGAGATGTGCAGCACGCGCAACGGCGCGGAACCGGGCGCGAGCACCGGCACGGTGGCCTCGCGCAGGGTCCAGTGCCGGCGTTCGATCCCCGTCGCGTAGGCGAGCGTGGCCGTGCCGATGGCGGTCGTGGCGAGCAGGGTGCGGCCGAGCGTGTTCACACACCCGAGGGTAGGGGGTTGACCGATTCGGGGCGCAGCGCGGTGCCCGGTAACGTTTGCCCACATGGCAGAGCTGAAGGCGCGGTTGCAGGCGGATCTGACGGCGTCGATCAAGAACCGGGAGACGGTCCGGGCGGGTGCGCTGCGCATGACGCTGGCCGCGATCACCACCGAAGAAGTCTCCGGGAAGGCCGCGCGCGAGCTCTCCGACGACGAGGTGCTGAAGGTCATCACCCGCGAGGTGAAGAAGCGGCGGGAGGCCGCCGAGGCGTTCGCGGGCGCGGGCCGCGCCGAGCAGGCCGAGCTGGAGCAGTCCGAGTCGACGGTGCTGGAGGCCTACCTGCCCGCGCAGCTGGACGACGCCGAGCTGAGCGCGCTGGTGGACGCGGCGGTCGCCGAGGTCGCCGGGCAGTCGGGCGAGCAGCCGGGGCAGCGGCAGATGGGCCAGGTCATGAAGCTGGTCAACGCCAAGGTCGCGGGCCGCGCCGAGGGCGGCCGGGTCGCGGCCGCGGTCAAGGCGAAGCTGGCCTAGGGACGCGGCTGCCGCCGGCCCTCTCAGCGCCGACACCGGACCCCTCTCAGGGCAGACACCGGCCCGGGTGGTGGTCCGAGCCCCTCAGGGACGCCAGGTCCGACGAGCGAGCGCCAGAGCGCACTCCTACGGCCATCGGCGATGTGCGGCCGGTGGCCGTAGGGGCGCAACGCTGTCGGGCCGGTGGCCGTAGGAGTGCGACGGTGTCAGGCCGGTGGCCGTAGGAGTGCGACGGTGTCAGGCCGCCGGCAGGTCCGCGATCAGCGGCCACCTGGCGGGTCGGTGGGCAGGGTCACCTGTGGTGGCTCGGTCGGACGGCCGGTGTCCGGTGGTGTCTCGCTCGGTGGTGGGGGCTGTGCGGTGGTGTCGGCCGGCTGCGGCGGCGGGACGTAGCCCGTCGACACGAGCAACGTCACGACCGTGCCGCGCAGGGCGCTGCCGCGCGGTGTCTGGCTGACCACGGTCCCCTTCGGCTGCTCCGAGTTCCGGTTCGAGGTGGTGACCTTGTAGCCGGCCTCCTCGAGGATCCTGGTGGCGTCGTTGACGTTCTTGCCGACCACCTCGGGGATCTGGATCTCCTTGCCGCCCTTGCGGTAGCGCTCCTCCACCGGTGGCAGGTCGCGGTTCGGGAGTCCTTCGTGGACCTTCGTCATGGTGTCGAACCACGTCTTCGCGGGCACGGTGCCGCCGTAGATGTCACCCTCGCCGCAGAGCCTCGGCGGTCCGCCGTTCACGCAGATGCCGCGCGGCGTGGTGCCGTCGTTGAAGGTCTGGACCGAACCCGCGTAGTCCATGGTCGCGCCGATGAACGCCGCCGACTTGTACTCCTCGGTCGTGCCGGTCTTGCCGAGCATCGGCCTGGCCCACTTGAACTCCTTGGCCGCCGCCGCCGCCGTGCCGCGGTCCTGGTCGTCCTTGCTCATCCCGACCGCCAGGCCGTTCGCCAGGCCCTCGGCGACCACCTGCTCGCACGGCGCCTCGTTGACCGGGACCTGCTTCCCGTTGCGGTCCATCACCTTCGCGATCGGGGTCGGCGGGCACCAGACGCCGCCGCTCATGATGGTCGCCGCGACGTTCGCCAGTTCCAGGGTGCTGACCGGGGCGGGGCTCAGCGTGAACGAGGCGTTGCCGCCGTTGGCCTTGTAGTACTCGGTCTGCGACACGCGCAGCGCCTTGTCCTTGGCCTTCGGGTCCGGGCGGGTGCCGGCGATGTTGGTCGCCATCGTCTCGCGCATCCCGAGCCGGGAAGCCATGTCCACCACGGGGTCCATGCCCAGCTGCTCTTCCAGGATCACGAAGCCGGTGTTGGGCGAGGTCTGCAGCGCGGTCTGCAACGACATCTGCGACGGGTAGTTGGAGTTCGAGTTCCCCAGGCAGTACCAACGGGTGTCGGGTTCGCCGGTGGACGGGCACCTCGCGCCGCCGCCCTTGAACACCCGTGACACGTAGGAGTTCGGCGTGGCCATCGTGTTGTCGATGCCCATGCCCTTCTCCAGCGCCGCCGCCGCCGTGAACACCTTGTAGATGCTGCCCGCGCCGAACTTGTTCTCCACGCCCGAAGGCAGGTCGTACGTGGTCTGGAACTCGTCCGCCTTCAGGCCGTAGTCGCGGTTCGCGACCAGCGACACCACCTCGTGCCGCTCCCGTCCCGGACGCACGATCGCCATCGTGTTCGCGATGCCCTCGGTGGTCTTGGCGACCTGCGCCTCGGCGGACTCCTTGGCCTGCCGGGTGATGTTGCGGTCCAACGTGGTCTGGATCGTGTAGCCGCCGTTCCGGATCTGCTCCAGGCTGAAACCGTTGCGCTCCAAGTACGTCAAGACGTACGAGCAGAAGAACCCGTTCTCCGGGCCGGCTCCGATGCAGCCGTTCGGCGGCGTCCGCACCGGGTTCGCCAGCCCCAGCGGCTCCTTCTTGGCGGCCTCGGCGGCGTCGCGGGACAGCTTGTCGTTCTCCACCATCTTGTCGATGACCTGGTTGCGCCGCTCCAGCGCCTTCTCCGGGAACGCCTCCGGGTTGAGCGCCGACGGGCTGTTGACCATCCCGGCGAGCATCGCCGCCTGCGGCACGGTCAGCGCGTCCGGTGTGGTGTTGAAGTACGCCTGGGACGCCGCCGCGATGCCGTAGATCGTCGAGCCGAACGGCACCACGTTGAGGTACCGGGCGAGGATCTCCTCCTTGCCCAGTTTGCGTTCGAGTTGCAGAGAGATGCGCGCTTCACGCGCTTTTCGAGCGATTGTCTGCTCTTGTGCCTTCTGCTGCTCGACCTGGTTATTCCGCGCGACAACGTGCACGAGGTAGTTCTTCACGTATTGCTGCGTGAGCGTGGAGGCACCCTGCGTGACCGCACCGCTGAACTGGTTGGTGAGCCCGGCGCGGATCGTGCCGCGCCAGTCCACGCCCTCGTGTTCGTAGAAGCGCCGATCTTCGACCGAGATGAGAGCCGCCTTCATCGACGCGGCGATCTTCTCGGGTGGGGTCAGCACCCGGTACTGGTCGTACAGGTACGCGATCGGCGCCCCGTCCTTGTCCGTGATCGTGGAGATCAACGGGGGGTCGGTGGTCACCAGATCTGCGGAGATGCTGTCCACCGTGTCGCTGGCTCTGTTCGACACCAACCCCAGCGAGCCCACGACAGGGAACATCATGCCCGCCAGCAGTACGCCGGCCAGCAGACACAGTCCGAGCAGTTTCAGCACGCCGTTCCTGGCTCGCATGCAGGTCAGCGTACGCGGCACCTGATCGGGTGATCGGCATCGCGCAACCTTCATTACTCAGGATGAGTACTCGTACTCAAGACAGGTAACAGGTGGGCAACCCAGGGTTGGAGGTGGAACCAGAAGGCTCTACAGTCCGTCACTGTCCAAGACAGCAGCCGTCGGCGCGACCACTCGAGTGGGGAGCCTACGGCATCCGCGGCAGGGGTGTGGCGGATTTAAAAAGTGTCTGGGCACTGTGTGAACCGAGGTGGGGGTTATGCAGCAGCAGGGGGATTGGCGGATCAAGGCCTCGTGCCGTGATGAGGAGCCGGACCAGCTCTTCGTCCGCGGTGCGGAGCAGCGCAAGGCCAAGGTGGTGTGCCTGGGATGCCCGGTGCGCACCGAGTGCCTTGCCGAGGCACTGGACAACCGGATCGAGTTCGGGGTCTGGGGCGGGATGACGGAACGGGAGCGCCGGGCGCTGCTTCGGCGGCGGCCCGACGTCACGTCCTGGCACGAGCTCCTGGACACCGCGCGCCAGGAGCACCACGAGGAGAAAGTCGGCTAGCCGGGTGCCGGTGGGCTAGTCACTCGCCCGCCAACCGCCGGCCGATCTCGTGCAGGCCGTCCAGGTCGTGCACGTCGGCGGGCAGCGCGGGCACACCGACGAGCGGAACACCGGGGTGCGCGCGGGTGAACCGCGCGAGCAGTCGCTTCTCCCGATCGGCGACGGCGGCGCGGTCCGCGTGCACCCGCAGTACAGCGGCGGCCAACGGGGCGTCCCCCGAACGCTCCAACCGGTCCGCTGCCGCGAGCGCGCCCGGTGCGGGCAGGGAGGCCAGCACCGGGTGCGTACGATTGGCGACCAAACCATTGATCGGCATACGTTCTGCCGACAGACGGTCTACGAAGTAGCTGGCCTCGCGCAGCGCGTCCGGCTCGGCCGCGGCGATCACCAGGAACCCGGTGCCGGGTGATCGCAGCAGGTCGTAGGTGGCCTGGGCGCGCTGCCGGAAGCCGCCGAACATGCTGTCGAACGCCTGTACGAACGTCGACGCGTCCTGCAGCAGCTGACCGCCGATGATGGTCGACACGGCCTTGGTGAACAGGCCGAAGCCCGCGCCGACGATCTTGCGGATGCCACGTCCACCCGCCCGCGCGGGCGCGGACAGCATCCGGATCAGCTTGCCGTCGAGCACGGTCGACAGCCGCTGCGGCGCGTCCAGGAAGTCCAGCGCGCTGCGGCTGGGCGGGGTGTCCACCACGATCAGGTCCCACTCGTCCTGCGCGACGAGCTGACCCAGCTTCTCCATCGCCATGTACTCCTGCGTGCCGGAGAACGACGTGGAGATCGTCTGGTAGAAGGGGTTCTGGAGGATCTGCTCGGCCCGCTCCCGGCCCGCGTGCTGCCACACCATGTCGTCGAACGTGCGACGCATGTCCAGCATCATCGCGTGCAGCTCGCCCTCGGGCTCGTAGCCGTCGACCCGCACCCGGCGCGGGTGGTTGTCCAGTTCGCGCAGGCCCAGCGACTGCGCCAGCCGGCGCGCCGGGTCGATGGTCAGCACGACCGCGCGGCGGCCCCGTTCGGCGGCCCGCACGGCGAGTGCGGCGGCTGTGGTCGTCTTGCCGACTCCGCCCGAGCCGCAGCACACCAACACCCTGGTCTCGGGGTTGTCGAGCAGGTGGTCGACGTCCAGGCGGTTCATCGCACACCTCCTCCGACCAGCACCTCGGCCAACTCGTACAGGGCGGCCACGTCCACCCCGTCGGTCAGCTCGGGCAGCTCCACGGTCGGCAGGTCGGCCTCCGCGAGCAGCCCCTTGGCCTGCTCCTCCATCCGCACCCGGATGGCGTGCTCCACGGTCTGGTCGACCAGGCCGGTCAGCACCTCGTCGTCCACCTCCAGCCCGGCGGCCGCCAGACCGGTGCGCAGCCGCTCGGTGTCGACGCGCCCGGCCGCGGCGGCTTCGACGGACCGCGCGGGCAGCCGGGGCGCGCGCACCCGGTTCACGAACACCGCGCCCGGCCGCAGGTCGGCCGCGTCCAGCTCGGCCACCGCGTCCAGGGTCTCGCGCACCGGCATCTCCTCCAGCAGCGCGACGAGGTGCACCGCCGTGTCGCCGGAGTGCAGCAGCTTGACCACGCCGTCGCTCTGGCCCTTGATCGGCCCGACCTTGGCCAGGTCCGCCATCGCGCGGGTGACGTCCAGGAACCGCACCACCCGCCCGGTCGGCGGGGCGTCCAGCACCACGGCGTCGTACTCGTGCCGCCCGGTCCTGCCCGCCCGCCGGACGCACTCCTTGACCTTGCCGGTGAGCAGCACGTCGCGCAGGCCCGGCGCGAGCGTGGTGGCGAACTCGATCGCCCCCATCTTGCGCAGCGTCCGCCCGGCGAAGCCCAGGTTGTAGAACATGTCCAGGTACTCCAGCAGCGCCGCCTCCGGGTCCACGGCCAGCGCGCGGACCTCGCCGCCGCCGGGCGCGGACGCGATGCGCTCCTCGGAGTACGGCAGCGGTGCGCGGTCGAAGAGCTGCGCGATGCCCTGCCGGTTCTCGACCTCCACCAGCAGCACCCGCCGCCCGCCGGTCGCCAGGGCGAGCGCGAGCGCGGCGGCCACGGTCGTCTTGCCGGTGCCGCCCTTGCCGGTGACCACGTGCAGCCGGGCTCGGGAGAGTTCTTCGGTCCAGCCGTTCACCAGGTCAGCCTATGCGCGCGCGGCTGAGACCCGCTGAACGCGGTCAATCCATCATGGTGACGAAGGCCACCGCGATCGCGGTCGCCGCGACGATGCCCCAGGCGGCCACCGAGGGCAGCCAGTACGCGATGAGCAGGGCCACCACGGCGACCACGGCCAGCCCGATCAGGGCCGCCCGCCAGACGTCGGCGGACGTGCCGTGCCTGCGGTCACGGGCCTGCGCCATGCCGACGAGCACCATGATCAGCCCGCCCAGGACGAACGAGCCCGTCGCGACGATCCGCCACGTTTCCACGTGATCAAAGTAGCGCCGAAGTGCGTGGTTGGGCAGGGTTCACCCAGACGAGGGTGGTCCGCACGTCGTCGCCCTCTTCGAAGTACCGCAACGCGCTCTCCGGGCTCGCGGTCAGCATCCTCAGGTCGCCGGAGGTGGACGCGACCTCGGCGTGGTCCTCGAACGCCATGCCCCAGGCGGCGATCCAGTCGTCCTCGTCGTCGGTCTGCACGACGGCGAACAGTTGGGGCGCCAGTCGTTCCACGTCGATCCCGGTCATCCGTCCTCGTCCTCCCTGGTCCCGCCGATCTCGACGTGGCCCTCGACCACGACGTACCCCCTCGCCTCGGCCCACTTCATGGCCTGCCACCCGACGTCCAGCAGCACGACCCCGAGGTTGCGGGCCCACTGCTCGATGGGCTCGGTGTAGTCCGTGGTGCCGCGACCGCCGGACTCGTCCAGCACCCGCGCGATGAACCGCCTGCACTCGTCCAGCGCCCGCCCGGCCCCCGCCGCCATCTCCAACTCGTCGCGATCCATCCCCGCCCCGTCCCCGGATTGCCTCGCCGCTGTGAGGACCCTAACATCTGCACTGTTCACTTCCTCGGCGTTCAGCCGGGTGATGTCCCGCGACGGAAAACTACGCAAAGTGAGAAGGTTGAGCTGAATGGCGGATGGCACTACTCGGGGCAAGCGCAGGCTGGCCCGGTTCATCAAGCAGTTGCAGGGCAAGTCCGGGCTGACCGCCGAGGAGATCGCCCGGCGCACGCGGGTGTCGCGGCCGACCGTCACCCGATTGCTCCAGGGCACGCACCTCGCCCGCTGGCCGTCCGTGTCGGTGATCCTGGACGAGCTGGCCGCGCCGCCCGAGCTGAAGACGTTCCTGCTCCGGATGTGGGAGGTCGCGGACGTCGACAACGCCAGGATCGAGCACGCCGGCGCCCTGCCGGTCAAGTACCGGCGGTTCCGGATGGACGAGCTGGAGGCGTACCGGGAGCGCACGCTCGACGTCGCCTACGTCCCGGGAATGCTCCAGACCGCCGGCTACGCCGAGGCCGTCGCCCGCGCCTCGCACCGGCTGGTCGTCGGTGACGACTGGGTCGAAACAGCGGGAGCCGAACGATTGAGCCGCCAACAGTTGCTCAGCCGCGCGGATCCGTTCGAGCTGCACGCGCTGATCGACGAGGCCGCCCTGCGCCGGGCGGTCGGCGGCCCGGCGGTCCTGCGGGAGCAGCTCGACCACCTGGTCGACGCGGCGGAACGGCCGAACGTGACCATCCAGGTGCTGCCGTTCGACGCCGGCGCGTACGGCCCGCAGCCGACGGCGCTGCTGCTGCTGGACTTCCCCGAGGAGGACGCCCCCTGTGCGGCCTATACCGAGGAGATCTCCGGTCTTGCCATGCTCGAGGAACCGGAGGAGGTGGAGCCGTTGGACGGCGTCTGGCGTGACGCGGCGGCCGCCGCGCTGACTCCGGAGGACTCCGTCAAGTTCGTCTTGGCGGTCCGGGACACCCTAGGAGACTCATGATCGAGCAGACCTGGCGCAAGAGCAGCCGCAGCGCGTCCGCCGCGCAGTGCGTGGAGCTGGCGGTGACGGACGAGGTGACCGGCGTGCGGGACACCAAGAACCGCGACGGAGGGACGTTGGTCTTCCGGGCGCGGGCGTTCCGGGCCTTCCTGACCGAGGTGAAGACCGCCGGCCGAGGCTGACCGCGCGCCCCGGGGCGTCCCGCCGGGGGCGCCCCGAGTCGTCCGGGCTCGGCAGCGCGCGGTCCCGGCGCCCGGTGAACCCGATCCGCGGGTGCGGCCCCGGGGAGTGCGGCTAGGCTGCCCGACATGCAGAAGTGGGAGTACGCCACGGTCCCGCTGTTGATCCACGCCACCAAGGCGATCCTGGACCAGTGGGGCGAGGACGGCTGGGAGCTGGTCACCGTCCTGCCGAACCCGAGCGGTGAGCAGCACGTCGC
The DNA here is from genome assembly GCF_014203665.1 of Saccharothrix tamanrassetensis. Classification (GTDB taxonomy): domain Bacteria; phylum Actinomycetota; class Actinomycetes; order Mycobacteriales; family Pseudonocardiaceae; genus Actinosynnema; species Actinosynnema tamanrassetense. The sequence continues at coordinate 345,310 of NZ_JACHJN010000009.1, forward strand.
CTACCTGAAGCGGCCGAAGGCATGAGCTGGACGTCCCGCCTGGCCGAGCTCGGCGTGGCACTGCCGCCGGTCGCCGCGCCCGTCGCGGCCTACGTGCCGGCGGTGCGCTCCGGGAACCTGGTGTACACGTCCGGGCAGCTGCCCTTCGTCGCCGGGTCGCTCGCGGCCACCGGCAAGGTCGGCGGCGACGTGAGCCCGGAGGAGGCGAAGGCGCACGCGCGGACCTGCGCGCTCAACGCGCTGGCCGCGGTCGACGACCTGGTGGGCCTCGACGCGGTCGTCCGGATCGTGAAGCTGACCGGTTTCGTGGCCTCCGCCGAGGGGTTCACCGGGCAGCCGGCCGTGGTCAACGGCGCTTCCGAGCTGCTGGGCGAGGTCTTCGGGGACGCGGGCAGGCACGCCCGGGCGGCGGTCGGCGTGGCCGAGCTGCCGCTGGGCGCGCCGGTCGAGGTGGACCTGATCGTCGAAATCGGGGAGTGAGATGTCCGACACCCTGCACGAGCTGTTGCTGCGGCTGGCCGGTCGGCTGCCGGACGACGTGCTCTGGCGGTTCCGCGACTGGGCCGCGTCGGACGCGGTCGCGGTGCTCGCGCGGGCGCTGCCCCGGACGCTGCTGCACGACCGGATCGGGTTGACCGACCGCGAGCAACGTCTGCTCACCGACGGTCTGGTCCCGCACGGTGCCGATCTTTCCTCGATCAGTTCTGTCAAGGGACTGGACGAGGAGCCCGATCCCGGTTACACATTCACCCCGGAATCACCCGAACGGGTGTTGATGGGAGATTCCGCGACCGTGGTGCTCGGCGCGACCATGCGCGGTCGCCTCGGGGTCGGCGAAGTCCGGTCCACGTGGCGGCACGGCGCGGACGGGGTCAGGAGGGTCATCCTGGTCACGGCCACGTCCGAGCCCGCCCGGCTGGCAGCCGAGCTCCAGCGGGTGCTGCGGGCGCTCGGCGAGCACGACCCGTGCGTGGAGGTCCTGCCCGCCGGACTTGACCTGCCGCCCTACCACCGGGCGGCGTTGGCGGCATCGGAGCTGGTGTGCACCGGCGCCGAGGCCGACGGGCACCTGGTGCCCGTGTAGAGCTCGTCGCTGCCGCGCGGGCCGGAAGGAGAGCAGGCGTGACGAACGACGGAGTGGGGCTTCCCGTCCGTTTACACGACCTCCTGTTGGCGTTGGCCGGTCGGGTCGACGACGACGCGCTGACCCAGGCGAGAGAGCTGCTGGCGGTCGCCGAGCTGGACCGCGCGGTCGAGCTCCTGGTCGGCGTGCTGCTGGCCGGGCGCATCCCGGTGTCGGTGGACGAACGCCGTGAGCTCGGCTGGCTGCTGGCCGAGGTGCGGTCCGACCGGTCGTTGGCGGACAGGTTGTTCGCCGTCGAGCAGGTCCCGGTGCCGCGCCACCGGTTCACCGTCGAGTCCGACCCGGCCGACGGGTTGGCCGAGGTGCTGGGCAAGACGGCCTCCGTGCTGCCCGACGTGCGCTCGGTGCGGGCGACCTGGCGTTCCAGCCCAGCCGGCGCGACGCCCGGTCCGCTGCCGCAGCGGGTGGTCCTGGTGGACATCGGTCCGGCGGGGTTCGCCCCGGCGACCGCCTACCGGGTGGACACCGTGCTGCGCCAGGCCGGGATCCGCGCGGCGGTGGAGGTGCTGACCGTCGGGACGCCCCTCGGCGAGTACCACGCCGCGGCGGTGACCACGGCCCGGGAAGTGTTCTTCCAGTCGGTGGCGGTGCCGGACAGCCCGCCGGACCCGGCGACCTGGTTCGACGGCGAGGTCCGGGACGAGGCACCGGTGGTCGAGCCGGAACCGGTGCCCGTGGAACCCGAAGCCGGCTCCAAGCCCCGTCGTGCGCGGGTCGACCCGTTCGAGGGGGCGCAGCCCTTCCCGCCCAAGCCGGTGAAGCGGCTGCCGGTGCGCGAGCCCGTGGTGGAGGAAGCGGCCGAGCCCGCTGCCGAAGCAGCCGTCGAGGAGCCGGTGCCGGTCGACTCGCACCACCACTCGCGGGAGCACTCGCGGGACGATGCGCACGTGGTGCGGACCGATTCGCACCGGTCGCGGGGCGAGAGCCCTTCGCGGTCCCGCGACGAGGCGGGTCACTCGCGGAACGGTTCACAGCGCGCACACGACGAGCCGCACCTCCCCGAGGGAGCGGCCCGGGCACACGACGATGCGCCGCACGGACACGACGAGCCGACGCCCGGACACGACGAAGTGCTTCGCGGGCGGAACGGTGAACCTGCGCCGATCGAGGAGCCGCCGCTGTCGCGGGCCGAGGTGACGACCGAGTTGGGTCCGGACGACCTGGCGGCGTTGCAGGCGGCGCTGGCGGACGGGCAGGCTCCGGCGGCGGTGCACCTGCCGCCGACCGTGGACGCGAAGCTCAGCGACCGGGAGCGGGCGTTGTTGCAGCAGCTGCACGAGGAGCTGGCGCAGCGCGAGCAGCAGACCTGGCCACCCGGCCCCGAGTTCGTCAACGGCGTGCCCAAGCCGAACAACGGCAAGTACCCCGGCTGACCATCCGGCTCCGGCCGGGAACGGTCTTCGGGCCGGCACTGGACGCCCGCTCCTCCGGGATCGGGCGTCCAGTGCTTCGCGGCGTGTCGGGTAGGTCGCGTGGCGCTCTCAGAGGCCTGGTGGACCGAAGATCAGGCGGCTGTCGGCTCGAATATAGCTGTGACTTTCATCACACAAGAATGGAACCTCGGCAGTGCGGCTCGGGCTTCCGGGGGTCAAGCGGCGGTAGGCGTGACTGGTCTGCCCGGTAGCCGAGCCCCGGATCTTTCACGCCGTCCACCGCGGCACGTCGACGCGCCTCACGACTCGGCTTTGCGGCGGGCCAGGTCGATGATGCGTTGCAGGTGCAGGCCTCGGTGGACATCGCAGCGGTGGGTCGTGGTGCCGCTGGCGACCATGGCCACGAAGTCGTCCAGCAGGTTCGTGTAGCACTGCTGCGCGGTCGTCCCCCGATCCGCGAGGGTGCGGTAGCCGTGCTCGCCGTAGACGCTCACCTCGGCGATGCCGGGGTTCAGCGGCACGGTCATGGTCAGCGACGCACTGCTGGTCGCGCCGCCCTCGTGGGCGAAGACCAGTTGCCACAGACCGGTCTCCGAGCGGTTCGCGGCGATCACGTCGGTGATCCGGCCGAGTGCGGCGTCCAGCAGGTCGAACGCGTGCGGGCCGACGTCGTCCAGGGGCCCGCGGTCGTGGCGCCAGGGGGAGTCGGCGAACGGTCCGCCGAGGAGGGCTCCGGTCAGCCAGCGGGCGTTGCCGCCGACCCAGCCGCCGGCCTGGCGGAGCTGGGCCAGCTGTTCCCCGGTCTCCGGGGCGAAGCGCCTGGTGAGCACGACCAGCGAGGCGACGCCGGACTGGTCGACGGCTTCGGCCAGGCGTTCCGCGTCGTCCACAGTGGACGCGATGGGCTTCTCCAGGATGAGGTGCTTGCCTTGCCGCGCGGCTTTGACGGCGATGTCGGCCTGGACGCCGGGTGGCACGGCGAAGGCGACCGCGTCCACAGTGGACAGCAGTTCGTCCGGATCGGCGGCGACCGTCGCGCCGTAGGAGTGGGCCAGTTCGGCGGCGGCCTCGGGGCGGCGGGCCCAGACCGACGCCAGGCGGGTTCCGGGGTGGTCGGCCAGCCCCGGCGCGTGCACGAGTTGTGCCCAGGGGCCGGCTCCGACGAGTCCTACGCGCAGCTGTTCGTCCACGAGGCCCATGGTTTCACCGGCCGCCGAGGTAGGCCGAGGCAGGGACGAAAATCCGCCCGCCGTTGTCGAACCGGAGTTCGACGCCGTCCGGTTGGCGGACCACCTCCGGCGAGTCGTCCCAGCCGCCCGGGATCTCCACCACGTGACCGTGGTCCTCGCTCCGGCCGAGCCACACCTCGTACTCCGGCGGGCCGAGCACGCTCTCCGACTTCTTCACCCAGACGCCGGGGGTGCCCTCGTCCGAGCTGATCGTCTCGGTCGTCGACAGGAAGATGATCAGCCCCGAGACGGTTGTCATGCCGATGCCGATGATCGCGCCCAGGGCGAACAGCAGCACGTTCACCAGGCAGCCTTTTTTCGCGGTGTCCACGCGGGATGATCCTCGTCGTAGGCTCGGGATCGTGCGCGAACTTCCCGAGGAACTGGTACTGCCGCCGGGCATGGTGCCCGATGTCGTCCCCGAGGTCCCGGTGACCCCGCGGGACGCCGCGACCGTGATGTTGCTGCGCGACGGCGACGCGGGCACCGAGGTGTTCCTCCAGCGGCGCGTGCGGGGGATGGCGTTCGCGGGCGGGATGACGGTCTTCCCCGGCGGCGGCGTCGACCCGCGGGACGCCGACACGTCCGTGGCGTGGACCGGGCCGCCGCCGGAGTGGTGGGCCGAGCGGTTCGCCTGTCCGCCGGAGCTGGCGCGGGCGCTGGTGTGCGCGGCGGTGCGGGAGACGTTCGAGGAGTCCGGGGTGCTGCTGGCCGGGGCGTCCGACTCCGTCGTGGTCGATACCTCGCCCTACGCCGAGGCGCGGAAAGCGCTGGTGGCCCGTGAGGTGTCGCTGGCGCAGTTCCTCGCCGACGAGGGGCTGGTGCTGCGGGCCGACCTGCTGCGGCCGTGGGCCAACTGGGTCACGCCCGCCGAGGAGCCCCGCCGGTACGACACGCGGTTCTTCGTCGCCGTGCTGCCGATTGGGCAGCGGGCGGACGGGTGGACCACGGAGGCGTCCGACGCGGTGTGGCAGTCGCCGGCGGGCGCGTTGGAGGATTGGCGGGAGGGACGGCGCCTGCTGATGCCGCCCACCTGGGTGACGTTGACGGAGTTGGCCGAGTTCTCGGGGGTGGCGGACGTGCTCACGGCGTCGCGCGAGGTGGAGAAGATCATTCCGAAGGTCGTGCGGGACGGCAACGCGGTGCGGGTGGTCCTGCCGTGAGCCCGGCGTACGGGCAGCTGCGCGAGGTCACGCCGTTCGCGTCGGTCGTGCTGGCGGAGAACCCCTCGGTGATGACGCTGGAGGGGACCAACACCTGGCTGCTGCGCGCGCCGGGGTCGGCGTCGTGCGCCGTCGTCGATCCCGGCCCGTCCGACCGCGGCCACCTGGAGCGGGTGGCTGCGTTCGGGCCGGTGGACGTGGTGCTGCTGACGCACGGGCACCCGGACCACTCGGGGGGCGCGGCCGAGTTCGGCGCGCTGGTCGGCGCTCCGGTGCGGGCGCTGGACCCGGCGCTGCGGCTCGGGTCGGAGGGGCTGGCCGGTGGTGACGTCGTGGAGGCCGGCGGCCTGGAGATCCGGGTGCTGGCGACGCCGGGGCACACCGACGACTCGCTGTGCTTCCTGGTCGGCGACGCGGTGCTGACCGGTGACACCGTGCTGGGGCGCGGCACCACCGTGCTGGACGGCAAGCTGCGGGACTACCTGGAGTCGTTACAGACGCTCGCCGACCTGCCGCCGGACACCGTGGTGCTGCCGGGGCACGGGCCGGAGCTGCCGGACGTCGGCTCGGTCGCGCAGGCCTACCTGGCTCACCGCGAGCAGCGGTTGGCGCAGGTGCGGGCGGCTGTGGAGGAACTCGGCGGCTCGCCCACCGCACGGCAGGTGGTGGAGCGGGTCTACGCCGACGTGGACCGCTCGCTGTGGCAGGCGGCGGAGTGGTCCGTGCGGTCGCAGCTGGAGTACCTGGCCGATTCCTGACGGGTCGTCGAGCACGTGGCGCCGCCCGTCGGGGTACGCCCGCCGGGAGATTCGGGCGCGGGGTGACGGGCCGGTCGCGACGGGAGCTGTTCGGCAGGCAGTGGTTCGGCAGGCAGTGCACGGGCCGGGGCGCACCGGGTCTGCGGTGGCGCGCTCCGGCGGTGCGGACTAGCGATGTGGTCAGGCGGTGTGGTCAGGCGACGGTGCGGAGGGGTACCACGAGGTACTTGAGGTCGATGCCGTCGTCGCCCGGCTGGGACGTCAGCACGGTGGAGCGGAGGCCGTCCTGGATGCGGAGTTCCACCCGGCGTCCACTGAACGCCCTCAGGGCGTCCGCGAGGTACCTCGCCTGGAAGGTCTTGGTCACCCGGTTGCCCTCGATGGTGGCCTTCACCGACTCCTCGGACTCGCCGGTCTGCGGGTCGCTGCCGCGTACCCGCAGTTCGCTGTCCTCGACCTGGAGCGTCACCGAGCCGTGCGGGCCCGAGTACGGCGTCGCCCGGCGCACGGCTCCCGCCAGGGCGTCCGCCTCCACCACCACGGTGCTGTCTATGACTGCCTCCAGCAGTTTGCGGGCTCGCTCGTCGGGAAACGGAGAAGCCAGGAGGGTAGTGCTCACACTGCCGCCCGACCACGAGAGGGCTATGCGGTCTTCGTCCGCGTGGATGTGGACGACAGTCTGCTGCGGGAGGCGCGCCACGTCAGCCATCAGAGCGGCGGGCGCCAGGACGTTCAGGGAACCTTCAGGCGACCACGGGACGGTCGCGTACGCCATCCGATAGCGGTCCGTGGTGATCAACTCGATCCGGTGACCGATGCCGAGCATCCGGACACCGGTGAAGATCGGCAGGGCGTCGTCCTTCGACGTCGCGCTGGAGACCGCGCCGAGCACCGCCGCCAGCAGGTCGGACGGGATCGCGCCCGCCACCGGGGGCAGGTGCGGCACGCCGGGGTGGGACGCCAGGTCCAGCAGCGGCAGCGCGAAGCGGGCCGAGCCGGTGCGGACGGCCAGCCGGGAGCCCTCCACCACCAGCCGGACCTGCGGGTCGCCGAGGCTGCGCAGGGTGTCCGCGAATGGCCTGGCGGGGACCACGACCTCGCCGTCGGTGTGCACCGTGGCCGGCCGCGTCAGGCGCACGGCGTGCTCGCGGTCGCTGCCTGCCAGCTCGACCCCGGCCGGCCCGGCACGCAGCACGAGACCGGCCAGCACGGGGTCGAGCACCCTGGTCGGCAGCAGGCGGGACACCTCGGTGGCAGCGGCGGCCAACTCGGCGGTGGTCGCGGTCAGGTCCATGCCCACGACGCTAGACCCGACCACCGACAATCTTGATGTCCGCGCTGGTCAAGGGCGGTTCAACGGGAGACCAGGGCCACTTCGTCCTGGTGCTGCGGCGGCACGCCGGCCGCCACGGTGCGGCGGAACACCCACACCAGGGCCGCGATGGCCAGGCCCGCCACGGCGGCGGCGACGAACGCCGACGACGTGCCGTAGGCCTCGACCAGCTGGCCGCTGAGGAACTGACCGAGAGCCAGGCCGATGGTCAGCGCGGTGACCACCCAGCCGAACGCCTCGGTCGCCGTGCCCGCCGGGGCCACCTGCTCGATCGCCGCCGAGTGCGAGGTGGCCTGCGGCGTGATCAGGGTGCCGACCACGAGCAGCGCGGCGCCCAGCCCGATCAGCGTGGTCGGGATCGCCAGCAGCAGCGACAGCAGCGCGAACCCGCCGAGCAGCACCGGCAGGCGCAGGTGCATGGCCTTGGGGAACGGCCTCATCGCGTACAGCACGCCGAACAGCACCGAACTGACCGACCACAGGCTCAGCAGCAGCCCGCCCAAACCGACGTGACCGGCGTTGTCGGCGGCGGCCGGGACCGCGACCTCGATGAAGCCGATCGTCACGCCGAAGCCCAGCGCGGCCAGCGCCACCGTCCGCATACCGGGTGACGCGAGCGCACCCAGCATGCTGCGGTGGATCTGCTCCGGCTGCACGCCTCGGACCGTCGGGGTCAGCGCGAACCACAGCGCACCGACGATCATCGAACCCGCGCCGATCACCACGCCGGTGCCCGCCCACGGGGCCGCGACCAGCAGACCGGCCAGGCCTGGACCCAGGATGAAGAAGACCTCCATGCTGATCGCCTCGTAGGCGTACCCGGCGAGGCGGGCGGAGCCGGGCGGCAGCATCCGCGCCCACAGGGCACGGGACGCCGAGCCCACCATCGGCTCGTTGAAGCCGACCGCGAACGCCACCGGCACCAGCACCAGCAGCGGGGCCTGCGTTTCGACGGCGATCACGGCGAGCGTGACGAACACCGCGAACAGCGACACCGCGCCGATCAGCGGACGGGTCGGGCCCAGGCGGTCCATCAGCCTGCCCTGCACGATCGAGCCCACCGCGACGCCGACCAGCGACACCGCCGAGACCAGACTGGCCCGCGCGAACGAACCCGTCTCGAGCTGCACGTAGAGCAGCAGCGAGAGGCCGACCATGGCGATGGGCAGCCGGGCGAGCAGCGACGCGATCACCGGACCGCGCATACCGGGGGTGGTCAGGGCGGTGCGGTAGTCGGAGAGGCGGGCGGACTGGGACATGCGTACCAGTATGCCGGACACTGGTACGGGCGTACCAGTGTCTAGCCGGTGTGGTCCATCACCTGGACGCTGTGTTGCGATTCGGTCACAACAATGGGATGACCGGGTGAAACCAGGCAACGAAAGCGCTGTACAGAAGGTCCTTGAGGGTGAACGGGCTTGAGTTGCGGGGTAGGGGCCGTGCGATCGTGGGAACTACCACCACCAACCCGTTTCGATCGAGGTCAGGAGTGGTAACCAGCCTCCTTCCGGCGCCAGAGGGTCGGGGCCTGCGGGCGTCGGAGGTGTGGAAGGCGCGGTCTGTCGGGGGATGGGCCGCGCGACGACAAGACCGGTGCGCCGCGTCGGGGGCGGCGCCCGGTCTTGTCTGTGTTGAATTGCCGCTGTGTTGAATTGCCGCTGCTTCGCAGGCGGCGGGCTCGGTCGCCTGGAAGTCGGTAGGTCGTGCCGGGATTTCCGTCGATCGAAGGGCGTGTTAGAAGGGAATAACCGCACCACCAACCGACCCGACCACCCGGGGGTGCTCCCGGAGGTGTGGCCCCAGGAGGTGTGCGA
>NZ_JACHJN010000009.1:354133-355704 GCF_014203665.1 Saccharothrix tamanrassetensis
CGTGCCGGGGGGTGGGGCGTGGGGTGAGCCCCGTCTCTCTCGGGGCTTCCCCCCCCAAAACCCCGCCACGACCTACCGACGCGACCTCGCGGGTGTGCTCCCGGAGGTGTGCCCCCTGGAGGTGTGCTCCCGGAGGTGTGCCCCTGGAAGTGGGCGCTGAGCGGGTTGCCTGTGGGCGCGACCTGGGTCGTGCGGGTTGTCCTGGGTTACCTTGCCCGGCGGGCCAGGCGTTCGGGGTCCAGGATCAGGACGCTCTTGCCTTCCAGGCGCAGCCAGCCGCGGTGCGCGAAGTCGGCCAGGGCCTTGTTCACCGTTTCGCGGGATGCGCCCACGAACTGGGCGATCTCCTCCTGCGTCAGGTCGTGGGTGACCCGGAGCAGGCCGGCCTCCTGGCTGCCGAAGCGCTGTGCGAGCTGCAGCAGCGCCTTGGCGACCCGGCCGGGCACGTCGGTGAAGATCAGGTCGGCCAGCATCGAGTTCGTCCGGCGCAGCCTGCGCGCCAGCGCCCGGAGCAGCTGCTCCGCGATCTCCGGCCGGTTGGTGATCCACTGCCGCAGCGCGGGGCGGTCCATGCTCACCGCGCGCACCTCGGTCACCGTGGTCGCGGTGGACGTGCGCGGACCGGGGTCGAAGATCGACAGCTCGCCGAACATGTCGGAGGGTCCGAAGATCCCCAACAGGTTCTCGCGGCCGTCCGGCGACTTGCGCCCGATCTTCACCTTGCCCGATTGGATGATGTAGAGCCGGTCGCCCGGCTCGCCTTCCGCGAAGATCACGTGGCCACGCGGGAATTCAACGGACTCCAGCGTCTGCGCCAGTGCCTCCGCTGCAGCCGGTTCAACCCCCTGGAAAATGCCCGCGCGGGCCAGGGTCTCGTCCACCTCGTCCCTCCTGTCGAGACGCGACGGCTGGTCGAGCGCGTTCCGCCTTCTGGCGGATCAGCGCCTTGCCGTCGATCACTGAGTGCAGTCTAAGCGCTGTGCCTGGGATCGCCCTTCGGCGCGCCGTCGACCCAGCCCCGGACAGCCCGATAAGGCCCACCGGGGGTGACCCCGTGGGCCTCGCCGGTCCTTGCCCCGCTAGCGGCGGGTGCGCCGCTGACGCAGGTTCCTGGCACGACCACCCAGCCTGCGCAGCCGGAACAGCTCCAGCGCGCGGCCGATGCCGTGCCCGTAGAGCGCCCTGACCTCGTCGGGGCGCGCCGACTCCAGGAACTCCTCGACCTCGTCCTCCTGGACGGCGACGTGTCGGAGACGAGCTTCAACGCGCTCCATGAAGAGCGCGAAGAACATGATCACGATCGGAACGGCGATGACGAACCAGGCAGTCATGATGGCTCCGATCCTTGCGCATGCCTCCTGGCCGCGCATCCGAGGGGGGTCGCTCCGGTGTGTCGCGTCGTCTTGTATTGAGGGGACGTACACCGCCCGGCGGTGGTTGCCTCGGTCACCGGGATACCCCAACCCCACATGATCACCCCACCCCCCGCGCCCCACCCCCCGCGCCCCACCCCCCGCGCCCCACCCCCCGCGCCCCACCCCCCGCGCCCCACCCCCCGCGCCCCACCCCCC
>NZ_JACHJN010000010.1 GCF_014203665.1 Saccharothrix tamanrassetensis
ATCGAAAACCACTCGAACCGAGTGACCTGCTCCGGGGCTTGTGCGCCGCGCTCCGTTCCGGCTTTCCCGGCCCGTTCCGCGCTGACATGGAGAAACTTACACGAGCGCCCCCGGATAGTGAAATCGGGGGGTTGGTTGCGGCATCTCCGCAGCTAGACGTGGTGCGCGGGGCCAGGGCGGAGGATGCTGTCCCGGTGCTGATCCCCCCTCGACTCCGCCCGTGGGGCAGGTACGGCCTCCACCTCCTCGTGGTCGCCGCTTGCTACTACGGGGGCGCCCGCCTGGGACTGCTCCAGGCATTGGTCGACGACCAGGTGACACCGCTGTGGCCGCCGACCGGCGTCGCGCTGCTGGCCCTGCTGCTGGGCGGGGTGCGGCTGTGGCCGGGGATCGCCATCGCGGCCTTCGTGGTCAACGCGACGCTGGGCGACAGCAGCTCGGCGTTCCTCATCAGCGTCGGCAACACGCTGGGTCCGGTGGTCGCCTTCCTCCTGCTCAAGCACTCCGGGTTCCGGATGGAGATGGACCGGACGCGGGACGCGCTCGCGCTGGTCTTCCTGGGGGCGTTCGCGGGGATGGCGGTCAGCGCCAGCATCGGCACGGGTGCGCTGCTGTTCGCCGGCACGATCGACTCCGCGGGCTTCTGGTCCACCTGGTCGGTGTGGTGGACCGGTGACGCGATGGGCGTCCTGATCCTGGTGCCGCTGGTGCTGGCGGTGCGCGGGGCCCGCTTCCCCTTCCGGTCGGCGCGCACGGCGGAGCTGGCGGCACTGCTGGTCTGCACGACCGGAGTGATGCTGATCGCGGCGAGCAGCCCGCTGCGGCTGCTGTACGTGGTGTTCCCGTTCGCGGTGTGGGGCGCATTGCGCTTCCAACACCTGGGCGCGGCTCCGTGCGCGTTGATCGCGACGGCGCTCGCGGCCCGGGGTGCGGCGGCCGGGATCGGGCCGTTCGCCGCCATGGACCTGTTGCCCCGGATGGTGACGTTGCAGGCGTTCAACACCACGGTCGCGTTGACGACGTTGGTGTTGAGCGCGGTGATCGCCGAGCGCAACGAGGCGCGCAGGGCGATCGAGCAGACGTGCACCCAGTTGGCCGCGGTGGTGGAGCAGTACCGGCCGCTGCTGGGCGACGAGGCGCCGCCGAGCCGTCCGGATGTCCGCTGATGGACGTGCTGATCGTCGGCGGTGGTCCGGCGGGGCGTGCGCTGGCGTCGGCGTGTTCGGCGCGGGGCCTCGCCACCGCGTTGGTCGACCCGCACCCGGAACGGCCGTGGCCCGCGACCTACGCGGCGTGGGCGGACGAGTTGCCCGATGACGCGCCGGTCGCCGTGTCCACCAGCAGGTCACGCGTGTTCACGACGACGGAGCACCGGATCGCGCGCGGCTACGCCGTGCTGGACAACGAACGGCTCCGGCGGTTGCCCGACGACGTGCGCGTGGTGCAGGGCACGGTCGTCGAGCGCGACGACAGGCAGGTGGTCCTGCGGGACGGGCGCGTGCTGCGCGCGGGCCTGGTGGTGAACGCGGCGGGCGCAAGGGGGCAGGTGGCCCAGCACGCAGTCGGCGTGGTGGTGCCGAAGGCCGCAGCCGCACCGTTCGTCGGGGACGACGAGGCTCTGGTCATGGACTGGCGCAAGCCGCCGGACGCGGCGACGCCGGACCCGACGTTCCTCTACGCCATCCCGGTGTCGGACGACCGGGTGCTGCTGGAGGAGACCTCGTTGGCGCGCAAGCCCGGCCTGCCGTTGGCCGAACTGCGCGTGCGCCTGCACGCGCGCCTTGCCGCACAAGGGATTCCACTCCCCCACGACGAGGAGCGGGTACGGATCCCGATGGACCCTGGGCCGGAGTGGGACGCGTTCGGTGCGGCGGCGGGACTGGTGCACCCGGCGACCGGCTACAGCGTGGCGACCGCGCTGAGGCTGGCGCCGGCGGTGGCACGGGCGATCGTGGACGGCGTGCCGGTGCGCAACGTGGTGTGGCCGGCCGGAGCACGGGCCGTCCACGCGTTGCGCCGGCACGGCCTGTCCGCGTTGCTGGCCATGCGGCCCGACCAGGTTCCGCAATTTTTCGACCTATTTTTCCAATTGCCGGAGAATCTTCAACGGAACTATCTGTGCGACCGCTCCGACCTGCGCGGCACGCTCGACGCGATGTCCGCTCTGTTCCGCCGCGCGCCGTGGCGGATGCGCGCCCGATTGGCATTTTCGGTGCAATCGGCCACAGATACACGAACACCTGGTTAACGCTCTGGGCTTCTCAAGATCGACCGGGCACGATCAGCGTGTGCCCGCCTTGCTGGATGACGTTCGGTTCGCCTTCCAGCCGCTGTTCAACCTCAACACCGGAGGGGTCGTCGCGGTCGAGGCACTGGCCCGCCCGCACGACGGCAGCGTGCAGGACCTGCTCCGCATGGCTTTCCGTGCGGGGTACCTGGCGAACACCGATGTGGCTCTCGCCTGTCGTGCGGTCCGCAGCGCGGCCGACCACGACTTCACCCTCCCGCTGCACGTGAACCTGCTCGCGATGACCCTCGCGGACAAGCCGGAGCAGCTGGCCCCGCTGTACGCGGCGCTGCGCGACACGGGCCGTCCGACCGCGAACCTGGTGGTGGAGGTGGGCACGCCGTACTCGCGCGCCCCGCGCCACCGGCTGGTCCGGCACCTGGAGCGGCTGCGCGCGGACGGGTTCCGGATCGGCCTGGACGGCGTGGGCGAGGGAGACTCGCCGCTGTCGCTGCTGGCCGAGGTGCAACCCGACGTGGTCAAGCTGGACCGCGAGGTCGTGCAGGAGCTGCCCGCCGACCCCGCCCGGACCGCGCTGGTCCAAGCCCTGCAACACCTGTGCGAGGCGACGGACACGCAGATCGTCGCGGAGGGCGTGGAGACCGAGGCGCAGCTGGCCGCGCTGCGCCGGTTGGGCGTGCGGCTCGCCCAGGGCAACCTGCTGGCGCCCGCGCAGCGCCGACCCAGGGTGAACGTGACCATCTCGACCGTGCTCAGCGAGGTCAACGACCCCGAGGCGGCCGGCAAGACGATGACCAAGCCGTTGCGCCGCAAGGCCGGTCCGAAGGTGACCGACTTCCTGCACCCCGCGACCACGCTGCCCGAGTCGGCGACCTCCGAGGAGGTCCGGGACGTGCTGGCCACCCAGCCGTCGGTGAGCGGCGTGGTGCTGGTGGACGAGGACGGCCGGCCGACCTGGACGGTGGACCGCAACCGGTTCCTGCTGGCCGTGACTGGGCCGTTCGGGCACGCCCTGCACGCCAAGCGGGAGGCCGCGCGGCTGGCGGACAAGCCTCGGGTGATCGGCGCCGAGTCGTCCGCGCTGGAGATGCTGGACATCGTCGCGCACGCCAACCGCGAGCGGACCAACGACGACCTGGTGGTCGTGGACGGTGACGACCGGTGCGTGGGCGTGGTCCGGGTGGCGGACGTGGTGCGCGGCATCGCGGAGCTGAAGGTGGAGCAGGCGGCGGCGTTGAGCCCGCTGACCCGCTTGCCGGGCAGCGATTCCATCGCGCGCGAGGTGGATCGGCGGATCCTCAACGGCGACATCTTCGCCGTGGGGTGGCTGGACGTCGACGCGTTCAAGCGGGTCAACGACTCGGTCGGGTTCGCGGCGGGTGACGACCTGATCCGGGCGCTCGGGCGGAAGCTGTCGGAGGGCGCCACGTCGTTCCCCGGCGTGCAGGTCGGGCACGTGGGCGGGGACGACTTCCTGGTCGTCGCGGGGCTGAACGAGATCGTGCCGTACGCGGCGGGCGTGCTGGACACGGCGTTCGACGCGGAAGGGCACGCGGTGACGCTGTCGCTGGCGACGCTCGTCTGCGCGGCGGGCACCGTGGGTTCGTACCGGGAGGTGTCGCGACTGCTGGCTCCGTTGAAGGAGCACGCCAAGTCGTTGCGCGGCAACAGTTGGGTACTAGGACGTCCGGGCAGCGACCACGTGGACGTACTGCGCGGCGGAGCGCACCTCGCGGTGAGCTGAGGCCGTCGCGAAGTTCACCGCAACGATGCCTGTGCGCTCATACCGATCACTCATAGCATCAGAGTGACTACCCAGCGCAGGGAGGTCCCTGGTGAGCGAGGTCGAAGTCACCGCTCTACCGCGTCAGCGAACCGAGTTCGACACGGCGTTGTCGATAGGTGTGGAAGAAGAGTTCCTGTTGGTCGACGCGATCACCGGAGCCTTGGTGCCGTTGGCGGGCGAAGTGCTCGGCGACGCCGACGGCGTGCTGGACCTCCAGGCCGAGATGACCCGGTTCCAGGTGGAGAGCGCCACCGCAGTGTGCCGGACGATGGCCGAGGTCCGGGAGCAGCTGGTGTTGTCCCGGCGGGCCCTGGGAAACCTGGCGCGGGAGCACCACGCGCGGATCGTGGCCACCGGCACACCCGTGCTGGGCGCCGTACGCCCGCCGCCGTTGACCGACGACCAGCGGTACCGGGACATCGCGCTCCAGTACGGATCGCTGGTCGACGCGCTGACCATCTGCGGGTGCCACGTGCACATCGGCATCCCGGACGAGGAGACCGGGGTGCTCATCTCCAACCACCTGCGGCGGTGGCTGCCGGTGCTGTTGGCGATCAGCGCGAACTCGCCGTTCTCGGAGGGTCGGGACACCGGGTACGCGAGCTGGCGCTACCTGTCGTGGAGCCCGTGGCCGTCGTCGGGCGCGCCGCCCTGGTTCGCGTCGGCCGACGACTACCGGCTGGGGACGCAGGTGTTGCGGGCTTCCGGCGCGTCGATGGATGCGGGGATGATCTACTGGGACATCCGGTTGTCGGCCAACCACCCGACGGTCGAGCTGCGGGTGTGCGACGTGGCGGCGACCGTGGACGAGGCGGTGCTGATCGCCGCTCTGGTGCGGGCCATCGCCGCCACGGCGGTGGCCGGGATCCCCGCGCTCCCGGTGTCGGACCTGGCTCTGCGGACCGCTTTGTGGCGTGCGGCGCGGGACGGGGTGGAGGGCGCGGGCTTCGAGCCGCACACCGGGCAGCTGGTGCCGGCGGCGGATCTGGTGCGGTCGCTGGTGGATTGGACGCGCCCGGCGTTGCGGGCCTGTGGGGACGAACAGCTCGTCGACGAGGGGATCGCGCGGCTGCTGGTGGACGGTTGCGGGGCTTCGCGGCAGCGGCGCGCTTTCGTGCGGCGCGGGTCGTTGGTCGACGTGGTGGACTTGTTGGTGGCCCAGACCTGAGCGACAGGTCCGAGTGGCGGATCCGGGGCTCGGTACCGGGTCTCTCCGGTGTCGGGCAGGAGTCGCTTCGGGTGTTCGACGAACAGCGGTCGCCGGCTTGAGGCCGACGACCGCTGTGGTGCGGTCCCTCTGGAGGTGGACTCCGGAGGGGCCGCGCGTGATGGTCCTGCGGGACTGCCGGGCTGCGAAACCCGGATTGTGGAGCTTCGGCCCGGAACCCGGGCGGTGCGGCCCGGGACGTGGATCAGACCGTGAAACCGAGGGCGCGCAGTTGTTCGCGGCCGTCGTCGGTGATCTTCTCCGGACCCCACGGGGGCATCCAGACCCAGTTGATCCGGAAGTCGTCGACGATCCCGCCGCCGGCACCGCCGGTCAGGGCCGACCGCGTCTGGTCCTCGATGACGTCCGTCAGGGGGCAGGCCGCCGACGTCAGCGTCATGTCGATCACGGCGACGTTCTGCTCGTCCACGCGGATGTCGTAGACCAGGCCCAGGTCGACCACGTTGATGCCGAGTTCCGGGTCCACCACGTCGCGCATGGCTTCCTCGACGTCGTCCAGGTTCGCCACGTCCGCCTTGGGTGCGGGCGGTTCGGGCATGCCCGCCGCGCCGCGGACCACGTCTTCGGTGCCCGTGTCCTGTGCCACGTCCTGCTCGACCTGTCCTGCCTGTTGTGCGACGGGTTCTGCGACCGCGTGCTCTGGGGTGGTCATGCCTCTGCTCCTTCGCTGCGGGCCACCGCGTCCTTGAAAGCCATCCAACCCAGCAGGGCGCACTTGACGCGTGCCGGGTACTTCGCCACGCCTGCGAACGCGATGCCGTCTTCCAGGACGTCCTCGTCGGGCTCGACCTGGCCCCGGCCCTGCATCAGCTCCACGAAGGCGTCCAACTTCACGAACGCCTCGCCCAACGGCCTGCCCACGACCAGGTCGGTCAGCACCGACGTGGACGCCTGGCTGATCGAACACCCCTGGCCGTCGTACGACACGTCCGCCACGGTGTCCCCGTCGAGCTTCACCCGCAGCGTCACCTCGTCGCCGCAGGTCGGGTTGATCTGGTGCGACTCCGCGTCGAACGGGTCGCGCAGGCCGCGGCCGTGCGGGTTCTTGTAGTGGTCCAGGATGATCTCCTGGTACATCTGCTGAAGCTGCATCTAGGCCACCCCGAAGAACTTCTGGGCTTCGCGCACGCCGTCCACCAGGGCCTGCACCTCGTCCAAGGTGTTGTACAGGTAGAAGCTCGCGCGCACAGTGGCGGCCGCGCCGAGCCTGCGGTGCAGCGGCCACGCGCAGTGGTGGCCCACGCGCACCGCGATGCCGAGGCTGTCCAGCACCTGGCCCGCGTCGTGGGCGTGGATGCCGTCGACGACGAACGACACCGCGCCGCCGCGGTCCACCGTGTCGAGTGGACCGACGATGCGGACGCCGGGGATCTCCGACAGGCCGCGCAGGGCGGCTTCGGTCAACCGGTGCTCGTGCGCGGCGACGCGGTCCATGCCGATGGCGCTCAGGTACTCCACGGCCGCGCCCAGCGCCACCGCCTGGGAGGTCATCGGCACGCCGGCCTCGAAGCGCTGGGGCGGCGGGGCGAACGTGGAGCTCGCCATCTGCACCATCTCGATCATCGACCCGCCGGTGAGGAACGGGGGCAGCGCCTCCAGCAGCTCGCGACGCCCGTAGAGGACGCCGACGCCGGACGGGCCGAGCATCTTGTGCCCGGAGAACACCGCGAAGTCGACACCCAGCGCGCGGAAGTCGACCGGCGAGTGGGGCACCGACTGGCAGGCGTCCAGCACGGTCAGCGCACCGACCGCGCGCGCCTTCTCCGCGAGGAACGCCACCGGGTTGACGGTGCCCAGCACGTTGGACTGGTGGGTGAACGCGACGACCCGGGTGCGCTCGTTGACCAGTTCGTCCACGTCGGACAGGTCCAGCCGGCCCTCGTCGGTCACGCCGAACCAGCGCAGCGTCGCACCCGTGCGGGCGGCGAGCTGCTGCCACGGCACGAGGTTCGCGTGGTGCTCCATCTCGGTGACCACGATCTCGTCGCCGGGGCCGATGCGGAACCGCTCGGCCCCGGGCCCCGACGTGGCGGCGTTGCCCATCGCGTAGGCGACCAGGTTCACGCCTTCGGTCGCGTTCTTGGTGAAGACGACCTCGCCGGAACCGACGCCCACGAACGACGCGATCGCCTCGCGTGCCCCTTCGTACGCGTCCGTCGCCTCTTCGGCGAGCTGGTGCGCGCCCCGGTGCACGGCGGCGTTCGCGGTCTCCAGGAACGCGCGCTCGGCGTCGAGGACCTGCCTCGGACGTTGCGAGGTGGCGCCGGAGTCCAGGTAGACCAGCCGCTTGCCTTCCCGCACGGTGCGTCCCAGGATCGGGAAGTCGGCCCGCACGGTAGCGACGTCCAGCGGAGTAGCGGTGGTGGTCACTGCTCCGACGCCTCCTCTCGAACTGTTCGGACGAAGTCCACTGTCAGGACGACGTCAGCCGACCTTCGCGGCTTCCTGGTTGCCGGTGTACTTCACGTAACCGTGTTCTTCGAGCTGGTCGGCCAGCTCCCGGCCGCCGGACTCGACGATCCGGCCGTTCGCGAACACGTGCACGAAGTCGGGCTGGATGTACTTGAGGATCCGGGTGTAGTGGGTGATCAGCATGACCCCCGCCTCACCGGACTCCTTGAACTTGTTCACACCCGCCGACACCACGCGCAGCGCGTCGACGTCCAGGCCGGAGTCGGTCTCGTCCAGGATCGCGATCTTCGGCTTGAGCAGGCCCAGCTGGAGGATCTCGTGGCGCTTCTTCTCACCGCCGGAGAAGCCCTCGTTGACCGAGCGCTCGCCGAAGGTGGGGTCGATGTCCAGGTCGGCCATCGCGCCCTTGACCTCCTTCACCCAGTGCCGCAGGTTCGGGGCCTCGCCGCGGACGGCGGTGGCGGCGGTGCGCAGGAAGTTCGTCATGGAGACGCCGGGCACCTCCACCGGGTACTGCATGGCGAGGAAGAGACCCGCGCGGGCGCGCTCGTCCACGCTCATCTCCAGCACGTCCTCGCCGTCCAGCAGCACGCTGCCGGAGGTGACGGTGTACTTGGGGTGACCGGCGACGGCGTAGGACAGGGTGGACTTGCCCGAGCCGTTCGGACCCATGATCGCGTGCGTCTCGCCGGCCTTGATGGTCAGGTCGACGCCCTTGAGGATCTCCTTGGACGCCTCGTCGGTGGTGACCGAGACGTGCAGGTCCTTGATCTCCAGAGTGGCCATTTCGGTGCTCAGTTCTCCTGGTGGGGCGGGAAGTCAGTTCGTGGTGGCGGTGACGTCGACGTAGATGTCGCCGTCCCGGATGTCGACGGCGAAGACGTCGACCGGTTCGGTCGCGGGCGGGGAGGAGGGGCGGCCGGTGCGCAGGTCGAAGCACGACCCGTGCAGCCAGCACTCGATGCCCTTGCGGGTCACCTCGCCCTCGGACAGCGCGACCTCGGCGTGCGTGCACAGGTCGCGCAGCGCGTGCACGGTCTCGCCGTCGCGGACGAGCACCACCGGGGTGTACTCGTCGCCGACCTGGTACGCGACCGGCTTGCGGTCGTCCAGGTCGGCCAGCGAGCACACCCGGTTCATGCCGTGCCTCCGCCGGGACGGCCGTCCGTGCGGCGCCCGCGCCGGGACGCCCGCGCCGGCTGCTCCGCGCCGTGCTTCCGCTGGGACGACGTCACGCTCCCACCGCCTCCAGCTCCGCCTCGATCGCGGCTTCCAGGCGCTCGCGGACCTCGGGCACGGCGATCTTGAGCAGGATCTCGTGGAAGAAGCCGCGCACGACCAGCCGGCGCGCCTGCTCCTCCGGGATGCCGCGCGCCTGGAGGTAGAACAGCTGCTCGTCGTCGAACCGGCCGGTGGCGCTGGCGTGGCCCGCGCCCTCGATCTCGCCGGTCTCGATCTCCAGGTTGGGCACCGAGTCGGCGCGCGCGCCGTCGGTGAGCACCAGGTTGCGGTTCAGCTCGAACGTCTCGGTGCCCTCGGCCGCCGCCCGGATCAGCACGTCGCCGATCCACACGGTGTGCGCGTCCTCGCCCTGCAACGCGCCCTTGTAGACCACGTTGCTGCGGCAGTTGGACACCGCGTGGTCCACGAACGTGCGGTGCTCCAAGTGCTGCCCGGCGTCGGCGAAGTACAGGCCCAGCAGCTCGGCGTCGCCGCCGCGCCCGGTGTAGGTGACCACCGGGGTGAGCCGGACCAGGTCGCCGCCCAGGGTGATGACGGTGTGCTTGAACGTGGCGTCGCGGCCCAGCCGGGCGTGGTGCGACGACACGTGCACCGCGTCGTCGGCCCAGTCCTGGACGGCGACCACGGTCAGGTGCGCGCCGTCGCCGACCACGAACTCCACGTTGTCCGCGTACACGCCGGAGCCCCGGTGGTCCAGGACCACGACGGCCTCGGCGAACTGCTCGGCCCGGATCTGCAGGTGCCCGTAGGCGACCTGGCCCTCGCCCGCGCCGGTCACCGTGACGGTGGTCGGCTCGACCTTGGTGTCCTTCGGCAGCGTCACGACGGTGGCCTCGGTGAACGAGGTCCACGCCTGCGCCGCGATCCGGTCGCCCGGCGTGCCCGCGACGCCCAGGCGCTCGTCGCCCCTGGCCACGGTCTCCACGCGGACGCCGTCGGCGGCCATGACCTCGACCGTGACCGAGGCGGTCGCGGCGGCGCCGTTGTGCAGGTTCGCCAGGCGCTTCATGGGCGTGAAGCGCCAGATCTCCTCACGGCCGCCGGGCACCTCGAACGCGTTCACGTCGAACGACGTGAAGTGGTCCGCGCGGGAGGCCACCCGGCGGTGGCCCTTCTCCTGGCCACCGCCGTGCGAGTGGGCCGTCAGGCCGTGTTGCTGGTCTTGAGTGGTGACGGCCATGTCAGCCGACGGCCCCTTCCATCTGCAGCTCGATCAGGCGGTTCAGCTCGAGGGCGTACTCCATGGGGAGTTCCCGCGCGATGGGCTCGACGAACCCGCGCACGATCATCGCCATGGCCTCGTCCTCGTTCAGGCCCCGCGACATCAGGTAGAACAGCTGGTCCTCGGACACCTTCGAGACGGTCGCCTCGTGGCCCATCGACACGTCGTCCTCGCGGACGTCCACGTACGGGTACGTGTCCGACCGGCTGATCGTGTCGACCAGCAGCGCGTCGCACTTCACCGTGGACTTCGAGTGGTGCGCCCGCTTGTTGACCTGGACCAGGCCGCGGTAGGAGGTGCGGCCACCGCCGCGCGCCACCGACTTCGACACGATGGTCGACGACGTGTACGGCGCCATGTGCACCATCTTCGCGCCGGCGTCCTGGTGCTGGCCCTCGCCCGCGAACGCGATCGAGAGGACCTCGCCCTTGGCGTGCTCGCCCATCAGGAACACGGCCGGGTACTTCATGGTGACCTTGGAGCCGATGTTGCCGTCGATCCACTCCATGGTCGCGCCCGCTTCGGCCTTCGCGCGCTTGGTGACCAGGTTGTAGACGTTGTTCGACCAGTTCTGGATGGTCGTGTAGCGGCAGCGGCCGCCCTTCTTCACGATGATCTCCACGACCGCCGAGTGCAGCGAGTCCGAGGAGTAGATCGGGGCGGTGCAGCCCTCGACGTAGTGCACGTAGGCACCCTCGTCGACGATGATCAGCGTGCGCTCGAACTGGCCCATGTTCTCGGTGTTGATCCGGAAGTAGGCCTGCAGCGGGATGTCCACGTGGACGCCCTTGGGCACGTAGATGAACGAGCCGCCGGACCACACCGCGGAGTTCAGCGCGGAGAACTTGTTGTCACCCGAGGGGATGACCGAGCCGAAGTACTCCTTGAACAGCTCCGGGTGCTCCTTGAGCGCCGTGTCGGTGTCCAGGAAGATGACGCCCTGCTCCTCGAGGTCCTCGCGGATCTTGTGGTAGACGACCTCGGACTCGTACTGGGCGGCGACACCGGAGACCAGGCGCTGCTTCTCCGCCTCCGGGATGCCCAGCTTGTCGTAGGTGTTCTTGATGTCGTCGGGCAGGTCGTCCCAGGTCGCGGCCTGCTTCTCGGTCGACCGGACGAAGTACTTGATGTTGTCGAAGTCGATGCCCGACAGGTCGGAGCCCCAGGTCGGCATGGGCTTGCGGTCGTACAGCCGCAGCGCCTTGAGCCGGAACTCGAGCATCCACTCGGGCTCGCCCTTCTTCGTCGAGATGTCCCGAACGACGTCCTCGTTCAGGCCCCGACGGGCGCTCGCGCCTGCCACGTCCGAGTCGGACCAGCCGAACTCGTAGTTGCCGATGCTCGCCAGGGTTTCTTCCTGGGTGAGCGGGGCGGTGGTGGTGCGCTGCTCGGCAGCGGCAGTCATGCGGGCTCCCCTCCGTCTGAAGTCAGATCGTCGGCTGGGCCGACCGTGATCCGGGGTGTGTTCGGGATGTGCGTCGTGCACACGGCATCGCCGCGGGCGATGGTGGCCAGGCGCTGTACGTGCGTGCCGAGCAGGTCGGCGAACGCCGCCGTCTCGGTCTCGCACAGCTGCGGGAACTCGGCGGCGACGTGCGCGACGGGGCACAGGTGCTGGCACAGCTGCTCGCCTGCCCCCACGTGCCGCGCCGAAGCAGCGTAGCCCTCCCGGGTCAACGCCACCGCCAGGGCCTTGGCCCGCTCGGCGGAGTCGGCCTGGGCCAGGATGGCGGCCCGGTGCTGGTCGACGAAAGCCGACACGCGACGCTCCGCGAAGGCCCGTACCGCCTCCTCCCCGCCCTGTTCGGCGAGGAACCGGAGCGCGGCCACGGCGAGGTCGTCGTAGGCGTGCCCGAAGCGGGCCCGCCCCTGCTCGGTCAGCAGGAAGAGCTTGGCCGGGCGACCCCGGCCGCGCTGGCCCCGGCGCGGGGCCTCCCTGCTGATCGCCTCGCCGTCGGCCACCAGCGCGTCTATGTGCCGCCGGACCGCCGTGGGGCTGAGACCGAGCTGCTCCGCGACCGAGGCCGCGGTGACCGGTCCCTGCTCCAGCAGCAGGCGTGCGACGGCGTGCCGGGTCCGCCCGTCGTGCCCGGCGGGCACAGCGGTGTGGTCGGTCCCGTCGTTTTTCACAACACTAGTGTTGCCTATTTCGGCGGCGCTCGCAAAGATCGGCCCGTTCGGGTGACCCGACTCACGCGCGCGACCGGTCGCTACCCTTCGGGCGTGACGGTGGGCGGATTGGTGATGGCGAACCGGGACGGGATAGCCGAGGCAGCGCCGCTCGACGCCCCCGAACGGCGGCAGCTGGACATCATCCGCCGCTGGGGCACGGTGGGCGCGCTGCTGATGTTCGTGGGATCCCTCGGGGCGGGCGCGGCGCCGGTGTTCAGCCCGTTGCCCGGCACGCCGGTGCTGGGGCTGTTCGCCCGGATGCCGAGCGCGGCGATGGCCGTCGTGTGGACCGGGGTCTTCCTGGTGGTGTCGGCCTGGCTCTGGCTGGGGCGCTTCGCCCGGCCGGGGCGACCGCGGCTGGTGTCGCGCAGCCAGCTGGACCGCACGCTGCTGATGTGGATCACCCCGCTGGTGTTCGTCCTGCCCATGTTCAGCCGTGACGTGTACAGCTACCTGGCGCAGTCGCAGATCGCGGCCAACGGGCAGGACCCGTACGAGCTCGGCCCCCAGTCGGCGCTGGGCGTGGACCACCCGCTGACCACGAACGTGCCCAACATCTGGCGCGAGACGCCCGCACCCTACGGGCCGCTGTTCCTGGCCATGGGGCGGGTCATCTCGATGGTGACGGGGGACAGCGTCCTGCCGGGGGTCTTCCTGCACCGGATGCTGGTGCTGGTCGGGCTGGCGATGATCGTGTGGGCGCTGCCCCGGCTGGCCCGGCGGTTCGGCGTGCCGCCGGTCAGCGCGCTGTGGTTGGGCGCGGCGAACCCGCTGGTGCTGTTCCACCTGGTGGTGGGCGTGCACAACGAGGGGCTGGCGATCGGCCTGATGCTGGTGGGGCTGGAGTTGGCGCTGCGCAGGATGCCGACCGCGACCGGGTCGCCGATGACGCGCGAAGAGCTGCTGTGGATCGCGCTGGGCGCGACGATGATCACGTTCGGCGCGGCGGTGAAGATCCCGGCCGCGCTGGCGCTGGGGTTCCTCGGGGTGATGATCGCCCGGCGGATGGGCGGGTCGTTCCTGGACCTGCTGAAGGCGGCCGTGCTGCTGGCCGCGGTGTCCGGGGTGGTGATGGTGGCCACCTGCCTGGGGACCGGGCTCGGGTTCGGGTGGATCGAGACGCTGAACGTGGCCGGGACGGTGAAGTCCTGGATGTCGCCGCCGACCGCGATGGGGTTCATGGGCGGGGGGCTCGGGCTGCTGCTCGGGCTGGGCAACCACACCGATTCGATGATCGCCCTGATGCGGCTGGTGACGCAGGCGGTGTCGGTGGTGATCGCCGGGATCCTGCTGTGGAAGGCGTTCAAGGGGCGGATCAAGGCGGTCAACGGGCTGGGCGCGGGCCTGGGCGCGGTGCTGGTGCTGGGGCCGGTGCTCCAGCCCTGGTACGTGCTGTGGGCGGCGCTGCCGCTGGCGACGGCGGTGCTGGCGAAGCGGTTCCGGCTCTTCGCGATGAGCGCCAGTGCGTTCATCGCGGTGATCCTGCCGCCCACCGGCTCGGCTTTCGACGGTCGCGCCTACATCGTCCCGCAGGCCGTCGTGGCCGCCGTGGTGGCGTTCTCCCTGTGCCTGTTCGTGGCGCGCAGGCAGGTCATGCCGCTGATCCGCCGCGACCCCCTGCCCGACGCCGCGTAGTTCCCGGCCTGTCCGGTGCTCGACGCGTGTTTGGTGCTCGACGCGTGTCCGGGCGGGGCTTGGGCGCAGGTTCGAACGGGGCCGCACACGCGTCCGGGCCGGGCGGCGGCGGTCGTTCGCCGTGGTGTCCGGCCGTGGCCGGATCAGGGTAGGCCCGGCCGTTCCGCCGTCGTGGGCGGTTCGGCGCTGCCGGCACCCGGCATGGGTGCGCGCAGTGGCGGCGCACCATGCCGGGGCTTCGACCGGGAGGTCGCAGGCGTCACTACGACCCGTGCGGACGTAACCCGTTCGGGGCGTAACCCGTTGCTACCGGTGGGCGACTTACCGGTACCTGGGAGGATCCGCCGGACCACGTCCGGGGAGGAGCGTGTGATGGCCGAGGTGCCGCAGGAGCAGATCCGGTTCGCCGTCGTGCTCAACGGCGGTGTCAGCCTCGCCGTGTGGATGGGCGGGGTGGTGCTCGAGCTGGACCGGCTGACCAGGGGCGACGGTGCGTACGCCGACATCCTCGGCGCGGTCGGCAGCACGGCCCGCGCCGATGTCATCACGGGTACCTCGGCGGGTGGCATCAACGGGGCGGCGCTGGCGCTGTCGCAGGTCAACGCGAACGCCAAGTTGGAGCGGTTGCGGGATCTGTGGGCCGAGCAGGGGCGGATGGAGCAGTTGCTGCGGACGCCGTTCCGGGGGTCGCCGGTGTCCCTGCTCAAGGGCGACGAGTTCTTCCTGCCCCGGCTCCGGGAGGCGCTGGACCGGCTGACCACCGACTTCTCCCCCACCGCCCCGCACGAACGGCCCGTCGACCTGCGGATCACCACCACCCTGCTCGCGGGCGTCCCGACGGTCACCCACGACGACCTCGGCCAGGCCCTGGTCCAGTCCTCCCACCAGGGCAGCTTCTCGTTCCGCCGTGATCCGACCGGCCGGGACGACTTCACCGCCGAGCGGTTGCCGACCCTGGTCGACCGGATGGCGTTGGCGGCGCGGTCGTCCGCCTCGTTCCCGTTCGCGTTCGAGCCGTCCTACGTGCCGGTCACCCCCGAAGCCGCCGACGGCGAGCGGCCGAACATGGCCGAGGTCGCGTCCTGGGCGAACGGCACGGACAACCGGTCCCGGTATGCCGTGGACGGCGGTGTGCTCGTCAACACGCCGACCAAGGAGGCGCTGGAGGCCATCGACCGGATGCCCGCCGAGGGGCCGGTGCGGCGGGTGATGCTGCTGGTGTTCCCGCACGCCCCCGAGTCCAGGACCGAGCCGACCGCGCCGGCCGACGGCGCGCTGCCCAGCACCATCGGCACCGGCGCGAAGCTGCTCGGCGCGCTGACCAGCCAGAGCGGTCGCACGTACGTGGAGCGGATCGAGGAGCACAACCGGTTGGCGGCCTCGCGGCGCGGTGGGCGCAGTGCGCTGCTCGACCGACTCGCCGCGGGCGGTTCGGTGACCGAGAAGCTGTACGCGCTGGCCGCGACCCTGCACGACCACTACGAGGACGTGCGCATCCGGCACGCGGCGCGTGACGTCACCACGCGCCAGTTCGAAGTGCCGGGGGCGAACGCGGCCGGGTGGACCTTCGAACGGGTCCGGGCGGCGGCCGAGGCGGCTCAGCGGTCGCACCTGGCCAAGTGGGGCGTCCTGCCCTACGTGCCGACCCGGTGCCAGCCGGCCGCGCTGCCCGAGGCGGGCTGGCCGTGGGGCATCGCGATGGCCGACCGCCTCGCGTCCGCCGCGATGGACCTGCTCAAGCGGCTGGTCTGGGTGGTGCCGGAGAACCTCGCCGACGGCGGCCGGCTGGCCCACGCCCGGACCAACCTCTACCAGCTGCGGGCCGAGCTGCGGGCGTTGCGGATCGAGCTGGACAGCCAGTGGACGACCAACCGGCAGCAGGCCCTCAACCAGGAGTACTGGGAGCAGCGGGTGGAGGCGTTCGCGGCCGGGATGCTGTCGCCCGACGGCGTCGGGCAGCGGGTGCGCACCCAGGTGGAGCGGATCAGCGGCATCCTCGGCGACGCCCGGGACGTGCTGGAGCAACTCGACGACGACCGGGTGAAGATGGCCGGGCTGCGATCGTGGCGCAAGCTGCTGGCCGAGCCGCGCACCGAGGGCGAGACCGCGGCCGAGCTGCTGGGCAACGACCTGTGGCTGTCGCGGGTGCTCGCGCTGGAGGTCGCGGCGACGTGCCTGGCCGACGACTCGCGCGGCGGCACCGACCAGGCGGTGGACCTGGTGCAGATCAGCCTGCAGACGCGCAACGCGTTCGCCGACTACAGCGTGACGCCCGACGACAAGGCCGGTGGGGCGTCGCTGAGCCGGTTCTCCGGGTTCCTGAAGCGGTCGTGGCGGGTGAACGACTGGATCTGGGGGCGGCTGGACGGCGCGACCATGCTGTGCAAGGTCGTGTTCGACCCGAAGCGGTTGCTGCGCATCGACCGGCTCACCCCGAACGGCGGCTCCTCCCCGGAGGAACGGGCCCAAAACCGGGTGAACGACCTGGTGAACAAGCTGTTCGGCGACGGGGTGCCGGCGAAGCTCGCGCCGTACGTGCAGCGGGCGGTGGACGAACTCGCGGCGGTCTACGCCGACCCGGACGGCGACCACCCGCCGACCTGCCAGGCGTTGGCGGAGCTGGCCGCGTGGGGCCTGCACGTGCGGATCATCTGCGAGGAGCTGCCCGCGCTGCGCGCGGCGATCCTGGCCGACCGCAACGAGGGCGCCGACCGGCGGTCGCGCGGCGAGCTGTTCCTGGAGGAGCAGGCGGCGCTGCTGGCGAAGCTGCCGGTGCGCACCGACGCCGAGCGGATCGAGATCGGGGTGGAGGCGCTCAGCGCGTTCGACCGGGCCGGCATCGGGCGCGAGCCGCTGTCCCAGGAGGCGTCCAGCGACCAGGTGATCCGGACCGCGGCGACGGCCGCGGCGGTGGCGATCACCGTGGCGGACAGCGAGAAGTCCGGGCTGGGCCCGGCGAAGCCGTTGACGCGGGCGTTGCGCGGGGCGGCGCTGCTGCCGTACTGGACGATCACCGGGTTGACCCGCGGCGGGCAGCTCGCGCAGTTCCTGGGGCTGCTGGGGTTCGCGCTCGGCGGGGCGCTGCTGGTGCTGGCGCTGTTCGACCTGTTGCCGCCGTGGGCGGTGGGGCCGGCGGCGGCGTTCGGCAGTGGCACGCTGCTGGCCGCTTTCGGTTACGCCGCACTGCGCTCGGGCACCCTGCTGCACGGGTTGGTGCTGCTGGCACCGGTGATCCCGTTGGTGGCGGTCGCGGTCGACCGCGCGCGGATCGCGATGGCGGCGGGTGACACCGAGGAGTCGGCGGTGACCGGGATGGTCGCCTTGGGCGGTGTGGTGCTCGTGGTGGTGGGGCTGCTGGTGCTCGGCAGCCTGCCCGCACCGGTCGGGACTCCGTTGGCGGTGCTGAAGAAGATCCGGCTGCGGCCCCGGTTGTTGTCGCGGCTGCTGGTCGTCGCGCTGATCGTGGGCGGGATCTGGGCCGTGGTGCGGTACCGGCTCTACGACGTGGACGCGACCTCGGTGGTGGTCGGCACGGGTGTGGCGATCCTGTTCGGCGTCGTGGTGTCGCTGCGGTTGGGGCGGTCGTTGCAGCGCTGGCGCCAGGTCGACGGCGTGTGGGGCACCGAGCACGCCGAACCCCCGGCCGCCGCGACCGCCGGGTGGGCCGCCGTGTACGGATCGGTGCTGCTGGTGGTCGCGGCGGCGGTGCAGGTGTTCACGCTGCGGTTCGTGGGCTGGGAGGCGGTGCTGGCGACCGCGCTGTCGTTCGGGCTGGTGCTGCTGCTGGTGACCACGTGGTGGGTGCCGTTGAAGGCCCGGCGGCGCATCGCGCGCAACCTGGTGGAGCAGGCGTCGTTCGTGGACTTCGGCGGTGACGTGGCCGGTGGTCTGCTCAAGCGGTTGGAAGCCCACGCCATGCTGTTCCGGTTCCTGACCACTTTGGACGGTGCCGGCAAGCCCGTGCTGGGCCCCGGTGGGCTGCGGGTCGCGCGACGGATCGCGCGGGTGCAGGCCACCGGGGTGGACGACGACTAGCGGGACGACGACCGGCGGGCGGTGCCGGGGGGACGACGGGCGGCCGGCAGCGACCGGAAGGCGTCGACCCGCGACAGGCGGCCGTCCGGGCTCAGGCCGCCAGTGCGGCGGGCCGGGTGACGACGGGCAGGCCCATCGCCCGCGCGTACAGCGACTCGAAGGTCTCCAGGGTGGACTCGATGGCGTGCGACGCGATCAGCTCACTGCTGGCCGCCCCCATCCGCGCGGTGACCGACGGGTCGGAGATGACCGAGTGCAGGCGGTCCGCCAGGCCGGACACGTCGCCGGGGGTGAACAGCCAGCCGTTGCGGCCGGGCCTGCACAGGTGCGGCAGGGCCATGGCGTCGGCGACCACGACGGGCTTGCCGGCGGCCATCGCCTCCATGGTGGCCAGGCTCTGCAACTCGGCGATGCCGGGCATGCAGAACAGGTCCGCGCCGGTGTAGGCGTCCAGCAGCTCCTCCTCGCCCACGAAACCCCGGAAGCGGACGCGGTCGCCGATGCCGAGGTCGCGGGCCAGCAGCTCCCACTCGGCGCGGCACGAGCCGTCGCCCACGATGTCGGCGTGCAGCCGGGGCACCAGGGCCACCGCGCGGAGCAGTTCGTCGACCCGCTTCTCCTCGTCCAGCCGGCCCACGAACAGCACGGTCGGCGCGTCATTGGTGCGGACCTGCCTGCGCAGGCGGTAGCGGTCGATGTCGATGCCGCACGAGACCGGGATCGCGCGGGCCGGGAACCCGTTGTCGTGCAGCAGCCGCACGGCGCGCGGGGTCGGGGCGGTGACCACGTCGGCCAGGCCGAACACCCGCGTCAGGTCGCGCCACGCCCAGCGGGACGCAACGCCCTGCAACCACGCCGGGACGTGCGCGTGGCCGAACAGGTTCTCCGGCATGAAGTGGTTGGTGGCCACCGTCGGGATGCCCATCTCCGCCGCCTGCCGCAGCACGTACCGGCCGACCACGAAGTGCGCCTGGACGTGCACCAGGTCCGGCTTCAGGTCGGTGAGCAGCGCCCGCACGTCCTTGCCCACCTGCCACGGCAGGCCCACCCGGAACGTGCGGTGGAACGGCGTCCGGTGCGACCGCAGCCGGTGGACGGTGATGCCGTCGACGTGCTCGGTGCGGGCCTTGCCGTCCGGGTCGACGGCGATCACGTGCACGTCGTGGTCACGGCCGGCGAGGCCGGCGGCCAGCCGGTGGGCGAACCGGGCCGCGCCGTTGACGTCCGGGGGGAACGTCTCCGCGGCGATCACGATCCGCATGGCGCGTCCGTCGTTCACTGTGTTCTCCGATCTGGTGGGTGCAGGAAGGTCTTGCTTGCGGGCCAGCACCGCCACGCCGCCGATCGCGACGGCGGCGCAGGCCAGTTCGGCCAGGGCGACGGGCCCGGTGGTCCGGGTGGCCTCGCCGAGCAGCCCCGCGCCGATGCCGACGGCGACGAGCGGGTCGACCACGGTGAGGCAGGCCACCGCCAGGTGCGGCGGCCCACTGGCATAGGCGTGCTGGATGAACCAGCCGCCGACGAGCAGGGCGACGGCGATGCCCGCCGCCGAGAGCCCGGTGGTCAGGTCGACCGCGCCCTGCTGGACGTCCTGGGACACCGAGCGCATGAGCACCGAGACGTAGCCGTAGGCGACACCGCCCGCCGCGCCGAAGCCCAGCGCCCGCAGGGCCGGCTTGGTCGCGAGGGTGCCGAGCAGGCCGGGAGCGGCGATCAGGCCGAGCACGAGCAGGCCGGCGTTCAGCTCGGCGTCCGGCCCGACCGGGGTGGCCGTGGCGCTGCCCGCCGCGAGGAACACGAACGCGCCGACCGCGAACGTGGTCAGCGCCACGGCCGGCAGCTCGCGGCGGCGGCCGTCGAGCACGGCGGTGATGCCGATCGCGAGGACGCCGACGGGCTGCACGACGCTCAGCGGCGCCATGCCCAGCGCCACCGCGTGCACCCCGGCACCGACGACGAGCAGCACCAGACCGGCCAGCCAGCGGGGGCGGCGCAGCAGGTCGAGCACGTGCAAGGTGCCCTCGGTGGCGCTGACGGCGTCGTGCTGGAGGCGTGCCGCGAACGCGAAGAACGCGGCGCCCACCACGGCGAGCAGGATCGCGAGCCAGGTCACGACCGGGCCTCCCGTCGGGCGACGGCGGCGGCCAGCGCGAACAGCAGGCCGTAGAGCAGGGCGAACAGCACGCGTTCGAAAAGACCGAGCAGCACGGCCCCCTGGTAGGTGAGCGTCACGTGGCTCACCATGAATGCCACCGAGGTGATCCCCGCGGCGACCGAAAAACGACGCACCGAAGTACTGGAAATGAACCGACGGGAAATCAGCCAACCCGCGAGCGGCAGGCTCGCGAACATCACGGCCCCCGCGTAGCGGTGCACCGCGCCGGAGAACGAGGTGGGCGTCCCGGTCGGGTCGGTGGGGAACACGGCGGCCACGGTGAGGCCGGCGGCCCACAGGCCCATCAGCACGGTGGCCGGTCCCCGCCTGGGCAGACCGCGTCGGACCAGGACCGCGAGGAGCGCGACGGAGGCCGCGGCGAGCGACAGCGCGGTGACCGCCAGCAGCCCGCTGCCGTTGGCGACGAAGATGTAATCGCTGATGGTGTGGCTGATCGGGCTAAGCTCGCCGACCGACGCCACGTGCAGGTAAACAATCGGGAACAGCGACAGGACAAGGCCCGCAACAGCCAGCGGCAGCACCGCCGCCGGTCTTTTCCCCCGTATCTCCGTCACGGGGAAATCCTGTCCGCCGAACGGGGTCGGAAACTATCCGGATTGCCCCCTAGGCAACCCTGAGGTGTCCCCGACCGGAGGGGTGGGGCTGACCCCACCACCGGGCCCGGGGGAGGCACACCTTAGGCTCTGCCGTCGTGAGCTCGCGTCCCCGACAACCCGCCGTGGAAGTGTCGGGGCTGGTCAAGAAATACGGCTCCGTGGTCGCGGTGGACGGGCTCGACCTGGTCGTCGAGCGAGGCTCCGTGCTGGCCCTGCTCGGACCCAACGGGGCCGGCAAGACGACCACCGTCGAGGTGTGCGAGGGGTTCCGGCGCGCCGACGGCGGTTCGGTGCGGGTGCTGGGATCGGACCCGCGTTCGCCGGACCTGCGCGCCCGGGTCGGCGTGATGCCGCAGGGCGGCGGCGGGTATCCCGGCGTGCGGGCCGACGAGATGCTGCGGCTGGTGGCCGCCTGCGCGGCGCGGCCGTTGGACCCGGCTTGGCTGTTGGACGTGCTGGGGCTCTCCGGGGTGGGCCGCACCCCCTACAAGCGGTTGTCCGGCGGGCAGCAGCAACGGCTGTCGCTGGCCTGCGCGCTGGTCGGGCGACCAGAGCTGGTGTTCCTCGACGAGCCGACGGCCGGCATGGACCCGCAGGCGCGGCGCCTGGTGTGGGAGCTGGTCGGCGCGCTGCGGTCGGACGGGGTGAGCGTGCTGCTCACCACGCACCTGATGGACGAGGCCGAGGCGCTGGCCGACGCCGTGGTGATCATGGACGGCGGCCGGGTCGTCGCCGCCGGCACGCCCGCGGAGCTGACCTCGCCACACGCCGACGACCAGCAGCTGCGGTTCCGCGCCCGACCCGGGTTGGACCTGTCGTTGCTGACCGGAGCCCTGCCGGAGGGGCTGCGCGTGCGCGAGGCGTCCCGCGGCACGTACCTGGTGCAGGGACGGATCGACCCCCAGGTGGTGTCCACGGTGACGTCGTGGTGCGCCCAGCAGGGGGTGCTGGCGGAGGAGCTGACGGTGGCACGGCGCAGTCTCGAGGACGTGTTCCTCGATCTGACGGGACGGGAGTTGCGGTCGTGAGCGGCTTCGCACCCGGCACGTTCACACCGGCACCCGGACGGGGCCGGCTGGGACGGATGCTGTGGGCGCAGACCCGCACCGAAGCCGTGCTGACCCTGCGCAACGGCGAGCAGGTCCTGCTGACCGTGCTGATCCCGGTCGCGCTGCTGGTGGCGTTGAGCCTGATGTCGGTGGTGCCGATGCCGGAGCCCCGCGTCGGGTCGGCGGTGGCGCGGATCCTCGCGCTGGCGGTGATCTCGTCCGCGTTCACCGGGCAGGCCATCGCGTTGGGGTTCGACCGGCGGTACGGGGTGTTGAAGCGGCTGGCCGCCACCGCGTTGCCGCGCTGGCTGCTGGTGGCGGGACGCGTCGCCGCCGGGTTCGCCGTGGTCGCGGTGCAGGTGGTGATCCTGTGCGTGACCGCGCTGCTGCTGGGCTGGCAGCCGCCCACGGCAGCGGGTGCCCTGTGGGCCGTCGTGCTGCTGGTGCTGGGCACGTTGTCGTTCGGCGCGTTGGGCGTGCTCCTCGGCGGGGCGCTGCGGGCCGAGATCGTGTTGGCGCTGGCCAACATCGCGTGGTTCCTGCTGCTGCTGGTCGGCGGGGTGGCGCTCGGCGTGGACGGCCTGCCCTCCTGGCTGGTGACGGTGGTCGAACTGCTGCCCTCGGCCGCGCTGGCGGAGGGGTTGCAGAGCGCCCTCGTCGACGGCAGCGCGCCGGGGGTCCGGCCGGTGCTGGTGTTGATCGCGTGGGGTGTGGCGGCGGGCACGCTCGCCTCGCGGACCACCAAGCTCGGCTAGACCCGCCCGAGTCCTCTCAGGAAGCGGTACTTACCATCGGTAGCCGTGCCCAACTGGTTCACCGGTCCGCTCGTCAGGCTCCAGCGCGCGTTCGCCATCGCGGTGGTGATCGCCGAGGCGGGGATCGCGGTCACCGGGTCCGTGGTGCGGGTCACCGGGTCCGGCCTGGGATGCCCCACCTGGCCCGAGTGCGTCGCCGGGAGCCTGGTCCCGGTCGAACACCCCGAGGTCGCACCGCTGCACCAGTGGGTCGAGTTCGGCAACCGGACGCTGACCGGCGTGGTCGGCATCATCGCCGCGCTCTGCGTGCTGTCGGCGTGGTACGACCGGCCCCGACGGGCCCGCGTGCTCAAGCTGGCGTTGATCCAGTTCGGCGGCGTGGTGCTGCAGGCCGTCATCGGCGGGTCGCTGGTGCTGACCGGACTGCTGTGGTGGACGGTCAGCATCCACATGCTGGTGTCCATGGTGCTGGTGTGGGCGGCCGTGCTGCTCGTCGCCTCGTTGCGGGAGGGCGACCTGCCGGCGGTGCCGGTGGTCTCCCGGAACGCCATGCGGCTGCAGGTCGTGCAGGCCGCGGTGCTGGGGCTGCTGATGCTGGCCGGGACGTTCGTCACGGCCGCCGGACCGCACGCGGGCGACTCGGCGACCCCTCGGCTGGGACTGCCGGTGCCGGTGCTGGCCCAGGTCCACGCCGACCTGCTGTTCCTGTTCCTCGGCATGGTGGTGGCGCTGGGGTTCGTGCTCGGTCGCCACGCGCGGCGGGCCTACCTGGTCCTCGTGGCGGCGGTGCTCGCGCAGGGGGCGGTCGGCATGGTGCAGTACTGGACCGGCGTGCCCGAGGTGCTGGTGTCGGTCCACGTGCTGGGGGCCGGGGTCGTCGTCATCGCGACCGCCAACCTGTGGACCGCCACCCGCGTCCGGCCTCACCTGGACGAGGTGGGCCTGCGGTCCCAGACGGCCGGCAGCTCGGTCGCCAGCCACGTGTAGAGGTCGTCCACGGTCCGCAGGCGCAGCGCGCGCTCCGGGTCACCGCTCAGCAGGCGCATCCCCGACTCGGTCAGCTCGCGGACGCTGATCAGGGCGTCCAGCTTGCGCTGCACGAGGTCGGCCCACTTCTTCTCGTTGATCCGGTACTGCGCCGCCTGCCGGCCGCGCCGCGTGCGCTTGGTCACCAGGCCCTCGTTGACCAGGAACTTCAGGTTCGTGGAGATCGAGCCGCTGGACGCCTCCAACTCCTGGGACAGCTCCGCGGCCGTCCGCTCGGACGGCAGGCACACCAGCAGGTAGCCGAGGATGCGACCGCCGATCAGCGGGATGCCCTCCTCGGCGAAGTGCGCGGCGAACCGCTCGATCCACGCTGACAGCCGGGTCTCGCGTCCGACGCCCACCCGTCCCACCCCCTGCTTCGGTCGACACTGAAGCCATAGTAGGCAGTCAGAGGCGCCGGAGGCCGGCCAACACGCGCTCCATGAGGCCGAGATCGGGTTGTTCGCCGTCGGCGGACGCGGACTCGTGCACGTCGATCAGGCCGCGTTCGGCCATGTCGCCCAGCAGGACCTTGGCCACGCCCAGCGGCAGCCGGAGCAGGGCGGCGACCTCCGCGACCGAGCGCGGGTGGTCCACCAGGCCGATGACCTCGTGGTACTCCGACTCCAGGGCGCCCGGCTGGTCCCGGCCGACCGCCGAGACGAGCGTCTCGACCTCCAGCTGGAGCGACGACGTGGTCCGGCCGCCCGTCCACGAGTAGGCCCGCACGATCGACGCAGCCTCCTCGCGCGGGAAGCCGAAGTCCGCCTCCTCGTCCTGGAATGCCTGGTGCGGACGGGTCGGCTGGTCCTCCGGGTCCGGCTCCGGGCGGCGTTCCGCCCTGCGCCGGCCGGACCCGGAGCCCAGGCTGAAACCGTTGAGCAGATCGGCGAACGTCTGCTCGACGGGCTCGTCGTCCTGGCTCATGACCACCTCACGCCGACGGGCGGGCCATCATCCGTTTCGCCCCGTGCAGCTGCGCGCGCAGCTCGGGGGTGAGCAGCTGTCCCACCTGTTCCACCACCACGGTCATCTCGTAGGCCACCTGGCCGACGTCGGCGTCCGGCGCGGCCAGCACCGCCAGGCAGGAACCGTCCCTGATCGACATCAGCAGCATGATGCCGTACTGCATCTCGATCACCGAGCGCAGCACGCCGCCGCCGTCGAAGCAGCGCGCGGCCGACTCGGTGAGGCTGGCGACCCCCGCCGCGATCGCGGACAGCTGCTCCGCCCGGTCCTCGGGCAGACCGTTGGACGCGGTGAGCAGCAAGCCGTCCACGGAGATCACCACGGCATGGGCGACACCGGGCACCCGTTCGGCGAAGTTGCTCACCAGCCAGCCGAACCGGTCCACCTGCCGTGACCTCTGCCCGCTCATGTTGTGCTCTCCCGCCCCGTTCGGTTCTCACCGGAGTCCTTCACACCTTGCCGGACGCCGGTCTGGTAGCTCGCCAGGAATCCGCGTGTCGCGTTCGGATCCCGCCGGACGGGTGCCACCGCGTCGGGTGCGCCCGGCCGTTCGGCGACCAGGTTCGAGCGCGGCCGCCGCTTGGGCAGTTCCGCGTTGTCCTCCTGCACCGGAGCCTCCCCCTGAAGCCCTTGCCCGGGCACCGGCACGTGCCCGGGGTCCCCCTGTTCAACGGCTCGGTGGCGTGAGGGTTCCGAGGACACGGGTGAACCTGGTGCCGGGGGAACCCGCGGGCCGGTGAACCACGTCGATCCGGGTCGGGGTGTCGCCGGGGTCGGCGATCCGTGCGCGGGAGCCGGCGCACCGTTCGCGGAGGTCGGTGCGCCGGTTCCGGAGGTCGTCCCGTCGGGGACGGTTCCGCGGGCGGCGACCCCGTTGGCCGAGGTCGCCCCGTTGGCGGTGGGGCGGGGTGCGCCGGTCGCGGAGGCCGGTGCGGGTGGTGCGACGAACCCGCCGAACGCCGAGGGGGCGGTCGGGGCGGGTTCGACCGTGCGACCGCGGAAGGACGCCCAGTCGTCCTCGCGGGGTGTGGCGGCGGTCGGGGCGGGCACGGGACGGGCGTGCTTGGCGCCGGCCGAGGTCTTCGCAGCAGTGGCCGCGGCGGCAACGGCGGATTTCGCCGTGACGGGGGCGGGACGGACGGCAGTCGGAGCGGCGGCAGTCGCACCGGTCGGGGTGGGCCGGCCGGCCGGGGCGTTGACCGCGCGCACCAGTTCGGCGGGTAGCGCCACGACGGCGCGGATGCCCTCGCCCTGTTCGCGCAGGGCGACCTGGATGCCGTGCCGGCCGGCGAGCCTGCCGACCACGTACAGGCCGAGCTGGCGGGACACCGGCAGCTCGGCCGAGTCGTCGGCGGCGGCCAGGGCGATCTTGTGGTTGGCCTCCGCCAGGTCTTCCTCGGACATGCCGACGCCGACGTCGAGCACGTCGACCAGCACACCGCCGCCGGGACGGGCCCGGCCGCCGACCACGACCCGGGCCGACGGCGGCGAGAACGTGGTGGCGTTGTCCATCAGTTCGGCCACCAGCCGGACCAGGTCGCCCGCCGCGTAGCCGACCACCTCGACCGCCGGGGTGGCCTGGACGACGACCCGCTGGTACTGCTCGATCTCGGACCCGGCGGCGCGCAGCACGTCGGCCAGCGCCACCGGCCGGGTGAAGCGGCGGGCCATGTCGCTGCCGGAGAGCACCATCAGGTTCTCGTTGTTGCGGCGCATCCGGGTGGCCAGGTTGTCCAGCTTGAACAGGCTCGCCAGCTGCTCGGGGTTCTCCTCCTGCCGTTCCAGCTCCTCCATCAGCCGAAGCTGCCGCTCCACCAGGCCCTGGCTGCGGCGGGACAGGTTGATGAACGCGTTGCGCATACCGGTGCGCAGCTCCGCCTGCTCGGTGGCCGAGCTGACCGCCTGCCGGTGCACCGCGTCGAACGCGCGGGCCAGCTGGCCGAGTTCGTCCGTGGTGTGCACGGGCACCGGTTCGACGGTGACGTCCGGTGCGGCGTTCTCGCGCAGCTGGGCGACCAGGGTGGGCAGCCGGTGCTGGGCCACGTCGAGGGCGGCGATCCGCAGGGCGCGCAGCGAGCGCAGCAGGTTCCGGCCGACGAAGAAGCCGACCGCCGCCGCCAGGAACAGCGAGGCGAGCAGCACCACCGACGCCAGGCCCGCCCGGTCGCTGGTCTCCTCCTGGAGCCGGGTGGAGGTCTGCTTCAGCTGGTTCTCCAGGCCCCGCAGCACGGTTTCGAGCTGTTTGGCGGTACCCACCGAGCCGCTGTGCCAGGTGTCGGCGTCCACCTGGCCGCGCTGCACGGTGTCCGGGTCGATCCGGATCTGCAGCAGCAGGCTGTTGCGGGCTTCCACGGCCTCGCCCGCGACGGTGGCGCTGTAGTCGGCCTGCTGCTGCGGGGTGGCCACCGCGGAGAAGTCGGCCAACTTGTCCTGCTGGCGCGTCCAGGACTGCTCCAGCATGGTCTTC
This sequence comes from Saccharothrix tamanrassetensis, assembly GCF_014203665.1. Classification (GTDB taxonomy): domain Bacteria; phylum Actinomycetota; class Actinomycetes; order Mycobacteriales; family Pseudonocardiaceae; genus Actinosynnema; species Actinosynnema tamanrassetense. The sequence continues at coordinate 27,019 of NZ_JACHJN010000010.1, forward strand.
TCGTCGAGCGGCAGCGATCCCCGGCTGATCGCGGCGAGCACGGTGGCGTGCTGCCAGGACACCTGCTCCCCCGCCATGGCGATGTTGTGCAGGGCGGTGGCGGTGCCGGACAGCGCCGGGTCGCCGAAGTCGCCGACCATCGCCTGGTCGAAGTCCAGCAGGGCGCGCAGCACCACGGTGTAGCCGCCGATCGAGCTGGTCAGGTCGACGCTGCCGGCCAGCACCCGGTCGCGCAGCTGCGGCAGGCCGTCGAGCTGCACGTCGACGTCCTGGAACCGGGTGAGCGCGACCGCGCCGAGGGACGTGGTGCGCTCCATCAGGTTCCGCACGCCGGCGGCGGCGGTGTCGGTGGTCCGCACCAGCTCCGCGAACCGGCGCGGGTTCACGCCGGCGTCCTCCGCGCGCCGGGCGGCGGCTGCCCGTTCCGCCTGCACCGCGGCGATCAGCGGATCGAGCCCGGTGCGCAGGGTGACCATGCGCTGCATGGCGGTGTAGCCGTCCGACGCCCGGACGTAACCGCGGATCTGCACCACGCCCGCGCCGACCGCGACGATCACCGGCACGGCGAGCACGGCGGCGAGCTTGACCGGAAGGCGCCAGTTGCGCCAGTCCGCGACAGCACCCCACCACGGCCAGCGCGCGCTGTTGTCGCCAGTCACCAGACAAGTCCCGGAAGTGTCGAGTAGTTGATCCACCAAGCACATCGACACCTGCGCGAATGCACGGCGGGCGGCGGATGCTGTGGCGCGATACTAGGTCCAGTTCCGGGCCACGACAACGACCTCGGCGCATGTGCTCATCCGTTCGGCTCAGGCACGCACGGTGATGATCGCTCCGCGACCGCCGTCCGGCACGGACATGAGCTGCCGGAACGGATCGGCGGCGGTCGGCGGGAGCGAGAAGTCCACCGTTGACTGGGGGCCCGGCGCGGTTAGGCTGATCGCTCGCCCGGCCGCGTTCCCCCTGCGGTGGAGAAGGCGCATCCCCCGTGGAGGATTGATGGCGAAGGCGATCCTGCCCCCGACGGATCCCGGACGTGCCCGCGGCTTCGCGACCTTCGAGGAGCCGGGACCGCCCCTGCTGGTCGACGAGGCGGGCCGGCCGGACTACGCGGCGATCCGGGACAGCGCCGACTTCCGCGAGCTGCGCCGCCGCACCGCGGTGTTCGTGCTGCCCGCGACCCTCGGGTTCCTGGCCTGGTACCTCGGCTACGTGGCGCTCTCGGCGTACCTGCCGGAGTTCATGGGCGCGAAGGTGTACGGCATGATCAACGTCGGCATGGTGTTCGGGCTGCTGCAGTTCGTCACCACCATCGGGCTGACCCTGCTGTACTCCCGCTACGCCCGCCGCCGGCTGGACCCGCAGGTCGCCGCCGTCCGGGCGCTCACCGCGGAGGAACGCGCGTGACCGGCGGCAACACCGCGATCAACCTGGGCGTGTTCGCCGTCTTCGTGCTGATCACCCTCTTCGTGGTCTACAAGGTGGGCTCGCGCAACGCCAGCGCGTCCGACTACTACGCGGCGGGCAGCAGCTTCACCGGCGCGCAGAACGGGATCGCGCTGTCCGGCGACTTCCTGTCCGCCGCGTCGTTCCTGGGCATCTCGGGCAGCATCGCGGTCAACGGCTACGACGGCTTCCTGTACTCCATCGGCTGGGTGGTGTCCTGGCTGATGGGCCTGATGATCATCGCGGAGCGGCTGCGCAACACCGGCCGGTTCACCCTCGGCGACGTGCTGGCGTTCCGGATGCGGCAGCGCCCGGTGCGGGCGGCGGCGGCGAACGTCACGCTGGTGATCTCGCTGTTCTACATGATCGCGCAGATGGCGGGCGCGGGCGCGCTGATGGCGCTGTTGCTGGACGTGCACACCAAGGGCGGCCAGGCGGTCGTGATCGCCGTGGTCGGCATCGTCATGGTGATGTACGTGCTGGTCGGCGGCATGAAGGGCACCACGTGGGTGCAGATCATCAAGGCCGTGCTGCTGATCCTGTGCGTGACCCTGATGACGGTGTTCCTGCTGGGCAAGTTCGGCTTCAGCCTGTCCGCGATCCTGGAGACGGCGACCCGCAACACGCCGCTCGGTCCGGAGCTGCTGGAGCCGGGCGTGCGGTACGGCGAGTCCGCGCTGTCGCGCTTGGACTTCATCTCGCTGGCGCTGGCCCTGGTGCTGGGCACCGCGTCGCTGCCGCACGTGCTGATGCGGTTCTACACCGTGCCGAACGCGCGCGAGGCGCGGCGCTCGGTGGTGTGGGCGACCTGGATGATGGCGACGTTCTACCTGTGCACGCTGGTGATCGGCTTCGGTGCGCTGGCCCTGGTCGGGTCGGAGACGATCCAGGACGCGCCGGGCGGCGAGAACTCGGCCGCGCCCCTGCTGGCGTTCCGGGTCGGCGGCGCGGTGCTGCTGGGGATCGTGTGCGCGGTGGCGTTCGCGACGATCCTGGCGGTGGTGGCCGGGTTGACGTTGACGGCTTCGGCGTCGTTCGCGCACGACGTGTACGCGAACGTGATCAAGCGCGGGGCCGCCGATCCGCGGTCGGAGGTCCGGGTCGCGCGGCTGACCGCCGTGGCGGTGGGGTTGCTGGCCATCGCGGGCGGTATCGCGGCGAACGGGCAGAACGTGGCGTTCCTGGTGGCGCTCGCGTTCGCGCTGGCGGCGTCGGCGAACCTGTCCACGATCATCTACTCGATGTTCTGGAAGCGCTTCAACACCAACGGGACGCTGTGGGCGATCTACGGCGGGTTGGGGTCGTGCGTCGTGCTGATCGCCTTCTCGCCCGCGGTGTCCGGGGCCAGGACGTCGATCCTGCCCGATGTGGACTTCGCCTGGTTCCCGCTGGGCAACCCGGGACTGGTGTCGATCCCGTTCTCGTTCCTGTGCGGGTGGCTGGGCACGCTGCTGAGCAAGGAGACGGCGGATCCGGCGAAGCAGGCCGAGATGGAGGTCCGTTCGTTGACCGGGATCGGCTCCGGGCTCCGGTAGGGCGGGGCGACCGGCCGGGGAACCGGACCTGCCCGGACTCGGATTCCCCGGCGGCCGCCCGTTCGGTGGGCGGTCCCTAGGCCACCCGGGCGCTCAGCGCCGCCCGGACCGCCGACGCGAACCGCAGCGGGGCCGACGCGTCGGTTTGCCGGAAACCCAGGGACGGCTCGACCAGCTCCAGCTCCAGCAGCAGCGGAGCGCCGTCGACCCCGGACACCAGGTCGACCCGCGCGTAGAGGAAGTCGTTGCGCCGCAACCCGAGCAGACCGGCGGCGGCGTCGAGCGCGTCCTCCGCGACCCGCCGCTGGGCCCCGGACGGCGACGCCCCGGCCAACCGTTCCACGATGAACAGCCCGGACTCGTCGTACTCGGCCTCCGGCGTCAGCATCGCCCCCTTCGTGAAGGCGTGCGAGTACTGGCCGCCGAGGAACACCAGCGCCGTCTCCCCCAGGGCGTCCACGGTGGCCTGGTACGGCTGCACCAGCGCGGGCACGCCGAGGGCGTCGAGATGTGCCGAAGCGGCCCCGAAGTCCCCGGCCGCGACCCGCAACGCCCCTCGCGACCCGGCGCCGACCGCGGGCTTGACCACGAACTCGCCGTCGGGCCAGTCGGCGAAGCCGGGCGTGACAACGGAAGTGGGCACCACCGGAACCCCGGCACCGGCCAGGTCCACCAGGTACGACTTGTCGGTGTTCCACGGCACGACGACCGCCGGGTTGGCCAGCACCGGCACCGACGCGGCCCAGTCGCGGAACTCCGCCAACCGCTCCGGGTAGTCCCAGGTGGACCGCAGGATCACCAGGTCGGCGGACTCCCCCGACCCCCACACCGACCACGACGCCGCCACCCCGACCTCGGCCAGGGCGTCGATCAGGACGTCGTCGTCCCCGTCACCGGAGGGGAGGGAGGCACAGGTGGCGAGAAGAACCTTCACCACCGCAGCCTAGACAACCCGCCCGGCCCACCCCGCCCCGTGCCGGTCGCCTCCGGCGACGCGGGCGGGAAAGCGCCCGGAGGTCGGCCACTGCCCTCGACCGGGTCCGCGACGAGTCGGGTGGCCGCTGGTCAGCGACCTGCCATCTTGCGGCGGTGAGCGGGGCCGATCTTCACCGCGGCGGTGGTCTCGCGGTCCCACTCGTGCGGTTCCAGGTCCGGTACCGCGGCTACCACGGCCTCCGCCGTCGCCACGTCGGGCAGGAACACGTCGCCCATCGCGCCGTCGTCGCCGACCAGCACCACGCGTGCGCCGGCCCTGCCGATGTTCTCCACCACGGCCCGGGCGGGCTTGCCGTGGGTCGCCACGAACGCCGTCGCCGTTTTCACCGCTGCGCCGATCTTCTTCTCCTCAGCCACTCCGCCAGACTAGAACCTGCGGGTAACTTCCGTGCACGTGACCGAAACCACGACACTGACCCGACTGGTCGACGAATTCCTCTCCTGGCAGTTCGACCGCACGCCCGGCACAGCCGCGATGCTCGGTTCGCTCAAGCACGACCACACCCTCGGCGACTTCAGCGCGCAGGCGTTCGCCGACTACGACCGGGAGGCCGCCGGCTGGCTCGAGCGGTTCACCGCCGTCCGGACCGACGACCTGGAGGAGTCCGTCGACCGGGACCTGGTGATCTCCGTCCTGCGCGGCCACCGGGCGAAGTCCGGCTGGCCCGCGTGGCGGCGCGACCCGTCCGTCTACACCTCGGCCGTCCTCTTCCCGCTGTTCACCGCGTTCCTCAACCGGCTGCGACCCGAGCCCGAGCTGGTGGACGGCGTGATCGCCCGGCTCGCCGAGGTGCCCGCGCTGCTGGCCTCGTGCGAGGCGAACCTCGACGCCGGGCTCGCCTCGCCGAAGATCGTGGAACGGGCCGCCGCCCAGGCGAAGACCGGCCGCGCGTTCCTGACCAGGACGCTGCCCGCCGAGGTCGGCGACCCCGGTCTGCGGGCCAAGGTGGCGGACGCCGCCGAGCCGGCCGCCGCCGCGTTCGACCGGCTCGCGGACTTCCTGGAGCGGTTCGCCCGGACGGCCACCGGTGACTGGCGGATGGGCGAGGAGCTCTACTCGACGCTCCTGCGGGAGCAGGAGATGCTCGGCTACGGGGCGGCCGAGCTGCACGAACGGGGCAAGGCCGCGTACGCCGAGCTGGACGCGGAGATGCGGGCGCTGGCCGGTTCGGACGACTGGCACGCGGTGATGCTCGGGCTCCAGGAGGACCACCCGCCGACGCCGGAGGCCATGCGGGCGGAGTACGAGGTGGAGACGCGGCGCGCCCGCGCGTTCCTGGTCGAGCACGGGCTGGTGACGCTGGCCGAGGGCGAGGAGTGCCGGGTGGTGCCCTCCCCGACGTTCCAGCGGCCGGTGCTGGCCGTCGCGTCGTACATGTCGCCGCCGCCGCTGACCTCCGACCGGGTCGGGCACTTCTTCGTGCCGTCGCCGCCGGACCACTTCACGCCCGAAGAGGTGAGGCAGCGGCTGCGCACGAACTCGCGCGCCCAGCTCGCGTCGATCGCCGTGCACGAGGCCTACCCCGGCCACCACTGGCACCTGTCGTGGCTGGCCGCGCAGAACCGGCCGGTGCGCAAGGTGTTCCGCACGCCCTACTTCTCCGAGGGGTGGGCGTTGTACGCGGAGAAGTTGCTGCGCGAGCACGGCTACTTCAGCGCGGAGGCCGTCGGTGACGCGGAGAAGGCGCGCGCGCAGGAGCTCGCGCACGTCGAGGCACGGCTGTTCCGCGCCGCCCGGATGATCGTGGACACCGCGCTGCACTGCGGCGACATGAGCACCGACGAGGCCGAGCGGTTCATGACCACCAAGGCCTCGCTGACGCCGGGCACGGCCCAGGGCGAGGTGACCCGGTACTGCGCGTGGCCCACCCAGGCCCCCTCGTACCTGACCGGCGCGCTGGAGATCGAGCGGATCCGGGACGAGTTCACCGGCACGCAGCGGGAGTTCCACGACAAGGTCGCCGGGTCCGGTGCGCTGCCGCTGGGATTGGCGCGCCGGATCGCGCTCGGCCGTTGATCCCGCGCTCCCGGTCCGTGGGACGCGGAACAGGGCGCGGTGCGCGAGAGTTGGCCTGAAGCGGAACCGACGGAACGTACGGAGGACTGGGACATGCCCAAGGCTGTGGTGGTGCGCGCGACCGGCGGGCCCGAGGTGCTGGAGTTCGGCGACGTCGAGCCCCGGACGCCGGGCGCGGGTGAGCTGCTGGTGGACGTGGCGGCGGCGGGCGTGAACTACATCGACACCTACCACCGCGAGGGCCGCTACCCGCTGCCGCTGCCGTTCGGCATCGGTCTGGAGGGCTCGGGACGGGTGGCCGCGCTGGGTCCGGACGTCTCGGGGTTCGCGGTCGGCGACCGGGTGGCGTGGTCGGCGTCGCTGGGCAGCTACGCCGAGCAGGCGCTGGTGAAGGCTTCGGACGCGGTGCCGGTGCCGGACGGCGTGGACGACGACACGGCGGGGGCGCTGCTGTTGCAGGGCCTGACCGCGCACTACCTGGTGGCGTCCACCTACCCGGTGCGGCAGGACGACGCGGTGCTGGTGCACGCGGCGGCCGGCGGGGTGGGGCTGCTGCTGGTGCAGCTGGCCAAGGCACGCGGTGCGCGGGTGATCGGCACGGTGTCCACCGAGGCGAAGGAGTCGCTGGCGCGGGAGGCCGGCGCGGACGAGGTGATCCGGTACGACCAGGTCGACTTCGCGCCGCGGGTGCGGGAGCTGACCGGCGGCGAGGGTGTCGCGGCGGTGTACGACGGGGTGGGCGCGGCCACGTTCGACGGCAGTCTGGCGAGCCTGCGCCGGCGCGGCTACCTGGTGCTGTTCGGCGCGTCCAGCGGGGCGGTGCCGCCGGTGGACCCGCAGCGGCTCAACCAGGCGGGTTCGGTGTACCTGACCCGGCCGTCGCTGGGCGCGTACACGGCCACCCGCGAGGAGTTGGAGTGGCGTGCGGGCGAGTTGTTCGGGGCGGTCGTGGACGGGTCGCTGAACGTGCGGGTCGGCGGGCGCTACCCGTTGGCGGACGCCCGCAAGGCGCACGAGGACCTGGAGGGGCGGCGGACCACGGGCAAGCTGCTGCTCATCCCGTGACGCTGCCCGTGACCTGCTCGTCGTGCTCGCCGTGACGTGCGCAGGGGCCCCGGTGCGTGCCGGGGCCCCTTGTCGGTCAACGGGGAAGGCTCAGCCCTGCACCTTGACGGCGTCGATCACGAAGACCAGCGTCTCGCCGGGCTGGATGGCGCCCTGGCCGTCCGGGTAGCCCTTGTCGGACGGCACGACGAGCAGCCGCCGCCCGCCTTCCTTCAGGCCGATGAGGCCCTCGTTCCAGCCCTGGATGACCCTGGCCTGCCCGATGTTGGCCACCTCCAGCGGCTTGCCCCGGTCCCAGGACGCCTCCCGGGTCTTGCGGTCGCGGAACGTCGCCAGCACGTAGTGCAGCTCGGCGGTCGAGCCCGCCTTGATGTCCGCGCCGGTGCCCTCGGTGAGGTCCTTGACCAGCAGGCCGTCCTGCGGCGTGCACCCGGTGGGCACGGTGATGGTCGGCTTCGCGCCCGGCTCGCCGGTCACCTGGTACTGGGTCGCCTCGCAGGGCGGGCCGCTCGGCTCGGGCAGCTGCTCGGTGGCCTGCTGCTCGCTGGGCTGCCCGCTCGCCACGGACGCCGTCGGCGACGGGGTGTTGGTCATGGTGGACGGCCGGTCGCTCGCGGTGCACGCGGTCAGCGCCAGTCCGGCGGACAACAGGGACACGAGGGCCAGGGCCGTACGGCCGACAGTACGCATGGTGGCGAAGCTTATGGGGCGTCCCCGGACGCCGTACCGCCAGGCCCACCGGCAGGCGCAACGCCGATCACGGTGCGCTGCTGTCGATCTCGGAATTAATCCGCAAATGTGCCACTAATTACCGCTTCCGCAGTTCGGCACCCGAGCGTACAGTAACTCCGCGCACTTGATCGGATACCGATGGCATTCGGCCTTTCGGGTGCCCGCCGAGGAGGTGACACCACTGTGTCCGCGGAGCCCGGGGGCGAACGCGGCAACCTGTTGCAGGAATTGTTCTGGACCAGGACCGGGTTGCTCCTGCTGATCCTCGTCGTGACGTCCGCAGCCGGTCTGGCCATTTCGGGCACCATGGGCCAGGGCCTGCCGCGCAACTTCGTCACGGCGATCGCCACCGGCACCATGATCTCCGCCGTGGTCGGTTTCGGGCAGACCCTGATCACCAGTTCGGCGGCGCAGCGGGCGCTGATCACGCCGGTGGTGGAGGAGAGCCGCAAGGCGCTGCGCGACCTCACCGCCGAGTACCGGGCGCTGGACCGCGAGTTCTTCCCCAGCCACGTGTTCGAGCCCACCGCCCGACCCGACCCGGCGTTCAACCAGCTGATGATGCAGGACCTGGAGCGCACCCGGCTGTACGGGTTCCGCGGCTTCGCGGGCCGGTACGCGGCCTGCCGGCTGCTGCTGTCGCAGTCGGAGTGCGAGCTCAGGGCCGTGCTGGCGGACCCCCGGGACGAGGACGCGATCAGCGGGCGGGCCCGCTACCTGCTGCGGCACGAGGGCGCGGACGGCGACTACGACACCATCGTGGACCGGTTGCGCGAGCAGATCTCGATCGGCCTGGTCGGGCTGTTCCTGGCGCGCAGCCGGTGCTCGCGGATCGACCTGACGATCGTGTCCGACCCGCCGCTGGACCGGCTGGAGCTGTTCGACGACAGCGCCTGGCTCACGCTGTACAGCAACACCAGCGCGGGCGTCGTGCGGCTGTACCCGCGCACGCTCCGGTTCTCCGAGGGCTCGTTCGTCTACGGGATGGAACGCGCGGAGTTCTTGCGCATCAGCAATTCCAAGGCAGGGCTGCACGCCGTCATCACACCGCGCACCACACGCGGCGACTTCCTGGTGCTGTTCGAGCGGATCACCGGTTCGGCGCTGTCCCAAGAAGGTTTCCGCACGCTCGAGGACAAATTCCACCGGTTCCGCCGGGAATTCTCCGCGTCCGCTCAGTTGGGGAGCTGATAAGCCGTGTCGACCGAGTACGCCGGGCACTCCGCGGTCACGGAGCTGGCCACCGCCATCTCCGTGGCCGACCGCCCTGTCGTCGACCACTGGGGACATGTCGCCGGACGGTTCCACGACTGGGCGGGGCGGCCCGGGCTCCAGGAAGGACTGCGCGCCTACCTGGGCGCCCTCACCCCGCAGGAGGAGATGCGGGTGATCGCCAGATCGCGGGAGACGACCACGCACTTCGCGTGGTGCCTGCGGGACGAGCCGGCCGAGCCGTTCACCTTCTGGCTGCACGAGTACAAACCGCAGCGGGACTGGCGGCGGGGTTACGCCGACTCGATCCACAACCACCGCTACCACTTCTGCACGATCCTGTTGACAGGCTCCTACCTGCACGAACGCTTCACCGTGCGGCTCGCGGAGGACGGCCGGTCCATCCGGGACACCACCCTGCTGCGCAGCACCCAGGCGCACCGGGGCGATTCCGGGACGATGCTGGCGCACGAGTTCCACCGCATTCCGAAGGCGACGGACGACACGCTGACGTTCCTGGTCAAGAGCCGCGCGGTGAACCCGTGGAGCCTGTCGTTCGACCCGGACACCCGGACCAGCCACCGGCACGTGCCGGTGGAGTCCAGGCTGGAGGAGCTGGCGAGGACGCTCCAGCGTTCCGGCACCTGATCTCTCGGGCACGCCCTACCATCGGCCCACCCGGCACGGGAGGGTCCAATGAGCACGGTCTCGGCACCGACGGTCAGCGCGCGGGCGGTCCGCGCGGTGGAGCACGAGGTGGGGCGGCTGTGCCGCACCCTGGCGGCGAAGCTCCAGTTCCACGGCTGGCACCACGTCAGCTTCGTGCGGGACAAGGCGGTCGGCTTCGCCCGGCGCAACGGCGCGGACGTGGCCCTGGTCGAGGTCGCCGCCCTGGTCCACGACGTGAACTACATGGTCCGCCGGAACTCGCTGCCGGTCGACGGGCGGCAGCTGCGGCTGTCCATCCTGGCCGGCGCGGGCGTGCCGGACGACGTGGCGTCCCGGGTCGACGCCGTGGTGGAGGAAGCCGAGATGCGCACCCGGCACCGGCACATCTCGCTGGAGGCGCAGGCGCTGTCCGACGCGGACACCCTGTTCAAGGCCCTGCCGGTGACGCCGGTCGTGCTCGCGCCGAAGTACCTGGAGGAGAACGGGATCACGCTGCGCGAGCTGGCGCACAAGATCGTCGGCGAGCAGCAGGCCAAGCAGGACGACGGCTACTACTTCTACGACTCGGAAGCGGCCGCGACGTACTCGCGGTGGGCCACCGCGAATCTGGAGCTGTGGCAGTGCATCGTAGAATCGTTGAACGATCCGACCGTGGATCGACTACTGGCCGAGGTGTCCTGAGCGAACCTCAAACCTCATCCGGCCGAAGTTGGTCCGAAAGTCACACCAAATTAATCCGAATGCTCGCGTAATAATCACGCACAGTGCACGTCACCCGGTTGAAGTCGCGGTGGGCGCCGCGGCGGGGGCTGGAGGTGCGCGGTGGTGTTCGCAGACGACAGGACGGTTCCGTTAAGGGAGACGGTCGGGCCCGAGGTGGTGGCCGCGGCGGTGGCCGGCAGCCGGGACGCGGTGGAACTCCTGCTCCGGGCCGTCCGCCCGGCGGTGCTGCGGTACTGCCGGGCGCGGCTGGGCGGATCCGTGGTGTCGGCGGACGACGTGGCGCAGGAGGTCTGCCTGGCGGTGCTGAAGGCGCTGCCCCGCTACCAGGACCAGGGCCGGCCGTTCCTGGCCTTCGTGTACGGGATCGCGGCGCACAAGGTCGCCGACGCCCACCGCTACGGCGCCCGGAACCGGGTCGACCCGGTGGCCGACGTGCCGGACGGGCCGGTGACCGAGGCCGGACCGGAGCTGCTGTTGCTGCGCGGGGAGCTCTCCGAGGAGATGTCTCGGCTGTTGGACGTGCTGGCGCCCAAGCAGCGGGAGATCCTGCTGCTGCGCGTGGTGGTGGGGTTGTCGGCGGAGGAGACCGCCGAGGCGGTCGAGTCGACTCCGGGGGCGGTGCGGGTGGCTCAGCACCGGGCGTTGACGCGGCTGCGGAAGGTGCTGGCCGAGCAGTTGGTCTCGCACTGACCGCCGGACGCCGGGGCGAGCCCGGCGCCGTGACCGAAGCCCGCCCGGAGAAGCAGCCCGACAGCAGCAGTGACCCGACGACAGAAGCAACCAGCAGAAGCGGCCCCAGCGGATAGCGACCCGGCACGAGCAGCGACCCGGCAGGAACAGGAGCGCACCGGACACGATCCCGGTCACCGCGGTGCCGGTGGCCGGGAGATCGGGGCCTAGAAGGGCCAGCCGAGGACCGGCAGCCCGACGACCGCGTCGACCGCGAGGCCGCAGAACACCAGCATCAGGTACAGGTTCGACATGTGGAAGAACTTCATCGTGTTCGTCGAACCGCCACGGCGCACGACACCGTGCAGCCGGTGTGCGAACACCGCGAACCACACGCCCGACAAAGCCGCCACGGCCACGTAGATCCACGACGTCACCGGGGCCAGCAGGAGGGTGCACACGACGGTGACCCAGGAGTAGATGACGATCTGCCGCGTCACCTGCTGCGCCGTCGCCACCACCGGCAGCATCGGCACGCCCGCCCGCGCGTAGTCCTCCTTGAACTTCATCGCCAGCGCCCAGGTGTGCGGCGGGGTCCAGAAGAAGATCACGCCGAACATCACCAGGGCCGGCCACGCCACTGTCCCGGTCACCGAGGACCAGCCGATGATGACCGGCATGCAGCCGGCCATGCCGCCCCAGATGATGTTCTGCGACGTGCGGCGCTTGAGGACCAGGGTGTAGACGAAGATGTAGAACAGGATGGTGGCGACCGCGAACACCGCCGAGATCAGGTTCGTCGTCATCCACAGGAACAGGAACGAGACGACACCCAGGACCACGCCGAAGATCAGCGCGTTGCGCGGCGGGATGGCGTTGCGGGCCAACGGCCGCGCACCGGTCCGCTTCATCACCGAGTCGATGTCCGCGTCGACGTAGCAGTTCAGCGCGTTCGCCGAGCCCGCCGCCAGCGTTCCACCCGCCAGGGTGCACGCGATCAGCCACAGCGGCGGGAGGCCGCGGGCGGCCAGCAGCATCGCCGGGATCGTGGTGATCAGCAGCAGTTCGATGACACGGGGCTTGGTCAGTGCGACGTACGCGCCGACGACCTGTCGGGGCGACCGCGCCGGAAGCTCGCTGACGGCACTCATCGCACTCCTCGGTCGGGACGGGGGGATGCGCAGATCGTAACCGCGTGTTGGAAACGCAGCCCGTTCGGGTACGTCTGAACGGGACCGCAGACCTGTTCGCATCCCCTGTGCGCACATCCACGGAGCGTTGGCAGCACGAGGGTCGGACCAGCCGACTAGGCTGGCCGGCGGACGAGGGAAAACCGCGGATCGGGCCTGACGGGATCGATTGAGAAACCCCCGTCGAACACCGCCGCCTACGTGAGACTGGAGCTGGAAGTCCGTGTCCGTCACCGATGACATCACCCGGCTGACCGAGGCCCATCTGCCCGACGACTGGACGGAGCTCGACCGGCGCGCCGTAGACACGGCCCGCGTCCTGGCCGCCGATGCCGTGCAGAAGGTCGGCAACGGCCACCCCGGCACCGCGATGAGCCTCGCACCGCTCGCCTACACGCTGTTCCAGCGCGTCATGCGGCACGACCCCGCCGACCCCGACTGGGTGGGTCGCGACCGGTTCGTGCTCAGCGCCGGGCACTCCAGCCTCACCCTCTACATCCAGCTCTACCTGTCCGGCTTCGGCGTCGAGCTGGACGACCTCAAGGCGTTGCGCACCTGGGGCTCCCGCACCCCCGGCCACCCCGAGCACCGGCACACCCCCGGCGTGGAGATCACCACCGGCCCGCTGGGCCAGGGGCTGGCCTCCGCCGTGGGCATGGCGATGGGCGCGCGCCGCGAGCGCGGCCTGTTCGACCCGGACACCCCCCTGGGTGACAGCCCGTTCGACCACCACATCTTCGTGATCGCCTCCGACGGCGACATCGAGGAGGGCGTGACGTCCGAGGCGTCCTCGCTCGCGGGCACGCAGAAGCTCGGCAACCTCACGGTGATCTACGACGACAACAAGATCTCCATCGAGGACGACACCACGATCGCGCTGTCCGAGGACACCGCGAAGCGCTACGAGGCCTACGGCTGGCACGTTCAGGTCGTGGAGGGCGGCGAGAACGTCGCGGGCATCCTGGACGCGCTGGAGAAGGCCAAGGCGGAGACCCGGCGCCCCTCGTTCATCCTGCTCCGCACGATCATCGGCTTCCCCGCGCCGAACAAGCAGAACACCGGTGCGGCGCACGGCGCGGCGCTGGGCGCCGACGAGGTCGCCGAGGTCAAGAGGATCCTCGGGTTCGACCCGGAGCAGACCTTCGAGGTCGCCGACGAGGTGCTCGCGCACGCGCGCGAGGTCGTCAAGCGCGGCGAGGCGGCCAAGGCCGAGTGGCAGGAGTCGTTCGACGCGTGGGCGTCGGCGAACGGGGAGCGCAAGGCGCTGTTCGACCGGCTGGTGGCGCGCGAGCTGCCGCAGGGCTGGACGGACGTGCTGCCGTCGTGGGAGCCGGACGCGAAGGGCGTGCCGACCCGCAAGGCGTCCGGCGAGACGCTGACCGCGCTGGCGTCCGTGCTGCCGGAGTTGTGGGGCGGCTCGGCGGACCTCGCGGAGAGCAACCTGACCACGATGAAGGGCTCCGACTCGTTCGGCCCCGAGGCGATCTCCACCAAGATGTGGCAGGCCAACCCGTACGGCCGCACGCTGCACTTCGGCGTCCGCGAGCACGCGATGGGCTCGATCCTCAACGGCATCGCGCTGCACGGCCCGACCCGCCCGTACGGCGGCACGTTCCTGGTGTTCTCCGACTACATGCGCCCGGCCGTGCGGCTGGCCGCGCTGATGAAGTCGCCGGTCACCTACGTGTGGACGCACGACTCCATCGGCCTGGGCGAGGACGGCCCGACGCACCAGCCGATCGAGCACCTGGCCGCGCTGCGCGCCATCCCCGGCCTGTCCGTGGTCCGCCCCGGCGACGCGAACGAGACCGCCGCCGCCTGGCGCGCCACCATCGAGCAGACCGAGGGCCCGGTCGGCCTCGCGCTCAGCCGGCAGAACCTGCCGGTGCTGGAGGGCACCAGGGAGAAGGCCACCGAGGGCGTCAAGAAGGGCGGCTACGTGCTGTCCGGCGACGGCGAGCCCGAGCTGATCCTGATCGCCACCGGCTCCGAGCTCCAGGTCGCGGCCGAGGCCCGGAAGGTGTTCGAGGCCGAGGGCGTGGCCACCCGGGTGGTGTCGATGCCCAGCGTCGAGTGGTTCGACGCGCAGGACGAGGCCTACCGCGAGTCGGTGCTGCCGTCGTCGGTGAAGGCCCGGGTCGTGGTGGAGGCGGGCATCGCCCAGCCGTGGTACCGGTTCGTCGGCGACGCCGGCGAGATCGTGTCCATCGAGCACTTCGGCGCCTCGGCCGACTACCAGACGCTGTTCCGCGAGTTCGGCTTCACCACCGAGGACGTCGTCGCGGCGGCCCGCCGGTCGCTGGCCAAGGTCCGCTAGAACCGCAAGGGGAGATGACCACCATGAGTGCCAACCCACTGGCCGCGCTGAGTGAAGCCGGGGTGTCGATCTGGCTGGACGACCTGTCCCGCGAGCGGCTCAACTCCGGCAACCTCGCCGGCCTGATCGCCGACCACCACGTGGTCGGCGTGACCACGAACCCGACGATCTTCGCCGCCGCCCTGGCCAAGGGCGAGTCCTACGACGAGCAGGTCCGCCAACTGGTCGCGCGCGGCGCGGACACCGACGCGGCGGTCCGCGAGATCACCACGTCCGACGTGCGCCACGCGTGCGACCTGTTCCGCTCGCTCTACGAGTCCACCGGCGGCGTGGACGGCCGGGTGTCGATCGAGGTCGACCCGCGCCTGGCCAACGACACCGAGGCCACCATCGCCGAGGCGCTGGACCTGGCCAAGGCGGTGGACCGGCCGAACCTGCTGGTGAAGATCCCGGCCACGGTCGAGGGCCTGCCCGCGGTCACCAAGGTGCTGGCCGAGGGCATCAGCGTGAACGTGACGCTGATCTTCTCCGTCGAGCGCTACCGGCACGTGATGGAGGCGTTCCTCGCCGGCCTGGAGCAGGCCAAGGCGAACGGCCACGACCTGCGCGGCATCCACTCCGTGGCGTCGTTCTTCGTGTCCCGGGTGGACACCGAGATCGACAAGCGGCTGGACGCGCTGGACACCCCGCGCGCCAAGGAGCTGCGCGGCCGGGCCGCGATCGCGAACGCCCGGCTGGCGTACGCGGCGTTCCAGGAGACGTTCCGGGGCGAGCGCTGGGACGCGCTGGCCGCCGAGGGCGCCCGCGCCCAGCGCCCGCTGTGGGCGTCGACCGGCGTGAAGGACCCGGCCTACTCCGACACCCGGTACGTCGACGAGCTGGTGGTGGCCGACACGGTCAACACGATGCCGGAGAAGACGCTGCACGCGGTCGCCGACCACGGCAGGATCACCGGTGACACCGTGACCGGGCGGGCCGCCCAGGCGCAGCAGGTCTTCGACGGGCTGACCGAAATCGGCATCGACCTCGACGACGTGTTCATCGTGCTGGAGACCGAGGGCGTCGACAAGTTCGAGAAGTCCTGGGCGGAACTGCTGGACACGGTGACCGGACAACTGAACCAGGCTAAGGACTGAAACACATGACCGAGGTGGTCTCCGTGGAGATCGTCCGCTCGCCGAACGAGGACCAGGTCGCCACCGTCGTGGGCGACCTGGTCGCGGACCGGGTGGCGAGCAAGCTCACCGCAGGCGACGCCACGCTGTGGGGTCCCGACGCGGAGTCCGAGGCGTCCATCCGACTCGCCTGGACCGCGCTGCACGAGACGTCCCGCCCGCTGGTCGCCGAGATCGAGGCGCTGCGCGCGGAACTGCTCGCCGAGGGCGTGGACCGGGTGGTGCTCGCGGGCATGGGCGGCTCGTCGCTCGCGCCCGAGGTGATCACCGGCACCGCGGGGGTGCCGGTGGTGGTGCTGGACACCACCGACCCCGGACAGGTGGCCGACGCGCTGGCGGGCGACCTCCGGCGGACCGTGCTGGTGGTGTCGTCCAAGTCGGGCGGCACCGTGGAGACCGACAGCCACCGCCGGATCTTCGAGGCCGCGTTCGCCGCCGCGGGCATCGACGCGGCGTCCCGGATCGTGGTGGTGACCGACCCCGGCTCGCCGCTGGAGGCCGCGTCCCGCGAGGCGGGCTACCGCAAGGTGTTCCTGGCCGACCCGCACGTGGGCGGCCGGTACTCGGCGCTGACCGCGTTCGGCCTGGTGCCGTCCGGGCTGGCGGGCGCGGACGTCGCCGGCCTGCTGGACGACGCCGCCGCGGCCGCTCCCCTGGTGTCGGTCGACTCGCCGGACAACCCGGCCGTGGTGCTGGCGGCGATCTTCGCGGTGGCGCACGCGCACGGCGCGGAGAAGATCGTGCTCGCCGACACCGGCTCGGGCATCGCCGGTCTCGGCGACTGGGCCGAGCAGCTGATCGCCGAGTCCACCGGCAAGAACGGCACCGGCCTGCTGCCGGTCGTGGTCGAGGGCCCCGGTGCGCCCGGGTTCGTGGACGCCCGCTCGGACGCCACGACCGTGGCGATCGGACCGGCCACCGGCTCGTCGTCGCTCGCCGTGGAGGGCAGGCTCGGCGCGCAGTTCCTGGTGTGGGAGTACGCGACCGCGCTGGTGGGCCGCGTGCTGGACATCAACCCGTTCGACCAGCCCGACGTGGAGGCCGCGAAGAAGGCCGCCCGGTCGCTCCTGGACGCCCCGACCGCGTCCGCGGCGACACCGGCGTTCGTGGACGGTCCGATCGAGGTGTACCCGAGCGAGGGCTGGCTGTCCGGGAACGTGAAGACGGTCGCCGACGCGCTCAAGGCGCTGGTCGCGGCCGCGCCCTCGCACGGCTACCTGTCCGTGCAGGCCTACCTGGACCGGCTGGACGACGCGTCGTTCGCGCTGGTCCGGCCGGAGCTGGCGCAGCGCTCGCACCTCCAGACCACGTTCGGCTGGGGCCCGCGCTTCCTGCACTCCACCGGCCAGTACCACAAGGGCGGCCACCAGAACGGCGTGTACCTCCAGCTCACCGGGGCGTCCGAGGCGTCGTTGGACGTGCCGGGCCGCCCGTACGACCTGGGCACGCTGCAACTGGCGCAGGCGCTGGGCGACGGCCAGGTGCTGGCCGAGCGCGGGCGACCGGTGCTGCGGCTGCACCTGACCGACCGCGTCGCCGGGCTCGCGCAGCTCGTCGAGGCCATCCAGGAGGACGGTTCGTGACCGGGTCCACGAGATCACCGTCCGACGCGGCACGGCGCCGTCGGCCGTCCGGCGGGCACGGCGAGGAGGGGCGATGACGGCACCGACCAAGCGCAACCCGTTGCGGGACGCGCGCGACAAGCGGCTGCCGCGCATCGCCGGGCCGTGCGGCCTGGTGATCTTCGGCGTGACCGGCGACCTGTCGCGCAAGAAGCTCATGCCCGCCATCTACGACCTGGCCAACCGGGGTCTGCTGCCGCCGGGCTTCGCGCTCGTCGGCTTCGCCCGGCGCGACTGGGCCGACCAGGACTTCATGCAGGTCGTGCACGAGGCGGTCAAGCAGCACGCCCGCACGCCGTTCCGGCAGGAGGTCTGGGACCAGCTCGCCGAGGGCATCCGGTTCGTCCAGGGCACCTTCGACGACGACACCGCGTTCGACACGCTGGCCACCACCATCTCCGACCTGGACCGCGAACGCGGCACCGGCGGCAACCACGCGTTCTACCTGTCGGTGCCGCCCAGCGCGTTCACCACGGTGGTCAACCAGCTCAAGCGCGCCGGCCTGGCCACGCCGCCCACCGACAACCCCGGCCAGTGGCGGCGGGTCGTCATCGAGAAGCCGTTCGGGCACGACCTGGCCAGCGCCCGGCAGCTCAACAAGATCGTCAACGACGTCTTCCCCGAGGAGTCGGTGTTCCGCATCGACCACTACCTCGGCAAGGAGACGGTGCAGAACATCCTGGCGCTGCGCTTCGCCAACCAGCTCTACGAACCCATCTGGAACGCCAACTACGTCGACCACGTGCAGATCACCATGGCCGAGGACATCGGCCTGGGCGGGCGCGCGGGCTACTACGATGGCATCGGCGCGGCGCGGGACGTGATCCAGAACCACCTGCTCCAGCTGCTCGCGCTGACCGCGATGGAGGAGCCGGTCTCGTTCCGGCCGTCCGACCTGCGCGCGGAGAAGGTCAAGGTGCTGTCCGCGACCAAGCCGGTCGGCCCGCTCGGCGAGACCACCGCGCGCGGCCAGTACACGGGCGGCTGGCAGGGCGGGCAGAAGGTGCCCGGCCTGCTGGAGGAGGGCGGCTTCGCCAAGGACTCCAAGACCGAGACCTACGCCGCCATCACCTGCGAGATCAACACCCGGCGCTGGGCGGGCGTGCCGTTCTACCTGCGCACCGGCAAGCGGCTGGGCCGCCGGGTCACCGAGGTGGCCGTGGTGTTCAAGCGCGCGCCGCACCTGCCGTTCGACGACACCGCCACCGAGGAGCTGGGGCAGAACGCCCTGGTGGTGCGGGTGCAGCCGGACGAGGGCGTGACCATCCGGTTCGGCTCCAAGGTGCCCGGCAACACCATGGAGGTCCGGGACGTCACGATGGACTTCGGCTACGGCCACGCGTTCACCGAGTCGTCCCCCGAGGCCTACGAGCGGCTGCTGCTGGACGTGCTGCTCGGCGAGCCGTCGCTGTTCCCGAAGAACGACGAGGTCGAGCTGTCCTGGGAGATCCTCGACCCGGTGCTGCGGCACTGGGAGGGCTCCGGCGAGCCGGAGAAGTACAAGGCGGGGACCTGGGGCCCGGCGTCGGCGGACGAGATGCTGGCCCGCACCGGTAGGCACTGGAGGCGTCCGTGATCATCGACCTGCCCTCGACCACCACGTCACAGGTCAACACCAAGCTCGTGCAGCTGCGCGAGGAGGGCGGCGCGGTCACCCTCGGCCGGGTGCTCACGCTGGTCATCGTCACCGACGACGGCGCGAAGACCGAGGTCGCCGTGGACGCGGCCAACGCCGCCAGCCGCGAACACCCCTGCCGGGTGATCGTGGTGGCCCGGGGCGCGCGCAAGGCCGCGCCCCGGCTGGACGCCCAGATCCGGGTCGGCGGCGACGCGGGCGCGTCCGAGGTGATCGTGCTGCGGCTGTACGGCGAACTGGCCAACGAAGGCGCGTCGTGCGTCGTGCCGCTGCTGCTGCCGGACACCCCGGTCGTGGCGTGGTGGCCGCACGAGGCCCCGGCGGTGCCCGCGCAGGACCCGATCGGGCAGCTCGCGCAGCGCCGGATCACCGACGCGGCGGCCGAGAAGAACCCGATCAAGGCGCTGGACCAGCGCAAGTCCGGCTACACGCCGGGCGACACCGACCTGGCGTGGACCAGGTTGACGCTGTGGCGGGCGATGCTCGCGTCGGCGTTCGACCTGCCGCCGTACGAGAGGGTCACCGACGCGGAGGTCGGCGGCGAGGCCGACTCGCCGTCCACCGACCTGCTGGCCGCGTGGCTGGCGGGCGCGTTGAAGGTGCCGGTGAAGCGGTCCAAGGCGGCGCGCGGCGTGGGCATCGTGGACGTGCGGCTGGTCCGCCGGTCCGGTGTGGTGGAGCTGGTGCGGCCGGACGGCAAGGTGGGCACGCTGTCCCAACCCGGTCAGCCGGAGCGCCGGGTGGCCTTGCAGCGCCGGGACCTGCGGGACTGCCTGGCCGAGGAGCTGCGCCGGCTCGACCCGGACGAGGTGTACGAGTTGGCGCTGAAGTCGTTGGGCAAGGTCGTGCGCGGTCGCACCCCGACGAAGGCTTCCGCGGTCCGCAAGCCGGCCGCGGCCAAGGCCGCCCCGTCGGCTGCCGCGACAGCCGCCCCGTCGGTGGCGGGCAAGGCGGACGCCTCGGGTCCGGGCGGCAAGGCGGGCCCGTCCCAGGCGGGCGGCAAGGCCGGTTCCTCCGAGGCGGGTGGCAAGGCACCCGCGTCGGAGGCGGGTGGCAAGGCTGCCTCGGCGACGGGCGGCAAGGCGGGCACGCCGGCGGCGGCGAAGGCCGCTCCCCCGGCGGCGGGCAAGGCCGGTTCCCCGGCCAAGGGCAAGAACTCCTCGTCGGCGGCCAAGGTCAAGGGATCCTCGGCGGCGGGCAGGGCGGACACCTCGGCGGCGGGCAAGGCCGGCGAGGGCAAGGCGGCCGGCAACGGCGAGGTGGCCAGGTCCAGGGCGAGGGCGAAGGCATGAGCCGTCCCGAGGTGGTGGTGCACCGCGACGGCGACCTGCTGGCCGCCGCCACGGCCGCCCGGCTGGTGACCAGGCTGGTGGACGCCCAGACCGCGCGCGGCTCGGCGTCGCTGGTGCTGACCGGCGGGCGGACCGGCAACGCGGTGCTGGAGCACCTGCGGATGACACCGGCCCGGGACGCGGTGGACTGGTCCCGGGTGGACCTGTACTGGGGCGACGAGCGCTTCCTGCCGCGCGGGCACGAGGAGCGCAACGAGACCCAGGCCCGGTCGGCGCTGCTCGACCACGTCCCGGTGGACCCGGACCGGGTGCACCCGGTGGAGCCGTCCGACGGCCGGTTCGGCGACGACCCGGACGCGGCGGCCGACGCCTACGCGGACGTGCTGGCGTCGGCGGCCCGGCCGGAGGACCACGGCCCGGTGCCGTCGTTCGACGTGCTCCTGCTCGGCGTGGGCGAGGAGGGCCACACGGCGTCCGTCTTCCCCGGCTCCCCCGCCGTCTACGAGCGGGAACGCACGGTGGTGGCGGTCCGCAACTGCCCCAAGCCCCCGCCGACCAGGGTGAGCCTCACCCTGCCGGCCATCCGGCAGGCCCGCGAGGTGTGGCTGATGACCACCGGCGCGGCCAAGGCGGCGGCGGTCTCCATGGCGCTGACCGGCGCGGGCGAGGTCCAACTGCCGGCGGCGGGTGCCCTCGGCAAGCGCCGGACGCTGTGGCTGCTCGACTCGACTGCGGCGGCCAAGGTCCCGGAGCTGTTCACTCCCCCGCTGGCCTGACATCCCGGTGGATCGGGCGGCGCCGCGTGTCGGTACCGCCCGATTTTCCGTTTCCGGACTAGTGATCCACGTCACGTCATTCCGGCGGGTCCGGGGTGTTCCGCCCGGCCGGAACGTTCGCGCTCGCAACTTTGTGGTGCCCGCCGCGTCCCATCCGGGTAATCAAGGCGTCTCGTTGGGTGAGGCGGGGCGAGGCGAGCACTTCGCGGGCGGAGGAGCGGGTCATGCCAAGCGTGCTGACAGCGCAGTACGGTGACGACCAGCGGATGGCTGACACGGGAGGGCGAGTCCTGGCCGGCAACGCTGTCGAAACGCTGCCGAGCGGCGGGGTCAATGGCGTCCCGGCCGAGCGGGTGCGCCGGGCTGCCCGCGGACTGCGGGCCCGGCTGGCCAAGCACCGGCAGGTGTTCCTCGACGTGGGCGCGGTGGCGATCGCTGCGTTCGACGTGTGGTTCTGGTTCGCGCCGGACGCCAAGTCCTACAACTACGTGCTGTCGATCATCGCGGTGGTCGCGGTGGCGTTCCGGCGGCGGTTCCCGTTCCTGGTCGTGCTGCTCACCGTGCCGGGGTTCCTGGCGGGCATGGCGCAGCTCGCCGCGATGATCGCCCTGGGCACGCTGGCCAGGCAGAGGCTGCTGTCCACGCAGACCTACATCGCCGCCGGGTTGGTGTGGCTGAGCCGGTTCTTCCTGTGGCCGCCGGAGGACTTCGTCGCACTGCCCTGGACGACCCACATCCACGACGCCATCTACGGCTGCATCGTGGCCGGGATGCCGATCGCCATCGGCCTGCTCGTGCACGCCCGGGAGGAGCTGTCCGCCCGGATAGCCGAGCTCGCCGTCAGCCGCGAACGGGAGCGACTGCTGCACGCCCACGCCGTGCGTGCCGACGAACGCGCCCGCCTCGCCCGTGAGATGCACGACGTGGTGTCGCACCAGGTGAGCCTGATCGCCATGCAGGCGGGAGCACTGCGGGTCGCCGTCGCGGACCCGGACGCCCAGCAGGTCGCCGGCACCATCCGGTCGTTGAGCACCCGGACGTTGGACGAGTTGCGGCAGCTGGTCAGCGTGCTGCGCACGACCAGCGGTGACGACTCGCCGCAGCCCCGGATCGAGGAGCTGCCGCAGCTGGTGGCCGGCGCGGGGATCCCGGCGTCCCTGACCGTCCAGGGACCGGTGGGCGACCTGCCCGCGCCGATCTCGGGCGCCGTCTACCGGACGGTGCAGGAGGCGTTGACCAACGTGCGCAAGCACGCCGGCGGGGCGACCACCGCGGTGCACGTCCAGGCGGACCCCGACGAGTTGCGGGTGGAGATCCGCAACGACGCCCCGGCCCGGCACGAGTGCTCGTCCCTGCCCAGCGGCGGGCACGGGCTGGTGGGCCTGCGGGAGCGGGCAGCCCTGCTGGACGGCACGTTCGAAGCCGGGCCCGCCGAGGACGGCGGGTTCCGGGTCGCCGTCACCTTCCCGCTGGCACGGCAGCTCGACGGGTAGCCACCGCGGTGCACACGGCCGCGGCGAGCCCCAGCGCGCCGCAGACCACCGCGGGCAGCAGAGCCGGTTCGTGCCGCAGCAGCACGGACGGCAGGAACCAGACCGCTGCGCCGAGGCCGAAGCCGAGAGGGGCGGCTGCCACCACCGCTGCCGGACCGGACTGGCGTCGGCGCAGCGAGCGGAGCAGGGACTCCAGGTAGGCGAGGGTGAACAGCAGGAGTACCGCGCTGCCCGCGCCCATGACGCTGATCATGGGGTTGGTGGTGGGTCGCAGCGAGTACTCGGTGGTCTTGCCGCCGGACTCGACGGTGGCCAAGGCCGCGCCGCCGATGATCCAGCGGGCCGCGCCGGGCAGTTCGAACGCGTTCGGCGGGGTGGCGGTGGCCTCGGCGAGGGTGATGCCGGCGGCGGTGATCCGGAGGGTGGCCGGCTCGGTGACGCCGTCGACGGCGACGGGTCTGCCGAGGTCGCGTTCCAGGACGGGCAGGTCGCGGTCGGGCACGGTGAAGGGCAGGGCCAGCATGACGGCCGCGAGGAGGGCGGCGGCAGGCACGAGCCGGCGGGCGGGCCCGCGTCTTTCGATCAGGTCGCGGGCGGGGACCAGGGGTTGCCCGCCGAGGACGGCCGGCGGCGACAGGGCGTCCACCGTGGTGGCCCGGACCGGGATGTCCAGGGTTTCGCGGGGTACCGAGGGCCGGGTGGACGGCCGGGTGCTGGCGGAGGCCACCTGCGGTGCCAGGTGGACGGGCAGGCCGACGCGCATCAGCCAGTCGGGGCCGAAGACCTCGGCCGCCGCACCCGCCAGGTCGATCGCGAAGGTCTCCGCGTTGCGGTAGCGGGCGTGCGGATCGCGTGCCACGCCTCGCATGACGACCCGGGCGAGCGGGGCGGGGACTTCGGCTTCGGTGAGGGGACGGGGTTGCTGGTGGACGTGGCGCTGGATCATGGCCAGCGCGCCGCCGCCGCTGTCGAACGGCAGGCGTCCGCTGAGGAGTTCGTAGAGGACCGTGGCGGTGCCGTAGACGTCGGCGGCGGGGCTCAGGGGGTTGCCCAGCGCCTGCTCGGGTGAGAGGTAGGCGGGGGTGCCCAGGACCTGGCCGCCGTGGGTCACCAGGGTCGCGCCTTCGCTGACGACCTGGGAGATGCCGAAGTCGGCCACCTTCAGCGCGCCTTGGGCGGTGAACAGGAGGTTCTTGGGCTTCACGTCCAGGTGCAGGACGCCCGCGCCGTGCGCGGCGTGCAGGCCGGAGAGGGTGGCCAGGGCGATGGCGCAGGACTCGGACGGGGTGCAGCCGCGTTCGGAGAACCTGGACCAGACCGTGCCGCCGTCCAGTTTCTCCATCACCAGCAGGTGTTCGCCGTGGTCCTGGACGTAGTCGTAGACCGGGACGATGTGCGGGTGGTCCAGGCGGGCCAGCAGGCGTGCCTCGCGCTCGAACCTGGCGCTCATCGCGGCGTCCTCGGCCAGGACGTGCGGGAGGCGTTTGACCGCCACCGGGCGGCCCAGTGGGCGGTGCACGCCGGCGTAGACGACGCCCATGCCGCCGTGGCCGATCCGGGGGCCGATGTCGTACTGGGGCAGGGCGGCGATGACGCCGGGGGACGCTGCCTCGGTCACGCGGCACCGCCGGGGAGGGGGCGGGTGATGCGTTGGGTGGCTTCGGGGTCGATGGGTGGGTGCTGGTGCTGGTGCTGGTCTTGGTGCGGGTGTCGGTTTTGGTGCTGGTCTTGGTGGGGGTGCTGGTCTCGGTGGAGGTGGTCCTGGTGGGGGTGGGGGGTTAGGTAGCCGAGTGCGAAAGCGGCGGCGGCGGCGCCGAGGATGAACGGGATCTCGGCTGCCGGGGAGGGTGCCATGACGCGGAGGACCGAGAGGGAGATGACGGCCACCAGGCCGGTGCCGATGCCGGCGGGGAGGAACTGCATGGCGCGTTGCCAGCGGTTGGCCGGGAGGCGGCGGCGGGCCAGGGCCCAGAGGGCGCCGATCCAGGCGAGGGCGGTCAGGGCGAAGACGGCGATGCCGAAGATGCCGTAGACGGACCAGACGGAGCCTCGGACGTCGCCCGTGGTGCTGATGGTGGCGATGACGTCGCGTTGGACGTCCAGGACCTCGATGTCGGTGGGGAGCAGGCCGGTTGCCTGCGTGCCCAGTTGGGTCAGGTCCAGGACGAAGGCCTTGGTGACGCTCTCCTTGGCCGGGACGTCGAAGGGAACCGTTGTGTCGTAGGAGAAGAAGGTGAGCGCCAGGGCTGTACCGGAGAGGCGGACGGTCTTGACGTGGCGCACGGTGTCGGTTCTGTTGTGGACGGTCACCGAGATGCGGGCCGAGCCGGTCGGGTCCAGGACCAGGTCGTCGTTGCCCACGGGGGTGCCATCCACTGTGGCGCTCAGGGTGACGGTGTCGGGGGTGGCTTGGGCGATGGCGGGAGTGGGCGCGAAGAACTGGAGGGGCAGGGAGAGCGCGAGTGAGGTCACGAGTGTGGTTACGAGTGAGATACCGGCAAGAGGCGGTAAACCGACCCTGCTCATAATGCGTCTCACAGGGGCACCTCGAAGTTCAGGGGACGCGGACGAGTCCGGGAGTCGGCATGCGATCGGCAGGAACACTAGCTCTACTCGGTGCCATCGCCTATGGCGTTACCTCGCTTGTGTCCACTTCGGTCTCGGAGGCTGCTCCGGTGTCGGGGCGGGAGGGGTTCGGGCGGGAAGGGCTCGGGCGGGAGGTGCCGGCGTTGGGGCAGCAGGCGCCGGTCATCACGTTGACGCCGAACACGGGGGTGGCGGGGTCCGGGTTCACGGTGGGGTGGTCGGGGTTCGCCTGGGATCCGGACTGCTACCAGCGGATGCAGGTGCTGTGGGACAACGCGTGGACCGTCCTGGCTACGCCCGCGCAGAGTCGGAGCGGGTCGGTAGGGGTCACGGTGCCCGCTTCGGCGGGTGCCGGTGGGCACACGGTGGTGTTGCGGACGGTGTGTCGGGGGAGCATCGCGCGGGGGACTTTCACAGTGACGGTGGCTCCCACTACGACCAGGACCACGGTGCCGCCTGTCACCACCACTACGACTCCGCCGGTGGTTACTACGACGGCGCCGCCGGTTACCACCACGACTTCACGGTCTACTACTACCGCGACGACCACCACGCCGACTTCGACGACCACCACCACTGGTGGTGAGAGTTCCGGTAGTGCGGCGCCTGGCACTCCCCCGGCGTTCGACGGCGGGGACGGGGCGTTGATGTTGGACAAGGACAACATCCAGCCCGGGGATCCGTTGACGGCGACCGGAACGGGGTGCCGGCCCGGGTCCGAGGTGCGGCTGAGTTCGCTGGGTGAGGATGTGGGACGGACTCGGGCCGATTCATCGGGGACGTTCAGCACTCGGGTGGAATTCGCGACGATCGAGCCCGGACGGCACGTGGTCCGGGCCGATTGCGGGATCATCCTGGTGGGGAGTGTGGAGGTCGCGTTGACCAGTTCTACGGGTGGGACTACGTCGACGTTGATGGTGCTGGTGTTCTTCGTGCTGGTGGGGGCGATGTTGCTGCGTCGGCAGTTCAGTGCGTGGCGGCGGGTGGCCTGAGGTTGTGGTGGTGGGGGCGCGGTTGCGTGGGGTGAAAGCGGAGAGTGAAGCACGAGGAGAGTGAAAGCGGGCGCTCGCCGCTGGGCAGGCCTCCGGGGGGTGGGGCGGTGGTTGGGTGGGGGCGCGCCTTGCCGGTGGTGCGTCCGGTTACGCCGACGGCCCCCGTGGCGGGTGCCAAGGGGGCCGTCGGGCGCGTTCTTTGCAGCTAGGGCTCTTCGCGCTGCTTGCGCAGTTTGATGAGCGCCTCTTCGAGGATCGCCTCGCCGTCCGCGTCGGAGCGGCGCTCCTTCACGTACGCCAAGTGCGTCTTGTACGGCTCGTTGCGCGGAGGAGCAGGGGGAGCCTGCTCGTCCCTGCCCGCCGGCAGACCGCACCGGGGGCAGTCCCAGTTCTCCGGGATCTCCGCTTCGACCGCGAACGACGGACGCGACTCGTGCGCGTTGGCGCACCAGTACGACACCCGACGACGGGGCGCGGACTCGCCGCGCTCCGACTCACCCATCGGGCCTGCGCCGACGCGGGTACCGCGAATCGCGTTACCACCAGCCATCGACCCTCACACCCCCACCACGTGGATTCCCTCTGTCAGTTGACCTTGAGCAACAGCCCGATGCCGACGATGGCGATGACCCAGATCGCGCCGACGAACAGCGTCAGGCGGTCCAGGTTCTTCTCCACCACGCTCGACCCGGACAGGCTCGACTGCATTCCGCCGCCGAACAACGAGGACAGACCACCGCCACGGCCTCGGTGCAGCAACACGAGCAGGATCAGCAGCACGCTGGAGACGATCAACAGGATCTGCAGGAACAGGATCATTTCTTCCTCGCTGTCAGGCAGGTGACGCCACAGAGTACCCGGTCGACTGCCGACCGTGGACCACCGCAGTGGTCGGGGATGTTCGGCACCCTCAGGGTAGAGGTCCGCCGGCCGCCAGGGCACAGAGCTTGGCGAACTCGTCGGCGTCCAGGCTCGCACCGCCCACCAGGGCGCCGTCGACGTCCTTCTGCCCGACCAGCTCGCCGATGTTGCCGGACTTCACCGACCCGCCGTAGAGCACCCGAACGGCCGAAGCCACGTCCTCGTCGTACAGCTCGGCCAGCTTCGCCCGCAGCGCCGCGCACACCTCCTGCGCGTCGGACGACGAGGCCACCTTGCCGGTGCCGATGGCCCACACCGGTTCGTAGGCGACGACGACGCCCTTGGCCTGCTCGGCGGTGACGCCCTTGAGGCCCGCCACGAGCTGGTTCGTGCAGTGCTCGACGTGGTCGCCCGCCTCGCGCACCTCCAACCGCTCGCCGAGGCAGAAGATCGGGGTGATGCCGTGCTTGAGCGCGGCCTTGACCTTCTTGTTGACCAGCGCGTCGTCCTCGTGGTGGTACTCGCGCCGCTCGGAGTGGCCCACGGTCACGTAGGAGCAGCCGAGCTTGGCCAGCATCGGGCCGGACACGTCACCGGTGTACGCGCCCGAGTCGTGCGGGGACAGGTCCTGCGCGCCGTACTTGAGCAGCAGCTTGTCGCCGTCGACCAGGGTCTGGATGGACCGGATGTCGATGAACGGCGGCAGCACCGCCACCTCGACCTTGGCGAAGTACTTCTCCGGCAGGGAGAACGCGATCTTCTGCACCAGGGCGATGGCCTCGAGGTGGTTGAGGTTCATCTTCCAGTTGCCGGCGATGAGGGGCTGGCGCGCGGCCATCAGGCACCGCCTTCGGTGGAGGTGTGCGACCCGGCCTGTTCCAGCACGGAGACGCCGGGCAGGTCCTTGCCCTCCAGGAACTCCAGGGAGGCCCCGCCGCCGGTGGAGATGTGCGAGAAGCCGTCCTCGGGCAGGCCGAGCGCGCGCACGGCGGCGGCGGAGTCCCCCCCGCCGACGACGGTGAACGCGTCGCTCCCGATCAGCGCCTCGGCGACCGCGCGGGTGCCGCCCGCGAACGCCTCGAACTCGAACACGCCCATGGGGCCGTTCCAGAAGACGGTCCGCGCGTCGGCGAGCTTGGCGGCGAACAGGTCGCGCGACTTCGGGCCGATGTCCAGGCCCTGGCGGTCCGCCGGGATGGCGGTCGCGTCGACCACGTCGTGTTCGGCGTCGGCGGCGAAGTCGGCCGCGGCCAGCACGTCGACCGGCAGCACCAGTTCGACGCCGCGGGTCTCGGCGTCCTTGAGGAACCCGGCCACCTTCTCCAGCTGGTCCTCCTGGAGCAGCGACCTGCCGACCTCGTGGCCCTGGGCCTTGAGGAAGGTGTAGGCCATGCCGCCGCCGATGAGCAGGCGGTCGACCTTGGTGAGCAGGTTGGCGATGACGCCGAGCTTGTCGGACACCTTCGCGCCGCCCAGCACGACCACGTAGGGACGGAGGTCGGCGGCGATCTGGTCCCCGGCGCCGCCGGAGGCGAGCTTGCGCAGCACCTCCACCTCGGCCAGCACCAGACCGCCCGCGTAGGCCGGGAGCTTCTTCGCCACGTCGTAGACCGACGCCTGCTTGCGGTGCACGACGCCGAAGCCGTCGGAGACGAACGCGTCCGCCTTCGCCGCCAGCTCGTCCGCCAGGGCTTCCCGCTCGGCGTCGTCCTTGCTGGTCTCACGGGGGTCGAAGCGGATGTTCTCGAGCAGCACGACGGTGCCGTCGCCGTCCGCCTCGGTGCCGATCCCGACCTTCCGGCCGAGCAGCTCGCCCAGCCGCACGGCGACCGGGGCGAGGGAGAGCTGCGGGTCGGGTCCGCCCTTGGGGCGGCCCAGGTGCGCGGCGACGAGGACGCGGGCGCCCGCGTCGACCAGCGCCTTGAGGGTGGGCACCGACGCGCGCACACGGCCGTCGTCGGTGATCTTGCCGTTGTCGAGGGGGACGTTCAGGTCGGCGCGCACCAGGACGCGCCGACCCGACACACCCTCGGCGAGGAGGTCGCTGAGAGTCTTCACAACCGGTCTTCCGCTCGGTGGCCTGGGGTCAGAGCTTGCCGGCGACCAGGTTGACCAGGTCGGCGAGGCGGTTGGAGTAGCCCCACTCGTTGTCGTACCAGCCGATGACCTTGACCTGATTGCCGATGACCTTGGTCAGCGGCGCGTCGTAGATGCAGGACGCCGGGTCGGTGACGATGTCCGAGGACACGATCGGGTCCTCGTTGTAGCGGAGGTAGCCCTTGAGCGCGCCCTCGGCGGCGGCCCGGTAGGCGGCGTTGACCTCTTCCACGGTGGTCTCGCGGCCGACGGTCACGGTCAGGTCGGTGGCCGAGCCGGTGGGCACGGGCACGCGCAGGGCGTAGCCGTCGAGCTTGCCCTTCAGCTCGGGCAGGACCAGGCCGATCGCCTTCGCGGCACCGGTGCTGGTGGGCACGATGTTCAGCGCGGCGGCACGGGCGCGGCGCAGGTCCTTGTGCGGCGCGTCCTGGAGGTTCTGGTCCTGGGTGTAGGCGTGGATCGTCGTCATCAGGCCGCGCTCGATGGTGAACGCGTCGTGCAGCACCTTGGCCAGCGGAGCCAGGCAGTTCGTGGTGCACGAGGCGTTGGAGATGACGGTCTGCGAGCCGTCGTACTGCTCGTGGTTCGCGCCCAGCACGACGGTGAGGTCCTCACCCTTGGCCGGCGCGGAGATGATGACCTTCTTGGCGCCGCCCTCGTCGACGTGCTTGCGGGCGGCGGCGGCGTCGGTGAAGAAGCCGGTCGACTCGACCACGACGTCCACGCCGAGGTCCTTCCAGGGCAGCTTGCCCGGGTCGCGCTCGGCCAGCGCCTTGATGGTCTTGCCGTCGACCTCGATGCCCTCGTCGTTGACCTTCACGTCGTGCGGGAGACGGCCGAGGATGCTGTCGTACTTCAGCAGGTGGGCCATCGTCTTGACGTCACCGAGGTCGTTGAAGGCGACGATCTCGATGTCGTGCCCGCTGGCCTGAACGGCGCGCCAGAAGTTGCGACCGATGCGGCCGAAACCATTGACACCTACGCGAACCGTCACGGTGAGTCTCCTCGATACTCGACTGGCGATGCGCCAGTGGGCGTGCGGATTGACTGTCACAGCAGCCGCGAACCAGCCTAGCCTCCGCGCTGCGCCCCTGGTCACGTGGATCACCAGGATCTCTTTATCGAACAAGAAAATCCAGCGTTACCGTTCAGTAACCGCCACTGCGGGTAACGCGGAAGTCCACCCCGGAGTCGGCTGCCGGTACGACGACAGTACCCAGCCGACCGCATAGCGTCATTTCGACCTGACAACCCGTCATCGAGAAGTGGGGGGACTCCGATGTCCACCGTCAAGAATGCGCTCGTGGCCGCGGCGGTAGTCGTGGCAGCCGTCGGCTTCGGCACCGGCACGGCCCAGGCCGCCACCGGCTACGACCGCTGCCCGGCGGGCAACATCTGCCTGTTCGACCTGCCCAACGGCCAGGGCGCGATGGCCTGGTTCAAGATCGGCTCGCCGAACCTGGCCGGCCAGAGCATGGACAACCGCGCGGACAGCCTGTGGAACCGCAACGCGAGCGCGTTCTGCCTGTACCTCGAGCACGACTACGTGAACCAGGGCGGTGTCTTCCAGCCCGGCGCGCGGGGCGACCAGCTGCTCAACTCCAACGCCTACAGCTCGTTGAGGAAGTGCTGACCGGGCACCACCAGTCCGCACTCGTAGGCGACCACCACCACCTGGGCGCGGCTGGAGACGTCCAGCTTCGCCATCGCCCGGTTGAGGTGCGTCTTGACCGTCGACTCGCTGATCACGAGGCGGCGGGCGATCTCGGCGTTGCGCAGCCCGAAGCCGACCATGCCGAGGACCTCGGCCTCGCGGGCGGTCAGCCTGGCCAGCCGCTCGGCGAGGACGTCCTGTGCCCGGGGCCGGTAGGCCTCCACCAACCGGCGCACGAAGTCCTCGCCGAGCAGCAGGCCACCGGTGGCGACGGTGCAGACGGCGTGCACGAGCGCGTCCGCCGAGGCGGCCCGCTCCACCACGCCGGACGCACCGGCCCGCAGCGCCCGGCAGACGGCCTCGTCCGACCGGTCGTCCACCAGGGCGATGACCCTGGTGGCACCGTCGGCCACCCGGCTGACGCCACGCAGGTCGAACCCGCCGTCCACGACCGCGACCTCGGGCCGGTGCGCGGCGACGCCGGCCACCGCCCCGGTCGCACTGCCCGCCTCGGCCACCACGTCCACGCCGTCGGCCGCCCCGAGCAAGGCCGCGATCCCGGCCCGGACGACCTGGTCCGGCGCCGCGACAAGCACGCTGATCATCGGTTTCCCCCCGGCGACGAGGGTAGCCAGGGCCGGCCGCGGGCGGACCGGCTTCGGTCCGAGTCACCCGTCCGGGGTCACCGGGGTTAGACCTCGGCCTCCAGCATGTCCGCCGTCACGGCCGACTCGGTGTCCGGCATGCCGAGCTCCTTGGCCCGCTTGTCCGCCATGGCCAGCAGCCGCCGGATCCGGCCCGCCACGGCGTCCTTGGTCATCTGGGGGTCGGACAGCTGCCCCAGCTCCTCCAGCGACGCCTGCCGGTGCGCCAGCCGGAGCGCGCCGGCCGCCGCCAGGTGGTCCGGGGCCTCCGGTCCGAGGATCTCCAGCGCCCGCTGCACCCGGGCCGCCGCCGCGACCGCCGCGCGGGCGGAGCGGCGCAGGTTCGCGTCGTCGAAGTTGGCCAGGCGGTTCGCGGTCGCGCGGACCTCGCGGCGCATCCGGCGCTCCTCCCAGGCCAGCACGCTGTCGTGGGCGCCCAGGCGGGTCAGCATCGCGCCGATGGCGTCGCCGTCCCTTATCACCACCCGCTCGGCACCCCGGACCTCGCGCTGCTTGGAACCGATGAACATCCGGCGGGCCGCACCGACCAGCGCCAGCGCCGCCTCGGGACCGGGGCAGGTGACCTCCATGGACGACGAGCGGCCGGGCTCGGTGAGCGAGCCGTGGGCCAGGAACGCGCCGCGCCACGCCGCCTCGGCGTCACAGACACCACCCGACACCACAGGCGCGGGCAGTCCCCGGACCGGGCGACC
Source organism: Saccharothrix tamanrassetensis (assembly GCF_014203665.1). Lineage (GTDB taxonomy): Bacteria > Actinomycetota > Actinomycetes > Mycobacteriales > Pseudonocardiaceae > Actinosynnema > Actinosynnema tamanrassetense. Next base: position 59,131 of record NZ_JACHJN010000010.1, read on the forward strand.
GCGCGGGTCGAGCAGGCCGGTCTGCCGGGCCAGGCCCTCGCCGTCCTTGACCACCCGCACCACGAACCGGGTGCCCTTGCGCAACCCGCTGGAGGTGATGGTGAAGACGTCGGACTGGTGCCCGTACAGCTCGTGGATCTCGCGGCGCAGCCGGCGCGCGGTGGAACCCAGGTCGAGCTCTGCCTCCACCACCACCCTGCCGCCCACGATGTGCAGGCCGCCGGCGAACCGCAGCAGCGAGGCGACCTCCGCCCGGCGGCAACAGGTCTTGGAGACGGCCAGCCTGCTCAGCTCGTCCTTGACCGCAGACGTCATCGCCACGGCTCATCGCCTCCCCTGGTCTCGCGTTGTCCCCGCTCCCGTTGTTCCAGCAGGGTTGTACTCGACGGCTCCGCGGCCGCCGCAGGCAGGCCGTCCAACGCCCGGCGGATGCCCGACGCCAGGGCGACCGGGTCGTGGCGGTCCGGTGAACCGGCCAGCGCGATCGGCGACAGGTGCGCCGCAGCCCCGAGAGCTGCGGCGGCCCGCCGCAGCCGGTCCGGGACGGGCACCGCGTCGACGTCCGCGATGACCGCGTCCACGCGCAACGTGGGCGCGTGCTCGCACAACACGTCCAGGTGCAGCTCCGGTGAGAAGCCGGCGGTTTCCCCCGGTTGGGGGACCAGGTTGAGCACCACGACCTTCTTCGCGGCGGTCCGGGTCAGCGCCTCGTTCAGCTCCGGCACCAGCAGGTGCGGCAGCACGCTGGTGAACCACGAGCCGGGCCCGAGCAGCACCACGTCCGCGCCCAGCACCGCCTCCACGGCCTGCGCGCAGCCCCGCGGCGGCTCCCCCGGGCCGCCCGGCCCGTGCAGCCTGATCCGCTGCACCCGGCCGGGCGTGGTGGCGATCGCGACCTGGCCCCGGATCCGGCGCACCACGTCGGCGTCGTCGTCCAGCCCGGTCACGTCCGCCTCGATCTCCAGCGGCTCGGTGCACATCGGCAGCACCCGGCCGTGCACGCCGAGCAGCCGGCCGGCCTCCTCCAGCACCGCCACCGGGTCGCCGAGCTGCTCCAGCAGCCCGGCCAGCACGAGGTTGCCGATCGCGTGACCGGCCAACGCGCCGGTGCCGCCGAACCGGTGCTGGAACAGCCGCGCCCACAGCGCCCCGGCGCCGTCGTGGTCGGCCAGCGCGACCATCGCCTTGCGCAGGTCGCCGGGCGGCAACAGGCCCAGTTCGCGGCGCAGCCGGCCGGACGAGCCGCCGTCGTCGGCCACCGTCACCACCGCGGTCACGTCCTCGGTCACCCGCCGCAGCGCGGTGAGCGTGACGTGGAGTCCGCGCCCACCGCCCAGGGCCACCGCCTTGGGGCCGACTGCCGGCGAGCTCACTCGCGTCCCAGATCCCGGTGTACGACCTTCACGGCCATGCCGTCCTCGGCGGCCAGCCGCGAGGCCAGCTCCTCGGAGATGGCCACGCTGCGGTGCTTGCCGCCGGTGCAGCCCACGGCCAGCGTCAGGTACCGCTTGCCCTCCCGCCGGTAGCCCGCGCCGATCAGCCGCAGCAGTTCGTGGTAGCGGTCCAGGAACTCGTCCGCGCCCTCCTGGGTCAGCACGTAGTTCCGCACCTCGCCGTCCAGGCCGGTCTGCTCGCGCAGCTCCGGGATCCAGAACGGGTTGGGCAGGAACCGCACGTCCATCACCAGGTCGGAGTCCATCGGCAGGCCGTACTTGTAGCCGAACGACAGGACCGTGACGCGGGTCCGGGTCGCCGACTCGGTGCCGAACGTGTCCTCGATCTTGGCCCGCAGCTGGTGCACCGACAGCGCGGACGTGTCCAGCACCAGGTCCGCCTCCTCGCGCAGCGGCGTGAGCAGGATCCGCTCGGCCTCGATGCCGTCCGCCAGCCGCCCGTCGGCCTGGAGCGGGTGACCGCGCCGGACCGACTCGAACCGCCGGATCAGCACGTCGTCGGTGGCCTCCAGGAACAGCACCTTCGGCTTGTAGCCGCGGGCGTCCAGGTCCTTGATCACCGCCGCCAGGTCCTCGGTGAACGCGCGGCTGCGCACGTCCATCACGACCGCGACCCTGGTGATGGCCCCCCGCGCCTGCGCGCCCAGCTCCACCATCGTCGCGATCAGCTCGGGCGGCAGGTTGTCCACCACGAACCAGCCCAGGTCTTCCAGGCACTTCGCGGCGGTGCTCCGGCCCGCTCCCGACAGGCCCGTCACCACCGCGACCTCGATGCCGGACTTCTCGCCGGCCTGTGCGCTCACTTGTGCTCCCTCTGGTTGTCGGCCCGGCCGACGCCTTCGGTACCGGCCGCGCTCAACGTCGCGTGCACGGCCTGCGCGGTGTGCCTGCCCACGCCGGGCACCCCGCTGATCTCCTCGACACTCGCTTCCCGCAACCTCTTCAGCGAGCCGAAATGCCTGAGCAGCGCCGCTTTGCGGGTCTGCCCCAGCCCCGGCACGTCGTCCAGCGCCGAGGTCGTCATCCGCTTGGACCGCTTCTGCCGGTGGTAGGCGATGGCGAACCGGTGCGCCTCGTCGCGCACCCGTTGCAGCAGGTAGAGGGCCTCGCTGGTGCGGGGCAGGATCACCGGGTCCGGTTCGCCGGGCACCCACACCTCCTCCAGCCGCTTCGCCAGGCCGACCACGGCCACGTCCGTGATGCCCAGCTCGGCCAGCACGTCCGAGGCCGCCTGGGCCTGCGCCGCGCCGCCGTCGACCACCAGCAGGTTCGGCGCGTACGCGAACCGGCGCGGCTTGCCCGTCTCCGGGTCGATGCCCGGCAGCGCGCCGTCGGGCTGGTCCGCGTTCTCCCGCAGGTACGCCTGGAACCGCCGGCGCACCACCTCCGCGATCGAGCCCACGTCGCCCTGCTCCGCCCCCTCGCGGATGGCGAAGCGCCGGTACTCCGACTTGCGCGCCAGCCCGTCCTCGAACACGACCAGCGACGCCACCACGTCCGTGCCCTGGACGTGGCTGATGTCGGTGCACTCGATGCGCAGCGGCGCGGTGTCCAGCCCCAGGGCGTCCTGGAGCTCCTGCAACGCCGCCGACCTGGCGGTCAGGTCGCCCGCCCGGCGCAGTTTGTGCTGTTGGAACGCCTCCTTCGCGTTGCGCTCGACGGTCTCCATCAGCGCCCGCTTGTCACCGCGCTGCGGCACCCGCAGCACGGCCTTCGCCCCCCGCAGGTCGCTCAGCCACTTCTCCACGGCGGCGGCGTCCTCGGGCAGCTCGGGCACCAGCACCTCGCGCGGCACCGGCGCGGACTCCACCCCGCTGGCCCGCGCCGAGTCCACCTGCTCGCCGTAGAACTGGGTGACGAACTGGTCGACCAGCTCCCGGACGCCGGTCTCCTCGACCTTGTCCACGACCCAGCCGCGCTGCCCGCGCACCCGCCCGCCGCGCACGTGGAAGACCTGGACGGACACCTCCAGGTCGTCCTGGGCGAACGCGACGACGTCCGCGTCCGTGCCGTCGCCGAGGACCACGGCCTGCTTCTCCAGGGCGCGCTTGAGGGCCGACTGGTCGTCGCGCAGGCGTGCCGCCTTCTCGAACTCCAGCTCCTCGGCGGCGGCCGTCATCTCCTTCTCCAGCCGGCGCACCATCGCGTCGGTCTTGCCCGCGAGGAAGTCGCAGAAGTCCTCGACGATGTCCCGGTGCTCGTCGGCGGTGACCCGGCCCACGCACGGCGCGGAGCACTTGTCGATGTAGCCGAGCAGGCAGGGCCGGCCGATCTGGTTGTGCCGCTTGAACACGCCGGCGGAGCAGGTGCGGGCCGGGAAGACCCGGAGGAGGAGGTCGAGCGTCTCGCGGATCGCCCACGCGTGGGCGTACGGGCCGAAGTACCGGACGCCCTTCCGGCGGGGGCCGCGGTAGACGTACAGGCGGGGGAACTCCTCGTGCAGCGTCACGGCCAGCACCGGGTAGGTCTTGTCGTCCCGGTAGCGGACGTTGAAGCGGGGGTCGAACTCCTTGATCCAGTTGTACTCCAGCTGGAGCGCCTCGACCTCGGTGCCCACCACCGTCCACTCGACACCGGCGGCCGTGGTCACCATCTGGCGGGTGCGCGGGTGCAGGCCGGCGATGTCGGCGAAGTACGAGTTCAACCGCTGCCGCAGGCTCTTGGCCTTCCCGACGTAGACCACGCGGCCACCCGCGTCGCGGAACTTGTACACGCCGGGGGCGTCCGGGATGGTGCCTGTCGCAGGGCGATAGGTCGACGGGTCGGCCACCCGACAAGACTACGTGCGGCCACCGACAATCAATCGCCCGCCCGACCCTCGCCCGGCCCCCACGCCTGGTCGGACGCGTCTCAAGTGACGACCGGCACGTCGATACCCACCCGGGACGGTGACAGTGTCACGCCCGGTGGTCGCCTGGGTGACAGGTCTCGTGGCTGCGATCGGCCCACTCCCCCATAGTGCGGGACCGGCGGTGGACGCACCGCCGGTCCCCGCTCGGCGGACGCGTCTCAGGCCGGCACCACCTGGTCGCCCTGGACCTTCACCTGGACCGCCGTCAGGCCCTTGGTGGCGGGGCCCTTCTTCAACGAGCCGTCCGTCGCGCTGAACTGGCTGCCGTGGTTCGGGCAGGTGATCGTGCCGCCGGTGGGCGCGCCCACGGGAGTCCCCGCGTGCGGGCAGGAGGCGTCGAAGGCCTTCACCGTGTCGCCGCTGCGGGTGACGACCAGCTGCCTGCCGCCCGACTCCACGACGACGCCGCCGCCGTCCGGCACTTCCGCCAGCGACACGATGCCGCCCGTGGTCGGGGTGCCGGTGGTCGGGCCGCCGCCCGTCGTGGTCGGGGCGGATCCGCCGCCCGTCGTGCCGGGAGCGGCCGGAGGGGTGGCGGCCGTGCCGCAGGCCGCCGGCCCACCGGGGACGGCCAGTGCCACGAGCACGCCGCACAGCATCGAGCGACGGGACAGTCCTGGGTTCTCGGTGGTGCTCAAACCGGTCCTCCGCGGTGTGGTGGGTGGTCGTTCGGTCACACACGCAATACGAGAACACGGGCAGGAGGGTTCGACACTTCGACGGATGTGAAGCTGTCGACATCGACAGCCGCGTGCCTCAGGCCAGCACGATGTCCTCGCCGGACACCCGCACGGGCACCTCTGCCAGCCCTTTCGGCGACGGACCGGACAGCACCGCCCCGGACGTCGGGTCGAACGCGCTCCGGTGCGTCGGGCACGTGATCACGCCGGCGGCGGGCGGGTCGACGACCGTGCCCTGGTGCGGGCAGGCGGGGTTGAACACCCGGACCCCGTCGGCCGACCGCACCACCAGCAGCTGACCGTCGCCGGGCATCGGCACCAGCGCCCCGGAGCCCTCCGGGACATCGGCGAGCCCGGCGACCCGGTCCCCCGTCCTGGCGGAACCCACGCCGGGCTGTCGAGCGGCCGCGGGAGAGCCGCATCCGGTCAGGGCGAGCAGGCCGCACAGCAGCAGCGTCCGTCGTTCCACCCGCCCATCTTCACTAACGGTCCTGCGCGGTCGCCGTCCGGGCCAGGGCCAGCACGGCGGTGAACGGCGGGAACCAGTGCCGCGAGTGCGACGGCGGGTTCGCCCACCGCAGCGAGCCGTAGCGGGTCATGGTGGGCGGCAGGGCGATCCGCTGCGGCGAGCGGACGAACTGGACCTCCGGCGGCGCCTTGAGGTGCGTGGGCAGCAGGGCGACCAGTTCGGCGAGGAAGATCCAGTGCTCGCGCGGTCCGGGTATGACGGTGACGGGTCCGGCCAGCATCCTGGCCTTGAGGTCGGCCAGCACGCGGGAGCCGATCCGCGCGGGCATGGCCAGCGCGGTGGTGGCGGGTCCCAGCGGCAGGAAGACGCCCTGCTCGGTGACGGACACCTTCCAGCCCAGGAGCCGGTAACCCGCGATGGCCTCACCGAGTGCCTGCTGGTGCGCTCGATCGCGGGGCCCTGAACGCGGGCTGCTGTCTGCGGAGGTCGTGGCGGTGATGCTCATCAGCGGAGGTTCCTCCCCGGTCGGGTGGAGCGGGCGGGTGCTCGGGCACGGGGGTCGTCCCGGCTCGGGCACATCCGGCAGGGTGCGGGGAACCGGGGCGGAAGACCACACCGCCCGCGGGTGGGAACCATGCACCGGACGCATCAAGCCCATCCACCACACGGCGTCACCGGACCCCGACACGACGCCCCACCGCCTCTTATGCATGAAATGCATGGACTCCCGATCACATGTCGATAGACTGTCGAGCACGCTCAGTGACGGGAGCGAGCCGATGGAACCGAAAGCTCGAAGGGCATCCAGTACCAGGCGCGCTTGCCCGTTGTGCGGAGCGGTGATCGCCGCCGACAACACGGACCGGCTCTGCCACCGGTGTCGGCGCAACGCGCGGACCGACATCCACGGCCCGCCCGAGGTGCCGGCCGACTTCTGGGACCACGAGGCGATGGTCGCCGCTTTCGCCGACCGCGACATGGGAGCGGTCCTCGCCGCTTACCGCCACCACCCTCGGCACGTCAGCCGCGTCACCCAGGACCGCATGGCGTCCTGGCTGGGGATCAGCCAGGCGCAGCTGTCGCGGTACGAGACCGGTGAGAACCCGATCGACCGGATCGACCGCCTGCGCCACTTCGCGCGGGCGCTCGGCGTTCCCGGTGACCGGCTGTGGTTCGACCGCGTCGGAATCCCAAGCCAGGTGGGCCGCCCGGAACACGGCGCCCCGCCCGATGTGCTCGCCGCGGCGTGGGACGCGTCGAGCATCGCAAGATCGGTCGAGGAGACGGCGAGGAGCGACTTGGCGATCAGCAGACGAGCGGCGCTCACCGGAGCGGCCGCGGTGGCTATGGGCCCCACCCTGGTCGAACCGCTACAGCGGTGGCTCCACCCCTTGCAACCCCTGTCCAAGTGGTCGTCCAGCGCGGCGATCAGCGAGGAGGAACTGGCGGCGTTGCAGCACGTCGCCGACGGGTTGCGCGGGTGGGGCGGACGAGGCGGGTACGGGCTGGCGCGCAAGGCGGTGCTCGGGCAGTTGGAGGAACTGGCCGAGCGGTTGTCACGGGCGCCCGCAGGCCCCACTACGGAACGGGCCTTCTTCATCGGCGCGGAGCTGTCCAAGGTCGCCGCGAGCATGTCGTGGGACGCGGGCATGCACGACGCCGCGCAGCGGTACTACGTGCTCGGGGTGCGCATGGCGAAGGCGGGCCGCAACGACCCGTTCGCCGCGTTGTGCCTGGCGGCGATGGCACGGCAGATGTTCGACCTCGGGCGCCCCGAGGACGGCCTGGAACTGGTGCAGTTGGGCCAGTACGGGACGCGCCGCAACGCGACGCCCACGTTAGAGGCGCTGTTGAGCACCCGGGAGGCGTGGGCGTACGCCCAGATGGGCCGGGTGCGCGAGTTCCACCGCGCGGTGGGACGGGCGCAGGACAGCTTCGCGCAGCGCCGGGAGGGCGCGGAGCCGTGGTGGCTGGACACCTTCGACGAGGCCGAACTGGAGGGTGTGATCGGGGCCCGGATGAGGGACCTGGCCGGGCACGACCCGCGGCAGGCGCCGCAGGCCGAGCAGCACATCCGGCGGGCGCTGGACCTGCGCGACCCGTCCCGGGTGCGCAACCGGACGTTCGACGTGATCGGGCTGGCGCGCACGCGGATGGTCGCGGGCGAGCCGGAGGAGGCCTGCGGCCTGATCCACGACGTGCTGCCCACCGCGGCGGGTCTGGCGTCCGGACGGGTCGTGCGCAAGTTGCAGGACTTCGCCAAGGAAGCCGAGCGCCACCGCGACCTCCCGGTGGTGCGCGAGACCCGCGAGGCGATTCGCGGAGTGCGGACGGCCTGATGCGCGTGGGGATCACCGGGCACAGCAATCTGGTGCCCGACTGCGTCGACGCCGTGCGGGTCGCGATCCGCGAGGCGTTGGAGGCCGAGGCGGCGGGCGGGTCATCCCTGGTCGGGGTGACCTGCCTGGCGCCGGGCGCGGACCAGCTGTTCGCGCGGGTGGTGCTGGACCTGGGCGGCCGGGTCGAAGCGGTGCTGCCCGCCATGGACTACCGGGACCGGCTCAAGCCGGAGCGGCGGGCCGAGTACGACGAGCTGCTGTCGAAGGCCCACGTGGTGAGCGTGCTGCCGAACGAGGTGTCGGGCCGGGCCGCGTACGTGATGGCGAACGAGCGGATGCTCGCGTCGGTGGAGCTGCTGATCGCGGTCTGGGACGGCAACCCGCCGGACGGGCGCGGCGGCACCGCCGACGTCGTCGAGACGGCACGCGCGTCGGGCGTGCCGGTGGTGGTCGTGTGGCCGGAGGAGGCGAGGCGCAAGTCGTGACAGGGGGCCGGGCGGAGGCGACGCGGCAGCCGCACCTCCGCCCGGCCGTCGCGGTCGGGACCGACGACCCCCGCGGGGCGCGGTCCGGCCGGATGCGGGTGAGGCGACCCCGGAACGCGGTCGGGTCGACGCGGCCGGGGTCGCCCCGCGCCGCGTTCCCGGTGGTTCGGGAGCCGTGCCGGGCCTCCCCGGTCCGGTGACCGGAGAGCCGAATCCGGGACAGCAGCTGTCCGCAATGGGTGCCAGACTCGCGGCCATGCTGGAAACGTCGGCACGTCTGCTGAAGCTGCTGTCCCTGCTCCAGGTCCGCCGCGACTGGACCGGGGCGGACCTCGCCGCGCGGCTGCGCGTCGACGTGCGGACCGTGCGGCGGGACGTCGACAAGCTGCGCACCCTGGGCTACCCGGTGAACGCGGCGCCCGGTGTGGCCGGCGGGTACCGGTTGGGGGCGGGTGCCGAACTGCCGCCGCTGCTGCTGGACGACGACGAGGCGGTGGCGGTGGCGGTCGGGTTGCGGACGGCCGCCAACGGCACCGTGGCGGGTATCGAGGAGACGTCGGTCCGGGCGTTGGCGAAGCTGGAGCAGGTGCTGCCGCACCGGCTCCGGCGGCGGGTGAACGCGCTCCAGGCGCACACCGTCGCGCTCACGCCGACGGTGGCGACCGTGGACTCGCAGACGTTGACCGCGATCGCCGGCGCGTGCCGGGACCACCAGCGGCTGCGGTTCGCCTACGCGGGGCGGGAAGGGGACACCAAGCGGCACGTGGAGCCGTTGGGGCTGGCCCACACCGGGCGGCGGTGGTACCTGGTGGCGTGGGACGTGGACAAGGCCGACTGGCGGACGTTCCGGCTGGACCGGATCCCCGAGGAGCCGACGCTGGGCGCGCGTTTCACGCCCCGTGAGCCTCCGGCCGAGGATCTGGCCTCTTACGTGTCGCGGCAGCTGTCCGTGGCCCCGTACACGTATCAGGCGAAGCTCGTCATGCACGCGCCGCTGGAGGAGGTCGAGATCCGCACGTCCAAGACCTCCGTGCACCTGGAGCGCCTCGACGACGAACGGACGCTGCTCACCGTGGGGTCGCCGTCGCTGGAGGAGCTCGGGCTGTGGATCGGGCTGATCGGCATCGACTTCGACGTGCGGGAGCCGCCCGAACTCGCCGAGCACCTGCGGGTGCTCGGCGAGCGGTTCCTCGACGCCGCTAGCTCCGTCGACAGGCCAGGCGGTACGCCGCCGCGCCGATGAGTTCCAGTGACACCCGGAGCCGTTCGGCGCTGACGTTGGCCGCGATGGTGTCCTCCGGCGTGTGGTAGAGCGGTTCCAGTTCGTGCGGGCCGCCCTCGCCGCGCCAGCTGAAGTTCGCGGCGGCGATCTTGCGGTCGTGGAACGGCACGTGGTCGCTGCTGCCCCGGGCCACCGGGCCGTGCACGCGCGGGTCGTAGCCCAGCCGCTCGGCGGCGGCCGCGACCTCGCGGGTGGTGTTGTTGTCGCCGCCGTCCACGGACAGCAGCCAGTACGCGGTGGCCGGGCCGTGGCTGGTCGCGACCATGTCGTTCTGGAAGACCCCGGCGATGCGCGCCACGTCCGGGTCGGTGAGCTGACCGACGTAGTGGCGCGAGCCCAGCAGGCCCTGCTCCTCCGAACCCCACAGAGCGAAGCGGATCGCCTTGTGGGTGGGCAGGTAGCGCAGGACGCGGGCGAGTTCCAGGACCAGCGCCGTGCCGCTGCCGTCGTCGTTCGCGCCCGGCGAGCCGGGCACGCTGTCGTAGTGCGCGGTCACCATGACCACGCCCTGGCCGCCGAACGTCGCGGGGCGTTCGGCGATCACGTTGTACGAGGTCAGCGACGCGTGGTGGGTGGTGGACACGGTCAGCGAGGCAGGCGGGGCGGCGCGCAGGCGTTCGACGTGCACCTGCGCGATCCCCAGCACCGGGATGGTGAGGCCGGCGGTCAGCGTGGGCGAGAACGCGCCGGTCTTGCCCGCCGGCGGGACCGGGACGCGGCCGATCAGGATCGCCGCCGCGCCGCGGGCCGCCGCGTCGTACACCGCGGTCGAGCCGCTGGGCACGTTCACCAGCAGCGCGATCTTCCCGGTCAGGTCGGCGGGCAGCGACGCGCCGTTGTCCAGGTCCACCACGGGCCCGGAGGCCGTGGCGCCGAGCGCGCCGAACCGGGACGCGCCCGCGTGCCACGTCGACTTGTCCGGCAGCACCAGCGTCGAGAGGTACTTGTCCGGCACGGTGAACGGCTGGAGCTCCACCCGGTAGCGCAGGTCCCGCAGCACGCCCGCGAGGTAGTCGCGCGCCCGGTGCTCCGACTCGGTGCCGCCGATCCGCTGGCCGATCCGGTCGCTGAGCACCCGCAGGTGCTCCATCGCCCGCCGCGCCCGCACCCGGCCCACCACCGGGAAGTCGCCGAGCAGGAGTTCTGGTGCCTGGGATGCGCCGGGCCGCTGCGCGTTCGCCACCGGGTTGAGCCCCAGCGCCACCGCGCCCGCCGCCGCGACCGCACCTGTCAGAACAGACCGTCTACGCATCCCAGGCCCCCAAGGTTCAGGTCGATCACTAGAACGTAGGCAGGCCCGGGAGCTGCCGGAAGAGTGCCGTCGGGGGACAGCGATCCACCAACGGCACCACGACGACCAGCCGGTTCGGCTCCGGGCCTGGTGTCGACCGCACCGCCTTCCACGGCGCTCGACCACGAGCCCGCCTTGGGATAGGATTCGATCAACGCCTGCGCGCGAGGCGACAGACCGGCGTCATCCCGGACCTCGCGACGCGCAGTTCTTGCGAATCAAAGGCCGACAGCCGCCCACTCGGCGAGCGGCTCGCCGAAGGCCACCGGCACGATCGACGAACCCACCGACGTCCGCGCACGAGCCATCGCGCGCCTGGCCGCCCAGCGTGAGCGGATCACCCGCCTCCGTCAGGCGGCTGACGAGGACGCCGGAACGTCGACCACGCGCCTCCCAGCGGCGCAACGCGGTCATCCGCCCCTGTTGAACGGGCGCCGACGAACCGGAAACCACGAGTACACAGCCAGATCCATCCCCCACGAACAGAATGGAGCCGACAATGACGACCTGGTCGATACCGCGGACCACCACCGGCGCTGAACGCCGTTTGCTGGAGGTCATGCTCGACCGCAACCGGGCCGAGTTGATCAACACGGTGCGCGGGCTGTCCGAAGCAGAGGCCCGCCGCCGCCTCGTCGCGTCGCCGACCACCCCGATCGGATTGCTCAAGCACGCCGCGGTCGCCGAACGGATCTGGTTCCAGCACGTCCTGGGAGGCGTCCCGAAGAGCGAGTGCGATGGCGGCACGACGGCCGGTGACACCAGTTTCATCGTCGGCGACAACGAGACCGTGGCCGACGTGATCGCCGAGTTCGAGCGCGCCGGCGAGCGCTCGCGCGTGATCGCCGCCGAGTTCGACCTCGACCACACCACGACACACCCCGACCTCGGCGACGTGAACCTGAGGTTCATCTACCTGCTCATCATGGAGGACTTCGCGCGTCATGCCGGCCACGGCGACATCCTCCGCGAGCAGATCGAACAATCCGCCCAGCGGCGGTAGTCGCGGCCCCGCAGCGCGCGGAACGTCGTGGCAACCTGTGCAAGATCCGGGGAGCCGGCACCGGGCCGGTTCGGCGGCCGGGTGGTGGCGCGCGAGGACCTGGGCAGGCCACCGTCTGCGCGGCCACCGGTCGACATTGCCGCGCCCACGATCACGTCGTACGTGTGATCAGTCCACAGGTGGTATTCGCAGGTGGTATTCGTAGGAGTGAACTGCGCGTGACTCAGGCGGTCAGCGGGATCCGCGGTGATCGCACAAGACGAATCGGGGACGCTTGATGCCGCTCACCGTCGAAGGAACCACCGCTCCCGGCTTCGAACGGGTGGCGGAAGTGTTCGGCGCGGGAGGCGACGCGCCCGCGCAGTGCTGCGCCTACCTGGACGGCAAGCCGGTGGTGGACCTGTGGCGCGGTCAACCCGAGGACGCCATCCAGGTGGTGTTCTCGGCGACCAAGGGTGCCACCGCCGCGTGCGCGAACCTGCTGGTGCAGCGCGGACGACTCGACCTGGACGCGCCGGTCACCGACTACTGGCCGGAGTACGGCCGGCGCGGCAAGGAGTCGACGCTCGTCCGGTGGGTGTTGACGCACCGGGCGGGCGTGCTGGCCCCCGAGCCGGGGTTGACGTTCGACGACGTGACCGACTGGGCGACCGTGACCGAGGCGCTGGCCGCCGCCGAGCCGGCGTGGCAGCCGGGTACCGCCTACGGCTACCACGCGCAGTCGTTCGGCTGGCTGGTCGGCGAGCTGGTGCGGCGGGTGGACGGCCGGGGGCTGGGGAGGTTCTTCGCCGAGGAGATCGCCGCGCCCGCGCGCGCCGACTTCTGGATCGGGTTGCCCGAGTCCGAGGAGCACCGGCTGGCCGAGGTGGTCACCGAGGCGCCGGACGTGCCGGAGGGCATGGGCGACGTGGACATGTCGGCGTTCATCGGCCCGTACCTGATGACGGCGTTCACGTTGAACGGGGCGATCCCCGACGACGCCGTGAAGGCCGCCGCCGACCGCCGCTACCGGGCGGCCGGGATCGGCGCTTCGGGCGGTGTGTCCGACGCGCGCGGCCTGGCCCGGATGTACGCGTGGCTGCTGGACGAGTTCACGCCGGAGACGATCGCCGACATCCTGCGGCCCGAGACGCAGGGGCCCGACCGCGTGCTGTCCACCCCCGCGTTCCCGGTGGAGCAGCGTTTCGGGCGCGGCTTCGTGGTGCACCCGCACCACGACCCGACCGTCGACGCGACGACCTTCGGCCACGAGGGGGTCGGCGGCACCACCGCGTTCGCCGACCCGGCCCGTCGGCTGGCGTTCGGGTACACCACCACGCAGGTGGTCCCCGGGCCTCCGGGCATCGACGAACGGGTGAAGCCGATCATCGGTGCCGTCTACGACGCGCTGGACTGACCCGACGTAAGGGCCTTTCCAGCGGCACGGTCTTCCCGGACAGCGGCCACGCCGGGGCGGCGTCCGGCGGGTCCGTTCAGCCGGTGGCGCTGCGGTGGAGCTCGCGCAGGGCGCGGACCGCCGACACGGCGTGCTCGCGGTCCACCGCCTGCACGGCCATGATCGACACGTACTCGTCGTCCGGCAGCTCCAGCCGCGCCCACGACGCGCCGTCCGGGAACGACACGTGCAGCACCTGGTCCCACTCGAACCGGCGCACGGTGACCACGTTGCGGATCTCCACGCCGGACTCGTCGGCCCGCACCCTGGGCCTGGCCAGCAGCAGCACGCCGCCCGCCAGCAGCACGCCCAGCAGCACCATCGCCACCTGGTCGGACGTCCGGAAGATGACGCCGGTCGGCGTGTCGGTCAGCAGCCAGCCGACCACGCTGAACACCGCGACCAGGAACACCGCGCTGATCACCGCCACCCGGCGGATCCTGCGAGGACGGAACTCGACGGCCACCGCGATCACGTCGCCGCCCGCAGCGACCGCAGCACCACAGCCGTGTCCAGCGCCGCCACCACCGCCTCGAAGCCCTTGTCCTCCACCGAGTCCGCGAACCCGGCGCGGGCCAGCGCCTGCTCCTCCGTGTCGCACGTCAGCACCCCGTTGCCCACGGGCGTCGACGTGTCCAGCGCGATCCGGGTCAGGCCCGCCGTCACCGAGTCGCACACGTACTCGAAGTGCGGCGTCCCGCCCCGGATGACCACGCCGAGCGCCACCACCGCGTCGTGCGTCCGGGCGAGCTCCTGCACGACCACCGGCAGCTCGATCGCGCCGGCCACCCGTGCCACGGTCGGCGACTCGACACCGGCCTGCGCCGCCGCCTCCAACGCCCGTGACACGAGCCGGGAGGTGATCCCCTCGTGCCACCGGGTCGCCACCACGGCCAGGCGCACGCCCGCCGCGTCCGGAACCGCCGACTCCGGCCGGCCCTCGCCGCTCATTCCACGCCCTCCGTGCTGACGATCGCGCCACCCTGGCTCAACGCCTCGTACTGTTCCAGCTGGTGCAGCTCGTGGCCCATCCGGTCCCGCTTGGTGCGCAGGTAGCGCAGGTTCTCCGGGTTCGGCGAGATGGGCAGCGGCACGCGGTCGATCACGGTCAGGCCGTAGCCCTCCAGGCCGACCCGCTTGGCCGGGTTGTTGGTGAGCAGCCGCATGGACTTGATGCCCAGCTCGCCCAGGATCTGCGCGCCGGTGCCGTAGTCGCGGGCGTCGGCGGGCACGCCCAGCGCCAGGTTCGCGTCCACGGTGTCCGCGCCGCCGTCCTGCAACTGGTACGCCTGCAGCTTGTGCATCAGGCCGATGCCGCGGCCCTCGTGGCCGCGCATGTAGAGCACCACGCCGCGGCCCTGCGCCGCGACGGCCTCCAGCGCGGCGTCCAGCTGCGGTCCGCAGTCGCAGCGCAGCGAGCCGAACACGTCGCCGGTCAGGCACTCCGAGTGCACCCGGACCAGCACGTCCTCGCCGTCGCCGATCTCGCCGTACACCAGGGCCACGTGCTCGATGCCGTCCAGCTTCGAGTCGTAGCCGACCGCGGTGAACGTGCCGTGCGCCGTCGGGATGCGGGCCTCGGCGACGCGCGCCACCTGCGTCTCCACCCGCCGCCGGTAGGCGATCAGGTCGGCGATGGTGATCAGCGCCAGGTCGTGGTCGGCGGCGAACACCTCCAGCTCGTCGCGCCGCGCCATGTCGCCCTCGTCCTTCTGCGACACGATCTCGCACAGCACGCCGACCG
The DNA here is from genome assembly GCF_014203665.1 of Saccharothrix tamanrassetensis. Lineage (GTDB taxonomy): Bacteria > Actinomycetota > Actinomycetes > Mycobacteriales > Pseudonocardiaceae > Actinosynnema > Actinosynnema tamanrassetense. The sequence continues at coordinate 74,164 of NZ_JACHJN010000010.1, forward strand.
GGTTCAGCCCCGCCAGCCGGGACAGGTCGACCGCAGCCTCGGTGTGCCCGGGCCGCCGCAGCACCCCGCCGTCCCGGGCGCGCAGCGGCACCACGTGCCCCGGCCGGGTGAAGTCCTTGGCCTCGGACGAGGGGTCGGCCAGCAGCCGCATGGTGTGCGCGCGGTCGGCGGCGGAGATGCCGGTCGACACGCCTTCGCGGGCGTCCACGGTCACCGTGTACGCGGTTCCGCGCTGGTCCTGGTTCGTGTGGTACATCGGCGGCAGGTCGAGCCGGGCGCAGTCCGCCTCGGACAGCGCCACGCACACGTAGCCGGACGTGTACCGCACCATGAACGCGAGCAGCTCGGGCGTGGCCTTCTCGGCCGCGAAGATGAGGTCGCCCTCGTTCTCCCGGTCCTCGTCGTCCACCACGACCACCGGCCGCCCGGCGGCGACGTCCGCGATCGCCCGCTCGATGTCGGCGAAGCTCTTCGTCACCGTGCCTCCTCCGCACCAGTGTCGCGCAGATGGGGGAGCGCGAGCCGTTCCACGTACTTCGCCAACACGTCCACCTCCAGGTTGACCAGGTCACCCGGGGTACGCCGGCCGAGCGTGGTCAGCTCCAGCGTGGTCGGGATGAGGCTGACGTCGAACCGGTCCTCGGTCACCGAGACGACGGTCAGCGACACGCCGTCCACGGTGATGGAGCCCTTCTCCACCACGTACCGCGCGAGCCGCGGCGGCAGTCCGATGTGGACGACCTCCCAGTGCGCGGCCTTCTCGCGGGCCAGCACCGTGCCGGTGCCGTCCACGTGGCCCTGCACGATGTGGCCGCCCAGCCGCTGCCCGACGGCGGCGGCGCGCTCCAGGTTGACCCGGTCGCCCCGGCCGACCTTGGCCAGGCTGCTGCGCACCAGCGTCTCGCGCATGACGTCGGCGGTGAACGTGCCGCCCACGACGTCCACCACGGTGAGGCAGACGCCGTTCACCGCGATCGAATCGCCGTGCTTGGCGTCGCTGGTCACCAACGGGCCCGCGATGGTGACGCGTGCCGCGTCCGGCAGGTCGGCCACCGCCACGACCTCGCCCAACTCTTCGACGATCCCGGTGAACACCGTTCCTCCTCTAGCGTGCGGCCACGGCGGACACCCGCACGTCCGGTCCGCACATAGTGACCTGCTCCACGACCAAACCCACAGCGTCGGTGATGGTCGACACCCCGGCACCCCGCAGTGCGGTCGGTCCGTCCCCCAGCAGCTTCGGCGCGATGTAGGCGAGCACCCGGTCGATCCGGCCCGCCCGCGCGAACGCACCCGCCAGCGTAGGCCCGCCCTCCAGCAGCACGTCCACCACACCGCGCCGGGCGAGTTCGGCCAGCACCGCGTCGGGGTCGTGCGTGCGCAGGTGCAGCGTCTCGGCCTCGTCGTCCAGGACGCGCGCTCCCGGCGGCAACTCGCTGGTGCCCACGACAACCCGCAACGGCTGCCGGGTCACGCCTGTTCCCCGCGCGGTCAACCTCGGGTCGTCCGCGCGGACCGTGCCGGTGCCGACCACGATCGCGTCGATCGTGGTGCGCATCCGGTGGACCTCGGCGCGGGACTCCGCGGAGCTGATCCACCGGCTGGTGCCGTCCCGGGCTGCGGTGCGGCCGTCCAGGGTGGCGGCGTACTTCCAGGTCACGTGCGGGCGGCCGGTGCGGGCGAAGTGCAGCCAGGCCCGCAGCGGCTCGACCGGGGTGGGCAGGTGCCCGGTGGCGACCCCGGCGGCGCGCAGCACGGCGGCTCCCCCGGCGGCTTTCGGGTTCGGGTCGGCGTGGGCGTAGACGACCCTCGCCACGCCCGCGGCGAGCAGGGCTTCGGTGCAGGGCGGGGTGCGGCCGTGGTGGGCGCAGGGTTCGAGGGTGACCACGGCGGTGCCGCCACGGGCCCGTTCACCGGCTTCGGCGAGCGCCACGACCTCGGCGTGCGCCTGGCCGGGCGGCCGGGTCGCGCCCGTGCCGACCACCTCGCCGTCCGCCGACAGGACGACCGCGCCCACCGGTGGGTTCGGGCTCGTGGTGCCGTGGACCCGCGCGCTCGCCTCGACGGCCAGGGCCATCGCCTCGACGGCGGTCGGCTTCGCCCGGCCGGTGGGCACGTCGCTTCGGGATCCACCGCCTTCGGCCGTCCGGGAGCCGGCTCCGCCTCGTGGGTCGCTGCCGGTTCGCGACTCGCTGTCGGTTTGTGGGTGGCCGCCGGTCCGCGAGTCGCCGCCGGTTCGCGGGTCGATTCCGGCGGGCGCGTCGTCCGGGATCACCGTGCGGGGGACGCCTGGGCGGCCTGGGCGCGCAGGCGCGCGACGGCCTGGCCCGGATCGGTGGCGTCGTAGACCGCGGAGCCGGCCACGAAGCAGTCCACCCCGGCCTCGGCGGCCTGCTCGATGGTGTCCGCGTTGATGCCGCCGTCGATCTCCACGACCAGCCTCAGGTGGCCGGTGTCGACCAGGCGGCGGGCGGTGCGGGCCTTGTCCAGCACGTCCGCCATGAACTTCTGACCGCCGAAACCGGGCTCGACCGACATCACCAGCAGCGTGTCGTAGTGCTTGAGCACGTCCACGTACGGCTCGATGGGGGTGCCCGGCTTCAGCGACAACCCGGCCTTCGCCCCGGCCGCCCGCAGGTTCTTGGCCAGCTGCACCGGGTCCGCGGCGGCTTCCGCGTGCACCGTCACGTTGTACGCCCCGGCCTCCGCGTAGCCGATGGCCCAGCGGTCCGGGTCCTCGATCATCAGGTGGCAGTCCAGCGGGATGTCGGTGGCGCGGAGCAGCGACTTCACCACCGGCAGGCCGATGGTGAGGTTGGGCACGAAGTGCGCGTCCATGACGTCCACGTGCAGCCAGTCCGCGCCGGACACGGCAGCGGCCTCTTCGGCGAGGCGGGCGAAGTCGGCGGACAGGATGCTCGGGGCGATCATCGGCTGGTGGACCACGGGCAGTCAGTCTAGGGTTCCGCGATCGTCCGGACCTGCCGGGGAGTCATATTTCACCCCGGCTACCCGATCACGCGGTTTTCCCGGTTCCACCGGCCTTTTTCCGACTACTCACGCGGGTAGTTCCCCCACCGGCCGGGCGGCATTACCTTCGTCGCGGGGCAGAACTGGGGAGTGCTGGGGATGAAGGCCGAATTGAGCCACCGGATCGCACTCGTGACCGGCGCGTGCACACCGCTCGGGGTCGAGGTGGTGGAGTGGCTCGCCCGGCAGGGCGCACTGGTCGCGGCCGTGGACAGCGACGGCGCCCGGCTCGCGGACCTCGTCGAGCGGTGGCAGGCCGAGGGACTGCGGATCGCGGGCAGGCAGATCGACGTGACCTCCAGCGCCGCCGTGGACGCGCTGGTGGACCAGGTGGAGCGGGAGTTCGGGCCGATCGACGCCCTGGTCGCCACGGCGGGCGCGCTGCGGCCCGGCCCCGCGCTGTCGATCACCGACGAGGACTGGTCGCACAGCTTCGCGGTGAACGCCGACGGCGTGTTCCACGTCTCCCGCGCGGTGGCGACCCGGATGGTCGGGCGCGAGCACGGGACGATCGTGATGGTCGCCGCGCACACCGCCGCCGTGCCGCGGTCGAACGTGGCGGCCTACGCGGCTTACGCGGCTTCACGAGCTGCTGCGGTGGTCTACACGGAGTGCCTGGCCGTGGAGGTCGCGACGCGGGGCGTGCACTGCGCGGTGATCGCGCCGGACGACGCGTGCCGGGTGGTGGACGAGGTGCGCTTCCTGCTCGCCGACACCGTCTCCCACCCCCGGTCGGCCTGACCAGCCCGCAATCAGCCCGACCAGCCGGCAGTCGGCCCGACCAGCCGCGAGCTGCCAGTCGGCAGTCGACTGCGGCGCGGCCACGGGCCGGCTCGTCCGGACCTCAGACCTCGGCGTGCTCCTGCCCGTGGACCAGTCGCGCCAGCTCCACCCTCGAACTGATCCCGAGCTTCTTGAAGATCCCCCGCAGGTGGTAGTTCACCGTGTGCGGGGACAGGAACAGCTGCTTGGCGACCTGCCGGTTGGTCAGCCCCGCGCCCACCAGCCGGGCGATGTCGCGTTCCGGCTCGGACAGCCGCCGCCACTCCTCCCCCGCACCGCCGGGAACCGCCACGCAGGAAGGCGCCCCACCCGGAGCTGCCCCACCCGAGGCTGCCCCGGCCGGAACGCCGATCCGGCGACGCAGTCGGGACGCCTCGCCGTCCGCGCCCATCCGCTCGAAGATCCGCACCGCGAGCATGGCGTGCGCCTCGGCCCGTTCCGCCTGCCCGTCCTCGGCCAGCAGCAGCGCCAGGTCCTCGTTCGCGTTCGCCTTGGCCCACGGATGGCGGTACCGCCCGACGACGGTCAGCAACGCCTCCTCGTCCCGCTCCACCAGCGCACGGGCATGGGCGGCACCCACCGACACGGCCGCGAAACCGGGGTTGTCCGCCGCCAACTCCTCCACCGCACCGACCACGACACCCGCCAGCCGGCGGTCCCCGGCGGTCAGCGCGCGTCGCACCAACCACGGGGCGGCGCCGGGCTCCTCGATCAGCATCCGGCGGGCGCCGTCCAGGTCGGCCATGCGTGCGCGGGCCAGTTCCGACGCCCGGTCCGGACCGCCCTGCGCGTCGGCCAGCAGCAGCTCCACCCAGTCGTACTGCCCGGAGTGCAGCACGGCCTCGCCGCCCGCCAAGTCCCCCCGGTACCGACGCACGTGCTCGGCCGCCGCCGGGACGTCGCCCCGGTGCAGGGCCAGGGTCGCCAGCACGGTCGACGCGAGCGGCACGAGCAGGCGCAGGCCCCGGTCGCGGGCGGTGGACATGCCGGCGTGGGCGGCGACCTGCGCCTGCGCGAGCTTGCCCGCCTGGGTCAGCACGCGGGCGCGGACGATCGTCCTGGCGGTGGGTGCGCCGGCCGTCACGGCCTCGTCGGTGTCCGGGCCGTCGTCGCGGACGAGCTGTTCCGCGCGGTCGAACTCGCCCACGGCGGACAGCCGCAGGGCGTGTGAGACGGTGGTGTGCGCCTGCCACCACGCGGTCGGCGGGTCCAGTTCCCAGCGGGTCGACTCGCGGCCCCAGTACATGGCCTCGGCGAGGTTGCCGGCGGTCCACTCCAGGCACGAGTGCACGGACGCGGCCATCACCACGTCGGCGTCGCTGGGCGCGCGGTCGCGGGCGGTGAGCACGGACAAGGCGTGTGCCCCGGCGCGCCGGCCGATGGCGAAGTAGAGGGCCACCAGGCGTCCGGCGGCGGCGAGTCGGCGCAGCGGTTCGGCCACGGCGGGGATGGCGAGGGCGTGCTCCGTCTCGGCCACCGCGTCGGCGGGGCGGCCGTCGGCGAGCAGGATGCCGGCCAGCGCGGTGTGCAGCTCGGCGGCGGGACCGGCGGGCGGGTGGCGGGCGAGGCTGTCGCGGGCCGTCGCGATGGCGGCGCCGAGCCTGCCGCTCGCGGCCAGGGTCCGCACGCTGTGCACGGCGGTGGTTCCCAGGTCCTCGGGTCGGTCGTCGGCGGCGGGTCGGGAGAGGTCGCGGCTCGACGTGCGGAGCACCGCCGCGTCGTGCCGCAGCGCGTGCAGCACGGACTCCGGGATCGACTCGACGACGGCCCGCCAGCCCAGCGCGGAGCCGAACTCCAGGCGTTCGTCGATGCCCACCACCAGGCCGGACGCGAGCACCTCGTCCACCGCCAGCAGCAGTGCGGCCGTGGTCTCGCCCATCATCGCGGCGACGTCGTTGAGCAGGAACGACCTGCCGATGACCGCCGCGACGCGCAGCAGCTGGGTGGCCTTCGCCGACAGCAGGTCCACCTGGCCGGCGACCAGGCCGCGCACCCGGTGCGGCAGCCGGTCGCCGCGCAGCCGAGCCGTGCCGTCCCGCACGTCGAGCCGGTCCTCCTCGCGCAGACCGGTGATCAGCTCGGTGATCAGCCGGGGATTGCCGCCGGCGGACGCGACCAGCGCGCCGAGGCCCGCACCGGGTGACGCGCCGAGCATGTCGGCCAACATCCGGTCGACCACGTCACCGCCCACCGGCCCGAGGTCGAGCACGTCGCCGTGGACGGGCAGGGCGCGGCGGATCTCGACGCCCGCGTGCGCGCCGGTCAGGGCGAAGAGGGCGGTGACGCGGTGTTCGCGCAGTCGCGGCAGCAGGGCGAGGACGGCGGACGGGTCCTTGTGCGCGTGGTCCACCGCGACCAGCGGTCGGGCGGCCGGGTCGTGTTCGGCGTCGTCCACGGCTCGGGCGAGGTCGGCGGAGCCTGCCACCTGCTCACCGTCGACCAGCACGACGGCGTAGCCGCGGTCACGGGCGGCGCCGACCGCCTCGTGCAGCAGGAGGGTCTTGCCGGAGCACGGCGGGCCGTCGATGGCCAGCAGGCCACCGGGCGCGGACAGGAAGCGGAGAACCGAAGCCCATTCACGATCCCGGCCGTACAATTTCGACACATTCAAGACTGCTACGCGTCTCGTCCGGCTGTCAATTCACGGCCTTTTGTCGAATGCGGCGAACGGCGCAACACCGGCGAGTTCTCCCAGCACTTCTTCAGGCCCTCCGCCGACCACCTTCACCCCGGCGGCGCGCAGCACCGCCAGATGGCCGTCATAGGCGGGATGACGGGATTGTTCCGCGCCCACCTGGGCGAGCACCACCATCGGCGCGCGCCGACCCAGCGCTTCGGACAACACGGTCAGCGCCTGGTTGTCGCCGATGCCGAGGGCGAGTTTCGCGATGGAGTTCAGCGTCGCGGGCGCGAACACGAACGCGTCCGGCACCGGGTGCGGTTTGGGCTCGGACGGCAGCCGCGAGGTCCACCGGACCGGCAGGTCGGTCAGCGCCTCCAGCCGCGCGACCTCGGGTTCCAGCCAGCGGGCGGCGGTCGGGGTGAGCGTGACGGCGAGCCGCCAGCCCTGCCGGGCCAGCGGCTCGGCCAGGCCGGTCCGCAACCACCGCTCCACGCCGCCGCCGGCCGAGGCCACCAGACCGAGCACCGGCCGGGTCACCGCGGACCGTCCGCGCCGCCACCTGCCGAACCGCTCACCAAGCCGACAACCCCCGTGCCGCGGGAGATCGTCGAACGATCCGGCAGGGTGCGCACCGCTCAGTCCGGCCGGCGCAGCAGGGCGCAGAACATCGCGTCCGTGCCGTGCAGGTGGGGCCACAGCTGGACCTGCGGCCCGTCGCCGAGATCCGGCACGCCGGGGAAGGACTCGCGGGTGTCCAGGCGTTCCGCGCCGGTCCGCCGCGCCACGTCCGCGACCACGCCGACCGATTCCGACAGGTGCGGCGAGCACACCACGTACGCCACCACCCCGCCGGGGCGGACCAGTTCCAGCGCGGCGGTCAGCAGCTCGCGCTGCAACCGCGCCAGCGGGGCCACGTCCGACGGCTGCCGCCGCCACCGCGCCTCGGGACGACGCCGCAGCGCGCCCAGACCGGTGCACGGGGCGTCCACGAGCACGCGGTCGAAACCGCCCGCCGGCAGACCCGAGTCACGCCCGTCGGCCACGTGCAGGGTCACCGGGAGGTCGCCCAGCGCCTTGCGGATCAGCTCCGCGCGGTGCGGGGCCTTCTCCACCGCGTCCAGGGTCGCGCCGGACAACGACGCCAGCGCGCCCAGCATCACGGCCTTGCCCCCCGGGCCCGCGCACAGGTCCAGCCAACGCTCGTCGGGGCCCTCCAGCGGCGCGCGGGTCAGCGCCAGCGCGCACAGCTGGCTGCCCTCGTCCTGCACCGTCGCCAGCTTCTCCCGCACCGGGTCCAGGTCGCCCGGATCGCCCGCGCCGGGCTCCAGGTGCACCCCGTACGGCGAGTACGGCGCGGCGTCGCCGCCGGTCATCGCGGCCAGCTCGTCGGCGCTGCACTCCCCCGGCCGGGCCGCCAGGTGCACGGCGGGCCGGGAGTCGTCGGCCACCAGCGCGTCCCGCAGCGGCTCGCCGCGGCTGCCCAGCGCCTCCGCGAACGCTTGCGCGATCCACCTCGGGTGCGCGTTGGACATCGCCAGGTAGCCGATCGGGTCGGTCTCCTCGTCCGGCGCGACCTCGTCGATCCAGCCGGCCTCGTCCTGCGCGGTCACCCGGCGCAGCACCGCGTTGGCGAACCCGGCCGCGCCGGAGCCCAGCTCCGCGCGCACCAGGTCCACCGTGGACGCGACCGCCGCGTGCGGCGGGATGCGCGTGCGCAGCAGCTGGTACGCGCCCATCCGCAACGCGTCCAGCACCGAGCCGTCCACTTCGGACAGCGGCCGGTCGGAGCACGCGGTCAGGATCGCGTCGAGCAGGCCCTGCGCCCGCGACGTGCCGTAGGCGAGTTCGGTGGCCAGTGCGGCGTCCCGGCCGGTGATCCGGCGGTCCCGCAGCAGACCGGGCAGCACCAGGTTGGCGTAGGCGTCCCGCTGCCGGACCGCGCGCAGCGTGTCCAGCGCGGCGAGCCGGGCCGGGTCCTCCACCGGGGGCCGGGCCGGGCCGGTGCGCCGACGCGGCGGGTGCGGCCGGCGGGGACGGGACGGACGCGAGGAACGCTCGGTCATGAGATGCGCTCCCCCGCCCCGATCCGGACGCCGCGCGCCCAGTCGGTGGCTGCCATCCGCTTCTTGCCCTGCGCCTGCACGTCGCTGAGCGCCACGGGCGTGGTGGCGGTGCCGACCAGCACGCGCTTGCGCTCCACCCGCACCTCGCCGGGCGCCAGGCCCTCCTCGTCCACCGGTGCGACCGGACCCAGCTTGAGGCGTTCGCCGCGGAACTCCGCCCACGCGCCCGGATCCGGCGTCACGGCCCGCGAGACGCGGTCCAGCGCCGCCGCCGGCATGCCGGCGAAGTCCAGTCGGGCGTCTTCCACGGTCACCTTGGGCGCGTAGCTGACGTTCTCCTCCGATTGCTCCACCGGGCGCAACGTCCCGTCCTCGATGCCGTCCACGGTGGACAGCAGCAGCTTGGCGCCGGACTCCGCGAGCCGGTCGAGCAGCTCGCCGGAGGTGTCCCGCTCGCGCACCCGTTCGGTGATCACGCCGAACACCGGGCCGGCGTCCAACGCCTTCACGATCCGGAAGGTGGTCGCCCCGGTGATGTCGTCGCCGTGCCGCACGGCCGCCTGCACCGGAGCCGCGCCGCGCCACGCGGGCAGCACCGAGAAGTGCAGGTTCACCCAGCCGTGCCGGGGGATGGACAGCGCCGACTCGGGCAGCAGCGCGCCGTAGGCGACCACCGGGCACAGGTCGGGCCTGATCTGCCGCAGCCGGGCCTGGAAGTCGGGGTCGCCCGCCTTGGCCGGGGTCAGCACCTCGATGCCGAGCTCGTCGGCCAGCGCCGCGACCGGGGACCGCTCGACCTTGCGGCCGCGGCCCGCCGGGGCGTCCGGGCGGGTGACCACGGCCGCCACCTCGTGCCGGGGCGAGTCCAGCAGAGCCCGCAGTGAGGGCAACGCCACTCCCGGCGTGCCCGCGAAGACCAGGCGCATGGTCACGCCCCCCCGAACAGCGGGTGCGGCGACTGCTTGAGCGTCGGCATCCCGCCGTCGAACCAGGACTGCTGCCGGATCGCCCGCATCGCCTCCTTGCGGGTCTGGTCGTCCAGCCGGTCCAGGAACAGCACGCCGTCCAGGTGGTCGGTCTCGTGCTGGATGCACCGGGCCAGCAGGTCGGTGCCCTCCACCTCGACGGGCTCGCCGTGCATGTTCCAGCCGCGCGCGACGACGTTGCGGTGCCGCCGGCAGTCCCACGACATGCCGGGGATGGACAGGCAGCCCTCGGGGCCTTCCTGGAACTCGTCGCCGACGACCTCGAACGTCGGGTTCACCAGGTGGCCCGCGAAGCCGTCGCAGTGATAGGTGAACACCCGCAGGCCCACCCCGAGCTGCGGGGCGGCCAGCCCCGCGCCGCCGGCGTCGCTCATGGTGTCCCACAGGTCCTTGACCAGCTTGCGCAGTTCCGCGTCGAAGTCGGCGACCTCGACGGCGGGGGTCCGCAGCACCGGGTCGCCGAACAGCCGGATGGGTTGGACGGTCACGCACTCTCCTCGAACGGGGGCAGACAGCCAGTCTAGGAGAGCGGCCAAAACGTGGACGGGCGCTGTGCGGGAACGGGGCTCGGCGGGCGACCGGGACGGTGGATCCGGGCCGGACGCCGGTCGAGTGCGGCGGCCGGGGTAGTGGTGTCGCGGTCGAGCGCGGCGGCCGGGGTAGCGGTGTCGCGGTCGGGTGCGGTGTCGGAGATCAGGGGTCGGAAATCAGGGCCGGAGGTCGGGGCGGTCGGGCTCAGTGGTCGAGGTCGCGGCCGAGGAGGGCCACGCCGACCAGCGCGGCCAGGAAGTGGCCGACGAACCTGGTGGCCGTCGCCACGCCCGTGACGATCGCCGGGGTCTTCGTGCTGGTCATCGTGATGGCGGCCATGTCACCCTCCCTCTCGCGTCGGTAGCACCACGATCTCCCCCGGAGCCGTACGCGCGCGTCCGCTCGGGGTATCGAGCACCGATACGCCCCCGGGATGAGATGGGGTGCAACGCCGGGGGTGGCTGCGGCTACTTACCGGCATGATCGCTGCGACAACGAGGCGGCAGGGGGCGGCACCGTTGGCCGAGACCGACGCTGAGCTGTGGCGACGCGGTGACCAGGCCGCGTTCGCCACGCTGTTCGACCGGCACGCCGAAGCCGTGTGGAACCACGGCTACCGGCTCACCGCCTCGTGGTCGATGGCCGAGGACCTGACCTCCGCGACGTTCCTCGCGGCCTGGCGCCGGCGGTCCGAGATCACCCTGGTCCGCGACTCCGCGCTGCCCTGGCTGTACACCGTGGCGGGCAACCTGGCGCGCACCGAGTTCCGCCGGCTCGGCCGGTTCCGCCGGGCGCTGAAACGGGTGTCCGACCCGGAGGTGGTGCCCGACCACGCGGAGAGCGTCGTCGCGGCGGTCGACGACGACCGGGAGCTGCGCCGGGTGTTGGAAGTGGTGCGCGGGATGCCCACGGCCGAGCGCGAAGCGGTGGAGTTGTGCCTGCTCGGCGAGGTGCCCACGGCCGCGGCCGCCGAAGTGCTGGGCGTGGCCGAGGTCACCGTGCGCTCGCGCATCTCCCGTGCCCGCGCCCGACTGCGCGCCGTCCGAGTGGAGGAGGTCCAGTGAGCTTCCCGGAACTGCCCCCGCGCCGCACCCTGCCCCCGGACGTGCGGGAACGGATGCGCCGCAAGATCTTCAACCGGCGTCCGGCGGTGCGCGCCCCACTGGCCGCCGCCGCGGGCGCGGCACTGCTGGTCGCGGGTGGTTTCCTCGTCCCGCTGACCGGTTCGGACCACGTGGACGCCGTCGACCCGCCCACCGCGATCCCCACCTCCCGCCCGTTCGCCGCGCCGGACGAGGTGCGCGAGGTCGAGACCACCCGGGAGGACACCGCGACCTGCGGCTTCGACCAGGCGCTGTTCACCGTGCGGATGCCCGGCAGGCGGCTGCTGGTCGCGCCCGCCGAACGGTTCTGCGAGCTGACCTACACCACGACGTCCACCTCCACCGGGGTGACCGGGGTGACGTTCATGGACGCCCGGTACGCGGCGTGGCGCTCACCGACCGGGGTGGTCGCGGGGAGGGTGCCGCCCGGCACCGCGCTGTTCCGGGCGAAGGACAACGACTCGGGACGGCCGCAGCCGGCGACGCTCGTCGGCAACGGGTACTTCGTGATGCTCACCGCCGCCGACTCGGTCACCGTGGAGCTGTCGTTCTCGGACGGCTCGCCGACCTGGTCCGACCCGGTGGACCTGCGGTCCATGCCGGTGGGGGCGCACACCGAGGACCGGTTCACGGGTGACGAAGCCGACGCGAGCGGACCCGAGATCGTGCTGGCGCGCTGCCTGGACCGGGCGCTGCGCGACTCGGTGCCGCACGTCCGGGACACCGCCCAGTGGCAGCTCGGAGCGTCCGTCGGCACCGACACCGAGACCGGCATCGCGGTGCTGCGGGGGCCGGCGGGCCACACCGCGTACTGCGTGATCAGCGTCTTCAAGCCGACCGAGGTCAACCCGCCGATGCCGGTGGGGAACGACGACAACGCGTTCACGCTGTCCGCCCGGGCGGTGACCAAGACCGACAGCGTCCGCGGCATCGTCACCCGGTTGGCCGGTGTCGTGCGGGAGGACGTGGTGCGGATGGACCTCGTCGACCCGGGCGGCCACGTCCGGCCGGTGGAGGTGCAGCGCAACACGTTCGCCACCAGGGTGACGAACCTGGCGTCACTGGAGGCGGCGTCACTGGCCGGCGTGCGGCTGCGCGCCTTCGACAAGAAGGGCGCGCTGCTCTACGAGGCGCCGGTGGTCTGACCCGGCAGGCCCGCCGGCCTGCCGGCTCCACCGCGAACCAGCCAAGCCGCCCATCCAGCCCGACCTGCGGTCCAGCCCGACCCTCGATCCAGCCCGACCCTCGATCCAGCCCGGATGCCCCGTTGAGGGGTCGGGACATCCGGGCTCCACCTGGTCCGGGTCCGAACGTCTCCTCCCCCGGGGACGTTCGGACCCGGCGTCCTCCTAACGTGGCCAGACCACGCGTGCCGCGCCTCCTCCGCGCCGGGTGGTCTCGGCGGCGGCCCGCCAGCGGCCGTCGGGAAGCCGTTCGACCGCGGTCACCGCGCCGATCTCGGCGGTGGACGTGAACTGGTGGCCCAGGGCGCGCAGCGTCTCGGCTTCTCCGGTGGCCAGGAACGCGGTCTCCGCCTGGGTGGTGGCGGCGTTGCGTTGGGACGCACGGGGTGCGGCGATCGCGTCGACCAAGTGGAGCTTGCGGTCCAGGCGCTGGGTGAGCACCTGGAGGACGCTGGTGATGATGCTCGCGCCGCCGGGCGAGCCCAGCGCCAGCACGGGCTTGCCGTGGTGCAGCACGATCGTCGGTGACATGGAGGAGCGCGGGCGCTTGTCGGGACCAGGCAGGTTCGGGTCGGGGACGCCCGGGGTGACCGGGGTGAACGAGAAGTCGGTCAGCTCGTTGTTGAGCAGGAACCCGCGGCCGGGCACGACGATGCCACTGCCGCCCTCCTGTTCGAGGGTGAGGGTGTAGGCGACCACGTTGCCCCACTTGTCGGCGACGGTGAGGTGCGTGGTGTCGGTGCCCTCGTAGGGGGTGGCGGCGTCTTCGCCGGTGGTGGCGCACGGTTTCGGGTCGCGCGGGTCGCCGGGGGCCACCGGGGCGGCGAGAACCGACGTCGGGGAGATCAGGCAGGCGCGGCTGTCGGCGAACCTCTGGGACAGCAGTTCCCTGGTCGGCACGTCGACGAAGCTCGGGTCGCCGACCCAGCGGTTGCGGTCGGCGTACGCCAGCTTGCCGGCTTCCAGGTAGTGGTGCAGGTACTGGGCCTGGGTCTGGTGCGCCGGTTCGGCGGACTCCAGGATGTTGAGCGCCTCGCCGATCGTGGTGCCGCCCGAGGCGGGCGGGGCCATGCCGAACACGTCGAGGCCGCGGTAGCGGGTACGGCTCGGCTCGCGTCGCGGGGCGTTGTAGTCGCCCAGGTCGGACATGGTCATCCCGCCGGGGCGGACGTTGCGCGTGGCGGCCGGGTCGACCGGCGGCTCGTTGACGGTCTCGACCACGTCACGGCCGACGCCGCCCCGGTAGAACGCGGACACGCCGTCCTCGCGCAGCTCGCGGTAGGTGTCGGCGAGGTCGGGGTTGCGGAACGTGCTGCCGACCGGCGGGACCGGGAGGTAGAGGGCCTTGGTGGAGGTGATGTCCGCGAACCGCTCGGCGTTCCCGGTGACCTGCCGGTGGAACGTCGCGTCGACCACGAACCCGCGCCGGGCCAGGTCCTCGGCGGGCTTGAGCGCCCGGTCCAGCGACAACGTCCCCCACCGCTGAAGCGCCCGCTGCCAGGTGCGCGGCGTCCCCGGGACGCCCACCGACAGACCGCTGGTCACCGCCTCGGCGAACGGGACCACCTTGCCGTTCTCGACGAACAGGTCCTCACCGGCACTGGCCGGCGCGGTCTCCCGACCGTCTAAAGTGGACACCTGGCGGGTGCGGGCGTCGTAGTGCACGAAGAACCCGCCGCCGCCGATGCCCGCGGAGAACGGGTCCGTGACACCGAGCGCCGCCGCGACGGCGACCGCCGCGTCCACCGCGTTGCCGCCCTTGCGCAGGACGTCCACCCCGATCTGGGACGCGTCGGGATCGATGCTGGACACCACACCGCCGGAGCCGACCGCTTCGGGTACGCGCGGCGGGGCGGCCGGTGCCTGGACTTGGGCTTGGGCGGGGGCGAGTGGGACGACGAGGAGGAGGGATGCGAGGGCGCTGGCGACCGTCGACCGGAGCATCATTCCCTTGTACTCCGGGCAGGGGAACCGGTGAACCCCCGCCAGGTTGAATCCCACCGATTCCACCGATCCTGCCGATCCCATCAAGCCTCACCGATCCTGCCGCGTGCGGTCGATCGCGGCCGAATCCCCGCAGCCGGGGCGGCTCGGTAGTAAGCGTCGGCGGGGTAAGCGCGGGCTGACCTTGCGCGGTGGTGAGCGCCGACGGGGCTTGGCGGTAGCAGGGCTTGGCGGTGGCCGGGCCTGGCGGTAGCAGGGCCTGGCGGTGGTGACAGGCGCCGGCCGGGGCAAAGCAGGTTGGCGGCGGCCAGGCTTGGCGCCAGCCACGCTTGGCGGGCCTGGCGGTGGCCGGGGCTTGGCGGGCCTGGCCTGGCTTGGCGGTAGCAGGGCTTGGCGGTGGCAGGCGCTGGCTGGGTCGAAGTGGATCGGCGGCGGCCGGGCGGGCGCGGTGGCGGTTTCGGCGGTGGGCGCGGCGGTGGGCGCGGCGGGCGGACCGACGAGGTGGGGCCGAAATCGGAGGCTAGAGGACTTCCAGCGGGTCGAGTTTCACGCGGATCGGTTCCGGGTCCTTGCGGGCGCTGCGGGTGGCCAGCAGGGTGGACAGGGCCTCGGAGAGGGATTTGCCCTCCGTCCTGGGCACGCGGATGAGGGCGCGTTCCTTCTGGCCGTCGTCGGACAGCGGCACCGGGCCGAGGACTTCGCCGGTCGAGGGCAGGGCGAGGTCTTCCAGGGCGGTGGCGATGGCGTCCGGGGTGCCGTCCACGGTGGCCATGCGCACGGCCGGCGGGAAGCCGAGTTCCGTCCTGGCCGCCAGTTCCTGCCTCGCGTGCCACACCGGATCCCAGCGGACCAGGGCCTGCACCGGGGCCAGGCTGGAGTCGGCGATCACCACCACCTTGCCCGCCGGGCGGGCCAGCGCGGCGGCGGTCATCCAGCGGCGGAGGGTCTCCTCGGTGGCCCGCAGGTCGGCGCGGCCGAGCAGGGCCCAGCCGTCCAGCAGCAGCACCGCGCCGTAGCCGCCCTCGGCGGTGGGTTCCGCGCCGGGGGTCGCCACCACCAGCGAGGGGCGTGCCGGGACGGAGGACAGGACTTCGTCCGCGCCCGACGTACGCACCGGGATGTTGCTGAACGCCCGGCCCAGTTCCTCGGCGGTCCGGCGGGCGCCGATGACCTGCCCGCGCAGCCGGCGCGAGCCGCAGGCCGGGCAGCGGAACGCCGCCTCGGTCGCCCCGCACCAACGGCAGTACGCGGGCTTGGGCACGCCGTCGTCGGTGCCGCCGGGCAACGCCAGCGGACCGGCGCAGCGGCGGCAGCGGGCCGGCGCCCGGCAGGTGCCGCACGCCAGGGACGGCACGTAGCCCCGCCTCGGCACCTGGATCAGCACCGGGGCGTCCTCCGCGAACGCCGCCCTGGCCGCCTCGAAGGCGATGGACGGCAGTCGGGCCGACCTCGCCGCCGGGTCCTTGACGTCCTGCCAGGCGTTGTCGCCGACCGCCGCCACCCGCGGGGCAACCGCGCGCAGCGTCTCCCGGGCCGCCACCACCTCGTGCGCCCAACCGCTGTCCACCAGCAGCTGCGCCTCGGCGGTCCGCGCGAAACCGCCGATCAGCAGCGACGCCCCGGTGAGGTGCGAACGCTGCACCAGCACGTCCCGGACGTTCGGGTACGGCATCCGCGGTTCGGCGTGCAGGTCGTCGCCGTCGTCCCACACCACCACCAGGCCCAGGTCGTGCACGGGCGCGAGCGCCGCCCCGCGCGTGCCCAGCACCAGCCGCACCGCTCCCCTGCGCACCGCCAGCCACCGCTTGTACCGCTCGGACGGCCCCAGGTCGGACGACAGCGTCACCACCGCGTCCGGGCCCGCCAGGGCCGCGCACGCCGCGTGCAGCCGCGCCAGGTCGCGGTGGTCCGGCACGACCACCAGGGCGCCCTTGCCGGTGCTCACCACCGACGTGGCCGCCTCGGCGAGCCGCGCGGGCCAGTCCTCCGCCGGCAGCGCCTGCCACACCGCGCGGGCCGACCGGCCGGCCCGCAGGGCGTCCAGCAGGTTGGACCCGAACGGGTACCGCGACCAGCCCTCGGCCGAGGGCGCGGCCGGGAGCGGTGCGGGCTCCGGGGACGGCTTGGCCTCGGTGCGGGCGTGCCGAGGCGGGATCGCCATCCGCAGGACGTCGGTGAGCGAGCCCGCGTACCGGTCCGCCACCGCCCGCGCCAGCTCCGCCACCTCCGGCGACAGCACGGGCTCCGGCGAGATCACCCGGTCCAGGAAGCTGAGCTTGCGGCCGTAGTCGGACTCCTCCACCCGTGCCAGCAGGTAGCCGTCGACCAACTGGCCCGCGAACCGCACCCGGACCCGGCAGCCGGGTACCGCGTCCGCGTCCTGTTCGGTGGAGACCAGGTAGTCGAAGGACCGGTCCAGGTGGGCCAACGGCACGTCGACGCAGATCCGGGCGACGGACAGCGCAGGCGCGGGTACGCGTTCCCCGCGTCTGGTGGTCGCCTTGCCTGTCATGCGCTGAGGTCTACCAGAGAGCCTCCCGTGGGTCGTCGGAGTGGTGGGCCCGGGCGTGTGTTTTCACGGGTTTATCTTCGAACCTGTGTTCGAGATGTGCAAGATCACCATCGGGTGAAGTCGATCAGCCCGCCCAGTCCGACGACCCGGAAATGCGCACGCCGCCGATCCGGAGCCCGTGTTGATCGAGTTCGTCGGTCAACAGGTCCCGGATCGGCGACGCAGGTATCGACTACTCCGGCTGGTTCACGGCCTGGCCGCGGATCGGCCGGTCGGCCAAGCCGTCACGCACCAGCGGCCGTGCGGAGGGCGTCCGCGCGGTCGGTGCCCTCCCAGGGCAGTTCGACGTCGGTGCGGCCGAAGTGGCCGTACGCGGCGGTCGGCGCGTAGATCGGGCGCAGCAGGTCCAGGTCCCGGATGATCGCGGCGGGCCGCAGGTCGAAGACCTCGGTGATGGCCTGCTGGATCTTGCTCGGGTCCACCGTCTCGGTGCCGAAGGTCTCCACGAACAGGCCCACCGGGGCGGCCTTGCCGATCGCGTACGCGACCTGCACCTCGATGCGCGTCGCCAGGCCCGCCGCCACCGCGTTCTTGGCCACCCAGCGCATCGCGTACGCCGCGGACCGGTCCACCTTCGACGGGTCCTTGCCGGAGAACGCGCCACCGCCGTGCCGCGCCATGCCGCCGTAGGTGTCCACGATGATCTTGCGACCGGTCAGGCCCGCGTCGCCCATCGGACCGCCGATGACGAACCGGCCGGTCGGGTTGACCAGCAGCCGCACGTCCGCGGTGTCCAGCCCCAGTGCGGCGATCTCCGGCAGCACCACGTGCTCACGGACGTCCACGCCGAGCAGCTTCTCCAGGTCGATGCCGTCCGCGTGCTGCGTGGACACCACCACCGTGTCCAGCCGCACCGGCTGGTCGCCCGCGTACTCGATGGTGACCTGCGTCTTGCCGTCCGGGCGCAGGTAGGGCACGGTGCCGTCCTTGCGCACCGCGGTCAGCCGGCGGGACAGCCGGTGCGCCAGCGCGATCGGCAGCGGCATCAGCTCCGGCGTGTCGGTGCACGCGTAGCCGAACATCAGGCCCTGGTCGCCCGCGCCCTGCTTGTCGATCTCGTCGTCCGCACCGCCGACCCGCTGCTCGTAGGCGGTGTCCACGCCCTGCGCGATGTCCGGGGACTGCGAGCCGATGGCCACGTTCACGCCGCACGAACGGCCGTCGAAGCCCTTGGCCGACGAGTCGTAGCCGATCTCCAGGATCTTCTCCCGGACGATCGAGGGGATGTCCGCGTAGGTCTCCGTGGTGACCTCGCCCGCCACGTGCACCTGGCCGGTCGTGATCAGCGTCTCCACCGCGACCCGGGAGCGGGGGTCCTTGGCCAGCAACGCGTCGAGGATCGAGTCGCTGATCGCGTCGCAGATCTTGTCCGGGTGCCCCTCGGTCACCGACTCACTGGTGAACAGCCTGCTGCTGTGCTGGCTCACGGCACTCCTCTATCTGGTTTCCATCTGCGATTGGGTCAAGCTTACTGACGGGTCGGCCCCGGAGTCTCAAACTCCGCAAGCGGGGACTACGGCGTCCCACACTGCGGACGCCAGGCGCGCCTTGGAGCCGTGCGGCAGGGGCGTTTCGGCGCCGGCGGAGGACAGCAGCCACCCGGCGTTGTCCTCGACCTCGAAGGCCTTGCCGTCGCCCACGGCGTTGACCACGAGCCAGTCGCAGCCCTTGCGCTCGAGCTTCGCGCGACCGTAGTCCAGCACGTCGGTCTCGCCGTCGCCGGTCTCGGCCGCGAAGCCGACGACCACCTGCCCGGCGCGCCGGGCCTCGACCAGCTCGGCCAGGATGTCGGCGTTGCGGGTCAGCCGGACGGGGTCCGGGTCGCGGTCGGTCTTCTTGATCTTGTGCTCGGCGAGCGCGGCGGGCCGGAAGTCGGCCACCGCGGCGGCCATCACCACGACCCGCGCGTCCTGGGCGACCCGGTGCATCGCCTCCCGCAGCTCGGCGGCGGTGCCCACCCGCTGCACCTCCACGCCGGCGGGCGGGACCAGGTCGGCGGTGTGCGCGGCGACCAGCGTGACCCGCGCGCCGCGCTGCGCGGCGACCCGGGCCAGCGCGAAGCCCTGCCGGCCGGACGAGCGGTTGCCCAGGAAGCGGACGGGGTCGAGCGGCTCGCGGGTGCCGCCGGCGGAGACGGCGACGTGCAGGCCCTCCATGTCGCGGGGCAGCGCGTCCGGGCGTTCCAGCAGCAGGCGGGCCAGCTCCGCGATCTCGGCGGGCTCGGGCAGCCGACCCTTGCCGGTGTCCTTGCCGGTCAGCCGGCCGCTGGCGGGCTCGGCCACCACCACGCCGCGCGAGCGCAGCAGCGCCACGTTGGCCCGCGTCGCCGGGTGCTCCCACATCTCGGTGTGCATCGCCGGGACGAGCAGGACCGGGCAGCGCGCGGTCAGCAGGGTGTTGGTGAGCAGGTCGTCGGCCAGCCCGTGGGCGGCCTTGGCCAGCAGGTTCGCCGTGGTGGGCGCGACGACGACGAGGTCGGCGTCCTGGCCCAGCTTCACGTGCGGCACGGACGGCACGTCCGAGAACACACCGGTGTGCACCGGCTGCCCGGACAGCGCCTCGAAGGTGGCGGCGCCGACGAACTTCAGCGCGCCGTCGGTGGGGACGACCCGCACCGAGTGACCGGACTCGGTGAGCCGGCGCAGCACCTCGCACGCCTTGTAGGCGGCGATGCCCCCGCCCACCCCCAGCACGACCCGGGGACGGGAGGAGGCCTCGGCGGAGTCGGTCACTCGCCTTCGGTGTGCTCGAGCAGGCCCGCGTGGATCTCGCGGAGCGCGATCGACAGCGGCTTCTCGCGCGGGCCCGGCTCGACCAGCGGGCCGACGTACTCCAGCAGGCCCTCGCCCAGCTGGGCGTAGTAGTCGTTGATCTGGCGGGCGCGCTTGGCGGCGTAGATCACCAGCGCGTACTTGGAGCTGACCTGCTCCAGCAGGTCGTCGATCGGCGGGTTGGTGATGCCCTCCGGAGTGCCCGACAGCGGGCCCAGCTCGGTGTGCGTGGTCACTCGTCAACGCTCCTGGCGGTTGGTGTTCGAAAATCCGGGGCCGTCCCTCGCCTGCGAACGCGCGCTACCGCGCGTCGGGCGCCGGGCCGACCACCAAGTCTAGCAAGCGGGTCGCGGCGGACCGCACGTCGGCGTTCACCACGACCTGGTCGAACTCGGGTTCGGCCGCGAGTTCCTCGCGGGCGATCTCCAGCCGGCGGGCCACCACGGCGGGGTCCTCGGTGCCGCGGCCGGTCAGCCGGCGCACCAGGTCCTCCCAGGAGGGCGGCGCGAGCATCACCAGCTGGGCCTCGGGCATGGCGGCCCGGACCTGGCGCGCGCCTTGCAGTTCGATCTCCAGCAGCGCCGGCCGGCCGGACGCGAGCGCCCGTTCCACCGGCTCGCGGGGGGTGCCGTAGCAGTTGCCCGCGAACTCGGCGTGCTCCAGCAGCTCGCCGTTGGCGACCATCTTGCGGAACTCGGACACGTCCACGAAGTGGTAGTGGACGCCGTCGACCTCGCCCGGCCTCGGCTTCCGGGTGGTCACCGAGACGCTGAAGTGCAGGTCGGGCCCCATCCGGCGGAGCTCGGCCAGCACGCTGGACTTGCCCACCCCCGAGGGCCCGGACAGGACGGTGAGGCGGGACCGGGCGCGTGCGCCCGATCCCGCCCCGGTGCCATCACTCACTCGCCGCTGAACTCGGTGAGCAGCGCCTTGCGCTGCCGCTCACCCAGGCCGCGCAGCCGCCGACTCGGAGCGATCTCAAGCCGCTCCATGATCTGCTGCGCACGAACCTTGCCGACGCCCGGAAGCGCCTCGAGCAGCGCGGACACCTTCATCTTGCCAAGGACCTCGTCGCTCTCGGCGGCCTTCAGCACGTCCGTCAGGGTCGTGCCGCCACGCTTGAGGCGCTCCTTGAGCTCAGCCCGAGCGCGACGAGCGGCAGCAGCCTTCTCCAGCGCTGCGGCCCGCTGCTCCTCGGTAAGCTGGGGAAGGGCCACGATTTCCTCCGTGGTGTGGGAATTTCAATTCTGGATCGGTGCCGCGACCGTACCGAGCGCAATTGCCTGGGTACAACGTGGGTCAGTCCCAGTCAGGTGAATCTTTCAGCGCCCGGACGTTGCGGCGGGTGGTAGTAGTACCAACACCCCCCGACAGGCCCATCACCGCCACCGGTAACGCGTTGCGCACGACCTGTGTGGTATGCGCTCGATGGGGGATGATCCCGTCGGTGGCAGGACCGTACCAGGCGGCGTTTACGCAGGTGAGCGGACCACGCAAAGCGTGTCGCGATTTGATCGTGATCACATCTCCAGCAGGTGCCGCACGGCGACCGCGGCGGACCGCAAACTTGCGGAGTCCGGGCCGTGCCGGAGCACGTCCCGGGAGCTCGCCGGGAGCACTCCGGGCAGGTCGTGGCCGAACACCGCGCGCAGGTCTGCGACCGTCGCGCCCTGCGCCCCGAAGCCCGGCGCCAGGACGGGTCCGTGCAGGTCGGACAGGTCGACACCGAGTTCGCCGACGGTCGCGCCGACCACCAGGCCGACGTCCCCGAGGGGGTCCGCGCCGGCGTTTCGGCGGGCCGCCGCGTCGATCACCGACTGCGCCACCGAACGGCCGTCCGCGCCGACCGCCCGCTGCACCGAGGAACCCTCGGGATTAGAAGTCAACGCGAGTACGAATACGCCCCGCCCACTCGCCCGTGCGGCTTCGAGCGCCGGGTCGAGCGATCCGAAACCGAGGTAAGGCGACAGCGTCACGGCGTCACCGGCCAACGGCGAGCCGTCGGTGAGGTACGCCGCCGCGTAGGCGGCCATGGTGGACCCGATGTCACCGCGCTTGGCGTCCACCAGGACCAGCGTGCCGCTGTCCCTGAGGTCCGCCACGACCCGTTCGAGCACGGCCACGCCCCTGGACCCGTGCACCTCGAAGAAGGCCGCCTGGGGCTTCACCAGGGCCACGTGGCCCCCGAACGCCTCCACGCAGGTCAGCGCGAAGCGTTCGAGGCCGCGGGCGTCCTGCGGGAGGCCCCACGCGTCCAGCAGGCCGGGGTGGGGGTCGATGCCGACGCACAGCGGGCCGTGCGCGGCGGTGGCCCGGGCCAGGCGCTCCCCGAACCTCATCCGCCGCTCCGTTCCGCGCGCTCCTCGGGCCGACCCGGGGCTTCCTCGGCGCGCAGAGCCGCCTGGAGGGCCTGGAGCGGCCGTACGCCGATGTCGCCCCGGATGACGGCCTCGATGCCGTGCACGGCCGCCGCGGCACCCTGGATGGTGGTCACGCACGGGATGTCCTTGGCCACCGCCGCGGTGCGGATCTCGTAGCCGTCGACCCGCGGGCCGTTGTTGCCGTACGGGGTGTTGATGATCATGTCGACGTCGCCGGCCAGGATGGCGTCCACGATGTTCTTCTCGCCCTCGAAGTGCTTGCGGACCACCGTGCACGGGATGCCGTTGCGGCGCAGCACCTCGGCCGTGCCGGTCGTGGCCAGCACCTCGAAGCCCAGGTCGGCGAGCCGCTTGACGGGGAAGATCATGGCCCGCTTGTCCCGGTTGGCCACCGACACGAACACCCGGCCCGAGGTGGGCAGCGAGCCGTAGGAGGCGGTCTGGGACTTGGCGAACGCGGTGCCGAACGACACGTCGATGCCCATCACCTCGCCGGTGGACTTCATCTCCGGCCCGAGCAGCGAGTCCACGCCCTTGCCCTCCGGCGTGCGGAACCGGTGGAACGGCAGCACGGCCTCCTTCACCGCGACCGGGGCGTGCGGGGGCAGCTTCGCGCCGTCACCGGTCGCGGGCAGCAGCCCCTCGGTGCGCAGCTGCGCCACGGTCGCCCCGAGCATGATCCGGGCGGCGGCCTTGGCCAGCGGCACGGCCGTCGCCTTGGACACGAACGGCACGGTGCGCGACGCGCGCGGGTTGGCCTCCAGCACGTACAGCACGTCGTCCTTGAGCGCGTACTGGACGTTGAGCAGGCCGCGCACGCCGATGCCCTCGGCGATGGCCCGCGTTGACCGGCGCACGTTGTCGATGTCGGTCTCGCCCAGCGTGATCGGGGGCAGCGTGCACGCCGAGTCGCCGGAGTGCACGCCGGCCTCCTCGATGTGTTCCATCACACCGCCGATGAACACCTCCTCGCCGTCGAACAGCGCGTCCACGTCGATCTCGATGGCGTCGTCGAGGAACCGGTCGACCAGCACCGGGTGCTCCGGGCTGACCTCGGTGGCGCGGGCGATGTAGCTCTTGAGCGACTCCTCGTCGTAGACGATCTCCATGCCGCGCCCGCCGAGCACGTACGAGGGCCGCACCAGCACCGGGTAGCCGATCTCGTCGGCGATCTTCTTGGCCTGCGGGAACGACGTGGCGGTGCCGTACTTCGGCGCGGGCAGGCCGGCGTCGGTGAGCACCTGGCCGAACGCGCCCCGGTCCTCGGCGAGGTGGATGGCGTGCGGCGGGGTGCCCACGACCGGCACGCCCGCGTCCGCCAGCCGCTGCGCCAGGCCCAGCGGGGTCTGGCCGCCCAGCTGCACGACCACGCCCGCGACCGTGCCGGAGCGCTGCTCGGAGTGGAACACCTCCAGCACGTCCTCGAACGTCAGCGGCTCGAAGTACAGGCGGTCGGAGGTGTCGTAGTCGGTGGACACCGTCTCCGGGTTGCAGTTGACCATCACCGTCTCGTACCCGGCGGCCCGCAGCGCCATCGCCGCGTGCACGCACGAGTAGTCGAACTCGATGCCCTGGCCGATCCGGTTCGGACCGGAGCCCAGGATCAGCACCTTCGGCTTCGCGCGCTGCTCGGCGACCTCGGACTCGGCCTCCGGGTCCAGCTCGTAGGCCGAGTAGTGGTACGGGGTCTTGGCGGCGAACTCGGCGGCGCAGGTGTCGACGGTCTTGTAGACCGGGCGCACGCCCAGGCGGTGCCGCAGCGTCCGCACGCCGTCCTCGCCGGCCAGTTCGCTGCGCAGCGCGGCGACCTGGCGGTCGGACAGGCCGGCCCGCTTCGCCTTGCGCAGCAGGCGTTCGTCCAGCACCGGGGCGTCCTCGATCTCCTTGCGGAGGTCGACCAGCCAGGCCATCTGCTCGATGAACCACGGGTCGATGCGGGACGCCTCGTGCACCTGCTCGACGGTCGCGCCCAGGCGCAGCGCGCGGTCCACCGTGTACAGCCGACCGTCGTGGCCCGTGCGCAGCTCGTCCAGAGTGGACTCCAGCGTCACGTCGGGGTCGGGCGTGGTCCAGAAGCCCGCGGCCTTGGTCTCCATGGACCGCAACGCCTTGCCCAGCGCCTCGACGAAGCTGCGGCCGATGGACATGGCCTCGCCGACCGACTTCATGGTCGTGGTGAGCGTGCGGTCCGCGCCGGGGAACTTCTCGAACGCGAAGCGCGGCACCTTCACCACGACGTAGTCCAGCGTCGGCTCGAAACTCGCCGGCGTCTCGCCCGTGATGTCGTTGCGGATTTCGTCCAGCGTGTAACCGATGGCGAGCTTCGCGGCGATCTTGGCGATCGGGAAGCCGGTCGCTTTCGACGCGAGCGCGGAGGAACGGGAAACGCGCGGGTTCATCTCGATCACGACCATGCGCCCGGTCCCCGGGTGGATCGCGAACTGGATGTTGCAGCCGCCGGTGTCCACGCCGACCTCGCGGATGACCGCGATGCCGACGTCGCGCATGTGCTGGAACTCGCGGTCGGTCAGCGTCATCGCGGGCGCGACGGTCACCGAGTCGCCGGTGTGCACGCCCATCGGGTCGATGTTCTCGATGGAGCACACGACCACGACGTTGTCGTTGCGGTCGCGCATGAGCTCCAGCTCGTACTCCTTCCAGCCGAGCACGCTCTCCTCGATCAGCACCTCGGTGACCGGGGACTCCGCGAGCCCGGTGGCGGCCAGCCGCTCCAGCTCCTCGGGGGTGTGCGCCATGCCCGAGCCCAGGCCGCCCATGGTGAACGACGGCCGGATCACCACCGGCAGGCCCAGGTCGGCGACGGTCGCGCGGACCTCGTCCATGGTCCGGCACACCGCGCTGCGCGGTACCTCGGCGCCGAGCTTGCGGACGAGGTCCTTGAAGATCTGCCGGTCCTCGCCGCGCTGGATGGCGTCGATGTCCGCGCCGATCAGCTCGACGTCGTACTTCTCCAGCACGCCGCGCTCGTGCAGCGCGATGGCGGTGTTCAGCGCGGTCTGGCCGCCCAGGGTGGCCAGGATCGCGTCCGGGCGTTCGGCGGCGATCACCTTCTCCACGAACTCCGGCGTGATCGGCTCGACGTAGGTGGCGTCGGCGAACTCCGGGTCGGTCATGATGGTGGCCGGGTTGGAGTTGACCAGGCTGACCCGCAGGCCCTCGTCGCGCAGCACGCGGCACGCCTGGGTGCCCGAGTAGTCGAACTCGCAGGCCTGCCCGATGACGATCGGGCCGGAGCCGATGACCAGCACGTGGTTGAGATCGGTCCTCTTCGGCATGGTCAGCGGCCCTCGCTCGTCGTCTGTCCGCCGGTGGAGTCGGACATCAGCTTGCAGAACTCGTCGAACAGCGGGGCGGCGTCGTGCGGACCGGCCGCCGCCTCGGGGTGGTACTGCACGCTGAACGCGGGCACCTCCAGGGCGCGCACGCCCTCCACGGTGCCGTCGTTCGGGCAGTAGTGGCTGAGCTGGACGCGGCCGAAGTCGGAGCCGAACTCCTGGCCCGGTTCGCCCTCCAGCGCGAAGCCGTGGTTCTGCGCGGTGATCGCCACCTTGCCGGTCGCCACGTCGATGACCGGGATGTTGAGGCCGCGGTGGCCGTAGCGCATCTTGTAGGTCTCGCGGCCCAGCGCCCGGCCCAGGATCTGGTTGCCGAAGCAGATCCCGAACAGCGGGGTCCGGTGCTGGAGGACCTCGCGGGTCAGGTCGACGGCGTGCGCCTGGGTCGCCGGGTCGCCGGGGCCGTTGGAGAGGAACACGCCGTCGGGTTCGATCGCGGCGATGTCCCGGTAGGTGGAGGTCAGCGGCAGGACGTGCACCTCGATGCCGCGCGCGGCCATCATGCGCGGGGTGTTGGTCTTGATGCCCAGGTCGAGGGCGGCCACCCGGAACCTGCGCTCGCCGATGGCGTCGACCACGTAGGGGCTCGCGGTGGTCACGTCGCCCGCCAGGTCGGCGCCCTTCATGCCGGGCGCGGTGCGGACCCGCTCGACCATCGCCTCCGGGGAGTCGAGCGCGTCACCGGAGAACACCCCGGCCCGCATGGCGCCCTGTTCGCGCAGGTGGCGGGTGAGCATCCGGGTGTCGATGCCGGCGATGCCGACGATGCCCTGGCGCGCGAGCTCGTCGTCCAGGCTGCGGGTCGAGCGCCAGTTGGACGGAACCCGGGCGGGGTCGCGGACCACGTAGCCGGCCACCCAGATGCGGCCGGACTCGTCGTCCTCGTCGTTCCAGCCGGTGTTGCCGATCTGCGGTGCGGTCTGCACCACGATCTGGCGGTGGTAGGAGGGATCGGTGAGGGTCTCCTGGTAGCCGGTCATGCCGGTGGAGAACACGACCTCGCCGAGGCTCTCGCCGACCGCACCGTAGGCCTCGCCGCGGAAGACCCGGCCGTCTTCGAGGACCAGTGCCGCGTTCGTCATTCCTTGCCTCCCAGCGCTTGCACCCACTGCTCGTACACGTCCTTGTCGTCGCCGCGGAACCCGGTGTCGAAGGTCTGCCCGTCGAGTTGCCAGCGCACCACCAGCAGGCCGTCGGCGGTCATCACCTTGCCCGCCAGGCCGCGGGCGGTGCGGGCGCCCTCGACGTCCTCCAGGGGGATCCACATGGCGGTGGCCCCGGTGCGTTCCACCAGGACCCCGTTGTCGGTCAGTTTCAGCGTGGCGTCGGCCCGGTGGCCGATGTCGCCGACGGCGACCCGGTCCTGCCAGTCGTCGCCGATCGTGGTGCCCACGTAGACACCCGTCGTCTCCAGCTTCGCCGTGCCCGGTTCGGCGGGGGGCCGCGGGAAGGCCGGCAGGGTTTCGGCCTGGCGTCGGGCCCGGGCGCGCCAGCCGTGCCACATGCCGTAGAGGCACAGGGCGAACACGGCCAGGATCGCCAGGGACAGCAGCACGCGGGTCATGCGGGGATCCTTCCGCTGGTGGCGGTCACGCGCCCGCGCAGCAGCGTGGCCACCACCCGGCCCGGGAGCTCCATGCCCTCGAACGGGGTGTTGGCGGCGATGCTGGCGAAGTCGGCGCCCCGGACGGTCCAGCGGCTGTCCGGGTCGACCAGGGTCAGGTTGGCGGGCTCGCCCACCGCGACGGGACGGCCGTGGTCGGGCAGGCCGGCGATCTCAGCGGGCCGTTCGCTCATCACCCTCGCCACGCCCCGCCAGGTCAGCAGGCCCGGTTCGACCATGGTGCGGATGACGATCGACAGGGCGGTCTGCAGGCCCAGCATGCCGGGACGGGCGGCGGACCACTCGCAGTCCTTGTCCTGGACGGCGTGCGGGGCGTGGTCGGTGGCCACGCAGTCGATCACGCCGTCCGCGAGGGCTCGGCGGAGCTCCTCGACGTCCCGCGCGGTGCGCAGCGGCGGGTTGACCTTGTTGACCGGGTCGTAGGTCTCCAGCCGGTCGTCGGTCAGCAGCAGGTGGTGCGGGGTGACCTCGGCGGACACGTCGGTGCCCCGCGCCTTGGCCCAGGCCAGGACGTCGGCGGTGCCGGCGGTGGAGACGTGGCAGACGTGCAGCCGCGCGTTCACCTGCTTGGCGAGCAGGCAGTCGCGGGCGACCACGGCCTCCTCGGCGGCGGCGGGCCAGCCCTGCAGGCCCAGGCGGGCGGCTCGTTCGCCCTCGTGGGCCTGGGCGCCGGTGGTGAGGCGGGGCTCCTCGGCGTGCTGGGCGACGACCACGTCCAGGGCCTTGGAGTACTCCAGGGCGCGTCGCATGATCAGCGGGTCGTGCACGCAGTGGCCGTCGTCGGAGAACACCCGCACGCCGGCCTTGGCCATGGTGCCCAGTTCGGCGAGCTTCTCGCCCTTGAGGCCCACGGTGACCGCGCCCACCGGGTGGACGTCCACCAGGCCGACCTCCCGGCCCCGGCGGGCCACGTGCTCCACGATCACCGCGTTGTCCGCGACCGGGTCGGTGTTGGCCATGGCGAAGACGGCGGTGTAGCCGCCCAGGGCGGCGGCGGCGGAGCCGGAGGCGATGGTCTCGGTGTCCTCGCGGCCGGGTTCGCGCAGGTGGGTGTGCAGGTCCACGAAGCCGGGCAGCAGGATCGCGCCGCGGCCGTCCACGGTGTCGGTGTCGGCGCCGGTGTCCTCGATCGAGCCGATCCCGGCGATCACGCCGTCGCGGATCAGCACGTCGGTCGGGTCACCCTCGCCGTACGGCCGTACTCCCCTGAGGATCAAGGGGTTCACGCGGTTTCCTCCTCGTGGGCAAGCAGGTGGTAGAGGACGGCCATGCGCACGTGGACGCCGTTGCGCACCTGGTCGGTGATCGCGGCGCGCGGCGAGTCGGCGACCGTGCTCGCGATCTCCATGCCGCGCAGCATCGGGCCGGGGTGCAGCACCACGGCGTGGCCGGGCAGCAGGTTCAGGCGGTTCTCGTTCAGCCCGTAGGCGATGGAGTACTCGCGGGCGGACGGGAAGAAGTGTCCGTTGCCTCCCGCGCCGGCGGGCCCGCCGTACATGCGCTCGGCCTGGACGCGCAGGAGCATGACGGCGTCCTGGGACGGCAGCTCGGCGTCCAGTTCGTGCGAGACGGTGACCGGCCAGTTCTCCACCCCGGTGGGGAGCAGGGTCGGCGGGGCCACCAGGGTGACCTCCGCGCCGAGCGCGGTCAGCAGGTGGACGTTCGAGCGGGCCACCCGGCTGTGCAGGACGTCGCCGACGATGGCGACGCGGCGGCCGTCGAGTCCGCCGAGGCGTTCCCGCAGGGTGGCGGCGTCCAGGAGGGCCTGGGTGGGGTGCTCGTGCATGCCGTCGCCGGCGTTGACCACCGAGGTGCCGGTGTGCTTGAGCCAGGTCGCGAGGCGGTGCGCCGCGCCGGAGGCCGGGTGGCGGACGATGACGCAGTCCGCGCCGGCCGCGGCGAGGGTCAGCGCGGTGTCCCGGAGGGACTCGCCCTTGCCGACGCTGGAGCCGGACGAGGAGACGTTCACCACGTCCGCGCTCATCCACTTGCCGGCGATCTCGAAGCTGACCCGGGTGCGGGTGGAGTTCTCGTAGAACATCGTGATGACGGTCCGGCCCCGCAGGGTCGGCAGCTTGCGGACCTCGCGGCCCTCCAGGGACTGCTTGAGGCCCGCCGCCGTGTCCAGGATCGCGGTGGCCGCGGCGGGGTCGATGCCCTCGGTGGACAGCAGGTGCTTCACCGCAGCACCACCCCGTCCCGCTGGTCGAACTCGTCCAGCAGCACGTGGACCTCCTCGGACCGGGCGGTGGGGACGTTCTTGCCCACGTAGTCGGCGCGGATCGGCAGTTCGCGGTGACCCCGGTCGACCAGCACCGCGAGCTGCACGGCGCGCGGGCGGCCGTGGTCGCGCAGGGCGTCCAGGGCGGCGCGGATCGTGCGGCCGGAGAACAGCACGTCGTCCACCAGCACGACCAGCCGGTCGTCGACACCGCCATCCGGGAGCTCGGTGGTCTCGAGTGGCCGAGTCGGGCCCCGCCGCAGGTCGTCCCGGTAGAGCGTCACGTCCAGGGTGCCGGTGGGTACCGCCACACCGCTGAATTCCCTGATCTTGACGGCCAGCCTCCGCGCGAGCGGCGCACCCCGGCTTGGAATCCCCATCAGGACTACTTCGGGTGCGCTCGGTGCATCGAGAGCGGTCTTCTCGATGATCTGATGGGCCATTCGGGCGACGGTGCGCGCGACGTCGCCGGCCGACAGGAGCTCGCGCTCCCCGGCCGGGTCCGTCGCGCCACGTTGACGTGGCGCCACGGTTGGACCTCCTTCCCCGCCTCGCTGGACGGGTCCTTAAAGGACGTCGGACACCCGGCTGCGACCGGGCTGACCAGCACCGTATCAGGCTTTCCGGGTCAATCTTCCGGGTGGTCCGCGTGGTCTCGCCCACCTGGGCCGGCGAGATCAGCTTGACCTGGTGACCACGGAGAGCAATCATTACTCTGCGTATTGATCTAAGCCTCCCCGCGGCAGTCCCCTACCGGCTGACGGGGCGAATGAACGGAGAACCGCCACATGGGCGACTACGCCAAGGCGCTGGGGGCAAAGCTCCGCGCGATCAGGCAGCAGCAGGGCTTGTCTTTGCACGGCGTCGAGCAGAAGTCCGGCGGACGCTGGAAGGCCGTGGTCGTCGGCTCGTACGAGCGCGGCGACCGGGCGGTGACCGTGCAGAAGCTGGCCGAACTGGCCGACTTCTACGGGGTGCCGGTCGCGGAGCTGCTGCCCGAGGGCCGGGTGCCCTCGGGTGCCGAACCCGCGACGAAGATCGTGATCAACCTGGAGAGGT
Source organism: Saccharothrix tamanrassetensis (assembly GCF_014203665.1). Classification (GTDB taxonomy): domain Bacteria; phylum Actinomycetota; class Actinomycetes; order Mycobacteriales; family Pseudonocardiaceae; genus Actinosynnema; species Actinosynnema tamanrassetense. The sequence continues at coordinate 104,395 of NZ_JACHJN010000010.1, forward strand.
TGCAGCAGCTGCCCGCGGAGAAGGTCGGACCGCTCGCGCGGTACGCGGCCACCATCCAGAGCCAGCGCGGCGACTACAACGGCAAGGTCCTCTCCATCCGTACCGAGGACCTGCGCTCGCTGGCGATCATCTACGACATGACGCCGGGCGAGCTGACCGAACAGCTCATCGACTGGGGTGTGCTTCCCCCCGAGGCCCGACCGGCCAAGGAGGACTGAAGCACGCGGAGAAGGCCGCTTCCACGTGGAGGAAGCGGCCTTGTCCGGTCGGTGCGCGCATCACCCGGGGATGACCCGCGGTCAGGGCAGGACGCCGTCTTCCGGGCGACGCCGTCAGAGAACGGCGCGCAACTGGTCGGCGATGACCGCGATGCGGCCCAGCACCCCGTTGACGAACCGCGGCGAGTCGTCGGTGGAGAGCTGCTTGGCCAGTTCCACCGCCTCGTCGATGGCCACCGCGTCCGGCACGTCGGTGGCCCACAGCAGCTCGTAGAGGCCGGTCCGCAGCACGGCCCGGTCCACGCCCGGCATCCGCTGGAGGGTCCAGCCCTCGGCGTGCTCCGAGATCAGGTCGTCGATGCGGGCGCGGTGGGTGGTGACGCCCTCCACGAGGCTGATCGTGTAGTCGTTGATGGGCGGGACGTCGGGGGAACCCACCCGCTCGGCGAGGAGGGTCACCGCGTCGACGCCTCGCAGGTCTGCCTCGTAGAGGACGTCCACCGCGCGTTTGCGGGCCTTGCTGCGGGCACCCATCTCAGCCGTTCACGCGGCCGAGGTAGCGGCCGTCGCGGGTGTCGACCTTGATCTTCTCGCCGGTCGTCACGAACAGCGGGACCTGGATCTCGGCGCCGGTCTCCAGCGTGGCGGGCTTGGTGCCGCCGGTGCTGCGGTCGCCCTGGAGGCCCGGGTCGGTGTGCTGGATGAGCAGTTCGACGCTGGTCGGCAGCTCCACGTAGAGCGCGACGCCCTCGTGCAGCGCGACGACCGCCTCCTGGTTCTCCAGCATGTAGTTCGCCGCGTCGCCGACGGTCTCCGCCGGGACGCTGATCTGGTCGTAGGTGTCGCCGTCCATGAAGACGAAGTCGGCGCCGTCCTTGTACAGGTAGGTCATGCCCCGCTTGTCCACGGTGGCCGTGTCGACCTTGGTGCCGGCGTTGAAGGTCTTGTCCACGACCTTGCCGGACAGGACGTGCTTCAACGTCGTGCGCACGAAGGCGCCACCCTTGCCCGGCTTGACGTGCTGGAACGCGGTGACGGTCCACAGCTGGCCGTCGAGGTTCAGCACCAGGCCGTTCTTCAGGTCGTTGGTGGTGGCCACGGGGTGGGCTCTCCTGTTAAGTGTGTGCGGGCGTCCGCCGGGTGTTCGGGCGTCAGACGACCACTAGCTCTTTCGTGGTCAGGGTGAGGAGCTCCGGGGCGCCTTGGCGCACCACGAGCGTGTCCTCGATGCGGACACCGCCCTTCCCGGCCAGGTACACACCGGGCTCGACAGTGACCGCCATACCGGGCAGAAGTGTACCGTCACCCGCCTTGGACAGCGCCGGAGCCTCGTGGATCTGCAAGCCGACGCCGTGTCCCAGGCCGTGCAGGAACTGCTCGCCGTAGCCCGCCGCCTCGATCACGCCGCGGGCCGCCGCGTCCACCGCGCTGAGCGCGGTGCCCGGCGCCAGGGCCTGCCGCCCGGCCGCCTGCGCGGCCGCCACCAGGTCGTACAGCTCGCGCTGCCAGTCGGCCGCCTTGCCGACCACCAGGGTCCGCGTCATGTCCGAGTGGTAGCCGTCGACCAGGGCGCCGAAGTCGAGCTTCACGAAGTCGCCGGCGTGGACGGCCGCGTCGGTGGGCCGGTGGTGCGGCACGGCCGAGTTGGCACCGGTCGCCACGATGCTCTCGAAGCTCGGACCGGCCGCCCCGTGGTCGAGCATCCGGCCCTCCAGCTCGCGGGCGATCTCGCGTTCGGTCCGGCCGGGACACAGGCCGCCGTGCTCGACCAGGTCGGCCAGCGCCCGGTCGGCCGCCGCGCACGCCATGCGCAGCGCCTCGATCTCCGCGTCGTCCTTGACCAGCCGCAACTCCTCGACCAGACCGGGGGTGCGGACCAGCTCGACCTGGTCGGCGGCGTCGGCGAGGGTGTCCAGCCCGTCCACGGTCACGTGGTGGCTCTCGTAGCCGGTGCGCCGCAGGCCCGCTTTCGCCGCCCGCCCGGCCAACGCCACGTCGCACGGCCGGTCGACGACCCGTTCCAGGTCCGGCACCTGCTGCTCGGCCTGGGTCAGGTAGCGGCCGTCGGTGCAGAAGACCGTGGCGTCGTCGGAGTCGGCGGACACCAGCAGCGCGGCGTTCGACCCGGTGAACCCGGTGAGGTAGCGGATGTTCAGCAGGTTGGTCACCAGCAGCGCGTCCAGCTCCCGGTCCCGGAGCGTGGCACGCAGTGCGGCGCGACGAGGTGCATGCGGCATACCCGCAGACTAGAGGCTCGCGAGTCGCCGCACAGCGGGCCGGCGCGGGCTGGTGCGGGGCGCTGGTGCGGGGCGCGAGGTGGGTCCGGGTGCGGGATGTCCGGGTGCAGGGTCGGTCCGGGTGCGGGGTCGATCCGGGCGCGGGGCTTAGGGTGGGGCGATGCGCAGGTGGCTGCCGCGAGGGCTGTGGATGGGACTGCTGCACGGCGGGGTGCAGGTCGGCACCGAGGCGGTGGGCGTGCACAGCCCCGGGGCCTCGTCGGCGTTGCGCTACATCGCGTTGGGGCTGGTCGCGGTGGCCGGCGTGATGTGGGGTGCGCTCGACACGTGGCGGCAGTTGAACGGGCGCGGGATGGTGTGGTTCTTCGCCGCGTTGGTGGCCGGACCGGTGGCCGGGGTGGTCGGGGTGCTGGGGAAGTCGTTGCTGGTCGACCAGACCGGGGTCGAGGCGCTCGGGGCGGCGTTGACGGGTGGTGCGGCGTTCACGGCGCTGCTGGTGATGGTGACCGCCGGGATGGGCATGGCTCTGGGCAACGCGCTGCCGCAGCCGGAGCAGCCCGACGGGTCGCACTAGGGCCGTCACCGGAATCCCTCCGATCGGTCAGCGGCGGAGGTCGCCGGCTTGTTCGTAGGCGTCCCAGGTCTTCTGCGTGACGGCCGTGATCGGCGACGAGTTGAGGGTCGCCACGTCCTCCGCCCCCACCAGCCACAGCTTGCCGTCCAGGAGCAGCCCCAACTGCCCGTTGGGCGCGCGGACCGCCTTGGCGCCGGCCGGGACGCGGGCGGCCAGGGGCAACTCGTCCACGACGGCCGGTCGCCGGTCCAGGATGCGGGTGGCCAGGCGGGCGGTCACCGAGCGGCGTTCCACCCGGACCACCTTGCCGCCGACGACCAGGTCGACGGTGTGCTCCGGTGACGGCACCGCGAAGCCGTTGAGCACGCGGGCCGCGTCCGCGGTCTTGCAGCCGGGGACGTTGGTCAGGTCCAGGCCGAAGTGCCCCAGGTCGGTGGGGGCGGCGGCGGCTCCGTCGACGGTCGCCCGCACCACGTCGAGCGGGATGCGCCCGCAGGGGTCCTCCGGGGAGACCGGGGCGTGGCCGTCCGGGGTCCTGATGAGCCCCGGTCCTTCCCGCCACCGGCCGGGGATGGTGACCGCGGGGACGGGGTTGCCGGTGAAGTCGTGGTTCCAGAAGGTGATCGTGGTGCCGTGCTCGGTCTCGTGGGCGATGGCGAAGGCCTTCAGCGCGTCCACGTACATCCAGTCGGCGCTGAACGCGTCGACCACCGAGCGGGTGCGCGGTTTCCGGGTGTCGGCGACCGGTTCGAAGCCGCGTTCGCCCAGGGCCTCCACGTGGTTGAGGAAGGTCGGGTTCCGGGCGCGCAGGACGAACTGGCCCGCGCCGTTCCAGCCGGCGGCCCGGCCCGTGGTGTCGGTGAAGAGCAGGTAGAACCAGCCGTCGACGAACAGCACGGACGGCTGGCCCGCGCCGTAGGTGTTCTCGCGGGTGGTGTCGTAGGACGGGCTGACGATCGGCCGGCCGCCCGCGTCACGGGTCCAGTCGACGCCGTCCGGGCTGGTGGCCACGCCGATGGCGTTGCCGTGGGCGTGCTCGCCCGCGGCGCCGGTGTAGTACAGGTAGTACGTGCCGCCGACCTTGAGCACCGACGGGTCGCAGACGTGCTTGCCGTCGAAACCCGTGCCGCTGCCGGACAGGACCGGTTGGCCGGGGCTGCCGTCCGGGGCGGTGAACGGGCCGTGGGGGCCGGTGCTCTCCGCGTAGAGCAGGTCGTCGCCGGGCGGGTCGGCGTGGCGGAGCTGGCTGCACCACCACATCCGGATGCGACCGCCTTCGGACACCACGGCCGGGCCGTAGTTGTACGGGGCCTCCGCGCCGGCCGCGACGACGCCGGGGCTCTGCCGGCCACGGTCGGCCGTGATGGGCGGGGCGGGCGGCGGCTTCCTGGTGGTCTTCGCGGTGCTCGTGGTCGTGGTCGGGGCGGGCGCGGGCACCGGTTCGGCGATGCTGGGCGCGCACGCCGTCACGGCGGCGAAGGCGAGGAGGGCTCCGAGAAGCCTCGTCGGGCCGGCCATGGTCTCCACTTCCGAACGAACGGTCGACACCGGGGGTACGAGCCACGCCCAGGTTCCGTTCAGTGTAGAGATCGACTCACTCGGACGGGTGATTCGCGAACGGGCGAGCTCGACGCGTGCAGCGCGCCGGGGCCGCGGCCGGCCGCGTCAGGCCTTCTCGGCGAGCCACCGGATGGCCAGGGGGTAGCCCTGGACGCCCAGGCCGACGATCACGCCGTCCGCCACGGCCGAGAGGTGGCTGTGGTGGCGGAAGTCCTCGCGCTTGTGCACGTTCGAGATGTGCACCTCCACCAGCGGGGCGGTGAGCTGGGAGCACGCGTCGCGCACGGCGATCGAGTAGTGCGTCCACGCGCCCGCGTTGAGCACGACGGCGGTCCCGTCGTCGGCCGCCCGGTGCAGCCAGCCGAGCATCTCGCCCTCGAAGTCGGTCTGCCGGACCTCCACCTCCACGCCCAGCTCGCGGCCGGTCTCCTCGCAGAGGGACACCAGGTCGGCGTACGTGGTGCGGCCGTAGACGTCCGGCTCGCGGGTGCCCAGCCGGCCGAGGTTGGGGCCGTTCAGCACGAGCACCTTCACAGCAGCACGCTCCCGCCGGACTTCGGTTCGGCGGCCACCGCCGAGTACGCGGCGACGATCAGCGCCGGGTCCGGGCCCTCCAGGCGTCCGGGCCTGGCCAGGCCGTCGAGCACCACGAAGCGCAGCACGCCGGAGCGGTTCTTCTTGTCCGACTTCATGCCTTCGAGCAGCTGCGGCAGCGCCTCCGGGTCGTACTGGGTGGGCAGGCCGAGCGAGGTGAGCACGCTGCGGTGGCGGTCGGCGGTGGCGTCGTCCAGCCGGCCCGCCAGCCGGGCCAGCTCGGCGGCGAACACCAGGCCGACGCTGACCGCCGCGCCGTGCCGCCAGCGGTAGCGCTCGCGGCGCTCGATGGCGTGGGCCAGGGTGTGCCCGTAGTTGAGGATCTCGCGCAGGTCGGACTCGCGCAGGTCGGTGGACACCACGTCCGCCTTGACCTGGATCTTGCGCCGGACCAGCTCCCCGAGCACGTCGCCGGTCGGGTCCAGGGCCTTCTCCGGGTCCGCCTCGATGAGGTCGAGGATGACCGGGTCGGCGATGAAGCCGCCCTTCACGACCTCCGCCATGCCCGCGACCAGCTCGTTGCGCGGCAGGGTTTCCAGGGTGGCCAGGTCGACCAGCACGGCGTGCGGCTCGTAGAACGTGCCGACCAGGTTCTTGCCCGCGTCGGTGTTGATGCCGGTCTTGCCGCCGATCGCGGCGTCCACCATGCCGAGCAGCGTGGTCGGCACCTGCACCAGCTTCACGCCGCGCATCCAGGTGGACGCGACGAACCCGGCCAGGTCCGTCACCGCTCCCCCGCCCAGGCCCACCACGGCGTCCCGTCGGCCGAGCCCGATCTGGCCGAACACGTTCCAGCAGTACCCGGCGACCCGCAGGTCCTTGCCGTCCTCGGCGTCGGGGATCTCCACCCGGTGCGCGTCGACACCGGCCGCCGCCAACTCGTCGCGGACGGCCTCGGCGGTCTCGGCCAGCGTGGGCGTGTGGACGATCGCCGCCTTGGCGGTGTCCCGCAGGGCCTCCACCAGGTCGCCCAGCAGGCCGCGGCCCACCACCACGTCGTACGGTCGTTCCGCGGCCACGCGGATCCGCACCGGCTCGCCCATCACCACTCTCCTTCGTCGGTCACCATTCGACCACGGTCGCTTCCAACGCGTTCGCGCCCCACACCCCGGCCAGGACGTCGGCCTGGTGCACCAGGGCCTTGCGGGCGGAGCCCTTGATCTTCGGCCAGCCTTCGACGTGGAAGGTGACCGTGCGCCCGCTGAAGGTGTACCGCCACGCTCCCGCGACCCGCCCGTGCACCACCAGCGCACCCGGACTGCCCACCGGCCGCCACACCCGCTTCGCCACTTCGGGCTCCGCCACCAGCCACCGCGGGCCGAGCAGGTACGGGTCGCGCGGGAACAGCAGCAGGCCGGGAGGCGGCTCGGGCGCGTCGCGTACGTCCTCGTGCGCCAGGAGTTTCCGACCTTCTACCGTCACCGGCCGGAGGTCCGGCCAGACCTCCGGCGGACCCGCGCCGAGCCACTTCTCCGCGTCCGCCTTGGCGAACGGACCGACGTAGCGGGCGTAGTCGCGCAGCAGCGTGGGCTCGTCCGGGTCCGGGTCCGGGTACTGGTCGGGGTCTGCGGGCTGGCCTGCTCCGGGCTGGCCTGCTCCGGGCTGACCTGCTCCGGGCTGACCTGCTCCGGGCTGACCTGCTCCGGGCTGGCCTGTCCCGGACAGGGTTGCTGCGGGCGGGGCTGCTGTGGGGCGCCGGAAGACCAGCTTCGCGCCCAGGGGCTCCAGTTCGAGGCCGGCCAGGAGCGTGCACAGGCGGAACAGGCCCTCGATCACGTGGTCGGTCTCGCAGCCGGGGCAGTACGGGGTGACCACGTCGGGCAGGTGGGGGCTGATCGCGCCGGACAGCTCACCCTTGGTCGCCGTCTCGCCGGGGAACTCGCGGTGCAGGAGGTCCACGACCAGGTCGACGTGGTCGAGTTCGGGCGACGGGAACGCCCCGCACCACGCCGCCAGCTGCTTCGCCGTGCGGGGACGCAGTTGCCGGCGCAGTCGCGGCAGGTCGTCCGGGCGGTGCAGGTGGGGCGCGCCGCGCAGGCTCAGCACGCGGACGAGCGGCACCGTGGCTTCCGACACACGGGTCTGTGGTGCCGCGGATTGCGGCGTCCGGGTCGGCGGCGTTCGGGTTTGCGGGGTCTGGGTCTGCGGCCCCTGGCTTCCCGGCGTCCGGGTTCGCGGCGCGAAGTGCCGGTGGTCGCGCACGGCGATGGCTGCCGCGCCGGTCTTGGGCGGGCTGTCCACCACGCCGAGCGCGAGCACGCCCAAGTCGCCGTCGTGCAGGCCCTGCACCGCGGCGCGGTGCGCGAGGACGTCGGCGGCGGTCAGGTCCACCGGATCACCCGGACGTCTTGTCCCACTGGGCGAGCACGGCGGCGACCACCTGCTCCGGCTCCAGGTCGTCGGTGACCACCTCGATGGTCGCCACCTCCCGGTACAGCGGCAACCGGGCGTCGAGCAGGGCCTTGAACGTGGAGCGCGGGTTCACCCCGGCCAGCAGCGGCCGTGCGGTGGACAGGCCGGTCCGCCGCACGCCCTCGGCCGTGCCGACGTTGAGGAACACCACGGTGTGCCCGGCCAGCCGTTCCCGCGTCACCGCGGACAGCACCGCGCCGCCGCCGAGCGCCAGCACGCCGTCGTGCTCGGCGAGGCCCTTGGCGACCGCGTCCTCCTCCAGCGCCCGGAACGCCTGCTCGCCGTCGGTGGTGAAGATGTCCGAGATGGGCTTGCCCGCCGTGGCCACGACGTCCTCGTCGGTGTCCCGGAAGGACACCCCCAGCCGCGCGGCCAGGAGCCGGCCCACCGTCGTCTTCCCCGCGCCGGGCGGGCCGAGGACGACGAACTCCGGGCTCACAGCCCCTCCCAGCGGGCTTCCAGCGCCTCCAGGTAGGACGCGACGTTGCGCCGGGTCTCGGTGATCGAGTCGCCGCCGAACTTCTCCAGCGCCGTCTCCGCGAGCACCAGGGCCACCACGGACTCCAGCACCACACCGGCACGCGGCACCGCGCACACGTCCGACCGCTGGTGGATCGCCACGGCCGGCTCGCCGGTCCGCACGTCCACCGTGGACAGTGCACGCGGGACGGTCGAGATCGGCTTCATCGCGACCCGGACCCGCAGCGGCTCGCCGTTGGTGATGCCGCCCTCCAGCCCGCCGGCCCGGTTGGAGCGCCGCGTCACGCCCTTCGGCCCCGGTCCCCGGTCGATCTCGTCGTGCGCCTCGCTGCCCCACCGCTCGGCGGTGGTGAAGCCGTCGCCGACCTCCACGCCCTTCATCGCCTGCACGCCCATCAGCGCACCCGCGAGCCGCGCGTCCAGCCGCCGGTCCCAGTGCACGTGCGAGCCGATGCCGGGCGGCAGGCCGTAGACGATGACCTCGATCACACCACCGACCGTGTCGCCGGCTTCCTTCACCGCCTCCACCTCGGCCACCATCGCCTCGGTGCCGCGCGGGTCGAACGCCCGCACCGGGCTGGCGTCCACCGCCGCGAGGTCGCCCGGACCGGGCACCGCCGCGTCGGCGGGCGTCTTCGCCCGGCCGATGGACACCACGTGGCTGACCACGTCGACGTCGAACACCTGCTTGAGGAACTGCCTGGCCACCGTGCCGAGCGCGGTGCGGGCGGCGGTCTCCCGCGCGCTGGCCCGCTCCAGCACCGGCCGCGCCTCGTCGAACCCGAACTTCTGCATGCCGGGCAGGTCGGCGTGGCCGGGCCGGGGCCTGGTCAGCGCCTCGTTGCGACCGGTGGGCTTGAGCTCGGACGGGTCGACGGGATCGGCGGACATCACCTTCTCCCACTTGGGCCACTCGGTGTTGCCGATCCGCACGGCGATCGGGCCGCCCTGGGTGAGCCCGTGGCGCACCCCGCCGAGGATCTCCACCTCGTCGGCCTCGAACCCCATGCGGGGGCTACGCCCGAACCCGAGCCGTCGGCGTTCCAATTGGACGGTCAGGTCGGCAGTGGTGACCTCCACCCCGGCGACCATGCCTTCCAGCACGGCTACCAGGGCCGGTCCGTGGGACTCCCCAGCGGTGATCCAGCGCAGCACGCGCCGAATCCTTCCACAGCGTTACCACGGGCCCCACATCGACGTCAGCCAGGTCGCACCCGCCAGGCCGGGACCGTGCGGCACTCCGCCGGACGGCCGCCACACCGCGACGACCAGCGTGATCGCGCTCGCCAGCGCCGCGCCCACCGGCAGCGCGAGCCACGACACCGACCCGAGGACCGCGCCCAGGGCCCCGGAGAGCTTGACGTCTCCCCCGCCCAACGCCGAAGGCGCCACCAGGTGCACGACCAGGTGTAACGCGAAGAGGCCCAGACATCCGACCACTGCCCGCCCCAGGTCCGCCCCGGCCGACCACAGCAGCACCCCCAGCAGCGGGTACGCGGGCAGCGTCAGGGCGTCCGGCAGCCGTCTGCATCGGAAGTCCGTAGTGGCGAGCATTACGCCCAGCCAAGCCAAAGCCAGCGACACCGGCAGCCAGCGCGGAGGGCTCGCCGCGGCGCTCGCCGACCACAGCGCGGCCGTCGGAACGGCGCACCACACCCATCGGACGTCCACGCCGCGCGGGAGGACGCGCAGCAGCCTTGCACCGAGGATTCCGGCTCCGAGGCCGGACAGCGGGATGACCATGGACCCACCGTGGCCGATGGGCCTTCCGGAGCACAAGGACGGTCACGACCGAATGGTCCATCCGGTCGCAACCGCCCTGCCGAGCGACCTGTCAGCGCTGCCAGGAGAACAGGGCCTCACCAGCCGCGACGGGACCGGGAGCGGCCTGGTCGAGCAGGGCGTCGGCACTCGCGTCCAGCGCGATGACCGGGCAGACCGGGGCGAACCCGGCGGCCTCGATCTCGGCCGGATCCCAGGTCACCACCGGCTGGCCGGCCCGGACCGCCTCGCCCTTGACCACGTGCAGGGTGAAGCCCTCGCCCTTGCGCTTCACGGTGTCGATGCCGAGGTGCACCAGCACCGCCGCACCGTCCGCGGTCGCGACCACGAACGCGTGCGGGTGCAGCGTCACGACCGTGCCGTCCACCGGGGACACCACCTCGCCCGCCACCCGGTCCGGCTCCACGGCGATCCCGGGGCCCACCATGGCTTGGGCGAACACCGGGTCCGGCACTTCGGCCAGCGGCACCACGCGCCCGCCGACCGGGCTCGCCACGCGCAACGTCACAGCAGGTCCTCGATGTCGCTCGCGATGGTGTCGGCCTCCGGGCCGACCACGACCTGCACGATGTTGCCCGACCTCATCACGCCGTGGGCGCCCAGCGACTTCAGCGCCTTCTCGTCCACCAGGTCGCCGTTCTCCAGCTCGCAGCGCAGGCGTGTGATGCAGGGCTCGATCTCCACGATGTTGTCCGCCCCGCCGAGCGCGGCGACGATCTTCTCCGCCTTGTCCGCCACTTCAAGTCCTCTCTCGACACCTGGAGGGAGGGTGCCACCGCTCGGGCACGGTCCCGTAACGGCGGTTGACACCCGCTTGGCGCGCGGAGCATCCTCCCCGCACCAACTGGTCTAGACCGGAAAGTACCAATCGCGGTTCGACCGCGCGACCACGGGGCGAGCACGGGGGAGGTGTCATGAACCGCGACGAGATCGTCGACGGGCCCAAGCCCAAGCACGCCCAGCTCCGGGACATCCTGCGGCGCATGGCCGAGCAGGAGCTGCCGCCCGGCTCGCCGATCCCGTCCGAGCGCGACCTCGCGCAGCAGTACCGGGTCTCCCGGATCACGGTCCGCGCCGCGGTCGGGCAGCTCGTCGCCGAAGGGCTGCTGACCAGGGCCAAGGGCCGGGGCACCTTCACCGCCCGGCGTCGGATGGACGTCCAGCTCTACCTGGAGTCCTTCACCGACGACATGCGCCGGCGCGGACTGCTCCCCACGACCGAGGTGCACCGGTGCGCCGACGAGGTGCCGCCACCGGCCGCGGCGTCCGCGCTCGGCCTGCCCCCGCACGAACCGGCCTGCCACCTGGTCCGCCTGCGCCGGGCCGACGGGGTGCCGCTGGCTGTCGAACGCGGCTGGTACCACCCCGGGATCGTGCCCGGACTGCAGCGGCACGACCTCACCGGCTCGCTCTACGCGATCCTGGCCGACACCTACGGCGTGCAGCTCGACCACGCCCGGCAGACGGTCTGGGCCGAGGGGGCGGACCCGGAGACCGCGAAGCTGCTGGGGATCAGGACCGGCAGCCCACTCCTCGTCTTCCGCCGGGTCACCAGCTCAGCGGGCCGGCCCGTCGAAGACATGACGTCCTGGTACCGGGGCGATCTCTACCAGGTGACCATGCAATTGGACCGGACCGACCCGGATTCCGGCCCGTTCTCCGCCAAAGGGAGGTAACCCATGAGCGCCAGCGCCCCACAAGCCGTCGGCGGTCGTGACATCAAGGGACTCGCCACGTTGCAGCGGTTCGGTCGCAGCCTCATGCTGCCGATCGCCGCGCTGCCGGTGGCCGGTCTCCTGGCCCGGTTGGGCCAGCCCGACCTGCTCGGTAAAGACGGTTTGGGGTGGGACAAGGTCGCGGCCGTCATCGGCAACGCGGGTGACTCCATCCTCAGCAACCTGCCGCTGCTGTTCGCGGTGGGCATCGCGATCGGGTTCGCCCGCCGGGGTGACGGTTCGACCGCCCTGGCCGCCGTCGTCGGCTACGTGGTGATGCAGGGCGTGTTCAAGGCGATGTCGCCGCTGGTGCTCGACCAGCCGACGGACCCCGCCGCCGCGCCGGTGCTGATCGACTACCGGGTGCTCGGCGGCATCGTCGTGGGCCTCATCACCGCCGTGCTGTGGCAGAAGTACCACCGCATCAAGCTGCCGCCGTACCTCGCGTTCTTCGGCGGTCGCCGGTTCGTGCCGATCCTGGTCGCCGGTGTGATGCTCTTGGTGGCCGTCCTGCTCGGCCTGGTCTACCCGGCGTTCAACAGCGGTATCCGCAGCCTCGGCGAGGCGGTCACCGGCAGCACGATCATCGGCGCGGGCGTCTTCGGCGTGGTCAACCGCCTGCTGATCCCGCTGGGCCTGCACCACATCATCAACAACGTCGTGTGGTTCCAGTTCGGCGAGTACACCGACGCCACGGGCAAGGTCGTCCACGGCGACATCCCGCGCTTCCTGGCCCACGACCCGACCGCCGGCACGTTCCAGACCGGCTTCTTCCCGATCATGATGTTCGCGCTGCCCGCCGCCGCCCTGGCGATCGTGCACACGGCGCGGCCGGCGCAGAAGAAGCTCATCGCCGGCATCATGGGCTCCGCCGCGCTGACCGCGTTCATCACCGGCGTGACCGAGCCGCTGGAGTTCGCGTTCATGTTCGTGGCGTGGCCGCTGTACCTGATCCACGCGGTCCTGACCGGCACCTCGCTGGCGATCACCAACGCGCTCGACATCCACGACGGGTTCTTCTTCTCGGCGGGCGCGATCGACATGATCCTCAACTGGGGCATCGCGACCAAGCCCTGGCTGCTGATCATCATCGGCCTGGTCTACGCGGTGATCTACTACTTCCTGTTCCGCTTCGTCATCACCAAGTGGAACCTGAGGACGCCCGGCCGGGACGACGACGAGGACCCCGCAGCGGACGCCAGCGTCGTCGAGGGCAGCGGCGTCGAGGAGAAGGAAGAAGTCCGGCGCAGGGACTCCCCGCGCCCGGACAAGGCCTGACGAACGCGAACGAGGCCTGAGGAACGACGAGAGGACGGATCATGGCTGAGCGACGGGTCACCGTGGCGAGCAAAGTCGGACTGCACGCCCGCCCTGCCGCACTGCTGGCGAAGGCGGCCGCGGGCCAGCCGGTGAAGGTCACCATCCGCAAGGAGGAGGGCCAGCCGGTCGAAGCGTCCAGTGTGCTGGGCCTGATGACACTGGGCGCGATGCACGGCGACGAGGTCGTGCTCAGCGCGGACGGCGAAGGCGCGGACGCCGCGCTGGAGGCGATCGCGGAGATCATCGCCACCGACCTGGACGAAGGCTGATCCGGTCACTCCCCGAGAACGACGGGGCCCTGCTCGCACCCTCGCGCGAGCAGGGCCCCGTTGCGTTCGAGGATTGCGGTCGCCCGCAAGGACTTCGACCCACAGCGCGAGACCTACAGCGCGAGACCTACAGCGCGAGACCTACAGCGGCAGCGGCAGGATCCCACCGGTCGCCGCACGCAGGGCGTCCCGCATCGCCGACCGGGGCGCGGGCTGCCCGGTGAACTGCTCGGACTGGCCGAAGGCCTGGTGCAGCAACATGTCCAGGCCGGTCGCCAGGCTCCGGCCGCGCTTCTCCACCGCATAGGCCAGCGGGGTCGGCCACGGGTGGTAGACGACGTCCAGGACGCACGGCGCTTCGGCCAGTTCGGCGGCGATCGGCTCCGTGGCGGACGGCGGCACGGTGCTCACCAGGACGTCGGAAGAGGCCGCCAGGTCGGCGAACTCCGCTGCCTCCCACGGGATCACGCGCAACGACACACCCGCACGGGCGGCGCACGCCTCGGCTTCGGCGGCACGGGCGGCCGAACGGACCACGAGAGAGAACGATTCCACGCCGACCGACGCCAGACCCACCAGGGCAGCCGTCGCCGTGCCGCCGGCACCCAGCAGCACGGCGTGCGAACCGCCGGTGAACCCGCACGACGCACGCAGCGCGCCCACCACGCCGTCCACGTCCGTGCAGTCGGCCCGCCAGCCACCGGCCACCGGCACGAGGGTGTTCGCCGCACCGACCAGCACCGCGCGCGGCGTCGCCGACGAGGCGACGGCCAGCGCCGCCCGCTTGCCGGGCATCGTCACGGAAAGACCGGCCCACGACGGGTCCAGCCCGCGCACCAACGGCTCGACGTCGTCGGCCTCGCACTCGATCCGCGTGTACGACCACGAGGTCAGGCCCAGGGCCTCGAACGCCGCGTTGTGCAGCACGGGTGACAGCGAGTGCGACACCGGCGAGCCGATGACCGCGGCGTGCCGGGTCAGAACACACCCTCCTTGCGGGCCTTCGCCGCCAGGCGCTCGTGCTCGTCCAGGTTTTCCGAGAAGCACGACGTGCCGTCCTTCTGGCACTTCACGAAGAACTTCCAGGGACCGACCTCGGGGCTGATCGCCGCGGTGATCGCCTCCCGGCTCGGCGAGCCGATCGGCGTCGGCGGCAGGCCCGACACCCGGTAGGTGTTGTACGGGCCGGAGCGGTCGCGGTCCGCGTCGCTGGTGGTCACGATCGGGCGGTCCAGCTTGTAGTTGACCGTCGAGTCGAACTCCAGCTTCTGGTCGATCGACAGGCGCTTGTAGATGACCCGGGAGATCTTGCCGAAGTCCTTCTCCAGGCCTTCCTTCTCGATCAGCGACGCGATGGTCAGCACCTCGTACGGCCGGAAGCCGGTGGTCTTGGTGCCCGCCGGGATGCCGTAGCCCTGCAGCCTGGTGTTCGACGTCTCGATGACGCTCTTGAGCAGCTCCGGGGCGGACGCGCCCGGCTTCAGGTGGTACAGGCCGCGGGTGATCATGCCTTCCAGCCGGTGCTCGCGGGGCGCGCGGTTGAAGTCCGCCAGCGCCCAGTCCGGGATGCCCAGCGCCGCCGCGTCGGCGTTCTCCGCGGCGTCCCGCAGCTCCTGCGGCGTCACGCACTTCTTCACGCCGCCCAGCTCCGCGCAGGAGGCCTCGGACAGCTTGGTCAGGATGCCCGGGGACACCTTGCCGTCCACGCCGGTGATGTCGTGCAGCACGTTGCCGCCCTTGACCTCCAGCGGCACGACCTTGGTCTTCGGGTCGGTCATCCGGTCGACCGCCGCCCGACCGGACATCCTGGTCTTCATCAGGTAGAAACCGGGCTGGATGGCGGTGACCCTGGTGTCGTTCTTCCCCGCCTCGGTGAACGCCCGCGAGCTGGCCACCACGTCCTGCTCGCGCAGGGTGCCCGCGATGGTGGTCACCAGGTCGCCGTCCTTGACCTCGACCACCACGTCCGCCTCGCCCGCGCCGGGGTAGTCCTCGTACGAGCCGATGCCGCTGAGCGTCTGGTAGCCGTAGTAGGCGCCGACCCCGCCGCCCACCAGGACCAGCGCGACCACCAGCCACAGCACGGTCCGCTTGCGCCTGCGCTTGCTCCGGCGGGCGGCCGCCGTGGCCCCTCTGCCCCTGCCCTTGCCGCGCGGCTTGTCGTCGTGGTGCACGTCAGGTTCGCTGAACAACCCGAGGTCGTCGCTCACGTGCGGTCCTTAGCTCCGGGGGCTCGCTCCTCGTCGGCGGAACGGGCCACGTTTCGCGCCCGTGCGTCCAGCCAGGCCTGGAGGATCTCGACGGCGGCGGCCTGGTCCACGACAGCACGTTGCTTCTTGCCTCGCACCCCGCGCTCGGCCAAGACCCGGCTCGCCGTGACGGTGGTCAGCCGCTCGTCGTGCAGGCGAACCGGCACCGGGGCGACGCGCTCGGCCAACGCCGCAGCGTACGCCGTCGCCGACTCCGCTGCCGGCCCGTGTCGCCCGGCCAGCGTACGGGGCAGACCGACCACGACCTCGACCACGTCGTGCTCGGCGACGAGTCCGGCCAGGTCCGCGAGGTCCCGACCGGACTTCTCGTCACGCGAGAGGGTAACCAGCGGAGTGGCGAGAAATGCGCCCGGGTCGCTGAGCGCGACCCCGACGCGCACCGCTCCGACGTCGACGCCCAGCCTCCTGCCGAGGCCGGGGTCGTCGGCGCCGGGGCGGTCAGTGCTGCTCAACGGCGCGGTCCACCTCGGCGCGCAGGGCCGCGAGGGCCTCGTTCACGCCGGCCGGGTCGGTGCCGCCGCCCTGGGCCAGGTCCGGCTTGCCGCCGCCCCGACCGCCGACGGCGGGGGCGAACGCGGGCACCAGCTTGCCGGCGGCGAGCCCCAGCGAGCGGGCCGCGGCCGTGGTGGCCACCACGAAGCTCACCTTGTCGCCGTCCGGGGCGAACAGGGCGACCACACCGGGCCGCTCGCCGAGTCGGTTGCGCACCTCGCCGGCCAGCGTCCGCACGTCGCCGGCCGCGACGCCCTCCGGCAGGGTGACCGCCACCAGGGCGACCCCGCGCAGGTCCAAAGCCTGCTCGGCGAGCGAGCCGGCGCTGGACAGCAACTGGGCTGCCCTGACCCGCTCCAGCTCCTTCTCCGCCGTGCGCAGCCGCTCCACCAGGGCCTCGACCCGGGCCGGGACCTCGGCGTCGGGCACCTTCAGCAGCGTGGCCACGTTCTGCACCAGGGCCCGCTCCCGGGCCAGGTACTGGAACGCCTCGATGCCGACGTAGGCCTCCAGCCGGCGCACGCCCGAGCCGATCGACGACTCGCCGATGACGGTGATGGGGCCGATCTGCGACGAGTGCTCGACGTGCGTGCCACCGCACAGCTCACGCGACCACGGGCCGCCGATCTCGACCACCCGCACGGTCTCGTCGTAGGTCTCGCCGAACAGGGCGACCGCGCCCATCTCCTGGGCGCCGCCCATGTCGGTGTAGACGACCTTCACCGGCAGGTCGCGCCGGACCGCGAGGTTGGACACCTCTTCGATCTCGCTGCGCGTCGCGTCGGACAGGCCGCCGGTCCAGGCGAAGTCCAGCCGCAGGTAGCCGGGCTTGTTGTAGGAGCCGCTCTGCAACGCCGACGGGCCGAGCACCTGGCGCAGGGCGGCGTGCACGACGTGCGTGCCGGAGTGGCCCTGGCGGGCGCCGACGCGCCACTCCGGGTCCACCCTGGCCTCGACGTGCTCGCCCTCGGCGATCTCGCCGGACAGCACCCGCACCCGGTGCACCCACAGCTTGCGGGCCACCTTCTGGACGTCCACGACCTCCAGCTCGGCGTTGCCGGACACGATGGTGCCGGCGTCGCTCTCCTGGCCGCCGGACTCGGCGTACAGCGGGGTGCGGTCCAGCACGACCTCGACGATCTCGCCCTCGCGGGCCGACCGCACCCGCTTGCCGTCGCTGACGATGCCGCGCAGGGTGGCCTCGGAGGCCAGCTCCTGGTAGCCGGTGAACTCGGTGGCGCCGAGTTCGAGCAGCTCCCGGTAGACGGTCTGGTCGCCGTGGCCGGTCTTCTTGCCGGCGGCGTCGGCCTTGGCGCGGGCGCGCTGCTCGGCCATCAGCTTGCGGAACCCGTCCTCGTCCACGGTCAGGCCCGCTTCGGAGGCCATCTCCAGGGTGAGGTCGATCGGGAAGCCGTACGTGTCGTGCAGCTGGAACGCCCGGTCGCCGGGCAGCGTGGCGCGGCCGGCGCCCTTGACCTCGGCGGCGGCGGTCTCGAAGATCCGCGACCCGGCCTCCAGCGTCCGCAGGAAGGTGTCCTCCTCGGCCTGCAGCACCTGGGCGATCCGGGCGAAACCGCTGACCAGCTCCGGGTAGGTCGGCCCCATGGCGTCCCGGACCAGCTCGGCGAACCGCACCAGCACCGGCTCGGTCACGCCCAGCAGCCGGGCCGAGCGGACGATCCGGCGCAGCAGCCGGCGCAGCACGTAGCCGCGGGCCTCGTTGCCGGGGGTGACGCCGTCACCGACGATCAGCACGCCGCTGCGGGCGTGGTCGGCGATGACCCGGAACCGGACGTCGTCGACCGGGTTGTCGCCGTACTTGCGGCCGGACAGCTCCTCGGCGGCGCGGATCACCGGGAGCACCAGGTCGGTCTCGTAGACGTTGTCCACGCCCTGCAGCAGGAACGCGACCCGCTCCACGCCCATGCCGGTGTCGATGTTCCGGTGCGGCAGCGATCCGACCGGCGGGTGGCCCAGCTTGGGGCTCAGCTCGCCGCGCTCGTCCTGCATGAAGACCAGGTTCCAGATCTCCAGGTACCGGTCCTCGTCCACCACCGGACCGCCGGGCTTGCCGTACTCGGGGCCGCGGTCGTAGTAGATCTCCGAGCAGGGGCCGCCGGGACCGGGCACGCCCATGTCCCAGTAGTTGTCCTTGCCGTCGCGGCGCTGGATGCGCTCCTCCGGCAGGCCGGCGATCTTCTTCCACAGCTCGATGGCCTCGTCGTCGTCCAGGTAGACGGTGACCCAGATGCGCTCCGGGTCGAAGCCGTAGCCGCCGTCGTCCTGGGACCTGGTGATCAGCTCCCAGGCCAGCCGGATGGCGTCTTCCTTGAAGTAGTCGCCGAACGAGAAGTTGCCCGCCATCTGGAAGAACGTGTTGTGGCGGGTGGTCTTGCCGACCTCGTCGATGTCCGGCGTGCGCACGCACTTCTGGATGCTGGTGGCGCGCTTGTACGGCGGCGGGGCCTCGCCGAGGAAGTACGGCTTGAACGGCACCATGCCGGCGTTGACGAACAGCAGGTTCGGGTCGTCCAGGATGAGCGAGGCACTGGGCACGTAGGTGTGGCCGGCGTTCTCGAAGTGCTCGCGGAAGCGCTTGATGATCTCGTGGGTCTGCACGGGTCGGGTCCTTGGGTGCGAGGTTGGGATCGGGGCACGACGAGGCGAACGACCTCTAGCGGTCGTTCGCCCCACGCGCTCGCCGCCCCGGCGTGAAGCCCGTCCGCCGTTCCACGGTCTCCTGCAACTCGTGCTCGCGCTCGGACATTCCCGCGCGCACCTCGGCGCCGAACGAGCCGATCGCGCCCGCCAGTTCGCGCAGACCTTCGCCGACGTTCGCGCCGATGCCCGCCGGGGTGGCGGCGTGCGCGGCCTGCCCCGCCTTGCGGGTGGCGAACACGCCGGCGGCGATGCCCAGGCCGAACCAGAACAGCCGCCTCATCGCTTGCCCCGCCGGGAGTGCTTCGTGGGCTTCTGGGAGGCGTTGCGGCGCGCCCGGACGGCCTTGCTGACGCCGTAGGACAGCGCGGCGGCCTTCACCAGCGGGCCGCCGAGGGTGGCGGTGAACAGCGAGGTCAGCGCGGACACGTTGCCGGTGACCGCGCGCGCGTTGGCGGTGATCCCGTCCACCCGCTCCAGCTGGGTGTTCACGTGCGTGATGGTGGTGTTCGCGCCGGTGAACAGCGGGTCGCTGTTCTGGTGCGCCTTGCGGATGGCGATGGTGGCCTCGTCCAGCGTGCGGCCCAGCTTGATCAGCGGGATGGCCAGCAGGATCACCAGCAGCACGAACGCACCGGCGGCGACCAGCGCGGCGATCTGCCCTGGCGACACGGATCCTCCTGAGGGACTTTGCTGGGGGGCGTCGGGTGACCAAGGTTAGCGTGTCGGATCCGCCCGGGCTCAGCCGAGGCGGGTGAGCCGCGCACGGAGGGCCGCCCAACTTGTGAGAATTACTCGGATGACCGATGACCTGGGCCGTTTCGTTGCCGTAGCGTGATCATCGCTGTTCGTATCCACATGAGGAGGACACGGCATGGCTCAGGAGAACGAGACCTACGAGGCCCCGTCCAGCGGCCTGCTGCTCAGCGCGGAGACGCTGACCGGCGCGGTCGACCGCGGCAAGGCCAACGGCGCGGTCGCCGACAACGACGGCAACGACTGAGTGACCGTTCCGTCCCTGGCTGACCTCGTCGCACCGGTCGGGGTCAGCCAGTTCTTCGACGCGGTGCAGGGCCGGGCCCACCGGCGGTTCCCCGGCCGGGCGGGCCGGTTCGCCGACCTGCTGCCGTGGTCGGAGGTCAACCGGGTGCTGCGGCAGCACCGCCTGGAGTTCCCCCGGCTGCGGCTCGCGCAGGGCGGCGAGGTCGTCCCCGCGCACACCTACTCGGAACTGGTGGAGACCCGGCGCACCGGGCTGGTGCCCCGGCTGCTGCCCGCGGCGTTCGCGGAGAGGATGCGCGGCGGCGCGACGCTGGTGATCGACTCGGTGCACGAGCTGTTCGGGCCGGTGGGTGAGCTGGCCGTGGCGCTGGAGCACGAGCTGCGCGAGCGGGTGCAGGTCAACCTGTACGCCGGGTGGGGCGTCACGCACGGTTTCGACGTGCACTGGGACGACCACGACGCGATCATCGTCCAGGTCTCGGGCCGCAAGCGGTGGCGGGTGCACGGCGTGACCCGGCCCGCGCCGCTGCAGCGGGACGTGGAGCTGCCGGAACGGCCGGCGGGCGAGCCGCTGGAGGACTTCCTGCTGGAGGACGGCGACGTCCTCTACGTGCCGCGCGGGCACTGGCACGACGTGTCGGCGGTGGGCGAGGAGTCGTTGCACCTGACCATCGGCTTCAACCGGGCGACCGGGGTGGACCTGGTGGCGTGGCTGGCCGACCGGCTGCGGGCGGACGAGGTGTTCCGCACCGACCTGCCGCGGTTCGCGTCCGAGGACGCCCGGGCTGCGCACGCGGACGTGCTGCGGGCCCGGGTCGTCGAGCTGATGGACGCGGGCGTGGTGGACCGGTTCCTGGCGGACCGGGACGCGCAGGCCCCGGCGATCCCGCACGTGGGGATGCCGTGGACGGCGACGCGCGAGCTGCTGCCGGTGGAGGACGAGGCCGAGGTGCGGCTGCTGACCCCGCGCGCGGTGCTGACCGTGGGACCGGAGAGCGTCGTCCTGGCGGCCGCGGGCAGGCGGCTGGTGTTCGCGGCGGCGGCGGCGCCCGTGCTGGAACTGCTCGTCGGCAGTGCCCGGCACTCGGTGAAGTCGCTGGTGGAGGCCGGTGCGCCCACCCTGGACCGGGAGACGGTGCGAGCACTGCTCGGAGAATTGGTCACGCAGGGCGTGCTCGGGCCGGAGTGATCCGATAAGCTTAGGTATGCCTAACGTAAGTTCGGGGCTGCCGGGTTGCGCGATCCTCACGCGCCAACTGGGCGGCAACCCGGCCGGGACCGCGGCGCGCATGACGTCGTGGCTGCTCATCGAGCAGCCGGGCCCCTGGCCCGCGGACGCGTTGGAGCAGACCCTGGCCTCGGTGTTCGCGCCGGGGCAGCTGGACGGCCCGCGCGCCGCCGGGCTGCGCCCGCTGCTCATCCGCCGCCCCGGCAAGCACCAGCGGTTCGTGTCCGGGCCGCGTGCGGTGTACGTGGCCAGCGGCGTGCCGGGCAACCGGTGGCTGGAGCGGGTGGACTTCGCCGACCTCGCGTCACTGGACCTCGCCGCGGTGGCGGCGGGCGTCCCCGGCCACGGCGAACGCGTCGACGGCCCGCTGTTCCTGGTGTGCACGCACGGCACGAAGGACATGTGCTGCGCCGTGCTGGGCCGCCCGCTGGCGGGCGTGCTGGGCGAGAACCACCCCGGCCGCGGGTGGGAGGTCAGCCACCTGGGCGGTGACCGGTGGGCGGGCAACCTGCTGGTGGTGCCGGACGGGTTCCTGCACGGGCAGCTCGACCCCGGTGAGGCGTCGCTGGTCGCGAAGGCGGCCCTGGCCGGGCAGGTGCAGCCGGAGCAGCTGCGCGGGCGGACGTCCGCGCCGAGCCCGTGGGCGCAGTTCGCGGAGATCGCGCTGCGCAAGCACCTCGGGCTGCGCGGGCTGGACGCGGCGCTGGCGGTGGCGGAACGGCCGGTCGAGCCGGACGACGACGGCGAGACGCGCGTGGTGACCGTGCAGGGCATGGACCACGTCTACGAGGTGACCGTGCACCGCAACGAGGCCGGACCGTCGGGCAACAGCCGCTGCTCGGGCGTGATCGCACCGCCCGCCTACTCGACCCGGACCATCAAGACCCTGGTCACGGCCTGAACAGACCCCGGTCGCGATCCGGCGGTCCCCGGGCGGCGAGTCGTCCCGCCCGGTATCCCCGGCCGGGCGGGACGACGTGCCCCTACCGGCGGGCCAGCGTGAGGTAGGCGAGGCCGAAACTGCCGCGGTACCCCTTGAGCCAGCCGTCGCGGTGGTCGTCCACGATCGCCCGGACCTCGGCCGCCTCCGGGTGGTCCGGGTGGTCCAGCAGCCAGCGCTCCCGGCCGGCGCACCAGCGGGACTCGAAGCTGTCCCACTCGTCCATCGAGGCGGTGGCCAGGTTGAGCAGCCGGTAGCCGCAGGCCATGGCCAGGTCCACCAACTCGTCCAGCGTCCCGAACTCGTCCCTCTGGAAGATCTCCAGCGCGCGGGCGTTCGGCTCGCTCTGCCAGAACCCGTCGCCCAGCAGCAGCCGTCCGCCGGGCTTGAGCCGGGCGTGCATCGCCTCCAGCGTCTGCCTGGTGCCGCCCCACGCGTGGGACGAACCGATGGAGATCGCCACGTCCGCCGCCGGCGTCTCCCACGAGGTGACGTCCGCGAGTTCCAGCCGGACGCGTTCGCCCAGGCCCCGGGCCCGGATGTTGGCGTTGCCGCGGTCGATGGCGTAGCGGTCGGAGTCGACGCCCAGGCCGGTGGCACCCGGCTCGTGCTCCACCGCGCGCAGCAGCAGTTCCGCCCAGCCGCAGCCGTAGTCCACCACGGTCGCGTCACGCAGCGGGGCGAGGCTGTTGATCAGGTCGTACGCCTTCGTGTCCGACAACGGCGTGTTGAAGTCGAGATAGGCATGGCCATTGGCCGGAGCATCCGTCACGGCGCACACGCTGGCAGATCCGGCCCTGATCGGCACCGGATTTAATCGCGGTCCGACTGTTCCTGGCCCCGGACGACCCGGCGCAGCCTGGGCAGCCGTTCCGCGATGTACCGCTCGTTGCCCCGGCCGGTCGGCCGGTAGTAGTCGCGGCCGACCAGCTCGTCCGGCGGGTACTGCTGGTTCAGCACGCCGTCCGGCACGTCGTGCGGGTACCGGTAGCCCTGCGCGTTGCCCAGCTTCGCCGCGCCGGGGTAGTGGCCGTCCCGCAGGTGCGCCGGGATCGCGCCGATCGCGCCCTTCCGCACGTCCGACATGGCCTCGCCGATGGCCGAGGTCACCGCGTTCGACTTCGGCGCGGTCGCCAGGTGGACCGTCGCCTGGGCCAGGTTCAGCGCGCACTCGGGCAGGCCGATCAGCTGCACGGCCTGCGCGGCGGCCACGGCGGTCTGCAGCGCGGTCGGGTCGGCCATCCCGACGTCCTCGCTGGCGTGGATCACCAGCCGCCGCGCGATGAACCTCGGGTCCTCCCCCGCCTCGATCATCCGGGCCAGGTAATGCAGTGCCGCGTCCACGTCCGAGCCCCGGATGGACTTGATGAACGCGCTGGTCACGTCGTAGTGCTGGTCGCCCTGGCGGTCGTAGCGGACGGCCGCCTTGTCGACCGTGGCCTCCAGCGTCGCCAGGTCCAGCACCCCGGTTCCCGACACCGCGTCGGCGGCGGCTTCGAGCGCGGTCAACGCCCGCCGCGCGTCACCGCCCGCGAGCCGCACCAGGTGGTCCTCGGCGTCCGGCTCGACGGTGATCGCCCCGTTCAAGCCCCGTTCGTCGGTCACCGCCCGGCGGACCAGGGCGCGCACGTCGTCGTCGCCCAGCGGGCGCAGCTGCAGCACCAGCGACCGGGACAGCAGCGGCGAGACGACCGAGAAGAACGGGTTCTCCGTGGTCGCCGCGACCAGCAGCACGATCCGGTCCTCCACCGCGCCGAGCAGCGCGTCCTGCTGGGTCTTGGAGAACCGGTGCACCTCGTCGATGAACAGCACGGTCGACTCGCCGGACCGGACCAGCCGGCGGCGCGCGTCGTCGATGACCGCGCGCACCTCCTTCACGCCCGCGGACAGCGCGCTGAGGGCGGCGAAGCGGCGTCCGGTGGCCTGTGAGACGAGGGTGGCGAGGGTGGTCTTGCCGGTGCCGGGAGGGCCGTAGAGCATGACCGACGCGGGCGACGAGCCCTCCACCAGCCGACGCAGCGGCGCACCCGGTCCGAGCAGGTGCCCCTGGCCGACCACCTCGTCCAGCGTGCGCGGACGCATCCGCACGGCCAGCGGGGCGTTCGCCGCGATGCGCTGCGCCCGCTCATCCGGGTCCACGCCGAACAAGCCCTCGTCGAACAGCCTTTCGTTCACGTGTTCGACTGTAGCTCGCCTGTGCAGTCCCGCTGTCCGAGCGTGCAACGGTGGTTCCGCCCCGGTCGGCGGGCGCGCCAGGGTGGCGGCATGAGCAGGCTGAGTCCGGAGCAGATCGCCCGGTACGCCCACGACGCGGGGTTCCGCGGCGAGGACTTGACGATCGCGGTGGCGGTCGCGCTGGCCGAGTCCGGCGGCGACCCGCGCGCCCACAACCCCACCCCGCCGGACAACTCCTACGGGCTGTGGCAGATCAACATGCTGGGCGGGATGGGCCCCGAGCGGCGGCGCCAGTTCGGGCTGGAGTCCAACCGCGAGCTGTTCGACCCGGCGGAGAACGCCAAGGCGGCCAACCGGATCTCCGGGGACGGGCGGTCCTGGACGCCGTGGTCGACCTACACCAACGGCGCGTACCGCAAGCACCTGGACGAGGCTCGGCGCGGCGTGAAGGCGTTGGGGCGCAACGACTCCGGCGGGCGAGGTGGCGGTTCGGGCGGTGGGCGCGGCGGCTCCGGCGGGCGCGGCGGCTCCGGCGGTGGACGCGGCGGTCCGGGTGGCAACGGCGGGTTCTCCGTCGATGTCGGCATCCTGCGCGACTACGCGCGCCGCACCCGGAACACCGCCGACGACCTGACCGCGTTGGGGCGCAAGCACGTCCGCGAGGTCCGGGAGATCGCCGAGGACAGCTTCGGCCGCATCGGCAAGCAGTCCGGCTTCGCCGAGGCCCTGGACGGCTTCGGGGCGGCGCTGCGCAAGCAGGTCAAGGCCGTCGCGCACAACACCGACACGCTCGCCTCGTCGGCCACCCGCGCCGCCCGGTCGTACCGGGACCAGGAGGACGACATCGCCCGCTCGCTGGGCAACCCGCGCTGAAGGACTGGAGACCTGCTGTGGACACACGCGCGATGGCCCGGCACTTCGCGGAGAGCATGATCGGGCACCGCAACTCGCTGGCGGGCAAGGCCGAGGACGCGGTCAAGGTGCAGTACGCCCTGCACCAGACCGCGACCGGCCTCACCGACCGGCAGGAGGACCACCACAAGGCGTCGAGGACCGTCCTGGAGCACTGGCGGGGCAGCAACTCCGAGGGTTTCGAGAAGCGCTCCGGCCGGTTGGGCAGGCAGCTCAAGACCACCGCCGACGCCGCGCGGGACGCGGAGAAGATCGTCGCCGGCGTGAGCGGGGTGCTGACCACCGGGCACACCAGGGCGCGGCAGGCGGTGGACGAGTACCTGGACAAGGCGACCCGGCTGCTCGACGCGGGGGTGGCGGTCGGTTCGCAGGCCGCGCTGCTCAAGGCGGTCGCGGCGGCGGCCGACCTGGAACCCCGCTACACCAAGGAGACCACCGCCGCCGTCCGGCACGCCCGCAGCGAGCTGGAGGACGCGGCGCGCAAGCTCCGCGCCCTGGAACGCGAGGTCGAGCACGACGGTGTGGCCGACGCGCGGGCCGACCCGACGAAGGGCCGCACCAGGCCGGCCAAGGCCCGGGAACGCGGCCGTGCGCGGACCATCGTGTCGTCGGCGCGCAGCCAGCTCGGCGTCCGCGAGAACCCCCCGGGCAGCAACCGCAACCCGTACGGGCCGACCGCCGCGTGGTGCTCGTCGTTCGCGACGTCCATGTGGCGCAAGGCCGGCGTGGACATCCCGGTGCTGCCGTTCACCGGGGACGTCTACCGCTGGGGTCAGCGCCACGGCAAGGCGTACACGAAGCTCGCCGCCGCCCGCCCCGGTGACGTGCTGCTGTTCGGCAGCGGCCCGCAGAGCCCCGCGACCAGCACCCACATCGGCATCGTGGAGAAGGTGTCCGGCAACACCGTCACCCTGATCGAGGGCAACTCCGGCGACGCCGTCCGGCGCAACACCCACCGGCTCGACTCGGGCAAGTTCTACGGAGGAGTGCACCCGTGATCAGCGCACAGGCCCACGACCCGGACCGGGGCGTCGCGGTGGAGGTGGGTCCGGGCGGCGCGTTGCGCGACCTGACCCTGGACAGCCGGGCCATGGGCCCCCACCTGGCCCGCACCATCCTCTCGCTGGTGGACACCGCCACCGCACGGGCCAACTCCCGCGCCGCGCACGCGCTGGGCGACCTGACCGAGTTGGGCCTCGCGGTGGACGCGCGGCTCTCGGAGACGGTGGAAGACACCACACCGACCACCTGGAGGGTCTGATGGGCCTCGGCGAACGGTTGGACGCGATCCGGGGCCAGGCGTCCGGCGACGGGGTCTCGGTGACCGTGGACCTGCACGGCAAGCCGGTCGACCTGTCGTTCACGCGGGAGGCGTACGCGCTGCGCCCGGAGGTGCTCGCCGGTGTCGTCCGGCGGTTGGCCGACCGGGCGTCGGCCGACGCGCTGGCGCAGGGCGTGGCGGTGGTGGCCGAGGTCGTCCCGGAGGACCGGCTGGAGCTCGCCTAGCGCACGTCCGCCAGCAGTCCGGTCAGCCGGCGGGTGAGCCACGCGCCGTCCGCCGGGGTGACCAGCACCCAGGGCTCGCCGGCCACGTCCTCGTTCGCCATCGCGTAGCGGCCGGCGGTGGTGTCGGTCCAGCTCAGCACCGGGGACCGGCCGGACGGGCCGGTGCACGCGAGCTGGCCCGCCGCTCCCCGCCCGGACTCCACCAGCGTGGTGATCGCCCTGGTGGCCCGGCCGGTCACGCCGCCGACCGCCAGCGCGCGTTCCAGCGCCGGGTAGCCGGCGGTCGCGTAGGCCTGCATCGCGGCGGAGAACACCGACCTGGGCAGCCGGAGCTGCTCACCCGGCCCCGGCCGCTCGTCGCCGATCACCCTGGCCATCGCGCCGACCAGGTCCCCGATGGGCTCCAGGGCCACCTCCTGGTCGTTGAGCACGGCCAGCACGCCCCGGCCGCCCCGCACGGCCGCCAGCACCCGCCACGGCTGCGGGCGGAACACCAGGGCGTCGGCGGACAGCGTGCTGCCGGTCAGGTAGCCGAACAGCTCCTCCAGCTCGGGCGCGACGTCGTCGCCGTCGGCCAGGCCGGCCGAGGCCAGCGAGCGGAAGACGTCGACGCCGAGGTCGTCGCGTTCGGCCAGGGTTTCCCCGTGCGAGTCGACTTCCAGCGGGTACGGCGGGTCGCCCACCCCCAGGTCCTCCCACAGCAGGTCGAATTCCAGGTGGGACAGGACGACCGTGGTCGCTGAACGGCGTGCCATATCGGCCGAAGATAGCGGTCCGGGGCCCGTGGTGTGCGGACGTCGGCCGATTCCGGGGCCGTACGCTGACCGCCGTGGACGTCGCCGGCGGACTGCTCACCGTGCGCGCCTCGGGCGCAGCGGCGGCCAGGGCGGCGCTCAACGGCTCGTCCGGCACGCCCGAGCACATCCAGCTGCTGATGGGCTGCACGGTGCCCAAGGGCCTGCCGGGCAGCGGAGCGGAACTGCGGTTCCCCGACTGCTCGCTGCACGTGGCGCCGGCCGGGGCGGTGCTGCTGACGGTCGCCGAGACGAAGCTCACCATCGGCTTCGCCGAGCTGAAACCCCTGATGTTCCAACCGGTGCCGGTGGACGCGGCGCTGCGTTCGGTGTTCTCCGGCGCGGTCGCGCACGTCCTGGCCGCCGCGCACGTGCTGGACCCGCACGGCTTGTCCCACCACCTGCTGGGGCTGGCCGAACTGGTGCTGCGCAGCGCCCTGAAGGCCGAACTGGACCGGGTGGACGCGCTCGCCGCGCGCCGCCGGGACGCGGTGGACTACATGCGCGCCCACCTGTCCGACCCGGAGCTGGGCGCGGACGTGATCGCCAAGGCCCTGCACATCTCCCGCCGCCGCCTCTACCAGCTGTTCGACGACGGCCAGGGCGTGTCCGAGCGCATCCGGGGCCTGCGCGTGGACCGGGCCAAGGCGCTGCTGTCCGACCCGGCCAAGGCGGGCCGGGGCATCGGCGAGATCGCCAGGGACTGCGGTTTCGTCAGCGCGGCGCACTTCTCCCGGACGTTCCGCCAGGTGGTCGGCCGGACGCCGAGCGAGTTCCGGGGCCGCTAGAACTCCACCCCGGACACGAACCGGCCCGCCAGCCCGGCCACGTCCAGCCAGCCGCGCCCGGTGGGCGAGTGCAGGGTGAACACCGCGACCCGCGGCTGCGCCGGGTCGGTCACCACGACCTGGAGCTGCGCGCCCGTGCCGGTGACCGGGATGCGCTCCACGATGACCACCGGGTAGCCGGTCGCGGTCACGCCCTTCGTCACGTCCCGGATGGCCGGGCCGTCCAGCCGCACGCCGAGCGCGGGGTCGACCGGCCGGTCCACCGGCACCACGCCCGCCATCAGCAGGCCCGGGTCGGCGTCCCGGTGCTCGACCACGGCGAGCAGGCCGAAGCCGTGCCGGTGCGCCATCTCCGCGGCCTGCGTCGCGGAGACCTCCAACCCCGGATCGCGGGTGCCCTTGATCCGGCGCAGCACCGCCAGCAGTTCGCCGGCGGTGCGTTCGGGTGAGCCGAGGGCCACCGGGGTCACCCCCGGCACGGGAGCGAGTCTCACCCGAGGCCCGCCGCGAACGCCGCCGCGGCGCCGCGCGTGGCGGCCGGTGCGGGTGGTCCGAGCAGCACCGACGCGAGTTCCGCGGTGAGCGCGGAGAACCCGGCCAGGGTGTCCGCCAAGGCGGTCGACGGCTCCTCCGAGCGCAGCCGTTCGGCCACCCGCCGGGCCTCCGCGTGGTGGTCGCGGGCCAGCAGGCGCGCCTCCTCCAGCACCTCGTCCAGCTCCCGGGCCAGCTCGTCGCGCCTGGCCACGGCGGCGGCGTGCACCTCGGCGTGCGCGGGGGTGAACCGGGCCAGCGCGCCCGCGTGGTCGGCCTCGTCGGCGGCGTCGGCCAACTCCCGGCGCAACCGCACGGCCCGCCGGTCCAGGTCCTCGGCCCGCCGCTGGTTGCCGAGCAGCGTGGTAGCCCAGGCGTCGAGCACCTCCGCCGCCGCCCGCATCGCGCGCCGCACCGCCGTCAGCTCCGACACCACCGCCTCCAACCGCGTCGTCAACCCGTCGGCCGCCGCACCCGTCCAGCCTTCCGGGACACCGGGCACGACCACGTCGAACACGCACCGCGCACTGGCCGCCGCGACGGCCTCCGCGTTGCCCGGCGCGGGATCGAAGCCCAGGCCCCGGTAGTCAGCCACGGGGCAGCTCGTCGGCCTGCCGGTAGGCCTCGCCCGCCGCGCGCACGTCGTCCGCCACGGGGGCGATGTCCAGGCCCCGCACCGCGTCCGACCACTGCGCCAGCAACCCGGACAGGGCCTCCGCGATGCCTTCCGGGCCGAGGTCGCCGACCGGTTCGTCCAAGGTGGACAGGACGGCGCGCAGCTCGTCGGCGGTGTCGTCGAGCCGGCCGGCGAACGCGACCAGCTCGTCGGGATCGACCCGGTAGCCGTCGCTCATCGGCCGACCGCCCGTGCCGACCCGCACACCCGCCCGAACGCGCGACCGCCGCTCATTCGCCCAGTACCGGCGGGAAGGCGGGCGGCAGGTCGTCCAGCAGGTCCAGCCCGTTGTCGTAGCGGTTGCGGTGTTCCAGGTCCTCGTCGCGCCCGCCCTGCGCGGCCGGCGGGAACATCCCGAAGCCGTGCGGCCCGCCCGCGCCGACCGGCCCGACCCCACCCCGGGCCGCCGCGCCGCCGGGCACCGCACCGATCACGCCCGACGACCCGCCGGGACCGACCGGCCCGAAGCCCCCCGGGCCGAACCCGCCCTGGCCGCCGGGACCGAACGCGCCGGGGCCGAACCCACCGTGACCGCCGGGCGAACCGGCCGCGTACCCGCCGGGCACCGCCGCGCCGCCGGGCAGCCCCGGGATGCCGAAGCCGGTCGGGCCACCGGCCGCCGCGACGCTCGTCGTGCCCTCACCACGCCCGTCTGGCACACGCTCTGACGGCGGCTGGTCCGGTGGGGCGATCCGATCCGGTGTCCGGTCCGGCGGCCAGGGCATGGGCCCCTGGTTCCTGTCGGGCTCCGGCACCCGTTCGGGGCCCACGTGATCCGGCCGGTGGTCCGGCTCGGGCTTGGTGCCGGGCGGCGCGTCGTCGAAGGTCGGCAGCACGTCGTGCACGGACCGGCTCGCGTCCTCGTACTCCCGCATCACGCGCACGGCCTCGGCCTTGGCTTGCTGCTGCTCCTTCTTGGACGGCATGTGGTCGTCCAATAGCTGGTCCAGCATGTACGCGCCCTGCGGCCCGTCCAGCGTGGTCACGTCGTACCCGTCGCGGAACCACTTCTCGGCGGTCGGGTGCACGGGTTCGGGAATCCGCAGCGCCGCTTCCTGCACCACCGACGTGTACGCGCCGAGCCCGTCACCCACGCGGTGGGCGCGCAGCGCGGCGTCGTCGGCCCACTGCGTGAGCGTGGTCACCGACTGGGCGGCCACCACCGACGACGGGCCGCGCCACGAGTGCACCAGCCGGTCGACCAGGCCGTGCACGTCCCTGGTGGCCTGGGCGATGTCGCCGGCGAGTGCCTTCCAGTCGTGCGTGCGGTGCCCCATCCGGCCGAGGTCGGCGGACTTGACCATGTCCCACAGGGCGCGGTGCGAGTAGATGTCCCAGTTGATGCGGCCGAAGTTCTCCAGCCGCCGGTTGGCCTTCCTGCGGTTGGCGACCTTGCGCGCCTGCCGCCGCTGCCGCGCGGTCGGCGGGTGGTCCTGGGAGTGCAACCGGTGCCTGCGCTCGTTCACAGCTTCCTCATCGCCTCGGCCACGGCCTCGTCCTCGGCCTGGTGGGTCGCTCCGACCTGGCGCAACGCGTCGCGCAGCAGTTCGAGTTCGCGCAGGTAGGACTTCAGCGCGGTCTTCACGCCGCCGTCCATCTCACCGGCCCGCAACCCGAACGCCCTGCGCATGTGCAGCGCGACCGGCCCCTTGCCGTCACCGAACGGTTGCGACAGCACGTCGGCCCGGTCCAGGTGCTCGTAGAGGGTGCTGTGCAGCCGGTCCAGCTTGCCCAGGGCGTCGTTGAGGTCGCTGAAGTCGAGTTCGATCCGGTCGCCGTCCTGCGGGACGATCGCTCCCACCCCGGCCGGCGGCGCGACCGCCGGCGGCAGCGGCGCATGTCGCCGTGGCCGGTCGTCGTCGAGCTCGTCGCGCAACCGCTTGGCGTCCTCGATGCCACGCACCCTCTCCATGACGCCCATCGTGACGGGCGCGGGCGACGACGACCAGACCGGGTGCACAACAGGAGCATCGGCCGTGCACGATCGGACAAACCGGCGGTCGCGTCGGCGGTCGCGAGCACCTCGCCCTCAGCCGCGATCCGATAGCTGTGAGAACCCCGGCCCCGGCGCGGTCCGACACCGTGATCCGCCCCTGTGATCCGACGCCGGGATTCGACCCTGTGCGAGAATCGTCCTCCGTGCCGTCATCCGCCGTTCATGCACGCGTCGTGTTGCTCGCGGGCCCCTCCGGCTCGGGCAAGTCCACCCTCGCCGCTCACTTGGGCTGGCCGGTGCTGAGGCTGGACGACTTCTACCGCGAGGGTGACGACCCGTTGCTGCCGCGTGACGAGGCCGGCCGCCCGGACTGGGACGCCGAGGAGTCGTGGGACACCCGGAGCGCGCTGGACGCGGTGATCGAACTGGCCCGCACGGGCCGGGTGGAGGCACCGGTCTACGCGATCGGCGAGGACCGGCGGGTCGGCTGCCACGTGGTGGAGGCGCAAGGGCCGTTCATCGCCGAAGGCCTGTTCGCCGACCGGTTGGTGGCGGGCTGCCGGGAAGCGGGTGTCCTCCAGGACGCGATCGTGTTGGCGCCCAACGCTCTCACCACGTTCGTGCGCCGCTTCGCCCGTGACGTCGCGGAGGCTCGCAAGCCGGTCCCGTTCCTGTTCCGCCGGGGCCTGCGGCTGCTGCGCGAACAGCCGGCCGTGGTGCGGCGCTGCGTCACGGCCGGGATGCGCCGGCTCAGCCCGCACCAGGGCCGCGTGGAACTGGCGCGAGAGCGATCCCCCAGCGTCCGCCAGGACGTCGGAACGGCCCGTTGATCCGCACGGGTCTCGCACCGGCTCGCTAGTCCAGGCGGAACCCGAACGGGAGCTCCAGCCGGTGCCGGGCGAGCAGTTCGGTGTCGGCCAGGATCTCCCGGGTCGGCCCGTCCGCGACCACGACCCCGCCGTCGATCAGCACGCTGCGCGGGCACAGCTGCAACGCGTACGGCAGGTCGTGCGTGACCATCAGCATGGTGCGGTCCAGGCCGAGCAGCACCTCGGCCAGCTCACGGCGGGCCACCGGCTCCAGGTTCGCCGACGGCTCGTCCAGCACCAGGATCTCCGGGTCGCACGCCAGCACGGTGGCCAGCGCCACCCGCCGACGCTGGCCGCCGGACAGGTGCAGCGGTGACCGGTCGGCGACCTCCGCCATGCCCACCGCCTCCAGGGCCTGCGCCACCCGTGCGTCGAGCTCGGCGCCGCGCAGCCCGAAGTTCGCCGGCCCGAACGCCACGTCCTGCCGCGCGGTGGGCAGGAACAGCTGGTCGTCGGCGTCCTGGAAGACCACGCCGACCCGGCGCCGGATCTCCCTCAGGTGCTCCTTGGCCACCGGCAGCCCGGCCACCTCGATCAGCCCGCTGCCGCCGCCCAGCACGCCGTTGAGGTGCAGCACGAACGTGGTCTTGCCGGCGCCGTTCGGCCCGAGCAGCGCGACCCGCTCCCCCGGCTCGACCCGCAGGTCCACCCCGAACAGCGCCTGGTGGCCGTCCGGGTAGGCGAACGCCAGCTTCGCCACCAGCAAGGCGGGTGCGGTCGGCACTGCCTGCCCGGACTGCCCGGACTCCACTGCCTCCACTGCGGCGCTCCCCCGGCCGTCGACCCGGCCGTCGGGCATCCGGCCCGTCCAGCCGCGCGACACCATAGCCAGGTGCACGCGTTCGCCGCGTTCATAGGAGCGGATGAACAGACTGCCGACGCCGCGCGCGGTCGCGCCCAGCTGCCAGAGGAACCGGGGGTCGTCGCCGCGCGAGATCCGCGCCACCCTCATCCGCTTGGCCTCGGCGACCACGACCTCGGCGTACCGGAGCATGAGCGTGGCGATGGTGACCATCACCGACGGCATCCGCAGCCGTTGCAGGCCGAGCAGCAGGTCCTGCGGGGCGGTGGTGGCGGCGAGGGTGAGCGAGACCAGGACGCCCAGGGTGCCCTTGGCGAGGATGTTCCACCCGGCCAAGGTGCCTTCCGGCGACACCGGGATCCCCAGGAGGTCGACCCGCTCGCCGTGCCCGGCGAACGGCAGCACCAGCGCCAGGATCACGAACGGCACCTCGATCAACGCCCGTGACGCGAACCAGCCGACCGGGATGCGCGCGACGAACCACACCGACGTGATCGCGAGCAGGTAGACACCGAACGCCCAGAACGCCTCACGCGGCGTGGCCACCACGCACAGCACGGCGAGCACCGCGGCGGCGATCTTGACCTGCGGGGCCAGCCGGTGGACCGGTGAGTCACCGGCCCGGTGCAGGAACCCGTGCCCGGCGCTCACGCCTTCGCGTCGGTCGTCGTCCCGCTCTCCGACGTCGGGGACTTCTTGCGCAGCAACCAGAACAACCCACCCGCGACCAGCAGCGTGAGGATCACGCCGACCACGCCGGCCAGCCCGGTGAGCCGGTCGTCACCGCCCACGGCGTAGTCCGCGAGCGGCCCGTCCGCCAACGGGTGATCCTGGGCGTGCTCGGCGATCCCGTGCTCCTCGGTGACGTAGTCGAGGCCATCGGGGTTGGAGTTGGCGAAGTACGAGACCGCGCCCGCAAGGACGAGGCTGACCACCGCGAACCAGACGAAGAAGCGCTTCACGCCTTCAGCTCCAACTTCTGCGGCACGCCGCGCAGCAGGTACACGAGGTCCGGCCGGGCCGCCGCGACAGCGGTCACCGTGACCGCCGTGATCAGACCTTCGCCGATGCCGATCAGCACGTGCACACCGAGGATGGCCCCCGCAACGGTGCCGAACCCGACACCGCCCGCGCCGCCGATCGCGTATTCGAGGACGAAGCCGAACGATGCGAGCACGGTGTTGACCAACGCGGAGACGAAGGCCACCGCGGCGAGCCCGCCCTTGTTCCGCTTGGCGAGCGGGCGCAGGGCGACAGCGGTGAGGTAGCCGACGGCGGTGCCGATGAGGGCCATGTTGGTGACGTTGGCGCCGAGGGCCGTGACGCCGCCGTCCGCGAAGAACAGGGACTGCACGACCAGCACGATCGTCACGCAGAGCGCGCCGACCCAGGGGCCGACCAGGATCGCGGCCAGCGCACCGCCGAGCAGGTGGCCGCTCACGCCCGGCAGGACCGGGAAGTTCAGCATCTGGGTGGCGAACACGAAGGCCGCCACCAGCCCGGCCATCGGCGCGGTGCGGTCGTCGAGGTCGCCGCGGGCCTTGGCCAACGCCACCCCGACCCCGATGACGGCCACGGCGACGAAGGCCAACGAGGTCGGCGCGTTGAGCAGACCGTCGCTCATGTGCATTGCTACCGGTTCGGACACGCCAACACGGTAATTGCCACTACCCAGCTATGGCCAGCACGGTGCAACAACAATGCTCCGTACACAGCAACGACCACCCGCTTCGCCTAGCCTGGTCCTTGGGACGGCCGTCAGGTTGCCTCGCGCGACAACTGTCGCCAGATGTGGTGAACCCGCCCTTGACCAGGCACGATCCGGCCTCGTCGTTCGTTGCCGGACAAAAACGAGGCGCGGCATCCCGGCGGGCTCCGGTGTGCAGGCCACCACACCGACCCGCTGCTCAAGCCGACTCACACCCACCCACAACGCAGAACAGGAGACGACCCCGAACCGCCCTCATCGCCCCCATCGCTCCCACCGTCCCCGCCGCCACCGTCCCCCGCCGCCCCGGAGCAGCACCACCACCCAGCACCACACACCGGAGCCCGTCGATACCGCGCCACCGAACGCCCTGTCCAGCCGCGCGCCCTGCACAGCCGCCCTGCACACGCCTTGCCCAGCCGAACGCACTGCCGAGCCGACCGCCCTGCCCAGCCTCGCGACCAACGAACCGCCCCGCTGTTCGACCGCTCGCCCATCGACCACCGCCCACCGTCCGGCAGCCAGTCCAGCCGCCAGCTCGCCCGCCAGGCCCGCCCACACGTCCGCCGGATCCACAGCCCCGCCAGGCGCCGGATCCACAGCCCCGCCAGGCCTCGGCACAAGATGCCGGCCCATCGAGCAGCCGCTGACTCTCAGGACCGGCAGCTCCAGTCCAGGCCCCGGCGGCCGGATCCTGCCGGGCCGGGCCGGGCGCGCCGGAGCAGGCCTCATCGGGCCGGCCCCACCGAACCGGGCCTAACGAACCGGGCCCACCGGAGCAGGCCACACGGAACCGGCCCCGCCGAATCGGGCCCACCAGACCAGACCCGCCGGACCGCACCCTGCTGAGCAGGCCCCGTCGAGCCGCACCCCGCCGAGCCGCACCCCGCCGAGCGGGCCCCGTCGAGCCGGACCGGCCGGGACCTCACCGGGCCGGCAGTCGCCGGACGGGCACTCGCAGCCGGACGGGCACTCGCGGACCGGGTCCTCGCCGGATCCACCCCGGCAAGAGCCCACACCCTCGGGCGGCCCACAGACCCGCCGGCCCCCGACAGGGCTGGTAGGAGGCCTGCCGGGATGTCGGAGGTTCGGCGGAAGCCCTCGACAAGCCAACCCCCTATGATCTGCCTGCGATGACTCTCACCGACCTGTTGCCGGCCACCCCCGACCCCGACCTCCTCTACGAAACCTTCGCCGAGTGGGCGCACGACCGGGGGCTTGAGCTGTACCCCGCGCAGCAGGAGGCGTTGATCGAGATCGTCTCCGGGTCGAACGTCATCCTCAGCACGCCCACCGGCTCGGGCAAGAGCCTGGTCGCCACCGGGGCGCACTTCGCCGCTCTCGCCGACGGCAAGAAGACCTACTACACCGCCCCGATCAAGGCCCTGGTGTCGGAGAAGTTCTTCGCCCTCATCGAGACCTTCGGCGCGGAGAACGTCGGCATGATGACCGGCGACGCGAGCGTCAACGAGTCGGCCCCGATCATCTGCTGCACCGCCGAGATCCTGGCCAACATCGCCCTGCGCGACGGCGCCGACGCGGATGTCGGGCAGGTGGTGATGGACGAGTTCCACTTCTACTCCGAGCCCGATCGCGGCTGGGCGTGGCAGGTTCCCCTGATCGAGCTGCCGAAGGCGCAGTTCCTGCTGATGTCCGCCACGCTCGGCGACGTCTCGTTCTTCGAGAAGGACCTGACCCGCCGCACCGGGCGCACCACCACGACGGTCCGGTCCGTCGAGCGGCCGGTGCCGTTGAACTTCCAGTACGTCACCACCCCGCTGCACGAGACGATCGAAGAGCTCCTGCACGGCCGGGAAGCGCCGATCTACGTCGTGCACTTCACCCAGGCCTCCGCCCTGGAACGCGCCCAGTCGCTGATGAGCGTCAACGTGGCCACCCGCGCCGAGAAGGACGCCATCGCCGCGATGATCGGCCGCTTCCGCTTCACCTCCGGCTTCGGGAAAACGCTTTCCCGCCTGGTCCGCCACGGCATCGGCGTGCACCACGCGGGCATGTTGCCCAAGTACCGCCGGCTGGTCGAGCAGCTCGCCCAGGCCGGTCTGCTGAAGGTCATCTGCGGCACGGACACGCTCGGGGTCGGCATCAACGTCCCGATCCGCACGGTGGTCTTCACCGCGCTGTCCAAGTACGACGGCACCCGCACCCGCCACCTCAAGGCCCGCGAGTTCCACCAGATCGCGGGACGGGCCGGCCGCGCGGGCTACGACACGATCGGCACCGTCGTCGTCCAGGCCCCGGACCACGTGGTGGAGAACGAGAAGGCGCTCGCCAAGGCCGGCGACGACCCGAAGAAGCGGCGCAAGGTGGTGCGCAAGAAGGCTCCCGAGGGGTTCGTCTCGTGGAGCGACCAGACCTTCGAGCGGCTGAAGAACGCCGAGCCCGAGCCGCTCACCTCCAGCTTCACCGTCAGCCACGCCATGCTGCTCAACGTGATCGGCCGCCCCGGCGACACGTTCGCCGCCATGCGCCACCTGCTGGAGGACAACCACGAGGACCGGCCCGCGCAGCGCAGGCACATCCTGCGGGCCATCTCCATGTACCGGGCGCTGCTCGCGGCCGGCGTGGTCGAGCGGGACGGCTCGCACATCAGGTTGACCGTGGACCTGCAGTTCAACTTCGCGCTCAACCAGCCCCTGTCACCGTTCGCGCTGGCCGCGTTCGACCTGCTGGACCGCGAGTCGCCGAGCTACCCGCTGGACATGCTGTCCATCGTGGAGTCCACTCTGGACGACCCGCGCCAGGTGCTGTCCGCGCAGGAGCACAAGGCGCGCGGCGAGGCGATCGGCGCGATGAAGGCCGAGGGCATCGAGTACGACCAGCGGATGGAGCTGCTGGAGGAGGTGACGCACCCCAAGCCGCTCGCCGAACTGCTGGAGGCCGCGTTCACCACCTACCGGCGCGGGCACCCGTGGGTGGCCGACCACCACCTGTCGCCGAAGTCCGTGGTGCGGGACCTGTTCGAGCGCGCGA
Source organism: Saccharothrix tamanrassetensis (assembly GCF_014203665.1). GTDB lineage: Bacteria > Actinomycetota > Actinomycetes > Mycobacteriales > Pseudonocardiaceae > Actinosynnema > Actinosynnema tamanrassetense. The sequence goes on from NZ_JACHJN010000010.1 coordinate 141,834, forward strand.
TGACGTTCACCGAGTACGTGTCCTACTACCAGTTGGCCCGCTCGGAAGGGCTGGTGCTGCGCTACCTCGCCGACGCGTACAAGGCGCTGCGGCAGACGGTGCCCGAGGACGCGAAGACCGAGGAGCTCAACGACCTCGTGGAGTGGCTGGGCGAGTTGGTGCGCCAGGTGGACTCCAGTCTGCTGGACGAGTGGGAGAAGCTGCGCAACCCCGGCGCCGACGACACCGCGGCCGTGCTGGACGAGGCCCCGCCCGCCGTCACGCGCAACGTGCGCGCGTTCCGGGTGCTGGTGCGCAACGCGTTGTTCCGCCGGGTGGAGCTGGCGGCGCGGCGCGACTACTACGAGCTCGGGCAGTTGGACGGTGACGCGGGCTGGTCCGCGCAGGACTGGCAGGACGCGCTGGACCCCTACTTCGAGGAGCACGACCGGATCGGCATCGGCCCGGACGCGCGCGGCCCGGCGCTGCTGGTGATCACCGAGGAGCCGGACCGCTGGATCGTCCGGCAGGTCTTCGACGACCCGGCGGGGGACCACGACTGGGGCTTCACCGCCGAGGTCGACCTGGCCGCGTCCGACGAGACCGGCACGGCCGCGCTGCGGATCACCGAAGTGGGCCTGCTGTAAATCTTCGGGCCATCCGGTGGTACTCCGGCACCGACCGGGGTACCAGCATGTCAAGGTCGGGAGGGAGCGGAGGCGATTGGCCCTGTCGCAGGACGAGTTCGGCGTGCTCGGACCGCTGGTGGTCCGCCGAGAGGGTCGGATGGTCCCGATCACCGCCGCGAAGCACCGGATCGTCCTGGCGACGCTGCTGCTGGGCGCGAACCGCTCGGTGCCCGCCGGCGACCTGATCCGCCGGGTGTGGGGCGAGGTGCCTCCCGACCGCGCCGCGCAGACCCTCCCGGTGTACGTGATGCGGCTGCGCCGCGCCCTGGGCGACCCGCAGCTGATCCACACCACGCCCACCGGCTACCGGATCGACCTGCCGCACGACGCGCTGGACCTGCACCGGTTCGGCGACCTGGCCGAGCGGGGCGCGGAGTTGGCGGCGGAGGAGGACTTCGCCGCGGCGTGCGCGGTGTACGAGGAGGCGCTGGGCCACTGGCGCGGGACGGCGCTGGCGGACGTGCCGTCGGAGTCGCTGCACGAGACCGAGGCGTCGAACCTGGCCGAGCAGCGGCTGCGGGTGATCTCCGAGCTGATCGACGTGAAGCTGCGGCTGGGCCGGTGCGACGAGGTGATCGCGGACCTGCGCCGGCTGACCGCCCAGCACCCGCTGCGGGAGCAGTTCTGGTCGCAGCTGATGGTGGCGCTGTACCGGGCGGACCGGCAGGCGGACGCGCTGGACGCGTACCGGCAGGCGAGCACGGCGCTGGCGCGCGAGCTCGGCGTCGACCCGAGCGACGGGCTGCGCTCGGTGCACTACGCGATCCTCACCGGCGATCCGGCGCTGCACCAGCCCGCCGCGAACACGTGGGCCCCGGTGTCGCAACTGCCCGCCCCGGTGGGGAACTTCGTGGGGCGCGGGGCGGAGTTGACGCGGGTGACCGGGCTGCTGACCCGGGCCGGTGCGACCGTGGTGGTGTGCGGGCCGCCGGGCGTCGGCAAGACGGCGTTCGCCACGTCCGTCGGGCACGCCGTGCGCGACCGCTACCCGGACGGCCAGCTGTACGTGAACCTGCGCGGGCACTCCACGTCGCCGCCGCTGCCGACGGCGGCCGTGCTGGCCCGGTTCCTGCGGGCCATGGGGGTGCGGGCGGACCACATCCCGGTGGACGAGGAGCAGCTGGTCCGGGGCTACCGGGCGCGGCTGCGCGGGCGGCGGGTGCTGATCACGCTGGACAACGCGGCGTCGGTGGAGCAGGTGCTGCCGCTGCTGCCCGGTGAGCCGGGGTGTTCGGTCGTCATCACCAGCCGCAACGAGCTGCGGAAGCCGTTGCGCGCCACGCTGGTCCGGCTGGACGTGCTGCGCGGCGACGAGGCGTGGAAGCTGCTGGCCCGGTCGTTGGGGCCGGAGGCGGCCATGGCGCAGTTCGACGCCATCGCCGAGCTGGCGCGGCTGTGCGGGTACCTGCCGTTGGCGCTGCGGATCGCCCTCGGGAACCTGGTGGGGCTGCCGCACACCGACATCACGTCCTATGTGGACGAGCTGCGCGGTGGGGACCGGTTGGCCGCCTTGGCGGTGGACAACGACGACACGGCGGCCGTGCGGCGCGCGTTCGACCTGTCCTACGCGGCACTGGACGCCGACGCGGCCCGGCTGTTCCGGTTGGCGGGGTTGGTGCCGGGCCCGGATTTCGACGAGTCCGGGGCCGCGGCGCTGTTGGGCGCCTCCGAGGGCGAGGCGCGCGGGCTGTTGGAGGAACTGGCTTCCGCGCACCTCCTGCAGCGGGTGGGTGCGGACCGGTTCGCCATGCACGACCTGCTGAACGACTACGCGGTGGACCGGGCCACCGACGCCGGCGAGGACGTCGAGGCGGCCCGGCAGCGGCTGTTCGACTGGTACCTGCGGACGGCGGTGGAGGTCGGCGACGTGCTGTACCCGGAGCTGCGGCCACCCGCTGCCCCGCCCACGATGTCGGCGGACGCGGCGCGGGCCTGGTTGACCGCGGAACGGCCCAGCGTGCTGGCGGCGACCGAGCACTGCGCGTCGTACGGGCCGTTGCCGATGGCGTGGCAGCTGATCGACGCGGTCAGCGGGTACTTCGGGTCGCACGGCCACCACGTCGAGTTCGTGCGCGCCATCGGCGCCGCGCTGGGCGCGGCCCGCACGGTGGGCGACCCGGACGCCGAGACGGCGATGCTGGTGTGGCTGGCGGCCGAGCACCGGAACCTGGGGAACCTGCGGACGGCCCAGGAGTACCTGGGCGCGGCCAACCCGTCCGGGCGGACGCTGTGGCTGCACGCCGGGCTGGACGGGGTGGTGAACCTCGAACTCGGCGAGTTCCCGGCCGCCTCGTCGGCGTTCGACCGGATGATGGAGCTGAGTGCGGAGTCGCCGACCAACGCCTACATCCGGATCGCCGGCCTGGCCGGGTGGGGTGCGCTGCACCTGATGCGCGGCGAGTTCGAGCGCGCCCGGGAACGCCTGGCCGAAGGGCTGGAGCTGGCGCGGGCCGCCGACGGGGTCAACCTGGAGGCGGCGTGCGCGTCGCTGCTCGGCCGCTACCACACCGCGCTGGGCGAGTACCCGCAGGCGGTGACGCTGCTGCGGCACGCGTTGGCCGGCTGGTACCGGACCGGGGCGCGGCACGCGCGGGCCGAGGGCATGGCGTTCCTGGCCACCGCGCTGTGCCTGGGCGGCGAGCACGCCGAGGCGCTGCGGACCGCCCAGCGCTCGCTGGCGCTGGTGCAGGAGCTGGGCGGCAGCCCGCGCATCGAGTGCGAGGTGCACAACGCGCTGGGGGTGGTGCTGCGGCACCTGGGCAAACCCGGCCGGGCGGTGGCCGCCCACCTGCGGGCGCTGGAACTGGCCACCGCCTGCGACTACCGGTACGGGGTGGCCCGCTCGCACCTCCACCTGGTGCGGGCGATGGTCGACGACGGGCGGCCGGGCGACGCGCTGCGGCACGCCAGGACCGGCCGCGACCTCGCCGACCGCGGCGGGTTCCGCGCGTTCGTCGGGATCGCCGCCGAACTGCTCGCCGAGTTCGGCCCTTGACCCGGCCGCCGGGAGGTGCCGCCGGGCTGCCGGCGGGACGCCGGGCGGTCATTGCCCTCGGCCGCCCGAGGGGCGAGGATGACCGTCCAGTGGTCTAATCGCCGACGCCGTCGACCCGCATTGGAACTCCATGACCTCAGGACTTCCCTGCCCGACCTGCGAGGGCCCGGAACGCCGCGGTGCGCTGGAGCGCACGCTGCGGGTGCTCGCCGTGGACGACGAGGCCCCGGCCCTGGACGACCTGGTCTACCTGTTGAAGTCCGATCCGCGGGTGGCGCACGTGGAGGCCGTGACGGACGCGACCAAGGCGCTGCGGACGCTGCACCGGGCCATGGACGCCGGGCAGTCGGTCGACGCGGTGTTCCTGGACATCCGGATGCCCGGCCTGGACGGGTTGGACCTGGCGCGGGTGCTGTCGCGGTTCGCCCAACCCCCGCCGATCGTGTTCGTCACCGCGCACCAGGAACCGGCCGTGGAGGCGTTCGAGCTCAAGGCGCTGGACTACCTGCTCAAGCCGGTCAGACCGGAGCGGCTGGCCGAGTCGGTGCACCGGATCGTGCACGAGGTGCTGGACTCGAAGTCGTCGGAGCCGGTCGCCGCCGCGCCGGTGGACAAGGCGCCGGACGTCGGGGACGAGGTGATCCCGGTCGAGCTGGGCGGGATCACCCGGTTCATCCGGCTGGCCGACATCCGGTACGTGGAAGCGCACGGCGACTACGCGCGGTTGCACACCGCGACCGGCAGCGGGCTGGTCCGGGCCGCGTTGAACGGGCTGGAGGAGCGGTGGCGCTCCGCCGGGTTCGTCCGGATCCACCGGAGCCACCTGGTATCCCTCGGGCACATCGACGAGCTGCGGCTGGAGGACGGGCACCTGAGCGTCAACATCGGGGGCGCGGTGCTGCCGGTCAGCCGGCGGCACGCCCGGCAACTGCGGCAGCTGCTGGTGCGGCGCAACCGGCAGCCGTCGTGACCTCGCCGCAACGGCCGCACACCCAGCGCGTGGTGGTGACCAGCCCGCGGACGCGGGCGCCGCGCGCGCCCCGGCCGTACCCGGCGACGCGGGAGATCGACGAGCAGAGCGAGCTGGGCGCGGTCTACATGCGGTCGCTGATCCGCGCGCAGCGGCGGCTCGGCCTGCTGCTGTGCGCGGTGGTGTGCGGCAGCGTCGCCGGGCTGCCGCTGGTGTTCACGCTGGTGCCGGCGGTCACCGCGCAGCGGCTGTTCGGGCTGCCGCTGCCGTGGCTGCTGCTGGGCGGGCTGGTGTTCCCGGTGTTCGTGCTGGCCGGCTGGTTCTACGTGCGGCAGGCCGAGCGCGGTGAACGGGAGTTCGCCGAGCTGGTGGAACGTTCGTGAGCAGTACCTACGGCATCATCGCGGTCCTGGCGGTGGCGTTCGGGACGATGCTGGTGGGCGCGTACGGGCTGCGCGTCTCGCGGACCACGTCGGACTTCTTCGTCGCGTCGCGGACGGTGTCGCCGTGGTGGAACGCCTCCGCCATCGGCGGCGAGTACCTGTCGGCGGCGTCGTTCGTCGGCATCGCCGGGCTGATCTTCGCGCACGGACCGGACATGCTGTGGTTCCCGGTCGGCTACACGGCGGGCTACCTGGTGCTGCTGGCGCTGGTCGCGGCACCGTTGCGGCGCAGTGGCGCGTACACGCTGCCGGACTTCGCGGAGGCGCGGTTCGGGTCGCCGGTGGTGCGGGCGGTGGCCAGCGTGCTCGCGCTGGGCATCGGGTGGCTGTACCTGCTGCCGCAGCTGCAGGGCGCGGGACTGACGCTGCACACGTTGACCGGTGCGCCGGACTGGGTGGGCGCGCTGCTGGTGGCGGTGGTGGTGACCGCGAACGTGATCTCCGGCGGGATGCGCAGCGTCACGTTCGTGCAGGCCTTCCAGTACTGGCTCAAGCTGACCGCGATCGCCGTCCCGGTGGTGTTCCTGATCATGGCGTGGCAGGCGCACGGGGCGCGTGACCTGACCGGGCCGGAACTGCCGGTGTTCCACCGGGAGACGACGGTCACCTTCGACAGCGACACGTCCGTCCACGTCGACCGGCCCGTGGTGTTCCGCGGGTCCGGTGTGGTGGACGGGGACCGGGTCGACGGGCCGGTGGAGCTGCGGGAGGGCGACCACACCATCGCGTCCGGCTCGCGACTGGTGTTCCCGGATGGCGCGACGGTGCCCCGGGTGTCGTCGATCCCCTTCAACACCAACGAAACCTGGGCGCTGCCGTTGCGCGGCGGCGAGAGCTTCCCGCTGTACGCGGTGTACTCGCTGATCATCGCGACGTTCCTGGGGACGATGGGCCTGCCGCACGTGATCGTCCGCTTCTACACCAACCCGAACGGCCGGGCGGCGCGGCGCACCACGCTGATCGTGCTGGGGCTGCTGGGGATCTTCTACCTGATGCCGCCGATCTACGGCGCGTTGGGCAGGCTCTACACGCCCGAGCTGCTGATGACCGGTGACACCGACGCGGTGGTGCTGGTGTTGCCGAGCCGGATGGTGGACGGGCTGGGCGGGCAGCTGCTGGGCGCTTTGGTGGCCGGTGGGGCGTTCGCCGCGTTCCTGTCCACGTCGTCCGGGCTGATGGTGTCGTTGGCCGGTGTGCTGAGCCGGGACGTGTTGCGGCTGCGCGGGATCCGCGGCTTCCGGGTGTCCACGGTGCTGGCCGTCCTGGTGCCGTTGGGGATGACGTGGCTGGTGGGCAAGGTGCCGGTCGCGGACATGGTGGGGTTGGCGTTCGCGGTGGCCGCGTCGTCGCTGTGCCCGTTGCTGGTGCTGGGGATCTGGAGCACGCGGATCACCACGGTCGGCGCGGTGGCGGGGATGCTGGCGGGCGGTGTGCCCGCGCTGGTGGCGGGGCTGGTCACCATCAGCGCCGGTGGCGGCAACGTGTTCCTGGCCCGGCCGGCGGCGTGGACCGTCCCGCTGGGGTTCGTCGTGATGTACGTGGTGTCGCTGCTGACGCCGCGCAAGGTGCCGCCGGGGGTGAACCACGTCATGGTGCGGTTGCACGCGCCGGAGAACCTGGGTCTGCGCAGTCAGGACCGGCTGTGACGGCGGTGTGGACGGCGGGCGCGATACTGCTGGCCGGCCTGGCCGTGGTGATCACGCTGTGGCGGACTTCCCGGCAGCGCAACGACTTCCTGACCCAGGAGCAGCGGATCACGTTCGAGACGCTGCACACCGCGTGGTCCGCCGCACCTCCGTTGCGCGCCGGGTTGGTGCCGGAGGCGGCGAGGAAGTCCGCCAAGCACCTGCGGACGCTGCTCGGCACGCCCGCGCTGGCGTTGACCGACGAGACCGAGGTCGTGGCGTGGGAGGGCAGCGGCGAGCACCACGCCGACGACGCCATGCTGCTGGCCGGCGAGGTGTTCGGGACGGGGCGGACCCGGGCGTTCGACATCGCGTGCGACCGGCCGGACTGCCCCGTGCACACCGCGGTGCTGGCCCCGTTGACGGTGGAGGGGCGGGTGGTCGGTGTGCTCGCCGCGTACAGCCGGGAGCCGTCCGCCGGGTTGGTGCGGGCCACGAACGAAGTGGCGCGGTGGGCGTCGGGGCAGCTGGAGCTGGCCGAGCTGGACCGGTCGCGGACGCGGCTGGTGGAGGCCGAGGTCCGCGCGCTGCGGGCGCAGATCTCGCCGCACTTCATCTACAACTCGTTGTCGGCCATCGCCTCCTACGTGCGGACGAACCCCGAGCGGGCGCGGACGCTGCTGCTGGACTTCGCGGACTTCACGCGGTACTCGTTCCGGCGGGCCGGGGACTTCACCACGCTGGCCGAGGAGCTGCGGTCGATCGACCAGTACCTGGCGCTGGAGCGGGCCCGGTTCGGCGAGCGGCTGAAGGTGACGTTGCAGATCGCGCCCGAGGTGCTGCCGGTGACCGTGCCGTTCCTGTGCCTGCAGCCGCTGGTGGAGAACGCGGTGCGGCACGGCATGGAGGGGAAGGTCGGGCCCGGCCACATCTCGATCCTCGCGGCGGACGCGGGCGAGGAGGCGCACATCACGATCGAGGACGACGGCATCGGGATGGATCCCGAGGCCCTGCGCCGCACGCTCGCGGGCCAGGTCGGGGAGACGGCCGGCATCGGGTTGGGCAACATCGACGAGCGGCTGCGGCGGTGTTACGGCGACGACTACGGCCTCGTCGTGGAGACCGCGCAGGGCCTCGGCACGAAGATCAGTGTGCGGGTGCCGAAGTACCAGGCAGGCGTGCACGCTTAGTGACAGTGTCCACGCTCGGTGACACTACGCAGGTGTGGCCACGGGGGAGAGCATCGTCGCTGAACGAACGCCGGTGCGGGCGTCCCCGGTTCGCTTGGGACGCCCGACCACCTCTCGTCATTCCACCGGGTGCCCCTCAGCCGGCGGCTCGGGTACCCCGGCGCTCGGCGGCGTCCAGCACGAGGCGCAGCCACTCGGACTCCGCCGGGTTGCCCTCCGCCGGCACCCGGCGCAGTCGCAGCCACAGCCCGGCGTCGGTCCACTCCTGGAAGCGGCGGTGCACCGTCGGCACCGTCACGCCGAACGTGGCGGGCAGGTGCCGCCAGGCGCAGCCGCTGGTCAGGACGAACACGATGGCCGTGAAGACGGCCCGGTCGGACACCCGGCTCCGGCCGCCACCCTGTCGGCGGACCTTCGCCGGTGGGATCAGCGGCTCCACCACTCCCCACAGCGACGAAGGCACCAGGCGCGCGGCCAGGTGCTCGATCACGTCGGCGTGCGGTGGCTTCGGGGGTGCCTCCGGCGCGCGGCGCACCCAAGGCTCCTGGCGCTGGGCGTCGCCGCGCTGGCGGGCGCGCAGCAGGGTCGCCAACGCCGCCTCGTCGCGCCGGGGCGCCACCGCCGGGTGCGCGTGCTGCTGGGCCTGGCGGGCGATCTCCGCGCCCACCGTCCGGCCGAACGGCTGCGCGGGTCTTGCGTGGTTGGTCATCAGGTCCTCCGCCACAGGACTGTCCGTGATGCCCATCACGCTAGGAAGTCGGACGCCCACGGGTAACCGGGTACGCGCCGAACGGGTTGAGTCAGCGTCACACGGCGCCCCGAATGCCGCTCAACGGCTCCTCTGGAGCGACGAACGGGCGAGCGGTCGGTTTCGGGAAGGCCTCTCCCGGACCGCGAAGCCGGATACCCTCGGATCGTGACACCGCGCCTGCTTGCCACCAGCGACCTGCACGTGACCTATCAGCAGAACCGCGACTTCGTGTCGGCGATCGAACCGCACTCCCCCGACGACTGGCTGATCGTGGCCGGGGACGTGGCCGAGAAGTTCCACGACGTCGAGTGGGCGCTGGGTGTGCTGCGCAAACGCTTCCGCAAGGTGGTGTGGTCGCCGGGCAACCACGAGCTGTGGACGGTGAAGGACGACCCGGCCCAGTCCCGCGGCGAGGTGCGCTACAAGCAGCTGGTGGAGCTGTGCCGGAGCATCGACGTGCTCACGCCGGAGGACGAGTACGCGGTGTTCGAGGGCGCGGGCGGGCCGGTGGCGGTGGCACCGCTGTTCACCCTGTACGACTACACGTTCCGGCCCGCCGGGACGACGGACAAGACGTCAGCGCTGGCCGTGGCGCAGGACGCCGGGGTGATGTGCACGGACGAGTACTTCCTGCACTTCGACCCGTACCCGAGCCGTGAGGCGTGGTGCGCGGCGCGGATCGCGGAGTCGGAGCGGCGGCTGGACGCGGTCGACCCGACGCTGCGCACGGTGCTCGTCAACCACTGGCCGCTGGTGCGCGACCCCACGTTCGTGCTGCGGTACCCCGAGTTCGCGCTGTGGTGCGGCACCGAGCGCACCGCCGACTGGCACGTGAAGTACCGGGCGGCGGTCATGGTGTACGGCCACCTGCACATCCCGCGCACGATCCGCAAGGACGGCGTGCGGTTCGACGAGGTGTCGCTGGGATACCCGCGCGAGTGGCAGCCCCGCGGCTGGACGAAGGCCCCGTTGCTGGACGTGCTGAGGGAAGGGGACGCCAGGTGATCTCCGACATCCTGCCCGAGCCGGTGGCGGCCGTCGACACGTTCGAGGACCACGAGGTGGAGCTGTTCCCCGAGGAGGAGGAGCACATCGCGAAGGCCGTGGACAAACGCCGCAGGGAGTTCACCACCGGGCGGCACTGCGCGCGCACGGCCCTGGGTCGGCTGGGCTTCGCCCCGGTGCCGCTCCCGCCGGGGCCCCGGCGGGCGCCGACGTGGCCCGAGGGGGTCGTGGGCAGCATCACGCACTGCAAGGGCTACCGGGCGGCGGCCGTGGGGCGCACCAGCGAGGTGTGGACCATCGGCATCGACGCCGAGCCGAACGAGCCGACCCCGACCGGCGTGCTCGACGCGATCGCGCTGCCGCCGGAGTTGGCCATGGTGTCGGAGCTGGCCGCGGCGGGTGACAAGGTCGCGTGGGACCGGCTGCTGTTCAGCGCCAAGGAGACGGTCTACAAGGCGTGGTTCCCGCTGACGCAGGCGTGGCTCGGGTTCGAGGACGCGGAGTTGACCATCAACCCGGACGACGGCACGTTCCGCGCGCGCATCCTCGTCGAGCCTCCGGTGGTGGACGGCGTGCCGGTGGACGGGTTCACCGGGCGCTGGCTGGCGCGGGAGGGGTTTGTGGTGACCGCGATCGCGGTACCTGCCATGACGACCTAGGAGGCGATCATGGGCGACGAGGTGGCAAAGCACGAATTCACCCGCGAGGACCGCACGCGGTACCGCACGAAGGTGCGCCGGTGCCTGGACGTGTTCGCCCGGATGCTGCGCGAGTCGCGGTTCGAGTTCGAACGGCCCATGACCGGGCTGGAGATCGAGCTGAACCTGGTGGACGACGCCGGCGACCCGGCGATGCGCAACGCGGAGGCGCTGGAGGCGATCGCGGACCCCGACTTCGTCACCGAGCTCGGGCAGTGGAACCTGGAGATCAACGTCGCGCCGAGGCAGCTGACGGCGGGCGGCCTCGCCGAGTTCGAGTCGGTGGTGCGGGAGTCGCTGAACGAGGCCGACCGCAAGGCCCGCGAAGTCGGCTCGCACATGGTGATGATCGGCATCCTGCCGACGTTGCAGGCCAAGCACATGGCGCTGGACGCGTTGTCCGGCAACCCCCGGTACGCGCTGCTCAACGAGCAGGTGCTGGCCGCGCGCGGGGAGGACCTGCGAATCGCCGTCGACGGGGTGGAGAAGCTTGCCATGACGGCCGACTCCATCGTGCCGGAAGGCGCGTGCACGTCCGCCCAGTTCCACCTGCAGGTCTCGCCCGACTCGTTCGCGGCGTACTGGAACGCGGCGCAGGCCATCGCCGGGGTGCAGGTGGCGGTGGGCGCGAACTCGCCGTTCCTGATGGGGAAGGAACTGTGGCGGGAGACCCGGATCGCGCTGTTCCAGCAGGCCACGGACACCCGCAGTGACGAGCTGAAGGAGCAGGGGGTCCGGCCTCGCGTGTGGTTCGGGGAGCGGTGGATCACGTCGATCTTCGACCTCTTCGAGGAGAACGTCCGCTACTTCCCGGCGTTGCTGCCCATCTGCGACGAGGAAGACCCCGTGCAGGTGCTGGAGCGCGGCGACACGCCGTCGCTGGCCGAACTGCGACTGCACAACGGGACGATCTACCGGTGGAACCGACCGGTGTACGACGTCGTGCGGGACCAGCCCCACTTGCGGGTGGAGAACCGCGTGCTGCCGGCCGGGCCGACCGTGGTCGACACGTTGGCCGACGGGGCGTTCTACTACGGGCTGGTGCGGATGCTGGCCGAGGAGGAACGTCCCCTCTGGTCCCAGATGTCGTTCAGCGCGGCCGAGGAGAACTTCATCTCCGGCGCGCGGCAGGGCATCGACGCGCACGTGTACTGGCCCGGTCTCGGAACCGTGCCGGTGGCGGAACTGGTGCTGCGGCGGTTGTTGCCGTTGGCGCACGAGGGATTGGTGAAGCTCCGGGTTGAGCAGGCCGAGCGGGACCGACTGCTCGGGGTGATCGAGGCCCGGTGCCTGAACGGGGTGAACGGCGCGACTTGGCAGGCGCGGACGTTCCACCGACACTACGACCACACTTCCCTGGACCGCCCCGAAGCGCTGCGTCGAATGCTCCGGACCTACCGCGACCTGATGCACAGCAACGAACCCGTGCACACCTGGCCCGTCTCCTGACTTCTACCCTCCGCCCACCCCACCTCCGCTTGCGCTTGCACCTGCTGCACGGACGCACGTGCGCGCCCGCACAAACCTGTCGCCTCGTGTTCTCCCCGTATGGCCTGCCCGGAGGGCTACCGCGCTCGGTCGGGGAGCGCAAGCACGCTTTTCGCTTGCACTCCCCGACCGAGGGTGGTCGTCTTTGACAGGCCATGCGGGGAGAACACGACGCCCTTCCGTTTTTCCTCCCCGGAGGTCTGCCAAGCGGCGAGCGTCGCTTTTATTCCTAGGATCCGCACGGAATCAAGCCTGAAAAGAGTCCTCGCCGGACGGGCAGACCACCAAGGATGAGGGCAAAGCTCTTCGAGCTTTGCGGGCGTGGCGCTGTGTGTCATCCCCGTACAGCCTGGTCAAAAGACAACCACCCTTGCCTGGGGTATGCAAGCGGTAAAGCGTGCTTGCATACCCCAGGCAAGGGTGGTTCGCTGCGCGCAGGCCGTACGGGGATGACACACAGCAGGCAGGAGTATGCGCGGCGCGCGCAGGCGGTGGGTGTTGGCTGGTCGAAAGTTGTCGGGGGTTGCGACCTGGAGGGTCGTGGGAACCGGATTGCGCGGGTTCAGCGCGACTGGACCGGGATCAGGATCGGGGCGTGGGCCTTCCAGGCCGCGACGAGTTCGGGCAGCAGGACGTGCCAGGGCAGTTCGGCCAGCACCTCCTGGCGGGCCAGCAGCACCAGTCGGCCCTCGTCGTCGGCGTCCAGCCAGACGGCCTGGAAAGCGGCGGCCAGGCCGGGCGCGTCGGCGATCACCTGCGACGTCACGGCCGCGAGGTCGGGCTTGGCGACCCGGCGGACGGCGGCGACCGCGTCACGCAGCACCCCGTACCGACCGGACAGCACCTGGACGGCCTCGACCAGCCGCCACTCCCCCAGGCCCGCCCGGACCTGCACCGTCATCGACTCGTACACAGCGGACAGCGTAGGCGTGGTTCGACCGGGCGCAGAGGTCACACGATTCACCTTCCGAATGGGTCAGCCGAGGGGGTGATCAGGCTGCCGATCCGCGAACCCGTGAGGAGCGCGGAGGCCCTCCGGGGGTGGGCGAGGCGGACGGCGGTGAAACCTGTCGGTTCGCTGAACGGCGGAACACGGCTCGGGGTTGGTCCGTTTTGACCGGTGTGCTGACCGACGGACCCGCCTCCACCCGTTCTCCGGCCCGCTTCGTCGCGTTCGGCGGTGCCGCTGCGGTGCTGCTGACCGTGGTCATGGTGGGGTCGCTCGACCTGCACCGGCTGACCACCACCGCGGTAGGGCTGCGCCGGACGATCTCCGAGTACGCGCTGGGCCCGTACCGCTGGGTCTTCGACACGGCCGTGGTGCTGCTCGCGGCGGGGTCGCTGGCGATCCTGGCCGTGTTGGTGCGCAAGGGCATCACGCGGTGGGCGTCCGGCGGGTCGTTGGCGTTCATCGCCTGGTCGGTGGGGTTGACGTTGGTGGTGGTCTTCCCGAAGCACGACTGGTCGGTGGGGCCCAGCATGAGCGGCAGCATCCACCGCGTGGCGAGCCTGGTGGCGTTCATCAGCCTGCCGATCGCGGCCCTGCTGCTGGCCCGCCCGTGGCTGCGCGACGCGGTGTGGGGTGCGCACGCCCGCCGGACGTTCCGGTTCGGGCTGCTGTCCGCGTTGAGCTTCACCCCGATCCTGTACGCGGTGCTGGTGAACGTGCTGGTGGGCACGTCGTGGTGGCGGGTGCTGCCGCTGGGCTACATCGAGCGGCTGCTGGTGCTCGTGGAGGTCGTCTCCGTGCTGGTGGTCGCGGTGTGGGCGATCGCGGCGGCTCAGCCCTCGTACAGGCGGTCCAACACGTCCCGGTAGCGGTTCTCGATCTCGCGGCGGCGCATCTTCAGGCTGGCGGTCAGGGTGCCGTCCTCGACGGTGAAGTCGTGGTCCAGCACCGCGAACTTCTTGATCGTCTCGTGCCGGGCGAGGGTGTCGTTGACCGCCTTGACCGCGCTGCCCACCTCGGCGTCGGCGTCCAGGCCCTCCGGGGTGGTGTCCGGGTCGAGCGTGACCAGCGCGACGCAGTAGTTGCGCTGGTCGCCGTGCACCAGCACGTGCCCGATGTACGGGCTGGCGGCCTTGAGCCTGCTCTCCACCGACTGCGGCGCGACGTACTTGCCCGCCGAGGTCTTGATCAGCTCCTTCTTGCGGTCGGTGATGCGCAGCCGGCCCCGGTCGTCCAGTTCGCCGATGTCCCCGGTGTGCAGCCACCCGTCGACCAGCGTCGCGGCGGTCTCGTCGGGCAGGCCGTGGTAGCCGCGCATGACGCCGCGCCCGCCGATGAGCACCTCGCCGTCCTCCGCGATGCGGACCTCCGTCCCCGGCAGCGGTTCGCCGACCGTGCCGAACTCCTGCTCGCCGGGGCGGTTGAGGAACGACCCCGCCGACGACTCGGTCAGGCCGTAGCCCTCCAGGATGTGGATGCCCGCGCCCGCGAAGAACCGGCCCACCTCGGGCGACAACGGCGCGGAGCCGGAGATGAAGTACCGGATGTTCCCGCCGACGCGGTCCCGGAGCTTGCCGAACACCAAGCGGTCCGCGATCTTGCGGCGCACCGTCCACTGTGGATGGCCGGCCACCTCCACCGCCCAGTTGAACAGCTTCTCCTTCACCCCGCCCTCCGCGCGCACCGCGGCGACCACCCGGCTGTGGATCTTCTCGAAGATCCGGGGCGCGCCCGCCACGATCGTCGGGCGCAGCTCCTTCAGGTTGTCCGCGATCCGGTCCGCCGAACCGTCCACCGCCGTGGGCGAACCGGTCGCGATCATGGCGATCTGGAGCACCTTGCCGAACGCGTGCGACATCGGCAGCCACAGGAAGTGCAGGTCGTCCGCGCGCAGCACACCCAGCTCGGCGACGGCTTCGGCGGTGTAGAGCCAGTTGTCGTGCGTCAGCTCCACCCCCTTGGGAACGCCGGTGGTGCCGGAGGTGTAGATCAGCGTGGCCAGCCGCTCGGGCGTGAGGTCGTCCACCATCGCGTCGTAGTCGCCGACGTCCGACGTCGGCAGGGCGTCCGTGGTGACCACCCGGACGTCGCCCGCCTTGTCTACCAGCCCGGGGTCCGCGACCACCAGGACGCTGCCCGAGTCGCGGATGATGTGCGCGGCCTCGTCACGGGTGCTGCTCGGGTAGACGGTGGTCGTCACGCCGCCCGCGGCGAGCACGGCCAGGTCGGCGATGATCCACTCGGCGCTGGTCTGCGCCATGATCGCGACCCGCGCCTCGTCCCGGACGCCCAACTGGCGGAACCCCAGGGCGTGCGCGCGCACCGCGGCGTCGACCTCCGCCCAGCTCAGCGACTTCCACTCGCCGTCCACCCGGTGGCGCAACGCCTCCGAGCCGGGGGTCGCGCGCACGCGTTCGCGCAGCAGATCGGGGATCGAACGGGCCATGGCGACCTCCAGGCGGTGGAGCGGTGCTCTAGAGCGCTACTCTAGTGGGCGTGCGGTCGGATCGTCAGCAGGCGGTGCTGGACGCGGCGCTGGCGCTGGTGGAGGCCGGGCAACCGGTCACCATCAGCAACCTGACCGCGCGGTCCGGGGTGTCCAACGGCAGCATCTACCACCACTTCGGCAGCCGGGCGGGCGTGTTCGAGGTGCTCTACGGCGACAGCTTCGCGCGTTGCGTGGCCGCCATGACGCCCGCGCTGGCGGCGGGGGACACCGAGAAGGTCGTGCGCGACCTGGCCGTCCGCTACCTCGACTGGGTGGCCGGGAACCCCGGCCGGGCCAGGTTCCTCTACGACGCGCCGCTGACCGCCGATCCGGCCGCGAAAGCGGCTGCCTTCGCCCCGATCGCGCGGTGGTTCACCGAGCGCGTCGCCGACGGCTCCGTCCGGGAGTTCCCGTTGTGGGCCTTGGACCCGGTCGTCATGGGGCCCGCGCACGAGTGCGCGCGCCGGTACCTGCTGGGCGTGCTCGACCTGGCCGGGGCACGCGATGCGGTGGCTGATGCGGTGTGGGGGACGGTCGCGCCTCTAGGGTGAGCGCATGGCTTCTTGGGGTGACCTCGCCGCGTACATCCGCGACACCTACGACGTGATCTCCGAGCAGGAGGACGAGATCCGCATCCTGTTCAACTTCGAGCAGTTCGACGAGGACGACGAGCGCACGCAGGTGATCATCCTGGTGCGCGAGATGCTGGACAAGCTGCACGAGTGGGTGCAGATCGCGTCGCCGATCGGCCTGGCCGCCAACGTGGACCTGCGCGCGCTGCTGGAGGAGGTCGGCAACTCGACCATCGCGTGCGGCGCGGCGATCATGGGCGACCACGTCGTGCTGCGCCACTCGCTGCCGTTGGTCGACCTGGACATCCACGAGTTCACCGACCCCCTGGCGCTGCTCGCCGGCACGGCGGACCAGCTGGAGGAGCAGTTCTTCGGCGGCGACGACTACTGATCGGAGCGGCCCCGGAAGACCGGTTTCACGCGGGCCTGGCGGCAGGCGGCAGTTCCTCCGCCGACGCGGCGGGCCAGGCCCACGGGTCGGGGTCGAGGGTGGCCAGTTCCTCCACCTGCAACGCGCACCAGGGCGAGATCGGGCGCACCCCGGCCAGCACCGCCGGCACGAAGTCGGACCAGTCGACCCACTCGAAGTCGTCCACCTCGTCCGGGTTCGGGGTCGGGTCGTGGTCGAGCAGGCCCCGGAACACCGGGCACACCTCGTTCTCCACGACGCCGTTCTCCATGACCGCGCGGTACCGGAACGCGGGCAGCACGAGGTCCAGTCCGACGTCGGTCAACCCCAGCTCGTCCGCCAGCCGGCGGGTCACCGCCGAGGCCGCGTCCTCGCCCGGCGCGGGGTGGCCGCAGCAGGAGTTCGTCCACACGCCCGGCCAGGTCTTCTTGTGCAGCGCCCGCCTGGTCAGCAGCAGCCGCCCGTCCCGGGAGAACAGGTAGCTGGAGAACGCCAGGTGCAGCGGGGTGTCCGCGTGGTGCACGTCTGCCTTGTCGGCTACGCCGATCCCGGTCCCCGACTCGTCCAGCAGCACGACTTGTTCCACGCGGATCACCCTGCCACACCGCCTGCGGTCAGCGCGCGGCGGCGAGGGTCCGCGGGTTGCGGACGAGTTTGCCGCTGGACGTCCGGGGCAGCGCCGGCAGCACGTGGACGCGCTGCGGGAGCTTGTACCCGGTCAACCGCTGCCGGCACCAACGCACCATGTCCTCGGTCGACAGCGAGTCGCTCTCCGTGCCGACGTAGGCCTCGATGACCCCGTCGTGCACCGCGATGGCCTCGGTGACCAGTGGATGCGACCGCAGCGCCGCCTCCACCTCGGTCAGGTCGACCTTGTTGCCCCGCACGACCACCAGCGAGTCGCCGCGCCCGAGCAGCCGCAGGTTCCCGCGCGCGTCGAACTCGCCGCGGTCGCCGGTGCGGAGCCAACCGTCCGCGTACCGCGTGACGCCGTCGTCGCACAGGTAGGGCGACTCGTCCAGCGCCACCTCCACCATCCCGTCCCGCACGCGCAGCGTGGTGTCGCTCAGCGGCCGGCCCACCGCCGGACGCGAAGCACCGCCCACGTCCAGGGTCAGCGCCCCCGTCTCCGTCGTCCCGAAGCACTCCCCCACCCGGAACCCGTAGGCACGGGCGAACCCGTCGGCCACCTCCGGCGACATCGGCTCGGCCCCGGCGAACGCCGCGCGGACCGTGCGCAGGGCCGAACGGTCCGCCACGTTCACCAGCCGGACGAAGTGGTACGGCAGGCCGGTGATGAAGTCGACCTCGTGGGTCACGGCCGTGCGCAGGATGTCCTGAGCCGTGTCGCCCTTCGGGAACACCAGGTGCACGCCCTCGGCGAGCGCGTGCAGCAGCCCGCCCATCAGGCCGAAACTGCGCGAGGTGTTGTTGAGCAGCATCATCCGCTCGCCGTGCCGGACCATGCCCTCGGCCGCGCCGAAGCGCACCACCTCGCGGATGACCGACTCCGTGCTGCGGCCGATCATCTTCGGCGTGCCGGTGGAACCCGAGCTGAACTGCACCAAGCGGTGCCGGGTCAGCGCGGGCAGGCCGTCCGGCCGGTGCTCGGTGACCAGCTCGTGGCGCTCCCGGAACACCGGGCCGATCCGGCCGCCGGCGCGCACCACGAACTGCGGGCGGGCCAGGGCGTGCTCGACCGCTCGTTCGGCGGGCGTGAACCGGTGGTCCAGCGAGATCACCCGCGCACCCAGCGTCCACAGCGCCAGCACCACCTCCAGCTGGGTGAAGCTCGGCGGCAGCTGCACGGCGACCGTGGTGCCGTCGCTCACACCGGAAGCGGCGAACAGGCCCGCCTCGGCGGCCACCGACGCGCGCAGCCTGCCGTGCGTCACGGTGTGGTCGTGGCTGAACACCGGCACGTCGTCGCCGTGGCGGCGCAACAGGTCGGTGACGAACTCGCGCATCGGTCAGGTCTCCTTGCAGAACTCGCCGATGGGGATGCCGACGTGCCGCTGCTCGGTGGCGACGTACCCGAGCAGCTCGTCACCCCGTTGCAGCTCGGTGACGTTGCGGACCTTCCCGCCGGGGCCGAGCACCCGCACGTGCCAGTCGTCCTGCACGGTGAGGCTGACCTCCACGCCTTCCGGCGAGTGCGCGGTGATGGTGAGGATCGGGCGGGACTCCAGCTTGGCCCGGCCCACGGTGAGCGTGCGGGTGCGACCCTCGGAGTCGACGGCCAGCACGGTGCCGCCGGAACGCAGCTCGGACAGGTAGTTGGTGCGGTTGTCCGGCCCCAGCACGTACGAGTGCAACGCGCCCGCGTTCACCCGGAACGGCCTGGTCGGCATGTACGGCAGCGGGTGGGTCTCGCTGCAGCACAGGATGAACCCCGACGAGTACGACCCGACGAGGATGCCCTCGTCCTCCCGGAAGTGCGAGCACGTGTCCACGCACACCCGGTCGCCGAGCCCGTTGTGCGTGATGCCGTCCACGACCAGCGTGGTCAGGGTCAGCGGCGCGGTCCTGGTTTCCAGCAGCCGGGCCAGGTTGAACACGTCGGCCGCGTCACGGGGCGCGAGCAGGACGCCGTCCGAGCCGTGTTCCAGCACGTCCAGCACGATCGCGGCCTCCTCCAGGTCCGCGACCACGGTGACCAGCTCGCCCGCCGCCCCGTCGGCGGCGGCGATGACGATCTCCAGCGGGATCTTCGTCGGGTCGGTGAACGCGACGATGGTGTGCTCCAGCTTCACCGCCGCCGCGCAGGCCAGCTTCAGCGTGCGGTCGTCGCGCACCTGGACGAACGCGGCGGTGGCGGCGAGCCGGTCCAGCCGGTCCTGGTCGTCCACGACGGCGACGACCAGGTGCGGGCTCTCCGCGGGCTGGTCGGTGACCAGCACGCGGGTGACCGTCGGCGGCAGCGTGTCCAGCAGGGCGGGGTCGTCGGACACGATCCCGGCCAGGCGGGCGTGCACGGCGGCGTCGACCACGGACTCGCGGTGCGCCTCGGGGACGGTTCGGAGGTCGATCCAGGCGAACTTCACGCCAGACTCCAATGAAGGGGGACGAGAGGGGTCACGACACGACGCCGGCCACGGCGTGCACGAGGTCGGCGTGGTGGTCCACGTGGATCACCGACGCGAGCTCGGCCACCAGCGACTTCGGCGATGGCGAGGTGAACACGCGACGGCCGACCGCGAGGCCGGCGCAGCCCGTCGCCATGGCGTCGCGGGCGTGGTCGACGACGCTGCCGCCGGTGGCCGGGCCGCCCGCGACCAGCACCGGGATCGGGCAGCTCGCGATGACCTCGGCCATCCGCGGCACGGGCAGCGCGAGGTTGGTCTTGACGATGTCCGCGCCCAGGTCGACGGCGATGTTGACCACGTGGGCGAGCAGGACCGGGTCCTTGGGGTCCGCGATGCGCGGTCCGCGCGGGTAGACCATGGCGATCAGGGGGACGTTCCACGCGTCGCACGCGTTGGCGATCACACCGAAATCGGCGAGCTGGCGCTCCTCGGTGTCGGAGCCGATGTTGACGTGGACGCTGACCGCGTCCGCCCCCAGCCGCAGCGCCTCCTCCACCTCGCCGACGAGCACCTTGGCGTTGGTGTCGGCCGCGTGCGCGGTGCCCGCGCTCAGGTGGACGACGAGCGCGCAACCGCCCAGCAGCAGCGGGTCTATCGTGCGTACCCGTCCTTTGTGGACGATCAGGGCATCGGCCCCGCCGACGACGACCGACCGGATCAGGTCGTGCCACCGGTCGCGCGACACCACTGGACCATCCGAAACGCTGTGGTCCAGCGGGACGAAGAGGTACCTGTCGTCACGCGGGCGGGAAAGCCGTCGCAACCGCAACGCTTTCCTCATGTCGCTCACACCTCCTGGGGCGTCGTGGCGGCGGCCATGGAGCAGCGTGGTGTAACCCGACTCTTGCGGGGAGGTGGCACCTGGCGATAACTCCTCAGTTATGCACCTGTTGGAGCATCGGAGGGCACCGGATCCTCGACGCAGAGTCAACCCCACACACACGCTCGGTCGGTGTTCGGCGCGCGGGTTTGCCCTAGGCTGCGGAAGTGCACATGGAGCTCAGGCACCTCCACGTTGTGCTGACCGTGGCGGAAGCGGGCAGCATCAGCCGGGCCGCTTCCTCGTTGAAGATCGCACAGGCCGGTCTGACCGCGCAGCTGCGCCGCATCGAACGCGGCTTCGGCGGTCCGCTGTTCCTGCGGCGCACCGACGGGGTGGAGCTGACCGAACTCGGCCGCCACGTCGTGCAGCGATCACGTGACCTGGTGGAACGGTTCGACGACCTGCTGGCGACGGCGCGCAGGATCGCCGCCGAGAGCGGCAGCCTCGGCCTGCGATTAGGCGGCGTGGCAGGCTCGCTGACCCCGCTGCTGGTGGGGGTGGTGCGCGACCTGCTGCCGAGCCAGCCGCAGACCACGCACATCGAGCGCAGCTGCGACGCGGTGCTGGAACTGGTGCGTTCCGGGAAGCTCGACGTGGCGCTGGTGGTGGAGTTCCCGCAGAGTCCTCTGCGGATTCCCGAAGACGTGGACTGCCGTCCGGTGGTCACCGAACCCATGCTGGTCGGCATCTCGACAGGACACCGGCTCTCCGCCCGCACCGAGATCCGGCTGTCCGAACTGGCCGACGAGGAATGGGCGGTGCCGGAGGAGAACTACGGCGGCGGGAGGCTCAACCTCCACCTCGCCTGCGAAGCCGCCGGCTTCACCCCCCGCTGCGTGCACTTCGGCGTGGACCCGACCTCGGCCGCCGAACTGGTGCGCTCCGCGCACACCGTGGCCTGCTTCTTCCCCACCGGCCAGGAACTACCCGGCGTAGTCCTGAAACCGATCGTCGGCAGCCCCGTCCAACGCCGGGTGAACCTGGTGTGGCAACGACAATGCGCCGCCGCCGAGTACATTGAGGACATCCACGCGGCACTGCTGAGGGCCTACCAGGAACGCGTCTGGGCCCAAACCCGCAAACTGTCCAACACAGGACTCACCGCAGCCGCCAGCTGACCACCTCGGCCGACCCCGCCGAGCACAGCACACGCCAAGGCCCGGCCGCGCCACGCGCACACCCCAACCCCTGCCCACCCAGCTCAAGGGCCTTCAAGCTCGCAGAGCTTGAAGGCCCTTCCAGGATCCTTGGCGGCCTGCCCGTCCGGCGAGGACGCTTTTACGCTTGTGGACGCCGCCCACACCCCACCCCGCAGCGCTTCACTCCTCATCCCGAGCCGCGAACCGCTCCGCCATCTCCAGATCCCACCAGGCGGCGAAGAACTGGAAGTCCTCCTCCGACCGGTTCACCACCTGATGCTCCTCGTACGGCCGGAAGTGCACGACATCCCCGGCCGCGAACGGCACCACGCCGTCCGCCGTGACGATCTCCGCCACACCCGCCACAGCCACCCATACCTCGTGCTCCCGGTGCCCATGGGTACCCGACTCCGCACCCGGCCGCACCACGCACCAAGACCCGTCGAACGGGGCGTTCACCAACGGCCACGGCATCAGCCGCCGCGCCACCAAGCCCTGGTCGCGGACCGGCTCGTCCGGGTCGAGCCTGCGGATCTCCATGGCCTACGCGGTCCGCGCGGGCACTGCCGACGATCCCATGCGCTCTTTCCCTCTTCCTCTCACTTCCCCGCGACATCCCGGAAATCGCCGCGCAGACTATCGCGACGCGCCGACCCGGCGGCAACAGTTCGTACCCGAACAGCCCATCGGAAAAGCCTATCCCGCTCGACGGAACGCCGATCAGGCCTTCCGCAGGCAGACCCCCAGCCGCTCCCGCGCATCCGCGTCCTCGACCACCGCCAACACCCTCCGGTATTCCACCGCCGCCTCCCCGAACCGACCGACCTCCTCCAACACCACCCCCCGGTTGAACCGCACCTCGGCCCGCACCTCGGCCCGGTCCTCCAACGCCACCGCCCGGTCGAGGTCCGCCAACGCACCCTCCACCTGCCCGGCCTCGAACCGCAGCTGCCCCCGCAACGCCCACCCGGCCGCGAACCCCGGATCGATCCGCAACGCCGCCGACACCGCATCGACGGCCCGGCCCGAGTCCCCGCCCTCCGCCGACAACCGCCCCTGCACGCACAGCAGGTGCACGTTCTCCGGGTCGATCGCCAACCCGGCCCGCACGTCGTCCCAAGCCCCGTGCGAGTCCCCCACCTCGCACCGCAGCCCGGCCCGGTTCACGTACGCCGCGAGGAAACCCGGGTCGAGTCGCACCACCCGGTCGAACTCCGCCAGCGCCCGCCGCACGTCACCGAGCTCCACCCAGGCGTCGCCGAGGTTGTAGTGCACCTCGGGGAACGGCGGCGACAGCAGGATCACCCGCTCGAACGCCGCCACCGCCTCCTCCACCCGCCCCAACCTCCGCAGCACCACGCCGCGGTGGAACTCGTGCTCCCAGAACCCCGGATCGACCGAGGTGTTCGCGCTGTGCTCCGCCAACGCCTCCTCCAACAACCCGGCTGCCGCCAACGCCAACCCCCGGTTGACCCGCAACACCGACCGCAGCAACGGGTGCTCACCGGGATCCAACGCCCGCCGCCCTTCGTCGAGCAGCCGCAGCGCCTCCTCCACCTGCCCGTCGCCCAGCTCCACCAACGCCATCCCGTTGCGCACGAAAGCCGCCTGGAAGCCGCCCCCGTCCGCACCCGCCAGGCCGACCGCCCTCTTCATCCACTCCCGCGCCAGGTCGAACCGCGGCCCCCGCACGTGCAGCATCGCCGTGCCGTAGGCCAAACGCAGGTCCTGCAACGGGTTCGACGCCAACGCACGAGCGGAGTCGTAGACCGCGCCCGCCTCCTCCACCCGTCCCGCCGCGCTCAGCGACGATCCGGCGGCTTCGGTGAAATGCCACCACTCCGGCG
Source organism: Saccharothrix tamanrassetensis (assembly GCF_014203665.1). Classification (GTDB taxonomy): domain Bacteria; phylum Actinomycetota; class Actinomycetes; order Mycobacteriales; family Pseudonocardiaceae; genus Actinosynnema; species Actinosynnema tamanrassetense. The sequence continues at coordinate 164,980 of NZ_JACHJN010000010.1, forward strand.
ATCCCGGCGCCACCAGCGACCGACCGCGCAATCCCAACTCGGCCGCGGCGTGGTACAGCCCGACCTTCCGGCAGTGCCCCAGCGCGTGCTTCACCGCCTGCACCCCGGACACACCCGGCCTGCTGCCCCGCGCCGCGTGGAACGGGATCGCGCCGAGCGCCAAAGACTGCTCCCCCAACGCGTACAACTCCGCACACCGCGCATCGTGCCGCCGCGCACGCTCCTCGACCGACAACGCCTCGTACGCCGCCGGCGCTCCCGGATCGTCGGTAGTACCGTCACTGCCGACGAAGTCCCCGCCATCGGCCGGACCCGCCGCCACGTCCACCAGCCGGGCGAACGTCGGCAACACCTCCGTCAGCGACACCGCCACCTCCCCCGGCGGATCCACCAGCGGCGAGAAGTCGGTGCCCAACACCAACGTCAGCCGGGGAAGGTCCGGACGCCGCAACAGGACCGCCAGCAACTCCCGGTCCGTCGGGTCCGCGTGGTGCACGTTGTCCACGACCAGGGTCCGCGGCACATCCCCGAACGAGGCCAGGTAGACCCGCAGGAAGTCCGCGATGCCGTTGGCGATGTCACGGGTGTGCAGCCGCGAGTAGTAGCGCATCCGCTGCGCGTCCCCGACCGTCCACTCCAACGTGCCCCACGCCGTGGGCACGTTCACCGCCAGTTCGGGCGCGACCGTGGCGATCTCGGTGTTGTGCCGTGCGGCAAGCTCCGGGCAGCGCGTGAACGCATCCTCCGCGACAGCGCGCAACAACGATCCGCCGGCGGTGTACGGACCGCGCAAACGCCGGTGCGCGTCCACGGCCGCCAACAACGGCGGCAGTTCCATCCCGGCGCGGGCACGCCTCCGATCAGCGGCGCAACGGCCCCGGACCCACAGGTGGTCGGCCATCTCAGCCCGCCGGTGGCGGGAAGACGCAGCCGACCTCGGCCGGCGGGACGGGTCCGGACAGGCGGATCCTGATCTTCTTCATCCTCGGTGGCACGGAACCTCCACGGAAAACGGCGCGGAGCGGCCGACTTTAGCCCCGAAAAGCCCGGAAGAGCAGAGTCCTCATTCCGCATCCATAAGCCGGGGCAATAGCTACTCCGAATGCCGCAGCACGCTTTCCACTTCGGTCCGGAAAGCGTTGACGCCGTCTTCGCCCGCCGGCGCGCCGTGCGCCTGGAGCAGGTGCAGCAGCGCCACGCCGTTCGCCGACCGGTGGGCCAGCGCGCGGAACGAGAACGCCGCCTCGTACACCGCGATCGCGGTGGCCAGCGCCGCCGCCACGGTCGCCAGGAACCCCCACAGCGCACGCCGACCGGGATCCGCCACCGCCACCGCACCCAGCGCCCCCGCGCCGGTGTACAGCAGCACGGTCCCGACCGTGGTCCACCGCCGGGCCGACGAGTACCGGGCCTGGGCGTGCTCGAACCCGGCCAGCCGCTCACCGACCCGGTGCCTCAGGTAGGCGCGGAGGAACTGCTCGCGGTGGTCGTCGACCAGGCTCATGGCTGCTTCACCGGTTCGTGGCGGTGCCGGGCCACCTCGGTCGCCAACTCGCGCAGGCGCTCCTCGCGCTCGGCGCTGTCGGCGGCCGGCGGCGCGGCCAGGTGGTCGAAGTACAGGGCACGCAGGTGTTCGGCGCGGATCCGCGCCTCGGGGTTCTCGCCGTTGCGGGACAGCACCGCCAGCACCGCGGCCCCCGCTCCGGCGACGGCCAGCAGCACACCCGGCCACGGCACGTCCCGCAGCCAGACCTGCAACGCGGCGAACGACGTGGTGGCGAACCCGGCCGCGATCGCCAGCACCACCAGCAGCCGGGCGCGCTCGCGTTCCCGCAGCGCCGCCACCTCCTGCTCGTGCAGCACGGGCGCGACGACCTGGTTGGCCTCGTGGATGGCGTCGGCCAGCAACGGGTAGTCCAGCACGTAGCCGGGGTCGATCACCGGGTGCGGCTCCGGCGCGCGGAACCGCAGTTTCGGCCACACCGCCAGGGGCGGCACTGCGGCGTGCAGCTCGGAACCGGGTTTCGCGCCCAACACCCGGTGCAGCACCGCGACCACCCGGTCCGGCCCTTCGTCCAGGTGCACCACCGCCACCTGCCCGCTGCGCACCAGCACGGCGAGGTCGTCCGCCGAAGCAGCACCTGCGTCCGAAGCAGCACCTGCGTCCGAAGCCGCGTGCGCACCCGCACCCGCACTCGAAGCCGGAGCCGGAGCGACACTCACAGTCGAATCGGCACCCACAGCCGCATGAGCACCCACACTCACAGCGCCATCCGCCCCGGCAGCACCACCCACAGCGTCGCCCGAACGCGCGCCTGCACGCGCACCCGACCCCGCACTCGTACGCGCAGCCGCACCCGAACCCACGCCCGCACTCGTACCCGGACCCGTGCCCGCGCTCGTGCGCTCAGCCGCACCGGGACTCCCACCCGCGACCTCGTCCGCCAGCCCGCCCGTCCCCGCCAGCACCAGCAACGGCCGGTCCCGGCTCAGGTGGTCGACCAACGCGGCCCGCGCCACGTCCCCGCCGCCGATCAGCAGCGCGAGCGCGGGGCGCCGGGCCCCCGCGATCGCGTCGACCGTCCGGAACAGCGCGGGCACCTCCTCGCCCCAGTGCGAGCCGGGCACCAGCACCGCCGTGTCGTGGTTGGCGTTCAGCCGCACCTCGCCCTCGGCGGGCTCGCCCTCGTCCGCCGCGACCCTGCCCGACGGCGCGACACCGACCAGCCGGGGCCGACGGCCGTCCAGGGCCTCGGTGGCCAGGCCGACCAGGTGGGTGATCCCGGTGTCCGCGCCCGCCGTCACCACGACGGCGTCCCGCTGCGCGGCTGCGGACAGCACCGCCCGCAGCACCGGCAGCACGGACGCGGCGAGACCGGTCTCCAGCGCGCCGGTGGTGCCGAGCAGGGCGAGGACGGGGCGCGACCGGGGCAGGCCCAGGGCTCGCGGCCTGATGTCGGCGTCGGGGTGGGCCAGCCGGCGCACCCGCGGTCCCGCGGTTGACATGCGGGCGACCCTAGCGCCGGCTCACGCGAATATCACCCGTCCAGGTGGCGGTTTTTCGCCGGGTAGGCTTTTCACCGTGCAAATCGACCCTGCCGAGATGGAAATCGCCCTGCGGGTGCTCGCCCAGGTGGACGAACTCCCCACCGAGCACCCCGACGTGGTCGCCATCCGCCGGGCCACGTCCAGCATCTACAAGAGCGTGCGCAAGCGCCGCAAGGCCGCCCGCCGGGAGGCCGTCACGACCGCCGACCGCGCGGTCACCGAGTCGACCGCGACCGGTTCGCCGACCCGGATCGACGACGAGACCAAGGGCATCCTGCTCGAGGAGCCCGCACCGGGCACCGTCGTGGGCACGCTGCTGCGCGCGCGGTCCTGCTACACGTGCAAGCGCCGGTACACCGAGGTGGACGCGTTCTACCACCAGCTCTGCCCGCCGTGCGCCGCGCTGAACCGCAGCAGGCGGGACGCGACGACCGACCTGACCGGCAAGCGGGCGCTGCTCACCGGCGGCCGGGCGAAGATCGGCATGTACATCGCGCTGCGGCTGCTCCGCGACGGCGCGCACACCACCATCACCACCCGGTTCCCGCGCGACGCCGTGCGCCGGTTCGCCTCGATGCCGGACAGCGCCGACTGGCTGCACCGGCTGCGGGTGGTCGGCATCGACCTGCGCGACCCGGGCCAGGTCGTGCAGCTGGCCGACTCGGTGGCCGCCGCCGGACCGCTGGACATCCTGATCAACAACGCCGCGCAGACCGTGCGCCGGTCGGCCGGCTCCTACGCGCCGCTGGTCGCCGCCGAGAGCACCCCGCTGCCGTCCGGTCCGCTGCCGGAGCTGGTCACCTTCGGGCACACCGTGTCCGCCCACCCGATCGCGCTGACCAGCGGTCTGGCCGAGGCGGTCCGGGACACCCTGCCCGACGTCACCGCGCTGGCGCTCACCGCCGGGTCCACCGACATCGACGCGGGCGGCCTGGTGCCCGACGAGCACCCGGTCAACAGCTGGGTGCAGCGGGTCGACGAGGTGGACCCGCTGGAGCTGCTGGAAGTGCAGCTGTGCAACAGCACCGCGCCGTTCATCCTGATCTCCCGGCTGCGCCCGGCGATGGCCGCCTCGCCCGCCCGCCGCAAGTACGTGGTGAACGTCTCCGCGATGGAAGGCCAGTTCAGCCGCGCCTACAAGGGCCCCGGCCACCCGCACACGAACATGGCCAAGGCCGCGCTGAACATGCTGACCCGCACCAGCGCCGAGGAGATGCTCACCACCGACGGCATCCTGATGACCGCCGTCGACACCGGCTGGATCACCGACGAACGCCCGCACCCCACCAAGATGCGGCTCGCCGCCGAGGGCTTCCACGCGCCCCTGGACCTGGTCGACGGCGCGGCGCGGGTGTACGACCCGATCGTGCGCGGCGAGCTCGGCGAGGACATCCGCGGCTGCTTCCTGAAGGACTACGCGCCCGCGCCGTGGTGATTCCGTCCACTGTGGAAAGTAGCAACGGGTCTGGGCCATCCGGGTACGGCCGGCGACGAATTCGGCCCCGCGTGCGACTCTCCGTCGGTAGGCTGACGGGATTCGCCGGGCGTGGGGGTGGGCATGGGTCGCGGGCGGGCGGGTCGCGCCGTCATCCTGCCGTGCGTGACCTCGTTATCCCGTGCGGCGTCGACTCCCCCGGCTTTCCGCTCAGCCGTCCGTGACCGGACGGCTACCGTGCGGCTCGCGGCGGTGGGCACCCCTCAACACGACCCGTTCACCGGCGCGCCGGCGTTCCGCACCGCTCTGCTCGACACCGGGCGGTCGAGCGCGTTCGCCCACGTCATCCGGCACGAACGGGTGATCCCAGGCCGCGCAGGTCACGCTCCGCGCACGGGGGGCAGCGGCCTCCGGCACACCCCGCGCGACGACGCGGCCACTCCCGCCCCCCGCCCGCCGACCCGCCGGTCCGGGCCGAGGGCGACATGACCACGTCGCGCCGGCCCATCAACCCGTTCCCGCTGCCCGGCTGGGAGCGCACGCCGATGCGCCCGCTGCGGCCGTGGGAGCGCAAGGGGCACCGCGACTACTACGTGGACGTGGACGGCGCGGCGAGCGCGTTCCAGGAGTTCCAGCAGGAGATCGGCGACCTGACCGGCCTGCTGGAGGACGGCCGGCTGGTGCTGGTCACCGGCGACTCGGGGTGCGGCAAGACCGCCCTGGTCAACCGGTGCGCCGACTGGACGGTGCTGGAGCTGCGCAGGCGCGGGATGCGCGGCGTCGTGGTGGACCTGACGGGGTGCCTGCCCGAGGACGAGGAGCTGTCCATCCACGAGCGCACCGTGCACGTGTGCGACCAGCTGTTCGACCAGCTGGTCGACGCGCGGGCGATGCGGCAGGACGCGGAGGAGGCTTTGCGCGGCGACCGCGACAACCCGCAGCGCATCTTCCCCCGGCTCAGCCGGGCGCTCAACGACGACGTGGTGCTGGTGGTGCTGCTCCCCTCGCCGAACGAACTGCTGGACGAGGTGGTCCGGTACGCGCGCCAGCTGCGCAGCCCGCGCGTGCTGTTCTTCGCCGAGTCGGCGTTCTTCGACCCGGACGACATCGCCGAAGTGGTCCGGCGACTGGAGTCGTGGGTACCGCCGATCACGTTGCTGGTCGGAAAACTGGACGACGGAGATCCGGAACGGTTCGCGGACGACCGGCTCGTCCGTCACACCGAAGTGGGAATTTATCCACAACTGAGTGATGAGGCGGTCGAATTGCTGAGCAAAATCTGTCAATCGGTCGCCATGCTGCAACGAATACTGCACGGGACGTACGAGCGAAAGCTCGAAGCCGGCCTAAGCTACACCGAAGCCGACCTGGTGACCGTGGACGACATCCGGGCGTACCTGAACGGACTGGGGATGCACCCATGAGCGGCAGCGACGAACTCCCGCCCCCGCGGAAGAACCCCTTCTCGCCGATGGCGGTCGCCCTGATCATCGAGGACTTCCAGGACGACTTCGACTCGGCGGACGTCACCATCGCCACCGACGCCGGCCGGCAGGCCGTCGCGCACCTGGACACCTACCTGGAGGCCGAGCCGGGCACGGGCACCGTGCTGGCGATCCTGGGCGACTACGGGACGGGCAAGACGCACCTCGCGGTGCGGCTGGTGCGGCACGCCCGGCGCGTGCTGGACGACCCGACGCGCGCGCTGTACCTGGAGGCGACCGCGGAGAGCTTCGTCGAGCTCTACCGGCGGTTCATGCGGCGGCTGGGCCGGGAGGGCGTGCGGGCGCAGGTCAGCGACTACTACGCGGACATCGTCGCCGACTCGCTGCAGAGCACCGGGCTGACCGCCGACACGCTGGAGTGGCTGGGCAGCAGGCAGTTGGAGCCGCAGGAGGTCGTGGAGCGGCTCGGCCTGATGGAGAGCGCGCTGCTGCGCAAGGTCCAGGACACCCTGCGCGAGGTCACCAACAACAAGGACTTCGGCACCGCGCTGACCCTCCTGCTGCGACCGGGTTTCGAGCACGCGGTGTGGTCGTGGCTGCTGGGCGGCGCACCGGACCAGGTGCTGGTGGAACGCGGCATCACCACGCCGATCGACACCGAGGTGGCGGCGCTGGAGGCGATGGGCGTGTTCGCCCTGCTGTTCGGCGGCAGGCAGCGGCGGTTCGTGCTGGCCGTGGACGAGCTGGACAAGATCTTCTCCGCGGACAACCAGCCGCAGGCCCGGACCATGGCCGCGTTCCAGACGATGTTGCAGGTGTTCGCGAAGGCCGGCGCGTGCCTGGTGCTGTGCGGGCTGCCGGAGTTCAAGGCCGTGCTGTCGCCGGCCGTGCGGCAGCGCATCCCGTACACGGTCGGGATGTCCGGGTTGAGCCACGCGCAGGTGCGCGAGTTCATACTGCGCGCCCAGCAGGCCGTCACCGGCACGAAGACGCTCGCGCCGTTCACCCCGGAGACCGTCCGGTACCTGCGCGACGTGGCCGGCGGCAACACCCGCAACGTGGTCCGCCTGTGCCACCGGGTGTTCCGGCTGGTCGACGACCGGGTGCGGGAGACCGGCGACCAGGACGTGACGGCGACCGACGAGATGGTGCGGCAGGCGGCCCGCGACCTGTTCGGGTCGTTGAGCGCGGACGACCTGGACGGCGCGGTGCGCCGGTTGTTGGACGCCAACGGCTGGGAGTACTGGCACAACCACCTGCTGGGACCGGGCGAGGAGTCGCTGGCGGACTACTGGGTGACCTTCCCGGACCGGGACGGCGGGTGTGCCGTGCTGCTGACCGGGTCGCTGCTGGACAACGCCGACGTGACGACGGTGATGCGGCGGGTGTCGGCGGTGCGCGAGGCCGAGTCGGACGCCGAGATCGTCCTGCTGGTCAACGGGGTGCTGACGGACGGTGTCGCGATCCAGTTGCGGGAGCCGCTGGGGCGCGAGCCGCTGGTGTACTCGGAGCGGACGTTCGCGGACGACTTCAAGGCCCTGGTCGGGGCGACCGGCCGGCCCGTGGAGCGGGATCCGATGTCGGCGTTGCAGCAGCGGATGGGGCAGCTGTCGCGGCAGCAGTCGAGCATCTACGGGTTCATCGAGCAGCTGACCGAGCACGTGGACGGCGTGCGCACGTCGTCGGACCGCCAGTTCGGGATGATCGGCCGGCAGTTGGCGCTGCTCATCGGCTCGGCCCCGGCCCGTGCGGCGGCGGACAGCCGGTTGCCGGGCGAGGTGGAGCGGCTGTTCCGGGACGCGGTGGACGCGCTGGAGGGCCTGACCCAGGTCGACATGATGCTGGACGAGGCGTTCGACTTCGCTCCCGCGCAGACGCAGGAGGCCGTGCACCGGCGGTTGCGCACCCAGGAGTTCACCGACGCCGCGGGCAAGGCGATCTTCATCCAGAAGACCGTGCTGGCCTTCCGGGGAGCGGTCGCCGAGTGGTACCGGGCGGGGGACGACTCGGCGGAGGCCGAGGACCGGCTGGAGCGGCTGTGCGGGATCTACGACGACATCGTGGAGTTCCTGCCGTTGTTCGACCTCGACCCGCTGTTCGGGTTGCCGCCGTGGAGCGCGCGGAGCGGCGGGGGGCTGGTGGCCGACGTCAACCAGGTCGCTCGGCGGAACCGGGTGCACGAGGCACTGCGCAACCTGAGCCCGCGGGTCCGGCGAGCGGTGCTGAAGGCTTCGCACACCAACTGACGCCGGTGGGGTTCGCTGCCGAGGTTCGCTCACAGGACAGCGAGGTCGCTCCCAGGGGCGTGCCGGCGGGGATGGCGACGAAGTCCGCTGTCGGGCGTTGCGGCCGGGGGTCGCGGCGACCGGCGACCGGCTACCGAGCCCGCTCCACCCGCCGGAACGCGGCGGGCGCCAACGGAGCCGGCACCCGCGGCCTGCTCGACACCGGCACCGACGGCTTGCCGGCCGCGGCGAGCCCGCCGACCCGCACCCCTGGCGGCTGCAACCGGTCGTAGGCGCCGTTGGCCAGGGCGTGCAGCAGGTTCACCACCACGACCGCCGGAGCCACCACGGCGATCGCGCCGGGGAACTTCGGCTCCAGCAGCAGGGCCAGGATGATCGCCGTCAGCCCGTTCTGCTGCCCCAGGCACAGTCGCACCCGGTCCCCGCGCCACCGCCGGGGCACCGTCAGCACCAGGGCCACCACTCCCTGCGACAGGAACGCCGCGGCCCCGAGCAGCGCGCCCACCACGGCCAGGGCCCACGAGAACTCCGCCGCCAGGACCAGCCCCACGGCCACCGTGGCGGCGAACAACCCGACCTCGGCCAGCCCGTCCACGCACCGCCCGAGGTCCGGCCGGAAGAACAGCCCGATCAACGCCAGCGCCAGCAGCAGCGAGAACTGCACCGCGACGAACCCGACGGCCAGCACCGCGAGCACCAGCGCGGTCCGCACCAGCACCCGCCCGAGCCGGCCCCGGTCGCCGGCGACGTGGCGCCGGACCACCCGCCACACCACGAACGCCCCGCCGGCCAGCGCGAGGTTCAGCAGGAAGTTGACCGAGAACGCCCCGAACCCGCCGACCGCCCCGCCCTGCAACGCGAACGACGTGATGTAGACCGTCAGCAGCACGGTGATCGGGTCGTCGAACGACGCCCACGCCGACAGCAGCGCCTTCGCCGACGCCGACATCCGCGACTTGGCCCGCATCGCCGCCACCGACAGCGGGTCGATCTGCGCCACCGCCACCGCCAGGATCAGGTGCCACGGCTCGCGGTACACCAGGTACATCACACCGAAGATCAGCACGACCTTCGCCAGCACACCGAGGGTGACCGCTATCACCACGGTCCGGAACTGCCTGCGGAATTCGGCGATTTCGATCCCGCTCGTACTCGCATAGAGGCCGAAGCCGAGCAGTGCGGTGATGAAGAATCCATACGCCGCGGATTCGTCGACGCCCCGGAGCCCCCATTGCGCGGCTACGAACCAGCCCACACCGAGGGCGGCCAACAGGGCGACCGAACGGACAGCAGGCGTCACCATTCCACGGTAGGTAACCGCCGTACCGGTATCAAGGCCCGAATGGAGTGAGCCGTGCGGCCAAAGCGGACATTCGATCATCCGCCTCGCCGACCCGCGACTGGTCGATGGTCACCCCGACGACGTATTCCCCGGGTCCGAGCCGGTAGTAGTAGATCGCGCCCATCTCCACGTCCAGCACCGCCCGCACCAGCAGCCCGCCGACCACCGGCCGCACCGCCCGGTTGAGCCGGGTGGCCAGCCCGCCCAGCTCGCGCGCGAACCCGAGGTAGAACCGCCGCCGCGCGTCCACCGTGATCTGCTTGAAGAACGGTCCCAGCGCGGGGTCGTCGAACCGGTCGGCCATGGTCTGCACCTCGCCACCCGCCACGTGCGCCACCAGGTGCAGGTCCTGCGCCCGCACGGCGTCCGCGCACGACGCCGGCGCGCCCACCGCGACCGTCACGTGCGGCTCGCCCGGCTCCGTGCCGGTCAGTGGCCGGGGAGCGCCGAAGGTGGCCCAGCCGCCGGGGTTGAGCGAGCCCAGGCTCAGGTCGGCGCGCAGCGCGGTGGCCAGTTCCGCCACCGCCCGGTCGGCCTCGTCCACCGCCGGGTGGCCGAACAGCGGGCCCGCGCCCGCGTGGTCGAGCACCAGGCCGACGACGTGCTCGGTGGGCACCACGGAGTCGCAGAACAGCGCGCCTTCCTCGGTGTGCAGCACGGTCCGGATCAGCCGGCCGGTGCGCGCCTCCTGCAGCGCCCGGTCCAGGGCGGTGGCCTGGAACGTCAGGTGCCGGCCCAGCCGCTTGAGCTCCTCGCGCCGGGTGCCGCCGGGCAGCGCGTCGGGCGCGGTCGGCGGCTCGCCCAGCGCGTCCACGCCGAAGTCGAACACCCCGTTGCTGTAGTGCGCGAGGTAGTGCAGCGCGGGGCTCTTCACGATCGCCGCGCGGCAGGCGTGCCGGGTGGTGTCGAACTCGGGGCCCAAGTGCTCGGCCTCCTCCTCGTACAGCTCCACGCTGCTCCCTCCTGCGCGCTCAGGTGTGCGGGATGTCGACATCGCACTCCCGCCAGTCCTGCTCGGCCGGGTGCGCCGCGATGCGCAGGTTGTGCGCGGCCACGGCGGTGTGCGGGTGGTCGGTGCCCAGGAACTCGACGCAGTCGGCGTGCGCCTCGGCGATCAGCACCGCCGCCCGGTCGGTCTCGCCCGCCGCCGCGCGGACCCGCGCCTCGTCGACGGCGGCGGCCAGCGTCCACGGGTGCGTGTCGCCCAGCCGCGTCCGGAGGGTCTCCGCGGCCACCGCGACGCAGTCGACCGCTCCGGTGTGGTCGCCGGCCGCGCGCAGCGCCAAGCCCAGCCCCAACCGGCACAGCGCGATGAACGGGTGGTGCTCCAGGATGCCCTCCAGCCCCTGGAACCCGGTCAGCGCGGTGCGCGCCAGCTCCACGGCCAGCTCCGGGTCGCCGCCCACCCGCCGGTGGTCGGCGGCGAAGCTCAGCGCGCAGCCCAGCGTGTACGGGTGGTCGGGCCCGATGACCTCGCGGTAGTCCCGCAACGCCTTGCCGGTGCGTTCCTTCGCCGCCCGCGTCCGGCCGGCCAGCCGCAGCGCGATGGCGTAGTTCCAGTACACGCCGATCTGCGTCCGGTTCAGCTCCGGCCGCAGGCTCTGCAGCTTCTGCGACGCCCCGAGCAGCGCTTCCAGCGCCTCCGGGTAGCGGCCGAGCTCGCGCTGGTAGAGCCCGATCTGGGCGAGCGTGACCCAGGTGAACTCGTCGCGTTCGCCGAACAGCCGCTTGCGCCGGCGGAAGTTGTCCTCCTCCAGCGCCAGCGCGCCCGCCGCGTCCCCGGACAGGAACATCGACGCCGCCAGGTTGTTGGCCGCGCGCCGGGTGTCCGGGTGGTCCTCGCCGAGCACCGACCGCAGGCCCTCCCAGGTGGCCTGGTCCTCCACCAGCGCCTCGGTGAACAGGCCGAGGCCGCGCAGGTCGCCGCCCCGGCCGCGCGCGGTGATCAGCGGCTGCGGGTGGGTGAGGTCGAGCGCGCGGCGCTGCCGGGCCAGTGCCAGGTCGTCCAGCCGCAGCGCCTCGGCCGCTTCGCCGAGCACCCGGTGCACGTTGGCCAGCTGGGCGGCGAGCCGGTTGCGCAGCGGGTCGTCCGCGCCGAACCGGTGGGTCCACGACTCCAGCAGCTCGCGGCCGGGCTCCAGGGCGGCCCGGCGCACGCCCGCGCCGCCGTCGGTGAACAGGAACCGCACCTGGTTGACCAGCCAGCGGCGCACCTTCGGGTCGCCGCTGCGCACCGCGCCGGACGGGAACACGTGCTGCTGCAGCTCCTGGAACCGGACCCGCCGGGTCTCGGACTTGTCCTCCACCTCGGTCGGCGCGTAGGCGGCGAGCGCGGCCAGCACGTCGGCCTGCCGGGCTTCCCGTTCGGCGGGCGCCATCCCGGCGCGCAGCGCCCGCTGCACGACCCGGTGCAGCCGCAGCGAGTACTGGTCGCCCCAGTCGACGCGGAACAGCCCGTGCCGCGCGCCGGCCCACAGCACCCGGTCGACCTCGCCCGCGTCCAGCTCCAGCGGCGCGGCGTCCACCCCGCCGACGGCGACCAGCCGGTCCAGGAACGCGGGCGAGCGCACCAGGCCGAGCGCCACGCCCTGCGGGGACAGGAACGCGCACAGCCGGGCGAGCAGCACGCAGACCCGGCCGATCCCGTTCTCCCGCAGCGACCCGGTCACCACGTCGACCACCCGGTCGACACCGTCCGCTTCGGACCGGGCCAGCCGGTCGAAGAACGTGCGCACCGCCCACGCGGCGGAATCCGCGTCCGAGGAGCCCGCGCCGCGCTCGACCCGCACCGCCTCGGCGAGCCAGGAGCCGGCCAGGTCCAGCGCGAGCGGCAGGTGCCGCACCTCCGCCGCGACCCGCCGGGCGTCCTCGACACCCAGCCCGCGCACCCGGTCCAGCAGCAGCGCCACGCTGTCCGCCGCGACCATCGGCACCAGCTCGACCGACGGCGCGGCGGCGGCGTTCGAGGTGATCAGCACGTGGCCGGTGGTGCCCGGCGGCAGGAGGTCGGCGATCGCGTCCAGGTCGTCGGCGTTGTCGTAGACGAGCAGGAACCGCGCGTAGGACGGGTCGGTGGCCAGCCGGTCCAGCACGCTCAGCGAGCCGAAGTCGGTGGAGCCGGGCAGCCGCAGCCGCACGGCCAGCTCCGCCAGCCCCACCTGCAGGGACTGCCGGTCCTGGGCGGACAGCCACCACACGGCGTCGTAGTCGGCGGAGAACCGGTACGCGTACTCCAGGGCCAGCTCGCTCTTGCCCACGCCGGGCTCGCCGTTGAGCGTCACCACCGCGCGCTCGTCGCCCGCGTCGGTCAGCTCGTCGCGCAGCGCCTCGATGTCCGCGTCCCGCCCGACGAACGCCTGGTGGCGCGGCGGCAGCCGGAACACCACCGGGTCCGAACCGGGGATGCGCATCGGCGCGTCGTGCGCGGTGCCGGGCCGGTCGATCAGGCCGAAGTGACCGAGCAGCTTGGCGCTCAGCGTCTCCGGCAGGTGCTCGTGCACCGACAGGCCGCCCGCGTCGCCCTCCTCCAGCAGCAGCCGCAGCACGGTGCCGCCCGGCGGCGGCTCGACCTCGCCCAGGTGCGACGACACCAGCACCACCACGCCGAAACCGTCCCCGCTCGCGACCTCGGCCGGCGGCACGACCTGCGCGCCCGCGCGCTCCAGCTGGCCGCGCACCCAGTCGGCCCAGGCACGGTCGTGCGGCGCGTAGACGATCGCCACCCGGTCCGGGTCGGCGGCGGCGTCCAGGCCGAACACCCGCCGGTAGCGGGCGCGCAGCAGGGGCGGGACGGGCGCGCACACGCCGACCGTGCCACCGCTGACCGCCGCCGCGAGCCGGCCGTACTGGGCCTCCAGACCGCCGCCGCCGCTGGGTTCCTCGGCGAGGATCGCCAGCAGCGGGTCGAAGGCGTCGAACGGCCGGTACGGGATCTCCACCGTGCCGCCGTCCGGCACGCGCTTCGCCTGCCCGGCGAGCAGTTCCGCGAACGCGGCGTGGATCTGCGAGCGGATGCGCTGCGCGCGGGACTGCTCGGCGTCGTCGAACAGCGTGGCCACCGGCACCACGTCGATCCGGATCGGCGCGCGCTTGCGCACCTGTGCGGCCAGCTCCGCGGCGTCCGCGATCGCCCTCGGGCGCGGCCGGAAGCACACCACGGCCAGCTCGCACAGCGTGGCGATCAGCGTCAGCGACTCGTCCGCCATCCCGGTGGGCGCGTCGATCAGCACCTGGTCGTACTCCGACTCGGCCAGCCGCGCCCGCAGCTCGGCGATCGCGCCCGCGTCCCCGTGCCGGGACTCGGGGCGCGGCCGGCCCGCCGCGTCGGTCGGCATCGCGGCCACCACGTCGATGTGGCCGACCGCGTCCGGCACGGGCAGCGCGAACCGCTCCACGACCGGCGGCGGGTCCTCCTCGCGGGCCGGGTCGGCGAGGTAGGCGGCGAGCAGCGCGCGGCCCAGCGCGTCCGGCAAAGCCTGGCGGGACACCAGGAACGGCTCCAGGTACTCGCGCACGCGCGGCACCTCCGAGCCCCAGTCCACCACCAGCACCCGTTGGCCCGCAGCGGACAGCACCCAGGCGAGGTTCGCCACCGCGCTGGTGCGCCCGGTGCCGCCGGTCGCGGACAGGAACGCCGTCACACCGGTGTGGCCGTGGACCGCAGGGCTGCTCATCGACTGCTCCAGATCGGCGGTGTGGAAGGGAACCGCGGCGATCGTCCCCCCACTCGGACGGCGGCTACAGGGAACTCTCGAAGGCCGCGAACCGGTTGGGCATCTCGGCGTTCTCGGCCAGGATCCGGTGCAGGGCGGCGCGCAGCGCGGTGTCCGGCAGCTCGGCCAGCCGGGCCAGGTCGATCCCCGTGACGTCGAGGAGCTCGGACTCCAGGACGGGTTCCTCAGCCATCACGCCATACCCCCTCACCGCAAAGCTGCGGGGTTGTCCGCAGTGCGCACAACCCCATCCTAGTGCGCGGCAACGGGCAATGCGGGGAATCCTCCGATTGGCGGAAGTCGCGGCCGGCGCGATGTGTTTGGTTTGTTCGGGGGCTGATGGATCGGGGGGTGCATGGAAGCGCGGCCGTTCCGCCAGTTCGTGGTGAAGGTGCACAGCCGCTGCAACCTCGCCTGCGACTACTGCTACGTCTACGAACTCGCCGACCAGGGCTGGCGTTCCCGACCGCGCGCGATGTCGCCGGAAGTGGTCGCGCGCACCGCCGAACGGGTGGCGGAGCACGTGCGCGCGCACCGGCTCTCCGAGGTGGAAGTCGTGCTGCACGGCGGTGAACCGCTGCTCTTCGGACGTGCCCCGGTGAAGTCGCTGGTGCGCCGGTTCCGGTCCGCGGTGCCCGCCCGGGTGCGCTTCTCCGTGCAGACCAACGGAACGCTGCTCGACCGCGATTTCCTGGACCTGCTCGCGGCGCTGGACGTGCGGGTCGGCGTGAGCGTGGACGGCGACCCGGAAGCCCACGACCGGCACCGCGTCCGCCCCGACGGAACCGGCAGCTGGGCGGCCGTGCGCTCGGCGTTGCGGTTGCTGGCGGGCGAGTTCCGCTCGGTTTACGGCGGCCTGCTGTGCGTCGTGGACGTGCGGACCGATCCGTTCCGGGTCTACGAGTCGCTGCTGGAATTCGCGCCGCCCGTCATCGATTTCCTGCTGCCGCACGGGAACTGGTCCACACCGCCACAAGACCGGATCAGCGGTTCATCGGACACGCCCTACGCGGATTGGCTGATCGCGTTGTTCGACCGCTGGTATGTCCGACCGGAAACACGGGTGCGGCTGTTCGAGGAGTTGCTGAACGTGGTGCTGGGCGGCCGATCCCGCGTGGAAGGCGTCGGGTTGACACCGACCGCGCAGGTGGTGGTGGAGACCGACGGCGCCATCTCCGCGTCGGACATCCTGGCGTCCTCCTCCCCCGCCGCCGCGTTCACCGGGTTGCACGTGGCCCGCGACGACTTCGACCGGGTGTCGGTCTCGCCGGAAGTCGTTGCCGCACAATCGGGCCTGGCCGGGCTGTCGGCGACCTGCCGGTCGTGCGCGGTGGTGTCGGCGTGCGGCGGCGGCCTGCGCGCCCACCGCTTCGCGGCCGACGGGTTCGACCACCCCTCGGTGTACTGCCCCGACCTGTACCGGCTGATCACCCACATCCGCGACCGCGTGGCGGCGGACCTGGCGGCGCTGGCGTGACGGTTCGGCCGTGGCGGCTGTCCGCCGAGGATTTCACCGCCCTGTCCCGGGGTGGGGGCGGGCCGCGGGCCGTCCGCGCCCTGCGGTTGGCGCGGCGCAGCCGGACGTCGTTGCTGGTCCGCATGATCGCGGCGGCACCGGCGGCACGTCCGGCGTACCGGCTGCTGGTGGACGCCGACCGCGCGTCGCCGGAGGCCGTGGCCCGGGTGCTGGACCACCCGTCGGTGGGTGCGTGGGCCACCCGCACCGCGCTGGCCCTGCACCGCGGTTCGCCCGCCTGCCCCGCCGAGCTGGCTTTCGTCGCGGCGGCGGCGGCCATCCGCGCCGGGATCGAACCCCGCGTCGACTTCCCGCCGGCCGAGGTGTTCTCGCTGCCGTCCCTGGGTGTCGCCGACCCGCGCACGCTGGCCTACGAGCCGTTGCCCGAGGTGGCGCTGGGTCCGCACGTGGTGCAGCTCGACGTGTGGGCGGGTGGTGGCGTGCCGTCCGGTCTGGCCGTCGCCGCCGAGGTGGACCTGGCGCGGTGGCGGCCGGCGCTGGTCGGTGCGTGGGACCTGCTGGCGCGTGACCACCCGGCGATGGCCGAGGAGTTCGCCGAACTGATCACCGTGCTGACACCGATGCCCGAGTCGCGTTCGGGCACGACCAGCGCGACGGTCGCGGACGCGTTCGGCTGCGTGTTCCTGTCGCCGGCCCCGGACGCGGAGACCATCGCGGTCACCCTGACGCACGAGGCCCAGCACACCAAGCTGGTGGCCCTGATGGACCTGTTCCCGCTGCTGGTGCCCGATCGGCGGGAGGTCTTCTACGCGCCGTGGCGCGAGGACCCCAGGCCCCTCGCCGGCCTGCTGCACGGCACCTACGCGCACCTGGGCGTGGCCGCGTTCTGGCGCACCCGGCCGGGCGTGGCCGCGCAGACCGAGTACGCCCGCTGGCGCTCCGCCGCGCTGAGCGCCGCCGAGACCCTGCTCACCAGCGGGAGGCTCACCCCCACCGGCCACACCTTCGTGACCGGGATGGCTTGCGTGCTGCGGCAGTGGTGCGCCGAGCCGGTGCACCCGGCGGCGCTCGACCGGGCCACCGCCGAGGCCGCCGCCCACCGCTCACGCTGGCAGGCGCGGGTCGCCGAGCACGGCTGACCGGGTGTCCGACCCGACACTCCCGCGACGCGCCGGGCGTGGTCCACGGGACTGGGCTGTTCGGCCGCGATACTGCGCGCCATGCTCACCGCCGACGGCCGACTGGTGCACTCCCCGGCGGATTTGGTGGACCTGTTGGAGTGCGGGCACCGCAGCCGGCTGGCGTTGGCTTCGGCGCTGGGGCTGCCCGGCGCCCCGCAGCCGGACGACCGGCGTGACGTGTTGGCGGCCAAGCACGGGATCGCGCACGAGCAGGCGGTGCTGGAGCGGTTCAAGGCGCGCTGCGACGTGGTCGAGATCGCCCAGCCGGCGCCGACGCACGAAGCGCTGAGCGAGGCCGCAGCGCAGACCCGGGCCGCGATCCGGGCCGGTGCGCCGGTCGTCTACCAGGGCGTCTTCTACGCCGACGGGTTCCAGGGCCGGGCCGACTTCCTGGTCCGCGGCGAGCACGGCTACGAGCCGCACGACGCCAAGCTCGCCCGGCACGCGACCCCGGCGGCCGTCGTGCAGCTGACCGCGTACGCGAACGCGCTGGGGTCGGACGCCGGGCCGGGGATGCACCTGCTGCTGGGCGACGACAGCGTCCGCACGTTCCGGGTCGCCGACTTCCTGCCGCTGGTGCGCAGTCTCGAACAGCGGCTGCACGAGCGAACCGGATCGGTGACGCTGCCGGAGCGGCTGTGGGACGACGAACGGCCCGCGTGCGCGACCTGCCGGTTCTCCCGGCACTGCGCGAGCGGCCGGGACCGCGACCGGGACCTCTCGCTGGTCGCCGGCATCCGCGCGGACCAGCGGCGCAAGCTGGTCGCCGCCGGGCTCGGCACGATCGACGCGCTCGCCAACGCCACTCGCGAGGACCGGCCGGCGACCATGTCCGCCGCGACGTTCACCGGACTGCGGGCGCAGGCGGCCCTCCAGGTCATCCAGGACGACTCCCGGACGACCGACGACCCGATCGGCAAGGTCGCCTACGAGGTCGTCGCGCCCGAGGCGCTGGCCGAGTTGCCCGCGCCGAGCCCCGGCGACCTGTTCTTCGACATGGAGGGCGACCCGTTCGCGCTGGCCGGTGAAGGCTTGGAGTACCTGTTCGGCGTCGTCACCCCGGAGGAGGAGTTCACACCGTTCTGGGCGCACACCCGGCCGCAGGAGAAAGCCGCGTTCGAGCGTTTCGTGGACTTCGCCACGCAGCGGCTCCAGGAGCACCCCGGCGCGCACGTCTACCACTACGCGCCTTACGAGGTCAGTGCGCTCAAGCGGCTCGCGGCGCTGCACGGGACACGTGAGGAGGCCGTCGACCACCTGCTGCGGTCCGGCGCGTTGGTGGACCTGTACGCCGTGGTGCGCAAGGCGCTGCGGGTTTCACAGCGCTCCTACTCGATCAAGTACCTCGAGCCGCTCTACATGCCTTCGACGCGCGACGGCGACGTGACGAACGCCGTGTCGAGCATCGAGGCGTACGAGGAGTTCCTGACCCTCAACGAACTCGACGACGTGGCGCGCGCCGAGGAAGTGCTCGACGGCATCGCGGACTACAACGCCTACGACTGCGTCTCCACGCGCCGCCTCTACCGGTTCCTGCTGGAAGTGAGGGCCGAGGCCGGGATCGAGCCCCACGTCCCCGAGAAGTCGTTCGTGGACGAGATCGACGACGAGATGGCCGCCCAGCGCCGGGCCGAGCGCGCCGAGCGGATGGCCGCGGTGGTCGACCCGCTGCTCGAAGGCCTGCCCGACAACCCCGCCGACTTCACCCCCGACCAACGCGCGCGAGCCCTCCTCGCGGCGGCCGTCGGCTACCACCGCCGCGAGACCAACCCGGCCTGGTGGGACTTCTTCCGCCAGGTGGCCGCGCCCCTGTCGGAGCTGGAGGCGGACAGCGCCTGCACCGTGCCGGTCTCGGTCCGGGCGGAGGACTGGACGATGCCGTCCGGCCGGGTGCGCAAGGCGAAGCGCGAGGTGCGGGTCCGCTGCGACCCGGACCGACCGCACCCGTTCACCCCGAACGAGCAGGTCCGACTGCTGTACCCCGGCACCCCGAACCGGACCCGGGACGCCGTCGTGGTGGGCGAGTCGGCCGAGGACATCGTCCTGGTCGAGAGCGTGTCGCCGGACGAGGTCGACGGCGACCGCCCGGTGGCCGTCCTGCCCGGCAGCCCGGTACGGCCGTCGCCCAAGGACGAGGCCGTCTACGAACTGGCACGCCTCGTCGTCGACTCGCTACCGGACCTGCCCGCGCACCCCGGCGTCGACCTCGTGCGGCGGACCCCGCCACGGGTGCGCGGCTCGTTGCCGCACGGTGACGACCTCATCGCCGACGTGATCGCGGCAGTGGACGCCTTGAACGGGTCCACGCTGGCCGTCCAGGGACCGCCCGGCGCGGGCAAGACCTACCTCGCGGGACGGCTCATCGCGCACCTCGTGCGCGGCGGTCGCAGCGTCGGCGTGACGTCGAACAGCCACAAGGCCGTCGAGAACGTGCTCAGCGCGGCACAGGCCGCCGGACGTGAACTGGCCGTGCCGATCCCGACCGCCAAACGACCCAAGGGCACTCCCGCGAAGGACTGCACCTGGGAGCAGCCGAGGGACAACCCGGCACTGGTCCGCTGGCGGAACGACCAGGGCGCCGGCCACCTGGTCGGCGGGACCGCCTGGACCTTCGCCAACGCCGCACTGCGCGAGCAGCCGTTCGACGTGCTGATCGTGGACGAGGCCGGCCAGTTCGCCCTGGCCGACGCGCTCGCGGTGTCCACGTGCGCGAAGAACCTCGTCCTGCTGGGAGATCCCCAGCAGCTGCCCCAGGTGGTGCAGGGGACGCACCCGGCCGGCGCGGACGCGTCGGCCCTCGGGCACCTCATCGGCGACGCCGACGTGATCCCGCCCGGACTCGGCTACTTCCTCGACCAGACCCGACGAATGCACCCCGACGTCTGCGAGCCGGTGTCACGGCTGTCGTACGCCGGCCTCCTGCACGCCCATCCCAGCACCGCATCCCGCGGCATCTCCGGCCTCAGGTCCGGTGTGTACGTGCGAGAGGTCGAACACCGCCACAACACCACCAGCTCGCTGGAAGAAGCGTTGGCGGTAGTGGACATCGTCCGCTCACTCATGGGTCGCATGTGGACGGACGGCTCCGACGCACGGCCGCTGGACGACTCCGACATGCTCGTGGTCGCCCCGTACAACATGCAGGTCCGTCTGGTGCGGCGAGAACTGGAACGCGTCGGCTGCGAACACGTCCGAGTCGGCACCGTGGACCGCTTCCAGGGCCAGGAAGCCCCGGTGGTCATCACCACCATGACCTCTTCCGCCGCCGTGGACCTGCCTCGCGGCCTGGACTTCCTGCTGTCCCGCAACAGGTTGAACGTGGCGCTGTCCCGCGCGCAGGGCGCAGCGGTCGTCGTCTGTTCGCCGCGACTGGTCGAAGCGGACATTCGCGGAGTGGACCAGCTGCGCCTGGTGTCCGGGATGATCGGCCTGCTGGAGGACGCCCGCCCCTGGCCGGCGGAGGCCAGCTAGAGCCATCGACGGCATCTATGCCCAAGAGCTATGACGCCATCCGGTCACCAGCTCTTAATGTGAATAAACGCGAGAACCTTCCACCCTGCACCGAAGGAGATCGTGTGACCAGCAAGTTCCTGCGCCTCGCTGTCGGGGCGCTGCTCACCTCCCTCGCCCTCGTGGGAACCAGCCTGACCAGTGCGGCAACGGCGGCGCCCGCCGCGCCGTCGGCACTGGCCAGGACCGTCTACTACAGCGCCTCCGGCTACTCGGCGGAAGCCGACCAGGCCGCACAGATCTGGAACTCCAGGGTGCCCAACCTGCGGCTGGTCCGCGGCGGCAGCGCCACCATCCGGATCGCCGCGACCAACGGAGGCGGCTCCCGGGCCTACCCCTGCGGGCGCGGGTGCGCCACGATCTACATCGACAACCGCGACGTTGCGGCGGGCAACTACGCACTGCGGATCGTGGCACACGAGATCGGGCACGGCCTGGGACTGCCCGACACGTACAACGGCATCTGCTCCTACCTGATGTCGGGCGGCAGCGCGGGCACGTCCTGCCGCAACGTGTACCCGAACGCCCAGGAGGCGAACCGGGTGAACCAGCTCTTCGCCGGCGGCTACCAGTCCTCCGCCGCAGGCGCCCCCGACGTCTACGTGAGGAGCTGAGCCCAGGTGGAGGTGGTGGCCGACGGATCGCACTCCCCCTCACCACCCCCACTGATCCGACCCGTTCCCGTCACGGCTGACGCTCGGCGGCCGGGGCCGTAGACGAAACGGCCGGATCGCAAGAGCAGGGCAGGCCTCCCACCTGCCCTGCTTTTGCACACTCACACCACCCCAAGCGCACACACTCGGCCCGCGCGCAAGCGCACACCCCACACCCGCTGCGTGTCCGGCGAGGACGCTTTTCGCCCTTCACCCCTTCAGGGGCTCACACCCAACCCACACCCCATCAAGACTTCGGCAACCCAGCCGGATTGATCTCCGACTTCTCTACCGCCTCACCCTTCAACCCCCACCGATCCAGCACCTCGCCGTACTTCCCGCTCGCGATCAGGTGGTCCAACGCCTCCGCCACCGGCTCGACCAACCCGCTCCCCTTCTTCGTCGTGGCGGCGATCTTCCCCTGCAGGTCGCCACCTCCCGAGAAGGTCCCGATCACCTCGGTCTTCGCGGACGTCGCCACGTGGTAGGCCGAAGTGGGGTTGGGCCCCAGGAACGCGTCGATGCGCCCCGACTCCAGCGCCAGGTAGTAGTCCGCGACGTTCTGGAAGTACTTGATGTCCGTGGCCTTCAGCCCGGCCTCCTGGTTCTGCCGGCTCCAGTCCACCAGGATCTTCTCCTGGTTCGTCCCGGACCCGACCGCGATCACCTTCCCCGCCACGTCCGCGGGCTTCGCCACCCGCCACGTGCCACCCTTGCGCGCCTCGAACGCCAGCGTGTCCAACCGGTAGGTGGCGAAGTCGTACTTCTCCTTGCGGGCCTCGGTCACCGTGATGTTGGACAGCCCCAACGGGTACGCCCCGCTGTCCAGGCTCACGAACAGGTTCTCCCAGGACGTCACCTCCAACTGCGGCTCCAGCCCGAGCACCCCGGCGATCAGCACCGCGACGTCCGTCTCCACCCCGATGATCGTCTTGTCGTCACTGGCGTAGAAGCGCAACGGCGGAGCCGAGTTCGACGATCCGCCGATCACCAGCTTCCCCGAGGCCCGGATCGCCTCCGGCACCTTCGCCGCGATCGCGTCCACCTTCGCCGCGGTCACCCGGTTCTGCTCCGGGCCCAGGTTGACGGTCCTGCCGGCCGCCACCACCTTGTCCTCGGTCACCGCGCCGTCGGCGCCCCCGCACGCCACCAGGGCCAGCGCCACCACCGCGACCAGACCTGCGATCTTCCCACGAGACAACGGTCTTCCTCTCAGAGCACTTTGGACAGGAACGCGCGGGTGCGCGGGTGTTGCGGGTCGTCGAGCACCTGGCCCGGCGGACCCTGTTCGACCACCAGGCCGCCGTCCATGAACACCACGGTGTCGGCGACTTCGCGGGCGAAACCGACCTCGTGCGTCACCACGACCATCGTGGTTCCGCTGCGGGCCAGGTCTTTGACCACGTCCAGCACCTCGCCGACCAGTTCCGGGTCCAGCGCGGACGTCGGCTCGTCGAACAGCAGCACCTTGGGTTCCAACGCGAGCGCCCGGGCGATCGCCACCCTCTGCTGCTGCCCTCCGGACAGGTGGCGCGGGTACGCGTCCTCCTTGTCCGCCAAGCCGACCCGCGCCAGCAGGGCGCGCCCTTCCGCCCGTGCCACCGGAGCAGCCTTGCGGCGCGCCGAGATCGGGGCCTCCACGACGTTCTCCAGCACCGTCAGGCGCGGGAAGAGGTTGAAGTTCTGGAACACGAAGCCGATGTGCGTGCGCTGCTTGAGGACTTCCCGCTCGCGCAACTCGTGCAGCTTGTCCCCCACCCGCCGGTACCCGACCAGGTCGCCGTCGATGCTCACGTAGCCCCGGTCCACCTTCTCCAGGTGGTTGATGGTGCGCAGCAGGGTCGACTTGCCCGAGCCGGACGGGCCGAGGATCACCACGACCTCGCCGGCGCGCACCTCCAGGTCGACCCCGCGCAGCACTTCGTTGGTACCGAAGCTCTTGTGGATTCCCCGCAGGTCCACCATCACCTCGCCCACTTCCAGCCCCCCTTGTCGCGCGTCGCGCCCTTGGCGTAGTGCTTCTCCACGTAGTGCTGCACGATCGACAGGAGGGTGGTCAGCACGATGTACCAGACGGTCGCGACCATGAGCAGCGCGACCACCCGCGCGTTGCGCCCGTAGATCACCTGCACCTGGTAGAACAGCTCGCCGATGGCCACCACGGACACGATCGACGTGCCCTTGAACAGGCTGATGACCTCGTTGGCCGCGTTCGGCAGGATCGAGCGCATCGCCTGCGGCAGGATGATCCTGCGCAGCTGGCGGGACTTCGGGATGCCGAGGGCCGCCGCCGCTTCCAGTTGCCCGTGGTCCACCGAGATGATGCCGGAGCGCACGATCTCGGCCGCGTACGCCGCCTGGTGCAGCCCCAGCCCCAGCACCGCCGCGCCCATCGGGCTGATCAGGTCCTTGGTGTCGATGCCGAAGAACGACGGGCCGAACGGGATCCCGAAGTCCAGCTCCTGGTACAGGTACGAGATGTTGAACCAGAACAGCAGCTGCACGATCAGCGGGATGGACCGGAACGCCCAGATGTAGGCCCAGGACACCCCGGACAGGAACCGGCTGTGCGACAAGCGCATCAGCGCCAGCACGATGCCCAGCGCGAAGCCGATCGCGGTGCCGTATGCGGTGAGTTCCAGGGTCAGGCCGACCGCGCGCAGGATCGACTCGGCGGTGAAGTAGCGGGCGAACGTCGGCCAGTCCCAGCCGGGGTTCGTGGCCAGGCCGTTGACGAACTGCGCCAGCAGTACGAGCACGGCGACGATGCCCACCCACCGCCACGGGTGGCGGGCGGGCACGACTCTGAGCTTCGACAGGTCGTCGCCGCCGTCGTCGGGTGCGCGCAGGCGTGGTTGTGCGGACACGCTCATGGTGGAGTCCTTCGGGAAGCCCGCCATACCGGCCGTTGCGAAGGCGGCCGGGGGACGCGGCGGGAACGGGGCGGGAGCGGAGGACGTGACGTGCACTCGGCTCCTGGACCGGGACTGCGGCGCCGAAGCGGCGCCGTCAGGTCAGGAGCTTCGACAGATGGCGCTGGAGACGCGGCCGAAGTCGATGTGCCTACGGGAGCAGAGGACGGCCATCGCACTCTCCCTCTTCAGGCTGTGAACGGCGGTTGGTCCACACGACTGGCGGCAAAGTAGCCACTTCGCCGGCTCCCGAACAAGAGCGC
Organism: Saccharothrix tamanrassetensis; assembly: GCF_014203665.1. Lineage (GTDB taxonomy): Bacteria > Actinomycetota > Actinomycetes > Mycobacteriales > Pseudonocardiaceae > Actinosynnema > Actinosynnema tamanrassetense. Next base: position 189,204 of record NZ_JACHJN010000010.1, read on the forward strand.
CCACCTGCTGAACCACCGTGGATCGCCGGTTGACAAGGCCTCCCGCCACCCGCACGGCCAGTGACGCGCAGCGGGAACAGCGGGCCCGTTCCCAACACAGAACGCGTCGATCACCGCCTGACCGTCCTGCAACTCACCGTGCCCATCTGATCACAGTTCGACAACAGCCTGGTTTCACCCGAACAGCCGGCCTGGGCTTTTGATCAAGAGGACCCTTGTCACTCGATAGGGTGACGGCCTTCCGCATCCCTGCACACCAGGAGTACCCATGCAGTTCGCACGGACCGTCGGCGCGGTCATCAGCGTCGCGGCGGCCATCGTGGCCACCGGCCTGATCACCACCCTCCCCGCCTCGGCGCACAACAAGACGGTGTGGGCCAAGTGCGTGGACGAGAAGGCCGTGCTGCACGTCGACCTGACCGCCTACGCCAGCGAGGGCAACCAGCTGACGGTCACCGTCGACGGCAAGGAGCTGGAGCAGCGGACCTTCGGCGCCGACTACTCCAGGCAGTACGACGGCGGCGACGCCACCGTGCCGCACTCGTTCAAGGTCGTCGTGAAGGCTTCCGACAGCGACACCTACTCGTTCACCAAGGGCAACAACGGTGAACTGGACGTCCCCGCGTGCGTCGAGAGCGTTCCGACCTCCTCGTCCTCGTCGTCCCAGACCACGACGACCACGACCACCAGCCCGACGTCCGAGACCAGCACGCCCAGCAGCGCGCCGTCCTCCTCCGACGTCGCCCCGACGGTGACCACCACCAGCGCCGCCGCCGTCCCGGCCGAAGGCGGCCTGGCCAACACCGGCGCGAGCATCGCCATCCCGCTGGTGATCGGCCTGGTCCTGCTCGGCGGCGGCGCGGCCGTCCTGCTGGTGCAGCGCCGTCGCGCGAAGGCCTGACCCTCCTCCAGACCGGCCGCAGCCCCCGTCCATCAGTCCGGTGGACGGGGGCTGCGGCACTTCCGCACCTCACTTCGCAGGCAGCAGCTCCTCATCCGACGCCGGGTAGTCGGTGTAGCCGCGCTCGTCGCCACCGAAGAACGTCGTCGGGTCCGGCGTGTTGAACGGACCGTTGGCGGCGAGACGTGCGGGCAGGTCGGGGTTGGCCAGGAACATGGCACCGAACGCGATCGCGTCCGCCGTGCCGTCCGCGATCAGGTCCAGTTCCGCCGGGCCGGTGACGCCGTCCGGCGTGTACGGGTTCAGGATCAGCGTGGACGTGAAGCGCTTGCGCAGCGCCAGGGTGAGTTCGCGGTCGTCCTGCTCGGCGATGTGCAGGTAGGCCAACCCCAGCGGTCCGACGGCGTCCACCAGCGCCGGGTAGACCTCGCGGTGGTCGGTCTCGCGGATGTCGTTGTACTCGTTGGCCGGCGAGATGCGCAGGCCGACGCGGTGTGCGCCGATGGCGTCGGCGACCGCCTTCACCACCTCCACGGCGAACCTGATGCGCCCTTCGACGGAGCCGCCCCACTCGTCGGTGCGCCGGTTGCTGTTCGGTGCGAGGAACTGGTGGATCAGGTAGCCGTTCGCACCGTGCAGTTCCACGCCGTCGAAGCCCGCGTCCACGGCGTTGCGGGCGGCGGCGGCGAAGTCGGCGATGGTGGACTCGATGTCCGCCGGTGTCAGCTCGACCGGCGTCACGAAGTCGAGCATTCCCTCGCCGGTGAACACCCGGCCGTCCGCGCGCACGGCCGACACGCCCACCGGGTGCAGGTCGTCGGGCAGGAGGCTCGGGTGGCCGATGCGGCCGGTGTGCATCACCTGCGCGAAGATCACGCCGCCGGCGGCGTGCACGGCGTCGGTGACCTGCCGCCACGCCCGGACCTGCTCGGCGGAGTGCAGACCGGGTGTGTCCGGGTAGCCCTGGCCCACCACGGACGGCTGGGTGCCCTCGGTGATGATCAGGCCGGCGGACGCCCGTTGGGCGTAGTACTCGGCCATCGCCGGCGTGGGGATCGTGCCGTGAGCGCGGCTGCGGGTCATCGGCGCCATCACGACGCGGTTGGCCAGACGGGTGCCGGCGAGGTCCAGCGGGTCGAAGGCGGTGGTCATCGTGTCCTCCAGCGGGTTCACCTGTCCGAACAGGTAAACCCGCTGGATCATTCCACTCGTGATGCCGATCACGGCTGGTACGGCCGTACAATAACGCCCATGGCTGGTCAGGCAGCGAACCCGACGAGCGTGCCCGTGCCGACGACGGCGCGGAGCGGGCCGATCAGCCACGCCGTCTTCCGCATCGCGCGACTGCACCGGATGCTCGCGGGCCGGCTGCTGCGCCGGGCGGGCCTGCACCCCGGGCAGGAGCTGGTGATGATGCACCTGTGGGACTGCGACGGCCCGCAGCGCCAAGCCGACCTGGTGTGCGTGCTGGAATCCGACTCGGCCACCATGGCCCGCACCGTCCAACGGCTGGAGCGCGCCGGGTTCGTCCGCCGGGTGCCCGACCCGACCGACCGGCGCGCCACCATCATCGAGCCGACGGCTGCCAGTCAGGCCTTGCGGCACGAGGTGGAACGGATCTGGCAGGAGCTCGAAGAGGCCACCACGGACGGCTGCGACCCGACGCAACGCGCGGACATCCTGCGCGCGCTCACCCAGCTGGAGTGCAACCTGCTGAACCGAACCGGACGGCCCACACCACCCGACGCCTGACCCCGAGCCACAACGCCCGCCTTGCCCCCCGCCTTGCCGCGCCCTACCCGCCCCACCTCGCCGCGCCCCGCCCTACCGCGCCCCGGCTCGCCCGTCGCGCCCACCCGCCGCCACGTCACCGAACCGCCGTACGACAGGACTTCCCACCCGCCGGCGCCGACCGGCACTGGTTCGCCAGCTCCACCGCGGCCGACACCACGGCGGCCGGCGCCACCACCTGGTCCACCAGCCCGGTGCGCAACGCCTCCGCGGCGGTCACCCGGCGCCCCATCAGCACCTGCCCGCCGGTCACGCTGATCAGCTCCCCACCCTCCGCCAGCACCCGGTGGTCGCACGCCATGGCCAGCTCCGCCAGGTCGCCGAACGCGCAACCGCCGATCGCCGCCACCACGGGCACCGGCAGGGCGGCCAGCTCGTCCCGCAGGGCGTGCAGCTCCCGGAGGTGGGCCCGCCGCTCGGCGGGCGCGACCCGGACCACGCCCTTCAGGTCCGCCGTCGCCGTCGCGCGCTCGCACCCGTGCAGGACCAGCGCCTCCACGTCGGCCAGCGCGGACAGCAGCGCGCGCACCCGCGCCAGCGCGGTGATCGGCGGCTGGTCCACCCGGATGACCGCGACACCACTCGAGACTTCAACTGTGACCGGCATCAGGTAGCCCATCGTGGCCGACTTGTCGCCCGGTTGTCATGTCCGTGACCACTATCGGGTGACGCGTGAGGTACAAAGTGTCGGTGAAACGGTTCGCGGTGATCGCGTTGGTGCTGGCGACGGCCGGGTGCGCGACGCCGGTCGCCGGCAGGCCGGTGGCGGCACCGGTCACGGTCCAGGCGTCGTCGCCCGAGGTCGTGCGGTGGATGAACAACTTCTGCGGTGTCGCCAACTACATGATCGCGTCCGGCGGGGTGCAGTTCGACCAGCCGCCGCCCGACCCGGCCGCCGCGAAGAAGGCCATCAGCGACGCCCTGGGCCGGGTGGTGGACGTGCTCAACGTCGCCGTCCACGACCTGGAGGAGCTGACCCCGGCCCCGGTGGCCGCCGCGGACGCCTCCATCGAGGTGATCGTCGAGCCGCTGTCCAAGGCGCGGGACAAGTTCGTCTCCGCCAAGTCCACCGTGGACGGCGCGCCCGAGATGACCACCGACGTGTTCTCGTCGGTCATGCAGAACATGACCGAGGCCGTGTCCGTGATGAACGAGGCCGTGGAGAAGATGTCCGTCGTCTCCCTGCCCGACGAGTTCGCCACCGCCGCGGCGCAGGCCGAGAACTGCAAGAAGTAGTAGCCGCAGACCCGGACGACACCTCGTGGGCCGAGCACCGGACCTGTCCTCGTGAGGTGCCGGGCACTTGCCGTCCACCTGCGGTTTCCGCATCCCGGCGGACAGTGGGCAAATCTGGGGGCACACCCCCCATGTGCGAGGACTCGTCACGTGACACGTTGTGCAACGTGATCCCGTCCGCCGTCGACCGGCTCCCCGCCACCTGGTGGCACAGCGGCGTGCGCGGGAGCACCCACGAGTTGGTCGCCCCCCGTGGGCGGCCGGCATGGGCCGCGTTCGTGGAACGCGCCACCGCGACCGCGGCCCATGCTCAGTTCCGCGGCGGCGTCGACTGGGACGAGGCGTTCGCGTTCGCGCTGCGCCCCCTGGTGCGCACGGCCAAGGCGCAGGACGCCCGGCTGGACGACGACTTCGCCCGCCGCCTGGGGCACCGGCTGGCCCGGATCGCCGCCCGCGCGCTGGTGCTGGAGCTCAACCTCAAGCGCCTGGCGCACGAACTGGACGGCGAGACGCCCCAGGAGCGGTTCGCGCACTTCGTGGGCCACCTGGACCTGGCGGAGCTGTTCGCCAAGTACCCGGTGCTGGCCCGGCTGCTCGGGCAGACCTGCCTGCACGCCGTGGAGGCGCACCGGGAGCTGCTGGACCGGCTCGCGCAGGATCGTGCCGCGATCGTGCGGGAGCTGCTGGACGGCCGCGACCCCGGCCCGGTGGTCACCGTCGACACCGGCCGGGGCGACGCCCACCAGCGTGGCCGCTCGGTGGCCGTGCTGACGTTCGAGGACGGCCGCAAGGTCGTCTACAAGCCGCGCCCGGTCGCCCTGCACGCCGCCTTCGGCGAGCTGCTGGTCTGGTTCGACGGCCACACGGACCTGGGCCTGCGGGTGCCCCGGTCGCTGTCCCGGCCGACCCACGGCTGGCTGGAGTTCGTCTCGCACGCCCCGTGCGCGGACGTGGCCGGCGTCGGCCGGTTCTACCACCGGCTGGGCGCGCTGATCGCCCTGCTCTACGCGGTCGACGGCACCGACATGCACTACGAGAACCTGATCGCGTGCGGCGACCAGCCGGTGCTGGTGGACGTCGAGACGCTGTTCCACCCCACCGTCGGCATCCCGTCCGACCCGGCGGTGAAGGCGCTGGCCCGCTCCGTGCACCGGACGGCGGTGCTGCCACGCGTGCTGCTCGGCGAGCACGGCGCGCTGGACATCGGCGGCATGGGCGGCGACCACGGCGAGCTGTTCCCGGCGGACGGCGTGGCGTGGCTGCACCCCGGCACCGACCGGATGCGGCTGGTGCGCCGGCCCGCCCCGCTGCCGCCCGCGCTCAACCGGCCCACCGTGAACGGGACCGAGGCCGAGCCCGCCGACTACCAGGGCGCGCTGCTGGCCGGGTTCCGCACCGGCTACGACGCCCTCTACGACCACCGCGACGAGCTGCTCGGCGACCACGGGCCTGCTGAGCCGGTTCGCCGACCTGCCGGTGCGGTTCGTGCCGCGGATGACCCAGCTGTACGCGACGCTGCTGGACGAGTCGACGCACCCGGACGCGCTGTGCGGCGCACCGGACCGCGATCTGGCGCTGGACCTGCTGTGGGACGAGTCCGTCGCGGAGGACGTGCTGCGGGCCCTGGTGCCGCACGAGCTGACCGACCTGTGGGCGGGCGACGTGCCGCTGTTCACCACCCGACCGGGCAGCCGGGACGTGTGGTCGGCGAGCGGCGAGAAGATCGCGGACCTGCTGCCGGTGTCCGGCCTGGACGCCGTGGCGGCCAAGGTCGCCGCGCTCGACGAGGTGGACCGGCACGACCAGCAGTGGCTGATCAGCGCCGCGCTGGCCAGCCGCCCCCGGCCGGTGGACCACCGCACCGGCGCCGCCGTGCCGGCCCCGCTGGAGGCGGGCGTGCCGGACCCGCAGCGGCTGCTGGTCGCGGCGTGCGGCATCGCCGACGAGGTGCTGGCCCGTGCGACGGTCGACGGCCGGCGGGTCAACTGGGTGGGGCTGGAGCTGGTGGACGACCGGCACTGGGCGGTGGCCGGGATGGGCGCGGGCCTGTCCAACGGCTACACCGGCGTCGCGCTGTTCCTGGCTCAGCTCGGCGCGTTGACCGGGGCGTCCCGCTACACCAAGTTCGCCCGCGACGCGCTCGCCCCGGTGCCCGGTCTGCTGCGGTCGTTCGCCGCCGACGGCGAGCTGGCGGTCGCCGTGGGCAGCGGCGCGTTCCACGGACTGGGCGGCATCTGCTACGCGCTGGCACGCCTGGCGAACCTGCTCGGTGACGACGACATCCAGGGTTGGTTGCGGGAAGCCGTCGACATCGCGGCGGCCGTCGAAGCGGTCGGTGAAGATCCGGCGAACCTCGTGGAGGGCTGGGCGGGCGGGCTGGCCGCGATGCTGGCCGTGCACACGGAAAGCGGTCTCCCGGCGGCCCGCCGGCTGGCCCGCCGCTACGCCGACCGGCTGCTCGCCGCGAACCCGGCCGGCGACGGTTTCGCCCGTGGCCGGGCGGGCGTCGGTTGGGCGCTGCTGCGCCACGCGCGAGCCAGTCAGGACCACCGCTACGGCGTCGCCGGGCGCGCCCACCTGCGCGCGGACCACGCGCTGCGGCAACGGCTGCTGGACGTGGGCGAGGCGGACCACAGCTGGTGCTCCGGCCTGTCCGGCGCGGTCCTCGCCCACTCCGCCCACCCGGACCAGCCGGTCGACACCTACACCATGCACCTCGACCGGTGCCTGAACGCCCTGGCGGTGCACGAGCCGCTGCGCGACCTCAGCCTGTGCCATGGTGAACTCGGCGTGCTGGAATCGCTGGCCGTGCTCGCCGAACGCGGGCACGACCTGGCGACCGCAATGCTGTCCCGGCGCGCCGGTCTCGTACTCGGTGCGCTGGAGCAGTACGGGGCGCGGTGCGGCACACCCGGTGGCGTGCCGTCGGCGGGGCTGCTCACCGGGCTGTCCGGCATCGGGTACGCCCTGCTGCGCCTGGGCCTCCCCGAGCGGGTGCCGTCCGTGCTGCTGCTCGAAACCCCTGCAAATCCCAACCCTCGCGAGGAGAGAACCCGATGAGCAACGCCAACCGCGACGAGGTCGGCACCTGGCCCGACGACCAGGACGGCGACCACCCCGCCGGGGAGATGGCGCTGTCCCGCAAGTCCAGGACCGGTGCGCGCGCCCGCGCGCTGGCCGGTCTGACCCTCGCCGTCGGCGCGTACGCGGTGGTCGCCGCGGGCCTGGCCGACAGCACCTCGGTGAGCGCGCCCACGATCATGTGACACCCCCTTCGTGGGACCGGCCGGACTGCCCGCCCAGACTGGGGGTGCGGGCAGTCCGGCGCGCGCTTGACTAAGGTCGGCACCCATGCAGACCCGCGCGCCGGTCGTGGTCGGCCGCGACGCCGAACTCCGGGTGTTGGACCAGGCCCTGGCCGACGCCACCGCCCACCACGGGCGTGCCGTGTTCCTGGTCGGCGAGCCGGGCATCGGCAAGACCCGACTGGCCAGGGTGACTGCTGGCGCGGCGTTCGACCGGGGCCTGCGGGTGCTGCGAGGCCGCGGCTCGACCATCGGGCCGATGGTGCCGTTCCGCCCGCTGGCCGAGGCCCTGATGTCGCTGCTGCGCGGCGGCGACGGCCCGGACCTGCGGGAACTGGGCCCCTACCAGCCGGTCCTGGGCCGCCTGGTGCCCGAGTGGGGCACCGAGCCCCAGGCGGGGCACTCGATCGTCGTGCTGGCCGAGGCCGTGCTGCGCCTGCTGGCCCTCATCGGCCGCACCCGCCCGTGCCTGCTGGTCCTGGAGGACCTGCACGACTCCGACGCGGAGACCCTGGCCGTGATCGACTACCTGGTGGACAACCTGGACCAGGTACCGGCCGTGCTGCTGGTCACCACCAGAGCCGACCCGGGTCCGACCCTCGACGTGATCCGGCTCGCCGCGCAACGGGACGCGGGCACCCTGCTGGAGCTGCGCCGGTTGGACGAGGGGCAGGTGCGCCGGATGGTCGCGTCCTGCCTGGAGGTCGGCGTCGCCGAGGTACCCGAGGCGGTCGTCGCACGCATCTGGTCGGACAGCGCCGGCATCCCGTTCGTGGTGGAGGAGATGCTGCACAGCCTGGTCGTCGGCGGCCTGCTGGTGCGCGGCCCGGACGGCTGGCAGGCGTTGGGCGAACTGCGCATCGACGTCCCGACCGCCCTGGTCCGCTCCATCGCCCACCGCACCGACCGGCTGGGGCCGCAAGGCCGCGAACTGCTCTCGGTGGCCGCCGTCCTGGGCCACCGGTTCCCGCTCTCCGTGCTGCGCGAGGTCACCGGCATGGACGACCGGACCCTGCTGTCGCACCTGCACGCGGGCGTGGCGGCGCAACTGGTGACCCCGGACGAACCCGTGCCCGACTGGTACGCGTTCCGCCACCCGCTGACCGCCGAGGCCCTGCTGGCGCAACTGACCCCGACCCACCGCGCCGACGTTTCCGGGCGGACCGCCGACGCCATCCGGAAGCTGCACCCCGACCTGCCCGGCGAGTGGTGCCCGCTGGTCGCGTCCCTGCGGCTGGACGCGGGCCAGACCGCCGAGGCGGGCGCCCTGCTGGCCGAAGCGGGCCGACGCGCCCTGGCCGACGGCGCGGCGGGCTCGGCGGTCCGCCTGCTGGACCACGCGCACCGCCTCCTGGCGAGCCAGGTGGACGTGGGCATCCGAGCCGACGTACTGGGCTCCCTGCTGCCCGCACTCGGCGAAGCGGGGCAGTTCGAACGAGCCTTCGCCCTCACCGACGCCGTGGCCGAACTGGCCACCGCCGGCCTAACCCGCATCCGCCGAGCCGAACTGCACACCGCCCTGGCCCGGGTCGCCTGGCTGGCCGGCCGCTCGGTGGACGGCATGGCCCAGGTCGAGGCAGCCCGCGCCCTCCTGGGTCCGGCCCCCGACGACGCCCACGCGGCCCGCGTCGACTCGACGGCGGCGTTCCTCACCCTGGAGGCCCAGCGCCCGGACCGGATCGCGTCCGCCGAGGCGCTGGCCCGCCGAGCCGCCGAGGCCGCCCGCCGCGCAGCGCTGCCCGAAGTGGGCTGCGAGGCCTGGCAGCTGCTCGGCATCCTGGCCCGCGACCGGGACCTGGGAGAGGCCGTCGACCACTTCACCAGGGCCCGGCAGCTCGCCGAGGAGCACCACCTGCCCATCCAGCGCACGTACGCGGTGGTACGCCTCGCGGGCATCGACTGGCTGGCCGACGGCTCGCCCACCGAACTGGCCGAAGCCCGCGAGGAGGCGCTGCGGGTGGGTGCGATCACGGTGGCCTACAACGTCGACGCGATCCTCGGCCTCGACGCCGTGCTGCGCGGCCAATACGCCGTCGCCGAGGAGAAGCTGGCCCGCTGCGGCGAAGGCACCAGGCGCCTGCAGCTCAAGTCCATGACCCTCTACGTCCTGATGGCCCAGGCGACCGCCGCCGCGCACCAGGGCAAGCGGTCCGAAGTGGACAGTGCGGTGGCCGATTTCCACGCCTTGGGCGGCATCGGCTCCCAGGAACGCCCACTGTGCTTCGGTCTGGCCAGGGCGTTCTGCGCCCTGCTCGAAGAGGACCGCGACCAGGCCGCCCAGGACGTCGCCAAGGCGATGGCCTACGAAGCCGAAACGCCCACCACGTTCCACCTCTCCGGCACCCACGGCCTGCGCCTGCTCCTGGGCGTCCTCTCCGGAGCCCTGGACCGCACGGCGTACGACGACATCACCCGCTCCGCAGCGGCAGGCATGCGCTGGAACCGGGTCTTCGGCCAGTTCGCCCAAGCCGTCCTGCTGGGTCGGGAGGGCAGGGAAGCGGAAGCCGCGGCAGCGGTCCGAACAGCACGCGAGGCCGCGTCCATCTACCCGCTGGCACGGCACCTGGGCCTGCGCCTGGTGGCCGAAGCCGCGGTGGCCGACGGTTGGGGCGAACCCATCGGCTGGCTGCGCACCGCCGAGGAGTACTTCCACCAGTCCGGGGGCACCGCCGTGGCCAGCGCCTGCCGGGGCCTGCTGAGGAGCCTGGGAGCCTCGATCCCGCAACGCCGGACCGGCTCCGACCAGGTGCCCCGCGAACTGCGGGCGCTGGGCGTCACCGTGCGGGAGTTCGAAGTCTTCAGGCTCCTGGCGCGCCGCCTGGGCAACAAGGCCATCGCGACCCGCCTGCACATCTCCCCCCGCACCGTGGAGAAACACGTGGCCAGCCTCATCACCAAGACCGCCCAACCGGACCGCGAGTCGCTGAGCAGCCTGGCCGCCGACCTCGGACCCTCCGACCGGCCCTACCAGGACGACACCCGCGTTCGCTAGGACTGGTCCGTGAGGATCCTCCTGGCAATGGTGCTGATGGTGGTCATGGGCAGCGGTGTGGCCCAAGCGTCCGGCAACCCGGAAACAACCCACGACCCAGACGTGACGAAAGGCCCGTGCGCCTACACGAAGACCCCCGACGACCCCGCGGCCCGCCCGGTGAAGCTCCCACCGGACCCCAGGCGCACCCCGTCCAAGGGCAAGGCGGACGTGCTGCTGAAGACCAACCAGGGCAACATCCCCCTGGTCCTGGACCGGGCCAAGGCCCCCTGCACCGTCCAGAGCTTCCTGCACCTGGTGACGAAGAAGTTCTACGACGCCACCACCTGCCACCGCCTCACCGCCTACCCGACCCTCAAGGTCCTGCAATGCGGCGACCCCACCGGCACCGGCGAACGAGGGCCCGGCTACAAGTACAAGGACGAACTGCCCACCGACCTCAAGCCGGCCCCGAACGACCCCACCGGCGAACGCCGCATCTACCCCCGGGGCACCCTGGCCATGGCCAACGCCGGTCCCGACACCAACGGCAGCCAGTTCTTCCTGGTCACCTCGGACTCCATCCTCCGCCCGAACTACACCGTCTTCGGCACCATCAAGCCCGAAGGCCTGACCACCCTCGACAAGATCGCCGCCACCGGCATCGCCCCCACCCCGGACAACCCCGCCCCACTGGACGGCCGCCCAGCCCGACCCGTGGACATCAGCCGAGCCAAGAAGGGCTGCTGACCACAGACCCCCGAGCTGCGCGCCAAGCGCACACCCCACACCCGCTGCGTGTCATCCCCGTATGGCCTGCCCGCAGGGCAACCACGCTTGTCCAGGCAGGTCAAGCACGCCCTTCGCTTGACCTGCCTGGACAAGCGTGGTCGTCTTCGACAGGCCATACGGGGATGACACGCAGCCACCCACCAACGCTCAAGAGTCTTCACGCTCGCAGAGCGCGAAGGCTCGCAGAGCTTTGGAGGGCATCCTTGGCGGCCTGCCCGTCCGGCGAGGACGCTTTCCGCCCTTCGGAGACCCTTAGCGGCCTGCCCGACCGGCGAGGACGCCCATCCGGCGAGGACGCTTTTCGCCCTTCACCCCTGCCACCCCCGACACGCCATCACCCCACCGCCGGCGCCACAACCCGAATATCCGCGTTCCAATCCGCGTACCGATGCACCGTCCGCTGAAACACGTTGTCCTCCAACGTCTTCATCGTCTGCTCCACCCGCACCGGCAGGTTCCCCGGTCCCACCCACACCACCGCGGTGGCCGTGAACCCCGACTCGTAAGCCGCCAACAACTGCGCCCGGTGGGCCAGCTCCGGCGTCTGCTCCGCCTGCGACCGGAGATCCACCAGCATCGTGTACCGCCGGGTCGGCACGCCGTCCACCGTCTCGTCGGCGTTCTCCACTATCAGCGCCCCGCGCAGGCTCGCCACCACCGATCGCGGATCGACCTCGTCCACGATCCCCTCGACCGTCGACCCGGACTTCAACGGCGCCCGATCCGCCCGGTTCAACCGCTTCCAGGAACCGCCGTTGGTCCGCGCGTACCCGGCGTCGGCGACGACCACCACGTCCACCGCGTCCTCGCGCAAGGTGAGCAACCGGCCTTCGCGGGCACGCAGCAGCCCGCCGTCCACCCGCACCCGCCGCCCGGACATGGTCGTCTCCGCGTCGAACCGCACCGAGTACTGCTCGTCGGCGCGCGACACCAGCGCCTTCACCAGCCCGGCCGTGTCCCGCGCCACCGGCTCCAACGTCGGCGCGGGAAGCGGTGTCCGCTCTGCCGCACACCCCGTCAACACGCCGACGCACAGCAGCAACGGGACCACGGACCTGCGCATGACTTCCCCCACGAAACGGTGAACGGCGCCCATCCTCGCGCACCGGCGCGGGATAAGGAGTGCGAACCCGCAAACTACCTCGGCTACCGTTGCAGCATGCCTCACGTGCTTTCGGTCAACATCGGCACCCGCACCGACTTCGACCCGGCCGCGCTGGGCCACACCGGCATCGGCAAGCGCCCGGTGACCGGCCCCGTACAGGTCAGCGCCCCGATCGAGGTCGGCAGCGGCCTGGCAGGCGACCACATCTCGGACAGCCGCAACCACGGCGGCCCCGACCAGGCCGTCTACGCCTACGCCCGCGAGGACCTGGACGACTGGGCCGCGGAACTCGGCCGCGACCTCACACCCGGACTGTTCGGCGAGAACCTCACGACCGCCGGCATCGACCTGTCCGACGTGCTGATCGGAGAACGCTGGAGGATCGGCACCGCCGTGCTCCAGGTCACCAACCCGCGCATCCCGTGCCGCACGTTCGCCGGTGTCATGGAGGAGAGCGGCTGGGTCAAGACCTTCACCCGCAAGGCCGTGCCCGGCGCGTACTTCCGCGTCCTCGAAGCCGGCACCATCACCGCCGGCGACCCGGCGGAACTCGTCGAGCGCCCCGACCACGACGTGACCATCCGGCTCGCCTTCCGCGCGCTGACCCTGGAGCCCGAACTGCTGCCCCGCCTGCTCGACGCCGGCGACCTCCTCACGGACGTGGTCCGCAGCCGGGCCGAGCGCCGGTTGACGCCCGACCCCGCCTAGCGCACGGTCGACCGCACAGCACGGTTGACCTCAGAGCACGGTCAAGCTCAGCGCACGGTCGACCCCGGAGTGGGGTCGACCTCACAGCACGGCCGACCACCCGCCCCACCCTCAGCTCAACGCCGACAGCTTCTCGAACTCCTCGTCCGTCAACTCGATCGACCGGGCCGCCGTGTTCTCCTCCAGGTGCGCCAACGACGACGTGCCCGGGATCGGCAGCACCACCGGCGACCGCCGCAGCAACCACGCCAACGCCAGCTGCGCGGGCGTGGCCGAGTGGTCCTTCGCCGCCGAGTCCAGCACCCCGCCCGGCCGGGCCAGCTCACCGGTCGCCACCGGGAACCACGGGATGAACGCGATCCCGTTCTCCGTGGCGTAGTCCAGCACCGCCTCGTGCTGCCGGTTCGCCAGGTTGTAGAGGTTCTGCACGCTCGCGATCGGCGCGATGGCCCGCGCCGCCTCCAGCTGCTCGACGTCCACTTCGGACAGTCCGATGTGCCGGATCTTGCCCTCCTCCTGGAACTTCTTCAGCTCACCGATCTGGTCCTCCAGCGGCACCTCGGGGTCGATCCGGTGCAGCTGGAACAGGTCGATGCGCTCCACGCCGAGCCGGCGCAGGCTGCCCTCCAGCGCGTGCCGCAGGTAGTCGGGCTTGCCGAGGATCGGCCACACGTTCGGACCGGTCCGCAGCAGCCCCGCCTTGGTGGCGATGACCAGGTCGTCCGCGTACGGGTGCAGCGCCTCGCGGATCAGCTCCTCGTTGACGTGCGGGCCGTACGAGTCCGCCGTGTCGATGAAGTCGATCCCCAGCTCCACCGCGCGCCGCAGCACGGCGATCGCGTTGTCCCGGTCGGCCGGGTAGCCCCAGATGCCCTCGCCGGTCAACCGCATGGCGCCGTAGCCCAAGCGGTTGACGGTCAGGTCTCCACCCAGCACAAAGGTATCGGACACCTCAGGTGCTCCTTCGTTGTTCGGTTCACATCCGGCACGACTGCTCCACCAGGCCCAACCCACCGAACCGGGCAGCTTGTTCCCGCTCCGCCCTACGCCTTCGCCACCAGCGTCAGCACGTCGTACTTCGCCACCGACTCGCCCTTCTGGTTCACCAGGTCGGCGTCCCACCGCACCTCGCCGTACTCCTGGTCCTCCCGAGGCGTGATCTGCTTGGCCGTCAACGTCACCGTCAGCTCGTCGCCCGGGAACGTCGGCGTCAGGAACCGCAGGTTGTCCAGCCCGTAGTTGGCCAGCACCGGCCCCGGTTCGGGGGACACGAACAACCCGGCCGCGAACGACACCACCAGGTACCCGTGCGCGACCCGTCCCCCGAAGAACGGGTTCGCCGCCGCCGCTTCCTCGTCCATGTGCGCGTAGAACGTGTCCCCCGTGAACGACGCGAAGTGCTCGATGTCCGCCATCGTCACCACCCGGGGCCCGGCCACCACCGAGTCCCCGATCCGCAGTTCCGCCAACGACTTCCGGAACGGGTGCACCTCCGACTCGCGCCGCGAAGCACCCGTCACCCACCGCCCGGTAACCGCGCTCAGCACCCTGGGGCTCCCCTGCACGGCCGTCCGCTGGAGGTGGTGCAGCACCCCTCGGACACCGCCCATCTCCTCCCCGCCACCGGCGCGCCCCGGTCCGCCGTGCACCAACGCCGGCAGCGGCGACCCGTGCCCGGTCGACTCCTTGGCGTCATCCCGGTCCAGCACCAGCAACCGCCCGTGCCAGGGCGCGACCCCCAGGACCACCTCGCGCACGAAGTCGGCGTCGTAGCTCACCACCGACCCCACCAGGCTCCCCGCACCCCGGGCCGCCAGCTCCACGGCGTGCGCCACCCCGTCGTAGGGCAGCAACGTGGACACCGGCCCGAACGCCTCCACCTCGTGCGGCTGGGGCTGGTCCGGGTCGGCCTTCAGCAGCACCGGCGACAGGAACGCCCCGCGCTCCGCGTCCGCGTCGACGACCTCCACCCGATCCGGCGACCCGAAGACGACCTCCCCCGCCTCCAGCAACGCCTTGAGCGACCGCCGGACCTCTTCCCGCTGCTCCAGCCCGGCCAGCGCGCCCATCCGCACCGACTCGTTCGCCGGGTTCCCGATCACGACCTTCGCCAGCCGCTCCCGAGCCGCCTCCGCCACCTCGTCCAGCGACGACGCCGGGACCAGCGCCCGCCGGATGGCCGTGCACTTCTGCCCGGCCTTCGTGGTCATCTCACTGACCAGCTGCTTCACGAAGAGGTCGAACTCCGGCGTCCCGGCCACCGCGTCCGGTCCCAGGATCGAGCAGTTCAACGAGTCGGCCTCGGCGTTGAACCGCACCGACGACCGCACCACCGCCGGGTGCGTCCGCAGCAGCTGCGCGGTCGACGCCGATCCCGTGAAACCCACCAGGTCCTGAGCCGTCAAGTGGTCGAGCAGGTCCTCCGCGCCACCCGACACGAGCTGCACCGATCCCTCCGGCAGCAGCTCCGAAGCCACCATCAGCGCGACCAGCTTCTCCGTGATGTACGCGGTCTGCGAGGCGGGCTTGATCAGCGACGGCACACCGGCGATGAACGCGGGCGCGAACTTCTCCAGCGGTCCCCACATCGGGAAGTTGAACGCGTTGATCTGCACCGCAACGCCGCGCAACGGCGTCCCGATGTGCTGACCGACGAACGTGCCGCCCCGGCTCAGCGGTTCGACGGCCCCGTCCACGTACACGGTGTCGTTGGGCAACTCGCGCTTGGCCTTGCTCGCGTACCCGAACAGCACGCCGATGCCGCCGTCGACGTCGATCAGCGAATCCGTCCGCGTCGCCCCCGACCGCGCCGACAGCGCGTACAGCTCGTCCCGGTGTTCCCGCAGGTAGGAAGCGAGTGCCTTGAGCAGCGCCGCCCGCTGGTGGAACGTCAGCTCCCGCAACGCCGGCCCACCGACCCGGCGGCCGTGGTCCAACGCCGCCGCCATGTCGACCCCCGCCGACGAGATGCGGGTGATCTCCTCACCGGTCACCGCGTCGTGCAACGGCGCGCCCTCGGCGGACGAGGTGTGCCAGTGACCGGACACGTAGCTGCGCAACATGGCCATCGGGTGTCGACCTCCCTGTCGAGTGCCGGTGGGTGTTCCGGCCTACCGGAGAGTAATCATCGTGTCCCGCCCGGAGGGTGTACAGCAACTCCGGGCACTGCGCGCGAGGCCTGCACGACCGGCGCCCACTGCGGCACGACCACCGGATGCACGAGCCGATCAGAGCCGACGGCCGCGACGCCCCGGCCAGGGAGCGATGACGCGGCCGGGCGTGGCCACCGACACCAGCCGCCGGTGATCGGAATCCCGGCTCACGCCCGGCTGTTGCACCAGGTGTGAAGCTCTCCGTCCTGGACCGGTCGCGCACCCGCGCGGGCGCGTCCCACGCGGACGCCCTGCGTGACACCGTGGAGTTCGCCCGGCAGGCGGAAGCGTTGGGCTACCACCGTTTCTGGGTGTCGGAGCACCACGGCGTGCCCGGTGTCGCCGGGTCCGCGCCCACCGTGCTGGCGTCGGCGATCGCCTCGGCGACCTCGCGCATCCGCGTCGGCACCGGCGGCGTGATGCTGCCCAACCACCAGCCGCTGGTGGTGGCCGAGCAGTTCGGCGTGCTGGCTTCCCTGTTCCCCGGCCGGATCGACATGGGCCTGGGCCGTTCGGTCGGCTTCACCGAGCCCGTCCGCCGGGCACTGGGCCACGACAAGCGCGACGCCGACGAGTTCGGCGTCCGACTGGACGAACTGCTGTCGTACTTCACCGGCGACGCCGCCGTCTCCGGCTATCCCGCGACCGGGCTGCGCGTGCCCGCGTTCGTGCTGGCCACCGGGGCCGGCGCGGAAGTAGCGGCCTCCCACGGCCTGCCGCTGGTCATCGCCGCCATCCGGGGCGAAGAGGCCATGCTGCGGGCGATCGACGGCTACCGGGCGCGGTTCCGGCCGTCGGCGTGGGCGGCCGAGCCGTACGTGGTCGTCTCGTCGACCGTCGCGGTGGCCGACACCACCGAGGACGCGTGGCGGTTGCTGCTGCCCGAGGCGTGGGCGATGGCCTACTCGCGGACCCGCGGCGAGTTCCCGGCCCTGCGTCCGCCGGAGGACGTCCTGGCCCTGGACATGTCCGCGCGGGAGCGCAAGTACTTCGAGGAGTCGTTGCGGGGCCACGTCTTCGGCACCCCGTCCGAGACGGCCAAGGCGTTGGACGGCCTCGTCCGGCGAACCGGTGCCGACGAAGTGCTGGTCACCACCAGCACGTACGAAAGGGCGGCCATGCTCGCGTCCTACGAGCGACTGGCCGCCCTCTACCTCGGGTGAACCACGGCCCCGGAGCCGGCGCACCTCGCCCGAAGCCCGACACCGAAGCCCGACACCGAGGCCTGAAACCGAGCCGGGTGAACCGTCAGCGGTCCCGCTGCTGCTCCGCGAGGAAGCGCTCGAACTCCGCACCCAGCTCGTCCGCGCTGGGCAGCGACTCGTCCTCGCCCACCAGCAGGTTCTCCGAAGCCTCGGTGAACGCGTCGTACTGCCGCTCCAACGCCTCCACGACCTGCGCCACCTCCTCCGACTCCCCGACCTGCCGGGCGATCTCGGCGTCCGTGCGACGCGCCGCCTCCTGCAGCGCGGCGGACGGGATCACCAGACCGGTCGCCTTCGTCAGCGACTCCAGCAGACCCACCGCCGCCGCCGGGTACGTGCCCTGCGCCAGGTAGTGCGGCACGTACGCGGCGAATCCCATCGCGTCGTGCCCGGCCTGGCCCAGCCGGTACTCCAGCAGCGCCGACAGGTTGCCCGGCACCTGCACCCGGCTGAACGGCGACGACTCGACGACCAGCTCCGGCCGCGTGGCGTGCGAGATCACCGACAGCTTCCGCGTGTGCGGAACGCCCATCGGGATGCCGTGGAAGCTCACCGCGAGCCGCACGCCCCACCGGTCGACCAGCGAGCGCACCGCCGCCACCAGCGCTTCCCAGCGGCGGTCCGGCTCGGGGCCGGTCATCAGCAGGAACGGCGTGCCGACCGAGTCGTGCAGCAGGCGCACCACCAGCTCGGGAGCGTCGTAGTGCTCCCACCGGTCGGCGGCGTAGGTCATCGTGGGCCGACGGGCCCGGTAGTCGATCAGGTCGTCCACGTCGAACCGGGCCACCACCCGGTGCTCGTGCACCGCGAGCAGGTGGTCCACCAGGGCCGAGCCCGCCGCGCCGGCGTCCATGAAGCCGTCGAAGTGGTGCAGCAGCACCGCTCCGCCCAGGTCCGGGACGTCGGAGTCGACCTCGAACAGATCCTCCGGGTCCAGCGCCACCTCGTGCCTCCCTCAGGTAGTCCTCTAGCCGTTCAACGCAGCGCGGGCGCTGATCCATTCCCCGATCCCGTCCAGCATCCGGGCGAGACCGAACTCGAACAGCGTGCCGAGCTCCAGGTCGACCTCGGTCCCGATCACCCGGGCGAACATCGGGAACCGCCCGGACGTCGCGATGCCCGCCATCACGTCGGCCTGCCGGGCGAGCCACTCGTCGTCGGTGATCCCGGTGTGCTGCCGCTGCTCGGCCTCCGGTTCGAGGCTCACCGCGATGCCGCGCACGAAACCGAACAGCGTCACCGAGGCGTGCAGCATCTCCTCCATCGTAAGGCCGTGGCCGTCCAGGGACCGGAGCATCCACTCGGTGTGCGCGATGGCGCTGGGCAGCAGTTGCGGGCGGGTCATGGACATCGCGCCGGCCAGCCACGGGTGCTCCCGGAACAGCTCCCACTGGAGGCGGGCGACCGTTTCCAACCGGACCCGCCAGCCGACCTCCGGTGCCGGGTCCGGCAGCGGCCGACCCGCCATCACGGTGTCGATCATCCGCAGGACCAGGTCGTCCTTGCCCGGCACGTGCCGGTAGAGCGACATGGTAGCGGCTCCGAGCCGAGCCGCGACGCGACGCATGGAGAGGCTCGCGATCCCCTCCCGGTCGGCGAGGTCCACGGCGGCGGCGACCAGCCGTTCACCGGTCAGCTCCGGCTCACCCTTCCTGCCCGTCTTCTCGACCGACTCCTCGACCGCCTTCTTGCCCGCATTCTCGACCGCTGTTCCACCCACCCCTTCGGCAGCGGTTCTCCCCACCCCTTCGCCCGCCGTCACCGCGACGACCGTTCCCACCCCGGCGACCGGCCGCACCAGCCCGTCCTCCCGCAAGGCGGCCAGAACCCTGGTCGCCGTGGCCATCGCCACCCCGTAGGCCGCGGTGATCTCCCGGGTGGACGGCACCCGCTCACCGGGGCGCAACTCGCCCCGTTCGATCCGCTGCCGGATGTCCCGCGCGATCCGCTGGTACACCGCGCCCGTCATCGACCCACCTCCGCACTAGTGCACTACCGTAGTGCACTAGTGCACACGAGACTAATTGACGACGTAGTGCGCGCATGTACGGTGTACGCATGAGTAGCGTACTGATCTCCGGCGCCAGCATCGCCGGCCCCGCCCTCGCCCACTGGCTGCGCCACCACGGCCTGACCCCCACCGTCGTCGAACGCGCACCCGCGCCCCGGCCCGGCGGCCAAGCCGTGGACGTGCGCGGCACGGCGCGCCAGGTGATCGAGCGGATGGGCGTCCTGGACGAGGTCCGCGCCGCCCACACCGGGGCGCGCGGCATGGCGTTCGTCAACGCGTCGGGGAAGCGCACGGCGACCATGGCGTCCGACACGATGGGCGACTCGGGCGGCGCGATCGCGGAGATCGAGATCCTGCGCGGCGACCTCGTGCGCATCCTGCACGACCAGACGGCGGACGACGTCGAGTACCTCTTCGACGACACCATCACGTCCCTGACCGAAACCCCGGACGGCGTGGACGTGACCTTCGAGAGGTCCGCGCCGCGCCGCTTCGACCTCGTGGTGGGGGCGGACGGCCTGCACTCGAAGGTGCGCGCGCTCGCGTTCGGCCCGGAGTCGTCGTTCGTGCACGACATGGGCGCGTACACGTCGATCTTCAGCACCACGCGGCGCGAGGACCTGGACGGCTGGATGCTCATGCACACCGTTCCCGGCCGGACGGCCGGCATCTACCCGACGCCCGGCGGGCAGGCGAAGGCGATGTTCGTCTTCAAGTCCCCGGAGGTCCCCCACGACCGCCGGGACGACGCCTTCCAACGCGACCTGATCGCCCGGACGTTCGCGTCCGACGGCTGGCAGGTGCCGCGCCTGTTGACGGACCTGAAGACGAGCCCCGACTTCTACTTCGACCGCCTGTGCCAGATCCGGATGGACACGTGGTCGCGCGGTCGGGTCGTGCTGTTGGGGGACGCCGCGTTCTGCGCGTCGCCCATGGCGGGCAACGGCACCAGCATGGCCCTGGTCGGCGCGTACCTGCTGGCGGGCGAGCTGGCTTCCTCGCGTGACCACACCACGGCGTTCCGGCGGTACGAGGAGGCGATGCGCGAGTACGTGACGCAGTGCCAGGAGTTCGCGCTCGGCGGGATGGCCGGGCTGCTGCCGGATTCGCGGTGGTTCATCAGGATGCGCGACTTCACCTTGCGCGTGATCCCCCACATCCCGGGTGCGGCGAAGCTGTTCGGCGGCGACCTCCAGAAGATCGCCAACACCGTGACCCTGCCCGACTACCCCGTGCGAACCCCTTGACCCACCGCCCGCCCCGCTCCGCCGCGAAGTGGGTGGCGAGTGGGCGATCGGTGGACGGTCGGTGAGTGGTGGATGTGGGCGAACCTTGACCTCCAGCTCGATCGAGGTCCTACGTTCGCGCCATGGACATGGAAGTCACCGCGTGGATGTCGCTCTACCACGTGACCAACGCCCACGACGACAAGCGGCCGTTCTCCAAGGCCACGCTGCGGCGGATCTGGTCGTTCGCCAGACCGCACAAAACCCGGCTCACGCAGTACCTGGTGATCAGCGTGGTGGTGGCGGTGTTGGCGGTGGCCACCCCGGTCCTCGCCGGGCGGATCGTGGACGCGATCGTCAGCGGCTCGTCGTTCGACGTGGTGCTCGGGCTCGCCGGGCTCATCGCCGGGATCGCCGTGGTCGAAGCCGCGCTGGGGCTGGTGTCGCGGTGGTTGTCGTCGAGCATCGGGGAGGACCTCATCCTCGGGCTCCGCACCACCGTGTTCGACCACGTCCAACGGATGCCGATCGCGTTCTTCACGCGCACCCGCACGGGCGCGCTGGTCAGTCGGTTGAACAACGACGTGATCGGTGCCCAGCGCGCGTTCAGCGACACGCTGTCCGGCGTGGTCGGCAACCTCGTGACGTTGGTCCTGACCCTGGTGGTCATGATCGGCCTCTCCTGGCAGATCACGTTGCTGGCACTGGTCCTCCTCCCCGTCTTCGTCCTGCCCGCCCGCCGCATGGGCTCCCGGCTGGCCCGACTGGAACGGGAGGCCGCGAACCACAACGCCACCATGAGCACGCAGATGACCGAGCGGTTCTCCGCGCCCGGCGCGACGCTGGTCAAGCTGTTCGGCCGCCCCGAACAGGAGTCGGCCGAGTTCGCGACCCGCGCCCGCCGCGTGCGGGACATCGGGGTCCGCTCGGCGATGGTGCAGACGGTGTTCCTCACCGCGCTCACCCTGGTCTCCGCGCTGGCCCTGTCCCTCGTCTACGGGCTCGGTGGCTTCTACGCGCTCACCGGCCGGCTCGACGCCGGTTCGGTGGTCGCGCTGGCCCTGCTCCTCACCCGCCTGTACGCCCCGCTGACGGCGCTCGCCGGCGCACGGGTCGAGGTGATGAGCGCCCTGGTGAGCTTCGAGCGGGTGTTCGAGGTGCTCGACCTCAAGCCGCTGATCACCGAGAAGTCGGACGCCACCACGGTTCCGGACGGACCGGTCGCGGTGGAGTTCGAGAACGTGCGGTTCACCTACCCGTCGGCCGACAAGGTCTCGCTCGCCTCGCTCGAAGAGGTCGCGGTGCTGGACAACCGGGGCGGTGTGCAGGTGCTGCACGACGTGTCGTTCCGCGCCGAACCCGGCCAGGTGGTGGCGCTGGTCGGCTCGTCGGGCGCGGGCAAGTCGACGATCGCCTCGCTGCTCCCCCGCCTCTACGACGTGGACGAAGGCTCGGTCACGCTGTCCGGTGTGGACGTCCGCGACCTGTCCGCCCAGAGCCTGCGCGACACCCTCGGCATGGTGACCCAGGACGGTCACCTGTTCCACGAGTCGATCCGGTCGAACCTCCTGCTGGCACAACCGGGTGCCACCGAGGACGAACTCTGGGACGTGCTCCGGCGCGCCCGGCTGCTCGACCTGGTCCGAGCCCTGCCGGACGGTCTGGACACCGTCGTCGGTGAGCGGGGCTACCGGCTCTCCGGCGGCGAGCGCCAGCGCCTCACCATCGCCCGCCTGCTGCTGGCCAAGCCGAGGGTGGTGATCCTGGACGAGGCCACCGCGCACCTGGACTCCACGTCCGAAGCCGCCGTCCAGGCCGCGCTCGCCGAAGCCCTGGACGGCCGCACGGCCGTGGTGATCGCGCACCGGCTGTCCACGATCCGCGCCGCCGACCTGATCCTGGTGGTGGAGGACGGCCGGGTGGTGGAGCGCGGCACGCACACCGACCTGCTCGCCGCCGGCGGCCGTTACGAAGAGCTCTACCGCACCCAGTTCGCCGAGGAGGCAACGGTCTCCTGACTTCCTCGCCCCCGCCGCCCCGACTTCCCGGCTCGCCCTCCCGGCCCCCACACCTCCGACGCGGCCGGGAGGGCCGTCGCGGCGGCCGACTCGGCGGCTCGCCCAGCGCGATGCGGACCTGGACGAGCCTGTTCGCCGGACGCGCCGGGGCGCGAGCGGTCCGGCGCGTTCAGACCTGCGCTTCGAAGTGAGGTTTCATCGACGGGTAGTACGAGTCGAAGTCCGGCAGCGACCTGCCCTCGCGGGACGCGACGAGCATGTCCAGGTAGTACTCCCAGCCCGGCCCGATATCGCCGGCACCTTCGGCGGAGTCCAAGTGGTGCACGAACTTCAGCTCGGTGATCCCGTCCACTTCGGACAGTAAGATCTCCAGCCGCCACGTGCCCTGGTCGTCGATGGTGGACACGGCCAGCCGCATGGGCGGTTCGCACGCCTCGATGCGCGCCTCCATCCACGGCTGCTGTTCCTCGTAGGCCATCTGGATCTTGATGGTCCGACCGGGTGCGGCGTCGCCTTCCCAGGAGCCGAACCAGCGGGCGGTGCGGGCGGGTTCGGTGACACTGGCCCACACGTCCTCCGCGTGCGCGCGGAACGTGCGGATCAGCACGAGGTCGTGGGCAGGGCCTGAACCGACCGGGATCAGCCGGCCGGAGGGTGGACGGGTCATGCGGTGTTCTCCTCTCGCCGGTCCGCGCGGTGTTCGCGACGGGTCCGGTAGACCTCGGTTTCCAGCGCGTCGAGGCGGTGCTCCCAGCCGGTCGGCCGGGCGAACTGGGCCAGCCAGTCGGCGAGCCCGTCCAGCGGTGTCGGGTCGAGCGAGTAGAACCGTTGCCTGCCAACGAGTTCGTCGCGCACCAGGCCGCTCTCCCGGAGCACCCGCAGGTGCCTGCTCACGGCGGGCCGGCTGATGTCGAACCGGGCGGCGATCTCCCCGGCGGGCAGCCGGGACGCGCGCAGCATCAGCAGGATCTCCCGCCGCACGGGGTCCGCGATCGCTCCGGCCACCTCGTCCACCGCTGAAGCGTAACCGATGGGTTACACATCACGCAACGCCCGGCGGAACCGGACGACCGGATCGGGAGTCGACCGCGGAGTCGGGCAACGACCGCAGGTAGGCGCTCAACGCCCGGCGGTACGGCTCCACCGTGTCCAGGTCGGCGTACTCGTCCGGCCCGTGCTGCCCGTCCCCGCCGACACCGAAGATCACCGCGTCCACCCCGCGCTGGTAGTAGAACCGCGAGTCGGCCGCGCCGTGCTTGCGCAGGAAGTCCCCGGAGAACCCCTGCTCACGGGCCGCCGCCCGCAACGCCGCCACGTCGACGCTCGACGGGTCGGCCCGGTGCGGCGGCTCGACGTGGTTCACCGTGACCGGCAGCGAGCACACCTCCGACAGGTGGGCGGCGATCTCGTCGGCGGAACGCCCGTCGAACGCGGAGTCCTCCGGCGGGTACCGGATGTCCAACCACGCCGACGCGTCCGCCGGGATCTGGTTCGTCGCGGTGTTCGACGTCTCGACCCGGGCCACGTTGACCGTGGTCCGCCACGCCTCCGAGGTCGGCGGCGGGTACGCCGCCAGCAGCGCGTCGATCCCGCGCACGAGCTTGACCAGCGCGTTGTCCCCCAGCCACGGGTACGCGCTGTGCGCGGCCCGGCCCGGGGCGTCGATCCGCGCGCCGACCAGCCCCTTCGACTCCGTGACCAGCCGCAACGCGCTGTGCTCCCCGATCACCACGAACCGCCCGGTCACGCCCTGGTCGAGCTGGTGCCGCGTGCCGTCCCGGCCGCCCACCTCCTCGTCCGTGACCAGCTGCAACGCCACCGGGAACGACGTCGGGACGTCCCGGAACACCGACGCGAGGACCAGCGCCGACAGCTTCATGTCCTGCGCGCCGCGCGCGTAGAGCCGGGATCCCTCCCGCCTGGGCACGAACTGCTCCGGCGATCCCGGCACGACGTCCAGGTGCGCGTTGAAGATCACCCGGAACGGACGGCGGGAAGCTCCCCGGTAGACCAGCGCACTCGGCTTGCCACCCGACTCGAACCGCTCCACGGTGAAGTCCGGGCCCACCACGTCGAGCACGAAGTCCAACGCCCGCGCCAAGTCCGCGGGCCGGTCCGCCGTCGACGGGATGCGCAGCAGTTCGTCCGCCAATGCCAGGAAGTCATCCACGGGCCCATCGTGCCGCAGGAACGATCGGAGCAACCGCTCTTGCGGACCATCGCCTGGTGGTAGCTGTGCGGAGTCGGCCGATCACACCCAGGATTCGCGAGGCCCGCCGGCGACCGGTACGGCACAGTGGAGGCATGGATCTCACTCCACGCGCGTTCTTCGACCTGGCCCGTTCGACCGTCGACACGGCCGTCTCCGTGCCCGGCCGCGTGCTCGGCCTGCTGGAGGCCGCCGAGAACGTCGTGCGCCGGGCCGACGACCTGGTGGCCCGCACCGGTCGCGTACTGGACGAGACCGAGGCCCTGGTGGCACGGGCGCAGGTCGTCACGGCCGCCGCCGAAGCCGTCACCACCGACGCCGGCCAGACCGCCCGCACGTCGCGCGAGCTGATGGACAGCTACGCGCCACTCGCACAGCGGGCGCACCCGTTGGCCCAACGGTTCGTGGACGACCTGTCCCCGCACGAGATCGACGCGGCGATCCAGTTGGTCGACCAGCTCCCGGTGCTGACCAAGCACCTGATGGAGGACGTCCTGCCCATCCTGACCACTTTGGACCGGGTCGGACCGGACATCCACCAGCTGTTGGACGTCACCAACGACGTGCGCCAGGCCATCCTGGGCATTCCCGGTTTCACCTTCCTGCGCAAGCGCGGCGAGGAGAAGCAGGAGGACTAGGACCGCAGGCGGTCGGTGACAGGGGTGGAGGTCGTGGCCGAGGACGCCGCGGTGCCGACCGAGTTCCCGGTCGGCATCGGCAAGACCGCTCGTCGTGTGCCGGCGCTCAACGGCTGCACGCGGTACGACCAACTGACGGGTGTGACCTCCGCGGAACTGCTGAAGATCCACGGCGTCGGCCCCAAGGCGATCCGGATCCTGGGCGAGGAACTGAGCGCGAGAGGCCTGTCGTTCGCCGCTTCGTGAGCCTCTCCCAGCCGGCGTGCGGACGTCGGTGGAGGCGCCCGTGTCGGCTGCCAGGCCGACGCCGGGATACCCACGACGACCGGGACGCACGTGGTCCCACCTCCTCCGATGACGCCCGGCACACCACCGGGGTCCGGTTCGGCGGCGGTCCGGTTCCCCGGTGGCCGGAGCGGGTACCCCAGCGGCATGAAGTGGCGCATCGGGGTCCTGGTGGCGGTGATGGTCGCCGTGGTGGCGTTGGTGGCGGCGTTCGTGGTGGTCCCGAGGTTCGGCACGGACACGGTGGACCGGAGTCAGCCGGCCGTGCTGCAGTCGTTGCGGGACCTGAGCCAGTTCCACGCGGCGGCCGGCGAGTACCAGGTGGTGCTCGACATCGAGCACGACGTGCGCTACGTGCCGGACGTCCTTGCCGGGCAACGGACCCTGTTCGTGGCGGCCGGCTCGGTCAACGCCTACGTCGAGTTCGGGGAGCTCGGCGAGGGCGCGCTGGAGGTGTCGCCGGACGGTAAGGCGGTCCGGGTCGACCTGCCGAAGCCCGTGCTGGACAAGCCGAACCTGCACCAGGAGCGGTGCTACGTGTTCGCCCAGGAGCGGGGGCTGGTGGACCGGCTCGCGGCGATCGTGGAGACGCGGGACCAGCAGCCGTTCTACGTGGCCGCCGAGCAGAAGATCGCCGACGCGGCGCGGGACTCCGGGCTGGTCGCGCGAGCCGAGGAGAGCACCCGCAAGATGCTCACCGGGATGCTCGGCGGGTTGGGGTACGAGGTGCGGTTCAGCGCGACCGACTAGGCTGACCGCCTGATGAGACGCAAGCTCCGGCCGCCCCTCCCCCAGCGCCACGGCCTCGACCCCGCCCGCCTGCGGCTGCCCGACGAAGGGCCGTGGGCCACCATCCGGGACCACCTGGTGGCGCGGCTGCCGAGGGTCGCCCCGGAGCGGATCGACGGGATGCTCGCCGAGGGCCGGATCCACGACCTGGCCGGCCCCGTCGCGGCGGACGCGCCGTTCGCCCCCGGCACGTCGGTGTGGTTCCACCGGGACCTGCCGGACGAGACGCCGGTCCCGTTCGAGATCGGCGTCGTGCACCGCGACGACGCCATCCTGGTGGTGGACAAGCCGCACTTCCTGGCCACCATCCCGCGCGGCAGGCACGTCGTGCAGACCGCGCTGGTCCGGCTGCGCCGCGACCTCGGGCTGCCCGACCTCAGCCCCGCGCACCGGCTGGACCGGGTCACCGCCGGGCTGGTGATGTTCGTGATCGACCCGAAGCTGCGCGGCCGGTACCAGACGCTGTTCCGGGACCGGTTGGTGCACAAGGAGTACGAGGCGTTCGCCCGCTACGACCCGGAGCTGGAGCTGCCCCGGACGGTGCTCAGCCGGATCGTGAAGGTCAAGGGCGTCATCACCGCGCAGGAGGTCGAGGGTCCGCCCAACGCCGAGACGCTGGTGGAGCTCGTGGAGCACGCCGACGGCTGGGGCCGGTACCGGCTCACGCCCGCGACGGGCCGCACGCACCAGCTGCGGCTGCACATGGCCGCGCTGGGCGTGCCGATCCGCCACGACGACTTCTACCCGGTGCTGCGCGAGAAGCCGTTGGACGACTTCACCGATCCGCTGCAGCTACTGGCGAAGGTCCTCGCGTTCACCGACCCGGTGACCGGCGTGCGCCACCGGTTCGAAAGCCGGCTCCGGCTTCACTCCAGGTAGCCGAGCATCTGCGAGATCTGCCCGGTCCGGGACTGGAAGATCCGTTCCGCCAAGGCTTTCGCCTGCGGGTTGACCCCGCCTTCGCGTTCCAGCTTGGCCATCTCCACCGCGTTGTGCTGGTGGGCGATGAGCAGGTTCAGGAACGCCTTCTCGAACTCGCCGGAGGCGGTGGCGGCCACCGCCGCGATGGACTCCGGGCTGGTGGAGTGGTCACCGCCGTGACCCGCGTGCAGCTGCGGGTTGTCCCCGGCGCTCTCCGGCTGCTTCCAGTCGGACAGCCACTTGAGCATCGAGTCCACTTCGGCGAGCTGGGTGACCTCTATGGCGGAGGCCAGGTTCTTCACCTCCGCCCGCACGGGGTGGTCCTCGGCCAGTTTCACGATCTCCAGCGCCGTCCGGTGGTGGGGCACGGACATCTGCAGGAACATCACGTCGACCGCGTTGAACTCGTTGGTCTCCACCACCGCCGACACCGGTCCGGTGGGCGCGGCCACGTCACCGCCGCCGCCGAGACCACAGCCGGAGAGCACCAGCAGACCGGTCAGCACTGCCATGAGGCGTCGCAAGGTCGTCCTCCTCGGGGAGAGCAGGGGAAGAGCCCGCCCGCGCGGTGACAGGGCGCGGCGCGGACGGGCTTCCTCAGGCCGTTACAGCCGCTGCCACAGGGAAGCGGTGTTCGGCGGTTCCCAGCCGGCCAGCGAGGTGTGCGACTGGATGCAGCGGTAGGACGCGCCGCCGTAGGTCACCTGCGTGCCCACCGAGTACGCGACACCGGTCGCCCACGTGCCGCCCACGGGCGGGGTGGTGGTCGTCGGGCGCGTGGTGGTCGTCGTCGGGCGCGTGGTGGTGGTCGTCGGAGTGGTGGTGGTCGTCGGGCCGGGGCCACCGGAGCCGACCTGCAGGTCGACGCACGCGTAGAACGCCATCGGGGTGTCCGCGATGTTCCACACGGCCAGGACCTTCACCCGGCCCGTGCGTCCGCCGAGGCTCACGTTGTGCGTGACCGACGAGCCGGGCTGGCGCCCGCCGTCGTTGAACTCGGCGATCTTGCTGCCGCCGACGAAGTACTGCCACGTGGTGGTGGCGTGGCGGGCGGTGATGGTCCAGTTGAACGGCACGTTGTTGCCCACCGAGGTGGCGGGCCAGGCCTTGCTGTCGTCGCTGAGCGGTGCCCACCGGCTGTCACCGGCGTGGCAGTTCTGCTGGCCCTTCGGGCCCTCCACGCTCTGCGGCTCGTAGACGACAGGGCCGCAGTTGGAGACGCGGCCTTGTGCGCACATCGCCTGCCGGCTGGGCGGCGAGGAGATGTAGCCGTGCGCACTCGCCGATCCCGCTGACACCACGACGATGAACGGGGCGATGCCCACGCCGGCGAGAACCGCCGCGAGCTTGCGTTTCAGGCTCATTGTCCAGCTCCTTCGGAGGAAACCCCGAGAGGTTTCCCTGGGCAGGGTCCAAATCCGCGGCGGCCGGATTACGACGCCGGGCGTGACAGCCCGCAGGTGGGCCGGCACACTCGGCGATGTGGTCTAGACCATAATCGTGAACGTCATCCGGGTCAAGGATCTGAACCGACTGGTGGAGCGGCCCGTAACCCCCGGTGTGACCCCACACCCCGGCAGTCGGGCGGTCGCGCTGGCGGCGGTCGTCGTCGCGGCGCTCACCGTGCCCGCGACGGCACACGCCCAGCCCGCGGCCTCGGACGCGCTCCGGCGCTACGAGGACCTGTCCCGCGAGGCCGAACGCCTGCACGAGGAGCACCTCAAGGCGCAGGACGACCTCGCCGCCAAGCGGGGCGAACTGGACCGGGCCAACGCCGACCTGGTCGGGGCGGCCGGGCTCGGCGACCAGGCGAAGGCGGACCAGGAGCAGTTCCGCGGCCAGGTCGACCTGCTCACCGAGGCCTCCTTCGAGGGTGCCACGTTCACGCGACTCTCGGCACTGCTGGTGTCGGATTCACAGCAGGACTTCCTCAACCGGATGAGCGCCCTCGACGTGCTGGCGGCGGACAGCGGCGAGGCTCTGGACCGCCTTTCGGCCGCCGTCGACACCGCCGAACGGGCCAGGGCCGGCGCCCAGGACGCCCAACAGCGCGCCTCGCGGGCTACCGACGAGGCGCAGGAGCTGGTCGACGACATCGCCGACCGCCAGACGGCCGTGGACCGGCAGGTCTCGGACGCGCGGGCGCAGTACCGGTCGTTGTCGGCGGCCGACAAGGCGGTGCTGGCGGCTCCCGGCGACACGTCGGCGGTGGACGTGCCGGCGGGTGCGGCCGGCTCGGCGCTGGAGTTCGCCCTGGGCCAGCGCGGGAAGCCTTACGTGTTCGGCTCCAACGGTCCGGACTCGTGGGACTGCTCCAGCCTCACCCAGGCCGCGTACCGGGCGGCGGGCGTGTCCATCCCCCGCACCACGTACGCGCAGGCCGCCGTCGGCCGTGCGGTGACGCGTGCGCAGGTCCAGCCGGGCGACCTGATCATCTACTACTCCGGCCAGTCGCACGTGGCGATGGCCGTGGACGGAGTGCGGGCGGTGCACGCGTCGACCGAGGGCGTGCCGGTGAAGATCGCCGACATCGACTCCATCGGCCCCGTCAGCGTCATCCGCCGCGTGGTCGGCTGATCCTCCGGAGCCCAAGGCCGGACAACGGGAAGCGGGGCCCGCCGTGGTCGGCAGGCCCCGCTCCCGGTCGTTCTCAGCAGCTCAGGTTGTTGCCCGCCGGAACTCCCAGGATGCCCACGAACCGCTGGTAGGCGTTCACCCGGCTCTGGACCTGCGCCGGGTTGCGGCCGTCGCACTCCAGCGCGCCGTTGATGCTGCGGATCGTCTGGCCGAACCCGTGGCCGTTGACCATCGCGTTGTGCGGGGTCATGGTGCCGGGGCCGTTCTGGGTGTTCCAGTACCAGAGGCCGGTCCGCCAGGCCACGGACGCGTCCTGCTGCACCAGCGACGGGTTGGTGAGCAGCGGCAGGCCCAGCGCGTCGCCGGCCGCCTTGTAGTTGAAGTTCCAGCTCAGCTGGATCGGCCCGCGACCGTAGTACGCCGCCTGCCCGGCCGGGCAGCCGTAGGGCTGGCTCGCGTCGCAGTAGTGCGGGTAGTTAGCCTGGTTCTGCTCCACGATGTGCACCAGGCCGCCGGTCTCGTGGTTGACGTTGGCCAGGAAGGCCGCGGCCTCCTGCTTCTTGACGGTGTCACTGCCGGTGTTCGCGAATCCGGGGTACGCGCTGAGCGCGGCGGTCAGGCCGCTGTAGGTGTAGAAGGGGTTCCGGCTCGGGAACATCTGCTTGAACTGGGCTTCGGTCACCACGAAGCCGCCGGGGTTGGGCGGGTTGGACGTCGTGGTCGTGGTCGGCGGCGTGGTGGTCCCGCCGCAGACACCCTGGTCGGCCCAGACCGCCGCCGAACCCGGCGTCTCGTTCCGGGTCCACCACTTGGCCGACCAGTTGCGGCCGTTGTGGGAGGCCGCCTGACCGCCGGTGTAGACGGTGGACGGGCTCCACGCGGTCGCACAGGCGGCGGCGCTGGCCGTGGTCGTGGCCACCGCGACGGTCAGCGCCGCCCCGACCACGACGGTGGCGATGGCCGCCACTACGCGGAATCTCGACACGTGTTCTCTTCTTCCGTTCGAGCGCCCTCGGACGTGACGGGGGCCAACTCAACAGGATTGGTCTACACCAGTCAAGAGTGAACCGCGAGGCTTCTACACGTCTTGCCCGCTGCGCCCGACGACCTCCGCGGGGCGAGTCAGGCCAGGTCAAGACGCTCGCTACCGCGA
Organism: Saccharothrix tamanrassetensis; assembly: GCF_014203665.1. Lineage (GTDB taxonomy): Bacteria > Actinomycetota > Actinomycetes > Mycobacteriales > Pseudonocardiaceae > Actinosynnema > Actinosynnema tamanrassetense. Next base: position 220,197 of record NZ_JACHJN010000010.1, read on the forward strand.
CAGCACGGCGCGGCACGGGCGAACGCGGGTCAGTCGCGCACGTACATGACGACCGACGGGTGCACGACGATGCGGCTACCGTCGGCATAGCCGGGGCGCACGGTGCGGGCCACGGTGTCGACCAGGTCGTCGTCCTCGGTCGGCTCGGTGCCGATCACGAGGTGGCCGCGCGGGTCGACCGGTTCGCCGTCCGGCACGACGAGGCGGATCCCGGCCGCCGTCAGCAGGTTCTCCGCCTGCCACGCCACCCCTTCCGGCAGCTTCGGCATCAGGTCGGACAGACCCCGCACGAGAACGTCCTTCTGCCGCGTCGGAATCGGGGGCGCCCGGCGCCGGGGGACCTCGGTGGCCGCCGCTCCCAGCAGCACCGCCCCGATCAGCAGCGCCAACGCGGCACCGACCGGCGGCGGCACCAGCGCGGGCACGGCTATCGACGTCCACCAGCCGTCCGGGGTGGCGTGGGCGCCGACGACACCCGTCGTGGACACGAGGAGGGACACCGCGGCCTGGTCGACCTCGCCCACCAGCACGGCGACCTGCGACGTGCCGGACCGTGACGACGGCTCGTTGGCCCGCGCCGGCCGCACCACCACCGCACGTCCACCGGTGGGGAGTTCACGGGCGACGGCGTCGGCGATCGACGCCGGTTCGGCTTGGCGGGCGACGTTCAGCGCGTGCGCCGCCAGTGCGTGCGTGTCCACGGACGGCGCGCCGGGGGCGAGGACGATGCCCAGGGCGGTGAACGTCGCCAGTGCCCCCACGGCGACGAGGGCGCTGGCGATGGTGGTTCGTCGTGTTCGAGGCACACCACACCGTCGACCCGTTCCGACCAGAGCTGAGCGGGCCGTCCGGGTGAATCAGCGGGGTGCGATCGCCGCGGTTACCGAGCGTGTCAGCCGGTGTGGGCGACCAAGTGCTCGATGAACAGGTCCCGGACACCGGCCGGGAGTTCGTGCCCGGTCTCCGGCAGCACGAGCAGTCTCGCGCCGGGGATCTCCGCCACCAGCGCCTCGGCGTGCCCCGGTGGTAGCAGCGGGTCCACGTCGCCGTGCACGACCAGGGTTGGTACCCCGATCCCGCCGAGCCTCGCCCGCCACGGCTCGCCACCGCCGACCCGGAAGTGGTTGGCGGACGAGGCGATGTGCGGTGAGCGGTCGAACACCCGGCCGGCCAACGCGCGGGCGGCGTCCTCGTCCACCGGGCGCGGGCCCTGGAACGGGCGGTTGGCCGCCACCAGGTAGTCGATCACCGAGTCGCGGGACGTCCAGTCCGGCTCCGGCGTGCCGCCGGCGGCGAAGTGCGCCGACAGCGAGGGGTGCATGGGCGGCAGAGTGGGGTCGTTGGGGCCGGAGGGACTGGTGGAGATCAACGTCAGCGTGGCGACGCGGTCCGGGTGGTCCACGGCGAGCAGTTGGGCGATGCCGCCGCCCATGGACAGGCCGACCACGTGCGCCCGGTCGACGTCGTGGGCGTCCAGGACGCCGACCGCGTCTTCGACCAGATCCGGGAACGTGTAACCGGGTTCGCCCGGCGGGTAGGCGACGGAGCGGCCGGTGTCGCGGTGGTCGTAGCGGATGACGAAGCGGCCGTGCGCGGCGAGCCGGTCGCAGAAGTCGTCCTCCCACAGGTCCATCGACCCGGTCGAGCCCATGATCAGCAGCACCGCCGGGTCGGCGGGCGAGCCGAAGGTCTCGGCGCAGAGGTCGACACCGTTGACACGCAGGATCTGTTCCGTCACACCGTCACGTTAGCCGCCACCCTGACTTGTCACCGCCGCGCCGGCCGCCGACCTGATCCGTCACCGCCACGCCGGCCGCCACGCTGACTTGTCACCGCCGCGTTGGCCGCCAAGCTGATCCATCACCGCCACGCCGGCCGCCGCGACGAGTTCCGCCTGGCGGAACCGGTCCTCGGTGAACGGCATGGCGATGACCCGGTCCGCGCCCGCCTCGGCCAGCTCGGCGAACCGCTCGGCGGCCTGGGCGGGCGTGCCGGTGACCAGCACCTCGCGCGCTTGCTCCGCCGGCAGCCCGTAGTCGGTCATCCCCTTGATCCGGGCGTCGATCACGGATGCGGGCACGTCACCGAGCGCCACGCCCACGCCGACCGTCACCCCGGGCCGGGGTCGGCCGTACTCGGCGGCGAGTCGCCCGAGTTGCCCGAGACCGGAGACCACGGCCCGGTGCGGCACGAACGCCGGGTACCAGTGGTCACCGAACCGCGCTGCCCGGCGCAGCGCGGCCTTGCCGCCGCCGCCGACCAGCACGGGCGGCATGGTCGCACCGGGCGAGAGGGCGATTTCGTGGCCGTGCAGGGGAACCCGCTCCCCTCGCACCAGTCCGGGCAGGACTTCGAGGACGGCGTCGGTGCGCCTGCCCCGTTCGGCGAACGGCACGTCGACCGCGTGCCACGCGGCCTCGCCGTGCGCCTCGCCGCCGCTGCCCACGCCGAGCAGCACCCGGTCGGCGGAGAGGTGCTGCAGGGTGGCGATCTGCTTGGCGGTCCAGGCCGGTTGGCGCAGTGCCACGACCATCACGCCGAAGCCGAGCTTGATCCGGGTGGTCACGGCGGCGGCGGTGGCGTGCACCAGGGTGCTGTCCAGGTAGGGGTTCACCGGGATCAGGTGGTCGCCGTGCCACAACGACTCCAGGCCGAGCCCTTCCGCGTGCTGGGCGTAGGCGACGATGTCGTGGCCGTGGCCGGGCAGCGTGATGCCGATGTCCATCACCGCACCTCCAGCAGCGTCTTCCCGACCGTGGCACGGGATTCGATGGCGGCGTGCGCGTCGGCCGCCTTCGCCAGCGGGAACCGCTGACCGATCACGGGCCGCAGCGCGCCTTCCGCGGCCTGGTGCAGCACGCTGCCCACGAGTTCCCGCAGCCGCTCCGGCGTCGGTCGGGCACCCTGGACCAGCGTCACGTCCCGCTCGGCGGCCCGCGCCGGCTCGATGCCCGCCCACTCGCCGCTCGCCAGGCCGTAGCTGAGCATCCGGCCGCCCGGCGCGAGCAGGTCGAACGCGGTGCGCCCGGCTTCGCCGCCGACACCGTCGAACACCACATCCACCGGGTCGACCTTCGACGCCCAGTCGGCGGCGCGGTAGTCGACCACCTCGTCCGCGCCCAGCCCCCGGACGACCTCCCCCTTGTCCCGACCGCCGGCCGCGCCGACGACGACCGCCCCTTCGGCCTTGGCCAGCTGCACGAGCAGCGTGCCGACGCCGCCCGCCGCCGCGAGCACCAGGACGCGCTGCCCGGCGACCTGGCCGACCGTGCGGAGGTTCAGCAGGGCGGTGCGACCGTCGGCCATCAGGGCGACCGCGGTGTCCAGCGGCACTCCGTCCGGCACGACCACCACGCCCGCCGCGTCCACGGCCGCCCGTTCGGCGTACCCGCCCCGGCCCCCGGTGGCCGAGACGACCCGTTGGCCGACCAGACCGGGGTCCGCTCCGGGGCCGACCCTGGTCACCACGCCGCCCACGCCGTTGCCCGGGATGGCGGGCGGGCGGAGGTCGAACGGCCCCCGCCCGGTGCGGCGGTACTGCGTCTCCACGAAGGTGATGTTGGCGTAGGCGACCTCCACGACCGCCTGGCCGGGACCGGCTTCCGGATCCGGCGCGTCCCCCGGCACGAGTACCTCCGGGCCACCGAACCCGGTCAACCACACCGCACGCATCGCATCCCCCGAACGCCGTTCCGACTGTCCGGTCAGCTTGCGACCTCGACTTATGTGGAGGTCAACCGCGGGTGGGGTGGATGTGCGGCGGGTCACGTGGTGCTCCGGGGGCCGCCTGTCGGGGGCGAGGACGGTTGCGGGGTCGGGGCGAGGGTGCACTACGAGGCGGAAGCGGCGGACTTCAGGGCTTCGAGGAGTGCGGCCTCGCCACCGTCGAGGATGTTGTGCGGGGCGTCGACTTCCACGACGTGCCACGTCGGGTCGTCCTGGTAGGCGTCGCGGAACTGGGTGAACGGGCTGAACTCGGTGCCCTTGGCGAGCAGGTACCAGCGGTTGGTGATCTTGTCGACGGCACCGGTGATGCGCGGCCGTTGGATCAGGGACGCCAGCGGGTGGGCGAAGGCGCGGCTGTCGAAGAACGGCAGCGGGGCGATCGAGCGGCCGTCGTGGGCGGAACCGCTGATGTACCAGTCGCGCCAGTGGTCGTTCACCAGGTCCCACACGGACTGGCCGTCGCCGGGCACCAGGGCGTCCGCGTAGACCAGGCCGGCGACCTTCTCCGGCACGCGGTCGGCGACGGTGGTGATCACCATGCCGCCGTAGCTGTGGCCGGCCAGGACCACGTCGTCCAGGTCGTCGAGGAGCGCGAGGACCTCGGTGGTGTGGTCCTCCAGGTTGCCGTCCCGGGAGAGCGTCGGGGCGTGCACCTCGTGACCGAGGGCGCGCAGGTCCGCCGCGATCGGGTCGTAGTACCAGCCGCCGTGGCAGGCGCCGGGGATCAGCACGTATGTCGTCATGCGGCCGACGGTAGGCGACCTTTAGGACTTAGGATGTCCGCAATGAACATGCCCGCGCGGATGTTGCGACTGCTGTCACTCCTCCAGGGCCGGCGGGAGTGGACCGGCGGCGAGCTGGCGGACCGGCTCGGGGTGACCGACCGGACGGTGCGGCGCGACATCGAACGGTTGCGGGAGCTGGGTTATCCGGTCGCGGGCACCACCGGGACGGCCGGGGGCTACCGGTTGTCGTCCGGGACGGACCTGCCGCCGCTGCTGCTGGAGGACGACGAGGCGGTGGCCGTCGCGGTGGGGCTGCGCACGGCCGCCGGGGTGGCCGGCATCGACGAGAGCGCGGTCCGGGCGCTGGCGAAGCTGGAACAGGTGCTGCCGGACCGGTTGCGGCGGCGGATCAGGGCGGTGGGCACGGCCATCGCGCGGATCTCGCTGGGCGGCGGGCCGGTGTCCGACCCGGCGGCGCTGGGCGTGCTGGCGGCGGCGTGCCGGGACCGGGAGATGGTGCGGTTCACCCATCGCGGCGTCGAGCGGAAGGTGGAGCCGCGCAACCTCGTCACGGCGTTCCGGCAGTGGTACCTGCTGGCGTTCGACCCGTCCAGGCAGGACTGGCGGACGTTCCGGCTGGACCGGATCGGGATGCCGGTGCCGATCGGTCTCCGGTTTCCGGCGCGGGAGCTGCCGGAGGAGCCGGCCGCGTTCGTGGCACGGGCGTTGGCGAGTGCGCCGTACCGGTTCACGGCCACGGCGTTGGTGCGGGCTCCGGCGGACGTCGTGGAGGCGCGGTTGATGGTGGCGTTGCCGGGGAAGGTGGAGCCGGTGTCCGCGCGCACGTGCCGGGTGCACCTGCGCGCGAACACCATCGAGCCCATCGCGGCCGACCTGCTGTTGGTGGCGGCCGACTACACGCTGGACGCGTCCGGTGGAGTGCGGGAGGCGCTGGCCGCGGTCGCCGGGAAGCTCACCGGTACGCGTCCTGACCCGCCGGGCGCACCAGGATCTCGTTGACGTCCACAGTGGACGGCTGGGACACCGCGTACAGCACGGCCCTCGCCACGTCGGCGGGAGCCAGCTTCGGGTCGCCGAGCCTGGATGCCGGGATGCCGCCCGTGTCGGTCAGGCCGGGCTGGACCAGTGTCACGCGGACGCCCGTTCCGACGCACTCGGCGCGGATCGCCTGGGCGAGTCCGGTGACGGCCCACTTGGTGGCCGCGTACAGGTTGCCCGGCCGGACGCCCCGGCCGGCCGCCGAGCCGGTCAGCACCAGGTGGCCGCCGCTGCGCATCAGCGCGGGCAGCGCGGCCCGCGCGGTGAAGGCCGGCCCGCAGACGTTGGTGAGGACCATGTCGGTCCACTGCGAGGGCGGCGCGCCCTGCGAGGACGTGAACGAGGTGACGACGCTGGTGCCCGCGTTGGCGAACACCACGTCCAACCGCCCCCACTCCTCCTCGACCCGGCCGACCAGCGCGGCGAGCTGTTCCCACGCCCGCACGTCGCAGGCCGCCACCCACACCCGGTCCGGTCCGCCCAGCCGGGCAGCCGGTTCGGCCAGCTTGTCGACGTCCCGCGCGGTCAAGACCAGCCGATATCCCGCCTCGGCCGCCAGCTGCGCGGTGGCCAGCCCGATCCCGCGGGAAGCCCCCGTGATGAGGAATACCCCTTCGCCCATGTCGGCAGGTTACTGCTGGTTGGATCGGCGCACTGCGTTACACCGGTCAGAGGCAGCGTGGAGGCGATCAGCGGCGTAGTAGCCGCGGGCATCTCTGCTGATTGGGGAACACATGGCGCTGATCCCGGCCACCGCCGGGCCGGCCCGGCGGAAGATCGCGCGGAAGATCGCGCGGAAGTACCAGCGCGAGACGTGGTGGGCGGGTGGCAGGTGGTCGTCCTACATCGGCGTGGCCGACGCGGACGGCGTGGTGGAGCCGGCGGTGGAGGACGAGCCCGATCGCGTGGTCGAGGCGTACAGCGTCAACAAGGTCGCGGTGGCGGTCGCGGTGCTGGACAAGGTCGACCGCGGGTTGGTCACGCTGGATCAGCGGGTGGATGTGACGGCGTCGACCGTCATCCGGGACACGGACGGGATTTTCGCGCTGGACGGGGCTTATCCGTCGTCGGTGACCGTGGGACATGCGCTGGCCGCGTTGCTGACGGTGTCGGACAACACGGCGGTGCGGTTGTGCGGGCTGGTTTGTCCGGCGTCGGAGCTGAACGAGATCCTGCGCGGGAAGGGTTTCGCGCACACGCAGGTCGTGCCGGTGGCGAATCCGAACCGGTTCTTCTTGGGGACGACGACGGCTCGTGAGACGTTCGCGTTGTTGCAGGAGTTGGTGAAGGGTGAGTTGCTGTCGGAGACGTCTACGACTCATCTGTTGACGGTGTTGCGGTCGTTGACGTCGTTCACGGACGGAATTCGGTTGAACCTGTCTTCGGCGGAGCGGTTGAACGTTGCCACCAAGGCCGGGTGGTTCGCGGATGGGCGCAATGAGGCCGGGATCGTGTTCGATGCCTCGGGGCGGGCGGTGATCACTTACGCGTTGTTCGCTTCAGGGCGGTTCAGGGGGGATCAGGCGGGGAACGCCGAGAATTACAGCGCTACGCACCCGGCTTTGCGGGCTCGGGCTGGGTTGGGACGGACGTTGTATGACTCGGTGTTGAGGATTGGCACGTCGCGGCCTTGGGCGGGTGAGGATTAGCGCGTGGCGGGTCTGGGTGTTGGAGATTAGCGCGTGGCGGGTCTGGGTGTTGGAGATTAGCGCGTCGTGGGCTGGGTGTTGGAGATTAGCGCGTCGTGGGCTGGGTGGATGAGGCGGCGGGTTATCGGGGTTTCAGTGGGGGCTGAGGATGTCGTACCTGTGTGGTTGGGTGGTTGTCGGGGGGCGTTCTGATTGGGGGGACGCCTGCGAAGCGCGCGGTGGTGGGGATTTGCCTGCTTGAAGGGCGTCCTCGCCGGACGGGCAGACCGCCAAGGATCTCTCCAAAAGCCCTTCAAAGCTCTTCGAGCTTTGGAGGGCGGTGGTCTGCGTGTCCTCCCCGTATGGCCTGGTCGGAGACAACCACATGCGTCAAGGGCAGATCGTGAAGGCGGGTGCCGTGGTCGCGCGACCGATCTGCCCTTGACACATGCGGTTCGCTGGCGCGCAGGCCATACGGGGATGACACGCAGGGCAGAGGTGTGCGCGGGGCGCGCGGCCCGCAGAAGAGCGCGGGGTGCGCGGCCTGCGGAACAGCGCGGGGCGCGCGGCCGACTAGCAAGGTGCTCGTAAGGCGCAGCCGGCCGGCGGGGTGTGCGTGGGGGTACGAGCCGTGGGCGGGGTGTGTGGGAGGCGACGTCGCGTGATTGGGCGCGCTGGCCGACGCTCTGCTTGGGCTGCGCTGGTACGAACGGGGGTTGTGCGGGAGATCACCACGATCCGTGTATCTCGCAGGACTCTGTGTGGTCTTCTGTGGTGACGACATTCGGGGGAATGGGGTCGCGGGATGACCGAACTGCTGCACCTGCACGCTGAGCGGCGGGGTGTCCGGCCGCCGTTGCGGGGGTCGCGGGAGATCCAGGGGAATGTGCTGGCCGCCTTCAACAAGGACCACCAGCAGTTCCGGTTCGTCCGGTTCACCGACGGGCGGTTGGGGCGGACGTGGTTGGCTGCGATGTTGGGGCACATCTCGGTCACCGCTGACGTCGAGGACTTCAACGAGGCGTTCTCGTTGGGCCGGGCGATGTTCGGGGCTGATCCGCAGAGCCTGAAAGCCACCTGGACGAACCTCTCGCTGACACCCGCCGGGTTCGCCAAGCTGGCGGTGAACCCCGAGGCGGTCGAGCGGGACCTGCGGGTTCGGGATGCGGAGTTGGTCCAGGGTGCCGAGGCTCGCTGCGCGGTCAACGGGGACGACCCGGAGGAGTGGCGGTTCGGGCGGGACGCGCAGCAGATCCACGCCGTGGTGACGTTGGCGTCGGACACCGAGGAGCGGTTGCAGGCCGTCGACACGTTGCTCGACCTGCTGGACGACCTGCTCGGGGTCACGAAGGTCTACCAGGAGAACGCCGGGACGCTGCCCGGAGCGCACCGGGGGCGGGAGCACTTCGGGTACAAGGACGGGATCTCGCAGCCCGGGATCCGCGGCTTCCACGAAGAGGACCCGGACCGGAAAGGGCACCGGTTCGGGCACGCGGGGGCGTTGTTGGTCAACCCCGGCGAGTTCGTGTTCGGCTACCAGACCGAGCGCGGCGACGAGGACGGGCGGACCGCCCGGTGGTTGCGGGACGGGTCGATCCAGGTCATCCGTCGGCTCACCCAGGACGTGCGGGGGTGGGAGGAGGCCGTCGAGGAGCACGCCCGCGTCCTCGGCGTCACCTCCGACTCGATGGGGGCGATGCTGATCGGACGGCACAAGGACGGGCGGCCGTTGGCCTCGCCGGTCGACGAGGCGGCGGGGCTGGGGCCGGATCGCAACGACTTCGACTACGCGGACGACCCGCGCGGCCTGCTGACGCCCTGCCCGGCCCACGTCCGGAAGACCAACCCCCGGTCGTTCACGTTCCGCAACCCCCGTCAGCGGCGGATCCTGCGGCGGGGTATCCCGTTCGGTCCGCCGTACGAGCAGGACCCGCGGGCCGAGCGCGGGCTGCTGTTCGTGGCCCACTGCACGTCGATCCGCGAGCAGTTCGAGTTCCAGCAACGGGTCTGGGCCGGGAACCCGCACTTCGCCGGTGGCGAGGACGGCGCACCCACCGGCACCGACCCGGTGATCGGCGGTGCCGGTGAGGCACGGTTCGAGACGTCGGACGTCAAGGCCACGCTGACGTTCGAGAGGTACGTCCGCACGACGGGCGCGCTGTACGCCCTCGTCCCGTCGGTCAGCACGCTCCGGCTGCTGGCAGCGGGACGGGAGTTGCCCCGCTGAGCCCTGCTCGCCCCGGTCCGCAGGGGTGGGTGGCGCTGTCAGGGGCGGGTAGGAGGCCGGCCGTGGCCGCCGTCCACGACCGGTCTCCACGCCCGACAGCCGACTGTTGCCCTTGCCTCCCGGATGCGCCGACGTTCCAAGGCACTGCCATGCCGTAACTCTTCGGGCCGTGCCGGAGTAGGCGGCTGGGTGCCGGAGGTCCGGAGAGCGCTTTCAAGGTGCAGCTGGTCGACGCGCTGCGCGCGCACCGGGCACGGGCCCTGGTCATCGCGGGCAGCCGCACCACCGACCGGAACGCCGCGGGCAGGCTCGCCGAGGAGATCGCCGCGTTCACAGGTCAGGCGGACGGGTGGCGTGCGTGTCCCGGGCCAAGCTCGGCGTGGACACCGTGGTGCCCGCCAACCGGGCCGGTGCGCGGGCGCCGGCCCGCGCGCTCGCCGGGCTCGGCCACGAACGGTTCGCCGTGCTGGCCGGTCCGCCGGACCTGCTGGCGGCACGCGACCGGCCGGCCGGGTTCAAGGCGGGCCTGGCCGACGCGGGCGTGGCGCTGCCCGACGCCAACGTGGTGCACGGCGGGTTCACCAGGGACGGCGGGCACGCGTCCGTGGCCGACCTGCTCGCCGCCGAGACCGGACCACCTGCGTGTTCGTCGTGAACGACGTGATGGCCCCGGGCGCGGTGGCGGCGCTGCGGGAGCACGGCGTGCGGGTGCCCGACGACGTGTCCCTCGCGGGCTTCGACGACATCCCGACGCTGTGCGACCTCACACCCGGTCTGAGCACGGTCCGGCTGCCGCTGGGAGATGGGTGAACGGGCCGCGCGGCTGGTGCTGGACGAGGTGGGGCGCGCACCGCGCACGGTCCGGGTGACCGGCGAGGTGGTACTCAGGGCGAGCACTTCGTCACCGAGCGGAACCGGCCTGCGCCGACCCGCGTCGACTCTCTAAACTGGACCCGCAGTCCGACCACCCCGTCGAGGAGTGAGCCCTTCCGTGCGCGACGCGCGATCGCCTGGTCACAGTACCGAGCCGGGTCCGACACCCGGCTCCCCTCAAGACCCGGCCCCCGAACGGGGTGCCCGGTGACCGGAATCCTGCTCAGCCTGCTGGGCCTGGTCGCCGTCGTGGCGCTGACCATCGGCACGTTCATCGCGGTCGCGGCCGAGTTCTCGCTGACCGCGCTGGAGCGCAGCACGGTCGAGTCGCACGTCGCCGCGGTCGGTGACGCGAAGGCGCACACCGTCCAGAAGGCGCACCGGTCGCTGTCGTTCCAGCTGTCCGGCTCGCAGCTGGCGATCACGTTCACCACGCTGATCACCGGCTACATCGCCGAACCCGCGATCGCCGAACTGGTCTCCCCCGCGCTGTCCGGGCTCGGGGTGCCGGAGCCCGCGGTGGACCCGGTGGCGCTGATCATCGCGCTGGCCGTGGCGACCGCGCTGTCCATGGTGTTCGGCGAGCTGGTGCCGAAGAACCTGGCCATCGCCAAGCCGCTGGAGACCGCGCGGGCCGTCGCGGGCATCCAGGCCGGGTTCTCCGCGGTGTTCCGCTGGCTGATCACCGGCCTCAACGGCGCGGCGAACTGGCTGGTGCGCCGGCTGGGCGTGGAGCCGGCCGAGGAGCTGGCGTCCGCGCGGTCGCCGCAGGAGCTGGGCGCGCTGGTCCGCTCCAGCGCCGAGCACGGCACCATCGACGCGGGCACGGCGACCCTGCTGGACCGCTCGCTGCGGTTCGGCGACCGCACCGCCGACGAGCTGATGACGCCGCGCGTGCAGGTCGAGTCGCTGCCCGCGGACGCGACCGTGCTGGACCTGCTGGCCAAGGCCCGGGAGACCGGGTTCTCCCGGTTCCCGGTCTACAACGGCGACCTGGACGAGGTGCGCGGCATCGTGCACGTGAAGCAGGCGTTCAACGTGCCCCGCTCGCAACGCGCGACCACGCCGGTCTCGGCGCTGACCCGGCCGGTGCAGACCGTGCCGGAGACGCTGGAGGGCGACGCGCTGCTGGACCGGCTGCGCGCGTCCGGGTTGCAGACCGCGCTGGTGGTGGACGAGTACGGCGGCACCGCCGGCCTGGTCACCCTGGAGGACCTGGTCGAGGAGATCGTCGGCGACGTGCGCGACGAGCACGACCGGCGGGAGGGCGCGCCGGTCCGGCAGCTCGGCCGGGACCGGTGGATCATGTCCGGTCTGCTGCGCGACGACGAGGTGTTCGAGGCGACCGGGTTCCGGATGCCGTCGGGCGACTACGAGACGCTGGCCGGCCTGGTGCTGGCCCGGCTGGGGCGCATCCCGGACGTGGGTGACGAGATCAGGGTCGACGACTGGCGGATCACGGTGATGATGATGGACCGGCACCGGGTGGCCGAGCTGCGGGTCGAGTCCCCGTCGGCGGTGGCGCGGTGAGCATCCTGGTGATCTTCCTGCTGCTGGCGGGCAACGCGTTCTTCGTCGGCGCCGAGTTCGCCATCATCACCGCCCGGCGCGACCGCCTGGAGGGGTTGGCCGACCAGGGCAGCTCCCGGGCGCGCGTGGTGATCCGGGCGGGCCGTGAGCTGCCGTTGCTCATCGCGGGTGCCCAGCTCGGCATCACGCTGTGCTCGCTGGGCCTGGGCGCGCTGGGCGAACCGGCCGTGGCCTCGATCCTGGAGGGGCCGTTCAAGGTGCTGGGGCTGCCGGAGGCCGTGCTGCACGGGGTGGCGTTCGCGCTGGCGCTGGTGATCGTGGTGGCGCTGCACACCGTGCTGGGCGAGATGGTGCCGAAGAACCTGGCCATCGCCGGGCCGGAGCGCACCGCGCTGTGGCTGGTGCCCGCGCACTACTGGTTCTGCCGGCTGGTCGCGCCGCTGCTGCGCGGGTTCACCGTGGTCGCGACGGCCGTGCTGCGGCTGATGGGCGTGACGCCGAAGGAGGAGCTGGAGTCGGCGTACACCCGGGACGAGCTGGCGCTGCTGATCGCGCAGTCCCGGCAGGAAGGCCTGCTGGAGGACTCCGAGCACCGGCGGCTGGCGCAGACGCTGTCGTCCACCGAGCGGACCGTGGCGGACGTGCTGGTGCCGCTGGACCGGATCAGGTCGGTGTCCGCGCGGCCCACCATGGGCGAGGTGGAGGACGCCGTGTCGGCGACCGGGTTCTCCCGGTTCCCGGTGGCCGACGACGGGCGACTGGTCGGGTACCTGCACGTGAAGGACGTGCTGGACCTGGCGGACGCCGACCCGTCCACGCAGGTGCCGGGCAGTCGGATCCGGGGGCTGCCGGAGGTGCCGGTGAACGCGCGGCTGGACGAGGCGATGGCGGCCTTGCGCCGGGCCCAGAGCCACCTGGCGCGGGCGGTGGCGGCGGACGGGTCGGTGCTCGGCGTGGTGGCGCTGGAGGACTTGGTGGAGGAGTACGTGGGAACCGTGCGCGACGGCACTCACGTGCGACGGGAGCTGTAGTGATACTGGCCGCACAGGAGGCTTGACCTGGGCGAACGCCACCGAGGCCACCCCCTGAGCCACTGTGGCACAACTTGGCACCACGGAACGCTTGCCATGGCATCACGACACTGCCATAGTGATGCCATGGATCTGACGCCCTTCGTCGACAACCTCCGCCGCGAGCTCGCGATGGCCGCCGAGGCCATCGGCGAGGACGCCGGCACGCTCGCCCAGCGGCTGACCACCCAGGTCGAGTCCGCCACCCGGCTGACGCTGCTGGAAGCCCTGTCCGCGGCGGCGTCCGAGATCACCCGCGACCTGGCCCCCGGCTCGGTCGACGTGCGGCTGCGCGGCCGCGACCCCGAGTTCGTCGTGCTGACCCCGCCCGCCGAGCCGGCGTTCCAGGAGCGGCCCGACCCCACGCCGCCGCCACCGCCCGTCGACGACGACAGCGCCATGACGCGCATCAACCTCCGCCTCCCCGAGCACCTGAAGCTGCGGGTCGAGGAAGCCGCCGGCAAGACCGGCATCTCGGTCAACGCGTGGCTCGTCCGGGCCGCGTCCGCCGCGCTCGACGCGGGCGCGCGCCAGCCCACCCCCAACGTCGGCCAGCGCTACACCGGCTGGGTGCGCTAACCCTCCTACCAGCACCGACACCCGACACGCCCACTACCAGGGGACAGCCATGCCCGTTTTCGCCACGCCCGGCCCGATCACCGCCACGCTCGAACTGGTGATGGGCGAGACCCGGATCACCGCCGGCGACCGCACCGACACCGTGGTCGACGTCCGCCCCGCCAACCCGGACCGCACCGGTGACGTGAAGGCCGCCGAGCAGACCCGCGTCGACTTCCAGGACGGCCGGCTGGTCATCAAGACGAACAAGCTGCGCGGCATGTTCAGCTTCAAGGGCGGCGCGGTCGACATCACCATCGAGCTGCCCACCGGCTCCAGCGTGCGCGGCGACACCGCGCTGGGCAGCGTGTACGCCCAAGGGACGTTCGGCGACTTCCGGTTCAGGAGCGCCACCGGCGACATCTCGCTGGACCGGGCCGGGTCGACGCACCTGCACACCGCCATGGGCAACGTGAACCTCATCCACGCCACCGGGCACACCGACGTGCTGACCGGGTCCGGCCAGTTGCACGTCGAGCGCGTCGACGGCACCGCCGTGGTGCGCAACTCCAACGGCAACATCCGGGTCGGCACCGTCACCGGAGACCTGCGGGCGCAGAACGCCAACGGGGACATCGCGGTCACCCTGGCGCTGGCCGACGTCACCGCCAAGACCGCCAACGGCAGCGTCCGGTTGGACGAGGTGGTGCGCGGCACCGTGGTGCTGGAGACCGGCGCCGGCCGGCTGGAGGTCGGCATCCGCGCGGGCACCGCCGCGTGGCTGGACGTGCGCTCCGCGCTGGGCGCCGTGCAGAACGACCTGGAGGCCGCTTCGGCTCCCGATTCCGCCGTGGACACCGCAGAGGTCCGCGCGCGCACCGGCGTCGGCGACATCGTGATCCGCCGCGCCACCCCGACCGAGGAGGACGACTCATGACCAGCCTGGCCGAGCGGTGGGGCATCCACCCCGAGCACTTCTGGCTGCGCGGCGAACGCCCGGCCGAACCGGTCCGGTTCGACGAGGAGACCGGGACGTGGACCGTCTACGGGCACGAGGAGGCGTGCGCGGTCCTGGGCGACCCGAAGACGTTCTCCTCCGCGCACGTGAACGAGATCTTCCCGGTCCAGGTGGACGAGTCGATGCGCGCGGGCAACCTGCTCGACATGGACCCGCCCGACCACCGCAAGCTGCGCAACCTGGTGAGCAAGGCGTTCTCCGCGAAGGTGGTGGCCGACCTGGAGCCCCGGATCACCGCGCTCACCCACGAACTGCTCGACGCGGCGGTGGACGGCGACCGGCTCGAACTGGTCGACGGCCTGGCCTACCCGTTACCGGTGATCGTCATCGCGGAGCTGCTGGGTCTGCCCGTCGGCGACCGGGACCTGTTCCGGGGCTGGGTGGACGTCATGTTCTCGGAGAACGACCGGGTCTCCATGAACGACGACAAGGAGACGCTGGAGACCGAGTTCGCCGCCCAGGTGGAGGGCATGGCCCCGATGCTCGACTACCTTCGGGCGCACGCCGTCGAACGCCGGAAGAACCCGCGCGAGGACCTGATCAGCGGCCTGGTGCGGGCCGAGGTCGACGGGGAACGGCTCAACGACGACGAGGTCGTCAACTTCTCCACGGTGCTGCTGGTCGCCGGGCACGTCACCACGACCATGCTGCTGGGCAACACCGCGCTGTGCCTGGACGCCCATCCCGACCAGCGGGCGCGGCTGCGCGCCGACCCGTCGGCGGTGCCCGTGGCGATCGACGAGTCGCTGCGGTTCCTCACCCCGTTCTCGGCGCTGGCACGCGCCACGACCCGGGAGGTGGAGCTCGGCGGGAAGCGGATCCCGCCCGACCGGATGGTGATGGTCTGGCTCTCGGCGGCCAACCGGGATCCGCGGCGGTTCGCCGACGCCGACCGGTTCGACGCCACCCGCGACCCCAACCCGCACCTCGGCTTCGGCCGCGGCATCCACTTCTGCGTCGGCGCGCCGCTGGCCCGGCTGGAAGGCCGGATCGCCGTCGACATCCTGCTCGACCGGTTCCCGGACCTGCGCGTCGACCCGGAGCGGGCGCCGACGTTCATGCCGTCGCCGATGATGACGGGCGTGCGCTCGCTGCCGATGCGCGTCGCCTGATCTCCGCCACCACATCCTCTGAGGGGCAATCCATGACCATCTCGGCCTTTGGGCTGCGCAAGAACTTCGGCGACCACGTCGTGCTGGACGGCATCGACCTGGCGGTCCCGCAGGGTTCGGTGTTCTCGCTGCTCGGCCCGAACGGGGCGGGCAAGACCACCGCCGTGCAGATCCTGTCCACGCTGATCACCCCGGACGGCGGCGAGGCCCGGATCGGCGGCCACGACCTGCGGACCGATCCGGACGGGGTGCGTTCGGTGATCGGCGTGACCGGCCAGTTCTCCGCCGTCGACAGCCTGCTCACCGGCGAGGAGAACCTGCTGCTGATGGCCGACCTGCGGCACCTGCCCCGCCGGGAGGGCAGGCGGATCACCGCCGGGCTGCTCGAGCGGTTCGACCTGGAGGAGGCGGCGCGCAAGCCCGCGTCCACCTACTCCGGCGGTATGCGGCGACGGCTGGACCTGGCCATGACGCTGGTCGGCGGGCCGCGGGTGATCTTCCTGGACGAGCCCACCACCGGGCTCGACCCGCGCAGCCGGCACGGGCTGTGGCAGATCATCCGCGAACTGGTCGCCGCCGAGGGCGTGACCATCTTCCTCACCACCCAGTACCTGGAGGAGGCCGACCGCCTCGCCGACCGGATCGCGGTGCTCGACGGCGGGAAGCTGGTCGCCGAGGGCACCGCCGCCGAGCTCAAGCGCATGGTGCCGGGCGGGCACGTCAGCCTCCGGTTCAGCGACGCGCACGCCCTGGACGTGGCCGCCCGTGCGCTCGGCTCGACCAACCGGGACGACGACGCGCTGACGTTGCAGGTGCCCGGCGACGGTGGCGTGCGGTCGCTGCGCACCCTGCTGGACGAGCTGGACCGGGCCGCCATCGAGCCGGACGGCCTGACCGTGCACACCCCCGACCTGGACGACGTGTTCTTCGCCCTGACCGGGCGCCCCACCCTGGAGGGATCCCCGCGATGACCGCGATCACCCACACGGTGTCGGACTCGCTGACGATGCTGCGTCGCGACTTCCGACACCTCCAGCGCTACCCGGTGATGGCCATCAGCGGTCTGATCATGCCGGTCTTCATGATGCTGCTGTTCGTCTACGTGTTCGGCGGCGCGATGCTCACCACCGTCGGCGGCGGCAGCTACGTCGACTACCTGGTGCCCGGCATCCTGGTGATGGCGGTCGGCGCGGGGTCGGCCGGGACGGCGGTGAACGTCAACGTCGACATGACCGAGGGCGTCATCGCCCGGTTCCGCACCATGGCCATCGCCCGGGTGTCCGTGCTGACCGGGCAGGTGGTGGGCAGCATGATCCGCACCGCGGTCAGCCTCGCGCTGGTCGTCGGGGTTGCGCTGCTGATCGGGTTCCGGCCGCGGGCGACGTTCGGCGACTGGCTGCTCGCGATCGCCGTGCTGCTCATGCTGACGCTGGCGCTGACCTGGCTGGCCGTGGCGGGCGGGCTGGCCGCGAACAAGCCGGAGGGCGCGAACGGGTTCTCGCTGCCGTTCCAGTTCCTGCCGTTCATCAGCAGCGCGTTCGTGCCGACCGACTCGATGGCGCCGGGCCTGGCCTGGTTCGCGCAGCACCAGCCGTTCACGCCGATCATCGACACCCTGCGCGGGGTGCTCACCGGCACGCCGATCGGGAACAGCGGGTGGCTCGCCGTCGGCTGGTGCCTGCTCGCCACGCTGGGCGGCTACTTCTGGGCCCGCAAGCTCTACAACCGCGACCCGTCGCGCTGACCGGTCCGCGGTCCACTGTGGACGAGAGGGGTCGACGGCCCTGACCGGCCGGCACGGGGGACACCGGGCTACGGTGTCCCCCGTGGACCCGCGTGAGGACGAAGAGGACGACTTCGACCCCGAAGACGAAGACTTCGAGGACGACGAGGAAGAGGACGAGGACGACCTGTTCGGCGTGACCTCGGAGCCCCGCACGATCTGCCACCTGTGCGGTGGCGCGGGCTTCGTGGCGCACCCGACGTCCGCCGTCATCGGCGGGGTGCCCCGGACCGTGGACAACGGGCGCGAGTGCCCGCACTGCCGCGGCGCCCGCAAGTTCCCCGGCCTCGTCCCGCCCCTGTAGGACCCCGGTCCACCCGCCGGACGACTGCCCCCAACCGAACGTTCAGCGGCTCTTCCCGGCGGTCGGCTCGCCGACCGCGTCGCCTGCGGTGTCGGCCGCGGTTTCGTCTGCGGTGCCGGCCGCGGAGTCGTCGGGACGCTCGGCGACGACCCGCTCCGCGTCCGCGAAGGCGCGCGGCGACAGGCCGAGCCAGGCGACGGTCAGCGCGCCGATCTGGATCGCGGTGGCCGCCACCCACACCGCCCGCAGCCCGAACGCGGAGGCCACCAGACCTCCCGTCAACGCGCCGAGCGGGTTCATCCCCCACGCCAGCGCCCGGTGACTGGTCAGCACCCGCCCCAGCAGCCCGGCCGGGGTGAACCGCTGGCGGCTGGACTGCGAGCACACGTTCCACAGCATCACGATCGCCGACTGCGCGAACACCACGAACCCGATGGCCGCCGCCCACGGCGGCAGCACCGCGATCATCGCCTGCGTCACCACCATGCCGATCTGGGCGATCCGCATGGACCACGAGTACCCGATCCTCGCCACCACCCGGTGCACGAAGAACGCCGACGCCACCCACCCCGCCGCCATGCAGGTGAGCAGCACGCCGTACTGGACCGTCCCCAGGTGCAGGATCTCCAAGCTGTAGAGGGCGAACAGCGCCATGCCCGCGCTGGCCGAGAACGAACCCAACGCCACCGCGACCGTGATCGACAGCAGCAGCCGCGTCCTCACCAGGAACCGCAGCCCGTCCGCGATGTCCCGCAGCGGGTGCGACCGCGGCCGGACCACCACCTTGCCGGGCAGGCCCCTGGTCAGCACCACCGCCAGCAGCGCCGCCGCCACCGCCGCGATGGGCGCGCCGGACCCGACGCCCACCAGGAACCCGGCCGCCGGCGGCACCACGAACTGGACCGCGCCCCGGTCGATGAGCATCAGCCGCGTGTTGGCCGCCGCGAACCGGTCCGGCGGCACCACATCGGTCACCAGCGCCCCGGTGGTCCCGTCGCCGAGCACCTGCGCCGACGTCACGCAGAACGCCACCACCAGCAGCAGCGGCAGGCTCACCGCGCCCGCCACCCCAGCCACGGCCAGCACCAGCGCCGCACCCGCCTGCACCACGTAGGCCACCCCGAGCACGGTCGTGCGCCGCACCCGGTCGATCAGCACACCGGCGAACAACGAGAACAGCAGCCACGGCGCCTGCCCGACGATGTTGACCAACGACACCTGCACCGGATCATTCGTGATCGACAGCGCCACCAACGGCAACGCCGTCAGCATCAACCCCTCGGCAACCGAACCCGACACCGCGACGGCCTGCAGCCGCACCCACCCCCTGGACATGCCCGCAACCCTGCCAATCCGGTTGGCGAGCGCGAACTTTTTAGTGTGGGATAAAGCATGGCTCTCCGGTTCGCCGTATCGCCGCTGTGGGAGACCGTGGCCGCCCTGCGCGTGCTCGCCGCTCCCGGCTACTTCCCGGTCCACCAGCGCTGGGCCGCCTGGGCCGAGCGCAGGACGACCGACCTCGGCGAGGACCCCACGCTGCTGACCGCCCTGGTCACCATGCCGGTGGTGCCCGAGTTCCTGATCCCCACGCCCGGCATCCGGTCGATCGGCATGGACGAGGAGCTGCGCTGGCTGCCCAGGGTCGCCAAGCCCGCCCGCATCGCCGCCGCGCTGCCCGACGTGCCGCGCTTCCGCCCGCTGCTGGAGAACCACGCCGAAGCCCTGGCGCGGATCTGCGACCGCCTCGCCGCCGTCCACGACGCGATCATCGCCCCGGTCTGGTCGCGGCTCGAAGGCGTCCTGCAGGGCGACATCGAACGCCGGGGCCGCCGGCTGGTGGAAGCGGGCGGACCCACCGTGCTCGCCGAGCTGCACCAGGACGTCGGCTACGGCGACGCCGGCCTCGACGTGCACGGCGACCACGTGCCCGTCGGCAAGCGGGACCTGGTGCTGATCCCCTCCGCCTTCATCTGGCCGGACGTCTACCTGCGCAACAGCCCCGTCCGCCTCGCGCTCTGCTACCCCGCGCACGGCTTCGGCTCGCTGTGGGAACGCTCGGCCACCCCCGTCGACAACGCCCTCGCCCGCTTGATCGGCCCGACCCGCGCCCGCCTGCTGCGCGAGCTCGAACGCCCCAGCACGGTCTCCGAACTGGCCACCCGCCTGGGCGTCACGGTCGGCGCGGTCTCCCAGCACCTGAACGTCCTGCGCGCCACCGGCCTGGCGGTGAGCCGCCGCGAGGGCCGCGAGGTGGTCTCGCTGCGCACCGGCCTCGGGTTGGCGCTGGTGCGGGGGGAAGTACGGTAGGGGGGTGCGTGTCCTGCCCGAAGCCGAGTGGACCGCGCTCCGGGACGCCCACACCGAGCGCGTCCGCGCCTGGACGGTCCCGCACCACGAGCGCAGGGCGCGCGGAGAGAAGCACCCGGTGCTGGACTTCCTGTTCTCGTACTACTCGCACCGCCCGTCGCGGCTGGAGCGCTGGCACCCCGGGCCGAACGTCGTCCTCGCCGGCGACGCCGCGAAGGAGTACCTGCGCCGGCCCGCGTACAAGCAGACCGACGACGGTGTGACGCTGGACGTCGAGGCCTTCGCCCGGGAACGCGCGAGCACCGTCGAGTTCGTGCACCGGCTGCTCACCGCCACCGCCTCCCGCGCCCCGCGCCTGGGCTGCTTCGGCCTGCACGAGTGGGCGATGGTCTACCGGTCCGACCGGGTGCGGCACGAGGCGTGGCCGTTGCGGCTGGGTGGTGCGGGCACGGACGCCGTGGTGGAAGCGCAGAAGGTCCAGTGCAGCCACTTCGACGCGTTCAGGTTCTTCACGCCCGAGGCGCGTCCGCTGAACGTCGTCCAGCCCACCCGGGAGACGCAGGTCCGCATGGAGCAGCCGGGCTGCCTGCACGTGTCCATGGACCTGTTCAAGTGGTGCTACAAGCTCGATCCGGCCACGCCGTCGGACCTGATGGCGGACTGCTTCGAACTCGCTCTCGCGGTCCGCGAACTCGACATGCGCGCCAGCCCTTACGATTTGCGCGCACTCGGTTACCCGCCGGTGCCGATCGAGACCGCCGATGGACGCGCCGAATACGTGCGGCGACAGAGCGCGTTCGCCGAAGCCGCCGCACCGCTGCGGATTGCGCTAATCGAGCTCACCCGGACTTTTCTCGCGCCTCCCGTCACCTTCGGATAACACAACGTCACTTCACCCGTTCCCCAGACTTCACCTGTTAGCGTGACGCCGGTCGGGATTCGCCAGCCGTAGTCGACGTTGAGAGGGAAGACGATGTCTCGACATCGCGCGCTGCGGACGAAGGTGCGGCGCGGAATCGCCACGTGGCCCGTCGCGATCGTCGGCGTGGTCGCCCTGCTGGTCCTCGGGTACCTCGCCTGGACGTGGGTGGGCGGTGTCGTGGAACGCCGGGCGGAAGCCCAGGCCGGTGACTGCCGGGAGGGCGAAGCGCTGCTGCGGATCGCCGCGACGCCCAGTGTCGCCGAAGCGGTGCGGCACGTCGCCGAGTCGTGGAGCGAGCAGCGCCCGGTCGTCTACGACCACTGCATCCGGGTCGAGGTGCAGTCCATCGACTCCGAGGTCGTGCTCCAGGGCCTGACCCAGGGCTGGGACGAGGCCAAGATCGGCGAACGCCCGCACGCGTGGGTCACCGACTCGATGCTGTGGGCGAACCGGCTCGCCGCGCAGAACCGCGCGCTGCTGGGCGCGCAGCCGGTGTCCATCGCGGCCAGCCCGGTGCTGCTGGCGCTGCCCCAGGAGGGCGCGCAGGCGTTGCAGGCGGGCGTCGGGTTCCGCTGGACGGACCTGCCGGAGGTGACGTCGGCGGCGGGCGGCTGGACCCGGCTCGGCAAGCCGGAGTGGGGCGACTTCAAGGTCGCCATGCCCGACCCGGCCACGAACGCGGCGACCGCGATGGCGATCCAGTCCGCGCTGGCCGGTGCGAGCCCGGACGGCAAGGGCCCGGTGACCACCGACGTGCTGGCGCTGGACCCGGTCAAGGCCACCCTGGGCAGGCTCACCGCGTCCAAGCCCGCGCAGACACCCGCCACCACGTGGGGCGCGTTGTCGCTGCTGGCCGACAAGCCGGCGGTCAACGGGCCGGGCTTCAGCGCGGTGCCGGTGTTCGAGGTCGACCTGTACCGGCACAACACCGGGAAGGACAGCGGCACGCCGCCGTTGCAGCCGCTCTACGGGGTGGCGCCGGGCGGTCCGTCCCCGGTCGCGGACTTCCCGTTCGTGCCGCTCGCGGGCGACTGGGTGGGCGAGGCGCAGGTGCGGGCGTCGCAGGAGTTCCGGGAGTTCCTGCTGGAGGCCGAGCAGCAGAAGGCGCTGGCCGTGGCGGGCCTGCGGGTGGACGCGACCACCGAGCGGCCCAAGCCGTCGCCGGGCATCCGCTGGGCGACCATGACCGACAAGCTGGTGCCCGCCGACGCCAACACCACCCAGCAGATCTCCGCCGCGTGGGCGACCGCCGACGACGGCCAGGTGGTCACCGTGCTGGTGGACACGTCCAAGTCGATGGAGGAGCCCGGCGGCGACGGCAAGTCGCGCATGACCTGGGTGAAGGACGCGCTGTCCGGTCAGGTCAACCGGTCGGTGTCGGGCTCGCTGGGGCTGTGGGAGTTCTCCCGGTCGCTGGACGGCGAGAAGCCCTACCGGCAGCTGGTGGCCACCGGACCGGTCACCGGGCAGAAGCAGCAGCTGCTGGACGGGGTGGGCGCCCTGCGCCCGCAGAGCGCGACCCAGCTCTACACCAGCCTGGTGGCGCTGTACTCGAAGACGCTGGAGAACTACCAGCCGGGCAAGCGGAACCGGATCATCGTGCTCACCGACGGGGCCAACGACGGCGGGCTGACGTTCGACCAGCTGAAGGCGGAGCTGAAGGGGCTCAAGCAGGAGGGCAAGGACATCGCGATCAGCGTGCTGGCCATCGGCCCGGCCCCGGAGCGGCAGCCGCTGGGCGAACTCACCCGGTCGACGGGCGGGACGCTGTCGGTGGTGGACGACGGGCGCGGGGTGGACGCGGCGCTGGCGCAGCTGCTGTCGGCCTGAAGCCCGTCCGGTCGGCCACGGAGTCGCCGCGGTGGCGCCGACCGGTGCGGCACACGCGGTGCACGACCGCCTCCGGCCTGCCCGGATGCAGCCACCCGGGCTATTGAGAGCCGAAGCCGCGGCAGGTGTACTGCTGCGGGAGGTGCGGGGTTGGGGGAAGTACCAGACGGACCGGTCGTCAACCACGTCCAAGACGTCCACGGCAACGTCGTGCAGGCCCGCGACATCTACGGCGACGTCCACTTCGGACCACCACCGCCGTTCCGGATCGAGCCGTGGTCGGCCGTCCCGACCCCGCTGCCCGCCGTCCCCCACCGGCAGCCCAGCCTGCTGCTGAACGCGGCCGGGCGGGTGGTGCCGTTCGGCGGGCGGGCCGGTGAGCTGCGCGAGCTGGCCTCGTGGCGGGACGCCAACCCGAGGCTGTCGGTGCTCCTGCTGCACGGGCCGGGCGGGCAGGGCAAGACCCGGCTCGCCGCCCGGTTCGCCGAGCTGTCCGGCGACGCCGGGTGGGCGGTGTTCGCGGCCCGCGACTCCCCCGGCTCGGCGGCGAAGCCCGCCGGAGACGTGCTGGTGCTGGTGGACTACGCCGACCGCTGGCCGTACCGGCACCTGGCCGCGCTGCTGGAGGGCCTGGCGGACCGGGACGGCCGCGCCCGCGTGCTGCTGATCGCCCGCACGGCCGGCTGGTGGCAGGCCGTCGCGGGCAAGGCGGAGAACCTGGGCTGGCAGGTCGACGCGCTCCCCCTGGACGCCCTCGCCGAGCACGACCGCGCACCGGCCTTCACCACGGCCCGCGACCGCTTCGGCGAGGTGCTGGGCGCGCCGACGTCCGACGGGCCCCCGACGTCGCTGTCCGGCCGCGCCTTCGGTTCCGTGCTCACCCTGCACATGGCCGCGCTGGTCACCGTCATGGAGGCCCGCGAGCGCACGACCGGCGTGCCCACCGACCCCGAGGGCATGGCCGCCTACCTGCTGCGCCGCGAACACCGCGGCTGGCGCGAACTGGCCGAGCGGGACGGCTTCCGGACCGACCCGGCCGACCTGCAGCGCGTGGTGGCCGCCGCGGTCCTGGCCGGCCCCGTCCCGGGGCACCGGGGCGAGGCGCTGCTCGACGGCCTGCGACTCCCCTCGTCCGCGAGCACCCTGCGCGACCACCGCTCGTGCTACCCGCCGCACAACCCGACCGAGGTCCTCGAACCGCTCTACCCCGACCGGCTCGCGGAGGACTTCCTGGCCCTGCTGCTGCCCGGCCACCGGGCCCGCGGCTTCGACGCCGAACCGTGGACCCCGACCCTGCTCACCGCCCTGGCGGCGCTCGAACTGGACGGCACACCGGCCAACCGCCGCACCCTCACCGTGCTCACCGCCGCCGCCGAGCGCTGGCCGCACGTCGTGCCCCGGATCGCCGACCTGCTGCACGCCCACCCCGAGGTCGCCGTCCGCGAGGGCGGCGCCGCACTCGAAGCCCTGGCCGCGACGCCGGTCGACGACGCCGCACTGCGAGCCGTGGAGTCGACCTTCCCACCCGGTTCCGACGTGGACCTGGACGTCGGCATGGCCGCCGTCACCGAACGCGTCACGACCGACGACCCCCTCCGGCTACAGGTCCTCGGCAGGCGACTCGCCAACGCCGGCCGCCTCGAAGACGCCGTGCGGGCCGCCTGGCGGGCGCTCCCGGACCTGGGCGACCCCACCGAAGCCCTCGCCGACCTCGGCCGGTGGCTGACCGCGCTGGGCCACCGCGAACAAGGACTGGCCTGCACCCGCCGCGCCGAGGCCACCGCCGGACCGGGGCGTGCCCCGACCACGCCGACGGTCCACCCGACCGGAGCCGGACCGCAGCAGGCACTGGCCGCCGCCCGGGAAGCGGTCGCGGTCAACCAGGACCTCGTCCGCCGCAACTCCCGCGCCCACCGCCCCGCACTGGCCCGCTCGCTGGTCACGTTCAGCGCGTTGGCCCACGACCGGGCAGCGGCCGAAGAAGCCGTCGTCCGGTACCGCGAACTGGTCTCGGAGCACCCCAAGGCGCACCGGCCGGCGCTCGCCGACGCCCTGGCCAACCTCGGCCACCTGACCGGCGACGCCCAGCCGCTGGAGGAGGCGGTGGCGATCTACCGGCGGCTCGCCGCCGTCGACCCGCTCACCCACGAACGGGAACTCGCCTCGGCCGTGGCCCGGCTGGAGGCCCTGAAACCCGGTTCACAGCGGTGGTACCGGCGCACCGGGCGGTCCGTCGACACCGACGCGCTGTTCCGGCGCGGCGTCCGGTACGCCGAGGAGGGCAAGCACCGCAAAGCCAGGCGCCACTACCGGAAGGCCGCCCGGTCGGGGCACGCCTACGCCATGGTCGACCTCGGCCGGCTGGTCGTCGGGTCACGTCCGGCGGAAGCGGAACGCCGGTGGCGCGAAGCCGTCGACCACGGCGTCACGGCCGCCCTGTTCGACCTCGGCGCGCTGTGCGAACGGCAGGGCCGGCTCGCCGAGGCGAAGGACTGGTACCACCGGGGCGCGCTGGCGGGTGCGCCGAACGCGATGATCCGCCTGGCCGGCCTGCTCGTCCGGCAGGGCGACGAGCACGCGGCCGAGGAGTGGTACCGCGAAGTCGCCGGACTGGGCGACGTCGAGGGCGACTACGGTCTCGGCGCGCTGCTCGACGACCAGGGCACCCCGGACAAGGCCGAACCGAGCCTCACCAGGGCCGCCGAGTCCGGTCACCTGGACGCGATGGTCCGGCTCGGCGACCTCAAAGCACGCGGGGGCGACCACCGGACCGCGCGCGACTGGTACCGGCGAGCCGCCGTCGTGGGCCACGCCGAAGCCGGGGAACGGCTCGCCGGAGGCCCTCCGTCGGGTCCGCCCGACCAGCACCCGCTGACCCGCGAGGCACGGCGGCTGGACATCCCGACGTTCGACTTCAGCGCCGACGGGGCGTTCGACCTGGCCGCCGCGCTCCTCGACCAGCGCACCGGCGAGCTGGTGGAGGCGGGCGACCTGGCCGGGGCGATCGAGGTCTACCGCGAGGAGGCGAACGGCTACCTCAGACTGCTGGGCGGCGACGTCGTCCCGCCGAGCCCGCGGGTCGCGGGCACCATCACGTTCCACCTCGCCGGCGCGTTCACCCGCATGGGCTCGCTGCACGGCCGCCTGCGGCAGTCCGAACCGGCCCTGGCGCACACCGCCGCGGCCGTCGCCCTGTTGCGCCGGTTCGGCCGGGCGGAGCTGCGCGTCCGGTCGTCCCTCGCGCAGGCGCTGCGGATCTACGCGGCGGTGCGGCTCGCCGCCGGCACCGAGCTGGACGAGGCGGGCGCGGCGGCGGACGAAGCCGTCGGGCTGTTCACCGAGCTGGAGGACGAAGCGCCCGACGTGTTCACCGGGGAGGCCCTGCTCGCCCGTCAGACGCTCGACCTCTGCCGACGACCGCACCGGTAGCCGGCGGGCGCGCGAGCACCCGCCGGCCCCACTCCGAGGTCAGCTCCCGTAGGCGGAGACCGGCGGGCAGGAGCAGACCAGGTTGCGGTCGCCCTTGGCACCGTCGATGCGGCGCACCGGGGGCCAGGCCTTCGGCGCGGACGTGCCCACCGGGAACACCGCCACCTCCCGGCTGTACGGGTGGTCCCACTCGCCGGTGACGGCCGCGGCCGTGTGCGGGGCGTTGCGCAGCGGGTTGTCGTCGGCCGGCCACTCGCCCGAGCCGACCCGGTCGATCTCGCCCTTGATCGCGATCATCGCGTCGATGAACCGGTCGATCTCGGCGAGGTCCTCGCTCTCCGTCGGCTCCACCATCAGCGTGCCCGCCACCGGGAACGACATGGTCGGCGCGTGCAGGCCGTAGTCCGCCAGCCGCTTGGCCACGTCGTCCACGGTCACGCCGGTCGCCTTGGTGATGGGTCGCAGGTCCAGGATGCACTCGTGGGCGACGAAGCCGCCTTCGCCCGTGTAGAGGACCGGGAAGTGCTCGTCCAGCCTGCGGGCCACGTAGTTGGCCGCCGCGACCGCGGTCAGGGTCGCCCGGCGCAGGCCGTCGCCGCCCATCATCCGCACGTACGCCCACGAGATCGGCAGGATCGACGCCGAGCCCCAGGGCGCGCCGCTGATCGGGCCCACACCGGTCTCCGGACCGGCCGACGGCTGGAGCGGGTGGTTGGGCAGGAACGGCGCGAGGTGCGACCGCACGCCGATCGGGCCGACACCGGGGCCACCGCCGCCGTGCGGGATGCAGAACGTCTTGTGCAGGTTCAGGTGCGAGACGTCCGAGCCGAACTTGCCGTACCGGGCGAGGCCGATCAGCGCGTTGAGGTTCGCGCCGTCCACGTACACCTGGCCGCCCGCGTCGTGCACCAGGCCGCACACCTCGCGCACGGTGTCCTCGTACACGCCGTGCGTCGACGGGTAGGTGAGCATGATCGCGGCGAGGTCGTCGCGGTGCTCGTGGACCGTGGTCCGCAGGTGGTCCAGGTCGATGTTGCCCTTGTCGTCGCACTTCACCACGACCACGCGCATACCGGCCATGACGGCGGACGCGGCGTTCGTGCCGTGCGCGGACGACGGGATCAGGCACACGTCGCGGTGCGCCTCGTCCCGCGAGCGGTGGTAGGCGCGGATCGCCAGCAGGCCCGCGAACTCGCCCTGGCTGCCCGCGTTCGGCTGCAACGACACCGCGTCGTACCCGGTGACCTCGGCCAGCCACGCCTCCAGGTCTCCGACCACGGACAGCAGGCCCTCGGCGTCCTCGGCGGGCGCGAACGGGTGCAGCTCGGCGAACTCCGGCCAGGTGATCGGCTCCATCTCGGCGGTGGCGTTGAGCTTCATGGTGCACGAGCCGAGCGGGATCATGCTGCGGTCCAGCGCGACGTCCTTGTCCGACAGCCGGCGGAGGTAGCGCAGCAGCGCGGTCTCGGAGCGGTGCGCGTGGAAGACCGGGTGGGTCAGGTAGTCGGTGGTGCGGCGCAGGTCGGCGGGGATGCCGTCGGCGGTGTCCGCGTCCAGGCCGTCGACGTCGGCCACCGTGACGCCGAACGCCTTCCACACCGCGGACAGGTCCTCGCGGGTGGTGGTCTCGTCACAGGCGACGGACACCGTGTCCGCGTCCACCTGCCACAGGTTCACGCCCAGGTCGCGCGCGGTGGCGACGACCTCGGCCGCCCGCCCTTCGACGCGGGCCCGCACGGTGTCGAAGAACTCGCCGTGCACGACCTCCACACCGTTCTCGCACAGCCCGGCGGCCAGCACCGTGGCCATCCGGTGCGCCCGGGTCGCGATCGCCTTGAGCCCCTCGGGGCCGTGGTAGACCGCGTACATCGACGCGATCACCGCCAGCAGGACCTGCGCGGTGCAGATGTTGCTGGTCGCCTTCTCCCGCCGGATGTGCTGCTCGCGCGTCTGCAACGCCAACCGGTAGGCCGGGTTGCCGTCCGCGTCCACGGACACGCCCACCAGGCGCCCCGGCAGCTGCCGCTCCAGTCCCTGCCGCACCGCCATGTAGCCGGCGTGCGGACCGCCGAACCCGACCGGCACCCCGAACCGCTGGGTCGTGCCGACCACGACGTCCACGCCGATCTCGCCGGGCGGGCGCAGCAGCGTCAACGCCAGCAGGTCGGCCGCGACCACCGCCTGCGCACCGGCCGCGTGGATCTCCTCGACCAGCGCCTGCTGGTCCCGCACCACGCCGGACGCGCCGGGGTAGGACAGCAGCACGCCGAAGAAGTCGCCGCCGAGGCCCAGCCCCTCCAGCCCCTGCGACAGGTCGGCCGTGACGACCTCGATGCCCAGCGGCTCGGCGCGGGTCTCGATCACCGCCAGCGTCTGCGGCAGCGTGTCCGCGTCCACCACGAACCGGTTCGACTTGTTCCGCCCGGCCCGGCGGACCAGCGTCATCGCCTCGGCGGCGGCCGTGGACTCGTCCAGCATCGACGCGTTGGCCAGCGCCAGCCCGGTCAGGTCGGACACCGCGGTCTGGAAGTTCAGCAGCGCCTCCAGCCGCCCCTGCGAGATCTCCGGCTGGTACGGCGTGTACGCGGTGTACCAGGCCGGGCTCTCCAGCACGTTGCGGCGGATCACCGGTGGCGTGATGGTGCCGTAGTAGCCGAGGCCGATCATCTGCTTGCGCGGCCGGTTCCGGCCCGCCAGGGCGCGCAGCTCGGCCAGCGCCTCGGTCTCCGTGGCCGGCGCGGGCAGGTCCAGCACCAGGTCGCGCTCCCGGATCGACTCGGGCACCGCCCGCTGGGCCAGTTCCTCCAGCGAGCCGACGCCGATGACGTCGAGGATGCGGGCCAACTCGGCCGGGCGCGGACCGACGTGGCGGTCGGCGAAGGGCGTGCCGTGCTCGAGAGCGGCGAGGGGGATGCGGTCCTGCGACATAGATACGCCTCCGGGGCTACGGACACACTTCTGCCGTTGCCTCCCCCTCTGTCTTCCGCCCGAACCGGGCGCCTGAGAGCTTCACCCGGCCTTTTCGGGACCGGGCTTGCACCGTCGGCGGGGTCGGCGAACCGACCCGCTTTCCAGAGGCGTCTCACCCGCGCGGTCCTTGCGCCTGAGAGGTTCCGGGGAGGATTTGCTCCTTCGGCGCCGAGACCAGGTCTCGGACTCTCCCGCACGGGATAAAGCGACTACCCGCGAATGGTACCCGGCAGGCACTGGAACCCACTCACGGACGCGACACGGATCTCAACACCCCGGACGCACCCGTGCACCGCCGTACCCGCCCGGCCGGCTCACCCGATCGCCCGCGTGCGCCGCCGGCGCGACAACTCGTCGTTCGGCGTCTCGTCGATCTCCAGCCCGTCCGCCCGCTCGGCCGGGAACTCGTGGATCGTCCCGCTGATCTCCCGCATCGCCCCGCTGACCGCGATCCCGAACACCCCCTGCCCGCCCTGGAGCAGGTCCACGACCTCCTCCGGCGAGGTGCACTCGTAGACCGTCGTCCCGTCGCTGAACAACGTGATCCGGGCCAGGTCCTGCACCCCCCGCCGCCGCAGGTGGTCGACCGCCACCCGGATGTTCTGCAACGAGACCCCGGTGTCCAGCAGCCGCTTGACGACCTTGAGGACGAGGATGTCCTTGAACGAGTAGAGCCGCTGACTACCGGAGCCCTGGGCACTCCTTATGGTCGGGTCGACCAGTCCGGTGCGCGCCCAGTAGTCGAGCTGGCGGTAGGTGATGCCGGCGATCTGGCACGCGGCGGGCCCGCGATAGCCGACGAGCTCGTCCGGCAGCGAGGAGTCCGGGAACAGCTCACCCTGTTCACCGGTTCCGGCCCGGATGGGCGCTTCCTCGACCACGCCTGCCTCCCCTCGGTCCGGCCACGACAGCCGGCGACCAACGTGAAGCCGCCTCGGCGCTGAATCACACCGTGGCAATTCACCTGAGTTCGACGGTAAGACCGCCTAGGGGGCAGGTCAACGCGACGCGCTGAGCGTGTCGCACCTAAACCTCAACCTGACGTTGAGAGAGTCGCCCGACGTAAGCCATTCGGGCGACGTTTAGTGATCGTTTAGCCGATCAGCCCTGACGTTGTGTAATCCAATGGTGTGACACCGGGGGGTGGCACGCGGCGCAGATCCACAACGCACCGCAAACACCACGAGGGGCCGCTCCAACTCGCGGCTGGACACCGGCCCCTCGTGGCCACCCCAATGCGATGCGGGGCAGCCTCGGCGCGCCGGCGCACACCAGTCCCTCTGCGTGTCATCCCCGTATGGCCTGCGCGCAGCGAACCGCATGTGTCAAGGGCAGATCGACACCCGCGACCACCGCACCCGCTTCACGATCTGCCCTTGACGCATGTGGTTGTCTTTGACCTGGCCATACGGGGATGACACGCAAACCCACGCCCCAAAGCTCGAAGAGCTTTGCAGGGCTCTTGTGGAGATCCTTGGCGGTCTGCCCGTCCGGCGAGGACGCTCTTCAGACCTCACCCATCCGCGATCCACTCGCCGAGCGCGCAACCGCAGCTCAAAGCCCATCAAACCCAGAACGGCAACAGCACGCGAGCCGCAGCAGCACAACGGCGCGGCTTCCGCCGGGCCCGCCCGACGTACCTCCGCCGAGCCCGCCCTTACGTATCCGCGCCCCGGAAGTCCTCCGGCGACACCGAGTCGAGGAACTCGCGGAACTTCTCCACCTCGTCCTCCTGCTCGTCCGGAATGATCAGCCCGGCCTCGGCCAGCACCGACTCCTCCGCGTGGATCGGCACCCCGATCCGCAGCGCCAGCGCCACCGAGTCACTCGGCCGCGCCGACACCCGCACGTCACCGTCGAACACCAGCTCCGCGAAGTACGTGCCCTCCTGGAGATCCGTGATCCGGACCTGTTCGAGCTGCCGCCCCAACGCCCCGATCACGTCCTTGAGCAGGTCGTGCGTCAACGGACGCGCCGGCCGCACACCCTGCTGCTCCAGGGCGATGGCAGTGGCTTCGACAGAGCCGATCCAGATCGGCAGGTAGCGCTCGCCCTCGGTCTCGCGCAGCAACAGGATCGGCTGGTTGGCGGGCAGTTCCACCCGCACGCCCACGACGCGCATCTCGCTCATCGGGTCTCGCCTCCCTCAGCGCGCTGAAATTCTGGCGTCCCCGCTACGAACGAGGATCCCCCACCTACCCTTTCGACGCTACCCGCCAAGCGGGCCTTGTGCGCAACCGCCCGCGGATCCCGGATCACGATGCGGACACGTGGTCACCTGGGTGAAACGCGGTTACCTGCGACGTCGCGGAGGCCGGCCTTCACCAGCAGTGTGTGCAGCGTTACGGAAAGCGCCGCCAGCTCGCGGACCGCTTCGTCGGCCCTGCCACGCGCGCGCGGGTCGCGCTGCCGGTACAGCGGGGTGACCACCTGCTCCACCAGGCCGACCTCGCGGTCGGCCGCCGCCCGGAACCCGCGCAGCTGACGGGGGTCCAGGCCGTACTCGGCCATGGCTCGCACGGTCGCCGCGACCTGGACCGAATCCTGGTCGTACACACCCGCCCGGATCAGGCCGTTCTGCTCCAGCTCGGCCAGCACCGACGGCTCCAGCCCGGTCCGGACCAGCAGCTCGTCCCGCGTCATCCGGTGCACCGGCCCGCCGAACTGCTCCGCCGCGGGCATCCCCGGCCCGCTCCCGGCAGCCCCAGCAGCTCCAACACCGGCAGCTCCAACACCGGCAGCACTCGCGGAGCCACTACCGGAGGCTCCCCCGGCAACACCCGGAGAAGCCCCGTCCACCGCCCTCAGCGCCCGGACCGGCACCCCGGCGTCCGCCGCGTCCAACTGCTCCCTGATGACCTTCAGCGGCAGGTACCGATCGCGCTGGGCCGCCAGGACGTACCTCAACCGCTCGACGTCCGCCGAGGTGAACTGGCGGTACCCCGAGGCGGTGCGGGCCGGGCGGACCAAGCCCTCCGACTCCAGGAAACGGATCTTGGAGATCGTGACGTCGGGGAATTCCGATCGCAACTGCGCGAGCACCGCGCCGATGCTCGACCCCCCGCGCTGTGGCCGCCCGGCCGCCGTCACTGCGCCCCCTGACCCCCGGCGCCCGGACCGGTCAGGAACACGAGGCGGAACTTGCCGATCTGCACCTCGTCGCCGTTGGCGAGGACCGCCTGGTCGACGGGCTCGCGGTTGACGTAGGTGCCGTTGAGGCTGCCCACGTCGATCACCACGAACTCGCCGCCCTCGCGACGGAACTCGGCGTGCCGGCGGGACACCGTCACGTCGTCGAGGAAGATGTCGCTGTCGGGGTGCCGACCCGCGCTGGTGGTGTCGCGGTCCAGCAGGAACCTCGATCCCGCGTTCGGACCGCGCTTGACCACGAGCAGGGCGGACCCGGAGGGAAGTGCGTCGACGCCGGCGACGGCCGGCTCCTGGGCGGGCGCCTCGGCGCCCTCGACCTCGGCGAGGAAGTCGGCCCGGAAAACGGAGGTCCGCTCCGGGGACTGCTCGGGCGGAACGCCTGGCCCGTCGTTCGTGCTCACCTGAGCTCTCCTCCTGCTGCTGGAACCGTCGAGACCGCTAGAACCTATCGTGCCCGAACCCTGGTCTGAGGAGCGGCTCCCCCACCGACCGAAGAGCCGCCGGAAGATCGACGTCACTCCGAGGCCGCCAGCTCCTGGTACGCGGCGGCGTCGAGCAGGTCGTCGACCGCGGTGGGGTCGGTCAACCGCAGCTCCACCATCCACCCCTCGCCGTACGGGTCGGTGTTGACCAGGTCGGGCTGCTGGTCCAGCGCGTCGTTGCGGGTGACGACCTCGC
Source organism: Saccharothrix tamanrassetensis (assembly GCF_014203665.1). GTDB lineage: Bacteria > Actinomycetota > Actinomycetes > Mycobacteriales > Pseudonocardiaceae > Actinosynnema > Actinosynnema tamanrassetense. Next base: position 253,096 of record NZ_JACHJN010000010.1, read on the forward strand.
CCGCGAGCGGCGCGTAGATGTCGGACACGCTCTTCGTGGACTCCACCTCACCAAGCGTCTGACCTGCGCTCACCTGCTCACCGAGCTCCGGGAGCTGGACGAACACGACGTCACCAAGTTGTTCTTGGGCGTAGTCGGTGATGCCGACGCGCACGGTGTCCTCACCGGTGCGCAGCACCCACTCATGTTCCTCGGTGTACTTGAGCTCCTCGGGAATCACCGCGGTGTGCTCCTTCATGACGGTGGATCTTCGCTGCCGGATCTTCCCACGACCGGTTCAGACCGGCGCGACCCCCGGCGGTCTCCGTAGTGCGAGGAAGAACTGGTAGACGTACAAGGCCCCGGACCACAGGTACAGCGCGCCGCCCCACACCATGAACGCGTAGGCGACCGGGCGGGCGATCTGCGCGGCGGTCGACGTGCCCTGCGCGAGCAGCAGCATGGGGAACGCGTACAGCAGGTTGAACGTGGCGCCCTTGCCCAGGTAGCTGACCTCGAACGGCCCGTACCCGCGGGCGCGCAGCACCGGCAGGCACGCGCCGACCACGATCTCGCGGCTCACCAGCACCACCGCCACCCACAGCGGGACGATGTCGCGCACCACGAACGCCACCAGGGTGGCCAGGATGTACAGCCGGTCGGCGGCCGGGTCGAGCAGCGCGCCGAGCTTGCTCATCTGGTTCAGCCAGCGCGCGACCTTGCCGTCCAGCCAGTCCGACAGCCCGGCCGCGATCAGCACGACCAGCGCCCAGCCGTCGGCGTGCGGACCGAGCAGCAGGTACAGGAACAGCGGCACGCCGAGCAGGCGCAGCACGCTGAGCGCGTTCGGGATGGTGAGCAGCCGGTCGGCGGGATCCTGCACAACCGGGAACTGTAGAGGCTGCCGTCCCCCGTGTCGGGAGGAGCCGACGAACACCGCGCTTCCGGCTCGAATCCGTCGTCCGGGAAATCCCGACGAACCCTCGCCTGGTTGCCGTGCGTAAGCAGGGCAAACCATTCAGTCACACGGCAGTGCCCGGATCAACGATCTCCACGAAACTTTTTCACGGGGATCGAGGAACTCTCACCGAATCGACGAACCTCGGGACTCGGGGGATCCGACGCGTCACGCGCGGGGAGCCCGAGCGTTCGCCCCGGGTCGACCCCCCTTTTCAGTGGGATCGGGTGCGGCTCCAGCCGCGGCGCTGCAACTGCTCGCCGCTGAGGGCCTGCGGGCGACCGCGGTCGTCCACGCCCACCCAGCGGGCGCGGAAACCTTCGAGCACGTAGGCGTGGCCCTTGCTCCAGACCACGCTGCACGGGGCGGTGGGCAGCGATCCCGCGCCGCTGGAGCCGGCGCGCGCCGCCCTGCGCTTCGCGGGCTCGGACTCGGTTTCCGTTCCGGTGCTCATCGTCAATCCCCTCCATGTAGGGAGTCGCCTGCGGCCTTCGCGGCGTTATCCCCCGCTCAGGATTCTGCGCGAACTGTGGCGTCCGCCACCTCCGATCAGCGGCAGGTCTCGTTTATCGGGCGGTTCGGTCGCCGAGTTGCGCGAGAACCTTCCCCTGAGGTGTAGCCGGCGACCCCGTGTCCAAACCGTTCACCGTGCGCCACCGGCCGCACGCCGAACGCGCGATTACACTGGTACTGATCAAGGCGCCATCTGCCCGCTTGTGGTGCCCGGAAGGGCTCCGTACGGTGGGTGGCGCAGCGGTTGAGCCAACAGCCGCGCCGGGGAAGCTCCGGCTTACGGGCCATGAAGTGCCGCCACGCTGCGTTTTTACGTGCTCGGCGCGTCCGCACGCCTGGGCTTCCCTCCCCAGAGGTACCAGGTGAAGAGGAGACCCTCGTGACGGTTCAGGATCCGAACGTCGTGGCGACGAGCGGAGCCGGGTCCGCCTCGGAGAACGCGCGGACCGGGCAGGTCGTCCGCTCGGTCGAGAGCCCCGCCGACGGCGTCACCGTGGTGGCCGCCACCGGGGAGATCGACATGCTGACCGCGCCCGAGCTGCGGGCGGACGTGCTGAGCAGGCTGGACGACGGCAGCACGCTGGTGCTGGACCTCTCCGGCGTCAGCTTCCTCGGCTCGGCCGGCCTCGCGGTGCTGGTGGAGGCCTCCCAGCACGCGAAGCGCCGGGGCACGGCGTTCCGCGTGGTGGCGGTGAAGCGGGCGGTGATCCGACCGCTGGCGGCGACCGGTCTGGGCGAGGTGTTCAGCGTGTACGGCTCGGTGGCGGAGGCACTGGCGGCGGACGGCGGCGGTTCGTCGGTGGGCTAGCGTGCGTCACCAGGTCGACGACCTGGTCGATGCCCGCGGCGACGAGCGCGGTGAGCACGGAACCCTCGTCCGGGGCGCGCACCACCACCCGGTTGTCCGCCGCGGCGGCCGCCTCGGCCACCGCGCGCAGGCTGCGCACCAGCCCCTCGTTGCGGTCCCCCAGGCCGCGCAGGTCCACCACGATCGGCACGGTCCCACCGCGAGCGGCGGTGAGGATGCGGCGCCGGACGGCGGGCCCCGCGCGGACCGGGACGTCGCCGACCACCACGACCTCCACCCACCCGTCGTGCGCGGAGACCAGGACCTGATCGGTCGGTGCATGGGTGGGAATGCCCCGCGCGGCGTGCCGTGGCGCGAACACGAGGGTGACGCTCGTCCCGGTGGGCGTGCGCTCGACGTGCACCTCGTCCACGTTCTCCCGCATGAGCAGCAGGCCGCGGCCCCGGTCGGACAGCTCGACCGGCGGCACGCGCCAGCGGCCGTCGTCGGCCACCCGGACGCTCACCCTGCCGTCCGGGCGCACCTCGCCCTCGATGCGCACGACACCGGGGTCGTTGTCCTGGTACGCGTGCTCGACGGCATTGCTCACGGCCTCGTTGACCGCGATGATCAGGTCGTACCGGTCGTCTTCGGACACCCCCAGTTCGAGCAACCACGTGTCCAGTCGCGATCGGACCACCGCGAGCCGCCCGGCGTCCGCCGGGATCTCCACTCGCCAGTGGTGGTCCGCGAGTCGATCGGTCAAGAGGCCCTCCCCATGGCGCACCAACCAGTCTTCCCGGCACGGGCGGGCCTTACACGTGTGAGGTTGGATCAGTTCGGGTATCGATAGCTTCAGCACCAGCGAAACAGGAACGGACGATGAGGTGAGCGTGTCGCACACGGAGCCGCTGAGCGGCGAGTCGGATGACCCCTTGGCCGGGGTGGAACTGCGGATGGCCGCCGACCCCACGCAGTTGTCGATCGTCCGGGCGGTGGCGGCGGACATCGCCATGCGCCAGGACTTCGACCTCGACTCGATCGAGGACTTGAAGCTGGCGGTGGACGAGGCGTGCTCCACGCTTATCTCGCTGGCCGCCCCGAGCACCGTGCTGAGCGCGCGGTTCATCGTGGTGAACGGGGCCGTCCAGGTATTCACCGCGGTCGGGTCGAAGCGTTCGGCGCCGCCGGACCGGGACAGCTTCGGCTGGCGGGTGCTCAGCGCCCTGGTGGACTCGGTGACCACGTGGGTGGCACCCCGGTCGGATGCCTACGAAGTGCACATCGACCTCGTCAAGCGTTCGCAGGGGACCGCGTGACGGCATCCGAAAACGGGGGCACCACTCGTTCGCAGGGGGACTACGACCACCTGGCGCCGCTGTTCGTCCGGCTGGCCGCGACGGCCGAGGGCGACCCCCAGCGGGAGCGGCTGCGCGACGAGCTGGTCACCGAGCACCTGCCGGTGGCGCGGCACATCGCCCGCCGGTTCGGCCACCGCGGCGAGCCCTACGACGACCTGGTGCAGGTGGCGACGGTCGGCCTGATCAACGCGGTCGACCGGTTCGATCCGGAGCGGGGCAGCGACTTCCTGTCGTTCGCCGTGCCGACGATCATGGGCGAGGTGCGGAAGTACTTCCGCGACTCCAGCTGGTCGGTGCGGATGCCGCGCCGGCTCAAGGAGCTGCACCTGGCCATCAACGCCGGGTCGGCCCGGCTGTCGCAGCAGCTGGGGCGGGCTCCCACGCCCTCGGAGCTGGCCGAGCACCTGGGGTTGTCGCGCGACGAGATCCACGAGGGCCTCGCGGCGGGCAACGCCTACCACAGCGCGTCGCTGGACGACCTGCTGGTGGCCGACGACAGCTCCATCTCGCTGGGCAGCACGCTGGGCGAGGAGGACCCCGAGCTGGAGGCGATCGAGCAGCGGGAGGCACTGCACCCGCTGCTGGAGAAGCTGCCCGAGCGGGAGCGCAAGATCGTCGTCATGCGGTTCTTCGGGAACATGACGCAGACTCAGATCGCGCAGAAGGTCGGCATCTCGCAGATGCACGTGTCACGGCTGCTGGCCAAGACGCTGCGGCAGTTGCGTGACGGGCTGACCGAGTAGGCGTGGCTTCGTGGAGGCCTGACCGCGCGGTGGTCGGGCTGACCGGCCGCGCGCGACGGGTTCCTGGTCGCGCGCGGCTTTCTGCTGTCCGGGCCTGCCTGCGCCCGGTGTGGAAAGGCCTCGGACTGCTCGCAATCGCAGTCCGGGGCCTGTTCGCTTCGAACGCTCCGCTTCTTCGCTTCGAACGCTCCGCTTCGACCGCTCCGGTCGCACCGTGCGCCCGGACACTCCGGGCGGCTGGTGGCTGCCAACGCTTGTCGCTTCGAGCGCCTGGTCCGCCGAGGGGGTTTCGGCCGCCGGGTGCACGTGGTCGGGTGTCAGGCGGCGACTCGACGGCGTGCCGCGGCGATGATGCGCCGCCGCTCGTCCTCGCCCATGCCGCCCCAGACGCCGTAGGGCTCCTGGACGGCCAGGGCGTGCTCACGGCACTGGAGCAGCACCGGGCAGCGCCCGCACAGCTGCTTGGCACGCTCCTCGCGTGCCGCGCGGGCGGAGCCGCGCTCGTTGTCCGGGTGGAAGAAGACGGCACTGTCCCGGCCCCGGCAGAGGCCTTCCTTCTGCCAGTCCCAGACATCGGTCACGGGCTTGGGCAGGCGTGCGGTGCTGGTCATTTCGGACGTACCCCCTGCTGGAGTCGGTTCAGTCGCTGATCACTGCGTACCCCGGCGGATGGGGCGGACAAACGTGTCGGAACCCAATCGGGTTACCCCGGCTCACCCGGCTCACGCTCCGGGTTCTCCCGGGCCGGCCGCCCGTCCGACGCCCCGCCTTCCCGCTGCTCACGGGGCGTCGTGCGGCGGTCTGCGGCGCTCCGGTGCCCGACCGGGTCGACGCCTTCCTCCGGCGGGTCCACGCCGGGTTGGTCCCCGTCCGACTGCCCGACCTCGCCGAGGGGTCGCTCGTCGAGGTCGGTCATCGCGCGCGCCCGTCGATCTGCGGGGCGACCTCGCGGACCCAGAACTCGAAGAACTCGTCCTGGAGGGGACCGATCTGCTGCACGTACACCTCGTCGTAGCCCGCGTCGGCGTACTCCCGCACGGCCTTGACGTACGGCTCCGGGTCGGGGCCGACCGGCAGCGGGGCCTGCGCCACCATCTCCTTGGTGACCAGGGTCGACGCCTGCTCGAAGTGCCGCGGCGTGGGCAGCACCTGGGCGAGTTCGCCGGGCAGGTGCTCGTTGGGCCACAGCCGGTGTGCCGTCTCGACGCCCTCGTCGGCGGTCGGGGCGTAGCACACCTTGAAGCCCGCCTGGGTGGGCTTGCCGTGGCCGCCGGTCTCGTGGAACTTGTTGACCAGCGACTCGTCCGGCATGGTGCTGCACAGGCCGTCGCCGATCCGCCCGGCCAGCGTGGCGGCCTTCGGGCCGAACGCGGAGACGTAGATCGGCACCGGCTCGTCGGGCAGCGTGTAGATCCGCGCGTTCTCGACGGTGTAGTGCTTGCCGCGGTGCTCGACGTCCTCGCCGGTGTGCAGCTTGCGGATCACCTCGACGGCCTCCTCCAGCATCTCCAGCCTGCGCGGCGCGGAGGGCCAGGGGTCGCCGAGGATGTGCTCGTTGAGGGCCTCGCCCGAGCCGACGCCGAGCACGAACCGGCCTTCGAGCTGCACGGCGGCGGTGGCGGCGGCCTGGGCGATGACGGCCGGGTGGATGCGTACCGTGGGACACGTGACGCCGGTGGTGACGGGCAGGGTCGTCGCCTCGGACAGCGCGCCGATCACCGACCACACGAACGGGCTCTCGCCCTGTTCGTCGTTCCACGGGTGGTAGTGGTCGGAGATCCACAGCCGTTCGAAACCGGCGTCCTGCGCCCGGCGGGCCTGCCGGACGAGTTCACGTGGTCCGTGCTCCTCGCACGACAGGAAGTAACCGATGCTGACCATGGGCGTCGGTTACCCGCGCAGGGCCTCCTGAACCTCGGTGCGGACGGCTCCGCGCACCACGTCCCACGCGTTCGGGCACGCCTTCGGCGGTGGCTTTCACCTGGTCGAATGACGGCGGCCCGGGCAGCGGTCCGTCCCGGATCGGAGCACCGGCACACCGGGTGCCCGGGAGGTCACAGCGGTAGCAGCATCCGACCGCCGAGCAGCAGCGCGCCGATGGTGACCACGGCGAACAGCAGCACCCAGAGCAGGCCCGGCACGCGGGTGATCCGGGCCAGCTGGTCGGCGTCGGAGTGCGGTGCCCGCCCGCGCAGCCGGCGGCTCTGCAGCTCCCCCACCGGCCGCACCCCGCCCAGCAGCAGGAACCACGCCACGAACAGCGCGAACGCCGCCTGCCACTCCGCCGTGGCGTACCAGGACACGGCGAACATCACCGCGCCGGTCAGCACCACCGACAGCACGCCGAACAGGTTGCGGATCATGATCAGCATCCCGGCCAGCAGCACCACCGTCGCCCACAGCAGCGGGCGCACCTGCTCGGCGGTGACCAGCGCCGCCGCACCGAGGCCGAGCAGCGACGGGGTCACGTACCCGGCGACGTACATGAGCACCACGGCGAGTCCGGTCGGCCTGCCGCGCGACACGGTCACGCCGGACGTGTCCGCGTTCAGCTTGATGCCCTCCAGCCGGCGGCCGGTGAGCAGCGCGACCAGGGCGTGGCCGCCCTCGTGCGCGATGGTGATCGTGTTGCGGCTGAACCGCCAGATACCGGGACTGGCCACCAGGACCAGGGCGAGCACGGCGGGCGCCCACTGCGTGAGTGTCGACATCGCCGTCCAGGATGCCAGGCTTGACCTGGAGCGCGGTCCAGCATCCAGGCTCAGGGCCGTGAAACCACAGCACATCGGTTCTCTCCGGGTCAGCGCCCTGTGCCTGGGCACGCTGCCGTTCGGCAAGCACGTGGACGAGCGGACGTCGTTCGCGATCCTCGACCGGTTCGTCGCGGCCGGCGGGACCTTCCTGGACACCGCGAACAACTACGTGTTCTGGGACGGCGGCACGGGCGACGAGAGCGAGGAGACCATCGGCCGCTGGCTGGCCGCGCGCGGCAACCGGGACGACGTGGTCATCGCGACCAAGCTGGGGGCCCGGCCGCGCACGCCGGGCGCGGGCCTGGAGGACGCGGAGGGCCTGTCCGGCGCGACCGTGCGCCGTGCCGCCGAGGACAGCCTGAAGCGGCTGGGCACGGACCGGATCGACCTGTACTACAGCCACGTCGAGGACCGGTCGGTTCCGCTGGAGGACACCCTGGGCGGGTTCGCCGCACTCGTGGAGGCCGGGGCGGTCCGTGAGATCGGGGCGAGCAACCACGCCACCTGGCGGCTGGAGCGGGCACGTGCCGTGTCACGGGCGAACGGCTGGCCGCTGTACACGGCCGTGCAGCAGCGGTACAGCTACCTGCGACCCCGGCCGCACGTGAAGCTGCCCGAGTGGGCGCACGTGCACATGACCGAGGAGCTGTTCGACTACGCGAAGACCGAGGGCGACGTGGCGCTGCTGGCGTACTCGCCGCTGCTGTCCGGCGCGTACCGGGACAAGCCGTTGGGCGAGGGCTACCACCACCCCGGCACCACGCGGCGGCTGGCCGTGCTGCACGAGATCGCGGCGGAGCTGGGCGCGACGGTGAACCAGGTGGTGCTGGCCTGGCTGGTGCGGCAGGGCGTCACGCCGATCGTGGGTGCCAGTTCGGTGGCCCAGCTGGACGAGTCGCTCGGTGCGTTCGACCTGGAACTCGACGACGACCAGGTCGCCCGCCTGGACGGGGCCGCGTAGCGGAAGGCGACCGCACGACGGGAAGGGGCGCACAGCGAGAGGAGGGGCACCGTCCGCAGTGGACGGTGCCCCTCCTCGTCGGCTTTGTCGGTCGACCTGTCAGCGGTAGTGGCGCGCCTTCTGCTGCTCGGCGATGGCCGGGTCGATCGGCTGGACCGGCCGCGGCGACACGGTCGGGTCCGCGGACTCGACGCGCGCGTCGTGCGGCCGGTCGGTGTGCTCGTCGAGCGGCCGGTCGGTGCGCCCGTCGTGCGCCCGGACGCCCTGGTCGGGCAACGCTTCCCGGTCGCGCTGGACCGGCATCTCCCGATCGCGGATGCTCTCGTCGCGAACCGGCTCGGCGACCGGTTCCACCTCCTGCTCCGGCACGACGACCTTCCGCCGCGCGGGCAGCACGGCGATCAGCAGGCCGACCGCCGCCAGACCGAGGTGCAGCCAGTTGTCGGCGATGTTGAGCGCCAACGGGTTCCCGAGCCGCTCGATCGGGTTCGCCGCCACCACACCGGTCAGCATCAGGCCCCACACCAGCACGGCGCCGTAGACCAGGAACACGATCCAGCCGTACAGCCGGGCCAGGCCCGAGCCGGTGGCCATCAGCAGACCCAGCACGCCGAACGCCAGGTGGATCACGTTGTGGAGCGGGTTGACCGCGAAGCCGAGCAGCATCGAGTGCTGTTCGCCCGCGAAGTCGCCGAACCCGGTACGCACGAAGCCGGCGATGCCGGCGACGAGGAACGCCAAGCCGAGCAGGCCGGCCAGCACCTGGGCGGGCTGGAGTCCCGCGACCTTGACGCGACCGACGGTCGAGTGGGTCATCACGCCCTCCCACGAGGACAGCGGGAGCCCGCCAGCCGGGCTCCGGACGACCCTCGACTACCCGACCGCCGGGAAGGGCAAACCACGGGTGGAAGCGGGCGCACGGACCCGCCCCCGACCGGACAGGAGTCACCACCTCGCCGTGCCGAGGTTTCGTCCCGACCCACCCCATGAAGGCCGGGGCGTCGCGTCGCGGGATATACCGCGCGATTCATCGACAAATTGCGCAATAGGACTGCGGCAATAGCGGACAACACGGCCGGCAGAGGCCGGACGACCGCCTGCGGGCAACCTAAGCGCAGGTCAGCAGCGGAAGGACTGCTTCACGAAGCACACACGTCGCCGCGCCGGTCCACTCGGTCTCATTGCCATTCACGAAGCTCCTCCTTTCCTGTGGCTGCCAAGACTATGTCTCCCGCAACGGGCTGCCGTCAAAGCATTAACCGAATTGAAGGCCGTTGCCCGGCCGGGCGCGGTGATCGGTGGGGCGCACCCGGATGCCGGCGTCGAGTTGATCGTCCACCAGGGCCGGGCGGTCACCGCGGTCGACCGCTCACGAGGGCCGATCGATCACCACGGCCGATCGCTCACGAGGGCCGATCATCAGCACGGCCGATCGCTCACGAGGGCCGATCATCAGCACGGCCGATCGGTCACCGGGCGGCTGGGTCGATCACCGGGGCGGATCGGGCCACGGGTTGGGGGTGCACCACTTGCCGTCCGGCGCGACCGCGATCCCCTGGTCGCTGCCCGCGATGATGGTCGCCAACTCGTCGTTGCCGGTGCTCAGCGTCTGCTGCATCATCACCGGCGCGGGTCCGCCGTCCTCCGGGCAGGGCTCGTGCCCGAAGCCCAGGAAGTGCCCGACCTCGTGGTTGACGGCATATGCCTGATAGCCCCTGAGGTCGTCCCCGAAGGCGTAGGCGCCCCGGAACCACCGCGCCGCACTGACGTACACGGTCGCGCCCACCCGGCACGAGGTGTCGTACGGCAGCTCGAAGCCGCACAGCGCGCGGGCGGTCTCCTGCGCGGCCAGCCTGACCCGGAAATCCGGCTCCTCGCGATCCACCCGCCGGAACGCGAACCGCCCGCCGCTGGTCCAGCCGCGCGGGTGGGCCAGCGCGTGGCCCACCCGCGCGGCGAAGGCGTCGTCGCCCTGGGGTAGGGCGACCCCCGCTTCCACCTCCACCGCGTAGGTCCGCACCGTTCCGGTCCCCACGGTGCGGGTCGTGCCCGGCACGGTCCGCCAGGTGCCGGTCCCGCGTTGCGGGAACGGCTCGCCCGGCGGCAGTTCGGCACTGGACCGGCGGAGGCCGGGCGGCGGCTCGGGCGGGTCGGCCGGCCGGGTCGCCGCGCCGGCGTCGGCGGGGGTCCGCCCGTGGGCGACGACCTCCCACGACGCCATGCGCGCGTCCAGCGCCATCACCGTCGCGGCGGCCAGGCAGATGCCGACCAGGTAGTGCGGCAGGCGCGTGCGGGCTCCACCGGACGGCGGGCGCCGCCGGGCAGGGTGTCTCATGAGCGCTCCGCCGCGGGCCGCGCCGGCGCGCCGTCCTCCAGCAGGACCGGGGCGGCGGACCCACCGTCGACCGACACCACGAGCTGGCCGTCGACCGGCGCGGCGGGCCGGCCGTCCACCGAGACGACGAGCCGACCGTCACCCGACCCGGCCGGCTCGTCCTCCCCCGACGCAGCCGACGCCGCCGACGCCGCCGGCTGCGCCGCACCCGACCCCACCGACCCGCCGTCGCCGGGCTCGCCTTCGACCGACTCCACCGACCGGCCACCGACCGACCCGGCCGACCCGGCCGACCCGGCCGACCGGTCGTCGGTCGAACCCACCGGCGTGTCGCCGACCGATCCGACCGGCAGGCCGTCGACCGGCTGATCACCCACCGGCTCGCCACCCGCCGCTCGGGCACCGACCGCTTGGGCAACCACCGGCTGATCACCCACCGGTCGACCGCCGGCAGACCGGTCGTCGTCCGCTGTGGCGGACTGGTCGTCGGCCGGCGTGGGGATCGGACCGGAGGCGTCCCGGGGCAGCGGGACGTCGAGTTCCGCGCACCACCGGTCGAGCAGCTTCCGGCGCTCCACCAGGTCCGCCAGGACGGCCTGCGCCTCGGCCGTCGCGCTGCCGACGATCTCCCGCGCCATCCGGTCCGCCTCGGCCAGCCGCCGCTGGGTCTCCTGCTCGGTCTCGTCCAGCAGCACCGCCTGCCGCTCGGCGTACTGGTCGGCCTGCCGCAGGAGGGCCTCGCTGCGCTCCCGCGCTTCCTGCTCCTCCTTCTCCGCCTTCTGCCGCGCGACGTGCATCAGGTAGCGGATCGCACCGGAGACGGTGTTCTCCTTCGAGTAGCCCGCGTGCAGCATCCGGTACTCGCTGAGCTCGGACCGGGCGGCGTCGAGCTCCCGGTTGACGTCCTCCGCGGTCTCGATGGCCGCGTCCCGGTCGGTGCGCAGCAGCTCCAGCTGGTCGGTGAGGTGTTTGATCGCCGCGTCCACCTCACGCCGGTCGTAGCCGTTCCACTGCCGGTTGAAGTGCGGCCGCGCGCCCGGCTCGGGATCTCCGCTGGTCATGTCGTTGCCCTCCTGCCACTCGCGACGGCACTGCTCCGGTCAGGCCCGCTCGGTCGTCGCCGGTTACAGCCCGGCCGTGTCGTAGCGGCAGGCCGCGTTCCACAGCAGGAACGACGGCGCGCCCGCGTCGGCCGACGCCTTCACCTGCGACTGCACCTCGGCCGGTCCGTACGAGTGCGCCATGGAGAAGGCCTGGAGCCACGGGATGACCGTCGCCCCGGTGTCCTTGGTCAGGTTCATGAAGTCCGCGACCGAGGCGCGCACGATGTCGTAGGGCTTGCCCTCCGGGTGGTCCACGCCGTACTCGCCGGGCCCCCAGTGCGACGGGTAGACCATCGGCGCGACGTAGTCCACGTACGGCGACATGGCCGGGATGTCCTGGGCGATGTCCGTGCCGCTGTGCGCGGCGATGCCGAACACCGAGGCACCGAGGTACGCGCCGAGCGGGCGCACGGCGTCCCGCGAGTCCCGCAGGAAGTCCACGATGGACTGCTCGGGGCTGACCGCCAGGCCGGCGAACAGCATCTGCCCCATCGGGCCGTCCGGTCGGCGCACGTAGTCGTACAGGATGTCGTCGAAGCCCAGGGTGACCGCCTCCTTGGCGATCGCGATGTTGTACTCGCGGACCTCGGTGTTGGCGAAGTTGGTGAACGCGTACTCGCCGTAGTGCCCGGTCCACGGGGCACCGCCCTGGTTGCGGACGACCCGGTCCTGCGCGCCGGACTGCCAGGACGCCTTGCCCAGCACCGGGTCGCGGAACGCCACCAGCCGGCCGACCACCCGCAGCCCGAGCTTGTGCAGCTCGTCCACGGTCGCCTTGGCGTCGTAGTAGTTGCGGTTGGCGCCGATCTCCCGGGCCAGCGGCACCTGCGAGTCGTAGCCGATCTCGCCGCTCTCGTCCTTGACGTCGAGCTGCACGGTGTCGATCCGGCCTTCGCGGGCCAGCGCCAGCACCGGGTCGCGCAGTTCGGGGGTGGCCCAGGCGGTGGCGCTCATGTGCACCGCGCGCATGCCGGGGTGCGGCACCTTCACCGCGACGTCGTGGTGGCCGGCGTTGCCCGCGGCGTCGTTGGCCTGGAGCCGGAGCCGGGTGGGCACGGAGGACAGCGACGCCTCGAACCGGCCGTCCTTGACCTGCACCTCCTGGTCGCCGACGAGGACGGTGGACGCCCCGTCGGCGGTGCCGCGCACGGTCAGCGGACCGCGCGGCGACTTGGCCTCCACGTGGTCGACGGACACCTTCGGCGGGGTGTTGTCCACGGTGAAGCGGCGCTCCAGCAGCACGTCGGGCAGCCAGGGCAGCGGGTTGGCGGCCCGGACCGTCAGGGTGTGCGGCCCCTCGGCCAACTCGGGAGCGGCCAGCGTCATCCCATTTTCACCCTTTTGTGTTTCGATTGAGCGACCATCCACCGTGACTGTCACCCGTTCGAGTTCACGGGGGTCTGCGGTAGTAATGGAAACGCGCTTGAAACCCGATTGGGTGACAATCGTCCCGTCGGCCAGCTCACCCACCGCGAGCCCGATGGACCGGCTCTGGACGAAAGTCGCGGCCACCCCCGCGACCAGCAGCAACGCCAGCACGGCGGCCACCGGTATCAAAACGCGCTTCACCTTGGCCGGCTTATCCGTCATCGTGGACTCCGATCTGCTAACCACTACCCAATGCGGCATGTACCTCGCCGGCGATCGGGCAAACCCGAATTCGTCCAAATGTGTCACACAGCGGGCAATCGCGTCGGACCGGCGTACCTTGCCGACCGTGAACAACACTGTGGTGTCACCGAAGCTGAGCCTCGCCGCCGCCGTCGCGCTCGTCGCGGCCACGTGCGCCTGCGCCGACGCTCCCGCGCAGCAGCCGGCCGCCACCCCGGCGGCGGGTTCCGCGGTGTCCGCGACGCTCGCGGCCTCGTCCGCCCCGCCCGACCCGGCCGCCGTGCGCGCGAACGAACTGGGGCAGGTGCCGATCCTGATGTACCACCGGCTGGTGGCGCAGCCGACGTCGGTCTACGACCGGACGCCGGAGGGGTTCCGCGCCGAGCTGGAACGGCTGGCCGCCGAGGACTACGTGCCGGTGACGACCGCCGAGTACGCGTCCGGCCGCATCGACATCCCGGCGGGCAAACACCCTGTGGTGCTCACCTTCGACGACGGCGACCCGACCCAGTTCGCGCTGGACGGCGCGGGGCAGCCGGTGCCCGGCACCGCGATCGCCATCCTGCGCGAGGTGGCCGAGCGGCACCCCGGCTTCCGGCCGGTGGCGAGCCTGTACGTCAACGCGGCGCCGTTCGGGTCGCCGGACGGCACCGGTGTGCTGCCCTGGCTGCGCGACAACGGCTTCGAGATCGGCAACCACACCCAGTACCACACCAACCTCGGCGCGGCGTCGGACCAGGAGGTGCAGCAGGCGATCGCATCGGGCAACCGGGAGATCGTCCAGGCCGTGCCCGGCTACCAGGTGTCCAGCCTCGCGCTGCCGTTCGGCGCGATCCCCGGCAACACCGCGCTGGCGATGCGCGGCGCGTCCGACGGCATGTCCTACGAGTACTCGTGCGTCCTGCTGGTCGGCTCGAACCCGGCCCCGTCGCCGTACGCCGCCGACTTCGACCCGCTCAACACGCCGCGCATCCGGTCCCAGGACGCGAGCGGGGAGGACTCCGCCTTCGGTTCCGCGGTGTGGCTGGACAAGCTGGCCGCCGCCCCGCAGACCCGCTACACCTCCGACGGGGTGCCCGACCGGGTCTCCTACCCCGCGGCGGGCGGCAACGCGCCGGCCCAGCGGTTCGCCGACCGGGCACTCGCGTACTGATCCGGTGGTACCCGTTCTCCGACCTGCTTTAACGGCCCGTGAGCGGATTCCACCCGGTATGGGAGACATCGGCATGACACGGGTGACGTGCGGGCACTCCCAGGTGGAAGCCGGGTTGGCAGCCGCGAGGAGAGTGGGCACCATGGACCGCAACATCGATTGGGAGCCGTTCATCGAGTCGCTGCACGAGGCCGCCGGTCTCTGGGACCGCGGGCTGGCGTGGTGCGCCGAGCCCCCCGACCTCGGCACCGCCGAGGAGGAGTTGGGCGACCAGGCGCCCCGCCGGGTCGTGCCGATCACCGCGGCCGAGGCCGAGCACCTGATGACCGCCGTGGCGTTCCTGGCCCGCAGGCTGAGCGTCGCCGCCGAGTCGGTCGTGTACACCACCGCCGAGTCCCGCCTGGAGCAGGACGACGGCGACCCGGACGAGCAGGCCGACGTGCTGTCCCTGACCGCGCTGCAAGCCCAGGCCATGCGGCACGCCGCCGACCTGGCCAGCGAGGTCTACCGGCGCTGCGCCTGAGCACCGGGACCGCGTGCCACGCCTGCGCACCGGTCCCGGGCACTGCGTCTGCGCGCCGGTCCCGAGCGTTCGCGCATCGGCCCGAGCACCGGCAGGTCGAGGGGATCCCGCACCGCGGGATCCCTTGACCTCCAGTTAAGTCGAACTCCTACGGTCGCGTCCACAACCGACCAGAGGGGGACGACAGGATGCGCGCCATCCGTCAGCACGAGTTCGGCCCGGCCGAGACGCTGCGCTACGAGGAGACACCCGACCCGGTCCCGCGAACGGGCCAGGTGCGGGTCACCGTCCGGGCCGCCGGGGTGCACCTGCTGGACACCTCGCTGCGCCGGGGTGAGGCCGGGGGGCCGTTCCCGTTGCCCGACCTGCCCATGACGCCGGGGCGGGAGGTCGCCGGGGTGGTGAGCGCACTCGGGGACGGCGTCGACCCGGCTTGGCTGGGCAGGCGGGTCGTCGGGCACCTCGGCGCGGCGCACGGCGGCTACGCCGAACTCGCCGTCGCGAACGTCGCCTCGCTGCACGAGCTGCCCGACCACGTCTCCGACGAGTCGGCGGTCGCCATGATCGGCACCGGGCGCACCAGCCGCGGCGTGCTGAACGTCGCCGAGCTGACCGGCGACGACGTGGTGCTGGTCCCGGCGGCGGCCGGTGGGCTCGGCGCGCTGCTCGTCCAGGAGGCCAGGGCGGTCGGCGCGAAGGTGGTCGGCGCGGTCAGCACCGGCAAGCTGGACGTGGTGCGGGAGCTCGGGGCCGACCTGGTGGTGGACTACACCCGCGACGACTGGGCGGACCGGGTGCGGGACGGGTTCGGCGAGGTGAGCGTGGTGCTCGACGGCGTCGGCGGCGTTCCGGGGCGGCAGGCGCTGGAACTGCTCGGGATCGGCGGTCGGATCGTGCTGTTCGGCTGGTCGTCCGGCGAGCCGACCCGGATCGAGACCGCCGACCTGTACTCGCGCGGCCTGACCGCGTCCGTGGCGGTGGGCCCGAGGATCCTCAAGAGGATGAACCTGCGGGAGCTGGAGACGTCGGCGCTCAAGGCCCTCGCGGACGGGCGGTTGGTGCCGCTGACCACGTCGTTCCCGCTGGCGGACGCGGCCGGGGCGCACACCGCGCTGGAGAACCGGGCGACCACCGGCAAGGTCGTGCTCAAGCCCTGATCCCGGCCGACCGCCGGGCGACACCGCGAAACCGGCCGACTGGTGGCGCAACACCGCGAAACCGGCCGACCGCTCAACGGCACCGCGAGCCCGGCTGATCGGTGGCAACACCGTGCGCCCCGCCCGAAGGCGGGGCGCACGGCCTCCCCGGTCAACCTGCGAGCTTCAGACCCGGACGGTGACGATGTGGTCGCCGTCGAAGTCGCGGATCTCCACGGCCGCCACGTCCTCCGGCGCGACCAGCGCCGAGCCGTCCAGGTTGGTGCCCTCCTTCTCGCCGAGCGCCGACACCAGCCAGCTGCCGGCTTCCTGCCGCGTGCCGTCCTTGGCGACCACGACGAGCTTGCACTTCTCGTTCTTCGCGATGCCCGCCACGGCCGCGTTCACCCGCACCCACCCGGCGGCGGGCCTGATCTGCACGGTCATCCGCGCGCCGGTCTCCGGGTCGACCCCGGTCGCGACCACGGTCCTCGGGTCGACCGTCGGCGTCACCACCGCCCCGACATCGGTCGGCGCGGTGCTCCGGCCGACCGCGAAGCCGCCACCCAGCACGACCGCCACGACGGCCGCCGCGACCAGCCCCAGCCCGACCCGCCGGCGCCGCACCTGACCGCCGCGCTCCGCGCGCACCCGCCGCAACGTCCGCTGCAACACCAGGTCCCCGCCCTCGGGCGGCCCGTCCAGCAGCATCTCGGGCGGCACGTCACCCATGGCGTCTTCCACGGCCCGAAGCCCGGCCAACTCGGTGCGGCACTGCGGGCAGGCCACCAGGTGCTCCTCCACCGCGCGCACCTCCTGCTCCTCCAGAACGCCCAGTACGTAGGCGCCCAGTAGCTGTGGATCGTGGTTCGTGGTCATCCGGCCACCCCCTTCAGCGCGACCTGTTGTCCGACGAACGTCTCCCGCAGGGCCCGCAACGCGTAGTGCGATCTCGATTTGACCGTGCCGGGCGGCACGCCCAACGCCTGGGCCGCCTCGGTCACCGTCCGGCCGCGGAAGTAGATCTCCACCAGCACGTCGCGGTGGTCCGACGACAGCCGGTCGAGCGCCTCCAGCACCACGACCGAGTTCACCACCGAGTCCGCGTGGTCCCGCTCCACCGGCGGCGTCGCGGGCGTCTCCGCCACCTCCCGGGGCCGCGCCGCCCGCGCCCTGATCCGGTCGGTGACGATGTTGCGCGTCACCGTGAGCAGCCAGCCGCGCACCGAGCCCCTGCCGTTGACCAGGGCGTCCGGGTGTCGCCACGCGCGCACCAGGGTTTCCTGGACGACGTCCTCCGCCGCCGCGCGGTCCCCGGTGAGCCTGGTGGCGTAGGCGAGCAGCGCCCGGCCGTGCTCCTCGTAGAGCGACCGGATCAGCGCCTCGTCGGCTGCGGTCTCCCGTTTCCGGGACCACAAAGCCGCCATCCACCCCACTCCTCTCGTCAACTCCCCCACCGCAGACACGGCTCCCGGCCGGCTCCGGTTCAAAGCGGGGCGAAAAAAGTCGGCCGGAGGGGCGGCCGGGGTGGCGACTGCCGACTACGAGCAGGTCCCGCCCTGGTTGAGGCACGCCGCGATCCGCGCCATCAGCGCGTCCGGCATGACGTTGACGAACATCGCGTGGTCGGTGCGCGGGTCGCGGTTCTGCTCCGGGAAGCTGTCCAGCGCGAACGGCCGTCCGGACGGCACGTCGTAGGCCACCCGGACCCGCAGCCGCGGGATCGGGAACGTGCCCTGCGGGCAGGCGCCGTTGGCGGCCGGGAACGCGGTGTGCGCGCGGTGCGAGGCGCTGTCGGTGTTGCGGCCGTCCCAGCAGCTCGGGAAGTCGTAGGTGCGCAGCACTCGGCGGCCGTCCCCGCACATCGGGTACCGGTCGGTGTGCCGGTCCTCGTACCCGGTGCAGCTCCACTTCGCGGTGCCGCTGCCGGACGTCAGCGCGGCCGGGTCACCGGTGATCATGCGCAGGAACCGGGGCATCGGCACGACCTTGCCGACCGGGCTGCCGGTGAACGAGACCGCCACGGTGGCCGGTGCGAGCACCTCGCCGGTGTTGCCGTGCGCGCCGCCGCCGGGGGCGTGCGCGTCGTGGCCGCCGCGGTCGGTCAGCCGCAGCACGGGCCAGTAGTAGGTGGACAGGTCGCCGCCCGCGCAGGTGGTCGGCGCGGCGGCGAGCGACTGGTCGGTGCTGGTGTGGTCGGTGCTCACGTTGCCCACGTATTCGTGGGTGTGGTGCGCGCCGAACGGCTTGCCCGGCGCGATCACCATGTTGTCGGCGTTGAGGTGCCTGGTCTCGTTGCGGCCGCAGTCGACGGTGAACGTGCCGGTCGACGCGCCTTCGCCGACGGCCACCGCGTCCGCCGGGACCGGTACCTCGTCGATGGCCACGAACCGCTCGTCGGCGTCGCACCCGGCGAGGAGGACGACGAGAAGCAGTGGGAGCAACCGCGTCACGGGCACAAGCTTGCCATTCCCGGTGCGGCGCAGGTGCATCCGTCCGGGCTCGGCGCGGTGAACGTGCGGTGCGCGGGCCACCCGGCGGCGGCCAGGGTGCTTGTCCTAGTTCTGCCTGTCCTGGTTCCGCCTGTGCTCGTTCTGCGCCTCGGGGTCCGGTCAGGCTGCGCGCCGGGTGCCCAGCGGGGACGGGTTGCGGCGGGGACGGTTCATCGGGGACGACCTCTCGTTGCAGGTGGGCACCCCTGACACGGACCCCTCGGGCGATCGGTTCAACGGGGTCCGGCACAGCTGCGGAACCCGGTTGCCCACCGCCGACCGGGTGATTCCCGCTCTTCGGCGGGCCGCCGACCACCGACCCTAGGTAGAGTTAGACCATGGTTGCGGCGCGGAAGGGTCCGAAGATGACGTTGCCCACCCAGTTGGTGCTGGGTGTGCTGTTGGAAGACCCGGCCCTGGAGCGGTACGGGTTGGAGATCGGTCAGGTCGCCGGGTTGCCCAGCGGGACGGTGCACCCGATCCTCGCCCGGCTGGAGCAGTGCGGGTGGGTGCGGAGCCGGTGGGAGGACGCCGATCCCCGTGAGCGCGGTCGGCCGCGGCGCCGGTACTACCGGGTTGATCCGGACAGCATCGCGGTGGCCCGGGCGGCGATGGCACGGGCTCGGGGTGCCGTCGGGCGGCTCGGCCTGTTGCGACCTCACGCGGCAGGTGGCATATGACTCGGCGGGATCGGTTGGCGCGCATCAGGTTGCTGGCCCACGACCTCGAAGCCGTGCTGGACGGCAAGCTCGACCGGATACTGGACCGCAAGCTCGC
This sequence comes from Saccharothrix tamanrassetensis, assembly GCF_014203665.1. Classification (GTDB taxonomy): domain Bacteria; phylum Actinomycetota; class Actinomycetes; order Mycobacteriales; family Pseudonocardiaceae; genus Actinosynnema; species Actinosynnema tamanrassetense. The sequence continues at coordinate 272,281 of NZ_JACHJN010000010.1, forward strand.
GCACCACCTCGCACTGGAACTGCGGCGGGCGTTGGAGCGCAATAAGGACGTGCGGCTGCGCGAAGTCTACGAACGGGTGCTGTGGCTGGAGTTCGCGGTGGAGCGGAATTACCTCGCCACGGCCAGCTTCGAGCCCATGGTGGCCGCCGCCCGGATCATCCGGCTGGAGCTGGAGCCCCATCCGGACAGCCGGTTGCTGGGCCTCGCGGTAGCGGTGCTGCCGCCGAGTCACCAGGCCCGCTACCAGGAGGAGTTCCGCGCGGAGCTGGCCGACCTGCCGCCGTCCCGGCGGGTTCCGCACGCCTTGCGACTGCTGAGCCGGTCGTGGACGTTGCGCCGCGCGTTGCAGGTGGTCGGGCGATGACCGTCGAGCTGCCGTGGCGCCGGTTCCGGCACACCCCCGTTCCCGAGTACCGGTCCATCTTCGTCGTGGACATCGCCGGGTTCGGCAGGTGGTCCAACCCGCTCCAGATCGTGGCGCGGGACGTGCTGACCAACGCCGTGCGGGATGCGTTCCGGGTCGCGGGCATCCGCTGGAACGACCTCGGCGTGCAGGACCGGGGTGACGGCATGATGGTGCTCATCCCCGGCCAAGTGTCCAAAGTGGACATACTCGACCCGTTCCTGCCGCGGCTCACCGCCCGGCTCCGGCGGCACAACGAGACCGCCGCGCCACGCATCCGGGTCCGGCTCAGCCTGCACGCGGGCGAGGTGCACCGGGACGCGCACGGCTGGGTCGGCAGCGACCTGAACACCGCGTGCCGGCTCGCCGACGCCGATCCGGTGCGCGCGAAGCTGGCCGGTGACGCCGTGCTGGTCGTCTCGGACGTGCTCTACCAGAGCGTGGTCCGGCACGGGTACCGCCGGGTCGACCCGGCCGCGTTCAGCCGGGTCGAGATCGCGGAGAAGGAAGTCCGCGCACCGGCGTGGGTCGCGCAGATGTCCTGACGGCGCACGCAGAGTCCATTGTGGACAGCAACACCGGCACCGCCCTGCTCCGGCTCCGGAACTCGCGCATCAGCGGGTCGGTGTCGCGGGGGGGCGGGCGGCGGCGCGCAGTACAGGTCCGTGGGTCCGCCACTCCGGGATTCGGGACCGATCCGGCACAAAGCCCAAGACGCCCCGAACGGCGACGCGTCGGCGGTGGCCCTCGAGACCCCTGCCGGTCCGCCGGGCGACACGCACCGGACCGGCGGGGAGTGCGAGGGGCGGCGCGTCACCGAGGCGTCCGGCGGTTGGCGCGCGTTTCCGACCCGACCGGAGTAGACAGGACAGGGTGGATCCCCTCTGGGCATTGCGGCAGGTGGCGTTCCAGCTCGAACGAGCGGGCGAGCCCACGTACCGGGTGCGGGCGTTCCGGCGGGCCGCCGAGGTGGTCGCCGCGCTGCCGCCCGGCGACCTGGCGCGACGGGTCGCGGACGGCACCCTGACCGGGCTGAACGGCATCGGCAAGGCGACCGCCGGCGTGATCGTGGACGCCGTGGAAGGGCGCGAACCGGCCTACCTGGCCAGGTTCCGCGAACCGGTGGTCGGCGGGCAGGCGCTGCGGGCGCGGCTGAAGGGCGACTGCCACACGCATTCCGACTGGTCGGACGGCGGCAGTCCGATCCGGGAGATGGCCGAGGCGGCCAGGGACCTCGGTCACGAGTGGATGGTGCTCACCGACCACTCGCCCCGGCTGACCGTGGCCAACGGGCTGTCCGCCGACCGGCTGCGCGCGCAGCTGGAGGTGGTGGCGGAGCTGAACACCGAACTCGCGCCGTTCCTGGTGCTGACCGGGATCGAGGTGGACATCCTGGACGACGGCTCGCTCGACCAGGACCCGGACCTGTTGGCGCAGCTGGACGTCGTGGTCGGCAGCGTGCACTCCAAGCTCCGGATGCCGGCGCCACTGATGACCGAGCGGCTGCTCACCGCCGTGGCCGACCCGAACATCGACGTCCTCGGGCACTGCACCGGCCGGCTGGTCACCGGCAAGGGCCGGCCGGAGTCCGAGTTCGACGCGGAGGCGGTGTTCACCGCGTGCCGGGACAACGGCACCGCCGTGGAGATCAACTCCCGCCCGGAGCGGCGAGACCCGCCGGGACGGCTGCTGCGGCTGGCCGTGGAGCTCGGCTGCGCGTTCTCCATCGACAGCGACGCGCACGCGCCCGGCCAGCTCGACTGGCTGTCGTACGGCTGCGAACGCGCCGAGGAGTGCGGCGTCCAGCCGGAGCAGGTGATCAACACGCGCAGCGCCAAGGACCTGCTCGACCTCGTCGGGCGGCACTAGCCCCGGCCGGCCCGGCCACCGACGACGACCTCGGCGGCCGACATCGGAGACCGACTCAGCGACCGGCGGTGGCGGCACGACTGGCCCGCGAAGCGCGCACCAGGTGCCCGTACCACGGGATCAGGGGGCCGGTGCGGCCGTCCACCAGCCGCCGCCACGTGCCGCGGCACAGGTCCAGGAACGGACCCGCGTCCCAGCCCGCGGCGAGTTCGGCCAGCGGTCGGTCGTGGACGTTGCCGAGGCCGTAGCGGCGGTCGAAGCCGTAGGACACCGGCACGGCCGACCCGTTCGCCTCGATCACCAGCGGGGTGAGCCACTTGCCCAACGGCTGCTCGGACGGCACGGGCGCGGCCATGAACGCCTCCGGCTTGCGGGCCAGCATGGTGCGCGGCACGGCGTCGAGCTGCACGGCCAGGCCGTGCTCCTCGGCGATCCGTCCCAACTCGACGGCCGCGTAGGCGAGTTCCACCGCGTCCGGCCGCTCCCCCGCCATCAGCCGGCTCGCCGCGCCCTCCGGCTCCAGCGGGTGCACCTGGAGCAGCAGCGCGCCGGACCGGGCCGCCGCCAGCGCGACCTCGCCGAGCTGGGTGGCGTTGCCCTGGGTGAGGGTGGTGACGACACCCACCGGGATGCCCGCCTCGGTGAGCCGCCGGATGCCCGCGAGCGCCTTGTCGAAGCACCCCTGCCGGTCCCGGATGCGGTCGTGGGTGAGCTGGTCGCCGTCCAGCGACACGGCCACCAGGTCGACGAATCCGCGCACCATGCCGATGCGGCGCTGGGTCAGCGCGACCGCATTCGTCGTGACGGTCGTTCGCATTCCCGCCTCGCGAGCGTTCCTCAGCAACGTGGGCAGTTCCGGGTAGAGGAACGGTTCGCCGCCGGACACGCTCATCACGTCGTAGCCGAGCGTCGCCGCGTCCCGGACCACGTGGGACAGCACCCCGATGGGCACGGACTCGGCGACGTCGGGCCCTGAGCTGGAGTAGCAGTGCAGGCATCTGAGGTTGCACAGCCTGGTCGGGTGGACCTGCACGACCGCCCTGCCGCCCGTTTGCCGCATTTCCACCCTCCCGTGGTGCCTGATATCCGTATGGAGCAGGCAACCGCAGCTGTGATACGTCATTGCGTCACCGATGACGAGATCAATTCCCTCGAACGTGGGAATCTGCCCGGTTTCTTGAAACAGGGGCTGACAGATCTGCGACTTTGATGACGAGGGCGGCGATGCCTGAGCGCCCGCCTGGGGGAGGGGACGTGCGCCGCAGATTCGCAGTGTGCACCGATGCGGCCGACGAAGCCCGGCGCCGGGTGCTGCGCGACCTGCACGACGGCCTGGGGCCGTCCCTCGCCGCGATCGCGCTCGGCCTGCGCGCGGCGCGGCACCTGGTGGCCCGCGACCCGGCGGCGGCCGGGTCGCTGCTGGCGAGGCTGGAGGACGAGATGCGCAACGCGGTCGGCGAGATCCGCCGGCTGGCGGCCGGGGCATACCCGGCGGAACTGGCCGGGCTGGGGTTGGCCGGCGCGGTCCGGGCGCACGTGGCGACGCTGGCCGACCGGCACCCGGTGCGGGTGTTCGTGCAGGTCGACGAGGCGCTGCCGGAACTGCCGATCGCGGTCCAGGTGGCGGCCTACCGGATCATCTGCGAGGCGCTGACCAACGTGGTCCGGCACGCCGGCGCGCGCACCTGCGTGGTGCGGCTGTGGTGTGCGGACGGCCTGCACGTGGAGGTCGTGGACGACGGGTGCGGCGCGGGCGAGTCCGGAGGGAGCGGTGTGGGGCTGAACTCGATGCGGGAACGCGCCCGCGAGGTCGGCGGGACGTGGGCGATGGAGGACGCCGCCGCGGGCGGCACCCGGATCGCCGTCGACCTGCCGGTCGCGGGTGGGGTGTGAGCGGGACATGCCGCCTGCGCTGCGGGCGCTCGTGGTGGACGACCACCCGCTGTTCCGCTACGGCGTGGCGGCGGCGCTGGCCGCCGCGCCCGACCTGGAGGTGATCGGCGAGGCGTCCGGCGGCACGACGGCGGTCGAGATGGCCGCCGCGCTGCACCCGGACGTGGTCGTGATGGACCTCAACATGCCGGACCTGGGTGGCGTCGAGGCCACCCGCCGGATCGTGGCGCACGACCCGTCCGTGCGCGTGCTGGTGCTGACCATGTTCGACGACGACGACTCGGTGTTCGCCGCGATGCGCGCGGGCGCCCTGGGCTACCTGCTCAAGGCGGCCCGGCCGCAGCAGATCGTGCGCGCGGTGCGGGCGGTGGCCGAGGGCGAGGCCATCTTCAGCCCTGGTGTCGCGGTGCGGCTGCTCGCCTACTTCGGCACGGCGGCCAAGTCCGAGGTGGAGGCGTTCCCGGAGCTGACCGCGCGGGAGCGCGAGGTGCTGCGGCTGATGGCGGACGGCCGGGGCAACGCCGCGATCGCGCGCGTCCTGGTGCTCAGCCCCAAGACGGTGCGCAACCACGTGTCGAACATCCTGCGCAAGCTGCACGTGGCCGACCGCGCCCAGGCGGTGTCCCGGGCCAAGCAGGCCGGTCTGGGCGAGGAGTCGGGACACATCGGGACGACGGGCCCATAGTGCCGGGACGCACCGGGTCGCGACGATGGTCAGGGGGACATCGGTGACGAGGCGGGGAGCAAGTCGTGAACGGTGAGCAGATCGCGGTAGTCCTGCACGCGGCGGACTCGATCACCAGGGCGGGGGTGACCGCGGCGCTGCGGTCGCGGCCGGAGATCCGCCTGGTGGAGCCGGACGAGCCCGCGCCGGTCGCGCTGGTGGTGCTGGAGAAGCTGGACGGGACCGCGCAGCAGCTGCTGCGCAGGCTGCAGGTGCAGGGCAGTCCGAACATCGTCCTGGTGGCCGGGGACATCGCCGACCCCGAGCTGCTCAACATCGTCGGCAGCGGGGTGTCCGCGGTGATCCGCCGCTCCGACGCCACGCCGGACACGTTGGTGCGCCTGGTGAAAGCCACCGCGGCGGGCCAGGGCGCGCTGCCGCCGGACCTGCTCGGCCGGCTGCTGGACCGGGTGTCCCGGTTGCAGCGCAACGTGCTGAACCCGAACGGCTGGACAATGGCCGGCATGTCCGACCGGGAGACCGAGGTGCTGCGGCTCATCGCGGACGGCTTCGAGACCAAGGAGATCGCCGACAAGCTGTGCTACTCGCAGCGGACGGTCAAGAGCATCCTGCACGACATCACCAACCGGTTCCAGCTGCGCAACCGCGCGCACGCCGTGGCGTTCGCGTTGCGCGAAGGCCTCATCTGAGATCCGCACGCCGTCGGTGTCCACTCGGCCCGGTCACCCGGTTCGGCCCGGTCACCCGGTTCGGTCCACTCGACACGGCCGGCCGTCGATCACTCGGCCCGGCCCGAGAAGGACACCGACGGCGTGCAGTTGCCCTTGTCCTCGGGGTTCTGGCAGTTCACCGCGAGCACGATCTTCTCGCCCGGCTTGAACCTCAGCGGCTGCACGTAGTGCCGGTCCGAGTCGCGGAAGTTGGCCAGGCCCACTTCGAGGATCGTGTTGCGGGTTCCGCTGGAATCGCGCACGACGCGGATCGTCCCGCTGTCGCCGCGCGGGTTCTGGAGCACGATGTCGGTGATCAGCAGCGTCTTCTTGTCGTCCGGCGGCGTGAACGTGAAGTCCGCGAACACGTCCGCGTCGGTCACGATCGCCGCATCGGTGGCCACCCGGAAGTCGGTCAGCTCGCCGCCCTGACCGGCGGGCGGGCGGTTCGGGGTCGGCTGCGAACCGGGGGGCGCGCCGGGGTCCAAGCCCACCGCCTCCATCGCCGCCTCGGAGTTCCCCTTGGCCTGCGCGGAGTCCGTCTTGGCCTGGCCCGCGCTCTCCTCGGCCCGCTGCACGGCCTCCTTGACCTCACCGGCCTGCTGCGTCGCGGCGTCCCGCGCGGCGGACTTCACGGCGGGCTGCAACACGGTGAACCACAGGGCCGCCAGCACGGCCGCCAGCGCCGCCAGCGCGATCAGCGCGGGCAGCAGCCACTTCGGCAGCAGTTGGCGCTGCACGAACGTGCCGTCGGCGACCAGCGGGTTGCCGACGTCCGGCAGCACCTCCACCCGGAACGGCCTGGTCTGCGGCTGCCCGCGCAGGAACGTGTCGCGCGGCTTGACGAGCAGCTCGACGAACGCGGCGGTGCCCGGCGCCAGCACGAGCTCGGTGCGGTCCAGCTTGAAGTCCAGTTCGTCGTCCGGGTCGCCCGGTGTGAACCGCAGGCCGATCGGGTGGTTGCCCACGTTGTCCACGGCCAACTCGTACTTGCCCTTGCGGCCCGCCTCCACCTTGGAGGGCACCAGTTCCGCGCTCAGGTCGGTGAACGACCCGACCTCGACCACGCCCTCCTCGACCACCGAGCCGTACGGGTCCTCCCGGGAGGTCACCCGCACACCGAAGTGCACCGGCCCGGCCGCCACCTCGGCGGCACGCGGCGGCGCGAACCGCACGACCACCTCGGCGGACGCCTGCGGCACCAGGTTCACCGACGGCGGCTCGGCCACCGCCCAACCGGCGGCGTCGCCCACCACGTCGACGGCGAACTGGTCGACCAGCTCGCCGGTGTTGCGCACGACGACCGTGCAGGTGACCTCAGATCCCGGCTCCACGGCCAATCCCGTGGCGGACAGCGTCGCGGTAGCGCCCATGTGGTGAATCCTCCGGTCTGGCGGTCCTGGGTGGCACGAGGCGGAGGGGTGGGGTGCGGTGCGTTCCCCACTGCCCCAACGGGCAGCCGATCAGCCACGTGCCGCGAAGTCGGGTGGTTGCAGGGTTCTGGGCACGACGAGGAACGGGTTCGACCGCACCGCGCCGAACCCGGGTCCGGCGACGGCCGTCGCCGCCAGCTCGCGCGGCCCGATCAGGTCGTTCTCGAACACCAGGACCTGGGCGTCGATCGTGCCGTCGGCGCGCACCGGGGCCGTGCCCGGCTCGGCCGAGATGCCGAGCGTCCAGGTCAGCTTCACCGTGCCGCCGGGCGGGAAGCCGCTGCCGGTCACCCGCGGCACGAAACCGGTCGGCCCGACCAGCGGCTCGACGGTGATCCTCGGTTGCCGCACCACGACTTTCCCGACGGCGGTGTTGTCGGCGGCGTCGTCGTCCAAGCCGGTGCCCAGCACCGAACCGCCCGCGGTGGTGTCCACGGCGGCCTTGGCGGGCAACGTGATCCGCACCTCGGCCTCCTGGAGTGGTTGCAGGGCACCGATCCGGCACACGGTGCCGTCCGCCGCACAACCGGGCGAGACGGCCGTGGGCGCCGGCAGTTGCGGCGGCAACGACGTGACGACCCGGACGTCCGTCATCGGCGTTCCCGCGCCGTTGCGCATCTTGTAGACCACGGTGATGTCGTCGCCGCCGACGAAGCTCTCGGTCGGCAGCACGGCCACCGCGAGCGACAGCGAGCCCGGCGTCACCGGGGGCTTGATCTCCTCGTCCACCGTGATCGTCACCTCGGCCCGGTTGTCGGCCGGGTTGACGTCCGGGCCGGTCTCGGCCCGTACCACCTGGTTGCCGGCCGTGGTCCCGGTGGCGGTGAGCCGGATCTCCGCCCGCGTCCTCGGTGGGATCCGGCCGAGCGAGCACCTCGCCGTAGCCGCGTCGCAGGAACCGACGGTGGTGGTGAGGCTGTCGACGCGCAGACCCGGCGGCACGGTCAGCGTCACGGTCGCGGCCTGCGGCGTCAGCGTGTGACCGGTGTTGGTCACCAGGAACCGCGCGGTCGTGCTGCCCCCGAACGCGATCCGTCCGGGCACCACGGATCCGGTGACCACGAGGTCGGACAGCCGCTGGAACGTGGGGCTGCGGGCGTCCAGGTCACCGAACGACACCAGCTGCCTCGGCGTGCCGCCGCCGGGCGGCACGGTGAAGATGCGCCGCGGACCGTCGTCGACCGCGCTCCGGGAGAACGCGATGAGCGCACCGTCCGGCGACCAGGCCGGTTCGTCCGCGTCGGTGCCCGGCGGGACGAGCACGGTCGCGTTCGTGCCGTCCGCGTCCGCCAGGCACAGCCCGTCCTCGTGCCGGAACACCAGCCGGTTGCCGTCCGGCGACCAGTCGGGGTGGGCGTCCGCCCGTCCGCAGCCGCGGGCGAACCTGACCGACAGGTCGGTCTGCACGACCGGGCCGCCCTCGACGGTCGCCAGCCAGAGGTCCCGGTACGGCACGTTCTCCGGTGTGAACACGGCCACGGTGGAACTCGCCCGCCCGGTCCGGCCGAGGCTGCTCGCGGTGCACGTGACGGTCGTGATGCCGACCGGGAACAACGCGCCGGACGTGGCGTCGCAGACCGGGGTGAGCGGCGCGCCGGTCACCGCCGTGGCGGTCGCGGTGAACGTGACCGGTACCGGCACCCCCTGCGGGCTGGGCACCGCGGCTCCGTTCACCACCACGGTCGGCAGCCCGGCGGCGGCCTCGGTGACCCGGATCGTCTGCTCGCGGCGGTCGGTGGGTTCCCTGCCGTCGAACAGGAACCGGACCGTGCAGCCGGAGACGTCCCCGACCGCGCCGACGCGCGGCCCCGGCGGGTCCAGTCGAACGGTCTCCTGGAACGTCACCTCGGTGTCACCGGAGACGGTCGTGGTCGGCGGTGTGAACGTGACGGAGACGCCCTCCGGGCAGGACGCGACCGGCGTGACGGTCACCGGCAGGCTCTTGATGCCACCGTCGATCGCGGCGGCGATCTCCTCCGGCTTCGCGCCCTGTTCGACCAGCTTGCCCCCGGTGTGCTCGACGAGTTGCCCGGCCTGGCCGTACTCGTCCAGCCCGTCGCCCCCGCCGAGGATCGGCACCGCGACGAGCTTGATGCCCCTCGGCTCCGAGACCGGCGGGTACGTGCCGGTCAGGTCGTACTTGATCTCGTCCAACGACCAGTACGGCGGCGGGCACGTCGGAGGGATCCTGCCCGGTGGGTAGGTGCCCGGCGGCGGGTCGCAGGCGTCACCCGCCTTCTTGCTGCTGGCGTCACCGGCGAGCACGACGATCCGACTCGCTCCGGGTGTTCTGAACACCTTGTGCGCCGCGTGATCGGTGGAGGTGTCCAAGTCGCGGGCGATGCGGTGCAGGGCGTTGAACCAGTCCTCCTCCACGGAGCCGCCTCCGCCGGACGCGATGAGCTTGTCCTTGTCTGCCAGCACCTCTTCGATCCGGTCCGGCGTGGTCAGGTTCTCCACCAGTTCGTAGCGCAGGTCCCCGTCCGGGGTGTCCTTGTACGAAGCCAGACCGAAGCGGGCACCGGGGTCGCGGGCGGTGATCGCCTTCATGACCTCCGGGATCTGGAGCTTGAAGTTCGCCAGCGCGGTGCCCATGGAACCGGTGGTGTCCAACAGGAACATGATCTCCGGCAGCCTCGGCACGGCCGGCGTGCGCAGGGTCGCGGACGTCGTGAAGGACCCGCCGAGCGGGGTGGACGCGCCGACCGAGCGCGGTGTCACCAGCGGGGTGTCCAGGCCCTGGCTGTCGCGGCTGAACGCGATCGTGTCGCCGTCCGGCGACCAGGCCGGCGTGCTGTCCTGGCTGCGCAGGTGGTCCGGCCGGGGGATCGTCGACAGCAGCACGCCGTCGGAGGCGCGCACGATGCCGATCGAGTCCCCGTCGGTCACCGCGAGCCGGGTGCCGTCCGGCGACCACGACGGTTCCGACTCCCCCTCGCGGGTGCTGAGGCGCCGGGCGTCGGAGCCGTCCGCGTTCGCGACCCAGACCCGGGTGGGTTCCTCCGCGCCGGGGTACTCCGTCCACGCGATCCGCGTGCCGTCCGGCGAGTAGGCGGGGTCGCTCTCGTGCGGATCGTCGCCCCGCGTCACGGCCCGCTGGTCGCCGCCGCGCGAGTCGGTGCTCCAGATGTCGCCGGGCCCGCCCCGGCTCGCCCCGATCCGGTACGGCTCCAGCGGTTCCGCCTGCGCCTCGGCCGTCGACGGCCGGTCGGCGAGCAGCAGTCCGCCCAGCAGCACGCCGACCACCGCCACCGCGGTCGCCCGGCCCGTCCGTCCGCTCACCGCTGCCTCATTCCACCGTGAAGAACTCGATCTCCGAGATGGCGACCTCGTTGCCCTGCAAAGACCTGTGCAGGGACTTGACGAACACCTCCACCGACTCCGCGCCCGCGCTGTTCTCGATCTCCACGGTCTGCGGGTCCGGGTCGTCGGCGAGCGTCAGGTCGTACGTGCGGCCGGTCGAATACACCAGGTGCACCTTCTCCGGCCGGTGCGCGGTCTGGAACCGGTCGCCGATGCCGACCTGGAAGATGGCCCGCTCCAACTCCACCTGGCCGTCGAACTCCAACACCAGCGTGGGCAGTTCCGGTTCGACCGGCGCGGCCCAGTAGGTGTTCCTGGCGTTGTCGGCGGCCAAGGCCGCCTCGTGGCCGGGACTCTCCGCGGTCGCCGTGATCCCGGTCGGCCGCACCGGCCTGGGGTCCTTGGAGAACCAGTCCTCGACGTCCCGCGCCGCCGACGTGGCCTGGTTGTTCACCGCCTGCCGGAACGGGCCGACCAGGCCGTAGAGGCCAACGCCCGCCAGCAGCAGGACGGCCAGCGCCCAGCGGACCACCCGGCCGACCACCTTGCCCGGCCCGCCGCGCCTGCGGCGCCGGGTGCCCGCCTTCGCCGGTTCCCGGCGGGGGAGGAACCTGCGCCACCACTTCTCCGGGACGACCCGCGCCTCCACCAGCCCGGTGCCGCAGCGGGCGCAGAACTTGCGGGTGGGTGGGTTCGCCTCGCCGCACTGGCCGCAGATCAGGTCCCCGGGCTGCGGGACGCGGCGTTCGGTCAGCCGGGGCCGGTGGCCGGGCGGGGCCTGCCGTTCGTCGGTCGGCCGCATCGCACCCGGTTGCTGCGGTCGCGGCTGCTGCGCCTGGGGCTGTTGTGCGTGGAGCTGTTGTGCGTGGGGCTGTTGTGCGTGGGGCTGTTGTGCGTGGGGCTGCTGTGCCGGAGGCGGTTGACCTTGCGCAGCCTGACCCGGCCACCCCGGCGGGCCCTGGGCGGCTCCGGGCACCGGCTGCGCGGCCGGTTTCGGTTCCCATTCCAGGTAGGTGCCGCACGAGCCGCAGAACTCGGCGCCATCGGCGTTGCGCTCGCCGCACTGCGCGCAGACGATCATGATCCCCCAACCTCCAGTTCCACCGAGACGTGCGCGGGCACGGCGTCGGCGATCGCGGCGGCCAGCCGCACCCTGTCCACTGTGGACGGGTCGGCGACCCCCACCCGGACGGTGACCCGCGCCGGCCCGGCGTCCGGCAGCGGCACGCCCGGCCGTTCGGTGGACGTGCAGCCGCCGCTGTCGAACACCTCCACCCGGCCGCCGGTCAACAGGCTCACGTGCTCCACCAGGCCGCGCCGGGTGCCGCGCCGGCGGTGCAGCCGCACGGCCGTCGCCACCAGCAGCCGGCGGTGCTCGGGCGACCAGCCCTCGCCGACGTCCAGCGCCACCCAGTGCGACAGCCAGTCCAGGAAGTCCTCCGGCGCGACCCGCGGGTCCAGGTAGCCCGCGAACCCGTCCAGCGCGGTGAACACCGGGGCCAGCACCTCGTCCAGCGCGGTGAGGAACCGCTGGGTGAACCGGTCTTCCAGGTACACCGCCGGCAGCCGCTCCGCCAGCGGGTGCGGAGTGGGCAGGGTCGGTCCGCCGATCCTCATCGCGCCACCCGCACCTGGTGGCCGTAGGAGAACGCCAGCCCGTTCGGCGGCAGGTCCAGCCGCGCCACCGCGTTGCCGCGCTCGCCGGTCACCGGGTTCGCGCCGAACAGCTTGATCTCCTCCACCAGCTCGACGCCGGAGAGCCGTTGCAGCACCGCGAAGACCTCGCCGGACTGCACGGGACGGCCGAACGGCCAGCCGTCCCCGTCCGGGCCGCCGCTGATCGGGTTGAAGTAGTCGTACAGCGCCTGGACGGACCGCGTGCGCAACACGTCCTCCGGTGTGCCGGCACGGGCCAGGAGCTGCGCGACGACCGTGACGCCCTGGTAGAACGGTGGTTCCACGGACACCCGCGCGCCGACGCACCTGCGTTCGTCCAGGAACCGCTCGATCCGCTGACGCGCCTCCGCACTCGGTTGCAGAGCACCGAAGTCCGATTCCTCGTTGGCGGCGACCGCCGGGACCACGAGCACCCGCACGGCGGGTGAGCCCGGCCCGGCGGGTACGCACCGCACCCGGGCGATCTCCGGCGCGGCCTCGCGGGTGAGCAGTTCGTAGTCCTCGGCGGTGACCGCGCGGTCACGGGTGCGCAGCACCAGCGGCCCGCGCAGCGCCGCGTCCTTCACCGACTCCCCCGCCACCCCACCGCTCGCGGGCTCGCGGTTCGTCACCGAGCTGACGAACGGCACCGGGTCGCGCTGCACCTGGAGCAGACCGCGCGCGACGTTGCCGCGCAGCCCGCCGCCGGTCCGGTACTCCGGCACCCGGATGGCGGCCGACTTCCCCGGCACCGCACCGTAGTTGCGCACGCTGCCGTCGGGTTGGCGGATCGCCGGGCCGAAGATCACCTCACCGCCGACGCGGTCCAGTACCACGTGCCGGTCCTGCGGGCCGGACTCGGCGAACGTCCGCACCTCGGTCCACCGCTCCCAACCGTCCGGCGTGGCCACCTCGACCACCAACGTGCCGTCGTCCACCACGACGGGCGTCCGGGTCAGCGCGAACCGTTGCCCCGGAACGCCTTCCGACACACCGATGGTCTCGCCCCGCACGATGTCGGCGTGCGTGGCGTCCGTCGTGCCGCCGATGGTCGCGGCGGACGCGGACAGCAGTTTCGGCGGCTTCTGGTAGAACGGCCGGCCCGGCGCGGGTTCGACGGCTCGGCACCGCAACCAGCCCGCGCGCTGACGGGCGATGACCGAAACGGCATGCGTGCGGGGGACGTGCACGACGACGTCACCGGCCTTGTTGAAACCACCCGTGGAGTCGCGGTCGACCTCGCACCCGGTCCAGCCACCGCCGTTCCACGCCTCCCACACCCACGGCGGGTCGCGCGGGTCGACACCGCGCCCCTCGGCCTGCGCTTCGACGCGGAACAGCACCGCGCAGCCCGGCACCGCGCTCGACAGTCCGAACAGGACGGCGTCACCGGGCGCCGGCGGGTCGGCGAAGCACTCCGGGGCCTTGCCGTCCTCGAGTTCGTCGGTGCGGTCGGCGGGCGGGATGTTCGGGTCGCCGGTCGCGGTCACCAGGTGCGCCAGCGCGCACGGCACGATGGACAGCTCGCGGTCGACGGTGAACACCACCGCGTCCTCGACCTCACTGCGCTCGGTGGCGACCTGCGCGCCGCTCGGCACCACGACCGGCACCTCGCGCGGGGCGGACAGCCAGAACGTGACCTCCGCGCGGGCGGCGGTGGGAGGGAACAGCTTGACCCCGATGAGCTCCAGGAACCGCAGGTAGTGCAGGTCGGGCACGCGGTTGAGCCGGTACAGCAGCTCGTCCACCATGTGCGCGAACGCCTCGATCAGCGTCACGCCGGGGTCGGACACGTTGTGGTCCGTCCACTCCGGACAGTGCTGCTGGACCCGGCGCTTGGCCTCGTCCACCAGGTCCTGGAAGCGGCGGTCGTCCAGGTTCGGTGCGGGCAGCGACATCAGGCGCCCTCCTCGTCGGCCTCGTGCGGCGGGATGACGTAGAAGGGGAACACCAGGTTGCGCGGGTCGTTCGTGCCGCGCAGCGCGTACCGGATGTCGATGAGCAGCGTGCCCTGGTCGACCTCGTCGAACCCGACCGAGACGTCCGCCAGGGTGATCCGGGGTTCCCACCGCTCCAGGGAGAGCCTGACCTCGTAGGCGATCCGGCCCGCCGTGGCGGCGTCGGCGGGCGCGAACACCAGGTCGTGGATGGCGCAGCCGAACTCCGGCCGCATCGGGCGCTCGCCCGGCGCGGTGGCCAGGATCAGCCGGATGCTCTCCACGACCTCCCGCTCGCCGCCGACCAGCGCCACCGAGCCGGTGGCGTCGGTGTGGACCGGGAAAGCCAGGCCCCGTCCGACGAAGTCCACGTCACCCTCCGATCGTGACGGTCGGGCAGCCCAGGACGATCGGCGCGCCGCACGCGGACAGGTCGCCCATCCGCGCCGCGGGACGCCCGCCGATCAGCACCGTCGGGCAGCCGGGCGGGATCAGCGCGGTCGGCGGGTGCGGTGGCAGACCCGGGAAGGAGCAGATGTGCGGGTTGCCCACGACGGCGGCGGGCATCCCGCCGACGAGCACCGTCGGCACGCCCGGTGGCCCGACCACGCCGGGATGCCCGGTGGGATCGCCCACCCTGGCCGCTGGCGGCATGTCCGCCTCCCCTCAGTTGATCTTGACCAGGCTGCCGCGCACGGTGAGCACACCGCTCGCGGTGACCTCGGTCTGTCCTTGGCCGGCAACGGAGACCGTGGCGCCTTCGACCTTCACGCCCGCCGTGCCGTTCATCCTGAGCCGCGCGCCCGCCTCGACCTCGAAGTCGGTCTGGGCCTGCGCGGTGATCTTCTGCCCCTTGAGCTCCAGCGGTCCGGTGCCGGAGTCGATGGTGATCCCGTTCTGCGCCTTGACCACCACGGCCTTGCCGCTGGTCACCTCGACGACCTGTGCCTTCTGGTCGAGCTTGACCACGAACTTGCCGTCGCCGCTGGAGATCAGGATCCCCTCGTCCTCCACGAACTCGACCTTGTGCCCCTTCCGGGACACGAACCCGCGCGTGGTCACCTCGCCGGTGTTGCCGTCCACCGGCTTCCTGGTCAGCTTCGGCGGGGCGTCCTTGCCGTTGTGCAGCCCGCCGAGCACGTAGGCCGCGTCGAAGTCGCCGTGCTCGAAACCCACCAGCACCTCGTCGCCGACTTCGGGCAGCACCAGCGAACCCCGATTCGCGCCGGCCCCGGTGTGCACGGTGCGCGCCCACCCGCTGGTGAAGTCGTCGGACAGCCACGGGTACCTGACCTTGACCCGACCGAGCTCGGCCGGATCCCTGATGTCGGTGACCTGGGCGGGCACCAGGCCGGAGCGCCCTCCGCTACCGCCACCGCCGTGGGCCAGACCGTAGAGCGAGCGCTCCTGCCGTCCGGACACGGTGAACTCCGTGGTGTAGCCGACCTGTTCGGCGAACAGGTGACGGGTGCTGGTGAGCGTGTACTTGCCCGCGAACGGGTCGCCGATGTTGGTCAGCGCCACGGCCGTGCCCGCGCGCAGCTCGGGGTTGCCGCGCGCGACCCCGGCCAGTTCCGCGCACGCCCCGCCGAGCTGCGTGCCCAGCGCCGCCGCCACCGCGTTCACCTCGGCCTGCCCCCGGTACGGCCCGGTGGCCAGGAACGGCGGGCTGCCGAACTTCCCGGCCAGGTCGACCGGGTCGACGCCGCTGATCTTGGTGCCGAGCGTGTTCGGCGGCTTGACGGCGGTGACCTCCTTCTTGTTCTCGTAGTCCCAGCCGCGCACCTGGACCTCCGGCACCTGTTCGGCGGCGGTGATCGCGGCGCGCAGCGACAGCAGCGTGCGGTGCACCTCCAGCACCAGCGGGTTGCTCTTGGCCTTGGCCGACTTCTCCGGTGCGCCGGCGGGCCTCTCCGGCAGCCGGAAGTCCAGCTTCCCGCCCACCACCGCGATCTGCGCGCCGACCGCGCCGGCGAGCCGGGACAGGAACTCCCAGTCGCTGAGGTTGTCCTGGCTGATCTGGGTGTTCGGCTTGCCGCCGAAGCCCTTCACGTCGTCGACCGCCCCGGTCGGGATGCCCGCCCGCCGCGCGACCTTCCGGACGACGTCGGCGATGGTCATGTTCGGGTAGGCGGCGGTGCGGCGGCCCCGGAACAGCCGGTGCGCCAGGTCGTAGCCGCGCACTTCGGTGAACGTGCCGCTGCTGTCCAGCTCCACGCCCACGGCGGTGACCTCGCCGCTCATCAACGGCCGCGGCCCACCGGGGTCGGACGTCTGCACCTTCAGCGCGACTTCGGCACCGATCCTGAAGCCCCCCTTGGCGAGCACGACGTGACCGGGGTCGCGGAAGCGCAGCACGAACACGTCCGGCAGGTTGCGGCTGTCGTCCACGTAGGCGTGCGTCAGCAGCGGTTTGACGTCCTCCGGCAGCGGGCGGCCCGCCACCTCCACCACGAGGGAGTTCGCGAAGCTCTCATTGGCCATCGCGGATCTCCTCCAACGCCGGCACCAACAGCCGCGCACCGGGCCGCAGCCGCATGGGGTCGTCGATGTCGTTGGCCCGCGCGATCTCCCGCCACAGCTCGGCGTTGCCGTACGCCTTGTACGCCAACGACTGCAACGTGTCCCCGGCCACCAGCACGTGCGAGTCGCGGGCGGCCAGCGCGCCGGAGGTCGGGTTCTGGCCGCCCTGCTCACCGGAGATCTCCTCCAGGTTGACCGTGCAGACCGCACGGACCGGCGTGCCCGCCGGGGTGAACAGGGTGTACTTCGCGCTGACGCTGGAGACGTAGGACGGGAACCCGGTCATGCCGCCCCACTTGAAGATCACCCACGGCGGCGAGCCCTTGCCGTGCCGGCGGCTGTCCTCGGTGGGCACGCAGCAGGCGAACAGCTGCTCGACCTTCTTCACCACGCTGTCGTCCATCTTCTCGGTGGCGTCCAGGAAGAGTTCGAGGGCGAGCTTCGACGGGTCCGAGCCCTTGAACTCGGGCGGCCCGCTCTTGGCGTTGTTGGGCTGGCGGCTGCGCTCCCACTTGGCGTTCTTGGTGAGCGAGAGCTCCTTGGGGTTGAACTGGAAGGTGATCTCGTGCAGCATCCCGCCGGGCTTGGCCGCACCACCGGCTTTCGGCGGGCTGTGCACGGCGAGCACGGCCTTCTGGAGGTTGCTCGGCGCGGCATGACTGGCGGCCTTGGAAGCACCGGCGGACGTGAAGGTGATCGGGGAGGCCACGTCGTCACCTCGCCGACGTCAGGAAGCCGTGGTGGGCGAGTTCGAGGGTCTCGGTGGCGACCTTGGGCGAGTCGGCGGACAGCTGCGGGCCGCTCCACCGCACCGGCACGACCCCCGACAGCGCCCAACTCGCGATCACCGTGCCCTGCAGCGTGCGCGCCTCGATGACGGCGGTCTTGCGCGAGATCCCGGCCGCCATGCCGGCGATCCACCCGATGATCTTGTCGGACTCCTTCGTCACCGGCCGGGACAGCTTGACGTTGGAGTACTTGATCCGGGTCGGCAGCTGCCACACCATGCCGTTGTTGCCACCCTCTTCCCGCTGCTCGACGGTGAACTCCACACCCAGCCCGTCACAGCTGTTGAACGACCCGAGGCTCTCGTCGTCGATGCGCACCACGAAGCACACGGCAACCGCCTCTTCCACCTCAGCCATCGCCAAGTCCTCTCAGTGCCACCGGTCCGTCAACACCCCGCGCCGCTCGCGGTCCAACCAGAGTTCGGCCTTGAGCCGCCGCAGCAACGGGTCGTAGAGCTTCTTGAGCAACTCCTCCGGCTCCTGGCCGGCCGGGGCGGGGGCGCCGGCTCGTGCGGGAGCCGCCTGGGCCGGTGGTGCGGGCTCGGCCGCCGCCGGGAGGTCGGCCGCGGGTGCCGGACCGGCCGCCGGTGGAGAACCGGCCACCGACAGAGGGTCGGCCGCCGGTGCCAGGTCGGGCTTACGCGCGACGACGACCTGCGTCGCCCAATCCCGCCCCGGTGCCACCTCGGTCCGCTGCACGAAGTGGGCCGGAGCCATCACCGGTGAACCCAAGCCCAGCCGCGGCCCGTCCGCCGCTGCCCCGGAGCCCTTCCCCACCACCCGCTGCACAACCCCGCCGGTCGCACCGATGGGCGTCGCCCCCAACGTGCGCCGAGAATCGCTGTCAGCGCGCCAGGAATCACTGACGGACGGCAGATCTTCCAACACGGGCAAAACCGATGCCGCTCCCGGCACCGGTCCGGAATCTTCGTGGACGAGCCCGACGTCATCAGACCCATCGCCCGGCGCGGTCATCGGCGAGTCGGCACCCACCAGTGGCGCAACGGTTTCCGGAGCTGCAGAGGACACGACCCGCTGCACGCTCGGAGCGTCTCCGAGCCGAGGCGCACCCAACCCGAGCCGAGGCGTTGGCTTCGGCGTAGGCGTTGATGTCGGCATCGGCATCGGCATCGGCATGAGTGTTGGCGTGAGTGTTGGCGTTGGCGTGAGTGTTGGCGCGGGCGTCGATTCCGTCACGCGGGCCACAACCG
Organism: Saccharothrix tamanrassetensis; assembly: GCF_014203665.1. GTDB lineage: Bacteria > Actinomycetota > Actinomycetes > Mycobacteriales > Pseudonocardiaceae > Actinosynnema > Actinosynnema tamanrassetense. The sequence continues at coordinate 290,692 of NZ_JACHJN010000010.1, forward strand.
GATCGGAACGCGGCACCACTGCATCAAGTGATCGTGGGGTGTCGGGTTCCGACTCAGGTGCGGTTTCCGGAATCCGCTGGACCAAGGCATCACCCAGTGTCGGTCGGGACTCCAACCCGGAGTCCGTAGCCTGTGCGAGCCCTTCGCGGCCACCGGGCTCGGCCCACAGCTCAGCCGGACCGGTCCCAGAGGAACTGGTTGCGGTCGTCGGAAGTCCAGCGGGCCGACTCGATTCGATCCGCGAAACCACCAGGGAACCGGTGTTATCCGATTCCGGCCGAGGCCCGGCAACATCCGGCGGCCCATCAGCCGCCACCGCGAGAACCGTGTCGGCTTCTGTCTCGACCCCGAGCGTCGAAACCTCGGAAGGCGACTCCTCCTCGGGAACGGCCACCTGGGCATCGGGAGTCGCACCGACCAGAGGAGTCGCGCCGACCTGAGGCTCAGGGCCGACCTCGGGCACCGCCGCCTCTGCCGCCGGCCGAACCTCGGCCGCAGCGGGCCCAGCCACCAGCTCAGGATTGCCGGCCACCTCGGGACCACCAGCCAACTCGGTCCGCTGCACCGAGGCTCGTACCGACGCCCGCTGTACCGGAGCCTGTTGCACCGGGACCGGGTTCACCAGAACTGGTTTCACCGAGGCCTGTTGCACCGAGGCCGGTCGTTCCGAAGCCCGCTGCACCACAGGTCGGTCAGCCCGCTGCACCACAACTCGGTCCACCGCAGGCCGCTCTACCGCAGGCCGCCCTTCCTCGGCCCGCTGCACCGTCGCTCGCTGTACCGGAGCCCGCTCCACCTCAGGCCTCCGAACCTCGGACTCCTGAGTGCCAGGCCCCGCCATCCCAGCCCCAGCCCCATCCACAGGCACAGCCCCATCCACGGGCACAGTCGCATCCACAGGCGCAGGCGCAGGCACCGCCGAAGCCCGCGCACCCGCATTCGCACCCGCATCCGCCCCCTCACCCGACCAGGACAGCACCGACCCCAGCAGGCGCTGCACCGCCGACGCCCGAGGCTTGGCCGGCGGCGTGGCCAACGACATGTCGACCGACGGACCCGGCACACCGACGGGCCGGGCCAGGTCGCCGATCACGCCCGACGGCTCCCCCGCCTCCACCAGGTGCGCCAGCGGAGCCAGGTAGGCCGGGGACTGCCACGAGGTCAATGACCCCGAGAACCGCTGCACCGGGTTCACCAACGGGTGCTCGGGCAGCACGCGCCGGATCGGCGGCAGCGTCCGCCACTCGCCGCGCAGCACGGGTTCGGCGCGCGCCGCAGGCTCGGCACGCGGTTGCTTCCGCCATGGCCACATCGCGGTTCACCGCCCCTGGCTTATCCGTGTGTTGATGCGCGCGATCTCGGCCACGTACCGCAGCCGGTCCGGGTGTTCCAGATCCAAGATGGACTCCCACGACCAGTGGAAGTGGTACGCCACGTACGCGACCTCCTCGTGGAGGCGGTCGGCCGCGTACGTCACGATTCCCCCAGGCGCCCGCCCGCGACGTCCACGCTGAACCCGTGGCCGCACTCGGGACAGGCCACCGCCGCGCGGGTGTGGCCCTCGCTGTTGATCCGCCGGTACATGTCCTGCAGGAAGGCCAGGTCCGACGCGAACAGGTTCTCCACGACACCCGCGTGCACGTCGGTCACCGTGCCGATCCGCACGACGACCCTGGCCAGCAGCACCACCGTCAGGTAGGCCGCGTTCTCCCGCACCCGGTCGTCGCGCAGCGGCACCAGTTCGTCCCGTGCGGTGGCCAGGCGCATCACGCCCGACCGGTGCACGACTCCCGCGTCGTCGACGTAGCCGCGCGGGAGTTCGAAGGCGAACTCCGTCCGCATCTCCACCACCGGCGCGGACGGCGGTTCGGGAGCGGGTGCCGGCACCGCGGCCATCATCCTGCGCATGGCGTCACTCGATTTCGAGCTGTTCGTAGGTGATGACCAGCTTCTCGGTCAGCACGGAGGTGTCACCGGCCTTCAAGGTGCCGATCTCCAACGACTTCGGCCACGCGTTGGTCAGCTTGTAGCGCTTGATCGGCTGGCCCTCGTAGTCGTAGACGATGATCGCGCCTCCCTTGCGGGCGGTGGTCATCTTGCCGAAGTGCGAGTCCTTGACCCACTTCTCGAAGCTGTTGTCGGAGGTCAGACCGCGGGTCAGCGTCACCTCGCCGGCCTTCGGCCTGCCGGGCAGCTTCTTGATCATGTACTTGCCGTCGTTGGTGTTCTGCTTCAGCTCGATGACGTCCTGCTCCATCTTCAAGCCGGAGACCTCGGAGATCTGCTTGATCGCGACGCCGTCGACTTCGAGCCCGAACGAATGGCCGACCGAGGTGTCGAGGTCGGGAAGGGCCATGACTCAACCGCCTTTACTCGTTGACGAGGCTGGTGCCGCCGGAGATCTGCGCCAACCGGAAGATCACGAACTCGGCGGGCTTCACCGGCGCGATGCCCACCTCGCAGATCACCTGGCCGAGGTCGATGCTCTCGGCGGAGTTGGTCTCGCGGTCGCACTTGACGTAGAACGCCTCGTCCGGGGTGAGCCCGAACAACGCGCCCTTGCGCCACTCGGTCACCAGGAACGCGCTGATGGTGCGCCGGATGCGGGCCCACAGGGCGTCGTCGTTCGGTTCGAACACGACCCACTGGGTGCCGTTCAGGATGGACTCTTCGAGGTAGTTGAACAGCCGCCGCACGTTCAGGTACCGCCACGCCGGGTCGGAGGACAGCGTCCGCGCGCCCCACACCCGGATGCCCCGGCCGGGGAACGACCGCACGCAGTTCACGCCGATCGGGTTGAGCAGCTCCTGCTCCGCCTTGGTCAACTGCGTCTCCAACGCCACCGCGCCGCGCACGACCTCGTTGGCGGGGGCCTTGTGCACGCCGCGCGTGCCGTCGGTGCGCGCCCAGACGCCCGCCATGTGCCCGCTCGGCGGCACGAACACGTGCTCGTCACTGGCCGGGTCGAAGACCTTGATCCACGGGTAGTACAGCGCCGCGTACTTCGAGTCGTAGCCCGCCTCGTTCTGCCGCCAGTCGCGGACCTGCTGCGGGTTGAGGGCGGGCGGCGGGTCCAGGATGGCGATCCGGTTGCCCATCAGCTCGCAGTGGGCGATCATCGCCAGCTGCACGGCTTTCACCGACTCCGACGTGATCAGGTCGCGCTCCAGCGAGCTCATCAGATCGGGCACCGAGACCATGGTGATCTCTTCGATCGCTTCCAGGCCACCGAACCCGGTGCGGTCCGCGACGTCGCCCACGTAGTCGTCGGCACCGATCTTGCGCGGTGCGGGCGGTGCGGCGGGCGTGTCCTTCAGCGTGACCGCGCCCTTGTCGGGCTTCGCCAACGCGGTGGAGGTGGTCTCCTCGATCGTGATCAGGTTGGACTTCTCCTGGACGACCGTGACGACGTTCTCCTTGGTGCGCTTGGTGGTCACGTTGTGCGTCTCGACCACCTTGCCGTTCTGCTTGACCAGCAGCGTGAAGCGGTCGTCCGGCGGGTTCTCCCCGGTGGCGTCGGCCACCTCCACGGTGATGTCCGCCGCGCCGAGCTCCTTGGCGCGGATGCGGTAGTTGCCGAGCGCGGCCTGCGGTCCGGTCGGCTCGGCGCCGTTGCCGCGTTCCCCGCCGATGCGCACCACGTAGCAGTTGGTGCCGCCGTTGAGGAAGTACCCGTAGACCGACTGGGCCAGGTAGCAGTTCTCGACGAAGTCGCCGAACGTCTGCGTGTACTGGGCCCAGTTGGAGACCAGGGTCGGCGTGTTGAAGGGGCCGCGGGCGGAGAACCCCACGAAGGCGGCGACGGCGGTGCCCACGCCCTCAATGGGCCGCGCACCCGCCTCCACCTCTTCGACGTACACCCCCGGCGAGAGATAGGTGGGCATTGCGTTGCCTCCCAGAGTCGTGCGGAACCGGCTGTGGGCAAGATGCTCCGGCCCGTGAGTGGTGTGGCGAAACGACCACGAGGCTGTGCCAGGGGGAACCGATAGCTGCCCGAAGGTGCAACTGCCCGTTGGGGCAGCGGGGACTACCCGTGTGATCGTTGCCGTCGGCACTCCGATCACCGGACAGTAGGAGTACAGCGCAGGGCGCACTACGCATCCGCCCGGAAGCAGTCGACGTGGGCACAGCGTCGACCGCACCGCGTCGACCGCACCGCGCACGCCGGCACTGCCGCCGCGCGCTCCGACCGAATTGACGGAGGCGGCCGTGCGGCCGGCACGACGGGCCGGCCGCAGGGGCCGAGACGTGGGCCCGTGACGTGGGCCGACCGACCTACTCGGCGGCCTCTTCCTCTTCCTCCCGCTGCACGTAGGTCTGTGCCGCCGGCGCTTCTTCCTCTTCCTCGGCGGGCGCTTCCTCGCGCTGCAAAGCGGCTTCGGCACCGTGGTCGTGGTCCTCGTGCCGTTGAACGGCGGGCGTGGCGGCCGGAGCCGACATGATGTGGTCGGCGTTGGCGCCGGCCTCGCGTTCGAAGCGGTCGGAAGGATCGCTCACCTTGACGCCGCCGCCGGCTTCCGTGCCGTCGACCGGACCGCTGCGTTGCTGCACGACGTGGGTCAGCTCGTGGGCCAGCATGTGCTTGCCGGCGTCGGACGACGGGTCGTACTTGTCGTTCTGGAAAACGATGTTCTCGCCGACCGTGTAAGCCTGGGCGTTGACGGACTTGGCCGACTCGTGCGCGGCGCCGTCGGTGTGCACGCGGACACCGGAGAAGTCCTGTCCGAAGCGGGGTTCCATGTCCTCGCGCACGCCCGTGTCCAACGGCGAGCCGCTGGAGCGCACCACGCTGTGCACCGGGGACTCGTCCTCCACCAAGGCGCTCGTGCCCGCGTTGCCGACGACCCGTTGCAGGCCCAGCATCCCGGCCGGACCGAGCACGTCGGTCCGGCCGGCCGCCGCCGCGCGACCCAGCAGGTCGTGCTCCTCGCGTTCCACCCGATCGCCCTTGGGGCGGAACGCACTCTCGCCCTCGTGCTCGTGTCCGCGCATGTTCGCCCCCACATACCAGAGGTGTCGCTCCAGAGCATGGTCCCGGCGCGCAGCGAAAACCAGCCTCGGTCGCACGCCGTCCGGGCAGTCTCGGCTGCCCGAAAGGGCAGTTCACGAGGAACGGTCACCACCCGCGCCCGGATCCGGTGGTCACGACAGCACGAGGTCCATGTACGGGCCGAACTCGCGGGCGCCGACGAGTCGCCCCAGCTTGCGGTACTCCCGGGCCACCGCGCCGACCACCTCGGCCATCCCGACCGGCCGCCCGGCCTCCGCGGCCAGGTACGCGGCGGTCACCGCGGCAGAACGGATGTGCCCACCCGCCAGCTCGAACGCGGACGACAGGAAGCCCAGGTCCACCTCGGTGCGCGGAGCGGTGTCGCCCAGGCACTTGTCCCACAGCACGCGCCGCAGGTGCTCGTCCGGCACCGGGAAGTCGACCACCACGTCGAGCCGCCGGGTGAACGCGTCGTCCAGGTTGGCGCGCAGGTTCGTCGCCAGCACCGCGATGCCGTCGAAGGTCTCCATGCGCTGCAACAGGTACGCGCTCTCGATGTTGGCATAGCGGTCGTGCGCGTCGCGGACTTCCGATCGCTTCCCGAAGATCGCGTCGGCCTCGTCGAACAGCAGCACGCCGTTCACGCCCGAGGCCTCGGTGAAGATCCGCTCCAGGTTCTTCTCCGTCTCACCGACGTACTTGTCGACCACGGTCGCGAGGTTCACCGTGTAGAGGTCCAGCCCCAGCGACGCGGCGATCACCTCCGCCGACATCGTCTTGCCGGTGCCCGAATCGCCCGCGAACAGTCCCGTCACGCCCCGGCCACGGCCTCCGCCTGGGCGCATCCGCCACTCGTCGATCACCCGGTCGCGGTGCCGGGCCCGCGCGGCGAGTTCGTGCAGCAGGCCGACGACGCCGACCGGCAGCACCAGGTCGTCCCACGTCACGGCGGGCTCGATGCGCCGCGCCAGGCGTTGCAGACCGGCCGCGTTCTGGCTGCGCGCACCGGCCCGCAGGTGCGCCGTGGTGACCGCACCGCCGTCCACCAGCGCCGAGACCGACGCGGCCCGCGCGGCGCGGGCGATCTGGCCGGGGCCGAGCACGAAGTGCGCGGTGGCCGCCGCCGGGTCGACGCCGGGCGCCAGCTTGCCGTCCAGCCGTTCCCGCCACAGGTCGGCGCGAGAGGTCGCGGCCAACGTGAGGGCGTCGTGCAACAGCGGCGGATCGACACTCCACTGTGGATTCCACACGTCGACGCCGTGCACCAGCAGCGGAACCGACGGGTGTGCGAGCGTTCGCAGCAGAGGCTCGTCCTCCACCGGACCCAGCACCACACCCGCACCGAGCAGTACCGCTTCCCGCAGCACGGCCGTCGCCAACTCGGTGTGGTCGGGCTCGGCGCGCAGCCGCGCGGCATCCACCTCCAGCACGGTGAACCCGGCGTGCGTCAAGGCCGCCGCCGCCAGCTCGCGCGCGCCACCTCCGGGCCGTTCCCTCAGGTACACCAGCCGGACCTTCGCCCGCAGCGCCTGCACCAGCCGCCCGACGTCGGCCGTCAGCACCGGTTCGTCGACCACGCGCGCCACGCCGGACAGCGCCGCGTCGGGACGGTCGTCGCCGAGCAGGTGGTCGACCACCCGGTCCGGCACCCGCAGCGACCGGGACAGGAACGGCCGTTCCCGGTCCTCCACCACCAGCAGGCCGGCGGCGAGCAGCGGTGACGACGGGTCGAGCCGCGACCGGCCGGCGGCGGACGCCTCGGGCAGCCCGCAGAGCCGCAGCGCCAGGCCCGCCGTGGCCCGCCGCCGGGTCACGTCGTCGTTGAGGTAGCCGTAGAACTGCTCGAACCGGCTGTCCACGTCCGGGGCCAGGGCCACCAGCAGGAGTTCGACGTCCAGGCCGGACAGTCCGGCCACCTCCGCCAGCCGGCCGAGCCGACCGGCGGCGGCCGAGGACTGGAACGGCACGAACGGTTCCCGCCGGGACGCCAGGAGGGTTTCGACCGCCTCGTCGGACAGGTAGAGGCCGCGGAACGGGTCGTCCGGGTTCGGGTCGGCCTGGCGGCGCGCCGCGACCGCGTCCCGGATGCGCCGCTCCAGCGCGGCCAGCCGGCCGAACAGGTGCGGCAGGCTGCCGGTGTTCACGGGTGCCTGCGTGTCATGGCGGGCCGGTGGGCGACCGAGTCGCCGCCCATCGCCAGGCGCATCCCGTCCTCCACCGGCGGGCCGGCCGGGAACACGCGGCCCGCGTCGACCGGCGAGGACACCACGACGTCCAGGGACGGCTTGAGCTCGCCGCCCAGCGCGGTCCACACGTCGGCGAACGCGCGGTCCTCCGGCGGTGGCAGCGCGACCGTCATCGGCACCGGGAGTTCGAGCGCGGCAAGGGTTCCGGTGAGCAGCGTGGTGGGCACCGCCTCGTGCCGGAGGAAGCCGACCAGCAGCTCGGACAGCAACCGGTGCTCGTCCTCCGAGCGCTGGGTCCACGCCGTGACGAGGTAGGACAGCTTGATGTAGCGCGGCGGCAGGCGGCGCGAGACGACCTGGCCGCTCTCGTAGTCGTTGAGCAGGCCGCGCTGCCGGCGGCGCATGTCCTCGCGGATGTCGTAGAGGTAGACGTTGACGGTGGGCGCGTTGCGCCGCGCCGCCCAGTCCTTGGTCGGCGCGTCGAACGCGACCTCGACGTCCGTGCCGCGCAGCGCGTCGTCCCGGACCAGTCGGCGAAGAGCCTCGTCCACCTCGTGAATCACGCTTCCACCATGGGGTCGCGACCGGTCGTGGGGCAGCGACGCGGCGACGGACCTTGGGGCAGCACCGGCTGCCCGCGAGGGCAGCGGCGGCAATCGCACGAAGTGCATGATTCCGAATACAACCACCGCATTAATACGGAAAACGCCCTGCCGGCAGCACGTTTCGCGCGTATTGATCACGACCTGATCGGTGCTAGGGTGCGGCGCCAACCAGGGCACTCCGAAAGGATCCGGGAGCAATGGATGGTCGGCACCAACGGGCTCGCAGGACCGCCGACAACCCCGAAAGTGAGCCGACTACCTCCAGGACGACTATTGCGGTGGCCCGGTGGGGTGGCGTGGCCACCGGTCTGACCGGCGCCCTCGTCGCGGTGCTGACCTTTCCGACCCCGCTGTTGAAAATCGTCGGGGCACTGGTCTGCGCCATCATCGGCGCGACCGTGCTGGCCGCCGCCCGCGACCGGGACAGACCCCCGGCCGGTCTGCTCGCGCTCCTGTCCACGGCCAGTGTCGCCACGTTGGCGCTGGTCATCGTGCTGAGCAACCAGGGCATACCGGCCCCCGCAACCCCCGCGCACACGGCGGGCGGGCCATCCCCGTCCAGTGGCCCCGCGACCACGACGGACGCGATCGGCACCGCCCGGTCGGTTCCTCCGACACCGCCGAATGCCACCTCGCTGACGACTTTACGGCCGGTGAAGAACGAGGCGAGCGAAAACCTCTGGACCACCGGCACGATGCGGTTGAAAGGCGTCACCCACGACCAGGCGATCGCCGCCACCGGGGCGTGGTGCGGTTCCACCGAGGTCGAATTCGCTCTGGACGGGAAATACGACCGGTTCTCCGCGCTGATCGGGATCGCCGACGAATCCGCCGAGACCAAACCACTCGACTTCTACGTGCTCACCGACGGCCATCGCGTCGGGGACTTCCCGGCGGTCGGCAAAGTGCCGCAACTGGCCACCGTACCGGTGGCCGGCGCGCTGCGGCTGACCATCGGCGTCGAGCCGCCGGACGGCGACGCGAGCACGTGCCCCGGCCCGGAACGCGTCGGCATGTGGGCCGACCCGCTGCTGACCCCGGCCAGGTGATCGTCCCGGCCGGCGCTCCTCCCCGGTCAGTCCGAACCGGGATGTGTGCTCCCGGTGACTTCGAGTCCCGGAAAGCGGTCGGTATGACGCGCGTCACATGTTAACTACCGGCGTTCACAAACCGTGATGTTCGGCCGTTCGCCGCCCGGCCGGCTTTCACGATTCTGATGGGCGGTCCTGTGTGGACGTGGTGTAGCCGGCTCACGGCTCGGGTATGTGCCAACCATGAACGGCGGCGAGGTAGAGCTCCGGTTGGCTGCGCTTCCCGCCTGCCTGTCCACCGTCCGCGCGGTGGCCGGCGCGATCGCCCGATCGACACCCGAACTCGCCATAGACCTGGTCATCGCAGTGGACGAGGCGTGCACCACGCTGGTCGCCAAGGCCGGCCGACACGCCGAGCTGGCCTGCCGGTTCATCCGTGACGGCGACTCCGTGCGGTTTCGCGCACAGGTCCGCTCATCGGCCGTCACCGTCCCCGACCAGCGCTCGTTGTACTGGCGGGTCGTCAGCTCGGTGACCGACACGGTTGCCACCTGGGTGGACGGAGACGGCCTGTTGCACGTCGAGTTGAGGTGCCGGGCATGAACGCGGTCGACTACCAGCCGATGTTCGCCGAGATGGCGAACACCCAGCGTGACGGGATGCGCTATGCCGAGCTGCGCGACCGCCTGGTCACCGAGCACCTGCCGCTGGCCAGGCACATCGCCGACCGGTTCGCCGAGCGCGGCGAGTCGGTGGAGGACCTGCGGCAGGTCGCCGCACTGGGCCTGATCCACGCCGTCGACCGGTTCGACGCGGCCCGCGGCATCGACTTCCTGGCGTTCGCGGTGCCCACCATCACCGGCGAGGTCCGGCGCTACCTGCGGGACCAGGGCTGGGCGGTGCGGGTGCCCCGGCGGCTCAAGGAGCTGTGCACGTCGATCGACTCGGCCCGCGTCGACCTGGCCCGCCGCACCGGCCGCTCCCCCAAGCCCACCGAGGTCGCGCGGCACCTCGGCATCAGCGTGGACGAGGTCTACGAGGGCCTGCACGCCACCTCCGCGCACCACCTGCTGTCGCTGGACGAGATGACCGGCGGCGAACTGGACACCACCGACGGCCTGGTCGGCGACGACCCCGCGCTGGAGGTGGTCGAGCTGCAACACGCCCTCGACCCGATGCTGCGCGGCCTGCCCAGGCGGGAACGGCGGATCGTCGTGCTCCGGTTCTTCCGGGGCATGACGCAGAGCCAGATCGCGGACTCGGTCGGAGTGTCGCAGATGCACGTGTCCAGGCTGCTGAGCCGCTCACTGGCCCGGTTGCGCGCACTGCTCGATGACGTCTGAAAGCGGGAGAGGTGATCGCCGTGGCGAACCTGTCGTGGCCGCAGCGCGCGGCGCTGGTGCTCGGCGCGCTGCTCGTGGTGTGGGCCTTGGTCGACCTGGTCGCGGGGCGGACTCCGCTCGGTGTGCTGCACCTGATCTCCGGTGTCGCGGTGTTGGCGGTGTCGTCCCGCGTGCGGGCGATCCGCCACGCGGGCGCGCTGTTCGGCCTGGTGTACCTGGTCGTGTTCGCGTACGGCATGGGTGATCCGGGCGGCCCGATGGACGCGGGCGTGCTCGGCAACGGCGCGCACCTGCTGCTCGGCTTCGCGTCGGTGGCGATCGCGGAGAGCTGCGTGTGGTGCGAACAGCGCGCCAAGGGCCTCCACCGCCGCCGCGCGGGACGGTTGCCCTAGCGGGTTAGCGGGTATTTCCCCCGTGTCGTCAACCGGGAGGTCCCCAATGCACACCACGGGCTGGCACGAGGTCGTCGGTATCGATGGACCATTCGTGTCGGTGTACCTCGATGTGAGTGATCACGTAGGCCTGCGGTGGCGTGCGATCCGCGACCAGTTGGAGGGCGCCGGGGCGGCCCCGGAACTGCTGGAGGCAGTCGGTTCGGCGATATCGGACTCCCGGTCGAACGCCGTGGGGCGCGGGTTGGTCGCAGCCGACGGGCGGGTGCTGATCGACCGTGACCTGCCGTTGCCGCCCACGGGCTACACCGTGCGGTTCGGCGCGTTGCCCTACCTGTTGCCGCTGGTGGACTTGTCGGAACCCCTGCTGCCTCATGTCGTCGTGCAGGTTGCCGAGTACGAGGCGGAACTGCGGGGCGTGGACCCGAGCGGCCGGCCGGTGGCCGTCGCCTCGGTGGGGGCGCGGCGGACGAACCGACGACTCGACGCACTGGAACTCGCCGACGTGGCCCACGAAGCCACCTCCCTGGTCGACCGGTTGCAGGCCCCCTTACTGGTGCTCGCCGGGCCGTTGTCCTCGCGGCGGTCCTTGCGGGTGGCGCTGCCCGATCGGTACCACCACCTGGTGGTGGAGGTCGAGGGTGCGCCGGACCGGACCGTGCTGCACCTGGCGGGGCGGGCGAACCAGGATGCCCGGCGGGCTGTCGTGCAGCGGTTCCGCGACGAGTCCTCGCGGCTGACCGGGCGGGCCGTGCACGGGGTCATCGCGGTGCAGGCGGCGCTGGAAGCCGGAGCGGTGGAGACGCTGCTGTTGACCGACCCGTTGGTGGGATCCCGGATGGCAGCCGACGGCGGTCGGGCGGACGAGGTCCTGCCGTTGCTGGCGGCGGTCCACGGCGCGGAGATCGCTTTGGTGGGCGGGGCGCTGCGACTGCACGAGGACGTCGGCGCACTGCTCGCCGGTTGAGGACTCGGACGCGCCCAGCCCGGCGCATTGCTCGCCGGTTGAGGGCTCGGACCGTCCGGCGGCGTGCGCCCTGTCCGGCGCACGTCTCGCCGCACCCGGACCGGAGTGCGGCCGAGCGCGAAAACCCGCGCGGGCGCCCGGACCCGTCGGCCTACTTGGTCAACAGCTCCACCACAGCCTTCTCGACGGTCTCCCGATCACCGTCGACGTCGGCGAGAACAGTGCCCTTGTTGAACAACGTGACCACCCGAGGGTCCACATAGGACTTCCGGGCCACGGCCGGCGTGTTGCCCAGGTGCTCGGACACCTCCCGCATCACGGCCGCCTCCACCCGCTTGCGACCGCGCTGTGACCCCGGCCGCTCCTCCCGCGCCAGCGCCACCGCCGCCAACACCGTCGCGTGCCAGGTGCGCAGGTCCTTGACCGAGAACTCGTCCCCGACCAGTTGCTTGAACCGCTCGTTCACGTCCTCCGCGGTCACCCCGCGCCCGCTCTGGTCCACCAACAGCCGCTCGTCGTCGGACCTGTTGCGCTGCAACGACTTCACCGCCCGCGCCAGATCCCCGTCGACCACCCTCGTGGTGAACTGGATACCGCCCTTGGCCGGGTAGCAGAAGTCCAGGGTGGATCCGCGGACCCGGACGTGGGAGCACAGCAGCGTCGCCACGCCGTGCGTCCCGTTGTCCTCCGCGTAAGACTCGCCGCCGACCCGGAACACGCCGCGATCCAGCATCGCCAGCGCCGCCGCGACCACCCGCTCGTGGCTCCGCCCCCGGCCGCGCAGCGCACGGGCCACCTCCGTCCGGAACGCCGGCAGGGCCGGGGCCAGCGTCAGCACCCGGTCGTGCTTCTCCTCGTCCCGCTCCTGCCGCCACCGGTCGTGGTACAGGTACTGGCGGCGGCCGGCCGAGTCCGTGCCCACCGCCTGGAGGTGGCCGTTCGCGTGCGGGCACACCCACACGTCGCGCCAGGCGGGCGGGATGACCAGGGACTTGATCCGGGCCAGCTCCTCCGCGTCCGGCACCGCGCCGTCGGCATCGGTGTAGCTGAAGCCCCGGCCTCGGCGCTGTCGGCGCCAGCCGGGACCGTGCGGGTTGCTGCGGCGCAGTCTCACCCCCGCGTGGTGCCCAGGCCCGAGAAGGGTGAAACTTCCTGGGTTGAGAGCCGCCCCGATTGGGTATGGGACGCCCATGACGCAGCCGTGGACCGTCGGCGTCGAGCAGGAGTTCCTGCTCGTCGACCCGGAGTCGCGCCGACCCGTGCCCAAGGCCGAGGCAGTCGCCCAGTACGCGGGCGAGCAGTTCGACGTGCAGCGGGAGCTCACGCCGTTCCAGATCGAGGTGGCGACGCCGGTCTGCCACACCACCGCCGAGCTGGCCGAACAGGTCCTGCTCGGCCGCAAGCACCTGGCCGAGGCCGCGCAGGCCGTCGGTTGCCGGCTGCTCGCGTCGGCCGTGCCGCCGGTCGGCACGGCCGGGCCCCCGCCGGGCACCGACGACCCGCGCTACCGGTTGATGGAGTACTCGCACCGCAGGCTGCTCGGCGGGCAGGGCGTGTGCGGGATGCACGTCCACGTCGGCGTACCGGATCGGGCGACCGCCGTCCGCGTCTCGAACGCGCTGAGACCGTGGCTGCCGACGCTGCTCGCGCTGAGCGCGAACTCCCCGGTCGAACAGGCCGCGGACACCGGGTACGCGAGCTGGCGGTCGATCGTCTGGTCGCGCTGGCCGGTCGGCGGACCGCCGCCGCACGTGGACTCGGCCGAGCACTACGACCGCCTGGTGCGGACCCTCGTGCACACCGAGGTCGTGCTCGACGAGAAGATGGTCTACTGGGACGTGCGGCCGTCGTCGCACGTCCCGACGGTGGAGGTGCGGGTCGCGGACATCCCGCTGACCACCCAGGACGCCGTCGTCATCGCCGAACTCATCCGGGCCTTCGCCCGCACCGCCGGCTCCTCCGCCGAACCGCCCGATCGGGTGGACGACGTGCTGCTGCGGGCCGCCTACTGGCGTGCCGCGCGCGACGGCGTGGACGGTCTGGCGGTCGACCCGCGCACCGGGCACCTGCTGCCGGCCCGGGACCTGGCCGCCGAGCTGGTCGCGCTCAGCGCCGACGCGCTGAGCGATGCGGGCTCACTGTCCGTCGTGGAACATCACCTGGAATGGTTGCGTTCGAACGGGAGCGGGGCGGCCCGGCAACGCCGGGCGTTCGGTGCCTCGCCCGACGCGCGTGACCTGGTCGACCTGGCGCTGGCCGAAACCGTCGCCGAAGGCCACGCCGGACTACCGTGGACAACGCACCGCACCGGCGGTGTGCGATGAGAGAGGAGACCGGCGTGCCAGAACCCGCGGCAACGCTCGCGTCCGTTCGGGTCGATCAGCCGTCGGACGGCGTGGTGGTGCTGCACGTGTCGGGTGAACTGGACACGAGCAGCGCGGACGAGCTGGCCAGTCCGTTGAAGAGCAACCTGGTGACGGGTGTGCGGGCCGTGGTGGTGGACCTGCTCCAGGTGCGGTTCCTCGGTTCGGCGGGCCTGGAGTCGCTCGTGACGGGTAGCAAGCGGGCCGACGAGCTCGGTGTGCCGCTGATCGTCGTGGCGGCCGGTCGGGCGGTGCTGCGCCCGATCGAGGCGACCGGCCTGGCCTCGGTGTTCACCATCGTGGCGACTGTCGACGAGGCCTTGGCGAAGGTCTGACCGAAGTCGTCCTCGCCCGGCTCGTGAGAGCCCGGTGGACGCCAGAGGGCTCGACGGACTGCGCGGACGGCGCGGCGCACTGCCCCCGACAGGGGCTCCCACGGGGGCAGTGCGCCCGCCGCCGACCAGCCCTGGCCGACGTGCGTCGCCCTGACCGGTGTCGGTCTTCCCGACCGGTGGCGCTCAGTCCCGGCCGATGTCCTCGAACCACAGCTCGGGGTGGGCGGCGGTGAAGTCGCCCATCAGCTCGACGCACGCGGTGTCATCGAGCACGGTGATGCCGACACCGTGCTCGGCCAGCCAGTCGTGACCACCGTGGAACGTCCGCGCCTCACCGATCACCACTCGGGGGATCCCGAACTGACGGACGAGGCCGCTGCAGTACCAGCACGGTGACAACGTGGTGACCATGATCGTGTCCCGGTAGCCCTTCCGCCGGCCGGCGTTGCGGAAGGCGGCGGTCTCGGCGTGCGTGGACGCGTCCCCGTCCTGCACGCGGCGGTTGCGCCCGCGGCCGAGCAGCGTCCCGTCCGAGGTGAACAACGCGGCGCCGATCGGGATCCCGCCCTCGGCCAGCCCGGCACGGGCCTCCTCCACGGCAACGGCGAGCATGTCTCGTGCGTCCACGGCCTCAACCTACCGTCGCCACCGGTCGCCCCGTCGACCACGGACGGCCGTCAAGCACCGAAACAGAGAAAGCCCACGCTCGCCGCGAAGGCCAAATCCCCATCGCCCGCATACGCCTCCTGCGCCCCCGCCAGAGCGACCGCCGGCGTCTGCCCCTCGCCCAACCGCCGATGCAGGTCCACCATCAACGGCGTGGTCGTCTCAGCCGGCACCGGCACCACGGGCGCGACCAGGGTCCGCGTGCCCAGGCCCAGCAAAGCCGCCGTGAAGCCCATCAGCTCATCCCCGGGCCGAACCGCCGACAACCCCGAATCGCACGCCGACAGCACGACCCGGGCAGGCGGCGTGCGCAGCCGCTCCAGGTCGTAGACCGTCAACGGCCCATCAGCCAGTTCCAAGGCCGAGAACAACGGGTTGTCCGCGCGGAACGAGCCGTGTGCCGCGACGTGCGCCAAAGGCGCGCCGTCCATGGCCGACGCCACCGCGTCGACCGTCGCGGCATCCCCCACCAACACCGACGCCTCACCCGCGAGCGGCCTGATGGCGGCGATCTCCGTCGGCGCGGCGGGCAACCGGGGTCCGGCTGCCAACACCGCCCGGTCGTGGGGCACCCGGGAGGACGAAGCCGCGCGCAGCCACACCGTCGCGGACGGCACGACGGTCACCGAACGTCCCCGGCAACCGGGCAGCGCCGCCCACGGCAGACCGCCGAGCATCCCGGTGGGCGCCAGCACCAGGGCCCGGCCGTCGAGACGTCCGCGCAGCGGCACGAGCAACCGGCGGTCCAGAAGGGACGCCGCGTGTTCCGCACCCGCTCGCACAGCGGTCTTGTCCACCTGCTCGGGCAGGGTCACCAGGCGGTGCAGCGCGAAGCGCAGGAGCCGGATCTCGCGCACCGCCCCCTCGACCGGCCCCAGCCGGTGCAGGCTGGCGCGACCGCCGGCCACCACCACGGCCAGCAGCGCGCCCTCGAAGTCGAGGTACTCCACGAGCGCCGCGTCCTCCAGCGCCCACGCCAGGTCACGCACCGCCGGCACCCGGTCCACCGCGCCGCCGCCGCTGGTCTGCCGGGTCAGCTCGCGCACCCGTTGCTCGCCGCGCAGTTGCCGCTGCCGCAGAGCCGCCGTCGGCTTCCCGGCCGACAGCGCCACGTCGATGTCCGACGTCACCGCGCGCAACTCGGCCAGCGCGTCGGCCAGGCCCGAGTCCTCCGGCGGACGCGCGGGCGTCATGCGCAGTGCCCCGGCGCGCCAACTCTCCGCCCAGCTCAGCACCCTCCCGGCGTGCCCGCTCGCCACGGCCGACCGCAATCCCTCCAACGCCAGCGCCTTGCCCTGCGCCCCGCTCAACGCCCGCAGCTCCGCCGCACCCAGCGACACCCGGTACTCGTCGAGCAGCACGAGCCCGCGGCGCAACGCGAGCTGCGCGCCCCGAGCGTTGCCCTCCAGGTCACGCCGCAGCGCCTCGGCGTACCAGCCCTGCACGCGGTGCGCCGCCGGGCCGCCCCGGCGGGCGGCGCCGGCCGCCGTCAGCTCCACCAGGGCGCGCCGCTCGTCGCCCAGCTCGCGGGCGATCAGCGCGGCGTCCACGCGGGCCTCCAGGCCCGCCATGCGCCAACCCAGTTCGTCCAACCTGGACGCCACCCGTGCCATCGCCGTGCACAACCCGCGCGAACGGTCACCGCTCAGGTACGCCGCGCGCAGCTCCAGGTGCCGTGCGCCGACCTCCCACACCTCGCGCTTCTCGCGCCGGAAACCCTTGCGCGCCAACACGGCCAGCCGCACGGCCAGCTCCAAGTCGTCCTCCATCAACGCGATCCGCGCCCGGTAGAACAGCGCCTCGGACCGGGCCAGCACCAGGCTCTTGCCCAGTTCCGCCAACGCCCGGTCGGCCGCCGCCCGCGCCTCTTCCAGCAGCGGCACGGACACCAGCAGCTCCAGCCGGTTGATCAGCAGCGCGGGGCGGGGCACCTCCAGGCGTCGGTACTCGCGCTCGGCCTCGGCGAACATGGTCAGCGCCCGCGGCACGTCGCCGGCGCGGGACGCGGAGATGCCCGCGTTCCACCGCACGTCCGCGACGGCCAGCTCCTGGTCCAGGTCCCGGTACAGGGCGGCGGCGCGGTCGAAGTCCTCGTCGGCCGCCCGCAGGCCTCCGGTGTAGGCGCGCAGCAGGCCGCGGTTGTTTCGGGCACGGGCCTCGCCCAGCTTGTCGCCGTCCCGGCGGGCCGCGTCGATCGCCCAGTTGTACTCCCGTTGCGCCTCGTCGTAGCGGCACAGGTAGTGCAGCACCAGCCCGCGTTGCATCCGCGCGTAGTCCGCGTCCACGCCGCGCAGCTCGGGCAGTGCCGCGTTCACCGTGCGCAGCGCCTCCGCGTGCCGCCCGGTGTTGGACAGGACGAACGCGAGGCTCACTCGCGCCAGTGCGGCGAGCCGTCCGGAACCGGCTTGTTCGGCGATCCGAACCGCCCTGCGCAGGTGTCTCAACGCCCCGTCGAAATCGTGCAGTTCGCGCAACGAAAGACCGATCGCGCGTTCCGCCACCGACGCTTCCCCGGCGTCGCCGACCGACCGCGCGGCCCGCAGCGCCGAACGGCCCATCACGATCGCCGCGTGCGGATCCCGTTGCCGGGCTTCCAGGGCAGCGGCGGCGGAAACCCCGGCCACGGACACACCTTATTACCGGAAGCCCTGTGGTAGCTTGATCAAGCTCAGCACCCGTCGACGCTGCTGTGAGGCCTTCGTGTCCGAATCGTCGAACCGCCCCGAGCTGTACGAGAGAGCGTTCGAGCAGGCGATCAGGGAGCACAAGGACCTCCGGCTGCACGCCGAGCGCGGTCGCGAGTTCCTGTTCGTCGCGCGCGAGCTGCTGACCATCCCCGAGGACGTCGACCGGGTGAGCCGGAAGCTGCGGGACAACCGCGTCGACAACGAGCGGGGCCGCGATTTCGCGGGCATGGTCCGGCTGGTCCTGCCGCGCAACCCGGACGAGATCCCGAACATCGTGCGCCTGCTGCGCGATCCCCGGCAGTGGCCCGGCGAGCGGGTGCCGTTCGTGCAGCCGCACCACGCGGTCGTCGGCCACGGCGGCAACATGCACGGCCACCCCGGTCAGCCGCCGCACGTCGGCACGCCGCTCGCGGACCCGCCGAAGGGCTCCGAGGGCCGCGGCAAGGGCGTGGTCGTCGGCATCCTGGACACCGGCATCTCGAAGACCGCCGCCACCGACCACCCGGCGTGGCTGGGCGGCGCGTTCGTGCCCAAGCCCGACGAGGTGGACGCCGCCTACGCGCACGACGACGTGTTCGCCCTGGAGGGCGGGCACGGCACGTTCGTCGCGGGAGTCGTGCGGCAGGCCGCGCCGGGCGTCCGGTTCGACCCGGAGAAGGTGCTGGACCCGTCCGGGCTGGGCACCGAAGAGGACTTCGCGCGGGCGCTGTCGTCGTTCGACGAGCAGGTGCACATCGTGAACGTCTCGCTGGGCTGCTTCACCCAGGACGACGTGGCCTCCGAGCCGATCCGCCGGGCGCTGCTGAAGCTGCCGAAGTCGGTCGTGGTGGTCGCGTCGGCGGGCAACCAGGGCACCAACCGGCCGAGCTGGCCCGCCGCGCTGCCCGACGTGGTCGGCGTGGCGGCGATCGCCGAGGAGCTCGACGGCACCCGCGCCCCGGCGTGCTACTCGAACTTCGGGCACTGGGTGAAGGCGTGCGCGATCGGCAACCGCACCAGCACCTACCTCAAGGGCAGGTGGGTGCTGCCGGGCGACCCGGCGGTGGACGTCTACGACCGGTGGGCGTACTGGCTGGGCACCTCGTTCGCCGCACCCCACGTGGCCGGCCGCATCGCGGAGACCATGACCACGCACGGCCTGTCCGCGACCGCAGCCCGCGACAAGCTGCTCACCGGAGCACCCTTCTTCCCCGGCTACGGAATTCTCGTGGATTAGACGTATCCGGCGGGCACGTCCGCCCTCCGTAGTGTGTGGAAGCAACGAGGAGACCTGAGCCCAGGAGGGGCCGTGACCCCTGCACCCCCCATCGCCGCGCTGGTCAGCGCGGCGGCGCAGGGCGACCAGCGGGCCTGGAACGAGATCGTCGACCGCTACACGCCGCTGGTGCTCTCGGTGATCTACAAGCACCGGCTGCGCCCCGCGGACGCCGCCGACGTGAACCAGACCCTGTGGCTGCGCCTGGTGGAGCAGATCGGGCGGCTGCGCGATCCCGAAGCACTACCCGGCTGGATCTCCACGACCACCCGCAACGAGTGCCTGCGGATGCTGCGCATCCAGCAGCGCGTCCAGCCGTACGACCCGATGTCCGACGACGAGCCGGCCAGCCCGGTGGACGCGGTGGCGGACCTGGACGAGGAGCTGGAGGCGGCGCAGCGGCGGCAGGCGCTGCGGGACGGCTTCCGGCTGCTCTCCGAGCAGTGCCGGGAACTGCTGGCCAAGCTGATGGCCGACCCGCCGCCCAGCTACGCGGCCGTCAGCGAACAACTGGCGATGCCGGTCGGCAGCATCGGCCCGACCCGCATCAGGTGCCTGGAGAAGCTGCGCAAAACACCCGCGGTGATGGGTTTCCTGAACCCGCGGCCGGTCGGCGGAGGAGGTGTGCTCGGTGAGCGGTCCGGGGTGGGAAAGCGATGAGGTGCTGCTGAGGGAGCTGACCGAGGCACTGGCCGAGGCACGCGACCTCCCGCCGGAGTTCGCCGAAGCGGGCCGCGCGGCCTACACGTGGCGCACCGTCGACGCCGAACTGATGCTGCTGACCAGCTACGACTCGATCCTGGACACCGACCTGGCCGCCCGTGCCCGAGCCGCGCTGACCGCCCGCCAACTCGTCTTCGACGCCGAGGGCATCTCCGTACAGGTGGAGGTCACCGAAGCCGGCGTGGCGGGCCAGGTGCTCCCCACCTTCCCCGGACGCGTCGTGCTGCTCACCGCGAACGGCCCGGTGGAGGACACCGACCTGGACGAGCTCGGCTGCTTCCTGCTCGGCCCACCACCCCCCGGCCCCGTGCGCTTCCGCATCGAGACCGACAACACCACCGTGGTAACCGACTGGGTCTGCGTCTAGCCCCGTCGCGGCGACCTTCGTTCGCGACGGGGCACTTCCCTGCCCACACCACGCACACCCCCGCCCACGGCCTGCGCGCCCCGCGCACACCTGCCGTTCGGCCGCGCCCCACCCACGGCCTGCGCGCCCCGCGCACACCTCTGCCTCTGCGTGTCATCCCCGTATGGCCTGCCCGCAGGGAACCGCATGTGTCAAGGGCAGATCGGTCGCGCGACCACCGCACACCCATGATCGATCTGCCCTTGACGCATGTGGTTGTCTTTGACCTGGCCATACGGGGATGACACGCAGACCCACCGCCCTCAAAGCTCGAAGAGCTTTGCAGGGCTCTTGTGGAGATCCTTGGCGGCCAGCCCGTCCGGCGAGGACGCCCTTACGCCCTTCAGACGAGACCCCTTCCGGCAGGACACCCTTCAGCAAGGCCCCCTCCGGCAAGCACGCTTTTCAAGCGAGCCCCACCCCCTCCCACCCTGCTAGGTTGAACGAACCCCCCTCACCCCGACAGTTTCACGACTGCTGTGGAGAGGTGTTCCATGTCCGAACCACCAAGCCGGGCCGAGCTCTACCAACAGGCGTTCGCCCGCGCGGTGCAACACCGCCCCGACATCCGACTGCACGCCGAGTCGGGGCGCGAATTCCTTTACGTGGCAGGAGAACTGCTCACCATCCCGGAGGAGGTCGACCGGGTCCGCGGGAAGCTGACCCAGAGCCACATCGACAACGAGCGCGGCGAGGACTTCGCCGGCATGGCCCGCTTGCGGTTACCACTGCACCACGACGGGATCCCCGCCATCGTCCGCCTGCTGCGCACCCCCGCGCAGTGGCCGGGAGAACGGGTTCCCTTCGTGCAACCGCACCACGTCCTCGTCGGCCACGGCGGCAACATGCACGGCAACTCGGTGCAGCCGCCGAAACCCGCACCACCCCTGCCCGACCCGTCGCCGGACGCGGCGGGCGACGGCAAGGGCGTGCTGGTGGGCTTGGCGGACACCGGCATCTCCCGCGCCGCGGAGACCGACCACCCGCGCCGGCTGGGCGGCGCGTTCGTCCCGCACGAGGACAAGGTGGACCCGGCCTACGCGCACGACGACGTGTTCGCGCTGGAAGGCGGACACGGGACGTTCGTCGCCGGCGTGCTCCGGCAGGCCGCGCCGGGCGTCCGGTTCGACGTGGAGAAAGCCTTGGACCCCAACGGTCTGGGCACCGAGGAGGACTTCGTCCGGGCGCTGTCGTGGTTCGGCGAGCACATGCAGGTGGTGAGCCTGTCGCTGGGCTGCTTCACGCAGGACGACGTGGCCTCCGAACCGGTCCGGCGGGCGGTGGCCGCGCTGCCGGAATCGGTGGTGGTGGTCGCGTCGGTGGGCAACCAGGGCACCAACCGGCCCTGCTGGCCCGCCGCGCTGCCCCGCGTGCTGGCGGTGGCCGCGGTCGCGGAGGAACGGGACGGTTCCCACGCGCCCGCGTGCTACTCCAACCACGGGCACTGGGTGGACGCGTGCGCGGTGGGCAACCGCACCAGCACGTTCCTCCGGGGCCGGTGGCAACTGGAGGGCGATCCCGCGGTGGAGACCCACGACGGGTTCGCCTACTGGCTGGGCACGTCGTTCGCCGCGCCGCACGTGGCCGGGCGGATCGCGACGATGGTCGGGCAGGGCCTGTCCGCCTTGGAAGCACGGGACCAACTGCTCACCAACGCCGAGTTCCACCCCGGTTACGGTGTATTCATAGCGTGACACCGGCTCCTGCCGCGACGTTGGTCGACGTGCTCGTGGCATGACACAGATCGGCGACCCCGATGCCACCCGGGTCGACGCCCTTCGAATTCACACAGGTCGGCGACCCCCGATCGATTCACCCGGACGCCCCGCTGCGAACACTCCGCAGCGGGGCGTCCGCCGTCAGAGCGAACACACCCGCCACCCCTTGCCCAGTCGGGTGATCCGCTCTCAGCGACCGCCCAGGCCCACCGTTGCGCCAGTAGGGTGATTCGAATTTCCCTCGTCCAACAGGGGGTGTGCGTTGGCCGGACGGACCGGCTGGTCCCCGGACGGAGTCGACGTGGCGCTGCCCAGCTCCGCCCGCGTCTACGACTACCTGCTCGGCGGCGGTCACAACTTCGCCGTCGACCGGGACACCGGCGAACAGCTCGCCCGCGTGCTGCCGGTGCGCGACATGGTCCGGTTCAACCGGTCGTACCTGCGCCGCGCCGTGCTCGCGATGGTGGAGGCGGGCATCACCCAGTTCCTGGACCTGGGTTCGGGCATCCCCACCGTGGGCAACGTGCACGAGGTGGCGCAGTTCGCGAACCCGGCGTGCCGCGTGGTGTACGTGGACATCGAGCCGATCGCCGTCACGCACTCCGCGCTGCTGCTCGCGGACAACCCCGACGCGACCGCGATCCTGGCCGACCTGCGCAAGCCCGACGCCGTGGTCGACGCGCCGGAAAGCCGGTCACTGCTGGACTTCAGCCGCCCCGTGGGGTTGCTCGCGGTGGGCGTGCTGCACTTCCTCCCGGACTTCGACGACCCGTGGGGCGTGCTCGCCCGCTACCGGGACCTCCTCGCGTCGGGCAGCCACCTGGCGATCTCGCACTTCACGTCCGACCGGATGCCGCGGGAGATGGCTGCGGGCGCGGACATCTTCGAGCGCGCCGCCGAACCGATCACGCCGCGCACCCGTGCGCAGGTGCTGAGCATGATGGACGGTTTCGAGATCGTCGCACCGGGGCTGGTGTTCACGCCCGAGTGGCGCCCCGAGGCGCCCGAGGACGTGCCGTCCGACCCGGGGTGCGCCAATCTGTACGCCGTTGTGGGCCGAAAGCCTTGACTAGGACCGTGCCGGGTACGCAAGATTTGCGGATCTGATCATTCGTTCCGCCGTTTCACTCCGCACCACCACTCTTCGACACACCCCGCACGACCAGCTTTCGCTGCATCCAGCACGACCACTCTTCGATGACCGACACGCCGCCGGAAGTGCGAGCCTCGGAAGAGCCTTCCGAGGCCGTTGCCGCGCGCGCCGAGGCGTGGACCGGGGAACTCGTCGCCGGCGCGTACGCGCCGATGGCCCGTCCGGCGATCCGGGCCGCGCTCGAACGCCACCTCGCCCTCCTCTCCGCGTTGCTGACCGCGCACGAGTTCCGCCCGGACGAGGCGGCACCGGTCGGCGAGTGGCTGGTGACCGCCCGGTTCACCGGCCAGACCAGTCTCCAGCGCAGCATCGAGGTGCTCGGCACCGCGCTGCCCGCGCTGGTGGGCGCCCCGGCGGAACGGGTCACGGCGGTGCTCGCCGCCGTCGCCGCCGGCTACGCGAACGCCGTGCGGCGGCAGATCTTCGCCGAGCAGGAGAAGGTGCGCACCGCACTCATGCTGACGTTGGAACAGACCCGGCGGGAGCTGCACGACAGCGAGGCGCGGTTCCGCCAGGTCTTCTCCTCCACGTCCGTGGGCATCGCGATCTTCGACTTGGACGGCGCGGTGGTCGAGGCGAACCCCGCGCTGGTGCGGATGCTCGGGCACACCGGGCACACCGGGGACGACGGGCACACCGGGGACGACGGGCACGCCGGGCACGATGGGCACGCCGAGGACGACGCGGAGAACCCCGGCCTCGACCCGGAGAAGCTTTTCGAGCCGGGTGACCTGGTAGCGCTGCGGTCCGCGTGGGAGTCCGGGGACAGCGCGAGGATCGAGCAGCAGTTCGCCGGACCGGTGGGCGATCCGATGTGGACCAACGTGGCGCTGTCCGTGGTGCGCGACGCGGACGGGCAGCCCAAGTACCGCGTCGCCGTGTTCGAGGACGTCACCGAGCAGCGGGTGCTGCGCGACTACCTGCGGCACCAGGCGCTGCACGACGTGTTGACCGGGTTGCCGAACCGGCAGAGCTTCCTGCCCCGGCTGGAGCAGGCGCTCAACCGGCCGGGCTCGATCACGTTGTGCTACCTGGACGTGGACAGCGTGGCGATCGTCAACGACGGCATCGGCTACGAGGCGGGTGACGAGCTGCTGAAGGTGGTGGCGCAGCGGCTGACCGCCGTGTTCGCCGGGGAGGACGCGACGGTGGCCCGGATCGGCGGTGACGAGTTCGTCGTGCTGATCGAGGATTCCGCCGACACCCCCAGCATCTCCGCGTTGGCCGAGGCGATCGACACCGAGCTGTCCGAGCCGGTCTACCTGTCCGGCCACGGCGTCGGGGTGTCGGCGGGCATGGGCTTCGTGCGCACCTCCGCCACCGGTCTGGACGCGATGTCGTTGCTGCGTCAGGCACACAGCACGCTGCGGCGGGCGGAGAGCGGCGGCAAGGGCCAGTGGGGCATCTACGACGCCGGCCAGGACGCCCGCGACCGCACCCGGCTGGCGCTGATCGCGACCATGCCCGGTGCCCTGGAGAACGGCGAGATCGCCATCGACTACCGCCCCGTCGCCGCACCCGACCCAGCCACACCACACCCAGCCACACCACACACCCACTCCGCCACACCCCAACCAGCCACGCCCCACCCAGTCACACCACACACCGCCGTCACCGCCCGCCTCCGCTGGGACGAACCCGAATTCGGCGTCGTCGACCACGAGGAGTGCCTGGACTTCGCCGACACCCTGGGCCTGAGCGACCAGCTCGGCGCATGGCTGCTGGAGGAGGCGTGCGCCTTCGCGGCGGCCGAGGAGCTGCCGGTGATCGTGCGGCTGTCCGCCGACCAGTCCCGCGATCCCGACCTGTCCGCCGTGGTCGCGGAAGCGCTGCGCACCTCCGGCCTCGCCCCGCAACACCTCTGGCTGAGCCTGCACTCGGGCTGCCTGGCGGGTTGCCAGGAGGTGGTCGAGGACAACCTCACCACCCTGGCGGACATGGGCGTGCGCCGACTGCTGCACAGCTTCACCGGGGGCCTGCGCGAACTCGCGCTGGTGCAACGACAGGCACTGCACGGCGTGGAGGTGGACGCGCCGCCGGACGAGCCGATCGCACGCACCGCCCTGGCCACCGTGATCCCGTTGCTGCGCTCGATCGGCACGCTGGTGATCAGCGAGGTGCCGGGAGCGGACCTGACCGTGCGACGGTGACGACCTCGCGGCTGTCGTCGCCGAACGCACTGCGATCCCGGTCGCCGAACCGCTCGCGGACCACGAACCCGTTGCCCGCCGACAACCCATCTACGACCCATCAACGACCGGCCGGCAACCCGCCGATTCCGACCAGCACAGGACGGGGTCGCGGGAACTACCCGCGACCCCGTCCGCGCACCGCTCTCAGGCGAACGTCGGCAGCCTCATCGCGTGCTGCACCAACGTGATCAACGTCTGCTTCGTGGACTGCCGGTTCCGCGCGTCGCACGGCACGATCGGCACCGACTGGTCGATCGTCAGCGCCTCCCGGATGTCCTCGATGCGGTGGTGCAGCAGACCGTCGAAGCAGTTCACGCCCACCACGTAAGGGAGTTCGCGGTCCTCGAAGAAGTCGATCGAGGCGAACGCGTCGGACAGCCGCCGCGTGTCCACCAGGACGACCGCGCCGATCGCACCGCGCACCAGGTCGTCCCACATGAACCAGAAGCGGTGCTGGCCGGGGGTTCCGAACAGGTACAGGATGAGGTCCTCGTCCAGCGTCACCCGGCCGAAGTCCATGGCCACCGTGGTGGTCATCTTGTTCGGCGTGCTGGTCAGGTCGTCCACCCCGACGCTCGCCTCGGTCATCACCGCCTCGGTGGTCAACGGCACGATCTCCGACACCGAGCCGACGAACGTGGTCTTGCCGACGCCGAAGCCACCTGCGACCACGATCTTGGTCGACATGACCGACAGGCTCGGTGTCCCCGGCCGTTCGGGAGCACCACCGCTCATGTTGCTTCCGTTTCCCTAGTGTTGCCCAGAAAGTGCACCGACAGGTGCACCGCACACAGTTAACCGCGCATCGCCACGTGCAGCCGCGAGCGGATCTCCGGCGTGAGCTGCACGCCGACCCGTTCCACCAACCGGGTCATCGCGTAGCCGATGAGCCCGATGTCGCAGTTCGGCGCGGCCAGCACGGCCAGGCACGACCCGTCGCTGATGGACATCAGGAACAGGTAGCCCCGCTCCATCTCCACCACGGTCTGCTTCACGTCGCCCGCCTCGAAGCAGCGCGCCGCGCCGAGGTTCAGGCTGACCAACCCGGACGCCACCGCCGCGAGCTGCTCGGCGCGGTCGATCGGGAGGCGTTCCGAGGAGGCGAGCAACAGTCCGTCCGCGGACACCACGATCGCGTGCGCCACGCCCGCGACCCGGCTCACGAAGTCGTCGACCAGCCAACTGAAGTTGTCGAGTTCTTCGGCTGCGGTGGTCACTTCTGCTCCTTGGTCTGGTTGCCGGGGTTGTCTCCGTTGCCGAACGGCAGCCCCTCCCAGGGCATCCCGTTGTCGTCGGCGGATTCGCGGCCCAGTTGCACGCCGCGCTGGTAGGTGGCGAACCGCTGCCGCAGCCGGTCGGCGGACCGGCGGGGCGGGGCGGTGGTGCCGACTCCGGCGGCGGTGGCGGAGTTGCCGTTGGTGGACGGCGGGGCGGACGTCGGGCGCTGCGACGGAGCGCTCAGCGAGCCGGGCATCAGGCGAGCCTTGGGCTTGCGCTTGGGCAGGCCCGCGGTCGTGGTGTCGTCCACAGTGGACTTGAGCACGCTGCCGGCGGCGGCCCAGCCGTCGTCGGCCGGGCCCCAGCCCGGTGCGGGCTCGGCGTTCGCGGCGGGCACCGGGGACGGCGCGGGCGACCGCTTGGGCAGTCCGGCCGACGTGGGCAGCGGGTCGACCCGCTGGTCGTCGCCGACCAGGTCCACCCGGTCCGCGTACACGGTCTGCTCCGCCGAGCTGTCGGGCCTGTCCCCACCGGCCGGCCTGTCGTGGTCCGGCCTGTCCCCACCGGCCGGCCTGTCGTGGCCGTCCGGGCCGACCAGGTCCACCCGGTCGGCGAACATGGTCCGCTCGGCCGGGGACTCCGGCGGCACGTCGTCGGCCGGCTCGCCCCGCACCGCCGCGTCCGCTCCCTCGCCGCCCTGGAACCAGCGCGACAGCACGTCCTCGTAGATCGGCAGCCGCTGGGTGGACGCGTCGTCCTCCTCCACCACGACCACCGGCGGCGGTTTCGGCGAGCCGGGGTAGGTGTAGTCGGGCGCACCCTCGGGCGGCGGCACGGTCTCGGCCACGGTGGCGGTGAACAGGTCCGCCGCCGGGGTCTGCTCGACCTCGAAGAAGTTCGTGCCCTCCTCCGCCGGGGTGGACACCAGCTGCGGGAACGGCGCGGGCGTGGTCTCGGCGGCCGACGGGAACGGCGCGGGCGTCACGTCCGGGCGGGCCGGCAGCGCGGGCGGCTGGTCCGGCGTCCACTTCGGCACGCCGGCGAGCACGCCGGCCTCCAGCTCCAGGGGCGCCTGGCGCGGCGCCAGGGCCGGTGCGGCGGGCCTGCCCGGCAACGGCTCGGGGCCGCGGTGCAGCAGCGACACCGGCAGCACGACTTGGGCGGTGACCCCACCCTCTATGTCGTCGTTGTTGGTCAGCGTCACCCGGATCTCATGCCGCTTGGCCAGCTGGCCGACCACGTACAGGCCCATCTCGCGGGCCACCGACACGTCGACCTCGGGCGGCTCGGCGAGCTTCTTGTTCGCGTCGACGATGTCCTGCTCCTGCATGCCGACACCGCGGTCGTGGATGCGGATGGACACCTCGCCGCGCCGGGTCTCGATGGCCCGCACGGTGACCTTGGTGGTGGGCTTGGAGAACGCGGTCGCGTTGTCCAGCAGCTCGGCGATGAGGTGCGCGAGGTCGTTGACCACCCGGCCCTGGATCCGCAGCTCCGGCGCGGGCGCGACCTGCACGCGGGCGTACTTCTCGACCTCGGACACGGCCGCGCCGAGCACCTCGGAGATCGGCACCGGCCGGGTGACCCGGCGGTTGACCGTGGTGCCGGAGAGCACCAGCAGGTTCTCGCTGTTGCGGCGCATCTGGGTGGCCAGGTGGTCCAGCTCGAACAGGCTGGCCAGCTGGTCGGGGTCCTGCTCGTCCTGCTCCAGCCGGTCGATGACGGTGATCTGCCGTTCGACCAGGGCCTGCGAGCGGCGCGAGAGGTTGATGAACATGTCGTTGACGTTCGCGCGCAGCGCCACCTGCTCGACCGCGAGGCGCACGGCTTCGCGCTGCACGGCGTCGAACGCCCGCGCCACCTGGCCGACCTCCTCGGTGGTGTGGATCGGCACCGGCACCAGCGACTCCTCCGCGGCGCGGGCCGGGTCGCGGTGCGTCCGGATGCGCTTGATCGCCTCCGGCAGCCGGTTGCGGGCCACGTCCATCGCGGAGCGGCGCAGCACCCGCAGCGGCGTCAGCATCGACCGCGCCACGAACGCCATCAGGGCGAACGCGATCAGCAGCGCGACCGCGACCAGCGCCGCGTCCCGCCACGCCGACCCGCGCGCGATCTCGGCGAGGTCCACCGCGGCCTGGTCCGCCTGCTGCTCGATGTCCAGCGCGACCGTCCGGATGAGACCGGCGGTCTCCTCGCCGACCCGCATCACCTCGGCGTCCGAGATGGACACCTCGCCGGACTCGTCCTGCTGCACCAGGGCCAGCTGCACCAGCCGGTTGCGGGCGTCCACCGAGGCGCCGGACACCACGTCGGAGTACCGCTGGCGGTTTTCCTGGCTCGCGGTGTTGGCGAAGTCGGTGAGCGCGGCGTCCAGCCGGGACTGGGCCGCGCGCAGCGCGTTGACCTGGCCCGGCGCGAACTCGCCGCGCTTCGCGGTGGACAGCAGGATCGCGTTCTGCTGGAACAGCTGCTCCTTCGCGCCGTACAGCGCGAGGTTGGCGCCCGAGAGCGGGGTGATCGTCTCGTTGCTCAGGCTGCTCGCCGTGGCGCGGTGCACCTGGGCGAGCGCGCTGAGGATCTGGGTGTACGCGCTGGACACCGACATGTCCGGGTACTTGGTGGTCAGCGTGGTGTTGCGCAGCGAGGGCAGGCCGTCCAGCGACTGCAACGACTTCTCGAACGACCCGCGCACGCTCTCGTCGATGCCCGAGGTGCGGGTGGAGACGTCGCGGTACCGGCCGACCTCCTGGTCGACCGTCGCCGACCGCGCCACCAGCTCGGCGCTGTTGTCGGACCGGCCGCCGGCGACGAACCAGACCGCGGCGTCGCGCTCCAGTTGCAGCGCGTCGGAGACGGCGGCGGCCTGGGCGGACAGCTGGAGCTCCTGCCGCACCTTGCCGAACAGCTCGACCTCGTCGAGCTGGGTGTCGAGCCGCAGGCCCGCGAGGGCGAGCGTGCTCAGCGCGGGCACCAGGAGCACCACGGCGAGCTTGCTGCGCAGCCTCCAGTTGCGCAGGCGCCACCGGGAGATGCCCCGGTCGGCGGGCGCGGTGGTGCCTGTGCCCGGACCCGAGTCGGGCGGAACTGCGTCCGCGGCCTTGTCGAGCTCAGTCCGCTCCGGATCTCCTCCGGAGGCGTGGTCATCGTGACCGCGCACCGTCAGCACACTCCCCAGCCCCCCAGCCAGTAAACGACACTTCCCTACAAACCGGGTGGATCTTGGTGGAAAAACCCCGGTCGTCATACCGCCGTTCGGACGAGGAACGCGGTATTTTGCAAATCAACCATTGTCGTCACCGCCGTCCGGGTCGGGCTAAACGATCGCTAACGCGTGTTCGCGTTTTCCCGCCGCCCGACCCGGACGCCGCGCGGGGAGCCCGTCGCCGGGCTCCCCGCCGCGTCGGCTCAACTGCCCGGAGCGGGGACCAGCATGGGCTTGACGTCGAAGTCCTTCTCCAGCAGGCCGTAGGTCTTCATCAGCGTGGCGACCCGCTGCAACCGGGTCGCGTCCAGCGTGGTGGGGAACTCGCCGAAGTGGACCAGGCTCGCGGTTTCCTTGTCGACCTTGGCGTATTCCACCAGCAGCGGCTCGACCGTGGGGCGGTCGGCGGCGTCGCGCTGGCCCTTGGCCATCGCGCGCTGGAACGCGGCGACGGTGTTCGGGTTCTCCTTGGCGAACTTGCCGGTCGTGCCGTAGCCGGCGACCGGGATGCCGTCGGTCGGGCCGGACGCGGCGTCCAGCACGCTGACCGCGCCGATCGCGCGCTGCGCCTTGCTGATGAACGGCTCCACCATGAAGGCGGCGTCGACGGTCTTGTTCTGCACCGCGGCCTGCATGTCCGGGAAGGAGAACTCCTTGAACGTCACGGACTTCGGGTCCACGTCGTTCGCTTCCAGGGTCGCCTTCGCGGTCAGCTCGGCGATGTTCTTGAACGTGTTGATCGCGATCGTCTTGCCGGCCAGGTCCTTCGGCGACTTGATCGAGGAGTCCGGGCCGGTGAGGATCAGGAACATCTCGGGCTTGGCCTGGTAGCCGTCGTTGATCAGCTTCAGGCCGTCCACGCTCTTGGCCGCGTCCTTGGCCTGCGCGGCGAAGAACGAGACCCAGTTGCCGAAGGTGATGTCGATGTCGCCGTTGATCAGGCCCGGGATGGCCGCGGCGCCACCCTGGATGCTCACCGGCTCGACCTCCAGACCTTCGTCCTTGAAGTAGTTCTTCTTGATCGCGACGTGCACCGATGCCACGTCGAGGATCGGCAGCAGACCAAGCTTGATCCTGGTCTTTTCGACCTTGCCCGGAGTTGCTGCGGCGTCGGTGGGCTTGTCCTCGGAACCGCCGAGCAAACCACAGCCGGAGACCACGGCGAGCATCGCGATCGCGGACAGACCGCCGATGATCCTTCTTGCCGAGAGGCCGACTCTACGAGTCATGGGGGGCATCTCCTGTTGGAGTGGCGACATTGCGGGGGCAGGATGCACGGGCGACAGGGCCGCTGCGGAACCACTCAAAGTGACTTTGGTGGTTCGACAAGACCCCAGTCGACCGACACTCGAAGGCTGATCCACTACCTTCGGTGAGCATCTTTGCACAGGCTGTCCAGAGGTTGGGGTACTCGGTGAGCGATCTTGATGGGCAATGGGCCGGACAGAGCAACCTGCGTCCGGTGGGAATCGTCGGTGCGGGACCGGCCGGCCTGACGCTGGGAAACCTGCTCCAACAGGCCGGAGTCCCTTGTGTGGTACTGGAACGCGGCACCCGCGAGTACATCGAGACCCGTCCGCGCGCGGGCGTCATCGAGCACCGGGCCGTGCAGATGCTGACCCGGCACGGGTTGGCGGACCGGTTGCTCCGGGAGGCGGATCGCCACGGGGTGTGCGAATTCCGGGTGAACGGGCAAGCCCACGAGGTGGACTACTCGTCGCTCTACGACGGGCAGACGCACTACGTCTACCCCCAGCAGGAGGTCGTGAGGGACCTCGTGGGCGCGTTCGTGGACGGCGGCGGCGACGTCCGGTTCGGCGTCTCGGACGTCGAGCTGCACGACATCGAGGGCCCCGCGCCCGCGCTGACCTGGACCTCCCCCGACGGCACGGCGGAGCGGCTTGACTGCTCGTTCATCGGCGGGGCGGACGGCTTCCACGGCGTGACGCGGCGCAGCATCCCGGCGGGCGCCATCCAGGAGTTCTCCCACCAGCACGGCATCGAGTGGCTGTCCATCCTGGCCGAGGCGCCGCCGTCCACCCACAAGGTGATCTACGCGCTGCACCCGGACGGTTTCGCCGGGCACATGCTGCGCAGCGCGACGGTTTCCCGCTACTACCTCCAGGTCCCGGTGGACGACACGGTGGACAACTGGCCGGACGAACGGGTGTGGGCCGAACTGCACAAGCGGTTCGCGCTGCGCGACTCGGACTGGTCGCTGACCGAGGGCCGGATCATCGAGAAGCGCATCCTGGACATGCGCAGCCACGTGGTGGAACCGATGAACCACGGCAACCTGTTCCTGCTCGGCGACGCCGCGCACATCATCACGCCGGTCGGCGCGAAGGGAATGAACCTCGCCTTGCACGACGCCGAGGTGCTCGCCGCCGCCCTGACCGAGTACCACCGAACGGGTGACGACAGCGGGCTGCGGTCGTACTCGGAGGTGTGCCTGCGGCGGGTGTGGCGTGCCCAGGAGTTCTCGCAGTGGATGGTCTTCATGCTCCACCGGTCGCCGGAGCCGTTCCTGAGCCGGTTGGGGCAGGCGCGGCTCGAACACCTCATCGGGTCCGGCGCGTCCGCCGGGTATTTCGCGCAAAACTACGTCGGCCCCTGAACCGCCGTCGGACCCGCCGGAAAAGCGGGGGCGGGCGGTTCCCGGCTCATCGGGACAATGGTGTCCGATGAGCCGGGAACCGCCCGCCCCGATTCGATCCGGTGCGCGGTCAGGAAGTGGTCGCGCGGTCCTCCGCTTCCGCGCGGGACACCTCGGCGCGTTCGGCTTCCGCCCATTTCGCGGCGGACTGCTCATTCGCCTTTCGCTTGGCCCGCAGCGCCTTCGTGCTCTTGCCGACGTTCAACAGCCGCGCCACCTCCGCGCGCAGCGCCACGAAGGCCTCGGACTCGCGCGTGGTGATCTGGTCGCGCTGCGCGGGCAGGTCGACCGCCAGGTCCGCCACCACGGACGCCGGGGAGCCGGACAGCACCAGGATCCGGTCACCCAGGTACACGCTCTCGTCGATGTCGTGGGTGACCACCAGGACGGTGGTGTCGTGCTCGCGCTTGACCTTCAGCAGCAGGTCTTCCAGCTCGAACCGGGTCTGCGCGTCCACCGACGCGAACGGCTCGTCCATGAGCAGCAGGGCGGGCCGGTAGGCCAGGGCCCGCGCGATCGCCACCCGCTGCTGCATGCCGCCGGAGAGCTGCCACGGGTACTTGCGGGTCGCCCCGGACAGGCCCACCCACTCCAGCGCCTCGGCGGCCCTGGCCCGGCGCGCGGCGCGGCCCAGCGAGCGGCGCAGCGGGAACTCCACGTTCTTCTGCACCGACAGCCACGGGAACAGCGAGCGGCTGTAGTCCTGGAACACCACGGCCAGGTCGTCCGGCACGCCCTGGACCGCGTTGCCGTGCAGGGAGATGGCGCCGTGCGTCGGCCGGATCAGGCCGGAGATGGTGCGCAGCAGCGTGGACTTGCCGCAGCCGGACGGACCGACGACGCAGACCAGCTCGCCTGCGCCGACGGTGAACGAGAGGTCGGCGATGGCGGTGTGCGCACCGTCCTTCGCCTGGTAGGTATGGCCGAGCTCGGCCACCGAGAGCATCGCGGTCATGTCAATCCTCCACCGTCGCGGGGGTGCGCTCCTGCTTGGGCTGCCAGGCGAGGGCCCGGCGCTCGAACGCGAGGAGCACGGTGTTGAGGGCGTAGCCGAGGACTCCCAGGAGGACGATCCCGGCCCACATGTCGGGGAAGTCGAACTCCCGCTGGGCGACGAGGAGTTGCGACCCGATCCCGTTGTCGGTGCCGACCAGTTCCGAGACGACCATGAGCACCAGGGACAGCGACAAGCTGACCCGCAGCCCGGCGAAGATCTTCGGTGCGGCGGCCGGCAGGACGACACCGAGGACCCACTGCGGCTTGGGGATGCGGAACACCGCCGAGGTCTCGTACTTGGTCGCGTCGACGCTGCGCGCACCGTCGACGCTGTTGAGCAGGATCGGCCACAGCACGCCGAACACGATCGTGGCCAGCTGCATCTGCGTACCGATGTTGAACACCAGCAGGAACACCGGCACCAGCGCCGGCGGGGGGATGGAGCGCAGGAACGTCAGCAGGGGCCCGGCGAACTGCATGGCCGTCGCGGAACGGCCGAGCGCCACGCCGAGCGAGACGCCGATCAGGGCGGCGATGCCCCAGCCGGCGAGCAGCCTGCCGACGCTCGGGAACACGTGCTCGAACACGGTGTCGGTGAGGAACAGCCGATCTGCCGGACCGGACAGCCACAACGCCCGGGCGGCCTCGGCGATCGCGGTGGGACGCGGGAAGAACGTGTCGTCGGCCAGCCAGGTCAGCAGTTCCCAGACCACGACGAGGCCCGCGAACACCCCCCAGCGCTGGAGGAACCGCGTCATGACCGTCCTCCGGTGACCGAACTCCACGCGACCCAACGACGTTGCGCGCGTTCCAGGCCCTCGTTCACCGCGAACCCGATGACGCCCGCGACCACGGTCCCGGCGAGGACCAGGTCCATGCGGCCGGCGCCGCTGCGCGCCTCCATGATGAACTGCCCGAGCCCGCCCGAGCCTCCCGCGAGCAGCTCCACGCTCACCAGCACGACCAGGCAGGTCGTCGCGGCGAGCCGGATCCCGGTCAGCACGAACGGCAACGCGCTGGGCAGCGCCACCGCGAACAGCACCCGCACCCGGCCGGTGCCGAACACCCGGGCCGTCTCGACCAGCAGGGGGTCCAGCTCGTCGAGGGCGTAGATGGTGTTGAACAGGATCGGCCACACCGCCGCGTACACGGCGAGGCTGATCTTCATCTCCGGCCCGACGCCCAGCACCAGGATCGCCAGCGGGATCAGCGCGACCGACGGGATCGGCCGCAGGAACTCCACCACGGCGCGGGTGGCGTGCCGCACGGCCGGGACACTGCCGAGCACCAGTCCCAAGGGGACGGCGATGCCGATGGACAGTCCAACCGCGATCAGCAGCGCCAGCACCGTGGCGACGACGTCGCGCAGGAACGCCTCGTCGCCCAGCAGCCCGATCAGCTCCACCCCCACCACCGAGGGCG
This sequence comes from Saccharothrix tamanrassetensis, assembly GCF_014203665.1. GTDB lineage: Bacteria > Actinomycetota > Actinomycetes > Mycobacteriales > Pseudonocardiaceae > Actinosynnema > Actinosynnema tamanrassetense. Next base: position 325,198 of record NZ_JACHJN010000010.1, read on the forward strand.
GTGGCAGGTATTCCGCGGGAACCAGCCCGGACCGGCCGAACAGCTCCCAGATGACGAGGAACCCGGCCACACCGAGCAGTCCTCGGGTGAGCGCACGCACGCGCAACGCCTACTTCCAGTTGATCAACCCCAGCCAACCCGGCTCAATCTAGAGAGTCATCCCCCATCGCGACAATGCGTGCACGACAAATCACTGTCACGAATCTTCACCGGTCGGGGGCTTGCGGTCCGCACCTGCAGCTGCAGTCACCGGGAACGCCGTGGGCCTGCCCGGCGGCCCCGGGTCGGCGGTACGGCGGGCCGAAGCCGGTCCGGCCGCGTGCCGCCGGCGCCGCACCCCGCTAGGGGCACGGCGGCGTGAACGGCAGGTCCTGGAAGTAGTGCCGCCAGGCCTCGGCGGTGAGCCGGGGGTAGGCGGTGGCGCAGATCCGCGCCTCCACCCGGTCCGCGTCGGTCTCCCAGAACCGGACCACCGAACCGCCCGCGCTGACCAGCGTGTGACCGTCCGCCGCGAACGCCGCCGTGGCCGACTCCCCCGCGTGCCCGGAGAACACCGCCCGCTCCCGGGGCGCCACCGCGTCGGAGACGTCGAACAGCCGCACCTTCCCGTCCGCGCCCGCGACGGCCGCGTACCGACCGCTCACCGCGACCGACCGCGCGTCCGTCACCAGCCGCACCGGCGGCATCTCGGCGTCGGACGCGCCCGCCCGCTGCCGCCACAGCACCGCGCCGCCCTGCTCCTCCACGGTCAGCAGCTCCCCGGCGGGCCCGATGGCCAGCGACGCGACCTGCACGCTCGGCGGGTAGAGGCCGGACCGGTCGACCGGCCGGGCCGGGTCGGACACGTCCCACTCCTCGACCCGGCCGTTCCACCTGGCGACCGCGAGGCGGGCGCCGTCGTGGCGGAAGGCGAGGGCGCCGACCGGGCTGGTGAAGACCTGCGGGTTGCCCGTCGCGCCGGGCTCCCGCAGGGTGGCCAGGACCTCCAGGGTGGTCGTGTCGCGCAGGTGGATGCCGCCGGTCGCGCCGCCCACCGCGAAGAACGCGCCGGTCGGGGCGAACGCCACCGACCAGCCGTCGGGGAACTCGCCGACCAGGTCCGGCGCAGCCGGGTTGGTGGTCCGCCACACCCGGACCACCGAGTCGTCCTCCCCGACGGTGACCAGGTGCTCGCCGTCGGGGCTGAGCGCGGCGGTGCGGACGCGACCGGGGTGCCGCAGCGGCCACGCGGTGCGCGGGACGCGGGGCTCGGAGATGTCCAGCAGCCGCAGCACGCCTTCCACGTCGACGGTGGCCATGATGCCGCGGTCGGAGCTGACCGCCGTCGAACGCACCTTCGTGGGCTGCGTCAACGGCAGGTCGGTGACGTCCACCAGGCGCGCGATGCCGTCCGTGCCGACCGTGGCGACGACCCGACCGTCTCCGGCGAACGCCACCGCCATCACCCCGCCGAGGTGGCCGTTCAGGGTGGAGAGCGCCACCGGCGCGTTCCGGTCGGCGAGGTCCCAGAGCTTGGCGGTCCGGTCGGCGCCGCCGGTGATCAGGGTGCGCCCGCCGGCTCCGAACGCGGCCGACATCACCGCGTCGGTGTGCTCGACGGTGGCGAGTCGGACCGGGCGGCCCGGGTCGGTGAGGTCCCACACGTCGACCGCGCGCTCCGCGTCGACCGTGGCGACGGTCCTGCGGTCGTCGCTGACCGCGATCGTGTGCACCCGGCCGCCGGACGGGGTGAACTCGACCGGCGCGTCCCGTTCGGCGAGCCGCCACGCCCGCGCGTGCGTGCCGTCGGCGGCGAGGAGCACGTCGTCGGTGAGGAACGCGACCGCCCGGGAACGTCCACCGGTGAAGGGCGCGGTCAGGACGGGTTGCGGCGCGGCGGCGAGGTCCCACAGCACGGGCGGGTGGTCCTGGTAGCCGACCGCGAGGTACCGGCCGCTCGGGCTGAACGTCACCGAGACGGGGTTGTCCGTGATCGTGGGGTGGGTCAGCTTGTGCACGACCGCGGGCCGTTCGGCGTCGGCCGCGTCCCACACCCGCACGAAGTAGCCGCCGGCGGTGGCGATCGTCCGGCCGTCGGGGCTGAACGCCAGGTCGTCCACACCGCCGACGTGCCCGGTCAGCGCGCCGCGCCGGGCCGGGCGGCGCGGGTCGGACAGGTCGTACAGCCGGGCGTCGCCCCTCACGTCGGCGTCCACCGCGGCCATCAGCGAGCGCGCCAAGCTGACCTCGATGTTCCGGACGCCCTCGATCCGGGTCGCGTAGGGCGTGGCGAACGAGTCGAACAGCGCGTCGCGGGTCTCGTCGAGCGGCGCGAGGCGGTGGGCGGCCAGGGTGAGCTGGAGCGCGAGCGCCGGGTGGGTCTCGCGCAGCGTCGCGGCCTCGTTGAGCACCTTCCGGGCCACCGCGATGTTGCGCTGCTCGTTCGCCCGCCGCTCGGCCTGGAACGCCAAGAACGTCGAGACGGACGCCAACAGCAGCAGCACGCCCATCACCCCGATGAGCTGCCGCAACCGACGGGTGCGGCGGAACTCGGTGGCCGTCACGGCGGCTTCGGCGCGGATGCTCGCGTCCAGGAACCGCACCTCGGCGGGCGTCATCCGGGCCCCGGCGCCGGCCGCCCACTCCCGGGCCAGCGCCAGCCGCGTCCCCCGGTACAGCGAGCCGGGGTCGCGGTCCAGCGACTCCCACATCCGGGCGGCCTCGGTCAGCAGCCGCTGCACGCGCAGCCCGGCGCGGTCCTCGGCGATCCAGTCGCGCAGCCGGGGCCAGCGGTGGATCAACGCCTCGTGCGCGAGTTCCACGGTGTCCCGGTCGAGCACCACCAGCCGGGCGTCGGCCAGTACCGCCAGCACCTCCGGGTGGTCGACCTCGTCCCGCGCCACCCGCCGCTTGGTGTCCTCGGTGCCCTCGCCGACCGCGATCAGCCGCAGGAACACCTCCTTGGCGACGGCCCGCTGCCGGTCGCCCATGCCCAGGTAGACGGCCTCGGCGCTGCGCGCGATCGAGTGCTCGACGCCGCCCGCCTCCTGGTAGCCGGCCAGCGTCAACGCCACCCCGCGCCGCCGCCGCCACGTCTCCAGCAGGGCGTGCGACACCAGCGGCAGCACGGCGGGCCGACCGACCGCGTCCGCGACCAGCCGGGTGACCAGCGCGGTTTCGGCCTTGCAGCCGACCGCGAGGGCCGGCTCGACGATCGCCTCGCGCAGTTCGTCGGCGTCCATCGGACCGACCAGGACGTGCCCGCCGCGCAACGCCTCCACCAGCTCCGGGTACCGCCCGCAGTGCCCGAGGAAGTCGGCCCGCACGCCCAGCACGACCCTGGTGCGGCTGGTCGGGGTGGTCGCGGCGCCGGTCAGGGCGGCCACGAACGCGTGCTGTCGGGCGGTGTCCCGGCACAGCGTGAAGACCTCCTCGAACTGGTCCACGACCAGCAGCAGGTCGTCGTCCGAGCCGACCAGCTGCTGCCGGACCCGCAGGTGCAGGTTCTCCGGGTAGGCGGCGAACTCGTCGGCCAGCGCCCCGGCGGTCTTCCCGGTGAACGCGGCCAGGTGCACGGCCAGTTCCTCCACCGGTCGCGCGCCGGGCGTGAACACCACCGCCGGCCGCCGCGCGCGGGCCACCAGACCGGCCCGCAGCACCGACGACTTGCCCGAACCGGAAGCCCCGAACACCCCGACGAACCGCCGCCGCGCCACCAGCCCGGTCAGCTCGTTCACCAGCCGGTCCCGGCCGAAGAACCGGTCGGCGTCGTCGACCTGGAACGCGGCCAGCCCCGCGTACGGCGGGGTGCCGGACGGTTCGGCGGGCGGGTTCACCGCGGCGGCCAGCTCCCGCCACCGGGCTTCCCACCCGGCGACGTCTCCCCCGCACGCCCGCACGTAGGCCAGCGTCACCGCGAGGCTGGGCAGCTTGCGCCCGTTCGCCGCCTCCGACAGCGCCGCCGCCGAGTAGTGCGCGTGCCTGCTCAACTGCCGGTAGGTGGGGCTGCCCGCCTGCTCGCGCAGCCTGCGCAGCTGCTGCGCGAATTCGCCCAGCGCACCCGCGTCCTCGCGCAACGGGCTTTCCCGTCTGGTCATCGCGCCCCCTCAGGTCGGGGCCCGATTGTTCAGAGAAGCCTGTTCAGCGTCCACGTGCTGACACTGAACAACCCCGGTGCCGTAGCAATGGGGGCGTGAGCCGGAGGGGCTCTCCCACGGGGGGATCGGGAGGCGCTTGGTGCGGGAATCGGGGGATTCCACCAGGCGCCTCCCACCCCGGGACTCCGGAGCACGAGGCCGGGAGCGGAGAGCGCGGGCTGCCGGAGGCCGCCAGACCCGGCGCACGGAAGCCGGGGAACGCGGAGCCCGGGTGCCGGAGTGCGCAGCCCGGAGCCGGACGCCGAGGGGCGGGCCACCGGAGTGCGGGCCACCGGAGTGCGGACCGCCCGGGGCCGGGCGTGCTAGAGCCCGACCGCCTTGTAGAGGGAGCCGACCTCCTGGCGGTTGAGCACCCGCATCGACCCCGGCCGCTGGTTGCCCAGCCGCACCTCGCCGACCGCCGTGCGCACCAGGCTCTGCACCGGGTGGCCGACCGCCTCCAGCAACCGGCGCACGATGTGCTTGCGGCCCTCGTGGATCACGACCTCCACCAGCGCCCGGCCGGGAGCCGAGGACACCAGCTTGAACGAGTCGACCTGGACCGGCCCGTCCTCCAGCTCGATGCCCGCGCGCAGCCGCTTGCCGACGTCCCGCGCCACCGGGCCGGGCACCTCGGCCAGGTAGGTCTTGGACACCCCGTACGAGGGGTGCATCAGGCGGTGCGCGAGGTCGCCGTCGTTGGTCAGCAGCAGCAGGCCCTCGGTGTCCGCGTCCAGCCGGCCGACGTGGAACAGGCGTTCCTTGCGGTTGTGCAGGTAGTCGCCGACGCACGGCCGGTGCGCGTCGTCGTGCATGGTGGACAGCACGCCACGCGGCTTGTTCAGCACCAGCGTGACCACGTCGTCCTTGAGCACCACCCGCACGCCGTCCACGTGCACGACGGCGGTCTCGGGGTCGATCCGGCGGCCCTGCTCGCGCACGACCTCGCCGTCGACCTGGACGCGGCCGAGCTCGATGAGCTCCTCGGCCACGCGTCGTGAGGCGATGCCCGCCTTGGCGAGCACCTTCTGGAGCCGAATCCCTTCGGGTCCTTGGTCAGACATCGTCGATCGCATCCACTTCGGGCAGCAGGGGAGCGATCGGCGGCAGGTCGTCCAGCGACGACAGCCCCAACCGCTCCAGGAACAGTTCGGTCGTGCGGTAAAGGATGCCACCCGTGTCGGAGTCCGTGCCCGTCTCGGCGATGAGCCCGCGCGCCACCAGCGTGCGGATCACCCCGTCGACGTTCACCCCGCGCACCGCCGCGATCCGGGCCCGCGTGACGGGCTGCCGGTAGGCGATGACGGCGAGGGTTTCCAGGGCGGCCCTGGTGAGCTTGGCCCGCTGCCCGTCCAGCAGCAGCTTCTCCACGAATGGCGCGAAGCGGTCCCGCGTGTAGAACCGCCAGCCGTCCCCGATTCTACGCAGGTCGATGCCGCTGCCCTGCTCGGTGTAGCGGGCGGCCATCGTGCGGAGGGCCCGGGTGACGCGTCTCACCGGCTGCTCGAACACGCCGGCGAGCTGCTTCTCGTCGATCGGGGTGTCCACGACGAGCAGCACGGACTCCAACGCGCCCTCGAACTCCCGGTCGTCGGTGAGGTCCGGCAGGCCCGACTCCTCGGCGGCCTCCCCGCCTCCCGCGGCACTGCCGGCGGGGTCGCCGACCGCGTCGCCGGCGGGGTCGATCACGGGGTCGGCCGCGGGAGCGGCGGGCTCGGGGAACAGCCCGTCCGGTCCGGTGGTGGGCTCAGGCTCGGTCACCCGTACTCCTCGTCCTCGTCACGTGCCTGCGCCTCGGCCTCTTCCACCGTGCCGCCGACCCACGTGATGCGCAGCTCGCCCAGCGGGTCGGGCTGCTCGAACGCCAGCGCCCTCTCCCGGTACAGCTCCAGCAGGGCCAGGAACCGGGCGACGATCTCCATCGTCTCGGTGCACCCGGCCACGATCTCGGCGAACGTCGCCGTGCCCCGTGCCGCCAGCAGCTCGCGCAGCACCCCGGCGTGCTCCCGCACCGAGATCCGGTGCTGGTGGACGTGCGCGGTGGACACCGTGCGGGGTGGCCTGGGCCGGAACACCGCGGCGGCGATCTCGGAGAACCGCCGGGCGTCCACCCCGAGCATCACCTCGGGCAGCAGGCCCTCGTACCGCACCTCCAGCGCCACCGACCTGGGGTAACGCCGGTACGCGCCCTGTTCCAGCTCGGCGAACAGCGCGGCCACCTGCTTGTAGGCCCGGTACTGCAGCAGCCGCGCGAACAGCAGGTCGCGCGCCTCCAGCAGCGCCAGGTCCTCCTCGTCCTCCACGTCGCCCTGCGGCAGCAGCCGGGCCGCCTTGAGGTCGAGCAGGGTCGCCGCGATGACCAGGAACTCGGTCGTCTCGTCCAGGTCCCAGCTGTCGCCCAGGGCCCGGATGTGCGCGATGAAGTCGTCGGTGACCTGGTGCAGCGCCACCTCGGTCACGTCCAGGGTGTGCTGCGAGATCAGCTGGAGCAGCAGGTCGAACGGGCCTTCGAAGTTGGTGAGCTTGACCTTGAAGCGGCCGTCGGAGACCGCTTCCGGCGCGATCTCGTCCGCGGGGGCGTCACCGCTCACTGCTCGCGCAACCTACGCACGAGCAGAGAGTCGTGGCCGTGCTCCTCCAGGTCGTCCAGGACTATCGCGATGGCCTCGCGCACCACCCGGCCCCGGTCCACCGCGAGGCCGTGCCCGCCGCGCAGCTCCAGCCGGGCGTGCTCCAGGGCCAGCAGCTCCTCGTCCGACACGTACACGGTGATCTTCGTGGAGTGCTTCTGCCGGCCGGTGCCCCGGCGCGGACCCGGCGTCTCGTCGGCAGCCGGTGCCTGCTTCCCGGACGCCTGCTGTGCTGACGGCTGCTGAGCGGAGGTCTGCTGCGCCGGATTCTGCTGTGCCGAGTTCTGCTGCGCCGAATTCTGCTGCGCCGAGTCCTGTTGGGCGGGCACGGCGGCATCGAGGACCGAGGGGCTGGTGAGGCGGAACAGCTCGGACGCGCCCGGCAGTGATGGGCGTCGGGTCACCGGGCGATCACCTCGCGCGCCAGTGCGCGGTAGGCCTTCGCGCCCGCCGAGCGGGGCGCCCACCGGGTGATCGGCTCGCCGGCGACGGTCGTCTCCGGGAACCGGACGGTGCGGTTGATCACCGTGTCGAACACGACGTCGCCGAACGCCTCCACGACCCGCGCCATCACCTCGCGGGAGTGCAGGGTGCGCGGGTCGTACATGGTGGCGAGTATCCCGGTGATCTCCAGCTTCGGGTTCAACCGCTCCCTGACCTTCTCGATGGTGTCTATCAACAGGGCGACCCCGCGCAGGCTGAAGAACTCGCACTCCAGCGGGATGAGCACGCCGTCGGCCGCCGCGAGGGCGTTGACCGTGAGCAAGCCGAGCGACGGCTGGCAGTCGACCAGCACGTAGTCGTAGAGGTCGATCACCGGGCGCAGGGTGCGGACCAGGGTGTGCTCGCGGCCCACCTCGGACACCAGCTGGATCTCCGCCGCGGACAGGTCGATGTTGCTGGGCAGCAGGTCCATGCCCTCGACCGGGGTGTGCATGATCACGTCGCGGACCGTCACGTCGCGTTCCATGATCACGTTGTAGATGGTCTGGTCGAGCTGGTGCGGGTGCACGCCGAGACCCACCGACAGCGCGCCCTGCGGGTCGAAGTCGACCAGCAGCACGCGCCGGCCGTACTCGGTCAGCGCCGCGCCCAGGTTGATGGTGGACGTGGTCTTGCCGACCCCGCCCTTCTGGTTGCAGATCGCGAGGATCTTCGCGGGGCCGTGGTGGGCGACCAGCGGCGGGTCGGTCACGTAGCGGAGGGGGCGTCCGGTGGGGCCTATCTCACCCACCGTCTGCTCGGCGGCGTCCTCGTCGGCCGGCGCGGCGTGCGGGGCGAGGCTCAGCTCGACCGACGCGCGCGGCACACCGGACTGTGGCGTGGGCGGCGGTGGGGTGACCCACGCCCGACCCGCGTGCTCCGGTGTCGACATCGCCTTCCCGATTCCTAGTCCTCTGCCTGGGCGCAGCCTAGGCACACCGGCCAGTACCAGCAACGCGCCCCGCCGTACCGGTGGCGGGCAGTTCTCACCGGACGGCGGCGGTCCGATCGGCCGCCTTGAGCACCACGTCGAGCAGCCCGGGGAACAGGGCGTCCAGGTCGTCGCGGCGCAGCGAGACCCACCGCTGGTTGCCGCACGCCCTGGTCCGGGTGATGCCGGCCTCCCGCAGCACGCGCAGGTGCTGGGACAGCGTCGACTTGGCCACGTCCACGGCCAGCGCGCCGCAGCAGCGCTCCCCGTCGGCCTCGATCTGGAGGACGACGGCCAGCCGGGTGGGGTCGCTCAGCGCGTGCAGCACGGCACCGAGCTCGATGTCGGCGGGTTCCGGCTCGTCGATGTTCGGCACCGGCACGGCTCCTCCAGCTTGTCGCGTCCGGGTGGGGCTTGTTGTTCTACGTGGTCGGCCAGTGAGGTGTCCCCCCTTTGGGATGTCACCCGAAAGGCTGACACCCAAGTGGGTTGGCACACAGTACCTGCGGGAGGCTCATGTTCCACCGGTCGCGCGCGGATGAGCCGTCGCGTAGACCTCACGCAACGTGTTCACGGTGACCAGCGTGTACACCTGGGTCGTGGTCACCGATGCGTGTCCGAGCAGCTCCTGCACCACTCGGACGTCCGCGCCGCCCTCCAGCAGGTGGGTGGCGAAGGAGTGACGCAGCGTGTGCGGCGAGACCTTCGCGGTGATGCCCGCCCGTTCCGCCGCGGTCTTGAGCACCTGCCACGCCGTCTGCCGCGACAGCCGCCCGCCGCGCGCGTTCAGGAACAGCGCCGGGGTGCCGCGCTTGACCAGGGTGGGGCGGACCCGCACCAGGTAGGCCTCCAGCGCGGCCAGCGCCGGGCGACCCACCGGCACCAGGCGCTGCTTGCCGCCCTTGCCGTCGAGCAGCACGGTCCGCTCGGCGGTGTCCACGTCGTCCACGTCCAGACCCACCACCTCGGAGATCCGCGCGCCGCTGGAGTACAGCAGCTCCAGCAGGGCGCGGTCGCGCAGGTTCGCGGGCACCTCCAGCAGCCGCAGCACGTCGTCCACCGGCAGGGCCTTGGGCAGCCGGCGCGGCGGGGTCGGCGGGTGCACGTCGCGCGCCGGGTCGTGCCGGGTGAGCCCTTCCAGGTGGGCGAACCTGTGCAGGCCGCGCACCGCGACCAGGGTCCGCGCGGCGGACGACTCGGCCAGCCCGGACTCCCGCAGGCTCGCCAGGAAGTCCCCGACCAGGGGTTCGGTGACGTCATCCAGACTGGTGATCTTCCGGGCGTCCAGGTGCTCGGCGTAGCGGCGCAGGTCGCGGGTGTAGGAGTCCAGGGTGTTGCGGGAGGTACCGCGCTCGACCGCGAGGTGGTCCAGGAACGCGGTGATCACGTCCCTCACAGCCGGGCCACGGGGACGTGCGGCAGGTTGTGCGCCTTGGCCACCTCGACCCGCACGACGGTGCCGCGCACCGCGTTCACACCCCTCGCCGGCGCCGGGTCGTCCGCCACGGCCTGCCGAAAACCCTTGTCCGCCAACGCAGTCACGTAGGGCAGTGTGACGTTCGTGAGCGCCCACGTCGAGGTGTGCGGCACCGCCCCGGGCATGTTCGCGACGCAGTAGAACACCGAGCCGTGCACCTGGAACGTCCCCACCCCGGCGCCGAGCACCACCACCTTGCCCGCCGGCACGCCCGGCACCCCGCCCAGCAGCACACCGCGCCCGCCCTGCGTGCGTTCCAGGCAGTACGCCCCGACCTGCGCGGCCATCCGCCCGGCGACCTCGCTCATCGGGGCCGGCAGCGGCAGCGAACCGTCGGCGAGCTGCACCGTCTCGTAGGCGATGGCGTCGATGCCGGACGCGACGACCGCGCGCGTGCACTCCGCGTTCGCGGCGAGGTGGAGGTAGGTGAACAAGGTCTGCGCGGGCCGCATCCGGTGGAACTCCTCGGCGACCGGCTCCTTGACCTTCAGCACCAGTTCCGCGTCCGACCACACGTCGTCCGCATCGGGCACGATGCGCGCCCCGGCGGCCTGGTACTCGGCGTCCGGGATCGAGCTGCCGTCCCCGGCACCGGACTCGATCGGCACCCGGTGCCCGCGCCGCACCAGCTCGACCACACCCGCGGGCGTGATCGCCACCCGGTACTCGTGGTTCTCGACCTCTCCCGGAATCCCGACCAGCACCAGGTCAGCGTAGGTCGGCCGGCGCGTTCCGGCTGAACGGGCGGCGAGGTGCTGTTAGCGTTCCGGGCTGTGTCGGAACCCCACCAGGTGCGCATCGGCAACCAGCAGCGCGAAGCGGCCATCAGCGCGCTCAACGACCACTTCGCGGCGGGCCGCCTGGAGATCGGCGAGTACGAGCAGCGAGTCGGCTACGCGACGGCGGCCCAGACCGCGGCGGAACTGTCAGCCCTGTTCCAGGACCTGCCACAACCCCACCCGCAGTTCCTGCCGCCACCGCAGACCTACTACGCGCCGCCGACCGACTACGCCACCCCGCCACCGGGATTCACCCCGCCCGGCGTCACGCCGGACTACGGCGGCTACGTGCCGGGCTACATCCCGCCCGGACAGCCCCCGTTCAACCCCAACGCGCCCTACGGCGTGGATCCGTTGACCGGTCAGCCGCTGTCCGACAAGTCGCGCATCGCGGCGGGCGTGCTGCAACTGGTGCTGCCGTTCGGCATCGGGCGGTTCTACATCGGGGACACCGGGATCGGCATCGCACAGCTGCTGACGTGCGGCGGGTGCGGGGTGTGGTCGCTGATCGACGGCATCATCCTGCTGGTCAACGGGGGTACGGACAGCCAGGGTCGCAAGCTACGCGACTAGGTTGCGCACCAGCATCCAGGTGGCGGCGAGGGCGACCACCGGAACACCGACCTTCGACGACAGCCGGGGTGTCGGCTCGCTGCGGCGGGCGGCGCGGAACCAGCGGAGCCACAGCCAGGCGAGCAACGGCAACCCGGCGACCAGCATCACGGCGTTCAGGTGCCAGGCGGCGACGAAGTCCCCGTGCAGCAGGGCGTGCACCATCCGAGTGGACCCGCAGGCCGGGCACTGGATCCCGGTCAGGGCGAACAGGGGGCACGGCGGCCACAGCGACGACGGCCCGTTCGGATCGACCACCAGCAGCCCGACGCAGCCCGCCACCGCCCCCACCGCGACAGCAACCGGCCCACGCACACCCATGCGTGCCATTGTGCCCGCCGGCCGGTCCCGCCCACCGGTCGACCACGACCCGGGCCTCACCACCCACGCCCGTGTCGACCACGACCTGCGCTCGCCGCCCGCGCCCGTGTCGACCACGACCTGCGCTCGCCACCCACGCCCGTGACGACCACGACCCGGGCCTCACCACCCCACGCCCGTGTCGGGGGCAAGCCACGCACGCAGTCCGGCGAGTTCCTCGTCCCACGCGAACCGCCCACCCGGTCCCGCACGAGCCACGGCTCGCCGCCCGCGATTCCTCGCGGGCGGCGAGCCGTTTCAAGCCACCTTCAAGCCACCCTTACGCTTCGCGCGACCTTCCGGCCGGTCCCGAGACTCAGTCGCCCCGAGCCGCGAACCGCGTGGGACGGTCGGCGAACGGCGCGTCGGCAGGGCGCGGCTGAGCCCTCCCCGCCAACACGGCCTGGGCCGCGAGCAGCCCGGCCACCGCCGCGCCGTTGACGATCTCCCCGGCCAGCGCCATGCCCACCGCCTCGTCCAGCGGGAACCGCCGCGCTTCGAGATCGGCTTCCTCGTCCCCCATCTGCTCCCGCTCGACCTCCGAGAGCCCACGGGCGAGGAACACCCGCACCACCTCGTCGGTGAACCCCGGCGAAGCGGCGACGTCGACCAGCGTCGCCCACTCCGACGCCGCCAGCCCGACCTCCTCCATCAGCTCCCGCCGAGCGGCCTCCACCGGCTCCTCCGAAGCCGAGTCCAGCAACCCCGCCGGCAGCTCCCAGATCCGCTTGCCCAGCGGGTGCCGGTACTGGTGGATCAACGTCACCATCCCGTCGCCGTCCACCGCGGCCACCGCCACCGCACCCAGGTGCTCGACGACCTCGCGCCGCGCCGTCCCGCCACCAGGCATCGCGACCTCGTCGACCCGCAGCGCGACGATCCGACCGACGTGCACGTCGCGCGACGACACGGTCTCGAACTCGTGCCTCGTCATTTCGCAGCCGCCCCCGCCGTCTCGGGCTCGGGCAGCGGCAGCCGGTCGGCCAGCCGGTAGTCCAGCGCCGCCTTCACGAACGCCGCGAACAGCGGGTGCGGCTTCGTCGGGCGGCTCTTGAGCTCCGGGTGCGCCTGCGTGGCGACGAAGAACGGGTGCACGTCGGCGGGCAGTTCGACGTACTCCACCAGCCGCCCGTCCGGCGACGTCCCGGAGAACACCAGGCCGGCCTTGGCCAGTTCGTCCCGGTAGGCGTTGTTCACCTCGTACCGGTGCCGGTGCCGCTCGGAGACCTCGGTCGCGCCGTACGCCGACGCCACCTGCGAACCGGGCACGAGCTTCGCCGCGTACGAGCCGAGCCGCATGGTGCCGCCCATGTCGCGCTGCCCGGACACCACGTCCTCCTGGTCGGCCATGGTGCTGATCACCGGCGACCCGGTCTCGTCGAACTCGGACGAGTTGGCGTCCCCGATCCCGGCGAGGTTGCGAGCCACCTCGATCACCATGCACTGCAACCCCAGGCACAGCCCGAGCAGCGGGATGCCCCGCGTCCGCGCGTAGGTGATCGCGCCGATCTTGCCCTCGATGCCCCGCACCCCGAACCCGCCGGGGATGAGCACCGCGTCGAGCCCGGCCAACGCGTGCGCCGCACCGGACGGCGTCTGGCACTCGTCGGACGGCACCCACACGACCTCGACCTTGGCGTGGTGCGCGAACCCGCCGGCGCGCAGCGCCTCCGTGACGGAGAGGTACGCGTCGGGCAGGTCGACGTACTTGCCGACCAGCGCGATCCGCACCCTCTCGGACGGGTTGTGCACGCGGTCGAGCAGGTCGCCCCACACCGTCCAGTCGACGTCGCGGAACGGCAGCCCGAGCCGGCGCACCACGTACGCGTCGAGCCCTTCACCGTGCAGGACCTTGGGGATGTCGTAGATCGACGGCGCGTCCACGGCCGCCACCACGGCGTCGGTGTCGACGTCGCACATGAGGCCGATCTTGCGCTTCAACGCGTCCGGGATCTCGCGGTCCGCCCGGCACACGATCGCGTCGGGCTGGATGCCGATGTTGCGCAGCGCCGCCACGGAGTGCTGCGTGGGCTTGGTCTTGAGCTCACCGGACGGCGCGAGGTAGGGCACCAGGGAGACGTGCAGGAAGAACACGTTGTCCCGGCCCACGTCGTGCCGGACCTGCCGGGCCGCCTCCAGGAAGGGCAACGACTCGATGTCGCCCACCGTGCCACCGACCTCGGTGATCACGACATCCGGCGCGACGCCGTCGGCGGCGGGCTCCGCCATCGCCCGGATCCGCCGCTTGATCTCGTCGGTGATGTGCGGGATGACCTGGACCGTGTCCCCGAGGTATTCCCCGCGCCGCTCCTTGGCGATGACCTCGGAGTACACCTGCCCGGTGGTGACGTTGGCATCCCCCGACAAGTCCCGCGCGAGGAACCGCTCGTAGTGGCCGATGTCGAGATCGGTCTCCGCGCCGTCTTCGGTGACGAACACCTCGCCGTGCTGGAACGGGTTCATCGTGCCGGGGTCGACGTTGAGGTACGGGTCCAGCTTCTGCATGGTCACCCGCAGACCACGGGCGGTCAGCAGCTGACCGAGACTGGAGGCGGTGAGTCCCTTGCCCAGCGAGGAGGCCACGCCCCCGGTGACGAAAACGTGCTTGGTCGTACGTGCCTGAAGCACCAAGGAAGCTCCCCGTGGTCTGAAGTTCCGCAGGGCAACCGGCCCTGTCCACGGGCCCTAACGCTAACACGCCACCAGTCACCGAGTGCGCTGGTGGTCCGGTGTCGCATCACTCAGATGGCGTAGCCCCTCGCCGGCCGACCAGCACCACCCACCGATCAGCACCCTCGACGGCTCCACGCCGCCACAACCCACGAACCGACACCGCGACCCTTCACCAGCACCGCCCGAGCACCACTCATCAGCACCGCCCGAGCACCACCGGCACCACCCGCACCGCCCACGAGCGCCAACCCCGGGCCGCAGACCACCGACCGATGCCGACCGATGCCATCTGCAGCCCGACGCCGACCGAGCCCGCCCGACGCCGCCCGCCCGACGCCGCCCGGCCGCCAACCGACGCCACCCGGTCCGACGCCACCCGGTCCGACGCCGCCCGGTCCGACGCCGCCCAACCCACCGACCGACGCCACCCGGTCCGACGCCACCCGACCCGACGCCGCCTGCAGTCGGCTGGCCCGCTGCGGATCGGAGTCCGCCCATGCGGAGTCCGCCGATCCGCAGTTCGCCCATTCGCAGTTCACCGATCCGAACTCCGCCCATCCGGACCGGCAGAACACCATCTGCAAGGCACGCTCTGTGGCGCAGGCGAGGCGGCGGGTGCCGTGGGGCGTCAGTTTGTTTACGGCAACGAACGGCGGGGTCGAATAGTGGCCGGTTCGGGGTGGGTTCGCGAAATCGAGTGAATCTCCGCCACCATGACAACCGATCGGCGCCCCGCCATTTCGCTTCCGACGCCCAGCCGCTTCCGACGCCCAGCCACGGTACGAAGCTCAGCCGACGGTACCCGGCGCGGGCGCCTCCGCATTGCCGGCAACGCCGTACCGCCCGGACTTGCCCTCCAACTGTTCCCGCAAAGCCAACACCGCCACGACCCGACCCGCCGCCGAATCGGTGTTGTCGACGGTGGACAACACCGAAGTCGCCGCGGTGTCCGCCCGCACCACCCCCACCGCCCCGGTCCCGTTCGCCGACCCCGCACCACCCACCAGCACAGCGCCGGCCCCCGACCGGTCCAGCTGAGTCGCGAATCGGGCCACCGTCGCGGCACGGTCCCCGGCCGAATCCCCGTCCACCGCACCACCGGTCAGCACGACCGCCAGCTGCGCGGGCCGCAAAGCCGGACCGGGCTTCACGAACCCCGCCGACGCCAACCCGGCCAGCGCGGCGGCGGTCTCGTCCGGGGAGGCCTGGGGCTGGTTGTTCTCCTTGTTCAACAGCAGCAGCGCGCCCAACAACCCGCCGGCACGCGTTCCCGGGTCCGCTCCGGTGGGCAGCTGGGTTCCCGCCGGTTGCAGGCGCGCCACCAGGTCGCGCAATTGGTCGGCTTTGCGCGGATCGGTGAAGGAATCCGTTAGTTGCAATTCACCCGTCAGTGTCGCACCCGATGCGCGGAGGAGTTCGGTCAACGCATCGCGATCATTCGGCTTCGCGTCCGTGGTGGTCACCAACACCACCGTCCGCTCCGCCAACAATCCCTTCACCGCCAGCGGCCCGACCGACGTCGCGAACTCGTCCGCATCCGCCAGCCGCGCGTTCAGCCCGTTCTGCTCGGCCTGCAGATCGGCGACCTGCTCGCCCAGTGCCGAATTGTCGTCGGTCAACCCGGACAACAACCGGCTGCTGATCGCCGTCGACCCGAGCACCACCCCCACGGCCAGCGCCAGGAACACCGCGGTGATGGAGACGATGTGGTACCGCATCGAGATCATGAGAAGAGTCCCTTGAACCAGTCGACGACGGAGCGGAACGCGTCCACCGCCACGTCGACGTACACCTGCCCCACCCCGGACACCGCCAGCGCCGCCACCATCGCCACCACGGCCGCGAGCACCAGCAGGAAGATCACCCCGAACGACACCCGGCTGCGGTGCAGGGTGGCGACCGCTTCCCCGTCGACCAGCTTGCTGCCGAGCTTCAGCCTGGTCAGGAACGTCGACGGGTTGGAGCCCGAGTGGCCCCGGTCCAGGAATTCGCGCAGGCCCGCCCGCAACCCGACGGTCACCACCAGGGACGCGCCGTGCGCCTCGGCCAGCAGCAGTGCCAGGTCCTCGGCGTTGCCGGACGCCGGGAACGTCACCGCGCCGATGCCGAGGTCCTGGATGCGCTCCAGGCCGGGCGCGTGGCCGTCGGTCTGGGCGGGCACGACGACTTCCGAGCCGACTTTCAACGTCTCGGTGCCGATGCCGTCCGGGTCGCCGACGATGATGTCCGGCTTGTACCCGGCGTCGTGCAGGGTGTCCGCGCCCGCGTCGACGCCGATCAGCACCGGCCGGTACTCGCGGATGTACTTGCGCAGCCCGCGCAGTTCCTCGGCGTGCCGGGGTCCGCCCGCGACGACCAGCACCTGACGGTCGCGGATCGGCACGAAGACCTCGGGGACGCCGACGCCGTCCAGGATCAGGGCGCGTTCCCGGCGCAGGAACTCGATGGTGTTCGCGGAGAACGCCTCCAGCTGGGCCGCCATGCCCGCCTTGGCCTCGATCATCGCGTCGGCGATCGTCTCGGCGCCCTGCTCGACGCCCCGCGCGACCTCCCGGTCGCCGATGAACACCGCGCCGTCGTGCAGCCGCAGCTTGGTGCCGTCCTTCAGCTCCCGCAGCACGCCCGTGCCGACGCCGTCGACCAGCGGTATGCCCGCTTCGACCAGCAGCTCCGGGCCGAGGTTGGGGAACCGGCCGGAGATCGACGGCGACGCGTTGACCACGCCCACCACCTCGGCGGTGACCAGGGCTTCGGCGGTGCGGCGGTCGATGTCCACGTGGTCCAGGACGGCGATGTCACCTGGACTCAGCCGCCGCAGCAGGTCACTCGTCCGACGATCGACCCGCGCGACGCCGGTGACACCTGGCAGTTCGTGGTTCGTGCGGCTGAGCAACCCGGAGAGCTTCATGACCCGATGGTGACTCACCCCGCGGCCGGTTCCGGGCTAACACGCCGAGGGTCCGGGGCAGGTCAGCCAGGTCAGTGCTCCACAGTGGACGGATTACCCCCGGTAGGGGGATGCCTTTCGGCGCCACGATCGGCTACCCCGGATCCATCACCATCGGCTGCCCCGGCCGCACGGTCGGCTACCTCCGGCACGTCGAGCGCGGTGGTCGGGATGGCGATGCCGAACGGCGGCGTGTCGTCGTCGTCACCGTCCACCCGGTACACCGACACCCCGGTCGGTTCCGGCGCGCGGGGTGGCCAGTCCTGCGCCAGTGCCGCGCCGACCAGCAGCACGAGGCACGCGGCGGTCAGCGTCCACATGCCCGACCCGAGGGTCGCGCTGGACGACGGCGGCAGGTTCTCGCGGCCGAACAGGGTGGTCACCGTCGCGTGAGCGGACCAGGTGGTGCCCACCAACAGTCCGGCGGAGGCCACGGCGGCGAACCGCCCCACCGCGACGAACCGGGGTGACCGGAACAGCAGCAGCGCGGCGACCACGGCCAGCACGCCGGCGAGCACCATCGGGTAGCCCCACTGCGGGGTGTGCGGGTCGCTGCTCGGATCGATCGGAGGGCGGTAGTGGACCTGCCACGGGGTGAGCCGGAAGCCCTGGTACTCGGGGAGTGCCACTTCGAGCCGGTACAGGTCCATCAGCACCCCGGCGAACGTGAGCAGCGCGCCGGTGAGCAGCGCGCCGGCCGCGATGGCGCCGCGGCGGCTCACGTCCCGGCCTTCCCCCCGGGCTCGGCGGTCGGCGACCCGGTGGAGTCCGGCGGGGCGTGACCGGGCGACGCCGCGCCCGACGACCCGGTGCCCGGCTCGACCGGTAGCGGGATGCCGAACGGCGGCGTGTCGTCGTCGTCCCCCTCGACCCGGTACACGAGCGGCGCTTCCGTCCCGGGCACGCGCGACGGCCAGTCCTGCACCATCAGCGCACCGCCGACGGCCAGCACGGACGCCAACCCGAGCACCGCCAGGGCGAGTCCGAAGTCCGTGGTGATGACCAGCCCGCCGCCGGGCTGCTCCAGCAAGTACGTCGCGAGCACGAAGTGCCCGACCGTCCAGGCGCTGCCGAGCAGCAGCATCGCGCCGCACGCCGCCACCAGCCGACCCCACATCGCACCCGCACGCACCGCGCCGAGCACCAGCAGCAGGGCGGCGACCACCATCGGCATCCCGTACAGGGCTTCCCGGCCGAACAGGCCGTCGCCGTCGCCGCTGTCGCTGGTCACCTCCCAGCCGGTCTGCACGACCGTCATGGTGTGGCCGTAGGTGAACTCCCACCGCTGCTCGTACAGCGGCAGGAACGTCGCGACCAGCACCAACGGCGCGCTGATCACCAGCGCGACCACACCCGCGACGCGCCGGCTCACGGTTTGTGGTCCTCGGGTCCGCGTGACTGCCGCGAAGGCTCGCGCGGCTGCCCCGGCGTTTCCCGCGACGGCCCCGAAGTCTCGCTCGGTCGCCCTGGGGGCTCGGCCGGTTGCCCGTGCGGTTCGGGCGACTGCCCGTGGAGGTCGGCCGGCTGCCCGTGGGACTCGCGCGGCTGCTCCAGGTAGCCCGCGGGCAGCACGGGCACCGACGTGCCGAACGGCGGGGTGTCCGTGTCCGTATCCGCGTCGTCCACCAACCGGTGCACGATCGGCCCTTCCGGAGCCGGCTGCCGAGGCTTGGCGTGCAGGAGCACCGTGGCCACGACTGCCACGACCCCGGCGGCGACCAACAACCACAGCCCCGCGCCGTACTCGGACTCCAGCGGTGTGCGCTCGCCGCGGAACGAGGGCGACAGCCACGCCGAGACCACCATGAACGTCGTCCACACCGATCCGACCAGCACCCCGGTCGCGCCGATGGCGGTGTACCGGGCGGCCTGCTTCTGGTGCTCCGGCAGGAACACCAGTGCCGCCGCGACCACCAGCAGCACGGCGGCGATCACGATCGGCACGCCGAACTGCGCGGTGGGCGCGAACCCGGCCAGACTGATCGGTTCGGTGGTGACGCTCCAGCCGGTGGTGGTGTACCCGAACCGGGAGTCACCCCGCCCGATACCCATCCGGCCCAGCGGCAGGAACGTCGCCACGACCGCCGTCACCGCCGAAGCGACCGCCAGGGCGACCCCCGCCGCCCGTCGGTTCACTTCTTCTTCTTTCGCCGCACCACCGGGACGCTGTCCTTGTCCGCCTTGGCGGCCGCCAGCAGTTCCTCGGCGTGCGCACGGCCGGTGTCCGTGGAGTCCATGCCCGCCAGCATCCGCGCGAGCTCGACCACGCGCTGCGCGTCGTCCAGGACCCGCACCCCGCTCCGGGTCAGCACGCCGTCGGCGGTCTTGTCCACCACGAGGTGCCGGTCGGCGAACGCGGCGACCTGCGGCAGGTGCGTGACCACGATGACCTGGTGGCTGCGCGCCAACCGGGCCAGCCGGCGGCCGACCTCCACCGCCGCCCGACCGCCGACGCCGGCGTCGACCTCGTCGAACACCAGCGTGGGCACCGGGTCGGAGTGCGACAGCACGACCTCCAGCGCCAGCATCACCCGGGACAGCTCGCCGCCGGAGGCGCCCTTGTGCACGGGCAGCGCGGGCGCGCCGGGGTGCGCGATGAGCCGCAGCTCCACGTCGTCCACGCCGGACGCGCCGGCGTGCAGCAACCGCCCACCGACCTCCAGCGCCTGCGGGTCACCGGCTTCGGCGACCCGCGGCCGGACCGCCACCTCCACGTTCGCGTGCGGCATGGCCAGCCCGGTCAGCTCCTCGGACACCGCCTTGCCCAGCTCCGCGGCGGCGGCGACGCGTTCCGCGGTGATCTGCTCGGCGTACCCGGCCAGCTCGGCGGCCAGCGCGTCGCGGCGGGCGGCCAGCGCGGCCAGCGCCTCGTCCGAGGTGTCCAGGCCGGCCAGCCGGGACGACGCGTCGTCGGCCCACGCGATCACACCGTCCACGTCGGCGGCGTACTTGCGGGTCAGCGCCTTCAGCTCGGCCTGGCGGGCGAGGACCTGCTCCAGCCGCGCCGGGTCCGCGTCGAGGTGTTCCAGGTAGGACGCGATCTCCGCGCCCACGTCGGCCAGCAGCGTCTCCGCCTCCACCAGCCGGGACTCGAGGTCGCGCAGCTTCGGGTCCTCGGAGGTGCCCAGCCGGCGGCGGGCCTCGCCGATCAGGCCGAGCGCGCCGGGGTTGTCCGGGTCGCCGTCGGGCGAACCGGCGACCGCGTACTGCACGCCGGACGCGGTTTCCCGCAGCTGGTCGACGTCGGCCAGCCGGCGGGCCTCGTCGTGCAGCTCGACGTCCTCGCCGCTCTTCGGGTCGACGGCGGTGATCTCGGCCAGGCCGTGCCGCAGCAGGTCCGCCTCGCGGGCCAGCTCCCGGGCCCGTTCGGTGCGCTCGGTCAGCTCGGCGGCGACCTTGAGCCACTGGTCGCGGAGCTGCTGGTACTTGCGCAGCGGCGCGCCCACGTCGTCGGCCGCGAACCGGTCCAGCACCGCGCGCTGCTCGGTGGGGCGCAGCAGCCGCAGCTGGTCGTTCTGCCCGTGCACCGCCAGCAGCTGCTCGGCCAGCTCGGACAGCACGCCCACCGGCACGGAACGCCCGCCCAGGTGGGCGCGGGACCGCCCGTCGGACCCGACGGTGCGGATGGCGATCACGCTGCCGTCCTCGTCGGGTTCGCCGCCGACCTCCTCGGCGACCTTCGCGGCAGGGCTTCCGGCGGGTGCCTGGAACCGCCCTTCGACGACCGCCTTGTCCGCGCCGTTGCGCACGCGGGACGCTTCGGCGCGACCGCCACCGAGCAGGTGGAGACCCGTGACGACCATCGTCTTGCCGGCGCCGGTCTCCCCCGTCACGACGGTGAAGCCCTCGGCGAGTTCAAGGGTGGCCTCGTCGATCACACCGAGGCCCTGGATGCGCATCTCGGCCAGCACAGCGCGAACACTACTGGGCGGGGACTTCGGGAGGTGTCTTCGGGTGGGAGTGTCGGGCGAACAAATGTTCTAACCGGCCGACGGACCCCGCCACCCCTGGACCGGCAGCGAGAACTTCTCCACCAGCCGGTCGGTGAACGGTCCCTCGCGCAGCCGGACCAGTCGCAGCGGCGTCGAACCGCCCACGACCTCCACCCGCGCGCCCGCCGGCAGCTGCACGCTGCGCCTGCCGTCCGCGCACAGCACCGCCGGGTGCCCGCCCGGGTCGACCTCCAGCGCCACCACGGACGCGGGCGACACCACCAGCGGCCGGGCGAACAGCGCGTGCGCGTTCGACGGCACCACCAGCAACGCCTGCACGTCCGGCCACACCACCGGCCCGCCGGCGGAGAACGCGTACGCGGTGGACCCGGTCGGGGTCGCGACCAGCACGCCGTCGCAGCCGAACGCCGACACCGGCCGCCCGTCGACCTCCACCACCACGTCCAGGATGCGTTCCCGCGAGCTCTTCTCCACGCTGGCCTCGTTGAGCGCCCAGGTGCTCTCCAGCACCCGGCCGTCCACGGACGCGGTGATGTCCACCGTCATCCGCTCCTCGACCTCGTAGCTGCGCTCGATGACGTGGTTGATGGCCTCGGACAGCTTGTCCGAGTCGGCCTCGGCGAGGAACCCGACCCGGCCCAGGTTCACGCCGAGCACCGGCACGCCCGCCGCACGGGCCAGTTCCGCCGCGCGCAGCAGCGTGCCGTCGCCGCCGAGCACGAACACCAGCTCGGTGCCCTCGGCGGCGCGGTCGTCGGCGGTCACCACCCGCGCGTAGCAGGACGGGTCCAGGTCCGGCGCCTCGTCCTTGAGCACCCGCAGCCGCACGCCCGCCGAGGCGAAGCGCCGCGCCACCTCCTGGGCGACCCGCACGTTGCTGCGCCGCCCGGTGTGGACGACGAGCAGGATCTCCCTTGTCACAGCGTCCCCGGTCACTGGGGTCCTTCCGCTACGGCGGTGCGCACGAGCGCGGCGGCGGCTTCCGCGTCCAAGGGCTCGCCTCGACGCAGCCAGACGAAGAACTCGACGTTGCCCGACGGCCCGGGCAGCGGGCTGGCGGTGACGCCGTGCAGCCGCAGGCCGATCCCGGCGGCGGCGCCGACGACGTCCAGCACGGCCTCGGCGCGCAGCCCGGGGTCGCGGACCACACCGCCGGACCCCAGGCGCTCCTTGCCGACTTCGAACTGCGGCTTCACCATCGGCAGCAAATCGCCCTCCTCGTCGAGGCACGCGGCGAGTGCGGGGAGCACCAGCCTCAACGAGATGAACGAGAGATCGGCCACGACGAGTTCGACCGGACCGCCGACGTCCTCCGGCGTCAACGACCGCACGTTGGTCTTGTCCTTCACCACGACCCGGTCGTCGGTGCGCAGCCGCCAGTCCAGCAGGCCCCGCCCGACGTCGGCGGCGACCACCTGACGTGCCCCGTTGCGCAGCAGCACGTCCGTGAACCCACCGGTGGACGCGCCGGCGTCCAGGCAGCGCCTGCCGTCGACCTCGATCGCGGGGAACGCTTCGAGCGCGCCGACCAGCTTGTGCGCGCCGCGCGACGCCCAGTTCGGGTCGTCGGTGTCGCGCACCACGAGCGCGGTGTCCAGTTCGACGGCGGTGGCGGGTTTGGTCGCGACCGTGCCGCGGACCGTCACCCGTCCTTCGGCGACCAGCTCACTGGCGTGCTCCCGCGACCGGGCCAGACCGCGACGGACCAGTTCGGCGTCCAGCCGAGCCCTGCGTGGCACCGGGTCACACCTTGTCGATGCTCGACAGCGCGGCGGTCAACGCCGTGTGCGCGTCGTCGAACCGGGCCACGTGCTCGGCGACGTCGAGCTGCTCCAGGCCGTCCAGCCCGGTCAGCGCGTCGTCGATCCCGGCCACCGGATCACGCGGCGGGCCGGGGAGGGGAACCTCGAAGCTCACGGTTTCACGTTAGCCGATCGAGGACCGACAGGTCCGCCGCGACGTACGTGGGCCGAAGCTCCTCCCGCAGTCCGTCGACCTCGGCCCGCGTCGACACCCCGGTGAGCACGAGCAGCGAGTCCATGCCCGCGTTCACCGCGCCCAGGATGTCGGTGTCCAGCCGGTCGCCGACGACCAGCGGGCGCTGTGCGCCCAGCGACTTCGCGGCCTGCTCCAGCAGCGGCGTCGCGGGCTTGCCGGCCACCAGCGGCTGCGCCCCGGTGGCGGTCCGGAGTGCGGCGACCAGCGCACCGTTGCCGGGCAGCAGGCCGCGTTCGGTGGGCAGGGTGGCGTCCACGTTGCACGCCACCCAGCGGGCACCCGCCCGGATCGCGACGGCGGCCTCGGCCAGCTCCCGCCAGCCGAGGTCCTGCGACAGGCCCTGCACGACCGCCTCGGCCCCTTCGGCTCCGGTGGTGGGCGTGAACCCGCGCAGCCGCACTTCCTCGGCCAGCGCCGCCGTGCCGAGCACGAGCACCTCGGCCCGCTGGGGGACCAGGTCGAGCAGCATCGCCGCCGCCGCTTGGGCGCTCGTGCTCACCTCGTCCAGCGCGGCGTGGAAGCCGAGCTCGGTGAGGTGGTCCGCCACGTCCTCCGGCGACCGCGACGCGTTGTTCGTGACGAACCGGATGCCGATGCCGTGCCCGCGAGCGGAGGCGACCGCCTCCACCGCGCCGGGCACGACCTCCCGACCCCGGTACACCGTGCCGTCGAGGTCCAGCAGCAGTGCGTCGTAGCGGTCCAGCAGCACGGCCCCTCGTTTCAGTGCTCTCACGCCTCGGTTCTGCCGACCCGATCCTGCCGGACCCACTCCCGTGCCCAGCCCGGGGGTCGGACCTGGCGGCCCGCCGCGCAGGACTCAGCCCAGCGGGCTCAGTCCTGCGGCAGAGTCCTGCGGGTCCAGGGTCTGCGGTCCAGTCCGCGGGTTCAGGCCTGCGGGATTACTCCTGCGGGCTCAGGTCGAACGCCCGCTCGGCGGCATCGGTCTCGTTGTCGTCATCGGCCTGGGCGGCGTTGAGGAACCACTTGACGGCCTCGTCCGTGCGCCCGGCCGCGGCCAGGTTGTCCGCGTAGGCGTAGAACAGCCGCGCACTCCACGGGTCGCGGCGCTTCGGCTCCAGGTCGGGCCCCTGCAACGCGACGACCGCCGCGTCCAGCTGCCCCATGTCCCGACGAGCACCCGCCGCGACGATCCGCAGCTCCACCGCCTCGTCCGGCGACAGCGTAAGACCCTGCGACTCCCGGGCGAGCTCGATGGCCCGCTCCGGCCGGCCCAGCGCCCGCTCGCAGTCCGCCATCACGGCGACGTGACCGGCGCCGTGCGTCATCCGCCGAGCCGCACGCAGCTCCGACAACGCCTCGGCCCACTCACCGGCGTGGTAGGCCGCCAGCCCGGCCGCTTCGCGCACCACACCGACCCGAGCGGCCTTGGTGCGGGCGTAGCGGGCGTGCTCCAGGGCCTGCTCCGGCTCGCTGTCGATCAGGATGCCCGCAGCGGCCAGGTGCCGTCCGACGATCTCGGCCAGCCCCTTGGGCAATCCGCGCAGCTCCTGCTTCACCTCGGGGTCGAGGATCGAGATGTCCGCGTCGTCGGGCAGTTCAGGCGCCCGGACCCGAGCGAACTCGCCGCTGTCGTCACGCCGGTCGTCCCGACGGTCGTCACGCCGGTCATCCCGTCGCACCGAGGTCTCGTCGGCCGCACGGCCGGCGGGAACGTCGTCGCGTTCGTGGTCATTGGCGTCGTCTTGGTCGGACTCGACCTCGGACTCGTCGGCAACGTCGTCGGCAACCGCCTCGGCGCCATCCCGAACCGCAGCGACCTCGCCCGCCTTGACACCACCATCAGCGGCAGCGTCGTCAGCCGCAGTGTTGTCGGCCCCAGCGGCTTTGGTGTCGGTGTCGATGTCGCCGATGGCAGCATCGCCGGTGTCGGCCGTGACGTCCTCGGCGCCGTCCTCGGCCACGACACCAGCAGTGCCGGCCTCCTCGGAACGAACAGCCTCAGAGCCGGCAGCCTGCGGCGTCACCGACTCGACAGCACCGACCGACCCCGTCGCCTGCTCAACGGCCTCGCCGCCCGACACCTGGTCGCCCGACACCTGGTCGCCCGATACCTGGCTGCGCTGCACCGAGTCGTGCTGCACCGAGTCACCCTCAACGGCCCGGTCCTGGAACCGCGCGGCACGCTCACGACTGCGCTCGTCCCGCCGGTCGTCCCGACGCGGGGCGCGGTCGTCACGGGGACGGTCGTCGCGCCCACGGTCGTCACGACGCGGGTAGCCGCCACGGTCATCACGAGACTTGAAGTCGCGACGGTCGCCACCGCGCGAATCGCGAGACGGCGAGCCGCCCCGGTCATCACGCGAACGGAAACCACCACGGTCCCCGCCCCGGTCATCACGCGGCCGGTATTCGCGGCGCTCGCCACCACGGTCATCACGCGGCCGGAACTCACGGCGCTCGCCAGTAGTCCCCTGGCGGGACTGGTGACCGCCACGGTCATCACGGGGGCGGAACTCACGACGCTCGCCACCGCGATCGTCGCGCGGGCGGTACTCGCGCTTCTCGCCGCTGCGGTCATCGCGCGGCTTGAAGTCCCGGCGCTCGCCGCCACGATCGTTGCGGGGCTTGAAGTCCCGCCGATCCCCACCACGGTCGTCACGAGGCTTGAAGTCGCGACGGTCGCCACCACGGGAATCGCGAGACGGCGAGCCGCCCCGGTCATCACGCGAACGGAAACCACCACGGTCCCCGCCCCGGTCATCGCGCGGCTTGAAGTCCCGCCGATCCCCACCGCGATCGTCACGAGGCTTGAAGTCCCGGCGGTCGCCACCGCGATCATCGCGAGGACGGAACTCACGTCGTTCACCGGCACGGTCGTCACGCGGACGATACTCACGCTTCTCACCACCGCGATCGTCACGCGGGCGGAAGTCACGCCGGTCACCGCTGCGGTCATCGCGCGGCTTGAAGTCCCGGCGGTCACCGCCGCGATCGTCGCGGGACCGGAATCCACCACGGTCGCCACCACGGTCGTCGCGAGGGCGGAACTCACGGCGCTCACCGCTACGACTTTCGCGGGACTGGTAGCCGCCACGGTCGTCGCGGGGCCGGAACTCGCGGCGCTCGCCACTGCGGTCATCGCGCGGACGGTACTCACGCCGTTCACCGGCACGGTCGTCACGCGGACGGAACTCACGCTTCTCACCACCGCGATCGTCGCGGGGTCGGAACTCGCGACGCTCACCGCCACGATCGTCGCGCGGGCGGTACTCGCGCTTCTCGCCGCTGCGGTCATCGCGCGGGCGGAATTCGCGGCGCTCACCGGTGCGGGAGCTGGAGCCGCGATCGTCACGGTTGTAGCCGGGGCGGTCGTCACGACGCGGGTAGCCGCCGCGGTCGTCGCGCGGCTTGTCGTAGCGAGGACGTTCCGAGCGGTTGTCGTCCCTGCGCGGGCCGCCGCGGTCGTCGCGACCACGGTCGTGGCTGGGCCGATCGTCACGGCGCGGGTAGCCGCCACGGTCGTCGCGTCCCGCGCTGCCCTGCTTGCGGCCTCCATCGGCGCGGCCACCGTCGGATCGGCGCGGTCGGTCTCCCTGGCCTCGCTGACGGTCGCCCGGCCGGTCTCCGAACCTCGACACCTGTACTCCTCCTACTGTGGACACGCACGCCGAAAGGGCTTGTGAGTTGAGCACATCTCGATGTGCCCCCATCACAAGCCCTTTCAGGGAAAGAATGTTCGGCGGCGTCCTACTCTCCCACACCCTCACGAGTGCAGTACCATCGGCGCTGGAAGGCTTAACTACCGGGTTCGGAATGGGACCGGGT
>NZ_JACHJN010000011.1 GCF_014203665.1 Saccharothrix tamanrassetensis
AACGCCACGCCCTCAACTACTGCGGCTTCCTCACCCTCGCTGCGGCGCTGACCTGCTTCAAGCGACTCGCCAACTCACCACGTGAGACACCGTCTTAGGACCGGAGTGGTGTGGTCCGTTTTCGTAGTGTTCCCGGCTTGAGCCCAGACCTGCGAGCGCAAAGAGCGCTTTGAGTCCGTGGGCACTCTTCTGCCGTCAAGCTGCGTAGACCATGTTCAAAAGCATTCAAGCATTCAGATCATGGCGGCTTGGCGGTCCTGGTGGCTTGGCGGTCTTGGAGGCCAGGGCCAACGTGCAGTTCAGCACCACCGCGCGCAAGGCGGTTACCTCCCCAGGGCCGAACGGATCAGGTCGCGTGCCCGGTCCATGATCGCCACGGGCGGCCCCAGCAGCATGTTCGCGGCGGGTGACTCGATGCCCGGGTGGGGACGGGTCGGGGCGATGGCCTCCGCCGCTCGGACCGCCTTCGCCAGCACCCGCAGGCGGTCGCCGTCGTACTCGGCCCGCAGGCGGGGGAACTCCTCCTGCTCCTCGTGGCGGGCATGGGCGAGGACGTCGTCCCGGAGCTGGCGCAGCAGCGTGTCGAAGCCCTCCGCGTCGGGACCGATCTGGTCGAGCGTGGACAACAGCTCCTTGGCCCGGCGTTCCTCGGCCACCCGCGCGTCCACGATCGCGTCACCGCCCTCGCCGTGCCGCGCGGCCGGGTGGACCACTTCCTCCTCGGCGGTCTCGTGCACCGCGAGGAGTCGTACGAGACGCCGGAACGCGTTGGTCCGCTCCGCCCCGTGGGCGGTCTCCACCTCGTCGAACAGTTCGCGGATCTCCCCGTGCTGGCGCACCAGCAGCGCAATCACGTCCTCTTCGTCAACCATGCGCCGTGGGTTACCCGCACCCGGCCGGCTGAATCACCCTTCCCGGGTGACGGTCAACTCCCGCGCGGCGGCGTAGCGCTCGCGCACCCACGGCGTCGGGTCGGCCTCGAACGAGGTGGAAGCCAGCTCGGACCAGTGTGGCGGCGCGTCGGATCCTCCGGCCGCCCACGCTGCCTGCCGCGCCGCGCCGTCCGCCACGTATTCGCTGGTCGCGGGCACCACGACCGGGCAGCCGAACACGGCCGGCGCCAGTTCCCGGACGGCCGCCGACCGCGCGCCGCCACCGATGAGCAGCACGCGCCGCACGGGGGTGCCCAGGGCGGCCAGTGCGTCGATCGCGTCGGCCAGGCTGCACAGCAGACCCTCGACCGCCGCACGGGCCAGGTGGGCTGGGGTCGCGGTGTCCAGGCGCAGGCCGTGCAGCGCACCGGTCGAGTCCGGCTTGTTCGGCGTGCGCTCCCCCTCCAGGTACGGGACCAGCACCAGGCCGTCCGCACCGGCCGGGGCGCTCAGGGCCAACCGGGACAGTTCTGCCAGGTCGACGCCCAGCATCGCCGCCGTCGCGTCGAGCACGCGGGACGCGTTCAGCGTGCACACCAGCGGCAGGTGGCCGCCTTCCGCGTCGGCGAAGCCGTTCACGGTGCCGGTGCGGTCCGCGACGGGCCGTGCCGAGCGGGCGAACGCCGTGCCGGACGTGCCGATCGACACCACCACGTCCCCGGGTCGCGCCTGCACGCCCAGCGCAGCGGCGGCGTTGTCCCCGGCGCCCGCACCGAACCGGCCGGTCAGGTCGGCCGGCCCGAGCACCGACGGCAGCACCGGAACGCGACCCATCGCGAGCTCCACCAGGTCCGGCCGGTAACCCCCGGTGGACGGCGACCAGTAGCCGGTGCCGCTGGCATCGCTGCGGTCCGTGGTCAGCTGGTCCGGACCCGTCGCGCCGGACAGCCGCCACGTCAGCCAGTCGTGCGGCAGGCACACGGCGGCCGTCCGGCGGGCGTTGTCCGGCTCGTGGCGCGCCAACCAGCGCAGTTTGGCGACGGTGAGCGCGGCGACCGGCACGCTGCCGACCGCCTCCGCCCACTTCGCCGGTCCGCCGAGTTCACCGACGAGGTCCGCCGCGGCGCCCGCCGACCGGGTGTCGTTCCACAGCAGCGCAGGGCGGACCACGGAACCCCCGGCATCCAGGCACACCATGCCGTGTTGTTGCGCAGCAACGGACACCGCCGCCACGTCGGCCAACCCGCCCGCGTCGGCGATCGCCGTCCGGAGAGCGCTCCACCACGCCTCCGGGTCGACCTCCGTGCCCGCCGGGTGCGCCGCCCGGCCTTCCCGCACCAGGGCGCCGGAGTCGGCGTCACGCACCACGACCTTGCAGGACTGGGTGGACGAGTCGACGCCCGCGACCAGGATCGTCACCGGGAGCTCGCCAGGTGTTCCAGCGCCGGCCGCACGTGGCCGCAACCTCGTTCCGCGGCAACCGGAACGCCCGGCTCGTCATGCCCCATGACGTCCACGGTAGACCCCGCTCCCGGACGCCGTACCCGCGAACCGGAGCCGATCAGAGCAGGTTCGCGGCGGCACGATCAGGCGCGACACACCCGGACGTCCACAGCCGAGGGGGCGGTGCCCCCTGGTCACCGCCCCCACGACCCAGCATCCTGATCACCGGTACACAGGCCGGTACACACCGCCGTGTACCGACTTCACTACGCTGGGTTCCGTGCGTTTCGGGGTCTTAGGTCCGTTGGAGGTCCGCGACCGGCAAGGCCGGTTGTTGCTGCCGGCACGCCGGAAGGAACGGGTCCTGCTCGCGGTGCTCCTCCTCCGCGACGCGCCCACCTCCACCGACGCCCTGACCGACGCGCTGTGGGACGAACTGCCCCGCTCCGCCGCCGCCAACCTCAAGACCTACCTGTCCGACCTGCGCCGTCTGCTCCGCCCAGACGTCGCCGTCGAGACCCGGCCGGACGGCTACGCGATCGACGTCGCCCGTGCCGACCTGGACGCCACGCACTTCGAGGACCTGGTCGCCGAAGGCCGGGAAGCGTTGCGGGACAAGCGGTTCGACGTGGCCACCGAACGGTTCACCAGGGCGCTCGGGCTGTGGCGCGGACCGGTGCTGGACGGGTTGCCGGTGCCCGCGATCGTCCGCCCGAGGGTGACCGTGCTGGAGGAGCTGCGGCTGGCGGTGCTGGAGGACAACATCGACGCCCGCCTCGCGCTCGGCCAGGAGGTCGCGGGCGAGTTGCAGGGTCTTACCGGCGAGTACCCGTTGCGGGAACGCCTGTGGGGTCAGCTGATGCTCGCGCTCTACCGCGGCGGGCGCCAGGCCGAGGCCCTGGCCGCCTACCAGCGGCTGCGCGAGGCGCTGGACACCCAGCTGGGCATCGAGCCGTCCCCCGGCATCCGCCGGCTGCACGTGGAGATCCTGCGCGCCGACCAGGCCCTGGACCGCACGCCCACCGCACCCGTCGCCGTCGTCCCGCGCCAACTCCCGGCCGTGGTCCGGTCGTTCACCGGGCGGCAGCGAACCCTGGCCGTACTGGACCGGCACGCCGCGAAGGCCCGAGCCGACCGCTCCGGCACGACCGTCGTCGTCTCCGGCACGGCGGGCGTGGGCAAGACCGCGCTGGTCGTGCGCTGGGCCGACGGGGCGCGGGACCGCTTCCCCGACGGCCAGCTCTACGCCGACCTGCGCGGCTACGACGCCCTGCCGCCCCGCCGTCCGCTGGAGGTGCTGTCCCGCTTCCTGCACGCCCTGGGCATCGCCCCCGAGCGCGTCCCGCCGGACCTGGAGGAGGCGGTCGCCCTCTACCGCAGCACGCTGGCCGACCGGACCGCGCTGGTGGTGCTGGACAACGCCGCCACCGCCGACCAGGTCCGCCCGCTGCTGCCCGGCGGCTCGGGCTGCCTGGTCGTGGTCACCAGCCGCGACCGCCTGATCGGCCTGGTGGCCAAGGACGGCGCGGCCCGGATCGCGCTCGACGTGCTCACGCCGGCCGAGTCGGCGCAGCTGCTGGCCACGCTGCTGGGCGAGGACCGGGTCTCCGCCGAGCCCGAGGCGACCGCCGAACTGGCCGCGCTCTGCGCACACCTGCCGCTGGCCATCCGGATCACCGCCGCGCGGTTCGGCGAGTCGGGCATCGCCGACCACGTGGCGGAACTGCGCCGAGGCAACCGGCTCACCGCCCTGCAGGCCGACGAGGACACCGCCGTCCGGGCCGCGTTCGCCCTGTCGTACTCGGCGCTGCCCGCACCCGCCCGCCGGCTGTTCCGCCTGCTGGGCTGCGTCCCCGGCCAGGACTTCACCGCCGACGCGGCGGCCGCGCTGTCGGCCGGCACCCTCCCGGGCACCACGGAACTGCTCACCACCCTCACCGACGCCCATCTGCTGCACCGCGACGGCGACCGCTACACGACCCACGACCTGCTCCGCCTCTACGCCCGCGAACGCGCCCAGGCCGAGGACACCGAAGACCGCCGCAACGAGGCGAGCCGTCGCCTGTACGACTGGTACACCGCCCACGCCGAAGCGGCGGCGGCCGTCCTCTACCCGGACATGGCCCGCCTGCCCCGGCCGGCACCGCGACCGCTGTTCGAGAACGAGGCGCAGGCGTCGGCCTGGCTGGACGCCGAACGCGCGAACCTGGTGGCCGCCGTGCTGCACGCCGCCGCCACCACCGCGACCACCGAAGCCCCCGTCCGCACCACCGGGGACGCCGCCGAACGCACCACCGCGAACACCACCGGGAGCACCACCGAGGTCCCCGCCGAAGATCCCGGCATCGGACCGCACGCCTGGCTGCTGGCCGACGCGCTGCGCGGCTACTTCTGGCTGCGCATGGCCACCGTCGACTGGCTGACCGTCGCCCGAGCCGCCCGCCGTGCCGCCGCGGGCGACCCGGCCGCGGCGGCGTCCGCCGAACTGAGCCTGGCCAACCTGCACTTCCTGCGCAGCGAGCACGCCAAGGCCATCGAGCACTCGACCGACGCGCTGCACCTGGCCGAACAGGGCGGCTGGCCCGCGGGCCAGGCTTCCGCGCACAACAACCTGGGCGGCATCCACCGCCAGTCCGGCCACCTCGCCGAGGCCGCCGAGCACTTCGCCCGGTCCCTGGAGATCGACCGCCGGCACGGCCTGCCCGCCGGTCAGATGGCGAGCCTGAACAACCTCGCCATCGTCGCGTGGCAGCTGGGCCGGCTGGCCGACTCCACCGAGTACTTCACCCAGGCCCTCCAGCTCCGCCGGGAAGCCCAAGCGCCGCAAGGCATCGCGCTCGCGCTGGGCAACCTCGGCGAGCTGTGGCACACCCGCGGCGAACCGGACAGGGCGCTGGAGCACCTCACCGAAGCCCTGGTCATCCACCGCGAGATCGGCGCGCGGGTGGCCGAAGCGGGCAACCTCACCACGCTGGCCGCCGTGCACAACGACCTGGGCGACCTGCCGACCGCCTACGAGCACGCCCGCACGTCGCTGATGCTGGCCAGGGACACCGGCGAACGCCGCATCGAGGCCGGCGCGCTGCACGTGCTGGGCGACATCCACCGCCGCGCGGGCCAGCCGGCCGACGCCCGGGACTGCTACCGCCAGGCCGTGGCGCTGGCCAGGGAAGCCGAGGACGACTTCCTGGAGGCCGAGGCGCTGATCGGCTACGGCGAGCCGGCGGAAGCCCTGGCCATCGCCCGCGGGGCGGGCTACCGGGTGGTGGAGGGCAGGGCGCTGACCGCGCTGGCCCGGGCCGCGCTCGCCGCGGGCCGCACCGCCGAGGCCGTGGCGCACGCCCGTGCGGCGCTGGAGATCCACCGGGCGACCGGGCACCGACCGGGTGAGGCGCACACCCTGCTCCTGCTCGGTCGGGCGGAACCCGAGCGGGCCGGGGCACACTGGCGGATGGCCCTGGACCTGTTCACCCGGATGCGCGCACCCGAAGCCGACACGGTTCGGGGTCGGGTCTGAAAGCCTGGACGACGCCCCGGACGCTGCGGAGAATCGGGGAAACTGGTCAGGGGGTGAGCCGGTGCCGCGTGGAGAGCGACCGTTGGACGTCGGTGACAGTCCGCTGCTGAAGTTCGCGGCCGACCTGAGGTCGTTGCGGGACAAGGCGGGCGGCTACAGCTACCGGCAGCTCGGAGCCCGTGCGCACTACTCGGCGACCACGCTGTCGGACGCGGCGGGCGGGCGGAAGCTGCCCAGCCTCGCCGTGACGCTGGCCTACGTGCGCGCCTGCGACGGCGACGTGGGCGAGTGGGAGGACCGCTGGCACCAGGTCGCCGCCGAGGTGCTGCCCCCGCCCGCGCCGAACCCGGCCGAGGGCCACCCGCCCTACGCGGGGCTGGCCCCGTACGGCACCGAGGACGCCGAGTGGTTCTTCGGCCGTGACCGCATCCTGGAGGACCTGGAGGCCCGGATCGCCGACCGCCGGTTCGTGGCCGTGTTCGGCGCGTCCGGCGCGGGCAAGTCGTCCCTGCTGCGCGCCGGGCTGGTGCCCCGCCTGCCGGGCCCGACGGTGCTCACCACGCCCGGCGAGCTGGACGTGCTGCCGGACAAGCTCGACCTCGGCCAGGACCTGATCATCGTCGACCAGTTCGAGGAGGTCTTCACCCTCTGCCCGGACCCCGACCGGCGCGCCGAGTTCGTGGACGCCCTGCTCACCGCCCGCTGCCGGGTCGTGCTGGGCGTCCGCGCCGACTTCTACGGCCACTGCGCGCAGTACCCGAAGCTGGTCGACGCGCTCACCGACGGCCAGCTGCTGCTCGGTCCGATGGGGCCCGAGGAACTCCGCCAGGTGATCATGCAGCCCGCCGTCAAGGCGTCCTGCACGGTGGAGACGGCACTGGTCAGCCGGCTGATCGCGGACGCGACCGGCCAGGCGGGGGTGCTGCCGCTGATGTCGCACGCGCTGCTGGAGACCTGGCGCCGGCGGCGCGGCACCACCCTCACGCTCGCGGGCTACGAGGCCGCCGGCGGCATCCAGCACGCCATCGCGCAGACCGCCGAACGCACCTTCACGTCCCTGGAGAAGCACCAGCGGGCGCTGGCCCGCCAGGTGTTCCTGCGCCTCACCGCCCTGGGCGACGGCACCGAGGACACCAAGCGCCGGCTGCCCAGGGCCGAGCTGGACGCCGACGTGGACGTGGACGTCGTGCTGGACCGGCTGGCGCACGCCCGGCTGCTCACGCTCGACCGCGACACGGTGGAGATCGCCCACGAGGCGCTGATCCGGTCGTGGCCGAGGCTGCGCAACTGGCTGGCCACCGACCGGGACGGCCTGCGCACCATGCGCCAGCTGGCCGAGGCCGCCACCACCTGGGACTCGCTGGGGCGCGACCCGGACACCCTGTACCGGGGCACCCGGCTGGACACGGCCGTCGAGTGGACCCAGCGCGACTGCGTGAGCCCGAGCGCCATGGAACGCGAGTTCCTGGCCGACAGCCTCGCCGCGCGGGACCGGGAACGCCGGCTGGCCCACCGCCACACCCGCCGGCTGCGCCAACTCGTCGCGCTGCTGATGGTGCTCCTCATCCTCGCGGTGGGCGCGGTCGTGCTGGCCATCGGGGCGCAGAAGCAGGCGGCCTGGGAGCGCAACCTGTCGGCGGCCAGGTACGCGGTCAACGAGGCGGAGAACGTCCGCGACGACAACCCGAACCTGGCCAACCAGATGCTGATCGCGGCCTACCGCCTCAGCGGCGCCGACGACCTGCGCGACCGGGTGCTCAGCGCCCACGCGGCCACCAGCCTGGACATGGTCAGCCTCTCGGTGCTGCCGTCCGGCCCGGCGCTGAGCCCGGACGGCACCCAGCTGCCCATCGGCCGCGTCCGGGACATCGCCGACGACCGGGTCAACAAACGGCTCGGCGGCATCCTCACCCCGCGCAACACCGTGACGTCGTTCGTCGTGACGCCGTCCGAACGCGCCTACGCGACCACGGCGGAGAGCCCGGACGCCCGGATCTGGGACGTGACGAACGTGCGGAAGCCGGTGGTCGCGCACACCTTCACCGGTCCGGTCACCCGGGTGGCGTTCGCCCCGAACGGCGGCCGGCTCCTGGTGACCGTCGAAGGCGCGTCGGAGCTCAAGCTCTGGGACACGACCAACCCCTACGAGCCGGTGCTGCTCGGCGTGCTGACCGGCCACCCGCGCTGGATCGCCGACATCGCGTTCAGCCCGGACGGCAAGGTGCTGGCCACCATCGACAACCAGAGCACGGTCCGCCTGTGGAGCCTGGAGAACCCGGCGAAACCCCGGTACACCGGCGAGCTGGACGACGGCGAGGACGTCTCGACCGTCGCCCTGCACTCCGACGGCCGCACCATCGCGGTGGCCGGCGCGAAGGGCTCGATCCGCCTCTGGGACCTCTCCGACCGGAAGGCACCGGTCAGGCTCGCCACGGTGGAAGGCCACTCGGACAAGGTGCGGGCCCTGGGCTTCAGCGCCGACGGCAAGGCCCTGGCGAGCGCGGGCATGGACGACACCGTCCGGATGTGGGACCTGGCCGACCAGCGCCGCCCGGTGCAGCGCGCCCGGATCAGCGGGCCCACCGACGGCGTCTACGGCATCGGCTTCGGCGACCAGCGGAACCTGGTGACCTCGAACAGCGACGGCACCACGCGCTCCTGGGAGTTCGACGTGGAGACCGCGATAGCCTCGATGTGCAAGCACGTGGACGAGCCGATGTCCCGGGACGAGTGGCGCCGCAACTTCGAGGGCATCGACTACCGCCCGCCGTGCGGTTGACATCCGCCGGGCGTCGGCGATTTCGCTCCCGATCCGGTACGTCACCAGAGTGGCGGGTTCACCCTGGCGGGCTGATAATCACGGCGTGACCACTCCCCGTGACGAGGACCGCACCGACGCGATCCCGGCCGCCCCGATCCCGGACGGTCCGCCCCCGGTCGGCAACCTGCCGACCACCCCCGAGCCCACCCCGGCCACCAGGCCCGCCGACACCCCCGTGCCCACCGGGACCGGGCGGTCCACCCACACCCGCAAGCCGCGGCCCACCCGGATCAGCGGCACGTGGGTGGCGGTGCTGGCCTCGATCGTGGTGCTGATCATCCTGCTGGTCTTCATCCTGCAGAACCTCACCGGCGCGACGATCCACTTCCTCGGCATCGCCACCACGCTGCCGCTGGGCGTGGCGATGCTGTTCGCCGCGATCGGCGGTGCGGTGGTGGTGGCGCTGGTGGGCGCGGCCAGGATCCTCCAGCTCCGCCGCCAGGCCAAGCGCGGGCAGCACTGACTCCGGTGCACCGAACGCGGTGCACCGACCGGCCCGCACCGACCGCAGTGCACCTACCGGCCAGCGCCGTCCCGTACCGCGCGCGGTACCGGGTGGCGGGACCGGGTCAGGCGCTGGCGCGGGTGACCATCGCGGTGGGCAGCAGGAGGAACGGCGGGAGGTCCTCCTCGCCGGCCAGTTCCGCCATCAGCCGCCAGGTCATGGTGCGGCCCAACTGCTCCACGTCCTGGCGGACCGTGGTCAGCGGCGGCACGGCCGTGGAGGCGATCACCAGGTCGTCGAACCCGACCACCGCCACGTCCTCGGGCACCCGCTTCCCGCGCGCGTGCAGGGTTTGCAGCGCCCCCATGGCCATGATGTCGGCGCCGACGAACACCGCGTCCAACGACGGGTCGCGGGTCAGCAGCTCCTCCATCGCCACCGCGCCGCTCTCCGGCGTGAAGTCGCCGTAGGCCACCAGGTCCATGTCCATCCGGGCTTGGCTCAGAACCCGTTTCCAGCCGGACAAGCGGTCCATGCCCACCGCCATGTCGCGCGGGCCGGCGATGGTGGCGATCCGCTTGCGGCCCCGGGAGACCAGGTAGCGGGCGGCTTCCATGGCCCCGTCGAAGTTGTCCGAGTCCACATAGGGCACGCCGCCCGCGCCCAGCGGCCGGCCGCCCACGACCGTCGGCAGACCCGCGTCGGCCAGCGTCCGGGGCAGCGGGTCCTGTCCGTGCAGGCTGATCACCAGGACGCCGTCCACGTGGCCGCCGCACAGGTAGTTCACCAGGTCCTGCTCGTCGCCGTCCTTGCTCATCATGAGCACCAGCTGGACCCGCTTGCCGGCCAGCTCCGCGTGCACACCGCGCAGGACGCCCGCGAAGAACGGGTCCGCGAGCACCCGGCTGCCCGGCTCGGAGACCACCAGGGCGATGCAGTTCGCCCGGCTGCCCGCCAGCGTCCGGGCGGCCTGGTTGGGGCTGTAGCCGAGGCGCGCGATGGCCTGGTGGACCGCCGCACGAGCCTTCGAGCTGACGTACGGCTCGCCGTTGACCACCCTGGACACCGTCGACTTGGACACCCCGGCGGCGCGGGCGACCTCCTCCAGCCGGGCGTTCGGTCGGCGCGACCGGGGCGGGTCGACGGCATCGGTCACGGGACGACCGCCGCTGCGCGCGCGTTGCCGCAGGCAACCCCGGAGTACCACATGGCACTCATCCTAGGTGTCCTCACCTGCGTGTTGTAGTCGCCATGCACGATCCCGAACCGGGCGCGGACAGTCTCCCGGCACGCGGCGCGGGACCTGGTCCGGCACTCCGGCTCCCGGTCCATGTCGGTGCGGGGCAGGCCCCCGGCCCGGGAGCGTCAGGTGCTCCGCACCGACCACGGCGCGACGTCAGCGACCGTCCTCCAGGTCGCCTTCGGTCTGCAGGTACACCGCGCGCAACGCCTCCAGCGTCTCGGCCTCCGGGTGCTCCCAGAGCCCCCGGTCCGCCGCCTCCAGCAGCCGCTCCGAGATCCCGTGCAGCGCCCACGGGTTCGACTCGGCCAGGAACTTCCGGTTCTCCGGGTCCAGCACGTAGCTCGCGGTCAGCTGCTCGTACATCCAGTCGGCGACCACACCGGTCGTCGCGTCGTAGCCGAACAGGTAGTCGACCGTCGCGGCCAGCTCGAAAGCGCCCTTGTAGCCGTGCTTCCGCATGGCGGCCAGCCACCGGGGGTTCACCACCCGAGCCCGGAAGATCCGGTTGGTCTCCTCGTGCAGCGTCCGCGTCCGCACCGCGTCCGGCCGCGTGCTGTCGCCGACGTAGGCCGCGGGCGCCTTGCCGGTCAACGCCCGGACGGTCGCCACCATCCCGCCGTGGTACTGGAAGTAGTCGTCGGAGTCGGCGATGTCGTGCTCGCGCGTGTCGATGTTCTTCGCCGCGACGGCGATCCGCTTGTACGCGCTCTCCATGTCCGGCCGTGCCTCGACACCGTCCAGCTCCCGCCCGTAGGCGTAGCCGCCCCACACCGCGTACACCTCGGCGAGGTCCGCGTCGTCGCGCCAGTTCCGGCTGTCGATCAGCGGCAGCAGCCCCGCCCCGTAGGCACCGGGCTTGGAACCGAAGATCCGCATGGTCGCGCGGCGCCGGTCACCGTGCTCTGCCACCGCGTTCTCCGCGTGGGCGCGGACGAAGTTGTCCTCCGCCGCCTCGTCCAGCCCGGCGACGAGCTGCACGGCGTCGTCCAGGAGTGCCACCACGTGCGGGAAGGCGTCCCGGAAGAAGCCGCTGATCCGGACCGTCACGTCGATGCGCGGCCGGCCCAGCTCCGCCAGCGGCACGGCTTCCAGCCCGGTCACCCGGCGGGACTGGTCGTCCCACACCGGCCGCACGCCCATCAGGGCGAGGACCTCGGCGATGTCGTCGCCGGAGGTCCGCATCGCGCTGGTGCCCCACACCGACAGCCCCACCGACGGGGGCCACTCGCCGGTGTCGGCGCGGTAGCGGTCGAGCAGCGAGTCGGCCATCGCCTGGCCGGTCTCCCAGGCCAGCTTCGACGGCACGGCCTTCGGGTCGACGGAGTAGAAGTTGCGGCCGGTCGGCAGCACGTTCACCAAGCCCCGCAACGGGGAACCGCTCGGCCCCGACGGCACGTAGCCGCCGTTCAACGCGTGCAGGACGTTGGTCATCTCGTCCGTGGTGCTCGCCAGCCTGGGCACGACCTCGCGTGCGCCGAACTCCAGGATCCGCGCCACGTCTTCGGAGTCGGTCAACGTCCGGGCGACCGCCGGATCCCAGTCGGCGTCCTCCATGGCCTGCACCAGGGCCCGCGCCCGCGCCTCGACGGCGTCCGTCGACGCGCGGGTGTTGTCGTTGAGCCCCAACGCTTCCCGCAGCCCCGGCAGGGCGGCGACCTGGCCCGCCCACATCTGCTTCGCCTGCAGGATCGCCAGGACCAGGTTGACGCGTGCCTCGCCGGTCGGCGCTTCGCCGAGGATGTGCAGGCCGTCCCGGATCTGGACGTCCTTCACCTCGCACAGCCAGCCGTCGACGTGCAGGATCAGCTCGTCGAACTCGGCGTCGTGCGGCCGGTCGTCCAGGCCGAGGTCGTGGTCCAGCTTCGCGGCCTGGATCAGCGTCCAGATCTGCGCCCGGATCGCGGGCAGCTTGGCCGGGTCCATCGCGGCGATGTTGCCGTGCTCGTCCAGCAGCTGTTCCAGGCGCGCGATGTCGCCGTAGCTGTCGGCACGGGCCATCGGCGGCACCAGGTGGTCCACCAGGGTGGCGTGCGCGCGGCGCTTGGCCTGCGTGCCCTCGCCGGGGTCGTTGACCAGGAACGGGTAGATCAGCGGCAGGTCGCCCAGCGCGGCGTCCGGGCCGCAGCCCGCCGACATGCCGACCGTCTTGCCCGGCAACCACTCCAGGTTGCCGTGCTTGCCGACGTGCACCACCGCGTCCGCGCCGAACTCGGTCTCCAGCCAGCGGTAGGCGGCCAGGTAGTGGTGGCTCGGCGGCAGGTCCGGGTCGTGGTAGATGGCGATCGGGTTCTCGCCGAAGCCGCGCGGCGGCTGCACCATCACGACGACGTTGCCGGACCTCAGCGCGGCCAGCACGATCTCGCCCTCGCGGTCCTTCGAGCGGTCCACGAAGAGCTCGCCCGGGGCCTCGCCCCAGTGCTTCTCCATGTCCTCCCGGGTGTCCTCGGGCAGCGTCCGGTACCACTCGCGGTAGCGGGCGGCGGGCAGCCGGACCGGGTTGCCCTGGATCTGCTCCTCGGTCAACCAGTCGGCGTCCTGGCCGCCGGCCGCGATCAGCGCGTGGATCAGCGCGTCGCCGTCCAGGTTGGCCACGCCCGGCAGGTGGTCACCGATGTCGTAGCCGTTGTCCCGCAACGCCTGGAGCAGCCGCACGACGCTGGCGGGGGTGTCCAGGCCCACCGCGTTGCCGATGCGCGAGTGCTTCGTCGGGTAGGCCGAGAGCATCACCGCGATCCTGCGCTCGGCGGGCGGGATGTGCCGCAGCTTCCCGTGCCGCACCGCGATCCCGGCGACCCGCAGCGCGCGTTCCTCGTCCGCCACGTAGACGGTCAGGCCGTCCTCGTCGATCTCCTTGAACGAGAACGGGACCGTGATGATCCGGCCGTCGAACTCCGGGATCGCGACCTGCGTCGCGGTGTCCAGGGGGGACAGCCCGTCGTCGTTCCCGTCCCACGCGGCACGGCTGCTGGTGAGGCAGAGCCCTTGCAGGACGGGGATGTCGAGCGCGGCCAGCGCACCCACGTCCCACGCGTCGTCGTCACCGCCGGCCGACGCGGTGGCGGGCTTCGTGCCGCCGGCGGCCAGCACCGTGACGACCAGCGCGTCGGCCTTGCCCAGCTCTGCCAGCAGTGCGGGTTCCGCCGTGCGCAGCGACGCGCAGTACACCGGCAGCGGACGACCGCCCTTGGCCTCGATCGCGTCGCACAGGGCGTGCACGAACGCGGTGTTCCCGGCCACGTGGTGGGCACGGTAGTACAGGACGGCGACGACCGGTCCACCGCCGGCGTGGCCGTCGCCCTCGGGCGTGGCGCGTTCCAGGACGCCCCAGGTCGGCGCGGCCTGCGGCGGGGCGAAGCCGAAACCGGTCAGCAGGACCGTGTCGGACAGGAAGCCGTGCAGCTCGGCGAGGTTGGCCGGGCCGCCGTGCGCCAGGTAGGCGTGCGCCTCGGCGCAGACGCCGCCGGGCACCGTGGACAGCTCCATCAGCGGCGCGTCGGGGTTCTGCTCACCGCCCAGCACCACCACCGGACGGGGGCCGGCCAGTAGCCAGTCCAGCCCTTCCTCCCACATCCGCCGGCCGCCCAGGATGCGCACGACCACCAGGTCGACGCCTTCCACCAGGTCCGGCAGGTCGTCCACGGTCAGTCGGGCCGGGTTGCCCAGGCGGAAGTCGGCGCCACTGGAACGGGCGGACAGCAGGTCTGTGTCGGAGGTCGACAGCAGCAGGATCACGTGCGGGCTCCATCCCTAGGGGGTCCTCGCCCCAGGTCGTAGGGGACGGCGGGCGGAGTTCCTGACTCCCGGGCTCGCGCCCGGTCACAGTGGCGGGACCGCGCCGGATTCGCACCGGCTTCCTCCTGTTGCTTCGCCGTTCGGACCTCACCCTAATGGGCGGTTAGCATCCAGCCCATGCCCCAGGACCGTGAACGCCCCGACGCCTGCCCCGGCGCGGTCGACGTGCACCGGGCGGCGGACGGCGGGCTGGCGCGCATCCGGGTGCCCGGCGGCACCCTCTCGGCGGCGCAGTTCGACGCCGTGCGCGCCGCCGCGCTGGACCTGGGCGACGGCACGATCGAGCTGACGTCACGGGCGAACCTCCAGGTCAGGGGCTTGGCTCCGGGTGCGGAGCACGTGCTGGGCGCGCTCCTGCGGGACGTCGGCCTGCTGCCCTCGCCGACCCACGAGCGGATCCGCAACATCGTCGCCGCACCACTGGAGGACAACCAGGACCTGGTCGACGAGATCGACCGGGAGCTGTGCCGGACTCCCGAGCTCGCCGACCTGCCGGGCCGGTTCCTGGTCACGGTGGGTGCGGCGGTGAGCGGCCTGGGTGGCGACGTCGGCCTGGTCGGCGACGCGCTGTTCCTGGCCGGCCGGGACTCCGGGCTGCGGGTGACCGATCCGGTGGCCGCGGTCGTCCGGGCCTCGCGGGTGTTCCAGGAGCTGCGCGGCACCGCCTGGCGGCTGTCCGAAGTGGACTCCGGTGTGCCGAAGATCACGGCGGCCCTGGGTGTCCCGGGCCCGCAAGCCCTTGCCGGCGCTGTGATTCCGGTCGCACCCGGCCCGGTCGGCGACCGGGTGGTGGCGGGCGTGCCGCTGGGCCGGTTGGACGCACGGCTGCTGGCCGGTGTACCGGTGCGGGTCACGCCCTGGCGCAGCGTCGTGGTGCCGGCGGGCACGGACACGTCCGGCCTGTTCACCGACCCCGGCTCGCCGTGGCACGGGGTGAGCGCCTGCACCGGGCGACCGGGTTGCGCCAAGTCGCTGTCGGACGTGCGCGCGGACGTGACGCGGTGGGTCGGCACGCCGCACGCGGGCGGCCGGGTGCACTGGTCGGGCTGCGCTCGGCGGTGTGGGCGCCCGGCGGGTGACGTGGTGGAGTTCGTCGCGACCGGCGACGGGTACGAGGAGATCAGGTGACCAGCTACATCAAGGACGGCGCGGAGATCTACCGCCGCTCCTTCGCCACCATCCGCGCCGAGGCGGACCTGACCGGGCTGCCGGCGGACGTCGCGCGGGTCGCGGTGCGGATGATCCACGCCTGCGGCATGGTCGACCTGGTCCGCGACATCGCCTACTCCCCCGGCGTGGTGTCCGCCGCGCGGGAGGCGCTGCTGGCGGGCGCGCCGATCCTGTGCGACGCGCAGATGGTCGCCTCCGGTGTGACGCGGCGCAGGCTGCCGGCGGACAACGAGGTGCTCTGCGCGCTGAGCGACCCGCGTGTCCCGGGACTGGCCGAGGAGTTGGGCAACACCCGCAGCGCGGCGGCGCTGGAGCTGTGGGGCGACCGGCTGGACGGCGCGGTGGTCGCCGTCGGCAACGCCCCGACCGCGCTGTTCCACCTGCTCGACCTGATCGCGGCCGGCGCGCCGCGACCGGCCGCCGTGCTGGGCATCCCGGTCGGCTTCATCGGCGCGGCCGAGTCCAAGCAGGCGCTCGCGGAGAACACCCTCGGGCTGGAGTACCTGGTCGTGCGCGGGCGGCGGGGCGGCAGCGCCATGACCGCGGCGGCCGTCAACGCGATCGCGAGCGAGGACGAATGACGGGCAGGCTGTACGGCGTCGGCGTGGGGCCGGGCGACCCGGAACTGGTGACGGTGAAGGCGGCCCGCCTGATCGGCGAGGCCGACGTCGTCGTGTTCCACAGCGCGCGGCACGGCCGGAGCGTGGCGCGCCGGATCGCCGAACCGTACCTGCGCGGCGACCAGATCGAGGAGCAGCTCGTCTACCCGGTCACGACCGAGGACTCCGACGACTACCAGGGCGAGATCGACGCGTTCTACGCGGAGTGCGCCACCCGCTTGGCCGCGCACCTGGACGCGGGCCGGACCGTGGTGGTGCTGGCCGCCGGCGACCCGTTCTTCTACGGCTCGTACATGCACCTGCACAAGCGCCTCGCCGACCGGTACCCGGCCGAGGTCGTGCCCGGTGTGACGTCGGTGAGCGCCGGTGCGGCGGTGATCGGGAAACCGCTGGTGGAACGGGACGAGGTGCTGACCGTGCTGCCCGGCACGCTGCCGGTGCGGACCCTGGTCGAGCACCTGGCGGCGGGCGACCCGGTCGCGATCATGAAGCTGGGCCGGACCTTCCCGCACGTGCGGGAGGCGCTGGAGCGGTCCGGGCGGCTGGACGAGGCCTGGTACGTGGAACGCGCCACGACCGGCAAGCAGCGCACCGCGCCACTGTCCGAAGTGGACGCCGACAGTGTGCCGTACTTCTCGCTGGCCTTGCTGCCGAGCAGAGCCGCGGCCGCTGACGTGCCCCAGGCCGGCACAGGCGAAGTGGTCGTCGTGGGACTCGGGCCCGCGGGACCGGAGTGGCTCACCCCCGAGGCGCGTGAGGCGCTTGCCCGCGCCGACGACCTGGTCGGGTACATCACCTACCTGAACCGGGTCACCACCGACCCGCGGCAGCGCAAGCACGCCTCGGACAACAAGGTCGAGTCCGAACGGGCGGCGTTCGCCCTGGACCTGGCCAGGCGCGGCCGGCGGGTCGCGGTCGTGTCGTCGGGCGACCCCGGGGTGTTCGCGATGGCCAGTGCGGTGCTGGAAGTGGCCGCCGAGGAGCAGTTCGCGGACGTCCCGGTGCGCGTGCTGCCCGGTCTGACCGCCGCGCACGCCGTCGCGAGCCGGGCGGGCGCGCCGCTCGGGCACGACTACTGCGTGGTGTCGCTGTCGGACCGGCTCAAGCCGTGGGACGTGATCGCCGAACGGCTGGAGGCCGCCGGCCGGGCCGACCTGGTGCTGGCGATCTACAACCCGGCCTCGCGCAGCCGCACGTGGCAGGTAGCCGCCGCGCGGGACCTGCTGCTCGGCCACCGCTCCCCGGACACGCCCGTGGTGATCGGCCGCGACGTCGGCGGCCCGGAGGAGACCGTCCGGGTGGTGCGGCTGGCGGACCTCGACCCGGCCGACGTCGACATGCGGTGCCTGCTGCTGATCGGCTCGTCGCAGACCCGGGTCACCGGGCGGGGCACGGTGTTCACGCCTCGGCGCTACCCCTCGTGAGCCACTCCAGCGCCGCGCCCACGGTCTCGACGGTCGGTGCGTCCGGCGCGGGCGGGCGGCGCACGATGACGACCGGCAGGCCGAGGTGACGGGCCGCGACGAGCTTCGCGGCGGTCATCCCGCCGCCGCTGTCCTTGGTGACCAGGACCTCGACGCGGTGCCGGCGCAGCAACGCCAGCTCACCGTCCACTGTGTACGGTCCGCGATCGAGGACGATTTCCAGCGCGGTGTCGTCCGACGGCGGGTCGACGGTCCGCGCCACGCCACGGGCGAACGCGCCCAGCCCTTGCCGCCCGGTGGTGACGAACGCCCGCCGCCCACCGACCGCGTCCGCGGCCTCGGCGATCGAGTCGACCCACGTCCAGCGGTCGCCGTCCTGCTCGGTCCAGCCCGGTCGGCGCAGCACCAGGAACGGCACGCCGGCCTCGGCGGTGGCGGCGAGGGCGTTGGCCGTGATGCGGTCGGCGAACGGGTGCGTCGCGTCGACCACGGCGTCCACCCGTTCGGCCCGCAGGTAGCCGACCAGGCCGGCCACCCCGCCGAACCCGCCGATCCGCACCTCGCCCTCGGGCAGCCTCGGCGACGTCACGCGCCCCGCGAGGGAC
The DNA here is from genome assembly GCF_014203665.1 of Saccharothrix tamanrassetensis. Classification (GTDB taxonomy): domain Bacteria; phylum Actinomycetota; class Actinomycetes; order Mycobacteriales; family Pseudonocardiaceae; genus Actinosynnema; species Actinosynnema tamanrassetense. The sequence goes on from NZ_JACHJN010000011.1 coordinate 17,953, forward strand.
GACACCACGCGCAGCCCCGGAACCGCTCTGCCGGCCAGCTCCCGCGCCTCGCCCGTGCCACCCAGCACCAGCACCGTCCTCATCGCTGTTGCATCCTGACGTCGTGAACCTGCGCTACGGGTGGACGACCGGGGCCTGCGCCACCGCCGCGACCACTGCGGCGTACACCGCGCTGCTCACCGGCGAGTTCCCCGACCCGGTGCGGATCCTGCTGCCCAAGGGCCAGACCCCGAGCTTCGCGCTGGCCTCCGAGCAGCTCGCCGCCGACCACGCCCGTGCGGCGGTGGTGAAGGACGCGGGCGACGACCCGGACGTCACGCACGGCGCGCTCGTCCAGGTGACCGTCCACCACGGCGAGCCGGGCACGGGCGTGGTGTTCCGCGCCGGCCGGGGCGTCGGCACCGTGACCAAGCCGGGCCTGCCGCTGCCGGTGGGCGAACCGGCGATCAACCCGGTGCCCCGCCAGATGATGCGCGAGCACGTGCAGCGCGTGGCCCGGGAGCACGGCGGCACCGGCGACGTCGTCGTCGAGGTCTCCGTCGAGCACGGGGAGGAGCTGGCGCGGAAGACCTGGAACCCGCGCCTGGGCATCCTCGGCGGCCTGTCCATCCTCGGCACGACGGGCGTCGTGGTGCCGTACTCGTGCTCGGCGTGGATCGACAGCATCCGGCGCGGCATCGACGTGGCCCGCGCCGAAGGGCTCCGGCACGTGGCCGGGTGCACCGGCAGCACCTCGGAGAAGGTCGCCGCGACCGTGCACGGGCTGCCGGAGAGCGCCCTGCTGGACATGGGCGACTTCGCGGGCGCGGTGCTCAAGTACCTGAAACGGCACCCGGTCGACCGGCTGACCGTCGCGGGCGGCATCGGCAAGCTGTCCAAGCTCGCCGACGGGCACCTGGACCTGCACTCGGGCCGGTCGCAGGTGAACCTCGACTTCCTGGCGTCGCTGATCGAGGACCCGGACCTCGCCGAGGCCGTCCGCCACGCCAACACCGCGCTCGGCGCGCTCCAGCTGTGCCAGGCGGCGGGCGTCCCGCTGGGCGACCTGATCGCGGTGAAGGCCAAGGCGACCGCCGAGGACGTGCTCAAGGGCGCTCCGGTCGCGGTCGACGTGATCGTCATCGACCGGGCGGGCACGATCGTCGGCCGCGCGTAGCGTCACGAGCGGCAGCGGGCGGTCGAGTAGAGGTGGCTGTCGGTGAAGTCCTCGGCGGCGAGGACGTCCCCGACGATGATCACCGCGGTCCGCTTGACCCCGGCCTCGGCCACCTGCGCGGCGATCGTGGCGAGCGTCCCCCGCAGCACGAGTTCGTCGGCCCGGCTCGCGTACGCCACCACCGCCGCCGGGCAGTCCGACCCGTAGTTGGGCACCAGCTCGGCCACCACCTCGGCGATCCGCTGCACGGCCAGGTGCAGCACCAGCGTGGAGCGGGACCGTCCGAGGGTCTCCAGGTCCTCGCCGGGCGGCATGGGGGTCGCGCGGGCCGAGGTCCGGGTGAGGACCACGGTCTGCCCGACACCGGGGACGGTGAGTTCCCGCCGCAGCGACGCCGCCGCGGCGGCGAACGCGGGCACACCGGGCGTCACGTCGTAGGGGATCCCCAGCGCGTCCAGCCGGCGCATCTGCTCGGCCATCGCGCTGAACACCGACGGATCACCGGAGTGCAGCCGCGCCACGTCGGCACCCGCCGCGTGGGCCGCCGCGAGTTCGGCGGTGATCCGGTCCAGGTCGAGGTTCGCGGTGTCGACGAGCCGGGCGTCCGGCGGGCAGTGCGACAGCACCTCGGTCGGCACCAGCGCACCCGCGTACAGGCACACCGGGGACGTCTCCAGCAGCCGCACGGCCCGCAGGGTCAGCAGGTCGGCCGCACCGGGCCCGGCGCCGATGAAGTGGACGGTCACTGATTCTCCTCCGGCACGGCTTCATCCTTCGCCACGGCGTGTCGCTCGCTCGCGACGGGTTCCCCAGTCACGGCGGGTTCTCCGGTCACGGCAGGTTCTTCGGTCACGGCAGGTTCTTTGCTCACAGCGGGTTCCCCACTCCCGGCAGGCTCCTCATTCCCGGCGGGCCCCTCGGTCACGGCGAACTCCTTGGTCACGGCCCACGTCGTCACCGGCATGTGGGGCCGCCAGCCGGTGAAGCCGCCCACGGGCGTGTCCCGGCTGACCGAGAGCCTGGTCAGCGACCCGCCCAGCACCCCGTGCCACCGCGCCAGCACGGCCTCGGACTCCAGGGTGACCGCGTTCGCCACCAACCGCCCACCGGGCCGCAGCGCGTCCCAACACCGTTCGACCACGCCGGGCGCGGTCAGCCCACCGCCGATGAACACCGCGTCCGGCGGCGGGAAGTCCAGCACCGCGGGGCTCTCCCCCACGACCACGTCGATCCCCGGCACACCCAGCGCCGTGGCGTTCCGGCTCATCCGGTCGGCGCGCACGGGGTCGCGTTCGACGGCGATCGCCCGGCACGACGGGTGCGTGCGCGACCACTCGACCGCGATGCTGCCGGAACCCGCGCCCACGTCCCACAGCAGCTCACCGGGACGCGGCGCGAGCAGGGCCAGCGCCACGGCCCGCACCTCGCGCTTGGTGAGCTGCCCGTCGTGCTCGTAGGCGTCGTCCGGCAGGCCCGGCACCAGCGAGTACCCACCCGACGAGCACTCCACGGCCAGCACGTGCAGCGGGTCGGCGGCGGCCAGGTCGTGGTGGACGCGCTCGTCCGGCCCGCCCAGCCGTTCCAGCACGGTCAAGCGCGCGTCACCGGTCAGCGCGGCGACCTCCGGCGGCGACCCGCCCAGGACCAGCACCCGCCGCCCGGGGTGCAGGTGGGGCACCAGCAGCGACGCGGGCCTGCCGACCAGGCTGACGACGTCCACGGAGTCCACCGGCCACCCCAGCCGGGCACAGGCCAGCGACACCGACGACGGGTGCGGCACCACGCGCACGGCGTCCGCCCCGAGCAGCCGGACCAGGGTCGAGCCGATGCCGTGGAACATCGGGTCGCCGCTGGCCAGCACGCACACCCGACGTCCGGCGTGTGCACCAAGGATCCCCGGCAACGCCGGGAGCAGCGGTGACGGCCACGGCACCCGCTCGAACGAGCCGGGTACCAACGCCAACTGGCGGGCGCTGCCCAGCAGGACCTCGGCGGCGGCGACCTCCCGCCGGGACGCGTCCGGCAGGCCTTCCCACCCGTCCGCGCCGATGCCGACGACGGTGATCACACCGTGCCCAGCACGCGGGTCACCGCGATCTCGATCACGACCCGCTCCGGGTTGGCACGGGGCTGCCGGTAGCGCTCGGCATACCGGCGCTCCGCGTCCGCCACCTCGTCCGCCGACTGCCGGATCACCGCGCGTCCCTCCAGGGTCGACCACCGCCTACCGTCCACTTGGCACACCGCGACCAACGCCCCGGCGGGTCCGGCGGCGAGCACCTGGCGCACCTTGTGCGAGCCCCGGGAGGCGATGACCCGTGCGGTCGCGGCTTCCACATCCAGCGTGACGCCGACCGGCACGACGTGCGGTGTGCCGTCCTTGCGCAGGGTGGTCAGCGTGCACAGGTGGCGTTCGGTCCAGAACGCCCGGAAGGCCTCGCCCTTGGCAGACAACATGGGTGCATCATGCGGCACGGAACCAGTATGGTCGAAAACGTGACGCGTCGATTCAACCGCCCCTGGCCGGCAGAACCGGCCATTCGGGGCGTGCGCTAGACGCGGTCCCGGTGGCGGACCGGCTCAGGGGACGACCCCGCAAGCCCGCCACCGAAGGGACATCCCGCGATGCCTCGCGACCTCACCGACCCCGCACGGGGTCCGCACGCCATGCAGCTCCTGCTCGAACGGATCCTCGCCGGCGCACCGGCTCCCGCCGAGCTGCGGATCATCCGGGACCACCCGGAGGTCGGCGTGGAGGACAACTACACCAACCTCGGCTACCCGCCGGACGCCGTCACCCGTGACGCCCGTTACACCCGCTACACCACCGACGGCCGGATGCTGCGCAGCCACACGTCCGCCATGGTCCCGCCCGCGTTGCGGGTGCTGGGCACCGAGGAGTGGGACGACGTGCTGGTCGAGGGCGAGTGGCTGGAGGTCGCCGAGTGCGGCCTGGCCGCCCGGCACGTGCTCAAGCGCGCTTGGCTGCCCGACGACGTGCACGGCCTCGCGCTCGGCCTCGGCCTGGACCGATTGTTGATGCTGCGCAAGGGAATCCCGGACATCCGGCTGCTGTCGTCGGACGACCCGCGGGTGGCGGCGCAGATGCTGGACCTGTCGCCGTACCGGCCGGTGTCGAAGCACCCGCCGATCTCGCGGGACATTTCCGTGGCGGTGGGGCCGGTCCAGGACGCGGAGACGATCGGCGACACCGTGCGCGGGGTCGTCGGCGATCTGGTGGAGGAGATCGAAGTGCTCGGCGAGACACCGGTCGACGGCCTGCCGCCGGCCGCCGTCGAACGGCTGGGTGCGCGTGCCGGGCAGAAGAACGTGTTGCTGCGCCTGGTGTTGCGGCACGTGACGCGGACGCTCACCGACGAGGAGGCCAACGCGGCCCGCGACGCCGTGTACGCCGCGGTCCACGAAGGTCGTGCTCAGTGACCGCGCAGGCGCTCCGGGTGGAGCACCAGCGGCACGCTGTACAGCTCGGAGAACTTCTCCGTGGTGCCGAAGGTCGCGGTCGCGAGTTCCCCGTACTTCTCGACGAACGCGGCGTGCTCGTGCGCCGGTCGGACACCCGGCTCCTCGGTGAGCGTCCCGGTCAGCACGATGACGTCCTTGCCGAGGCCTTCGTCGTTGAGGTTCAACGACGTGCGCGGGTTCGCCCGCAGCCGTTCCAGCCGCTTCGCGTTCGGTCGGCTGTAGAACAGCACGGCGTCGTCGTCCCACAGGAACCACACCGGAGCGGGCTGAGGTGTGCCCGCGTGGTCCACCGACGTGACCCAGGCGATCATGTCCTCCCGCAGCCGGCGTGCGACTCGGGCGCCGAACTCCGTGGCGGGGTCGGGCAGAGCGAACGTCATGGACTTCTCCCCTGGTCGTGTGATCGACAGGTGACAACACCGTGGCCTGGGCCACTATTCCGCCCTAGCGGCCTGGGCCACTATTCCGCCCCAGCGGCGCGGGCCCCTGTTCCGACGCAGGGGCGTGGGCCACTTGTTCCGATGCAGCGGCGCGGGCCCCTGTATCGGCTCAGATCCGATCTCGTCGAGGTAGTTCGGGTACGACCGGACCGACGGTCGTGCCCGGCACGGCGGGCGTCTTGGCGGATCGCGGGCCGCCGGCGGGCTTGCGCAGCGCTCGGAGCGCCGACGCGAACCGTTCGACGCTCTCGGCGGTGGTGGAGGCGTGCGGCGACAGGCGGACGTGTTCCGGCCGCACGGTCGCCGTCACACCCGCCTCGGCCAGCGCGTCACCAACCACCGTCGCGGGCAGGTCCGGCAGCGTGAAAGCCAGGATGCCCGCCCGCCTGACCTGCTCGGACACCACCGTGCCACCGGCCGAGCGCACCACTTCGGCCAGGTCGTCGCATCGTTCAACAATCTGCTCGCCGATCGCTCGCACAGTGGCCGGCTCGACCAACTCCAACGCCGTGGCGAAGGCACCGGCCGCGATCGGGCTCAGGTTGGTGATCGACCAGCCCGCCGCACCGTCCGTCACCGGGTGGAGGGAGTTGTCGAACAACCCGGCGTCCGCCGCGCCCGTCCACCCGGAGAGCACCGGCTCGATCCGTTCCAGCGCACGGTCCGACATGGCCATGAACCCGGTCGACCAGCCGGCACGCAGCCACTTCTGGCCGCCCACCACCAGCACGTCGGCAACGGACCACGGCTCGTCCACCACGCCGAAGCCCTGGATGCCGTCGACGATGAGCAGGCGGTCACCGATCACCTCGCGCAACGCCGCCAAGTCGGCGCGATAGCCGGTCCGGAAGTCCACCGCGCTCACCGACAGTGCCGTCACGTCGTCGGAGAGCACCCTCCCGACCACCTCCGGGGTGACCGGCCCGGGCTCCAGCCAGCGCACCCGCGCACGACCGGCCCGCACCCACGGGTAGGTGTTCGCCGGGAACTCGGCGGGCGACACGGCGACCTCCCCGACCACTCCGAACGCCACCTGGAACAGCCCCGTCCCGGTGTTCGGCAGCAACGTCACGTGGTCGGTGTCCGAGCCGCACAGCCGCGCGGCAACGGCCCTCGCCCGAAGCTCCTGCCGCATGAGTTCGTCCACGGTGCCCGGACCGGCGAACGACGAGCGCTCCAGCAGCCGGGTCGACTCCGCCACCACGGCGTGTGACGGTGGCCCGAACCGGGCGAAGTCCAGGTAGCCCGGCGGCTCCTGGAACTGCACCAGGTAGGAGGAGGGGAGGCGGGGCACGGGCGCACCTCCGGACGGTCGAAGGAACCCGGGAAGCTACAACGTACTGTTGAAGGCATCCACGGGCTGTTGGATGGAATGTCCGAGGTGTCCCGTTCGTTGTGCGGGGTATCCGGGGTGCAAACCCCCAGTAGAGCGAGGAGAACCTATGGCCACGGTGGAGCTGACCGCGGAGAACTTCGACGAGGTGGTCGGCGGCTCCGACATGGTCCTGGTCGACTTCTGGGCGGGCTGGTGCGGCCCGTGCCGCCAGTTCGCCCCGGTCTACGAGAAGTCCGCCGAGAAGCACGACGACATCGTGTTCGGCAAGGTCGACACCGAGGACCAGCAGCAACTCGCGGCCGCGTTCCAGGTGCGGTCGATCCCGACCCTGATGATCGTGCGCGACGGCGTGGTGCTGTACGCCCAGCCCGGCGCGCTGCCCGAAGCCGCCCTGGAGGACCTGATCGACCAGGCCCGCAAGGTGGACATGGACGAGGTGCGCAAGCAGGTGGCCGAGCAGCAGCAGGAGCAGCAGGCCTGATCACCGGCTGTGCGGAAGGGGCCGGGGTCGTGGCGACGCCACCCCTTCCGCGCGCCTGGCGTGGGACCTGCGGGTGTTACCGCTGTGCCCGTTCATGAGAACTCACTGCTTGCGCGGCTGGTTGAAGCGCAGCATGTTGCCGGAGGGATCGCGGAAGGCACAGTCGCGGACGCCGTACGGCTGGTCGATCGGCTCCTGGAGCACCTCGCCACCCGCGTCGCGGATGCGCTCGAAGGTGGCGTCGCAGTCGTCGGTCCTGAAGATGACACCGCGCAGCAGGCCCTTGGCCAGCAGCTCCGCCATGGTCTCCTGGTCGGCCGCCGAGGCGTTCGGGTGCGCGAGGGGTGGTTCCAGGACGATGTCCACATCGGGCTGCGACGGCGAGCCGACGGTCACCCAGCGCATCCCCTCGAACCCGACGTCGTTGCGCACCTCCATGCCGAGGACGTCGCGGTAGAAGGCGAGCGCCTTGTCGTGGTCGTCGACGGCGATGAAGCACTGCGAGAGCTTGATTTCCATGCGCCGAAATCTACGTGCGGGGTGCGGGTCTCGCTTCTCCGTTCCTGACCGGTCGCGTGTGGATCTTGGCGATGCAGGCCGGGATGGCGGCGCCCTCGTCGTGGGGGCGGGCCCGGTACGCGCTCGGGCTCTCGCCGACCAGTTCGGTGAACCGCGAGCTGAACGAGCCCAGCGAGGTGCAGCCGACCGCGAAGCAGACCTCCGTCACGGACAGGTCGCCCCGCCGCAGCAGCGCCTTGGCCCGCTCGATCCGGCGCGTCATCAGGTAGCTGTACGGCGTCTCGCCGAAGGCGGCGCGGAAGCTGCGGGAGAAGTGACCCGGCGACATGAGGGCAACCCGTGCCAGCGCCGAAACGTCGAGCGGGTTGGCGTAGTCGCGGTCCATGGTGTCGCGGGCCCGACGCAGCCTGACGAGGTCCTCCAACGTCACGCGACCACCATCCCACAGCGCCAGGCGCCCGAACCGGGACGCTCGATCACCGCAGCTTAGAACATTCGCCCTGCTCATGGAGTACCCGTCGACGCCGAACGGCCCAGCGGCCAACCTGTCGGTACCGAACGGTCGGAACAGGACGGGACAGCACCGGACAGGGCAGCACCGGCCAGATCGGGGCTCGACGGCTCAGGGGCTCGACGAATCAGGGCAGCTCCACGGGCAGGCCGAACGGCGGGAAGTGCTCCGGTCCCACGAACGACGTGACCCCGGCGATCAGCCCGTCCCGCAGCGTCAGCACGTTCACCGACCACGCGCGGTGCGTACCGGCCGCGTCGTCCCACAGGTAGCAGGCGACCGCGGGCTGCCCGTTCGCGCTCGTCGGCAGGTGTCGCCACGCCCCGCACGTGGACATGGGCACGTTCACCGCGAAGTCCATCACCGCCGCACGCCCCGCGTACCAGCTCGGCATCGGCGGCATCGACCAGGTCACATCCTCGGTGAGCAGCGCGACCATGGTGTCGGCGTCCCCGCGCTCCAGCGCGGTGGCGAACCCGGTGACGACCTGCCGCAGCCGCACGTCGTCGATCTTGCGCAACGTCTGCTGCTGGGTCGCCGCCGGCACCTTCTCCGCGACGATCCGCCGCGCCCGCGCCAGCGCCGAGTTCACCGACGTGGTGGACGTGCGCATGATCGCGGCGATCTCCGCGACCGTGAAGCCCAGCACCTCGAACAGCACCAACGCCGCCCGCTGGTTGCCCGGCAGGTGTTGCAGCGCGGCGACGAACGCGAGTTCCACCGCCTCGCGCTGCTCGTACCGCGCCCCCGGCCCGGCGGGCGCGTCGACCAGCCCCGCGTCCGGGTACGGCCCCAGCCAGGCCACGTCCTGCCGCGCACCGGCCACCGAGACCCGTTCGCTGGACGGCCCGAGGTCCACCGGCAGCGCCCGCCTGCCCCGGTGCGCCACCGCGTCCAGGCAGGTGCGCGTGGCCACCGTGTACAGCCACGACCGCAGCGAGCTGCGGCCCTCGAACCGCGCCAATCCCCGCCAGGCCCGCACCAGGGCGTCCTGCAACGCGTCGTCGGCGTCGTGCGTCGACCCCAGCATCCGGTAGCAGTGCGCATGCAACTCACGGCGCAGCGGTTCCACCAGACGGGTGAACGCAGCGTCGTCACCGGCGCGCGCCCGGTCCAGTTCGGGGTCCGCGCCGGCCGGCGTGGAAGAAACTTCGCTCACGAGCGACGATTCTGCCTCGCGGCGGGAGTCACCTACCTCCGAACGGGCGCAACCCACACTTGGAGGACCCGATGAGCACACAACCGACGAGCACCACGTCCACCGCCACGGTCGGCACCCTGCGGGTGGACGACGCGTCCCTGCACTACGAGGTGCGCGGCCACGGCCCCCTGGTGGTGCTGGCCGCCGCGCCGATGGATGCCCGGTCGTTCGAGCCGCTGGCCGACCTGCTCGCCACCGACCACACGGTGCTCACCACCGACCCGCGCGGCATCCACCGCAGCCCGGTGGACGACCTCGAACGCGACTCGACCCCCGAGCGGCGCGCCGACGACCTGTACCGGCTGATCACCCACCTGGACGCCGGCCCGGCCGCGGTGCTCGGCTCCAGCGGCGGCGCGGTCAGCGTGCTGGCCCTCGCCCAGGCACACCCCGAGGTGGCGCACACCGTCATCGCGCACGAGCCTCCGTTGAACGAGCTGCTGGACGACCGCGAGGAGCTGCGCGAGCGGACCGAGGAGATCATCACCACCTACCGGTCGGGCGACCCGGTCGGTGCGTTCCGCAAGTTCCTGGAGATGGCGAACATCCAGCTGCCCGAAGAGGTGTTGCAGCACATGGCCGGCGGGGAACGCGACCCCCAGTCCATCGCGGACGACGACTACCAGTACACGCGGATGCTGCGCGCGACCACGCGGTGGGTGCCCGACCTGGAGAAGCTGCGCTCGTCGGCGTCGCGGATCCTGGTCGGTATCGGCGAGGAGTCCACCGGGCAGCTCTGCGACCGCACCTCGCGGGCGCTCGCCGCCGGGCTCGGCACCGAACCGACGATGTTCCCCGGCGACCACGTCGGGTTCGCGCACGACCCCGAGGCGTTCGCGACCCGGCTGCGGATCGTGCTGAAGGGGTGACCCACCGGTCTCACGGGGCTCGACGCGCCGGATCACCGGAGAAAAGGCGGGCGGGGCGCCGATCTCCGGCGCCCCGGCCCCCGTGCGGACCTCTCGGCGGCAGGCGGGTCCACCCGTCCTCTGCTTCCGGCGTCACGACGCCACGGCGGGTGCCGTGCCGGTGAAACCCGGTGCGACCTGCTCTCACCTACGGGTTGGCCGTCGGTCCTCGGCCCCTGGGTTCCCCGAACGGCCGTGCGTACACACCGCACCCAGTGGGTAGTCCTGGGCCGATGAGAGGAGACGGCCCATGAACCCCACCGACCCGTCCACCGCGGAACTGGTCGGCCGACTGTCCGAACAGGTCAGCAGGCTCGCCCGGGAGGAGATCCGGCTCGCCGTCGCCGAGGTCAAGACCAAGGGCAGGCACGTCGGCGTGGGCGCCGGGCTGCTGGGCGGCGCGGGAGTGCTCGCGTGGTTCGGCGTCATGGCGCTGATCGCGGGCCTGATCCTGGTGCTGGCGCTGGTGATGCCCGCGTGGCTGGCGGCGTTCGTCGTCGCGGTCGCCGTGTTCGCGGTCGCGGGCGTGCTCGCGCTGTTCGGCCGCAAGCAGATCGACCAGGGCACGCCACCCATCCCCGAGCAGGCGGTGGACAGCGTGAAGCGGGACATCACCCAGGTCAAGGAGAGGGCGCACCGATGAGCAAGGACGTTCCGCAGGACCCGGCCGCTCTGCGCGCGGACATCGCGAAGACCCGCAACGAGCTTGGCGACACCGTGGAGGCGCTGGTGCACAAGGCAGACGTGCCCGCCCGCGTGAAGGAAACCGCGCACGAGGGCGTGGAGCAGGTGAAGGAACAAGCGGCGGCCGTCGCCGAACGGGTCAACACGGCCGCCCTGGTGGCCGCCGAGAAGGCCCAGGAGACCGCCGCCAAGGCGCAGCAGACCGCGGCGAAGGTCTCGTCGCAGGTGTCGGACAGGGCGTCGCACGCGGTGGACGCGCTGCCGCCGCCGGTCGCCGACCAGGTCCGCAGGCACCCGGCCGCGATCGCCGTCGGCGCGGCGGCCCTCGTCGTGCTGTTGTGGAAGCTGCTGCGGGGAGGCAGGTCGTGAACAAGGTCCTGTACCGGCCGCTCGGGATGCTGTTCGGCGTGCTCGGCGGTATCGCCGCGAGCCGGCTGTTCGCCCAGGTGTGGAAGATGATCAGCGGGGACCGGGTCGCCCCCACCGCCACCCAGCGGGACCGCGGCTGGGGTGAGGTGCTGCTCGCGGCCACCATCCAGGGCGCGATCTTCGGCCTGGTGAAGGCCGCGATCGACCGGGGTGGTGCCACCGGCTACGACAAGCTCACCGGCGAGTGGCCGGGCGACACCGAGGACGTCGACAAGTAGCGGCGTCCTTCCGAGGACGGCCCGTTCGCTCCCGACCGGCCCGCGTCGACCGCTGTGACGAGTCGGTCGACGCGGGCCGGTGTGCGTCGAGCCGGCGGTGCCTCAGAAGCGGGGTGCGCGCTTTTCGAGGAAGGCCTGTACGCCCTCGGCGTACTCGGGGCTGTGCACGGCCTCGTCGTACAGCGCCCGCACCACGGCGTCCTCCTCGTGCTGTCCGTCGGTGATCAGGTCGACGATGGTCTTCGCGCCGCGCACGCTCACCCGCGCCCGTGACGCGATCACCTCGGACAGCTCCTCCACCCGCGTGTCCAGGTCCTCGTGGACCTCGTTCACCAGACCGATCCGCAGAGCGGTCGCCGAGTCGATGAGTTCGCCGCTGAACAGGATCTGCTTGGCCCAGGCCGGGCCCACCGCGTCCACCAGCCGCTTGGTCGACGTCAGGTCGTAGACGATCCCGAGCTTCGCCGGTGTGATGCCGAACTTCGCGCCGGTGGAGGCGATCCGGAGGTCGCACGCCAAGGCGATCTCGCACCCTCCGCCGACGCAGAAGCCGTTCACCGCCGCGACGGTCGGCTTGCCCAGGGTCGCGATGGCGCGTCCCCCGTCGTGCACGGCCTCGCCGTACCTGGCCGCGCCGTCCGCCCCCTTGCGCAACGTCGAGAACTCGCTGATGTCGGCTCCCGCCGAGAAGTGCTCGCCACCGCGAACCACCAGCACCCGGACGTCCGGGTCGTCCCGGACGCGCGCCAGCAGGCCCGGCAGCGACGACCACATCCGGTAGCTCATCGCGTTGCGCTTGGCGGGCCGGTCGATCGTCAGCGTCGCGACCGGGCCGGCCGCGTCCAGTCTCAACGTCACCACCGCAGGTTAGAGCGGCTGTGGCGGCTCCGGGCAGTGAGCGGTCTCACGCCAGCCACCAGAACGTCAGGCCGCCGACCACGAGGCCCAGCGCCACACCGCCGACGACCTGGGCCACCGTGTGGTCTCCCAACGCGACCCGTGACCACCCGACCAGTGCGACGGCGGGCGAGAACACCAGGGTCCACAGCCCGAACGTCACCACCAGCACCGCCAACGCGCCCGCCGCCACGGCCGTGTGGACCGAGATCTTCCAGCCCCGGCCGCCACCCGGCACGGGCGCGGCGAACGTGATCGCGATGCTCACCACCAGGCTCAGGAACATCGACAACGACAGCGCCAGCATCCGGTGTGGCGCGTTGCCCAGCAGCAGCACCGCGATACCGGTGCCCAACGACGCGGCGCAGGTGAACAGCGGCACCAGCCGGCCTTCGCGGTTGGTCACGTGGTGGCCGTCCCACTGCCCGCGCCGCGCGCCGTGCACCACCACGGCCATCGGGATCACCGAGCCGGTCACGCCGACCACGAGGCCCCAGACCAGGGTTTGCAGCGGGTTCCCGGTGGCGTGCCAGGCCACCAGCATGGGCAGGCTCAGCACGAGCACCCACGGGGCGAGGATCTCCGTCACCATGCGGGCGAGCAGTGGCGGTGTGGACATGGCCATGGGCGGAGCCTAAGCCGCGGTGGTCGCGGGCGAAATGATGTTCGCCCGCGACCACCGGTTGGGGTGATCCACAGGCCGCCGCCGCCGGCCTACCGGTACGCGTTGCGGGTGTACGTCAGGCTGAACTCGCCCCGGTTCGCGAAGTACACCGACACCAGGTGGGCCGGGTCGGTGGCGGGCAGGCCGCGCGGCAGGTCGCTGCCGTCGTTGCCGTCGTCCCAGCCCCACGCGGTGTTCGCGGCGTTGTTCTTCCCGTTGTCACCCCGCAAAGTGCCCCAGCCCGCGAACGTCGTCGAGTCCGACCGCCGCGCCCACAGCCCGCCGGCCGCGAACGTGTCGACCAGCCGGTACCCCACCGAGCGGTCGTTGCCACCGGACGGCACCTCGCCGGTCCCGCTGGGCACGTAGACCACGCCGTCACCGCCGGGGAACTCCGCGCCGTTCCACGCGTAGATCCCGTGCCCCTTGGCTTCCTGCCGCGTGACCGGCCGCCCGCCCTGCACCGGCAACGTCCCGTCGAGGTTCTCCCGACCGCCGGTGAACGTGCTGCCGGCGGGCACGTAGGAGTAGAAGTCGCTGTGCGCCACGGTGACCACGGCTTCCAGCCTGCCGAACGCCGAACCGTCCCTGCGCACGGTCGCCAGCACGCCCTCCATGTCGTTCTCGTGCGTGAACTGCTCGAACGGGTCGGGGAAGTCCTCCCAGTCACGCGGGTGGTAGAAGCTGTAGGTGATGAACCAGTGGGTCGACGTCTCCACCACCGAGTAGTACGCCGCACCGGTCAGCCGGGACAGCGAGTCGTCCTGGCTCTCCCAGTTGTTCAGCGTGTTCCACTCGCCGTCGAAGTCCACAGTGGACAGGTAGTCGGCGTCGTAGTCCGAGGAGTCCGTGTCCTGGTAGTGGATCGGTGCCCAATGGAACGCCAGCTCGGCGTCCGTGGCCGCTTTCGCGGGAGTGGCGACCAGTACCGTGAGAGCGACCGCGGCGATTAGGGACGCGGCGGCTTTGCGTGCGGGGAACACCATGCTCCACCTTCCGTCAGGGATGTGGCCCGTCGGCAGAGCCAACGGGCCTCGCGAAACCCTGCGGTGAAGAGGCGGCCAACACAAGGCGTTGTTCAGGTGATCATTCCTCCGGGACATCGCCCATTTGGCCGCATGTATCCACTTAGGACAGACCGATGCTCGGCAGCAGTCGCTCGAGATGCGGACACGTACTGCCGGAGCCTGAAGCCAGGCGGCAAGGGTGATCAGGCGTCCGGGAACATCCGCGCCATGCCGGGCGGCGGCGTGAACGGGGCCCAGTGGCCTTCGCGTTGCGCCAACCTGTCGGCGACGACCCACCAGACGGTCGGGTTGTAGCCGTAGCCCAGGTGGCTGGACGCGACGGCGACGTTCTCACGGCGCGCGGCGGGCTCCTCGACGCACGTCCGCCACGACACGATCCCGTCGGACTTCGAGTACACCGACGTCGCGGGGACCGGGATCGGCGGCCGGGTGTGCTCGGGCGGCGGCATGTCCAGGCCCGCCACGTAGAACCGGGCCAGCAGCCGGTAGACCGGGTTGATCCTGGTCTGCCGCGGGTCGGTCATCGCGTACGGGCTGCCGAGGGTGATGACCTGCCGCACCGAGCCGGGGTGCTCGCGGGCCAGTTCACGGGCGAAGATGCCGCCCAGGCTCCAGCCGACGAGGCTCACCGGCGCTTCCTCGCCGAGTTCGCGCAGCAACGCGCGCATACCGTTCACCGCATCCACGGACGGCCCGATGTTGCGTCCCAGCCCCCACCCGCGCACGTCGTAGCCGAGGCCGGCCAGGAACTTCCGCAGCATCCCCGTCGACCCGTCCGCGGCCCCGAGACCGGGCAGGACGAGCACGGTGTGCCCGTCGCCGCTGGGCGCGGCACGCAGCAGGGACCGGGTGGCGGCGAACTGCCCGATGTCCACCACCGCGCGGGTCGGCTCGGTCAGGTACCACAGCAGGCCGGGTGCCGAACGCGGCACGGCGTGCGGCTCAGGACGCTCCGACGGTGGGATGTCCGGTAGTGCCGTCATGGCCCCTCCCCCGGCTGGTCCGTGAGCGCCCCCGCGTAACCATGATGTTTCCAAAGAACCGGATGCACCAGTCCCGGATACATCTCGACGACCACGAACCCGAGTGGTGCCCCTGTTCCTCGGGCGACCGCGAAGCCGGCCTCGCGCCCGCCGGGCTCATCGGCGCACGAATGCCAGGACGTGCTCGGTGGCGTCCAGCCGGTGACCGCTCTCCGGCCACAGCTCCACCTCGGCGTGCGGCACCAGTTCCCGCATCCGGTCGGCCGCCTTCACGCCGTCGTGCACGACGTTGCGTCCGCCGAACAGCGCCAACGTCGGCACCCGGACCTCGCGCAACGCCTCGCCGAACGGCAGTTGCGGTGGCAGGTGGGCGCGGTACTCGCGGATGCCGGCCAGCACCAGCCGCACGTCGGGTCGTTCCGGATCCAGCCCGCCCGCCCATCTCAGGAACCACCGCCAGGCCCGGTCACGCCTGATCAGCGACGCCAGAGCGGCCCGCCACACCACGCCGAAGCCGAACCCGACCGTCACCCCGGTGGGGTCGATGAGGCTGATCGAGGCGATCCGCTCCGGTGCGTGGACCGCCGCCGCGCACACGTGCCACCCGCCCGAGGACGCGCCGACCAGGTGGGCGAGGTCCAGCCCGAGGCCGGCGAGCACCTCGTCCAGCCATCGGCCCCGGTCGACAGCGTTCCGGATGGGCGCGGTCTGCACGCTGTGGCCGGGTTCGCCCAAGGTGTCCACCGCGTACACGGCGTTGTCGCGGGCGTAGCGGCCCAGTTCGGCGCCCCAGCCGGCGGAGGTCGCGGACAGTCCGGGCAGCAGCACCAGCGGCACGCCGTGACCGAACCGGTAGACCCTGGTGGTGCCGAAGGACGTCGGCACGTCCGACACCTCGTCCGGAGCCGGGCACAGGGCCATGGCCAGGCGGTAGGCGGCGAAGTACCGTTCCCGGGCTTCCGGGCTCGCGAAGGTTCCCGTCTTCATGCCCGGCGAACGTACGGATCCACCGCTTTCCGGTATTGGACGGAAGTAAGCCGGCGGACGTGGCCGACTGGTCGATCGTCCTACCTCGGCGGGAAGTCGAACGCGCCGGTCCGTTGATCTTCGGCAGCCCGAAGGCTCCCGGCGTGCTGTCGTACAGCGTCCACGACATGTCCACCGGGCTGGAGCACTGGACCGTCGCCCCGCTGGCCGCCGTCATGCTGACCATCGACCTCGAAGCCCCCGACCGGTGCAGCCTGCCGTGGTCCCCCGTGAACGGCCTTCGCGACCGCCCGTTGACCATCGAACAGTCGGGTCGCTCGGTCGGCGTGACGGTCGGGCTGTCACCGCACGCCGCACACGCCCTCTTCGGCCCGATGAGAGAGCTGGCCAACACCACCGTCGGGCTGACCGACCTCCTGGGCCACGACGCACAGCTGCTGGCCGAGCAGCTGGCCGGCCTCCCCACCTGGCCCGCCCGCTTCGGCCTGCTGGACGGCTACCTGACCCGGCGCTGCCTCGCCGGACCGCAGCCGGCCGATCCGGTGCGGGCCGCGTGGCACCTCCTGGCCCGGACCGGCGGCCGGGTGCGGATAGCCGATCTCGCCGACCGGATCGGGTGGATCCGACAGCACCTCGTCACCAGGTTCCGCGACCAGTTCGGCCTCGGCCCGAAGTCCGCGGCACGGGTGCTGCGCCTGCACCGGGCGGTGTCCCTGATGCCGGGCTCACCGCCGGCGACGATCGCGGCCGAGTGCGGCTACGCCGACCAGTCCCACCTCAACCGCGACTTCCGCGCCCTCACCGGCACCACGCCGACCGGCTACACCCGTTGAGCCAACCCCTTCGAGCAGGCCCCTTCGAGTCAGCCCCTTGAGGCCGGACCTCCGAGTCGGACCCGGCTGACCCGGAGCCGCTGAGCAGGCCTGTCGAGCGGCGACACCGAGTCGGTCGCGACCACCTCCGACCCACCGCCCACCGCGGCCGGAACGGCGGTGCCGTCCCGGCTTGAGCGGTCCCGGATGCCGGAGGCGATCACCTCGGCGGTCCGGCGGCGATGCGGTCGCGGACCGCGTCCGGCGTGGTCTCCCAGTCCGACTCGATCCACCAGGTCGCCCCGGCCGCCGCCCACTCCCCCACGTCGACCGGGCCCACGCCCTCGGCGATCACGTCGTAGCCCTCCCAGGGCAGGCCTTCGGCCTCGCGCAGCCGGCGCACCTCCGCCACGACCTCCGCCAGCTCGGCCGGGCTCGCCGGGCCGCGCGCCTCGCCGTCGCCGACGATGTTCGGCAGCAGCCCGTCCCACCGCGCCGCCCGCCGCAGCGACACCTCGCGGGGGTACGCGCCCACCACCCACACCGGCACCCTCGGCTGCTGCACGGTGGGCGGTGGCGGGTAGAAGTCGGTCGCCCGGACCTGGTAGCGCCTGCCCTCGAAGGAGAACGGCTGACCGCGCATCAACCCGTCGTAGACCGCCAGGCCTTCGTCCAGCAACAGGGCGCGTTCCGCCCGGCCCTGGTCCGGCTCGAACGCGGTCCACCCGGGGTGCAGCGCGCCGAGCCCCACGCCCAACCGCACCCGGCCGCCGGACAACCGGTCCAGGGTGCCCACCTTGGACGCGACGTCCCACGGCTTGAACCGGGGCAGCGGCGTCAACATCGTCCCCACGAGCAACGACGAGGTGCGCATCGCGGCGGCGGTGAGCGCCACCCACGCGTCCACACCCCACACCGACTCGGCCAGGAACACCCCGTCCCACCCGCTCGACTCGGCCAGTTCCGCGCAGGACGCCACATCCGGGGCGTCGAAGAAGGGCAACACGATTCCGCAACGCATACCTTCGACCTTCCCACATCCTGAGCCCCCTTGGCCGGAGTTCCGCCCGGGTGCCAGCATCGGCTCATGTCCCAGGCCTCCGTGCTGTGCACGCGCCGTCACGTCGACTTCCGTCGGCAGGCGAGCGCGATGTGTGCCGCGCCCGCCTGATCGGTCCACAGTGGACACGGCAACCCCTACCGGGGAGGGACAGGTATGCAACCACGCCGCAGAACGACGACCGCCGCGACCATCCTGCGGTCCGTGCTGGACAACGGCCCGGTGGCGCGCAGCACCATCGCGCGGCTGACCGGGCTGTCCGCCGCCGCGGTCACCAAGCAGTACGCCGAACTCGCCGACCTCGGGCTGCTGCGCGAGGTGGAGGAGGCACGGGTGCCGAGGGTGACGGTGGGGCGCCCGCACGTGCCGGTGGACATCGACGTGGAGCGGTACGCGGTGTGCGGTGTGCACATCGCGCTGACGCACACCACCCTCTCCGTGGTCGACCTGCGCGGACGGGTGCTGCACCAGGACCGCGAGCCGCATCCCGGACGAAGCCCCGAAGCGGTGTTCCAAGGGATTTTGTGCTTGTTGCCCGACTTCCTCCGCGACCACCTCGGCGACCGCTCGCCGCTGGGCATCGGCCTGGCCACCGGCGGCTGGGTGGACCCGGAGCGCGGCGTGATCGTCCGGCACAGCCAGTTGGGCTGGCGGGACGTCCAGGCGCGCGAGGCGCTGCGGCAGTTCGGCCTGCCGGTGCACGTGGAGAGCCACAGCCGCGCGCTGGCCCGGGCCGAGCAACTGTTCGGCGACCAGCGCAGCCGCAACAGCATGGTGCACCTGTTCGTGGGCAACGTGGTCGACGCCGCGATCGCCACCGCCGGCACCGTGCACCACGGCCCGCGTTCGGCGTCCGGCGATGTCGCGCACCTGCGCCTGGAGGGCAGTTCGGTCGAGTGCCCGTGCGGACGTCGGGGCTGCTTCCAGGCCACGGTGTCCGACCGGGCCGTCGCCGAACGGGCGGCGCGCGAAGGCGTCATCGCCGAGCCGTCCCTGCCGTTGCTGCTGGACCGGGCACGGGCGGGCGACGGCCGGGCCAAGGGCCTGCTGCGGGAACGCGCCCGGCACGTCGGCCGGGCGGTCGGACTGCTGCTCGACGTGATCAACCCCGACGTGCTGGTGCTCACCGAGGCGGGTGTGGTGCACCTGCCGGAGTGCCTGGACGTGGTGCGCGCACAGGTCGGCGACCGCGCCGGCTCGGTGGTGCCGACCAGCTTCGGGCGGGATGTGCTCAGTGTCGCGGCGGGTTCCGTGGTGCTCGACGCCATTTACGGCAGCCCACTCGACCGGTGCGCCTGAGTTAATTTACCGAATCGCAAAATTGACTCCCGCGCAGTGCCGGGCGAGACTATTCGTGTAAGCATTGCACACACCGCTGACCTGCGAAGGTCTATTTTCGCACGGCTTGGAGGGATTCCAGTGACGAGCACGCTCAACAAAGTTTCGGTGCGCCCTGTGACCGGGCACATCGGGGCGGATGTATCGGGTGTCGACATTTCTCGACCATTGGACGCGGAAAGCGTCGGATTGATCAGGGAAGCGCTCTTCGAGTACAAGGTGGTGTTCTTCCGGGACCAGCGGCTGGACCACGCGAGCCAGATCGCGTTCGGCCGGCAGTTCGGCGAGCTGACCTACGCGCACCCGCACGACGACACGCCTCCCGGCGGCTTCCCGGAGATTTTCACCATCGACCCGCGGCGCTACGAGGAGCGCTACGGTCCCGGGTTCGAGCAGCAGGTGCGCCGCCGCCAGTACAGCTACTTCTCCGGCTGGCACACCGACGTGACCGCCGCGGTGAACCCGCCGGCCGGCTCGATCCTGCGCGCGGAGGTCGTGCCCGAGCGCGGCGGCGACACGACGTGGACCAACCTCGTCGCCCGCCTACCAGGGCCTGTCCGCGCCGCTGAAGTCCTTCGTGGACGGTCTGCGGGCGGAGCACCGCTACGGCGGCGCGGACAAGCCCACCGGCGACGACGCCTACGCCAAGCGGGTCAACGACAACCTGCTGGTCGCCGTGCACCCGGTGGTCCGCGTGCACCGGTGACCGGCGAACGGGCGCTGTTCGTGAACCCCGGCTTCACCAGCCACGTCGTGGACGTGTCGCCGCGGGAGTCCAAAGCGGTGCTGGACCTGCTCTACGCCGAGATCACCCGCCCCGAGTACACCGTGCGGTTCCGCTGGGAGCCGGGCAGCGTGGCGTTCTGGGACAACCGCGCCACCGCCCACCTCGCCCCGCGCGACCTGGCACACCTGGACGTGGAGCGCCGCCTGCACCGCGTGACGTTGATCGGTGACGTGCCGGTGGGTCCGGACGGCCGCCACTCGGAACTGGTCGCGGGCAAGCCCTTCACCTCCGAGCACACGGTCAAGGTCGACTGAGGGCCACTTCGTCGCCGTGAGCAGCCACCGGATCGCGTGGCCGGCAGCCGACGACACGACCGAACGCGTGCCCGGATCCCGGACCGACCACCTGCCGACCCGGCCTGATCCCGGCGGGAAGGCGCCACCACGGCGCCGGCCCACTCACCACGGCCTCGGCTACCCACCACGGTCGGCGCTCGTCGGCCACGGCGGCCGTGTCCGCTTGCCACCACAGCCGACGCCACGGCCGCTACCCACTCGATTGAGGAATCCGCGAATGACACTGCCATCCACGCCGGCCCTCGGCCGGCGCTCGTTCCTGGCCGGACTGGCGGGCGTGGGGACGCTCGGCCTCGTCGGGTGCGCCGCGGCCGGCGGCGTGAGCGGTCCGGCCCCGGCCGGGCCGCTGCCCACCGCCGTGCCGCCCGGCACGAAGCTCACCGTCTCCGTCCGCACCACGCTGAAGCAACTGGAGGCGTCCGGGGAACTGGCCGGCCTGCCGTTCGAGGTGCCCGACTGGCCGAACGTGACCGCCGGGCCGGACGTCATCCAGGCGTTCCGCGCCGGGTCGGTGGACCTCGCGACCAACGCGGGCATCCCGCCCATCCAGGCCGCCGCGATCGGCTTCGACGCCAAGATCGTCGCGGTGGCCCACCGGGAGACGCCCACCTACAGGTTCGCGACCGCGCCGGGCGCGGACATCAGGTCGTTGCAGGACCTGAAGGGCCGCAGGATCGCGTTCTCGCAGGGGCAGGCGCAGGGCGTGCTCGTGCTGCGCACCATCAAGGAACTGGGGCTGCGCAACGAGGACGTGCAGCTCGTCGCGCTGAACAGCCCGCAGTTCCTCACCGCGTTGCAGTCCAGGCAGGTGGACGTGGCGGTGCTCGCCGAGCCCAGCACCACGAAGTACCTGAGCCAGTACGGCAAGGACGGTGCGCGCACCATCGACATGAACGCCGTGGACC
Source organism: Saccharothrix tamanrassetensis (assembly GCF_014203665.1). GTDB lineage: Bacteria > Actinomycetota > Actinomycetes > Mycobacteriales > Pseudonocardiaceae > Actinosynnema > Actinosynnema tamanrassetense. The sequence continues at coordinate 39,076 of NZ_JACHJN010000011.1, forward strand.
TGCTCACCATCCTGTGGGCGCCGACCTCCGTGCTCCGCGACGAGGCCAAGACCGCCGCGATCCGGGCGTTCATCCCGTTCTGGGCGCGGGGCCAGGTGTGGGCCTGGGAGCACCCCGGGCCTTGGATCGAGCACTACTACGTGAAGGACCAGAACGTCGGCACCGCCGACGGTGAGCGGATCGTCGAGTCCCTCCCCCGGCCCTACTTCCCGGCCGGCTGGGACCGGGCGATCGCCTGGGAGCAGGAGACGGCCGATCTGCTCGCCCAGGGCGGGTTCACCCCGCCGGTCGAGGCCGCCGACCTGTTCGACCGGCGGTTCGAAGGCATCGCCGCGGAATCCGTCCCCGCCACGTACCGGAGCAAGCCATGACGCACACGCTGGCACCGCCCGCCCGCAGCACCCTCGGAACACCGGTCGTGGCCACGACCGCGGCCCGCAAGCGCAGGCTCGGGCCGGGCAGACCCATCCCGTACGGCCGTGCCCTCGGGCCGCTGCTGGTGATCGCGGTCTGGAGCACCGCGTCCGCCACCGGCTGGCTCGACCCGCGGATCCTGTCCGCGCCGTGGACGGTGGTCGCGACCGGCGTCGAGTTGGTGGACAACGGGAAGCTGCCCGACAGCGTGCTGACCTCGTTGCGGCGCGCGGGACTGGGCTTCCTGTTCGGCGGTGTGATCGGCACGGCGCTCGCCATCGCGGCCGGGCTGAGCCGGGTCGGCGAGTCGCTGATCGACGGCACGGTGCAGGTCAAGCGGGCGATCCCGTCGCTGGGCCTGATCCCGCTGCTGATCCTGTGGCTGGGCATCGGCGAGGGCTTCAAGGTGGTGGTGATCGCGATCGGCGTGGCCGTGACGATCTACATCCAGACCCACGCCTCGCTGACCGGCATCGACAACCGGTACGTGGAACTCGCGGAGGTGGTCGGGCTCAACCGGTGGCAGTTCGTGCGCAAGGTGGTGTTCCCCGGTGCGCTGCCCGGCTTCTTCGTGGGCCTGCGGCTGGGCGTGACCGGCTCGTGGCTGTTCCTGATCGTGCTGGAGCAGATCAACGCCACCAGCGGCATCGGCTACCTGATGTTCCAGGCGCAGAACTACGGCCAGAGCGACGTGATCGTGGTCGGGCTGGTGGTGTACGGGCTGTTCGGGTTCGTGTCCGACGCACTGCTGCGGCTCGCCGAGCGGAGGGTGCTGGCATGGCGTCGCACGATGGGCGGGTGACCGCGGTCCGCGTCCGGGACCTGGTGCGGCGCTTCGGGGAGCGGACCGTGCTCGACGGGCTGGACCTGGACATCGCGCCCGGCGAGTTCGTGGCCCTGTTGGGGCGCAGCGGTTCCGGCAAGTCGACCCTGCTGCGGGCCATCGCGGGTCTGGACTACGACGTGACCGGCAGCGGTGATCTCCGGGTGCCGCGGGAGATCTCGGTGGCGTTCCAGGACTCGCGGCTGCTGCCGTGGCTGCGCGTGCTGGACAACGTGGTCCTCGGGATTCCCGGTGACGCGAGGGAGCGCGGCCGGCGCGCGTTGGCCGAAGTCGGGCTGGCGGGCCGGGAACGGGCGTGGCCCAACCAGCTCTCCGGTGGCGAGCAGCAACGCGTCGCGCTGGCCCGCTGCCTGGTCCGCGAACCCGCCGTGCTGCTGGCGGACGAGCCGTTCGGCTCGCTGGACGCGTTGACCCGCATCAAGATGCACGACCTGCTGCGCGAACTGTGCGCGCGGCACCGCCCCGCGGTCCTGCTCGTCACGCACGACGTGGACGAGGCCGTGGAGCTCGCCGACCGGATCGTGCTGCTGGAGGAGGGCCGGATCGGGCTGGACGTCCCGATCGACCTGCCCGCACCCCGCTCGCACCGCGACCCGCTGTTCCAGTCCCACCGCGACCGGCTGCTGCTCGCGTTGGGGATCACCGAAGGGGCGACACCGTGACCCAGCTGCACCTCAACCTGTTCCTGCACGACACCGGGCACCACGAGGCGTCGTGGCGGCTGCCGGAGAGCGACCCGCACGCCCACCTCGGCATCGAGTACCACGAGCGGCTGGCGCGCATCGCGGAGGCGGCGAAGTTCGATTCGGTGTTCCTCGCCGACTCGCCCGTGCTGTGGGGCCAGGTCGGCCGCCGTCCGTCGGGCAAGTTGGAACCGACCCTGCTGCTCGCCGCACTGGCCCGGGCCACCTCCCGGATCGGTTTGATCGCGACGGCTTCCACCACCTACAACGACCCGTTCAACCTGTCCCGCCGGTTCTCCTCGCTGGACCACATCAGCGGCGGCCGGGCCGGGTGGAACGTCGTGACCACGGCGGGCGACGACGCGGCGCGCAACTTCGGCCTGGACGGGCAGCCCGCGCACTTCGACCGGTACGAGCGGGCCGACGAGTTCCTGCACGTGGCGAAGAAGCTGTGGGACTCGTGGGACGACGACGCGATCGTGGCCGACAAGGAGCGCGGCGTGCACGCCGAGGCCGATCGCGTGCACACGGTCGACCACGAGGGCAGGTACTTCCGGGTGCGGGGTCCGCTGAACGTCCCGCGCTCGCCGCAGGGCCACCCGGTGCTGGTGCAGGCCGGTTCGTCCGAGGACGGCAAGGGCTTCGCCGCCCGACATGCCGAGGCGGTGTTCACCGCGCAGCAGACCTTGGCCGAGGCCAAGGCCTTCTACGCGGACATCAAGGACCGCGCCCGGACCGCGGGCCGCGACCCCGACCACGTCAAGGTCCTACCCGGCCTGGTGCCGGTGATCGGCGCCACGGAGGCGGAAGCGCTCGCCGCCGACGCCGAGCTGGACCGGCTGATCGTCGCCGAGTACGCGCGCGGCCAGTTGGCGAAGCTGCTGCGGGTCGACCCGGAGTCGCTGGAGCTGGACCGGCCGTTGCCCGCCGACCTGCCGTCGGAGGACGAGATCGAGGGCGCGAAGTCCCGTTACACCCTGGTCGTGGAGCTGGCACGGCGGGAGGAGCTGACCGTGCGGGAGCTGATCGGGCGGCTCGGCGGCGGGCGCGGGCACAAGACGTTCGCGGGCACGCCGGAGCAGGTGGCCGACACCATCGAGCACTGGTTCCGGGAGGGCGCGGCGGACGGTTTCAACATCATGCCCGCCGTGCTGCCGTCCGGGCTGGAGCTGTTCGCCACCGAGGTCGTCCCGATCCTGCGGCAACGGGGCCTGTTCCGCACCGAGTACACCGGCACCACGCTGAGGGACCACTACGGCCTGCCGCGCCCGGCGAACCCGTTCAGCCGCTCGCTCGCGGTGGTGTGAGAGGGATTTCCGCAAGCCGGGCGCTGCCGACCGGTGCCTGGTGACGGGGTCACAGCTCCCGCTTGAACGCCTTGCCGAGCCCCGTCACCAGGCAGATCGCCAACACCCAGCCGACTATCGTCAGACCGGTCGACACGCCGAGCGCCAACCCCTCCGGCACCCAGAAGTCCCGCTGCTTGAGGGTCACCACCGGGAGCAGCAGGTCGAGCGTGTAGACGAAGGGCTGGAACTCCAGGCACGCGTCAGGTCTCACCGGCTTGAAGCCTTCCTTCCCGATGAACGAGAACACCCCCCAACCGAGCAGCCACAGCACAGCGATCCAGATCAGCACGAGGAACGGCCGGTACCCGTATCCGACCGTGTACTTCAGTGCCAGGTCCGAAACCCTGGACAAGCGACCTGTCATCCCTTTGCGCGCAGCGCGCCGGGCGTCCTCCCCTGCGACCAACACGTCCTTCGCGTAGTTGTGCAGTCCCTGGGCTTCGTACAACGACGCCAACTGGAGGTAGACCTGCGGCGTGTACTCCCAGTTGCGCTTCAGCCAGTCGATGCGCTTCCCGACGTCGGGTCCGCCCTCGGCCAAGGCACCGTAGACGAACCCGTTCAACCTCATCCGATCCGGCCACTTGGTCTCCCGGTCGTCCAAGTGCGCCGCCCTGACCTGGTAGAGATCGACGCCGCCCTTCGGCTTGTCGGCGAACTTGAGGCGCAACGGCCCGCCGATCACCGCTCCCTTCAACACCAGGGCCCAGTCGTCGTCGCCGATCACCGCGTCCGCGAAGGACAGCTGCCCGCCGATCCGAGCGCCGCACAGGTCGATCCGGCCGCGGGCGAGGACTCTCTCGAAGTCGGCGGACTGCCGGACTTCCACCTGGACGCACTCGAGCGCGTTCGGGCGGTTGGTGAACTTCCCGCCGGCGCAGGAGAAGTTGCCACCGATCGTCGAGCCGCTCAACACCACACGCCCCTCGGCGTAGAACCCGTCGGTGCCGGTTCCGGTTCCGGTGCCGTGCCGGGTCGGACGTTCGCCGAGCACCAGGTCGCGGTGGACGGTCAGGCCGACCGCGTCCAGTGCGGTGTCCGTGCTGTTCTCGAACCGCCCGCCCTCGCACCACAGGTTGCCCCGGATCTCGGCACCGACCAGCAGGACCGTGCCCTTGGCGACGAACCCGCTGCGGCACAACACGTTCTGCGCCACTCGGGCGCGGGCGAGGTCCAGTGCGGTCCGACCGGGGTTGCCGAAGGTGCCACCGGTGAGGATCAACTGGCCGCGGATGTCACAACCCGTGAGATCGACCTCGCCCTTCACCGAGCACCCCTCCCCCAACAGGACATCGCTGCCCGCCCGGAGCCCCTCGGCGCTCAGGGCGACCTCGTGGGGATTGCGGAATTCGGCTTTCGCGCAGTCGATCCGGCCTTTCACCCGCGCACCGCGCAGGCGTGCCTCGCCCTCGACGCGGAAGCCGTTGCGCCAGAACATCTTCTCCTTCACGACGAGCCCGCTGAGCTCGAGCGCGATGCCACCGGGGTTGCGGAACGTCGCGTTCTCGCAGTCGAACTGCCCGCCGATACGGGCACCGATCATGCGGACCGCACCGTCGGCCACGAAGCCGTCCGAGCAGGCGGCGTCCTGCCCTACCACGATGCCGTCCGCGGACAGCGCCACGCCCCCGGCGTTGACCAGGTGGATGCCGGTCAACCGCCACTGACCGCCGACCCGGGCGCCCCGGAAGTCGACCGTTCCGGTACTGGCGCCTCCGGTCAGCTCGACGTTGGACGAAACGGTCACCTGCCCGCAGTCCAGACCGGGAAGAGCGCAGTCGGTGAAGTAGACCGCCGGGATGGCCGCCTGTTCCAGGTTGGGCGGCTCGTCGAAACGGCAGTTCCGGAAGTGCACCGGGTACGCCACAGCGCCTGCCTCCAGATCCAGCCGCCCGGTCAGGTGCGCGTCGTAGAGCTTCAAGATCCTCGGATGCGGCTGCCCATCCCACAACAGGTGGCTCCCCAGGAACGAACCTCGGATCCGCTCACCGGACGCGGAGTGCTCCACGACTTCGTCGCCGCCTCGTATGGCGTCGGCCAGCCGCTGTTCCGCTTCGTTCGGCTCGTCGTCCATCGGTTGGGTCATCGCGCCACACCTCCTGACTAACAGGGGTGTTGGTTACGTCGTATGGCGTAACCACGCGTTACCAACGGCGTAGCTACTTCACCCAAATGGGTGGACAAGGGGCCGACCCGCCCATTGCCGCCCCTGCACCCCCGCACGGGGAGCGTGCGGGCACAATGCCTGGTGTGACGACAGCCATCCACCAGAGGATCGCCGACGAGTTGGGCGTGCGTGACGGGCAGGTCAGCGCTGCCGTCGAGCTGCTCGACGGGGGCTCGACCGTGCCGTTCATCGCCCGCTACCGCAAGGAGGCGACCGGTGCGCTGGACGACGCCCAGCTGCGCACGCTGGAAGAGCGGCTGGGCTACCTGCGGGAGTTGGAGGAGCGGCGGGCGGCCGTGCTCGACTCGATCCGGTCGCAGGGCAAGCTCGACGACGCGCTGGAAGCCTCGATCCTCGCCGCCGACTCCAAGGCCCGGCTCGAAGACCTCTACCTGCCCTACAAGCCCAAGCGGCGGACCAAGGCGCAGATCGCGCGCGAGCAGGGGCTCGAACCGCTCGCCGACGGGTTGTTGAACGATCCGACGCTCGACCCGCAGCAGACCGCCCAGGCCTACCTGACCGAGGAGGTCGCGGACGTGGCCGCCGCGCTGCAGGGTGCGCGGGCGATCCTCGTGGAGCGGTTCGGCGAGGACGGCGACCTCATCGGCGAGCTGCGGGAACGGATGTGGGCGCAGGGGCGGGTGGCGTCCAAGGTCCGGGAGGGCAAGGAGGAGGACGGGGCCAAGTTCTCCGACTACTTCGACTTCTCCGAGCCGTTCACCAAGCTGCCGTCGCACCGCATCCTCGCCCTGTTCCGGGGTGAGAAGGAGGAGGTCCTCGACCTCCAGCTGGAGGCGGGCGACGACGACGAGCCGACCGGCTACGAGGTGCGGATCGCCTCCAGGTTCGGCGTCGACGACCGGGGCCGGCCGGCGGACCGCTGGCTCACCGACACCGTGCGCTGGGCGTGGCGCACCCGCATCCTCGTGCACCTGGGCATCGACCTGCGCACGCGGCTGCGCCAGTTCGCCGAGGACGAAGCCGTGAAGGTGTTCGCGTCGAACCTGCGCGACCTGCTGCTCGCCGCGCCCGCCGGCACCCGCGCCACGATGGGCCTGGACCCCGGTTTCCGCACCGGTGTCAAGGTGGCCGTGGTGGACGCGACCGGCAAGGTGGTCGACACCGACGTGATCCACCCGCACGTGCCCGCGAACCGCTGGGACGAGTCGATCGCCAAGCTCGCCGCCCTCGCACGCGAGCACGATGTCGAGCTGATCGCCATCGGCAACGGCACCGCGTCCCGCGAGACCGACAAGCTGGCCGGCGACCTGCTCAAGCGGCACGCCGACCTCAAGCTCACCAAGGTCGTGGTGTCCGAGGCGGGCGCATCGGTGTACTCCGCGTCGGCGTTCGCGTCCGCCGAACTGCCCGACATGGACGTGTCGCTGCGCGGCGCGGTCAGCATCGCCCGCCGGTTGCAGGACCCCTTGGCCGAACTGGTCAAGATCGACCCCAAGTCCATCGGCGTCGGCCAGTACCAGCACGACCTGTCCGAGTCGAAGCTGTCCCGCTCGCTCGACGCCGTGGTGGAGGACTGCGTGAACGCGGTCGGCGTGGACCTGAACACGGCGTCCGCGCCGCTGCTCACCCGCGTCTCCGGCATCACCGCCGGGCTCGCGGAGAACATCGTGCAGCACCGCGACCAGAACGGCCCGTTCCGGTCCCGCACGGCGCTGAAGAACGTGCCGCGGCTGGGCCCGAAGGCGTTCGAGCAGTGCGCGGGCTTCCTGCGCATCCCGAACGGCGAGGACCCGCTGGACGGGTCCGCCGTGCACCCCGAGGCGTACCCGGTGGTGCGGCGCATCCAGCAGCACGCCAAGGCCGAGCTGATCGGCAACACGACGGTGCTCAAGTCGTTGCGGCCGCAGGACTTCGTGGACGACAAGTTCGGTCTGCCGACCATCACCGACATCCTGCGCGAGCTGGAGAAGCCGGGCCGCGACCCGCGCCCGGCGTTCAAGACCGCGACCTTCGCCGACGGCGTGGAGAAGATCGTCGACCTCAAGCCCGGCATGGTGCTGGAGGGCGTCGTGACGAACGTGGCCGCGTTCGGCGCGTTCGTCGACATCGGCGTGCACCAGGACGGCTTGGTGCACATCTCGGCACTGTCCGACACCTACGTCAAGGACCCCCGGGACGTGGTCAAGTCCGGTGACGTGGTGCGGGTGAAGGTGCTGGAGGTCGACATCCCGCGCAAGCGGATCGGGCTGACCCTGCGGTTGCAGGACGAGCCAGGCCGGAAGACACCGCAGAAGGACCAGCAGCGCGGCGGCAGGGACCAGCAGCGCGGCGGCGGACGGCCTCGTCAGCAGCAGCAGCAACGCCAGGAACGGCCGCCCGCGAACGGGGCCATGGCGGAAGCACTGCGGCGCGCGGGGCTTGGCGGGGCCAAGTAGGGGTACCCGCTCGGCATGAGGGTCGTCGTCACGGGTGCCAGCGGCAACATCGGGACGGCCCTGTGCCGTGTCCTGCCCGCCGAACTGCCGGACGCCGACGTGCTGGGCATCGCCCGACGCGTTCCGGCCGATGAGGACCGCGCCGCCGGAGCACGGCACGGCGGCGCGGGGTCCGGTGGGACGCAGAGAGTTGCGGCGCAGAGAGGTGCGGCGCAGAGGAGCGAGACGCGGACCGGTGAGACGCGCCTCCACGAGTCGCGGGCAGGCGAGACGCGATCGGACGGGACGCGGGCCGGGCCGGGCGGTGTCTCCTGGTTGAGCTGCGACATCGGCGCGCCCTCGGCGGAAGCTCGGTTGACCAGGGCTTTCGCCGGGGCTGACGCCGTGGTCCACCTGGCCTGGGCGATCCAGCCCGGGATGGACGAGCCCGCGATGCGGCGCACCAACCTGGACGGCAGCGCGCACGTGCTCGCCGCCGCCGAACGGGCTGGCGTGCCGCACGTCGTGGTGGCCTCGTCGGTCGCCGCGTACACGCCCGCCGATCACCCCGTGGACGAGGACTGGCCGTGCGCCGGCGTGCCGGGCAGCACGTACAGCCTGCAGAAGGCGCAGCTGGAACGGATGCTGGACGGTCACGACGTGGCCCGCGTCCGACCGTGCGCGGTGGTCCAGCCGGACGCCGGGGCGGAACTCGACCGCTGGGTGCTCAGCCCGCTCATCCCGCCGTTCCTGATCGGACGGCGGTGGCTGCCGGTTCCCCTGTGGAACGGGCTGCGGGCACAGGTCGTGCACGCCGAGGACGTCGCGCGGGCCATCACGCTGATCCTGCGCCGGCGGGTGACCGGCGCGTTCAACGTGGCGTCCGGATCCGTGCTGCACGCCGACGAGCTGGCGGGCGTGCTCGGTGGTTTCCGGCTGCCGGTCCCGTTGCGGTTGCTGGAAGGCGTCGCGTGGCCCACGTGGCGGGTGGGTCTGCAGCCGATGCACCCGGGCTGGCTGCGACTCGCCGATCAGGCGTCCATTGTGGACACTTCCCGGCTGCGGGCGCTCGGTTGGCGGCCACGGCACGACGCGCGCGAGGCGCTGGCCGAGTTCGTCGCCGCCGTCTCGGAGGGCCGCGGGTCCTGGGGGCCCCTGGCGCCACGTGCCGGCGCGCGGTGGCGCAGACTGGGTCTGGCACGTCCGGTGCGGCAGAGCCAAGGGGGCTGAGTGAGCGACGACGTGGACGCCGTGGTCATCGGATCCGGTCCGAACGGCCTGGTGGCGGCGAACCTGCTGGCCGACGCCGGGTGGGACGTGCTGGTGCTGGAGGCGGCCGACGAGCCGGGCGGCGCGGTGCGCACCGCCGAGCTGACCGCGCCGGGGTTCCGCAACGACCTGTTCAGCGCGTTCTACCCGCTCGGTGCCGCTTCGCCGGTGATCGCCGGGCTGGGGCTGGAGCGGCACGGGCTGCGGTGGCGGCGGGCGCCCGAGGTGTTGGCGCACGTGCTGCCGGACGACCGGGCCGTGCTGCTGTCCACCGACGTCGAGCGGACCGCCGCGTCGGTGGACGCGTTCGGCGCGGGCGACGGGGACGCGTGGCGGGAGGAGTTCGTTCGCTGGCAACGGGTCCGGGACGAGCTGGTGGAGGCGTTGATGCGGCCGTTCCCGCCGGTGCGGGCGGGCGCGGGCCTGCTGGGCGCGTTGGGGCCGGCGGAGTCGCTGCGGTTCGCGCGGATGTTCGTGCAGTCCGTGCGGGCGTTCGGGAACGAGCGGTTCACCGGGCAGGGCGCGCCGTTGTTGTTGGCGGGCAACGCGATGCACACCGACCTGGGGCCGGATCAGGCCTGCAGCACGGCTTTCGGGTGGCTGCTGTCGATGCTCGGGCAGGACGTCGGCTACCCCGTGCCCGAGGGTGGCGCGGGGAAGCTGTCCGAGGCGTTGGTGAAGCGGTTCGGCGGACGGGTCGAGTGCGGTCGCGCGGTGACGCAGGTCGTGGTGTCGCAAGGACGCGCGCTCGGTGTGCGTGACGCCTCGGGCGGACTGGTGCGGGCGCGGAAGGCGGTGCTGGCGGACGTCGCCGCGCCGAGCCTGTACCTGGGTCTGGTCGGTGCGGAGCACCTGCCCGCTCGGCTGGTGGACGACCTGTCCAACTTCGAGTGGGACGACGCCACGGTGAAGGTGGACTGGGCGCTGTCCGGGCCCGTCCCGTGGACGGCGACCGAGGCCAAGGGCGCCGGCACCGTGCACCTGGGTGGCGACCTGAACGGGTTGTCGATCAGCAGCACGGAGATCGCGACCGGGCGACTGCCGCGCACGCCGTTCGTCATCATGGGGCAGATGACCACCACCGATCCGAGCCGGTCACCGGCGGGGACCGAGGCGGCCTGGGCGTACACGCACGTGCCGCGCGGCGAGAGCTGGTCGGCGGACCGGTTGCGACGGCGGGCGGACCGGGTGGAGCAGCTGATCGAGCAGCACGCGCCGGGGTTCCGCGACCTGATCGTCGCACGTGCGGTCCTGGGGCCGGCGGACCTGGAGGAGCGCAACGCGAGCCTGGTCGGCGGGTCGATCAACGCGGGCACGGCGGCGATCCACCAGCAGTTGGTCTTCCGGCCGGTGCCGGGGACGGGGCGGTCGGACACCCCGGTGGACCGGCTGTTCCTGGCGGGGGCGTCGGCGCACCCGGGCGGCGGTGTGCACGGTGCGCCCGGGGCGAACGCGGCACGGGCGGCGTTGGCGCGCAACGGTCTGGCGGGCGACGGCTACCGGCTGGTGATGCGCGGCCTGCACCGGGCCCTCTACCGCTGAACGACACAGCCGGACGACACCGGCTGGACGACCCGGCTTGGATCACGCCCGGCACAGGGTCATCGCCGCCCCGGCACAGAGTCATCGCCGCCCCGGCACAGAGTCATCGCCGCCCCGGCACAGGGTCATCGCCGCACCGGGTCATTCGCGGCGTTCGCCCGGCGGCTCCGCTCGGCGAGCCGTCAGGCGATCGCAGACGTCAAACGATCACTGCTTCGCTTCCCGCCGCACCGCCAGGTCGGCGAGCCGGTGCAGCGACTCGCGGTTGCGCGGTGCCAGCATGACCGCCTGAACGGGCGCGGGCAGCAGGGAGAGCGGTCCCTTCGACACTTCCTCGCTCATCCGCACGGTCGTCGCCCCGCCGGACTCGGACAGCTCGAACCGGATGTGCGCCTGGCCCAGCGGCCACAGGCCCGCGTCCAGTTCCAGCGCCCGCCGGTCCTCCACGGCACGGACCCTGGTCGTGTCCTTCACCTGGAGCGGCCACGGACCGATGCTGTGGTGCATCCGGGAGCCGGGCGCGGGCCAGTCCCCGTCGACCTCCCGGATGTGGGCCGCGCCCACCACCCAGCTCGCGTACGACCAGCCGTCCGCCAGCACCGCGAAGACCTGGTCCGCCGGTGCCGCAATCCGCAGGCTCACCTCTACCATGTCCTGCGGATTCCCCGGTCGGGCAGCCGGAAACTACCGGCTCGGGTGCCGTTGACGGATCTTTGTTACCGACCGGTAGGAGTGTTCGGCGAGAGCCGCTGGATGGCCTAGTCTCGTGACATGACCCACGTTCCACGAGCGGTCCACGACTGATCCGCACAGCGCGCCGGGACAGCTCTCGGAATGCATTCCGAAGGGTTCCGGCCTCGATCGGGCCGAACGGACCGACGGTCGACGATCTCCGCCGTGCACGCGAGGGGTGCTGCCCGTGAACGATCCGGGTTCTACCGCCGGGGCCCGCCGATCTCCGGGAGGGTCCGCATGACGCCACCGCGCACCAGCTCTCCCGTCCTGGTCGGCCGGGGCGACGAGCTGGCCGCGCTGCTCGGCGCGGTCGCCGACCAGCCGGCGGTCGCCCTCGTGGAGGGCGAGGCGGGCGTGGGCAAGAGCCGGCTGGTGCGGGAGCTGCTGCGCCGCCCGGAGGTGACGCCGCTGCGCGTGCTGACCGGGTTCTGCCAGCCGCTGCGGGAGCCGTTCCCGTACGGGGCGGTGCTGGACGCCCTGCGCACCGTCGCCGGACTGCTCGGCCGGGTGCCGCTGAGCCCCGTCACCGGCGTGCTGCGCCCGCTGCTGCCCGAGATCGCCGACCGGCTGCCCGACCCTCCGCCGCGCCCGGAGGACCCCCGGCACGAGCGGCACCACCTGTTCCGCGCGGTGCGGGAGGTGGTCGCCGCGCTCGGACCGGTGCTGCTGGTGGTGGAGGACCTGCACTGGGCCGACGACGGGTGCCGGCACCTGCTGCGGTTCCTGATGGCCGACCCGCCGCCGGACCTGACCGTGCTGGTGACCTACCGCCGTGAGGACTCGCCCGGCGGGATGCCGCTGGGCAGGGCCTACCGCCCGCCCGCCGGGGTGACCGGGGTGGTGGTCGGGCTGTCCCCGCTGGACGCGGCGCAGGTGCACGACCTGGCCGCGGCGATCCTGGACGTCGACGGGGTGTCCGCCGAGTTCGCCGCCCGGCTGCACGAACGCACCGCCGGCATCCCGTTCGTGGTGGAGGAGGTGCTGCGCGCGTTGCGCGACCCGGACTGGCGGCTGCTGGACGAGGTGGCGGTGCCCGCGCTGCTGCGGGACGCCATGGCCGAGCGGCTGGACCGGCTGACCACCACCGGGCGGCGGATCGCGCAGGCCGCCGCGGTGCTGGGCGTACCCGCCGAGGAGGAGCTGCTGGCCGAGGTCGGCGCGGTGGAGCCGGACCGGGCGCGGGCCGCGTTGACGCACGCCCTGCGCAGCGGGGTCCTCCACGAGGCCGCGGACATGCGGTACGGGTTCCGGCACATCTTGGCGCAGCAGGCGGTCTACGACACGCTGACCGGGCCGGAACGGCAGCGGCTGCACCTGCGGGCGTCGAGCGCGCTGGCGAACGTGACGCCGCGGCCGTTCATACAACTGGCCGAGCACAGCCTCAAGGCCGGCAGGCACACCGAGTGGCTGCGCAACTGCGAGGCCGCCGCCGACCGGGCGCTGGAGGTCGGCGACCCCTCCACCGCGACCCGGCTCTACCAGCGGCTGCTGGACGAAGCGTCGCCGGCACCGTCCGACGTCGACAGACTGGCGGTGAAGCTGGGCCTGGTGGCGCGCGGCGGCATCGACCAGCACGACCCGCGCGCCACCCTGGAACGCCTGCTCGACGACCGCCGGCTGTCCCGCTCCGCGCGCGGCCAGGTGCGGATGAACCTCGGGTTCCTGCTGATCCGGCAGTTCGAGGGCACGGTGCAGGCGCGCTCGCACCTCGAACAGGCCGTGACGGAGCTGGCCGACCAGCCGGAGCTGGCGATGCGCGCACGGGCCGTGCTCGGCCAGCCGTTCATCGGGGCGACGCCGCTGCACGAGCACCTGGGGTGGATGCGGGTGGTCGACTCGTACATCGAGTCCTGCGAGAACCCGGAGGTCCGGTACTCCCTGCTGGCCAACGAGCTCGGCTCCCGGCTGTCGATCGGCGACCACAGCGTGGTGTCCGAGCTGGACCGGCTGCCCGCCTCGTCGGCCGACGTGGAGATCCGGCGGCACCTGGCACGGGCCAACTGCAACCTCGCGGACGCCTGCGCGCTGGTCGGGCACTTCGACCTGGCCCACGACTTCCTTGACAAAGGGCTGCGGCTGACCGTCGGCGCGGGCGTGCCGTTCACCGCGAGCACCGGACAGTCGACGCGGATCCACCTGGACTGGTACTCGGGGAACTGGGGATCGCTGGTGGCGCGGGCCGGGCGGCTGCTGGACGAGTACCGCGAACTGCTGCCGGTGGCCAGTGAGATCTCGCTGGTGCTGGGCTGCCTGGCGGTGGCACGGGGCGACTGGGACGAGGCCGAGCGGTACCTCGCGGAGAGCGGCGTCCGGTCGGTGGAGAACTCGATCACGCCCGTGGCGCTGGGCGGTTTCGCCCCGCTGGCCCGGCTGTGGTTCGAACGCGGTGACCTGACGCGCGCTTGCGCCGAGGCCGACCTGGGGCTGGACCTGGTGCGGCGCAAGGGGGTGTGGGCGTGGACGGGCGAGCTGGCACCGGCCGCCGTGGACGCCTACTGCGCGGCGGGGCGGCTGGAGGACGCGGTGGAGCTGGTGGAGGAGCTGACCGCGGGTGTCGCCGACCGCGACGCGCCGCTGGCGCACGTGGCGCTGAAGGTGTGCCGGGCGCTGGTGGCGATGGGGCGGGACGACGACGCGGTGTTCCTGTTGCGGGACGCGAGGCGTGCCGCCGACGCGTTGGGGCTCGCGTACTACTCGGCGACGCTGTCGGAGCGGATCGCGTTGTGCGGGTTGGAGAGCGGGGACGCCTCGGCGGTGTCCGCGCTCGGCGAGGTGGCCGACCGGTTCGAGGCGCTGGGCGCCGGCCGTGACGCGGCCAGGTGCCGGCACCTGGTGCGCGGGACCGGGGTGGCGATGCCTTCGCGGCGGGGGCGGCGCGGGTACGGCAACGCGCTGTCGCCGCGGGAGCAGGACGTGGCGCGGTTGCTGGCACAGGGGCGGACCAACCGCGAGATCGCCGACGTGCTGTTCCTGTCGCCGCGGACCGTCGAGCAGCACGTGGCACGGGTGCTGCGCAAGCTCGGTGTGGCGTCACGGGCGGAGCTGCTGGCCTAGGCGCGGCCGGGTGCACGCCCGGCCTCCACCGCGAACGGGGCCGGGGAGAGCGTTCTCCCCGGCCCCGGCCCCGGACGCGCGAAGCACTGCGAAGTACTACAGGTACGACCGCTGGCCCCACGGCATCGCGGCGGCGAGCTGCGCTCGGCGGCCGATGTCGAGCTTGCGGTAGATGCGGGTGATGTGGAGTTCGACCGCCCGGGTGGACACCGAGAAGTGCTCGGCGATCTGCCGGTTGGTCATGCCCTCCAGCATCATCAGCGCGATGCGGTGCTCGTGCGGCGTCAACGGCTCGCGCGCACGGGCCTCCGCGCTCTGCCCGTCCCGCGGTCGGACGATGCCCGGCACCCGTTCGCCCTCCGGCACGCCCAGCAGCACGTGCCACTGCCGGATGCGCACCTCGGCGATGGACTGCGACCGGACGTACGGGTCGCCCCGGACGAGGTCGCGGGCCGCCGCCTCGTCGGGCACCTGGCAGATCAGCAGCACCCCCGAGCCGTCCGCCCACGGTCCGGTGCCCACCAGCACGCCCTGCTCGGCGAGCGGACGCCAGTATTCGCGATGGGCGAGGTGAATGGATCTACGTACCTGGCGCGCATCACGAAATGTCAACTCGACGGCGAAAGCCACTGGACTGATCCCCATTTCATATCCGCGGCCGACTTCGCCACATACTCAACTGGGGGCCCTATTCACTGTCAAGTGAGACACCTCACATGGGGGATTCCAAAACCTGATAGGCCCTATAGCCGCTTTTCGAACCAGTGCTCCGCACAGCGGTCGCTGTTGAACGGTGCTACCTCACGGTAACCGTGCCGCGCGTACAGCTTCCGGGCTTCGACCAGGTCAGCGCGGGTGTCCAGGCGGACGGCGGCGGCACCAATCGAGACGGCGGCGTCCTCGACCGCGCCCAGCAGGCTGCTCCCCCGCCCAGCCCACGCGCCGCCGGATGGACGAACAGCCGTTTCAACTCGGCGGTTTCCGGGCTGACCACCCGGACCCGGCACAGCCCAGCGGCCGGCCGTGGTGGCGGGCCACGAAGAAGGCGTCGAGGTCGTCGACGGGGTCCTCGACGACCGCCTGGTCCACCTCCGCGTCGGTGGCCGGACGGCCGTGGTGGCGGTCGATGATGTCGGTCAGGTAGGTGCGCATGAGCTCGACGGCCTCCGGGTCGTCGGCGGGCGCGCGCGGAACGGTCCGGTTGTGCACCGCGTAATTGTCCGCGCGATTGGGCCGTTCGGACACCTGCTTTTACTCATTCCGGACGCGTGTAAAGTCCACGCCCGTGGCAGCGCAACAGGTCCGCGTCGAGCGGGACGCGGCGGGTCTGGCCGTGCTCACCTTCGACGCTCCCCCGCTGAACCTCTACACCGCCGAACTCCAAGACCTGCTGGACGGCGCGATCGGCGACCTGGAGGACCGGCCCGCGCGGGCGCTGCTGGTGCGCGCCGAGGGCAAGGTGGTCAGCGGCGGGGTGGACGTCAACCTGTTCGCCGCGCAGCAGAGCCGGACTCGGGCCAAGGCGTTGTTCGACCAGATGCTGGACCTGCCGGACCGGGTGGCCGCGCTGCCGTTCCCGACCGTGTTCGCCGCGCACGGGCTGTGCCTGACGTGGGCGTTCGAGGTCGCGGTGGCGTGCGACGTCCTGCTGGCCGCCGAACGGGCGCAGTTCGGCCTGGTGGAGAAGGTCATCGGGCTGACCCCGACGATGGGCGGCACGCAGCGGCTGGCCGCGCGCGCGGGCGTGGGGCGGGCCAAGGAGTTCGTGATGACCGGCGACCGCTACGACGCGTCGACCCTGGAACGGTGGAACGTGGTCAACCGCGTGCTGCCGGACGAGGGTTTCGACGACGCCGCGCTGCGGTTCGCCCAGTCGCTGGCGGCCGGCCCGACCATGGCGCACGCCGCGACCAAGCAGGTGCTGGCGCACTACGAGCGCGGCGGCGTGGCCGAGGCGAACGAGCACATCACCTCCATCGCGGCCGACCTGTTCGAGACCGAGGACCTCCAGGGCGGCGTCCGGTCGTTCCTCGCCGACGGGCCGGGCAAGGCCACGTTCAGCGGTCGCTGACCGCCACCCGCGCCGGCAGCCTCCGAGTCGGCTCCAGCGCCGTCGGACCCGCCTCACCACCGCCCAGGGCCCGGGTGCGTCCGGACAGGCGCCTCAACGGGCGTCGTAGACCGTGGGCCCGTACCAGGCCAACGCCGACCGCAGCTCGGCCACGTCCCGCTCCCGGCGCTTGCGGTACCGCTCGTGCGAGATCGGGTAGACCCGCAGGCCGCCCTTGTAGGACTGGAAGCTGCCGCGCCCCAGCGTCTCCGGCACCTGCGCCGCGCCGACCAGCCACACCACCACCCACGGCCGCGAGTTCGGCCCCTCCACCTTGACCCGCGAGATCGCGTACCACGGCAGTCGGCGCTTCTGCTCGCCGCTGGACACGGTGATCCCGTCCGGTCCGACGTCGATGGTCAGCGGCGTCCTCACCGTCCCCACCAGCAGCCTGATCGCGACCAGCGCGAAGACCCCGAACGCGAGGAACGCCGCCAACCGCACCCCGCTCTGGGCGCCGGACGCCGAGTCGGCGATCGAGCCGCAGACGACCGCGGCCAACGCGTGCGCGGCCGTCCACCCCAGGCCGACCGCCCGGGACGTCTTGAACTGCACCCCGCTCTTCTTCGACGGCGGCGTGTACGGCCGGATCGGGCCACTCGGCGGCACGACCTTCGGCACGGCCGGCGCCGCGGCGGGCGGCGGGTCCTCCACCAGCAGCCGGGTCGGCGGTTTGCGCTCCTCGGCGAGCACCCTGGTCGGCGGCTTCGCGGGCAGCTCGCGCAGCTCGGTGTGCCGCTGCTCGACCAGCGTCCGGATCTGCGCGGGCAGCCACGACGGCTCGCTGGACGGCGGTCCGATCAGCTCCAGCAGCCGGGCGGGCGAGGGCCGGTGCAGCGGCTCGCGGACCAGGCACGGCACGATCAGCGGCACCAGGCCCGGCGGCACCCGGCTCAGGTCCGGCTCCTGGTGCACGACCCGGTAGACCAGCGCGGACGTGGCGCCCTCGCCGAACGGCCCGGCCCCGGTCGCCGCGTACACCAGCACCGAGCCCAACGCGAAGACGTCGCTCTGCGGCGAGATCTTCGACCCGACGACCTGCTCGGGCGAGAGGTAGCCGGGCGTGCCGAACACGATCCCGGCCTCGGTCAGCGCCGAGTGCTCCATCGCCCGCGCGATGCCGAAGTCGATGACCCGCGGCCCGTCGTTGGCCAGCAGCACGTTCGACGGCTTGAGGTCCCGGTGCACCAGCCCCGCGCCGTGGATCGCGACCAGCGCCTCGGCCAGCCCGCCCGCGAGCCGCCGCACGGCCCGTTCGGGCAGCGGGCCGTAGTCCTGGACGGCCTGGTGGAGGGTCGGGCCGGGCACGTACTCGGTGGCCATCCAGGGCCGGTCGGCGTCGGGGTCCGCGCCGACCACGGTGGCCGTCCAGAACCCGCCGACCGACCGCGCCATCTCGACCTCGCGCCGGAACCGCTCCCGGAACTCCGGGTTGTCCGCGAGCTCGGCGCGCGCCACCTTCACGGCGACCGGCCGCCCGCCGCGCGAGCGGGCGAGGTAGACGGATCCCATCGCGCCTCGGCCCAGGGCGGCGAGCAGCGTGTAGTCGCCGATCCGCGGAGGGGCGTTCGGAGGCAGTGGCTGCACGACACCCACATTAGAGGCGTCCGGGGCCCAGGTCCGCGAAGTCGGGTAGTTCTACGCACCACAGCCCGCAGCCGGCTGCGCTCCGGCGCGCGCCACCGGGCCCGGTCCGCACCCCCGGCCACCACCGGCGAGCCCGGTCCGGAGTCGTCGGCGGTCCGGCCCAGCGCCGGTGCAAGCGGCCCGGCCAGGGGTCGTCGACGAGCCCCGCCCCCGGCCGCCACGCCGCGAGTTCGTCCCGGGGCGGTCAGCGCGCTTCGGCGCGGGCCACCAGCTCGGCCGCCCTGGAGTGCCACGAGAACCGGGTCACCGACGCGCGCAGGGCGTCCGCCGGGCGCGGGCCTCCCTCGGCCAGGCTCCGCCGCACCGCCTCCACGAACTCCGCGTGGCCGCCCGCCACCCGCACCCGGTCGGTGTAGGCCGCCAGCTCGGCGAAGTCCGTGCTCACCACCGGCAGGCCCAGGGCCAGGTACTCCTTGAGCTTGATCGGGTTGGAGTGCTTGATCCAGCTGTTGTCCTGCCACGGCATGATCGCCACGTCGAACGCCGAGCCGTAGGCCGGGATCGTGTCGTAGGGCCGGAAGCCGAGCCAGTGCACGTTCGGGTACTTGTCGAACCGCTCCATCGGGTGCGTGGCGTCGCCGATCAGCACCAGGGACGCGTCGGGCAGCTCCGCCGCGAGGCGTTCCAGCAGGTCGAAGTCGACCACGAAGTCGTCCAGCGCGCCGAAGAACCCGATCCGCGGGCCGTCGACGGCCCGGATGTCGGCCGGCCACTCGGTTTCCGGGCGGGCGGTGAAGTGGTCGACGTCCACGCCGTGGTCCAGGAAGTGGGCGCGGTCGCCGGTGCGCGGGCGTTCTTCCTCCATCAGCGCGTGGCTGACGTAGACGACGTGGTCCGAGTGCTCCAGCAGCCGGTGCTCCAACGCCTCGATCGACGCGCGGTCGGCCTCCGGGAAGTCGGAGTGCCGGTCGGAGCGGTTGAACACCAGGCTGTGCTTGCGCATCGGGGCCACCACGTCCCACGCGGTCGGGATGGTGACCATGATCACGGGTGTGCGCAGCCGCAGGGCGGTCGCGACCAGCCGGACCTGGGCGCGCACCAGCACCGCGTTCACCTTGCGCAGGAACGGCGATCCGTAGAACGGCAGCGGCAACGGGGACATCACGTAGAAGTTCGGCAGCGGCTCGCGGACGAACTTCGCCACGCTGCGCAGCTTGCGCAGGATCCGCCGGGCCACGTGCGTGCTGTTGCCGGGCGTCGGCATCCGCATGCCGATGCTGTTGACCACCAACACCTTCCGGCGTTCGGCGACGGACCGCATCAGCTGGAAGTCCGAGTGCGCCCGGTTGTGGTACCACCAGTCCTGGGCGGAGAAGCAGATCCAGCCGTGCGCCTCACCGGACCGACCCGGCCACTTCCGCCAGCGCAGGAGGTCGCCGACCGCCTTCCGGTGCTTTGGTTCGCGAGGCGCCCGGAGCAGTTCGTTGAGCAGCACCGCCCACCACATCGCGAACGCCGCCACACGGCCGCGGCGTTCGCGGATCATCCGCACGCGGTTCGTCGTGGCCATCGACCACAGCACGGGCGAAGTGGACTGCTCGCCGCCCAAGTGGACGGCACGGGCGCGCGGCTCGTAGCGGATGCCGTACCCGCGCTCGCCGGCGCGCAGCATGTACTCGGTCTCCTCCGAGTACAGGAAGTACCGCTCCTCCAACGTTCCCGTCGCGTTCCGGCACGCCCGGGAGACCATCCACGCGGCTCCGGTCACCCAGTCCGCCGCGCCCGCCGTCTCGTAGTGGCGCTGACCCACCACCACTTCGCCCAACGCCTCGACGCGGCCGGCACGGGTGCCGCCCAGCACAGCCTCACCCAGGGCGCGCAACGGGTTCGGCGCGCGGCGCAGGGACAGCTGCTGGGTGCCGTCGGCGTTGAACAACCGGGGTGCGGCGATGCCGGTGCCGGGCAGGGCGAGCGTGGCGCGCAGCACCGCGATCGCGTCCGGCTCCAGCCGCACGTCCGGGTTGAGCACCAGGATGTCGCAGTCCGGCGCGGCGGCGAACCCGGCGTTGACGCCCGCCGCGAAACCGTCGTTCGTCGGCCGCGCCACGATCTGCGCGTCCGGCGCGACGCGCGCCACCACGTCCCGCGTGTCGTCGGTGGACGCGTTGTCCACCACGACCACCCGGCCGTCCGGTTCGGACTCCAGCGCCACGGCGATCGACCGGAGGCACTCCTCCACCACGTCGGCACTGTGATAGGTCACTACGACCACGGCGAGCGGCACGGTCACTTCTCCCGGCTGAAGCGGAGGCGGAGGGCGTCGGACAGCAGGCGGAACGCGAACGGCAGGTCGTCGCGGAGGTAGCGCTTGGCCAGCCGGCGCGGTTCGAGGGCGAGGCGGTGCAGCCACTCCGCGCCCATCTTCTGCACCACGCCGGACGCCCGGCGGAACTCGCCCGCCGCCATCGGGATGCCCGCGCCGCAGCCCAGGAACCAGGCTTGCGGCAGTTCCGCGCGCAGCAGCCTGATCAGCCGTTCCTGCTTGGGGAAACCCAGACCCACCAACACCAGGTCCGGTTTGCCCTGCACGACCTTCGCCACGGCTTCCGCGGTGGCTGCCGGGTCGGTGTCGAAGCCGAACGGCGGCGAGTCGGTGCCCGCGATCCGCAGTCCGGGGTACCGCGCCCGCAACACCTCGGCCGCCTTCTCCGGGATGCCCTCGTCGCCGCCCAGCAGGTAGACCGAGCGGCCCTCCCGCGCGGCGGCCTCGGACAGGGTGAACACCAGGGACGCCCCGGTGACCCGTTCCGGCACCCGGACGCCCGCCAGCCGGCCCGCCCACACCACGGGCATGCCGTCGGCGACGACCATTTCGGACTCGGCGACCAGCGCGGCCAGTCCGGGGGTGCGGGTCGCGGCGCGGACGATGTCCACGTTCGCGGTGACGATCGCGCCGCCCTCGCCTTGCTGCCACGCCCGCGCGACGTGGTCGGCGACACCGGATTCGCTGACGGACCACACGTCGACGGCACCCACCCGGACGTGGGGCGGCGGGATCTGCGGCATACCCGCGTCATCGGGTTCGGGCAGGTCCCCGTTACCGGTGGAGGACGTGATCGACGACGCGGTAACGGCTACCGGCGGTAACCGATAACGAGGTCATGTACGTCGCTTCCGTCCGGCCGTCGGAACGGGTCAAGGGCAAGGTGCCCGGCACCGTCGTGGCGCTGGGCACGGTGAGCCTGCTGACCGACGTGTCGGCCGAGATGATCACCGCGTTCATGCCGGTCTACCTGCTCTACACGCTGCAGATGGGTTACGCGCAGTTCGGCATCCTGGACGGTCTGTACACGGGCGCGACGGCCGTCCTGCGGCTCGTCGGCGGGCACCTCTCCGACCGCACCCGCCGGCACAAGGCGGTCGCCGGCGCCGGTTACGCACTGTCCGCGGTCACCAAGCTGCTCTTCCCGTTGGTCGGCGCGAACGCGTTCGGCATCGGCGCGACGATGGCCGCCGACCGCGCGGGCAAGGGCCTGCGGACCGCGCCGCGCGACGCGCTGATCTCGCTGGCCACTCCCCCGGAGCGGCTCGGCGTGGCGTTCGGCCTGCACCGCAGCATGGACACGGTGGGCGCGCTGCTCGGCCCGCTGATCACGTTCCTGCTGCTGGCCCAGATCGGCATCGTGGCCGGTCCGGTGTTCGTGATCAGCGCGTGCTTCGCGGTGGTCGGGCTGATCGTGCTGATCGCGTTCGTGCGGGAGAACGCCGGCGAGGCGAAGCGGGGGCCGAAGCCATCGGTCAAGGCCGGCCTGGCCCTGCTGAAGGACGCGGGCTACCGCAAGGTCGCGATCACCGCCGCCGTGCTGGGGCTGGCGACGGTGTCCGACGCGTTCGTCTTCATCCTGGTGCAGCAGGCCACCGGCATCCCGCTGGCCTACCTCCCGTTGATGCCGTTGGGCACGGCCCTGGTGTTCCTGGTGGCCGCCGCGCCGATGGGCCGGCTCGCGGACAAGGTCGGGCGCCGGCCGGTCTTCCTCGCCGGGCACGTGTTGCTGCTGGCCGTCTACCTCCTGCTGCTCGCCCCGGACAGCGGGTACTTCGGCGTCGGCGCCGCCCTGCTGCTGCACGGCCTGTTCTACGCCGCCACGGACGGGGTCCTGTCCGCTCAGGTGAGCGCCCTGGTGCCCGAATCGCTGCGCGCGTCCGGTCTTTCCGTGGTGCAGACGGGCCAGGCTCTCACCCGGTTGGTCTCCTCGGTCGGATTCGGCTTCCTGCTCCAGTTCGCCGCGTTCGGCACCGCCGTTCACGCGGCGATCGGCGCATTGGCGCTGGCGATCGTGCTGGCTTGGCGAATGTCCTGATTCCGCACCCACCGGACCGATATCGTGGACGCGTCACAGCGAAGCGATCCGGAGTCGCCGTTGAAACGTCCGTGGTGGGTGATCCAGCTGTTGTGGGCGGTCCCGCTGCTGCTCGGCGTGTCCGCTTTCGTGGTGTGGCTGCTGTTGCTGGGCAACAAGGGGCAGGGCATCGCCGACGCGGTGTCCGTGCTGGTCGGGACCGTCTCGTTGGTCGTGGCGGTGCTGGGGTTGCAGCACTCCTCGGGCCGCAGGAATGCGGAACCACGTCGGCAAGGACCCCGCAAACCGCTGCCGCGCTGGATTTTCGCCGCGGCGGGTGCGGCGATCGGCGCAATCGCCGGTCTGTTCTTCTGGCTGGTCGTGGTGAAACCGGACGTGCCGGTCACCGATTTGGCGGAAATATCCAATGGCAATCAAATGACCGACGGTGAGCAGGCCAGCTTCCGCGTTCCGGGCACGCCACCCGAACGGCGGTATCTGTTCATCACGCCGGTCCTGGTGAACCACGAGTCCGTGGGCGACTGCGTCGGTTCGGCGCAGCTCACCGTCACGCTCGTCCGGGACGGCCGCAAGGACCCGCCGCTGCAAGGGCGGCTGCCCGGCGGAGAGGTCCGGCTCGACCTGGCAGGAACCACCCGCGAGGCGCGGGTGCTGATCGCGCTGTCCATGCCGGACCAGGCCTGCACCGTCGACCTCGGCCTGAGCGAAGCCGTCCTCTACAACTGAGGGGAACCCGGATGACCACGAACAGGGTCGCCGCCGCACTCGTCGCGCTGGTCGCACTGGCCGCGTGCACCGCGCCGCCCGCGCAGCAGCCGGCCCGGTCGGCCGACCCGAAGCCGGCGTCGCACCCGGTCAACGTCGGCGTCGGCACGGACATCCCGGGCATGGCGGTGTTCGACCCCAAGTCGCACGTGCGGCGCGGGTTCGACGTCGACCTGTACCAGTGGCTGGGCAACAACACCGAGCCGAAGTTCACCCCGGTGGAGGTGGACGTGCTGGTCCCGCACCGGGTCGACGCGCTCGTCGCGGGCGAGGTCGAACTGGTGGTGCACGTGTTCTCGATCACCGACGAGCGCCGGCTCAGGATCTCCTTCGCCGGTCCGTACCTGGTCACCCAGCAGGGCGTGATGGTGCGCCAGGGCGACAAGCGCATCGAGACCATCGACGACCTGGCCGGGAAGACGGTGTGCGCGCAGACCGACAGCACGTCGTACGCCCAGCTGAACTCGGGCTCGCTCAAGGGCAAGGTCACCACGACCACCGACGACAGCACGCGCGGCTGCGTCGACCGGCTGTTGCGCCAGGAGGTGGACGCCGCGTCCACCGACGAACTCGTCCTGCGCGGCTTCGCCCAGCAGACGCCGGGCCTGGAGGTGCTCGACCTGCGGTTCGGAACGAAGGAGCGCTACGGCATCGGCCTGCCGAAGGGTGACCGCGAGCTGTGCGAACGGATGACCGAGGGCATCCGGACGTTCATCACCAACGGCCTGTGGGACCAGTTCTTCCGGACGAACTTCGGCGACATCCCCTCGGAGACCTACCGACCGGACCCGTACCGGCTCGACCCGTGCACGTGAGCACGGGTCGAGCCGGCAGTCGCCTTACAGCAAGCCGATCGTGCCGTGCGAGACGGACGGGCCGTGCGTGACGTCGCCGGGGTACGCGGCGGTGTAGCCCCGGAGCAGCGTCGCCAGACCCACCAGCAGCGGCACGTCCGCGTTGCAGGTGGCCTTGCCGACCGAGTTGGTCACCGCCGTGCACAGCGGGTGCCCCTTGACGGTGCGGAACGCGACCGTCTTGCCGACCACCGGTCTCCCGGTGTGCGACTCGGTGAGCTTCGCGTTCATGCCGCGCACGGTGAACCCGAGCAACCGCAGTTGCAGTGACGCGTGGCCGGCGACGAGCTTGGTCGGGGCGGGCGGCACGGCGTGGATGGCGACGCCGACCGGGTTGGTGCCGACCGCGAGCGTGCCGACCACCGACAGGGATGCGGTGTCCACAATGGATACCGTTCCGCTGTTGAAGTTGGTCACGTACGCCTTGGCGCCGTCCGGCGTGAGCGCCACACCGATCGGCCGGTCGCCGACCGGGACCGCGGCGACCGGGGCCATCGCGTTGACGTCCACCGCGGAGAGCGTGTCGCCCTCGCTGTTGGTGACGAACGCGCGGGAGCCGTCCGGTGAGATCGCGATGCCGTGCGGGGTGAAGCTCACCGGGATGGTCCCGACGACGGCGTTGCCGGCCACCGACACCACGGCCACGTTGTTGGAGAACTTGTTGACCACCAACAGCTTCGTACCATCCGGCGTCACCGCGACGGCGGTCGGCGTGTTGCCGGTGGGGATTTCCGTGATCTCGGTGTTGGTCGTGGTGTCGACCACGGACACCGTGCCCGCGCCCACCACGTCGTGCGCCACGTAGAGGCGCGTACCGTCCGGCGTCAGCGCGACACCGTCCGCGTTGGGGCCCACCGGGATCGTCTCGGTCGCGGTCAACGTGGCCGCGTCCACCACGGAAACCGTTCCCGCGAGGTAGTTCGAGACGTAGACGTGGCTGCCGCCGGGCGACACGACCACACCCGCCGGACCGTCACCGACCGGGACGACCGCGTCGATGGTGTTGGTGGGCGTGTCGATGACGGTCAGCGTGTCGTCGCGCACGTTCGTCACGTAGCCGCGCGCGCCGTCGAACGCCACGCCCACGCCGTACGGGGAATCCCCGTTGGAGTCGGACAGCGTGCTGGTGAGGGTGTCGGTCGCGGTGTCCAGTACGGACACCCCGCCACCGTTGTTCGCGATGTAGCCGAGGACGCGGTTCGGCGCGGCGACCGCCGTCCCGGAGGGCGCCAGCAGCAGAGCCGCTCCCAGCGCCACCGCCCCGCTCAGCGCCATGGGTCTGCGGAAAGTGCTGGGCCGGTCTGTTCTGAGCATCGGTCGGCCTCCATGTCGACAGGGTCACGCATTGCCCCAATCGCCGTAGAGACCCGGTCCGTTAGCTAGAACCGGTACACGTGCACCTGGTACGGCCCGAAGTCGTCCACGATCTTCCCGTTCTCGATGGGCACGGTCCGGTTCTCGTCCACGACGGTCGCCGTCCCGGACGACACCGGCACGGTGATCTCCACCCGCGCGGAACCGCTGCGCGGGTGCGCGGTGTCGCCGTCGGTCTGGGCGATCACCCACTTGCCGCCCTCGGCTTCCTTGTGCAGCACGGAAACCGGGATGTCGGTGCCGCTCTCCGCCGACACCCCCGGCAGGTTCGCCGCGTTCAGCACCGGCGCGAGCGACTTGAGCCGCGCGTTCACCGCCTTGACGCGCGCGGTGATCTCCGGTCGCGTCAGCACGCTGGAGTACTCGCCCTTACCCTCGGTGTAGAAGCTGTGCGCGAAGTAGTTGATGCCCGTGGCTCCGTGCAGGATCGTGTTCCACACCGCGGACTCGAGCTGGTCCGGCGTGATGGTCTCGCCGTGCGTGTGCGGGTGCCCGGTCTCGATGAACCCGTACAACGGCTTGTCCGGCCCGCACCACTTCCGCATGGTGTCGATGACCTCGCCGTAGCTGAACGCCCCCACCCGGTCACCGCGGTCCGGGTGCGTCCACCCGTAGTAGTCCGCCGACGCGATGTCCGCCGCCGAGCAGTACGTCCGCATGTCCTCTTCGTACGACTTCTCGATGTGGCCGTAGCCGACGCCGCCGCCGGGTGTGCCCATCCACACCCCGAAGTTCAGGTACGTCGGGCGGGACGGGTCCTTGGCGCGCGTCCGGTCGGCCTTGGCCAGGATCGCGGACGGCTGCATGTCCGGGTGGAACACGTCGCCGTAGACCTTGTTCATGTCCGGCTCGTCGGCGATCAGGTACCCCACGTAGTTGCGCGCGTGCGCGGTGTCCGCGAGCACCGCGTCGACGCGCTTCGGGTCGGCGTAGACCCGCCAGCCGGTCTCCAGCAGACCCTCCTGCCGGAGGTACCACCACTCGTCCTCCCACAGCCCGATGCCGAAGTCGATGCCGATCTCCGGGTACGCCTTGCCGATCTTGCCGCCGTTCTCGACCGAGGACGGGTCCTGCATCCACACGTTGATCGGGAAGACCTTCGGGTCACCGGTCGGGTTGGGGCCGTTCGCCCACTTCTCGTAGTACTCGACCACCGGACCCGGCGGCGGGGGGACGGCCTGCGGGACGGGCGGCGGGGTGGCCTCCGCCGTGCACGCCGACGTGAGAAGCAGCACAGCCAGGATCGAGCGGGCACGAGCCATGGGCATTTCCGTTCAGCTCGGTGACTTGGTCCGGCCGCGCGCGGCCAGGACCTGTTTGGCCTTCTCGAACCCGCCGGGACCGAGCAGTCGCATCGCCGTGGTCTTGGCCAGGTACCTGGCCCCGTCCCGGGCCACCCGCAGCGGGTGCCCGACGAACCGGTCGCGGGCCAGCACCCTGCCGTCCGGCTCGGGCACGTCGTCCAGGGCGTCGCCGAACAGCGGCCGGTAGGGGGCGGGCGACACGAGCCGGCCGCGCGTCCGGTTGCTCACGTTGCCGCCGTGCACGACCTGGAGCCAGCCCGGGGCGCCGCCCAGCGAGACCACGTCGGCGTGCCGGTGCAGCCGGTTGTGCCAGTCCGCCCAGCAGGTGATCGGCGCGTCCCAGCTCTCCCGCACGGACGCGAAGGCGTTGTCCCGGTCGTGGTGCGCGAACAGCCCTTCCGGGCTCTTGACCAGGCCGTTCCCCAGGTAGAGCGCGGTGCGGCGGGTCGACTGCGGGCGGTGCGCCTGGAGCCGGGCGACGAAGTTGGCGGCCAGGCCGTCGTCGTTGTCCAGGTTGGTGGTGATCAGCGCGTCGCCCTTGGTCGGGAACAGCTTCGTGATGTCCTCGATCAACTCCTCGCGGCTGACCTGTTCGCGGAAGACCGGCGTGTAGGTGCCGCCGTGCTCGCGGATGCGGTCCTTGAGCCACTCGGGGCTCTCCGGGTCGAAGTAGATGATCCACTCGAAGTTCTCGGACGTCTGCGCGCGCACGGAGGGCAGGCAGTACCGCTCGAACAGCCCGACGCGCTCGGTGAGCCACCCCTCCCGCGCCCGCACGATGCTCTCCGCACCGACGGACGGCAGGTTGAAGCGCGTCAGAATGACGTGGTCCATCACGACCCCTTCCCGTTGCCCGGTACATCGGGATCGCGGGCCCACCGTTATCCGGACGGTGATCACAGTACGGCCCGGTGTCGACGATCCGTCACCGGAGTTGCCGGCGGGCGGTTAACGATCCGTCGCCGCCACCGATGTCTAGGACGTGACTCAAGCCCCGACACGACCCACGGTCGACGTCGTCGTCCCTTGCTACAACTACGCGCGGTTCCTCCGAGCGTGTGTGCGCAGCGTGCTCGACCAGCCAGGCGTGGACGTGCGCGTGCTCGTCATCGACGACACGTCGACCGACGAGACGCCCGAGGTGATGGCGGAACTCACCCGGGATCCGCGTGTCGAAGGCCGTCGCCACGAGGTGAACCAGGGCCACATCGCCACCTACAACGAGGGCCTGCTGGAGTGGGCCAAGGCCGACTACACCGTGCTGCTGTCCGCCGACGACCTGCTGGCGCCGGGCGCGCTGGCCCGTGCCGCCGAGGTCTTCGAGGCGAACCCGAACGTCGGGATGGTGTACGGGCGGGTGGTCTACTACTCGGACCACGATGCCCTGCCTTCCGTCATGACACCGCCGGCGGGCCGCACCGTCTGGTCCGGTGTGGACTGGATCGAGAGCCGCTGCCGCACCGGGCAGAACGTGCTGTCGTCACCGGAAGCCGTGGTGCGCACGTCGGTCCAGCAGCAGGTCGGCGGCTACCGGCCGGACCTGCCGCACGCCGGCGACCTGGAGATGTGGATGCGCATCGCGGCCGTCTCCGACATCGGGTACGTGCGCGGCAAGCCCGCCGCGTACTACCGCGTGCACCAGCAGAGCATGTTCCGCACCCAGTTCTCGTCGGTGTTCGCCGACCTGGAGCAGCGACAGGCCGTGTTCGACCGGTTCTTCTCCGAACACCCGGACCTGCCGCCCCGGCTCAAGCACCTCGCCGACCGGTCCATCGCCAAGGACGCGCTGTGGCGGGCCGTCCGGGCGTACGACCGCGACAAGCTGGCCGAGATCCCCACCGAGGAGCTGGTGGAGTTCGCCCGCGCGGTCTACCCGCACGCGGAGCGACTGCCCGAGTACCGGGCGTTGAGACGGCGCAAGGCGTTGGGCCCCGCGCTGTGCAGCCGCACGCAGGTGTTCGTCGGCGCGCACCTGGTCAAGCGCGGCCGCGGCCTGCTGGACAAGCAGATCTGGAAGTGGCGCGGACAGTGACCACCCTGGAGGGCAAGGTCACCTCGGCGATCCGCTGGAGTGCCGTCAACAGCCTGCTGCAACGGGTGTCCCAGGTCGGTGTGGGCATCCTGCTGGCGCGGCTGATCGCGCCCGAGCAGTTCGGCGTCTTCGCCGTCGCGCTGGTGGTGCTCAACATCGTGCTGAGCGTCAGCGAGATGGGCGTCAGCGTGGCGCTGGTCCGCACCGACGGGCCGGTGAAGGACCTCGCGCCGACCGTCACCACGCTGTCGATCCTGTCCGGCTGCGTGCTGTGCGGCATCTGCGTGTTGGGCGCGCCGTGGTTCGCGGAGGCCATGGACACGCCGCAGGCCACCGGCGTCATCCAGCTGATGTCGGTCGCGCTGGTGATCGCGGGCGCGTCGGCCGTGCCGGGTGCCCTGCTGCAACGGGAGTTCCGGCAGGACCACAAGTTCGCGGCGGACACGGCGGCGTTCGTCGTCGGCACCGCCGTGGTGGTCGTGTTGGCGCTCATGGGGTTCGGGGCGTGGAGCCTCGCCTGGTCGCGGATCGCGACGAACCTGACCGCCGCCGTGGTCATGTTCCTGTTCACCAAGGAGCGGTACCGGCCCGGGTTCGACCGCGCGCGGGCCAAGGAGGTCCTCGGCTTCGGGCTGCCGCTGGCGGGTGCGTCGCTGCTGGTGTTCGGCGTGCTGAACGTGGACAGCATCATCGTCGGCAGCGTGCTCGGCACGTTGCCGCTGGGGTACTACCTGCTGGCGACGAACCTGGCGAACTGGCCGGTGGGCGCGTTCTCCCAACCGGTGCGCAGTGTGTCGCTGGCCGCGTTCTCGAAGGTCCGGGACGACCCGGACCTGTTCCAGCGCACGTTCGCGCGGGCGTTGGGGCTGTTGGCCCTGTTCACGGTGCCCGCCTGCGTGCTGCTGGCGTCGTTGGCGGATCCGTTGGTGCGCACGGTCTACGGCGAGCGCTGGGCTCCGACC
Source organism: Saccharothrix tamanrassetensis (assembly GCF_014203665.1). Taxonomy (GTDB): domain Bacteria; phylum Actinomycetota; class Actinomycetes; order Mycobacteriales; family Pseudonocardiaceae; genus Actinosynnema; species Actinosynnema tamanrassetense. Next base: position 68,857 of record NZ_JACHJN010000011.1, read on the forward strand.
GCCGCCGCGCTCGCCGCTCTGGTGCTGTTGGGTGCGATGCGGGTGGCGTTGGAGCTCGGCTACGACTACCTGGCCAGTGCCGGGCGGTCGCGGGCGATCCTGGTCATCCACGTCGTGTGGCTGGCGGCGTTGGTGCCGTTGCTGGCGCTGGGCGCGCACCTGGACGGGATCCGGGGTGTGGCGCTGGCGCAGAGCGTGGTGGTGCTGGTGTTCATCGTGCCCGCGTACCTCATCGCGTTCCGGCCCTACGGCGTGAAGGCGCGCACGCTCGGTGCCGCGGTGGCACGCCCGGTACTGGGTGGCGTCGTGATGGTCGTGGTGGCCGAGACCGTCCAGTGGTTCGTCCCGAACGCGTTGTGGCGCTTGGTCGTCGGCGGCACGCTGTCGCTGCTGGCCTATGCCGCCGTGGTCTTCCCTCTGCGCCACGAGGCGCTGAGTCTGCTGCGAAGGGGTAAGGCGTGAGGGCTGTCCAGGTGTTCCAGCGGCGCGCGCACCAGGTCTCGCGGATCGTGCGGGAAGAGGGTGTGCGGCAGCTCGGCGCGCGTGCGCTGCGCACCGCCGCCAAGCGGCTCGGCGCGGACTCCGAGGTGTTCCCGGTGCGGCTGGAGGACGTCCGTGCCGCCGACATCACCGCCCACAAGCCCGTCGTGGTACCGCCGATCCCGGCCGATGGCTCGTTGGTCGTCAACTGGGTGAGCACGCCGCCCGCGCCCGGCTCCGGCGGCCACACCACGATGTTCCGGCTCATCCAGCACTTGGAGTCGTTGGGCCACACCTGCCGGCTGTACCTGTACGACGTGTACGGCAGCCGCGCGGTGGACCACGAACCCGTCATCCGGTCGGCGTACCCCGGCTTCCGGGGCCCGGTCCTCGACGTGGCGGACGGCATGGCCGACGCGCACGCCGTGTTCGCGTCCGCTTGGATGACCGCGTACCCGGCGTTCAACGACCCGTGCGCGGGCAAGCGGTTCTACCTCGTGCAGGACTACGAGCCGTGGTTCTTCCCGGTCGGCGGCCTGTCCGCGCTGGCCGAGAACACCTACCGGATGGGTTTCCACGGTTTCACCGCCGGCCGCTTCCTGGCCGAGAAGCTGCGCACCGAGCAGGGCATGGCCGCCGACTGGTTCGACTTCGGCTGCGACGCGGACCGCTACCACCTCCAGGAGAACACCGTCCGGGACGGCGTGGTGTTCTACGCCAGACGGCTCGCGCCCCGTCGGGCCATCGAGATCGGCCTGCTGGCGCTGGAGCTGTTCGCCGAACGGCACCCCGACATCGCCATCCACACCTACGGCGAGAAGATCGGCACCCTGGGCCCGCGCCACGTCGACCACGGCCTGGTCTCCCCCGACCGGCTCAACGACATCTACAACCGTTGCTACGCCGGGCTGACGTTGTCCATGACCAACGTTTCCCTGGTGCCTCACGAGATGCTGGCCGCCGGCTGCCTACCGGTCGTCAACGACGCCGTGCACAACCGGGTCGTGCTCGACAACGACCACGTGCGCTACGCGCCGGCCACACCGCACGACTTGGCGCGCGCGCTGTCCGACGTGGTGACCACGCCCGACTTCGCGACCGTCGCGCAGGCCGCCTCCGCCAGCGTGTCCAGCAGATCATGGGACGCGGCCGGCCACGAGCTGGAGAAAGTGCTCAGGCGGGAACTACTGGTCTGACCGGCAACAGGCACACCTCCACCGCCCGCAGCCGTGCGCCAGCCCACACCTCTGCCGTGCTGTGTGTCATCCCCGTACGGCCTGCGCGCAGCGAACCGCGCTTGTCTTGGGGGTGCAAGCACGCTTTTCGCTTGCACCCCCAAGACAAGGGTGGTTGTCTTTTGACCAGGCCGTACGGGGATGACACACAGCACCACCCGCAAAGCTCGAAGAGCTTTGCCCCTCATCCTTGGTGGTCTGCCCGTCCGGCGAGGACGCTCTTCTTCTTTTCAGCGGGATCAGTGGGCGACTCGGTGCTGGATCGCTACCGGTCAAAGAGAAAAGCGACGCTCGCCGCTTGGCAGAACTCCGGGGAGGAAGAACAAAGAAAGGGCGGTCGTGTTCTCCCCGCATGGCCTGGTCAAAGACCACCACCCTGATCCTCGGGGCGCAAGCGAAAAGCGTGCTTGCACCCCAAGGACCAGCGCGGTTCGCTGCGCGCAGGCCATACGGGGAGAACACGAAGACACAGGTGTGTGCGGGCGCGCATTGAGGCGTTGTGCAGCAAGGGGTAGCGGTCAGGGGTAAGACAGAAAGCCTTGGAGCTAAGCGAGAGGGCAGGGCTCAGAGAGGCGAGGGGGAAGTTGCGTCCGGGATGAGGAGATTGGCGTCGGACGAGCCGTCGGCGGGGACTACGTGAATGGCGGACAGCTTGGTGCCCTTGGGTACCGCTGCGAATGCCAAACGGTCGTCGTCCAGCCAGGTCGCCTGGTCGTCGATGCCTGCCGTGCCCGGTAGTCGGCGTTCTTCCCCCGTCTTGAGGTCCAACACCGCCAAGTCCCACGGGCCCAGTCGGCCGATCCGCTTCTTGTAGGCGATCTTCGTGCCATCGGGCGACAGCGAAGGGCACTCCGCGTCGCGGCGCAGTGACGTTACGCGGCGGTCGACCAGATCGCCCTTCACGAGCCACGTGAAGCCACCGGAGGCGAGGGTGGCGTAGAAGGTCCGGTCGTCCGCGCCCACGGTGAGTCCCCAGTAGTTCACGTCCTGTGCCGTGTGGACGTTCCCCTCGATCTCGGCCGTGAAGCCTTCGAGCGACTCGACGGCCTCTCCGCTGCGCAGGTCCAGGAACCCGGTACGGGTCGAGAAGCCGCCGGGAACCGAGTACGAGTCGCCCGTCACGAAGGAGGTCCACGACACGACCTGACCCGAAGCCGAGACCTTGGCCCGGCTCGGCACACCGGGCAGCGGCACGGTTCGCACCGCACCACCCTCCCGGGAGACCTCGGCGGCATAGGTCGGACCCGGCCCGGCGAGGCGTAGGCAGACCGTGGTCCCACCGGCCCGGTACACGCGCTGACAAGCCATTTCGGTGCCGCCGCGGGCTTGCGGGTCGGCCAGCGCCACCTGTTCGACCCGACTGCGGCCGTCCGCCAGCTCCACGAACATCAGGTCCGCGTCCACAGAGGCCACCGGTGTCACCGGTCGGTCCCGCACGACGCCGGCTACATACACCACGCCGGCCGCCACGACCAGTACGATGGCGCTGACGGCGAGCACGACGCGCCGAGAGCCCAAGTCCATGTCACCACCTGTAACGACTAGGCGCGAGTCGGCCGATTTCAGAGTAACAACACCTTGCGGTGACGCACTCAGGGTAAACGTGGATCGGGGAGCGGATGGATTTCTGGGGCGCCGTGCGCACGCTGCGGAGGCGGTGGTACATCGCCGTGCCGTCAGCGGTGGTCGCCGTCGCGGTGGCCGCCGGCATGTTCCTGTCGATCCCGACCCGCTACCAGTCCTCGGGTGTGATGGTGCTGACCACCCCCGCGGCCGGCGGCACGTTCTCGCAGAAGGTCACGCCCGAGGAAGCGGTGAAGATCAACCCGCTGCTGGCGTTCGACGGCAGCCTGGCGACCACCTCGCAGATCCTGTCGCAGATCCTGGCCGACCCGAAGACCCGCGAGCAGCTGGGCATCACCAAGGGCTCGACGCTGAACTACACCGTGACCGGCGGCGGGCAGAACGGCCCGTTCCTGTTCGTGCTCGGGGACAGCGACAAGCCCGAGGAGGCCGAGAAGATGGTCACCACGGTGCTGGAGTTCGCCGCCAAGGAGCTGGAGGACCAGCAGCGCAAGCTGAAGGCCCCGGAGTCGACCTTCATCACCTCCCAGGTGATCGTGAACCCGACCGAGGCCGAGGCGCAGATCGGCGGCAAGGTCCGGTACGCGGGCGCCGCCTTCGTGGTGCTCATGCTGCTCACCACGGCGGCGACGTTCGGCGCGGACAGCATCATCAACAACATCCGCCGCCGCCGCGAGCGCGACGCGAAGGCCGCCGAACCGGACGAGGACGGCGCACCCGGCGGCGGCGCACCCGGCGACGACACCACGGACGAGGCCGCGAAAGCCGCCCCGCCGAAGCCCCCGCCGACCAACCACCAGAACCACGGGCCGCTCAACGGCGCACCACGCCGCCCGCCGGGCCCGCCGATGCGCCGGCCGCAGCCCACGGCCAGCGAGCAGACGGTCAAGGTCCAGGCCCCGGTGCCGAACCACAAGCCGAACACCCCGCCGGGCGGCCTGCCCGCCGCGAAGCCGGGCGGCCCCGCGCCGGCCAAGCCCACCGGGCAGCAGGGTGCCCACCCGGACGGCCGGCCCGCCAAGCAGACCGGTCAGCCGACCTCGCAGCCGGGCGCGCAGGCGGCGGTGAAGCCGACCGCCCAGCCGACCGCCAGCGAGCGGACCGTGAAGATCGCCGTGCCGCCGCCCGCGCCGAAGCCGACCTGGCCGACCAACGAAGACAGACCTTGACCGAGCAGTTCCGACAGGTGCGGCAACGAGCGGACGGCGCGACCCTGGTCTGCGCCTACCTCCTCGCGCTGCTGATCATCCCGGCCCGGCTGGTGCTGTCGTTCGTGCCCATGACGCTGCCGCCGGCCCTGGTGATCGCCCTGCTCCTCGGCGTCCTGTGGCTGGCCACCCAGATGGTCGACACGCTGGGCATGGGCAAGGGCCGCAACGTGGTCCGCACCGCCGTGGGCCTCTACCTGGCGGCCCACCTGGCGACCTACGGCGTGGCCACCCGGCGCTGGCTGCCCACCGACGAGCTCACCACCGCGGACTCCAGCATCGTGCGGATCGTGGCCACCATCAGCGTGGCCGTGTTCATCTGCGACGCGGTGCGCACCAAGGAGCGCCTGGACAAGGTGCTCAAGCTGATCCTGGGCTGTGCCGCGGTCATCGCGTTCGTCGGCCTGGTGCAGTTCGGCCTGGGCATCGACCTCGCCGGCTACGTGAGCATCCCCGGTCTGCGGGCCCAGGAGAACGGCTACGCGGTGATGGAGTCGCGGTCGATCTTCCGCCGCCCCACCGGCACCACCAACCACCCCATCGAGTACGGCCTGGTGTGCGCGATGGCCGTGCCGCTGGGCGCGCACTACGTGTTCAAGGCGCGCGACGAGGGCACACCCCACTTGCGGTGGCTGGCTTGCCTCGGGCTGGTCGGCCTGGGCGCGATGACCGCGCTGTCCCGCACCGCGATCCTGGTCATGGCGGTGGCCGGCGTGGTCATGATCGCCACCCTGCCGCGCAAGCGGAAGATCACCGCGCTGGTGGTCGGCGGCGGGTTCTTCCTCGGCGCGAGCCTGGTGGTGCCGGGCCTGTTCGGCACGCTGCGCGGCATGTTCTCCAACATCGAGGACGACCCGAGCGTGAAGGCGCGCACCGCGGACTACGCGGCGGCGTCCGAGCAGATCGACCTGAACCCGATGCTGGGGCGGGGTTTCGGCACGTTCCTGCCGACCAAGTACACGATCCTGGACAACCAGTTCCTGCTGACCCTGATCGAGAACGGCTACCTCGGCCTGTTCGCGCTGATCGGGATGTTCCTGGCGGCGGCGTTCGCGGCGATCCGGGTCCGCATGATCAGCGACGACCAGCACCTGCGCGGGCTGGCCGCGTGCGTGCTGTCGGCGGTGCTCGCGGGCGGGATCGGGGCCTTCACGTTCGACCTGCTGGGCTTCGGCGTCGCCACCGGCCTGGTGTTCACCATGATCGGCTTGGCCGGTGCCATGCTGCGGATCGCGAAAGCGGAAGCCGCCGCGAAGACCGGACTCGCCGAACAGCAGGTCCCGTCCTCGCGGACCGACTGAGCCAGGCCCGCCGACGAACCGCGGGCCTGGCCCTACGCGCCGGTCAACCCAGCACCAGCAGGCCCTTGTCGCCCTCGGCGTAGCGGTTCCCGCAGTCCGGGCACACCAGCCCGGCGTCGAGCCGCTGACCGCAGGAGCACACCCAACCCTTGTGCCGCGCCGGGTTGCCCGCCACGAACGCATGGGCGGGCACGTCCTTCGTCACCACCGAACCAGCCGCGGCGAACGCGTGCTCACCGATCTCCACGCCGCACACCACGACCGTGCCCGCGCCCAGCGAAGCACCACGCCTGACCACTGTGGACAACAAGTCGTCGCCGGTACGGCGAATGGCCGCACGGGGTCGGAGGTCGTTGGTGAACAGCACGTTCGGCCCGAGGAACACCTCGTCCTCGCACACCACGCCGTCGAACACCAGGGTGCCGTTCTTCACGGTCACCCGGTCACCCAGCACCGCCTTGCCCTCGACGAAGGCGTTGTCGCAGATGTTGCAGTCGCGCCCGACGCGCGCACCGGGCAGCACGTGCGCGAACGCCCACACGCGGGTTCCCTCGCCGACGTCGTCGCTCTCGCACAACCCCTTGGGGTGGACGAAGACGCTCATCGCACCGCCTCGGTCAACGCCGCCACGACCCGCTCCTGCTGGGCGGACGTGATCTCCGGGAACAGCGGCAGGGACAGGATCTCCCCCGCGATCCCCTCGCTCACCGGGAAGTCGCCGGGCGCGTGCCCGAGCGAGTCGAACGCGCCGGTCAGGTGCACGGGCGTCGGGTAGTGGATGCCCGCCCCGACACCGGCCTCGTGCAGCGAAGCCAGCACCCGGTCCCGGTTCGGCACGCGCACCACGTACAGGTGCCACACCGGCACGTTGCCCTCCAGCACCACCGGCAACGTCACCTCGGGCACCGAGCCCAGCATGGCCGAGTACCGGTCCGCCGCCGCACGCCGCTGCGCGTTCCAGCCCTCCAGCCGACGCAACTTCGCCGACAGCACCACGGCCTGCAAGGTGTCCAGCCGGCTGTTGAAGCCCAGCACGGTGTGCTCGTACTTGCGCGGCGACCCGTGCTCCCGCAACAACCGCACGGCGGTGGCCAACTCGTCGGAGCGGGTCAGCACAGCGCCGCCGTCTCCGTACGCCCCCAGGTTCTTGCCGGGGTAGAAGCTGGTCGCCGCGATGTCACCGAGGCCACCGACGGCCACGCCGTGCCGCCGCGCGCCCTGCGCCTGCGCCGCGTCCTCCACGACCGGCACCCCGAAGTCGCGCAGCCGCTCCACCGGTGCCGCCTGCCCGTACAGGTGCACCGGCAGGATCGCCTTGGTGCGCCCGGTCAACGCGCCCGGCACCAGGTCCACGTCGATGAGCCCGGTGTCCGCGACGCAGTCCACCAGCACGGGGATCGCACCGGTCCGGGCGACCGCCTCGGCGGTGGCGATGAAGGTGTTGGCGGGCAGCACGCACTCGTCGCCCGGCCCGACCTCCAACGCCCGCAGCGCCAGTTCGATGGCGTCGGTGCCGTTGCCGACGCCGACGCAGTGCGGGACCTCCTGGTAGGCGGCGAACTCCGCCTCGAACCCGGCCACCTGCCTGCCGCCGATGAACGCCGTCGTCTTGAGCACCTCTGCCCAGCCGTCGGCGACCTCGTCGGCGACCTGTTCGTGCTGCGCACGCAGGTCCACCAGCGGGATGTCGATCACGAACCGTTCCCCTCTCGCAGCCGCCGGGCGGGGACTCCCGCCCAGACCTCACCCGCGGGCACGTCCGAGAGCACCACCGAGCCCATGCCCACGACCGCGCCCGCGCCGATCGACACGCCTTCCCGCACCGACGAACCCTGGCCGAGGTAGGCGCTCTCCCCGACGCGGACCGCACCGCCCAGCGACGCGCGGCCGGCGAACGTCACGCCGTCGCCCACCTCGTCGTCGTGGGTGAGCAGCACGTGGGGCATGGCGACCACGTGCGCCCCCAAGCGCAGCGGCGTCGTCACCACCACCCCGGCCAGCAGGACCGTTCCCGGCCCCACGACGGCCCCTGGCGGCACGGAAGCCGCCGGGTGCACCACCGAGGCCCACCGGTCGTCCGGCAGGCCCAGGCGCCGCACCACGTTCATCCGGCCCAACGGCCGCCGCGCACTGGCGATGCAGGCCAGCACGGCGGCGTCGGGCTTCTCGTGCACCAGCTCCGACCCGCCCAGCACGGGCAGACCGTCCAGGTCCGCACCGTGCCGGCCCGGGTCGTCGTCCAGCGCTCCCACGGGCTCCCACTCGGCCGGCAGGAGGCGGACGGCGGCGAGCACCTCGCGCGCCAGCCCTCCCCCGCCGAGCAACAGCAGCGGCCGTGGCGTCATCGATGTCCTCTCACCCGGTCCGGCCGGGTCCGCGGGCGGACCCGGCCGGTGGTCTCAGTCGGTCGTGAAGACCACGTCGACCCAGTAGTGGTTGCCCTGGTAGCTGTTCGTCGGGAACCCGGTGCCGACCTGGTACAGGCCGTTCGGGGCCCCCTCGGCGGTGGCCGGCGCGGCGAGCGGCGGCGACGTCGCGGTGTAGCCCGCGAAGTAGCCGTGGTTCACCGAGTAGTGGCCGTTCGGCGCGGTGTACGAGGCGACGTACGTCGTGCCGGCGGTCACCGCCAGCGGCGTGCCGAACGTCAGCGTCTGCCACCCGCTCGCGGTCTCACCCGCGAACGTGCCGATCTTGAGCGGCACCCCGTCCGCCGACCAGATCGTGCCGGTGTGGGTGCCGGTGTTGCCGGTCCCCTTGTAGAACTTCACCCCGGTGATCCGGCCGTCGGCCGACGGCGTGAACCGCACGCCGAGCTCGTACCCGCCGTTGTCGTCCGCCGACGGCACCGTGGGCACCGTCGCCGGGCTGAACAGCGAGCACGGGCACGTCTGGCTGGTCGTCGCGGTGAACGACCAGGTCAGTGGCGCGGCCATGATGTTGCCACCGGTGTCCGCCGCCCGCACGCTCACCGTGTACCGGGTGGACGCGGCCAGCGGGGCAGCCGGCGTCCAGAGCACGGTCTGCTGGTCCGCCGAACGGGTCAGCGTGCCGTCGAGCCTCGCGCCGCCGGGGTCGCTGACCGAGAACTGCGTGTTGGTCAGGTCGATCGGCTCGTCGAAGCTCGCGGTCACCTGGGTGGTGAGCGAGACGTCGACCGCGTCGGTGAGCGGGGTGTGGCCGGAGCCGACCGGCGGCGTGGTGTCGCTGTTGGGCGTGTAGACGACGTCGACCCAGTAGTTGTTGCCCTGGTGGGACATCGTCGGGAAGCCGCCGCCGGTCTGGAACACCCCGTTCGGGTTGCCGTCGCCGGTCTGCGGCGCGGTGAGCGGGGACGCGGTGACGCCGGAGGCCTGGAAGTAGCCGTTGTCGATCGAGTAGTGGCCGTTCGGCGCGTAGTACGACGCCGTGTACATCAGGCCGGGAGCGACCGTGACCGGGGTGTTGAAGGTCAACGTCTGCCAGCCGTTCGCGGTCTCACCGGTGAAGGTTCCGGTCGCCAGGCGGACGCCCGCCGAAGACCACAGCGAGCCGGTGTGCGTGCCGGTGTTGCCCTCACCCTTGTAGAACTTCACGCCGGTGATCTGACCGCTCTGCGTCGGGCTGAACCGCACGCCCAGCTCGTACGCCCCGCTGTCGTCGGCCGACGTGGTGGTCGGCACGGTCGCCGTGCTGAACAGCGAGCACGGGCAGGACGCCGTGGTGGACGTGGTGAACGACCACGTGGCGTGGGACGCCATCGCGTTGCCGTTGACGTCGGCGAGCAGGACGTCCGCCGTGTAACGGGTGTTGGGCTTCAACGCCCCGTTCGGCGTCCACGTCACGGTCTTCTGGTCGGCCGAGAGCGCCACCGAGCCGTGCAGCTTCGCGCCGCCCGGGTCGGACAGCGAGATCTGCGTCGACGCCGGGTCCATCGCCTCCGAGAACGCCAGCGACAGCGAGGAGTTCAGCCCCACGTTCGTCGCGTCCGTGCCCGGCGTGCGGTTGTTCAGCGTCGGAGGGGTGGTGTCGCCGTTGAGGCCGTTCTTGTAGATGGCGTCGACCCAGTAGTTCGCCGCGTTGAACGACGACTGCGGGAACCCGCCGCCGGCGCCGTAGCGGTAGACGCCGTTCGGGCCGTCGATGCCGTTGGACAGCGCACGCATCGCGCCGTAGCTCGCGCTCTGCCCGTTGAAGTAGCCCGGCGTCACGGCGTAGTGGCCGTTCGGCGCGTAGTACGACACCACGTAGGTCGTGTTCGCCTGGACCACGACCGGCGAGGCGAACGTCAAGGTCTGCCAACCGCTCGCGGTCTCACCCGTGAACGTGCCGGTGCCCAGCAGCAGGCCGTTCGACGACCACAGCGAGCCCTTGTGCGTGCCGGTGTTGCCCGCTCCCTTGTAGAACCGGACGCCCAGCACTTCGCCCTTGCCGTTGAACCGGACCTTCGTGCCCACCTCGACCGGGGTGCCGTCGTCCGCGCTCGCTGTGGCGGGTGTGGCGAAGTCGTCCCAGATCGTGCACGGGCAGGTCGCCGACCGGTTCGAGCCGGTGGTGAACGTCCAGTTGCGCAGCTGGGTCTCGTTGCCCGCCGCGTCCTTGGCCTTCACGCTCGCGGTGTAGGCGGTGCCGGTGTTCAGCGCCGCGTTCGGGGTGAACTGGGCGGTCTTGCCGTTGCCGGTGACCGAGGTCGTGCCCGCGACGGACCCGCCCGGACCGGTCAGCGTGAACTGCACGGTGCTCGGGTTCACGGCCTCGTCGTAGGTCGCGCTCAGCGTCGGGTTGAGGCCGACGCTGGCCGCGCTCGCCAACGGGTTGGTGCCCACCAGTTCCGGCGCACGCGTGTCCGGACCGGGGTCCGGGGCCCACAGCACGTCGACCCAGTAGTTGCTGTCCTGCGAGCTGCGGTCCGGGAAACCCGCGCCGGAGCGGAACACGCCGTTGGCGCCGTCCACGCCGGTCTGCAGGCCGGTCAACGGTTCCAGGTACCGCGAGCTGCGGCTGAAGTACTCCGTGTCGACCGAGAAGTGCCCGGTCGGCGACAGGTACGACACGACGTACGTGGTGTTGCCGGTGACCGCTACCGGGACCGGGAACACCAGCGTCTGCCAGCCGGAGGCGGTCTCGTTGACGAACGTCCCGGTCGCCAGCTGCTGCCCGTCGCGGGTCCACAGGGTGCCGGTGTGCGTGCCGGTGTTGCCCGGTCCCTTGTAGAACTTCACGCCGCGGACGTAGCCGTCGGTGTTGGCGCGCCACTTCACGCCGAGTTCCAGCGCGGAGCCGTCCAGGATGTCCGGCGTCTTCGGGGTGTCGTTGTCGGTCCACAGACCGCACGGGCAGGTGCGGGCCGCGACACCGGGCGAAGCGGTCGCCGGGGTGGACAGGTTCAGCGAGTCGTCCACGGCGCGGACGCGCAACTGCGCGGAACCGGACGCCGGGGGCGTGTAGGTGTAGCTCCACGAGGTCTGGCCCGCCTGCCACACCGCCGGGTGCCACCGCACGCCGCCGTCCGTGGACACCTCCACGCCGGTCACCTGCCCGGAGTCGGTCACCGTGCCGGAGAACGTGTACGGCCGGCCGACGGCGGACAGCGCCGGGACGCTGGTGTAGGTCACGGTCGGCGGCGTGGTGTCGCTGATCGCGGACGCCTGCACCAGACCGGGCATCAGGGTGCCCGCCTGGACGCCCATGTCGGCCAGGAAGTTCACCGTCGCCTGCTGCATCCGGATGTCGGAGGTCGGCGTGTTGGTGAGGAACGCGTGGTCGTCGTCCAGGCCCCAGGCCCACTGCACCGTGCCCGCGCCGAACACCAGCGACCCGGACGGGTACTTGTAGTAGGTGATCGCGTGGGTCTTGGTGTCCGGCGTGTAGTAGTCGCCGTGGTTTTGGAGCACGTACGGGCCGTCCAGCATGGCGACCGTCGTGCGGGAGAACTGGCCGACGCCGGCCGGCTGGTAGCCGTTGTCCTCCACCGTGTTCCACTCGTAGCCCAGCGTGCCGGGCTGGAACGTGTACGTGCTGCCGGCGGCCATGTTCTGCAACGACGTGTGCCGCCACAGCCGCATCCTGCCGTACGCGGCCGGGACCTGGAGCGAGTCGTCACGGCGGCCGTTGACGGTGAAGATGTTGCCCAGCAGGGAGTTCTCCGGCCGTCCGCCGTCCTGCGGCGGGCTGTAGCGCGGGTCGCGCCAGGTGCCGGTCCAGTCGGCGAGCTGGTCGTTCTGGGTGCCCTTGGTCTCCTTGTAACAGGCGACCGTGCGCCAGTCCGTCTTGGAGGAGTCGATGCTCTTCTCCCAGCGGGTCTTCCAGAAGATCTCGTTGCCGGTGAGGAACGCCAGGTGCACACCCGCGTCGCGGGCGGCCTCCACGTTGGCGCGCTGCTCGTTCGACCAGTACTCGTCGTGGCCGACGGCCATGAACACCTTGTGGTTCTTGATGAGGTGCCCGCGCCGGGCGCTGTCGACGTCCGTGGTGTAGCTCATGTCGTAGCCGTTGCGCTCCATGAACCGCAACATCGGGTACTCGGCGTTGAAGATGAAGTTCTCGTCGCCGTCACCGCCGGTGTACGGGCGGTTGTAGCTCACCTTGTACGCCTGGCCGCCCTGGCCGGGGCCGTCGCCGAAGTACAGCGAGTTGCCGCCGTACCGGTTGTAGGCCACCCAGGTCGAGTCCGAGGTCTGGAAGAGGATCTTCGACGTGCTGGTGTCGTCGCGGACCACGAAGGCGATCTCGTTGCGCAGGCCGTTGTCGTTGCGCGTCACGCGGGCGTAGTAGATGCCCGACACGGCGTCCGCCGGCACGTTCCAGGTGACCGACACGGCCCAGTTGCCGCAGTCGATCAGGGCGCTTGGCGTGTCGCGCAGGCACGGCGGCTGGTTCTGCGGGGTGTTGCGGGACACCGAGCCGACCTGGCGCGCGCCGACACCGCCGTACCAACCCAGGCGGAAGATGTCGAGGGTGTAGGAGGAAGCGTTGGTGAGCATCTTGAACGCGACCTGCCCACCGGGGGTGGCGCTGATGTCCGTGGTGTAGCCGAGGATCGAGTCGTCGCGGGACGAGACCTGCCAGTCCGGCGTACCGGGTTTGGTGTTCTCGCAGAGCACTTTGTTGACGACCGGAGCGTCGCACGGCGCGGCGTTCGCGACCGTGGCTGTCAGGACGACAAGAGGTGTGACACAACCGGTCACCATGAGCACAGCGCACAGGGTCCTAACAAGACGTCTTACCGGCGACGCCATCGACCACTCAACTCCTCGAACGCACTCCGTAGCGCGGCAGTCACTACTCCCCGTAGTGCAACCTTGTTGCTCCAGAGGTCGGTTGACACTGTGAAGCTGTTAGCACAACGAAGATATCGATTGGATGACAACGCGAAGTCGATGTCCGCAGTCACTCTGCGTAGTCGCCTTGGGCGCGGGAAGGCCCGGTGGCCGGGCCCTGCCCCCGGCCACCGGGTTCCCGCCGAGGTCGGCCGCCGCTAGGCGGTGGCCTCGTTCAGCGCCGCGACGACCTCGTCCTGCTCCTCGTCGGTCAGACCGACGAAGTGGGGCAGCAGGATGTGGTCGGCGGCGACCCGCTCCGTCACCGGCAGCGACGGGGTGGCCTCGCCCGCGTGGTACACCGGCTCCAGGTGGCACGCGGTGATCCGCCGGGTGGCGACGCCGCGCTGTGCCATGGAGTTCATCACGTCGATCCGGGCGTGGTCCTTCAGCCGCACCAGGTACGACTGGTACACGTGCCCGAACCCGGCCGGCTCGTGCGGCAGCACCAGGGAGTCGTTGCCGCCCAGCAGCTCGTCGTAGCGGGCGGCCAGTGCGCGGCGGGCTTTGACCACGTGGTCCAGCTTGCCCAGCTGCACCACGCCGACCGCGGCCTGGATGTCGGTCATCTTGTAGTTGAAGCCGACCTCGTCGTAGCTCTCCGAGATCACCGCCGTCGACGTGTGCCGGGCCAGCGTGGAGATCGAGGCCGCGTGCGCGCGCAGCGCCTTCAGCTTCGCCGCCACCTCGGCGTCGTCGGTGGTGACCACGCCGCCCTCGCCCGTGGTGAGGATCTTGCGCGCGTCGAACGAGAACACGGTGATGTCGCTGATGGTGCCCAGCCGGACACCGTCGATGGTCGCGCCGTACGCGGGTGCGGCGTCCTCCACCAGGTGCAGGCCGTGGCGGCGCGCGATCTCGGCGAGCGCGTGCAGGTCGGCGGGCAGGCCGATCTGCGACGCGGGCATGATCGCCTTGGTGCGCGGCGTGATCAGCTCCTCGACGCGCGCCGGGTCGATGTTGTAGGTGCGCTCGTCGATCTCCGCGAACACCGGGGTGGCGCCGGTGTAGCGGATCGAGTTCGGCGTCGCGATGAACGTGAACGACGGGCAGATCACCTCGTCGCCCTCGCCGATGCCCAGCGCCGCCAGCGCCAGGTGCAGGCCGGTGGTCGCGCTGTTCACCGCCACCGCGTGCTCGGCGCCGACCTGCTCGGCCACCAGCTCCTCGAACTTCGCCGCGCGCGGGCCGACCGACAGCCACCCGGACAGCACCGCCTCGGCGGCGGCGTCGGCCTCTTCCTGACCGACGTAGAGGCGGGTGATCGGGATCATGCCTTGGCTCCTTCGAGTTCCTTCTGCCACCACGAGACCAGCTGGGTGAGTCCCTCGTGGAGGGACACCCGGGCTTCGAAGCCCAGCTTCCCACGGGCGGCCTCGGTGCTCGCCAGCCGGCGGGGCACCGCGTTGACCTTGCGCTCCGGGCCGTGCTCCGGCTTGAGGTCCGCGCGCCCCATCACGTCCAGCAGCGCGTCGGCCAGCTCGGCGAGGCTCGTCTCGGTGCCGGAGGCGACGTTGAACACCTCGTCGCTGACGTCGCTCTTGGCGGCCAGCACGTTCGCGCGGGCGATGTCGGAGATGTAGACGAAGTCCATGGTCTGGCTGCCGTCGCCGAGGATCAGCGGCGGGGTGCCGGCGGCGATGCGCTCCATCCAGCGCACCAGGACCTCGGTGTAGACGCCGAAGACGTCCATCCGCGGGCCGTAGACGTTGAAGTAGCGCAGGGCCACGTAGTCCAGGCCGTACATCTCGTTGAAGCTGCGCAGCAGGCCCTCGTTGTAGACCTTCGCCGCGCCGTAAAGCGTGCGGTTGGCGTACGCGTGGTGGCTCTCCTCGGTGGGGAACACCTCGGCCAGGCCGTAGATCGACGCCGACGAGGCGGCCACCACCTTGGACACCTTCGCCCGCACAGCGGCTTCCAGCACGTTGAACGTGCCGGTGGCCAGCACGTCGTGCGCCAGGCGGGGCTCCTCGGCGCACTGCGTGATGCGGATGGCCGCCTGGTGGAACACCAGGTCGACGCCGTCCATGGTGGACTTCACGGTCTCCACGTCGCGGAGGTCGCCCTCCACGAATTTCACCGCGCCCGCCGCGAGCGGTGCGGCGAGGTTCTCCAGCCGGCCGCGCACCAGGTTGTCCAGCACGACGATCTCGGCGACGCCCTCGTCGAGCAGCTGGTCGGCGATCGTCGAGCCGATCAGGCCCGCGCCGCCGGTGATCAGGACACGTGCGTCACGCAGGTTCACGCTGTCTCCCCGTAGTGGAAGGCCGGGTTGGCCAGGTACGCGGCCAGGCTGGGGTTGGTGCTGTCCTTGGCGGACAGCGTCGGGTCCTCGATCGGCCACGGCACGCCCACGTCCGGGTCGTTCCAGGCCAGCAGGCCCTCGGCCGCGGGGTTGTGGAAGCCGGTGGTCTTGTACTGCACCTCGGCGACGTCGGACAGCACCGCGAAGCCGTGCGCGAACTCCGGGCCCATCAGCAGCTGGGTGCGGTTGGACGCGGACAGCTCGATGCCGAACCACCGGCCGAACGTCGGCGAGCCGGCCCGGAGGTCGACCACCACGTCCCAGATCGCGCCGACCGTGCAGCGGACCAGGCGGTGCTGCGGGGCCAGGCCGTTCTGGAAGTGGAAACCGCGCAGCACGCCGCGCTGCGAGCGGGAGTGGTTGTCCTGCACGAAGTCCAGGTGCAGGCCGTGCTGTTCCCAGCGGCGCTTGCTGTAGGACTCGAAGAAGAAACCGCGCTCGTCCTCGAACCACTCCGGCTGGATGACGAACACGCCTTCGATCGCGGTCGGCGTGACCGTCATGTCCATGCCCTGCTTCGGGGCAGCGACCCCTGTCATGCAACCGCCTCTTCCAGATCCGCGGAACGGACGTCCCGCACTGTCACGAACTCACCGCCGGCAGCCAGGCTGGCCGACGCCGCTTCCAGGATTGCCAACACGCGCAGACCCGACCAGCCGTCGGTCAACGGGGCGCGCTTCTCGGTGATCGACGCGGCGAACTCCGCCATGACCCCGCGCAACGCCTCGCGCTCGGGCAGTGCGGGTGCGACCGTGTCCCCACGGCGGTACGAGATGATCGCCTGGGTGCGCGCCTCGTCGCCCTCCAGCACGTCCGCGCCCCGGTCGTGCACGGAGATGCGCTGCACCACGTTCAGGTCGTCCCACACCACCGTGCGGCGCGAGCCGCCCACGATCATGGTGCGGATCTTGGTCGGAGAGAGCCAGTTCACGTGCACGTGGGCCAGCACGCCGTCGGACAGCTCCAGCGTCAGGTGGCCGATGCAGGCCCGCCCGGCACCGATCGGGTCGGAGCCGTGCGCCGAGACGCGCACCACCCGCACGCCGTCGGGCAGGATGGCGTCGAAGATCGAGAGGTCGTGCGGCGCGAGGTCCCACAGCACGTCCACGTCCGGTTGCACGAGGCCGAGGTTGACCCGCACCGAGTCCAGGTACTGCACGGTGCCGATCTCGCCGCCGCGCACCAGCTCGCGCAGGTACCGCACGGTCGGCGTGTAGACGAAGGTGTGGTCGAGCATCAGCGTCAGGCCGCGCGACTCCGCCTCCCGCACCAGTTCCAGGCCTTCGGCGTAGCCGGCCGCGAGCGGCTTCTCCACCAGCACGTGCTTCCCGGCGCGCAGCGCGGCCATGGCGACCGGCAGGTGGGTGGCGGCGGGCGTGGCGATCGCGACCGCGTCCACGGCCGGGTCGGCGAGCACGTCGTCCAGCGAGCCGGAGACCCGCACGGTCGAGTAGTCGCCGAGCACCCGGCGGGCGCGTTCGGTGTCCAGGTCGCACAGGTACCGGAGCTTGAGGCCGGGTGTCGCCTGGGCGTTGCGCACCAGGTTCGGTCCCCAGTACCCGGCGCCGATCACGGCGATGCCGATCGGCTGGTCCATCTCGCTCTCCTTGTCGCCGCCTCCAGGAAGAGACGTACGTCGGCGGGTCATCAGTAGGCGCCCTGGCCGCCGAAGACGGCCCGGAAGGTCTTCCACAGGATCAGCGCGTCCAGCGCCAGCGACCAGTCCTCGACGTAGCGCAGGTCCAGCCGGACGGACTCCTCCCAGGACAGGTCGCTGCGCCCGGAGACCTGCCACAGGCCGGTGAGGCCGGGCTTGACCAACAGGCGGCGACGCACGTCGGGTGCGTACCTGGCGCTCTCCTCCGGCAGCGGAGGCCGCGGGCCGACCAGCGACATGGAGCCGGCGAGCACGTTGAGCAGCTGCGGCAGCTCGTCCATCGAGTAGCGGCGCAGCACCCGGCCGACGGCGGTGACGCGGGGGTCGTGCTTCATCTTGAACAGCACGCCCGCGCCCTCGTTCACCTTCTCCAGCTTGGCCCGCAGCGCGTCGGCGTTGGTGACCATGGTGCGGAACTTGACGATGGTGAACGGCTTGCCGTCCTTGCCGACCCGGCGCTGCTTGTAGAGCACCGGTCCCCTGGTGTCGACCATGATCGCCACCGCGACCCCCAGCAGCACCGGCGCCAGCAGGCACAGCAGCAGGAACGAGCCGACCTTGTCGACCAGGGTCTTGACCACCCGGCGGAATCCGGTGAACGACGGCTCGGTGACCCGGAGCAGCGGCATCCCCAGCACACCGGTGACGTGCAGGCGCGGGCCGGCGAAGTCCATCAGGGCGGCGGCGACGACCATCTCGGCCCCGGTGCCCTCCAGGTCCCAGGCGAGCTGCTGGAGCCGGCGCGGCGTCCAGTAGGCGTCCGGCGTCACGGCCACGATCCGGTAGCCGCCCCGGCGCACCTGCTCGGCCAGCTCGTTGAACCGGCCGACGACCGGGGTGCCCTCCAGCTCGACACCGATCTCCGCGCGTCCGTCCACAGTGCACACCGCGTCCACCCGCCACCCGAGGTGCGGCGCGCGCCGGGTCCGGCTGATCAGGTCCTTGACGGTGTCGACGTTGCCCGCCGCGAGCACCGGCAGCAGGCACTTGCCCTCACCGCGCGCCCGGTGCAGGGGGCGGCGCAGCAGGTAGCGGACCGGGAACGCGACGAGGGCGATCGCCGGGCCGACCACGAAGACCCACAGCCGAGCACCGGGCAGGCCGGCGGCCAGCGCGCCCAGCCCCAGCGCGACCACGGAGCCGAACAGCCCGCGGCCCAGCCGGCGGAACTCCTCCGCGCCCTGGCCGAGCACCGTGGTGTTCCAGACGCGGTTGAGGAACAGCGACCCGATCACGATCGCCACCGTGACCGCTTCCAGGCCGAGCAGCGGCAGCGGGCCGAAGGTGAGGTGGTTGGCCGACAGCACCGCACCCGCGAGCACCACCACGAGGACGGTGCACACGATGTCGGCGGCGATGACGCCGTACCGGTAGGCGGGCTCCCAGCTGTTGACGGTGGGATGGGTCGTGCGGTTGGTCGACGTCACCCCCGCGACCTGTCTGTGTCGCGTGGGCTGGACCTGCTCGCTCATCGCTGCGCTCCCCGGGTAGGCCGGTTCGGACGTGCAACCTCGCAGGGCATCCCCGACGGACCCGCGTGTGGTGTGTTCGGCAAATGTGCGGTCGGCGTTTTTTCGCCTCGGCAAACCGTCATTCGCTGCGCCGAGGCAGGGCGTTACACGGACAGTGAACAGCTTCCCGGATGGTGATTACTGGGGTCACGCCATCGGGCACTCACGAGTACCGACGCGTGACGTGCGGTCACCGGATCGGCGGAGGGCGAAAGGTCCGACAAGCGCCAGGTGGGCCCGGTCCACAGTGGCCGGTGGGTGGCCGGCTCGGGCCCGCGCACACGCGTGGGCAGATTCATCGAATCTGGGACAGCATCCGTTACACCGGGTTTCCGGAGGGTGCCGGGACAGTTCGTAGTCAGTCCGAAAAGGGCCCTAAGTCCCTAAGCCGAGCGCCCTGCGGTGGCACCGTGTTGTCACCCATTCACAGGCGGGGAGCAGCTATTCGGAGCAACGGTCCGGCCACTTCCGGTCACAGCGGCACAAATGTCTGCGACCGCCCGGTGAACCGAAGTGACCTACTTCACTTCGCTGGCACAATGGGTCCGTGGTGGTCGCGCTGGTGATCGGCGGACTGCTGGGTGCGCTCCACGGCGGATGCGCGTGGCGCACCCGGCTGTACCCGCGCGGGCGTCGGGGCCTGGTGCTGGGCGTGATCGACGCCACGTGGAGCCTGCCCAACACCGTGGCGGGCGCGGCGTTCCTGCTCTACGCGTTGGCGCGCGGGAACGAGGTCGATCGGGCGTTCAGCAGGCGTCGGGGCACGATCGGGTTGCGCGACGGGGTGATCAAGGGGTTCGCCACGACCGTCGGGCCGGTGCAGGCGGGCGTGGCCATGGGTGTGGACGACCACGAGGCCGTGCACGTGTTCCAGGCGCGTCTGTTCGGGCCGTTCTACCTGCCGTTGGTGCTGGTCAACTGGGTGGTGGCGACGGTGCTGCCGTACTGGCTGCTCTACCACGACCGGGAGCGGGCGCCGATCGACAGCGTGGGCGCCTACTTCCAGCGCGGGTGTACCCGCACTGCTGGCACGAGGAGTGGGCGTACCGGGTGCAGGGCTCGCCGCCGCGTTGAAGGACGCTGGGAGGTGGCTGGGGCGCCGGGTGCGGGAGGTGGCCGGGCTGTGCGATGTGTGCAAGGTGAATGTGTGCGAGGCGGTGGGGGGCGGATGTGTGCGAGGCGGATGTGCGCGAGGCTGCGGTGAGGGGCGGTGTTCGCGGGTGGCGAAGCGGCGTTCACGCTAACGGTTCGCGACCAGACGGGCTTTGTCCGTGCCGACCGCGATCACATCGCCGTCGTGCAGCTGCGCGCCCCGCCGTTCTTCGACCCGGCCGTTCACCGTGACCTCGCCGTCCTCCACGAGCTCGCGGGCGTGCGCGCCGTTCTCCGCCAGGCCCGCCAGCTTGAGGAACTGGCCGAGCCGGATCATGTCGTCGGAGATCTCCACCTCGCGGATGCGCATCGTGCCATCATCGCGCAACACGTTCCGTACAACCGCATGTGCACCCGGTAACGGGGGATCGCACAAGGTTGAAGCATGTTTGACGTGAGCAGAACGCGCTGGGGTCTACGGTTGTCGAACTGTGAGCACCGGCAGCTCAGACCCTCGACCCTCCGGCGACGCGGCGCCCGGGCGCCGGCGGTTCCTGCGTGGCCAAGTCGGCTCCACCGGGGCGCAGTTCGGCTCGCGCGCGGTGCGTCGGCGCTCGGAGGAGGCGGACGGACCGCTGGAGGAGACTGCGCCGTTCCACGGCTACTTCGAGGATGACGAGCCGGGTTCGGTTTCGGCTTCGGGGACGACTTCGCGTACTGGTTCTGGTGTTGGTTCGGGTGTCGGCTCCGGTTCGGGTGTTGGCGCGGGGGTGGATGCGGAGGGCGAGGCGGAGCCGGAGAAGGAGTGGACGGGGCCGTTGGTGCGTCCGTACGCGTGGACCGGCGGCCGGACGTCGTCCGACTACGACCTGCGGTTGGAGACGCTGGTCTCGTTGGAGGAGAACGGGGTCGCGATCGCCATGCGGGACAACGGGCCGGAACGGCGGTCCATCGTGGAGCTGTGCGCGTACCCGCGTTCGGTGGCCGAGGTGTCGGCGCTGCTCTCGCTGCCGCTCGGGGTGGTCCGGGTGCTGCTCAGCGACCTGATCACGATGGGGGTGCTGACGATGCACCAGAACGCGGCGGCGCCCGGCGGACCGGACCTGGTGCTGATGGAACGCGTCCTACGGGGTCTGCGCAACCTCTGACCGGAGTTCCCCGAACACGGCGGCCAGGTCGGCGAGTTGGAAGTGGGCGTTCAGTCCACTGGGATTCGGCAGGACCCACAGGCGGGCGTCGGCGATCCGCTCGGGCTGCGGGCCGATCTTGGCCTTACGGCGGTCGAAAGCCGTGCGGTAGGCGGTGATCCCGACGACCGCGACGACCTTGGGGCGGTAGTTCGCGGCCAGTTCGATCAGCCTCGCGCCACCGGCTCGGAGCTCCTCGGGGGACAGTTCGTCGGCCTTGGCGGTGGCGCGGGCGACCAGGTTCGTGATGCCCAGGCGGTAGTCGAGCAGCTCGGCCTGCTCGGCGGGTTTCAGCAGGCGGGGCGTGAAGCCGGACAGGTGCAGGGCGGGCCAGAACCGGTTGCCCGGTCGGGCGAAGTGCTGTCCCTTCACGGCGGAGAGCAGGCCGGGGTTGATGCCGCAGAACAGGACGTCCAGGTTGGGGGCGATCACGTCCGGAAGGGGGGCGTCGTGGGAGACGGGGGCGGTCACGCGGTCACCCTTTCTGGTGGTCGGCGTGCGGCAGGGGTGAGGGTGCATGTGGGGTTGAGGTGGGTGGGGCGGGCGGGCGGGTGGGGCGGGTGGGTGGGGTGAGAGCGGCTGAGGTGGAGAGGGCTGGAGGGATCCCCGTCATGGGGTGACCTTATTCAGCGCCGGACTTGCGGTCTTTGAGCCGCAGGGCGACCGCAGCGCCGATCGCGAGCAGGACCAAGGCGCCGACGATCCACACCCAGACCGGCAGACCGCTGCCCTCGGAGGTTGCGGCCTGGGAGGCTGAGGCCTGGGTGGTCGCCGGCGCTGAGGCGAACGCGGAGAGGGTCAGCGCGGTCGGCTCGTTGGATGGCGGGGTGGACGTGCCGTTCTGGGCGGTCGTGGGGGTGGCGGGCTGGGGAGCCGGAGTCGGCGGCACGGCCGTGGCCGGGAGGGTGAGGGAGAACGTGGTCTTGCCGCTGACGTAGTCGCCGTCCAGGGCGACGACCTGCCAGCTCAGCACGTACTGGCCCGAGGTGGCCGGGTCCGGTGCCACCGGGATGGTCAGGGTGGCACCGGACGCGGAGACCTCGCCGGCCTTCCACTGGGAGCCGTCCGGGGCGGTGACGGTGACTGTGGCGCTCTCGGCGGGCACCGGTTCGCTGAAGGTGAGCGTCAGCTTGGTGGGCGGCTGGGGCAGGGTCGCCCCGTTCGCCGGGTCGCTGCTCAGGAGATCGGTGTGAGCGGCTGCCTGGGGCACCGCGCCGAGCAGGGCGAGGGTGGCCAAGAGCAGTACCGGGAGAGGTGCTGCGAGAAGTGCCGGAAGAGGTGCCGAGAGCGCCAGTCGCTTCATACCGGACAGTTCTACCGGGTCTAGCGGGTGGGGGGCTGCCCCTGGTCGTCGCTCTTGCCGCTGCCTTGGTCGTTGCTCCTGCCGCTGCCCTGGTCGCCGCCGGGAGGCTGTTGGCGGTTGCCGCGACCGTTGCGGAAGTCGCCCTCGACGACGGTCTGGGCGGTGTTCTCCTCGTCGGCGACGAGCATGACGGTGTCGCCCTCGGTGAGGCTGCCGACGCCATTCCCGCCGTTGACCCGGGTGTCGTCGGTGATCTTGTAGGTCCGGGTGAAGCCGTCGGTGCTCTTGATGGTGATGGAGGAGTCGCTGACCTCGGTGATCTCGCCGTTCTGGAACTCGCCGTGCGCGGTGTCGCCGAACGGCCCGGGACCGGTGATCATCATCCCGGGTTTGCCCATGCCGTAGCCACGCGGACCGCCCATGCCCATCTGGGCGGCTTCGGAGTTGCTCGCGGCGTAGATGACCCCACCGCCCACAGCGGCGATACCCACCGCGACCGCGACCGCGACGAGGGTCTTGCGGCCGGACCAGCGCGGTCCGGGAGCAGCGGCCTCGGGCGGCGGCGCCTCACCCCAGGTCGGGTTCTCGGTTTCGGTAGTCATGGGATCACGGTGTCGGGCTTGTCTGTGTGAGAGCTGTGCGGCCGTTGGGGACTGGCTGTGTGGATGCCGGTGGTGGGTTGGGGCAGGGGTGTGGCGGGGGCAGGGGTGTGGCGGGGGCAGGGGTGAAGGGCGAAAAGCGTCCTCGCCGGACGGGCAGACCGCCAAGGATCTCCACAAGAGCCCTGCAAAGCTCTTCGAGCCTTGAAGGGCGGTGGGTCTGCGTGTCATCCCCGTATGGCCAGGTCAAAGACAACCACATGCGTCAAGGGCAGATCGATCATGGGGGTGCGGTGGTCGCGGGTGTCGATCTGCCCTTGACACATGCGGTTCCCTGCGGGCAGGCCATACGGGGATGACACGCAGGGCAGGAGTGTGCGCGGGGGCGCGCGGGCCGTGCGCGGGGGCGCGCGGGCCGTGGGCGGGGGGGCGTGTGGTGCGGTCGGTGGGCGGGTTCACAGGTGTTGCACAGGGTCGGCACAGGGTGGGCTCAAGGGCGGGGCTGAGGATGTCGGAATGCGTGCGGTGGTTTCTCTTGAGCTTCGTCGGCCGGATGGGAGTCCGGTTCGGGTTCTCGTGGTGGATGACGAGTCCACTTTGGCCGAGCTGATGTCGATGGCCCTGCGGATGGAGAAGTGGGAGGTCCGCACCGCGTCGGACGGCACGTCGGCGGTTCGGGTGGCTCGGGAGTTCCGTCCTGACGTCGTGGTGCTCGACGTGATGCTGCCCGACTTCGACGGGCTCGAGGTGTTGCGGCGGCTGCGGGCCGAGGTGCCGGGGTTGCCGGTTTTGTTCCTCACGGCCAAGGACTCGGTCGAGGATCGGATCGCGGGATTGACGGCTGGTGGCGACGACTACGTGACGAAGCCGTTCAGCCTCGAAGAGGTCGTGTTGCGGTTGCGCGGGTTGTTGCGGCGGACCGGGGTTACCGAGGCGTCCGCGGGCACCGAGCTGGTGGTCGGTGACCTGGTCCTGGACGAGGACACGCGGGAAGTCCGGCGCGGTGGGCAGGCGGTGGAGTTGACGGCCACCGAGTTCGAGCTGTTGCGGTTCCTGATGCGGAACCCGAAGCGGGTGTTGAGCAAGGCGCAGATCCTGGACCGGGTGTGGAGTTACGACTTCGGCGGGCAGGCCAACATCGTCGAGCTGTACATCTCCTACCTGCGCAAGAAGATCGACGCGGGACGTGCGCCGATGATCCACACGATGCGGGGCGCGGGATATGTCCTCAAGTCTGCACCCTAGGCGCTGGTCGCTGCGCACGCGGCTGATCGCCGAGCAGGTGGTGCTGATCGCGGTCGTCTGCACCAGCATCGGCGTCATCACCGTGTTGTCGTTGCGGGACTTCCTGGTCGACCGGCTCGACCAGCAGCTGTACGAGGCCGCCGCCCGGGTCGAGCGGGGTGGGCCGCCGATTCCCGGGTTGCCGCCGCCGAGTCCGTTGGACCGCCCGGGGTTCGGGCCGGGGACGATGGTGGCGTTCATCCGCACGGGCAACATCGACGCCGCGCGGTTGAAGCCCGGCGGGGACGATCCCGAGGTGCTGCCCAACGACGAGATGGCGGTGTTGGCGTCGGTCAAGCCGGATGCCCGGCCCCACAGCGTCTTCCTGGGCGAGGAGTTGGGCTACCACCGGGTGATGGCGGTCCGGATGCGGGACGGCGTCGTCATGGTCACCGGCCTGCCGCTCGCCTCGGTGGACAGCATCGTGATGCGCATGGGGTTCATCGTGGGCGGGGTGGGGCTGTCCGGGTTGATCGCGGTGTCGCTCGCGGGGGCGTTGATCATCCGGAAGACGTTGCGGCCGTTGGAGCGGGTGGCCGCCACGGCGGGACGGGTGGCGGAACTGCCGTTGCACCGGGGCGAAGTGGCGTTGGCCGAACGGGTGCCGGCGCAGGACGCCGACCCCGACACGGAAGTGGGGCAGGTCGGGCTCGCGTTGAACCGGATGTTGGACCACGTCGGGAATGCACTGGCGGCCAGGCACGAGAGCGAGACGCGGGTCCGGCAGTTCGTCGCGGACGCGAGTCACGAGTTGCGCACGCCGTTGGCCGCCATTCGTGGTTACGCGGAGTTGACGCGTCGGACGACGGACGAGGTGCCGGCGCAGATCGGCCACGCCATGCGTCGGGTCGAGTCCGAGGCGGTGCGGATGACGTCGCTGGTGGAAGACCTGTTGTTGTTGGCACGGCTGGATGCCGGGCGGCCGTTGGCGCGTGAGCCGGTCGATCTGTCGCGGGTCGTCGTGGACGGGGTGAGTGACGCGCGGATCGCCGGGCCGGAGCACGACTGGCGGTTGGAGCTGCCGCCGGAGCCGTTGACGGTGCACGGGGACGAGCACAAGTTGCAGCAGGTGTTGGCGAATCTGCTGTCGAACGCCCGTACGCACACGCCGTCGGGAACGACGGTGACCACGGCGTTGCGTGCGTTGCGGACGTCTCGGGGTGGCGCGGTGGAGTTGACGGTGACGGACGACGGGCCGGGAATTCCGACCGAGCTGCTGCCCGAGGTGTTCGAGAGGTTCGCACGAGGTGACACGTCCCGGTCTCGGGCCGCGGGTAGCACGGGGTTGGGGTTGTCGATCGTGGCTGCGGTGGTTGCGGCGCACGAGGGCGAGGTGTCGGTCGTCAGTCGGCCGGGACGTACGAGGTTCAGGGTGAAGTTGCCGGTGTAACAGCACACAGGTGGCTCACAGGGAAGGCACAAGGGGCACCCAGTCCGCGGCAGCACGCTCAAGGGCATGCGAGCGCGACTACCCCTGTTGCTGTTGCTGGCCGGGACAGCGGTGCTGTACCTGTGGCGTCTGGGTGACTCCGGCTGGGCCAACGCCTACTACTCCGCCGCCGCCCAAGCGGGCGCGCAGAGTTGGCAGGCGTGGTTCTTCGGGTCGACGGACGCGGCCAACTCGATCACCGTCGACAAGACGCCGGCTGCCACGTGGGTGATGGGACTGTCGGCCAGGCTGTTCGGTGTCAACGCCTGGAGCATCCTGGTTCCGCAGGCCTTGATGGGTGTGGCGAGTGTCGGTTTGCTCTACGCCGCGGTGAAGCGCGTCGCCGGTGAGGCGGCCGGACTGATCGCCGGTGCGGTGTTGGCGTTGACGCCGGTGGCCGTGTTGATGTTCCGGTTCAACAATCCCGACGCGCTGTTGGTGCTGCTGTTGATCGCGGGTGCCTACTGCACGGTGCGGGCCACCGGCACGGCTTCGTGGAAGTGGTTGGCGCTGGCGGGTGTGGCGGTCGGGTTCGCGTTCCTGACCAAGATGTTGCAGGCGTTCCTGGTGCTGCCGGCGTTCGGGTTGGTGTACTTGCTGGCTGCGCCGACGGCGGTCCGGAAGAAGGCCTGGCACCTCGCGGTCGCGTCGGGTGCGATGGTCGTGGCGGGTGGCTGGTGGGTGCTGGCTGTGGAGCTGGTGCCCGCCGGCTCACGGCCGCACATCGGCGGGTCGCAGAGCGACAGCGTGCTCGAACTCGCGTTGGGCTACAACGGGCTGGGCCGGCTGACCGGTGACGAGGTGGGCAGTGTCGGCGGTGGCCGGGGCTGGGGGTCGGCGGGCTGGAGTCGGCTGCTGGGCGCGGAGATGGGCAGTCAGATCGCGTGGCTGTTGCCGACCGCCGTGGTGCTGTTGATCGCGGGCTTCTGGGCGGCCGATCACCGACGGCGGACGGGGCTGGCGTTGTGGGGCGGGTGGCTGGTGGTCACCGCCGTGGTGTTCAGCTTCATGAACGGCATCATCCACGCCTACTACACCGTGGCTCTCGCGCCGGCCATCGGGGCGATCATCGGCATCGGTGCGACGGCGTTGTGGCGACGAAGGCAGGAACCCGGTGCCGCGGCAGCGCTGTCGGGGGCGCTCGCGATCACCGCGCTCCAGTGCTACCTGTTGCTGCTCGACTGGTCGCCGGGACTGGCCGCGGCGGTCCTCGTCCTCGGGCTGCTGGCGGCGGTGGGGCTGTTCCTGTCCACGGTCGCGCCGGCGGCGGTCGTGGTGCCGATCGCTGTGGTGGCGGCGTTGCTCGGTCCGGGTGCGTACTCGGTCGCCACGGCCGCGACGCCGCATTCCGGGGCTGTCCCCAGTGCCGGACCGGACAACGGGATGCGCGGTGGCGGCGGTCTGGTGCTCATCGGTCCCGGCGGCGGGCGCGACGGCGGTGGTCTGCTCAGCGCACCGACGCCGGACGTGGAACTGGTCGGGCTGTTGCGGGAGAACAGCGGCAAGTACCGGTGGGGTGCGGCTGCGGTCGGCTCGAACAACGCGGCGGGCTACCAGTTGGGCAGTGGCGTTCCGGTGATGGCCGTGGGCGGGTTCAACGGCACGGACCCCGCGCCGACGCTCGAAGAGTTCCAGGAACACGTCCGAAGTGGACACATTCATTACTTCCTCGGCGGTGCGGGGATGCCTGCCGAGACGGGCAGTGACGCCTCCGAGCGGATCGCCGAGTGGGTGCAGGACACCTTCGAAGCCGTGACCGTGGGCGGCGTCGACGTCTACGACCTCACAGCGGGTGCACAGCGATGACACACGACGCACCCAGCGAAGCCACCGAGGCTGACCTCATGACACTCGCGACGCTCACGACGACCCCCGTGCTCGACGTGGTGGTCCCCGTGTACAACGAGGAGCGCGATCTCGCGCCGTGCGTGCGGAAGCTGCACGCCGACCTGACCCAGACCTTCCCGTACCGGTTCCGCATCACCATCGCCGACAACGCCAGCACGGACACCACGTGGGCGGTCGCCGAGGAGCTGGCGGGCGAGATCGAGAACGTGGTCGCGGTCCACCTGGCGGAGAAGGGGCGTGGCAGAGCGCTTTCCGCGGTGTGGTCGGCCTCGGACGCCCAGGTGCTGGCCTACATGGACGTGGACCTGTCCACCGACCTGGCCGCGCTGGCACCGCTGGTCGCGCCGCTGATCTCCGGGCACTCGGACGTGGCGATCGGCAGCAGGCTGGCCCGTGGCGCACGGGTCGTGCGCGGCCCCAAGCGGGAGTTCGTCTCCCGCTGCTACAACCTGATCCTGCGCGGCACGCTGGCCGCCCGGTTCTCCGACGCCCAGTGCGGCTTCAAGGCCATCCGCGCGGACGTCGCCCGGCGGCTGCTCCCCCACGTGGAGGACACCGGCTGGTTCTTCGACACCGAACTGCTGGTGCTCGCCGAACGGGCGGGTGCGCGCATCCACGAGGTCCCGGTGGACTGGGTGGACGACCCGGACAGCCGGGTGGACATCGTGGCCACGGCCGTCGCCGACCTCAAGGGCGTGGCACGGGTGGCGCGCGGCCTGCTCACCGGCCGCATCCCGATCGGCGAGCTGCGCACCCAGCTCGGCCGGGAGCCGTTGGAGCCGGCGACCCCCGGCGTGCCGAAGGGCCTGTTCCGGCAGTTGGTCCGGTTCGCCGCTGTCGGTGTGGCCAGCACGCTCGCGTACCTGCTGCTGTTCGTGCTGCTGCGCGGGGGCCTGGGCGCGCAAGGCGCGAACCTGGTCGCCCTGCTGGTGACCGCGATCGGGAACACGGCAGCCAACCGCCGCTTCACGTTCGGTGTGCGCGGCCGGCGCGGCGCGGGTCGGCACCAGTTCGAAGGCCTGATCGTGTTCGGTCTCGGACTGGGGCTCACCAGCGGATCACTCGCCCTGCTGCACCACTTCTCCACGCCCGGCGGCACGGCCGAACTCGCTGCCGTCGTGGGCGCCAACCTGCTCGCCACCGTCCTGCGATTCCTGTTGCTGCGCAACTGGGTCTTCCGCCACCGTCCCCTGGAGCCCACGTCATGACCGCCACTCTCACGGCGCCGTCCCCCACCCACGCCACGCCGCCCACGAGTCGCAACTGGACCACGCCCGCGCTGGTGGTGCTGCTCGCCGGCACGGCCGTGCTGTACCTGTGGAACCTCACCGATTCGGGCTGGGGCAACAGCTACTACGCCGCCGCGACCCAGGCCGGTGCGCAGAGCTGGACGGCGTGGCTGTTCGGCGGACTGGACGCGGGCGGCGTGATCACGGTCGACAAGCCGCCCGCCGCGCTGTGGGTCAGCGGGCTGTCCGCCCGGATCTTCGGGTTCTCCAGCTGGACCGTCCTCGCTCCGCAGGCGGTCGAAGGCGTGCTGGCGGTGTGGCTGTTGTACGCCACGGTGAAGCGCACGTCCGGCGCGGTGGCCGGGCTGCTGGCGGGAGCCGCGCTCGCGTCGACCCCGGTGGCGGTGCTCATGTTCCGGTTCAACCTGCCGGATGCGCTGCTGACACTGCTGATGGTGGCGGGCGCCTACTGCACGGTGCGGGCGCTGGAGAAGGCGTCGTGGAAGTGGCTGGCGCTGGCCGGTGTGGCGGTCGGGTTCGCGTTCCTGACCAAGATGGGGCAGGCGTTGCCGGTGCTGCCCGGCTTCGCGGTGGCCTACCTGCTGGCCGCGCCGACCACGTTGGGCAAGCGGCTCCTGCACCTGGTGGGCGCGGGGGTCGCGGTCGTCGTGTCGGCCGGCTGGTTCATCGCCCTGGTCGAGCTGTGGCCGACCGCTTCCCGACCGTACATCGGTGGTTCGAGGACCGACTCGCTGTGGCAGTTGGCCATGGGCTACAACGGTCTGGGCCGCATCTTCGGCGGCGGCAGGGGCGGCGGCAACGGGGTGGTGGTCGGCGACGGCAACGGGAACACCGCCTTCGGCGGCGAGGCGGGCATCGGCCGGCTGTTCGGCGCCGGCATGGGCGCGGAGGTCTCGTGGCTGTTGCCCGCCGCGATCGTCGGTGTGCTGGCCGGACTGTGGTTCACGCGCCGCGCGCCTCGTACCGACCGCACGCGGGCCGCGCTGTTGTCGTGGGGCCTGTGGGTTCTGGTCAACGGCATCGTGTTCAGCCTCATGAGCGGCATCACGCACCCCTACTACACGGTGGCCGTCGCACCGGGCGTGGCCGCGATCGTGGCGATCGCGGGAAGGGAGATGTGGCGGGGACGGGCGCACCTGCCGGTCCGCGTGGCGTTGGCCGCGATGGTCGCGGCGTGCGGTTTCTGGGGCTTCTCGCTGCTCGTCCGGTACCCGGAGTGGCTGCCCGCGCTGCGGTGGGCGGTGTTGGCGCTGACCGTCGTGGTCACCACCGCGATCGTCATGGGGGTCAAGCGGACCGCCGCGATCGCCGTCGTCACGGCGCTGCTGTCGTCGGTGGCGTTCGGTGTCGCGACGGCCGGGACCGCGCACGGCGGCTCGATCCCGATGTCCGGTCCCGCCGCGTACACGACCGGACAGGGCGGTGACGGCGGGATGCGGACCTCGGGCGAGGCCGAGGGCATCCCGGAGGAGCTGACCGACCTGCTCAAGGCCACCACCGGCACGTGGGCCGCCGCGGCGATCAGCGCGCAGGCCGCCGCGAGCCTGTCGCTGTCCAGCGGCAAGGCCGTCATCGGCATCGGCGGCTGGAGCGGCGGCGACCCCGCACCGACGCTGGAGGAGTTCCGGCAGTACGTCGCGGACGGCCGGATCGGCTACTTCGTCTCCGGCGGGCAGATGGGCGGTCCGGCCGGCAACGGCGACATCGCCACCTGGGTCGCGGACAACCACCAGCCCGTGAAGATCGGCGACCGGACCGTCTACAAGCTCAGCTAGCCCGTTCCGCCTCGACCGGGCGGTGGCCGCGGACTTCGGCCACGGCCACCGCCCCCTTCTCCGCCGCACCGGTCCAGGACCGGTGCACGACGGCCGCCGCGTACGGCAGCAAGTCCCCGCCCCGCCGCCACAGCCACGGGACGCCCTTGAACACCAGCCACCCCAGGTGGTGCAACGGGGTGATCGTGATGCCGCCCGTGCACTCCAGACCGACCGGCCGGACGACCTCGCAACCCTGTTCCGCCAACCGGTTCGCGAACGCCCGCGCCAGCTTCCGGTGCCCCAGCTCGGACGGGTGCAGCCGGTCCACCGCCCAGGTGTCCGACGAGTACGCGCCGTCCAGCAGGCCCAGGTCGACGCACCCGACGCCGTGCCGCCGCACCACCGCGTCGATCACCTCGTTCAGCTCGGCGATCCGCGCGGACAGCGCTCTGCGCAACGCGCCGGGCAGCCGGAACACCCGGCTGTGGTCGTGGAACCGCACGGTCACCACGGACGCGCCCGCCGCCACCAGTCCACCGACGATCGCGTCCAGGTCCTCGTGCAGCCGGACGGCGTCGAAGTCGGACCGGAGCGTGTCGTTCATGCCCACCAACAGCACCGCCGCGTCGGGACGTGCCCGCAACGCGTTCGGCAACTGCTCGGACCGGACGCACGCCACCCGCGCGCCGGGGAACGACGGGTTCAGGTAGCGCGCCTCCGGGAAGGCCGCCGCGAGCAGCGGACCGACACCCCGCCACCCGCCACGGACCGGGTCGCCGACCCCGACCGCCGTCGAATCCCCCAGGACCACCAGGCTTCGCACCGCTTTGGCCACCCGACGACCATCGCGCAGCGACGTGTCCGCTCGGGAACAGGCGGCGGAACGCTACCGGAATGCCGGGTACAGCGGCAGTTCCGCGGCCGCCGACCCGTACCGGGAGAGCAACGCCGAGATCATCGCCTCGGCGTGCGCCGCCACGTGCTTCTCGCCCAGCGCCAGCGCATCCGTCCGCAGCCGCATCCACCGCGTGGTGAGCACCGTGCTGCGCGGCGGCGAGTCCAGCGGCCGGTGCCCGGACGGCAGCGCCGAGTCCAGGCCGGGCAGCCCGCGCCAGGTGCCCAGCCACACCCAGAGGAACTGCGCCTCCAGCAGCCGGGGCAGGAACACCGCGTCGTCGTCCAGGTCCGGCCACACCGAGCCGACCTCGGCCCGCCACGCCGCCACCATCGCCTCGGACATGCCGGCCGGCAGCCCGTACGGGCACCAGCAGGACGGGAACGGCACCCGCAGGCACGCCGCGTCGAACACGACGTCCCGGACGCAGCCGCCCTCGAAGTCCAGGAACCGCACGCCCTTGCTGGTCACCAGGTGGTTGTCCGGGCAGGACGTGGACGGGCTGAACGCACGCCGCCGGGACGTGACGAACCCGCGCACCGCCTGCTCGGCGAACTCCACCACCGCCGGCGGCGTGTCCACCGCCAGCGACTCGGCCAGCAGCCGCGGCAGCCCGGCCAGCGCCGCGTGCACGTCCACCGCGATCGGGTCGGCGCAGCACTGGCTGCCCTGCCGCCGCATCAGCGCGTCGAAGTCCGCGTCCCGGCCCGCCGTCGTGGCGTGCAGCCGGCCCATCGCGTGCGCCCAGGACAGCAGGCCGCGTTCGGCGGCCCGCGCGTCCGGGCCGAGCAGCTTCTCGGCCAGCCGGGGGGCCTTGCCCAGGTCCTCCAGCACGACCAGCCGCTTGCCGTTGTCCTGCGCGACCAGTTCGGGGGTCAGCCGGTCCTCGCCGGGCAGCGCGGTGAGCAGTTTGTGCGACACCGCCTCGTGCGCGAACGGGTCGCGGTCGGCGATCGCCGACGGGTAGCGCTTCACGACCAGCGTCCGGGGCAACGAGAACGGCGTCGACGCCACCCGCACCCGGACGACCACGGACCGGCCCGCTCCCCCGAGCCGCTCGGGATCAGCCAGCCGCACCGGCGCGCCGAACCGCCCGCTCAACACGGACTCGGCAGCCGCCACCGCTGCGATCAGGTCGGAGTCGGCGGCGTCGTCGATGTCCGCCGGGCCGGCGGTGATCTCCACGCTCATCCCCTCCGACCCTACCCCGGTGGCCACCGACCTGACAGAACCCGTCCGGGCACCGTGACGGTAGTGCTCATATGCACGGTTCGACCACCGTTTGTCGATACTGCAACCAAGTCCGGTGTCCGGCACGCCCGTCCCACATCGCGGGAACAGCGGTGGATGTCAGCCGTGGGAAAGCGGTCTCCCCAGGTCACGAGTCCGCTTGCGCCGGTTGCGCAGCCCCAGCACGGCGGCCGCGGCCACCACGATCCCGACCAGGTTCACCCCCAGTTGGAGCACCGACATGCCGCAGATGGCCCATTCGCCCAGCACGGCCGCGATCGCCGCGTAACCCGCCGCGGGCACGGTCGTCACCGAGATGAACACCCCGACCAGCGCCGCCGACTTGGCCGACGTCATCGACAGCATCCCCGCCGCACCCGCCAGCAGCGCCACGATCAGCGAGAACGGCCCGACTTCGAACACGAAGTCCGCCTGGTGGGCGGCCAGCACCATGTCCCGGTCGAACAGCCCGGTGTACGACCCGACGACCGCGCCGCCGAACGTGACGAGCATGGCCAGCGGGAAGCCGACCGCCAGCGCCAGCCCGGCCCGCCGCACCAGGTCGCCGCGCCGCAGCACCAGCCCGACCGCGATGGCGGCCAGCGGCCCGAACTCCGGCCCCACGACCATCGCGCCGACCAGGGTGACCGGCGAGTTCGTCACCACGCCCACCCCCGCCAGCAGGCAGGCGATGGTGAGGAACGACAGGAAGGTGACGTTGAGCCGGGACTCCTCGCCGGTGCGGGCGATCAGCTCCTCCCACACCACGGCGTCCGCGCCTTCACCGGGCGCGGCCTCCTCCGCCCGGTCGGCCGCGTCCGACAGCGCGGTGTCGATCTGCTCCAGCGTCACGCCGCCGCGGCGGTCGATGCCGAGGCCGCACAGCGCGTCGACCACCTCGTCGGTGGCCTCACGGGCGAGGTCGGCCTCCACCACGTCACCGGCCGGGTCCACGGCCGCGCCCCGGAACAGCAGGACGTGCGCCACACCGGGGTGTTCCTTGAGCGCGGCCAGCACCTGGTCGGTGCGGTCGATCGGGCACACGGCCCGCAAGTGGAGCATGGCCATGACTGTGCCCGACCGCCTCGCCCGCGTCCGCCGGACCTACGACCTGGGCTGTGCCGACTGCTGCTGCGCCGACTGCTGCGGCTTGGCGTCGACCCCGGCTTCCTTGCGCTGCTGCGCGGTGATCGGGGCGGGCGCGGCCGTCAGCGGGTCGTAGCCGCCGCCGCTCTTCGGGAACGCGATGACCTCGCGGATCGAGTCCGCGCCGGCCAGCAGCATGGTGATCCGGTCCCAGCCGAACGCGATGCCGCCGTGCGGCGGGGCGCCGTACTTGAAGGCGTCGAGCAGGAAGCCGAACTTCTCCTGCGCCTCCTCCGCGCCGATGCCCATCACCTCGAACGCCCGCTGCTGCACGTCCGCGCGGTGGATACGGATCGAGCCGCCGCCGATCTCGTTGCCGTTGCAGACGATGTCATAGGCGTAGGCCTTGGCGTTGCCGGGGTCCTCCTCGAAGCGGTCCAGCCACTCCGGGGTGGGCGAGGTGAACGCGTGGTGCAGCGCGGTCCACTTGCCGCTGCCGACCGCCACGTCGTCACCGATCTTGTCGGTGGCCTCGAACATCGGGAAGTCCACGACCCACACGAACGACCAGGAGCCCTCCTCGATGAGCCCGATCCGGTTCGCGATCTCCACCCGTGCCGCGCCCAGCAGCGCCCGTGCGCCGTCCGGGTCGCCCGCACCGAAGAACACGCAGTCGCCGGGGTTCGCGCCCACCGCCTTGGCCAGGCCGTCCCGCTCGGCGTCGGACAGGTTCTTGGCGACCGGACCGCCGAGCGTGCCGTCCTCGTTGACCAGGACGTAGGCCAGGCCCTTCGAGCCGCGCTGCTTGGCCCACTCCTGCCACGCGTCGAGCGTGCGCCGCGGCTGGTCCGCACCGCCGGGCATGACCACCGCGCCCACGTACGGCGCCTGGAAGACCCGGAACGGGGTGTCCTTGAAGTACTCGGTGAGCTCGGTCAGCTCCAGGCCGAAGCGCAGGTCCGGCTTGTCCGAGCCGTACTTGTCCATCGCCTCGGCGTAGGAGATGCGGCGGAACGGCTGCCGGATCTCGTGGCCGGCGAGGTCCTTCCACAGCGCGGTGATGATCTGCTCGCCGAGGGCGATCACGTCGTCCTGCTCGACGAAGCTCATCTCGATGTCGAGCTGGGTGAACTCCGGCTGCCGGTCCGCGCGGAAGTCCTCGTCCCGGTAGCAGCGGGCGATCTGGTAGTACCGCTCCAGGCCGCCGACCATCAGCAGCTGCTTGAACAGCTGCGGCGACTGCGGCAGGGCGTACCAGGAACCGGGGCGCAGGCGGGCGGGGACCAGGAAGTCGCGCGCGCCCTCCGGGGTGGAGCGGGTCAGCGTGGGGGTCTCCACCTCCACGAAGTCCGCCGCGTGCAGCACCTCGCGGGCGATCCGGTTGGCCTCGCTGCGCAGCCGCATCGCCTTCGCCGGACCGCTGCGGCGCAGGTCCAGGTAGCGGTGCTTGAGGCGGGCCTCCTCGCCGACCTCCAGGTGCTCGTCCAACTGGAACGGCAGCGGCGCGGCCTCGTTGAGCACCTCCAGCTCGGAGGCGTAGACCTCGATGTCGCCGGTCGGCAGGTCGGGGTTCTCGCTGCCCTCGGGCCGGCGGTGGACGTCGCCGACGACCTTCACCACGAACTCGGCGCGCAGCCGGTGGGCGCGCTCGGCCATCTCCCCTTCCCGGAACACGACCTGCGCGATCCCGGAGGCGTCACGGAAGTCGATGAAGATCACGCCGCCGTGATCGCGCCTGCGGGCCACCCACCCGGTCAGGGTGACGGACTGCCCGGCGTGCTCGGCGCGGAGCGTCCCGGCCTCGTGCGTGCGCATCACGGGTACTGCTCTCCTCGGGTTCGGGAGTCGGCTCGGCCGACGTGGTCTAGCGGAACAACGACTGGTCGTCAAGGCTAGCCAACGACTCCCCGGAAGACGCCACCAGGTTTGCCCAACGCGTTCGCGGGGGTGTTGCCGGACCCTAAGATCCTCAAGTGGCCAGACGACTGCTGCTGAGTGCCGTGATGGTCCTGCTGACCACCGGGTGCGCCTACACCGTCCAGGGAACACCCGTGGCAGGTCCCCTGCCCGAGGTGCCGATGACCAAGTGCGACTACAAGTCCGTCGCCGGCGACGGCGACACCAAGCAGGTCGACCTGCCGGACGGGGACCGGGTGCCCGCCGAGGGCGAGGTCGTGTTCAGCGTGGACACCAGCCAGGGCGACATCGAGTTCACCATGGACGCGGCGTCGGCCCCTTGTTCCGTGCACAGCTTCAAGCACCTGGTGCAGGAACGCTTCTACCACGGCAACAAGTGCCACCGAATGGTGACCGCCGGCATCTGGATCATCCAGTGCGGTGACCCGACCGGCCTGGGGCAGGGCGGCCCGAGCTACAAGTACGACGACCCGGATGCCAAGACCGGTGGCTATGAACGCGGTGTCATCGGAATGGCGAACCGGTCCACCCCGGGCACCAACGGCAGCCAGTTCTTCATCGTCTACAAGGACAGTGAATTCCCGTCGCACTACCCCGTGCTGGGAAAGGTGACGCGCGGCATGGACGTTCTGGACAAGGTCGCGGCCGGCGGAGTCGTCGCCGTACAGAGCGAGACGGACGGCAAGCCGGTCAAGGAACTGAAGCTCACCACCATCACCGAGAAATAGCCCGCGCACCTTTACCTCAAGCCGCGCCGCTTCCACGCTCACCCGCTTGCCGCCTGCCCGCTCGCCCCTCCGCCTGCCCGGTCTGCTGCGGGATCCGCCTGCCCGCTCCTCCCGCCCTCCGCTTGTGCACGCACTGCACAGACCCCTGGCCTCGTGTTCTCCCCGTATGGCCTGCCCGCAGGGCAACCACGCTTGTCCAGGGAGGTCAAGCACGCTTTTCGCTTGACCTCCCTGGACAAGCGTGGTGGTCTTTGACAGGCCATGCGGGGAGAACACGACGCCCTTCCGTTTTTCCTCCCCGGAGGTCTGCCAAGCGGCGAGCGTCGCTTTTCAAGCTCTTGCTACGAAGATCCTCTTGCTACAAAGAACCGTGTGGCGCCAAGTATGAAAAGAGTCCTCGCCGGACGGGCAGACCGCCAAGGATCTCCCCAAAGCTTAAAAGATGCAAGCAGGCTGTGTGTCATCCCCGCATGTCCTGGTCAAAGACAACCGCACTTGTCCAGGGAATGCAAGCGAAAAGCGTGCTTGCATTCCCTGGACAAGTGCGGTTCGCTGCGCGCAGGCCATACGGGGATGACACACAGCAAGGCAGAGGTGTGCGCTGGCGCGCGGCTGCCGGCGGTCGGGTGGGCGGGTGGGCCGGGGGTTGGCGGGAGGTCGTTGGAGGACGGAAAAGGGAGGGCCACCTCCGTGTGTGGCGGAGGTGGCCCTTCGGGGTTTGGTTCGGGTGGTTCGGTGGTTCGGTCCGGCTCGGGTCAGGCGGTGGGGGCCAGGTAGAGCAGGCGGTTCGGGGAACCGGAGCCGGGGCTGGTGACCTTGCTCGGGGTGGACTGGCCCACCAGGTAGCTCGCTACCTGGGCGGGCGTGGCCGAGCGGTTGTTCTGGAGGTACCTGGCAGCGGCGCCGGCCACGTGCGGGGTGGCCATGGAGGTGCCGGAGATGGTGTTGGTCGCCGTGTCACCGGTGTTCCACGAGGACGTGATGCCCGAGCCAGGGGCGAAGATGTCGAGCACGGAGCCGTAGTTCGAGTAGTTGGCACGGGCGTCGGTGCGCTCGGTGGCGCCCACGGTGATGGCCTCGGTGACGCGCGCCGGGGACGAGCTGCCGGCGTTGGTGTTGCTGTTGCCGGCCGCGATCGCGTAGGTGACGCCGGCCGAGATGGAACGGCGCACGGCGCCGTCGATCGCGGTGGACGCACCGCCGCCGAGCGACAGGTTCGCCACGGCGGGCTTCACGTGGTTCTGGGTGACCCAGTCGATGCCCGCCACGACGCCGGCGGTCGTGCCGCTGCCGGCGTTGTCCAGGACGCGCACCGCGTGGATGGTGGCGCCCTTCGCCACGCCGTACTGCCCACCGGCAACGGTTCCGGCGACGTGGGTGCCGTGGCCGTGGCCGTCCTGGGCGACGTTGTCCCGGTCGACGGCGTCGTAGCCGTTCTTCGCCCGGCCGCCGAAGTCGCGGTGGCTGATGCGCACGCCCGTGTCGACCACGTAGACGTTCACGCCCGAACCGGTCGACGTGTAGCTGTACGACGAGTCGAGCGGGAGGTTGCGCTGGTCGATCCGGTCGAGACCCCACGACGGCGGGTTGGTCTGGGTGGTCGTCACGTGGAAGACCTGGTCCTGCTCGACGTACTCGACGGCCGGGTTGGCGGCGAGGCGCTTGGCCGCCGACTCGGGCAGCGAGACGGTGAAGCCGCGCAGCGCGTTGCGGAACTCGCGGTCGACCTTGCCGCCGTACTGGGCCGCCAACGACTCGGCGCCGGCCGTCGTGCCGTCCTTGAGCTTGACGATGAAGCTGTTCTGCACCTTCTCCGCCGCGTCGGCGGCGCGGATCTCTCCTTCGGCGGCCTGAGCGGGGGAAGCCAACAGGGTGCTCGCTGCGGCGGCGATGGCCGTCGCGCCGATACCGGCCAGGAACCGGACCTGTCGTGACTGTCGCATGACGTTTCCGTTCTCGATGCGGTGGCCGGACCATCCACCCACGGGCAGCACGCAGGGAGTGGGTGTGACAATGGGCCACCTTGCCCTCGCTGACAGTCACCAACATAAGCAGCCCGTCCGCACAGCCGCCAAGTGTGAAAGATTGCCAGTTATCACAGGACGGTGAAGAAGACCCCTGACCTGCACTTTCCCGGATTCCGAGAGACGTGCTGGGACTGTGCCGCTAGTTTCCCGACATGCGTCTCGAACCCGTCACCGAGGACAACTACCGCGCCGTCATCGACCTCGAAGTCCACGAGGAGCAGCGCGGATTCGTCGCGTCCAACCTGCGCTCCATCGCGGACGCGTGGATCCACCGGCCGAAGATGCAGCCGCTCGCGATGTACTCCGGTGACGACCTGGTCGGCTTCACACTGCTCCACCGGGACGAGCCGCACGACCTCCACATCGTCCGCTTCATGATCGACCGGAGGGCGCAAGGACGTGGGCTGGGGCGCAAGGGACTGGCCGCCATCGCGGACATCGCGCGTTCCGAAGGCCGCACGCAGCTGTCGCTGAGCCTGGTGCCGGGCAACGCCGTGGCGCACGGCCTGTACGGGGCGTTCGGGTTCGTCGAGACCGGCGAGGTCGACGGGGGCGAGGTCGTGATGCGACACGACCTCGCCCCGACGGATCACCTCGCGGGCGGCCAGTAGAGCAGGTTGCCCCACGACAGCGGCGTGGACGCGCGCACGATCTCGGTGTGCACCTGCGCCGGTGTCGCCGTGCGGTTGAGGTGCAGGTAGCGCAGTGCCACACCGGACACGAACCCGGTCGACATGGACGTGCCGCTCAACGTGTTCACGGCGGTGTCACTGGTGTGCCACGCGGACTGGATGTTCATGCCCGGCGCGTACACGTCGACGACCTTGCCGTAGTTGGAGAACGTCGTCTTGGTGTCGGTGGTCGTGGACGAGCCGGACGTGAGCGCCTCCAGCACACGCGCCGGCGAGCTGTTGACGGCGTCGGCGTTGCTCCCGCCGGCGGTGACGGACGCCGTCACGCCGGAGGCGATCAGCTTGCTCACCGCGTCGTCCAGGGCGGTGGACACGCCGCCGCCGAGCGACAGGTTCGCCACGGCGGGCTTCTGCGCGTTGCGCGCCACCCAGTCGATGCCCGCGATGACGCCCGCCGTCGTGCCGCTGCCGGCACCGTTGAGCACCCGTACGCCGCACACCCGTGCCTGCTTGGCCACGCCGTAGGTCCGGCCCGCGATGAGCGCCGCGACGTGCGTGCCGTGGCCGTTGTCGTCCTGGGCCACGTCGTCGTTGTCGACCGCGTCCCAACCGTTGCAGGCCCGGCCGCCGAACTCCTGGTGCGTGACCCGGATACCGGTGTCGATCACGTACGCGGTGGTGCCGCGCCCGGTCGACGTGTAGCTGTACTTGGTGTCCAGCGGCAGTTTCCGCTGGTCGATCCGGTCCAGCCCCCACGGCGCGTTGGTCTGCGTGGTGTACGCCCGCACGGTCTGGTCCTGCTCGACGTACTGCACCGCCGGGTCGACGGCCAGCCGCCGGGCCTGCTTCTCGCTCAACCGCACCGAGAAACCCTTGAACGGTCCCGAGAACATCCGCTCGACCTGCCCGGAAAACCGGGACGCCACATCACCGAACGCCGACACGTCCGCCAGCTTCACGATGTAGCTCCCGGGCACCGCCCACGCCGAGCCCGCATGCCGGACCGCGCCCTCAGCCTGGGCGGGCACGGTCGAAAAACCGACGGCCAGGGCGGCTATGCCCAGGCCGGACAACAACTTGCGCATGGGATCTTCCTTCGCAGGGTTTCGCAGGGAACCGCGACACGGGTCACGTGCCGCGGGGTACTACCTGATCGGCGACCAGTACAGGAGCCGTCCGCCCCACGGCAGCGGAGTCGCCTCGTTCACGAGTTCCGCGTGCACCCGGGCCGGTGTCGCCGCCGGATCGGATTGCAGGTACCGCACGGCCACCCCCGACACGAACCCGGTCGACATCGACGTGCCGCTCAACGTGTTGAGCGCGGTGTCGCTGGTGTGCCAGGCGGCGGTGACGGCCATTCCCGGCGCGAACAGGTCGACGCCGGAGCCGTGGTTGGAGTACGACGCACGCGCGTCGGTCTGGGTGGAAGCACCGGACACCAACGCTTCGGTGACCCGCGCCGGCGACGTGTTGATCGTTCCGCTGCCGGAGCTGCCCGCCGTCACGGACGCGGTCACGCCGGAGCCGATCATCGCGCGCACCGCGTTGTCCAGTGCGTTCGACACTCCCCCACCGAGGCTGAAGTTGGCCACGGCGGGCTTCTGCGCGTTGCGGGTCACCCAGTCCACGCCCGCGATGACACCGGAGATCGTGCCGCTGCCCTGGGCGTCCAGCACCCGCACGGCCCCCGCGCGCACGCCCTTGGCCACCCCGTGCACCCGGCCCGCGATGATGCCCGCGACGTGCGTGCCGTGGCCGTTGTCGTCCTGGGCGACGGGATCGTCGTCCACCGCGTCCCAGGCGTGGAACGCCCGACCGCCGGCGAACTCCTGGTGCGTGACCCGGATACCGGTGTCGATCACGTACACCGTGACCCCGGCGCCGGTCGACGTGTAGCTGTACCGGGTGTCCAGCGGCAGGTTGCGCTGGTCGATCCGGTCCAGCCCCCACGGCGCGCCGGTCTGCGTGATCGGACCGGCCCGGACGACCTGGTCCTGCTCGACGTACTGCACCGCCGGATCGGCGGCCAGCCGCCGGGCCTGCTTCTCGCTCAACCGCACCGAGAAACCCTTGAACGGTCCCGAGAACATCCGCTCGACCTGCCCGGAAAACCGGGACGCCACATCACCGAACGCCGACACGTCCGCCAGCTTCACGATGTAGCTCCCGGGCACCGCCCACGCCGAGCCCGCATGCCGGACCGCGCCCTCGGCTTCGGCGGGCGTGGCCACAACCGCGGCGGTGAGGGTGGCGGCGGCCAGGCCGGGTAACAGCTTGCGCATCGGCTTTCCTTTGCGGGGATGGGGAACCCCGGCGCGGGTGGCACGCCGGGGTTCCCGTCTCACAGGGGGATCAGGCCGTGGAGGGTGGTCCGGAGGTAGCGGGCCACCACGCCGACCACGTGCGGGGTCGCCATCGAGGTGCCGCTGCGGGCGTCGCCCAAGGCGCGCGCACGACCAGGTGCTGCTTCACGCACTCGACCGCCGGTTCCGCGGCGAGTCGCTTGGCGGCGCGCTCGGACAACGCGGCCGAGAAGCCGTTCGACGCCGTGGAGAAAATGCGCTCCACCCGACCGCCGAACCGCGCCGCGAGCGAGTTCGCACTCGCCGTGGAGAAATCCTTCGGCTGCACCGGGTAGCCGTTCGGGATCGCTTCGGCGGTTGCGGCCGACCGGATCGCGTCCTCGGCGGCCTGCCCGAGCGGTGTGACCAGGGCCGGCCGCACCGCTCCGGCGGCCGGTGCGGCCCACCGGCTGAGCTCGCGCATACGCGTTGTCCGTTCTTCGCAGGGAACGGCCCCCGACGCCCGCCCGCGCCAAAGGGGCGGAAGCCTCGGCCGCGCGGGGTGTGCCCGGCATCACCCCACGTCGATGAGGCTATGCGGCGGTTCGGGTACCCGGAAGCGACCAGACGACCCAGCGCCGGTGGGACGTCTGCCGGGAGTCGGTCCTTCACACCACTGCTGTTAATGAGAATTCAAACATTCCACGGCCGGCCGGATTTTGCCCGCCGATTCGGTTAAATTCACGTCGGGAAACCCGATCGGCTGTACCGCTGGCATCATTTCGCACGATAACGTCGCTCGCCTTGTCCTCGGGAGAACGGAGCGGAGATGCCTACGCCAGTCGTCGGACCGGAATCGCGGGTACGCGATCCCCGACGTATCGACGCAGGAGCGGACCCCTTCGCGGACGCATTGCGATCAGCGATCCGGGCGAAAGGACTGAGCCTGGAACGCATCCAGCACAAGCTGCGGTCACGCGGCGTGGCGGTCAGCATCGCCGCGCTGAGCTATTGGCAGTCCGGGCGACGCCGCCCGGAACGGCCCGACTCACTGACCGCAGTCGGACACCTCGAAGAGATCCTGGAGGTCGGAGAAGGAGGGCTGAGCACCCTGCTGGGACCGCCCCGCCCGCGCGGGAAGGCGCGGCCGCGGCTGCGCATGACCGGGCCGGAGGGCTGGGCGGAGGCCGGCGACTACGAGTCGATGGCCGAACTGCTGGCCGACGTGGACACCACCACCGACCAGGACCTGACCCGACTCAGCCTGCGGGACCAGGTCGAGTTGGCGATGGACGGCAGCACCCGCCGGGTGCGGTCGCGGCAGGTGCTGCGAGCCGAGCGGGCGGGGGTGGACCGGGTACTGCTGGGCTACGACACCCGGCTGCCCGGTGACCCGCTGCCGGTGATCGGCACCCTGCGGTCGTGCAGACTGGGGCGGGTCTCCGCC
Source organism: Saccharothrix tamanrassetensis (assembly GCF_014203665.1). Taxonomy (GTDB): domain Bacteria; phylum Actinomycetota; class Actinomycetes; order Mycobacteriales; family Pseudonocardiaceae; genus Actinosynnema; species Actinosynnema tamanrassetense. Next base: position 111,426 of record NZ_JACHJN010000011.1, read on the forward strand.
GATCCGCGCAACGGTCTGATGATCGCCGAACTGCTGTTCGACCGGCCGCTGCGCAGGGGAGAGCGCACCGCCGTGGAGTACGAGCTCATCCACGTCGCACCGCACCACCCGACGTTCGACGACACCTACTCGCGCAGGTTCCGGCACCCGGTCCGGGAGTACGTGCTGGAAGTCCGGTACGACTCGCGGTGCCGTCCCGTGCGCTGCGAGCAGTTCACCACCGATCTGACCGGTGGCGAAGCCACCGACGTGCGCGAAACCCCGGTGGACACCTGGGGCTACGCGTACGCCGTTGCCTTGGACTTCGGCCCCGGTGTGGTGGGACTGCGCTGGCAGTGGGCCTGACTCAGTAGGAGCGCGGCAACCCCAGCGTGTGCTGTGCCACGAAGTTCAGGATCATCTCGCGGCTGACCGGCGCGATCCGGGACAGCCGGGACGCGGCGAGCAGGGCGCCGAGTCCGTACTCGGACGACAGCCCGTTCCCGCCGTGCACCTGGATGGCCTGGTCCACCGTCGCCGCCACCGCCTCCCCCGCCGCGTACTTGGCCATGTTGGCCGCCTCACCCGCAGCCCGGTCTTCTCCAGCGTCGTAGAGAGCCGCGGCCTTCTGGGTCATCAGCCGAGCGAGTTCGACCTGGATCGCGCACTGCGCCAGCGGATGCGCGACACCCTGGTGAGCACCGATGGGCGTGCCCCACACGGATCGCGTGCGGGCGTACTCGGTCGCCTGGTCCAGGGCGCGGCGGGCCATGCCGGTGGCGAAGGAGGCCGCCACGATCCGTTCCGGGTTGAGCCCGGCGAACAGCTGGGCCAACCCGGCGTCCTCGGCCCCTACCAGCGCGTCCAGCGGCAGGCGCACGTCGTCGAAGAAGCAGGTGAACTGCTTCTCCGGGGACACGACCTCCATCGGGATGTGCTGGTAGGTGAAGCCGGGGGCGTCGGTCGGCACGATCACCAGCGACGGCATGAGGCGTTGGCCGGCGGCGTCGACGTGCCTCGCGACGACCAGGACGGCCGCCACCTCGTCCACCCCCGAGATGTAGTACTTGCCGCCCGACAGCACCCACTCGTCACCCTCGCGCCGGATCGCGGTGGCGAGCCGGTGGGAGTTCGAGCCGGCGTCGGGCTCGGTGATGGCGAACGCCATCTTCGTCGTGCCGTCGGCGAAACCGGGCAGCCAGCGCCGCTTCTGCGCGTCGGTGCCGTACCGCGCGATGACGGTCGCGCAGATCGCCGGCGACACCACCACGAGCAGCATGGGGCAGCCCGCGGCGGCCAGTTCCTCGCACACCGCCGCCAGGTCGCCGATGCCCCCGCCACCGCCGCCGTACTCCTCCGGCACGGCCACGCCGAGGTAGCCCAGCCTGCCCGCTTCGGCCCACAGCTCGTCGGTCTTCTCCCCCGCCCGCGCCTTGGCCACGAAGTACCCGTGCCCGTACCCGCCGGCCAGGTCGGCGACCGCCGCGCGCAGCGCCCGCCGTTCCGCGCTCTCCACGAAGTCGGTCACGACGCTGCCTCCACCACTGCGAGCACGTCGCCCGCGTCGACCTGTTCTCCGGGCCGGACGAGGACTTCGGCGACCGTGCCACCGGTCGCGGCGAGCACCCGGTGCTCCATCTTCATGGCCTCCAGCACGAGCAGCTCGGCGCCCGGCCCGACGGCCTGACCTGCCGACACCGCGACGCGCACGACGGTGCCGGGCATCGGGGCGACGGTGGCGCCCTCGGCGGTCGTCGGCCGTGGCTCCGGGAAGCGCGGCAGGAGCCGCAGCGCCACCCCGTCCACCACGACCAGATCGCCGTAGACCGCGACCGGCAGCGCTTTCCGCACCCCGTCGCACTCCAGCACGACTGCGCTGCGTGACGCTTTTACCACGCGCACGTCGGAGTCGGTGAGCACCCCGCGGCGGGAGTGCCGGTAGCAGACTTCCACGGTTTCACCGCCGAATTCGAACACTGTTTTCCGGGGTTGCGACGGGAGATTCCGCCAGCCCAGCGGTAGGTTGGTCCGACGAATTTCGGCCAACGCCACGGCAGCCGCCAGCGCAAGGGGCCAGACGTCCACCGCGGGTGCTGCCGGAAGGCCGTGCCGGTGCAGGAACCCGGTATGGGTATCCCCGGCGACGAAGGCCGGATGGCGCAGCGTGCGCACCAGGAGTTCGCGGTTCGTGACCAAACCGTGGACGGCCGACCGGTCCAACGCGGTGGCCAGTTTGCGGATCGCGGCCCGCCGGGTCGGCGCCCAGGCGACCACCTTGGCCAACATGGGGTCGTAGTGCACACCGACCTCGCTGCCGTCCTCCACCCCGCTGTCCACCCGCACGCCGGGCGGCACGTGGAAGCGGTGCAACGTACCGGTCGCGGGACGCCAGTCCTGTGAAGGGTCCTCCGCATAGAGGCGGGCTTCGACGGCGTGGCCGCGCGGCTCCGGCGGGCTGTCCGGCAGCCGCTCCCCCTCGGCGATCGCCAGCTGCCACGCCACCAGGTCGACGCCGTACACCTCTTCGGTGACCGGGTGCTCGACCTGGAGCCGGGTGTTGACCTCCAGGAAGTGGAACCGCTGGTCGTCGGTGAACAGGAACTCCACCGTGCCCGCGCCCACGTACCCGATGGCCCGCGCCGCCCTGGTCGCGGCGTCGAACAGCCGTTGCCGCGCCTCGGGCCGCACCGCGGGGCTCGGCGTCTCCTCGATGATCTTCTGGTGCCGCCGCTGGATCGAGCACTCCCGCTCCCCCAGCGCCCACACCGTGCCGTGCGCGTCGGCCAGGACCTGCACTTCCACGTGCCGCGCGCCTTCCAGCAGCGGCTCGCAGAACACGGTGCCGTCGCCGAACGCCGATTCGGCCTCCCGGCGCGCGGCGGCCACCTGCCCGGCCAACTCGTCCGGCGACCGGACGACCCTCATGCCGCGCCCGCCGCCGCCCGCCGACGCTTTGACCAGCAACGGGAACTCGGTGGCCGACTCGGGGTCCAGCTCGGGCAGCACCGGCACGCCGGCGGCGGCCATCCGCTTCTTCGCGGCGACCTTCGAGCCCATCGCCTCGATGGCGTCCGGGTCGGGGCCGACCCAGGTGAGCCCGGCCGCCCGCACGGCACGCGCGAAGTCGGCGTTCTCCGACAGGAACCCGTAGCCGGGGTGCACGGCGTCCGCGCCGGCCGCCTTCGCGGCGGCCACCAGGGCGTCGATCCGCAGGTACGTCTCGGCGGGCGTCGCACCGGGCAGCCGCACGGCGGCGTCGGCCTCGCGCACGTGCGGCGCGTCCGCGTCCGGGTCGGAGAACACGGCGACCGGGCTGATGCCGAGGTCACGGCAGGTCCGGGTGATCCGGCGGGCGATCTCCGCCCGGTTGGCTATCAACAGCTTCGCGATCACGGTAGTCCTCACATCCGGAAGACGCCGTAGCCCTCGGCGCCCTCGACCTGTCCACTGTGGATCGCCGACAGGCAGAGACCGAGCACCGTGCGGGTGTCGCGCGGGTCGATCACGCCGTCGTCGTAGAGCCGCCCGGACAGGAACGCCGCCAGGGACTGCTGCTCGATCTGGCCTTCCACCATCTGCCGCATCGCGGCGTCGTGCTGCTCGTCGTAGTCCTGGCCCTTCGCGGCGGCGGCCTGCCGCGCCACGATCGACAGCACACCAGCGAGCTGCACCGGTCCCATCACCGCGGACTTGGCGTTCGGCCAGGTGAACAGGAAGCGCGGGTCGTACGCCCGGCCGCACATGCCGTAGTTGCCCGCGCCGTAGGACGCGCCCATGACCACGGTCAGGTGCGGCACCTTGCTGTTGGAGACCGCGTTGATCATCATCGCGCCGTGCTTGATGATGCCGCCCTGCTCGTACTGCGCGCCGACCATGTAGCCGGTGGTGTTCTGGAGGAACAGCAACGAGGTGTCGTTGGCGTTGGCGAGCTGGATGAACTGCGTGGCCTTCTGCGCCTCTTCGCTGAACAGCACGCCGCGCGCGTTGGCCAGGACGCCGATCGGGTAGCCGTGCAGGTCGGCCCAGCCGGTGACCAGGCTGCTGCCGTACTCGGGCTTGAACTCGTCGAACCGGGAGCCGTCCACGATCCGGGCGACGACCTCCCTCGGGTCGAACGGGATCCGCGCGTCCGTCGGCACCAGGCCGAGCAGCTCCTCCTCGTCGTGGAGCGGGGGCTCGGACTCCTTCGGCTCCGGCCCGAGCTTGCGCCAGTTGAGCCGGGCGACGATCCGGCGGGTCAGCCGGATCGCGTCGACCTCGTCCACCGCGACGAAGTCCGCCAGCCCGGACGTGGTGCCGTGCATCCGCGCCCCACCGAGGGACTCGTCGTCGGACTCCTCCCCCGTGGCCATCCTCACCAGCGGCGGACCGCCGAGGAAGACCTTCGAGCGCTGGTCGATCATCACCACGTAGTCCGACATGCCCGGCACGTACGCACCGCCGGCGGTGGCGTTGCCGAACACCGTGCTGATGGTGGGGATCCCGGCGGCGGAGAGCCGGGTCAGGTCGCGGAACGCCCGCCCGCCGGGGATGAAGATCTCGCTCTGGCTCGGCAGGTCGGCGCCGCCGGACTCGACCAGGCTGATCACCGGCAGCCGGTTCTGCAACGCGATGTCGTTGGCGCGGAACGTCTTGCGCAGCGTCCACGGGTTGCTCGCGCCGCCGCGCACGGTCGGGTCGTTGGCGACGACCAGGCACTCGACGCCCTCCACCACCCCGATGCCGGTCACGATGCTCGCGCCCACCGGGTAGTCGGTGCCCCAGGCGGCCAGCGGGGACAGCTCAAGGAACGGGCTGTCCTCGTCGACCAGCAGCTCGATCCGCTCCCGCGCCAGCAGCTTGCCGCGACCGTGGTGCCGCTCGGTGTACTTCGGGCCACCGCCCGCGAGCGCCTTGGCCTGCTCGGTGTCCAGCTCGTCCAGCTTGCCCAGCAGGGCTTCCCGGTTCTCGCGGTACTCGGCGGACCGGGTGTCCAGCCTGGTGCGCAACGTGGTCATGCGGTGAACCCCAATCGTTTCGCGGCCAGTTCCACCATCACCTCGGTGGCCCCTCCGCCGATGCCCAGGATGCGCGAGTCCCGGTAGTGCCGTTCCACCTCGCTGTCGCGCAGGTAGCCCGCGCCGCCGTGCAGCTGGACGGCGGCGTCCACGACGAACGCGCAGGCCTCCACGGCGGCGTTCTTGGCGAAGCACACCCGGGCCACGCACTCCTCGCCGTCGGCCACCCTCGTCGCCACCTCACGGGTGTAGACGCGGGCCAGGTCGGTGCGCTGCGCCAGCTCCACCAGCTTGTGGCGCACCACCTGACGCCCCATCAACGGCCTGCCGAACGTCTCCCGCCGCCGCGCGTAGGCGATGGCGAGGTCCAGACACCGCTGGGCGGTGGCGTAGGCCTGCACCGCCAGCGACACCCGTTCGACCTGGAACTGGCGCATGACCAGGCCGAAGCCGCCGTTCTCCTCGCCCACCAGGTTCGCCACCGGCACCCGGGCGTCCACGAAGGACAGCTCGGCGGTGTCCGAACAGTGCCAGCCCATCTTCTCCAGCCGCCGGTCGACGCCGAAGCCGGGCGTGCCCTTCTCCACCACCAGCAGGCTGATGCCCTGGTGGCCGGGGCCGCCGGTGCGCACGGCCGTGGTGACGAAGTCCGCCCGGTCGCCGGAGGTGATGAACGTCTTGCCGCCGTTGACGACGTAGTGGTCGCCCTCCCGGCGTGCGGTCGTGCGCAGTGCCGCCACGTCCGACCCGCCGCCGGGTTCGGTGACCGCCAGCGCCCCGATCAGCTCACCGTCCAGCGTCGGCCGGACGAACCGGTCGACCAGGTCCCGGTTGCCCGAGTCCACGATGTGGGGCAGCGCGATCCCGTGCGTGAGCAGCCCGGCGACCAGACCGGACGAGCCGCCGGCCTGGATCAGCTCCTCGGTGAGCACGACGGTGTCCAGCAGGTCGCCCGCGCCGCCGACGCTCTCCGGGAAACCGATGCCCAGCAGCCCGATCTTCGCGGCCGTGCGGTGCAGTGCGCGAGGCAGTTCGCCGGCGCGTTCCCAGTCCGACAGGTGCGGCACGACCTCCTGCTCGGTGAACCTCCGCACGGTGGCCCGCAGGTCCCTGCGCTCCGGGGTCTCGAACAGGGTCGTCACAGCAGCCCCTCCGGGATGTCGACGTGGCGCGAGCGCAGCCACTCGCCCAACGCCTTGGCCTGCGGGTCGAACCGGGTGCACGAGGCCACGCCGTCGCCTAGCAGGCCGCGCAGCACGAAGTTCAGCGCCCGCAGGTTCGGCAGGTCGTGGCGGACCACCTCGCCCGCCTCGGGCAGCAGCTCCTTGAGCCGGTCCGCGGTCAGCTCCCCGGCCAGCCACGCGTACTGCGCGTCGGTGCGCACCCAGACGCCCAGGTTGGCGTCGCCGCCCTTGTCACCGGACCGCGCGCCGGCGATCGTGCCCAGCGGGACCTTCATACGTCGACCACCTCCCCGTCCGGCAGGACGACCCGGTGCGGCACGGAACCCCGTGGCACGTAGGCGGCCCGGTAGACGCCGAACGGCGTGCCGTCACCGGGCGGGGCCGTCACGTGGAACCCGGGGTACGACCCCAGCGCGAGTTCGATGCCCGCCCGTGAGAACGCCTTGGCCCGCTTCGGGTCCGTGGTCTTGATCGTCGCGTGCAACAACGCGCTCGCGGTCTCCTCGGTGTCCGCGTCGGCGTGCTCGGTGCGGGCCAGTGTCCAGGTCAGGCCCTCGGAGCCGACCGCGTCCTCCAGCTGGCGCCGGACCAGGGCGGCCTTCTCCTCGACGTCCAGTCCACAGAGGACGAACGTGGTCGCGTTGCGGAAGCCGCCCGGGAAGTTCAGGCACACCTTCAGCGTGTCCGGTGGCGGACTGCCCTGCACCCCGGAGATCCGGACACCGCGCGGGTGCGGCTCCAGCCGGACCGTGTCGAAGTGGCTCACCACGTCCGGCCCGAGGTAGGCGGGGTCGCCGATCTCGTAGAGCAGTTGCGCGGTAACGGTGTCGACGGTGACCGCACCACCCGTGCCGTCGTGCTTGGTGATGACCGACGAGCCGTCGCGGTGGACCTCGGCGATCGGGAACCCCGGCCGCGTGGCGTCGATCTCGGTGAAGAAGGAGTAGTTGCCGCCGGTGGCCTGGGTGCCGCACTCCAGCACGTGCCCGGCCACGGTCGCGCCGGCCAGCGCGTGCCACTCGTCGCGCGCCCACCCGAAGTGGGCCGCGGCCGGTCCCACGACCAGTGACGCGTCGGTCACCCGCCCGGTGACGACGACGTCCGCACCGGCCCGCAGCGCCTCGGCGATGCCCCACGCGCCGAGGTAGGCGTTGGCGGTCAACGCATCCGGGAACCGCGACCGCACGTCGTCCCCCGTCACGCAGGCGACCTTCGCGCCCAGCCCGAGCTCGTCGACCGCCTCGGCGAGTCCGGTGGGGTTGAGGCCGCCCGCGTTGGACACGATCTTCACGCCGCGTTCCAGCGCGAGCCCGAGGGACTCTTCGAGCTGGCGCAGGAACGTCCGGGCGTAGCCGAGGCTCGCGTCCCTCATCCGGTCGCGGCCGAGGATGAGCATGGTCAGCTCGGCCAGGTAGTCGCCGGTCAGGACGTCCAGGTCACCGCCGTCCAGCATCTCGCGCACGGCGGAGAACCGGTCGCCGTAGAACCCCGACGCGTTGCCGATCCGGATCACGACCGCCCCCGCCCGTCGGCGGAGCCCCGGTCAGCGGAGCCTTTCTCGCGGCCGGGGCCGGGTGGACCGGCGAACGCCTGAGCGATCCGCAGCCACTGCTGCGCCACCTCGCCGACCGCGTCCACCGCCAGGTCGTCCCGGTGCCGCCGCTGCGTCGCCAGCAGGCAGAAGTCCAGGGCGGGGCCGGTGACCCGGTCGGCCGCGTCCTCCGGTCCCCACGTCCACAGCTCGCCACTCGGACCCGCCAGCTCGACGCGGACCGGCTCCTGCGGCACCGGCAGGCCGTTGACCAGGAACGCGTACCCGAGCGCCCGGACCGCGATGTGGGCCACGTGCTTCAGCCGCGCGGTGGGCTCGCGCGCCACACCCAGCGCGTCGGCCACGTCCTGCCCGTGCGCCCACGTTTCCATCAGCCGCGCGGTGGCCATGGACGTGGGGCTCATCGGCGGCCCGAACCACGGCACCTTCACGCCCGCCGGCACCGCCAGCAGCGCCTGTTCCAGCGCCAGCCGACCGGCCCGCCACTCGGTGAGCGTCACCGGCTCGTCCGCGCCGCGGTCGACCAGGTCCGGCGTCGCGGTCCGCAGCTCCCGGGCGAACGCGGCCGGGTCGGTCGCGGCGAGCGCGGCGATCCGGTCGGTCCACCGCAGGTGGCTGATCTGGTGCGCGATCGTCCAGCCCGGCGCCGGGGTGGGCGTGCTCCAGTCGTCCAACGGGGCGACCAGGTCGTCCAGCACGGCGCTCTCCGCGCGCAGGTCGTCCAGGACGGCGGTGATCACAGCGCGGCCTCCAGCATCTGCGCCCAGTGCCGGACGATCCGCTTGCGCCGCTTCCCGTCGTCGGTGAGCTGGTTGGCCAGCGCCAGGCCGCGCACCAGGTCCAGGGTGATCTGCACGGCCTCGCGGACGCCCGGCTTCGCCTCGTCGGCGGCCAGCAGTTCCACGGCGAGGCGGTGGGTCTCCCGGCCCAGGCGTACCTCCAGCGGCACCACGACGGTCTTCAGCTCGGCGTCGGTGCGCGCGGCGACCCACAGCTCCAAGGCCGCGGTGAACAGGTCGCTGGCGTAGAAGTCGGCGATCAGCTCGACCACCGCCGGGATGCGTTCCTCCGGGGAGTCCCCGTTGAGCCGGGCGGCGCGTTCCTTCAGGTGCAGGACGCTCTCCGCGCCCAGGTGTTCGACCGCCGCCGCGACGAGTTCGCCGCGCGTGCGGAAGTGGTGCAGCTGCGCGCCGCGGGACACGCCCGCGCGTTCGGCCACCACCGTCGTCGTCGTGCCGGACCAGCCGAGTTCCACCAGGCACTCGACGGTCGCTTCCATCAGCTTGCGCCGGGTGCCCCGACTGCGGTCGGCCTGGCGCTGCCTGGTCTCGGTGGCCATGCGGCCGAGTGTTCCGCGCCACTAACAAACAGTCAAGACTGCTTGTTAGTGGCGCGGACCATGCCGCGGCGGTTACCAGCCGCCCTGGGCCATGGTCTGGAACAGCCACTTCCCGTCGGTCTTCACCAGCAGGTCGCCGTACCGGACCACCTGCGAGAACTCGCCCGCCGTGATGGTCGCGTCGGTGATCACGAAGACCAGGTTGGCGTTCACGAAGATCGGCGTCCGCACGGACTCCATCCGCACGTCGCCGTCACCCAACTGCGCCGCCATGTCGGTCAGGAACCGGGCCCGGTCCCACGACTCCGCCGACCCGTCGGTCACCGCGTTGACCGGGAACAGCGCCATCCCCGCCATGGACTCGACGTCCTTGGCGACCGCCAGCGCATCCCACTTCTCGAACCACTCCAGGACGCCCGCCACGTCCTCGTCGGTCGGCACGAACCCAGCACCACTACCCGGCAGAGCACTCATGTCGTACATTGTACCGTACGACGTACGAAAAAGGTCGGCAGCAGTGACCTACGCCGCACAACTCCGGCATAGGCGCAGGTCAGAGAGTTGCCGGCGATTCCCGGCCGGTGGTCAGAGCAGGGTGAGTTGTTCCTGGTCGACGCCGCGGGGGTTCGGCACCGACGAGGGAAGGCTGCCTTCCGGCCACACGCCCTCGTCGTCGCCGGGCACCCCCACCGCGTCCAGGCTGCGCTTCACGTCCAAGCCGTGCCGCCGCAGCAGCGGCTGGATCCGGGCGGCGAGCCAACGCCGGTAGCGGGCGTCCACGTACGAACCGCGCGCGTACAGCTTGCGGTACCCGTCGGTGAGGTCCGGGCGTTCCCTCAGCAGCCACCGCGCGAACCACTCCCGCGCACCCGGCCGCAGGTGCAGCGGCAGCACGGTGACCCCGGACGCGCCCGCCGCCGCGATCTCCGCCAGCAGCTCGTCCAGCCGTTCCACCGAGTCGGTCAGCCCCGGCAGCACCGGCGCGACGAACACCCCGCACGGCAGCCCCGCTTCGCGGACCTTGCGCACCAGCTCCAGCCGTGCCTGCGGGCTCGGCGTGCCCGGCTCCAACCCCGCCTGCAACTCCCGGTCCAGCAAGGCGATCGACACCCCGATGCCGACCGACACCCCCTTGGCGGCCTCGCTCAGCAGCGGGATGTCCCGGGACAGCACCGTTCCCTTGGTCAGCACGGAGAACGGCGTGCCGGAGTCCGCGAGCGCCTTGATGATCCCCGGCATCAGCGCATACCGGCCCTCAGCCCGCTGGTACGGGTCGGTGTTCGTGCCCATGGCCACGTGCTCGCGCTGCCAGCGCCGCGACTTCAGCTGCGAGGTGAGCACCTCCACCGCGTTCACCTTCACCACGACCTGGGTGTCGAAGTCGCGCCCGGCGTCCAGGTCCAGGTAGGTGTGCGTGTTGCGGGCGAAGCAGTTGTGGCTGACCAGACCGTTCGCCACGAAGTCCCCGGTGCCGGTGGTGATGTCGTACAGCGTCCGCGTCACGCCCAGCGCTTCCACCGACACGACACCGAGCTGCGTCCGGCGCGGGACCTCCATGCCCTGCACCACGTTGCCGCGTGCCACCACCGGACCCGTCAGGTGCAGGAACCGCAGCTTCTCCGCCAGGCCACCGGTGATCCGCACGCCGCGCACCTCGACCACGTGCGCGACCTTCAGGCGCATCAACGCCAGCACCGCCGCCTCGAACACCACGCTGTCCGAACTGGACAGCACGAGTTCACCGGCGGTCGCCGAGCCCCGCGCGTCGAACACGCCCGCGAGGAAGCCCTTCGACCAGTCTTCGCCGGGCGTGGTGGGCCACTCGACCAACTCGCCTTCGCGCGGGATCGCACCACCCGCGTACTCCTGCGCCCGCGCCAGCACGTCCGGGTCGCTGGGCAGCCCGCCGCGCACCACGCCCCACAGGTAGCCGCGCCGGTACTCGTCGTTCACCGCCGGCGGTGCGGCGAACCGGCCCGTGCCGACCAGCCGGGCGCCCTTCACCAGGAACGGCCGTTCCTCGAAGTCCGCGCAACGGCCCGGCGTCAGGTGCTTCCAGCCGTCGTCGGCCAGGAACCGGTGGTCGCCGCTCGCCACGACCTGGGTGCCGTCCTCCAGGGTGAGCCGGTAGGCGGGCTTGACGGTCGTCCAGTGCGCCCGGACGCGCGTGGTGACGAACCGGCCTTCGCGCGTGCCGAACACCTCCTCCCCCACGGAGAGTTCCGCGATGGGCTTGGTGCGGCCGTCGGCCAGCAGGACGGGGGTGTCACCGGCCAGGCAGTACGTGCACCCGTGCGTGCAGCCCCGGTACGGGTTGACCGTCCAGCCGAACGGCAGCCGTCCGCCGGGAACCCTGTTGAGCACGGACTTGGCACGCACCTCGTGGAACACGACGTCGGCGAAGTCGGGAGTTCGTACGCTGCGGACCAGTCCCGGCAACCCCGGCAGAGCCTGCTGCCGGTCCGCCCCGTCCTTCTGCCCGTCCCATCGCATGCCCACATTCGAACATGCGTTCGAACAGCCGTCAAACGGAGTACCGGTGTCACTACTGGACGTCATCCTCTGGCCCTTCAACACCCCTGCGGTCACCTTCGCCGGCGTCGGCACCAGCTGGGGCGAGGTGACGGGTTTCGTCACGGGCGCCCTGTGCGTGTGGTTGGTGGCCAGGCAGAATTCCTGGAACTGGCCGATCGGCATCCTCAACAACCTGGCCTTCCTGGTGCTGTTCGCGACCGGCGGGCTCTACGCCGACTCGGGTCTCCAGGTCGTCTACATCGCACTGGCGCTGTACGGCTGGTGGGCGTGGTTGCGCGGCGGCACCGGACGCGGTCCGCTGCCGGTCAGCCGCACCACGCCCGCGCAGTGGTGGTGGCTGCTGGGGACGGGTGTGGCGGGCACGCTGCTGATCGTGTGGGTGCTCAAGTCGTTCACCACCTCCACGGTGCCGTGGGCCGACGCGGTCACGACGGTGCTCTCCCTGCTCGCCACCTGGGGTCAGACCCGCAAGAAGGTCGAGTGCTGGTGGCTGTGGATCGCGGCCGACGTGATCTACGTACCGTTGTACGCCTACAAGGACCTGTGGCTCACGGCGATCCTCTACCTGGGGTTCATCGGCCTGTGCGTGCTGGGCCTGCGGAATTGGACCCGCGCCCGGCGCGCGGACCTGGTCGCGGCATGACGGAGTTCACACATTCCCTGGTGCTCGGCAAGTTCTACCCGCCGCACGTCGGCCACCACCACCTGATCCGGGCGGCGGTCGCGCGCAGCTCCCGGGTCACCGTGACGGTGCTGGCGTCGTCCGTCGAGTCCATCCCGGTGGCGTCGCGCGTCGCGTGGTTGCGCGCCGAGCACGCGGGGACACCGGGCCTGGTGATTCTCGGCGACATCGACGACCACCCGATGGACTTCCACAGCGACACCGTGTGGGAGCTGCACATGGCGGTGACGCGGGCCGTGCTGGCGCGGCGGGCCATCCTGGACGGCGACCCGTCGCTCGCACCGGTCGACGCCGTGTTCTCCAGCGAGTCCTACGGTGACGAAATGGCGAAACGCCTTGGCGCACAACATGTCCTGGTCGATATCGGACGATCCGCGCACCCGGTCTCCGGCACCGCGGTCCGGGCGGCACCGGAGGCGAACTGGCACCACCTCGCGCCCGCGACCCGTGCCGGCCTGTGCGCGCGGATCGTCGTGGTCGGGGCCGAGAGCACCGGCACGACCACGCTGTCGCGACAACTCGCGGCGCACCTCGGCGCTTCCTGGGTACCCGAATACGGCCGTCTTCACACCGAGCACAAACTGGCCGCCGCCAAGGCGTTCGACCCGGCCGCTTCCATCGACAGTCTGGTGTGGACAGTCGGCGACTTCCAGGACGTCGCGGCGCGGCAGCAGGAGCTGGCGGACGCCGCTGCCGCCGAACGGCCGATCCTGGTGTGCGACAACGACCCGTGGGCCGCGACCGTGTGGGGTCACCGGTACCTGGGCGCGCCACACCCGGACATCGCGCCCGACGCGCACCGCCCCGCTCTGTACCTGCTCACCGACCACGAGGGCGTGCCGTTCGAGCAGGACGGCTGGCGCGACGGCGAGCACCTGCGCGCCTGGATGACCGGCCTGTTCCGCGCGGGGCTGGCGGAGCGGGGCGTGCCGTGGTCGGTGGTCACCGGTTCGCCCGCCGCCCGGCTGGGACAGGCCGTGGCGGCGTGCGAACCGGTGCTGGCGCGGCACTTCCGCTTCGCGGACCCGTTGGGCTAGCCGACGACCCGTTGCGCCGGATGCCGGACGCTCGGGCTAGACCGTCACCAGTACCTGGTCCAGCGACTTGCGGACCAGGTTCGGCACCACGCAGTCGTCCGCCGGGTAGCCGATCGGGATGACCGCGAACGCCTTCTCGTTGCGCGGCCGGCCCAGCACCTCGCCCAGGAACTTCATCGGCGACGGCGTGTGGGTCAGCGCCGCGAGCCCACCGAGGTGCAGCGCGGTGAGCAACATGCCGACCGCGATGCCCACGGACTCGTCGACGTAGTAGTGCTTGCGGCTGCTGCCGTCGGGTTCCAGGTAGAAGCGCTGCTGGAAGACGACGACCAGCTCGGGCGCGTCGGTGAGGTGCGGTTTGACGTCGTCGGTGCCCAGCGGTCGCAGCGCGTCGAGCCACTCGTCGCCGAGCCGCCCGTTGTAGGAGATGCGCTCCTCGTGCTCGGCGGCGGCCCGGATCGCCTTGCGCACCTCGGGGTCGACCACGCGGACGAACGTCCACGGCTGCTGGTGCGCGCCGCTCGGCGCGGTCGACGCGACGGCGATCGCGTCCAGCACGACCTGGGTGGGCACGGGGTCCGGGGAGAACATGCGGACCGTGCGGCGCTCGTCCATGCGGGCGCGCAGCTCGGCCGCCGTGCGCAGGGACTGCTCGGCCGGCATCCGCGCGGGCCGGTAGGGCAGCGGTTCAAAGTCCTGACCGTGGATGGGAGTCCAGTTCGTCACCCCACGGACTGTGGCACCGCAACCCGATGTGTTGAACCCCCGAACCCGAAATTCGCACCGAAGTGTCCGGAAATCGGACGGTCGGCGGTGATCGGGAACCGGTCGGCCAGGCACAGGTCGTCGTGCACCCGGAGCGGGGCGCCCTCCGGCGGGGTGTCCTGGTGAACCACCTCACCCGGAGCGGTGGCGAGTCCTTTGTGGACGGAAGCGCGCCCATGGAAGCTGCCCGGACCGCTGCGGTGAAGATCAGGCAGTATGTGCACCGTGCACGCCAAGGACCTGATCGCCGCGCACGGCCACGGGCACGGCCGCGACACCGAGCCCTCGTCCGCGCCGGTCCGCAGGCTGTTGCTGGTCCTGCTGCTGCCGCTGGTGCTGGCGACCGTGGTGGGCGCACTGGTGCTCTACCCGTTCGGCCACGACCAGCCCACCGGCGCGGACGCGGGCCTCACGCAGGTTCCGGTGCGCGGCGACGTGACGGCCGTGGCGCGCGGCGGGTGCGGGCCCGATGCCGACCAGCCCGGCGCGACCGGGTGCGTGCTGGTGACGGTGAAGATGGCCGACGGCGCGGCGACCGGGCGGGAGGTGCGCATCCCGGTGCCGGACCAGGCGTCCTCCCCGACGTTCGCGGTGGGCGACGCGGTGGTCCTGTCGTTCGGCGGGGGCGATCCGACGTCCAGCCAGTCCTACCAGCTCGCCGACTTCCAGCGCGGCGTGCCGATGGTGCTGCTCGTGGTGCTGTTCGTGGCGGCCGTGCTGCTGCTCGGGCGGTGGCGGGGCCTGGCCGCGCTGGGTGCGCTCGCGCTGAGCTTCGTCGTCCTGGTGCTGTTCGTGCTGCCCGCGATCCTGGCCGGCGAGGACCCGCTGTCGGTCGCCGTGGTCGGGGCCGGGCTGATCATGTTCGTGGTCCTCTACCTCACGCACGGCGTGTCCGCCCGCACCTCCGCGGCGGTGCTCGGGACGCTGGTCAGCCTCGCGCTGATCGGTGTGCTGGGCGTGGTGTTCTCGGCGTTCGGCAAGCTCACCGGGCTGGACCAGGACACCGCGAACCTGGTGTCGCTGCTCGGGCACGGCATCGACACGCGCGGGCTGCTGCTGGCGGGCACCATCATCGGCGCGCTGGGCGTGCTGGACGACGTGACCGTGACGCAGACCAGCGCGGTGTGGGAGCTGCGGCGGGCCAACCCGTCGCTCGGGTTCCGCGAGCTGTACGCCGCCGGGTCCAGGATCGGCCGCGACCACCTGTCGTCGGTGGTGAACACGCTGGTCATGGCGTACGCGGGCACCGCGCTGCCGCTGCTGCTGGCGTTCTCGCTGTCCGGCCGGGACCTCGGCGAGATCCTCACCGCGCAGCAGGTGGCGCAGGAGGTCGTGCGCACCCTGGTCGGCAGCATCGGCCTGGTCGCGGCGGTGCCGATCACGACGGCGTTGGCGGCGTTCGTGGCGGGGCGGGAGGACGTGCCCCGGATCGAGGCCGACGAAGACCTCGACGACGAGCCGGACGACGAGGCCGAGGACGGGTGGGACGACGAGCCGGAACCGGAGCCGGAGCGGTGGTCCCGGATGACCGGGGACCTGCGCACCGGGTACGACCCGGCCAAAGGGCCGTGGCGGCGGCCGGTCTAGGTGAGCGGAGGACGTGGCCGCGCCGGGTGGGACCGAGGATCACCGCCCTGGCCGGCGACACCGGCCGACCGGACGAGCCGATCCGCGTCCCGGCCGCCGCCCCGGTCCGCGACGAGGCGGCACGGAGCGGCCGGGCGGGCTGGTGGACCGGCTGCCCGACCATCGGCGACGCGGTCCGGCGCTACCGGGATAATCAGGGTGTGGGACGCACCCGGAAGGCCGACGAGACCATCACCAGAGAGGTCGACTCGGGCATCGCCGAACTCGTCCCAGACCCGGACGTGCCCCGCGCGTGGACCCTGCGCCTCAACGGCACGCCCCAGTCGCACGTCGACCTGGACGACCCGCGCCACCTGGAGTTCGAGTACGTCCGCCGGCTCGGCCACGTGGCCGACCTGCTCGCGCCCGGCGACGACCCGGTCCGGGCTCTGCACCTGGGCGGCGGGGCGCTGTCCCTCCCCCGCTACATCGCCGACACCCGACCCCGTTCGACGCAGCAGGTCGTGGAGATCGACGCGGCGCTCATCGACCTGGTGCGCGGCCTGCTCCCGCTGGACCGCACGTGGCGGGTGAAGATCCGCCACGGTGACGCCCGGGAGGTGCTGGCCAAGGCGCCGGAGGACACCTTCGACCTCGTGGTGACCGATGTCTTCGCGGGCGCCCGGACCCCGGCGCACCTGACGTCCGTCGAGTTCGTGGAACTCGCGGCCCGCACGCTGCGCGGCGGCGGGATCTACGCGGCGAACATCGGCGACGGCGGCAAACTGGCGTTCGCCAAGGCCCAGGCGGCGACCGTGTGCGAGGTGTTCCCGCACGTGTGCGTGATGGCCGAGCCCGCCGTGTTCCGAGGGCGCCGCTTCGGCAACTTCGTGCTCCTCGGCTCGTACGTCGAACTGCCGATCCCGGACCTGGTCCGCCGCACGGCGGGCGACCCGTTCCCGGGGCGGGTGGAGCACGACGACTCCCTGATCAGGTTCATCGGCGGCACCCGGGCCACGACGGACGAGACCGCCACCCAGTCCCCGCCCCCGCCGAAGGGCACCTGGGGCCTGCCGTCCGACTGACCCGTCACCACCACGCGCCGACACCCCGGCCGGGTCGCGGGCAGCGCCCGAGCCTCAGTCCAACGTGGACACGAAGCGCGAGATGGCGTCCGGGTTCAGCTTCTGCGCCAGCCGACCGGCCGGGGCCAGCGACCCCAGCTGGTACAGCGGCCGGTCCGCCGCCGCCAGCCCGCGCGCCTCCGCCCGCAACTGCGCGACCAGCAACTCGGAGAACACCAGACCGGGCGCGTCACCGCGACCGGCCAGCACGTCGGCCAGCTTCCGCAGCGCGAACACGCCCTGCTCACGCCCGCCGGTGCCGGCGTAGACGGCCAGCGCCAGGTTGATCGCCTTCCCGCCGCCGCGCACGAACAACCCGACGGTCCGACTGCCGCGCATGTCCGTCACCAGCAGGTCCAGCTGGTCGGCCGTGTGCAGGTCGACCGAACGCGTGCCGAAGGCGCGCACGGACAGGACGTGGCCCTCCAGCCACACCCGCCGACGCGCCTCCGACCACGCCAACAACAGCAGCGGCACGGCGAACACGGCCGCCGTGACCAGACCGGCCGTCCGGCCGGCGAGCAGTCCCAGCAACCCGCCGAACGCGGCGGCCACCATCAGCGCGCCGACACCCACCGTCCGGGCGCGCTTGCGCACCGCGGCGGGGTCCAGCAGGTCGAGTGGGATCCGCTCGCTCACCGGCCCAACGCCTCCCGCACCGAGATCACCACGTCCACCAGCGGCACCTCGCGCTGGTCGCCGGTGGCCAGCTCCTTGAGCTGCACGACGCCCGCCTCGATGTCCCGCTCGCCCAGCACCAGCGCGTACCGCGCCCCGGACCGGTCGGCGCCCTTCATCGCGCCCTTGAGGCCCTTGCCGCCGTACGCCAGGTCGTACCGCACGCCGGCCGCCCGCAGCGGGGCCGACAGCGCCACCAGCCGGGACTTGGCGGCCTCGCCCAGCGGCACGCCGTACACGTCGCACCGCGACACGTCGCCCGGCTGCACGCCTTCGACCTGGCACGCCAGCAGCGACCGGTCCACGCCCAGGCCGAAGCCGACACCGGACAGCGGCTGGCCGCCCAACTGCTCCATCAGCCCGTCGTACCGGCCGCCGCCGCCGATGGCGGACTGCGCGCCCAGCCCGTCGTGCACGAACTCGAAGCAGGTCTTGGTGTAGTAGTCCAGGCCGCGCACCATCCGCGGGTTCTCCACGAACTTCACGCCCAGGTCGTCCAGGTAGCCCTTGACCTGCTCGTAGTGCGCGCGCGACGCGTCGGACAGGTGGTCGCGCATGAGCGGCGCGTCCTCCACCATCGCCCGCACCTCGGGCCGCTTGTCGTCCAGCACCCGCAACGGGTTGATGCCGGCCCGCCGCCGGGTCTCGTCGTCCAGCGGCAGCTTCGCCAGGAACGCCTGGAGCCGCTCCCGGTACGCCGGCCGGTCCGACGAGTCGCCCAGCGACGTCAGCTCCAACCGGTACCCGGTCAGCCCCATCTCCCGGAACGCCTCGTCGGCGACCGCGATGACCTCGGCGTCCAGCGCCGGGTCGTCCACCCCGACGGCTTCCACGCCGACCTGGTGGAACTGCCGGTAGCGGCCGGACTGGGGCTGTTCGGCGCGGAAGAACTGGCCGGCGTAGGCGAGCTTCAGCGGCAGCTGGCCCTTGTCCAGCCCGTGCTCGATGACCGCCCGCATCACGCCGGCGGTGCCCTCGGGGCGCAACGTGATGGAACGGCCGCCGCGGTCGGTGAAGGTGTACATCTCCTTCGTGACCACGTCGGTGGACTCGCCGACACCGCGCGCGAACAGCGCGGTGTCCTCGAAGACGGGCAGCTCGATGTAGCCGTACCCGGCGCGGCGCGCGGAACCCAGCAGGGTGTCGCGGACCGCCAGGAACGTGGCGGAGGTCGGCGGGAAGTAGTCGGGCACGCCCTTGGGGGCGGAGAACGCGGTCACGGTTTCTACAGTCCTCGGTGCGGTGCGGCGGGCGCGTCGTCGCCCAGTTCCAGCAGGAAAGGGTTGCTCACGCGCTCGCGGCCGATGGTCGTCGTGGGCCCGTGGCCGGGCAGTACCACTGTGTCGTCGTCCAACGTCAGCACCTTCGTGCGCAGTGACGTCAGCATGGCGCGGTGGTCGCCGCCCGGCAGGTCGGTGCGTCCGATGGAGCCGGCGAAGAGGGTGTCGCCGGACAGCACGAGCCGTCCGCCCTCCTCGGTGCCGGCGCGGAACATCACCGACCCGCCGGTATGGCCCGGTGTGTGGTCGACCGTCAGCCGCAGCCCCGCCAGCTCCAGCTCGGCCCGGTCGGTCAGCTCGCGCACCTCACGCGGTTCGCGCATCTCCAGGTTGCCGCCGAAGAACGCGCGCGACTCGGCGCTGATGCCCTTCAACGGGTCGGAGAGCAGCACCCGGTCGTCCGGGTGGATCCACGCGGGGATGTCGTTGCCGTCGCAGACCGGCGCGACGGAGAACGTGTGGTCGAAGTGCCCGTGCGTGAGCAGCACGGCCACCGGCGACAGGCGGTGCTCCCGCAGCGCCTCGGCGACCGGCTCGGCCGCGTCCTGGCCCGGATCGACCACCACGCACGGCCCGCCGGCCTCGGTGGCCAGCACGAAGCAGTTGGCCTGGAGAGCGCCGGTGGGGAACCCGATCACCAGCACGCGGACACCTCTCGTCGGCGACGGAATGGCAACAGATGCCTGTGGACCTGTTAACCAGCCTATCCGCCTGACGCCGGCTATATACGAGCCCCCTAGACTGCTGACCGATCGTCGCCGGTCGACGCGAGAACAGGGAGGTTGCAGGTGCCGACCAACGTGCAGCGCCGCGAGCAGGCCAAGCGGAAGCTGGAGCGCCAGCTCGTCCGCCGGGCGGAGCGCGCGAAGCGGCGCCGAGTCCTTGCTGTGGTCGTGACGGCGGCCCTCGTCGTCGTGGTCGCGGGCGGTGTCTACTTCCTCGCCACGACCGACTTCAACAGCGGCGACGACAACGCCGCCGGGAGCTCGACCACGCCCACCCCGGTCCAGATCCCGACCGAGGTCAAGCCGCTGCCGAAGCGGCCGACCCCGTTGGCGGACCCGGTGAACTGCGAGTACCGCCCGTCGAAGGAAGCCTCGGCCAAGGAGGGCACGAAGGCCCCCGAAGCCGCCGGCGCCTCCTCCGCCGGAACGGCCGCCGCCACCATCAAGTCCAACATCGGCGAACTGAAGCTGACCCTGGACCGCTCGCTGGCGCCGTGCACGGTGAACAGCTTCGTCAGCCTGGCCAAGCAGGGCTACTTCAACGGCACCACCTGCCACCGCATCGGCACCCAGGGCCTGCAGATGCTCCAGTGCGGCGACCCGACCGGCTCCGGCAGCGGCGGCCCGGGCTACGCGTTCGACAACGAGACGTGGCCCGAGTTGACCTACGGTCGCGGCTACCTCGCCATGGCCAACGCCGGCGCGGACCCGGAGACCCAGAAGGGCACGAACGGCAGCCAGTTCTTCATCGTCTACGGCGACGCCCAGCTGTCCCCGGACTACACGGTCTTCGGCAGCGTGGACGAAGCGGGCCTGAAGCTCATCGACGAGGTGGCCCGAGCCGGCCACGACGGCTCCTTCGACCCGTCCCCCGGCGGCGGCAAGCCGAACAAGGAAGTCAAGTTCGAGGAAGTCACCGTCGCCTAGAACACCGGACGCGAAGGGGCCCCACACTCGGGAGAGGAGTGCGGGGCCCCTTCGTCTTCCCCGCCGGGGTGTGAGGCACCCGGCGCCCGGATCGTGACACCGCCGCCTGACGTTTCGCTGACGCCCCAAGCCACAGGCAGCAAGCGCCCCCCATCCCGCCCCCGGCCGCCCGCCACAACCCCGCCCGGGCCCGCGCCCGGCCAGCACGCGCCCGGCCCGCGACCGGCCAGACTCCGAGCTTCGTGTTCTCCCCGTATGGCCTGCCCGCAGGGCAACCACACTTGGCAATGGGGTGCAAGCACGCTTCACCGCTTGCACCCCATTGCCAAGGGTGGTGGTCTTTGACAGGTCATACGGGGAGAACACGACCGCTTTTCAAGCTTTTGCCCTTCAAGCCTCCTTGGAGGCCTGCCCGTCCGGCGAGGACGCTTTTAATCTTGGCCCGTAGACCAAAACCCGCGCCTACCCGACTATAAAACCCCATCGATAAAGCGACACCCGACCGACCTAAAACTCAAGAAGCCGACGTGACCCGGTACACGTCATAAACGCCCTCAACACTGCGAACAGCCTTCAAGACGTGCCCCAGGTGCTTCGGGTCACCCATCTCGAACGAGAATCGACTGACCGCCACCCGATCCCGCGACGTGGTCACCGAAGCCGAAAGAATGTTCACCTTCTCATCGGCGAGCACCTTTGTGACGTCAGACAACAACCGGTGCCGGTCCAACGCCTCGACCTGGATGGCCACCAAGAACACCGAAGACGACGAAGGCGCCCACTCGACGTCCAACAACCGCTCGGGCGTCTTCACCAGCTCATCGGCATTTGTGCAGTCGGTCCGGTGCACCGAAACCCCGCCACCACGGGTGACGAACCCGAGAATGTCGTCCCCGGGAACCGGCGTGCAACACCGGGCCAATTTCACCCAGACGTCCGCCGCGTCCTTGACGATGACCCCGGCATCCCCGGTGACCCGGCGCCGGGCCACCGTGGAAGGCGTGGAACGCTCCGCCAGCTCTTCCTCGGCGTGGTCGACCCCGCCGAGCTGGGCCACCAACCGCTGCACCACGTGCCGCGCGGAGGTGTGCCCCTCGCCGACAGCGGCGTACAACGCCGAAACGTCCGGGTAGTGCAGCTCTTTGGAAAGGGCACCCATCGAGTTCGCGGACACCAGGCGCTGCAGCGGAAGACCGACCCGCCGCACCTCCTTGGCGATCGCGTCCTTGCCGACCTCGATGGCCTCTTCCTTGCGCTCCTTCGCGAACCACTGCTTGATCTTCGCCTTCGCCCTGGGCGACGCGGCGAACGACAGCCAGTCCCGGGACGGCCCCGCCCCCTCCGCCTTGGAGGTGAAGATCTCGATGACCTCGCCGTTCTCCAGCTTCCGCTCCAGCGCCACCAGCCGGCCGTTCACCCGCGCCCCGATGCACCGGTGCCCGACCTCGGTGTGCACGGCGTACGCGAAGTCCACCGGCGTGGACCCGGTCGGCAGCGTCACCACGTCACCCTTGGGCGTGAAGACGAAGATCTCCCGAGCCGCGAGGTCGAACCGCAACGACTCCAGGAACTCACCCGGGTCGGCGGCTTCCCGCTGCCAGTCGAGCAGTTGGCGCATCCACGCCATCTCGTCGACCTCGACGCCCTTGCCGCTGTGGGTGCCCCGGGTCTCCTTGTACCGCCAGTGCGCCGCGATGCCGTACTCGGCGGTGCGGTGCATGTCGTAGGTCCGGATCTGCACTTCCAGCGGCTTGCCGTCGGGGCCGATCACGGTGGTGTGCAGGGACTGGTACACGCCGAACCTGGGCTGGGCGATGTAGTCCTTGAACCTGCCGGGCATGGGCTGCCACAGCGCGTGCACCACGCCCATGGCGGCGTAGCAGTCCCGGACCTCGTCCACCTGGATCCGCACGCCCACCAGGTCGTGGATGTCGTCGAACTCCCGGCCCCGGACGATCATCTTCTGGTGGATGGAGTAGTAGTGCTTCGGACGCCCCTCCACCTTCGCGGTGATCCGGGCGGACTCCAGCTGCGAGGACAGCTCGTTGATCACGCCGCTCAGGTAGGTGTCCCGAGAGGGGGCGCGGTTCGCGACCAGGCGGACGATCTCGTCGTACTTCTTCGGCTGCAGGATCGCGAACGCGAGGTCTTCCAGCTCCCACTTCACGGTGGCCATGCCCAGCCGGTGCGCCAGCGGGGCCAGCACCTCGAGGGTTTCCCGCGCCTTCCGGGCCTGCTTCTCGGGCGGGAGGAACCGCATCGTCCGCATGTTGTGCAGGCGGTCGGCGAGCTTGATCACCAGGACGCGCGGGTCCTTGGCCATGGCGATGACCATCTTGCGGATGGTCTCCGCTTCGGCGGCCGCGCCCAGCTTGACCTTGTCCAGCTTGGTCACGCCGTCCACGAGGAGTGCCACTTCGTTGCCGAAGTCGACGCGGAGCTGGTCCAGGGAGTAGTCGGTGTCCTCGACGGTGTCGTGCAGCAGGGCGGCCACCAGGGTGGTGGTGTCCATGCCCAGCTCGGCCAGGATGGTGGCCACGGCGAGGGGGTGGGTGATGTACGGGTCACCGGACTTGCGGCGTTGGGGGCGGTGCTTCTCCTCGGCCACGTCGTAGGCGTGCTGGAGGAGTGCCAGGTCGGCCTTGGGGTGCAGGTCGCGGTGGACCGCGGCCAGGGGTTCCAGGACCTGTTTGACGGGGGCGGCCCGCTGGGCGGTGATCCGGCGGGCGAGTCGTGCGCGCACGCGCCTGGTCGCCGACGGAGGCCGTGCGGGCACGGGCTGCGGCGTCGCGGCGGGTTCGGTGTCCTGGCTCAACCACGCTCCTCGGGGCTAGGAACCGAGGATAACTCCGTGGCGGGGGTTGTCCGGGTTGCCGGCCGATGAGCGGTGAACTTCACACGACGAACTGCATTGGGAGTTCAGTCGGAGCGATATGGGATCGGGGCGGGTGGAGCTGTGGGGGGCAGAGCCGAAAGCGATGGGCGTAAGGAGGAAGAGCGAGAGGGCGAGGGGGGGAAGAGCGAGGGGCGAGGGGGCGGAGGGAGGGGGAAGAGTTAAAAAGAGAAGAGCGTCCTCGCCGGACGGGCTGGCCGCCAAGGATGGGGGGCAAAGCTCTTCGAGCTTTGCGGGTGTGGCTGTGTGTCATCCCCGTATGGCCTGGTCGAAGACAACCACCCTTGTCTTGGGGGTGCAAGCGGTGAAGCGTGCTTGCACCCCCAAGACAAGCGCGGTTCGCTGCGCGCAGGCCATACGGGGATGACACACAGGTGGGTGGTGTGCGCTGCGCGCGGGCTCGGGCGTTGTGGCTGGGTGTCGTGGCCGGGTTTTGGCTGGTCAGACGGCTAGCAGGGAGTGCACTGAGCGGCCGGGTAGGCGGTCTCGGCCGGCCAGGGCGGTGAGCTCCAAGGCCACGGAGACGCCGGTTACCACGCCGCCCGCCCGTTCCACTAGTTGGCAGGCCGCGGCGGCGGTGCCGCCGGTGGCCAGGACGTCGTCGACCACCACCACCTGCTGGCCCGGGGTGATGGAGTCGGCGGGGAGTTCCAGGGTGGCCGTGCCGTACTCCAGGTCGTAGGAGACCCGGTGGGCGACGGCGGGCAGCTTGCCCGGTTTGCGGAGCGGGACCACGCCGTAGCGCCAGCCGTAGCCGAGGGCGGCTCCGAGGAGGAAGCCGCGCGACTCGATGGCGGCCACCACCTGCGTGTCCGGGTGGATCTTGTCCTGGAGGGCGTCCACCACGGCGCGCAGCGCGTCGGGGTTGGCCAGGACCGGCGTGAGGTCCCGGAAGACGACCCCCGGTCGGGGGAAGTCCGGGACCTCACGCAGCAGCCCAAGGGCTCGGTCGAGCTTCAACGGTGCTTCTTGCCGGTCGGTCGGCGACGGGTGTCGGCGGCCTTGCCGGTGCGGGACGGGACGCCGGCCGCGGCGGTGAGGGCCTTCTCCTTGCGGAGTTCGGCCTGCAACGACTCGTCGTCGGTGGACTCCACGATGTCGCCGCCGGTGGCCGGTTCGCCGGACGCCTTGCGCGCCAGGTTGTCGCGGCGGGCCTGCACGCGGGCGGCCTGGGCCTTGTAGCGCGGGTCGCGCATCTTCAGGTCCACGGCGGCCGGGGTGGCGATGTAGATCGACGACAGGGCGCCGATCGCCATACCGGTCAGCTGGACCAGGGCCAGGTCCTTCAGGGTGCCGACGCCGAGCAGGCCCACGCCGATCGCCAGCAGGCCCAGCACGGGCAGCAGGGCGATCAGGGACGTGTTGATCGAGCGCATCAGGGTCTGGTTGACCGCCAGGTTGGCCGCCTCGCCGTAGGTGCGCCTGGTCAGGCCCAGGATCCCTCTGGTGTTCTCCTTGACCTTGTCGAACACCACGACTGTGTCGTACAGCGAGAAGCCCAGGATGGTGAGCAGGCCGATCACCGTCGCGGGCGAGACCTCGAAGCCGACCAGCGAGTAGATGCCGGCCGTGATGAGGACGTCGTGGAACACGGCGACCAGCGCGGCGATGGCCATCGACCACTCGAAGTACAGCGCCAGGAAGATCGCCACCGCGACGAAGAACACGGCGAGCGCGATGATGGCCTGGGTGGTGATCGAGCCGCCCCACGACGCCGACACCGCGCTGTCGCTGATGGTGTCGATGCCGCCGTTGGGCTTGAGGTCGTTGTTCAGCGCCTCCTTGACCGTCGCGACCTTCGCCGCGTCCAGCGTCTCGGAGCGGATCTGGATGGTGGCCGACGCGCCGGTGCCCACGGCCTGCACGGCGGTGGGCTCCGCGCCGAGCGCCTTGGTGAAGCTGTCCTTGGCCGCGTCCGTGCTGATCTCACCGGACGCGGACACCGCGGGCAGCTGGATGCGCGTGCCGCCGGTGAAGTCGATGCCCAGGTTGAAGCCGCGGAACAGGATCGAGCCGATGCAGATCAGCAGGATCAGGCCGAAGAGCACGTACCAGCGCTTGCGCTTGCCGATGATGTCGAACGCGCCCGTCCCGACGTACAGCCGGTGGAACACACTGCCCTTGGACTGTGACATCGGATCAGACCTCCTTCACGGCGGCGCTCTTGGCTGCCGACAGGGCCCGCTCGTCGGCGCCCGCCTGGGCGGCCCCGCCCAGGCCGGACAGCTTCGGGTTGGACAGCGACTTCGACTTGGAGACCATCGAGACCAGCGGGTGCGTGACCAGGAAGACCACGACCAGGTCCAGGACGGTCGACATGCCGAGGGTGAACGCGAAGCCCTTCACCTGGCCCACCGCGATCACGTACAGGATGGCCGAGGCGAGGAAGCTGACCGCGTCCGCCGACAGGATGGTACGACGGGAACGGACCCACGCGCGCGGTACGCCGGAGCGGAACGTCCGGCCTTCGCGCACTTCGTCCTTCAACCGTTCGAAGAACACCACGAACGAGTCCGCGGTGATACCGATGGCCACGATGAACCCGGCGATGCCCGCGAGGTCCAGGGTGAACCCGATCCAGCGGCCGAGCAGCACCAGCACGCCGTAGACCACCACGCCGGACAGCACCAGCGACAGGATCGTCAGCACGCCCAGCAGGCGGTAGTAGATGAGGCAGTAGACGAACACCAGCGCGAGGCCGATGCCGCCCGCGATCAGGCCGGCCTTGAGCGAGGACAGGCCCAGCGTCGCGGACACCGTCTCCGCCTCGGAGGCCTCGAACGACAGCGGGAGCGAGCCGTACTTCAGCACGTTCGCCAGGCCGTCGGCCTCCTTCTGGGTGAACTTGCCGGAGATCTGCGTCGAACCGCCCAGGATCGGCTCGTTGATGTTCGGCGCGGACACCACCTGGGTGTCCAGCACCACGGCGACCTGCTGGGACACGTTCGCCGAGGTGAACTTGCCCCACTTGTCGCCGCCCGCGCCCTTGAACGTCAGGTTGACGATGAAGCCGGCGCCCTGCGGGTCGGTGCCGGACACCGCGTTGTCGATGTCCTCACCGCTCAGCCGGCTGTACAGCGAGAAGTCGTCGTCCTTGACGCTGCCGTCGGTGGGCGGGGTGACCGGCGCGAGCACGTACTTGAACTCGTTCTTCTGGTCGCACGTGAGCAGCGGCAGCGCCGGGTCGTCGTTGCCCAGCAGCGGGTCCTTGGCCGGGCAGGTGAACGCGGTCAGCGCCTGCGACACGGTCTGCGCGTCCAGCGTGGTCAGCGCGGGGTCCTGGCGGCAGGTGCGGGACTCGTGGATGGCGTCCTCGGTCTTCTCCGCGTACTCGCCGTTGAACACCTTGCGGCAGTCGACCTCCGGCTTGGCCGGCGCGGACGTCGTCGTGGCGGGCGGCGTCGTGGTCGCGGGCGGCGGCGTGGTCGTCGGCTGGCCCTCCAGCGCCGGGGCGGGCCTGCCCTGGGCCGTGGTGGTCGGCGCGGACGCCGTCTCCGAGCCCGCCGGCGCGCTCGGCGCCGTGGTCGGCGTGGCCGAGCCCGACGGGGCCTGCGCACTGGACGACGACGGCGGAGCGGCCTGCGCGTTCGGCAGCGGCGAGCCGACCACCTTGCGGAAGTTCAGCTTCGCGGTCTGGCCGAGGCGCTTGGCGCCCTCGCTGTCCGCGCCGGGGACCGTGATCACCAGGTTGGTGCCGTCGCGGACGACCTCCGCGCCGTTGACACCGAGCCCGTTCACCCGGGTCTCGATCAACTCCCGGGCTTGGTTGAGCGCCTGGTCCGTCGGCGTCTGGCCATCCGGTGCGCGTGCGGTCAACGTGACCCGCGTGCCACCCTGGAGGTCGATGCCGAGCTTGGGAGTCGCGTTGCCGTTCCCGGTGAAGAACACCAAGGAGTACAGCGCGACCACGATGAGGACAAACGCGCCCAAGTACTTCGCGGGGCGGATTTGCCCGGCCGGAGGTGCCACGGTCCGTCCGTCTCCTAGAACTCCGAAGATGATGTCGAACGCCGCCACGACCGTGGAACACGGATCAGGGCAGCGCTTGCCCACCCGACACTGCCCTGCCGGGTGATTGCGCAGCGTACCCCGCACCGTGTGAGTTGTCTGTCACCGGATCTCGATCCGGCCGCGGACCGCCCGGAGGATTCCCGACCGGCCATAAGGCGTTAACCGGACCAATCGCATCGGCCGTTCGGCGTTCACACTTGACCCGGTCCGCACCGGTCATTCACCACGGCAATCGGCACGCGGCGGCGAAAGGATTGTGCCGCGCCGCGGCACAACCCCATTGCCTTTCCTCAGCTACTTCTTGGTGTCCTGCTGCACCGGCGCGTCGACCACCGCGTCCGCGTCCTCGACGTCGTCCACGACGGCGTCGGTCTCGTCGGCGTCGGCCACGACCTTCTCCCGGACCGCCTGGCGCAGCCACGTCGTGACGACGCCGTCGGCGATCTCCAGTTCGATGGTCGTCTCGTCGCTCGCGTCGGCGACGGTCGCGTACAGCCCGGAGGTCGTCATGACCCGGTCACCCGGCTCCAGGGAGTTGAGCAGCGCCTGCTGCTCGGCGACCGCCCTCTTCTGCTTGCGGGCGCTGAGGAACAGCGGCACCGCGAGCAGCACGAGCAGCAGCGGGAACATCAAGGAAGACAGGTTGCCCATCATTCTCCGTTCAACCGGCGCGGCGGGACAGGTCTGCCCGGAACGTCCGGATTTCTGGGGTACCGCCGCCGATTGTGCCAGGTCAGCAATCGCGCTCAGTCGCCGGCGTCGTCGAACAGCGAGCGGGTCGCCTCACCGGGGGCCTTCGCGGGTGGCTGGAGCCCCAGGTGCAGCCACGCCGAGGCGGTCGCGACCCGGCCGCGCGGCGTGCGGGCCAACATACCGGCCCGCACCAGGTAGGGCTCGCACACCTCCTCCACCGTGGTCGGCTCCTCGCCCACCGCCACGGCCAGCGTGGAGACGCCCACCGGTCCGCCGCCGAACGACTTCACCAGCGCGCCCAGCACCGCCCGGTCCAGCCGGTCCAGGCCCAGTTCGTCCACGTCGTAGACGGCCAGCGCCTCCTGCGCCACCGCGCGGGTGACCGCGCCGTCCGCGCGCACCTCGGCGAAGTCGCGCACCCGGCGCAGCAGCCGGTTGGCGATCCGGGGTGTGCCGCGGGACCGGCCGGCGATCTCGTGGCCGCCGTCCTCGCGCAGGTCGACGCCGAGGATCTTGGCCGACCGGCGGATGATCAGCTCCAGCTCGTCCGCGCGGTAGAACTCCATGTGCCCGGTGAACCCGAACCGGTCGCGCAGCGGGCCGGTCAGCGCCCCGGACCGGGTGGTCGCGCCGACCAGGGTGAACGGGGCGATGTCCAGCGGGATGCTGGTCGCGCCCGGCCCCTTGCCGACCACCACGTCGACCCGGAAGTCCTCCATCGCCAGGTACAGCATCTCCTCGGCGGGCCGGGCCATCCGGTGGATCTCGTCGATGAACAGCACGTCGCCCTCGACCAGGTTGGACAGCATCGCGGCGAGGTCGCCGGCGCGTTCCAGGGCCGGGCCGGAGGTGATGCGCAGCGACGCGCCCAGCTCGGCCGCGATGATCATGGCGAGGCTGGTCTTGCCCAGGCCGGGCGGCCCGGACAGCAGCACGTGGTCCGGTGGCGCGCCGCGCTGCATCGCGCCGCGCAGCACCAGGTCGAGCTGCTCGCGGACCTTCGGCTGGCCGACGAACTCCTGGAGGTCCCTGGGCCGCAGCGTCGACTCGACGTCCCGCTCGGTCGGGTCGGGCAGCGGGTTGAGGGTGTCCTCCTCCTCGAACTCGAAGCTCACTGCGCCTCCGCGGGGTCGACCGCGCCGGCTGGGCTCACCGCACGGCGCGCGTCGGCGGGGCTCACGGCACAGCGCGCATCGGCGCAGCTCACAACGGGGCGTGCGTCGGCGCAGCTCACGACCGGGCGTGCGTCGGCGGGGCTCACCGCTTGCGCCCCAGCGCGGCCAAGGCCCGGCGGAGGACCTCGGAGGTGCCCAGCGCGCCGTCCTCGGCGAGCACCGCGTCCACCGTCTGCTCGGCCTGCTTGGCGGGGAACCCGAGCCCCAGCAGCGCTTCGGCGACCTGCGTGCGGACCTGACCGGTGCCCTGGGACGCGGCGGGCGCGGTCTGCAGCTGGCCGACCTTGTCCCGCAGCTCGATGATGAGCCGCTCGGCACCCTTGCGGCCGATGCCGGGCACCTGGGTGAGCACGGTGATGTTGCCCTCGGCCAGCGCGGCGCGCAGCTTGTCCGGCTCCAGCACGGCCAGCGTCGCCAGCGCCAGCCTCGGCCCGATCCCGGACACGGTCTGGAGCAGCCCGAACAGCTCGCGCGCCTCGGCGTCGGCGAACCCGAACAGGGTCAGCGAGTCCTCCCGCACCACCAGCGCGGTGGACAGCCGCACCTCCTCGCCCCGGCGCAGCGTGGCGAGCGTGGCGGGCGTGGCCTGCACGGCGAAGCCGACACCCCCGACCTCCACGACCACGTGATCGAGTCCGATGGACAGCACCTGCCCACGAAGCGACGAAATCACTTGGTCTTCCCTCCGGTCTCGGCGGCCGTCGACGGACCCGACAGCCGGGCACTGGCCTGTGCCAGTTTCGCGCGGTGCGTCCGGGCGAGTTCGGCCGCCCTGGCTTGGGCCTCCTCCAGCCGCGACCGCATGGGCGCGCGCCACAGGTGGCAGATGGCCAACGCGAGCGCGTCGGCGGCGTCGGCGGGCTTGGGCGCGGTCTTGAGCCCCAGCAGCTTGGTGACCATGGCGGTGACCTGGGCCTTGTCCGCCCGACCGGACCCGGTGACGGCCGCCTTCACCTCACTCGGCGTGTGGAACACGACCGGCAGGTCCCGGCGCGCGGCGGCCAGCGCCACCACGCCGCCCGCCTGGGCGGTGCCCATCGCGGTGCGCACGTTGTACTGGCTGAACACCCGTTCCACGGCCACCACCTGCGGCCGGTAGCGGTCCAGCCACTCGTCCACCGCGTTCGACAGCAGCAGCAGCCGCACCGCCAGGTCCGCGTCCACGGGCGTGCGCACCACGTCGACCGCGACCGGGCGCACGGTGCGGCCGGGGCCCCCGTCGACCACCCCGAAACCGCATCGGGTCAAGCCGGGGTCGACTCCGAACACGCGCACCTTGGTCCCCTCGAAGGCCCGTCACGAACACCAGTTCGAACCGTACCGGGTACCGGCCCGCGTACCTGGACCGACACGCGTCCGGTGACCATCGGACACCCCCCGGTCGACACAGCGTCACCAGGTCACTACAGTGGCTCGGTCCACTGATCGACTCCAGTCGCGGCATAGGCGGGGTGCCATGACCCTGAGGCGGTTCAGCGTCGTCACCGCTGCCGTCTGCCTGCTGCTGGCCGGGGTGGTGGCGCTGGTGGTCTCCGGGGTGCTGGACCGCTCCACCTCGTTGGCGATCGACAAGTTCACGCAGCTCACCGGCGCGACCGCGGCGATGGTCTGCTACTGGCGGGCGGCCCGCCGCCGGCAGGGCACGGCCCGCCGCTGGCGGCTGTGGATGGTCGCCTCGATGGCGAGCCTGGTGGTCGGGCTGTGCGCGTGGACCTGGGGCCAGGTCTTCCTGGGCGTGTCGCTGCCGTCGACCACGGTCGCGCCGCTGGGCTTCATCCTGGTGCCGGTGCTCGCCCTGTTCGCCGTGCTGGTGCTGGGCCACGGCGGCACGGGCTCGCTGCCCAACCACCGCAGCCGGCTGGTGATCGTGCTGGACGGGCTGATCGTGGTCGGCTCGCTGTTCGTGCTCACCTGGGTGTCGCTGCTGGAGTCGATGGTGCGGGCGTGGGCCACCTCCGGTCCGGGCTTCGCGACCGTGGTGGCGCACCCGGCCGCGTACCTGGTGCTGCTGGTCGTACTGCTGGTGTCGTCGTGGTCGCACCGCTCGGTGCGGCAGCTGCCGATGCTGTTCGTGGCCTTGGCGGCGCTCGGGCAGTCGGCGTCCGGCTGGGTGTTCGCGTCCCTGGTGAGCAAGGGCGCGACGGCGATCCCGACGGCCGCCGACATCGGCTTCATGGTGTGCCCGGCGTTGTTCTTCCTGTCGTCGATCGCGCCGAGCAGCGGCAGCCGGGAGCGCTCGTCGGAGGGGCGGCTGCGCGCGGGCGAGATGCTGCACATCCTGGTGCCGTACCTGCCGATGCTGGTGACCGGCCTGTTCATCGTGGTGGGCACGGCGACCGGCGTGCGGCTGAACCCGTTCGAGGTCTACGTCGGCCTGGGTGTCGTGCTGCTGGTGATCGCACGGCAGCTGTTCACCCTGATCGACAACGTGCGGCTGCTGGAGCAGCTGCGGGTCAGCCGGGAACGGCTGCGCCACCAGGCCTACCACGACCCGCTGACCGGGGTGGCGAACCGCGCGCTGTTCCGCGAACGCCTCAACGCCGCGCTGGAGGACCGCGAGCCGCTGGTGGTGCTGTTCATCGACGTGGACGGCTTCAAGGACGTCAACGACAACTACGGCCACGCCGAAGGCGACGAGGTGCTGCGGATCGTCGCCCAGCGCCTCCAGCACTGCGTGCGCCCGCAGGACACGGTGGCCCGGCTGGGCGGCGACGAGTTCGGCATCCTGGTGGACGGCTACCCGTCGCCGCCGGAGGAGATCGGTCACCGGGTGCTGGAGGCGATGTCGTCCCCGCACCGGACGGCGGGCGGCGAGCACGTCATCCGGGCCAGCATCGGCATCGCGCACCGCGCCGCCCACGGCCCGGCGCGCACCGCGGACGACCTGCTGGGCAGCGCCGACGCGGCGATGTACACGGCGAAACGACTGGGCAAGGGCATGGTCGTGGTGCACGGATCGGTGGAGGCGGAACTGTCATGACCTCGAACGGGACGACCCCGGGCCGGTACCGGGAGCCGTTGACCGCGGACCGGGTGATCGAACTGCTGGGCCTGGCGGAACTGCCCGTGGAGGGCGGTCACTTCGGCCAGTCGTGGCGGTCGGCGGAGGCGTCGGCCATCTACTACCTGCTGCGGTCGCCCGAGTTCTCCGGCCTGCACAGGCTGTCCCACCTGGAGGTCTACGCCCACCACGCGGGCGCACCGCTGCGGATGCTGCTGCTGCACCCCGACGGCACGGTCACCCGGCCGGTGCTGGGTCTCGACCTGGCGGCGGGCCAGCGTCCGCAGGTGGTGGTGGCACCGGGCGTGTGGCAGGCGAGCGAGCCGGACGGCGACTGGTCGCTGGTGGGCACCGTGGTGGTGCCGCCGTACACCGACGACGTGGTGGAGTTCGCCAAGGCCGCCGACCTGGAGCCGGTCTACCCGGAGCACGTCGAACTGATCCGGCGCTTCTCCCGGTTCTGATCCACCGCTCCCGTCCCGGTGTTCCGCCGGTTGGTCAGCCCAGTTCGCGCAGCAGCGGGACGACGTCCTCGGAGAACTGGTCGAGGAAGCGCCGCTGGTCGTGGCCGGGTCCGTGGAACACCAGGTGGTTCAGGCCGGCGTCCAGGTAGGGCTTGATCCGCGCGACCGCGTCCTGCGGGTCGGAGGCGACGATCCAGCGCTTGGCGACCTGCTCGATCGGCAGTTCGTCGGCCAGCCGCTCCATCTCCTCGGCGCTGTCCACGGTGTGCTTCTGCTCGGGGGTGAGCGACAGCGGGGCCCAGAACCGGGTGTTCTCCAGTGCCGCCGCCGGGTCGCGGTCGTAGGACAGCTTGACCTCGATCATCCGGTCGATGTCGGCCGGGTCGCGCTCGGCGGCCTCCGCGCCGGCGGCCACGGCGGGCAGCAGCTTCCCGGTGTAGAGCTCCATGCCCTTGCCGGAGGTGCAGATGAACCCGTCGCCCGCGCGGCCCGCGTACTTGGCCACGGTCGGGCCGCCGGCCGCGACGTAGATCGGCACCGGGCGTTGCGGGCGGTCGTAGACCTTGGCGTTGACCAGCTGGTAGTACTCGCCGGAGAAGTTGACGTTGTCGCCGGTCCACAGCTCGCGGATGAGCCGGACCGCCTCGCGCAGGCGGGCGAAGCGCTCCTTGAACTCGGGCCACTCCCGGCCGGACACGGCGATCTCGTTGAGCGCCTCACCGGTGCCGACGCCGAGGAAGACCCGGTCCTCGTACAGCAGCGCCATGGTGGCGAACGCCTGCGCGATCACCGCCGGGTTGTAGCGGAACGTCGGCGTGAGCACGCTGGTGCCGATCCGGACCCGGCTCGTCCGCTCCCCCACCGCCGCCATCCAGGACAGCGCGAACGGCGCGTGCCCGCCTTCGTGCCGCCAGGGCAGGAAGTGGTCGGACACCGTCACGCTGTCCAGGCCGACCTCTTCGGCGCGCACGGCGTACTCCACGAGGTCCCGCGGCCCGAACTGCTCCGCGGAGGCCTTGTAGCCGATCTTCAAGTCCATTGCCGCTCCCTGTCGCCTTGATCCCCGACCGGCACTTTACGGACCTGGCCCGATCCGCCGCGCGCGGGAGAACCCTCAGCGCACGTGACCGTTGGCGGGCACGGCAACCAGCGCGGTCAGCCCATCGTCTTCTGGCCGTCCAGCGTCTCGCGCAGGATGTCGGCGTGGCCGGCGTGCTGCGAGGTCTCCGCGATCAGGTGCAGCAGCACCCGCCGGACGGTCCACGAGGCGCCGGACTCGAACCAGGGCGCGACCGGCAGCGGGTGGGCGGTGTCCATGTCCAGCCCCGCGACGAGTTCCCCGGTCTTGCGCGCGGTCGCCTCGTAGTCGGCGAGCAGGCTCTCCAGGGTCTCGCCGGGCACCATGCGGAAGCCGTTCTCCCAGTCGTTCTCCACGCTCTCCATCAGCTCGGCGCCGCCGACCGCGAAGCGCATCCAGCTCTCCTCCACGTTCCGGACGTGCTTGACGAGGCCGCCGAGGGACAGCGCGCTCGCGGTCGGGGTGGCGGACGCCTGCTCGTCGGTGAGGCCCTGCACGGTGAAGCGCAGGAAGCCGCGGTGCTTGGCCAGCGTGGTCAGCAGGTCGGTCTGCTCGGTGGTCAGCTGCGCGGTGCGGGTCATGACTGCCTTCTTCCGTCGTCGTCGGAACCGACTCTAAGCGCCATTGCGGTCAACTACGGTCCTCGATTCCCAGCGGGGGTGAAATTCCCGTTTCCGGCTTACGCTCCCCGCGTGGACCTGCCCGTGATGCCGCCGGTGCGCCCGATGCTGGCCAAGGCCGTGCCCGCGGTGCCGCGCGAGCCGGGTCTGGTCTACGAGCCGAAGTGGGACGGCTTCCGGTGCGTGGTGTTCCGCGACGGCGCCGAACTGGAGCTCGGCTCCCGCAACGACCGCCCGCTGACCCGGTACTTCCCCGAGGTGGCCGAGCTGCTGGCGAAGGGCCTGCCGCAGCGGTGCGTGGTGGACGGCGAGATCGTCATCGTCACCCCGGACGGGCTGAGCTTCGACCTGCTCCAGCTGCGCCTGCACCCGGCGGCGTCCCGGGTGCGCAAGCTGGCCGCCGAGACGCCGGCCGCGTTCGTCGCGTTCGACCTGCTCGCGCTGGACGACCGCGACCTGACCGGCACCCCGTTCGGCGAACGCCGCCGGCTGCTGGCGAGCGTCCTCCGGGACACGCCCGGCCTCCACCTGACGCCCGCGACGGACGACCCGGACGTGGCGCAGGACTGGTTCACCCGGTTCGAGGGCGCGGGCTTCGACGGGGTGGTCGCCAAGCGCACGGACCTGCCGTACGAGCAGGACCGCCGCGTGATGTGGAAGGTCAAGCACGAGCGCACGGCCGACTGCGTGGTGGCCGGGTTCCGCTGGCACAAGGACGGCGAGGGCGTCGGCTCGCTGATGCTCGGCCTCTACGACGAGGCGGGCGCGCTGCACCACGTGGGCGTGGCGAGCAGCTTCACCGCCGCCCGCCGCCGGGAACTGGTGGCCGAGCTGGCCCCGTTCCGGGAACGCGCGCTGGACGACCACCCGTGGGGCGAGTGGGCGCGCATGGACGCCGCCACGCCGGGCGCGCAGAGCCGGTGGGCGCCCGCGAAGACGCTGTCCTGGGAGCCGGTCCGCCCGGAGCTGGTCGCCGAGGTGCGCTACGAGCACGTCCAGGCCATGCGGTTCCGCCACACCGGCAGACTGGTCCGGTTCCGCCCCGACCGCACGCCCGAGTCGTGCACCTACGCGCAGCTGGACGAGGCGCCGCCGGCCGAACTGGCCGAGGTGTTCGACCTGTGACCGAGGTGCAGGGCGTCCCCGATCACCAACCCGGACGAGGTTCCCGGTCCGCGCCGGCGTGACCGACGAGCTGCGCGTCGCCTGGGCCCGGCACCCGGCGTCGGCTTCCCCGGCAAGCGGTAGTGCCGATTTCTCCAAGAGTCCGCACCCCATCGCCGGACAGGCTGGGCGCATGTTCCTGATCACCGGCGCGACCGGTACCACCGGCGGACTCGTCCGCAAGCTCCTGCTCGACCGTGGCGAACCCGTCCGGAGCATGACCCGCAGCCCGTCCCGGGACGACGACGTCCACGGCGACTTCGACGATCCGTCCACGCTGGTAAGCGCTCTCCAGGGGGTGGACGCCGTCTACCTGGTCACCGTCCCCGCGACGCCGACACCGACCCACGACCTCGCCCTGCTCGCCGCCGCCCGGACCGCCGGGGTGCGCAGGATCGTGCGACTGTCCGCCATCGGCACCGGCGAGCGGTTCGGCGGCGAGGTGCTCGGGGCGTGGCACCTGGCCGCCGACGACGCCGTCCGGGGCAGCGGACTGGAGTGGACCATCCTCCGGCCGGCGTCGTTCGCGACCAACCTGCTGCGTGAGCCGGTGTACAACCTGACCGGCGACGCCGGGCACGCCGTGATCGATCCGCGCGACATCGCCGCCGTGGCAGCGGAAGCGCTGACCACGTCGGTCCACAGAGGACAGCTGTACACGCTCACCGGCCCGGGGGCGCTGAGCATCCCGGAGCAGGCAGCGATCCTCGGCGAGGTCCGGGGGCGGCCGGTCGACGTGGTCGACGCCGAGCCCGCCACCGTCGACCCGACGTGGCGGGGCAGCGTGCTGTGGGCGCGTGCCGGGCACACCGCCCGGGTCACCGACGACGTGACGCGGGTGCTCGGCAGGCCTGCGACCGACTTCGCCCGGTGGGCGCACGAAGTAGGCCGACACCTGTCCTAGTCGTGCGTCATCCTGGACGGCATGAGCGACACCCCCGGCCGCCTGCTGACGCTGCTGTCCCTGCTCCAGACGCCACGCGAGTGGCCGGGCAGCGAGCTGGCCCGGCGGCTGGAGGTGAGCCCGCGCACCATCCGCCGCGACATCGACCGGCTGCGCGACCTGGGCTACCCGGTGCACGCCACGATGGGCGCGGAGGGCGGGTACCGGCTGGCGGCGGGCACCGCGATGCCGCCGCTCCTGCTGGACGACGAGGAGGCCGTGGCCATCGCCGTCGGGCTGCGCACCGCCGCCCGCCAAGCCGTGACCGGCATCGAGGAGTCGTCGGTGCGGGCGTTGGCGAAGCTCGAACAGGTGCTGCCGACCCGGCTGCGCCGCCGGGTGGGCGCGCTCGGCGCGGCGACCGTGCCGGTGTCGCTGGGCGGCGACGGCGTGACGGTGGACCCGGAGCACCTGGCCACGATGGCGGCGGCGGTCGCCAACCGGGAGCGGCTGCGGTTCCACTACCTGACGGCGGACGGCACGCAGACCCGGCGGCACGTGGAACCGCGCCACCTGGTGCCGTCCGGTCGCCGCTGGTACCTGCTGGCGTTCGACCTGGACCGGGACGACTGGCGGATCTTCCGGGTCGACCGGGTGGACCGGCTGCTGGCCACCGGGGCCCGCGCGGAGCCCCGGGAGCTGCCCGGCCCGGACGCCGCGACCTACGTGCGGGACAAGATGCTCAGCCTCGCCCCGACCTACCGTGCGGTGGCCACCGTCCACCTGCCGATCGCCCGGCTCCGGGGCAGGCTGGGCGACACGCCGACGGACCTGGAGCCCGTCGACGGGACGCGGACGCGCGTGCACAGCCACACCGACACGCTGGAGTTCCTGGCGTTCCAACTGGTGCAGCTCGGGTGCGAGTTCGAGGTGCACGAGCCGCCCGAACTGATCGCCTACCTGCGGGAACTGCGCGGCCGGATCGACCGGGCGGTACCCGCTGAGGACGTGCGTGACCAGCCGGCGCCATGATCCCGCGCCGCCTCCCCCCGGTCGGGTCTACGCGATGGCCGCCGCCGCCTGCCGGAACGCCTCCACCAGTTGCGGCCAGCGGGTGGCCCGGTCCCGGTTGATGGACTGCGGCGACGGGTGCGGCCCGTTGAACACCTTGAGCCCGTAGCCGCGCCCGGACAGGCTCCAGCCGGTGCCGGCGGGCGTGCCCAGGACGACCACGACCTTCAGGCTCTTGAGGATGCCCAACAGCTCCACCAGGTACGGCACGGCGGCGCGCAGCTCGGCGGGCGTCGGCGCGTGCCCCTTGAGGTACCAGGGGACGATGTTCCAGTTCAGGCACACCTGCCGGGACAGGCCCGCCTCCTTCAGCGCGGTGAACCCGTTGACGGCGGTCTGGTCGTCGTTGTCCAGGGAGATCAGGCCGGAGCCCGCCCGGGAGGCCGCCGAAGCGGGGCCGGGCGACTCCAGCAGCAGGAGGACCTTGGCGTTGACGCCACCGCTGGCCGGGTCGAACAGCGGGACGTCCACCTTGCGCTCGTCGGCGATCCGCCGGGCGAACTCGGTGAGCGGCTTCATGTGCGGAGCCTGGAGGAGCGTCATCTTGCGGGCGACGATCCGGGGGTCGCGGTGGCCTTTGGGCGACGCCGGGAACACGTTGGAGGGCACCCGCCGACTTTCCACCGGAACGACGACTGGCGGCCATCCTCCGTCCGGGCGGAACACCCCATCGCACAGCGTCCTTGCTCACCCACTGTGTTGACAACGATGACCACTCCTGCCGACTCCCCGGCATCGCGAGCGCCGACGACGACGCGCACGACCGCCCACACCCCTCCGGGTGCACCGCCACCGTCAGACGAGCACCGGCTCCTCCTTCGCCACCGCCACCCGGCGCGGCAGCGCGAACGTGGCGAGCAGCCCGACCACCATCCCGGCCGCGGTCAGCAGCACGGCGACGAACCCGCCGTCCGCGGTGGCCGCACGCGCCCCGTCACCCTCGGGCACCCCCGCGTTGGCGACCGCGATGAGCACGGCGAGACCGACCGCGTTGCCCAGGTTCAGCGTGGTGGACGCCAAGCCGGACGCGACGCCCTGCTCGTGGGCGGCGACACCGGACGCGGCGGCGATCCACATCGCGGTCCACACGATGCCCTGCCCGACGCCCATCACGACCAGCCCCGGCACGGACGCCGCGAAGCTGCTCTCCACGTCGAACGCGAACGCCAGCACGACGGTCCCCACGATCCCGATGGAGAAGCCGTAGACCAGGGTCGCCCGGACGCCCAGCCCGGTGGCCATCCGCTCGCCGAGCTGCGTGCCCGTGGCGATCGCCAGCGACGGCACCAGGAACGCCAGACCGGCCTGCAACGCCGAGAACTGGTGCACGGTCTGCAACAGCACGGTCAGGAAGTACGGCAGCGCGCCGAACGTGCCCATGAAGATGGCGGTCACCGTGACGGCGACCAGGAGGCTGCGGTTGCGCACCATGCGGGGCGGCATCAACGGATCGGCACTGCGTGCCTCGATCAGGGCGAACGCGGCCAGGAACAGCACCGCCAGCACCGCCGCGACCAGCACCGTCCGCGAGGTCCAACCCACCTCCGGCCCCTGTACCAGCACGAACACCAGCAACGTCGCGCCGGCCGTCACGGTCAGCGCACCGGGCAGGTCGAACCGCCGCCGCTGCCGTCCCCGCGGGTCGGCGGGGATGACGGCGAGCGCGGCCAACGCGACGATCCCGGCCAGCGGCACGTTCACGAAGAACACGGCGGGCCAACCGAAGCTCTCCGTCAGCACGCCGCCGAGCAGCGCGCCCACGGTGAGGCCACTCGCACCCGCACCGCCCCACACGGCGAGCGCCCGGTTGCGCTTGGGACCTTCCTCGAACAGGTTGTTGAGCAGCGACAGCGTGGACGGCAGCAGCAACGCGCCGCCGATGCCCTGCACCGCCCGGGCGATGATGATCACCGCCGGTGACGTGGCCAGGCCACCCGCCAGGGACGACACGGCGTAGAGGGTCAGCGCCAGCACGAACATCCGCCGCCGGCCGAGCAGGTCCGCCGCCCGCCCGCCGAACAGCAGGAAACCGCCCGCCAGCACCACGTAGGCGCTGACCACCCACTGCTGGGTCTGGCTGGTGAAGCCGAGTTCCGCGCCGATGTCGGGCAGCGCGACGAACACGATGTTGAGGTCGAGCGCGAAGATCAGCTGAGCCAGGGCGAGCAGCGCGAGGCTGAGCCCCAGCTTGCGGTGGTCGGCCACGGGAGCATCCTTAAGGTCCGATAGTACGAATGTTGACGTACGGTCGGATCGTACGACACAGCTCGTACTGTCGTACACTGGGTGCCGTGATCGGCCACCACCCCGAACGGGACCGGATCAAGCTGGAGAACGTGCTGACCGCGCTGGGCAACCCGATGCGGCTGGCCGTCGTCCGCGTGCTGGCGGGCGGCGGCGAACACGCGTGCGGAACGGTGCTGAGCAAGGAGATCTCGAAGTCCACGCTCACCCACCACTGGCGCGTGCTGCGGGACAGCGGCGTGATCTGGCAGCGGTCGGCCGGCCGGGAGCACCTGCTGTCGCTGCGCCGGGAGGACCTGGACGCTCGCTTCCCCGGCCTGCTCGACGCCGTCCTGTGCGGCGTGGACACCGACCCGGAGACGATCGACCGGTACGCGCCCTGACCGGGCCCGTGCCGGAGGTGCCGGAGGTGCCGGCGGCTAGCGGTTGCGCGCGTGCTGGCGGGCCAACGCACCCGCGGCGAGGATCAGGATGATCGCCACCAGGCCCCAGCGGCGCTGGTCCCGGACGTTGCGGTTGAGGTCGGAGACGGTCTCCACGCGCGACTCGGGCAGCCGGATCCGCGACTTCGGGGGCGGCGTCGCGGCGGTCGGCGTGATCTCCTCGGGAGGAGCCGGCGGGATGGCCGCCGCCGGGGGGACCTCCGGCGCGACCGGAACGAACGGAACCGCTGGGGCAACGGGGACGACCGGCGCGGGAGTCGTCGTCGACGCGGGAATCGACGGCGGCGGGGTCGTCGGAACCGGCGTCGTCCGCGCGGTGGTCGTCGGTGCGGTAGTCGTCGGCACGACGGTTGTCGTGGGCACGACGGTTGTCGTGGGCACGGTGGTCGTCGGAACCGTGGTCGTCGTCGGCTCAGTGGTCGTGGGAACCGTCGTCGTGGGAACCGTCGTCGTGGGAACCGTGGTCGTCGGGACCGTGGTCGTCGTCGTGGGCACGGTCGTCGTCGTGGGCGCCGGAGTCGTCGGGGTCGGAGTCGGCTCAGGCGGGTCCACGATGGGCGGCACCGCCAGGCAGCCGGACGCGTCGATGGTGCGCTTGGCCGGCCGGGACACGATCTCGGTCACCACGCCCGACCCGTCCAGCGCCACGCGGAAGAGCGTGCTCTGCCCGTCGTCCTGGTTGCTGGTCGCGTACAGCGCGCCGTCCCGCCCGAACACCACCGCGCCGTAGCTGCTCCCGGCCGGCAGCCGTCCCGCGCCGGGCACCTTGCGGACCCTGCCGCTGTCCGGGTCGACCGTCACCGGGTAGGCGTGCCCGTACCCGAACGTCGCCACCCCGTACAGCAGGCCATCGGCCGGGTTCACGTCGAAGTCGTCCACGGTCAGCGCTTCGAGCGGCGGCCACAGCCTCGTCTGTTGCACGACCTCCAGGTAGTCGTCACTGTCCGGGTCGACGTCCACCGACACCAGCAGGTGCCCGATCCGCACCACCAGCCGCTCCCCCACCACGGCGCCGGCGGTGGCGTGCCGCAACAGGTGCGAGGGGTACGACGGCACGTCCAGCACATTGCCCTCGCGGTCGAGCGCCACCACCCGCCCGTCCTCGTCGATGCCGTACACCCGGTCCTGCGGCGCGGAATAGCCGATGGCGTTGACCCGCACGTCGAGCGTGCTCACCGGCCGGGCCGCACCGGACGGCAGGTCCACCACGTAGACGGACGACGGACCGTGGTCGCCCGCCTCGACCTGGATGGTCGAGCACACCGCGAGCGCCAGGACTTCGATCATCCGAACCGCGCAACAGCCGACCGGAAGGCGTCCGGAGTCAGTTCCGCACCACCGCC
The DNA here is from genome assembly GCF_014203665.1 of Saccharothrix tamanrassetensis. Lineage (GTDB taxonomy): Bacteria > Actinomycetota > Actinomycetes > Mycobacteriales > Pseudonocardiaceae > Actinosynnema > Actinosynnema tamanrassetense. Next base: position 152,879 of record NZ_JACHJN010000011.1, read on the forward strand.
GTACGGGTTCTGGAGCTGGTAGGTCGCGTACAGCAGCATGGTGAGGGTCGCCGCGAGGGTGGCCACGATGATCACGTGCGTGCGCATCAGCGGTCCGCCGAACAGCAGGGGCAGACCGATCGCCAGCACCGAGCCGATCACCAGCACGAACCACACCACGTTGCTGATCCCGCCGCCCGCCGCGTCCAGCCGAGCCTGCCGGGCCTGGTAGACCTGCCACAGCTGGGTGGCCGCCTCGGTCTTGCGGCCGACCTGCCACTCGTCGTCCGCGGGCGCGGCGGCGACCACCTGGCGGATCCGGTCGAGCTGGGACCAGCCGGTGGACTCGAAGGCCTCGCCGTCCGCGAGCTTGGGCCACTCGTCGTCGATCACGGTGGTGGCGTACTCGCGGGAGAGCTTCCGGACCTCCTCACCGGTCTCCCTGGACAGCGCGTCGGACGCCCAGGTCGCCGCGACCAGGCCGTCCGCCTCCTTGTAGGCCGCGTCGCCGGCCTGGCTCGCCGCGTCGAACAGGGCGATCAGCACGAACGCCACCAGGACCGCGTGCAGGCCGCCCACGATGGTGAACACCTGCCCCGCGGCCTCGTTGTTGGCCGAACGCCCCTCGGCGTCACCGTACTTCCGGATGAGGTACGCCAGCACGGCGGCGACGACGGCGGCGCCGCCGACCCACAACAGACCTGTGGTGATCATGCTCATTGCGGTCCTCTCACAACCCGGAATGAATTCCACAGATCCGCGAATTCACGCTTCCGAAAGGTAGTGAGCGGACTGTTCCGGCAACAAGGTTGTTCATCCGTGTGCCACGAAAAGCCAGGCCGTCAGGTGAAAACGGGCCGCCGGCGACGGATGCGAGGAGGTGTTGACCCACGCGAACGCGGCTCGGACCCCCTGGTCGGATTACCCCGTTGCTCCGACCGGGTCGCAGGCCCGACGACGCTCCGTCGCAAGCAGGCCGCCCACCCCCACCCCAGGGGCCACACCCCGGGACGAAAAGTTCACCCGTTCGGTTAGAAATGGGCTAACCGGCGAACAGCAGGGCCAGACCGCCCGAGGTGTAGCCGACCATCAGCACCAGCAGCGGCATCTGCCCGGTCAACTGCTCCTGCCGGGGCAGCAGCCGCAACGTCCGGTCGTGCGCGGACACCACGGCCAGCAGGTGACCGGCCAGCACCGCGCCGAGCTGCACCGCCGCCACCACCGGAGGGGTCGCCGCCAGGTCGTTCGGCGTGAACCCGTCCACACCGGACAACAGGGCGACCCCGCGCTGACCTTCCACCACCAGCAGCGAGTAGTAGTGCGCCACCACGTACCCGGCGATGATCGGGATCAGCGAGTGCGCCAGTTCCCCGCCGAACGCCCGGCACGCCAGCAGGTAGCTGCCCGCGACCAACGCCACCGTCGCGACCAGGCCGACCCAGTCCGGCACCGGGGACAACCTGGCCCACGTCGGCGTGGACCCGATGCTGTCGAACGCCGTGGACCCCAGGCACACCGCCACCACCGCGACGAGGCCGGGCCGGACCGGCGTCGCCACCAACGCCCGGAACGGGTTGCCGCGCAGCGGCGACAACCGACCCAACAACGTGGAGTACACCTCGAACCCGTCCGCGTGCTCGAACCACGCCCGCCCGAACACCACCCCACCCGCCACGTTGACCAGGGCATACCCGCCCAGGAACCAGAACAGGGCACCCGGTTCGACCAGCTCCACCCAGGTGAAGGCGAGCAGCCCCGCAGCAGCGGGCCAATACCCGAGCCGAGCCGGGTACTCCTTGCCCAACGAGAAGCGCGCGGCCGGCCGCAACGGGTTGACCACCCGCCACACCGGGCCGAAGAGCATCGACACCACGGCGAGGCCCACCCAGAACAACACGAACACCAGGTGCGGCCACGCCCCGCCGGGCACGAACGGCAGTGCCACCAGCAGGAGCACCTGCACCGGCCACCACTCGCGGTGACCTTCCCGTTCCGCGGCCACGAATCGCGGCTTGGTCCACAACAGACCCAGAGCCAGGAACGACGCCAGCAACGCCACCGCCGCCCCTTGGAGCACAAGATCCAGGGGCAGCGGCAGGTCGTGCCGTCCGCCGACGCCGTGCGCCAGAACCGTCACCGCACCACCAACTGCGTCAGCAGCGTGTCGGGATGTGCTTCGACGTCGAACGTGCCGGTCTGGTCGGCCACGAACTTCAGCACGGCGGGCTTGCCCTCCTCCGCCTTGGCCAGCACGTCGAACCCGTGGACGTGCACGTCCACCGGCTTGCTGCTGGTCACCGTCAACTCGACCGACTGCCCCTTGGCCACTTCCTCCCGCTGCGGCGACGGCTCGTCCACCGACAGGTCGAGCACCAGCGGACCGTTGGTCGGGGCAGGTGCGGCCGTGCAGCCGGCGACGACCACCACCACCACCAACGCGAACAGCAGGACACGGATCACCGGGCCATTTCCTTCCTCATGAACGCGAACCCACCGGCAGCCAGACCGAGCCCGCCACCGAGCGTGAGAGCCACCAGCAGCCGGTCGACATCGGCCGGACCGGCGAACGGCAGCTGCGAGAACCGGAAGCTGTCGAAGTCCGGGATCCCCGCCACCACCAGCATCGCGCCGACAACAGCAGCGACGAACGCCGCAGCGGGCTTGCGACGAACGGCGGCCCCCACCGCCACGCCCGCCAACGGCCAGCACACCAGCCCCACACCGCTGGCGCCGACCATCAACGGGACGAACGACCCGCCGGTCACCGCCAACGTGGACCCGACCGCGTGCAGGACGTGCGCCACCGTCACCACGACCACTCCCCCGGCGAGCAACGCCTTGGAACGCCCCAGGAACCAGCCGCCGACCGCGATCGCCGACGTCACGAGCAACCACCACAACGGGTTGGGCCCCGGCACCGTGTCGACCCGTCCCCGCACCACCGACGAACCCAACGGCACCTCCCACACCTCGGCCGTGGTCCGCTCATCCCGGTACCGCCACACTTCCCCGGCCCCCACGACATGATCCGCGACGACGACCGCACTCGACCCGTCGTTGCGGACCTCCAACTGCGTCCCGTGGTTCACCATCCGCGCCGACACCCCGGGCAACGGCGGTTCGATACCGACGACCCGACTGAGGTGGTTCTGCGGCGTCAACCCACCGGCGTGCGCACTGGCGGGGGTGGCTGTCACCAACAGCATCCCCACCACCAGCAACAGGACCCTCACCGCCGCACGGGCACGAGCACCACCGCGAGCAGCAGCCCGTGCAGCCCGGCGACGATCGGCGCACCGGTCCACATCTCCGTGACAGTGGGCAACCGCCCCGCCGCGATCCCCGCCGAGGCGAAGAAGAACGCCCACGTGACGAACGGCGCCGCGAACCCGAAGATCCGGTACTCCCGGATCCGTTCCTCGGAAGGACGCAGCTTCCACAGCAACACGTCGATCACCACACCGGACAGCACGAACGCCGCAGCCGTGCTCAGGTTCTCGTAGTTCGCCACCGCCGTGCTCAGCAGCATCACCACGACCTGGAGGATGGTCGCGGTGCCGACCGGAACCCGGAACCTCCGTGCGGCCAACAACAACGGCGTCACCAGGATCAGGTTCGTCACCATGATCGAGGCCGCCAACCGCCCCGTGCCTGGGCCCCCGCCTTCCGCCTTGTCGAAGCTGAACGCCCGCACGATGCCTTGCGGCCCGTAGATCGTCGCGTCGGCGTACGAGGCGAACAACAACACCAGTGCGGCGGTGAACGCCAACGACAGCGCCGCCGGCACGAACCGCCCCAACGACGGTGCCACCAGGTCCCGATCAGCCCAAGCCGTCCGCAACGGCGTGGTGAGGATGAGGATCATCGACGCGATCAGCCCCAGGTGCGTAGGACTGAAGAGGATCTCGACCCCCTGCTCGATCCCGAGGAACGTGTGCCACAGGTAGTCCCCCAACCCGCTGAGCGCGAACACCGGCAACGCGAAAACCGCCGGCCCGTACCCCTCGGGGACAGCCGCCAACCCCCGCCGCCCCTGCTGCACATTCCGCCAGACCACCCAGAGGATCCACGCCCCGGTAGCCGCAAACCCCGAGTAGAACACCGCGTGCCACGGCGTGAAGAACGTCTCCAGCTCAGGGACGTTCGAATGCGCCCACGCATCCACGAACAACCCTAACGAAAACCACGTCCCCAACAACACGGTGACAAGATCCGTGCGATAGGAAGCCCTAACCCGCCCCTGCTGCAACATGCCCCACAGCGTCCCGGCGACCCACCCCCACCGAAACCGTGCCACCACCCGCCCATGGTGCGGCTACCCACACCCCACCCGACCACGCTCCCAGCACCCACCCAACCCCACGCCGCCGCACCCAGCCGTGCGCCAGCACACCCGTCCCCCGAGTGTTCTCCCCGTATGGCCTGCCCGCAGGGCTACCGCGCTTGTCCAGGGAGGTCAAGCACGCTTTCCGCTTGACCTCCCTGGACAAGGGTGGTCGTCTTCGACAGGCCATACGGGGAGAACGCGACGCCCTTCCCACCTCCTTGGCGGTCTGCCCATCCGGCGAGGACGCTTTCGCCTTTCACTCCCCTTCCCCACCCCTACCTCCCCCTTCCCCACCCCTCCACCCCGACCCACCCCTGCACCCTCACCCACCCCTGCACCCTCACCCATCCCTACCCGTTCAAATACCGCAACACCGCCAACACCCTCCGATGATCATGCGGACTGGCCGACAGATCCAACTTCGCGAAAATTCCCGTGCAGTGCTTCTCCACCGTCCGCTCCGCGATGAACAACCGCTGCGCTATGGCCTGGTTGGTCCGCCCCTCAGCCATCAACGCCAGCACCGACCGCTCCCGATCCGTCAACCGGTCGTCGCTGTCCCCGCGCCGCCGCCCCAGCAGCTGGCTCACCACCGCCGGGTCGAACGCCGACCCGCCCTCCCCCACCCGCCGGATCGCCGCGGCGAACTCCGCCAGGTCCGACACCCGGTCCTTCAGCAGGTACCCGACCCCGTCCGCCCCGGCATCCAGCAACTCCGCCGCATAGCTGACCCGCACATACTGCGACAGCACCAGAACCCCGGTACTCGGGTACTTCCGCCGCAACGCGACCGCCGCCCGCAGTCCCTCGTCCGTGTGCGTGGGAGGCATTCGAATGTCCACAATGGCCACGTCCGGTCGATGGCGATCCACCGACTCCACCAGCGCGACGGCATCCTCCACCGCCGCCACGACCTCGAACGAAGCCTCGGCGAGCAGAAGGGTCAACCCCTCCCGTAACAGCGTCGAGTCCTCCGCGATCACGACCCGCACGGCAGTACCACCCGCACGCTCGTGCCCCGACCCGCCGCGCTGAGCACCCTCATCGTCCCCCCGTTCGCCTCCACCCGTTCGGTCAACCCGCGCAACCCCGACCCGTCCCGGGCCTGCGCACCACCACGTCCGTCGTCGTCCACCCGCACCGCCAACGAACCACCGGACGCCCTGATCCCGACCCGTGTCCGCGACGCCTCGGCGTGCTTCGTCACGTTCGCCAACGCCTCTGCCACCACGTAGTACGCCGTCGTCTCCACCTGCGGCGGCAACGGGTCCGGCAACTCCATCACCAGTTCGACCCGGGGTTCCGCCAACGCCGTCAACTCGCGCACCGCCCCCTGCAACCCACGTTCGGTCAACACCGGCGGGTGGATCCCATGACACACCGCCCGCACGTCATCGATAGTCGCCAGCACCGCAGCCTTCGCCTCACCGACCAACTTCCGCCCTCGCTCCGCCCCCTCCCCTGTCCCCGCCGACACCAACGTCTCCGCCAACCCCAACGTCATCGCCACCGACAACAACCGCTGCTGCACCCCGTCGTGCAGATCCCGCTCCAACCGCCGCCGCTCGAACTCCGCCGCCCGCAACAACTTCCCCCGCGACTCGTCCAACTGCCGCACCCGAGCGCGCAGCTCGGCCGTCAACCGCTCGTTCTCCAGCGCCAACGCCACCGCAGCGCACGCCGCGTCCACCAACTCCAGATCCAGCACCGGGTCGTGCAGCAACAGCGCCACCGGCACGTCACCCCGGTCCACGCGGGTCTGCACGAACCCTTCCGCCGCTTCGACCGGCCGACCGGACGCGTCCACGTACCGCTCCTGCGACGCCATCCAGTACGCCACCCGCAGGTTCGGGTCGTGCAGCGTCGCCGCCAGCGCCTCCTGCACCCCGGCGTGCCTGCTGTCGCCGTTGAGCCGCACCACCAGGTCCGCCACACCGCCCCGGTCCATCCGCCGCCGCAGCAGACCGGCCAGGTAGGCGAACGGGATCCCGACCAGCGCCAGCATCAGCGCCACCACGGGCGGTTCCAGCCCGGCGCGCTCCACCGGTTCCCACGCGGCGAACACGATCACCGCCACCATCGACGCGCCCAGCATCGACGTCAACGTCCTGCGCTGCGCCATGCTGCTGCACGTCCAGCGGTGCATCTGCAGGCACAGCATGGCCAGCCCGATCAACGCCGTCGCCGGTGTCTCGGTGCTCAGCGCCGCCCGCGCCCACGGCTGGTCGGACGCGGAACCGGCCACCGCCAGCACCACGACCTCCGCGTACCCGGCGGTGACCACGAGTCGGCGCGGGACCGTCTTCAGCCGTCCGGTCGGGAACGCGACCACCAGGTGGCCGAGCACCGCGGGCCACGCCTTGGCCGCCACCGACACCAGGAAGTCCGACTCGTCGTCCACCAGGAACTTGAGCAGCCAGCCGATGCCGACGAGCACCATCAGCACGCCGATCCGGTTGCGCGGCTGTGCCTGCCGGCTGATCACACCCGCGATGACGAAGACCGCGCTCACCGCGATGATCGCGGACATCAGCAGCATGGGCCCAAGGTAGCCGCGGCACGGCCACGGCGGCGTGAAAGCGGCGCGTTGACAGCATCGCGGTCAACAGCAGGTGGTTGACGGCCCGCCGCCGACTTCGGTACCGATTGGTCCAGCAGTGCGGTGCTCCTCGGGGGAGCCCGCGGTGCGGCACCGGGGGTGACGGGAGTGGCCGAAGCCGACTTACCAGCCGCGAGGTTCGCGTTCTGGCGGAGGATCGCCGAACAGTCCCTCGCGCGGTGCGGCCGGAGCACCGACTTCCGAACCGGCGTGCAGTGCGAGGAGCTGCACGGGGTCCGATTGGCCGAACTGACCGTCCCACCGCCTCGTGCCGCGCGGACGCCACCGCGCCTCCGCCGACGCGCCGCCGAGTTCTACCACCTCGTGCTCAACCTGCACGGCGGGTTCGGCATCTCCCAGAACGGCCGGGAAACCGCGCTCGGCGACGGCGAGATGGTCCTCTACGACACGTCCCGGCCGTTCGAGGGCTGGACCGGCACCACCGCCGCGGGTCCTGGCGAGAAGGTCCTGCTCCAGTTCCCCAAGTACCTGCTGCCGCTGCCGGCCGGGCAGGTGGAACCGGCGCTGCCCGCGCGCCTCTCCGGCAACGACGGCCTCGGCGCGCTGCTCGCGGGGTCGCTGCGCGAGCTGGCGGCCCGCGACGGTCACGAGCACGCGGCCCGCATCGCCTGCATCTCGCTCGACCTCCTCGCGGCCGTACTCGCCCAGCACCTCCACGCCGGCCCGTCCGCCGACACCCGACGACATGCCTTGATCACGCGCGTGCGGACGTTCATCGACGGCCACCTGGCCGACCCCGAGCTGTCCCCGGCCGTGGTGGCAGCCGCCCACCACATCTCCACCCGTCAGCTGCACCGGCTGTTCGCCGACCAGGACCTCGGCGTGGCCGGTTGGATCCGCCGACGTCGACTGGAGCGCAGCCGCCACGACCTCGCCGCACTGCGCGAACCGGTGCACGTGGTGGCCGCCCGGTGGGGTTTCCCCGACGCCGCGCACTTCAGCCGGTTGTTCCGCAGCACCTACGGCATGTCGCCCACCGACTACCGGCACATCTGGTCCGCCGCGTGGCCCGCGACGAGCTGACCTCGCCTCAGCCCGCGACAAACTGCCCCCTCAGTCGCGACAAACCGACCTCGCTTGACGCGAAGACGGGGCCCACCCTCGCAGCGGGCCCCGTCACGCGCGATCAGAAGGTCAGCTTCCAGGAGTCGATGTAGCCGGTGTCCTGGGCGTACACGTCCTGCGCCTTCAGCCGCCAGGTGCCGTTGGCGACCTCCGACGACGCGTTCACCGTGTAGGTGGTGTTCACGTTGGGCGTGCTCGTGTTGCTGGAGTTCTTCAAGCGGTAGGTCGAGCCGTCCGGTGCGACGAGGTCCAGGACCACGTCGCCGCTCCACGAGTGCTTGACGTCCACCGTGGCCTTCAGCGTGGAGGGCGCGTTGCCGGCGATGCCGCTGACCGTCACGTTGCTGAACACGGCCGCGCCGGCGTCCGGGATGCTCACGTCGGCGGTGTTCTCGAACGTCTTGCCGGGCGGGTTGGGAGTGCCGCCGAGGCTGTCCGCCGCCGACTTGATGGCCGCCGCGAACGTGCTCACCTCGGTGTAGACACCGGGGTTGTCGGCCCGCGCGCAGCCGTTGCCGTGGCTGACGATGCCGACCTGGATCCACGCGCCCGCACCGTCGCGGCGGAACATCGGACCACCCGAATCGCCCTGGCAGGTGTCGGTGCCCCCGGCCAGGTCGCCCGCGCAGATCTCCGCGGCCGGCTTCAGGTCGCGGTAGTACGGGTCGGCGTTCTTGCACGTGGTGTCGTCGATGAAGCCCACCTGGGCCTTGAGCTGGTACCGGGACTGGCTGCCGCCTTCCCGGGTGGCGCCCCAGCCGGCCACGGTGAACACGCCCGAGTTGTAGGCGGTGCTGGTGGCGATGGGCAGCAGCGCCGCGCCGGTGATCGGAGTGGCGAGCTTGATCAGCGCCCAGTCGCCGCCGGTCGACGTCGGGTAGGTGGGTGAGCGGTGGACGTAGGTGGACGTCCGCTTGACCGCGGAGGTGTCCTGGAGGTCCACCACGCCGTAGGTGGCGGTGATGCCGGTGTTGTTGCCCGTGCTGTTCACGCAGTGGGCGGCGGTGAGCACGAGCTGCTCGGTGTACATCGCGCCGCCGCAGCCCATGGACAGCCGGACCATCCACGGGAACTCGCCCTTGGCGGCCGGGGTGCCGCCGACGACCTGCGGCGTGACGCCGCCGGGGTCCGGCGGCAGCGGTGCGGAGGAGGCTTGGCCGCCGAACGCGGCCAGGGTCGCGGCGATGCCCGCGGCAAGGGCAAGCGCCTTTCTCGCTGTGGTGCGCACAGTCTTCCTTCCCGCGCCCGGCCGGGGTGGTGCTCGCAGGGTGGCCGGACGTCGAGTCAGCAGGGATCGACCACCGGTCGAAGGACCGGCGGCTCATGATGCGCAGCCGGAAGCCTCGCTCACAATCCGACGATCGACGGGAATTCTTCCGGCGTTCCGCCTATTTCCCCGCTGTTACTGAATGATCGACCCGCTGACCGACGGGTCGGCCGCACCGAGGAAGAAGATCCCCCGGTAGCCGGGGGTCTCGAAGCCGGCGCTCGGGTTGCGGCGCAGCGCCGAGCCCTCCACCGACATCGTGCCGCTGCGGTCGTTGCTCACGAAGAAGACCGCGCCGCCACCTTCGTTCGCACGGTTGTCCTCCACGATCGAACCCGCGATCCGGACGGTGAACCGGTTGCCGTCGGCGTAGACCGCACCGCCGCTGCCGCCACCGGGCGTGCCGGGACGGGCCGGGTTCGCACCCCGACCGACCGCCGAGTTGCCGCTCAACACGCTGTTGAGCACCACCCAGGACACGCCGATGCTGCTCAACGCACCGCCGTTCGCGCACACCCCTCCTCGGAACGTGCTGCGGGTGACGTAGACCGGTCGGTCGTCGGACTGGCCGAGCACCCGCAGTGCGGCACCACCGAGATCCGGCCCGACCTGGTCGCACCTGTTGTCCTGGAACCGCGAGTCGACCACCTTCACCCGCCCGCCGCGCACGAAGATCGCCCCGCCGCCGCCACCTTCGGCGGTCTCGCCCGACGAGTCACCGCCCGCGAAGGTCAGGTTCTGCACGGTGAGGCGCGGGTGGTCCTGGTCCTGGCAGTGCGACGTGGTGATGCCCTGCGCGCGGTCGCACGTGTTCAGGTAGAGGATGCGCCGCTGCCCGCCGCCGCTGAGGGTCACCAGCCCGCCGCCGTCGATCACCACGTCGGGATCGCTGTCGTTGCGCACCTTCGCCGTCGCGGTCATCGCGATGGTGACGGGGTCGGGACCGCAGTCGAACGTCACCACCCCACCCGCCGCCACCGCCGCGACGACCGCTTCGGACGTGCAGCTCGCGGCAGTTCCGCTGCCGACGACCGTGGTGGGCCTGGAACTGTCCTCCGGCCCCGCTTCCGGCGGCACGAGCGCCGTTCCCGCCGGGTTCCCGGCGGGCTCCGGCCGTGGCCTGGCAGTCGTCGTCGTAGTGGTGGTCGTAGCAGTTGTCGTGGTCGTCGTGTCGGTGGTCGTCGTCGTGGTCATGGGCGATGACGACGACGAGGGCGCTGCCGCCGGCTGCGACGACGTGCCGCACGCGGCGAGCACGAGGGTCAACACGACCACCCAGGGCCCGCAACGACGTGACATGCGGGCACCCTAGGCAGCCACGGCAGAGGGCGTCGAGCTTTCGCACCAACTTGACACGGCGAAGTGTGAGTGGTTGATTAGTCTTATGCCGATCAAGGAACGCCGTCTCTCCACCGCCGACGAACGCCGGGAGACCGTGCTGCGGACCGCGCTGGGCACGTTCGGCGCGAAGGGCTACTACGGCACGACGACCGGCGAGGTGGCCAAGGCGGCAGGTATCTCCCAGGCATACGTCTACCGGCTGTTCCCCGACAAGGAAGCCCTCTTCCTGGCCGTCGTGGAGCGGTGCTTCGCCCGGATCAGGGAGAGCCTCGGCGACGGCGTGGCCGAGGCGCGGGGCACGTCACCCGAGGCCGTGCTGCACGCCATGGGAGACGTCTACGCGAAGCTCATCGCCAACGAGAACGCGCTTCTGCTCGTCCAGATGCACGCTCAGTGCGCGGCGATCTCCGAACCCGCCGTGCGCGAGGTCCTGCAACGCGGCTACGCCCGGACCGTCGAGTACGTGCGCGGCGTGTCGGGTGCGAGCGAGGCGCAGGTCCAGGAGTTCTTCGCGCGCGGAATGCTGTGCCATCTCGTCGTCGCCGTGGACGCGGCGGAGGTGGACGCCCCCTGGGCCCGCATCCTGGCCGCCGGCATCCGGCACTACTGACCAGCGGAGAAGGGCCGATCCCTCCTCGATCGGCCTTTTCTTCGGCAACAAGAGTGAGTGATCAACCAGTCACTTGCGAAAGGAGGCACCATGCACCCCAACCCCGACCACACCGATCGCACCGGACTGTCGGTACCTCATGGGACGATCGAACCGGGGGCCGGAGGCCAAGCCGCCACCTCCGACGCCCCGGACACCTCGGACACCTCGGACACCGGCAGTCGAGCCGACGCCGCCTCCCCGAACACCCAAGGCCCAGCCGACCTATCCCAAGGTCGAGCGGACCCAGCTCGAAATCCAGCCGACCTGACCCGAGGTCGAGCCGACCCAGCCCAAGATCCAGCCGACCTCACCCACGGTCAAGCCAACCCCACAGGCTCCGTCGCCGGCGCGCCGTCCAGCACCTCCCGCCACGTCACCCCGGCCGGAGGCCCACCCCGCCCCGGCACCGACGGCAAAGCCTTCGCCGTCCTCGCGACCGCCCAGTTCCTGGTCGTCCTGAACACCTCGATCGTCAACGTCGCCCTCCCCTCCATCCGCACCGGCCTGGACCTGTCCCCCACCGGCATGTCCTGGGTCGTCAACGCCTACGGCCTGGCCTTCGGCGCACTCCTCCTGGCAGGCGGCCAACTCACCGACGTCCTGGGCGCACGCCGCATCCTGCTCATCGGCCTGTCCGCGTTCGCGGCGGCCTCCCTGGCCGCCGGCCTGGCACCGACCGCCCCGCTCCTGATCGCCGCGAGAGCCGTCCAAGGCGCGGGAGCCGCCCTGCTGGCCCCGGCCGCTCTGGCACTCGTCCTCCGCCACCACCCCACGAGACTCGGCGTCTGGGGCGGCGTCTCCGGCGCGGGCGGCGCGGCCGGTGTCCTGCTCGGCGGTCTGCTCACCGGCACCCTCGGCTGGCAGGCGATCTTCCTGGTCACCGTCCCGGTCACGATCGCCGCGATCGGCGCCACCCGACTGCTCGTGCCCCGCGACTCCCCCACCGGAGGTCGCCTGGACGTCACCGGCGCCGTCACCGCGACCGGCGGCCTGGTGGCCCTCACCTACGGCCTGACCGCCCCGGACCCCGTCCTCCCCGTCGCCCTGGCCGCGATCCTCCTGACGACCTTCCTGATCACCCAACGCCGTGCGAAGTCCCCCGTCCTGCGCACCTTCACCACCACCGGCCGCGCGAACACGGCCATGGCGGTGCTCGGCGCGGTGTGGGTGAGCCTGTTCTACTTCCTCCCCCTCTACCAGCAACAGGTCCTGGGCTACCCGCCGCTCGTCGCCGGTCTCGCGCAGCTCCCCCTCGCCGGCGCGGTGGTGCTCGGCTCGGCGTTCGCCCCGCGCCTGCCGCGCCGAGCCCTGCCCGTCGCGCTGACCGCCCTGGCCGCCGGCCTGGCGTGGTTCGCGACCGGCCCGGCGTTCCCGTTCGACGTGCTCGGTCCGTCCCTGCTCACCGGCGCGGGGCTGGGCGTCGCGTTCGTCCACCTCACCGTCGACGCCACCCGCGTCCCCACCGCCGACGCCGGGGTGGCGGGCGGGCTCGTCAACACAAGTCGCCAGGTCGGCGGCGCGATCGGGTTGGCCGCACTGGTCGCGACCACCACCGGTTTCGCCGCCGCCTTCACCGCGACCGCCGTCCTGGCCGCCGTCGCGGCCGTCCCGACACTCCGAGGAGCACAACGATGAAGCCGTACCTGGAAGGCCACTACACGCCCGTCCCGGACGAGGCCACCGCCACCGGGCTGACCGTGCGCGGCTCGCTGCCGGCCGAACTGCGTGGCCGATACCTGCGCAACGGCCACAACCCCAAACCCGGTGTCACGCCGAGCCACTGGTTCAAGGGCAGCGGCATGGTGCACGGCGTGCGGCTGGTCGACGGCCGCGCCGAGTGGTACCGCAACCGGTGGGTGCGCACGCCCGCCCTGGACGGCGACACCTCGCACGACTTGAAGGCCAGCGTCGCCGGCACGCACGTGATCGGGCACGCCGGGCGCATCCTGGCGTTGCAGGAGGCGAACCTCCCGTACGAGTTGACGCCGGAACTGGACACGGTCGGCGCGTTCGACTTCCACGGCAAGCTCACCACCGCGATGACCGCGCACCCCAAGGAGGACCCGGCGACCGGGGAACTGCACTTCTTCTCCTACTCGCCGTTCCCGCCGCACCTGATCTACTACGTCTCCTCCACCGCCGGTGAGATCAGCCGGGTGGAGGTGGTGGACGGCGCGGGTCCATCGCTCATGCACGACTTCGGGCTCACCGAGAACCACGTGGTGTGGCTGGACCTCCCCGTCGTGTTCGACCCGGCGGAGCAGTCCGGCATCCCGTACCGGTGGAGCGACGACTACCGACCGCGGATCGGCGTGATGCCGCGCGTCGGCGCCCCGGAAGTCACGTGGTTCGAGGTCGAGCCGGGTGCGCTGCTGCACGTCGGCAACGCGTACGAGGACGCGCAGGGTCGGGTGGTGGTCGAAGGCCCGCGTTACGACCGTGCCGCGTGGGAGACGTCGTGGAAGTGGTGGGTCGGCGCGCCCGGTCACGGTCCGGAGCCGTTGACCGGCGCGGTCAGCCACCGCTGGACGCTCGACGTCGCCTCCGGTACCGCCCGCGAGGAGATGCTGGACGTGCTCACCACCGAGTTCCCCACCATCAACGAAGACCTGCTGGGCCGGGCGACGCGGTTCGGCTACGCGGTCGCGTTCCCCGGCAGCGGCCACGAGGGGTACTCGATCGTCAAGTACGACAACGTGTCCGGCTCCCGGCAGCTAGCGCCGATGGGCGAGCGCCGGATGCCCGGCGAAGCCGTGTTCGTGCCCTCGGGTCAAGGCGAGGACGAGGGCTACCTGCTGACGATCGTCAGCGACCTGGCCCGCGACACGTCCGAACTGCTCGTGCTCGACGCGACCGACATCCGGCGCGATCCCGTCGCGGTGGTGGAACTTCCCCGCCGCGTCCCCGCCGGCATCCACGGCTCCTGGATCCCCGACTCGGAACCGGCGTGGGTCATGGACGTCGAGCGCGACGCCGAACGCGCCTGAGCGTCTGCTGAAGGAAGCGCGGCAGGGGTGGCGGCGGTGGGTCGGGCGCAACATGCTGCGGACATGCCGGATCTGGACGAACGGGCCGCCGTGCGCAGGCTGCACGACCGGTTCTGCTTCGGTCCGCGGCCAGGGGACCTGGACCGGGGCTTCGCCGACACGGTGGACCGGCTGCTCGCCCCGGCCACCGCCGCCACTCCCGGACTCACGCTGAGCCCGCCGGTCGTGGCCAAGGGTGACCGGGAGGCCCGCAAGGACGCCAATCGGCAGCGGGCGGCGGACGAGAAGACGCTCACCGGGTGGTGGCTGGAGCGGATGGTCGCGACGGACACCGCGACCGAGCGGCTGACCTGGTTCTGGCACGGGCACTTCGCCACCAGCGAGCAGAAGGTGCGCAGCCCGTGGCACATGCTGGCGCAGAACGAGAAGTTCCGGCGGTCGGGCCTGGACGGGTTCCCCGCGCTGGCCCGGGAGATGGTCGTGGACCCGGCGATGCTGCTGTGGCTGGACGGCAACGACAACCGGGCCGGGTCGCCGAACGAGAACCTGGCGCGGGAGTTCCTGGAGCTCTTCACCCTCGGCATCGGGCACTACGCGGAGCAGGACGTCCGTGAGGCAGCGCGTGCGCTCACCGGGTGGACGGTGCGGCGGGACTCGGCTGAAGCCGAGTTGGTCGCCAGACGGCACGACGACAAGCCGAAGACGATCCTCGGCGTGACCGGGGCCTTCACCGCCCAGTCCTTCGTGGACACCGTACTGGCTCGACGCGAGTCGGCGGAGTTCGTCGTGGGACGGCTGTGGTTCCGCCTGGTCTCCGCCACGCCACCGGCACCCGGGGCGCTGGCGCGACTGGTGGCGGCCTACCGCGAGGACATCGGGTCCGTGCTGCGGGCGATCGCCGCCGAACCGGCGTTCCGCGACCAGGCCACCACGCTGGTCAAGCAGCCGGTGGAGTGGGCCGTGGGGCTGATGCGGGCGCTCGGCGTGAGCTGGGAATCGTTGGACGACAAGGCCGTCAAGCAGTTCGGCAACGGGTTGCGCGGCATGGGGCAGCTTCCGTTCCGCCCACCGAGTGTCGGCGGGTGGGCGGCCGGCGGGGCGTGGCTGACGACGGCGGCGGGCGTGGCGCGGCTCAAGGTCGCGCAGCTGATCGCCGAACGGGCCGACCTGCGTTCGGTGACCGGGGTCGACGCGATCCGCGAGCGGTTGGGCGTGGACGCGTGGTCGGACCGGACCCGCGACGCGCTGGCGAAGGTCGCCGACCACCCCGGGCAGCTGGCGGCCGTGGCCGCGTGCGCCCCCGAATACGTGGTGAGCAGGTAATGGACAAGCTGACCCGACGCCGGTTCCTCACCCTCTCCGGAGTCACCGCGGCAGGCGCCCTCGCCGTCGGCGCGACCCGCGTGGACTGGGACACCCTGATGACCGCGGCGGCCGACGACCCGCTCGACCCGGATGCGGCCGTGCTGGTCGTCGTCACCCTCTACGGCGGCAACGACGGCCTCAACACCGTGATCCCGGCCGCCGACCGCGCCTACCAGAACGCCCGGCCCGATCTCGCCTACCAGCCGGAGGACGTGCTCGACCTCGGCGAAGGCCTCGGCCTCAACCCCGGCCTCAAAGGGCTCAAGTCGTTGTGGGACAGCCAAGGCCTGGCGATCGTGCGCGGCGTCGGCTACCCGGAACCCGACCGCAGCCACTTCCGCTCGATGGCGATCTGGCAGACCGCGTCACCCCGGACCTCGGTGCCGACCGGCTGGCTGGGCCGCTGGCTCGACGCGACCGGTGCGGATCCGTTGCGGGCGCTGTCCGTCGAACCCGTGCTGCCGCCGATGCTGGCCGGGGCGCAGACCGCCGCCGCTTCGCTGCCGTTGGGCGGCTTGACGTTGCCGGGCGGGAAGCTCGGCGCGGCGTTCGCCGCCCTGGGCGCGCCGCAGGCCGGCGAGGAGGCGTGGCAGGCTCGCGCCTCCCGGTCGGTCGCCGACCTGCACAACGTCGTGCGGGTCCTCGGCGGGGCGGCGCACGACCAGTCCGGTGAGGACGATCCGGACGAGAAGCGCGACAAAGGCGCGTCGGCGGGCGGAAGCTCGCAACTGGCCGCTCAACTGGACATCGTGGCCAACCTGATCGAGGCCGACGTACCGACCCGCGTGTATTCGGTGTCGCTGGGCGGTTTCGACACCCACTCCGACGAACGCGACACACAGCAACGACTGCTGACCGAGCTGGACGGGGCGCTGACCCCGTTCGTGCAACGGATGAAACGCACCGACCGTGGCCGCCGAACGGTCGTGCTGGTGTACTCCGAGTTCGGCCGCCGCGTGCACGCCAACGCGAGCGACGGCACCGACCACGGCACCGCCGGCCCGGTCTTCCTGCTGGGAGAGAAGGTTCGCGGTGGTTTCTACGGCGAACAGCCGAGCCTGACCGACCTGGACAACGACGACCTGAAGCAGACCACCGACTTCCGGGACGTCTACGCCACCGTGCTCTCCGACGTCCTCGGCACCGACCCCGGCCGGGTGCTGGACGACCACCGAGGCCGGATCGACGGCCTGCTGCGCACCTAGCGCCTGTCTCGAAAGCCTGGCTTCGCACTCGGATCGACCCGGCGCGCGCTCAGCGAAGCTCACCGCCCCCACAGCAGGTTCCCCAGCGCGGACAGTCACGGCACAGGCAATCGAGCCGTCCGGGCTCGGGCACACCGACCGCACCTCCACGTCCCTGGTGCACAGGTCGCCGGCCGCCGGGGAAGCGGTGGGCCGACCCTACTTCCCCGGCTGCGCCGGCCGATCAGCGGAAGGCGTGCGCGTGCTCGGTCGCCCACTGGGAGAAGGTCCTGGCCGGGCGGCCGGTGACCTGCTCCACCGTGGGCAGCACGGTGTGGACCCGCTCCGGCGGGTCGGTACCCAGCCGCACGATCGATTCGACCTCGTCCTCCCCGAGGCCGGCTTCGCGCAGTTCGCGCCGGGCTTCCTCGGCCCCCACCTCCACCGTCCTCAACGGTCGACCGAGGGCTTCGGAGAGCAGCCGCGCGGCTTCGACCGGGGTGAGTGCCTGCGGTCCGGTGATGGTGTAGGCGCAGCCGTCGTGCCCGTCGTCGAGCAGCGCCGCCGCGGCCACCGCCGCGATATCGGCTTCGTGCACCATCGCGCTCGGGCAGTGGGCGAAGGGCAACGACACCGGCAGGTCCGCACGGACCGAAGGCGCCCACTCCAGCATGTTGGCCATGAACTCCACCGGTTGCAGGTGGGTCCACTCCAGGCCGCTGTCCTCGACGGCAGCCTCCACCGGCCCCGGCTCGAACCCCGTCAGCACGGTCACCCGGCGCACGCCCGCCTTCTTGGCCAGTTCCAGCACCTCTCCGGCGTTCTCCAGCGGCGCGTAGCCCTCACCCCCGAACGAGATCAAGTGGAGCGCCGTGACGCCGGCGAGCGCCGTGGGTAACGTCTCCGGGCGGGTGAGGTCGCCCGCGACCACCTCTGCGCCTTCCGGCACCCTGGCGCGTAGCGGGTTCCGGGTCATGGCCCTCACGTCATGGCCGCCGCGCACCAGCTGGTCGACCAGGTGACCGCCGACGGTCCCGGTGGCCCCGGTCACGAGAATGGTCATCGCCGTTCCTCCGTACGTAGTCGTGATCCCGGCACGGGCGAATCGCGCCCATGGGCGCCGGGACTCGGTCGAAAGGTGCCGGAATTCGGGCCCCACCACCGCCGGGCATATGGTTGCGCCCGATCCGCGTTCTCCGAAATGCACCCGTTACCGCCGTCGTGGTAAGTCAGCCACGACGGTCGAGGTAGACCTCGATTCCGTCGAGCACTCGCTGGAGACCGAATTCGAACTCGTCCTCCGTGTAACTCTCGGAGGCCGGACTCATTCCCAGCGACCTGGTGACCTCCAGCAACCGCGGATATCGAGGCCCCGTCCCGGCGTCGCCCTCGCCGGGAAGGTTGGCGAGCCACCACTCCGCAGCGCCCTCACGGTCCTCTCCACGTGAGGGAAGACCGTGGACCCAGCTCAGCGCCAACCCCTGACCGTAGGAGTTCACCACGCCGAGGAGGTAGAGCTTCTCCGCGGCCGAGAGCCCGAACCCGTCGAAGATCGCCAGCGACCACTCCATCGCTGCGAGCATGTTCGGGCCCATGGGCGGCTTGGCGGTCGCCGTGGCGGCCGGCATCCAGGGGTGGGCGAGGTAGGAACGCCAGTCCTGCCGCGCCGTCGCCCGCAACGCCTCACGCCAGTGCCCGGGCCGGTCCGCCGGATAGGCGAACTCCTCCACCACCTGGTCGATCATCAGCTCGATCAGAGCTTCCCGGTTCGCCACGTGGCGGTAGAGCGCCATGCCCGTGGCGTTGAGCCGCTGCCCGACCCCGCGCATCGTGACCGCTTCGAGGCCGCCCTCGTCGGCGACCGCTATCGCGGTCTCGACGATCAGCGACAGCGACAGGACTGCCCGCACCTTCGATGCCACCGTCCCCACATCCCGCTTGCCCGGAGTTTCAGTATACGTTGTCAGCAGCGCTGTTTACAACGTAATCAGGCAGGGGATTCATAACTTCGCTTCCACCACCGGCCGGCTTTGGTGGCCATCGGCGGGTGGACCCCGGGCCGCGCCGGTGGCGCCGTCGTCGGCACGTCAGCGCCCGACCCGCTCCACCAGCCGTTCCACCCCGTCCAGCAGCCTGGCGAGGCCGAACGTGAAGTCGTACCCCTGCGCGCCGGCGGCGCCCGCCAGGTCGAACGTGCCGGCGTCGACCACCCGGCGCAGCGCGGGATGGCGCTCACCGTCCACCAGCTCGTCCAGCACCGCACCGTAAGCCTGCTCGGACTCGGCGGACACCTCGATCGAGAACCGCGCCTGGCTGACCACGAAACCCGTGCACAGCAACAGGACCGACATCCGGTCGCCGGGCGACAGCGGTGTCTCCTCCAGCACGCGCAGGGCGTGGTCCATCCACGCCAGCTGGTTCGGCGTGGTCGGCGGGCCGGCCGTCTGGATCTGCAGCGCCCACGGGTGCCGGAGCAGCACGGCGAGGTGTTCGCGACACCACCGCTCCATGCCCGCACGCCAGCCGTCGAACGGCTCCCACAGGGTCGCGGGCGGTTCGGCGAGGGTGTCCAGGACCAGCACCAGCAGCTCGTCCTTGCCGCGCACGTGCCGGTAGAGGGACATGGTGGTGAAGCCGAGGCGCTCGGCGACCCGGGCCATGGACACGGCGGCCAGCCCGTCGGCGTCCGCCAGCTCGATCGCGGCCCGCACGATGCGGCGGACGCTCAGCCCCGGCTTGGGTTCCTTCTCGGGTCGGTCCAGCCGTTCCCACACCGACTCGTCCATGGCCTCGCAATCCGTGCTCGTCGCAGGCTTGCAGTCTAGTCGAGTGTACGAGATACACTCGGTGTATGACATACACAATCGAGGCGGTGGGGCTGCTCAAGTCCTACCGCGGCCACACCGTGCTCAAGGCCCTCGACCTGGGCATACGCCAAGGCGAGGTGTTCGCGCTGCTCGGCCCGAACGGCGCCGGCAAGACCACCGCGGTCCGCATCCTCGCCACCCTGCTCAGGCCAGACGGCGGCACCGCGCGGGTCGCCGGGCACGACGTCGTCACCGCGGCCCGGCAGGTCCGCGCCGCGATCAGCCTCACCGGCCAGTACGCGGCCGTGGACGAACTGCTCACCGGCCGCGAGAGCCTGGTGATGATGGCGAAGCTCCGTCGCCTGGGCCGCCGCGAAGCCCGCCGGCGCGCCGACGACCTGCTGGAGCGCTTCGACCTCACCGACGCCCGCGACCGCCGGGTCGCCACCTACTCCGGCGGGATGCGCCGCCGCCTGGACCTGGCCGCCGGCCTGGTGTCCCGCCCGCGGGTGCTGTTCCTGGACGAACCGACCACCGGCCTGGACCCGCGCAGCCGGCGCGAGGTGTGGGCGGCCGTCGTCGACCTGGCCCGCTCCGGTGTGACCGTCCTGCTGACCACCCAGTACCTGGAGGAGGCCGACCACCTGGCCGACCGCATCGCCGTGCTCGACCACGGCCGGGTCGTCGCCGAGGGCACCGCCGCGGAACTGAAGGCCAGGGCCGGCACCGGGACGATCGAACTGTTCTTCCCCGACGCCCCGACCCTGGACCTGGCGTCCACCACCACGAGCGGCTTGGTGGACCACGAGAAGCTCAGCCTTCGCGTCCCCGGCGACGGCAGCGCCCACGCCGTCCGGGAACTACTGAATCTGATGGTCCGCAACGGCATCCACGTCGACCGGCTCGACCTGCACCGCCCCACGCTCGACGAGGTCTTCCTGTCCTTGACCGACCGTGCGCTCGAAGGGGTCTGACATGCTGCGCGATTCGCTCACGTTCATCGACCGGGGCCTGCGGCACAGCGTGCGCAGCGTGGACGCGCTCCTCGTCGCCGTGGTCCTGCCGGTGGTGGTCCTGTTGCTGTTCGTCTACGTCTTCGGCGGCGCGATCACCGTGGGCACGCAGTACTTGGACTACGTCGTGCCGGGGATCATCGTGCTGTGCGCTGGTTACGGCGCCGCGGGCACGTCGGTCGGCGTGAACACCGACATGACCACCGGCGTCATCGACCGCTTCCGCTCGCTGCCCATCGCCGCCTCGGCCGTCCTCGCCGGTCACGTGGTGGCCAGCGTCGCGCGCAACGTCGTGTCGACCTCCCTGGTGCTGGTGGTGGCACTGCTGATCGGCTTCCGCCCCGCCGGCGGCCCGATCGCGTGGCTGGGTGTGGCGGGTGTGCTGCTGCTGTTCATGACGGGCATCTCGTGGCTCGCGGCCTGCTTCGGCCTGCTGGCCCGTCGACCGGAGACGGCCGGGGCGTTCTCCTTCGTGGTGATGTTCCTGCCGTACCTCAGCAGTGCGTTCGTGCCGACCGGGACGATGCCGGCGGCACTGCGGGGAATCGCCGACAACCAGCCGGTGACGCCCGTCATCGAGACGTTGCGCGGCCTGATGCTGGGCGGACCGGTCGGCGACCACGGCACGCGGGCCTTGTTGTGGTGCACGGGTTTCGTGGTGGTCGGTGTCGTCGGCGCGGCCTTCCTGTTCCGCCGCCGCACCGCGCCGTGAACGGCCGCGCCGACGGCGTAGTGCGGGTGGCATAGTGCGGAGGTGGCCGAACGCAGACGCGGAACTCCGACTCCTCCCACCGACACGACCGTGCTCGACCGGGACTGGACGGTGAATGAGATCGTCGGTGAGCGGTACGAGCGGACGGCGTTCGTCGACGTCGACATGGCGGACCTGGCGAACCGCGGTTCGACGTTCACCGAGTGCGTGTTCCGCGGTGTGGAGTTCAACGTGTCCACCCACACCGACGCGGCGTTCCTCAACTGCACGTTCGCCCGGTGCGAGTTCTTCGACGCGACGTTCACCGACTGCAAGATGGTCGGCAGCACGTTCGACGGGGGTTCGTTCGACCTGATGAAGGTCATCGGCGGCGACTGGTCGTTCGCCGGGATGCCGGGGCTGGACCTGCGGCGGGCTTCGTTCAGCGGGGTCCGGATGCAGGACGTGGACCTCACCGGTGCGCGCTGCCAGGGTGCCGAGTTCGCGAACGTCGATCTGACCGAGGCGTGGCTGCACGGCGCCGACTTCACCAAGGCGGACCTGCGCGGCTCCGACCTGTCCGGCATCGACCCGACCACGGTCGAGCTGACCGGGGCCAGGATCGAGCCGGAACAGGCCATCACCATCGCCCTCGCCCTGGGGCTGCGCATCGGCTGACCGGTGTCGCCCCGTCCGCCGTCCTGGTGCTCGACTCGTCACCGGACGGTGTGGTGGGCATCTAATCGGCCACCAACCCGGACAAGCCCACCCGGCTCCGCCTTGACAGGCAAGTGTGCACTTGCCTATAACTGTACCGGTGGAGGCGGAACCCGACCTGTTCAAGGCCATCGGCGACGCGACGCGACGCACCATCCTGGACGAACTGACCGAGAAGGACGGTCAGACGCTGTTCGAGATCTGCGGCCGGCTGACCGTGAAGCACGGCCTGGCCTCCTCCCGGCAGGCCATCTCGCAGCACCTCGCGGTGCTCGAACAGGCCGGCCTGGTGCACACCCGGCGGCAAGGCCGGTACAAGTTCCACCACATCGACACGAGCCCGCTGCGCTCGATCTCCGAGCGGTGGCCCATCGACAGAGAGGCACCGAACCCGTGATCCGCATCAACATCACCAGCGTGTTGGTCGACGACCAGGCCAAGGCGCTGGCCTTCTACACCGAGAAGCTCGGGTTCACCAAGAAGACCGACGTGCCCGCCGGCGAGGCCCGCTGGCTCACCGTGGTCTCCCCCGCCGACCCGGACGGCGTCGAACTGCTGCTGGAACCGGACGGCCACCCGGCGGCGAAGCCGTTCAAGAACGCCCTGGTCGTCGACGGCATCCCGTACACCCAGTTCGCCGTCGAGGACGTGTACGCCGAGGTCGAGCGGCTCAAGGGGTTGGGCGTCGAGTTCACCCAGGAAGCGACCGACCTGGGCCCGGTGGTCACCGCCGTGTTCGACGACACGTGCGGCAACCTCATCCAGATCGCCACCATGAAGTAGTCGCCCCCGCCGGCGGACATCGGGACCGGCTGGTTCGCCGCTGCCTGCCCGGCCCGACCGCGAAGCCGGGACGGGCGGCGGCTCCGGCCACGGCTCCGACCGCCGCGAGATCGGCAGCTCGATCAGTGGCTCGATCAGTGGCTCGATGATCGTCCATAAAGGTCCGATGGTGTGTCGTCGGCGAAATAGGCCGAGACCAGCCGGGTCACGGTGGTCAGCGGGAGCAGTTCGCCGTCCGTCTTCAGGGCTTCCCTGATCAGCGGCGCGTCACCGGGGTGCGCGCCGAGCGCGATGACGACCTCCGCGACGTGCTCGACGTCCACGATCCCGTCCACCGCCGCACCGCACTCCCGGATCGCGACGGCGTCCGCCGCACCGATCCGGCACGCCAGGTCGGCGGCACCCAGCGCGGCGACGAACCGGGCCCGCGGCACCGGTCCGTCCGCCCCGCAGCGCGCCGACAGGGACAGCCACGACACCTCGTAGCCGGCCCTGATCCGTTCCGCCCCGATCGAGTCCACCGGAATGCGGAACCGCCGCACCAGGCGTTCCGCGAGGCCGGTGAAATCCCGTTGTCGGACCATCCCGTCGTCGTTCGCGTCGAACATGTCGAAACGCTTCGCGTGCTTGCCGCGCAACTGCGCCAGGTCGTTCATGACCCGTCCTCCCCCTCAGGACAGGGACGCTCCGCCGCACCACAGATACACCGTCACGGGCCTCGTCGGCCGCTTCGTGACCTGTTGGGGTGAACCTGGCGACCTGCCCTGGCCATTCCGAGGTCACCCACTAGCGTCGGGGCTCCCGGCGTCTTCGGAGGAGGCGGCAATGGCCGATCCAGGGTTGCGCGTGGTCGAACGGGACGGTTCGGCGCGCGACTATGCCATCAAGGACTTCCTGGCCCGCAACCAGGTGCCGTTCGAGACCCGGACGGACCCCGGCCTCACCTCCGTCGCGGTGGAACTGCCCGACGGCTCGGTGCTCGCCGAGCCCAGCCTGATCGAACTCGCCACCGCCCTCGGTCTCACCGACGAGGCCGGCAGCAGCCACTACGACCTCGTCGTGGTCGGTGGCGGCCCGTCCGGGCTGGCCGCCGCCGTGTACGCGGCGTGCGAGGGGCTGCGGGTGGTGATCGTCGAGGACGACGCGCCGGGCGGCCAGGCCGGGTCCACGTCCCGGATCGAGAACTACCTCGGCTTCCCGGCCGGGCTGTCCGGAGGCGACCTGGCGCAGCGCGCGCTGGCGCAGGCGCGGCGGTTCGGCGTGCAGTGGATGTCGGCCCGGAGGGCGACGGCGCTGCGCCGCGACCGGCGGGCGTGGGTGGTGGACAACGACGACGGCTCCAGCGTGCGCGGCGCGGCGGTGCTCGTGGCTACCGGGATGCGGTGGCGGGAGCTGGATGTGCCGGGTGCGGCCGAACTGCGCGACGCGGGCGTCTTCTACGGCGCAAGCACCCCGGTCGCCGTGCGGACCGCGGGTGACCGGGTTTTCGTCCTGGGGGCGGGGAACTCGGCCGGCCAGGCAGCGCTCTACCTGGCCGAGCACGGGCGTCGGGTGACGCTGCTGGTGCGCGGGCCGTCGCTGGCGGGCAGCCCCATGTCGCGGTACCTGGTGGACCGGATCGAGGCCTCGGAACTGGTGGACGTCCGACCGCACGCCGAGGTGGTGTCCGTCGGCGGGACGGACCGACTGAGCGAGATCGTGTTGCGGGACAACGACTCCGACACCGTCTCGACCGTGCCGGCCACCTCGCTGTACGTGCTGATCGGGATGACGCCGTGCACCGACTGGCTGGGCGGGCAGGCGACCACGGACACGCGCGGGTTCCTGGTCACCGGAACGGATCTGCTGCGCATCGACGGGGCGTGGCGGCTGGACCGCGACCCGCTGCTCACCGAGACCACGCTGCCCGGGGTGTTCGCGGCGGGTGACGTGCGGTCCGGCACGGTGAAGCGGATCGGCTCCGCGATCGGGCAGGGCGCGGTGGCCAGCCAGGCGATCATGGAGTACTTGAAGGACGTTGCCGTGCAACGGATCCCGGAGCAGGCGCGGGTGTCGTCGTTCGACCTGCTGGACGGCGACCGGGACGGCGTCCTCGGCGCGGCCGACCTCACCGCGTTCGGGCGGCGGCTGGTGGCGGCGTTCGACGAGTCGCCGGACACCGAGCGGGCGCGGCGCGTGCACGAGGCGTGCGGCGAGTTCTGGGCGGTGCTGTCCCGGTTCTCGGACAAGGACTCCCCGGACGGCGAGGGCGTCGGCCGAGAGGCGTTCGTGGGCGCCTTGGACGAGCTGGCCGCGCTGAACGCGTTCGCCCCGTTGGCCGACGCCGTGCTGTTGTTGTCGGACACCGATTCCGACGGTTCGCTCACCCTCGGCGAGTTCCAGCGGCTGTTGGGAGCGCTCGGCGCACCGACCGACGCGGCGGCGACCACGTTCGGCGAACTCGACCACGAGCACAGCGGCTACCTGGACACGACCCGCCTCGCCGCAGCGGGCGTGCTGCTCGGCCGGGACTGAAGCCCCGGCCGGGCAACCGTTTCACGCCTGGTTCGAGCCGGCGTCAAGCCCGCATCACGGTCGCGATCGGGATGCGGGCCGCGCGCACCGCCGGCACCAGACCGCCCAGCACGCCGGCCACCAGACCCGCCACCACCCCGGCGACGCCCGCCTGCCAAGGGAACTCGATGCCTTGCAGCGACGGGTAGCGCGAGCCGAACATGCCGGACGCGAGCTGCAACGCGACCACCCCGACACCGATCGCCGCCGCCGCGGTGAGCAGACCGGTCAGCAGCGTCTCGGCGAGCACGATGCCCGCCAGCAGCAGGCGCGGCGTGCCGACCGCGCGGCGCAGCGCGAACTCCTCGATCCGCTCCCCCACCGTGGCGAGACCGACGTTGAGGATGCCCGCGACGCCGATCAGCAGCACCAGCGCCGCCATGCCGAGGAAGATCCACCGCATCAGGCTCAGCTCGGTCGACATGCGCTCCAGCGTGTTGACCGTGTTGACGTGGATCTGCTCCTCGGGCGTACCGGCCGCGACCAGCCGGGCCCGCAGCGCGTGCTCGACCTCGGAAGCCGCGGGCGACATCATGACCTGGAGCCCGGGACCGTTGCGGCCGCTGCTCAGGTCGCCCGCCCCCAGCCAGTTCAGCAGCTCGTCGGACCGGACGTACGCGGCGGGCGCGTACCCGCCGTCCTCCACGACACCGACGAAACGCGGCGTGGCGTTGATCGTCGAGCCCTGCAACCGCATCTCGGCGGGCACCTCGAAGCGCCGGAACGCCTCGGCCGCCTTCGTGTTCAGCACCAGCCGGGGCGCGAGCGACGGGTCGCCGCCGAAGTCCAGCCACTGCCCCGAGTCCACCCGGAACGGGCGGAACGACCGGATGTCGCCGGTCAACCCGACCAGCTGGAGTTCCACGGCCTGACCGGACGGCGCGCCCTCGTTGCCGGTGGGCACCTCGTAGCAGCCGTTCACGTCGCACGTCATGTTGCGCCCGTAGCCGCCGGGCTGGTCGACCGGGCCGCCACCCTCGTTGACCGGCTTGACGCCCGGCTCGCCGATGATGGCCTGCACAGTGGTCATCGCCACCGCGTCGGTCCGGCCCGCGAGCACGTCCAGCGCGGTCTCGACGGTCTTGCCCTCCGGGTTCAGGTACATCTGGCGGGTGCCGTCCTTGCCCTGGGAGAGTTCGACGTCCGCGAGCAGCGCGCGGTTCGCGATCTCCGCGCCCGCCTGCACCACGACGACCGCCAGCACACCCATGAACAGGCTGACCATGGACAGGAACGTGCGCAGCTTGCGCGCCCGGATCCCCTGACCGCCGATGATCAGCGACGAACGCAGCCGCCCGGACAGCCGGATCACACGACCACCCGTTCCGCGGCCGGGTTCAGCAGGCCGTCGGACAACCGCAGCACCCGGCCCATCTTCGCCGCGTGGTCCCGGTCGTGGGTCACCAGCACCAGCCCGCAGCCGTGGTCCGTGGTGGCGCGCAACGCCTCCACCACGAGGTTCCCAGTCTCCGTGTCGAGCGCGCCGGTCGGCTCGTCGGCGAGCAGGATCCGGGGCTCGCGCACCAGCGCCCGCGCGATCGCGACCCGCTGCTGCTCACCACCGGACAGCCGGGGCGGCTTGTGCTTGGCCAGGTGCGCGATGCCGACCCGGTCCAGCGCGGCCAGCACCTTCGCCTTGCGCTTGCGGCGCGACAGCCAGCCCTGGCCGTTGACCAGCGCCATGGCCACGTTCTGCGCGGCGGTGAGGTGCTTGAGCAGGAAGAACCGCTGGAACACGAAGCCGAACTCGGCGCTGCGCAGCGCGGCGGCCTTGCGCTCCGGGATGCGGGTGATGTCCTGCTCCCCCAACAGGTACTGCCCCTCGTCCGGCCGGTCGAACAGGCCGATGACGCTGAGCAGCGTGCTCTTGCCGGAGCCCGAGCGGCCGAGGATGGCGACGCTGTCCCCGCTGTGGACGGTCAGGTCGACGCCGGCCAGGATGGTGCGCGGCTGCTCCTGCCCCTTCAGCGTCTTGGTGACGCCGGCGAGCCGGATGAGCGGCGTCATCGCGACCCCGCCCCGGGCTTGCCCTCGCCGTCCGGCGCGCGCGGCAGGTTCGGACCCGGCACGGCCAGCGTCTCGTCGCCGGTCAGGCCTTCCTTGATCTCGACCACCTTGCCGTTGGTGAGCCCGAGCACGACGTCCTTGGTCTGCCTGGTCCCGTCCGCGCCGAGCACGTCGACCTTGCCCTTGCCCTGCCCACCGGCGACCGCCTCGACCGGGACGACGAGCGCGTTCGTGGCGTTGGCCGTGACGACCTCCAGCGTGGCGGACGCGCCGTTGATCAGCTTCACGTCGTCGGGCGCGGTGCACACCAGCCGCAGCCCAGTGGGGTCCGACGAGCCGCTCGGCGGCTGCTCCTGCTGCGGCTTGCCGACGGGCGTCGTCGGCTGCCCTTCCGGCTGCTCCTGCTGTTGTCGAGGTGGCTGCGCCGGCGCCGTGCCCGCGGGCAGCGCGGCGATCGTGCCCAGCATCGCGCAGGCGAACGGACCCGGGCCGTTCTTGATCTGCGCCTGGATGGTGCCCTGCGAGGCGTCGGAGATCTGGTAGGCCTGCTCGCCGTTGATGTCGGCCACGATGCCGTAGCCGGCGTACTTCGCCGACACGACCGGCATCCCGGCGGTGACGGTGGAGCGGTCGTCCACCAACCGGCCGCCGAACGTGGCCCCGGCGGGCACCTCGACGTGGTTGGGCAGGCCGTCCGCCCACACGGTGGCGACGCGGGTCGGCTTGGTGGGCGTGCTCTTGGCTTCCGGGACCTCGAGGTAGCGCACCTGCCCGGCGACCGGGGCGGTGATCCCGAAGACCGGGTTCATCGTCACCTTGCCGGTGAGGCTGACCTTGTTGGTGAGGTCCTGCCGCGTCGGCTTGGCCGTGGTCATGGTCGTGCCGCGGGGCGCCAGGTCGGGGCTGCCGGACTGCGGCGCGGCAGAGGTGCACCCCTGAACCGCCAGCAGTACCAACGCGCACCCGAAGACGTGCGGCAACATTCGTTTCGACACCGGTTTCCCCCCAAGCAGAGCCCACGCCGGTTCGACCGAACCTACCGACATGACGCCTCAGCGTCCCACAGGGTTGCATTCCTCC
Source organism: Saccharothrix tamanrassetensis (assembly GCF_014203665.1). Taxonomy (GTDB): domain Bacteria; phylum Actinomycetota; class Actinomycetes; order Mycobacteriales; family Pseudonocardiaceae; genus Actinosynnema; species Actinosynnema tamanrassetense. The sequence continues at coordinate 181,317 of NZ_JACHJN010000011.1, forward strand.
CGGAAGAATGCGTCTCAACGGCGTAACGCCTCCACCGCCGCCCCGACTACACGTCAGCCGTGGGCCGGTGGCCTGCCGCGCACCCCCAATGCTTTCGGAGGCCCGTTTGGTTTACACGCCGGCGGACTTTCACTTCATGTAGTGAATAGGCCTCCAACCAGGCACTTTTCCGACATGCTGTTCGTTGCCGGAGAAAAGAACGGCGCGGCGGCCCGGCGGGCACCGGTCTGGCGGTGCGAAGTCGCCGGGGTCGGCCGGGAGTGCTCGGCCCTGGAGTGCAGGACCTGGGAGTGCCGGACCTGGAAGTGCTCAGCCCTGGAGTAGTCGGGGGCGGAGGTCGGGCGTTATGTGTGGGGGTTGGCGAGGCGGGGCGTCACGTGTGGGAGGAAGGCGAGGCGGGGCGTCACGTGTGGGAGGAAGGCGAGGCGGGGCGTCACGTGTGGGGGCTGGTGAGGCGTAGGGCCACTACCAGGTCGTCCAGGGCTTGTTCGGCGGAGGGGATCGGCGGGAGGGTGCTGGCTTGGCGGGCGGCATCCAGGGTGTCGTGCCAGTGGGTCACGTCGTCCAGCAGACGGCTCGCGGTGGGGCGTTGGGGGACGCCTTCGAGGGCTCGGTGTTCGCCGAGGGCCTTGGCCTCGATCAGGTCCGGCAGGTAGTCGGGGCCGTGGTGGGTTCCGGTCAGTTCCGGGAGGTTGGCCAGCACCTCGCCGGTGCGCATCAGGTGGGTACCGGTCAGCAGGGCCCGGAACGTGTAGAGCAGCGGTTTCAATTCGCCGGTGCGTTCGAACTGGCGCCACTGGTTGCGGGCGAAGCCGTGGTAGTGGTGGGCGTGCCTGGTCGTCATGCAGGCCGGGGCCAACGCCCGCATCTCGTCGTGGGCGGGCGTGGTGTGGACTACCAGGGGGGACATCAGTTGTTCCAGGACGTAGCCGTTCGGCCGCAGCAGCAGGCGGCTGAACTTGAGTACGTCGTGGGTCACCAGGTCCAGCTCGACGTCGTCGCGCATCCACATCCGTTGCAGGGTGTCGGGCCCCGGCCGCAGGCCCACCACCTCGGCCACCGGCAGGACGTGGACGCCGCGCACGTCGACGTCGGAGTTACGGGACGGGAACCCGTACAGGTGCGCGCCCGACACGGTGGCGAACAGCAGAGGCTTCGGCTGTCCGGCCACCACCTCGGACAGGTCTGGAACCTGGTAGCTCATCTCGGACCCCCATCGGGCACCAACACGTCGGAAACCGAAGCAGAAACCAAAGCAGACGCCGAAGCGGACACCAGAGCTCAGTACGGACACCAGAGTCCATACGGACACCGCAGCTCACGCGGATACCGGAGTTCAGGCGTACACCAGAGTTCAGGCGGACACCGCAGCTCACGCGGATACCGGAGTTCAGGCGGACACCAGAGTTCAGGCGGACACCAGAGCGCGTTTGCGGACGGACATCAGCCAGGACTCGACGGCCGCCTGGTCGGGTTCCGGCGGCAACGGGCTGTCCGCCGCGCCGATCTCCGCGCGCAGCACATCGACCCACGCCCGCACCTCGTCCCACGGGACCTCACCCCGCCGCACGGCCAGCAGCCGCTCCCGGTACGGCCCCGCGTCGACGGAAAGCTCGCCGGTGCGCACCAGGTCGCGGCAGACCAGCAGCAGCCGGACGACGTGCATCGCCTGCTTCCACTTCGGTTCGGCACCCCGCGCACGGGCGAACTGGGCGGTGGTCGCACGGCTGTAGCTGTCGACGGCGCGCAGGGACAGGAAAGCGGGCAGGAGGGCCCGCAATTCGTCGCCGAGAGGTGTGCGCACTTCGACCACCGGCGAGACGAGCACTTCCAGCACGGTGGGGTTGGCTTTCAACGCCAGTGCGCAGAAATGCTCGACCTCCCAGTTCAGCTCTTCCGGCCGCGGACCTTCACGACTCGTGGGCGGTTTGTCGAAACGCCAGAAATCCCGGGTGGGCGTGACGAAGACACCTCGTCTGTCCACATCGGACCCAGGGGTGGACAAGCCGTAGGCGTGCGATCCGACGACTACCGAGAGCACCAGCACGCCGTGCAGTCTGACGCACGCCCACCGCTCGACAGGACCGATTTTCCGAACGGCTCTAGGAAGCCGGGGTGATGTTCACCATCCACGGGATGCCGAACCGGTCGATGCACGCACCGAACTCGTCGCCCCACATCTGCTTCTCCAGCGGAACGGTCACCTGCCCGCCGTCGGACAGTCGCGTCCAGTAGCCGCGCAGTTCCTCCGCGTCGTCGCCGCTGAGGCTGACGGTGATGTTGTCGCCGGGGTTGTGCGGCATCCCCGGCGGCGTGTCGGCACCCATCAACGTGTAGCCGCCGGGCGTCTCCAGCATGCCGTGCATGATCTGGTCGGCCTCGGGGGCGTCGGGCTGGCCGAATTCGCCGAACGTGTTCAGCTTCAGCGTGCCGCCGAAGACGTCCTTGTAGAACTCCATCGCCTCGCGGGCGTCGCCGGCGAAACTGATGTACGGGTTGAGTCGTGAGGCCACTGCGTCCTCCTCGGGTCGGGAGCACATCCTCGCAAGACAACCGGCTCGGCGCGACCGGTTCGAGCACTCGATCCGGGCCGGTCGTCGCAGTGCGCCGCCCAGGTCGGTGGACACTCCGCAGTGGACGGCCCGGTCGACCGGGCGAACCGGGCCGGGCGAACCGGGTGACCGCGAGCCGCGCCGGCCGGGTCGCCCGCACGGCGGGACACGACTTGCCCTGGAGACCGGCATGATCAACCCATGAGGATTCTCGTGGTGGGTGCGAGTGGTCTGGTCGGGCAGCACATCGTCGAACGGCTCCGACAACGCGGACACGGGGCGACCGCCGTCGCCCGCACCCGCCGCGCGGGGGTGGACCACGCACTCGACGCGACCACGGCATCCGTCGCGGACCTGCGCGCACTGGTGGCCGGCCACGATGGCGTCGTGTTCGCGGCGGGCGTGGACGACCGGGAGATCCCGCGCAAGCCCGCGTACCCGGCGTTCCACAAGGGCAACGTGGAGCCGGTCGCGCGACTGCTCACCGCCGCCCGGGAGGAGGGCCTGACCCGGGCCGTGGTGCTCGGCTCCTATTACACGCACTTCCACCGCGAGCACCCCGAGTGGCGGCTGACCGCACTGCACCCGTACATCCGCAGCCGCGTCGAACAGGCCCGTGCGGCGCGGGAAGCCGCCGGCACGATACCCGTTGCGGTGCTTGAACTGCCGTTCGTGTTCGGCCGTGCCGGCGACCGCCTGCCCAACTGGTCGCCGCCGCTGGAGAAGTGGGCGCGTTCCCGTTCACCGCTGGTCGCGCCGCCGGGTGGCAGTGCGGCGACCACCGCCGGACGGGTCGCCGAGGTGGCGGTGGAGGTCTTGGAACTGGCGTCCGGTGCGGACATCCCCGTCGCGGACGAGAACCTGACGTGGCAGGAGATGTTCACGCGGATCGCCGCCGCCACCGGCAACCCGCGACAGGTCCGACCGCTGCCGCCGTTCGTGGTGCGGGTGGGGCTTCGGCTCGTCGGGGTCGCACATGCGTTGGCGGGCCGGGAGCCCGGCCTGGACACCGCCCACCTGTCGCACCTGCTGCTGCGCGAGCTGTTCATCGGTGAGGGCACACCCGGTGCTGTCGAGCCGGCATTGCGCGAGACGTTCAGCCGCTGAGGCCGAACGCGTCGGCCGGGCTGACCGCCACCACCGCCCCGGCCCGGCCCGGACGAGGGGGTCTCCTGGTCATCGGCTGATCCGCGCGATCGGCACGCGCGCTTCACCCGGCCAGCGTAGGCGCACTTCGGAAAATCGCACCGCAAACGCCTTCCGACGTGATCCCCTGTCCACCGTTCGGCTCAATCTCCGGTTGCAGGTTGAGTTGATCGTGGTAAACGTGAACTATTGATCGTGCAAGGGAGAGAATTTGTCCAAGGTGGACAAACACGGGGGCAACTGGGGGAACGATGGACACCGCAACCACGGGCGCCGTATTACCGGTCGCGGCGCGGCCACCGGCTACCGGTCGCGGTTCGCCGCGACGCCGCGGCAGACCCGGAAGGCGTAGCGGTACCTGCACTTCCGGCACGGCAAGCGGAAATTGACCTACCGTGCGCGGACGGTCGTGCGGCGCGGTCGACAATCCGCGCGACCGGACCGCCGAGGCCGTTCCGGGTGGCTGCCGAGCGCATTCTTTCCGCTGACCGCCGCACTCGGTCCGGTATCGTCGCACGCAGACCTGGCTTGGGGGCCGGCCCTGTGAAGAACGCGCTCATCGGCAAACTCACGAGCATTGTGCTGGCCGAACGGAGAACACTTTTCCGGATCGGCATGCGGAAGATTCTCGACGAGGCCACCGGATTGGAGGTCACCCATCAGGTGGACACCTTCGAGGGGCTGTCCCGGCACGCGCGGGACCTGCCGGACGTGGTGGTGATCGGCTGCCTCGCCGACGTGCCGCGCCCGTCGGTGGCCGCCCGCCGGTTCCTGGACAGCAGTCCCACCGCGAGCGTCCTGGTGGTGGACGACAGCGCGGACGCGGCGGGTCACGTGCTGCCGGACGCGCCGCGGGTCGGCGTGCTGCCGCTGTCCTCCGGGCCCGACGAGTTCCTCAGCGCGATCCGGATGCTGGCCGCCGGCTACGCGTTCTTCGCCCGCCCCGACTACGCCGGGCCACCCGAGCCCCGGTCCGCCGAGCGCGGCCGACCGCCGCTGGAACGGATCACCCGGCGGGAGACCGACGTGCTGCGGCTGCTGGTGTGCGGGCAGACCAACTCCGAGATGGCGCGCCGGCTGTCGCTCACCGAGAGCACGGTCAAGTTCCACGTGCAGAACCTGCTGCGCAAGCTCCGCCTGCCCAACCGCGCGAGCGCGGTCGCCTACGCCTACGAGACCGGGCTGATCAACGTGGGCGAGCTGTCCGAAACCGCACGGAGGCCGTGAACCTTGCTTTCCCTGACCAACGGTCAGCGCGGCGCGCTGGGCGCCGCGACTGCCATGTTCTGCGTGGGCACGCTCACCGGTGTCTCCCCCGCGCTGCACGACTACCCCGTCTACGGCGGGCAGGCCGTCCGCTACCTCGTCGGCGCGCTGCTGCTGCTCGCGGTGGCGCGGGCGTTCGGCAAGGGATTCCTGCGGCTCAGCGGGCGCGAGGTGTTCTTCCTGCTGATGCTGGCGCTGACCGGGCTGACCGCGTTCAACGTGCTGATCGTGGAGAGCACCCGGTTCGCCGACCCGGCGACCGTCGGCACGGTGGTCGCCGCCGTGCCGGTCGTGCTCGCCCTGCTCGGGCCGGTGATGGAACGCCGCAAGCCCGCGCCGCGCGTGCTGGTAGCCGCCGTGGTCGTGGTGGTCGGCGTCGCGGTGACCACCGGGTTCGGCGGCGGCACGCCGTTGGGGCTGCTGCTCGCGTTCGGCGCGCTGGCCTGCGAGGCGGGCTTCTCGCTGCTGGCGTTGCCGGTGCTGGCCCGGCTCGGCGCGATCCGGGTGTCCGCCTACTCCGCCGCGCTGGCCGTGCCGCAGCTCGTGGTCGTCGGGCTGGTGGTGGACGGGCCCGACGTGGTCCGAATGCCGAGCGCGTCCGAGGCGCTCGCGCTGGGCTACCTGGCCGTGGTGGTCACCGTGTTCGCGTTCCTGTGCTGGTACAACGCCCTGCCCCGGCTCGGCGCGGACAAGGCCGGGCTGTTCTCCGGTTTCCTGCCGGTCGGCGCGGTGGTGTCGACCGTGGTGCTGGGCACCGGGCAGCCGCACCTGGCGGACCTCGCCGGCGCCGGACTGGTGCTGGTCGGCCTGGCGATCGGGCTGCGCCCGGCGCGGACACGGGAATCGGTCGGGGTCGGATGAGCTCGCAACAGGTGGTGGCGCTGCTGGTGGCGCTGGCGGTCGTCGTAGCGCTGGCGAAGGTGTTGGGAGCGCTGGCGACCCGGCTGGCGCAGCCCGCCGTGGTCGGCGAGATCCTGGCCGGCGTGCTGGTCGGACCGACGCTGTTCGGCGGTGCGCTGGCGAACGTGCTGTTCCCCGGCGACATCCGGCCGATGCTGAGCTCGCTGGCCAACGTCGGGCTGGTGTTCTTCATGTTCCTGGTGGGCCTGGAGTTCAACCGCGACCTGCTGCGCGAGCGGTTCGGGTCGATCGCCGTGGTGTCGCTCGGGTCGATGCTGACGCCGTTCGCGCTGGGCGTGCTGCTGGCGACCGTGCTGCGGCCGGACGACGGGCGGCTCGCGTTCGTGCTCTACCTGGGCACCGCGATGGCGGTCACCGCGTTCCCGGTGCTGGCGCGGATGATCAGCGACTGGGGCATGGGCGGGTCGAAGGTCGGCACGCTCGCCCTGGGCAGCGCCGCGCTGGGCGACCTGCTGGCGTGGTCGCTGCTGGCGGTGGCCATCGCGACGCTCGGCGCGGGCTCGACCGAGCAGTGGCGGCTGCTGCTGGTGCTGCCGGTGGCGGCGGTGAGCTTCTGGGTGGTGCGCCCGCTGCTGGCCCGGATCGCGCAGTCCCGGCGGGACATGTTCGCCGTGGTGCTGATCGGGCTGCTCGGGTGGAGCGCGCTGACCGAGTGGATGGGGCTGCACTTCATCTTCGGCGCGTTCCTGTTCGGCCTGGTCATGCCGCACGGTGACGCGGCGGACCTGCGCGCGGGCGTGACGCTGCGGATCGAGCAGGTCAGCAAGGTGCTGCTGCTGCCGGTGTACTTCGTGGTCGCGGGGCTCCAGGTGGACCTGTCGCGGACCACGTGGACGGGCTTCGCCGAGTTCGGGCTGATCATGCTGGTCGCGGTGGGCGGCAAGTTCGCGGGCGCGCTGCTGGCCGCGCGGCTGTGCCGGCTGGACTGGCGGGAGTCCGCCACCCTCGGCACGCTGCTCAACACGCGCGGCCTCACCGAACTGGTGATCCTCAGCATCGGCCTGCAACTGGGCCTGCTGGACCGCGACCTGTACTCGCAGCTGGTGCTGATGGCCGTGGTCACCACGATGATGACCGGGCCGCTGGTGAAGCTGCTCCACCGGAAGCACGCGGTGGAGCCGGTGACCCTGCCCGTCAGCTCGCCACGTCCGCGATGACCGGCCGCACCAGGTCGACCAGGCTCGCCGCGTCGACCTCGATGGTCTCGTCGTCGCGGCCGCTGCCGCAGTAGACCTTGCCCATCGACGGCACGGTGGCGTGGAAGACGACCGTCTTGTCGGCCAGCTCGGTCAACGGGCTGATACCGCCGGGCGCCATGCCCAGCACGGTCAGGTCGTCCTCGCCGGCGCGGCGCAGCTTCGACCGGGACACCCCGGCGGCCTTCGCGATCTTGCCGTAGCCGGCGGGCAGCAGCATCGGCATCGACACCAGCACGAACCCGTCGTCGGTGCGGAACGCGAGGGTCTTGAGCAGTTGCTCGGCGGGCAGCCGCAATTCGCGCTCGATGTCCTCGTAGGTCCGGATCGGCGCGTGCGTGAAAGACGAGAACGGCACGCCGGCGGCTTCCAGGATTTGCGCGGGAGTGGGTCCGCTCATGCCCCGAGGGTATCCGGCCGGGCCCCACCCACCCCAGCAGGGTCGGAATCGGCAGGCTGGGAATCGGTGGGGCCGGAATCGGCCGGCTCCGAATCCGCGTCCGATGATTCGGTGGACCGGGCTTCGACGGGCCGGGGTTCGACGAGGTGGGGTTCGACGGGCCGGGATTCGGCGGATCCCGGTTCGGCCGAACGCCGGCGCATCAGGCCGTGGAACACGAACCGCATCACCGGACGGCCCGCTGCGTCCACGAGTTCGCCGCGCTGCCGCACGATCCCGCAGTCCGGCCGGGACAGCGACGGCGAGGTGCCCAGCACGGTCATCCGACCGACCAGCAGGTCTCCCGGCCGCACCGGGCGCAGCCAGCGCAGTTCGTCGATCCCGGGGGAAACCTCGGCCGCCGCGCCGTTCACCACCGAATCCACGTACAGCCGCATGAAAGTGGCCGCGACGTGCCAGCCGCTCGCGATCGGTTCGCCCGATCGGCCGAGGTGGATCGGCTGCGGGTCGTACTGGTGGGCGAATGCGCGGATCTCGTCGCCGGAAATCCGGTGATCGCCCAATTCGTGCACGTCGCCGATCCGGAAATCCTCGAAATAGCGCACGCTACCTCCTGGTGCCCGTGCGCAGGCGCGGGAACAGCGCCAGCCCGGCCCCGCCGATGTCCGCGCGGTGCGCCGCCACCTCACGACGGGTGGCCGCGACGACCGGGGCGGTCATGAACGGGAAGTCCGTGCCGAACAGCACGTGGCCCGGCTCGGCGACCGTGTCCACGCAGGCCAGCGCACCCCGTGAGGACGCTTGGGCGGTCTCGTAGTAGAGCCGGCCCAGCTCGGCGTACACCGAGTCGGCCCGCACCTGCGCATCCTGTGCCGAGCCGTCCTGGGCCGACTCGTCCTGCGCCGAAGCACCCTGCGCCTGACCGTTCTGCGGCTGACCCTTTTGCGTCTGGCCCTGCTGCGTCTGACCCTCTTGGGGAGCCAGCACCCAGGTCTTGGCCAGCTCCAACCGCCCGGCGAGGTACGGGATGGTGCCGCCGCCGTGCGCCAGCACGAACCGGATGCCGGGGAACCGCCGCAGCGCGCCCCGGAACAGCAGGTTGGCCACCGCGCGGGTGGTGTCCATGACGAAGTCGACCAACGGCGGCGGCACGGCGGCGGCCGAGTCCGGCGCGCCCGTGCACGAGCACCGGTAGCCGGGGTTCGGGTGCACGAACGCCACCGCGCCCCGCCGGTCGAGCTCCGCGAGCAGCGGGTCGAGCCGGGGATCACCGAGCAGCGCCCCGTCGGCCAGGCTCGCGGGCAGCACCACGCCGTCCGCGTCCAGCACGTCGAAGGCGTGCCCGACCTCGGCGAGGGAGGTGCCGAGGTCGGGCAGCGGCAAGGTCGCCAGCAGGCCGAGCCGGTGCGGGTGCGCGCGCACCAGTTCGGCGGTCCACTCGTTGGTGCGGCGCACCAGGTCCGCCGCGTCGGGCAGCCGGAGGGCGGCGTCCGGCACGAGCACCGAGAGCACCGCCGCGTCCAGGCCGCAGTCGTCCATCACCCGGAACGTGTCACCGACCTCCCAGCGCGGCACGGGCACGCCGGGCGCCATGTGGGTCACGCCGCGGGCGGCCAGCGCGTCGGCCAGCCGCCCGTGGTACGCGTGGTGGTGGACGTCGATCCAGTCCACGTCTCAGACCGTCTTCGCTTCGACCAGCGGCAGCTCCGCGAACGCCGCGTCGATCTGCTCCTGCGGCAGCTCGTAGTCCTCCAGCCGGCCGGCCAGGAACGAGTCGAACGCGCCCATGTCGAAGTGGCCGTGCCCGGAGAACCCGAACAGGATGGTGCGCGCCTCGCCCGCCTCCTTGGCCGCCAGCGCCTCGGCGACCGCGCCGCGCAGGGCGTGCGACGACTCGGGCGCCATCACGAAGCCCTCGGACCGGGCGAACCGCACCGCCTCGGTGAAGACCTCGTTCTGGTTGTACGCCCTCGCCTCCACGTAGCCCTCGTCGTGCAGCAGGCACAGCGTCGGGGCGTCGCCGTGGAACCGCAGGCCGCCCGCGTGGATGGGCGGCGGGATGAAGCCGTGGCCCATGGTGCGCATGTGCAGCAGCGGGCCGAGGCCTGCCGTGTCCGGGTAGTCGTAGGTGTACCGGCCCCTGGTCAACGTCGGGCACGCGGCCGGTTCCGCGGCGATGAACCGGGTGCCGGTGCGCTTGCCGGTCAGCGTGTCGGCGAGGAACGGGAAGCTCAGGCCCGAGTAGTTGGAGCCGCCGCCGACGCAGCCGACCACGACGTCCGGGTAGTCGCCCGCCATCTCCAGCTGCCGCTTGGCCTCCAGGCCGATGACGGTCTGGTGCAGCACCACGTGGTTCATCGCCGAGCCGAGGGCGAACTTGGTGTCGTCGTGGGCCAGCGCGTCCTCCACCGCCTCGCTGATCGCGATGCCGAGGCTGCCCGGCGAGTCCGGGTCGCCGGCCAGGATCCCGCGCCCCGCCCGGGTCCGGTCGCTGGGCGATGGGAAGACCTCGCCGCCCCACGTCTCCATCAGCGAGCGGCGGTGCGGCTTCTGCTGGAAGGACGCCTTCACCATGTACACCGTGACGCCGACGCCGAACAGGCTGCCCGCGAACGACAGCGCGGAGCCCCACTGACCCGCGCCGGTCTCCGTGGTCACCCGCTTCACGCCCTGCCGGGCGTTGTAGAACACCTGCGGCACGGCGGTGTTCGGCTTGTGCGACCCGGCGGGCGACACCGCCTCGTACTTGAAGTAGATCTTGGCGGGGGTGTCCAGCGCCTTCTCCAGCCGGTCCGCCCGGTACAGCGGCGACGGCCGCCAGATGCGGTAGACCTCGCGCACCTCGTCCGGGATGTCGATCCAGCGCTGCGGGCTGAACTCCTGGGCGATGACCTCGTCGGGCAGCAGCGGCTGGAGGTCTTCGGCGCGGATCGGCTCGTGGGTCACCGGGTGCAGCGGCGACCGGAGCGGCTTGGGCAGGTCAGGCAGGATGTTGTACCACTGAGTGGGCATTTCCTCTTCGGACAGCAGGAACTTCTTCACGTCGACACGTCCCCTCAGAACATCGGTGCCTGGCTGGGCGCGCGCAGCGTGCCCAAGTGGTTGTGCCACAGGTGGTCCGGGTTCTCCTCCACCTCGCGGGTGATCTCCCGCATCCGGGTCAGCGCGACGGGCTCGCCGTCGCCGTCCCAGACGTCGCCCTGGAGCATCCGCAGCACGTCCTGCCGGTAGCGCGGGTCCGCGACGAACGCGGTGAACAGGATGTTGAGCCGGTAGTAGATGGAGATGAACTCGTACCAGTTGCCCACCGCGCGGCGCAGCTTGGTCTCGTACCGCTCGAACGAGGGCTTGCCGAACCCGCCGGACTCCGCCGCCCGGAGGATGTCGTAGGAGGCGATCCGGGCGCTGTTCATGGCCACGCTGACGCCGCTGGAGAAGATCGGGTCGACGAACCGGGCCGCGTCGCCGACCAGCATCCAGCCGTCGCCGCAGACCTGCCTCATCGCGTAGCTGTAGTCGCCCTCGGGCTTGAACGGCCGCACGCGCTCGCTCTTGCGCAGCGCGTCCGCCAGGTCGGGCCGGGACTCCACGGCCCGCTCGAAGAACGGGCCCCACTCCTGCTTGGCGGCGGTGAAGTGCTTCTTCTGCGTGACCACGCCGACGCTGGTGATCGAGTCGGTGATCGGTATCTGCCACACCCAGGTGTCGGTGATGGGCAGGAAGTGGATGAAGATGAAGTCGGCCTGCTTCCGGTCCACCGCCAGCGCCGACCGGTCCAGCCCGTCGAACCAGGTGTGGATGGCGTACTGGTTGAACACCGGGTCGGGCACCTTGAGCTTGAGCTGGCGCCCCAGCAGCGTGCTGCGCCCGCTGGCGTCCACCACCAACCGCACCCGCAGGCCGATCTCCCGCCGGCCCATGGCGAACACGATCCGCTTGACGTCCTCCTCGAACTCGACGCGCTGCACGCGCACGCCCTCGTAGACCTTGGCGCCCAGGGACTCGCTGTGCTGCAACAGCAGCAGGTCGAACTGGCCGCGGTCGACGTGGTAGGTGTAGTCCTGGTCCACGCCCTGCTGGTCGCGCTCGCGGAACTCCACCTCCGCGGCCTTGAAGCCGTGGGAGAGCTGGAAGCCCATGGTCGAGATGTCGCTGCGGGTGGCCGAGGTCCAGGCCGCGCCGTACTTGCGCGGGAAGCCTCCCTCGTCCACTTTGGACAGCGCGCCGATGTCGGCCAGCACCGGCGTGGTCGCCGGGATCAGCGACTCGCCGACGTGCGGCCGGGGGAACAGCTCACCCTCCAGGACCACGCACGACAGGCCGGCTTTGGCGAGGTACGAGGCGATCGTGGAGCCGGCGGGCCCACCGCCGATGATGCCGATGTCGAAGTCAACGTCTGCCACCACAGATGCCCCCAGCTCAGACTTTCCGGACGTCGTTCTCCAGTTCCAGCACGAGCCGCGTGATGCTGTCCAGGTCGCGGAAGTTGCGCCCGACCATCCGCTCCGCGGGCACGTCGACGCCGAACCGCTCCGCGATGAACACGACGAGGCTGGTCGTGGACAGGCTGTTCAGGATTCCCCACTCCAGCAGCGGGGTGTCCGGCCGGATCTCCACCCCGGCGGAGTCGAGCACCTTCTCCTGGACGAACTCCGTCAGCGTGCCGAGGACCTCAGCGTGTTCCATCGACGTCTCCATAACCGTCCCGCGTCCGCACCACCGGACGTACCACCGGATGCTATGAGAGGTGGAAAACCGTTGTCTTCCCTCGGAATGGCGGGCGTGGGCCGGCCGTTCGGCGGAGCCCGGACCTGTCCGTGCGGCCAGGTCCGGACCGGTATTCCAGGGGAGGACAGAACCGCCCGGCGCGCATACGCTCTCGACGCGTGGACTTCGGATGGCATCCCGCCGCACAGGCCGACTACGACCGCGTCCGCGCGGAGACCGGGGCGTGGCCGGACGACCTGCCCGCGACCCTCACCGGGGACCGGTGGCGGCGCTGCGGCGCGGCCGGGCTGCTTGGCTACAGCGTGCCGGCCGAGTACGGCGGGTCCGGGCGCGGGTTCCTGGACACCGCGCGTGCGATGGAGGCGTTCGGCTCGGGCTGCGAGGACATGGGCCTGGTGTTCGCCGCACTGGCGCACCTGTTCGCTTGTGCCATGCCGATCGCCGAACACGGTGACGACCGGCTGCGCAAGCGGGTGCTGCCGCTGCTGTCGTCGGGCGAGTGGGTCGGGGCGAACGCGATCACCGAGGAGGACGCGGGCTCCGACGTGACGGCGCTGCGGGCGACCGCCCGGCGGGACGGCGACGACTACCTGCTGGACGGCGTGAAGTCCTTCGTCAGCAACGCTCCGGTGGCCGACGTGTTCGTGCTGTACGCGTCCACCGACCCGGAGTTCGGCCACCTGGGGGTCAGCGCGTTCGTGGTGGAGCGGGACACGCCGGGGCTGACCGTCGAGCCGTTCAGGAAGTCCGTGCTGCCCACCTGCCCGGCAGGCGAGGTCCGGCTGGACGGCTGCCGGGTGCCCGCGCACCACGTGCTCGGCGTGCCGGGGCAGGGCGCGGCGATCTTCCAGTCGTCCATGCGGTGGGAGCGGTCCTGCCTGTTCGCCGCCTACCTCGGCCAGGCCGGTCGCCTGCTGGACCGGTGCGTCGCCCATGCCCGGCGACGCCGCCAGTTCGGCCGCGCCATCGGCCAGAACCAGGCGGTCTCGCACGCGGTGGCCCGGCTGCGCGTCCGGCTGGAGGCGGCGAGGTTGCTGTTGTGGCGGGCGTGCTGGCGACTGGACCGGGACGAGCGGGCGGCGTGGGACGTGGCCGCCGCGAAGCTCGCGATCAGCGAGGTGGCGGTGGACACGGCGGCGTTCGCGATGCGGGTGCTCGGCGGGGCGGGCGTGCGGGGCGAATCCGCGGTGTCGCAGGAGTTGCTGGACGCCATGGCGGCCACCACGTTCTCCGGCACCACCGAGATGCAGCTGGAGCAGATGGCCAAGGAGCTGGGGCTGTGAGACTCCTGCACGACCTCGTTCGGGACAGCGCGCGGAGGTCCGGCTCCTCGGTGGCCGTGACCGCCGCCGACGGCAGTCTCGGCTATGCGGAACTCGACCGGGAAGCCGATCGCCTGGGACACCGACTGTCCTCCCTGGATGTGCGCGCGGGTGATCGGGTCGCCCTGTGGTTGCCCAAGTCCACGGTGTCCGTGGTGGCGATGCAGGCCGCGCTCCGGCTCGGAGCGGCCTATGTTCCCGTCGACCCGCTCAGTCCCGTCGACCGGGCCGTGCGGGTGATCCGCGATTGCGAACCGAAGGTGGTGATCACCTCCGAGGACGGCGCGGAGGCGCTGGGCGACGCGTTCCCGACGTTGTGCGTGGAGTTGGGTGGCGAACCGGTGGAGCCGTTGCCGGAGGTTCGGCCCTCACCGGACGACCTGGCCTACATCCTCTACACCTCGGGATCCACCGGCACGCCGAAGGGTGTCCGCATCTCGCACCGCAACGCGCTGGCGTTCGTGGAGTGGGCGGCGCAGGAGCTGGAAGCCGAAGCTGCGGACCGGTTCGCCAACCACGCCCCGCTGCACTTCGACCTGTCGGTGCTCGACCTGTACGTGGCGTTCCTGGCCGGCGCGTCGGTGCACCTCGTTCCGCAGGAGACCGCCTACGCGCCCCGGCTGCTGGTGGAACTGCTTGCCGCACAGCGGATCTCGGTCTGGTACTCCGTTCCGTCGGTGCTCATCCTGATGGCCCGCGACGGTGACCTGCTCACCACCGACCTGCCGCACCTGCGCGCCGTGCTGTTCGCCGGGGAGCCCTACCCGGTCGACCACCTGCGCGCGCTGCGCGCCCACTTCCCGGGCGTCCGCCTGCTCAACCTCTTCGGGCCGACCGAGACCAACGTGTGCACGTACTACGAGGTGGCCGACGTCCCGGGCCACTGGATCCACCCGGTGCCGATCGGCAGGGTGTGCTCGGGCAACCGGGCGTGGGTGGTCCGGGAAGACGGAAGCCCTGCCGCGCCAGGGGAAGAGGGCGAACTGGTGGTGGACGGGCCGACCGTGATGCTGGGCTACCACGGAGCCGAGCCGCACACCGGCCCGTACGCCACCGGGGACCGGGTGGTCCTGCGCGAGGACGGCGACTTCCACTACCTGGGCCGCCGGGACGACATGGTGAAGATCCGGGGCAACCGGGTGGAACTGGGCGACGTGGAAGCGGCTCTGCAATCGCACCCCGACGTGAGCGAGGTGGCCGCGGCGGTGACCGGGTCGGGCATCTCGGCCAGGCTCGTGGCCTACGTGGTGCTCGCCGAGGGCCGCCCGTTCACCCTCCTGGACGCGAAGCGGCACTGCGCGTCGCTGCTGCCCCGCCACATGCTCGTGGACCGCGTGCACCCGCTCCCCCGCCTGCCGCGCACCGCGAACGGCAAGGTGGACCGCCGGGCGTTGGCAGCGCTCAGCCCGGCAGTGCCCTGAGCTCGGTGCGTGCGGGGCAGCGAGCGCTCCGCGATCCGCCCGGCCGCCCGCTGGGCCTGACCGTCGACGACCCCCGATCCGGCTTAGTCGAGGTCCGCTCGCATAAGCGCGAAACCGACCGTCGAGGTGACGGGCCGAATACCATGGAACTCATCAACTCGCTACCCGAAACACATCGTGGTGTCTAGTATCCCGACATGGGGTTGAGCGGCATACTTAAAACCGTATTTTTGCGGTTTCGGATGGCCAGGGCGACTAAGGCAACGCCAATTGGGGTACCCTTGGACCCGTTGGTAGGGTATGCTCCCCGGCCGCCGATAGGCGGCGGGCTAATCCACTGTTCCACCTGGAGGCCCGAGTGACGGCGAGTCCGCCACCGTATGTGGGATCACGTCCGCTTGATCTCAGCTCCTTGACCCTGCGGGCGCTGGCGTCGGTCCAGTCCCCAGCCCTCGACGCCGCCCTGCGGCGGACCGTCGACAAGGTGCGTGAGCAGCGGCTGAGCGACCTCGTGCAAGGTCAGCGTGATTGACCACGCGGTCGACGCCCCGCCACGGGGAGAGCTGGCCGGCTCGCCGCTCCCGATCGAGGTCTTCACCGAGATCTGCGCCGGCCCGGTCGCCCGGGAAGCGATGGACACGCTGCTCCGGGCCGAGAACGCCGAGCGGAAGCAACTGCTGCTCGCATTCGTTCAGGAAATGCACCGCAATGGTCGCGGTGAAGTGCCCCTCGCCGACTTCGACCAGGCCTGGCAACTGCTGCTCCGGGTCGAGGACGAAGCCCCGGAGCTGGTCGCCGACGTCATCATGTTCCCGGCCGTCGGGCTGTGGCTGCGGCGCGCCGTGGAAAGGCTCTCCCACGACTTCGCGGACAATGCGGCAAATCGGGCGGAAATCGGCGTGGTGCACGCGGTCGCGGCCGCCGCGGCGGTCCGCGCGGGGCTGCCCTTCACCATCCGGGTGCCGGTCGCGCACGGGGTGGTCAGCCTGCCCACCGTCGGCCGGTTCGACCTGCCGGTGACCGACGCGGTCGACTTCGTGCAGGTCGCCCGCACCGCCTCGGGGACGACGCTGAGCCTGGCCGGCAGCACGCTCGCCACGTGGGACGGCGACGCGTTCCGGGCGGCGCGGCGGCACCGCGCGGCGGCGGCCGGCGTGCGGCTGGACGTGGTGTTCGACGACGCCGACCCGCATCGCGCGTTCGCCGACGCCCCCACCGTCCCGGACCCGCTCACCGACGCGGAGTTCGAGCGCTGGTGCCACCAGCTGGACGACGCGTGGTCGGTGCTCGTGGACTGGCACCCGGGCTACGCGTCCGAGCTGTCGGCCGGCCTGCTGAGCCTGGTGCCGCTCACCCGCGAGGGCAGGCTCGTCGGCGCGTCCTCCGCGGCGGCGTTCGGCGCGATCGCGCTGTCCGAGAAACCCTCGGCCGACGACCTCGCCGACGCCCTGGTGCACGAGTTGCAGCACTCCAAGCTGAACGCCGTGCTCGAACTGGTGAGCCTGCACGAAGCCGACGAGCGGCGGCACTTCTACGCACCGTGGCGTGAGGACCCCCGCCCCCTCAACGGAGTGCTGCACGGCATCTACGCGTTCGCGAGCGTGGTCGAGTTCTGGCACGCCCGCCGCCGGCACGTCCCGGAGCACCGGGCCGCGGAAGCCGACTTCGTCTTCGCGCTGCGGGCCCTCCAGGTCCGGTCGGCCATCGAGGACGTCGCCGGCACTGCGCGGCTCAACGAGTGGGGACGCCTGTTCCTGGCCACGGTGTCGCGCCGGCTCGCCGCCTGCGAGGTCGACCTGACACCGGCCCACCGCGCCGGGGCGGTGGCCGGGATCGTGGCCGACCACCGGGCGTTCTGGCGGGTGCGGCACGTCGAGCCGGACGCGGCGGGCATCGCCGCGCTGGCCGACGCGTGGCTCGCCGAACGCCCGCCGCCGGGACTGCCGGTGCGCCGGGAGGTCGCACACCACCAGGCACCCGGCTGCTCGGACCGGGCGGCGCTGCTCAAGGCGCGCGCACTGGAACCGGGACGGGCACCGGACACGCCCGACGCGGACGCGGCGGACCTCGCCTACGTCATGGGCGACGTGGACCGGGCCGCCACCGCCTACCGCGAACGCCTGCACGCCGACCCGGCGGACGACCAGGCGTGGGCGGGCCTCGCGCTGTCCCTGGATTCGGCCGTGCTGCGGCACGAACCCGAGGTGGTGCGCGCGCTGCACCACGAGGTGCTGGCGCGCACGGGGGTCCGTTCCGACCCGGTGCGGCTGTCCGGGTGGCTGGCGGAGGCCCGCTCCTGAGGTTCAGAGCTGCATGGTGTCCATGTCGCAGTTCGCCCTGACCAGCTTGGTGGCCAGGACGGTCGTGGGGTGCTGCTCGCCGAGCACGCGGCGCAGCCCCTCGACCGTCCTGGCCTGCAAGGCCGCCGACTCCTCCGGCATCCCCAGGTTGCGCAGGTCGATCGCGAGGTTCAGCGCGACCGCCAGCGTGGACGGGTGGTCCCCGCCCAGCACCCGGGTCGACCGGGCGAGGGTGTCCTCGTCCATGTCCTTCGCCCGCGCGTGGTCGCCCAGCGCCGCCAGGTCGCTGGCCAGGTTCGTCGCGCTCACCAACCCGAACGGGTGGTTGCGGCCGAAGATCCGGTCGAGCGTGGCGGTCACCCCGGTGTTCAGCTCGGCGGCCCGCTCCAGCAGGCCGGCCAGCCGGTAGTCGACCGCCAGGTTGGTCGCCGCGATCAGGGTGTGCGGGTGCTCCTCCCCCTGGATCTCGGCGAACAGCAGGTGGCTGCGCTCGGCCATCTCCAGGGCTCCCGCGACGTCGTCCAGGTGCCGCAGGTCGACCGAGAGGGTCATCAGCGAGGTGACCGAGTCCAGGTGCCGTTCGCCGTACCGCCGGCGGTAGCGGGTGTAGCAGTCCTGCGCGAGTTCCCGGCCGCCTTCGTGGTCGCCCACCCGGCAGCGCGAGACGGCGAGGTTGCGGGTCGCGCCGATCGTGTACGGGTGGTTCTCGCCGAACAGCTCCCGCTGCCGCTTGAGCGTGGTCTCCTGGATGGTGCGGGCCGCCTCGTAGTTGCCCAGTTCGCGCAGGTCGGTCGCCAACGCGCTCTGCGAGCGGTGCGTCCAGAGGTGGTCCGAGCCGAGCACCGCGACCCGTCGCTCCAGGGTCTCCGCGTCCAGGGCGTGCGCCCGGTCGAACGCGCCGATCAACCGGTAGCAGCTGGCCAGGTTGTTGGCGTAGCGCAAGGTGTTCGGGTCGTCCTCGCCCAGCACCCGGCACGCCGTGCGGTACACGTCCTGCTGGATCTCCAGCTCCTCGGTGAACCTGCCCTGGAAGCGCCGGTCGGCGGCGATCACGTCGCGCATGCTGATGGCCTGCTCGTGGTCGTCGCCCACGGCGTTGCGCAGGGTCTCGTAGGTCCGGTCGTTGAGCAGGATGGCCTCCTGCACGCGCCCCGACCGGCGCAGGCCGACCGCGTGCAGCCGGCGCATCTCCAGCGTTTCCAGGCTGTCCTCGCCCAGCGTGTTGCGCCAGATCTCGACGCCGTGCTCGGACAGGTCGATCGCCCCGTCGTAGTCGCCGCTGGCCAGCAGGTACTTGACGAAGTTGGTCATCATGGCGCGGGCCCAGGTGTACTCGCAGTCGATCGCCTCGGACGCGACCGCGTGCGGCAGGAGGTCGGCGTACCGCTTCCAGTTCGACGCCACGTCGGGCACCTGCGGGTCGCCGTTGACCAGGAGCACGTGCACCGCGTGCCGCATGTTCTCCCGGCCACGCTCGCTCAGCCGGTTCTTCACCGCCGCCTGCACCAGCCGGTGCAGCTGGATGGTGTTGCTGCGGTGGTCGATCTTGGCCAGGCTGTACTTCTTGATCTCCCGGATGGCGCGGTCGAGCTTGATGGGGACGTTGAGGGCTTCGGCGAGTTCGGCGGGGACCGGGGCGTCGCGGACACCGCGGAACAGGCGCAGCGAGATGGGGTCGGGGCCGAAGAACGCGCAGATCTGGAGCAGTTGCAGGGCTGCCGGGTGGTCGCGGCCGAGCAGGTTGAGGGGGACGTTCCAGGCCGCCGCCACCGGCAGCTGGTCGTCGTCGGAGGTGCCCGCCTCGATCAGCTGGACGCGGTTGAGGTTGAGCAGCTCCAGGTACTCGCTGACCGGCATCCCGGTCTGCGCGCGCCAGGCCGCCGCCTGCTCGATCGCCAGCGGCAGGTCGCCCAGGGCCGCGGCCAGCGCGTCGGCTTCGTCGTCGTCCAGTTCGCCGCCCCGGCGGTGCAGCAGCTCGATGCTCTCCGCGCGGGTGAACAGGTCGACCTCGACGGCGTGGGCGTGGCCGCTCCAGTCGGCGTTGCGGGAGGTGACCACCACCTGGCCGGGGCCGGTCGGCAGGAAGCGGCGCAGGTCCTCGGGGCGTTCGGCGTTGTCGAAGACCATGATCCAGCGCGGGTACGGCTTGCCCTCGGCCAGCGCCTCCAGCACGGCGGGCACGGCCGCGTCCGCCGAACCCGCGGGCAGGTCCAGCTTGCGCGCCAGTTCGACGAAACTCGTCTTGATCTGGGCCGAGTGCTCGGCGGGCACCCACCACACCAGCTGGTACTCCGACTCGTGCCGGTGCAGGTACTCGACCACCGTCTGGGACTTGCCGACCCCACCCATGCCGTGCAGGGCCTCCGGCAGCACGGCGGTCGCGCCACCCTCGGCGAGTCTGCGGCGCAGCTGTTCGAGAAGCTCCTCCCGACCGACGAAGTCCTTGTTGCGCAGCGGCACCCGACCCCACACAAGTGGTCGCTGGTCGGGTCCGCCCGGCTGCTCACGCCTGGTCATGTCGCCTCCTCCGGCGGTGGACACCCCGGCCGCGCCGCGCTGGCCCCCGGTGCCGGCAGCCACCTCGGAACGCAGCGCGGCCAGCCGCTTCGCTCTGGGCAGGTACGGGCCGGACAGGGCGCGGAACACCGCTTCCTGCACCCGGACGTGGCGCAGGTCCTCTGGTGAGATCTCGGGAAGCGCGGTCTCCGGCTGGTCGAGCGCGGCGGCGAGGTTGCGCAGCACGGTGGCGCCCGGCGGGGCGTGGTCCGCGACCAGCCGGGCGACCCGGACGGTGTCCGCCCGGTGGGCCCCCGCGAGCAGTTCCTCGCGCACCCCCACGTGGAAGTCGTAGAACACGTCCTGCGGGCCGTGGCCCTGGTCGCGCACCAGCAGCCCGCCGAGCAGCACCTCGGCCAGCACCGACAGGCCGGTCTTGGGCAGCAGCACGCGCTGCACGAGCTTCATGGTCGGCAGGTCCAGCGGCGCGGCGGCCAGCAGGCCGGCGAGCTGGAAGGCCGCCGCCGAGGCGACGGTGCGGAACCCGAGGACCTTCTCCCGCGCGGTGGGCGGCGCGTCCCCGGTGTCGTCGTCCGGCGCGACCTGCGGCGAGGCGCCCTCGAACGGGTGGACCAGGGCGGCGGTGGTCTCGATCCACTCCGCGCCGGGCGCGCTCAGCAGCCGGGCCCAGCCGGCGAACCAGGAGCCGGACAGTTCGAGCACCGGGATCGGGGTGGCGCCGCGGGCCGCGCTGTCCGGGAACGCGAACCCCGGTTCGGCGGGCGAGACGCGCAGGTGGGCGTTGGTCGCGCCGGGGGCGGGTGCGGACAGCCGGACGCGCCGGGTGGCCAGGCCGCCCCAGTGCCACAGCCGCTGTTCGAGCACGTGCACCACGGCGACCGGCATCCTCTGCCCCCACTGGTGCAGCACGTGCTCGGCGGCTCCGGTGTACCAGGCCTCGCCGACGGCGTCGGTGAGCACCAGCACGAGCCGCCTGCCGGTCGGCTCGACCAGGCGGGTCCAGGCCATCGGCCGGGCCTCCGCGCTGTCCGCCGTCTCCGGGTGCAGCACCAGCTCCTCCGGTGTCCGCACGGAGAAGTCCGCGTGGTGGAGCCGGACGTCGCGGAACGCGCCCTGGCGGGTGAGCAGGTCGCGGAACTCGTGGGCGGTCTGCTGCCAGATCGCCATCGACCCGGCCCGGTCGACCACCAGCACCACCTCCAGCGGGTGCCACCAGGTCGGGCGGCACTCCGGCACCCACAGCCGGTCCTGCGCCGCGCGGACCGCCGTCGCCTCCTCGTCCAGCTCCTCGTCGCGGGGCGAGGGCGAGCCGCGCATCAACGGGCGCAGCGCGCGGGCGATCCGCCGCCGGTCGGGCAGCGCGGGCACGGTCGGCCACGCCGAGGAGGCCCCGAGCGTCGGCCCGGCGCCGTCCGACGCCCGGCCGCTGACCGCGCCCCCGGAGTCGATCGCCCACTCGCGCAGCCGGGACTCGGCCGGCGAACGCGCCCGCGCGCCGCGGTCCGGCCCGGGAACGGGCGAGTCCTCCCGGGACGCACCGCCGCCCCGGCCCGCCGACGGGTCGCCCGCCGGGCCCGCCTCCCCCGGCCGCGCCCGGCGCCACGGCGAGTCGGCGGCCGACGGCAGGTCCTGCCCGCTGAGCACCATCGCGAGCCACATGGCGTCCCGCAGCTCCCGGACGGACAGCGCGTCGGTCGACAGGTCGGCCGAGGGGTCGGCCGACGGCCGCGCCGACTGGGCGACCGCCGCCCGCACGCCCGCCCAGTCCCGCACCCCTCGCCGCGGGTCCATCACGCCTCGGGGCTCAACGGGTGCCAGATCGCCTCCAGCAGCTCGTCCCGCCCCTGGTCGGGGTGGTACGAACCGGAGGTGGCCAGCTGCATGGCCAGGTGCACGGCGTTGAGCAGCTGGTCGGACGCGAGGCCGCCGACCTGCCTGCTGTGCTCCAGGAAGCGCTCGATGAGGCCTTTCAGCTCGATCCCCTCGGGCGCCCCGAAGTGCGCCGCGACCATCTGGCCGAGCTGCTTGAAGTCCGGCGGCTCGACGTGCAGCCGCAGGCAGCGGCGCAGGAACGCGGGCGGGAACTCCCGCTCGCCGTTGCTGGTGATGATCACCACCGGGAACTCGCGGCACCGGACGACGCCCTCGGTCACCGCCGCCGTGCACCCGTGGTCGGCGGTGCGGACCAGCACCTCCGGCCGGCTGCCGCTGATCCGGGCCAGCTCGGGGATGTCGTACTCGCCCTCCTCGAAGACGTTGAGCAGGTCGTTGGGCAGGTCGATGTCGCCCTTGTCCAGCTCGTCGATGAGCAGCACGCGGGGCAGGTCGCACGGCAGCAGCGCGGTGCCCAGCGGGCCGAGGTGGATGTACTTGCCGATGTCGGTCTCGCCGCCGACGTCCCGGTCGCCCGCCGCGGTGGCCTGCACCCGGCCGATCGCGTCGTACTCGTAGAGGCCGTCGCGCAACCGGGTGCGGCTGGTCACCGGCCAGCGCAGCACCGGACCCAGCCCCAGCTCGCGGGCGATCACGTAGGACAGCGTGGACTTGCCCGCGCCGGGGTCGCCGGTGACCAGCAGGGGCCTGCGCAGGCTGATGGCGGCGTTCACCATCTCCACCTCGCGCGGGTGCGGGATCCGTTGCGTGCCGGGCACGTTGCCGACGTGCCGGTCGGCCTCGCCGCCGTCGTCGGCCGGCCTGGGCGCGGTGCCCTTCCCGGTGAACCGCCGCCACGGCGGCGCGGGCGGCCACGGCCCGCCGGGCGCCGCCGACCGCTGCGCGGTACCCCGGTAGATGCCCCACCCGGGAACTCCCGGCCGGGTGTCCCGGTGGCCGCCCGTGTCGGTGCTCATGCCGCCGACGCTCCTTCCGGTGCTCTGGGGTGCAGGGGCACGATCATCCGATCGGGGTCGTCGCACAGGACGGTCAGCGCCTGGGCGGGGTGCCCGCCGTCCGGACCGCGGGCGAACGCCACCGTCCGGGCCAGCCGCACCCGCTCCAGCAGGCCGCGCCGGTCCCCGTCGTGCAGCAGGGCGCGGGCGAGTTCGGCGAACTCGGCGTCGCACCGGTCGCGGTGCCACAGGACCACCGGCACGCCCGCGCGCAGTCCGACCGCGATCTGCTCCCGGCCGGGCGAGTCGGCCCGCGGCGGCGAGCTGAGCACCAGCGACACCGCGCTCGAGCACCGGTCGAACGCGGCCGTCAGCCGCCGCAGGCCGGCCTGCCCGTCGTCGCGGCCCCAGCAGGTGGACTCCTCGGCGAGGGCGCCGGTGTCGTCGAGCTGCGCCGTCAGCTCCTTCCAGCGCGCCCGCCACTCGCGGTGGTACTGCCGCTTGCCCATCCGCTCCAGGCTGCGCACCACCACCGGGTAGCGGCACCCGAGCGGCTGCGGCACGCCCTCCGAGTCGGTCTCCCAGCTCCACTGGTCCACGTCCAGGTTGAGCATCTCGGCGGAGAGCACGAACTCCACGTGGTAGCTGGGGTCGAAGTCGGCCCAGTGGCCCTCGATGTAGACGACGAGGTCGGCGACCGCCCGCTTCACCGACTCCAGGTCGCCGACGTGCTCGGCGACCCGCATCGGGTACCAGCCGTCCTGCATGCCCAGCTGCCGCCAGTGCACCAGCTCGAACCGGTCGCCGGAGTTGCCGACCCGTTGCAGCGAGAACACCAGGAACCCGTTGGACCTGCGGTGCCGGGCGATCGGCGCCTTGGCGTCGCGGATGTCGTGCCGGACCGCGCGCAGCTCGTCCGCCAGCCCGAGCCGCTCGCCCTGCACGCCGGCCCAGCGGTGCAGCTCCAGCGCCACCTCCGGCCGGGCCCGGGCCGCCAGGTGCTCGATGAACACCAGCGGTTTGGGCAGGCCGTCGGGGCGCGCGTTGAGCGTCTCCAGCAGGCTGAAGGCGTCGAGGTAGTCGGAATTCGGCGGCAGCCGCGGCGCGGTCGGACCCGCCACCGCGCGGTACACCTCGTCCACGTCTTCCACGTTCACCTCGCGCAGCAACGTGATCACCGTGTGGCGCACTTCGGACGGCCAGAACGGCAGCACGGTCATGTCGAAGACCGCGTTGCGGACATTCACCATGTGCCGCGAGCCTTTGTCCAGTCTACCCACCACCCGCACAAGTGCGGAT
Source organism: Saccharothrix tamanrassetensis (assembly GCF_014203665.1). Taxonomy (GTDB): domain Bacteria; phylum Actinomycetota; class Actinomycetes; order Mycobacteriales; family Pseudonocardiaceae; genus Actinosynnema; species Actinosynnema tamanrassetense. Next base: position 205,213 of record NZ_JACHJN010000011.1, read on the forward strand.
AGGCCCAACGGGCGTTGTCGGCAGGCCATCACGATGTCGTAGAGGTGGATGAGCCGGTAGCCCTGCTCCTCGATCGGCAGCACTTCGCCGAGTTCCTCGCAGAGCAATCTCACGACGAGGTTGCGCCCGTGCAGGTCGGCCAGCACCTGGATCCGGCTCAAGGAATCGACCAGTTGCCATAAGACCTCTTGTTCGGGCTCCCGTGGTATCCGCACCGCTGCTCCCCCTCGTGGTCGACCGCTATGGTGCCCCCACCCGTATCGTAAGGCCGCGCGGGACTATCCGATCACATCTTCCCCGGTGGTCCATTCGCGCGCCGCCGCCTCCGCCCGGCGCACCGGCGCCGAGTCGCCCTCCATTTTCCGCAGGGCGATGAACAGCGCGGCGATACCGCGGTCGTAGTCGCGGCAGGTCCGGACCAGCTCGAATACGTGCGGACGGGCCCGCGGCTGGTAGCGGACGGATCCGCCGATCGGCCGCGGGAGCAGCTCCAGCAGCGCCCGGCGGGCCACCTCGTCCTGCACGCTGGGCACCTCCAGCAGCGCCTCCACCAGCGCGGTCAGCCGGTCGGGCCGGTCCGCGAACGGTTCCGCGGGCGCTGCGGGCGGCGGTTGCCAGGCGGTCTTCACCCAACCGGCGGTCTCCGTCTCCTTCACCCGGAAGCGGATTTCCCGGAACTTTCCCGGTTCGGCCACCGGGTCGTGCCGGACCACCTCCCGGAAGAAGCCGTCGGTGACCGCCAGGGTGACCGGTTCAGGGGAATTTCGGCATTCATTCCGTAATTCTGCGGACGCCAGCAGCCGACTGACCAGGATGATGCCGCTGCCCACCACCCCGTACTCCGCACGGCGCACGTCGGCGGCGTGCAGGCACAATCTGAGCCGAATGCGCGCCTCGGCCGCGGACACCTCGTTGTGCTCCCGCACGGCGTCCGCGAGATTCCGCACCACCCGGTTCAGCACCACGACTTTCGGGGTGGTCACCGGAATCAAGATCAGCCCGCCGTCGCCGCCGTCCTGCCAGTCGCAGGAATCCCACTCCACCGCCGCTTCCGCGAAAGCCCGCCGCACCGCCCGGTTGAGGCCGTTGTGCACGGCGGTCCGGTGGAAGTCCGTTCGCGACGGATCGCCGTAGCGGTCGACGTCGAAAACCAGGATCGTGTACGGCATCGGGAACTCGTGCGATAACACAAACGATCACCTCGATCGGCTCCGGTGTGCGCAGCCCACGGTAACCACGAGTGCGCCGACGGTGTGAGCGCAGCGGCGAATGATCGCCCGGCAGGACCAAGGTGTGCTGCGCCGGGTGCCCCGGATGGGGCCACCCGGCGCAGCGCCCGGTGCGGCAGGCCCTACAGCCTCGGGTCCACCGGTTCCGACTCCAGCGCCAGCACGGCGAACACGCACTCGTGCACGCGCCACAGGGGCTCGTCGCGCGCGGCCCGCTCCAGCGCCTCCAGCCCCAGGGCGTACTCGCGCAGGGCCAGCGAGCGCTTGGCGCCCAGGGCCCGGCGGCGCAGGCGGACCAGGTTCTCCGGTTCGGTGTAGTCCGGGCCGTAGACGATGCGCAGGTACTCGCGACCGCGGACCTTGATCCCCGGCTGGACCAGGCCCCGGCGGCCCCGCGTGAGGTTGGCCAGCGGCTTGACGACCATGCCTTCGCCGCCGGCCCCGGTCAGCTCCTCCCACCAGCGGACGCCCTCGGCGACCCGGACCTCGTCGGTGGTGTCGACCACGAGGTGGCGGGTCCGGGTGAAGACCTCGCCGCGGAGGGTCGACAGCACGTCCAGGTGCCACAGGTGGTCCCGGTCGTGGAACGTCCGGCCCCGTGCCGCCAGCAGCTGGAACGGGGCCAGGCGGACACCGGTCAGGCCGTCGGTGGGCCGGCAGTACTTCTGGTACGCGTCGCGGTAGCCGGTGGCGTTGGACAGCCGCGACGTGGTGCGGGCGAGCAGGTCCGCCACGTCCACACCCCGGTCGCGGGTGCGCGCCAGCACGTCCGAGGCGGCGGTGAGGGCGCCGACCGCCGCCGCGCCCACGGGCGCGTACTGGTCCTTGATGAGGCCGGCCGCCTTGGCGTTCCACGGGAGCAGTTCGGCGTCCAGCAGCAGCCAGTCCGTGTCGAAGCGGTCCCACAGCCCGGCGTCGGTCACCGACGCGCGGACGCGTGCCAGGAACTCGTCGGCCAGCGCGCCGTCGAAGAACGGGCGGCCGGTGCGGGTGTGGACCGCGCCGGAGTCCTCGCGCACGAGCACGACGGCGCGCGAGCCCATGTGCTTCTCCTCGCAGATCACCTCGCGCACGCCCGCGTCGCGGTACTCGGCGAACGCGTCCTCGGGGTGCTCCAGCACGTCCGGCCGCTGGGACGTCGCGGTGGGTGCCATCGTCGGCGGCAGGTAGAGCAGCGCGTGCGGGTCGATCGCGAAGCGGCTCATCACCTCCAAGGCCGACGCGGCCTGTTCCGGGCGCACGGCGATCCGGCCCCGGTGGGCCGTGTCGATCACGCGGCGGCCGGTGACGTCGGACAGGGCGAGGACGTCCGGCTCGCGTTCCGGGGTCGCCTCGACCAACGGGCGGACCGGTTCGTACCAGATTTCGTGCGCGGCCACCGACACGACCTCGCGTTCGGGGTAGCGCAGGGCGGTCAGCTTGCCGCCGAACACCACACCGGTGTCCAGGCACATGGTGTTGTTGACCCACTCCACGTCCGGGATCGGCGTGTGTCCATAAAGGACCGTCGCCTTGCCCCGGTACTCGTTGGCCCACGGGTAGCGCACCGGCAGGCCGTACTCGTCGGTCTCGCCGGTCGTGTCGCCGTACAGGGCGAAGCTGCGCACCCGCGCGGAAGCGCGGCCGTGGAAGCGTTCCGGCAGACCGGCGTGCGCCAGCACGAGGGCACCGCCGTCCAGCACGTAGTGCGCCACCAGGCCGTCGCAGAACCGTTCCGCCCGCGCGCGGAACTCCTCCGGTTCCGCCGCCAGCTGCGCCAGCGACTCGGCCAGGCCGTGCTTGACCTGGACGCCGCGGCCGCGCAGCGCGCGCACCAGCTTCTGCTCGTGGTTGCCGCACACCGCGAACGCGTGCCCGTTCTCGACCATGCCCATCACCAGGCGCAGCACGCCGGGCGTGTCCGGCCCCCGGTCGACCAGGTCGCCGACGAACGCCGCCCGACGACCGACCGGCGGCACGGCGTCCACCGCACGGCCCTCGTCGTCCCGCACCAGGTCGTAGCCCAGCGCGACGAGCAGCTCCTCCAGCTCCGCCCGGCAGCCGTGCACGTCGCCGATCACGTCGAACGGCCCGCTCTCGTGGCGCAGGTCGTTGAGCAGCCTCTCCGGCACGATGACCGCGTCGTCCACTTCGGACTGCGTGCGCAGCACGTGCACCCGCTTGAAGCCCTCCTTGGCGAGGAACTTCAACGACTTGCGCAACGCGGCACGGTGCCGGCGCACCACGTGCGGCCCGAAGTCGCGGTCCGGGCGGGAGGCGTTGCGCGCCAGGCACACCTCCTCCGGGGCGTCCAGCACGATCGCCACCGGCAGCACGTTGTGCGCGCGGGCGAGTCCGACCAGGTGGGCGCGGTCGGCGCGCTGCACGTTCGTCGCGTCGACCACGGTGGTGCGGCCGGCGTGCAACCGCTTGCCCGCCACGTAGTGCAGCACGTCGAAGGCCGCGCCGGACGCCGACTGGTCGTTCTCGTCGTCGGCGACCAGCCCGCGGAAGTAGTCGCTGGACAGCACCTGCGTGGGCAGGAAGTGCTTCCGCGCGAACGTGGACTTGCCCGAGCCGGACGCGCCGACCAGCACCACCAGGCACAGGTCCGGGATCTTGAGTTCCATCAGTCGTCGTCCCCCAGGGTGAAGACCGCGAGCTGGGTCGGCGCGCCGCGATCGGCGTCCGCCGGCCCGACAGGCAGGTGGCGGACCGCGTAGCCGCGCCGCTGCGCGACCCCGTCGGCCCACGTGCGGAACTCGGCACGGGTCCACTCGAAGCGGTGGTCCGAGTGCCGGAACTGCCCCGCCGGCAGCGTTTCGAACAGCTCGTTGTACTCGACGTTGGGCGTCGTGACCAGCACGGTGCGCGGGCGGGCGACGACGAACACCGAGTGCTCCAACGCGGGCAGCCGCACCGGGTCCAGGTGCTCCACGACCTCCATCAGCACGGCCGCGTCGTACCCTGCGAGCTCCGGGTCGGCGTAGGTCAGCGAGGACTGGCGCAGCGTCAGCCGGGCCCGCTGCCGGTCACCCATCCGGTCCACGCCGAGCTTGCGCGCCGCGACGTGCAGCGCCTGCGCGGACACGTCGACACCGTGGATCTCGGTGAACCCCGGTTCCGCGAGCAGGGCGCGCAGCAGCGCACCGCCGCCGCAGCCCAGGTCGAGCACCCGCCGCGCACCGGCCTCTTTCAGCTGCGCGACGACGACTTCCCTGCGCTGGACCGCCAGCGAGACACGGGGCTCGGCGAGCGCGTTGTCCAGTTCCTCGGGCTCCACCTCGTCCACGTCGGCGAGCCGGGACAGCGCGGACTGCACCAGCGGGCGGCGGCGCATCAGGTACCGGGTGGTGATCAGCTCGCAGTCGGGGTGGCCGCCCAGCCAGCCCTCTCCGGCACGCAGCAGCTTGTCCACCTCGTCCTCGGCCACGTAGTAGTGCTTGCTGCCGTCGAGCACGGGCAGCAGCACGTACAGGTGCTTGAGGGCGTCGGACAGGGTGAGCGTGCCGGTGAGGGTGACGTCCGCGTAGCGGGAGTCGCCGTGCTCGTCGAGCGCGATCGGCGTGATGTCCGCCGTCCAGCCCAGCGGCGTGAACAGGCGTTCCACCAGGCGGTGCGGCAGCACCGGGATCCGCACGGCGAGCGGGATCGGTGTGCCGGCCAGCTCCTCGCGGCTCTCGCTGCGGCCGTTCATCGCGGTGCGGAACACCGAGCCGAGGGCGACCGTCAGCAGCGAGTTGGCGACGTACGGGCGGTCGTTGACGTACTGGGTGAGGGTGCTGCCGGGACCTCGTACCAGCGCCACGGGGTCGACCTCCAACAGGAGCGCGACGGTGCACTCCTCCTCGTCCGCGCGCGGGTAGAACACGTGCGCGGTGCCCGAGGACGTGGAGAACGACTGCGCCCGCTCGGGATGCTTGTGCAGCAGGTGTCCGAGGTCGGTCGCCGGGCGATGGGTGGTCGTCAAGGTCAACAGCACCCGACCAGTGTGAACGAGTGCGTGCGGTGGCGCGCCCGATTTACGCGCCCCTACGCCGTTCGCAGGAGAGGTGTAGCGAGGGCGGGCGATGAGCCGCACTCGTCCACTGTGGACTCAGTGCATGAAGATGTGCGCTGCCCACGGCTCCAGGGTGATCCTGCCGCTGTCCGCGCGGACCTTGTCGACGTTGGACAGCACCAGGTGCTGCGTCGACCAGTCGCCGTCGACGACGGCGGTCTGCTCCTCACCGGAGAGGTTCGCGACGACCAGCAGCCGCGTGCCGTCCAACGTCCGCTCGTACGCGTAGATGTGCGGGTCGTCGGGCAGCAGCATGTGGAAGTCGCCCAGCGCCACGACGGGGTGCTCGTGCCGCAACCGGATCAGCCGCCGGTAGTGGTGGAACACCGAGCGCGGATCGTCGTACTGCGCCTCGGCGTTGAGCCAGCGGTGGTTGGGGTTGACCGGCATCCACGGCTCGCCCGTGGTGAACCCGGCGTGGCGCCCGGCGTCCCACTGCACGGGGGTGCGGGCGTTGTCCCGCCCCATCGCCCGCAGGCCGCGCAGCACCTCCTCCGGGTCGTGCCCGGCCGCCACCGCCATCCGGTGGTAGTTCAGCGACTCGACGTCCCGCATGTCCTCGACGCTCTCGAACGGCGCGTTCGTCATGCCCAGTTCCTCGCCCTGGTACACGTACGGCGTGCCGCGGTGCAGGTGCAGCACGGTGGCCAGCGCGGTAGCCGACTCCCGCCACCACTTCCCGTCGTCGCCGAACCGCGACACCACCCGGGGCTGGTCGTGGTTGTTCCAGTACAGGCTGTTCCAGCCGACGTCGGCCAGCGCGGTCTGCCAGTGGCCCAGGGACGCCTTGAGGTCGCGCAGGTCCAGCGGCCTCGGGTCGAACTTGCCGGCCGGCCCGTGGTCCAGCGACACGTGCTCGAACTGGAACACCATGTCCAGTTCCCTGCGGGCCGGGTCGGTGAACCGCCGGGCGGCCTCCCACGTGACGCCGGGCATCTCGCCGACGGTCAGGAACTGCCCCTCGCGACCCTCGAACACCTCGCGGTGCATCTCCTGGATGAACTCGTGGATGCGCGGGCCCGTCGCGTAGTGGGGGAACCCGTCGCCGAGCGCACCGAGGCCGGTGGTCGCGCCGTCGGGCAGTGCCGGGTCCTTCGAGATGAGGTTGATGACGTCCATCCGGAAGCCGTCCACGCCCCGGTCCAGCCACCACCGCATCATCGCGTGCACCGCCTGCCGCACCTCGGGGTTCTCCCAGTTGAGGTCGGGCTGCTTGCGGTCGAACAGGCGCAGGTAGTACTCGCCGGTCGTCTCGTCGAGGGTCCACGCGGGGCCGGAGAAGAACGACTCCCAGTTGGTCGGCTCCGCGCCCGGCTCGCCGGGGCGGAACCCCGGCCGGGCCGGACGCCACCAGTACCAGTCCCGTTTCGGGTTGTCCTCGGAGGAGCGGGACTCCACGAACCACGGGTGCTCGTCGGAGGTGTGGTTGACCACCAGGTCCATGATCAGCTTCATGCCGCGCGCGTGCACGTCGGCGAGCAGCCGGTCGAAGTCCTCCAGGGTGCCGAACACCGGGTCGACCGCCTGGTAGTCGGAGATGTCGTAGCCGTTGTCGGCCTGCGGCGAGGCGTACACCGGGGACAGCCAGACCACGTCCACGCCGAGCCGGGACAGGTGGTCCAGCCGCGCGGTGATCCCGGCCAGGTCGCCGATCCCGTCGCCGTCGGAGTCGGCGAAGCTGCGGGGGTACACCTGGTAGACCACGGCGGAGGTCCACCACGGGGCTTCGGTGGCGTTCGCGGTCTGTTCGAGTGCCATGGAAGTCCTTTGCAGACGGTTACCGAACGGCGCCGCCGTCCACCCTACGCAGTGGCCCGGTGTCCGGCAGCAGAAAAGCCGGTGTCCGATTCGCGAACAGCCCTGCCCGCTTCCGGGCCAGCGGGATGGGCCGGACGGTCGCGCCTCCCTCCATCCGGACATCCCAATCCCGGTGTCCGGACCACACAACCCTACGTACGGGTCTGGTCATCCTCCGCTACCCATGGTTACTTGGCTGCGGGAGCCTCCCTGTCACGGGTTCCCTGCTGTTCCCTGCTCAAAGGAGATCACCATGCTCGTGCGAAAGGTCGCGCGTGCCGCCGTACTGGCCCTGGGCCTGCTGTTGCCGCTGGTAGCGGTCACCGCGCCCAGCGCGTCGGCGGCGGAGACCCAGGCGCTGGTGCGCACCCTGTACTACGACACCAGCCAAGCCCAGGAGTTCGTGGCGGACTGGGACAAGGCGGCGGAGAACTGGAACAACTCCGTGGCCAACGTCCGGTTGGTCAAGAAAGGCCCCGGCACCCCGACGAACATCCGGATCTACGCGGACAACGGCTGGCCGCGGGCCATGCCGACGTCCCTGGGCAACGGCACCGTCTACATGGGTCGTCAGGCCGTGCAGATGGGCCACTACCGGCCCCGCATCGCCACCCACGAGATCGGGCACATCCTCGGCCTGCCCGACCGGCGGACCGGGCTGTGCACCGACCTGATGTCGGGCTCCAGCGCCCCGGCGTCGTGCAAGAACGACCTGCCGAACAGCGCGGAGCGCGCCGAGGTCGACCGCAAGTTCCGCGGTCAGCTGGCCTCGGCGGACGTCCGGGCGGCGAGCTACGCCGGAACCGAGTGCTACGTGTACTGAGCGTCGGCTGACGGCCTCGTGAGGCGGCACCCAGCCGCCTCACGAGGCCCCTCCCCCTTGCGACGACCGCGCCGCACACCGTGCCGACGACCCTCCCGCCGGCGTGACCCCGCGCCGGGTACCGGACCGCCTCGGGAACTGCGCACGGCGAGCAGGCCCGGTCCGCGGACCGAAACCCGCTGCTCCCGCACCGAACCCGCCTGGGGGCACCGCGAGGCAGCAGGCGTCCGTCGACCCGTGGACGTCCTCGACGCCGTCATGGGCGTCCTCCCCGCGCTCGATGTCATCCGAGTGGGCGATCGGTGGTGTCCTCCACCGGACGACCCACGGCGACATCGGCAGTCACGGCGACGTCTGGAACGCCGCGCCCGGAGCGCACTCGGCGGAAGAACGGGTGTCCGCGGGGACCGGGCGGGCAGGAGCATTCGAAAGCACCGTAGTCCGGGGTGGGAGCAGGTCACAAGGCGAGTCACCGGTCCGCCGGAGCGGACAACCGGGACGGCGTATCATCAGTGGTACCGAGAGCATTCCGCGCGCCGGCAGTCGAGCCGGCGTCGTCCTCGGCGCACCACGCGCCGGTCGCCGGTCGATCGGAGACGGGAGCACCGACATGACGTCGGGCCCGACCACCCACCTCGCCGCACCCCCGCCACGGGTCGTGCACCGAACCGCGCCACGCGCCAGACCCTCGACCGGGCACGTCGACGGTGGAACCGACCGATACGAGGAGCAGGCATGCAGGCAATCGAGGTGACCGCGGAAACGTCCGGGGTGATCGTGGAACAGCTCACCGAGGGGCAGTGCGCCGCGTGCGCCCACCCGTTGGCCGCGCACGACGCGATCTCGGTGCGCTTCTGCACCGCGACCACCGCCGGGCGGCACGAGCGGGGTTGCGTCTGCCCCGTCGGCAAGTGACCTGACGGCCGCGGCAGTCCGCACGCCGCGGCCGGAGTGGTGGAGTGGGGCATTCGACGGGATCCGCCCCGTCGGCTCGGACGCCGGGGCGTCGGCCGTGGCGCCGCGCAGTGCCGCCGGGCCGACCGTCGGGCCGCGATCCGCGGCCTGCCGGGCTGACATCCGCCGGGCCGGAATCCGCCGCCCGAACGCCTCGTCGGATCCGACGAACGGGCCGACGGCTTTAGGTGTCGTCGGCCAGAGACTCCGTCCGCGCCTGCTCAGCAGGATGACTGCCATGACGGATCTCCTCGCGGACACCGCCTCGCCGCTGCTCGACCGGGCGCGGCGGGACGCGCACGCCGCCGCCGCACGGGCCGGTGTCGTCGTCCGGACCCTGGACACGTTCGCCGAACTCGGTGCCGCGTACGAGCTGTACCGGTCGATCTGGCGGCCGACCGCCGAGCAGACCGCGTTGACCACCGGGATCCTGCGGGCGCTGGCCAAAGCGGGCAACTACGTCGCCGGCGCGTACGCGGGCGACGACCTGGTCGGCATGTCGGTGGGCATGAACGGCCGGCCGGACAACCGGCACCTGCACAGCCACATCGCGGGCGTGTCACCCGCCGTGCAGGGCCGGAGCGTCGGACTGGCGATCAAGCTGCACCAGCGCGCCTGGGCGTTGGCGGCCGGCATCACCACCATCGCCTGGACGTTCGACCCGCTGGTGCGTCGCAACGCCTACTTCAACCTGGCCAAGCTCGGCGCGCGCGCCGAGGGCTACCTCACCGACTTCTACGGTCCGATGGTCGACGCGATCAACGACGGTGACGCCAGCGACCGGCTCCTGGTCGAATGGTCGCTCGCCGAGCCACTGCCCGACCGTCCCACCGATGACCCGCCGGCGCTGCCCGCGCTCATCGTCCACGACACCGCGCCCCGGACCGTGACGTCCGACGCGCCCCTCGTGGTGGTCCCGACCCCGGCCGACATCGAGTCGTTGCGCCGCACCGCACCGGAGACCTCGCGGGCCTGGCGATCGGCGTTGCGCGAGGCACTGACCGCCGAACTGGACGCCGGCTCCACCGTCACCGGATTCGACCGACACGGCAACTACCTGTTGGCGCGGAAGGAAAGCAACGCCTGAAGCTCCGCCTTGCGCCCGCAGCGCACACCTCTGCCGTGCTGTGTGTCATCCCCGTACGGCCTGCGCGCAGCGAACCACGCTTGTCGTGGGGGTGCAAGCACGCTCCACCGCTTGCACCCCCACGACAAGCGTGGTTGTCTTTGACCAGGCCGTACGGGGATGACACACAGCACCACCCGCAAAGCTCGAAGAGCTTTGCCCTCATCCTTGGTGGTCTGCCCGTCCGGCGAGGACGCTCTTCTTCTTTTCTTTCAGCGTGGTCCGGTCGAGAGCGTGGTCGGTGACCACCCTCGGTCGAAGGATCACAAGCGTCCTCGCCGGACGGGCAGGCCTCCAAGGAGGCTTGAAGAACAAAGCAAAGCGTCGTGTTCTCCCCGCATGGCCTGGTCAAAGACAACCACCCTTGTCCTTGGGGCGCAAGCGAAAAGCGTGCTTGCGCCCCAAGGACAAGCGCGGTTCGCTGCGCGCAGGCCATACGGGGAGAACACGAAGACACAGGTGTGTGCGGCGCGCACGGAGCATTGCGCGGCAAGGGCTTTGTGGTCGTGGGTCGGGAGGTCGGGTTCGGCGGCCTGGGTGAGTGGGTTGGGTTCAGTTCGTGATGCGCTTGAACAAGCGGAACATGTAGAGGTACTCGTCGTCACCCTCGGTCAGGTGCGAGAACTCGATGCGAGACCCGTCCATGTCGACCACGAACCGACCGGGTCCGGAGGGGCGTGCTTCACGGCGTGGTTCCGGTGCGCCCTGGGCCGCCGGCGACTTGCTCTCCATGTCCAGGAAGTACCGCCCGTCCTCGTGCGACAGGCTGAACCGCATCATGACCGACTCGTAGCTGCCCACCAGACGGCTTATGTCCGCGCCGTCCTCCATCGCCGGCGACGGGAACGTCAGGCCGAGTTCCGCGCCGATGGCGCTCTCGATCTCCTCGGCGAAACCGCCGCCGCTGTCGGAGTTGGTGAGCACGCAGATCGCGAGACCCAGCTCCGGGAACGTGTGCAGCTTGGCTCTCTGCCCGATGGTGTGCCCGCCGTGCTGCACGGAGGTCACCACGCCGTCACCGCGCGCCCAGTCGGACAGGATCCACCCGAGACCCCACGACTGGTCCACAGTGGACACCTTCGTCAAGTCGACCTGGTGCGTCCGCATGGCCGAGACCGAGGCCGCGGACAGCACGCGCTCCCCGCTGAGCCCCATGCCGTCCCGCAGGTGCATAGCGGAGAACCGCAGCAACGCGTCAGCGGTACCGGTCACCAAGCCGGCCGGGCCGACGGAACGCGGCAGCATCCACTGCGCGGTCGGCACGACGGCCTGCGCGGACTTCGGGTCGGGATTCGCCAGGTGTCCCACCGCCGTGCGGAACAGCGGCGCGTCCTTGGCCCTGGTGATGAGGTGCGTCAACCCCAACGGACGGGCGATGCGAGTGGCGATCGCGTCGTCCCAAGCCGTGCCCCGCAGCACTTCCACGATCCGGCCGGCCACCACGAAGCCCGCGTTGCAGTAGCTCAGCGGCCCGCCGGGACGGGTGGTGCTCGCGGCACCGACCAGCGAGGCGACGTACTTCGCCACGCAGTCGTCGTTGTCCCCGGTGTCGGTGAAGATGTCGCCGTCGATCCCGCTGGTGTGGGTCAACAGGTGCCGCACGGTGATGGCGGCGGTGTGCTCGGGGTCCGCGATGGCGAACTCGGGCAGCACGTCCACAACCCGCGTGTCCAGGGTCAGCAGGCCCTCGTCCACCAGTTGCATGATCAGCGTCGCGGTCCACACCTTGCTGATGGAACCGTACTGGAACAACGTGTCCTCGGTGACCGGGACGCCGGTACCCAGGCTCGTCACGCCGGAGACCATCACCCGGATGTCGGCCTCGCCGTCCGGACCGAGGGCCAGCACGCCGACCTGCACGCCGGGCACGTCGTGCCGGATCGCCAGGATGTCCAGCCGTTCCTGCCACTCGGGAGTTGCGAGCAGGCCCGCGGGCAGTGCGGTGCTCATGGTGTCCCCTTCCCTGTCCACGAAGTCCGTTGCGGCGTCGGTGGCCACGGGCCGGTCCTCTCGTCGGCGATGTGCGAAGAGTCTGGCCGCCTCCGACCGGCCGGTCATCGGACATCGCGACCGATTCCGCCGCTCCCGTTCGTCGGATCGCACGAGGCGTGCTTCATCAACTACTACCAACCCGGACGGCTGGTGTTGTGCAGAACGACGAAGAACGCTCCGGGCCGTTCGTGGTGGACTGGCAGCATGCTGCTGCTGCGCGGAGGCCGGGTCGTCGATCCGGGCACAGGACTGGACCAGGTCGCGGACGTGCTGGTGCGGGACGGCAGGATCGCCGCCGTCGGCCCGGACCTGGCCGCCCCGGACGCCACCACCGTCGATGTCACCGGTCGGATCGTCGGCCCCGGTTTCATCGACCTGCACAGCCACGTGCACAGCGTCGCGGGTCACCGCCTCCAGGCCATGGACGGCGTCACGACGGCCCTGGACCTGGAGTCCGGTCTCAACCCCGTCGACCGCGCCTACGCCGAGGCCGCCGCCGCGGGTCGTCCGCTCAACTACGGCTTCTCGGCGTCCTGGGGCGCCGCGCGGGCGCAGGTGCTGCTGGGCGTGGAGCCGGACGCCGACTTCTTCAGCGGCCTGAAGCTGCTGGACGACCCGCGCTGGCAACGATCGTCGTCGCGGGCCGAACTGCGCGCCTGGCTGGCCGTGCTGGAACGCGAGATCGCGGCCGGCGCGCTGGGCATCGGCGTGCTGCTCGGCTACGCGCCCCGGACCGACCCCGCCGAGTTCCTGGCCATGGCGGAGCTGTCCGCACGGGCCGACGCGCCGATGTACACGCACGTCCGCGAGTTGGTGGAGGCCGACCCCACCACGCCGGTCGACGGCTCTTCCGAGGTCGTCCGGGCCGCCGTGGAGACCGGCGCGCCGATGCACCACTGCCACGTCAACAGCACGTCCGGCCGACACGTCGACCGGGTCCTGGGGATGCTCGCGAAGACCCGCGCCGAGGGATCCCGGGTGACCGTGGAGTGCTACCCGTACGGGGCCGGGAGCACCGGCATCGGCGCGTTCTTCCTGGCCCCCGAACGGCTCCCGGCGTGGAACATCGGGCCGCGGCACATCATGATGGTCGAGACCGGCGAGCGGCTCGCCGACCTGGCGAGGCTGCGCGAACTGCGGGAGACCGATCCGGGGGCGCTGTGCGTGGTGTCGTTCCTGGACGAGGAAGACCCGGCCGACTTCGCGTTGCTGCAGCGGTCGCTGGCGTTCCCGGATTCGATCGTGGCCAGCGACGCGATGCCCGTCACGTGGGGCAGTGCCCACGAGAGCCACGAGTGGCCGCTGCCGCCCGACGGCCGCACCCACCCGCGCACCGCGGGCACGTACGCGAAGTCACTGCGGCTGATGGTCCGCGAGTCCGGCACGTGGTCCTGGCTCGACGCGTTCCGCCGCTGCTCCTACCTGCCCGCGCGGGTCGTGGACGCGATCGCGCCGGCGGCTCGGGCGAAGGGCCACCTCGGCGTGGGCGCGGACGCCGACATCGTGGTGCTGGACCCCGACACGATCACCGACACGGCCACCTACCTGGACCCGACCAGGCCGTCCACCGGCGTCGACCACCTGCTGGTGGGCGGCACGTTCGTGGTGCGCGACGGCGAGCTGCGGACCGACGCGTTCCCCGGCAGGCCGGTGCGCGGCGAACCCGCCTGAGCCGACGCCGGGCGAGCGCGCGCTACGTTCTGGGCATGACAACCGCCGTACCCGACGACGGGTCGTGTCCGGACGGTCACGCCGAGCCGCTGTGGAGCGAGTGGCGACGGCCCCGGCCGACTGCCGCGCAGCAGCGGCACGACATCTGGTCGGGGCTGGCCGTCACGGCGAGTGCCGTGGTGATGACCGTGCTGGTGAACAGCATGGGCGTGTTCGCGAGCGGTGTCGCACCGCACCTGGCGGAGCAGTTCGCGTGGAGCGTCGCGGTGACCCTGCCGCTGGTGCTGCGGCGGCGGTTCCCGTCGACCGTGCTGCTCGTGGTCAGCGTGCTGTTCATCGCCGGGCAGGCGAGGCAGGTCGCCGACAACCTGGTGCCGTCGATCGCGCTGTTCATCGCCTTGTACAGCGTGGGCGCGTGGGCGCAGGACCGGACGGCCGCGCGGCGCGTGCGGCTGGGCGTGATCGCGGTCATGTTCTGCTGGCTCGCGTACGGGCTCGTGCGGTTGCTGGTGCACAACGCCCCGCCGTTCGAGAACGCGGCCGGGCCGTTGGACCCGATGCTCGCGTCGGTGCTCTACGGCATCGTGTTCAACCTGCTGTTCTTCCTGTCCGCGTACTTCTTCGGCGGCATGGCGTGGCTGTCCGCCCGCCGACAGGCCGAGCTGGCGCACCGCGCGGAACAGCTGCGGCGGTCCCAGGAGCAGAACACGCGGGGCGCGATCGTCGCCGAACGGGTGCGCATCGCGCGGGACCTGCACGACGTGGTGGCGCACCACGTGTCGGTGATGGGCGTCCAGGCGGGCGCGGCGCGCCGCGTGCTGGACCGCGACCGCGAGTTGACGCGCGAGGCGTTGCGGACCATCGAGGACACCGCGCGCACCGCGATCGGCGAGTTGCGCGGCCTGCTGGGCGTCCTGCGCGCCGAACCGTCCGACGACGTCCTGGACGTCCGCGACGGCGAGACCTCGTCCCCCGGGCTCGACCAGCTGCCCGAACTCGCGACGATGGCCGAACGGGCAGGCGTGGCGGTGGATCACGGAATCTACGGCGACCCGCGGCCGATACCCGAGGGTGTCGCGCTGTCCGCGTACCGGGTCGTCCAGGAGTCTCTGACGAACGTCGTCAAGCACGCGGGCGCGCGCAGAGCCGACGTGCGCGTGCGGTTCCTGGAAACGTCGCTGGAGATCGAGGTCTCCGACGACGGCCGCGGCCGGACCGGTAGGCCCGAACGCAGCGGGTTCGGCCTCGTGGGCATGCGTGAACGGGTCGCGGTGCACGGCGGCGAACTCGAAGCCGGACCCCGGCGCGACGGCGGCTACCTGGTCCGTGCGAGGTTTCCGGCATGACTCTGCGCGTGGTGCTCGCCGACGACCAGGACCTCGTGCGCGCCGGCTTCCGGGTCATCCTCGGCACCGAGGAGGACATCGACGTGGTCGGCGAGGCGCGGGACGGGCTGGAAGCCGTGGCCGTGGTCGGCCGGCTCCGGCCCGACGTGGTGCTCATGGACGTCCAGATGCCCGGCGTGGACGGCCTGGAGGCCACCCGCCGCATCCTCGGCCCGGCCGGGGCGGACCACCCGATCAAGGTGGTCATCCTCACCACGTTCGACCGGGAGGACTACCTGTTCGAGGCGCTGCGGGCGGGCGCGAGCGGGTTCCTGCTCAAGAACTCGTCCCCGGAGGACCTGGTCGAGTCCATCCGGATCGTGGCCCGCGGCGACGCCCTGCTCTCACCCGAGGTCACCCGCCGGGTCATCGCCCGCTTCGGCACCCCGTCCCCGTCGACGCCGTCCCGCCGCCCGCCGGAGCTGACCGACCGCGAGTTCGAGGTGCTGGTGCACCTGGCGCGCGGCGCGAGCAACGCCGAGATCGCCACCGCCCTGTACCTGGGCGAGACGACGGTGAAGACGCACGTGTCGCGCATCCTCGCCAAGCTGTCCCTCCGCGACCGGACGCACGCCGTGGTGTTCGCCTACGAGCACGGGATCGTCGCACCGGGACGGTCGTAGGGTCCTCCTCGCGGAGGACCCGCGGAGTCGATCGCGCGCCGGACGTGGCGGACCGGTCCGCCGCATAGCGTTCCGGACATGCTGACAGTGACGTCGATCGGCCGGAGCTTCGGCGACCTCCAGGTTCTCGACGGGGTGTCGTTCGAGGTGCGGCCCGGTCGGATGACCGGGTTCCTGGGGGCGAACGGGTCGGGCAAGACCACCACCATGCGGATCGTCCTGGGGGTCCTCGCCGCGCACAGCGGCACGGTGACCTGGCGCGGCTCGCCGGTGACCGGGGCGGTGCGGCAGCGGTTCGGGTACATGCCCGAGGAGCGCGGCCTGTACCCGAAGATGGGGGTGGCCGAGCAGATCGCGTGGCTCGGGCAGCTGCACGGGCTCGACCAGGCCACCGCGAAGCGCAACACCGAGCGCCTGCTCGACCAGCTCGAACTCGGTCACCGCGGGAAGGACAAGCTGGAGGAGCTGTCCCTGGGCAACCAGCAGCGCGCGCAGATCGCCGCCGCCCTCGTGCACGACCCGGTGATGCTCATCCTGGACGAGCCGTTCTCCGGGCTGGACCCCATCGCGGTCGAGACGGTGCTGGGTGTGCTGCGCGAACGCGCGGCGAACGGCGTGCCGGTGCTGTTCTCCAGCCACCAGTTGTCGGTGGTGGAACGGCTGTGCGACGACGTGGTCATCATCTCCGGCGGCAAGATCGCCGCGAGTGGCGCCCGGGACGAACTCCGCGCCCGGTACGGCACCACGCGGTTCGAGCTGGTCGTCGCCTCCGACGCCGGTTGGGTGCGGGACGTCCCGGGTGTCCGGGTGGTCGACGTGGACGGCCCGCGCGCCGTGTTCGAGCTCGACGGTCGGCCCGACGCGGACCGGGCCGTGCTGGAAGCCGCCCTGCGCCGGGGCACCGTCCGCAGCTTCACGCCCGTCGTGCCGACGCTCGACGAGATCTTCATGGAGGCGATCTGATGACCACCGCGACCGGGCACGAGGGGAAGACGCGGGGTTTCGCGGCGGCCACCCGGCTGATCGCCGAACGCGAGGTGAAGACCTTCCTGCGCAGCAAGGGTTTCTGGATCGGCCTCGCGGTGACCGTGATCGGGCTGTTCGCGATGTCGATCCTGCCGACGGTGCTGGGCGGTGGCCAGACCAAGGTCGCCGCGGTCGGCGCGAAGGCCGCGGAAGTGCTGGTGGGCACCGACTTGGAGGTCCGCACGGTCGGCGACCTGTCCGCCGCGCAGGACCTCGTCCGCTCGGAGGAGGTGGAGGCGGCGGTCGTGCCGGACGCGAGCGGTTCCGGTGTCCGGGTGGTCGCGCTCAACGACCCGCCGACCGAAGTCGTGGCCGCCCTGCGCACCGCGCCGCCGGTGGACCTGCTCGACGCGTCCGAGGTCGGCCAGGGTCAGCGCCAGCTGGTGATCATGGTGTTCTCGCTGATCTTCCTGCTGTTCGGCATGGGCGGCACGGCGATCGCGCAGAGCACGGTCACCGAGAAGCAGACCCGGATCGTGGAGATCCTGGTGTCGACCGTTCCGGTGCGGGCGCTGCTCGCGGGCAAGATCGCCGGGCACGTGCTGCTGACCATCGGCCAGATCCTGGTGATCGCGGTGGCCGCGCCGATCGCGTTGCGGCTGGGCGGCCACTCGGACCTGCTGGCCCTGGTCGCACCCGCGCTGGGCTGGTTCGTGCCGTTCCTCGTCCTGGGTTTCGTGCTGCTGGCGTCGATGTGGGCGGTCACCGGATCGCTGGTCAGCAGGCAGGAGGACCTCGGTTCGAGCATGGGCCTGGTGGTGATGCTGGTGCTGGGCCCGTACTTCGCGGTGATGTTCTTCGCCGACAACGCCTCCGTGCTCACCGTCCTGTCGTTCGTCCCGTTCTCGTCCGCCATCGCCATGCCCGTGCGCATGTTCGCCGGCCAGGCTTCGGCGTGGGAAGCGTTGGCATCACTGGGTCTGCTGGCCGGGACCGCCGTGCTGACCGTGCTGCTGGCGAGCCGCATCTACTCCGGTTCCCTGCTGCACACGGGAGGCAAGCTCGCCCTGAGGAAGGCGTGGGCGCGCGAGGAGTAGCCCTTGCGTTTCGCAGTGCCCCCGGCATTCGCCGTCGCCTCGGCGAACGCCGGGGGCACTTCGGCCGTGAGCCCGCACCAACTCCGGCCGCGCACGTGGTCGTACTCCCCTTGTCGTACCGCGGCGGATTGCCCGCAACAGGCACTTATACTGCGGCAATCGGACTTGTGGGGGCTTCGCGGTGGCTGTGGACAGTGGCGAGTTCTTCCGGACCCTGGGCACGCTGCCCGGTGTGGAACGTGCGGAGGGCGGGCACTACAGCTCGTTCGGCGTGCGCGGCAAGCGGTTCGGCTACTACTGGCCGCAGACGCAGACCGTCGGGCTGAAGCAGACGCTGTCCGAGCAGTTGGCGCTGGTGGCCGAACGGCCCGAGGTGTTCGAGGAGCAGTTCACCGCCGGCGGGTTCGGCTGGGTCGTCGTCCGGCTGGCCGGGGTCGAGGCGGACGAGCTCGCCGAGCTGGTCTACGAGGCCTGGCGGCTGTCCGCGCCGGAGGACCTGGTCGCGGAAACCCCCGACCCGGCCCGCAAGCCCCGGCGGTCTTCGGCGAAGCGCCGGTGAACGGGCCCCCGGCGTTCCCCGAACTGTGCCGGCGGTGATCCCCCAGTAGCGTCTCGGGCACTCGGTCGGGGATGCGGAGTGGGTGTGGACGGCTACGGTTTCAACCTGGCGCTCGTCGGGGTGCTGGTGCTGCTGAACGCGGTGTTCGCGGGCAGCGAGATGGCGCTGATCTCGTTGCGCGAAGGCCAGCTGCGGGCCCTCGAACGGGACGGGCGGGCGAGTGCGCGGACGTTGGTCCGGTTGGCGCGCGACCCGAACCGGTTCCTCGCGACCATCCAGATCGGCATCACGCTGGCCGGGTTCCTGGCGTCCGCGACGGCCGCCGTGTCGCTGGCCGAGCCGCTGGTCCCGCTGCTGGAGTTCCTGGACGGCGCGGCGAACCCGGTGGCCGTCGCGCTGGTGACGATCGTGCTGACGTTCCTGACGCTGGTGTTCGGCGAGCTCGCGCCCAAGCGGCTGGCGATGCAGTACGCGCTGCGGTGGGCGCTGCTGGTGGCCCGGCCGCTGGACGTGCTGTCGGCGATCTCCCGGCCGGCGGTGTGGACGCTGAGCGCGGCCACGAACGTGGTCGTCCGGATGCTCGGCGGCAAGCCCGAGGCGGAGTCCGAGCAGCTGTCGCCGGAGGAGCTGCGGGAACTGGTCGAAGCCCAGCGCGCCCTCAACCCCGAGCAGCGGACGATCATCACCGGGGCGCTGGAGATCCACGAGCGCCGGTTGCGCGAGGTGCTGGTGCCGCGCCGGGCGGTGGTCACGCTGGCGGCCGAGCTGGACGTGGCCGAGGCGCGGGAGGAGTTGGCCGCCTCCGGGCACTCCCGCGCCCCGGTGGCGCGCGGCGGGCACCTGGACGAGCTGGTCGGCGTGGTGCACCTGCGCGACCTGCTGCGGGACGGGAAGACGGTGGCCGAGGTGGCGCGGCAGGCGCTGGTGCTCCCCGACTCGGTCCGGGTGTCGGACGCGTTGCGCCGGTTCAAGGCCGAGCGCGAGCAGATGGCGCTGGTGGTGGACGAGCACGGCGCGGTCGCGGGCATGGTCACGCTGGAGGACCTGCTGGAGGAGATCGTCGGCGAGATCATGGACGAGACCGACCGCGACGTGATGGCGGTGCGCAACGACGAGGACGGCTCGCTGGTGCTGCCCGGCACCTTCCCCATGCACGACCTGGTGGACATCGGCGTGGAGCTGCCGGACGCGCCCGAGGGCGACTACGCGACCATCGCCGGGCTGGTGCTGGTGATCCTGGGCCACATCCCGGAACGGCCGGGCGAGCGGGTCTCCGTGTCGGACTGGACGATCGAGGTGCTCGACGTGGAGCACCACGCGATCACCGAGGTCCGGCTGTGCCGCGAGTCACGGCAGGGGGAGGTCGGGCGGGATCTGGAGGGCGACGGTGATCAGGGAGTGGACGCGGGTGGCGATGGCCGCCAGTAAGCCGTGCACCTCGGGCGAGGCCGCCTCCGCCGCCGCCTGGAGGGTGCGCAGGTCCGCGTCGATGCGGTCCAGGATGACCGCGACGTCGGCGTGCCGGTCCCGCAACGCGGTGGCGATCTCCTCCAGCGGCACGCCCTGCACTTCCAGCCGCTGCACGAGGTGGATGCGCTCGACGTCGGTCGGGTGGTACAGGCGGTAGTTGCCGGCGGTGCGCTTGGCGGGGTTGAGCAGGCCGAGGCCGGTGTAGTAGTCGACGGTGCGGGGGCTGACCTGTGCTCTCGCGGCGAGTTCACCGATCTTGAGCAGAACATCCGTCACCGTGGACCCACCTCCGTGTGTGCGCGGTCGCGACCGTCACCCGGGCAACCATACAGTGCTACGTGATAGTGTGAGTCATGCCCGACAGTGCCGACGTAGACGGCTGCAGTAGTAGGCCGGGTCCGACCCGGCTGATCATGGTTCCACCGAACGCAGCGAGCGCGCCGTGCTGATCGCCACCGGCCTGCTCGCCATCGTGGCCCTCACCGTGGCCACCGGTTATTTCGTCGCCCAGGAGTTCGCCTACATGGCGGCGGACCGGGGCCGGCTCCGACAACTGGCGGAGAGCGGCGACCAGGCCGCCGAGCGCGCGCTGCGCGTCACCCGCCAGCTGTCGTTCATGCTCTCCGGCGCACAGTTCGGCATCACGGTGACCGCGCTGCTCGCCGGCTACGTGGCCGAGCCGCTGCTGGGCACCGGCCTCGCCGGCGTGCTGGGGCCGACCGGCCTGCCGCAGGCCGTCGCCCTGCCGCTGTCGATGGCGCTGGCACTGGTGTTCGCCACGGTCGTGCAGATGGTGCTCGGCGAGCTGCTGCCCAAGAACTTCGCCATCGCCCGGCCCGAGTCGCTGGCCAAGGCGCTGAGCGCGTCCACACTGGCCTACCTCAAGGTCGCCGGTCCGGTGATCCGGCTGTTCGACGCGGCGGCCAACCGGCTGCTGCGCGCGGTGGGGATCGAGCCGGTGGAGGAGCTGCCGCAGGGCGCCACGCCGGAGGACCTCCGGCAGATCATCGGCGACGCGAGCAGCGAAGGCCACCTCGATCCCGAGCTGTCGCACCTGTTGGAGCGCGGCCTCGGGTTCCGCGAACTGGCCGCCGAACAGGCGATGACGCCACGGGTCGCGGTGCACGCGGTGCGCGCCGACGAGCCCGCCGCCCGCGTGGTGGCGCTGCTGGACACCGGCCACTCGCGGTTCCCGGTGTTCGGTGACGACCTGGACGACCTGCGCGGCGTGGTCGGGTTGGCCGAGGTGCTGACCGTCGCGCCCGAACAGCGCGCCACCACCCCGATCGGGGACATCGCCTCCCCCGCGCTGGTGGTCCCCACGACGCTGGCGCTGCCCGCCGTGCTGGAGCGGCTGCGCACCGAGCGCCGGCAGCTGGCGTGCGTGGTGGACGAGTTCGGCGGGTTCGCCGGGGTGGTGTCGCTGGAGGACCTGGCCGAGGAGCTGGTCGGCGAGATCCACGACGAGGACGACCTGGACGAGGACTCGATCGAGTCCCTCGGCAGCGGCAGGTGGCTGGTGCCGGGCCGGATGCGGGTGGACGAGATCGCCGACACGACCGGCGTCGCGCTGCCCGCGCACGACAGCTACGACACGGTGTCGGGCCTGGTGCTGCACCGGCTGGGCCGCACCGCGCGGGTGGACGACGAGGTCGCGTTCGACGGCGTGTCCGTGCGCGTCACGGCGGTGGCCCGGAACGTGCCCGCCGGCGTCGTGCTCACCGTCGTCGACCGGGAGGACGCCCGATGAGCACCACCTGGTCGTTGCTGCTGTCGCTGGTCCTGCTGCTCGCCAACGCCTTCTTCGTGGCCGCCGAGTTCGCGCTGATCGCCGCCAAGCGGCACCGCCTGGAACAGGACGCCGAGACCAGTCGCGCCGCCCGCGCGGCCGTGGCCGGGGTGCGCGAGCTGTCGTTGATGCTCGCGGGCGCCCAGCTCGGGATCACGTTGTGCACCCTGGGGTTGGGCGCGCTGGCCAAGCCGGCGGTCGCCGACCTGGTCGACCCGCTGCTGGTCGCCACCGGGCTGCCCGCCGGGGTGTCGTACGCCATCGCGTTCACGATCAGCCTGGTGCTGGTGGTGTTCCTGCACATGGTGGTCGGCGAGATGGCCCCGAAGTCGTGGGCGATCTCCCAGCCC
This sequence comes from Saccharothrix tamanrassetensis, assembly GCF_014203665.1. Lineage (GTDB taxonomy): Bacteria > Actinomycetota > Actinomycetes > Mycobacteriales > Pseudonocardiaceae > Actinosynnema > Actinosynnema tamanrassetense. The sequence goes on from NZ_JACHJN010000011.1 coordinate 227,083, forward strand.
GAACGCTCCGCGCTGCTGCTGGCACTGCCGTTCCGCGCGTTCGCGCACTCGGTCCGCTGGGTCCTCGGCGGGCTCAACGGCGTGACGAACGCGCTGCTGCGCCTGGTGAAGGTCGAGCCGCAGACCGAACTCGCCCAGGCGCACCGGCCGGACGACCTGCGGATGCTGGTGCGCCAGTCCGCCGAGCACGGCCTGATCCCCGAGGGCCAGCAGCGGCTGCTGACCCGGATGCTCCAGTTGCAGAACACCACCGTGGCGCAGGTGATGGTGCCCGTCGACCGCACGCTCAGCGTGGCGGAGGACACCGACGCGCGGACGATCGAGCACCGCAGCCGCGAGTCGGGCCGGTCCCGCTTCCCGGTGACCGACGCGGCCGGCCGGTTCGTCGGCCTGGTGCACATCCGGGAAGCCGTCCGGGCCACCGCCGCCGGCGGTTCGCCGACCGCGCGGGAGCTGATGGGCAGCCCGTTGACGCTGCCCGCCACGATGCCGGTCGCGCACGCGGTGACCGCGATGCGGGCCGACCGCGCGCAGCTCGCGCTGGTGTCCGACCAGGACCGCGTGGTGGGCATCGCCGCGCTGGAAGACCTCCTCGAAGAGCTGATCGGCGACTTCGAGGACGAGACCGACCAACCCCTTCGCACGAGCTGACCACACCACCCCTCACGGAGGAAGAACCCTGATGTTCAAGAGGATGCTCAGCGCGTTCGGCGTCGGCGGACCGTCCGTCGACACCGTCCTGGACTCCCCGCACGCCACGCCCGGCCAGGTGGTCACCGGCCAGGTCCGCATCCAGGGCGGCAGCGCCGACGCCCACATCGACCGGATCGTGCTGTCCCTGGTGACCCGGGTGGAGGTCGAGCACGGCGACCACGAGTTCCGCGGGGTGTCGGAGTTCCTGCGCATCGAGGTGGCCGAGGGCGTGCGGGTGGCGGCCGGGCAGCCGCTGTCCGTGCCGTTCCGGCTCCCGCTGCCGTGGGAGACCCCGATCACCGCCGTGGGCGGGCAGCAGCTGCCCGGCATGACCGTCGGGGTGCGCACCGACCTGGTCATCTCCGGCGCACCGGACAAGGGCGACCTGGACCCGGTCCTGGTCGGGCCGCTGCCGTCGCAGGACCGCGTGCTCGACGCGTTCGGGCAGCTCGGCTTCCAGTTCCGCAGCGCCGACGTGGAGGCCGGGCGGATCCACGGCGTGCACCAGGAACTCGGCTTCTACCAGGAGATCGAGTTCTTCCCGCCGGCGCAGTTCGCCGGGCGGCTCAACCAGGTCGAGCTGACCTTCGTGACCAGCCCGCACGAACTGGTGGTGGTGCTGGAGGCGGACAAGCGCGGCGGCGTGTTCTCCGCCGGCGGCGACGCGTTCGGCCGGTTCCAGGTGTCGCACCAGGACGCCGTGCGCACGGACTGGGCGGCGGCGATCAACCAGTGGCTGGTGCAGGTCGCCGAACGGGGCGGCCACTCCGCCTTCGGACAGCCCGGCTACGGACAGCCGGGGTACGGACAGCCGGGGTACGGGCACCACGGTCATGACGGGCACCACGGGCACCGCCGGGGTTCCGGCATGGGCGGCGTCGTCGCGGGCGCGGCGGCCGGTGTGGTCGGCGGCATGGTGCTCGGCGAAGTGCTGGGCGACGCGTTCGAGGACGACGGCGGCGGCGACATGGCGTTCGAGGAGTGAACCGCCCGCAGACCGGGTACCAGCGTCCCTGAAGGGTCACCGCGTCCCCGGACTCGGGCGTCGGCGATCCTCACCGGACCGGCGCGGCAGGCGGCTCCCCTCACCGCCTGCCGCGTCTCTGTCCACGGACCGGTCGGCGCCCGGAGTGATGATCGGACGTCCCCGCCCCGACTCCGACCCGAGCAGGTGGAATCCGCGGCGGACCCGCTGCCCGGGCACGGTGCTGGGGTCGGAAGGCCCGGGTCACAGGACCCGGGCGGACGAAGTCTCTCGGCCGTGGCGGACAACCGCCGGATGGCATATCCAGGAGGCTTCTGCGAATCGCCATCGGGAGAAGGTGCGGTTGTGTCCACCGTCGTCGTCATGCTGTTGGTCCTGGGAGCCGGCCTGTTGGTCGGAGGTCGGCTGAACAGCGCCAGCGAGGCCCACGCCTACTTCACCAGCTCGCGCACCCGTGTCACCCGGACGTTCTCCGCGTGGATGCGGCAGGTCACCCGCGCGGTCGTCGGTGTGGCCGGGTTGCTGGTGCTGATCTACGTGCTGGTGAGCCAGGTGCCTTTCGAGTGACCTGCCGCCTCGCGCATCGGCCTGGTCGTTCCGCGCCGACGGCGTCGACGCGGAACGGGTCGCGGTCGGCTCACAGGTTGCACAGCAGCGCGCACGCCTTCGCCGAGGAGTACGGCGAGTAGGACGGCGGAGTGCCCGGAGGCGAGTTGCGCGGCGTGTACTTCGCCTTGGCGTAGTTGGTGATCGGGAACAGCGTCAGCAAGGCGTAGGTCGAGCAGTACACCTGCTTGGACTGGCCGGGTGCCAGGCTGAACGTCCCGCCCGCCGTCTCGCAGGACGGCTCCTCCAGGTCGTAGACGCTTGCGTGGTCGATCGCGACCGGACCGTCGTTGGTGATCGTGATGCGCCACCGGGCGGTGCCGAACAGCGCGCCCAGCAGGCCCACCGGCGTCTGCTTCACCCAAGGACCGGAACCGCCCGGACCGCAGTGCGACGCCGAGTTCGAGGCGCAGATCTCCTTCTCCACCCGCACCACGGGCAGGCACGCCGCGCCGGGAGCGACCGGCACCGACACCGTGTTCGAGCTGAACGAGCCGGAGACGTCCGTGCCCGTCGCGGTGTTCGTCACGTCCGTGACGGTGCACGCGGTGGCGACCGTGGTCTGGAAGCACACCTGCGGCGGGTCACCGGCGAAGTCCACCACCAGGTTCGGCTCGGCCCCGCCGCCGAAGTCGGCCCCGTTGGTCAGCACCAGCCGGGCCGTGACGGTCAGCGAGGTGTTCGCGCTGGGCGACACGCCGGTCAGGTCGACCGTCCCGTCCGGCGCGAAGCCGGGCGTCGGGACCACCGTTCCCGCCTGGTTCACCACGGTCACGCTGGACGCGCCGAGGTTCACGTTCGCCGGGGTGATGCCCTCCAGTCTCGCCGAGAGGTAGCCGGTGACGTGGTTCGTGCCGCCGTCGCAGTAGAAGTCGGCCGGTGTCAACGTGACCGCCGCACCGCTGCGCACGCACGGGGAGGCTCCCGTGGCCGGGTCCATCGAGAACAGCACGCCCGCGTCCCCCAGGCCGATCAGGCACTGCGTGGTCGAGTCGAACGCGTAGCCGTAGTCACGGGTGTGGCCGCCGTTGACGTTCGGGTGCGAGGCCGGGTTCGGGAATCCCGCGCAGCCGGCACCGGTCGTCCAGTCGTGGCAGATCGCCGCGCCCGCGTACGGGCCGCCCCAGATCGCCAGGTAGCTCCGGGTGTGCCCGTCCGGCCCGACGATCACCTCGGGGTTGAACACCAGCACCCCGCCGGGCAGTGACGCGGCCGACGACGGAGCGGCCAGCGGCGCGCCGGCGGTCGTGTAGCACGTGGTGACGTTCGAGCCGCCGGTCGTGCCGGCGCACGCGCCCACCGCCGCACCGGACGTGTCGTAGGCGGTGTAGGCGTTGTAGGTGTAGTTGTTCGCCGGTCCGAGCGGACGCGGTGTCCCCCAGCCCGCGCACGCGCTGCCGGTCGCCGGGTCGAAGCAGCCCATCGCGGGCACCTGGCCGGCCTGCGGCGAGGAGGACGCGAACACCTTGCCCGCCACCACGGTCATCGCGCCCAGGTACAGCGAGGCGGGGGCGGCCGGGTTGCTGCCGTTGGGCGGCACGATCGGCGCGTACGGCTGGCCGGGGCACGCGGACTTGGACGAGACCGTCCAGCACGTCACCGCGCCCGTCGTCGCCACGCCGTACAGGTTGCCCGCCACCTCCACGAGCCCGGCGAGGTTGTTCACCGCCGCCGGTGAGCCGCCGGTCGCCAGCAGCGGCCAGTAGCCGCAGTTCGCCGCGGCGGCCAGGTCCAGACAGCCGACGCCGACCGAGGACGCGGTGATGGCGGCGTAGTAGACGTGGGACGGCGTGGCCGGGTCGCGGACGTACTGGGGCGCCAAGGGGCTGGAGATGTCACCGGCCGAACCGGATTGGAGCGGGCCGACCGCGGTGTTGAGCGTCTTGGGCCACGGCCCGCCCGCGCACAGCGAGCCGGTGGCGAGTTCGCTGCACACGACCTTCGGCTGGGCGAAGGACGCGTGGTGGAAGATGTTCCACGCCTGCAACGAGCCGCTCGGCGTGCGGTGCAGCAGCGGGGTGAACCCGTCGCCACCGGTGGCCGTGGCGGCGGCCTGCACCGGCGGAGTCAGCTCGGAGGCCAGCACCGTCCCACCGGGCCGGGCGGCCGGATTGGCGGCCCGCACCGCGACCGTCCCGGACGCGGGCTCGGCACCCTGGAACGTCGTGCCGTCCGCGGACCACTGCGGTGTCCAGCCGGGCGGAACGCGCAACGAGCCGGGAACGTAGGCGTGTGCGGAACCGATCTGGTCGGTGATGGCCGCCGCGCCGATCGCCGCGGAGTTGTTGTCGTAGTCGACGGTCCACGACGCCGTGCCGCCGTGGTCCACCGGGGTGGCCGCCGTCCGCACCGACTTGGTCAGCGTCGACACCGCGAGCGGATCGGCCGCGGCCGGTGCCGCGCCGGGGACCACCACCAGGGCCGCGGCCAGCAGAGGGACGAACAACGTCGGAAGGAGTTTCGACCTGCTTCTTCGCATGGTCATTTCCTCGATTCTCGCCGGTCCGGACCGGATCCGGAGTCAACCCGAACCGTAAGAACGCCGGTGACCCGCGACAATGACCCTCACCCCGGTGCCGGGCCGGGGTGCCCCATCGGCGGAAGGCCGGACCCGAAATCGCCGAGCCGCACCTCCCGGCTCTACTTTGCGGCGAATGCGAGGCACGCGATCTGCGGACAGCGTCAGCGATCCGGCCCAACGCCCCCGACCGGCCGTGAACTACTCGTCCGGCCGATGTGCGGCCGGCGCCGCCGGCGGCAGACTCACCGCACGTCTGTGCCGGCTCCCGCCGACCGCCGATCGTCGGGTGCCGGGTGCCGGGTGCCGGGTGCCGGGATGCCGCGTGCTCAGGCTTGGCCGAGCAGTTCCGCGACCAACGACGTGTGGTGGCGGCCCGCGCCGAACTCCGGTGTGGCCAGTACACCGTCCAGGAAGGACGCGGTGGTGCAGACGCCCTTCACGTGCAGTTCGCCCAGCGCTCGCCGCATCCGCGCGATCGCCTGCTCCCGGTCGGGCCCCCACACCACGAGCTTGGCCAACAGCGAGTCGTAGAACGGCACGACCTCGGCCCCGGTGAACGCATGGGTGTCGACCCGCACGAACGGCCCGCCCGGCGGGATGAACTCGCTCAGCACGCCCGGTGTCGGGGCGAAGTCGCGGGTCGGGTCCTCGGCGTTGATCCGGCATTCGATCGCCACACCGTCGCGCCGTGCACCGCACCGCGCCACGTCCAAGGGGAGGCCCGCGGCGATTTCCAGCTGCGCGCGGACCAGGTCCAGGCCGGTGACGGCTTCGGTCACCGGGTGTTCGACCTGGATGCGGCAGTTCACCTCCATGAAGTAGAAGCGGCCTTCCTCGTCCACCAGGAACTCCCACGTGCCGGCACCCACGTAACCGGCCGCCAGGGCGCCCCGCACCGCCGCCTCGCCCATCCGTTCCGCCAAGCCCGGCGGCAGGTTGGGAGCCGGGGTCTCCTCCACCAGCTTCTGGTGTCGGCGCTGTACCGAGCAGTCCCGTTCGCCCAGGTGCACCGCGGCACCGTGCGTGTCGCACAGCACTTGGACCTCCACGTGCCGCGCGGTGCGCAGGTAGCGTTCCACGTAGACCCGCCCGTCACCGAACAGGGACTCCGCGGTAGCCCGCGTTCCCGCGTACACAGCAGCGAAATCCGCACGGGAGTGGACCACCGCCATGCCCCGTCCGCCGCCGCCCGCGACCGCCTTCACGATCACCGGGTAGCCGATGCCGTCGGCCAGCTCCTGTGCCTGCGCCGCGTCGACCGGCTCGACCCCGCCCGGCAGCAACGGCAAGCCGGCGCGCGCCATCAACGCCCGTGCGGACGCCTTGTTCCCCAATGTGGCCATCACGTCCGGCGGCGGGCCGATCAGCACCACGCCGGCGTCCGCGCACGCCTCGGCGAAGTCCGGGTCCTCGGACAGGAACCCGTAACCGGGGTGGATCGCCTCCGCACCGGTCTGGAGTGCCGCGGTCAGCACGGCCGCCGCGTTCAGGTAGCTCTTGCGGGACGCGGCCGGCCCGACGCACACCGCCTCGTCCGCGAACCGGACCGCCGCCGAGGCCGCGTCCGCCTCGGAGTGGCACACCACCGTGCGCACGTCCAGCTCACGGCACGTGCGTGCGACGCGCAGGGCGATCTCGCCCCGATTGGCGATCAGCACCTTCCGGAACACCGGCTCAGCCGTCCGAAGGTTCGAGGGTGAACAGGGTCTGGCCGTACTGGACGGGATCGCCGTCCGCGGGCAGCACCGACGCCACCCGGCCGTCCTGATCCGACTCCACCGGCAGCATCAGCTTCATCGCCTCCACGATCGCCACCTGCTGTCCTTTGTGGACGGTATCGCCCACCCGGACGAACGGTTCCGCACCCGGTTCGGCGGCCCGGTAGAACGTGCCGACGCTGGGCGAGCGGATCGCCGGGACGTCGGTCCCGGTCACCTCCTCCACCACGACGGGACCGGCGGCCCGCGCCCCTTCCGCCCACTCCAGCTCGAACGCGACGTCGGCCACCCGCACGGTGAACCGCGTCGGCAGGGCGGGCAACGAATCCAGGGTGCTCAACAACGACGCGCGCACGCGGTCGAGCTGCCCGTCCAGCGGTGACGTCACGGCGTAGCTCCTTCGACCAGGCGGAGTTCGGAGGTGTGGTCACGGCCGAACGCCCGGAACCGCGCACGTCGGTCGGCCACCAGCTCGTCCGGACCCAGGTGCGCCAACTCCCGCAGCGCGGCGGACAACGCCGGCCGCAGCCCGTCCGAAACCGTTGTGCGGTCGGCGTTCTCCGGCACCACGCCGTCCACCACACCCAGCGCCACCAGGTCACGCGCGGTCAGCCGCAACGCGGCCGAAGCCAGCGGGGCGGCCGAGCGGTCGTGCCACAGGATCGCCGCGCACCCCTCCGGGCTGATCACCGAGTAGACGCCGTCGGCGAGCGACAGCACCCGGTTGGCCACGGCGAGCGCGAGCGCTCCCCCGCTGCCGCCTTCCCCGGTGACCACGGTGACCACCGGCACCGGCAGCGACGACATGAGCCGCAGGTTCTCCGCGATCGCGTGAGCCTGCCCCTGTTCCTCCGCTTCCGCGCCGGGGTGCGCGCCGGGCGTGTCCACCAGCGTGACGACCGGCAGCCCGAGCTTGGCCGCGAGCCGCATCAGCCGCGCGGCCTTGCGGTACCCGGCGGGCGAGGGCATCCCGAACGAGCGCTTGGCGAGTTCCCGCGCGTCGTGCCCCTTCTGGTGGCCGATGAGCACCACCGGCACACCGCCCAACCTGGCCACGCCACCGACTATCGCCGGGCAGTCCGCGGACATCCGGTCGCCGTGCAGTTCCACGAAGTCGGTGAACACCGTGCGCGCGTAGTCGAGCGTGGTCGGCCGCCCGACCGCGCGAGCCAGGCGGACCACCTCGTGCGCGTCCCGCTCGGGCAACCGCCCCGGATCACCGATCACCAGCTCCGACAACCGCTCCGCGCCGGCCCCTGACGAGCCGTTCCGCACGCCCGAGCCGTTGCCCGCCGAGCCGTTCCCCGCCGGGCCATTCCCCGCCGGGCCATTCCCCGCCGGGCCATTCCCCGCCGGGCCATTCCCCGCCGACCCGGTTCCCGACGGCCGCCCCGCGCGCGCCTCCGGCCCCATGGCCGACAACAACACCGCGAGTTCCGCCCGCAACCGGTCGCGGGGCACGATCCGGTCCAGCAACCCGTGCGCCAGCAGGAACTCCGCGGTCTGGAAGTCGTCCGGCAACTCCTGCCCGATGGTCTGCTCGACGACCCGCCGCCCGGCGAACCCGAACCGCGCCCTGGGCTCGGCCACCACCACGTCGCACAAGGTCGCGAACGACGCGGCGACCCCGCCGTACGTCGGATCGGTCACCAGGCACACCGTGGGCACACCGGCCTCGTCCAACGCCGCGAGCGCCGCACTCGTCTTCGCCATCTGCATCAGCGAAATGGCGCCCTCCTGCATCCGTGCCCCACCCGACGCGGTGACCAGCACCAGCGGCGCGCGCTCCACCAGCGCGCGTTCGGCGGCGAGGGTGATCAATTCGCCGGCACCGGCACCAAGGCTGCCGCCGAGGAACCGGAAGTCCATCGCCGCCACCACGACCGGGATGCCGTCCAATCGCCCGGCAGCCGCCAGCACGGCCTCGCGCATCCCGGTTGCCGCCCGAGCCCGGTCCAGCCGCACCGAGTAGGGCTCCCGGTCCACGAACGAGAGCACGTCCACCGCGCCCACCTGCGCGCCGATCGACTCGACCGAGCCCGGATCGAGCAACGAGTCGACCCGCTGCGCCGCGGTGAGCCGATCGTGGTGCCCGCACTCCGGGCAGACCCCGGCATCCCGCCACCACCGGGGCCCGAACACCGGCGACCGACAAGCCGGACACAACACCCAACGCACTCCGTCGACCAACCCCGTCCGCCCCATACCGCCCCTCCCGTCGTCGTGGGCCGACACGGTGCCCCTCACCCCTGGGAAGGCGGTCGAACCCGGCTGGGGTCCGCCGACTTCACGCAGGTAGACCCACCCGCCTCCCGAGCGCCGCCACCGAGCGCCCACCGCCGGCGACAGCGGCGACGGGCGGCCCGATTACCTTCCGGTGCCCGTCGTCGGAGGCCGGCACCCGACACTGGGGAAAAACCTCATCGAGGCCCACCAGCAACCCACCGCGCCGCACCACTGCCGTCTGCGGCAACGGCGTTCGGAACTGCGCGACGACCGGGAGAGACGACGATGACGGTGTTGAGGCCGTGGCGCGAGTGGCACCGACCGCTGATGGTGAACGTGACCTTCATGATCGGGTTCGTGCTGGTGTCCGCGGTGGGTGTGGTCGTGGACGACCGCACGCTGCTGGACGAGTCGGTGTGGATGAAGCCGCTGAAGTTCAGCTTCGCCTTCGCCCTGTACGCGGGCACGTTGGCCTGGCTGCTGACCAAGCTGCACAAGGGCAGGCGCTTCGCCTGGTGGGTCGGCACCGCCTTCGCCGTGATCGCGACGATCGAGGTCGCGGCCATCACCACCCAGGGGGCACGAGGGACGTTCAGCCACTTCAACGAGTTCTCGACCGACCCGGTGACCCGCGTCCTCTTCCCGCTGCTCACCTACGGCGTCATGCTGATCTACGTCCTGAACCTGCTCGTCGTGCTGGTGGTCCTCCGCCAACGCATCGGCGACCGCGCGCTCAACGCGGCGCTGCGAGCCGGTCTCGGCCTGGCCACGCTGGGGATGACGCTGCCGATGTGGTGGCTGACGTACAAGGTCGACCCGCGAACGGTGACGGACGCCAACGGCAGCCGACTGCTGCTGCATCAGAGCCACGGAGTCGGCGACCCCGACGGGCGCGGCATGCCGATCACCCACTGGAGCGTGACCGGTGGCGACTACCGGCCGGGGCACTTCCTGGCCCTGCACGGGATTCACGTGCTGCTGCTGATCACGGCGGTCTTGGCGGTGCTCGGAACCCGCGTGGCCTGGCTGCACGCCGAGCGGGTGCGGGCCCGGCTGATCGGCGTCGCCGCGCTGGGCTACACCGGCCTGGTCGTGCTGATCACCTGGCAGGCCAACCGCGGCCAGTCGCTCGTCCACCCGGACGCGGCGACGCTGGTCGCCCTCGCCGCGGTCGTCCTGGCTACCGCGATCGGGCTGGTGGCAGTGGTCGCCGCCGCCCGACGCGCACCGGCGGAGCCGGTTCGACCCGACAACACACCGACTCCGGCCACACGCTGAGCCGAGGTCGGACGGTCCCGAGGACCGAACAACGCAGCCACCCACCTACCTCTGATCGAAACCGCAATTCTGCGGTTACAATTCGATCAGGCGATGGATTGGAGGCGTCGACCCGCGCTATCCACCCAGTTCTTGCTGTCCGGGGACGTGCTCGCGGTGGACATGTTCGCAGTAGACGTGTTCACCGCGAGCATGTTCACGGTGGAGACGGCCACAAGCGCAACGACCGCGAGCGTAAGGCTGAGCGCGCAGAGCTTCCTCATGGGGAAACGAGACTCCCTCGACAGTACGATTTCCGTCGAGTTGGAATCCTCGCGCAGCGGAGCGATCTTTGCAAATCGGTGCCCTTAACGGGGTCACTCACCAGGGTACCGGGTGGTCAGCGGTGCCTACTGAGGGTGTGATTCACGCGTCCGTCGCGCAGTCGGGGACGAGGCCTGTCGCACTGACGAGAGGTCCGCAGCAAGATCAATACTCTGACGCATCGCCTTCGCAGCCGCTCGCGCGCGCTCCGGGTCGAGGTCGGCGAAGATCGCTCCGGCCTGCTCCCAGGCCTCGATGGCGGCCTCGTGGCGCCCGGTCGCGCGCAAGACCTTGCCGAGGGTCTCCAGCACGTCCGCCTCACCGCGCGAGTCCATGACGCGTCGGCACATCCGGAGGGACTGTCGACCGTACTGCGTCGCCTGGTACAGCCGCCCGGCTTCGAACTCGACCTTGGCGAGCAGCCCGCAGGCCGTACCGGCGAAGGGGATGTCATGCACCTTCGCAAGGTGTTCGAGACCTGCCCGCAAATAGTCGCGGGCCTCGGCCGTCTGCTCACGGGCGAATGCCAGGGATCCCAACAGGACCAGCGCACGCCCTTGTAAGCCGTGATCTGCCAAGTCCCTGGCCAAGGCCAGAGATTCACGGTAAAGGGAGGCCGCGCGCTCGAATTCCGAGGCACGTTGATAAGCCTCTCCGGTACGATACAGAAATACCGCCTCCATACCTTTCTCACCGACGCGGCGAATGGCCCGAAGGGCTCGCTCATGGCACTCGACACCCATCTGGATGTCATTGGTCTCGACCCGGATGCGGGCGTCGACATGAAGGGCAGCCGCCACTCCTAATTCATCGCAGATTTCGCTGGATTTGAGATGAGCGAGGTGCGCGTAATGGGCAGCCGCGCCGAACTCCTGGCGATTCAGGTGGACCAACGCGATGTTTTGCAGAGCGTTTGCCTCTTCCTCCCGGTTGTCCTCGGCCACCGAAGCCGCCAGGCCGGCATGAAGAATAGCCAGTGCGTCTTCCCCGTACCCGTTCCTGAGCAATATCTGTCCGGCCAGCTGGGGCATTTGAGCAGCATTCTCATAGCCCGCCTCCACCGCTTTCCGAGTTATCGCGGTGATGTTGTGGCGCTCGGCCACCGCCCACATCCGGGCAGCTTCCTCGTCCTGGAACTCTATCGCCTGACGGTGTTCACCAGAGGTCGGCGTGCGCACTCGAGCCTGAGTCCGGAACACCACTCTGTCGGCATTCTCCGCAGTGTGCAGGTAAAATTTCAGCGCACCGATCTCCGCAGCTCGGCGCTCCTCCGGGCTCTCCAGCAGTTCGACGGCGTACTCACGGATCAAATCGTGGAACTTGTAGCGGCCCAGCGCACCGGACTGTTCCAGCAGATTCGCCTCGACCAGCGCGTCCAGCGCCAGCCTGGTCCGGCGCGCGTCGGTGTCGATCAACGCCGCGGCGACGCCGACCCCGAAATCGGGGCCGGAGTGCGTGCCCAGCAGGCGGAAAAGTCGGTGCACCTCGGGCGCGAGTGCTCGAACGGACTGCGCGAACACCGCACGGGGACCGTGGTTGGCACCGTCCCCCAAGGAGCCGATGTCGAGCAGCCGCACGTCATGGCCCAATTGTGCGGCGAAAGCCGGAAGCGGGACGGTGGGCCGGGCGGCGATGTACTGCGCGAGCATTTTCAGCGCAATGGGGAGCCCGCCGCACAGCTTCGCGAGGTGCAGGACGGTGTCCTTGTGCGTTTTGGCACGTTCGCCGATGTGCTCGGACAACAGGCGCGCGGACTGCTCGACGTCCAGTGGGACGATCGGAAAACGATAAGGGGTCTGCCGTGCCGCCAGACCGGACAACTGCGACCGGCTGGCTATCACCACGACGGCGGCGGAAAGAATCGGGAGCAGTGGCCGGACGTGGTCGGTGTCGCGGGCGTTGTCGAGCACGGCCAGCACCTGTCGACCGTGCAGCAGCGATTGCAGTTTGGCGGCGCGCTGCTGGGGGTTGGGTATCCGGTCGGCGGGCACCCCGAACCCTTCCAGGAAACGGTCCACGGCCGTCGCGGGTTCGACGATCGGGGCATCGGAGAAACCGTGCAGGTCGATGTACAGCACCCCGTCCGGGAAACGGGCCAGGGCGGTGTGCGCCCAGTACACGACGAAGGCCGTCTTGCCCACCCCGCCGGTGCCGTCGACCACGACCACGCCGGGCCGGGTGGTCACCGCGTCCAGCTTGGCCAGCAGGGTCTCGTGGCCGACCAGCGTGGTGACGGGCGGCGGCAGCCGGCTGGGCACGCGCACCGCGGCCACCGGGTGCGGGACCGGCGACTCGGCGGCGCTCTCCTTCAGGCGTTCGTAGAACTCCCGGAGGTCCTGGGCGCCGATGTCGTCGAAGTCGGCGCTCAGCTCCCGGTGCACCACCAGGAACTCCTGGGTCGCCTCGTCCCGCCGCGACAGCGCGTGCAGCGCCTCCAGCCGCCGTTTGAGCAGCGCGATGTGCGACCGGTAGTCGAGCCGGAGCTCGTCCAGCTTCGCGAGCACCGCGTCGGCCTCGCCCAGCAGCAACTGCTGCGTGAACAACGTGTCGTACGCGGGTAGCAGCACGTTCTTGCGCATGCTCTGCCGAACCTGCTCCGCCTCGTCGCCCGAGACGTCGGCGAGCGGCCGTTGCCGCCACAGCCGGAATGCCCCGCCGATCACGTCGAGAGCGCGTTGGTGCTCGCCCCGGCGGGCCAGCGCGCGACCGATCCCGAGCTGTTCCCGGAACTGGAAGTAGTCCACCGCGAGCGGGTCTACCTCGAGCCGGAAATTCCGGTTGTCCACGAATATGTCGGTCCCGTCCGCGTATTCCTTGAGGATCCTGCGGATTCGCGACGCGTAGAGGTAGAGCGCCTGCCCTGGGTTTTCCGGGAGGTCGTCACCGGTCCACACCCAGTCGACCAGTTCCCTCGCCGGCACCGATTCCCCTGGTCGGACCAGCAGCGCCGCGAGCAGCGCGCGCAGCTTCGGCGGACCCCACTGCACGCCGAGCCGGTCACCCACGCGCAATGCGGTCTGACCAAGAATAGCGAATCGCAGGTCCACTCGCGTCACCCCCGTTCCCGAAAGGTAAGTGTGCACCCGGCCGGCCGGGATACAACGCACTCATTCGGCCGAATATGACCGCGGACTGACGGCTCGTTGACAACACCGGCTGAATGGCCCCGTCGGGCGGGGTCGGGCAGCCCGCACTGCCGCTATGAGCTGCGCCGCGACGGCTGACGGCCGGTTGAAAACCGCGCCGGGGAGTGTGATCAACGCACCTATTCGGTTGGGGAGGCCGCAAATGTGCGTAGTGAATGGATCGGGTGACCCACGGGGAAGTCCGGACGTGCCGGACGGCTGCCTGCCGGTCCCGCGCTTCCCGAGGCTCCGGCACCACGCGGAGGAGGTGCGTGGCGATGATCGAGTTTCATGAGGTCGACGACGAGGAGATGACCTTCAGCGGCACCGACTCGGAAGCGTAGGCAACCGCGGAGGGGGTTCCCGTGTTCAGCCCGAGGATCAAGTTCGAGCACCTGCCCGTCCGGCACGGCGACGACCGCGTCCGGATCGGTGGCGTCGTGCCCGGTATCGCCACCGAGGTCGCGGACCCGGACGGGTGGGTGTGGGCGCTGCTGGGAACCCTCGACGGCACCAGGACAGTGGACCGGGTGGTCGCCGACCTGGTCCCGCTGTTCCCCGCTCACCCGGAGGACGAGGTGCGGGAGGCGATCGAGGACCTCGTGCGCGCCGGGTACGTCGAAGACGCCGCCGAACCTCCACCGGACGGCCTCACCCCGGACGAACAGGAGCGCTACGAGCGCAGCCGGGCGCTGTTCCGGTGGATGGACCGCACGCCGCGCATCACCAGCTGGGAGGCGCAGTTGCTGCTGCGCCAAGCCAGGGTCGTGGTGGTGGGTATCGGTGGTGTCGGCTCGACCGCCGCGCTGGCGCTGGCCGCCTCCGGTGTCGGGCACCTGCACTGCGTGGACCCGGACGTCGTCGAGCTGTCGAACCTGAACCGCCAGGTCCTCTACGTCGAGCAGGACGTGGGCCGGCCCAAGGTGGACGCGGCGGTGGACCGGCTGCGCGCCCACAACTCGCACGTCCACGTCACCGGCGAGCGCCGGGCGATCGACAGCCCGGACGTGCTGCGGCGGCTGGTGGTCGGCTTCGACGTGCTGCTGCTGGCAGCGGACCGGCCACACGAGATCCGTTCCTGGGCCAACAGGGCGTGCCTGGACACCGGCACGGCGTGGGTGCACGGCGGCTACAAGGGTCCGCAGATCAACGTGGGCATCTACGGGCCGGGCGGCGGGCCTTGCTACGACTGCGCCTACACCGCCGACCGCGAGCGCCGGTCGGTGCTGCCGGGGCGCACGGTCATGGCACCCCGGCAGGACGGACGACCGCAGGCCGCCAACGCCGTCACCGCCGGGATCGCGGGCAGCCTGGCCGCGCACACCGTGATGAGCCTGATCACCGGTGCGCCCGGTCTGCGCACCAACTGCGAGTTCGGGTTCAACCTGGCCACGTTGCAGGACAGCCGCGCGCTGGGCCCGGACACCCCGCGACCGGACTGCCCCGCGTGCGGCTGACGCTCACGGCGGTCTCCGCGACCGCAGGTCGCCCAACCGCCTGCGCACGACCTCGGCCTGCGGATCGCCCAACGCCGTGAAGATCGCGACCGCCTCGCTCAAGCTCCCGCCCGCGCCCACCGGATCGCCCTGCTGCTCCAACGACTTCGCCAGAGTCGTCAGCACGACGGCCAAGTCCCGTTCCGTGGCAGGGAGTTCGCGGTAGCGCGCGACCGCCTCCCGGCAGAACTCGACCGCACGACCATGGTCACGCAACCCCTGCCACGCGACCGCCACGTCGTGCAGCGCATAGGCCTCGCCGTGGGCACTGCCGACCAACCGCCGCAGCTCCAACTCACGCTCGGCGTGCCGGAGCGCCTGCCCGAACTTCCCCAGCCCGACGCTGATCTGGCTGAGGTTGCACTGCACGATCGCCTCCGCGAACACACCCGCCTCACGTGCCGGCGCCAGCGCCTGCTGGTAGCAGTCCCACGCTTCGGCGTACCGGTGCTGCAGCTTCCGGTTCCGCCCCAACCCGGTGAGGGCTTCCCGGTGCCGCACCGGATCGCCGATCTCCCGCGCGACGGCCAGTTCCCGCCGGAGGTCCGCGTCCGAGTCCTGCCAGCGCCCCAACTGCTGGTAGGAATCCCCGCGCCGCATCAACAGGAAGGCCTCGGACGCCCGGTCGGCGGAGGCCACCGCGGCCGCCAGCCCCAGGGTCTCCGCGGCCAGCCGCGCCGTCCACAGCACCCGCTGCCTGAGCATCAGGAACCGGGCGGCACCGGCCAAGGCGATCACGTGGCGGTGCATCTCCAGCTCCGCGGCCTGGCGTTGGGCGGCCAGCAGCGTGGCGTGCTCGTCGGCCAACCACTCCGAAGCCCGCGCCCGGTCCTTCAGCGGAACGGGCAGCACCGGTGGGCCGAGGTCCAGCTCCAACACCGCGGTCCCGGCGAAGACCAAGCGGTCGGCCACCGTCGCGGCTTGCGCGTACCAGGTGATCAGCGCGGCCGTGCAACGCCGCCGTTCCTCCGCCGTCTCGTCCGATGCGGCGCGGTGGGCGGCGTAGGCGCGCAGCAGGTCGTGGAGCCGGTAACGACCGCGCGCCAACGGTTCCACCAGGTTCAGGTCGGCCAGCGCCTCCAGGTGCCGGCGCGCGGTCCGCGGTGTGTGGCCGGTCAGCGCCGCGGTGGCATGGACGTCCGGTTCGGCGCCGGGGTGCAGGCCCAGCCTCCGGAACGTACGGGCGAGTTCATCGGGAAGTCGCATGTAGGACCAGTCGAACACGGTGCGGACCGCGCTGTGGTCGTCGCCCGTGTCGCTCAAGGCGTCCAGCCGGTCCTGCTCCTCGGTGATGTCGGCGACGACGTCGGCGACTCGGACATGAGGCCGCGCGGCGATGCGGGTGGTGGCGATCCGCAACGCCAACGGCAGTCGGGCACACCCTTCGACCAAGGCGGCCACGGCGTCGGGCTCGGCGTCGGCTCTCCGGTCACCGATGACCCGGCGCACCAACGTTTCCGCCTCGTCGGAGGAGAACAGGTCGAGCGTGATCCGGTGCGCGGCCTGCGCCACCACCAGCCCCGTCAACGCGGTGCGGCTGGTGACCACCGTGAAGCACCCGGGAGCCGCCGGCAGCAGCGGCCGGACCTGGCTGGACGCAGCGGCGTTGTCCAGCACCACCAGCACCCGTCGACCGGACAGCAACGACCGGTAGAGCGACGCCTGCCCGTCCAGGTCGGCCGGCATCCCGCGGTCGGCGACACCCAGCGCGTGCAGGAACGCGGCGAGCACCAACGCCGGGTCCACCGGACGACTGGGTCCGTGACCGCGCAGGTCGGCGAACAACGTGCCATCCGGGAACCGGTCCTGGACCCGGTGCGCCCACCGCACGACGAGCGCCGTCTTGCCCACCCCGGCTGTGCCATCCACGACGGCGATCGTCACACCGGCCGGAACGTCGCGCTCGGCGGGCAGCAGCACGTCGAGCTTCCCCAGGTGCCCGTCCCGCCCGGCGAAGTCGTGCACGGCCGGCGGCAGCTGCCGGGGCACCGGCAGCGGCCGGGACGACAGGACGACCTGCTGGATCGTCCCGGCTTGCACCACGGACCCCGCCACATCGCCGCTGAACTCGTTGAAGACGTCGACCCCGTCGTCCTCCATGACCCAGTCTCACCACAGGACGCCCGGTGGGGACACCGCCGTCCTGCTCCGGTTCCGGGTGCCCGTCGTCCGCGACGCCAGGCGGTCGGGCCGGCGTGCGAAGCCGAGCCGGGGCCGGAGCAGACGAATCCGACCGCGCCACCGGCCGGCCGTATCCTGCCCTGGTGGCCGACTACGTGATCATCGTGGACGACGAGGTGTGGGCCAGTCCGGTCGACGCACCGGAACTCGCCTACGTGCACGCCGAGATCGACCCGGCGCTGCGGGACCTGTCCGACGAGGACTACCTCACCGGCGTGGCGGCCATTCGGCACACCGCCGCCCCGGCCGGCCTGCTGCTGGTCGACGACCGCGTGCTGACCTGCGTCGAGTGGCAACCCGGCCTGCTGGTGATCGAGTCCACCCCCGGTCCGACCCTGCGCCGGGCGGTGCTCGAATCGCCGGCGCCGGGCTTCGGCGGGGTTCCGGTCGACGCCGGCGCCCTGGCCGCCTACCACGCCGACCCGACCCGCCAGGCCCGCCGCGAGCACCAGTACAACCTGGTGTTCACCCCCTGGGACGCCGCGCTCGACCTCGACGGCCGCGACGGCTGGTCCCCGATCACCGATGACGCCCGTAGTCGCTTCACCGCGGCCACCGCGCACCTGGACGCCTTGAACGCGCGGGTCACGGCCCTCACCAGCGATCCGGCCGACTACGAGCGGTGGATCACCGCGAGCCAGGCGACCCCGATCTGGAACGGCGAGATCCGGTAGCCGACCTGCCGTGCCGCCGCTCGGTCGGTGTCGGTGGGGACCGCGTCCACGGGCTCGACGCGATCCCCGCCCCAGGCGTCACGGGCTGGAGTCGACGGGCTGGTCGACGGGCTGGAGCCGACGGGTGCCGGCGAACCCGTGGCGCGTCGCCGGTTTTCCACCCGACTCGTCGGGACGGCCCTGGGTGAGCCGTACGAACGGCCCTATCTTTCCGTTGCGCACTACCGGGAAGCTCGAACCACGTCGGATCTCGCACGGCTCGCAGAGAGGCGTTCACAGATGCGGAGACGGGCTTTGCGACGGGCGACGGCGCTCGCCGCGACAGGCGTGTTGGCGATCAGCCCCCTGGTGCCGGGGACGGCGTCCGCCACCCCGCACGGTGGCGGAACGTCCATCGTGCAAGGCGACACCTCAAGCGACGACGACATCGACAACCGGCCGGGGGCGGCGCGGCCGACCGATCGGCAGCTGGCGCTGGCGGGCGATCGCGGTACGACCGTCCGGTGGAACCGCTACGGCGCGCCCGCGACGTTGATCCCCCGCGCCGGGCTCCAGGCGCGCGTGACGGGAGACCCGGCGGCGGTGGCGCGCGGCTACCTGAGTGCCAACAGCGACGTGTTCGGCCTGACGCAGCAGAGCATCGACTCGATGGACGTGCTGGTGAACCGGCCGATGGGCCAGGGCTCGTACGTGATGCTGCGCCAGCGGTTCGGGGCCACGCCCTCGATCCTGGACGGTTTGGCGACGTTCGGCATCCGCGACGGCGTCGTGGTGTTCCTCAGCTCGACGTTGAGCCCCACCCGGGCGGACCCGGAGCCCGCGAGCCTCTCGCCGGACGAAGCCCTGGCCGTCGCGGGACTCGGCACCGCCACCCGGGTCACGTCGGGCGCGGTGCCCATGCCGGAGGGGCCGGCGCGGGCTGCCTACCAGGTCGTCCAGGTGGGGCCGGAGACCGGGTCGACCAGCTACGTGGACGCCCGGACCGGCGAGTTGCTGGTCCGCGAGGACCTGGTGGACCACGAGTCGGACAGCCACGGATCGCACAACGGCCGGCCCGACAACGCCCGGCCCGACGGCACCGGGTCCGACAACACCGGGTCCGACAACGCCCGACCTGACAACGCCGAGCCTGACAACGCCCGGCCTGACAGCAGCGGGTCGCGCAACGCCGACTGGGACGTGTTCCCGGCCAACCCGCCCGCCGACTACTCCTCGCGCGACAACCGCGTGCGGTGGTGCGCGGTGCGGGTGCGGGGCTGCGAGCGGTCCGTCCGCACCGCCGACCGAGGCGCCGCCTGGGACGTCGACCCCGTCACCGGGAAGACCAGCCAGACCTCGTCCGGCAACTCCGCCCGCGCCACCGAGAAGTGGGACGACCTGGCCGGTGGGACGGTCGGCACCCGGACCTCGGCGGCCCGGCCGGACCGGCACTACCGCTACCCGTGGACCAACCAGTGGCACGAGGAGCGCTGCGACCCGGCGGTCTTCTCCTCCCCGCAGCAGAACGACATCGACGCGGCGCTGGCCAACCTGTTCGCCATGCACAACCGCATGCACGACTGGTCGTACCACCTCGGCTTCACCGAGGAGACCTGGAACATGCAGACGGACAACGGCGACCGCGGCGGCCTCGGCGGTGACGCCGAGCGCGGCAACGCCCAGGCCGGCGGACGGGTGGGTGGAGCGCCGCCTTCGTTCCCGTCCCGCAACAACGCCAACCAGATCACGCCGCCCGACGGCGTCGCCCCGACGACCAACATGTACCTGTGGCAGCCGACGCCCGGCGCGTTCTACGGCCCGTGCGTGGACGGCGACTACGACATGTCCGTGATCGGGCACGAGTACGGCCACGCGATCAGCGGCCGGTTGGTCGCCGGCCCCGACAACGGCTGGTCCGGCGCGCAAGCGGGCGCGATGAACGAGTCGCACTCCGACCTGTTCGCCATGGAGTACCTGTTCGAGTACGGTTTTCGGCCGCGCGGCGACACGCGGTACGTCATCGGCGGGTACGTCACCGGGGACGCCAAGGCGGGCATCCGCAACTACGACATGAGCCGCAACTCGCTCAACTACAGCAACGTCGCCTACGACCTGGTGGGCCAGCAGGTGCACGCCGACGGCGAGATCTGGACCTCGACCAGCTTCGACGTCCGGCAGGCCATGATCGACAAGTACGGTCTGGGCACCTCGGAGACGCAGCGGGCGTGCGCGGACGGCAAGCGGCCCGTCGAGAAGTGCCCCGGCAACCGGCGGTGGGTGCAGCAGGCGTTCGACGCGTTGCTGCTCAACGCTTCCGGCGCGGTCAGCTACGTCGACATGAGGGACGCCACGCTGGCCGCGAACCAGGTCCGCTACGGCGGTGCGGACGTGCCCGAGCTGTGGGACGTGTTCGCCCGGCACGGTCTCGGGCGTGACGCGGCCAGCAACGGGACCAACGACGCGGACCCGACGCCGAGCTTCGCCTCGCCGCACGGGCGCAACGCGAAGCTGCGGCTGTCGGCGGTGGAGGGCGCACGGCTCTACATCGGCGACTACGAGGCCCGCACGCGTCCGGTGGCGGACACCGATCCGGCCACGCCGTTGCCCGACACGGTGGAGATCGTGCCGGGGACGTACGACTTCGTCGTGGTCGCGGACGGCTACGGCAGCACGCGGGTCCGGCGCACGGTCCGTGCGGAGGAGCACGCCACCATGCGGCCGTTGCCGACGCGCAACGTCGCCTCCCGCGCCCTCGGCGCGACCGCCACCGGCGACGGGGTGAACCTGGACAAGCTCATCGACGACACCGAGGCCACGAACTGGGCGTCGATCGGCTCGCCGGTCGCGGGCAAGGGCGTCACGGTGGACCTCGCGGGCGACCGCCCGCAGGTCGTCCGGCGGGTGCAGGTGAGCGCTCAGCTGCGCCCGGCGGTCGAACCGGACCCCGACCCGGGCGGGCAGAACCGGTTCACCGCGCTGCGCCAGTTCGAGGTCCTGGCGTGCAACACCGCCACCGGCTCGTCGTGCACCGGCCCGGCCGACTTCCGGGTCGCGTACACCAGCCCGGCGAACGCCTTCCCGGCCGACGTGCCCCGGCCGACCGCGCCGGACCTGACGCTGCGCTCGTTCCGGATCCCGGCGACCCAGGCCACCCACCTGAAGATCCGGGTGCTGACCAACCAGTGCACGGGGGCGCGGGAGTACGCGGGCTCGCAGCACGACGACCCGCGCTCGACCAGCGACTGCACCACCGGCAACCCGACGGCGGCGCAGACGGTGCGGATCGCCGAACTCCAGGCGTTCCGCTTCTGACACCACTGAGGTGTCCGTCCCCGTCGAGCTTCCCGCGACGGGGACGGACACCTCGGTCCGGCCAGCGAAGCCCGCAGCGGGTACGTGCCGCCCGCTCTGCCGGGAAGTCACCGGTCACGGCGACGCACGTGGTAGACGATCAGCAGCACGATGCACAGCACCGCCACCCCGCCCGCCGCCATGCGCGCCGTGAAGTCGATCCCGACCTGGGAACCCAATGAGTTGACCACTCCACTGGCCGCCAGCACGATCCACAACAGCGCGGGGACGACCACACCGCCGGGGCGGCGAACACGGTCCACATCAGTCCGGTTGCTCATGGCTTCGAACCTACGAATCCGGGACCTTCCCGACGATCCCCTCCACGACCCGACCGTGGTGGTGCCTGCACCACCACAGGGAGAATGTTCGTCGGAGCCGGACGAACGTGACTGAGTGCGCCGGTGCGCGTGGCCTATCAGCGGGTGCTGTCCGAGTCGGCTTTCTCGTCGGCCACGTCGTCGGCGGCGTCGTCGGGCTTGTTCTCGGCGGCGGCGTCGAGTCCGTCGAGCCGCTGCTGCAACCGTTCGGCGTCGAGGTCGCGGCCCTGCGCCCGGTACAGCTCCAACGCCTCCCGCCAGACCGTGCCCGCTTGGTCGTGCTGGCCGAGGGCGGCGTGGGACTGGCCGAGGTCGGTGAGCGAGTTGGCCAGGTTGGAGGTGTGGCCGAGGTCGCGGAACAGGACCAGGGACTGCCGGTAGTGGTGGATGGAATCCAGGTAGTGGCCGGTGTGGTAGGCGATGTAGCCCAGGCTGCCCAGGGTGTCCGCCGTCCCCTCCGGGTCCTGGTGCCGGCTCTGCAGCGCGAGCGCGGCACGGCAGTGCTCGCGGGCCTCGTCGTACCTGCCGAGTCGGGCGGCGTACCAGCCCACCGCGTTGAGCACGCGGGCTTCCCCCACCGGGTCGCCCAGCGTGCGGCAGAGTGCCAAGGAGAGGTTGGCGTGCTCCAGGGCCTTGCGGTCGTCCCCGCGCTGTTCCCACAGCCGCGAGAGTTCGTGGTGGATCGCGCGCTCGTGGCGCGCGGTGTCCAGGTCGTCGCCGTCCCGGCGGCCCCTGGCGAGGTCCAGGGCCTGGTGCACGTGCGCGTCCGCTTCGTCGTACCGCTCCAGTTCCGCGTAGGCACGGGCGATGATCCGGTGGGCCATGATCAGCCTGGTGCCGTCGTCGGGGTGGTCGCCGGTGAGAGCGGCCCGCCAGCAGGCGAGGTTGTCGTGGCGGTGGCCTCGCCACTCGTGGAAGGTGGTCATCGCCCGTGCCAGGTCCCACACCACCCGGGACCACCCGTGGGCGACCGCGGTGCGTTGCGCGGCGATCAGGTTGCGGTGCTCGGTCTCCAACCAGGCCATGGCCGCCGGGATGTCGGGCAACCGGTGGGGGTGGCCGCCTGCGGTGGGCGGTGGGAGCGGGACGACCTGGCGGTGCGGCGCCAGCTGCCGATCGGCGGCGAACGCGGTGTGCAGGTAGAAGTCGACCACCCGCCGCAGGGCCTCCTCGCGGACCTGTGCCGGCAGGTCGTCGGCGGTGACCGTGGCGTGGCGGCGGATGAGGTCGTGCATCCGGTACCGGCCGCGGGTGTCCTGTCCGACCAGTGACGCCTGTTCCAGTGCGCGCAACACCGCCCTGGTCTTCGGCGGGGGCAGGCCGGTGAGACCGGCGGCGGCGGACAGGCCGATGTCGGGACCGGGTGCGATGCCGAGCAGCGCGAAGGCGTGCGCCTGGTCGGGGGTGAGTGCGCGCAGGGACCAGGACAGCACGGTCGGCAGGCTGGCGGCCGGGTCGTCGCTGTCCAGGGCGTCCAGGCCCAGGTCGCGCAGCTCGGCCGCGAGGGCGGTCAGCGACAGCCGGGGACGGGTGTGGGCGTGCGAGGTGACGATGCTCAGCGCCAGCGGGAACCCACCGCACAGCCGGATCAGCTCGTCGGTCGCCGCGGGCTCCGCTTCGACGCGGGCGGCGCCGAGGCGGTCGGTCAGCAGGGCGTGGGCCTCGGCGTCGGACAGCACGTCCAGGGGCACGTGCCGGGCGCCGTGCCCGACGATCAGGCTGGGCAGCTGGTTGCGGCTGGTCACCAGTACCGCGCACGTCCCGCTGCCGGGCAGCAGCGGGGTGATCTGCGCGGCGTCGGCGGCGTTGTCCAGCACGACGAGCATCCGCTTGCCCGCCGCCAGGCTGCGGAACAACGCCGCCTGGATGTGCAGGTCCGCCGACAGCCGGGCGGGGTCGACGCCGAGGGCGTCGAGGAACCCGCGCACCGCCACCGCGGGCTCCATGGGTGCGCTGTCCGGGCTGAAGCCGCGCAGGTCCACGTACAGCTGCCCGTCGGGGAAGCGGTCGATGTTGCGGTGCGCCCAGTGCAGGGCCAGCCAGGTCTTGCCGATGCCTCCCGCGCCGGCGACGGCGGAGATGACCACGGTGGTGGCCTCGCCCGCCGTGGTGAGCGTGGTGTCCAGGCGGTCCAGCTCGTCGAGCCGACCGGCGAACGACGCGGGCGCGGCCGGCAACTGGCGTGGCACCACGGTCGACTCGCTGCCGCCGGCGGGCGCGGTGACGGGTTCCAGGGTGGGGTCGGCGGTGAGGATGCGCTGGTGCAGCCGTTGCAGCTCCGGACCGGGGTCGGTGCCCAGCTCGTCCGCCAGGCGCTCCCGGACCTGGCGGTAGTGCTCCAGGGCCTCGGCCGCCCGTCCGCCCCGGTACAGCGCCAGCATCAGCAACCCCGCCGACCGCTCGCGCAGCGGGTGCCCGGCCACCAGCGCCCGCAGCTCCGGCACCGCCTCGGCGTGCCGCCCGGAGCCGACCTCCGCCTCCAGGCAGTCCTCCAGCACCGCCAACCGCTCCTCGGCCAACGCCTCCCGGAGCGGCACCAGGCCGGGGGCCTCCACGTCCGCCAGCGGCTCGCCGCGCCACAGCTCCACCGCCCGCCGCAGCGACGCGGCGCGGTCGGCCTCGTCGACGTCGTCGCGCGCCCGGACGACCAGCGCGCGGAACCGGTGCAGGTCGACCCGTTCCCGGTCCACCCGCAGCAGGTAGCCGGGTGGCTTGTACGTCAACCGGACCGTCGGGTCCACGGCCAGCACCCGGCGCAGTTCCGACACGCACCCCTGCACCACGTTGCGCGCGGTGCGCGGCACGGCGTCGTCCTCCCACAAGGCGTCGACCAGCCGGTCCAACGACACGATCCGGCCGGCCTCCGACAGCAGCAATGCCAGCACGCAGCGCTGCTGCGCGCTGGTCACCGCGATCTCCACCCCGTCGTGCCAGACCGCTGTCGGCCCCAGCAACCCGAACTCCAGCCCGCCCGCGCGGGCCGGCTCGTCACCGGCGTGCACGAGGCGGTCGAGCACCGTCGGGTCGGCGGGACGGGGGTGGTCGGGCAGCGCGATCCACGCGGTGTCGCGGACGTCCTCGTCCGCGATCGCCTCGGGCCGGAAGGTGGCCGGGTCCAGCACCGCGGAGTGGCGGACGACCTCGTCGAAGACCCAGCCGGACACGATCAGCGCGAGCACGCCGGGCGAGTCGGCCAGGGCCTGCCGGAGCGCTGCGGCGTCGAGCAGCCGGAAGGCGGTCGTGAGCGCGGTGGAGGTGACGCCGTGGGCGTCGAAGGCGACCTCGCCGGCGTGCACGGCCATCCGCAGCCGGGTCCGTTGCTCGGGCGGGCCGGTCGCGTTGTGCTCCCGCAACCCCCGTGCCAGCGCCTCGGGCACCACCTCGACCACGGGCGCTTTGGGCACGTCGGGCGGCACCAGGACGAACACGCTGTCGCCGCGGTCCTCGTGGTAGCAGTCCTCCCACCGGACCCCGGCCGTGCCGAGGGCTTCCGCCAAGACCCGGTACAGGCCCGCCCGGGTGCCCAACTGGTGGGGCAGCGTCCGGCTCGGGTCGCCGAAGCCCTCGACGTCCACCACCACGATCGTGCGGTGGACCGCCCGACCCGAACCCGCCATCCCAGCCCTCCAGAAGAGCCCGCGCGGAGTGCCGATGACCAGAGTTCTACCGGCGGGCGGTC
This sequence comes from Saccharothrix tamanrassetensis, assembly GCF_014203665.1. GTDB lineage: Bacteria > Actinomycetota > Actinomycetes > Mycobacteriales > Pseudonocardiaceae > Actinosynnema > Actinosynnema tamanrassetense. The sequence continues at coordinate 252,218 of NZ_JACHJN010000011.1, forward strand.
CGCTGTCGCGAGCCATCCGACCCACGTCCCCCGTTCAACCGCGCAGTCCACCCGACCGGCCGAGTTCGGGCGGATCCCGCCGACCCGGCCCGCACAATCCGCGACCGCCCCCGTCTCATACCGCCCACGCGACTCGTCGTCACTGGCCGAGGGCGAGGTCGGCGGCGTTGTCGAGGTCGTCGAGCTGTTGCCGAACGCGCTGGGCGTCGACCTCACGTTCTTGCGTTCTGTACAGATCCAGAGCCTCCCGCCACACCGCGCGGGCCTGCTCGTGCCGGCCGAGAGCGGCGTGGGGGTGACCGAGGCGGTCGAGGGTATCGGCGGCCTTGGTGGCGATACCAAGGGTGCGGTAGAGGTTGAGGGCTTGCTGGTAGTGGTGGGTGGCCCGGTGATGGTGGCCGGTGCGGTGCTCGATGTATCCCAGACTGTCGAGAGTGTCTGCCTCACCTTCGGGGTGGCGGTGGCGTCGGTGCAGGGCGAGGGCGGCCTGGCAGTGGTCGCGGGCGGTGTCGTACTCACCCGACAGGGCGGCATACCAGCCCACATCGTTGAGCACGACGGTTTCCCACATCGGCTGGTCGAGGCCGCGGAACAGGTCCAAAGCGTGGCCGGCCTGCTTCAGTGCCTGCCGGTTGTCCCCCTGAAGCTCCCAGACCCGCGCGAGGGCGCGGTGGGTGTGGGCTTGTTCGATGCGGTCGTGGTGTTCGGTGGCGAGGGCTTGGTGCAGGTGGACGACGGCCTGCTCGTGCTGCCCCAGTTCGGTGTGAGCGCGGCCGAGGAGCCGGTGAGCGTGGGCGCGGGTGGCGGGGTCGGCCAGGTGGGTGGCGGCGTCGGTGGCGGCCTGCCACACGGCCAGCGCGTCGTGACGGTGCCCCTGCCGCAGCTGGAAGGTGCCCAAGGTCCAGGCCAGATCCCACACGGCCTGATGGCGGTCATGGCCGGTGGCGGTGTGTTGGGCGGCCAGCAGGTGGGCGTGGTGGGTGTCCAGCCAGGCCAACGCGGCCGGGCGGTCGGACAGCGGGTGCGGGTGGGTGCCGGGAGCGGGCGGGGCAAGTCGGATCGGCGTGCGGTGGGGGTCCAGGAGGCGGTCGGCGGTGTGGGCGGCGTGCAGGTAGAAGTCCACAACACGCTCCAGCGCGGCCCGCCGCACCGGCTCCGACAGGTCGTCGTGAGCCGTGACCGCGGCGTAGGCGCGGACCAGGTCGTGCATCGCGTATCGGCCGCGCGGGCGCCGGTCGAGCAGGGAAGCACCCTCCAGAGCGCGCAGGGCCTTGCGTGCTTCAGCCGGAGGTAGACCGGTGAGGGACGCGGCGGCGGACAGGTCGATGTCCGGACCCGGTGCGATCCCCAACAGCGCGAGCACCGTCCGCTGCTCGTCGGTGAGCCGGCGCAGGGACCAGGACAGCACGGTGGGCAGGCTGGCGGCGGGATCGTCGTCGTCCAGCATGTCGAGGCCCAGGTCGCGCAGCTCGGCGGCGAACTCGGCCAGTGGGACCTGCGGGCGGGTGGCGGCGTGGCGGGCCGTGATCGCCAACGCCAGCGGGTAGCGCCCGCACAACTCGATCAGTTCGCCGGTCGCCTCGGGTTCGGCGGCCACCCGCCCGTCTCCGAGGCGTTCGCTCAACACGGCACGGGCCTCCCCTGGGGAGAGGACGTCCAGTTGCACGTGGCGGGCGCCGTGCCGGTCGATCAGTGAGGCGAGCTTGGTGCGGCCGGTGACCAGGACCGTGCACGTGGGAGTGCCGGGCAGCAAGGGGACGACCTGGTCGGTGGTGGCGGCGTTGTCCAGCACGATCAGCATCCGCCTGTCCGCGACCAGGCTGCGGTACAGCGCCGCCTGGGCGTCCGGGTCGACCGGGAGGCCGCCGGGGGCGATGCCCAGGGCGTCGAGGAACCCGCGTACCGCGGCCGCCGGCTGCAGAGGTGAGCTGTCGGGGCTGAAGCCGCGCAGGTCGACGAACAACTGCCCGTCGGGGAAGCGGTCGGCGTGGCGGTGGGCCCAGTGCAGCGCCAGCCAGGTCTTGCCGATGCCGCCCGCACCGCCCAGCGCGGAGATCACCACCGCCGTCCCCGTGGCGGGGTCGGCGTCGGCGGCCGTCAGGGCGCGGTCCAAGGCGGCCAGGTACTCCTCCCGGCCGACGAACGGTGCCGGCGCGCCGGGCAGTTGCCGGGGCGTCACGCCGCTGCCGTCGGCTGCGGCCGGGTTCGCCGGTCGGTCGGGCACGCCCTGGTCGGCGGGGTGGGGATGGTCGGGCAGGGCGATCCAGGCGGTGTCCCGGAACTCCTTCACCTCCACCGGCACCGGTCGGAAGGTGGCCGGGTCGAGCACAGCGGACTGGCGGACGACCTCGTCGAACAGCCAGCGCGACACGACCAGCGCGACCAGGCCCGGCGACCGCGCGAGCGCCTGGCGCACCGGCGGCGCGTCCAGCAGCCGGAAGGCCGTCGTCACCGCGGTCGAGGTGACGCCGTGGCGGTCGAAGACCACCTCACCGGCGTGCACCGCCACCCGCAGCCGGGTGCGCTGCGCAGCCGGGCTGGTGTCGTTGTGCGCCCGCACCGCCTCCACCAGTGCCCCCGGCAGCACCTCCACCAGAGGTGCCTTGGCATGGCCCGGCGGGACCAGCACGAGCACGCCGTCGCCGCGGTCCTCGTGGTAGCAGTCCTCCCACGGCACCCCGGCCGCGCCCAGGGCCTCGGCGACCACCCGGTACAAACCCGCCCGCGTGCCCAGCTGGTGGGGCAGCGTGCGGCTCGGGTCGCCGAAACCCTCCACGTCCACCACGACGATCGTGCGGTGCACGGCCTGAGCGGAACCCACCATCCCAGCTCTCCAGGGCAGCCTGCCGGGTGTGCCGAAGGAGCCCGGTCTACCGCACGGCAGGCCGTCGTCCGCCCCGACCCGGCACACGTATCGCCCGATCGGCCGCACAGTTCCACTCGCCCGGCAGACCCACCGACCTCCGCCGACCCGTCAGGTGACCAGGGCCACCGGCCCCGGGCGCAGCAGCCCGTCGTCGAGCGGGACGCACCGCACTCCCCCGCGCCCGCGAAGTGCCTTGAACGCTCCCGGCGCGATCACGGCGTCCATCCACGCGCACGGGTTCGCCGGCCGGTGGGCCTCGAACCGCACCGGGCCGTCGCCGGAGTCCAGGCTGAACACGTCGTGCCGGGCGAGCCGGTCCACGGCGAACCCGCGCAGCACGATGTTGCGCCGCACGACCAGCGGGCTCGGCACGGCGGCCAGTCCCAGGTCGTCGGTGATGTCGTCCAGCGCTTCGACGGCGAAGACCGTGACGGCGGCCCGGCGGTGCGCGGCGCGGTTGAAGTACCGGTCGCCCACCAGGCCGAGGCCCGCCCGGACCACGACGTGATCCCGCGAGACCGGCTCCGGGTCGGGTCGTGGTCCGTCGCTCGGCCGTCCTTCGTAGGCGTGCACGGGCGAAACGTGCAGCGCCACGATCTCCGCGGTCGCGCTCAACGCTCGCCGAGCTGCCACTCGGGTCGGACGTAGTGGCAGGTGTACCCGTTCGGGTAGTTCTCCAGGTAGTCCTGGTGCTCCGGCTCGGCCTCCCAGAAGTCACCGGCCTGGGTGACCTCGGTGACGACCTCGCCCGGCCACTTGCCGGACGCGTCCACCGCGGCGATGGTCGCCTCCGCGACCTGCTTCTGCTCGTCGCTGTCGTAGAAGATCGCCGAGCGGTAGCTGGTGCCGATGTCGTTGCCCTGGCGGTCGCGCGTCGTCGGGTCGTGGATCTGGAAGAAGAACTCCAGGACCTGCCGGTAGCTCAGCCGCGCCGGGTCGAACACGATCTCGATGGCCTCGGCGTGACTGCCGTGGTTGCGGTAGGTCGCGTTGGGGACGTCGCCGCCCGTGTAGCCGACCCGGGTGGAGATGACGCCCGGATGGCGGCGGAACAGGTCCTGCATGCCCCAGAAACAACCACCCGCGAGGACAGCCTTCTCGGTCACAGTAGCCATGTGGTCGCTCCGCTCTCAGTCTGGTCGATGCCCACCAGGGTGAACGCCCTCGGGGCGCCGTGTCATCCCGGCGCGACTGTGACCCACGACGACCTGCCGGTTCTCCGCGCGTGAGCGCGCCGTGGGTGTCGGGCCGGCGGCTGCTCCGGAACGCCGGCACCGGTGGCTACGCCAGTAGGAAGTAGCGCAGCCACAGGTAGGGCGCCGCCAGCAGGATCGACAGGCCGGCCACCACGATGCCGTAACGGGTGAACTGCCAGAAGCTGATCGGTGTGCCGTTGCGTGCCGCCAAGCCGAGCACGACGACGTTGGCGCTGGCGCCGACCGCCGTGGCGTTGCCGCCCAGGTCCGCGCCCAACGCCAACGACCACCACAGCGACTCCGCCTGCGGCGTACCACCCTGCGCGGCGACGAGTTCACCGACGATGGGCGACATGGTGGCCACGTAGGGGATGTTGTCCACGATGGCCGAGAGCAGCGCGGAGATCACCAGCAGCGCCATCACCGCGAGCAGCGGCTCCCCGCCGACCGCGTCCGCCAGCGCGCGCGACACCTCGCCGATCACCCCGGTCTTCACCAGCGCGCCGACCATGACGAACAGGCCCATGAAGAAGACCAGCGTCTCCCACTCGACGTCGGCGATGGCCTGCTCGGTGGTCACCTTCGACACCAGCACCAGCAGACCCGCGCCCAGCAGTGCCACCACCGACGGGTCCACGTGCAGCGTGCTGTGCAGCACGAACCCCGTCAACACCAGCGCCAGCACGACCAGGCTCTGCACCAGCAGCGTCCGGTCCCGGATCGCTTCGCGTTCCGAGAGCGCCATCACCTCGGCCACGCGCTTCTCGTCGTAGCGGAACGCATCGCGGAACAGCCACCGGCACACCACCACGAAGACCGCCATCAGCACCACCACGAACGGTGCCAGGTGCACCAGGAAGTCGTTGAACGACAACCCCGACCGACTCGCGATGATGATGTTCGGCGGATCACCGATCAACGTCGCCGTGCCACCGATGTTGGACGCCATCACCTCCGCGATCAGGAACGGGATCGGGTTGAGGCCCAGCCGGTCGCACACCAGGAACGTCACCGGCGCGATCAGCAGCACCGTGGTGACGTTGTCCAACGCCGCCGACGCCACCGCCGTGATCACCACCAGCATGACCAGCATCGCGTAGGGCCTTCCCCCGGCACGCTTGGCCGCCGCGATCGCCAGGTACTCGAACAGGCCGGTCTGCTTGATCACCCCCACGATGATCATCATGCCCAGCAGCAGGAACACCACGTTCCAGTCCACACCCGCGTCCAGCGAGTGGAACGCGGTCTCCCCGTCGGTGAGCCCCAACGCGAGCATCAACGCCGCGCCACCCAACGCGGCGGCGACCCGGTGCACGCGCTCGGTCGCGATCAGGACGTACGCGCCGACGAACACCACCACCGACAGGACCTGGCTCACCGTCATGCGCGCGGCTCCGACGCGTTCAGGATGACCTCCAGCAGATGCGACGCGGTCACGACCCCGTGGATTTCCTCGTCGTCGGACACCACGATCAACGGCGTGCGGAGCCGCGCCATCGTCGCGGCGCACTCCAGCACCGTCGCCTCACCCGACACCATCGGCAACTCGTACCGCTTCTCCTCGGGCGGCAGCACTTCCTTCACCGACCGACCCGACAGGTTGCGCAGGCACACGTCCGCGCCACCCTGCTCGTCGTACACCCGCGCCAACGACGGGTCCTCCTGCACGTAGCCCGGCACGCTGAACCGCAGCACCTGCGACCCCGGCAACACCGTCACCGGACGACCCTCCCCGTCCACCACCACCACACCCGGCCGCCGCTGCTCGGCGATCAACCGCGCCGCCGCCAACGCGTCGTCGGTCAACCGGACCAACGGGTAGTCCTCGACAAGATCACGAGCACGCATATCGACACCCCCGACAGGATCGTGTGGGCACGGTCACAGCTGCACTAGCATCGGGCCACTGACGGCACACCGCTCACGAGGTGTTCGCGCATGTCCGGTCTGGTAACCGCACTCCTGCTGGTGGCGGGGTTCGTCGTGGTCGCCCTGGTGCTCCGCGCCATCGAACGACGCTGACGAGGCGGCCGAGGTGGCGGCCGAGGCGTCGCCGCCGTGGTGCTGCGTGCCCGGAGAGCACGGTTGTGAGTCGCCGTCATGTCGCCTCCGGTCGTCGCGAACGCGTCCTACATCGCCGACCAGGCTTCCCGGCACACCGCGCGGAACAGTACCGATGACCGTCAGGATCCGCAGCCCGACGACATTCCCGAAAAGAATTCACTTCTCATCGGTCCATTCGGCCGAACGCCTTCGCGCCGTCAGGAGGGTTTTCCGATCCGATTCCGGAAAGGCACCGCCGTCCCCGTTTGGCCGCGCCCAACTCGGGTAATGGTCCAGACCATCACCCGGCCGTGGTCCGACCGGCCGGGCCAACCGACGAACGGAGCGACGGATGAGCGAAGCGAACCTGCCCCCGCTGTCGATCGACGAGCTGGCCGCCGAGGGCGGCACGGCGTTGCCGGACAAAGAGGTGTACTCGCTGCTCGACCTGAACGTCGACCTGGACCTCGGTCTCGACCTGGCCGCGCCGATCGGCCTGGCCGTGGCGGGCAACGTCAACGTGGCGGCCCCGATCGACGCCGCCGTCGGCGCGAACGTGCTCTCCGAGGGGTCCACCGCGCAGGCCCTGTCCGACCAGGGCGTCGCGATCCAGCAGGGCATCACCGGCGAGGCGTTGGCGAACTCCGACCAGGACAGCGCCATCGACCAGGGCACGAACCCGACGCCGCCGCCCGCGGGCGGGACCGCCCCCGCCGTCCAGGTGCCGCCGACCGACACGGCGTCCGCGCTGGAGGGCGGCCTGCTCAACGTCGACGTCAACCTCGCGGCCGACCTGGACCTGGCCGCGCCGATCAACGGCGCCGTGGCCCTCAACGCCAACGTGGCCGCCCCGATCGACGCCGCGGTGGCCGCGAACATCGGCTCGGCCGGCTCCGAGGCGACCGCGGTCGCGCAGCAGGACGCGATCATCCAGCAGACCATCGACGGCACCGCCGAGGCGAACGCCGCGCAGAGGTCCGACATCGACCAGTGAGCGATCCCATGAGCGTGTCAGGGAACAGCCCGGCCGGGCGGGGTGCGACCACCGCACCCCGCCCGCCCGGGGCGGAACGGGACGTGCCGCACCGCGCGCGGGGCGTCGAACTGATCGGAGAGCTGCGCGACTCCGGCTACCGCCGCCCGCCGGCCCTGGTGCGCCGTGCCGACGGCCAGGTGCTCCAGCTGACGCCGCTGCTGTACCGGGTGCTGCAGGCCGTCGACGGGCGTGCCGACCACGCGGAGATCGCGGGCACGGTCGGGCGGGCCGTCGGCCGTCGGGTGAGCGCGGACGACGTGCGCGTGCTGCTGGAGACCAAGCTGGCGCCGCTCGGCGTGCTCACGCTGCCCGACGGCACGCAGCCGGAGCACCGCAAGGCCGAACCGCTGCTCGGGCTGCGCCTGCGCCGCGTGGTGACCGAGCCCGCGGTGACCAGGCGGATCACCGCGCCGTTCGCCCGGCTGTTCCACCCGCTGGTGGTCGCGGCGGCCCTGGTGGCGTTCGCGGCGGTGGCCTTCTGGGTGCTGTTCGAGAAGGGCCTCGCGGGCGCCACCCACCAGGCGTTCCACCAGCCCGCACTGCTCCTGCTGGTGTTCGCGGTGACGGTGGTCTCGGCCGGCTTCCACGAGTTCGGGCACGCCGCCGCCGCCCGGTACGGCGGTGCGACCCCCGGCGCGATGGGCTTCGGCCTGTACCTGCTGTGGCCCGCCTTCTACACGGACGTGACCGACAGCTACCGGCTCGGCCGGGCCGGGCGGCTGCGCACCGACCTCGGCGGGCTGTACTTCAACGCGCTGGTGGCGGTCGCCGTGTACGGCGTCTGGTGGCTGTCCGGCTGGGACGCCCTGCTGCTGGTGGTGGCGACCCAGATCGTGCAGATGGTGCGCCAGCTCGCGCCGATGGTCCGGTACGACGGCTACCACGTGCTCGCCGACCTGACCGGTGTGCCGGACCTGTTCCGGCACATCAAGCCCACGCTCCTCGGCCTGCTGCCGCACCGCTGGGGCAAGCCGGAGTCGAAGGTGCTCAAGCCGTGGGCACGGGTCGTCGTGACGACGTGGGTCCTCGTGGTGGTGCCGCTGCTGCTGGCCGGCATGGCCCTGGTGGTGCTGGCCTTCCCCCGCGTGGTGGCGACGGCGTGGCAGGGCGTCGGCGAGCAGTGGCGGTCCGCGAGCGGGGCGCTGGGCGACGGCGACCTGGCACTCGTGCTCGTGCGGGTGCTCTCCATCGCCGCGATCGCCCTCCCCGTGCTGGGCATCGGCCTGCTGCTGATCCGGCTCGTCCAGCGGACGTGCAAGCGTGTCTGGGCGTCCACCGACGGAAAGCCCGGACGACGCGCGCTCGTCGTGCTGTGCGGACTGGCCGTCGTCGCGGGGCTGCTGTGGGCGTGGTGGCCGAACCCCGAGCGGTACCGGCCGATCCAGCCCCAGGAGCGCGGAACGGTGGCCGACGCCGTACCCGGCATGGCGGCGGGCCCCGGGCCCGTCCCGCCGGCGACGACGCCCGTCGCCGAGACCGCGACGACCCGGACGGCCTGGCCCGCCGGGGCACCCGTGCCCACGAAGGACAAGCCGGTGCTGGCGATGGTCCTCGTGCCGGTCGACGGGCCGGCCGACGCACCGACGTGGGTCTTCCCGTTCGACCGCCCGGAACCGCCGGGACCGGGCGACAACCAGGCGCTGGTGGTCAACACCACCGACGGTGCGGTGCGCTACCAGGTCTCCTTCGCGCTGGTGTGGGAGACCGACGGCGTGGTGGACAACAGGAACGAGGCGTACGCGCTGGCCTCGTGCCGCGACTGCACCACCGTGGCCGTCGCGTTCCAGGTCGTCCTCATCGTCGGTCAGGCGGACGTGGTGGTGCCGGAGAACATCGCGGTCGCCGTCAACCACTCGTGCGTGGCGTGCGTGACCTACGCGCTGGCCTCGCAGCTCGTCGTCAGCCTGCCCGCGGACCTCAGCCCGCAGGCGAAGGCGAGGCTCGAGGAGGTGTGGGCCCGGCTGTCCAGGCTGGCGCAGGACGTCCCCGGCATGACGGCCCAGCAGATCCAGCAGGCGCTGGAGAACGCCAAGGCCCAGATCCTGGACGTGTTGCGAGAGGAGGGTGTCCCGCTGCCCCAGCAGCCCACCACCACGACGACAGCACCGCCCACGACGACCACGGAGACCTCGCGGGCGACCACCTCGTCCGGAGTTCCCACGACGACGACCACGACGACCACGACGGTGACGCCGAGCAGCCCCACGACCACCACGGCACCGCCGTCCGAGAGCACGACGGCCTCGCCGTCGCCCAGCGCGCAGCCTTCGAGCTGACCGCTCCGGGCGGTGCGCACGGTCCGAGAAGTCCGGAGTCGGTCGCGACCGGTATGCGGGACGACGTCCCGATCCCGATCCGACCGGCTCCGGACTCGCTTATCACGATAATTGCGGAATCAGTTTTCCGGAGCCGGTCAATACCCGGAAGCCGGCGCAACCCGATCGGAGTACCCGCCGCGATCGTCGGCCCGGGCCGCGAGTCGAACGCGAGAATCCCTCCGATACCTGCGAACCGCGGCGACACCACCGATTCCGCACCGGTCACCGACCAGCGCGAACACCCCGCAGTCGGCTGGGCCATGCGAGTGAACTGCGAGAACGGCCCACCGCGCATCGGCGGCGCGGCTATTCGATGATCGTCATCACCGGTCACCGGGAATCCTTCGCACTTGTCCTCGACTCGTCCGTATCGGCTACCACAGCCCGCCGTTGAACCAGCGGTCGATAACGATACGATGCCGCGACCGGATGGCGTAACGTTGCTCGCCGTACAGTCGATGAAGGCATCAACCATGACCGATCGAATTCACGGACGCAGAATGTCGCCACATATCGACAGCACCCCGGTCCGCACCTATTCACCCGGCGATGGTCGACGCGGAGGCCGCATGACCGTGCAACCCGACCTGCTGCTCAGCGAGCTGAGGGCCCTGTGCCGCGGGCCCGGCATGCAGGCGCCCGCGATCGACCGCCAGGTCGGCCCCGCGTTGCAGGAGGTCTGCGGCATCACCGGCGCGGACGGCGCGGAGACCGTGCGCAACAAGATCCGCGCCTGGGTCGACGGGATCGTCGAGCGGTTCCCGCTCGACCTGCGGCTGACGGTCACCGCTCCCCTGGCGCTGCACGAGGGGGCGCAGTACCGCTTCCTCAACGAACGCGTCGACTGGCTCGCCGCGCAACAGGAACGCGGCGCGCGCACGATGCGCCGCCGGATCGACGAGGGCCTCATCAGGCTCGTGGAGGCGGCATTGGACGCCACGCCGCAGCCGGCGCCGCGGTCCCGGGAGGACGGCTGGCGCGTCTCGGACTTCGAAGCCGTGCTCCGGCTGGACGGCACCACGCCCAGCTGCACGGAACGGCGCACGCTCGTGGCCGACTGCGACGGGATCGACCGCATCACCTGGTCGATCTCGATCCCGGCCGCCACCGGGGACGGCGCGCCGGCGGACCTGGACGTGGAGGTGCTGCACGGGGTCGAGCTGCTCTCGACCGAACGCCCGTCGCCCCGCCGGTTCCTGCTGCACCTGAAGCTGCCCCGCACGCTCCGCGCGGGCGAGGCGCACCGGTTCTCCCTGCACGTCCAGGTGCCGGAGGGGCAGCCGATGCGCCCCACCTACGTGTTCTGGCCGGAGCGGCCGTGCGACCACTTCAACCTGGTCGTGCGGTTCCCGTCGACGGCGCTCCCGGCGTCGGTCTGGCGGGTGGACGGCGCGTTCCACCGTGACATCGACGACCTCGCCGAAGGCCGGGACCTGGTGCGCCCCAACGGTATCGGCGAGGTGGAGGTGGACTTCTCGGGTCTGCGGCCCGACCGCGGGTACGGCATCCAGTGGCGGCCGGCCGACACCGGGTGACCGCGTGCGGTTGCGCACGCCCACGGACGGGGTGGTCGGTCGTGTCGTCGGTGCTGTCGATGGAACCGGTGCGCGACCGACTGCCCGCGCGAACAGCCCGGTCCGGGTAGACGGCTCCGCCCGTGCATGCCGGTCAGCGGTCCGACGCCGAACCCCTTGCGGTAGCGGGGAAACCGGCCGGTGGTGCCCACGTCTCACCAGCCGTGGTGGGTGAACGCCGCCCAGTACTCCGGGCGCGTGAGGTCCACCGCGCGGACCCGGCCCGCCTGGTAGGGCGGCATGCCCTCGATCGGCGAGCGCCACGGGTCCAGCGCCCACAGCTGCGCCGCCCGCAGCGCGTCACGCGGTCTCGTGCCGCGCCGCAGTTCGGCGTGCAGGACGCACGTGATCAGGCTGGTGGCCAGGTCGTCGACCTCCCACCGGGTGCCGACCACCCCCGTGGCCCCGGCTTCGACGAACGCGTTGGCCAGCGTGAGCGCCTCGTCGTGCACGACCTCGGTGACATCGCTGCGGCACGCCGCCAGCACGACCAACCCGCCCAGCGCCGCGGACGGGCGGGCCCTGGCCCGGCGCAGGACGCGGTCGACGGACAGCGCCTCCCCGTCCGCGAGGCGCAGGAACGACTGCTCCGGTGTGGCGCCGCTGCGGGCGTGGCACCCGACGTGCGCCACCGAGGCCGTCGGGATGGCGTTCAGCACTTCCTCCGACGTGCCGACGCCGGTGAACGGCACGCCGTCGACCTCGGTGCCGTAGAACCGCCCGTCCGGGTAGCAGCGGTGCAGGAACTCGGCCTCGAAGACGGCGGACCTCAGGTCGACGTCCGGGTCGGCGAGCAGCACGACCGGCGCCTCGCCGAGCGGCCTGCGCCGGCGGCCCGCCAGGTCGCAGAACTGCCGCGCGGAGGCGGCGTAGGAGAACACCGCCTCGCGCACCGCCAGCCGCTGCCCCTCGCGGGCGGCGTGCCAGGGCACGTCACCCAACATCCCGATCGGCACGAGCACCGGTCTCGCCGCCGGCCCGAGGTGGTGGAGCAGCGGTCCGATGGCCGCGTCCCACGCCCACTCGCACAGCGGTTCGAGGTCCGCCGCGGGTCGCGCGCTCTCCACGAGTGCGGGCAGCGGCAGTTCCCGCACCGCGCCGTCCGCCATGACGAGGAGGGCGCACCCGCGGTGTCCGTCCCGTCCCGGCAGCAGGTAGACCAACGCGTCGGACTCCATGGCGCGCAACGCCCCCGCGATGGCCAGCGCGGCGGGCGGGGCGAGCAGGTCACCCTGGCCGGCCAGCGCGGTGAGGACTTGGAACCTCAGGTCGCTGGGCGCGAAGTCCATCGCCATGTCGATCCCGGCCGGCGGGGGCGTCTCCACCGACGCCGCGTGCCGCCACTGCGCGGCCAGGTCCCCGTGCCCGGCCCGGACGAGCCGGGTGGCGACGTCCGCCGTCACGCCGGTCCCGCCCAGGACCAGCCCCCGGCCCGCTTCGACCGCCTGGACCGCCTGCTCCGGCCGGCCGGCGGCCAGGCACCGCATCGCCACCACGACCGACCGGCCGGCGGCATCGGCCGCGTTGCGCATCCCGTGCTCGTCGACCTGCTGGAGCAGGACCGTGCGGCTGCGGCTGCGCAGCGACTCGAACCCGATCGCGATCGCCCGGTCGACGTCACCCGCCCGGCCGCGCTGCCAGCAGGCGTCCGCGAACTGGTCCAGGTGGGGCGCGGCCTCGACGTGCAGCCCCCAGTCGCCGGGCAGCTCGGCCAGCCGGTCGAGCGCGCGGTCGAGGGCGAAGTCCTGGCCGCCCGCGACGTGCCAGGCGAGCCAGCTCGACGCGATCGCCAGCGTGGCCGACGCCCGCTCCCCGTCCGGTACCCCGCCCGTGCCCGAGACCTGTTCCAGCCGGGTCAGGCCGTCCTCGAAGACCGGCCACGCGTTCCCCATCGCACCGGCCAGCGCCAGCGTGAAGCCCGCGCCGGACTGCATCCGGGCCCACAGCGCCGATCCCGGCCGCGTCAACCGGACGCACCGGTCGAACTGCTCGGCGGCCCGGGTGATGAGCAGCGGGTCGGAGGTCGTCTGCGCGTGCCGGATCAGCGCCTGGGCGTAGGCGTTGTGCTGGTAGGCGATCTCCAGGTGGTCGGCGGGGGCACCGGTGCCGGCGCGGGCGAGGACGGCTCCCAGGGCGGCCTCGGCGTCCGCGACCTCGTCACCGGTGCTCGAGGCCGCCCGGCCCGCGCCGCGCGCCCGGCGGAGCAGGTCGAGCACCCCGGCCTCGGTGACCTGGCGGCCTGGTCCGCGCACGCGCACGCGTTCGAGCAGGGCTCGCAGGTGGGCGATCGCCGCGTCCAGGTCGTGGTGGTCGCCGACGACGCTGAAGCGGTCGACGAGCATGATCGCGAGCGTGAACCGCACGTCGTCGTGCTGCGGGTCGTCGGGCGTCAGCAGGGACAGCGCGCGCCGGCAGTGCCGGACCGCGGCGGTCATGCCGCCCGCCCGCCGGTCCTCCACCCACACCATCACCTCGATGAAACCGAGCGCCTGGAGCAGCACCGCCTTCACCACCCGGTCCAGGTCCTCCTCGTCCACGACGCGGACCAGCGCGGCCCTTGCGTGCACCGGGGAGTCGGCGTGCCCGCCGCCCCGCGTGCACGCGGCGATCACCGCCGCGGCGAAGAGGGCCAGGGTGGTGAGGAACAGCGGGTGGCCGTCGCCCATCCGCCCGATCACCGCGTCGAGCTCCGCCACGGCCCGGCCCAGCAGTTCGGGCTCGTCGTGCAGCTGACCCAGTTCCGAGCGCAGGTAGCCCGACTGCTGGTGCAGCACCACGTCCAGCGGGTCGCCCTCCGGCAGCAGCGCCCTCGCCTCGTCCACGGCGGCGATCGCGCCGCGCAGGCCGCGTTCCCGCTCGACGGCGGGCACGGCCGGGTCGTCACCGCTCCGGTCGGCCCAGAGGAGGGCGATCGCGCTCGCGACGTCCGCGTCCCGCCGGTGCGCGTGCTGCTGCCGCAGCCAGTCGAGCAGCTCGGAGCGCAGCCGTGGCGGGAAGTCCCGCAGGAGCGCCAGCGGTGACCAGGCGGAGGTCGCGCCGGGCGTGCGGCCGGTGACCGCCAGGACGCCGAGCAGGCCCAGCAGCGCCAGGTGCGTCCAGTCGAACGGGACGACGTGCCGGGCCGCCCGCCTGAGTTCGGCGACGGCCGCCGGCACCGCGTCGGGGCTCCGGGTGGCGAGCGCGCGTTCGGCCGAGGCGAAGGCGCGCAGGGCCAGCAGCGTCGGCCGGTCGGGTACCGCGGTCGGGTCGGCGGCGAGCATGGCGTCGACCAGGCCGAGCATCTTCGGCACGTCCGCCGCGCCCGGCCGTGCGCGCAGGGCGTACGCCTCGAAGAGCAGGGTGTGCACTTGTCCGTCCACAGCGGACCGACCGGCCACCGCCGACTCCAGGTACGCCACCACGTCGTCCACCTCGGCGGGGTGCTCCTTCGCGCGGTCGAGCAGCAGTTCGCCCACCAGCGCGGACGACGCCGTGCCGAGCCGGCGGAACAGCCCGATCGCCTCGTCCCGGTCGTCCCGGTCGGCCGTCTCGTCGTAGCGCCAGGCCAACGCCTCCGCCAGGTCGAGCGCGGCGCGGTCGTCGGCGCTCGCCAGCGACCGGAACATGCGGATCGCCTCGTCCTGCTCGGCCCGCGCGTCCGCGGTGAACCCCGGTTCGTCCACCGACGCGCGGAACCAGTGCACCCGCGCCTGCTCCAGCAGGACCTCGGCCCGCTGCGGGTCGTCCAGGCCCAGGTGCCGCAACGCCCGGTCCAGCACCCGCTGCGCCTCGTCCAACCGGCCGGCGGTGGCCGTGCCGTGCCGGCGCTCGCAGCGGAACCGCTCGACCAGCGCCAGGCCGAGCAGCGAGTCGACCACGCCCCGTTCCGGGTCGGTGAGCGCCCCCGCCGTCAGCTCGCGCAGCACCGCGACCGCCTCCACCAGGTGGCGGGCGTCGTCCGCGGGAGCGGCGTTGTACTGCTGCAACAGCAGGTTGGCGAGGTCGGTCCGCAGCTCCACCTCGTCGTCGTGGACCACCAGCTGCCGCAGCTCGGCGACCGCGCCGTCCAGGTCGCGCACGTCGCCGCCGGCCAGGTGCCGGTTGCGGTACACCCACACCCGGATCAGCCGCGCGGTGAACCACTCGCCGCAGCCCTGTTCGACTTCGGCCAGGACGGCATCCGCCAATTCGCGGGCTTCGTCCAACCCGCCCAGCGCGGCGCGCGCGTCGAACGGGACGACCTCGGTCGCGCGGGTTTCGAAATCCGTGAGCAGTTGTTCGGCCCGTCGCAGCTGGGCGGCGACATCGTGGTCACTCACCGGTATTACGATACGGTCCGGCGGTGCGTTCTCCGGGAATGGCTGAAAAGTGACAACTTTCTGGCCGGTTCGGACCGCGCCGTTCCGCGAGAGGATGTCGGCATGGCGATCCACGACATCCTCTCCGCCTTGGTCGACCAGTGGGAACGCGTCAGCGCCCGGCTCGACGAGCGGGGCCGGGCCGTGTTGCGCGGACTCGTCACCGCGATGGCCGACGCCGGCACGGCGGACGCGCGCAAGGCCGGCGCCCGCCGGATCCTGCACCTGCTGCTGACCCGGCTGCCCGACGACCCGGTGCTGGACGCGGGCGACGGGCCGGTCCGGAGGTCGGCCGACACGCTGGACGTCGACCGGGCGCTCGCCCGGCTCGCCACCCACCTGCACACCCTGGGCAGCGGACCGCGGACCGCCGAGGAGAAGGTGCTCGCCGGCAGCTGGGAATCGGCGTTCGACCTGCGCAGGCGGGGCGTGGACCCGGACCTGCCGGACCTGATCCGGCTGCGCCGGCCGGCGGGAGGCTGCGCGGTGCCGGGCTTCCAGCTGGACGCTCAGGGGCAGCCGATCCCGGTGGTGCTCCGGGTCAACCGGGTGCTCGGCGCGTGGCAGGACCCGTGGGGCGCGGCGGACTGGTGGCTCAACGCCAACGTCTGGCTGCGCGACCCGCCGTCCACGCTGATCGGCAACACCCCCGACGACCTGCTGGTGGCCGCCGCCACCGCGGCCGTGAGCGGGTGAGCGTTGGCCTTCCACGCACCGCCGCGGGCGCTGGAGCGCATCCCGACCCGGGTGGTGCTCCAGGCGGGCACCGTGCTGCGCCGGGTCCACCCGGCCACGCTGCGGGCGCACCAGCCCGACCGGCCGCAGTCGAGCGTCTTCGGTGGCGGCGGGCGGTTCGACGCCACCACCGGGTGCGGCTACCGGACGTTGTGCGCGTCGGCGGCGCCGGAGACCGCGATCGCGGAGCGGTTCCTCCGGGAGTTCGCGGCGACCCCCGGCGAGGAGCGCTACCTGCTGCGCAAGGCGCTGCGCGGCCAGGTGCTCTCCGACCTGCGCACCACCGCGGACCTGTCCCTGATCAGGCTCACCACCGCGCAGGACCTCGCCGCCGTGCACCAGGACGCCTGGCTGATCACCTCGCGCGCCGACGACTTCCCGGCGACCCGCGAGTGGGCCGCGTGGCTGCACGACCGGGTCACGTGGGCGGACGGCATCCTCTGGCAGTCCGTGGCGGACATGCCCAGGGACACCGTCGTGCTGTTCGAGGACCGCTTCCTGGCGGCGGGCCCCGTGCAGGAGCCGCCGGGCGCGGCCGGTCGGGCGCTCGACGCGCCGGAGCACCGGCAATGGCTCGCCGACCTGCTCGAACCGTACGGGGTCCGCACCCGCCCGCCCGAGCCGCGGGCGTTCGAGTACTTCATCAACTACCGCACCGGCGACGGCGACGACGCCGCCCGCCTGGTGCACAACGAGTTGAGCCGGCGGCTCGGCGAGGCCGCGGTGTTCCGCGACGTGTGCTCGATCCCGCACGGCGAACCGGACTTCGAACGGGTGCTGGTGGAGGCGGCCCGGGGGTGCGGCCACCTGCTGCCGATCATCGGGCCGGACTGGGAGTGGGGGCGGGCGGGGCCGGCGCGCGGGCACCCCGGCGATCCGGACGACTGGGTGCGGCGGGAGATCCTCGAGGCGCGGGCGGCCGGCGCGCGGATAGTGCCGATCCTGGTCGGGAACCGGATGGCGCTGCGCGCGGCCGACCTCCCGGAGCCGCTGGCGTTCCTCGCCGGCACGCAGTTCCTGCACCTTCCCCGCGGATTCTCCGAACCGGATGTCGCGGTGCTCGTGGACAAGCTGCTGGCCGGACGAAATGACAACTAATTGGCCCGTCTTTGGCCAATTTAATCCGGTCCGCGAAGGCATGATGGCAGTCGACACACCGATCGGGTGATACAGCCGGACATTGCCCGACGGCCGGTCGTCGTCCTCGTTTGTGCCAGCTAACGGAGGTGGCTCGTTGGCCACTCGATCCATTCCGCTCGCGGTGGTCGCGTTGGGCCTGTCGCTGCTCGTGCCGGCCTCCGGCGCGAGCGCGGCCGAACCCGAGGTGCAGCCGGTCCACATCGTCGTGCTCGTCGACCAGTCGGGCAGCATCTCGCCCGAGGACATGGCGCGGGAGAAGGAGGCGGCGGGCCTCATCGCCCAGGCCGAGTTCTCGCCCCGGTCGACCGTGGCGATCATCGGCTTCGGCAGCGACAGCGGTGGCGTTCCCCCGGTCGACGTGGTGTGCCCGCCGACCACGGTGGCGGGCGGGGTCGAACGCCGGCAGCTCACCACCTGCGTGGAGAAGCTGCGGATCAGGGAGCGCGGCAAGGGCGACGGCACCGACCACGCCGAGGCGCTGGGCCACGCGCTGTCGACGCTGCCCAAGGACGCGGGAGACCAGCCGAAGATCGTCTTCCTGCTCACCGACGGCAAGCTGGACGTCAGCGACAGCGAGCGCTACGGCGTCGGCAAGTCGCCGGACCAGCGCAACGCGGCGGCGCGCGACGTGATCGCCGAGCGGCTGCGCGCCGCGCAGCGGGACAAGGTGCAGGTCTGGCCGCTGGGCTTCGGCAACGTCGACGCGGCGCAGCTGGAGGAGTTCGCCCGCAGCGGCTACCAGGGCTCGTGCGGCACCGCGACGCCCACGCCCCGGGCGACGATCGTGAACGGCTCCGCCGACGTCGACGACGCCATCTTCGGCTCCTACAGCGCGGCGCGGTGCGCGGCGGGCAGCAAGGTCGAGAAGCACACGCTGCCCGCCAACGGGACCACCGAGGCGACCGTCGACATCCCGGCGATCGCCACGGACGGGTCCATCATCGTGATCAAGCACGACCCGCGGGTGGGCGTGGAGTTCGTCCGCCCCAACGACGAGGTCGCCCCGAAGGAGGGGTCCGCCGGCGGGTCGCGGTACCAGGGCAGCGGTCAGGACGGCGCGGTGGAGTCGCTGCGGATCGTGGACCCAGAACCCGGCCGGTGGAAGGTCCGGATCAGGTCGGCGGACGGCGTGCCGGAGCAGAGCGTCAGCACCGCCGTGACGTGGCAGGGGGCCGTGCAGGCGTTCATCGAGCCGGACTCGTCCTCGCTGAGCGCCGGGCAGCCGGTCAAGGTCTCGGTGCGGATGCGCACCCGGCGGGGCCCGGTGGTGGACGCGGGCCTGGTGCAGGGCCTCAGCTTCCGCGCGGAAGTCGCCGGCGAGGGGTTCCAGGCCGAGATCCCGCTGACCGACGACGGCACCGGCAGCGACCCGACGGCGGGCGACGGCACGTTCACCGGCAGCACCACCATCCCGGCCGGGGTGACCGGGTCGCTCCGGTTCACCGGCCACGTCACCGGCATCGGGATCAGCGGCGACCACCCGGTGGCGAACGCGACCGTGGCGGTCGGGCCGGCACCGGTGCGCGCGGCGGCCGTGATGCCGAACATCCACGACGAGGTGGCCCCCGGCGGGTCGGTGACCAGGCGCGTCACCGTCACCAACAGCACCGGCGCGCCGAAGCGGGTGCGGGTGCGGCTGGTCCAGGAGGACGGGCACCCGATCACGGTCGCGGGTGCCGTCCACGAGGCCCCGGCCGGGAACAGCGGGTTCGACGCCCGGCTGGACTTCGGCGGCGACGTGCCCGAGGGCGTGGTCGTCGGGACGCTGGTGCTGGTCGACGACGAGCAGCCCTCGGTGGAGTACGAACGGCTCCCGTTCGTCGTCACGGTGGACAAGCCGCCGCCGTGGCTCTGGATCGGGCTCGGCACGGCCGCGCTGGTGCTGCTCGCCGCGCTCGGGCTGTGGGGGCTGGCGTGGCGACGCGCGCGCGACCTGCACGGCCTGCGGATCGAGGCGTTCTACGGGTCCGGCAACGGTTTCCTGCCGGTGATCACCGAGCACACCCGGTCCGTCAGCTTCACCGTCGCGGTGGAGAAGGGGGTGCCCGTGCTGCGCGCGGCCGGGCCGGCCGACCCGGAGCGGTGCCGGCTGCGCCGGGTCGGCCGCGGGTTCCGCCTCGACGCGCCGTTCGGCGAGGTGCCGCCGTTCGGGTTGGGGCAGCCGCAGGACATCGGGCAGGGGCTGGCGATCCGCGTCACCGACGAGGCGGAGTACGCGGGCCACCAGCAGCACGTCGAGGAATCCGCGCCGATCACGTCGGCTCCGGACCCCTATCTCTGAACGCGTTGGCAGGAAGGGACAACCCATGAAGATCTACCAGCCGATGCTGTTCGTCGGGTTGGGCGGCACCGGGTGCCGGGTGGGCGCCGAGCTGGACCGCAGGTTCCGCGAGGAGCTGTGCGGGCCGGACGGCCGGCGGCTGCAGAACCTGATGCCCGGGCAGAAGCTGGAGCCCTACCAGCTGCCCGGCTGCCTCCAGTTCGTCTACGCCGACCTGGCCGACGACGAGTTCAGCCACATCGAGGGCCGCGTGGTGCCGGACAAGTCCCACCTGCCGGCCGCGCAGCGCACCATGCGCATGGTGCGCAACCTGGTGCCGCAGTACGACACCTACGCCGAGGTGGAGCGCAGCATCCGGGTCACGTCCCCGACGTTCGTCGAGTCGTGGCTGCCGCCCGCGCCCGGCCAGCCGACGGTGGCGCCGCTGCACCGGGGCGCCGGGCAGTTCCCCACGGTCGGGCGCGCGGCGCTGTTCGCCACGTTCCGCGACGGCCTCACCCCGGCGCAGGGCCCGCTGGTGAGCGCGATCGGCGACATCAACAACTCGGGCGGTCAGCTGAGCAGGCTCGGCGGCCAGCTGCGCGACTCGGTGGACGTGTTCGTCGCGTTCTCGGTGGCCGGCGGCACCGGCAGCGGCCTGTTCTACGACTACCTGCACCTGATCGGCGACGCGGTGAACCGCAACGGCTACCGGGCGCGGATCTACCCGCTGGTGGTCATGCCCTCGGCGTTCACCGACGGCCTCGGCGGCGGTCGGCCGGCGAAGCTGAACGCGGGGCGGGCGCTGCTCGACCTGTTCCGCGTGGTGGACGACCAGAACTCGACCATGCCCGGCGTGGACCTCGACCGCTCGGGCGTCCAGGGGTCGCTGTCGGTGCGCTACCCGGCGCGCGACGAGATCCGGCTGCGCCCCAGCACGGTCCAGACCGCGTTCCTGTTCAGCGGCAACGCGGGCATGGAGCGCGAGGACCTGCACCGCTCCATGGTGTCGATGGTGCTCTCCCTGGTGGGCAGCGACCTGCCGCGCGACGACGAGGGCAAGCCGTTGGGGCAGCAGGACTTCCAGTCGTTCGCGGACAGCTTCATCAACACCGCCGCCGAGCGCGGCACGCCCTCGCCCACCGGCATCGGCCGCAAGGGGGTGTCGACCAGCTCGGTCGCGTCGATGACGGTGCCCGACGACGAACTGGCCGACATCGTCAGCTCGCGGCTGCTCGCGGAGGCGGTGCGGGAGCTGGCCGAGCCCGCGCCCGGCCAGGCGGAGAACAACCGCGACCTGATCGCGACGTTCTTCGCCAACGCCGGTGTCGGTCCACTGTGGACGCGGGCGGCGGCGCCGGTGGCCGAACCGGCGGCGGTGAACGGCCTGGACGCCATCCTGGCCACGCTCAACCGGCGCACGGCGACCATGAACGCCAGCCTGCACGCGCTCGACCAGCAGCTCGTGCAGCAGGTTCCGGTGCTGACGCAGGACTTCGACCCGCACAACGGGCTGCGCACGCTGCTGGGCACGACGGACCTCTTCCACGCGCGCCGGGTCGTGATGGGCCACCAGTCGATCCCCGACGAGGTCAGCAGGCGCGGGTTCATCCGCATCGTCGAGTCCCGGCGCGGTGACCCGCCGCCCCCGCCGGGCATCAACCAGATCACGCCCACGCCGGTGGTGCAGCGGGTGCGGCGCATCGCGCGGGTGAAGTGGGGCGACCCGTCGGTCCGGGAGTCGCTGCGGCGCCAGGACGAGTGGTACACGTGGCGCGCGCAGTGCGCGTGGCACCGGGCGTGGGGCGACCAGGCCCGCCGCTGGGACCGCAAGCTCCGCGCCCTGGAGCGGGACGTCCTGGAACTGACGGCCGCGTTCGAGCAGCACGCCCAGGCCGACGCCGAGCTGTTCGCCCGGCGGTCGCGGGTGTTGTTCGCGCCCAAGGTCGGCGTGTCCTACCTGCTGCCCCGCCAGGGCGACCTGAACGCGTTCTACGAGGCGGTGCTGCGGCGGTTCGTCGAGCACTACGCGGAAGAGGGCCGGTTGACGCCGGTCGCCACGGCCGCGCAGGTCGTCAACGTGATCCTCGGCGACCAGGGCTGGCGCACCGCGTTCACGACCTACCAGGAGCACAAGGCCGACCGCGCGGTGGCGTTCGTGCGCGACCGGCTCAAGCAGATGGTGAAGTGGCTGTTCACCCACAGCGACACCCGGCAGCCGCTGCTGCCCCGGCTGCACGACCTGCTGGTCGCCGCGGCCGGGCGGGACCAGGACAAGGTCAGCGAGGAGGACCTGTCCCAGTTCCAGCAGAAGCTGGCCGGCCTGGTGCCGGGCGGCTTCGCGCCCAGCGGCAAGGGACAGCTCAAGATCCTCTACTCGTACCCGGCGGTCAACCGCGACCTGGAGCTCGAACGGCTGCTGCGGGACGTCGTCTACCTGCCGCGCGGGCAGAACGTCCACGAGGAGTTCCGGCCGATCGACGCCGAGTCGATCGCCGTGGTGCTGGTGCGCTCGTCGATGGGCCTGACCGAGGTCGGCGAGGTGCGCGAGATCCTGCGGTTCTGGTCGGACGCCCTGGAGGCGGAGCAGCCGCCGGACTTCCTGCCGTGGCGGCAGCGCCTGGGCTACCAGTCGGCCTACCTGGCGACGACCCCGGGCGACCGGACCAAGATCCTGCACCACCTCCTGTGCGCGACGTGGAACGGGCAGGTCACCGTCAACGGCCCGCGGCAGTCGCCCGACTCGATGGTGGTGGGCATCGGCGTGAACATGCGTTTGGACCTGCGGGGCTTCGGTCCGCTGTCGAGCTGGGGCAGCGTGCTGGCCGCGTACGAGCAGTGGGTGCTGGCCGACAGCGAGGAGATCCGGCGCGAGTTCTGCGAACGGCTCATGACCACCACGCCGGACGGCTTCACCGCCAAACCGAGCCAACCCGACCCGGTGTTCGGCGAGCTGCTCCGGCTGGCCGAGACCGAGCCCAAGGAGATCGCCGACCTGCTGGCGCACAAGCGGCAGGCGGGTCGTCGCCGGCTGGAGGCGCTGCAGGAGTTCTGGGAGGTCACCGTGCCCGCGGCGCTGGAGCTGCCGTTCGGCAACGACGCGGCGCTGGAGGACGACCTGCGCGGCCTCTACGGGTGGTTCGACCGATGAGCGCGGACGTCCAGGTCGTGGACCTCCGGTCGGCTGACGCGCAGCGCCACCCGACCGGGGTCCGACCGGGCACGGCGACCCGGTTGATCGTGGTCGACGACAGCACCGCGACGAGCGGCAACCACGACGCCTACCAGCGCATCGCCACCCTCGGCCACCTGCGGGACGTGGTCCTGGTGATCGTCGGACCGGTCACCCGGGACGAGACCCGGCGCCCGTCGCTGCGGCCGTCCGCCGCGCTGGGGCGCACGGCGGTGGTGCTGTGGGTGGGTGACGAGCGGGGCATCCGGTGGGAGGGCGGCTCGGACCGGGGGCGGGCGGTGGACCCCGAGGACGGGTCCGGCCTGGACGACCTGCTCGGCGTGCTCCGCGTCGAGCAGGTCTTCGACGCGGTGGTGCGCCACCTGCGGCAGGTGCCGCACCAGACCGCCAGTCCGGCGGTCGACCTCGTGCACCCGTCGCTGAAGCCGGCCCAGCTGCGGGAGTTGCTGGCGCGGTGCCTGGGCGAGGTGGCACGGCCGGCGGACGTGCGCGGCGGCCCTCCCGAGACGCGCGCCGAGCTACCCGCCGTGCGTGCCTCGGTGGAACGCGGCTCCCGGCTGGAACGCGCGCGCACCGAGGCGCGGCAACGGCTGGCCCACGCGGCACGCACCACCGCGGACCTGACCCGCTGGAACGGCGCGTGGAACCCCGGTGGGAGGCGGGCGCGGGAGAGCGTGGCGCACGCGTCGGCGGCGTTGGAGGCGCACCACGCCCTGGTGGTGGACGCCGTGCGGCTCGCCGGACCGCTGCCCCCACCCGACGACGACGCGCTGGCCGCGCTCGGCGTGCCGCGACCGCAGCCGGTCGAGCACAAGGAGGTGGGCGACGCACTGGGCGGCTTCCTGCTCTCCACCCTGCGCTCGACCGGGTCGCTCGCCGACACGGGCCGGGAGCTACGGCGGCTGGTGAACGGCCAGGCGGGCGGTGCGGGACAGGAGGCGGTCGGCACGCCTCCCCCGCTGCGCCGGCAGGCCGCGGCCAACGGCTGGACGCCGGTGCTCGTGCTGCTGCCGTTCGTGCTGCTGACCTGTCTCGTCCCGGCGTGGCTGCCGCACTTCGGCGCGGCCACCGGGCCCGCCACCGCCGTCCTGTGGCTGGTGGCGGTGGCGTTCCTGCTGGCGAACCGGGCGGCTCAGCGGCCCGCGACGCCGCCCGCGCTCGCCGTGATCGCCGCGGCGGCTGTCGCCGGGGTCGTGGCGGGCACCGTCCTGCCGCCCCCGGGCGGGGTGCCGGAGCTGGTCGAGGTGGTAGCCGACGTGCTGTGCGCGCTGGCCGCGGTGGGCGGGAGCCTGGCGCTGTGGCGGGTGCTCGCCGAGGCGTGGACCGCGACCTTGGCCCTGGCCCCGGGACAGCGGGCCAACGACCGCCTCGCGGAGCTGGTGGACGGGTCGGTGGTCGTCCCGCAGGCCAACGCGGCGGTGCGCAGGCGCACCGCGGATGCGGCGATGCTGCTGGCGGTGGGCTGCGACGACGTCCGGGAGGTCTTCGCCGCCCGGGCCGGCGACGGTGGCGGCGGAGCGGGTCACCCGGAGCTGCTGGACGTGATCCGCGCCGACCTGGTGCTGGTGGGCGCGGCCTCGTTGGACGACTACCTGGCCGCGATCGGGTCGGGGGCCTCGCTGTCGGTCGCCCCCGAGGCGGTCACCGGGCGGGCGCACAAGCTGCTCGCCGAGTACGAGGACCACCTGCTCACCAGGGGCGTGCACCAGCAGCCGCCGATCGGCGACGCGGACGTCAGGCAGGACGTCGACACCGCGTTCCGGCAGGGGGCGGCGGACGTGCGCCGGGTGCTGGGCGCCGACGGCCGGGAGGAGATGACGCAGCTGTGCACCGCGGCCGACGTGCTGCGCCGGCTGGACCCGGACTGGCCGGGTGTGCGGGTGGTGCGGTTCGCCCCGCGGCGCCTGCGGAACTCGTCCGAGTGGCCCGGTCCCGTGGTCGAGGTCGACCGCGACGTGGTGGGCCTGCTGCGGCTGGTGCCGCTGCGGTCGGGTGTGGTCCGGCCCGTGCAGCCGACGACGCCGGGCGAAGACGAGCCGTCGGACGGGACCGGGGGCGCGTGTTGATCGACATCGGCGACACCTGCCTGCGGGGCCGGGATCCCCAGGGCAGGCGGCAGGAGTGGCACCTGTGCGTGGAGGCGCCGGTCGGGGCGGGCTCGGACCTCGCGACCGCCCCGGCGGTGCGGGCGGACGGCGGCGAGGTCGTCGTGCGGTCGCTGCCGCCGACGGTGCCCGCCGAGGAGGCCCAGGCGTGGCTGGACAACGAGATCCGCGTCGCGACGCGAATCCGCACGGCGCACTCCGCCGAGGCGCACCCGGCGGAGCTGCCGCGCATCGTCGGCTACGAGTTCGACACGGCCGAACCGTTCGCGCTGTTCGCCCCGTACCGCGCGGCGGCCCGGCCTGGCCTCGCGGCCAGGCTGCTGGACTCCGAGCGCCTGGTGCTCGCGGCGAGCCTGTTCCGCGCCCTGGCGCACCTGGCCGCGCTGGACATCGTGCACGGCGGGGTGGCACTGCCCGCCGTGCGGCTCAGCGGGGCGAACGTCGTGCTGGTGAACTTCGAGCACGCGGTGCTCACCGGCGAGCACTCCCCCGCCCACGGCCGCACCGCGCACCCCGGCGACGACGTGCTGGCAGCGGGCCTGCTGCTGCACGAGGTCTACACCGGCGCCAGGCTGCCCGCCGGGCACACCCCCGACGATTCGGCGGCACCCGCCCTGCGGGCGTTGCTGGCCGGCGTCTTCGCCGAGGCGCCCGTCGACCGGCCGTCGGCGCTGGACCTGCTGCGGCGCCTGGACGCGGGCGACATCGCACGGGCGTCGGACCACGACGCCGCCCTCGCCGCGGGCCGGACCCGCTTCGACGCCGCACGCCGGGCGAAACTGCCCGACGGCACCGGTCGGAACGGCGACGCCCCACCCGCCACCGGGCCCGCACCCGTTGCCCGGCCACCACAGCCACCGCCGCCCCGGCCACGCCGGGCGCGCTGGTTCAACCGCACCGGAGGTGCGCGGTGAGCGAGCACATCGTGACGTGCCCGACGTGCCAGGACCGGTACCCGTGGGCGGAGGGGGAACTGCTGCGCTGGTCGCCCCGGGACGGCCGGTTCACGCCGGTCACGCTGGTCGACACCGCGAACGCCGTCAAGCTCGCGGACCTGCGGGCGGGCTGCTACGTCCGGTGCCCCAACCCGTCCAACGACACCCCGCCCCACTACATCCCGGTGGTGTACGGGAACTGCCCGCCGCCGGTGATCATCGGCATGGTGGGGCGGCCCAGGGTCGGCAAGACCCACCTGCTCGCGATGATGGTCCACGAGCTGCTCGCCGGGCGAGCCGGTGGCGTCGGGCTGACCGCGCGGCCGGGCGACACCGTGCAGCACGCCGACTTCAAGCGGAACAAGATCGCGCCGCTGCTGCGCGGCGAGCGGTTGGCGGGCACCGTGGAGAACCTGGTGTCCTACGCGGACTTCCTGCTCGTCGACTCGCCGTCCGGGCAGCGGCCGGTGATCTTCTTCGACATCGCGGGCGAGGACTTCCGCCGCGCGGGCGAGGGCGGGCCGAGTTCCCGCTTCCTGTTGAACACCAACGCACTGCTGTTCGTGGAGGACGTCGACCACGTGGTCGGCCGGGGCGCGTCGACCAACGAGTGGGTGGACGACGCCCTGGGTCGACTCGGCGTGGTGCCGCAACTGCGGCAGGTCCCGGCGGCGATCGCGCTCACCAAGGCCGACCAGCTGCGCTACGTGCACCCGGTGGACCGGTGGCTGCGCGCGCCGGACGCGAGCGGTCCGCTGCGCGCGGAGGACTTCACGGCCGAGAGCCGTGACGTCTACGCGGTGCTCGACAAGTACGGCGCGCATTTCGTGCGCGACCTGTTCGACCGGTTCGCCCGCTGCACGTTGCACTTCGTGTCGGCGACCGGCGTCGCGGTCGACGAGGAGTCGGGGACCTACCCGCGCGG
This sequence comes from Saccharothrix tamanrassetensis, assembly GCF_014203665.1. Lineage (GTDB taxonomy): Bacteria > Actinomycetota > Actinomycetes > Mycobacteriales > Pseudonocardiaceae > Actinosynnema > Actinosynnema tamanrassetense. The sequence continues at coordinate 278,881 of NZ_JACHJN010000011.1, forward strand.
CACCCGGCCGATGCGGGTGCTGCGGCCGCTGTTCGCGTTGCTGGCCATGACCGGCGTGCTGGGCGGTCCCGAGGCATTGCGAGTCGGGCTGTGAGACACGTGGACCAGTTCCTGTTCGGGTTCCGATCCGGCGAGATGGGCGTCGTGTCCAGCTCGCTCGCGCACGACTTCCGCGCGGAGTGCGTGTGGGCGGACCGGCTCACGCGGCACGCCCGCGTCCAGCCGAGCCAGCTCGGTGACCGCAGCTACGCGCCGGCGACGTCGTGGTCGTACCTGGAGTTCGGCAACGGGGAGGCGGCCCTCCTCCGCCGCTCGAACGGTGCCGAGGCCGGGCGCAACCACGCCCACGCGCTCGTCGGAGCGGCGGTGGACCTGCATTCGAACGCGCACGCGCTGTGGCAGTGGCCGGGTTGGCTCGACGCGCCCGGACCGGTCGCGCCGACCCGGCTCGCGGTGGCCGACCTGATCGCCGAGCGGGACGGGACGTCGGCCGGGTTCGACCGGAGGTGCGCGGCGCACGAGAACCTCGTCGTCCCCCTGGTGCGCGCCGTGCTGGCCGACCCGTCGGTGCGGCTGAGCGTCGTGGCCGCGCCCGAGGAGGCGGTGCCGGACCTGGTCTGGCTGCTGCGCCGGATCGCGGAGCCGTTCTCGTCCGTGGCGCGGACGTTCTCGACCTACGAGTACTCCGACGACCGGGCCGTGCCGGACCTGCCCGGCGTGGTCTTCCTGCCCACCACGCCGAGCGCGGGCGAGACCGAGCACCGGCGGGTCTTCCTCACCGACACCCCGCCACCGGACGACCCGACGTGGACCGCCGCCCGCGCGCTGGTGAAGCGGTACCTGTCGGTCGCCACCGCCGGCCGGTCCGACGAGTACCGGACCTGGTTGGTGCGCCAAGTCGCGGAGGAGCCCGACGAACGCGCCGCGGCCGCACGCCTGGTGACGGCGCTGGCCGGCCGGTCCACGGCCCCGGCGCCCGCACCCGTCCGGCACCGTGACGAGGTGGACCGGGTGCCGACCACCCGCAGGCCACCCGATCCGGTGCGGAACACCAAGCGCGGCAAGGCCGTGCCGGTCCGGAACCGGGCGGATCTCGGCGACCCCGGCCTGGTCGAGGCGATCGCCCGCGACGACGGCACCGCGGCCGTGGCCGACCTGTTGGAGGAGATGTCGCACCGGATCGGCTGGGTGCGCGACCGCCGGAAGGTTCGGGAAGCGCTGTACCGCAACGACTTCCTCATCGAAGCGCTGGCCGCCGCGCTGCCCGGGAACAGCCTCGGGCAGTGGCGGGCGTTCCGGGTGGTGCTGGAGTTCGGGTACGGGCCGGACGGGGCCGACCTCGCCCGCCGGGGCCACCTGACGGCGCTGCACCGGCACGTCGTCCCCGGCCCGGACAACAACGTGTTCCCGCACGTCGTCCGCGAGTTCGCGATCCGGCACGGCCGGGGGCGCGAGTTCGACGAACTGCTCGGCTGGGAGACGCGCAGGCGGTACCCCGTGCCCCCGGAACTCGGCGCGACGGCGGCCGTGCCACCGCTCGCCGCGTACGTCCGCCCGAGGGCACCCGGGCCACCACGCGGGGCGGTGGCGCTGAGGTACCGCTGGGACTCGTTCGTGACGACACCGCTGGGCAACCAGGTCGCGCTCGTCGCGCTGGTGGCCGCGGCGCTGCTGGCCGCGGGCTTCATCGCCGGGTGGTCGCTGTGACCGCACGCCCGAAGGCCTCCCGCCCCGCACGGCACTTCTCCCAGCCGGCGAGCAGCGCGCCGGCGAGCACGTCGTCCAGGGCCGCGGTGGCGACACCGACGAACCGCACCTGCGTCACCACCACCACCAACGTCGAAACGAGCAGCAGGACGCCGTAGAGGAAGGTGAACGCGCAGTGGACGTCGGTCGTGGTCTCGCGGCGGGTCTCGTTGTTCGGCATGGTTTTCGCCTTCCTGTGCGGGTTTCCTCCAGCGTGGCCGCACGGGAGCGCGAGCGGCAGGCGTTGCCGGCTGCCTCCTGGCGTTGGCAACGGGCAACCCCTCGGCGGCCGGCCGGCCCGGCCGTGCACCGGTAGCGTTCCGGGCAGGGGGTGGCCATGCCGGGAGCGGGGACGTTCGGGAGCGAACTGCGTCGGCGGCGAGTCGCGGCCGGCGTCTCGCTCGCGCAGCTGGCGAAACTCCTCCACTACAGCAAGGGCTACCTCAGCAAGATCGAGACCGGCGGACGGCAGCCGGCCGCGCGGCTGGCGAGGCAGGCGGACGCCGTGCTCGACGCCGGCGGCGCACTGGCCGCGCTCGTGTCCGCGGCCGACGAGGGCGGCCTGCCCGCCCCACGGGAGACCTCGCACCTGCTGGACCGGCAGGCGCTGATGACGTTCGGCAGCGCGTTGCTGCTGCCGCTGGAGGTCCGGCCGGCCGATGCCGAAGCCGCGGCCGAGGACGCCGAGACCGAGCGGTACTTCCGGGAGCAGTTCGACCGCTGCCGCGCGCTGGGCCAGCACTCGCCGCCGGGACTGGTGCTGCGGCAGCTCGTGATGGAGCTGCACACGTTGCAGGAACTGGTCGAGGCGGCCCGGGAGCCACGCGTCCGCGCGCGGCTGTCCCTGCTGGCCGCCCGGTACGCCGAGTACGCGGGCTGGATGGCGCAGGAGTCGGCGCGCGCGGACGCCGCGTTGGCGTGGACGCGCAAGTCCGCGCAGATCGCCGCGACGGCCGGCAACCCGGCGCTGTCGGCGTACGCGCTGGTGCGTGAAGCCGAACTGGCGATGTACGCGCACGACCCGCTGACGACCGTGGCGCTGGCCCGCCGGGCAGCGGACGAAGCCCACGCCGACGCCCGGATCCGCGGGCTCGCCGGGCACCGCGAGGCACAGGGCCACGCCCTGATGGGCGACTACGGAGCCTGCCGCGCGGCGCTGGACCGGGCGACCGCGCTGCTGACGCAGCAGGCCGACAGCGGACCCGGTGGGCCGGTGCTGGGCTCGTCCACGGTGGCCGACCTGGACCTGGCGGTCTCCGGTTGGTGCTACTACGACCTGGGGCGCCCCGGGGAGGCCGCCGGGGCGTTGGAACGCGTGCTGGCCGTGACGCCGGCGACCGCGCGCCGCGCACGTGCCCTGTACGGCGCGCGGTTGGCGCTGGCGTACGAGGCGATGGGCGAACTCGACCGCATGTGCGAGGTCGCGCAAGAGGTCCTCGCGCGGGGCCAGGCGCTGGGTTCCGCCACCGTGCGCGGCGAGCTGCGGGACCTGAGCCGCAACATGCTGCGCCGGCACGGCCACCGCCCCGCCCTGGAACTGCACGCGGAGCTCAACGCCGCGTTGCAGCTGCACCGTTGAGCACGGCGCGCACCCGCTCCCGCTAGTTCGCGGCGCGACCCCGCTCGGCGCGGGTTTCCTGTTTCCAGCGCCGTCGTCACTTGGCACCCCCTTTCCGAGGAACGCCGGACCGCCGATTCTTGAATCACCACCAGGTGGCCAGAGGATCAGCCAGGACGAATCACCCGATTCGCCCGTCCGACATTCATCCAGGGAGTCCGCCATGGAACCGCACCTGTTCATCATCCTGCTCGCGCTGCTGTTCGTCTGAGCCGCGCGGAAACCGGCGGGCGACCCACCCACGTGGGTCGCCCGCTTTTCGTGCACCCGCCCCAAGGCGCCACACATCCATCAACCAGCTGGTCAGCGGCCTGCACACCTGGCCAGCGCCACCACCGCGAACGCCGCAGCAGTTCCACGACAATATTGATCCCGGGTGCCACACGAGCCGCGAAAAGCGATTTTCAGAACAGATCACCGGAATCACATCGACGGGCACTGCGCCAAATCTTCGGCCAACACCCAACGACCGTCGCACCGACACCCGATGGCGGATTGGGACATTCCCCGATCGGAGGCGGCACTGCCGCGCCGGAGGTTTTCGGAGCACCGACGGCAGTCAACGGCGGCGCGCGAGCAGGCGTTCGAGATCGCGCCGGGCCTCGTCCGCACCCCGCCGGACCTCGTCCGCGACCGCTTGGTGGACCACCCGCTGCCGCCGGTAGCCGAGTTCGACGCACGCTGCCGCGAGGGCGAGCGCCAGCACGCCCCCGACGATCGCGAACTGCCAGACGCCGTGGCGCAGTCCGGCGGCGAAGAGGCCCGTCGTGCCCGCCACCCAGACGACCATCAGGCACGCCGCGCCGGGGTGGTCGGCGAACAGCCACTCCCACCTGCGCCGGCGGCTGTCCTGCTCCAAGGCCCCGGCCGCCCGGCACAGGTCGCGCAGCTTGGACTCCGACTTGTCCCGCATCACCCGCGACAGCCTGCGTTCCTCGGGCCACGCCGCGAGTCTCCGCGCCAGCCGGGCCGACTCGCTGCGGACCACGGCCGGGCGCACCGGCGTCGACAGCCGCTGCGGCCAGCGCTCCTCACGGAGGCGTTCCCGCTTCTGCTCCCGGAGGATGGTGAGCGCGGAGCGCACCACGGCCGACAACACCAGGAAGACCAGCACCGGCACCACCCGCGGTGAAACGGGCGAGCCGGCGAGTGCAGCCGCGAGGAGCACGGCACCGAGCACCACTACCGGGATCGCGATCCGGGCGTAGTAGCGGTTGAGCGGCATCTCCTGCACGTCCGCGTCCATGACCGTCGCGCGGCGCCACAACAGCAGGGCGAGCGAGAGCGCCACCAGCGGGCCCACCATGGTCGACAGCAGCAGGAAAGCGGTGAGGAACGCGGCGAACCGCATCTCGGCGTCGTCGGGCACGAGCACCCACGGCCCCACCGCGGCCACCACACCGAGGACGACCGCGGCGGGGCGCACCCATGGCCTGGGCGACGAGGGCTTCGTCCGCTCGGCGGGTTCCTCCACCCAGACGGGTGCGACGTACTCCTGGAGCTCGTCGACCAGCGCCTCGATGTCCGCGTCGTCACGGATTACCCGCGCCTGGGCCAGGGAGAGGCCGCGGATGGACCTCGGCAGCTCCTCCGGCTTCGGCGGGGTCGCGCCGAGGATGAGCACGGGCACCACCTTCTTGCCGCGGTCGAGCGCCTGGGCGATCTCCCGCCGCACCCAGTCGACCTCGCGGTCGATCAGCCGCACCCCCTTGCCGTTGCGCGCGGTCGTCCAGCGCGGGTCGATCACGGCGAGCAGCACCTCGCACTCGTCGACCCGGCGGGTGATCTCCCCGGGGTAGTAGTCGCCCGCGCCGAGGGACCGCTCGTCCAGGAAGACGTTGCCCTCGCCGAAGAACTCCAGGGCGCGGTCCAGCCGCCTTACCACATCGACGCCCTGCTCGTCGTTGCGCCGAAAGTTGATGAAGATCCCGCCCATGTGCTCCCGCCGACGTGTTTTGATGAGGTCATGGAGGCCGTTCAGCCCGAGGTCTGGCGCCGGTTGGGCAGCAGACAGGTGTACACCTCGCCGTGGTTCGAGGTGCACGAGGACCCGGTGATCAGACCGGACGGTCAAGAGGACGTCTACCACCACGTGGTCACGCCCGGCTCGGTCACGATGGTGGTGATGGACGAGGACCGGGTCCTCGTCACGAGGCAGTGGATCTACACGCACAACGGCGCGCAGTGGCGGCTCCCGGCGGGCGCGATCGACCGCGACGACGCCGACCCGCAGGCCGCGGCGGTGCGGGAACTGCGCGAGGAGACCGGCCTGCGCGCCGAGCGCTGGGAGGAGCTCGGCGCCGTGCAGGGCACGGACAGTTTGACCAACCACGTGGACCACGTGTTCCTCGCGACGGAACTGAGGCAGGGCAGGGCCCGGCCCGAAGCGGGGGAAGGGGATCTCGAACTGCACTGGCTCACCTTCGCCGAGGCGCTCGCGCTCGTCACGGCGCGGGAGATGCGGCACGCAGGCAGCGCCTACGGACTGCTGTCTCTGGGCCTCCGCCGGACCGGACGTTACTGAGCCGGCGCCCGGCGGTCCATGACAATCCGTTGACAACCCGTTGCCGCGGCCCGGTTCCGCCCTCCTCGGGGCGGGACCGGCGGTAGCGTCGGAAGATGCCTGACACCGCCGAGTTCTTCGTCAGCTTCGCCCACCAGGACATCGCCTGGGCGCGCTGGATCGCCGGTGTGCTCGAACTGGAGGGGCACCGGGTCGTCTTCCAGGAGCAGGACATGCTCCCCGGCCACAACGCGGTGCAGCAGATGCAACTGGGCACCGCCGCGGCGCGCACCATCGCCGTGCTGAGCCCGGACTACGTCGAGCGCCCGTACCCGCTGGCGGAGTTCGCCGCCGCGTTCGTGAAGGACCCGATCGGCCTGCACCGCAAGGTGGTCCCGGTGCTGGTGCGCGCGTGCGCGCTGCCGGGCCTGTTCGCGCCGATCGTCCACATCGACCTGGTCGGGGTGGACCGGGACGAGGCCCGGCGCCGCCTGCTCGGCGGCATCACGCTCGACCGGCCGAAGCCGACCGCGGAGCCGCCCTTCCCGGGGGCGTGAGGACAGCCGGGCATGAGGACAGCCGGGAGCAGTCGACCGTCCGCGGTGCAGGAGCCGCCGGAGTTGCGGTACAGGAGGTCGCAGGGAACGTGAGGACATCAGGGGAACAGCGGGCGGCGGGGCGCGCGCGGCCGGGTGCCCTCCAGTTCCTCGGCGAGCCGGATCCGCGCCTCCTCCTCGGTCGACCCGACGAGGTCGATCGGCCGGATGTCGCGCAGCAGCCCGTCGGGCTCGCACGGCGCGACCAGCACCGGGACGAGGGAACGGCGCACGCCGAGCGGGTCGGCCTGCCACACGGCGTGCCACTGGCCCGCCACGTCCGCGTCGGCCAGGTAGGACGGCGAGACCACCACGACCATCCGCCCCGACGACCGCAGCGCGTCGTGGAGCGAGTGGACGCGGTTCGTGCCGGGACGGGCGTCCCACGCTTCGAGGCGGACGCGGCGGTTCCGGGACTCGATCTCCCAGGCCACCCACTCGCCCCAGCCGAGATCCGCCGCGACGCAGGACACCAGGAAGTCCCACCGCACGTATTCCACTCCTCTGTCGAATAGTTTGGACTGACCGCCGCGAGTGGCACAATACTCGACGGGATGGACGATATGGGGCACACATGACCGTCTACGGAATCGACCTCGGCACCACCTATTCCTGCATCGCCCGGGTGGACGACGCGGGCCGGCCCGCGGTGATTCGCAACTCGATCGGCGAGGAATCGACCCCGTCGGTCGTCTACTTCGAATCGCCGCACCACGTGGTGGTCGGCCGGGAGGCGAAGAACGCCGCCCTGGTGCAACCGGAGCTGGTCGTCTCGCTGATCAAGCGGGACATCGGCAAGTCGGGCATGACGCTCGACTTCCACGGCACCGAGCACACCCCGGAGTCGATTTCCGCGCTCGTCCTGCGGGACCTGGTGAAATCGGTGGAGGGCAGCACCGGGGAGGAGGTGCGCGACGTCGTCATCACGGTTCCCGCCTATTTCGGGGTGGCCGAGCGGGAGGCCACCCGGCAGGCGGGGGTGATCGCGGGCCTCAACGTGGTCAACGTGGTGCCCGAGCCGGTCGCGGCGGCCCTGTACTACGGCGTGCTCAAGCCGGGCGGTGACCGCACGGTGCTGGTGTTCGACCTCGGCGGCGGCACGTTCGACACCACCGTGATCCGGCTGAACGGCTCCGACGTCACCGTGGTCTGCACCGACGGCGACCACGGCCTGGGCGGCGCCGACTGGGACACCAAGCTCGCCACCCTGCTCGGCGAGCGGTTCACGGCCGAGCGGCCCGAGTCGGAGGCGACCGAGAGCGAGGACTTCCTGCAGGACCTGGGACTGCTCGCGGAGGACCTCAAGAAGGCGCTGACCAGCAGGCAGAGCAAGCAGCAGCAGCTGCACTTCCGGGGTGCGCGGGTCACCACCGAGGTGTCCCGGCAGGACTTCGAGACCATCACCGCCGAATTGCTCGGCCGGACCATGGACATCACCGCCCGCACGCTGGAACTGGCCGCGGACCGCGGTGTCCGGCACTTCGACGAGGTGCTGCTGGTCGGCGGCTCGACCCGGATGCCCGCGGTGGCGGAGGCGCTGCGGGCGCGCTTCGGGTTCCATCCCAAGGTCCACGAGCCCGACCTGGCGGTGGCCAAGGGCGCGGCGCTGTTCGCGCTGTCGGAGTCGCTGCGGTTGCGGCTGGGCGACCACGTCGAGGGTGACGGCGCGGTCGACGGCGTGGCCCGCGAGCTGGGCATGTCCACGGCCGCCGTGCAGACCATGGCCGGCCGCAAGGTCGCGATCGTGACGCCGCGCGCGTTCGGCGTCGCGGTGGTCGACCCGGACGACCCGGAGGAGAAGAAGTTCCTGGTCAGCCACCTGCTGGTGGCCAACACGCCGCTCCCGGTCGACGTCACCGAGCAGTTCAAGACCTCGGCGCACGACCAGCGGGAGATCGAGATCCAGATCTGGGAGCAGGCGGGCGCCCTCGCCTCCGAGCGGCCCGAGCACAACAAGCAGATCGGCGAAGCCCTGATCAACCGGCTCCCGCCGATGCCGAAGGGCTCGCCGGTGGACGTCACCTTCCGGATGGACGAGAACGGCACGCTGAACGTGCGGGCGACCGAGATCCGCACCGGCAAGACGGCGACGACGGAGATCAAGATCGGCGATCTGGACGACCGGCAGATCGCCGCCGCGCGGGAGACCGTGGCCCGGCTCTCCTGACCGCAGCCCGACTCCCCGCCCGCTACCCGACTCTCCTGGCCACAGCCCGACTCCCCCCACCCGCGACCCGACTCTCCTCACCACAGCCCGACTCCCCCACCCGCGATCCGACTTGCCCGACCCTGGCCCGACTCCCCGGACGGGGCACCGGTTCAGCCGACCGACGGGTTCACCACGGCGGACACCGCCGCGAGCCCGGAGGGCAGGGCGACCAGGCCCCGGACGACCTCGTCGATCGACGGCCCGACCCGCGCCACCAGGCGGTCGCCGAACGCGGCCTCGCCGTCGAGCGCGCGCCGCCGGCGCAGCCAGAGCAGCGACGCCAGCTCGTCGGACGCCGCCGCGAGCCGGCGGCGCAGCAGGTCCTCGTCGGCCGGCGGTTCGAGCAACGCCATCGCGGCCTCGTACAGCGCGCGCTCCCCCAGCTCGTAGGCGATCCCGGCCGACTCCCCGAACGCCGCCCGACGGCCCGTGACCAGCCCGAGCTCGCGGTGGACGTGCGTCTCGGCGACCCGGTCGCGGCGGTGCCGGGCGATCGCCAGACCGGCCTGGAGCCGCTGCTCGGCCTTGGCGTCGTCCTCGGCCAGCCGGGCGTGCGCGGCCAGCCGGAAGGCGCAGTCCACCAGCAGTGACCCGACCCCGGCGGGCAGGGCCATGACCCTGGCCTGCTCGTAGTGGTCGAGGGCCTGGTCGAGGTCGCCTCGGGCGAGCGCGCCGTCGCCGGCGACGAGGTGCGCCACGACCACCGCGGGCGAGCGCCGTAGGCCGGTCACCATCCGCCCGAGCCGCGCGGCCGCGTCCGCCGCCGCCGGCCCGTCGCCCGCCCGCCCCGCCACCCAGCACAGCGTGACCAGGCAGTACAGCACGTCGTCGGCCCGGTCCAGGCCGGCGAACGCCTCCGCCGCCGCCCGCAGCAGCCCGACGGCATCCGCGTAGCGCTCCCACTCCGCGCAGCACCTGCCGCGCTGGCGCAGCACCTCGGCGCGCAGCTCCGGGGCCACGATCCACTCCAGCGCCTGCACGCACTCGTCGTTGGCCTCCAGGGCGGCGTCGACCGCACCCTCCTCCAACGCCAGGTCACCGAGCCTGATCAGGCACTCGGCCAGCACGCGCGGCGCCGCCGCGGCCGCGTCCAGCGCCGCCGCGTACAGGCCCCGAGCGTCGTCCGAGCGGTCTTCGGCACGTGCGATCAGCCCTTGCGCGAGCAGGCAGATCGCGGCGTCACGGCCGCTGCCCGCCTCCTCCGCGCGCCGGAGCCCCTCGGCGAACAGCTCGCCGGCACCCGCCAGGTCGTCGCCGCGGAGCCTGAGCAGCCCCAGCCGGCAGATGAACCCGATCGCCAGTTCCGCGGTCCCCTCCCGCAGGCCCGCCCGGAGCACGGCCACCGCCTCGTCCACGTGGCCCGCGTCGGCCAGCACGACGCCCAGCGTCAACCGGCAGGTGTCGACCAGCAGGGGGTCCTTGGCCTCGGCGGTCCGCAACGCCTCGCGGGCCGCGTCCAGCTCGCCCAGCGCGCCCCACACCAGGCCCAACTGCTGGTGCGCGACGGCCTCGCCGCGCCGGTCCTCCAGCTCCGCAGTGCGCTCGACCAGGAGCTGGTAGGTCGCCCGGGCTTCGTCGAAGCGCTTGAGGTTGAACTGCACGTCACCCTCCAGCCGCAGGCACCGCGCCTGGAGGTGCACGTCCCGGACCTCGAACGCCAGGTCCAGCGCGGTTTCCAGGCACTCCCCCGCCTCGGCGAACATCCGGTCCACGACGTGCACGGCGGCCAGTTGCAGCATCGCGGTGGCGATCAGCCGGCGGACGTCGACGTTCGCCGCCGACACCTCCTGGGCGCGCAGCTCGTGCCGCTCGGCCGCGGCGTGGTCACCGCACGCGCGGGCCAGCACGGCGAGGTCTCGGTGGATGGTCATGGAATCGACCTCGTCGCCGATCTCCGCTGCCACGTCGCACACGCCCTCGCTCATGCGGTGGGTGGTGTCCCCGTCGCCGCGGGCGGCGGCGAGCGCGCCGAGCCGTTCGTAGCAGCCGGCGAGGACGACCCGCGCGTCGAACCGCTCGGCGATGCGCCGGTCGGCCGTGACGGTGATCGCGGACCGGTAGTGCGCCTCCGCCGCCGCGCTGTCGCCCCTGGCCTGCGCGATGGCGCCCAGCTGCTGGAGCCCGACGGCCACCGCCACCAGGTCGCCCACCGCCGTCGCGATCTCCTGGGCGCGCAGCTGTTCGGCCTCGGCCAGGTCGAACCGGCCCCGGCGCAGCGCGATGACCGACCTGCGGTGGTGGAAGACCCGGTTGCGGGGGTCGTCGGGGCCGGTGCGGTCGAGCGTCTCCGCGCACAGCGACCACTCGGCGTCCAGCGCACCGGCCCGGTCCAGCACGGTGCACAGCTCGGCGGTGACGGTCAGCGCCTGGTCCGGCTCCTTTGCCTGCCAGCTGTGGTGGCGGGCCTCCTCCAGTTCGGCGAGCCGCACGGGCAGCTCGGCCCGCCACAGGTCGGCCCGCCAGCGGTGGTACTCGGCGGCACGCCGGTGCGCCGCCCGCAGCACCTCCCGGTCGGTCCTGGCGGCCAGCGCGCCGGCCGTCCAGCGGTGCACCACGCAGCCCTCGTCCACCGGGGTGAGCAGGGTGAGCTCGGTGAGGCGGTCGCGGGCCGCGGCCAAGCCGGGGCGTTCGGGCGGGACGACCGCCGCCGCCAGGTCGCGGTTGACCTGGGCGTGCACCTGGTGGCTCAGCGGCAGCCCGGCCCTGGACCGCGCGGTCCCGCGCCGTTCGGCTTCCAGCAGCGCCCGGTAGATCCCGGCGAGGCGTTCCCGGCGGTCCGGATCGACCTCCCGCTCGGGAGCGACGACCCAGCCCAGCGCTTCCCGCTCCACCGGGCGGCGGAACACCGACGCCGCGTCGAGCAGTTCCGCCGCGAGCGGAAACGACCTGGTCAGAGCCGCGTAGAGGTCGTCGAGCAGCACGTCGGCGGAGGCGATCGCGGTGGTTTCGGCCAGGGCCCGGTCGAGATCGCGCCCCGCCGTCGGCCACCAGGCGTCGACATCCGCCACGCCGGCCCGCCGCAGCGCCTTCTCCAGCCGTTCGGCGACCTCGGCGAAGTGGTCGCCGCTACCCCGGGGCGCCTTGCGCCGCTGCCCGCCGCGCAGCACGGCGTCCAGGTACTCCAGCGCCCGCGGGTGCCCGCCGATGGCGTGGTAGGCCCGCAGCCGCGCCCCGGCGGGCAACGCGTCCAGCGCCGGCAGCCGGAAGATCAGCTTCCTGGTCTCGGCCGCGGACAGCGGGCCGAGGTGGTGCGCGGCCAGCCGGCGCGGGTCGCGCACGAACGGCATCCGGGAGGTGACGACGAGGCTCGCGTTACGCCCCAGGCGCAGCCAGGCCGCCAGGAAGTCGTCCAGGTCCGGTGGCCGCTCCGGCGGCGCGGCCGGGTCCTCCAGCGGGTCGCCGAGCGGGTCATCCAGGAACAGCACCACCCTGGCCTTGACCAGCGGCAGCACGTCCTCGTCCAGGATCTCCAGCCGCTCCGGCCACGGCAGCGAGCGGTCGCGCAGGTCGTCCAGGTCCGCCGGGGCCCGGCCCCGGCCGAAGTGCCTGCGCAGCTCGCGGTGCAGGCGGTCCAGGACGTCGTCCACGGCGCTCACGCCGTGCCTGGTGACGACGACCAGTCGCTCTTCGAGCCCCAGCAGGTGCACCAGCTCGGCGGCGAGGCTGCTCTTGCCCACCCCGCCCATGCCGTGCACCAGCACGCCGCGCGTCTGCCGCAGTTCGCGCAGGAGGCGGCGCAGGTCGGCGCGGCGGCCGACGAAGTCCCCGATCGCCAGGTTGGCGATCCCCTTCGCCAACGCCTTGCGCGGCGTCCGGACCACCTCCTCGCGGTGGTCGCCGTCGAACAGCCGGTGCTGCCGGACCCGCTGGTAGAGGACCGGGGTGGCCCACTCGCCGGTGTTCCGCTCCGGTGTCGACCGGTGCTCGGAGGCCAGCAGCCGGCGCACCTCGGACACCGCGACGAGTGGTTCCGGGTGTTCCTGCGACGCGAGGTCCCGGTAAGCGCGGGACAGGAACTCGGTGGCGTACTCGTCGGTGACCTCCGAGTTCATCGCGAGCACGGCCGGCACCCCGCAGTCGATCAGGCCCCGCGCCAGGGCGGGCAGGTCGGCCGCCGCCTGCGCGGTCGAGCAGCCGGCCAGCACCACGAACGGCACCGGCCGGCCGGGCGCCCGCAGCTCGTCGGTGAACCTGCGCGCGGTGACCTCGTCGACCCGCCCGTCGGGCGTCTCCAGCACCAGGACGCCCGGCCGCGCGTGGCAGGAGACGTGCAGGACGTGGAACGGCTCCTCGGTCAGCGCCTGCCGGATCGCGTCGACCGATCCCCAGTTGAGGATGCGGACGTGGGCGTCCTCCCGGCGCGCCCGCTCCACCTGATCGAGGATCTGGGCCAGCTCGTGCTCGTAGTCCAGCAGTTCGGCGTCGGCGTCGTCGGGTGACGCGACGACGGCGAGGATGCGCAGCGGGCCCGGAACGGCGGGCTGGGCGGTGGGGCCGAGTCCCGGGGCGTGGCGGAAGACCCGCACGCCGGGCCGCAGGACCAGCGGGCCGTCGTCCAGGACGAGGGTCTCCCAGGGCAGGTCCGCCAGGTCGGGGCTGATCTCCAGGGCGAGGTGGGCGGCGCGGCCGGACACCGCCGACCCGGCCAGCCGCCGGGCGAGCGCCACCGCCACCGGTTCCGGCAGGAACGCCTCGGCCAGCGCCTCGCCGACCTCCCGGGACGTGCGTTCGAGGTCTTCGTCGCCCTGCCCGGTCGGACGTCCCGAGCGGTAGGTCCGACCGGCGGCGGCACGGGTGCGATCCGCCTGCCACAGCCGGTGCTCCAGCCGCGCGGTGACGCCGCGGTGGCGCGCCGACACGTCCGGCGCGACCTCGGTGACCAGGGCCGTTTCGGCGGCGGTCACCCGGAGGGTGGTCCACAGCGGCGTGTCCGGGGTCCGGGCACGGTCCCGGGGCACCACCAGGTCGAGGCCCGCCGGGCGGTTCGGGCGTTCCGAGCGCAATTCGGCGACCAGCGCGTCGACCAGGGCGGCGAACGTCCGGTCCCCGACCACCCCGGCGAAGCTGTGGGCCTTCCACGCGTCCAGCAGCGGGGGCAGGACCACCTCGTCGTCGCGCAGGACGGGGACGAGCCGGCGGAGCCGTCCGTCGGCGGCGCGCACGGCCAGCGCCGCGTACTCGTCGGTGACGCCGACCTCGCCCGGCCGGGGGTGCCCGACGACGACGATCGCGGTCTCGGAACCCCGGATCGCCTGGTCGATCCGGTGCGTTCTCGATTCGCCGGCGTGGACGTCCCAATCGTAGAGGAACACCTTCTCGCCGGCCGCCTCCAAACCTCTCGCCAAGTGCTCCGCGAAGTCCACGTCCGCGTTGCGGTAAGACAGGAAGAGCGGGGAATCCACCAGTGCGACGGTGGCACCCGCGACGGCCCCGCGAAAACAAGGCGCGGAAGTTGACAACGAATTGTCAACCAACTGGCCAAAACATCCCGAACGCCGGTGCTACAAAAGGAGCCATGCTCCCCGCATTCGACTCGTCGGCCGTCGACGGTCCACTGGACGGCGTTCCGGAAGAGGCGCCCGAACCCGTCGCCGCGGCCATCGGCGCGCTCACCGACCGGGTCGGTCGGATCGAGACCGCGGTCGCCGACTTCAACCGCAGGTCGGCCCACCGGGAAACGATCATAGATCGGCTGCACGACGAGAACCAGACCCTGCGCAACGGGCTGCGCCGGGAATTGCTCGAACCGGTGGTGTCCGACCTCGTGCGGCTCTACGACGGCCTGCACCGGCAGGCCGCGCACCTGGGCAGCGACCTGTTCGCGAGCTTCGCCGACGACGTGGCGCTCACCCTCGACCGCTGCGGCGTGGAGGTGGTGGACGCCGTGCCCGGCGAGCCGTTCGAGGCCGGACGCCACTCGGTCGGCGGCACCGTGCCGTGCGCGGAGGCGGAGCACCACAACACGGTGGTCTCGCCGCTCGCCGCGGGCCTGCGCGACCGGGAGACCGGACGGATGCGCCGCCTGACCAGAGCCACCTTCTACCGCGCCGAACCGACGCCCACTCGCGCGGACGCATCGACACCGGCGACCACATCAGCACCCGTGCCCACTCCTGCGCCCCTGCCCCAGCCCTCACCGGCAGCGGCGGCCACACCAGCACCCGAGCACACCCCCGCGCCGACACCCGCACCCGAAGCAGTACCCGCCGCGGCGGCCGATGCCACACCCGAGCCCGCGACCGAGGCGTGACCGAAGCGAGGACCAGCAGTGGCTACATACGGAATCGACCTCGGCACGACCTACTCGTGCGTGGCCCACATCGACGACGTGGGCCGCCCGGCGATCGCCAAGAACGCGATCGGCGAGGACACCACCCCGTCGGTGGTGTTCTTCGAGACCCCGGACAACGTGGTCGTCGGCCGCGACGCCAAGAGCTCCGCGAAGATCAGCCCGAACCTGGTGGTGTCGCTGATCAAGCGCGAGATGGGCAACCAGGTCTCGCTGACCTTCCACGGCCAGGAGCACACCCCGGAGAGCATCTCCGCGTTCATCCTGCGCGAGCTGGCGCGTGCGGCGGCCGAGCACACCGGCGAGCCGGTGAAGGATGTCGTGATCACCGTGCCCGCGTACTTCGGTGTCACCCAACGGGAAGCGACGCGCAACGCCGGCGTGATCGCGGGCCTCAACGTCATCGACATCGTGCCCGAGCCGGTCGCCGCGGCGCTGCACTACCAGGCGCTGAACACCGGTGAGGACAAGACGATCCTGGTCTACGACCTCGGCGGCGGCACGTTCGACACCACCGTGATCCGGCTGTCCGGCAGCGAGGTCCGGGTGGTCTGCACGGACGGCGACCACCACCTCGGCGGCGCCGACTGGGACGAGAAGGTCGCGAACCACCTGCTCGACGCCTTCGTGGCAGAACACCCCGACGCCGACGCGGGCGACAACGAGGACTTCCTCCAAGGCTTGGCGAACGACGCCGAGAGCCTCAAGAAGACGTTGTCCAGCACCGTTTCCCGCAGGCACAACATGCAGTTCGCGGGCGAGGCGACCACGGTCACGCTGACCCGCGACGAGTTCGAACAGGCCACCGCGGAGCTGTTGGAGCGGACGTTCGAGATCACCGCGCGGACCATCGAGCTCGCCAGGTCCAAGGGCGTGCACGGGTTCGACGAGGTGCTGCTGGTGGGCGGCGCGAGCCGGATGCCCGCCGTGGCCGCCGGTCTGCGGCAGCGGTTCGACTTCGAGCCCCGGATGCACGACCCCGACCTCGCCGTCGCCAAGGGCGCGGCCATGTTCGGCCTCATCCAGTCGGTCAAGATCGCGCTGCCCGACGGCGACGACGACGCGCCGGCGGGCGACCTCGCCGTCGCGGCGGTGGCCGACCAGCTCGGGTTGGCGCCCGAGCAGGTCCGCCGGCTCGCCGACCAGCAGGTGGTCACGGTGTCGCCGCGGGCGTTCGGCGTCCGAACGCGCAAGCAGCCCAGCGACGACGAGTTCATCGACCACCTGATCAACGCCAACGACCCGCTGCCCGCCACGCCGCCGACGAAGCAGTACTACACCCGCTACGACGGGCAGGTCGCCATCCGCATCGAGGTGTGGGAGCAGGCGGGCGCGGTGGCGTCGGAGTCGTTGCACGACAACGAGAAGATCGGCGAAGGCCTGATCACCGGTCTGCCGCCGCTGCCGCGCAACTCCCCGCTGGACGTGTCGTTCCGGATGGAGCGCAACGGCAGCCTGCGCGTGCACGCGGTCGAGCTGAGCACCCGCAAGGACCTGACGATCGAGCTGGAGATCGAGGGGTTGAGCGGCGAGCAGGTCGAGCAGGCCCGGGACGCCGTGGCCCGCTACACCGTCGGCGGGTGACCGCGCGTGCCGGACGACTTCGACGCCTACCGCACCACGGTCCTGGACACCGCGCGCCGGGCGGGCAACCAGCCGCCGGCCGACCTGTTCGTCCGCTACCACCTGGACCCGCGCGGCGTCGGCACCCCCGAGGAGTTCGCGCGGCAGGTCGCCGCGGTGGCCAAGTACTGGCGCGCGCTCAAGCTCAAGAAGCTCTACCAGCCGCTGGCCACGGCCCTGCTGGCCGCGCACACGGACCTGGAACGCCGCAGCCTGCTCAACCTGGAGGCGTTCACCGAGCAGCGCGAGCAGGGGCGCGGCAAGGCTCAGGAGCAGCTCGACCGGCGGATCGAGGTGATCGCGTCGTCGTCGCCGTGCATCACGTTGACGGGCCTGCACCGGCTGGTCGGCGGCGTCGACAACGCGTTCACCGAGCAGGAGGTCCGGGAAGCGCTGAAGGGCCGCGGCATCACGGTGATCGACCCGCCGTGGGACCTGCCGCCCGGCCCGGCGATCCCGGCGGCGCGGTCGTTGCGCGCACCGCTGACCGCGCTGGGGTTCAAGCTCTCGCCGGAAGTCCTCTTCGGAACGGAGGCCGTCCGCGCGGGCTTCTCGCTGCGCGACGGCTTCCGGCTGGCCGCGGACAACCGGATGGTCACCCTCGCCCTGCTGGAGAAGGCGCGGGACGAGCAGACCCGCACCAGCCAGGACGAGCGCAAGACCGCGATGGACAACGTGCTCGCCATCCTGCTGCCGGCCACGCAGGCGAACACCGTGCGGGAGCTGATCACCTGGGAGGTGCGCGAGCACCTGCGCCCCGACCTGGAGGCGGGCCTGCCCGTCCGGCTGATCGCGCACACCGCGACCGAACTCGGGCTCGACGCCACCGAGGCGCTGCACCTGGCCGTGACGCTCGCGGGCGAGGGCACCACCGGCAAGCGGGACGGCGGCACCGCGCAACTGGTCGCGGAGGCGCTGACCGCCGGGGAGTTGCAGGAGGCGCGGCGGCTGTTGGACGGCCTGCTCGCCGGCGAGTGCGTCCAGGAGCGGGCGCAGCTGGACGAGGCGCTGCGCCGCGTCGCCGACCTCCTGGCGCGCGCGGAGGCGGCGTGGGCGGGTGGGGACCACGAGGACGCGGCCGGTCTGCTCGCCGCGGCCGGCGAGATCGCCCGGGACGACGAGACCCTGTCGGCCCGGCTCGCCGCCATCCCGCCACCGCCGCCGGGCGAGGTGACCGCCGGCCTGGACGGCGACCGCGTCGTCGTGCGGTGGACGCCCAGTCCGGCCCGCACGAACCCCGTGCAGTACCGGCTGGTCCGCTCCACCGGCACCCCGGCGGTGTCCAGCGGCTCGGGCACCACGGTGGTCGAGACGTCGGGCAACGAGGCCGTCGACGAGACCCCGCCCACCGCGGACCCGGTGCACTACTCGGTGTTCGCCTCCCGCGGCGGCGCCTGGTCGGCGGGCGCGTCGGCCCCGGCGGTCGAACCGCTGCCCGAGGTGGTGGACGTGCGGCTGACGTCCGACGAGACATCGGTGACCGGCACGTGGCGGGCGCACCGGGACGCGGTCGAGATCGAGGTGACCCGGACGCCGCGGTCCACACCCGGGGCGTCGCCGGAGAAGGTGCCGACGCGGCACGACGGCGGTTCGACGTTCGTGGACAGCTCCGTGCGCAGCGGGGAGACCTACGACTACGCGTTCCGCGCGGTCTACCACACCAGGGCGGGCGCACGGCGGGTGTCGGAGCCGGTGGTCGCCTCGGCGAGCCCGGTCACCCGACCCGAGCCGGTGACCGAACTGGCGCACGAGGTGGTGCAGGAGTACGGCCGCGCGGTCATGCGCCTCACCTGGCGGAACCCGGCCGCCGGGGACGTGGAGATCCGCACGTCGGTCGACGGGCCCGAGTGGCCGGTCGGCACGTACATCACCAGGCAGGCCGCCAACGGGTTCGGGCAGCCGGCCGGCGGGAACACCACGTCGGAGAACGGCCGGGCAGGCCTGGACATCCCGGTCCGGCAGGGTCGGGTCACCGCGACCGCGATCACCTCGGCGGGCGACCACGCGGTGGTCGGCGCGAGCACGTCGCTGTCGCTGGTGGACAAGGTGACCGGGGTGCGGGCGGACCGGCTCGACGACCTGGTGCGCGTGCGCTGGATCTGGCCGCGGGGCGCGCACGTGGTACGCGTGCGGTGGTGGCCGGACGACGGCGTGGTGCCACCGGTCCACGTCGAGCAGGTCGAGATCTCCGAGCGGGTCCACACCGACGGCGGCGGGGCCGAGTTCACCGCCGGCGCGGGACCGCTGGTGGTCTCGCTCCAGACCGTGACGCGCACCCGCGACGAGGAGAGCGTGTCGGCCGCCGTGCTGACCAAGGTGGCGGGCCGTCCCGCCAAGGTGTCCTACGCGGTGCGCCAGGTCGGTCTGCCCGGCCTGCGCAAGCTGACCCTGACGTTGACCAGCGACCGGCACTGCCGGCTGCCGCCGGTCGTCGTGGTCCACCGGACCGACGGCATCCTGCCGCTGCGCCCGGACCGCGGGCGGGTCGTGACGACCTTCCCCGCGCAGAACCTGTCGCCGGGACTACCGCTGTCCCTGCCGCTGCCCGAGCGCCCGACCCCGCTGTCGGGCTTCGCCTGTTTCGTCGACCCGAACACCGAGCACGCTGACGAGGTGACGCTTGTTCCCCTCATTTCCCGGTAGCCGTCTGCACTGCCCGTACTGCTACCGCCCGTTCCGGCTCAAGGAGATCCGCTTCCGGTGCTCGGGTCGGATCGGCTCGCGCAAGAAGTGCTCGCCCTCGCTCGACCGGGTCCTCGCCGACCAGATGAACGAGCACGACCCGCAGATGCCGGTGTTCGACGCGGACGGCCGCAAGGCCACCGCCGTGCACGAGCCGTGCGGCGCGGAGACCCACTACCGCGTGTGCCCGCGCTGCCACAGCCAACTCCCCGTCCACTTCGGACAGACGGAGAGCAAGCTGATCGCACTCGTGGGAGCGAAGGACAGCGGGAAGACGGTGTACATGACCGTGCTGCTGCACGAGCTGATGAACAAGGTCGGCGAGCGCTTCAACGCGTCGGTGCTGGGCGCGGACGAGGCGACGCGCAAGGAGTTCCAGAGCAAGTACGAGCAGACGCTGTACGAGAAGCACGAGCTGTACGGCTCGACCAAGACCGCCTCGGCGGAACGGGGCGGCCGCAAACCGCTGGTGTTCAGCTTCACCACGGGCAAGGGCGGCAACCGCGTGCGCCGGTCCCTGCTGTCCTTCTTCGACACCGCCGGCGAGGACATGAAGTCCGAGCACAGCATCGACCAGAACGTGCGGTACCTGACCAGCTCCGACGGCATCATCCTGCTGCTGGACCCGTTGCAGATGCGCGGCGCCCGGTCCCACGCGGACAGCGACGCCGTGCTGCCCGCGCTCGGCGAGAACTCCCCCACCACGGTGCTGACCGGCATCATCGAGCAGTTGCAGGGCCGGCTCGGGGTGAAGGCCAACCGGCGCATCGACAAGCCGATCGCGGTGGCGTTCACCAAGATGGACGCCCTGGAGGGCTACCTGCCCGCGGAGAGCCCGCTGCGCCGGATGCCGCCCGGCGGCGCGAACTTCCACGAGCACGACAGCCTGGAGGTCCACCAGCACATGCGTGCCCTGCTGCACGAGTGGTCGGGCCACAACCTCGACGAGACGCTGGCCGCCAACTTCACCAGGTACCGCCTGTTCGGGCTCTCCGCGCTCGGGGAGAGCCCTCGGCTGGAGGGCGAGGGCGCCACGCAGCGGGTGTCCGAGCGCGGTGTGCAGCCGCGGCGCGTCGAAGACCCGTTCCTGTGGCTGATGAGCGAGTTCGGCGCGATTCCGAAGAACACCAAGCGGTCCGGGGAGTGACATGGGGTTCAGCCAGCTCTACTACACGTCCTGCGAGCGCGGGCTGTCCGGCCACCCGGGGTACCAGTTCAACGCCGCCACGCCGGGTGTCGCGCCCGACGTCATGGCGGACGTGGAGTCGCTGACCGCCTACGACCCGCCGAAGTCGGTCGCCTACGACTCGGACGCGGCGCAGATCGCGCGTTCCCCGGTGAACCTGTGCTACCGGCCGGGCGACTCGACCGTGCTCGCGAACGTCGTGTTCGTCGGCAACGACTACTCGCGGCGGTTCGGCAACTACTTCGCCCACGCGCTGGTCACCGACGACATCGGCCGGGACCTGGGCGACCTGCTGCCGATCGAGCTGTGGCGGGCGGAACTGTGGCACCGCGACCCGGTGGACGACCCGGCGCTGCCGGCCGTCGAGCACCCCGTCCGCGGTGCGCTCGACCGCGCGGCGGTCGCGCGGTTCGTCGCCGGCCACCGCGCCTCGCGGCACCTGGCCGCGCTGCTCACCGCCGTGGACCGGGTGCTCACCACCGGGGAGCGGAAGGTGGTGATCGTCGACGACGACGCCGACTCGGTGGCGCACTGGATCGCCGCGGTCTCCTACCTGCTCCCGGCGCGGGCCGTCCGGCGGATGTCGTTCGCGACCTACGAGAACGCGCCGCGCTACAGCAGGCTGAACGTCATCGGCACCGTGCCGGAGTCCGACGTGGACCGGACGGCGTTCGAGACCTACCACCTGTTCGACCTCGTCGCCGGGGAGACCAGCGGGCTGCCGGTGCACCCGCTGGCCGAGATGCTGGTCTACGTCGGCGTCGAGTCGGCGCTGGAGCTGTGGCGCCAGGCGGCGCAGCTGGCCGACGGCGACGAGCGGGGGCTGGACGACTGGCACGCCGTCGTGCTGGCGTCGATCGGGGCCGACCGCGCCGACGCGCCGGTCGTCGTGCCGTGGCTCGCCCGCAACGCCCACCGGTTGGGCGCGGCGACCGTGGACCGGATCGGCAGCGGTCTCGACGTCGGCGGCTGCCCCGCCGCGTCCCTGGCCGAACTCGCCGCGGCGGCCCGCGAGGTCGGCTCGCACGCGTTCGCCGAGCACGTGGAGATCGCCTGGGTGAAGGCGTACGTCAGCGGTGACGCGCAGGGCCCGGAATTGTCGTTGCGCTCCCCCGCGACACGCGCGACCGCGGCCGGGGTCGTCGCCGAGAGCCTGCGCGCCGCCGTTCTCCCACGGGTCGCCGACCTGCTCGACTGGGCACGGCGGTGCGAGATCGACGTGGACCGCGGCACGCTGCACGAGATCGGTTCGCGGGCGCTCGGCCCGAAGCTGCTCGCCGATCCGTCCGACGAGCGCGTGGACGGCCTGCTGCGGACCTGGCCCCACCTCCGCGCGGGGGTGGTCGAGCACGTGACGGCCCGCGGCCGGCTGCCGGAGCTGGTCGGGCTGCTGAAGTCCGACGTCGCCGAGGTGCTCGCGCTGCGACAGCACCCCGCGCTCACCGCGGCGGCGACGATCGCCGACGCGCAGACCGGCGCCGTCCACCGCACGGTCGCGCTGAGCCGGATCACCACCGACGTCCCGCCCAGCCCGGACGTGCTGGAGGCGCTGTGGCCGGACCGCGCCTGGACCCACGACGAGGCGTCGCTGCTGCTGCGCGACCTCGTCCCGGCGCTGCTCTGCACACCGCCCCTGCTGGCCTGGCTGGACGCCGCGCTGCTGGCCCCACCGGTCGACGGCGACGTCTACGACCGGCTGTGCGCCCAGGCGCGCGAGCACCCCGCGTTCGACCGGATTCCCGCGACCACGCGCCGCCACGTCGATGCGCGGTTCCGCCTGGGGAACATGGTCGAGGCCGTCGTCCGCGCCGACTCGTCCCAGGCGTTCTCCGCGCGCCTGGCGAGCCTCCGCAAGAGCTACGCCGGGTCGTCGCCGCAACGGCAGGCGACGATCCGGGAGATGCTGCTGGACCGCATGGAGGACATGCCGATCAGGTACTTCGCCTTCGTGCTGGTGAAGCTGCCGGACCTGTGCACCGCCTACGTCGACGAAGCCCGACCGGACCTGCAGGTGCGCACGGCGAACCCACAAGCGGCCGCCGACCTGCTGATGATCGTGTGGGAGCTCAGGCGGCTGGGCGGCACGATGCCCGAGGCGCGCGTCGTCCAACGGGAGCTGGAGAAGATCGCGCTGGACGCCCTGCGGAAGTGGCGGCGGCGACCGCTGCGCGACACCATCGCGCTGCTGCGCGACCAGCGCTCCCCCAGCGCGGCCGAGTGGTTCCAGGAGTGGGCCGACGAGAAGACCGGCACCGCCCTCACGCGCTTCTTCCACAAGCGGTTCTTCCCGAGGGGGTCGACCACATGACGACGTTCGGCACGGTCATCGCGTTGGGAATCTTCGCCGTCCTGCTCGTCCCCGTGGTGTCGGGCGGTCGCTTCGCCGTCCAACTCACCAAGCAGTACGTGCTCGCCGTGGCGAGCGGTTACGGCATCGGCAAGACGCCGGAGATGCTCACCGCCAAGCCGCCCGCCGGCAAGCGCACCGAGGACCAGGAGCCGGCGTGGGAGTACTACCTGCTCAAGCAGGCGTGGCGGGACATCCGGCACGTGCACACGTTGGGCGTCAAGAGCTTCGGCAAGGGCATCGCGGCCAGGAACCGGGCCTTGCTGGACAAGTGCTTCGTCGCGGAGGAGGGCCGGCCGCCGAAGGAGCCGCGCGCGAAGTGGTGGGGGTGCCTGCAATACCTGGGGATGGCGATCGGCCTGCCGGTGGCGGCGTTCATCCTGCTGACCGCCGGGCTGGCGGGTGTGGCCGCGCTGGGCGTGCTGCTGCTGGCCAGCCTCGGCGCGCTGTACGCGCTGCGCCTGTTCGACACCGCCGTCCTGCGCGTCCGGGGGATCACGGTGACGTGCAAGACGTGCGGCAACCGCGTCACCTACCCGCTGTACGGCTGCCCGGGCTGCAAGACGCTGCACGGCAAAGTCCGTCCGGGCCGCTACGGGATGACCCACCGGCGGTGCAAGTGCGGCAAGACGTTCCCCACCCTGATGGTGCTCACCGCGCTGGTGAAGAAGCCGCAGGACAAGCCGACCCTGTGGTGCCCGCACAGCGACGA
Source organism: Saccharothrix tamanrassetensis (assembly GCF_014203665.1). Taxonomy (GTDB): domain Bacteria; phylum Actinomycetota; class Actinomycetes; order Mycobacteriales; family Pseudonocardiaceae; genus Actinosynnema; species Actinosynnema tamanrassetense. Next base: position 302,392 of record NZ_JACHJN010000011.1, read on the forward strand.
CCCGCACCAGCTGGCCGAGCACGCGGGCGAGACCCGGGAGATCGTGCTGCCGGTGTTCGGGGCGCCCGGCGCCGGGAAGAGCCAGCTGATCACGGTGCTCCTCATCGCGGTGGAGACGATGGCGGGCCGGGCCGGCGGGAAGGTCTCGTACGCGGACAAGAGCACCAAGGACCGCGTCACGCAGGCCCGCGCGACGCTCCAGTCGACCATGACGACCACGAAGACCAGCCCGGCGCAGCGGGACGCCATGATCCTGCCCGCCTTCTCGGTGCACGTGGCACCCCGGCGCGGGCAGCGGAAGCTGCTGCACGTGTTCGACGCCGCGGGCGAGATCTTCGACGACGGTCGCAAGATCCAGGAGCTGGAGTACTTCAAGAGCGCGCGGACGTTCGTCTTCGTGATCGACCCGATGTCCATCAAGACGGTGTGGGACACGTTCGAGGAGTCGCGGAAGCAGGAGTTGGAGAAGCGGCGCGCCAAGCCGGAGCCGTACGTGAGCTTCACCGAGACGGTGTCGACGATGACGGCCATGGGCGTCGACCTGGACAAGGTCCACCTGGCCGTGGCGGTCAGCAAGGCGGACCTCGTCGGGCAGGTCCTCGCCGACGTGGACACCGAGGACGGCGAGGCGATCAAGCGGTGGCTGGACGAGCACGCCCAGGGCAACCTGGTCCGGGCGATGGACCACAACTTCAAGGACGTCTCGTACTTCGTGACCTCGGCGCTGCCCGACGAGCACAACGAGGCGCACCACAGCGTGGAGAAGTTCACCGAGAAGACGTTGGCCGACGAGGGCCTTCGCCTCTAGTCGCCCGGGAGGTACGGCCGTGGAACAAGCGCCCTATCGACGTTGGCGGGTCACCGCGTTCACGCTGTCCGTAGCGGTCGGCGCCGTTGTCGCGATCCTGCTCGCCCTGATCGTCGTACTCGTGGTGGTCGGCGTGGTGTCCTCGTTGGTCGCCGCATAGGTCCGACCCGCCGGCCCGACGGACGGGCCTCGTCCTCCGCCTGGTGCCGCGGCAGGTCAGGACCCGGCCGCCGACCGCTTGACGCGGTCGTAGCCCAGGTGCAGCCAGTCCGACGCCGCGACGGCCGTCAACGCCGTCATGACCAACCCGGTGGCACGCGGCGCGAGCACCCGGCCCGCGGTCAGCGCACCGGCGACCCACACCCCGGAGCAGAACGGACAGGTCACCAGCTCACCCACGGCGTGCCGACCGCCCTCTGCGCGCACCGTCTCGTTGACCTCGGCCTCGCCCGCAGCGCTGTCGTAGCGGGTGAACGGCGCCCTCAGCACGCTGGTGACCGAACTCTTGGTGAGCAGCCGGCTCGCCTTGTGCGTGGCCACCGACAACAGCACCACGTCACCCGCCGGGAACCGCTCGGGCAGCCGGACGCCCCGGCGCCTGCCGACCGCGGTCGCGACCCCGATCAGGGCGGCGTACGAGGTCAGGGAAGCCAGGTAACCGGCCAACGGGCGCTTCTCGCCGCCCGCGTAGGCGGATCGGATGCGGCGGAACGAATCGGCCATCGACATGGACGCAGAGTTACCCCCTGGGGCCCGCCGAAACTCATCCCTTCCGGACGTTCGACGCACCCGGCCGGGTCGTCAACCCTGTTCGTCGACGCGGCTCACGTCGAGTACGCAGCCTCGCAGCCACCGGTGAGCCGGGTCGGCGTCGAGTCGGACGTGCCACAGCAGGGACACCGTCACCTCGGGAACCCGGAAAGGCAACTCGAAAGAGCACATCCCCTGCCGCAGTTGCGCGGTGTGGCGTTCCGGGACGGTGGCTACCAGGTCCGAAGCGTTCGCCAGCGCCAGCGCCGCGCTGAAGCCGTCGACGACCGTCACGACGTGCCGCCGGCGTCCCGTCGGGCGAAGCACCTCGTCCGCCAGGCCCGCGGTCAGGCCGCGGCGTGAGACGTGCACGTGTCGAGCGGAGGCATACCGGGCCGTCGTCACCTTCCCGGTGCTCAGCGGGTGTGCGCCGCGCACCACGCCGATGAACCGGTCGGTGAACAGGGGGTGGCTCAGCACGTCGGGAGCCGGCGCGTGCCCGATGACGCCCGTCTCCAGGTCGACCGTGCCGTTTCGCAGAGCGGTGGCGTCTTTCCTGGTCTTCCGCAGGAACCGCAGCCGCACGCCGGGTGCCTCCCGGCCGACCCTGGCCACCAGCGCGGGGCCGAAGCTCTCCACGAAACCGTCGCTGCCGCGCAACGCGAAAGTCCTCTCCAGCGTCGCCAGGTCCAGCTTCTCGGCCGGTCGCAGCACCTCCTCCGCCTCCTGCACCAGGCCACGCACCCGGTCGCGCAGTTCGAGTGCGCGGGGCGTGGGGACCAGGCCCCGGCCCGCCCGCACCAGCAGCGGGTCGCCCGTGGCCCGACGCAACCGAGCCAGCGCGCGACTCATCGCCGACGGGCTGAGGGCGAGCCGTTCCCCCGCCCGCGTCACGCTGCCCTCCTGGAGCAGGACGTCCAGCGTGACCAGCAGGTTCAGATCGGGCCGGGCCATGCGCCCACGATCCCACAGGCCGGCGGGACATGGCGTTCCGTGCACAAGTGGCTTGCTGTTGTTGCGCGTTCCGCCAGGTCGGATCGCGACCTACGGTCAGGTCGATCCCCGTCGACTTCCAGGAAGCGACCACTCCCTTGAGACCAGCAACCCCGTCGGGCACCGAACCCGGGCAGGCAACGCCCGCCCGCCGTCCGCCTCTGGCCCGGGTGCTCACCGCGCTGTCGCTGTCCGTGCTGCTGCCCTCGCTGAGCACCAGCATCGCCAACGTCGGCCTGCCGTCCATGGCGGTGGCCTTCGACGCCGCCTTCCACGAGGTCCAGTGGGTGGTGATCGCCTACCTGCTGGCCACCACGACCCTGGTCGTCGGCGTCGGCCGACTCGGCGACCTCGTCGGCCGACGCCGCCTCCTGCTCGGCGGCATCGCCGCGTTCACCCTCGCGACGCTGCTCTGCGGGCTCGCCCCGAACCTCCCCCTGCTGGTGGCCGGGCGGGCGCTGCAAGGCGTCGGCGCCGCCTGCATGATGGCGCTGACCATGGCTTTCGTCGGCGAGACGGTGACCGAGGACCGCACCGGCCGCGTCATGGGGCTGCTCGGCACGATGTCGGCGGTCGGCACGGCGCTCGGGCCGTCCCTCGGCGGAGCCCTGATCGCCCTCTTCGGCTGGCGTGCGATCTTCCTCGTCGGCGTGCCGCTCGGCCTCCTCGCACTCGCACTCACGTTCCGGGTGCTGCCCGACCCCGCGCCGGCGGCCGGCTCCGCACGCGGGCGGTTCGACGCGGTGGGCATGGCGTTGCTGGCGGTCACGCTGGGCGCCTACGCGTTGGCCATGACGGTCGGAGGGAACTCGTTCGGCCCGCTCGGCGTCGGACTGCTCATCGCCTCGGCCGCGGGCCTGGTCCTGTTCGTCCTCGCCGAGAGCCGGGCCCCCTCCCCGCTGGTCGCCCTCCCGATGTTCCGCCACCGCGTGCTCACCGCCGGCCTGACGACGAGCGCCCTGGTCTCGACCGTCGTGATGACCACTCTCGTCGTGGGCCCCTTCCACCTGGCCCGGGCACTCGACCTGGCCCCGGCCTCCGTCGGACTGGCGATGTCGGTGGGCCCCGCCGTGTCCGCGCTCGCCGGCGTCCCGGCAGGCCGTGCCACCGATCGCTTCGGCGCCCACGCCATGGTCGTCGTCGGGCTCGGCGGCATCATCTGCGGCGCCGCGGTGCTCTCCTTGATGCCCACCTCGGCCGGCGTCCTCGGCTACGTGCTTCCCCTGGTCGTCGTCACCGCCGGCTACGCGTTGTTCCAAGCTGCGAACAACACCGCGGTCATGGTGGACGTCTCGCCGCAACGACGTGGCCTGGTGTCGGGCATGGTGAACCTGTCCCGGAACCTGGGCCTCATGACCGGCGCGTCGGTGATGGGAGCGGTCTTCGCCTTCACCGCCGGCACGAGCGACGTCACCACGGCCGCGTCGGCGGAGGTGGCTCGCGGGACTCGCAGTACTTTCGCGGTCGCGGCTCTCCTCGTGACCTTCGGCCTGGTCGTGGTCCTGTGGCCTCGGCTACGTGCCCGACCCTCACCCGGCCACAGCGACGGCCCGGTGGCGAGATCCCGTCGGTGATTGTCCTTCCGGCCACTCCTGGGATCGGCCGCGGCTCCTTAACGTCGGAGACGCCACTGCTCCTTCACCCAGAGACGGCAGATCCGCAGCCATGACCGTTGTCGCGCCAGTCCTCATCGGCGTCCTGTACGTCCTCCTCAACTCCCTGATCCGGGAACCCCACCGCCGCCGGTTCAACGCCGTCATGGTCGGCGGAGCCGGAGCGGCCTACCTCAGCGGCGGGGGCTTCGGCCCCTGGGAGTTCGCCTTCACGATCGTCGCGACCTACTGCGCCTACCGCGGCCTGGAGTCGTGGACGTTCATCGGCGTCGCCTGGCTGCTGCACACCGCCTGGGACGTGGCCCACCACGTGCACGGCAACCCCATCGTCCCCTTCGCCGAGCACTCCTCGCTGGGCTGCGCCATCTGCGACCCGGTGATCGCCGTGTGGTGCTTCGCCGGCGGCCCCTCGCTCACCGACCGACTCCGCGCCCGCTTCACCCGCCTACGACCACCCGCCGGAACGGGGCGCGATCCGGCTTGACCGGACAACCGTGACACCCCTTCCGAGCGCTGCCGCCCGCCACGCGTCGACCCCGGTGGGCGGGTCGCCACCGGGCGGAGCTCCACATCCGAGGTGGACTATTTCCGCCACACCGCCGACGCCGCACAAACGGTGATCGCGTGGTGGGATCATGGAGCAGTATCGCCATCGACAACCCTCCGTGCCGACTTCTGCCGGAAATCTCACTCCCCGTGTTTTCTTTTTCCGGGATATCACGAGTGATTCTCGGGTCGACGTCACCCGAAAGAGTGGATCTGGTCGAATGCGATAAGTGCGCGTAACGCCGGGCATCGCACTGCGGAAACTACCCCTGCAAGGGTGCCGGAGCAGGGGAGAACAGCCGTGGATTGTGCGAGTGTCGCCGGCCGCGACCTGCTGGTAGCCGTGATCGACGACCGTCCCCTGGTCCGCCAAGGGCTGCTTCGCGTGTTGCAGCGCGCGCCGGGTATCGGCGTGGCCCGGTGCCTGCCCGATGTCCCGGAAGCTGACGACGCCATGCGGTACGACGTGCTGATGATCGGCATCCACTCGTTGGACAGCGTGCAGATGCTGCAGCGGATCCACCACGTGGTCGGCCGGTGCCCACTGCTCCTGGTGTCGGACTCGTTGGTGCTGTCGGCCGTCATGGTGTTACTCAACGCGGGTGCCGACGGGTACCTCACCATCGACGCCGACGAGCACGCGCTGTGCGAGGCCGTGCACCGCGTCGCGAGCGGAAAGCCTTATCTGGCAGCGGCTATCGTCGAACTCATCGGTGGCGCCCACGCGGAGCCCACGCCCCACCTGGCGCCGCGGGAGGCCGACGTGCTGCGGCACATCGCGGCCGGCCACACGCACGCGCAGACCGCCGGCCGGATGGGCGTCAGCGTCGCCACTGTGGAGACCTACCTCCAGCGCATCCGCAAGAAGTTCGCCATCGACACCCCGACGCACCTCGTCCGGCTCGCTCACCGCGCGTACGTGCGACACCTGCTGGAACAGCACGGAGCGTGACGCGGAAGTCCACAGAATCCCCGACTACGAATTTCCCGCCGCCGCGGGCAGAGTCGGCCCCGATTCGCAATCGCGAGAAGGGCGGCGATGAGTCGATGGACCTGGGTGTCGTCTACCTCGAGCACTGTCTGGCCGATCCGGACTTCTACGACTCGTTGCAGGGTTGGGACGATTCGGCGACCCGGTTCCCGTTGGCCGGCGCGCAGCCCCCTCCCGGGTGGGCGAAATACCAGGAGCGCTTATGGGTCTCATTCGCGCCCGAAGGTGTGCTGCCACCGGACCAGGGCTGGAAGGTGCACGTGTCGGCCACGCCCGCCAACGCCGAACACGTCCTGTCCGTGGTCGCCGAGCACTGCCTGCGCAGTGGGTTGACGTTCAAGTTCCTGCGCAGCCGGCAAGCCCTGCAACTGGCCAACTCCAAGTACGCCGACCGCGCCGCGAGCGGGAAGTTCTGCGTGCTCTACCCGTCCGCGGACGACCTGGAGCGCACGGTGACCGCGCTCGCCGCCGCCCTGGAGGGGCAGCCGGGCCCGTACATCCTCAGCGACCTGCGGTGGCAGTCCGGCCCGGTCTACCTGCGCTACGGCGCTTTCCGCACCCGGCACTGCCTGGACGACTCGGGTGAACCGGTGCTCGCGCTGGCCGACCCCACCGGCCGCCTGGTGCCGGACAACCGCACCCCGGTCTTCCGGCTGCCCGAGTGGGCGCCCGTCCCGCCGTTCCTCGCCGACCAGATCGCCGACCGCGCGGAAGGCGAATTCCCCTATCACGTGCGGCAGTCGCTGCACTTCTCCAACGCGGGCGGGGTCTACCTGGCCGTGGACCCGCGCACCGGTCGCCAGGTGGTGATCAAGGAGGCCCGCCCGATGGCGGGGCTCGACGAGGAGGACGCGGACGCGGTCGCCCGGCTGCACCACGAGCGCGCCACCCTGCTGCGGCTGGGCGGTCTCGGCCTGGTGCCGCGGGTGCTCGACTCGTTCACCTGCTGGGAGCACCACTTCCTGGTGCTGGAGCACATCGAGGGCGAGTCGCTCCAGCGCTGCGTCGGTGAACGCCACCCGTTGGCCGCGCCGGAACCGGACGCCCAGGAGGTCGCCGAGTACACCGGGTGGGCGGTGCAGGTCGTCAAACAGCTCGGCGACGCCTTGCACGTGCTGCACGAACGGGGTGTGGTCGTCGGTGATCTCCAGCCCTCCAACGTGATCGTGCGCCCGGACGGCCGCATGGCGCTGGTGGACCTGGAGTTGGCGCTGCCGGTGGACGGCGGCGGCCGGCCGGCGCTCGGCGCGCCCGGTTTCAGCGCGCCGAGCGGCTGCACCGGGGTCGAGGTCGACGAACACGCCCTGGCGGTGCTGGCGCTGTGGCTGTTCGACCCTTCCGCGCCCGTGTTGTGCGCCAGGGATCCGGGCAAGGTGGAGCTGTTCCTGGCGGAGCTGTCGCGGCGGTTCGGCGTCGCGGAGAGCTTCCTCGCCGACATCCGGCGAGGCTTGCGCCACCGGCCGGTGCACGCGGTCGACCCGGTCCGGTCGGTCCGGGAGGCGCTGGCCGACCCGACGCCCGAGGACTGGCCTCGGCTGCGGGACTCCATCGCGGCCGGGATCCTGGCCACCGCCACGCCGCAACGCGACGACCGGCTGTTCCCCGGTGACGTCGCGCAGTTCCGGTCGGGTGGGCTCGACCTGACCCACGGTGCGGCCGGTGTGCTGCTGAGCCTGCACACCGCCGGCGTGCCGGTCGACCCCGAGCACGTCGAGTGGCTGCTGCGCGCGGTTCCCCGCTGGGAGCGGCCCGGAACGGGCTTCTTCAACGGCCTGCACGGCATCGCCTACGTGCTGTACGGACTCGGGCATCGGGAAGACGCACTATCCGTATTGGACAGAGCGACCGCCACCCCTCCCGCGCCGACGCACGGGTTGAACAGCGGGGCGGCCGGGGCGGGTCTGAACCTGCTGCACTTCGCGACCGTCACGGGCGACAGCGCGATCCTGGCCGAGGCGATGGGGATCGCCGACCGGCTGGCGGAATGGGTCCGGTCGGGGAACGCGGCGCCCGACCGGCCGTCCGCCGCCGGCCTGCTGCACGGGGTCTCCGGCGTGGCGCTGTTCTTCCTGCACTGCCACCGCGCGACGGCGGACGACACGTTCCTCGACCTCGCCGCGACGGCCCTGCGCGCCGACCTGGCCCACTGCGTGGCCGGGCCGCGCGACACGGTGAACGTCCTGGAAGGACATCGGCTGCTGCCGTACATCGGAGTCGGCACGGCGGGGATCGACCTGGTGCTCCGGCAGTTCCTGGACCTGCGACGGGACGACGACCTGGCTGTCGTGCACGAGCGCGCCCGGCGCACCTGCCGTGCCGAGTCGGCGATCTTCCCCGGGCTGTTCACCGGGCACGCCGGCCAGTTGGCCTGCGCGGCGCTGACCAGCCAGGGCCCGCCCCTGGCGGACCCGGCCGTGCGCTCGCACCTGCGGGCGCTGTCCCGGCACGCGCAGTCCTACCGCGACCACCTCGCCTTCCCCGGCGAACAACTGTTCCGGCTCTCCACGGACCTGTCGACGGGCGCGGCCGGTGTGCTGCTCGCGCTGCGGGTCGTGTTCGAGGACCGGTCGGACCTGTTGCCCTTCATCGACCCGGGGAGGGAGGTGAACAACCATGACCGCAGTGCTGGAGCTCCAGAGCCTGGAGACGCCCCAGGTGGAGGCTCGTAACCCGAGCAACATCCTGAGCACGTATCTGCACCCCGGCTGCCCGCTCTGACGGGTAGTCACCCGGTACCGGCCGGTGGGCGGCACGACCTGCCCGCCGGCCGGTCCTCGAGAAAGGTACGGGTGCGGTGCCCCCGACACGGCTGCTGGGCAACCGGGACTTCCGACTGCTCTGGTCGGCGCAGGCGCTCACCACCACCGGAACGCTCTCGGCGATGGTGGCGTTGCCGCTGTTGGTGCTGCACCAGACCGGATCGGCGGCGGTCGCCGGTCTGGTGGGTTTCGCGGTGCTCGCCGCGGCGGCGCTGGCCACGTTGCCCGGCGGTCGGGTGGCCGACCGGTACGACCGCCGCGCGGTGCTCGTCTGCTGCGCCGGCGGCAGCGCGATCAGCACCGGACTGCTGGCCCTCGCCGTCCACGTCGACGCGGCGACGATCCCGGTCGTCCTGCTGCTGACGGTGCTGCGCGGCGCGCTGGCCGGCGCGTTCGGTGCCGCCGGCGCGGCAGCACTCCCGCACGTCGTGCCCCCCGCCCAACTGCCGACCGCATTGGCCACCAACACCGCTCGGCTGGCGGCCGCGGCGCTGGTCGGTCCAGCGCCGGCCGGGGCGCTGTTCGGAGTGTCCCCGGAACTGCCGTTCTGGGCGGCGGCGGTGGCCCTGCTGGTCGCCACGGCGTGCGTCATGGCGATCCGGACCCCGTTGCCCGCGCCGGCCGGCACCGGGCCGAGCGGCCTGACGACCGGGCTGGTCTTCCTCTGGCGGGACGGGGTGCTGCGCCGGATCACCCTCGTCGGCACCGCGCACAACGCCGTGTTCAGCGCGGTGCCGCTGTTGCTGGTGGTGATCGGGCTGCGGCAGCACGACTCCGGCCTGTCGATCGGGCTGGTGTACACCGCGACCGGCGTCGGATCGCTGGTGGGCGCGCTCGCCGCCACCGCGCTGAGCCGCCGGCTCCCGCCCCGGCGGGCGCTGCTGATCACGTGCTGGGTGCCGGCCGTCCTGCTGGCCCTCGCCGCGATCTCCCCGAGCCTGGAGTCGCTCGCCGTGGCGCTCACCGCGGGGTGCCTGGTCAGCCCGCCGGCCGACGCCGTGCTGACGTCGGTCCGGGTCGTGCGCACGCCGGACGCGCTCCAGGGGCGGACGCAGGCGGCCGTGGGCCTGGTCGGCATGTGCGCGACCCCGCTCGGTCCGCCGGCCGCCGGACTGCTGCTGGACCACGTCGACGTCGGCGTCGCACTGCTCGTGCTCGCGACGTCCCTGGCCGCGTTGGCGGTCGTCGCCACGCTGAGCCCGCAGCTGCGCCACGTGCCCGCGCCCGGAGGTCCCGATGCCTGACCCCTTCCGGTGGCTGGAGGAGGAAACGGCCGACGTGCTGGCGTGGCAGGAGGCCGAGGACCGGGCCGCCCGCGAGCACCTCCACGCCTACACGGCGTGGCCGACCGCCCTGTCGACCGCCCGCCGGTTCAGCGTCCCGGCACTGGCCTACCAACCCGCCGAGCTGCACGGTGGCCGCTGGTTCCGGGAACGGGTGCCGGACGGAGCCCACAACCCGGTGCTGGAGGTCGCCGAGACCGCCGCCGGTCCGGGACGGGTGCTGGTCGACCTGACCGACCGGGAGGCGAGGTCGGCGCTGTACTGGTCGCCGTCGCCGGACGGGCGGCGGCTGGCCTTCGCGGTCGCCGACCCGCCGCTGTTCCGGGTCGTGGACGTCGACTCCGGCGAGGTCCTGCTGCCCGGGCTGCCGTGCGGCGGCGTCCACCGGGTCACCTGGCTGCCGGACAGCACCCGGTTGTTCTGCGTGGTCGACGAGCTCACGCGCTCGACCGGCTACCTCGTGCGGCTCTCGGCCGAGCCGGAGGTCGAACGCCAGGCGTTGCCGGCGAACCCGGTCACCCGGCGGGTGACGGTCTCACCGGATGGCCGGTGGGCCCTCGCGCACGACTCGGACCGGCCGAACTTCCTGCGCGACCTGGAGGACGGCTCCGGCTGGGTGCCGTTCCTGCGGGACGCCACCGGGCGCTTCCGCGGAACCGTGGTGGGCGGGGACTTCGTGGCGGTCACCGACCAGGGGGCGGCCAACGGCCGGGTGGTGGCGATCCCGCTGGACGGCTCCGCCTGGCGGGAACTGGTGCCGGCCGGCGACTGCGTGCTGTTCTCGGTGGCGGACATCGGGACCGAACTCGTGCTGGCCGAGTACGCCGACGGGGCCGGCAGGCTCCGCCGGATCACGCCGGACGGCACCGTGCTCGGTGAGATCCCGTTGCCGGACAAGGGAATGGTCTGGCCGGGACCGGGCCGGGACGAGGGCATGGTCACCGCGACGCGCGACGGGTGCACGTTCTCGTTCTCCTCGCTGACCCGTTCGCCGGCCACCTACCACTACTCGGCGGGCGACACGGCGCCGCGGCAGGTCACCCCGCAGCAGGTCTCGGTCGACGGCGCGGTCATGCGCACCGGAGTGGCCGACGGCATCCCGTACAAGGTGGTGTGCGAGGCCGGGCACCCCGGACCGCGACCGTTGATCATCGGCGCGTACGGCGCGCTCAACATCGCCTGGCTGCCGGCGTACCTGTTCGCGCTGCCGGCGGCGTGGGTGCACCTCGGCGGCGTCTACGTGCACGCCCACCTGCGAGGCGGCGGCGAGTACGGGACCGCCTGGTGGCAGGGGGCCCGGCGGCACACCAAGCAGAACACCTTCGACGACCTCTACACCGTCGCGGAGCACCTGGTCGACCAGGGCTGGACGACACCGGAGCAGCTCGGCGTGTTCGGCGCCTCGCTCGGCGCGCTGCCCGCCGCCGTGGCGGTGACGCAGCGCCCGGGGCTGTTCCGCGCCTGCGTCGCCATGATGCCGGTGCTGGACCTGCTGCGCTGCCGGAAGGACCCGGCGACCATGGCCGACATCGTGGCCACCGACCTCGGCGACCCGCGCGACCCGTCCGACGCGGCGGTGCTCCGGGCCTACTCGCCCTACCACCAGGTGCGTGACGGCACCGCCTACCCGGCGGTGCTGCTCGACTGCGGCGCGGCGGGCCGGAGCTGCCCCGCCTGGCACGGCCGGAAGATGGCCGCCCGACTGCGCCGGGCCACGTCCTCCCGGCACCCCGTGCTGCTGCGGGTGCGCCCGGCCGGGCACATCACGGAGACCACGCCGGAGGACCTGCTGTGGCGGGATGCCGAACAGCTCGCGTTCTTCGCGGAGGAACTGGGGCTGCCGCTGCCGAAGGACGCGGCCGGAGCTGTCGGTTGACCGGCGGAAGTGCGTTCGAACCGGGACGACCGGGAGCCGGCATCCCGCCGAAGTCCCGGCCGAACGGCCGCGACCGGAAGTCGACCCCACCTGGAACAGTCCTTTGTAGACAGCTTGGTTGACTCAAGCGCTTACGCCAGAAGAGAACCAGCGAATTCAACCGATCAGCGCATTGAGGTCCGGTGCCGGAGCCTGCCAGGTTGGGACTTGGAGGTGCACGGTCACGCGGGGACGACGTCAGGTCGCGCGCCGGTGGACCGCAGTGCCCTCCACTGGGGTCGGGGAGGTCTCATGCCGGTGGTCGCGGACGGCGTCGTCGCGGTCGAGCGGGAGCTCGCCGGGCATCCGGAGTTCGGGGATGCCGGGCTGATCGCCCTCAAGGCCGTCGAGTTCTACCGGTTCGCCCTGGAGCTGCTGAGCGAGCGGTCCGCCGCGGTGGCCGGGCTGCTGGCGGGCATCCGGGGCCCCGACGGCGAAGTGCCGACGGGGGTCGCGGAGGACCCGCTGGTGCGGGTGACGCTGGACGAGGCCGTGTCGCGGCTGGAGCGCGGAGTCCTGGACGAGGGGGCGTGGTCGGAGGTCGTCACCATGCTCCGGCTGGTCGGCGACGCGCTGGACGCCCACGGGACCGCCGCGTCGCCGACGGGGGCCGAGCTGTCCGGCGGGCACGCGGTGCGGGTCGCGCCCGGACGCCGGGTGTGGTTGTGCGGCCCCGGCGACGAGCGGACCGGACCGCTGGGGCGCACCTTCCTGGCCGCCTTCGACCGGGACTTCCTGCGTGGCGTCCCCGGTGACCTGCTGCCGCCCTCGGCGCGGGCGGTGCGCGAGCTGGAGGCCGGGTTCGCGGCCCTGTGCGCCCTGCTGCCGGAACTCGGTCCGGGCATCGGGGCGCACTACACCGGGCTGGGTGAGGTGGACGTGCGCACCGAGGGCGAGACCTTCCTCGCCGGGAACGTGGGGCGCATCCCCGGCGTGGTGTTCTTCTCGCCCGACCGCACGTCCCGGCCGTGGCGGCTGGCGGAGTCGGCGCTGCACGAGGGGCTGCACCTCAAGCTGTTCGACATCCAGCGCTCGGCGAGCGTGTTCGAGGAACCGGACCGGCTGCCCGACGGACCGAAGGTGAAGGTGCCGTGGCTGAAGTGGTCCTCCGCGGTGGCGCCCAACGAGTGGGCGCTCGACCGGGCACTGGGCGCCTTCCACGTCTACGCGCACGAGGTCCTGTTCGACGCCGCCGTGCGCACGCGGCTGACCCCGGAGCTGGTCGAGCGGTTCGGCGCGCCGGAACCCGGCGACCGGGCGTCGCTGTACCGGGTGGCGCCCGAGCGGGCCACCTACCTGGGCGAACAGCTCCTCGGCGAGGTCGGCGCCGCCCTCACCGACCACGGGCGCGAGTTCGTGACCTGGCTGCTGGGCGCGGCGCGGGCGGCCGCCGATGCCTGACCTCGCCCGCGCCACCTACTCCCACGCCCCCGGCCTGCGGGTGCGGCCCGTGGAGGCCGCGGACACCCTGATGGTGTTCACCCCGCGACCGCCCAAGGTGCACTGGCTCAACCTGGCGGGCTGGTACCTCTTCGAACTCGGCGACGGCGCTCCGGGCGAGCGGATCGCCGAGGAGTACGCCGACGCGGTGGCCGGGCAGGTGCCGCGCGAGCAGGCGCTGGAACAGGCCCGGACGTGCCTGGCGGACCTGGTGCGGCGAGGAGTGCTCGTGGAAGGGGCGCTCTGACCGCAGCACGGGGTTCGCCGGCCCGTTGCCGCACGACGCGCAGAGGGGAGGTGAACGCTCATGACCGAGCAGCTGAAGAAGAGGCTGTCCAAGGCCAGGACGGTGAACCCGCCCAAGGCCACGGCCCCGTCCCGGGACCAGCGACTGTGGCCCCCGTGGCACATGCAGAAGGACTGATCCACGTCGACGTGTCCGCCCGCCCTCCGAGGTGGGCGGACACCCGTGACCGGGGGTCTCATGCGCGAAGTGCCCGTGCTGGTGGTGGGCGGCGCGTTGACGGGCCTGTCCGCCGCCGTGTTCCTGGGCGTGCACGGCGTACCGTCGCTCGTCCTGGAGCGCCGCGACGACATCCTCGCGCACCCGAGGTTGCGCGGGCTGCTGCCCCGGGCGGTGGAGGTGTACCGCCAGGCCGGGCTGGAGCGGGCGATCCTGGACCGGTGCCCCACCGCCACCCCGCGCGAGCTGGTGTCCGTGTCCGCCCGGACGCTGGCCGAGGAGCACCGACCGCTGAGCGAGGTCACCGCCGGGGAGCCGACCGACGCGCGGTCGCCGTGCGCGTTCGCCCCGATCGCCCAGGACGAGTTGGAGCACCTGCTGGTGGACCGGGCACGATCCCTCGGCGCGCGGGTGCTGTTCGGCGTCGAACTGGTGGCGCTGGCGCAGGACGCCGACTGGGTGACGGCACGGGTGCGCAGCCGCTGCGGGGCGGAGGACACCGTCCGCGCCCGGTACGCGATAGCGGCGGACGGCGCCTCCAGCGGTGTGCGGCGGGCATTGGGCATCGCGTCCCGAGGGCCCGGAACGCTGTTCCGGATGGCGACCATGCACGTGCGCGCCGACCTGTCCCCCGCGTTGCGCGGACGCCGCATCGGCATGGCCTACCTCGGCGAACCGGCGCCGGGCACCACGCTGGGACCGCTCGACGACAGCGGTGAGCACTGGTTCTTCGGCACCGCCCGACCCGACCGGTGCGACGCGGACCCCGCCGCCTGGGTCCGGGCGGCGACCGGCCTGCCCGACCTGGACGTGGAGCTGCTGGAGCAGGTCCCCGGCTCCGGCACCAAGGTCTTCACGTTCCCGATCGGCGCCCGGCTGGCGCGCGACTACGGTCGCGGCCGGGTGTTCCTGGCCGGGGACGCCGCCCACCTGATGCCCCCGACCGGTGGCCTGGGCGGGCTGACCGCCGTCGAGGACGCCCACAACCTGGCCTGGAAGCTCGCCCTGGTGCTGCGCGGGGCGGCCGGCCCCCGGCTGGCGGCCACGTACGAGGCCGAGCGGCGTCCGGTCGCCGAGCGCGCCACCGCTCAGGCCCTGGCCCGCGCCAGGGTGACCTGGCGCCTGCCCGACCTGGACACCGAGCCGGCGGCGGACATCGACAGCCTGGTCTTCGGCAACCGCTACACCTCCACCGCCGTACCCGGGAGCACCGGCAGCACGCCCGTTCCGCCGTTCCCGGCGGGAACCCCGGGCACGAGGGCGCCGCACGTGTACGTCGACTCCGACGACGACACCGGGCTGTCCACTCTGGACCTCTACGGCACCGACCCGGTGCTGCTCGTCGGTTCCGCGGGCGACCGCTGGGCCACCGCGGTCCACCGTGCCGCCGGGCTCCTGGACGTCGCGGTCGAGGTCTACCACCTGGACCCGGACGTCGCCGAGCAGCACAACCTCGGCCCCCGCGGCGCCCTGCTGGTGCGCCCCGACGGCTATTGCGCCTGGTACGCCCGCGATGTCGACGGCGATCCGGACCGGGTGGCCGAAGACGTCCTGCGTGCCCTGCTCGACCGCGATCCGCACGGAAGCCCGTTCCCCCAACGGCTTCACCAGCAAGCGTGACCCGATTGGGCCGAACAGTCCGATGTGGACTCGGAACGGAGTCGTCCGCCGGTACCACACCGCTGTCCGACGCCAATGGTCGACACCCGAACTGCTGACAAGACACCGGAGTCCGTCCGGTTAGGTGTTCGTCGACCTCCGCACCGTTGTCACACAATCGGGTTGCCAGGCGGCGTGTCGACGAGTCCTCGGAGACGATGATTGCGCTAGGTCCACTACAGATGGAGGTTTTTCCGTGCGAACCCTTTACCGTTTGATCGCCGCCGGCGCCCTCTCTGCGCCCCTGCTCATCGGCGCTGCGGGCCTCGCGTCCGCGGACACCGACTACCACCAGAGCCACACCGGGGCCGGGCCGTACGGGGCCTACCACCACAGCGTCTGGTCGGGCACCGACGGCCACAACCACTCGTACTACCACGAGCACTTCTCGTGGGCGGGCCCGGAAGGTGCGGGTACGGGTCACGTCAGCGCCTCCGCCGGCGACCACTACGGCCACGACCACGACGACGACTAGGACCGGCAGGCACACGAGTCGTCACCGAACCGGGTGGCGGGCACTTCCGTCACGCTTTCGTCGGTGTCGATGACGACCTGAACCGCACAGCCACGACCGCCCGACAGCGGTGAACCTGTCGGAGTTGTCCCTCATGGCAGCAACAACCAGACGGTCGTCACTGGTGTGCCTCGATGTTCCGCTGTGGTGACCCGGACCGGGTCACCACAGCGGAACGGCAGGGACAAGGCCGGAACACGCGGATGTCACCGGTGACGGCCTTGAGGTTCCCCTCGATCGCCTTGCCGTCGGCCTCGCGCTCGGTCGGGACGCAGTCGTCCGTCCAGCGGTCGGCCACCTCGCTCCGTTGACAGTCGCACGGCAGCACCCCTTCGTTGATCGGCCGCACGCCGGGTTCGCCGATGACCGCCCTTGTGCTCACGGTCGCGACCCGTTTGAACGTCCGGCCAGGATCCGTTCGATCACCCTCGGCGCGTCTCCCTCCTCCGACCAGTTCGCGCACCAGTTCGCGCACTGTGTCCATTCGGCGCGCGTGCTCGCGGTCGTCCGTGACCAGGACCAGGCCGCAGCCTTGCTCGGTGGCCCCGCGCAGCGCGTCCAACACCACGTTGCCGGCTCGGTGTCCAGTGCGCCGGTCGGTTCGTCGGCCGACAGGACCCGGGGTTCGCGCACGCGCTTCGACACGCCGCAACGCCGACCCGCCCGTCGCCGCCGCCGCGAGCGCGACGACCGCCCCCGCCACGACCGGAGCGGCGATCCCAGCGTCAACAGCGGTCGAGCGCCCTCCGGGATGCCCGGCGTCACCGATGCATCCACACCACCCGGGTCGCGCGCGGCCGACGAGCCCGGAGATCGCAGCCCGCTGCACATCTCGCTCTCGACGGTGAAGACCCACCTCGCGTCGGTCCAGGCCGAGCTCGGCACCCGCAACCGGGTCGAGGTGGCGTCGTGGGCCTGGCGGTGCGGTCTGGTCGGACACCAGGATTCCGGCTGAACCGGCGACACCACGGCACAACGGCACAACGGCAAAAAATGCCGTCATCCGATGGAACCACTTGTTAAATCAAGCCGCCTCCTTGCGATCCCGACCGACGCCCTGATAGGAATTGGCCACACGCCGACAAGGAACGGAACGTTCGCCCCGAACGGGAATTCACCAGTAGAAATCAACTAATCCAATTGGGCGTTCACCAGGCCGCAGACCTGCGGAAACAGCACTTCTGCGCACCCTCGACCCGGCGTGCCATCACAATTAAACGTTTGAATTCCAGGAGGACCGAACCATGGGCACCAGGTTCCGCATTCTCGCGGCAGTGGTTGCCGGAATCCTTTCGACGACAGGCCTGGCGGTCACCGCACAGGCCGCGCCGGTCGCGGAGACTTTCACCTTCGACGCCGCCCAGCAGACCACCGAGCCGGTGCGGCAACAGGACGGCACGGTCAGGACGATGGGCGTCTTCGGGCCGTTCAACGTCCGCGCGGCGCACAGCGACAAGTGCCTCGAAGTCCTCGGCGGCACCGGGGCCACCGGCAACGGCGTGCAGGTCCAGCAGTGGGCCTGCATGGGCCCCGCGCAGACCAACCAGCACTGGTACTTCACCGACAGCGGCGACGGTTACACCTACTACGTGACCGCCCGGCACAGCGCCAAGTGCCTCGGCGTGCGCGGCGGGACCGGCGCGACCGGGAACGGCGTGGACGTCCAGCAGTCGCAGTGCGTCGCGTACAGCCAGAGCAACCAGCGGTGGCAACTGTTCACCCAGGACCGCGGGGCGACCCTGCTCGTCGTCGCCCAGCACAGCAGGAAGTGCCTGGACGTCCGAGGCGGCACCGGGGCCACCTGGAACGGAGCCCAGGTCCAGCAGTGGCAGTGCATGGCGGCCAACACCCAGACGAACCAGCGCTGGTACCTGACGACCGTGTGACCGCGCGGAGCCGACTCGCACGGAGCCGACTCGCGCAGACCTGACTCGCGCAGTCCCGACCAGCGCCGCCCCGACTCGCGCAGTCCCGACCGCCGCGAGCGAGAAGTGGGCGGGGGGGCGGGCCCCCGCCCGGCCCGGGGGGGCCCGCGCGCGCGCCGGGGGCCCCGCCCGGGGGGCGGGGGTTCTCCCGGGGTGGGGGGGCCGGCCGCGACTTCGGGT
>NZ_JACHJN010000012.1 GCF_014203665.1 Saccharothrix tamanrassetensis
CCACGCCGACAACTACTGCGCCTTCGCCACCCTCGCCGCCACCCTCATCTGCTTCAAACAGCTCACCAAAACCACCACGTGAGACCAGCTCTTAAAGTGGGACGGAGGTGCGCAGGTTCGAGCATTCCTGCAGTGTTGGGGAAGGGAACCGCCTGCTGATCGCCGTCGAAGCGTGCTGCGGTGTGCCGGTTCACCGGTGGTCTCGTCAGTGCGACGTGCTTGGAGGTGTCACGCGCGGCCTCGCCACCGGACCCTGGTGACCATCTCGGCCGACAGCGTGAACCCGACGGTCATCACCTGATCGGCCTAGCTTGAAGTCGATGCGTTGCCCGTCGGCGTGTCCGTGGTGTCTTGTCGGTCCCCACCGGAGGACGGAGACCCGCCCTGTCCGCATCACGCCGCTGTTTGCGCCAGCCTCGGGCGTAGCCGGGGATCGGTATGGCCGTGTTGCCTCCTCCGGTCGAGCTCGCGCCAGCGCGAGCCGAATAGCAGGTGCCCTCTCGAGCCTGCTCGATCAGCCGAGTAGCCCACTGCTGTAGCCACGCCACTTCCCAGGGTCGTCTGGCGGGTAGGCGCAGGAGGCCCTAGCGAGATGTCTCGCACCTCCCTCGGTTCACGCCGCTTCATGGCGCCCTGCGACCTCATGTCGCACCGCGGTTTTGGTCGGCCTCCCACCCTACTCAGGGTCCTCACAGGAATTTGTCATGGTTGATTTGCCTCTCCGGGTTGTCGAATCGAGGCCTTGTGTTTTTGTGGGAGGAGGCTCCTCGAACAAGCGGCCATTGATCTCTCCAATGGGTAGTGCGAGATCCGCCGCCATCGTCTCCACCAGCTGTGCTACGCGTCGAGTGATCTGCCGTGCGGGGTCGTGGCCGAGTCGATCGGGCCTATACCATAGCTCCAGTGCCAACTTCGGCCCTGGCACCGCGATCAGACGAAGCGGGTAGTGCCAGGCGTCATGGTCCTCGGTTACGGTGGCCCGCAACCCGTTGGCTGCTGTCTGGGGGCTGTTCGGGTAGTTCGCGAATACCGTCACCGTGTCGAACAGTTCGCCCATGCCGGTCAACCGGTGAAGATCGACCAGGCGGACATTCTGATGCTGGGTCATCATCGCCTGGAAGTCCTGCACTCGTGCCAGCATCTGCGCGAGGTTCTCGGCCGGATCCCACCGCACCCGCACCGGCAGGGTGTTCATGAGAAACCCGACCATCGTCGCGACACCGGCGATCTCCGGCGCGCGACCGGAGAGGGTGGTTCCGAACACCACATCATCACGATTTGTCAGCTGCCCCAGTACAAGGGCCCAAGCGCCCTGGACCATGGTGTTCATCGTCAGACCGTGCTGACGTGCTCGCTGTTGGAGGTCCAGGGTCACCTTCTCGGACAACTCAACCGCGACGTGTTGCGGCGGCTCGGGCCGTCGGGTGGGCTCCGGCAGTGTCACCAGGGTCGGATGCTCCAATCCTGCCAACATGTCCCGCCACACCCGTTCGGCCTGAGCCCGATCCTGTGCCCTCAGCCAGGTCAGGTACTGCCGATATGGCGTCGGCGACGTCAACCTGCTCTCATCTGGCAGCCGGTACAAGGAGATCAGCTCATCCAGCAACACGGGCACCGACCAGCCGTCCACCAGGATGTGATGCGCCGTCCACACCAGCTGGTGTAGCTGTGGGCCCAGGCGCAGCACGGTGAAACGCATCAACGGAGCTTCGGTCAGGGCAAACCGGCGCGCTCGGTCGGCCGCCAGCAACCGCGTGACCTCGCTCGCGTGCTCGTGCCTTGGCATGCTCCTGAGGTTTCTCTCCGACCAAGGCAGCCGGACATCGCCCGGCACGAACTGCACCGGCTCGTCCAGCCCGTCGTACCAGAAGCCGGCACGCAGGTTGGGGTGACGACGCAGCAAGGTTTGGGCTGCCGCCCGCAACGCGCCGATGTCCAGCGCTCCACGCAGCTCGACCACCAACTGGGTCATGTACGCATCCGGGACTGGTTCTTCGTAAAGCTCGTATGCCAGCAGATCCTCTTGCATTGGGGACAGTGGCAGTACGTCGGTCACACCTGATGGGCTGATGGCTTCGAGGTGTTCGACCTGGTGTTGGGTCAGTTTGAGCAGGGGGAAGTCGCTTGGGGTGTGTCCGCCTGCGTCGGGTTGGGTGGTGTGGGTGACGAGGGCGTGCAGCGCTTCGGACCAGTACTCGGCCAGCCTCTCAACGGCGGATCGAGACCAGTTTCCCGGGATCCAGCTCCATTCCACGTCCAGCCGTGGGCCGTCGGGGTAGTCACGGACCACCGCGTTGATCTCCACGCCGTGAGTCAGCGCTATGCCGGGATCGGTGTCACCGTCCAGGACGTCGGCTTCGGGGGCCGCCACCCATCCCGCGTCACTCGTTTCAGTGGTTCCGGCCCCGGTGGTCGCGAGGGTGGGGAAGCGTCCCAGGTAGTTGAAGCGGACTTGCGGGCTGGGCAGGGTGGCGAGCACCGGGCCGGTGTGGGGGTTGAGGTAGCGCAGCAGGCCGTACCCGATCCCGTGATCAGGCAGCGCGCGGAGCTGTTCCTTGACCCGTTTGACCGCTTGTCCCAGTCCCGGTCCACCGGCGCGGATTTCGTCCCAGGACAGCGTTCCGGGGTCTAGGCGGACCGGATACAAGCTGGTGAACCAGCCCAGCGTGCGCGACAGGTCGACCCCCTTGGCGATCCCTTCTTCACGGCCGTGGCCCTCAACCTCCACCAGCACCGCACTGGAGCCTGGCCCGGTGTGGTGCCCGTGGACCAATGCGAGGGCGAGTGCGGTGAGCAGGATGTCGTTGACCCCGCCGTGGAACGCGGCCGGGACGCTGCTCAGCAGTGGTGCGGTGACCTCGGGCGGTAGAGTCGTCCTCAGATGCTCCTCAGGGGCGGTTTGGTCGACGAACTGACCGGGCCGCCGCGGATCCAGTCCTTTGAGCATCTGGGTCCATAGTTGGAGTTCGGCTGTCCGGGTGGGGTCGTGGGCTTGGGCCTGCAGGTGTTGGGACCAGCGGCGCAGTGAGGTTCCGACCGGCTCTAGTTGGGGGCGGTGTCCGGTGGTGGCTGCCTGCCAGGCGCTCTCCAGGTCCGGCACCAGGATCCGCCAGGACACCCCGTCGATGACCAGGTGGTGCACCATCACGAGCAGCCGACCGGTGCGGTCGGGTCCGGCGTCGAACCACACCAACTGCACCAGGACCCCTGTCCGGGGTTCCAACCGAGCCGCCGCTGCGGCGCTCTCCCGCGCGATGACCACCCGCAACCGCTCAGGGTCCAGACCGGTCACGTCGACACGGTGCACCATTCCCGCGGCCGTGACCGTGCCCGGTGGGGTGATCTCCCACGTCCACCCTCCGCCGGGGTCGCCGGCCCGATAGGCCAGCCGGGAACGCAGCCCGTCGTGGTGGTCGAGCACGGCCGACACCGCGGCCTGGAGGTGCTCCACCCCCAGATCCGGGGGGACCACCAGCAGCATCGACTGGTGAAATCGGTCGAACTGGTCACCATGCTCACCCAACCAACACATGATCGGCGTAGGCGCCACCACCCCGACCCCTGTGCCGGGCTCTTCGGCCGCCACCCCGGCAAGGTCGCCGGCGATCTGGGCCAGGGCGGCGACGGTGCGGTGTTCGAACACCTCCCGCACGGTGAACACCATCCCCGCCGCCCGGGCCCGGGCGACCAACCCAATCGAAAGGATGCTGTCCCCGCCGACGGTGAAGAAATCGTCATCGACTCCGACCGCGGCGGCGCCGAGTACCTCGGCGAACAGTTCGGTGAGGAGTCGCTCACGCGGTGTCCGGGGTGTCCGGCCCGCACCGGAGGACCCGTATTCGGGGGCCGGTAGCGCCTTGCGGTCGGTTTTGCCGTTCGGGGTGACCGGCAGCGCCTCCATGAGCACCACCGCGGCAGGCACCATGTGTTCCGGAAGCCGCTGGCGCAGGAAGTCCCGCAGCGAATTCGGCTGCAGATCCTTATTGGCGACTACGGCATAAGCGACCAGTCGTGTGTCGCCGGGCCGGTCTTCCCGGGCTATGACGGCGGCCTGCGTGACTTCGGGGTGCGTGGCGAGCACGGCAGCGATCTCGCCCGGCTCGATCCGGTATCCGCGGATCTTGACCTGGTCATCAGCCCGGCCAATGAACTCCAGGGCCCCGTCATCGCGCCAACGGACGACATCTCCCGTCCGGTACATCCGCTCGCCCGCGACGCCGAACGGGTCCGCCACGAAACGCTGCGCGGTCAACCCCGCCCGACCCAGATAGCCACGCGCCAGCTGGGCACCGGCGATGTACAACTCACCCACCACACCGGGCGGCACCAGTTGAAGATTGCCATCAAGCACATACAACCGCGTATTGAAAACCGGCCGACCAATGGGGATCGCGGTCGTGGCGTCGCTGTCCCGGCACGCGTGGAGGGTGGCGTCGACGCAGGTCTCGGTGGGACCGTAGAGGTTGTAGATGGCAGTCGAGCCCAGGCGGTTACGGCACTCCATCAAGAGGTGGCCGGCAAAAGCCTCACCGGCGACATACAGCCGCCGCAACGCGTGCCAGTCCTCGACGGCTGGTTGTTGCAGCAGCGGGGCCAGCAAGAAGGGCGCCACCTCCATCACGGTGACGTTGTTCCGTGCGACCAGCCGAGCCAGAGTGCTCACATCACGTTGGTCCTCGTGGGACGCCAGCAGCACCCGCGCCCCCGCGATCAACGGCGCGAACAACTCCCATACCGAGGCGTCGAACGTGAATGACGTCCTGTGCAGCACCGTGTCACGCTCGTGCAGCGGCACCGCTTCCTGCATCCACAGCATTCGGTTGACCACCGCCTGGTGCGGGATCACCACGCCCTTCGGTCGACCAGTGGAGCCCGAGGTGTAGATGAGGTATGCGGGGTGAGCGGCAAGCAGCGGGGTGGTGCGGTCGGCGTCGGTGGGATCGGTGCCGGTGTGCTCGTCCAAGGCCATCAGGGTGTCGGGGTCGTCGAGGACGAGCCGGGGCAGACCGGGGGTGTCGGGCAGACCGGTCGTCGTGGTGGTGATCAGCAGGGCGGGCACGGTGTCGGCGAGTACGAAGGTGATGCGCTGGTGGGGGTAGTCGGGGTCCAAGGGGAGGTAGGCGGCCCCGGCTTTGAGCACCGCCAAGATCGCCACGACCATGTCGACCGAGCGGGCCAGGGCCAGGGCGACGAACTGCTCGGGACCGATTCCGCATTCGATGAGGAGGTGGGCGAGCCGGTTCGCCTTGGTGTTGAGCTCTGTGTAGGACAGAGCGGTGTCCTGGAAGACGAGGGCGGTGTTGTGAGGGATACGGGTTACTTGATGT
Organism: Saccharothrix tamanrassetensis; assembly: GCF_014203665.1. Taxonomy (GTDB): domain Bacteria; phylum Actinomycetota; class Actinomycetes; order Mycobacteriales; family Pseudonocardiaceae; genus Actinosynnema; species Actinosynnema tamanrassetense. Next base: position 5,328 of record NZ_JACHJN010000012.1, read on the forward strand.
TCGAACAGTTCCGGTAGCGCCACGCTGGGCATCGGGTGGGCGGTGTCATTCCATTCCACCAGGACTTGGTGGCGTTCGGTGGGGGCGAGGAGCTGCACCGTCCCGAGGGGTTGGTTCGAGTTGCCGGTCACCGTTTCGAGGAAGCGGATCAGTCGGGCGGCGAGATTTTCGATGCCCGCCCGCTGGAACAGGTCGGGGCGGTAGTCCAGCCGTAGCTGTAGGTTCCCAGATCCCGGGCAGGCGACCAGGCTAAGGGGGTAGTGGGTGGCATCGTGGTCGTCGAGGGAGGTGATCCGCAATCCGGTGTGAGGGCTGGGGAGAGTGTCGTGGGTGAGCGGGTAGTTCTCGAACGACATGGCGGTGTCGAACAGTTCACCGAATCCGGCCTGGTGGTGGATTTGGGTGAGGCTGAGGTGCTGGTGAGCGGTCAGGCGCGATTGTTCGTGTTGGAGTCGGGTGAGCATGTCGATCAGCGTTTCGGCGGGGTCCAACTGAACCCGGACCGGCACCATGTTGGTGAACAGCCCGATCATGGTTTCGACCCCGGCGAGGTGAGGGGGTCGGCCGGAGACCACCGCTCCGAAGACCACATCGCGGCTTCCGCTCAACTGGCCCAGCAAGACAGCCCACGCGGCTTGCATGATGGTGTTCAGGGTCAGACCGTGGCGGCGGGCTTGGTCGTGCAAGGCACTGGTGAGCTCAGCGGGGACCGTGAGGGTGATCCATTGCGGGACCACCGGTACCCGGTGGGGGTCGACCGGAGCCAACCGGGTGGGTCCGGTCAGCCCGCTCAACGCGTGGCGCCAAGCCGCCGCGGCCGCTGATCGATCCTGTCGGGAGAGCCAGGCCAGGTAGTCCCGGTAGGGGGTGACCCGCGACAACACACTGGTGTCACCCTGGCGGGCGTAGAGGGTGAACAGTTCCCGGATCAGGACCGGCGTCGACCAGCCATCCAGGAGGATGTGGTGGTTGGTCATGATCAGACGGTGGTGTTCGGGGCCCAGGTGGAGCAGCGTGAAGCGCAGCAGCGGCGGGCAGGACAGGTCGAAGCGGCGGGCACGATCGTTGGCCGTCATCCACGCCACCCGGGCCTCAGCCTCGGCCGCGTCCAGCCCTCGCAAGTCGCTCTGTTCCCAGGGCAGCGTGACGTGGCGAGGGATGAGCTGCACGGCCTCTCCGGAGTCGAGGCGGTAGAAGCCGGCACGCAGGTTGGGGTGGCGTTCCAACAGACCCGCCACGGCGGTGCGCAGCCGCGCGGTGTCCAGGGGGCCGTGCAAGTCATAGACGGTCCGCACCATGTACACGTCGGGGCCGTGGGGGTCGTAGAGGGTGTGGAACAGCAGTCCTTCTTGCATTGGGGACAGTGGTAGTACGTCGGTCAGGCCTGTTGGGTTGATGGCTTCGAGGTGTTCGACCTGGTGTTGGGTCAGTGTGAGGAGGGGGAAGTCGCTTGGGGTGTGTCCGCCTGCGTCGGGTTGGGTGGTGTGGGTGACGAGGGCGTGCAGCGCTTGGGACCAGTGTTCGGCCAGCCGTTCGACGTCGGTTCGGGACCAGTTTCCGGGGGCCCAGCTCCATTCCACGTCCAGCCGTGGGCCGTCAGGGTGGTGGCGGACGACCGCGTTGATCTCGACCTCGTGGGTGGGTGCCATGCCGGGATCGGTGTCGCCGTCGAGGATGTCGGCTTCGGGGGCCGCGACCCACCCTGCATCACCGATTTCGGTGGTTCCGGTTTCGGTGGTCGCGAGGGTGGGGAAGCGTCCCAGGTAGTTGAAGCAGATTCGTGGGTTGGGCAGGGTGGCGAGCACCGGGGCGGTGTGGGGGTTCAGGTAGCGCAGCAGGCCGTAGCCGATCCCGTGATCAGGCAGCGCGCGGAGCTGTTCTTTGATTCGTTTGACCGCTTGTCCCAGTCCCGGTCCGGCGGCGCGGACCTCGTCCCAGGACAGCGTTCCGGGGTCCAGACGGACCGGGTACAAGCTGGTGAACCAGCCCAGGGTGCGCGACAGGTCGACCCCTTCGGCGATCCCCTCCTCACGGCCGTGGCCTTCCACGTCCACCAGAACTGCACTGCAGTCCGACCCGGTGTGGTGCCCGTGGGCCAGTGCGAGCGCGGTGAGCAGGATGTCGTTGATCCCGCCGTGGAATGCTGCCGGGACGCTGCTCAGCAATGGTGCGGTGACCTCCGGCGGCAGAGTCGTCCTCAGATGTCCTTCGGGGGCGGTACGGTCGGCGGGCTCCGGCTGTCCTTCGGGGGTGGCGCGGTCGGTGGGTTCGGGCCGTTGACCGTGCTGCTGCGGGTCTGGTCCTTTCAGTATCTGGGTCCATAGTTGGAGTTCGGCTGTCCGGGTGGGGTTGTGGGCTTGGGCTTGCAGGTGTTGGGACCAGCGGCGCAGTGAGGTCCCCACCGGGTCGAGTTGGGGGCGGTGTCCGGTGGTGGCTGCCTGCCAGGCGCTCTCCAGGTCGGGTACGAGGATCCGCCAGGACACCCCGTCGATGACCAGGTGGTGCACCATCACGAGCAGCCGACCGGTGCGGTCGGGTCCGGCGTCAAACCACACCAACTGGATCAGCATCCCGGTTTCGGGTTCCAACCGAGCCGCCGCTGCGGCGCTCTCCCGCGCGATGACCGCCCGCAACGGCTCAGGGTCCAGACCGGTCGCGTCGACACGGCGCACCGTTTGCGTGGTCGTGACGGTGCCCGGTGGGGTGATCTCCCAGGTCCACCCTCCGCCGGGGTCGCCGGCGCGGTGGGTCAGCCGGGAACGCAGTCCGTCGTGGTGGTCGAGCACGGCCGACACCGCGGTCTGGAGGTGCTCCACCCTCAGATCCGGGGAGACCACCAGCAGCATCGATTGGTGGAATCGGTCGAACTGGTGACCGTGTTCGCCCAGCCAGTGCATGATCGGCGTGGGCGTCACCGTTCCGGTTCCTGTGCCGGGCTCCTCGATCACCACTTCGGTGAGGTCGTCGGCGATCTGGGCCAGGGCGGCGACGGTGCGGTGTTCGAACACCTCCCGCACGGTGAACACCACTCCCGCCGCCCGGGCCCGGGCGACCAGCCGGATCGAGAGGATGCTGTCCCCGCCCACGGTGAAGAAATCGTCGTCGACTCCGACGGCAGCCGCGCCGAGTACCTCGGCGAACAGTTCGGTGAGGAGCCGCTCGCGTGGAGTCTGCGGTGTCCGGTCCGCACCGGAGGACCCGTATTCGGGGGCTGGTAGCGCCTTGCGGTCGGTTTTGCCGTTCGGGGTGACCGGCAGCGCCTCCAGGATCACCACCGCCGCAGGCACCATGTGCTCCGGGAGCCGTTGCCGCAGGAACTCCCGCAACGAATCCGGCTGCAGATCCTCATTGGCGACCACGGCATAAGCGACCAGTCGTTTGTCTCCGGGCCGGTCTTCCCGGGCGATGACCGCGGCCTGCGTGACCCCGGGGTGCGTGGCGAGCACGGCAGCGATCTCGCCCGGCTCGATCCGGTATCCGCGGATCTTGACCTGGTCATCAGCGCGGCCTACGAACTCCAGGGCTCCGTCGCCGCGCCACCGGACGACATCTCCTGTCCGGTACATCCGCTCGCCCGCGACGCCGAACGGGTCCGCCACGAAACGCTGCGCGGTCAACCCCGCCCGACCCAGATAGCCACGCGCCAGCTGGGCACCGGCGATATACAACTCACCCACCACACCAGGCGGCACCAACTGAAGATGGCCATCAAGCACATACAACCGCGTATTGAAAACCGGCCGACCAATCGGCGGTGCGGTGCGAATTGCCCCCTCGCTGTACCATGCAGTGGCATACACCGTCGCCTCGGTCGGGCCGTAGAGGTTGGCCACCTGGCAGCCCGGAATCGCTACCTGGATGTCGCGCGCCCCCTGCGCAGTCAGGCTTTCCCCAGCCAACACCACGACATCGGCCTCGATTTCCACCCCACCGTGCGCCAACACCTGAGTCAACGCCGAGGGCACCGCACTGACCAGGCTTCCGCTCCACCTCTTCCGCGGGCGTTCAAGCAACGAAAGCAGATTCCGCACCACTTCGATGCTGCCGCCGCAGGTCAACGGACCAAAAATCTCGAAGACCGACACATCGAAGTTCAGCGACGTCGAGGCCAACACCCGGGCCAGCCGCTCAGAGCCCATGTCGGACACCGCCCAGATCACGAGATTGACGATGTTCTGGTGAGCCACAACGACGCCTTTGGGGGTGCCGGTGCTGCCGGAGGTGTAGATGACGTAGGCGGGATGTTGTGGGAGGAGGGAGGTGGTGCGATCAGTGTCGGTGGGGTCGGTGTCCGGGTATTCGCCCAGCATTTCGGTGGTGTCGGGATGGTCGATCACCCATTGCGGTGTGGTGATGTCCTGGGGGATGCGGGCTGCGGTGCGGATGTGGGTGAGCACCAGGGCGGGGTGGGCGTCGGTGAACATGAAGGCCAGATGTGCGGGTGGGTAGTCGGGGTCCAAGGGCAGGTAGGCGGCCCCGGCTTTGAGCACCGCCAAGATCGCCACGACCATGTCCACCGAGCGGGGCAGGGCCAGCGCGATGATCTGCTCGGGGCCCACCCCCCGGCCGAGGAGCGCGTGGGCGAGCTGGTTGGCTCGGGTGTTGAGCTGAGCGTAGGTGAGGGTGGTGTCCCCGCAGATCACTGCGATCGCGTGCGGGGTGGCCGCGGCCTGGGTTTGGAACAGTTCTGGCAGGGTTGTCGCAGGGGCCGGGTCGGCGGTGTCGGTCCCGGTGTGCAGCAGGTGATGGCGCTCGGTGGGGGCGAGGATGTCGATCCGGCCGATCGGTCGATTCGGGTCGGCGGCCACGGCGTGGAGCAGGCGCACCCAGCGGGTGGTGATGGTCTCGACGGTGGTCGGGTCGAACAGGTCGGTGGCGTACTCCACGACCCCTTCGATGCCCTGGGGTGCGCCGTGGGTGTTGTGCCGCTCGGACAGGGCGAAGTGCAGGTCGAACATGGCGACCTCGGTGTCGATCTGCTCCGGGGTGAGCCGCAGTCCGGGCAGGTCGACACCGACCTCGGGGGCGTTCTGCATGGTGAGCATGACCTGGAACAGGGGGTGGCGGGCCAGGGAACGGGCCGGGTTGAGGGTCTCAACGAGATATTCGAACGGCACGTCCTGGTTCGAGTAGGCACTCAGCGCAGTGGTCCGGACCCGGGCCAGCAGCTGGGTGAAGGTGGGGTTCCCGGAGGTGTCGGTGCGCAACACCAGGGTGTTGACGAAGAACCCGACCAGCTCGTCCGACGCTTGGTCGGTGCGCCCGGCGATGGGGCTGCCCAAGGGGATGTCCTCGCCGGCGCCGAGCCGGGACAGCAGCGCGGCCAGCCCGGCCTGCAACACCATGAACACACTCGCCCCATTGCGGCGGGCCAGCCCGGTCAGTTCCTCGTGCAGCCGCGCGTCCAGCCGCACAGGCACCTGACCGCCCCGGTGTGAGGCCACCGCCGGGCGGGGACGGTCGGTGGGTAGATGGAGCTGTTCGGGCAGTCCAGCCAGCGCCTGGGTCCAGTAGGCCAGCTGGGTGGCGACCATACTGTCCGGGTCGCTCTGGTCACCGAGAAGCTGGTGTTGCCACAGTGTGTAGTCGGCGTACTGCACCGGCAGCGGCGCCCACTCCGGCTCCTGACCTTGACGACGGGCGGTGTAGGCGGCGGCCAGGTCTCGTGACAGTGGGTCCATCGACCAGCCGTCGCTGGCGATGTGGTGCAGTACCACCAGCAGCACATGCTCGTCAGGTGCGAGTGTGAACAGCTCGGCCCGCAGGGGCGGCTCGGTGGCGAGGTCGAACCCGCGCCGGACTGCGGTGGCCAGCCTCTCCGGTAGCGCCGCCTCGGTCGTCTCAGTCTCCCTCAGCGATGGCCGGGCCGCCCGCGCGTCCAGGACCAGTTGGCATGGTGTGCCTTCTACCTGCGGGAAGACCGTCCGTAGACTCTCGTGACGGGCCATCACATCACCGAGCGCAGCGTGTAGCGCTGGGCGGTCCACCTCCCCGGACAGGCGCAACGTCCACGGGACGTGATAGGTGGCGCTGGGGCCTTCCAGCTGGTGGAGGAACCACAACCGGCGTTGCGCGAAGGACAACGGCACCACATCCGGACGCTGATACCGCGTCAGCGCCAATCTGGCCGGCCCGGCGTCATCCAATCGCCCGGTCAGACCGGCTGGCGTGGAGGTTTCGAACAGGGCGCGCAACTCCAGCTCCACACCGAAGGTGGCGCGGATTCGGGCGATCAGCCGAGTCGCCACCAGCGAATGCCCACCCAACTCGAACAAGTCCCCGTCGACACCGACCCTGGGCAACCCCAGCACTTCGGCGAACAATTCAGCGAGCAGCTGCTCCTGCGGGCTCCTCGGCGCTCGTCCCGACCTTGCCGCCGAGTAATCGAGGGCCGGCAACGCCCTACGATCCAGTTTCCTATTCGGTGTCAACGGCAAACTGTCCACCAGCACCACGGCAGGCATCATGTGCTCCGGGAGCCGTTGCCGCAGGAACTCCCGCAACGAATCCGGCTGCAGATCCTCATTGGCGACCACGGCATAAGCGACCAGTCGTTTGTCTCCGGGCCGGTCTTCCCGGGCGATGACCGCGGCCTGCGTGACTTCGGGGTGCGTGGCGAGCACGGCAGCGATCTCGCCCGGCTCGATCCGGTATCCGCGGATCTTGACCTGGTCATCAGCGCGGCCTACGAACTCCAGGGCTCCGTCGCCGCGCCACCGGACGACATCTCCTGTCCGGTACATCCGCTCGCCCGCCACACCGAACGGGTCCGCCACGAAACGCTGCGCGGTCAACCCCGCCCGACCCAGATAGCCACGCGCCAGCTGGACACCAGCGATATACAATTCGCCAGGAACTCCGACCGGAACTGCACACAATTCGGAATCCAGCACATACGCCCGGGTGTTGCTGAACAGCCGGCCAATCGGCGGGTGCAGTGGCCAGCCAGCGACGTCGGCAGGCAGGGTGTAGGCGGTGATCGTATGGGTTTCGGTGGGCCCGTATTGGTTCTGCAACCGCCGATGCGGCTGACGGCGGTAGAAATCTCGGACTTGGCGGCCCGCCGTCAACGCCGCACCGGACTGGGCGATGACACGTAACCGCGCGAGATCACGCCCGTCCTCGATGGCAGCCTGGGCAAGCGCCTCGACCACGAGGTTCGGAGCGAGCAGTTCCTCCACCTGGTGCCGATCCAGCCAGTCCACCAACAGTCGCGCGTCGCGCCGAACCTCGTTGGTGGGAACCACCAACGTCTTCCCGAACGCCAGCGTGGACAGGATCTCCTGCGCCGACACGTCGAAGCTGATCGCGGCGAACTGCGCGACCCTGCTGCCCGGGCCACTCGCAGAGGATCGCTGGAGCGACAGCAACAGGTTCACCAACCCACCGGCGGGCATCACGACGGCTTTGGGGGCGCCGGTCGAGCCGGAGGTGTAGATGACGTAGACGGGGTGTTGTGGTGTGAGTGGGGTGGTGCGGTCGGAGTCGACGGGGTCGGCGTCCGGGTGTTCGTCCAGCATTGCCAGGGTGTCGGAGTCGTCGATCAAAAACCGTGGTGTGGCGGTGTTGTCGGCGACACACGCCAGCGTCTGCGTGTCGGCCAGGAGGAGTGCCGGTTGTGCGTCATCGAGCATGAGGTTGATCCGCGCCGGCGGGTAGTCCGGGTCCAGGGGTAGGTAGGCGGCGCCGGTTTTGAGTACCGCCAGCAGTGCGATGATGAGCTCCGGTGAGCGGGGCAACGCAAGTGCCACGATCTGTTCTGGGCCCACACCCCGGGCTATCAGTGCGTGGGCGAGCCGGTTCGCCCGGGAGTTGAGTTGCCGGTAGGTCCAGGAAGTGTCCTCGAACACCACAGCGACCGCGTCAGGGGTGGCCCTCACCTGAGCTTCGACCAATCCTGGCAGGCTGGTGGGCGGGAACGGGTAAGCGGTGTCGTTGTGCTCGATCAGCAGCTGGCGGCGTTCCTGAGTGGTGAGAAGGTCGATGCGGCTGATCGAGCGGTCGGGGTCGTCGACCGCAATGGTTCCCAAAAGATGCACTAGACGCTGCTGATGGGTGGCCAGGTCGTCAGCGCTGCAGGCTTCCGGTTGCGCATGCAATCCAATCCGTAGTCCTGAACCGTCCCTCCTGCCCCAAACGGAAATCGTCAGATCATTGATAGAGCCGGGGGATATGTTGTGAATCGCGCTACGGTATCCAGCGAAGCGCAGATCGTAGTCGAAAGACATAATATTGATCGTCGGGGAGAAATGTGTCCCGACTTCGCCGGGTAGGTGAAGATCCCGGTGGAGATCCTCACCCCGATAGCGCTGATGCGCTAATAACTCGTCGACTCCCTCTGTCACTCGTCTTGTAAGTTCGGGCATACTCATGTCCGGACGTACCGGCAATCGTAGCGGCAACACGTTTGCGACCATGCCCGGTATACCCTTGAGAACAGCATCCTGCCGAGCCGTGACCGGTAAGCTGACAACCACATCCTGTGCGCCCGTCAGGCGATGCACATAAAACGCTGTCACCGCGATGACAACCCGAGACCATCGTACTCCAGTCCGACGCGACGCTATCTGGAAACTATCCACCCTGGGCAGCGTGGGAAAGGTCGACAGATGAACGCGACTTTCCGGCGTACGCAATGGTCGATCAGCGATCCTGATCGGCTCTGGCGGGTCGGCGAGACGCTCTGTCCAGTATGCTCGGTCTTGCCCGAATCGCTTCGACGCACGGTAATCAGAATCAATGTCCAGTAGCCGGCGTAGCGAACCGAACCCATTGGGAGAACACGTCCCCCAGCGTGCGAGTTCCGTATAGACTTCCGCCACTCGTCGCGCGATGAGGGAGTAACCGAACGCGTCCATCACTATTTGATGATAGACGTGATACCAAAAGAATCGGCTAGGTCCCAACTTGATCAACGCGTAGCTGAACAGGGGGCCTCGGGCGAGATCCATCGGCCGCGCCATGTCGGCCGTCATCCATGCTTGCGCAGCCGTGTGAGGATCAGGGTCTTCACTGATATCGACGATCGATAGGGGCCAATCCGATGACGACTCAAGAACCTGCTCTGGTCCGCCGCCGCCCTCGACGAATCGGACATGCAGCGAGTCGACCTCCGCGATAACCCGTCGCAGCGCCGCCTCGAACAACCTCGGGTCAATCGGCCCCAGTATCTCTACGTATTCACCGATCTTGTGGACCCGATCACGTGTGTTCAACTGTTGTTCAGCACGCCAAATTCCACGTTGCCCTGCCGACAACGGCAGGGCAGTAGCCTCACTGCCGGACAACGTTGCCTCCCCGATCCTCGCACGTACCGAACCAAAGACCGCACTGTCCCGATAAGATGCGCGCTCGGCACCTGGCCGATCATCTCCCGGGCCGAGGCGTCGATCTCTTCGTTGGTCTGGGATCGAGGTGGCGCTTTTCCACGGTCCACGACCTTCGTATACTGCTGGGGTTATCCTGGCTCTCGCGCGTGGTCGTCACCTTGGTCGTCGATGAGCGCGTACGCCCGAACCGAGAAGGTGCCCATTCCGGCGACCGCGATCGGGGCGGCGTGGAAGCGGAATCGCATGCCCACTACCTGCTGCAGCCCGGTCAGGTGCTCGACGACCGGGATTTCCGCCTCGAGCAGCCCGGTGTGCGCCGGCCGCGTCAGGTCGAGCATGTTGTCGATGTTGACGGAGTCGATTCCCACCACTGCGGGGCGCTGGGCCACCAGCCACTCAACAGCCGCCGCGGACAGGAACGGGTGGCCGTCCGCGCCGTATTGCGGGGTCTCCCAGTGCTGGTCCCACCCGGTGTGCACGAGAACGGCGCGGTGGGTCACGTCCAGCCCCTCGAAGACCTCCGGGCCGATGCTGCCCGAGCCCGATGGCCGAGACACCGCAGAAACAGCGACACCTTCCAGGTCGACGAACCGCGACAGGGGCGCCTCGGAGAGGTCGGCGCCGCCCTCGAACCGGTGGAATGGTGCGTCGACGTAGGTGCCTGTGTTCGCCACCAGTGTGATGCGTCCGATCTGGAACTCGGTCCCAGGGGCGTACTTGCTGCGGGAATCCACCCTGGACATATGGTCCTCGATCACTGGCCCCGGCAGCCCCGGGTAGGTGGTCATCCCGTGTCGCACCACGTGGGACAGATCGGCGAGGATCCGTTTACCCATGCTCATTCCACCTTGCCGGATCGTCGCAGTCGGCTGGGATAGGTCGCCAGCGACAACCAGGGCGTGTACGAATACTCGTTCATCCACTCGTGGAACGCCTGGCCGAGCCGGGTGTAGTAGAGCCCGTTCGGTGAGTTCACGCTCAAGACCGTGAGTGACCCCTTGTGCAGCCGCAGACGCACGGTCCCGGCCAGCGGGCGGTCCAGGTCGGCGAGGCACCTCGCCAAGCTCTCGCCGAGGTTGCTGAACCACCCGCCGTGTACGACTGTGGTGGTCCATTCGCGGGCGATGGTCCCACGCAACGCGTGCTCCTGGGGCGTGCAGACGGCGTTGGCCAGAACCTGGTGCGCCTTGATGATGATGGTCGCGGCGGGGGCTTCGCGGATCTCGTGGTTCTTCACTCCGAACGGTGTGTCCTCCAGACCGGAGAACCGGCCGACGCCGTGCTCGCCGCCGAGTGCGTTCAGCCTTTCCACGAGGTCGCCGAGCGCGATTACCGTGCCGTCGATGTCTACAGGGAGGCCCCTGTCGAACGTGAGGCTGATCTCCATCGGTTCATCAGGGGCGCTGCTGACGTCACGGGTCCATCGGAATACGCTTTCGTCGAGGTAGTTCTCCGGACTCTCCAAGGACCCGCACTCGATGACCCGCGTCCACGGATTGCTGTCGATGCTGTGGATGCCTTCGGGGAAGGAGATCCCGACGCCCTGCAGCGCGGTGAGCTTCTCCGACCTAGACAGGTCGGAGCCGAGGAACGGCGCGGCGACGCCGATGTCGGGCGCCAGCGCGGTGATCGACCCGCTGAGCCGGATGGCGCTGTTCTGCATGTAAGTCGAAGTGTGGCCGATTACGTCGCAACCGAGTTCCGAGGCCACCTGCACCGCGGTCCGGGCCATGAGTGGCCTGGTGAGCGTGGAACCGACCGGGAATTGCGCCTGGTAGTAGGCGTCCGCGTGCACGGCCGCAGGGAGGAATTCGGCGAAGAACTGCTCCGTCACGTCCACGTCACGGATTCGGACACCGAACATACGTGCCTGCTCCTCAGCCGTGCTGCACGGCTCCGACTCGCCGATACGCACGTTGAGCGCGGTCACGGCGATGTTCATGTCCCGCAACCGCTGGAGGAGGTAGGTCCCGTCCAACCCACCGGAGTAGAGCAGAAGCATGTGGCGAGGAGGTCGCTCGGCCATCTCCTCCAGGCTCGTCAGGAAGTGATGCATCCCTGGTTCTCCGCTCGGGTGTGAGGCCCGGCGGCGGATGCGTCTGCCGGGTAGAGCGAGAAGCAGATGATGTTCAGCGGGTCGCACACTCGAGACCCCGGAGCGCGGACCCTCTGCGAGCGCCGGATGTCCGACACAGCGAAGCAGCGCCGAAGCCAGCGGTCCGTCTCGTCGTAGACGGCGGCGAACGGTGTGCGGCCGTGGACGGCTACACGGTTGTCGATCACGAGCAGATCGCCGGCATCAAGCCTGACACCCCGCAGTGAGGTCTGCAGCGCCCGCTTCAACTCTTCCAGCGCCGTACCCGCATCGTCGGTGAGCGGTTCCATGGCGTGGAAGTCCACGAGGAACTCCGGGGAGTCGGCCGCGCCGGAGATCACTGCGACCGGCTGGGTCAGCCGGTGTGTCCCGTGGTCGCCGAACGAGCTGCTCACCCGCAGGCGGAACTGTGGCCTGCGCAAGGTGGCCACGCACTCGGCTGACAACGTGGGCAGCACCTCGGCCACGGCGCCCACGAGGGTGTGACTATTCTTCGCGTGGTCGGGCCGCAGGCAGAACAGCGTGATGAAGTCGGGCTTGTTCGGGTGGAAGCCGTTCTCGGTGTGCAGTTCCAGGTAGACGGTCCCCGAGTTCTCCTGACGCGCCTCCGCGCCCTTGATCGGGACGATCTCCTGGATCAGGTTGCCCGCCTTCTCATCGGCGTAGGCGATGATATCGCCGACCACCGAGGCTACCGTGAGCTGGGCGTAGGTCGTGACTGGAAGTTCGCTCCAATGCCCCAGGTATCCGTCCTGCGGAGTGGCGGGGAGTCGGGAGTCGATGGGCATGTTCCGGATGAGCATCGCCCCCGCGCTGTTGCCGTGGCGGCGGAACCGGCGCAGCGCGCGGAGCAGTCGGTCGGGCAGCAGGCTCGCTGCGAGTCTGGCTTCCGAGAGCAGCTCCTCGTTGTCGAGCGGCAGGGCTAGCTGCGCGCGGGCGCGCTTGCCCAGTTCCTCTCGAATCGAGTCATGCTCGGCATCAGTCAGCGAAACCGCAACGTCATCCAGCGATCTGAGACCACTCCCGGTAGCCACGCTGTTTACTATAAGTAACCCCCTCCTTCGAGTCCAGCGTCACGCAATGGTCCGATGTAGTGATCGAGCATGCTCGGGTTCGCGGAGCCTGGTCATGGGGAATACCGGTCGTGTAGGGGCATACCGGGCCGCACCTCGCCTTCAGGTCAGCACCGAGCAGTGGCGGTGACATCCACGCAGCAGGCCATGGCCCCCGGAGAACGTCACCAGCGGTGCCGGGCAGGTGGTGCACGCGGTCGCCGCCGGGCAGGTCCCATGCCCTTAGCGAGGGGTAGATGGGGCTCCGCAGCGTGCGCCCGCGACTCTTGTAGATCATCAAGCGGGTTGATTCCGCCGGTATGTGCGGATCCCGCCAACGCCACCGAAAGGATGCCTCGCGGGCCCGAAAGCCACCCGACTACGCATCGTGGTCAGTCTACGTAACCCAGCGACTGGTCTGCTCCGCCAAGCCGGCCACTCCCAGATCGCCGCCACCATGCGACGGATTAAAACCGACCCACATTTGTCCCTGGCCATCCGCGGCCTGAACTCAGGCCTTCAAACGGCCCATAGACCAGCTAGAAGAAGCTCGCGATTCACCCTGTCGGGGCGTACACACCAGGCTATCGACGTGACGGTTGGCGAGAGTTGTTTCACGACAGGGTGCTGCCGTACCTGCAGCTCGAAGAACGCGCCCCCCCAACGACACCCTCACCCATGACTACCGACGCTGGTATCCCGGACTTCACCCACATCTCGTAACCGGACGCGCTGGACGCTCAGCCGATCGCGCCCTAGCATTCACGGAAGGGTCGTTCTCCAGGCCCCGACCTCGATCATGCCCCCATGACCCTTTAGCTCGAGTTGGCAACGCCCCTCGCTAGGGTTCACATCGAGTTGCGAGCGGGCAGGCCAGGCGCTGCCGATCGCTGAGCGGCTGCTCGGACCTCCCGAGTCCACCGGAGCTCCAGGGTTGAACACCCTACGGAGGAGATGATGAGATCCAGCTCTGCGGAAGCATCCGACGAGGTAGCCATCCTCACGCCAGCGGAGGCGAAGGCGGCGGCGGAGTTGGCCACGTCCCTGGCTCAACGCTACTCGTCGGTCGATGATGAGGATCTCCTGTGCGACTTGCCCTTCCATGCGTCGAAGCTGCCACTGCGGGCACAGCGTTTTCTCCGCCGTTTTGCGCTTGCCGACAGACGAGGCTTCTGCATCGTCAAGGGCCACGTGATGGATGCCGCGCGGATTGGCCCCACCCCAGCGGACTGGCGAGGTATGGCACGCCCAGGGCCCGAGTTCCCGGAGGAAATCCTACTTCTGCTGTACGCGGCGCTGCTTGGTGAGCCGTTCGGGTGGGTCACCCAGCAAGATGGTCACCTCGTCCACAACACCTTCCCGATCAAGGAGCACGAGTACGAGCAGCTCGGCTCGGGCAGCAGAGAGCTGCTGACGTGGCACACCGAGGACGCCTTCCACCCGTACCGGGGCGACTATCTCATCCTGGCGTCACTGCGAAATCCGGACCGTGTCGCGACCACCGTGGCTGAACTGGATGTTTCAGCATTGTCTCCGGAAGACCTGGGCCTCCTCTTCCAGGAGCGGTTTCGGATCGTCCCGGACGAGTCGCATCGACCTGGGAACAACTCCTCGGTGTCCGCCTCCGACCGGCGGCGTTTCGCGAACATCGAGCGCCTCACCACGGACCACAGGCCGGTGGCGGTGCTCTTCGGATCGCCGACCGATCCCTATCTGCGGCTCGATCCGTACTTCATGGAGATTCCCGAGGAGGACTTGGACGCCAACCGCGCGTTCCGAGCTCTCGTCGAGGTCATAGATCGCAATCTCCGGAACATAGTGCTGGAACAGGGTGACTTCCTTTTCGTGAACAACCACCGCGCCGTGCACGGTCGAGCGCCCTTCACCGCCCGCTACGACGGTACTGACCGCTGGCTCAAACGCGTCAACGTGACGACTGACCTTCGGAAATCTCGGGACATGCGCGCGACGGCCGCCTCCCGACTGATCGGATAAACGACGTTGTCTGTGTTGACCAACCTTGCCGCGTCCCCCAGCTACGCGACGGGACAGTTGCTTGGACTCAAGGGAGCCGCGGTCTTCATCGCCTGGTCACGCCAGGCACGATCCTGCGCCGGCATCGTCGGCTGGTCGCTAAGAAGCGGACCCATTCCCACATTTCCGCCATGCTGCGGCGTCGTCACCGCAACGCGGAGGATCAGGAATTCTTACTCAACGCTCCGGTCCACGCCCGCCGACTACCGCCGCGGCTGCAGGAGTACGTCGACGCGTTCCGTCGGCAGGAATCGGGCTACGGCGTCATTGCAGGGCACCCAGTCGACGATGATGTGATCGGCCGACCCCGGCCGCTGGAACCGGCTTCCTTCCCCGTCGTCGCCGGACATGATCTGCTGCTGGCCCTCTATGCTGCCCTCCTTGGCGACGCTTTTGGTTGGGCGACACAACAGAACGGCAGGATCACCCAGGACGTACTACCCATCAAGGAAGACGAGGGTAATCAGTTGAGCATCGCTCCAGACGTCCCACTGGGCTGGCACACCGGTGACGCCTTTCCCTCGTGTCGCCCGGAGTCGGTCCTTCTAGCCTGTGTCCGTAACCCCACAGAAAAGGTCACGACGGTAGCGAGGGCCGATGGTTTAGAGCTGGATGAACACGACGCTTCGGCACTCTTCGAACCCCGCTTCCGGATAACACCTGATAAATCGCATCTTTCGCAGCACAACTCGATCGAACGCGCAGTCGCCTTCCGTGGGAAGTCGCGAGGTCGACACGGGGACCTGCTCAGTCGAATCCTGGGAGGACACTGTGCTCTTTAGACCAGCACCTCTTGAAGACTGGCTGCGCGACTATTACTTCGAGGCGTCGACAGACATCAGCTCTAGCGGAGTAGAGCCGTATGACTTCGCACAGCTCCGCTCGCTACTCGGGATCGAGCCAGAAGAGTTGGACCGCGTGTCGTTCAGAGACAGTCCATCGGCTGGCTCGTTAGAGCTCCGGTCGCTCATCGCGAGCCGGTGGGGTTCGGGGGCGGCGTCGGAGGTGATCGTTGCCAACGGTTCGACGGAGGCTCAACTTCTGGTATTTGCCTCGATCCTTGGCCCGGGTGATGAAGTGGTCGTCGTTGAGCCCGCATACCACTCGCTGATTTCGACCGTGGATGCCCTCGGCTGCCGTGTCAGGCGATGGCATCTGCGATCCGAAGAGCAGTTCCAGCCGGATCTCGAAGAGCTGCGGCGGCTCGTCACCGCACGCACCAAAATGATCGTCGTCAACTTCCCGCACAACCCGACCGGCGTCACTTTGACCCACGCGGAGCAGCGTGAACTAGTGGAGATCGCGCAGCGGTATGGCTCCTATCTGCTCTGGGACGGGGCGTTCGAGGACCTTGTCTACGATGCGCCGTCCCTCCCGGCCGTGTCTATACTTTACGACCGGGGAATCAGTTTCGGGACACTGTCGAAGTCATACGGGCTGCCTGGCTTGCGGCTCGGTTGGGCTATCGGCCCATCGGAAATCGTGAAGCACTGTGTGACGACACGCGACTACACCACGTTGGCATTGTCTCCCCTCGTTGAGTTCGTAGCCCGTCAGGTAGTTGCCTCGGCGGATCGCCTGCTCCTCCCACGGCTTCAGGTGGCGGCCCGTAACCGCGAAGTCGTCGACGAGTGGATGGGCGCACACCAACGAGTTGTCTCGTACGCGCGGCCGGCGGCCGGTGTGGTCGTATTCCCCCGACTCCGCTCGATACCGGATACGATAGCGTTCTGTCACCGGCTTATGCGTGAGCACGGGGTTCTGCTCGTGCCCGGTGAGTGTTTTCACCATCCCGGCCATGTGCGACTCGGTTTCGGTGGCGACAGCGTCGATCTGGCTAGAGGGCTGCACGCGTTCTCCGAACTGCTCTCGGAAAGCGAGGGCTCGTCATGACACATCCGATTTCCCACGCATCTGTCCGTAGGGCTTTGTTAGGTCGGGTGCTGGGCTGTGTCGCGGGTGTGATCTTCTTGATGGGTGGGGCCGGGGCAGATAGCGCTGGTTCGCCCGGTGATCGAGGACCTTGCTGCGGAGGTGTTCGGCGGCTTCGTTCGTCGTGAGCAGCGGGGCAAGGGCGAGTTGTATCTCCGTGGACTGTTGCTGGACGACAAGCGCAAGTCGAAGCAGCCCATATCCGAGCGCCTGGGTGTCGACCATCGGCAGCTCCAGCAGTTCGTCACGACCTCGACCTGAGACCACACCGAGGTCCGCCGACGATCGGCGGTGTGGGCGGCGGAGTTCGTCGACCCGGACGCGTTGGCCGCGGCCGACACCGGCTTTCCTGAGGACGGGACCTCCTCGCCGGGGGCGGCGCGGAGGTACTGCGGCGCCCTGGGCAAGCGGGGCACCTGCCAGGTCGGGGTCAGTGTGCACGCCGTCACCGACTGGGCCTCGGCCGCGCCGGATTGGCGGTTGTTCCTGCCCGAGTCCTGGGACGACACCAAGACCGACGACGAGTCGACAGCTGCGGAGATCGTCCGGAAGCGGACCCGCTGCGCGATCCCGGACCGGGTGCGGCACCGGGAGAAAAGGCGGACGGCAGCAAGTGGCGCCTGGCGCTGGACATGATCGACGAACTGCTCGGCTGAGGCCTGCCGCAGCGGCCGGTAATCGCCGACGCCGCCTACGGCGACGCCACCGCCTTCCGCCAGGGCTGACCGGCTGCGGTCTGACCTCCACCAGCGTCCACCCCGCCGACACCGCCCCGGTCCCGCCGACCTGGCCCGGCACCGGGCGCCCGTCGATGAAGACGATTTTCCTCGACAAGCCCGTCATCGCCAAGACCGTCGTGACGGCGGCCGGACGCTCGGCCGGGCGGTTCGTGGTCTGGCGCCACGGCTCCCTCAAGCACATCGGCAACCCGACCGCGACCATGCGTTCCCGCTTCCTCGCGCTGCGGGTACGCCCGGCCGACTGCAACATCCCCAGCGCCTCCGACGGCAGCCTGCTCGAGTGGTGCTGGCTGCCGGCCGAATGGTCCACCGGCGAACCCGAACCCACCGACTACTGGCTGTCCGCCCTGCCCGCCGACATCCGGCTGCGCGACCTGGTCAGGATCGCCAAGATCCGCTGGCGCATCGAACACGACTACCGCGAGCTCAAGGACGGCCTCGGCCTGGACCACTTCGAAGGCCGCTCCTGGACCGACTGGCACCGCCACGTCACCCTCGCCTCCGTAGCGCAAGCCATCTGCACGCAGCTGCGCCGCACCCCAAAGCCGCTGCGCAGGACTGACCCTCTACGCCGTCCTGCGCCAACTCCAGGCATAACTCGCGGCCTGGACCGGCATCTGCCACATCTGCCGACAACCAGTCCAGGCCACAGCCGACCCACAGAAGACCCAGGTCAACAGCACCTGACAAAGCCCTACTAGTCGCGGATGCCAGAACCCGCCGACAGTGCTCAAGGCTGCGCCAACCGGGCGTATCTCGGGCCTTTCCTGTCATCGCGACGAGGACACCTCGTCATCTCAGAGTCCAGCATCAGCTCCGACGTCGAGAGCCGCGCCATGACCGTGTCTACCTTGTCACGTCCCACCACGCTCGCCGAGTGGATCGCCGCCACCGCCGCACCGGGCATCCCTGCGATGGATGCTGCTCCTGTGGGGAGTCTGCGGTTCCTGTTCTACGGTCGAGCCTCCACCCGCGAACACCAGGCACCAGGACCCGCGCACCTCCCGGGCATGGCAACTGGACATCGGCCGCAGACTCACCCGAGAGCACGGCGTGATCGTGGGCGAGTACTTCGAAGTCGGATGCTCCCGGCAGGTCCCATGGCACCTGCGGCCTCGGGCCGCGGCAATGCTGCGCTACATCGCGGCCAACGCGGACCGGGTCGACGCGTTGGTGGTCGGCGAGTACGAGCGCGCCTTCCTCGACGGCGCCCAAGTCCGAGAACTCCGGGCTGTGCTGGAGCGGTACGGAGTGCAGCTGTGGTTGCCGGAGGCCGAAGGGCCGGTGGACTTCGACAACCCCACGCACGAGGCACTGCTGGCGCTGCTCGCGAAGCGCTCCCTGACGGAGGTGCTGCGCTCCAGGCACCGGGTCGTCACCGCCATGCGCATGCAGACCGTCGAGCAGGGCCGCTACCTTGGCGGCAGACCGCCCTACGGGTACCGACTCGTCGACGCCGGACCACACCCGAACCGGGCACTAGCGCGGCGCGGGGTGCGGCAGCAGCGGCTCCTCCCCAAACCGGGCACGGCGCCCGTGGTGAAACTGATCTTCTCCTTGCGTCTGTCCGGGCACAGCGCCGCGGGCATCGCCCGCCATCTCAACGAACAGGCAGTGCCAAGCCCATCGCACGCGACCTCGGAACGCAACGCGGGTCGTGTCGATCCTGGCTGGTCGCTGCGCACCGTGGTGGAGATCCTGGGCAATCCGCGGTACACCGGCCACCAGGTGTGGAACCGCACCAGCGCCGACCGCGCCACCCGCTCGCCCAGTGGTCGACGCGCCAGCGTCCGCAACGAGCAGCACGCCTGGGCGATCTCGACCCGCATCGCCCACGTGCCACTGGTGTCCGAACAGGACTTCGTCACCGCTCAGACCATCCAGGCCACCAGACAGAGCAACAGTCGGGCCGACGACGACGGCGGTGAATACGTCTATCTGTTGGCAGGTCGACTCCAGTGCGGGTTGTGCGGGAGGAAGATGGACTCCCACCGCTCCCACGGCCGCCCCGCCTACCGATGCCGCCACGGCCACACCACCGCCCACACGCGCCCCGCGGACACACCGCGCAACCTCTACCTCCGCGAAGACCACCTGTTCGCCCGCATCGCCGCGCACCTCACCGCCGCAGGCATCGCCGACAACCCCGACGCCGACCACACCGCACAGCTGGTCGACGAGCTCGACCTGACCTTCCGCTGCGATGCCGGCGGCGTCACTGTGCTCGACCGCACCACCACCCGAGCGCGCACACCACGCCGACGCCCCACACCACGACCGGCCCGGGCCTCGTCCTCGAACACCGGCCACGAAGCAGGCGGACAACTCCTCCTGGCCCTGAGCCATACGGTCGCCTCGGAAGCCGACCAGCCCGAGACACCCACATGCCAGAGCGACAGCGCAACGGCTCGGATCGCACACCACCCCATGCGACAACCTCGCCAGGCACAAACCCGCCCGAGCCGCCCCGCCGCGCCACAGCGACGGCACCACCGCGCCAGGATCCACGGCACCGCCCTCAGCACCGCCCACTTCCGCGACGCTTCCCAGGCCCGCAGAGACGACCCATCGTCGTACGACAACCCGGACGGTCACCGTCACCAGGTCTCCGCGCGCAGAGCCGGGCGCCGCCCGCTCCTTCTGCCGTCACACCGGCATACCCCCCACGAGCGAGGCCCAACAGGTAGGCTCGACGCGATGCCGGAAACACGAAACCCCACGACGCAACCCAGCTGACCTGGAATTACATCGTGGGGCAAATTATGTGTCCGAGGAGCGACTTGTTCACTATCCACACGGCTTGATCTAGCATGCGCAAGTGGCGCGAACGAACATCTTCGAGCCATGTTCAGTTCGCATCGACTCCAGTAAACCGGATGCTGCTGAGCGTAGCCTCGCCCACCCCTGCTGGCGACAGATGAGTACACGTTTGAGATAATTTGCTGATGGGTGCTGTTGACTGGCTTAGGGCGCTAGACATCGAGAAAGCCACGGCGAATGTGCGTCACGAATTCACAGGCGACTGGCATCGTGATCCTTGGGGCTGGCCAGAGCTTGGGTTCTTGCTGGGCAAGAAACAGGATCTCTTTGTGGAGAATTGTAAGGCCGTCCGATCACGTCAAGTGTCCCTGATTGACGTTCCAAAGGAAAACTGGGGATCGAGACCGGCTGTGGTTCTAGATCCGCTGGATAGGATTACTTACCAGGCGCTGATCGATCGACTCAGCGTTGATCTTATTGGCAAACTTAGCCCAAGTTCCTTTGGGTGGCGACTCCATGCAGTTGAACCGAAGAACGGAGTCTTCTCGCGTAACAAGACGCAGTGGAATCTCTATCGTGCGCATTTGAGCTCGCTAGCAGGTGTGTATCCTGTCGCTCTAAAGACAGATATCGTGTCGTGTTTTGCGAGCATTCCGGTTCAAATGCTTGCCGATCAAATCGAAGAGCAGTCGTCATCGGGCGCAGTTTCTAAACGGCTCGTATCGATGCTGGAAGGCTTCAGTGAGATACCTGATCGATCGGGCATTCCTCAGCGCTCGACTGCGTCGTCAGCACTGGCAAACATGTTCCTAAGCGCTCTTGACGATGTCCTGCATGTATATGCGAAGCCGCTACCCCGGGTAATCAGTAGTAAGGTTAGATATGAAAGCTTCGCGCGATGGATGGATGATATATGGCTGTTCGTCAAAGATCCGGGTATAGCCCGTCAAGCGCAGATAGACCTGCAGCAGGTTGCTCAAACGCTAGGGTTGAACCTCAACTCCGCAAAAACGGATGTGTTGGAAGGGTCGGATGTCGCAAAGGAGGCACGCGAGGTCGAACATAGTGCTGTTGACGGAGCGCTATTTGTCGGCAAGTCAAAGCCGCTCGAAGAACTTATTGAGAACGTTCTTGACTCACCTGAGAAGGCAAGCAGAACAGCGCTGAAATTCATGTCCAAGCGCATGCGCGATCATCGAATCAATTATCGAGTGCAAGATCTGCTTAGCTCTGCTAATCGAATGCCCCATGGTGCTGATGTTCTAGCACCATTGTTTAAAGAAAACTTTCACGCGGGGGACCTTCAGGATTGGTATCTTGAATATGTTAATAGTCCCTGGGCGGCGTTTCAATGGTCCATTGCACAGTATGGCCGCATGTTCTCTAGTGGGAGGAAGCCACAAAAGAGGACGAGGGATTTTTTCGCACGGATGGCTTCAGACGCCAACTCCTCACTTCCTCAACTGGCACTTTCATGCCAACGGCTTTCGGCTTGGGATCCCATTGAACTCCGTGCGATCGCGCGTTCATCTATGAGGAATATCAGCACGCCCCATTCTGTTCGCGTTATGGCGCTAGCTGCGCTGGGCGCTGGTGAGAAGCGTGCGACTATAAGAAAGTGGCTAGGGCAAATTCAGGAAAACGATGCAACGCTTAAGATGCTAGAAGTGACCGACTTTCGTGCATTGAAGGTAATAGCGAGCTACGCGGACTGAACTTCTTTATTGGTAGACTCCAGATTTGATCGCTAAGTGGGGTCGTGAACTTAGTGATCTTACTTCGAGCTGCGCAGTCTGCGACGACGACTAGGTTCTACGCGCTGCAGGAGGTCCTGCTGCTGACGCTTCAGGGAAAGGAAAGTTTCAGAAATCTGCTCGCGGTAACCCTGTGGGAACTTGATTTGCGAGTTGATTATCGAATAGTCGTTCTGTTCCCAGTTTTTGATGAGTACCTCGTAGCTGGCAACGTGAGCGCAAAAGCGTAGGAATAGCGGAGGCATTTCATCGCCCACAAGTAGGTGCGATTTTGTAACTATAATCTCGTACATTCTCCTGTTGGCTGGCATGATCACAGTGCTCATCCAACGTGTCCACTCCCGCTTCTCGTCTTCGGTGAGATCATAGTCAAATAGATACCCTCCCTCCGGGCGAACCTGAATGCGAAATTGCTTCCACGCAACCTCTCCGGCCAGTGCGATGGAATAGAGAGGACCATAGAATTCGCCAAGTTGGGCGTTGATCCATTTGAGGCGTTCCTGGGCCTGATGAACTCTGTTGGTATTGATGTAAGCAAATAGTGCCGCCAGTACGGTTGCGCAAACTGTTGCACTTGCTGCTAGCCATGAAGCGTTCACGGTATCTCCACGCGTTATGCTGTTGCCGTTGAGCGTAGTGTACAAGCTTCTGTCGGGCACGTGAATCGCTCGGGCAGGATATGCTTCGGATGAGTCATCTCCTGGCCTGCGACTAGGCGGCGACTTTCAGATAGTATGTTCACGATTCCTAGTTTGGAGAGCTTCCACGGCGAACGGTTCGGTCAGGGTGCAGTACCAGTCAGCGAACACCGATCCCAGAAGAAAGGAATACTTGACACGCTAAAACTTGCTCTTCCATCGAGAATCGCGATCACAAGTGGCTAACTCGTTGGATCGACGGTCGAGGCGACTATCGCCTCAACGAACGCCTGGGCTATCTTTTTGGAAGCCTCCCGGAATCATTGGGAAATGAACTCGTCACGGGGATTTACCCCATACCAGCGGGGCTCAAGTCTGCCGCTCCGAATGCAAGCCACATATGGGAATGCGCGACTGCCGTACGGAATAGTCTGGCGCACGGATCGGAGACCGACGTCTCAACCCAGGTAATTCCAAGCCTTGCGGCTAGTGACGACGATATCTTTTGGAGATCTTCTTCAAGAGCTAGGTGTTCACAACAGAACTTCATCAACGCAATCAAGCACGGTCATTGGGGCGTCATATAACCATCTTCACGCTCCCGAACCTCACGACTTCCGGGTCACCTTATGTCGTCACATGCCATGCGCGTGTCATCCCAATAGGTGCAAATACTGCATAGTTTCGTCACTGCATTCAGTTGGAGGAGGAGGCGGTGAAGATGTGGAGTGCTTTGAGCATCGACGTGGGCGGGATCGTGTTGTTCCTCGTCTGGTTGGTGTTGCCTCCGCTCTACGTCGTCGCCCTTGGTCGGCGGTATGTGCGGCAGTGCGTGGAGAGCGCTGCGGCGGCTGTTTGGGCGCGGGAAGAGCTTCTGGCTGCGCTTGAGGGGCCGTCGTCTGTTGGTCGGCATCGTATGGAGGGAACGTGATGGGCATAGCGGCTGTGACGGCTTCGGTGGAGTCCGGGGACGGCGTGACGGAGGAGCAGGTGGCGGAGGCTCGGCGTGCTGCGGGGTTCCTCAGTTCTGAGGTGTATGACCCGGCGGTGGTGGACATGGTCATGGCGTCGGCTCCCAGCTTGTTCACTGTGGTGGAGTACGAGGTGGCGAACCCGGAGATCGCTCGGGTGATGGGCTACGGGGTGTCTGCCGACGAGTGGGTGCACGTGGTGTCGGCGGATGGGAAGGCCTGCGGCACGTTCGAGACGGCGGAGGAAGCGCTCAAGCCTTACGGCAAGTCGGACGAGGTGGCGGCGCGGGTTGTGTGGGTGACGCCTGACTTGGTGGTTCAGAAGTTGCTCATGAGGTAGGGGCACCGTTCCGCTGTTGGAGTGGGTGGGACGGGACGGCTGTGGGCGGTGCATCTTTGGATGTGCCGCCCACAGCCGTTTTGTGCACGTCGGGACGGGGTTACGGGTACGCGTCCCAGTGTCCCGAAGGGGTGTTTGCGCTGTTCAGTGCGGATTTGAGAGGTGTCCCGCGATGGTGGTCGGCGGGACACGCGGGACGGCTGCGGGGACGCCTATCTGATCTCTACGGGCATGGCTTGGAATCAAGTACGCCTGGGCATGTCAGACTGAAATCAAGAGGTGGTCAGCGCTCAGTCAGCTCTGATCTTGGTCTGACGTGATGGGAGGCGGGGCTATGCGGACGCCTCGCACGGTGCTTGAGCAGAAGATTCGTGAGCGGCGGATGACCTTGGAGGAGTTCGCCGAGTACGCCGAGACGTTCGCCCGTGAGCGCGGTGAACCGGGCACGTTGGGGCTTCGGCACCTTCAGCGCCTGGCGGCCGGGCGCAAGTCGTCTGGGGAGCCGTTGGGGCCGGTTCGGCAGGTGACCGCTCGGCTGTTGGAGAGCATCTTTGAGGTCAGCATTGAGGAGCTGCTGGCCGTGCCTTCGCCGGACGATGGTCTGGCGAGGATCGCGACTGCTGAGCCGCCTGTCCGCGCGGACGTTGAGTTCGCGGCGGCGCTTGACTGGCTGGACGATCGGGCCGGGTGGTCGGCTGGCACGAGTCGCGCTGAGGTCCGGTCTGGACTGTCCGGGTTGGAGTCTGGTGCCTTGCTCGATCGGCGCGCGACGCGGGGCAGGGTTGGGCGTCGGCAACTTGTGCGGACGCTGGCTCACTACTACCGCGATGGGGTGGACGGGTACGACACGTACCGGGTTCGGCTCGGCGATCAGGGCGTTAAGACGACGATCTTCGGTGCGCCGGAGTGGTGGGCTGCGGTTCGACCGCTGGCAGACGGTAGCGAGCGGATGAGGTTGTTGTGGGACAAGGAGACTGCGCGGCCTGAGCTGGGTGGTGCGATGGCTCACGCGGCGGCTTCGAAGCTTGCCGAGTCGGCCGCACTAGGGGTGCGGGTGGCGAACCTTCCGCTGTACCGGCTGTTGGAGATCGAGCAGGGCGACCCGCTGGTGGGCACGGTGGGGTTGGTGCCGTTCGTTGAGTACGCGCTGACGGTTGATCTTCTTGAAGGCGAACTGGTTGACGCTGTTAGCCGGCGTCATGGCGGCTTGCCGTTGCGGGATGAGTACCTGCCGGATCTGGGGGCCGTGCTCGACTTGCCGGCGCGTACGTGTGCAGGTGGGGTGCTGGCGCTGTGTGCCATCGCGCGGCCCCGTGATCGGTTTCGGGGTGAGCCTGACTACGCGCTGCTGGTGCAGGAGCGGTCTGAGCATGTGCTCAATGCGGCTGGACGGC
This sequence comes from Saccharothrix tamanrassetensis, assembly GCF_014203665.1. Lineage (GTDB taxonomy): Bacteria > Actinomycetota > Actinomycetes > Mycobacteriales > Pseudonocardiaceae > Actinosynnema > Actinosynnema tamanrassetense. The sequence goes on from NZ_JACHJN010000012.1 coordinate 30,367, forward strand.
TTGCGGTCATCCCGAAGGGCTTTCATCAGCGGCTCAACGACGTTCGGGGTGATGTGGCGGTGAGCGCGACGCTGCTTCGGGAGATGGAAGAGGAGCTGTTTGGGCGCGCGGAGGTGGATACCACTACCGGGGAGAGTCGTGCGGCTTCGCCGATGCATCCGGGGCGTTGGTCAGCGCCGATGCGTTGGCTTGCTGAGGAGCCCGGCCGGATGCGGATGGAGTGCACTGGGTTTGGGTTCAACCTGGTGAGTGGGAACTATGAGTTCGCCAGCCTGGTCGTCATCGAGGATGAGGAGTTCTGGCCACGGTTTGGCGGTCAGGTTGAGGCGAACTGGGAAGCGGCTGGGTTGCAGCTCTATTCGAGCCTTGACGGCGAGCTGGTTGACGATCTGGTGGCGCGCGAGTCTTGGAGCAACGAAGGGCTGTTCGCGTTGCTCCAAGGACTTCGGCGGCTTCGGGAGATCGGTGGGACGCGGGTGGACTTGCCGGCCGTTGAGCTGTCAGGTCTGTGACGGCCAGCGGACGGTCATGACAGTGGAGTCCGCCAAGGCTTCCCACGAGTGGTCGACGCCTGGACCCCACATGATGTAGTCGCCGGGGCGCGTCATGGTGGAGTTGCCCTCGGTGGTGTCTACTCGGAAGTGGCCCTGCACAAGGAAAACCAGGGTGGTCCGCTGGTCGTCCGCTGTCCAGTCCGGGCGCTTGTCACCGGCTGGGTGGTTGGCCCACTTGACCTCTACGTCCTTCTGAGAGCGGATGCCCTGTGACGGGTCGATGAAGTGGCCGACCAGCCAGCCGCGCGTGTCGCTGCCGTCCTCGGTGGCGTTTCCAGCCTGCCAGTTGGCGGTCACTTGATCTCCCATTCGATGGTTGGCAGGTTGACGCGGTCTCCGCCGATCTCGCGTAGTCGGCGGAGACCTTGCATGAGCGCGAACAGCCCTTCGTTGCTCCACGCTACGTCGTTGCCGAGTTCTTCCAGCAGCTCGGCGTCCAGGCTGGAGTACTGGCGCAGGTTCGAGGACTCCCAGTTGGCTCGAACCTGACCGCCGTAGCGGGTCCAAAACTCCTCGTCTTCGATGACGACCAGGCTGGCGAACTCGAAGTTGCCGCTCACCAGGTTGAGCCCGAAGCCGGTGCACTCCATGCGTAGGCGACCGGGGCCGGACATGAGCCAGCGCATCGGCTCGGACAGGCGGCTGGGGTGCATGGGGTCGGCGTGGCGCTGCTCTCCCACGGTGTTGTCGATGTCTTCGCGGCCGAACAGCTCCTCTTCCATCTCACGGCGGAGCGTTGCGCCGATCTGTGCGTCGGCGCGGAAGTCCGTCAGTGGCTGGTGGAAGCCTTTCGGGATGACGGCCAAGCGGCGTGCGGCGTTGATCACGTGGCCTGAGCGTTCCTGCACCAGCAGGAGGTAGTCCGCTGCGCCTCGGAAGGGGTCGGCCGGGCGTGCGATGGCTGTAAGGGCGAGGGCGCCGCCGGCGCACATTCGGTCGGACACGTTGAGGGCGCCGGCGAGGTCCGGTAGGTAGGCGTCACGCAGGGGCAGCGTTCCGCGGGAAGTGGGTTGGCCGGTGGTGAGCGCGTCGACCAGCTCGCCTTCGAGCAGGTCCATCGTCACCACGTATCCCACAAAGCTCGTCACGCCAACGGAACCCGCGATCGCGTGCTTGCGCACGCCTACGTCCAGCAGCCGGAACAGGGGCATGTTGACCATGCGGTTTCCCAGTGCCAGCGTTTCGGCCAACCGCTGAGCTGCACGCCCGGCGGTCTCCTCGTCCATCGCTAGATCATCGTCCGGGGTTACGCCCGTGAGCTTGAGGCGGTCGTGGCTGGGCAGTAGGGGGCAGTCGAGGTCGAGCCAGTCTGGGCGGGTGAGGACCGTGGTGGACGCTTCGACGGTGCCGAATCGGGCTGTGTAGCGGCCGTGGTCGTCGGTGGGTTCGCCGTAGTAGTCGGCAAGCGCTCGGGCCGTGTCGCGCTGGTTGACCCGGCCGCGCCGGACGCCTCGGTCGTGCAGTGCCCCAACGTCCAGGCGCACGAGCCGCGCGGCGACTTCCCGGCGGGCGGTTCCTGGCTCCCAGTGGGCGTGTTCGTCCAGCCAATCGAGCGCGGCGACGATGGTCGGGTCTGCGCTCAGTCGCACTTCGGCGTCGGCCGCCGCGCCTTCCGGGAGGTCTAGGGCCGGTTCGTTGGCGAGTGCGGCGAACCGGGCCTTGACCGGTGGGGCCGCGCGGTCCAGTGCCGTGTCGAGGAGCTGTTGCATCTCGGACTTCGGCCGTAGGTCCGGCTTCTGGTGCCAGGACGCGACCGTGCGGACGCCTACGCCGAGGTGTTCGGCGAACGCCTCATGAGTGAGGCGCAAAGCGGCTTGGAGGGCGGACGCGGTTCGGCCGGTCCAGCCGTCGTTCAAGCTCATCTCGTCGCTACCCCCGCGCGCGATATGCATTGAACCTGCACTGGTTGTGCATCGGTGGTGCATGGGTTCCAGCCGCGAATCGCAGTGGAATTAGCGGCATGGGAAACAAGCGGTCTAACCAGCGGAAACGCATTGGGCTACCGGCGTTCGCGGACATGTTCGATCACGGTCGCGAGGTCCGACTTGAGGTCGTCGAGGCGTTCGGTGATCTCGCTCAGCCGTTGCTCAACGCTGTCCAAACGGGACCACAGGCTGTCGGCCGGGTCTGTCACAGGTTCGTCGGCTTCTGGTGGCCTTCGGTTGTGCAGCACCGCGTCGAGGTGTTGCGGGTGCCAGCCGAGCGCTGTCGAGAGGGACTCAAGGGTTCGCGGGCTGCGGCGGCGTTCGACTGTGTGGTGTTGGACCTCGCGGACTATGGCTTGGGAGACGTGCGAGCGTTCCGCAAGCTCCCGTTGACGCCAGCCCAGCTCGTTCACCCGCTGGTTGATCGCCTTGGCGACTGCCGCCCAGTCCTCCGACACGTATTCCTCCGCGCTCCGCCTCAGCGCTGAGATTAGCCGCCTTCCGCTGTTGCGTCGTGCGTACACGCAACGCCTGATCAAACGCGTCATCAAGTGCGCCTAAATCACCTTTTTAGAGCTGAAATCGTCAGCTCATCAATCGAAGGGCTTCTCTCATGAGGACTTCTTTGCCTTCTTCCGGCTACACCGTTCGTCAGGCCGCTTGGCTGCTCGGTGTCGAGCCGTCCACCGTTCACCGCGCGGTCCGGGTGGGGACGGTTCGCCTGGTGTGTCGGCGCGGCCGGTACGTCGTGCCGGCGAACGTGCTGGTTCGGCTGCTCGGTGAGCCCGGTTCCGGGGGTACGCCGTGAACCTGATCTTTATTGCCTGGGAGCTTGATCGGCTTCGGTGGGTGCCTACCGCCCTGCTCGCCGACTTGGTCGAGCGTGATGGCTTGTGCATGTGGGCGTTCACGGACGTGCCGCCGTGGGCCGATGAGGAGATGACCGATCGGGAGTTGGCCGCGCGGATGTGTGCCGGCTGCCCGGTGCGGGACGAGTGCTTGGAACTGGAGTTGCGCACGGCCGGTGAGGACACCGTTGGGGTGTGGGGTGCGTTGTCGGCCGATGACCGGCGGGAGTTGTACCCGCACTGGCTCCAACGTGGTGAACGCGCCGAGAGGGGGCCGCGTTCATGAACGCCCTCAGCGTGACGCCTGTCCAGGTGTTGGCCGGGCTCGGCGTGGTCCTGGTGCTGCTGTTGGTGTGGCGGGCGGGTGTTCGTCGGGCCAAGGCGACCGCTCGTGCTGCGCGAAGCGGTGTGCGGTTGGTGTCGCTGGCCGGTCGAGTGGTGATCAACGCGGGGTTGATCGTGGTCGTTCAGTGGGTGGTTGTCACCTATCGCGGGGATGGTTGGCTGCTCTTGGCCGTGCTCGTGGTGCCTGCGCTGTTCGCGTCCTACACGTTGACGCGGGCGCTGATGATCACTACCTATGAACCGCGCCGTGGCCGAGGTGAGCGGCGATGAGTGAGTCGGTTGAGCGGGTGGCGGTGCAGGTGGACCGGTTGTGTTGGACCGGGATCTTGCTGGGGCTGGCGTTCACGATGACCAACGTCCAGCAGTTCGCGGCGGCCGGTGCGGCGGTGTGGTCGTTGGCGTGGTCTGCGGCTTGGCTGCTGGACCCGATGGTGTCGCTGGTGTTGTTGGCCATCCTGCGGGCTGAGCAGGTGACCGCTCGGTACGGCGTGCGGATGGGTGGATGGGTGCGGGGCGCGAAGTGGTTCACGCTTGCGGCCACGTACGTCATGAACACCTGGGGTGCGTTCATGGCCGGTTCGGCTGCGCTCGTGGTGCTGCACTCTGTGCCGCCGCTGGTTGTGTTCGTTGCGGCTGAGGCAGTGACCGAGCTGCGGGACAAGCTTGGCGCAGCGGTGACGAACGCCGCGCCGACTGGCCCGAAGGAGCCGACTCCACCTGTGCCGAGGACGTCCTTCGCGGACTACCTCGAAGTGGCGCGGGCAGCGCGCACGCCGGACGTGGTCGTGACGCCTGCGTGGGTTCGTGAGGTGACCGGGTGCTCGCGAGGGTTGTCCTCTCGGCTCGCGGCGACGCTGACCGAGGAAGGGGGCCGGTCATGAGTGGTGACCTGGTTCCTACGGGGCCTGTCTATGAGGGTGAGTTGGTTGCCGATCAGGCACAGCTCGCCAAGCGATCGCGGAACGGGTGGCAACGCTGGTCTGGTGTCCCGCAGGCGTTGAAGTCTCGGGAAGGTTTGTGTTATGCCGCAAGGGATGCAGTCGGGTGGTTGATGCGGCTGCCGGGGCGGTTCCTCGGTGGGGTTTGTCGCGGAACGGTGGTTGCGGTTCGTGCGTGGCGGCGTTGGGTGCGGGTGCGCGACTATCGGGAGGCTGCGGAGCAGTCGGAGAAGTTGGCGGACAAGTTCGTTGAGATCCGGGCACTGACACTGTTTCGTTGGAAGGTGACCGGGGTGGTTGTGGCTGCCACCTCAGCGGCGCTGATTGTGGCGTATGTGATCTACGGGTGGCTGGTGCTGTGGGCTGCGGTGGGTGTTGCGTCGGTGGCGTTGGCGGTCACTGGACGGAGGAAGGACGGTTCGCCGGGGCGGAAGGCGGTGCTCGCCGGGCCGCGCACGCTGATGTGGACGATGAACCCTCAGGTGTTGGTGGACGCCTTCCGGGACGCGAAGTTGATCGGCAAGGACGAAGCCTTGCGGCTGGTCGAGCGGGCCAGGCGGACGGGTGACGGTTGGGCTATGACGGTCGACCTGCCGGCTACGCGCAAGGCGGCCGATGTGATCAAGAATCGGGACGCGCTGGCGTCGGCGCTGGCGGTGGATGAGGTTCAGCTCATCGTTGAGCGCGTGCGTGGTCGTGGGGGTCATGCCGGGCGGGTGTTCCTGTGGGTGGCGGATGAGGACCCGTACGCCGGTCCGCCGGTGCGGACTCCGCTGCTGGATGTGGAGTGGTGGGACGCATGGCGGCCGGCGCCGTTCGGGCGAGACGCGCGGAACCGGCGGATTGATCTTCCATTGGTGTGGACGTCGTTGCTTGTGGGCGCGATACCTAGGCAGGGCAAGACCTTTGCTGCTCGGCTTGCTACCGCTGGGTTGGTGCTGGACCCGTACGCGCGGCTGTATGTGTTCGACGGCAAGGGTGGCAAGGACTGGGATGCAGCCGAACAGCTCGCGTACCGGTACGTGTGCGGGGACGAGCTGCCACACGCCTACGCCGTGCGGGACCACCTCGTTGAGCTGGTGGCAGAGGTGCAGTCTCGGTACGCGCGGATGGCCACATTGGACGATGAGGTGTGCCCCGAGTCGAAGATCACCCCGGCCATTTCGCGGGATGTGGACCTTGGGATGCCGATCACGGCGGTGATCATTGATGAGGTTCAGGTCTTCCTTGAGAACCCGACTCGGGAACAGGTGGGCGGCAAGAAGACCACGCTCGGCGCGTACATCGCGGACTTGTTGACCTACCTGGTTCGCAAGGGTCCGGCGGCTGGTGTGGTGGTCATCCTGGCAACGCAGCGGCCAGACTCGAACACCATTCCGTCGCGGTTGCGGGCGGTGTTGGGGTCGCGGTTCGCGTTGCGGGTGATGGACTGGCGGGACTCCAACATCGTGCTGGGCGAGCAGATGAACACGCGTGGGTTCGACGCTTCGACCCTGCTGCCGAGTCACAAGGGCGTCGGCATCCTGCGGCCGGACGGTGAGACGGACGCTGGGGCTGACATGGTCGCCATGACCGTGCGGACGTACTACATGCCGAACGCTGACTGGCGGCTGATCTGCGACCGGGGACGTGCGCTGCGGGAGGCGGCCGGGACGCTGGCCGGTCACGCTGTTGGTGACGATGCCGTGCGGTCGGTTGATGCTGCGGCATTGGTGCAGGTGCTGGGGAGCGGAACGGCTGACGGGTGGGTGGTCGAGTTGCCCGAACCGTTGGCGGCCGTTGTGGACTACCTCGGGGACGACCTGGACGAACGGGAGTTCGTGCCTACCGCCGAGTTGGTGGAGGCGCTGGAGGTCGAGGCGGGCACGTTCGGGCGGGAGATGGGCGAGCTGGGTTGCCGCCCGTTGCGGCAGTACGTGCCCGATGGTGACGGCGCGCGGAGGGTCCGTGGCTACCTCACGGCGGACATCCGTGCTGCTGTCGATCGGGTGGGCGATGAAATCGGCTCGCCGGGGTCTGGACAGCCATGAGCGCAGGTGAGGACGTTACGGTGAACCTGCCGGACGCGCTACCGCCGCTCACGCCCGTGACCAGCCGTGCTCTGCTTGCCATACTGGTCGAACTGACCACCGTGGAGGTCTTGGACGGACCTCGGGCAGGGGGCGACCGTGACTGCTGAAATCAGCCGAGACCCGTGGGCGACGCTGGACGAGCTGCTTGGTATCGAAGTGGCTGACGCGGTCGAGGATGGCATCGGGCCGATGGCGGGTTACGGCCGGTGCTCGACCGAGGACAACCAGGATCCGGAGACTTCGCGCGGGTGGCAGTTCGGCAACGGGCGGAAGTTCGTGGAGCCGTTCGGCGGGGTGATCGTGGAGGAGTTCTTCGATATCGGGCAGTCGCGGTCCGTGCCCTGGGATCGGCGGGATGAGGCGTCACGGTTGTTGGCGGCGTTGAAGAACCCGTATCGCGGATGGAACGCCGTGGTCGTGGGTGAGGGCACGCGGTGCTGGTTCGGCAATCAGTTCTCGTTGATCGCGCCCCGGTTCGCCGCGTACGGGGTGGATCTGTGGGTGCCGGAGTTGGGCGGCAAGTACGACCCGCGCAACCCGTCGCACAAGATGCTGATGAGTGTGCTCGGTGGCATGAGTGAGTCCGAGCGTCAGCACGTCCAGGCGCGGGTGCGGGCGGCTATGGATGCTCAGGTGCTCAACGAAGGGCGACACCAGGGCGGGCGCGCGCCGTACGGGTACGAGACCGTGGATGGCGGACCGCATCCGAACCCGCGCAAGGCTGTTGAGGGCTACCGGTTGCGGGTGTTGGCGATTGACGAGGGATCGGCGTGGGTGGTGCGGCGGATCTTCGCCGAGTACCTGAACGGCCGGGGTGATCGGGCGATTGCCACCGGGTTGAACCGGGACCGGATTCCGTGTCCTTCGGCGCGGCGGCCGGATCAGAACCCGCACCGGCCCGGTGACGGTTGGCAGGGCAGCACCGTGCGCGCGATTCTCGACAACCCCCGGTACACCGGCTATGCGTTCTTCGGGCGCTGGATGCGTCAGGAGATGCTGCTCGACCCGGACGACGTGGCGGCCGGGAACGTGATCCGGTTCCGGCGCGCGAGCGCTGACCGCGTCGTCCGCTCACGTAGGCAGGCGCACCCGGAGATCGTCAGCGTGGAGGAGTTCACGCAAGCGCAGTTGCTCCGCAAGGCGAAGTCCGCTGGCGGGCTGAAGACGGCCCGAAAGACAGAGCGCGCCGAGCGGCCGACGAAACAGACCTACCTGTTCCGGGGTCGGCTGCGGTGCACGGTCTGTGAACGGAAGATGGAAGCCAGTCCTCGTGCGCGCGGGATGTACTACCGGTGCCCGGCAAGGACGTTGCCGAACGGTTCGTCCGCGCTGGGCATCCACCCGCCGACGATCTACCTCCGTGAGGATGTGCTCTTGGTGGCGATCAACAAGTGGTTGGGCGGGCTGTTCGACCCGAGGAACGTCGACCGGACTGTGGCGGCGTTGGTCGACTCACAGGGGACTGTGACCCCCACGAACCACGATTCGGCGCGAAAGCGGCTGGCGAAGTCAGAACAGGAGCTGAGTCGCTACCAGGCAGCGATCAAGGCGGGAATTGACCCGATGGCGCTGGTAGAGCCCATGAACGAGGCACAAGCGGTGCGGGCGGCGGCCAAGGCCGAACTGGAGGGCACTCCACCGCCGGACACCCTCACAGCGGCCGGAGTGCACGCCATGATCGACTCGCTGGGAGACGTCGGAGCGGCGCTCAAGGACACCAAGACGGAGAGTCTGCTCAAGGTCTACCAGGGTCTTGACCTGCAAGTTCTCTACAAAGACAAAGCCCACGTGGCTGATGTGATGATCAAGCCAGTGGGCTATGTGAATAGTGCTCGTGTCCGAGGGGGGACTTGAACCCCCACCCCCTTTCGGGGACTAGCACCTCAAGCTAGCGCGTCTGCCATTCCGCCACCCGGACCCGGCTCTCGCCGTGGTGTGGCCATAGATTACATGATCGTATTTCGTGGTCCAAATCGGGGTGGCTGTGACGCCGGTTGTGCGCGTTTCCGCTGTTCACGGCGGGGCAGTGGGTGTTCGTGCGGGATGTCGGCGGGGCGCCTCGGACGTGGCCCCGCCATGCCGTGAACAGGTCGGACGCCGCTCCGACGTCTCCCAGCGGGTCGATCATGGCGTGCACGTCGGCCGCCGTCAGGCCATCCGCCGCCCGTACGTGCCCAAGGCGGCGGTGGCCGAATAGCTGCCGCGTCCGGCCACCGTGCTTGCTCCGGTGGCCGGACGCGGATGGCCGTCAGGGTTTGAGGACGACCTTCTCGCAGTCGTCCTGCTTGTTCTTGAAGAGTTCGAAGCCGCGTTCTGCCTCGTCCAGCGCCAGGGTGTGGGTGATGATCCGGGTCGGGTCGATCTCCCCGCGCTCGATGCGCTCCAGCAGCGGCTTCATGTAGCGCTGCACGTGGCATTGCCCGGTCCGCAGGGTCAGCGACCGGTTCATCCACGCGCCGGCGGGGAACTTGTCCAGCAGGCCGCCGTACACGCCGATCACCGAGACCACGCCGCCGCTGCGGCACGACAAGATCGCCTGGCGCAGCGCGTGGGGGCGTTCGGTCTCCGACCGCACGGCCTGCTTGACCCGGTCGTACGCGGCGATGTGTGCGCTGCCGTGGGTGGCTTCCAGGCCGACCGCGTCGATGCACTTGTCCGGTCCGCGCCCGCCGGTCAGTTCCAGCAGCCGGGAGCGCACGTCGACCTCTTCGAAGTTGACCGGCGTGTGGCCCGCCCGTTCCGCCATTCGCAGCCGGTAGGGCTCCTTGTCGATGGCGATGACCTTCGCGGCGCCGAGGACCCGGGCGCTGTCCATGGCGAACTGGCCGACCGGTCCCGCACCCCAGACCGCCACCACGTCGCTGGACTGGATGTCGCACATCTCGGCACCCATGTAGCCGGTGGGCAGGATGTCGGAGAGGAACAGCACCTGCTCGTCGGTCAGGTCCGACTCGATCTTCAACGGGCCGACGTCGGCGAACGGCACCCGCGCGTACTGCGCCTGACCGCCGGCGAAGCCGCCGGTCAGGTGCGAGTAGCCGAAGATCCCCGCGACCGGGTGTCCGAACATCTTCTCCGCGATCCCCGCGTTCGGGTTCGAGTTCTCGCAGCAGGAGTACAGCTCGGCGGAGCAGGCGCCGCACGCGCCGCAGCTGATCGGGAACGGCACGACGACCCGGTCCCCGACGCGCAGCCGTCCCGGATCGACGCCCCGGCCGACCTCGATCACCTCGCCCATGAACTCGTGCCCCAGGATGTCGCCGTCCTGCATGGTGGGCACGTAGCCGTCGACCAGGTGCAGGTCCGAGCCGCAGATCGCGGTGGAGGTGATCCGGACGATGGCATCGCGGTCGTTCAGGATCTTCGGGTCCGGCACGTCACGGACCTCGACCTTGTTGCGGCCCGCCCAGGTGTTCGCCTTCACGCGTCCGCTCCCTTCTCCAGTTCGGCGTCCGACAGCGGCTGCGCCGGACGCTGCGGGAACTCCCCGCGCGCCCGCTTGCCCCAAGGGGCGCCGTCGGACCGGACGACCTCGCCGGTCTCCAGCACCTGCTTGAGCCGGCGCAGGTCGTCGTCGAGCTGCTGGTGCGGTTCCTCGCCGAAGTACTTCGCGACCGCCTTGCCGATTGCGCCGCCCGGGATCTCGTACACCAGGACGACGTGCACCTCGGTGCTCACGCCGTCCGGGGCGGGCACGAACCAGACCGCACCGGTGTTGGGCACGTCGGCGTCGCCGGTCGACTGCCACCTGATCTTCTCGGTGGGCCTCTCGTCGATGATCTCCGCGTCCCACTCGACGTTCTTGCCGAACGGGGCATCGGCGACCCAGTGGCTCGTCCGGTCACCGGTGGTGCGGACCTCTTCGAGGTGCGCCATGAACGTCGGGAGGTTCTCCAGGTCGCGCCAGAACGCGTAGACCTCCGGCGGGGGTTTGCGAATGGTGGTCGTAGCCGTCAGTTCCATGGATCCTCACTTGGCGTGAGCTCCGCACCACTGGCACGGAGCCGATCTTGTTGGCTCGGGTGGCCTGCACGGCGGTCGGCAGGTCCGGCGCATCCGACGGACAAAACCGGTGGCACCGACGAGCCGCCGACGGCCGCCCGCACGGTGGGTGATGGCCATCCCGAGCGCGGTCGGGTCCATCGCGTCGCCCAAACCGGGGTGCGTCTTACTCGAACCGGACTACCCACCGGAATTCCGCCTAACCCGCCGATCGACCAATGGGGGCGATGGCACCCGATTCAGGTCTTCGACCGCGGATCCGGGACGTGCGCGTCGGCGTGGGGCAGGTGGGCGCCCGGACCTGGGAACGCCGGTGCGGCGACTGTGCGCGACTACCGGTGAGGAGTTCTGATGACCCGCAGCGAACACCGCCCGTAGACCGTCGTCGGGCTGGTTGCGGCCCCACCGGACCACCCGGCTCAGGTCACCGCCGGTTCACCGCTGAACGCGTGTTTCCTACCTCATGGGCGGAGGTGGATGTGGCCGTTTTGCATCACGAAGTCGACCTGCCCCATCACGGACATCGTGGTGAGCGGGTTGCCGGGTACGGCGACCAGGTCTGCCACGCAGCCGGGGCGCAGGCGTCCGAGTTCCGGGCGTTTCAGCAGGTCAGCCGCAGCGCTGGTGGCGGCGCGCAGCACGCGTGCGGGTGGGATGCCGACCTGGGTCATGTCTGCGAACTCGCGCCAGTTCTCGGCGTGGGGGAACGTGCTGGCGTCCGTGCCGAACGCCAAGGCGACCTCGCTGTCCGCGAGCAGCTGCGCGGATTTACGGATGCGGTCGGCGTGCGTGCGGTACTTCGTGCGTACTACTGGGGGTTTGGTCGTCCAGAACTCGTCGTCGTCGAGTCGGCCGAGGAAGTGGGCCTGGGCGTGCAGGGTGGGCACCAGGGGCACGCCGCGGTCGGCCAGCAACTCGAAGGTCTCCGCACCGGCCAGGTTGGCGTGTTCCACCGAGTCCACGCCCGCGAGCACGGCGCGGCGTACGGCCTCGTCGTTGAACGCGTGCACCGCGCAGGGCAGACCGAGGTCGTGCGCCGTGCCGACCAGCGCGTCCATCTCGCTCCGGGAGTAGGTCACCGTCGCCGGGTCGTCCGCGGGGGAGGAGAAGCCGCCGCTGGCGGCGAACTTGATCCAGTCGGCGCCCGCCCGCGCCTGTTCACGCACTCGGCGCACCACTTCGTCGACACCGTCACCGAGGGTGCCGACCTGGAGGCCGTATCGGGTGGCCAGGTCCGGTTCCTTCTCCCCGTGGCCGCCGCGAGCGGACAGCATGTTCGGCGCGGTGATCAGGCGCGGTCCGACGACGACGCCTTCGGCTTGGGCGCGACGCAGGTCGACGCCTCCCGGGTAGTCGCCGCTGCCGAGGTCGCGGACCGTGGTGAACCCGTTGTCCAGCAGGTCACGCATCGCGGGCAGTGCCCATAGGATCTGGACACCGATGGGCTCGGTCACCAGGGACTCGTCGAGCACGTGCACGTGGCAGTCGATGAGGCCGGGCAGCAGTGTGTGGCCGGGCAGCACCACGGTGGTGGTCGCCCATGCCGTGTCGACGTCCCGACCGACGGCTTCGACGCATCCGCCGCGCACCAGGACCCGGGCGTGTCCGTCGGCGTGGAGTTGGTCGCCGTCCCACAGGCGGTCGGCGATGATCACGATGTCGTCATGCCTGCCGGCTTCCGTCATCGGTGATCGGCTTCGGTGCCGTCGGGCAAGGTGAGGGGGCGGTAGTGCTCGTGGTTCCACAGGTCGCCCGGTCCGGGGTTGTCCGGAGTGGTGGTGCCTCCCAGGCAGCGCAGCACACCCCAGGCGGCGTTGAGGCCGGAAGCCATGGCGTGGTCGAGCCATCCCGGCGACCAGGCCACGTCGTCCCCGGCCAGGAACAGCGGTGTCGGCGGTTCGCCGGGCACCGGCGGGGAGCCGGTGAAGTTCTTGACGAAGTTGGCGAACAGGTCCCACTGGTAGGTGTACTCGCCGGGGCGGGCGAACCGGCAGTAGCCGTGGAAGTTCCGCTCGTTCTCCCAGGAGATGGTGCACGCTGCGGCGGTTTTCGCCTGCCTGTGCAGTTGTTCAGCCATGTCCGGGTGGATGTCGGCCAGTTCGCGGACCAGGGCCGCTACCCGGTCCTCCACAGTGGACGAAGCCAGCTTCATGGAATCCTGGGACCAGGTGAAGCTGAGCACGAGAACGCCGCGCGCGCCGCCGGGTTCCGGTGGCTCGCCGTAGTCGAACGTGTAGGTCGCCCTGGGCAGGCGGTCGGTGATGGTGACGCCGTCCATGCTGCTGCCCTCCCAGAACGGCAAGGGGGTCACCAGGACCGTCTTGGCGGACTGCCAGTAGCTGAGCCTGCGGATCGCACTCCGCAGGCGCGGCCCGAACGGCTGAACCCCGTTCAGCGGACGAACCTCGACACCGGTCTCCAGGATGTGCAGCTGCGGCGTGAACACGGCGGCGGGGTACCACTGGCTGGTGCCGTCCTCGCAGTGCACGACCACCCCCTGCGCGTGGTCCGCGCCGACCTCCAGCGCGGTCACCGCCGGGCGGGGCGCACCCCGGTTGACCTCCGCGAGGCTGGTCGAGGTTCCGTCGGGCCCGGTGGTCCGCCGGTTCCAGAACGCGTCCGCGAGGGCGCTGATCCCCTTCTCCAGCAGGTACATCGTCGAGCCTTCGGTGGTCAGCAGCATCCGGAGCGTCTCCAGGAACGACAGGTCGTAGAACGCGTCCCACACCGTGGTGGCCACGCCCGCAGTCCCCACCAGGTGCGCGTCGGAACGGCTCAGGCCGACCCCACCGGGGTCACGCAGGAACCGGTAGAAGCTCCACTCCTCGAAGCGGTGCGCCAGGTCGGACCACAGCCGCCTCGCACGCTCCCGGTCGCGTGCGCCCAACGCCTCCTGCAGTTCGAACACCCCTATGCGGTGCAGCGCCGCCTCCCACCTGCTGTGGGCGTCACCGAACCGGGGGTGCGCGGAGTACAAGTCCTTGATGGTGCTCACCGTGTAACTCGTCCCGTCGAGGTCGAGCACGGTCCGGGGCGTGACGTCGGCGGCGTACTCGTCGCGGAAGGGCTTCCACCGCAGGCCGAACTCCTCGGTGTAGTGGCGAAGCAGGCGCGCCGAGTCGGGGAAGCGCATGCACCCCAACTCGACCACGGCGCTGTCCGCGGCTGACAGCCGGCGGGAGAACATGCGCCCGCCGAGCCTGCGTCCGCCGGGGCCTCCCGGCTCGGTCTCCGCCTCGTAGACGATCGGACGGCAACCGATCCGCAGCAGTTCGTAGGCGGCGGTCAAGCCGCTGCCACCGGCACCCACCACGGCCACGGGGGAGCCCAGCGCGTGGTCGGGGAGCCGACCGATGCGCCGCCCGCCCGACACGTAGTCGGTGTAGTCGAATGGGAAGTCGACCTGCAAGTCGGTGGCACGCGGTTCGGTCACGGTCTGTCCTTCCGTCGCGTCCACACGCGTGGACGCACCGACCATCCCGTCGCGGTACGCGGACCGGTCGGCTGGGATGTTGCTTGGTTTCGCGAAACGGTTACAACACAAGTCTTCCCGGCACCTGATCGGCCGATGCGGACCACAACCGGACTTGCCGGGGGTTGCCAACTGCTCGCGCAGCTGTGTGGAGGGGGAGGGTGACGTGTTCGTCCACCACAAAGTAACAGCGGCTCGGACGCTTGGTCCAGCACCGCTCAGAAGTGCGGACCAATATCCCTCGTGTGTCGCAACACTTCTACGCCAACGGATTGACGCACTCGGTCCAATGTGTACGGTCGTTGGTCACTGTTCTCGCGCCGCGCAGGGAAACGAGCCGTGGGCGTCGCTGACGACCTAGGGCAGAGGTTGTATATCCGTTGTCGCACCGGCGTTCTAGGCTTGAGTCAGCGTCACCCGGTCTGCCGTTACATGTGCGACCAGGAGGAAGGTCATGGTGAAAGCCACCGAAATCATCCACAACTACCAGGCACTGCTGCCGATCAAACAACAGGTGCAGAGCAACGAACTGCTCGCCGCCGCGCGAGAGGGCCGCGTCCACCCGCAGCACCTCCAACGGCTGGTGATCGGGGAGTTCCTCACCCAGCAGGCCGAGATACCCCGCTACGGCTCGCTGATCGACCGGTTCCGCCACGAGGTGCCGGCCGGTCTGTTCGCCTTCGTGGCAACCCTGTTCATCTCGCAGCGGCGACTGCTGGCCGACGCCGTGGCCCCTGCCGTGGGACTGAACGTCGACGAACTGCGCCACTCCGACCTGCCGAAGGCCGTCACCCAGCTCAACCAGGCGGTGTCCTGGGTCGCATCGCACGCGGGGCCTGCTGAAGCGGCGATGGAACTGCACACCGACTTCCAGCTGTTCTGCCCGGTGGCGGCCGAACTCGTCAGCGCCTTGCGTGAACTCGACAACGTGCCGGACCCGCTGGTCGCGTACCTGGAGAACTACTCCGCCGAACCCGCCGAGTTGCAACAGCGACTGCCGGAGGTGGTCGAGTACGGCCTCGCCCAAGGCGAACCGGAGCGGTGGGTCACCCGCAGTGCCGAAGAGATTCCGGACTTGCTGTCCGACTACTGGCACTACATCGCGGCCGGTTGACCGACTCCGCGCGAAGGTCCCGTGGACCGCAAGGGGCCGTGCGCCCCTGCTCAGCCGGTGACGACGAAACGCCAGAACCCGCGCAGCAGCGGCTCTACCGCCGGGGCGCTGCGGGTGATCCACTCCTCGCGCTCGCCCGTCGCCAGGCCGAAGTCGATCACCTCCGCCGCGCCGTCCGATACCTCGGGCGGCACCTCGGCGTACTGCCGGACGTAGGCCTGCACCTCGGACGGGGCTCCGGTGTCGGCCAACGCCTCGGCGAGCGGCTCGCACACGCCGCACCAGAGCAGGAAGTCGGTGCGGGCGAGCAGCGCCGCCTCGCCCGCGCCGGCGTGCAGTGCGACCCACGAGATGAATTCGGTGAAGCGTTTCACTTCCGGTGAGATGGGAGCCTGCCGCATTTCGTCCGGAACCAGTCCGACGGACCGCGCGACATCCGCGACCAGGAGGCGGCGCACCTCCATCAACGTGTTCGCGATGAACACGAAAAAGCTGCCCGGGACTTCGTGGTGGAAGCGCGCGACCAGGGTGGCGTAGGTGGTGAACTCGGCTTCCTGCGCCTGGAACTCGGCCAGCAGGAACCGCCTGAGCTGGTCGGTTCCGACTTGATTCGCCTTCGCCGCGGCGAGGAGCCCGTTCTCCCGTACGTGCTCGTGAACGGGTACGACAAAGCTCTCGACCAGTTGACTGCCGCCCATCCCGCACCTCCGGGTCCAGTTTCACTCGACCCTATCCAGGGGTTCGGGCCCCGCCATCGAACCTTTGCCCTAATACCGGACGAGTCCGTCGGGGCGGTCTTGGTCGACAACCCGTTCAGCGGCTGCCTGCTACTTAAAGTAAACATTAAGGTTGCGGAACGTAGCCGCGCGCGACCACGGGACGTTCGGGACGGTCTGGATGCCATCACCGCAGGACGACTTCCACCGGGCACTGGCCAGAGCACTCGAGTTGCAACGACTCGCGTCCGAGGCGTGGAACCAGGTTCACCGCATTCTGGAGACGCGCCAGCAGGATGTCGCGCCCTCGGCGGCGAGTTCGGCTCCCAGCCTGACCCCGAGGGAGACGCAGGTGATCACTCTGATGGGGACGGGCATGCCGAACCGGTCCATCGCCCGGCACCTCCACATCTCGGAGCGCACGGTGAAATCGCACCTGCACAGCATCTTCAACAAGCTCGGCGTGACCACGCGCGGCGAAGCGGCCGCTCAGCTGAACGGCAACTCCCCACCTCGTTGGCTGTGCCCGAGGTGCTCGGCCGCGCACCGCCGGACAATCGACCGGTCGTGCTGACAGCGATCGGTCGGTTCGGCCCGGCCGTGACCGAACCAGCCGGGCCGCCACGCGGATTCGGCCTGCAACGCACGGGCCCGTCCGGAGTCGTGGTCGCGTGGCGGAAAAGGTTGGACGTGGGGTTGCCCAGGCTTGTAGCTTGCAGTGGACCTTGACACCGCCCCAGGAGGTGAGACCCATGAACGCTGTATCGATGTGGGTGCTCTCCTTCCTGTCACGGTCGGGCGATTGACGTAGGTGTCGCCGGGAGCGCCTCGCCAACAAGGCACTCCCGAAAGGCAACACCCATGGACTCTCGGCAGTTCACCTCCGAGCCGTCGTCGAACGATGCGGTCGAGCGCGACTTCACCGCGGGCGACGTCCCCGGCCTCCGGTCACCGGGCCCCGGCGCTGATCGCGCGCCGCTCATGTTCGACGTGATCATCGCCGGTTGCGGGCCGACTGGCGCGGTGCTGGCCGCCGAACTGCGGCTGCACGACGTGCGGGTGCTCGTCCTGGAACAGGCGACCGAGCCCGTGTCGTTCGTCCGCATAGTCGGTCTGCACATCCGCACCATCGAGCTGATGGCGATGCGCGGACTGCTGGAGCGCATCCTCGAACACGGAAGACAGCGCCCGGCCGGCGGATTCTTCGCCGCCATCACCAAACCCGTGCCCAAGGGCCTGGACTCCGCGCACACCTATCTGCTGGGCATCCCGCAGCCGGTCATCGTCCGCCTCCTCGAAGAACATGCGGTCCGACTGGGTGCGCAGGTCCGGCGCGGTTGCGCGGTGGCCGGTTTCGAGCAGGACGACAAGGGTGTGACCGTCGAGCTGGCCGACGGCGGACAGCTGCGTTCGCGTTATCTCGTCGGCTGTGACGGCGGGCGCAGCACGGTGCGCAAACTGCTCGGCGTCGGCTTCCCCGGCGAGCCCGCGCGGACCGAGACGCTGATGGGCGAGATGCACCTGGGTGCGCCGCAGGAGGAGATCACCGCCAAGGTGGCCGAGATCCACGAGACCGACAGGTCTTTCGATCTCAGGCCCTTCGGTGCGGGGATCTATCGCGTCGTAGTCCCCGCCGCGGGAGTCGGCGATCGCGTGGAACCGCCCACCCTCGAGGATTTCAGGCAACAGCTGCGCGCCATCGCCGGAACCGACTTCGGCGTGCACTCCCCGCGCTGGCTGTCCCGCTTCGGGGATGCCACCCGGCTGGCCGAACGCTATCGGGTCGGGCGGGTGCTGCTGGCCGGCGATGCCGCGCACATCCATCCACCCATCGGTGGACAGGGCCTCAACCTGGGCGTTCAGGACGCGTTCAACCTCGGCTGGAAGCTGGCCGCACAGGTCCGCGGTTGGGCGCCGGAAGCACTGCTGGACACCTACCAGGCCGAACGTCATCCGGTCGCTGAGGACGTGCTGGACAACACCCGCGCCCAGGTGGAACTGCTGTCCACCGAACCGGGCCCGCAGGCCGTGCGCAGGCTGCTCACCGAACTGATGGACATCGACGAGGTGAACCGCCGGCTGATCGAGAAGATCACCGCGATCGGTATCCGCTACGACTTCGGCGCAGGCCCCGACCTGCTCGGCCGCCGCCTGCGCGACATCGACGTGAAAGGGGGCCGGCTCTACGAACTGCTCCATCGCGGCCGCGGCCTGCTGCTGGACCGCACCGGACGCCTGACCGTCGGCGGTTGGTCGGACCGGGTCGACTACCTCGCGGATCCCACTGCGGAACTGGACGTTCCGTGCGTCCTGCTACGCCCCGACGGCCACGTCGCCTGGATCGGCGAAGATCAGCAGAACCTGGAAGACCACCTCTCCCGCTGGTTCGGCGAGCCCGCCGACCGATTCGCCTGAGCCACAGCCCGAGCCGTGATCGACGGCGTCGCGGTGATCGCCGGGTGGTTCGCTGCGGTGCGAAGGTCGCGTAGAAGCAAGACGTGTGCGCGCTACGGCAAGTACGGCCCCGGTCGGCGGTTGGATACTCGCCAGCCATGAGTCGCAGCGAGTCTCGGGACGACACGGCGCTGGCGCGCAACGTACTCGGAGTGCCCGGCATCGTCTTCCTGGTGCTGGCCGCGGTCGCGCCGTTGACCGGGATGGTGGTGATCGCGGCCCTCGGCATCGCGCTCGGCAACGGCGGCGGCATGGTCGTGGCGTTCATCGCGGCGACGGTGGTGCTGTTGCTGTTCGCGGTGGGCTATGCGCAGATGTCGAAGAGCCTCACCAACGCCGGTGGCTTCTACGCCTTCGTCGTGCGCGGGCTGGGCAAGGCCTTCGGGTTGGTCGCGGGGTTCATCGCGATGCTGGGCTACAACTGCTTCGTGGCCGGTGCGATCGGCACCAGCGGGTTCTTCACCTCCACCGGCATCGCGGAGGTGTTCGGACCGGACCTCGACTGGATCGTGTGGAGCGCGCTGTCTGTGGTGCTGGTGTTCCTGCTCGGCCGGCGGGGCATCGGCGTCAGCGCCCGGGTGCTCGCGGTCTGCCTGGTCCTGGAGGTGTCGATCCTGCTGTTGCTGGACATCAGCGTGCTGGTCCGGCACGGCTTCTCGCTGTCCGTGTTCGACCCCTCGGTGGTGGTGCAGGGTGCGGGCGGGCTGGCCCTGTTGTTCGCCGCGAACGCGTTCATCGGGTTCGAGGCCACGGCGCTGTTCGGCGAGGAGGCGAAAGACCCGCACCGGACGATCCCGAGGGCGACCTACCTCGCGATCGGGTTCATCGGGATCTTCGCCGCGTTCACCACCTGGGCCGTGGTCAGCGCGATCGGCGTCGCGCAGGCCCAGGACGTCGCCCTCGCGCACCTGCCGACCGGGGACCTGGTCTTCTCCGTGGCACGGGAACACCTCGGCGACACGTTGACCAAGGTGATGACCGTGCTGCTCGTCGTCAGCCTGTTCGCCGCACTGCTGGCGCTGCACAACTCGGCCACCCGCTACCTGTACGCGCTGGGCCGGGTCGGCGTGCTGCCGCGGCGGCTGGGCCGCACCCACCCGGGCACCGGCGTGCCACGGAATGCCGCGATCGCGCAGTTGCTGTTCGCCTCGCTGGTCGCACTGGCCTTCCGGCTGGCCGGCCTCGATCCGGTGACCGCGCTGACCGCGAGCATGACCGGCCTCGGCACGCTCGGCATCCTGGTGCTGCAGTTCCTCGCGGCGGTGGCGATCGTGGTCCACTTCCGCCGGGTCGGCGACCGCCGGTTCGCGCGGACGGCGCTCGCACCCGGCCTGGGGGCGCTCGGCCTGGCCGTCATCGTCGGGCTGGCGATCGCGAACTTCCCCACGCTGGCGGGCTCGGACAACCCGGTGATCGCCCGGTTGCCGTGGCTGCTGCCGCTCGTCGCGGCGGCGGGTCTCGCGGCGGCCTGGTGGCTGCGCCGCCACCGCCCGTCGGTCTACCAGGCGCTGAGCACCGACCTGGAACGCGACCCGGCCCCGCTCGACCGCTCGCCGGCGGATACCGGCGGCTGATCAGCGATGCTCCGGGCCGGCCTACCGTGCCTTCCTTCCGCTGACGGACTCCTGGTAGATGTCGGCGTAGGTGCGCGAGTCCTCGACCAGCTCGTCGCAGAAGGCGGCGACGTCGTCACCGATGAGTTCCAGGACTCCCTTGCCCGCCGCGACGCCCTCCTCGAAGAAGTCGACGATCCCCGAGAACAAGGACCCGTCCGGCAAGTCGACCGGTCCGATCTTGAAGAGGTACCTCTGCATCTCCTTGTAGACGATCCGGTAGTCCGGCGGGAGCGCCTTGACCCGCGCCACGTGTGCCCGCCACTGCTTCTTGCCCTCGATGATGTCCTGGATGCGCACGGTCAGCCTCCCAGCCGGGCCAATTTCCTCGCGACGTTGTCGTTCAACTGCTCGCGCCACCGGTCGCGGTAGCTCCGGCTCCCCGCTCCACCGGCCAGCGCCGCGCAGAAGCCCTTGATGTCGTCACCCAGCACCTCGTGGATGCCCTGCCCATCGGCCGCCGTCTCTTCGAGCAGTCTCAGGGCACCGTCGAGAATCGGCTGCAGGTTCCGACCCGTGAAGTCCGAGTAGGGGAAGAGGTGACCCTTGATCTCTTCCCATGCCACCCGGTAGTCCGCCGGCAGCGCTGCGGCCCGGACTTCGAACGTCTTCCACTCCCTGGTGAGATCACTGCCTGTGATGGCCTTCCAGAGGTTCATCTCCCGCCCTCCCTGAGCTTGTCGATCCGTGCTGCGACGTACTCCCATTTCGCCCAGAACGTCGCCAGCTGTTCGTGCCCCGCGTCGTTGAGCGCGTAGAACTTCCTCGGCGGGCCCACCCCGGACGGTCGTTTCGTCACCTGGACGAGCCCGTTCTTCTCCAGTCGCAGCAGGATGGTGTACACCGTCCCCTCGACGACGTCGGTGAACCCGAGTTCGTTCAGCCGACGCGTGATGGCGTACCCGTAGGTCTCCTCGCTGCCGATGATCTCGAGCACGCAGCCCTCGAGCGTGCCCTTCAGCATCTCCGTCAGGTCGTCCACCGTGGATCCTCTTCGATCGTCCGGTACTCGGTACCACCGAGTACAGCTACAACGTATCACTTAGTAGCGGTCATGCCCGGCACGCAGCGCGTCCAGACCGCGGATCTCGTCGTCGAAGACGAGGACGGTGCCATGCCCGAGCCCTCCGTGGCGACGGGAAGGGCGCTGACGATGTCGAGGTCGCCGCCGGGGGTGTCCGCCGGCCGAGGGCACTGCACTGCGTGGATTTGCCTCGGGCGGGAATGCTCTGCGGCAAGTGCTCAGAGGGAAGATGCGTCGTTTCGGTACGGTGCGTATCTGCTGGAACAGCTGGAGGGGTTCGTTGATCGGTGATCGGGCGCGATTCGGGGTCCTGGTGGGGCCCACCGAGGTCGGCCACGCACAACTGCGCTCTGTCAAGATCTACGTCGGCGGCGAGAACCTCACGTTCCAGGACGACGAGGTGTACGTGCCGAACTTCCTGCTCCGGGTGGAGTTGACACTGCGCGCGCTCGACGACTGGCCCGATCTGGCGCCGCACACGGCACTGCTCGGCTCCGACCCGTGGGCGCTGCACGAGCGCCTGGTCGCCGAAAGCGAGCACGACCAGGTCTTGGCGTCCTGGGAGGAGCGGCTGTCGTTCCTGGAGTGGGGCGAGATCACGTTCCCGTTCTGCTCTTTCCTGTTCCGGTTCGGTGACCGGATGTGGCTGACCGCGCGGCACCGTGAAGGCGAACTGAAGGTGGTGGAAGTCGGTCCGGCCGGGCTGCGGGATGTCGTCGAACGGGCGTACCGGGTGGTCGCCGACGACTACGCGGACTACCGGAAGCGCGCCGGGCTGGACTGAGTCCAGTACGCCTCACGGCGGTGGACACCGCCGTGTGCGACACGTCTCCACGGGTTCGACGCCGCCGGGGGGCCGACGGACTCCGGGCCGGTGCTCGGATTCCTCGCCACCGCCCGCGTGAGGCCGAGGGCCGCAGACGACCGCACCGACTGGCAACGCATCGGCGCGACCACCGGGCCGTCCCGCTCTTATTCCACGTCGAATACGACTGCCGCTGCCCGGCGGCTGCGCGAGTGCCGGCCCGCCGATCTGCGGAACCGCTATTTGCACCGTGAATAACATTCGGCTCACGGATGCTGTGAAAGTCTGATTCCGCTTGTTTTCAACATCTCATGCGGAAAACTGTGTAAGTGCTGTTCGGTCGACATCCGGCTCGATCGGTCGGGCGGGATCACCTCGGTCGACCCGCGTGGGCGGGCATACTCGGTCGGCGGGGTCCGCGTGGTCGATCTCATGGCGGGTGACCTGGGTTGATCGTCCGGCCTTTGATCGAAGTCGAAGCGTTGATTCGCCCTTATCGCGCCGCGGTCGGTGTTTATCGGTGTGGTGCGCCGGTTATCTAGCTGGCGATAGCGGTCCGGAGCCCTTGATCGAATTCGTGATGCGATCTTTCCCTGCTACCTGGAATAGGATGCACATGCCCATGTCGAGATGTGTTCTCGGCTTGCCCGGCGCGGTCGGGCCCGTTCGTCGGGTGGTCGACCTGGAGATCGTGATCCCCGCCTACAACGAAGCGGCGCGGTTGCCCCACACCCTGCGTGAGGCGGTCGCCTACCTCGACGAGCGTCCGTGGCGCACGCGGATCGTCGTGGTGGACAACGGCAGCGTCGACGAAACGGCCGAGGTGGTGAGAGGTGTCGAGACCGGCGGGGTGGACCTCGCGGTGATCGGGTGTTCCCGTGCCGGCAAGGGTGCCGCGGTGCGGCGGGGTCTGCTGGTGGGGACGGCGGCGTTCGTGGGGTTCGTGGACGCGGATCTGTCCACGCCGTTGGACACGTTGACCGAGGTGATGTCCCGACTGAGATGGGGCGCGCCGGCGGTGGTGGCCTCGCGGCACGCGCCGGGCGCGCGGTTCGTGCGCGCCCAGCCGTTGGGGCGACGCCTGGGCGGTGCGGTGTTCCGGGCGTTGGCGCGACCGTTGGTGGTAGGGGTGCGCGATACGCAGTGCGGGTTCAAGTTCTTCCAGCGGGACGTGGTGCACGCGGCGTTGCGGCGGTGCCGTGTCACGGGTTTCGCCTTCGACGTGGAGCTCCTGCGCCAAGTGCAGGCGGCGGGTCGGCAGGTCGTGGAGATCCCGGTGGCGTGGACCGACGACGCGCATTCGACCTTCCACCCCGTGCGTGACGGCGTGGCCTCGTTCGTGTCGCTGCTGCGCCTGTACCGGCCGGGTGTGGCATGACCAACGTGGAACGACTGCGCGGCAAGCACTTGGCGGTGTTGAACTGGCGGGACATCCGTCATCCGCAGGCCGGTGGCGCGGAGTTGTACATGCACCACATCGCCCGCCGCTGGGTCGAGGCGGGAGTGCGGGTGACGTGGCTGACCGCGCGTCCGGACCCGCTGCCCGCCCACGAGGTGATCGACGGCATCGACGTGGTGCGCGCCGGGGGCGTGTTGTCGGTGTACCCGAGGGTGGCGTGGCGGTTGCTGCGCGAGAGGGGCGGGTTCGACGCGATCGTCGACTGCCAGAACGGGATCCCGTTCTTCGCCCCGGTGTTCGTCGGCCGGAGCGTGCCCGTGGTTCAGGTGGTGCACCACGTGCACCAGGACCAGTTCGCCGATCGGTTCTCCGCGCCGATGGCGGCGGTGGGCCGCTTCCTGGAGGGGCCGGTGGCGCGCCGGGTGTACGGGCGCCGTCTGACGGTGGCGGTCTCGCCGTCCACCCGCACCCGACTGCGGCAGCGCCTGGGGTTGCGCGGACCGATCTCGATCGTGCCCAACGGCACCGCCACCCCGGCGGGCGCGACCGGACCGCGCGATCCCGACCCGACGATCGCGGTGGTCAGCCGACTGGTCCCGCACAAGCGACTGGACCTCCTGTTGTCGGCGCTGCCGTCGGTGGCGGCCCGGTTGCCGGGCCTGCGCGTCGACATCGTCGGCGACGGCGTCGAACTGCCCCGCCTGCGCGCCCTGGCCGCACGTCTGAGCCTGCACGAGGTGGTGACCTTCCACGGGTGGCAGCCGGACGCGGTCCGGGACGAGATCCTCGGCCGTGCCTGGCTGACCGTGTCCACCTCGGCGGGTGAGGGCTGGGGGTGCTCCATCATCGAAGCGGCCGGCAGGGGAGTGCCGTGCCTGGCCGTGGACGCCCCCGGTGTGCGCGATTCGGTCATCGACGGCCGCACCGGTCGTCTGGTGGACGACGCCGACGACCTGCCCGCAGCCGTTGTCGACATGCTCTCGGACCTGGCGGACCCCGACGCTGCCGCCGCGTTCGCCGACCGGTGCCGGGCGTGGGCGGGCTGCTTCACCTGGGAGCGCAGCGCCGAACTCCTGGCCGGCGTGATCCTGCAGCAGGCGGCCGGGCAGCAGACCTGCTGTCACCGTACTGCCCGACCCGACATCGCCACCGTCGTCCGCTGCGCGCCGGGCGCCACACCCGTCATCGGGCGGCTGCGCGCCACCGACGAGATCACCACCCACCGCGACGGTGCCACGACCGTGCTGCTGGGCGGCTGCGACGACTTCGACGCGCCACGCGTGGCCGAACGGATCGGCCTGACCGTCGAGCACGTGCGCCTGGCCGACCGCTACGACCTGCTCGCCGGCCCGGCCGGTCTGCCGGTTCGCCTGACGCCCACCCGCGAGGAGGCGAGGCGGGCGTGAACGGCATCCACCGCGCGGGGGCGCTCGTGACCGCCTCCGCCGGGCTGGTCGGCGTCGCCGGCTACCTCGCCACCCTGCTCATGGCGAACCTGCTGACACCCGCGCAGTTCGTCGACTACAGCGCCGCCCAGTCGCTGCTGACCACCGCCGGAGTCGCCGCCGCGGCCATGGTGCCGCTGCCCCTGGCCCGCGCGGTGCGGGCCTGTCCCGCTGGCTCGGAGACCCGGCGCGACAGCACGGGTTTCGCGGTGCTCGTGGCGTTGCTCGGAGGGGTGGTCACCGCCGTGGTGCTGACCGGTCTCGGCCTGGTCCTGAGCACACCCGGCGTGGCCGTCGCGCTCGGCGCGGCCGGGTTCGCGGTGTTCGCCATCTCCCCGGTGTGGGGATGGCTGCAAGGGGAAGCGCGGTTCGGTCGCTACGCCGTGGCCTCCGTCGCCGAGGTCGTGCTGCGGCTGGTGGCGAGTGTGGCCGCCGTCGCGCTGGGACTCGGCGCGGCGGGCGCGGTCGGCGGGTTCGTCGTCGGCACGGTCGTCGTGGTCTGGACGGGCGTGATGACCATGCGCGGCGACCTTGCCTGGCGGCCGGGCCTCATGCGCGATCGGACCCGGTGGGGCGAGACCGGCGTGCTCGCCTCCACGCAGTTCACGTTGTCCGTCCTGATCGGGTGCGACGTCGTGCTCGTGGCCGCGATCGACGGCGACTCGACGGCCGGGGCCAGCTACCAGGCGCTGGCGGTGATGGCCAAAGGCCCGGTCTACGTGGCGGCCGCAGCCGCGCTGACCGGTTTCCCGCTGTTGCGCAACACCGCTCCCGAGCAGGCACCCGAGGTGGTAGGCGCGATGCTCCGGTCGTTCACCCGGCTCGCCCTTCCTGTCACCGCGATCGTCGCCACCGTGCCGTCGGCGCTGGTCCTGACCGTCCTGCCGGACCGGTACTCCGACGCGATCGGCCTGCTGCCCTGGCTGGCTGTCGCCGGGTTCTCGTTCGGGGCGATCAGCGCCCTGGTCATGGTGTTGCTTGGCGTGGGCGCACACGCCAGGTGTCGTGCCGCGCTCGCCGTGGCGACCGTGGTGGTCACGGGCAGCATGTGCGCGGGCTGGTACACCGCAGCCACGACGGGGCTTGCGGTCGGCGTTGCCCTCGGCACCTCCATCGCCGCGTTGGTGTGCGCGGTGCTCGTTCGGCGATTCCTGCCCGCCCACGCGGTTCGGGCGCTTCCGCGTGCCGCGATGTCGGTCGCCGTGCTCACCGTGGCGCTGCTGGCGGCCGGTTTCTCGACACCGTTGTGGCTGTGCGTCGCGGTCGTCGCGGTACTGGTGGCGCTGTGGCCCCGTCGAGAACCGCGCCGGAGGCCGGGGGAGTTCCTGGACATCCTGCACCTGGGGTTCGAGGACCCGGACATGCCCGGCTCGGGCGGAGGTTCCCTGCGCACCCACGAAATCGACAAGAGGCTGGTCGCCGCAGGCCACCGGGTCACCGTGCTGACCACGAGGTTCCCCGGCTGCCACGACCGCGTCCAGGACGGCGTCCGCTACGTGCACGTCGGTCTGGGCAGGGGGAGGACCCTCATCGGGCGAGTCGTCGGCTACGCCGTGGTGCTCCCCTTCGCCGCGCGCAGGCACGCCGCCGACCTCGTCGTCGAGGACTTCTTCGCACCCGTCTCCACGATGGCCGCTCCACTGTGGACCGGCCGGCCGACGGTCGGTGTCGTCCAATGGCTCAACGCCCGCGACAAAGCCCGCCAGTACCACCTCCCGTTCCACTTGGTCGAACGGTTCGGTGTGCGTCACCACCGGCGACTGGTCGCCGTGTCCCGAGGCGTCGCCGACCGGTTGACCGCCATGAACCCCCGCGCGCACGTCGAGATCATCGGCAACGGGGTGGACCCACTGGCCTTCGCCGCCACGCCCTCCGACGGCGCTGACATCGTCTACATAGGACGACTGGAGTTCGTGCAGAAAGGTCTCGACCTGCTGCTGCACGCCTGGGCCTCGGCCCGTCACCACGTCACCGGAACTTTGGTCGTCGCCGGTACCGGACCCGGCGAGCGAAGGCTGCGGGACATGGTCGCCGACCTCGGCATCGCCGACCGCGTCCGCTTCACCGGCTGGGTCGCCGGGCAGGACAAGTACGACCTGCTCGCCCGTGCCCGGCTGGTCGTCGTCCCGTCCCGGTTCGAGACCTTCGGCATCGTCGCCGTCGAAGCACTCGCCACCGGCACTCCCGTGCTCGCGTTCGACATCCCTTGCCTGCGCGAGGTCGTGCCGGGCCACAGCGGTGAACTGGTCGCCCCGTTCGACGTGCCCGCCTTCACCGAGGCGCTGATCCGCTTGCACCGCACACCCAAGACCGACGACCGCATCCGCCGCGCCCGCTCGTTCGCCGAGACCTACGACTGGGACGCGCTCGCGCAACGCCAGGCGGAGTTCTACCACCGAGCCGTCCACGGGAAGCCCGTCACCGACCCCGCGCACACCGTCCGGGCACAACTGGCCGACCTCGGCCGCCGTCGCGCCGGCCGCCGCCCGCCACGACCGGTCGTGATCGGCGACTTCGGCAACGGCGACACCGGTGAAGAGGCCCAACTCGCCGCGGTACTGGCCGGCCTCGACACCGACGCCCGCCCCACCGTCCTGTCCCGCAACCCGGACCGGATCACCGCGTTGCACGACGTCGCCGCTCGTCCGCTGACGCTCAGGCACGCCCTGCGGGCGATCGCCGACAGCGACGGCCTTGTCGTGGTCGGCGGCGGTGCGTACGGTCCCGGCCCATCCCTGGTCCGGCTCCTGCCGCACGTCGCCGCAGCAGGCCGGCACACCGGCCGCGATGTCGTCTACGTCGGGATCGGCGTCTCCGATGGGTCACCTCGTCACGTGCTCCACCAGCTTCGCCGCGCCGCCGCCCGAGGCCGTGTCACCGTCCGGGACGTGTCGTCCCTCCGCGTTCTCGACTCGACCGCCGACGTGCCCTGCGTCGGAGACCTCGCCTGGCAACTCGCACCCGCCGATCCGGAATTGGTGGAGGAGGAACTGCGTCGCGCCGGCGTCGACCCGAACCGGCCGCTCCTGCTGCTCGCACCGGGAGCGGGCATCGACGACACCCGCACAAACCGGATGATCGACACCTTCGCCGCCGCCGCCCGCCGATGGACGACCAACGGCGGAACGGTGGCCGCCATCGCCCTGTCCGACCGCGACCGCCGACCCACCCGCACCGACGCCGCCCTGGCAGCCCACATCGCGGACGCGGCCGGCTTGGCTCTGCCCGTCGTCGGCCCCGGCCTGCCACCACGGATCGCCAAAGCCGCCATCGCCCGCTCCGACGCCGTCCTGGGTGTGCGCTTCCACGCTCTCGTCTTCGCCCTGTCCACCGGAACACCGTGCACGGGCTTGGCCTGGGAACCCGAGACCCGCGCGCTCATCGAAGACCACCGGCTGACCACAGCCGACGATGGTCGGGAACTCATCGCCTGGCTCGACGCGATCACCACGCCCACCACGCTGCCCTCCGCAAGGCGGTGAACCCGTGACAACGTCCCTCCTGACCCACACCGAAGGACTGCGGCGCAAGCACGCACCGCTGCTCATCGCGACAGGTTTCGGCATCGTCGCCTTGGCGGTGCGAGCCCTCGGCCTGACCCGCTCCTTCGACCTCTGGGTCGACGAGATGGTCTACGCGCGACTGGGCCTCACCGTGTCCCAAGGCCGGTTGCCGCACCTCGACGGCCACCCCTTCTTCCTGCACCCACCCGGCGGCTTCCTGTTCAACGGCCTGCTCATCGACCTTTTCGGCCTGTCGGGGAACGACATGGACCTCGCACTGGCGCTGCGCTGGGGCAACGCCGTTCTGGGCGCCGTGACCGTCGCACTCGGTTTCCTGCTGATCAGTCGTGTCTCCGGCACCGGCATCGCCGCGGGCTGCGCGACGATCCTCGCGTTCGACCCCTTCGTGCTGCGCAACAACAGCAGGCTCTTCCTGGAGACGCCCGCCATCGCGGTCACCCTGGCCGGATACCTGCTCCTCGTCCGGGCCATGAGCGGCAGAGGTCGCGTCCCGACGGGAACCGCGATCGCGGCAGGACTCCTGCTGGGCTGCGGTGTGCTGACCAAGGACGCCACGGTCGTGCTCGCCGCCGTGCCCCTCGTCCTGGCGGTGGTGTGGAAGCAGACCCTGCACGTCAGGGAGGCGGCGGTCGTGCTCGCCGCCGGAGCCGTGCCCTATCTGCTGTATCTCGTCGTTGTTCTGTTCAACGGGCTGTTGGGTGCGTGGGGCCACGCCAAGCTCGACGGCGTCGAACGCATGATCGGCCTCACCCAGACCACCGGCTTCAACGCACCCGACACCCCGAACCTCGTCGGCCGTCTCATCGACCAGATCGGGTACTTCGGCACCAGCTACCTCCTGCTCGCCGCGTGCCCCGTCGTCGGGGTGGTCGCGGCACGCAGCGCGCACCCCGCTCGACGACTGGTCGGGATGTGCGCTGTGGCAATGGGAGCACTCGGCATCTACGCCGCGGCCTTCGGCACCTTCGAGGAACAGTACGGATACGGCGTCATCGTCACCGGAACCCTGGCCCTCGGTGCTGCCGCGGCGGAACTCCGCGACAGCCACCCCCGCCTGGTCAAACCCGGAGCGGTCGGCCTGGCATGCCTGATCGTGCTCACCATGGCACTGGGCATCCGCGTCGAGACCACTCAGGACAACAGCATCCAAGCCGTCCGCGACTGGGTCCGCCACAACCTGCCCGCCGATGCCAAGGTCGGCGTCACCTCCAACACGGCTCAATGGGCCTTCGCCGATGACCCCAGGTTCGGCGTCTGGCCCTCCGCGCCGGCGCTGCGCGACAACGGTGCCACCTACATCCTGACCCACGACCTGTACACGGAACAGGGATACAGCTACGCCAAGATTTCCGTCATCACCTGGCTGCGTGGCAACGCCACACCCCTTGCCACCTTCACCGGCCCTACCAACGGCGACACCGTCCTGTGGCGAATCGACCCCGCCACCTTGGACAAGGCCGCCGTTCAAGGCGTCGGGTCATGACGCGGAAGCTGACGACGGAGAACCACCTGGTAGTGGACCTGGCTACGGACTGACGACCACTCCGGAGGCCGGTGAGACCGACGGCGGTGTGGCCGTCGTGGTGGAAGGGGGAGGCGGGGGAGAGGAACTCGACGACGGTGGGTCGGGGCGCTGGGTGAGTGTGGGTGTGGACGCCGGGTTGGCCGTGGAGGTCACGAGCGGTTGCGGTTCGTCTTGGGCGGTGACGCCGCACGCGGTGAGTGCGCCCGCCATGAGGACGACGACTGCCGCGGTTCTCATCGGTCGGCCTCGGGGATCTCGACGATGAACCGCGCTCCGCCGCCAGGCCGCTGCTCGACCCGTGCGGTTCCGCCGTGCCGCTGCACGTGCTGGGCGACCAGCGCCAGCCCGAGGCCGCTGCCGGTGTCGCCGCCCCGGCTGCCCGCCCGCGCGCCGCGGTCGAACCGGTCGAAGATCCGGTCGCGCAGTGCGGCGGGCACGCCCGGCCCGCCGTCGTCGACCTCCAGCCTCGCCATGCCCCGTCGGCTGAGCACGGCCACCCGGACCGCGCCTCCGGCGTGGCGGTCGGCGTTGTCCAGCAGGTTGGCCACCACCCGATCCAGCCGCCGCCGGTCGCCGAGCACCTGCGGCGCGGGCGCGTCCGCCTCCACCGCTACCGCCCGGCCGGGTCGTGCGGCGATGACGTTCTCCACGAGGACCGCCAGGTCGATCGGTTCCAGGGTGGTGTCGTCGGCCCGCTGGTCGGTCCGGGAGATCTCCAGCAGGTCGACCACCATCCGGGCGAAGCGGTCGATCTCGGAGGTGAGGAGTTCCAGCGCCTTTCCGGCTGTGCCGGGGACTTCGGCGCGGCGGCGGTGCAGGACGGCGGCGGCGTTGACCATGGTGGTCAACGGGGAGCGCAGTTCGTGGCTGACGTCGCCGGCGAACCGGGCGTCCTTGATCACGCGCTGTTCCAGGGCGTCCGCGGTGACGTTGAACGTGGTGGCGAGCGGCGTCAGGTCGGGGTCGGCCTGGGCGGGCAGGCGGGCCCGCAGGTCGCCGCCCGCGATGCGGGAAGCGGCGTTGGTCAGCTCGGTGAGCGGACGCAGCGCGCGCCTGCTCGCCCAGAAGCCGAGCGCGACGCCGAGCAGTCCGCTGACCACCGCGCACGCCACGAGCAGGCCGCTGAGGAACCGGAACGTGCGATCCAGCTGCACCATGGGCGCGAGTTCCACGTACGCGCCGCCGGCCGAACTCATCGGCAGCGTGACGGCGAGGACCGGGACGCCGTCCACGATCAGCCGTTGGGCCGCCGGGACACCCCGCCGGCCCAGCTCCAGCAGCCGCGGCGGCAGCCTGGTCGGGTCGACCTGCCGGCCGCTGGTGAGCACCTGACCGGGGCGGAACAGCAGCACGGTCGAGTCCTGGCTG
The DNA here is from genome assembly GCF_014203665.1 of Saccharothrix tamanrassetensis. Taxonomy (GTDB): domain Bacteria; phylum Actinomycetota; class Actinomycetes; order Mycobacteriales; family Pseudonocardiaceae; genus Actinosynnema; species Actinosynnema tamanrassetense. Next base: position 61,510 of record NZ_JACHJN010000012.1, read on the forward strand.
GTGGCCAGGCCGGTCAGCAGCTCGTTGAGCCCTCCGGAACCGGTGCGCAGCGACTCGGCGACCAGCCGGGCGTTGACCTCCGCCTGCCGGACACCGCTCTGCTCGCGCTGGCGGAGCATGTAGCCCGACGCCAGGTTCCAGATCGCGATCGCGAGGGTGCTGGTCAGCAGCAGGGAGCCCAGCCCGAGCACCATCGCCACCCGCCAGCGCAGCGTCAGCCGCAGCACGGCGTCACCGGTCCGGGTCGATCCGGTAGCCCGCGCCCCGCACGGTCACCACGAGGGTCGGGTCGTCCGGGTCGGGTTCGACTTTGCGGCGGAGCCTGCGGATGTGCACGTCGAGCAGCCTGGTGTCGCCGAAGTAGTCGTAGCCCCACACGCGTTGCAACAGCTGTTCGCGGGTCACGATCCGGCCCGCCGCCGACGCGAGTTCGACCAGCAGCCGGAACTCGGTCCTGGTCAGGTGCACCTCCTGGCCCGACTGGTGCACGGTGCCCACGTCCGGCCGGATCTCCAGACCGCCGAACCTCAGCACCTCGTCCTGGCGCCCGCCGCCGCGTCGGCGCAGCAGCGCGCGGATGCGGGCCGCGAGTTCACCGGCGACCAGGGGCTTGGTGACGTAGTCGTCCGCGCCCGCCTCCAGACCCGCGATGACGTCGGCGGTGTCGGTGCGGGCGGTGACGATGATGATCGGCAGGTCGCCACGGGCCCGGAGCGTTTGGCACACCTCCAGCCCGTCGACGCCGGGGAGCACGAGGTCGAGCAGGACGACGTCGAAGGCGGACTGGCCGAGCATCCGCAGCGCGTCCTCGCCCGACACGGCGTCGGAGACCGCGAAACCCTCGTCGCCCAGCGCCAGACCGAGCGCGAGCCTGATGTGCTCGTCGTCCTCGACCAGCAGTACGGAGTAGTCCATGGCCCGTCGATCCTCGCCCCCGGGTCGGAGTCGTCCTCCACCGGCCCGCCGTGCCGGGCGGCGATCGTAAGCTGATCGCAAGGTCCCCCGGCGTCGCTATCGGTCACATCGGACCGCGGTTCCGCCAGGATTCCCAGGTGCAGAACCAGGCGTCGGCCGCGCAGGCGGTCGGCGCCTTCCCCGTACCCGCACCCGGCCACGAAAGTCGGCATAACCGCTGTGACCGCGATCCCCGCTGACCACGACCCGGCCACAGTCATCCTGATCTGCGACGACTGCGGCCGCACGTTCCAGACCGACGACCTGCCGCCGGACTGGAAATCCTTGTGGGCGCAAGCTTTTCGAGCCGGTTGGCGCGGTCGGGAGCGGCGGGTCGGGCCGCACAACTGCCTCCGCTGCGCCGACTGAACCCGACCGTCCGCGGCCGGGTGCCGATCGTGCACGTGGTCGGCCCGGCAGCGGACCGCGACGGGTCGCCCGACCGCCAGATGCAGGCGGTCCGGTGACTCTGCGCATGTCAGGCCGCAGTACGGCGATAGCGCCGAAATGGGGTAGCGGTGGGCGGCGGTCCACCACGTTCTGCTGCCGAACCTACCGTATTCGCTCTTTCGTGTTGGATTGTCGAGTGACCGGGGAACGGTTTCATCCTGGTACCTGCCCGATCCGACGAAAATACGAGTAAAACGTTCATCACCTGCCGGTGGAGGGGGATTCACCTGAACAGTGGCTAACCATTGCTCCGAATATCGCGATAGACCTCATGTCGTTCCTCGGAAGCCCTGGAGAATGAGGTCGCCATGAGTTTGCAGCGCGTGATCACCGACGAGCAGGACCTGCAGATCGCCCCCGTCTTCGCCCAGCGCGTCGACGACGACGTCATCCCGAAGGGGAGGCTCCCCGAGAAGCCGATGCCGGCGGGCGTCGCGGCGGGCATCGTGCACTCGAGGCTGTTGCTCGACGGCCGCGCGGCCCTCAACCTCGCCACGTTCTGCACGACGGCCGCCGAACCGGAGCTGGAGCGGATCTACGCGGACACCGCACCCATCAACCTCATGAACCGCGAGGAGTACCCGGCCAGTTCCGAGATCGAGCAGGAGTGCATCAACGCGCTCGCGAACCTGTGGCACGAGGACGACGGGCGGTTCATCGGCTGCTCCACCAGCGGCAGTTCGGAGGCGGCCATGCTCGCCGGGCTGGCCATGCTGCGACGCTGGCGCGAGCGGGGCGGCACCGGCAAGCCGAACATGGTGTTCGGCACCCACGTCCACGTCTGCTGGCCGAAGTTCTGCAACTTCTGGGACGTGGAAGCCCGGATGGTGCCGCTCGCGGAGAACCGCACGATTCTCGACCCGGCGCTCACCGCCGAGGCGGTCGACGAGAACACGATCGGCGTCGTCGCGGTGCTCGGCAGCACCCAGGACGGGCGCTACGACCCGGTCGCGGAGATCTCGGCCGCGCTCGACGGCGTGGCGGCGGACCGGGGCGTCGACGTGCCGCTGCACGTCGACGCGGCCAGCGGCGGGTTCGTCGCGCCGTTCCTGGACGTCGACTTCGCCTGGGACTTCGCGCTGCCCAGGGTGGTGTCGATCAACGCGTCCGGGCACAAGTTCGGCCTCGTCTACCCGGGGTCCGGGTGGTGCCTGTGGCGCGATCCCGAGTACCTGCCCGAGTCGCTCATCTTCGACTGCAACGTGCTCGGCGGCCACCACCCGACGTTCACGCTCAACTTCTCCCGACCGGCCTCCGGCGTGATCGCGCAGTACTACCAGTTCCTGCGCAACGGGCTCGCGGGCTACCAGATGATCGCGCAGCGGTGCCAGGAGGTCGCGCGGCAGGTCGCGAAGGGCGTCCAGGCCATCGGGCCGTTCGACATCATCAGCGACGGCGAGGACCTGCCGGTCGTGGCGTTCCGCCTGCGCGACCCGGAGGCCGTGGGCTTCACCGTGTACCACCTGTCCGAGGCGCTCAAGAGCGACGGCTGGCACGTGCCCGCGTACAGCCTGCCGCCGAACCTGGAGCACGTGCACGTGCTCCGCGTCGTGTGCCGGCAGGGGTTCACGCTCGACCTCGCCACGAAGTTCCTGGAGAGCCTGGCCAAGCACGCCGACCGGCTGAGCAGCCACCCGTTCCCGCTGCCCGAGGCGACCGCGATGTCGTTCGCGGACTGACGCCGTGGTCAGCATCTCGGAACTGGAGACCGACCCCTACCCGGCCTACGCGCGACTGCGCCGGGAGGAGCCGGTCACCCGGGTGCCGGAGGCGCGCCAGTGGCTGGTGACCGGTTGGCACGACGTCCACACCGTGCTGACGGACACCGAGCGGTTCACCACGGACCAGCCCGCGTCGCCGATGCACGGGCTGTGCGGTGGAGCGCCCATGCTGTTCCGGGAAGGGCAGCCGCACCAGGACGTGCGGGAGGCGTTCCAGCACGACTACGACGCCCACCGGGTGACCGACTACGTGGACACCATCGCCCGGCCGGTCGCGCACCGGGTCGCCGACGACCTGTTCCCGGCGGGCGGCGGCGACCTGGCCGCGGACTACTTCGAGCCGGTCACGGCGATCGCCGCGGCCACCCACCTCGGGGTCGGCCCCGAGGGCGTCGACACGTTGCGCCGCTGGGGGAAAGTGCTCACCGAGGTGGCGAACAACTTCGGACGCGACCCGGCGGTGGACGCCGACGCCGCCGGGGCGATGGCCGACGACACGGCGCTGACCGCTGTCGTCCGCCGGCTGCGCGACCGGCCGGACGGATCGGTGATCTCCCACCTGCTGCACGCGAACCGGCGTGGTGGCGAGGCCCGGACGGACGCCGACGTGCTGCCGGTGCTCAAGCACCTCGCGCTGAGCGTGGTCGAGCCCGGCTGGTTGGCGGGCTGGACGCTGGTGGCGTTGTGGTCGGCGCCGGACCAACTCGCCGCGGTCCGCGAGAACCGGGCGCTGCTCGGCGCGGCGGTGTACGAGGCGCTGCGGTGGAGCGGACCGGTCGGCGTGCTGGGCAGGCGCACGACGCGCGTCGTGACCCTGGGCGGGCGGGAGATCCCGGCGGACAGCACGATCGCCGCCGCCATCGCCTCGGCCAACCGGGACGAGGCGCAGTTCACCGACCCGGACCGGTTCGACCTGCACCGCGACGTCCGCACGCACCTCGGGTTCGGCGTCGGGCCGCACGGCTGCCCGGCACACCCGCTGGTCACCGCCGCGGCGCGCACCGCGTTGGACGTGCTGCTGGAGCGGATGCCGGGCGTGCGACCGGCACCCGGATGGCGCGCCGCGCCGCACGGCTGGAAGCTGCGGCTGCCCGGGTCGCTCGACGCGGTGTGGGACGTGGCAGCGAGGAGGGCGTCGTAGACGGTGACGCCGCTCGCGGAACTCGCCGCCGACTCCGCGGTCGGCCTCCGCTGAGGAGGCCTGCCTGTCCGGCGTCGGGTTTCACCAGGATGGACAGGTGACGGTGATCCGGGTGACGGGTATGTCCGGCGCTGGTGACTCGACCAGCTCACCGGCACGGTGCGGAATCAGCCGAGATTGATTCGTTCTCGTCGCGCCGCGGGTTGCCGAGGCGTTGTCGGTCCGGTTCTGGCACGGCTCGTCGGCGGTGGCTCGAAGTTGCCGCAATTCCGGTCGGAAGTGCACAGGAGGCCGGGCGGTCGCCTGGTGGGCGGCCGTCCGGCCTCCTGCGCGGCTGTCGGCGGGAGATGAGTCGCCGGTAGCCGCGTCCGGTGATCAGAGGATGTCGACGAAGATCTTGCTGATGTCGATGTCGTCGATGATGTCGGCGTTGTTGAGGGCGTCGACGACGGCCTGCTTGAAGACGAGGTTGTCCTCGATGTTCAGGTTGTTGAGGACGTCCTTGATGTTGACCTCGACGAGGTCGAGCTCGGCGTTGGTCAGGACGTCGATGTCGTTGCCACTGGCGATGTCACCGATGGTGATGACCGCGTCGGACAGGTCGACCGGCACCTGCACGACGGTGTTGATGGTGCACACGATGACGTTGGCCACGCCGGTGGGGTCGGAGTTGATGCAGGAGGCGTCCGGGGTGCCGGTGGCGGAGGCCGTTCCGGCGGTGCCGACGGCGGCCAGGGCGGCGAACGTGACGGCGGTGGCGGCGGTGGCGATGCGCTTGAACAACGCTGTCTCCCTTTTCTCGGGGGAAGGGTCGAAACTGACGAGGGCAAATCAAGCAGACCGCGAGCAGGTGGAAAAGAGGGAGATTCGCCGGGAGTGCTCGCCTGGAATAGAAGTTGCTCTGCTTGCCTGTCCGTCTTTACGCCGATCACCCGTTGAAACGAGTCGGTCCGGTACCCGAATACTTGACGTTGTGGAGTGGTATTGCGGTCAAACTCCTCCGTCGGTGTGAATTCCCCAGTCGTCCGATCATTCGGTCGTCCGGTTGTGTGCGCGGGAGTGACGACCGGGGGAGTGGTCGAGGGTGAATCACCTTGGTTTCGGCCATTCGCAGTCGTGCTCCGCCCAGGTGGCCGTGGGCGGTCAAACTGCTGCAAAGGGGTGGTGTCCCCGATACCGAACGATTCCCAGAACTTGGTGTGGTCTACGTCACTCTGGTGGAGTGGGGCACATGTTGTTCAATTGGAGGCGAATCTTGTCGTAGTGCGGTTGTGCCCGGTTTCGCGCCTGTCTTCCGGTCGCTGGGGGAGTGGGTGCAGGCGGACTCGGGACCGGGCCGGCGACCGGGTGCGGTCGTTTCCCCGCACGCCCGCACAACCTGTGTGGATGCGTGCTGTGCCGGGTAGGTGATGCTGGCGTCCGGTCCGGGCTTCGACGAAGGAGATGCGATGGGTCCGTTGGACTCCTCACGTGGCGACGACGGCGGAGCACCGTCCCCGTCGGAGGACGGGCATCACGAGTTGGTGGCCCAGCCCCACCGTGACGACGAGGAAGGGCCGGTGGCCGAGGCCGAGGCCGTGGCGGCGGAGATCAGCACGCCGCAGCAGCCGTTGGGGCGTCCCGGCAAGCCGCTCAACCGGCGGTCGCCGTTCTTCGTCGGCATGCTCGGGGCGGCCGGGGTCGCGGCCACCTACCTGCTCGCGCAGATCATCGTCACCGCGCAGGACATGCTGGTGCTGATAGGCCTGGCGTGGTTCATCGCGATCGGCCTGGAACCGGCGGTGTCCTGGCTGGTCGGCCGCGGCCTGCCGCGCTGGGCCGCGGTCACCGCGGTGTTCGTGGGCGTGCTGGGCCTGGTCGGCGGCTTCTTCGCCGCCGCGATACCGGTGATCGTCGAGCAGGCCGGCGAGTTCGCCGAGGACCTGCCCGGCCACCTGCAACGGCTGCACGACGACAGCTCCCCGCTCGGCCGGCTCAACGACCGCTTCGGCGTCGAGGACCAGCTGCGACGGCTGCTCGAAGGCCAAGCGTCGGTGGAGGGCGCGCTGGGTGCCGGCCAGGCCGTGCTCGGCGTCCTGGGTGACCTGCTCATCGTGGTGGTGCTCACCATCTACTTCCTGGCCGACCTGCCCCGCATCCGCCAGGGGCTCTACCGGATGGTGCCGCACTCGCGGCGGCCCCGGGTCATCCTGATCGGCGACGAGATCTTCGCCAAGGTCGGCGGCTACGTCCTGGGCAACCTCACCATCTCCCTGATCGCCGGCAGCCTCACCTTCCTCTGGCTGCTGGTGCTGGACGTGCCGTATGCGCTGCTGCTGGCCGTCACCGTCGCCCTGCTCGACCTCATCCCCGTCATCGGTGCCACCCTCAGCGCCGTGGTGGTGTCGTTGGTCGCGTTCACCGTGTCGCTGCCGGTCGGCCTGGCCACCATCGGGTTCTTCGTCGTCTACCAACTGCTGGAGGACTACGTCCTGGTGCCCAGGATCATCGGCCGGGCGGTCAAGGTGCCGGCCCTGGTCACCGTGGTCGCCGTGCTGCTGGGAGGCGTGCTGCTCGGCGTCATCGGCGCGCTGGTGGCCATCCCCATCGCCGCGGCGGTGCTGCTGATCCTGCGCGAGGTCACCTTTCCCCGCCTCGACAAAGCCTGAGTTGGGTTCGCAGCACGCCGTCCGCCGTCCGACCGCACTCGCGCCAACTCGGCCCACGGCACCCACGACCCGCATAAGGTGCCGGAATGGCGGAGGACGGGTTCGTCGAAGTACGCGGGGCCAACCGGGGCAACAACGTGATCCTGCACCTCTTCGCCGTGGCGTTGATGGTCACCGGACCGATCGTCTACGCGGCCAACGACGGCGGCACCGTCGGCATCGTGCTCACCGTGCTGTTGCTGCCGTTGGGCATCGCCGTGTGGCGCGGTATCGCGCGCGCCAAGCGGCGGCTGCTGCGCCTGGACGAGGTGGGTCTGCCCGCGACCGCCGTGGTCCTGACCATGGAGCCGATCAGCGAAGACGCCACGGTCCGCGTCCGGCTCCTGATCAAGGGCCCGGACGTGCCCGAGTTCGTGATCGAGCACGACGCCAGGTACGACCCCAGCCTGAAACCGGGGAACAAGCTCGTCGCGGCGGTCGACCCCGACGACCACCGCGACTTCGAACTGGACTACTAGGGAACGCCGTGACGCCCCATGAGGCGGGTGCCGTTCGGGCGATCAGGCAGATCCGTTGCCGGACCGCCTCACCGATCGTCCTCGGGCGTACGCCCCGCTTCGATTCCGGGATGCGGCACTAGCAGTACACGGCGCTGAACAGCTCGATGACAGCTTCGGCCGGCATCTTGCCCGGCAACGGGTTGTAGGACAGCACTGCCGTCCTGCCGTCGTCGCTGCGCACGGCGTAGGTGAGGTAGCCGATCAGCTCACCGCCGTGCCCCCACACCGACTGTCCGCACGGCAGGTCGTAGCGCTGCAAACCGAGGCCGTAGGCGAAGATCGAGCCGGTCTCCCTCGTGGTGCGCATCGCCGCCAGGGACTCGGGGCTGATCAGCCGGCCGCCGAGCAGCGCGTCGAGGAACCGGCCGAGGTCGCGGGTGGTGGAGATCATCTCGCCGGCGGCCCAGTCCAGTGAGGGGTTCATCAGCGTGGCGTCGACCAGGCGGCCGTCCACGGCGGTGTAGCCGCGTGCGCGGGGGAGGGGCAGCCAGGGTCGGTTGCCGGGCACGCTGGTGTGCCGGAGCCGCAGAGGCTTGATGATCCGGTCGGTCACCTCCGCGCCGTAGGGCCTTCCGGTGACCTTCTCGACGAGCAGGCCGGCGACGACGTAGTTGGTGTTGGAGTACTTCCAGCCCTCGCCGGGCTCGAAGTTCGACGGCCGGCTGAAGGCGACGTCCAGCAGTTCGCGCGGCTGGTAGGAGCGGAACCGGGCGGCGCCCCGCCACCGGTTGGTGGACCAGCCCACTTCGTGGGCGTAGTCGTAGAGCCCGCTGGAGTGGTCCAGGACCTGGCGCACGGTGATCACGTCGCCCTTCGGCACGCCCTCGACGTAGCGGGAGACCGGGTGGTCGAGGGCGACCCGGCCCTCGTCCACCAGTTGCAGCACCACCGTCGCGACGAACGCCTTGGTGACGCTGCCGATGCGGAAGTGCCCGTTCACGTGCCCCTCGCCCGCCGCGTGCGACCACGTGCCCGCGCCGTCGTGCACCCGCATCACGGCGGCCGAGGCCCAGCGGGCGGTGATCCAGGAGTCCAACTGCTCTGCGGGGGCGGCACCGCCCGCCACCAGCGTCGCCGCGAGTGCCAAGGATTTGATCATCACGAGGCCGACGCTACGGACGGCGGTCGCGGCCGAACATGAGGACCGTCGCCCGGTCCGCTGGGGAGATCCACACGTCCGAACAGCCCCCGCAGGCTGGTCCAGGTCCGGGCCATCGACGTGCACGGGTCGTCGTTCGCGGTGGTCAGACCCCTTCGCACCGGGGCACGCAGGGCGCTGCGGGCATTTGTGAGATTTTTACGCGTCCTGTGAGCCGCGTTACTTGACTCGCCGGTAACCCAGGGCTGTACTCGTTAGTAACAAAAGTTTCCACGAATCGCTCCACCGCCGCGGCGCTCCTACCGCGCCGCCCCGGTGCGGCATTCGCACCCCACCTCTCCCGTGACACCGCGGCGCGATCCAACGCGGCCATTTTCCGCTGCGCGCCGCACCGCAAGGAGTCCCCATGCGCTGGTTGAAGGCAGTCCCACTGCTCGTCGCGACCACAATCGCCGCGACCACCATGACCACGGTCCCCGCCGCACTCGCCACCACCGCCGGGCCACCGTCCGTCCGCTCGTTCTGGCTGCACCTCAACAGCAGCCCCACATCGGACGAGATGCTGCGCACCGAAGCCCAGCGGCGCAGCTACATCGTGCTCAACGCGTGGGAGGAGTCGCTCATCCCCACGTTGAAGGACGCCAACCCGGCCGTCCAGGTGTTCGTCTACAAAGACCTCAGCTCGACCCGCAGCTACGCCTGCCGCGACGGCGTGGACGACCGGCAGCTCCCCGCCGGCGTCGGCTACTGCGACGCCGACCGCAACCACCCGGAGTGGTTCCTGAAGGACGCCAACGGGAAGCGCCTCGAATACAGCGGCTACTCCGGCCACTGGCAGATGGACGTCGGCAACGCCGCGTACCAGAAGGCCTGGGCGGACAACGTCGTCTCCAGCGGCAAAGCCTCCGGCTTCGACGGTGTCTTCATGGACAACGCGCTGTTCCCGTGCGACGCCTACCACGAGGGTGTGTGCCCGGCGAAGTACCGCACCGACGCGGCCTTCCAGGACGCCTACAAGTCGATGCTGGCCAACACCCGCGGCTCGTTCACCTCGGCGGGTCTGAAGACCGTCGCCAACCTGTCCAACGCCCGCCTGCACGACGGCGCGTGGGACGCCTACACCGAGCACCTCGACGGCGGCTTCGACGAGTGGTGGCTCACCTTCGACGACACCAACCTGCTGTCGGAGTACCCGGAGGGGTGGAGCCGGCAGGTCGCCGAGATCGCCACCAACGAGGCACGCGGCAAGCTCGCCTGGGTGCAGCCCCACTTCAACCAAGGAGCCGACCAGCCGTTCCGCTACGCCCTGGCCGGCTACCTGATGGGCACCGGGAAGACGGCGGCGATCGCGGAACTCGCCGACACCGACCGCTACGACAACGCCTCGCCGTGGCACCCGGAGTACGACTGGAAGCTCGGCGCGCCCTCCGGTGCCTACCGGTCGGTCGGCACCAACGTGTTCCGCCGCGACTTCGCCTGCGGCACCGTGGTGGTCAACGCCAACCGCACCGGTTCTTCCGCGGTGACGGTGAAGCTGGGTGGCACTTATGCCGACGCCAAGGGCTCGTCCGTCACGTCGGTCTCGCTGCCGGGCACGTCCGGCGCGATCCTGCGGAAGTCCTGCTGACCCGACTTGGAGCAGTTCTGGGGACGGTTGGCTGCCGGGCGATGCCCGGCAGCCAACCGTCCTTTTTGAAGCTCCGGGCCAGGACCCGTGGGGCACGTCAACCCCCGAGATTTGGGGATACCCGGAGAGTCGTGCCCAGGTCACAGTCGACACGTGCCGCTCAGGAACGGCACAGCCACGACGAAGGCGGTACGACCGCTCCACGCCGCAGGGTTGCGGACAAGCGCTTGGACACCGCAGGCGCCTGTCGTCATAGCAGATCACGCGGTGGCGCGGTGGTGTACCGGCAGTGGCTGACCCGACAAACGCTGGTCTCCAGGTGGGGGCCGGCGACACAAGGGGAGATCCGCAAGATGTTCGTGAGACGAATCATCGCACTGGTGGCCATGTTCGCGGCCACACTGCTGGCGGGCGCGACGATCACCACAGGATCCGCAGCGGCTGACGGCTTCACGTTGGCCGGGCCGTCCGGCGCGGAGCCGGCGGCACAGGGGACGCTGTACTACAACATCAAACCGGCCCACACGTTCAAGTGCCTGGACATCGAGGGGGTTTCGCAGGCGACCGGCGCCCCGGCACAGCAGTGGGACTGCCTCGGCTTCGCCCAGCTCAACCAGCAGTTCACGCTTCGGGACGCGGGAGGCGGCGCGGTCTACATCGTCGCCCAGCACAGCGGGAAGTGCCTCGACGTCAGCGGGGCGTCCCAGGCCGACGGTGCCGACGTGTGGCAGTGGGACTGCATCGCCGGTCAACCGAACCAGCGGTGGTCCATCGACTACGCGGGCAACGGCCTCTACACCATCAAAGCGTTGCACAGCAACAAGTGCCTTGACATCCGAGGCGTCGGCACGGCCAACGGGGCCAAGGCCCAGCAGTGGACCTGCCTGGGCAACAACCAGCTCAACCAGCGGTGGGTCCTCGTGACCACCTGACCTCGGCACAGCAAGGCCCGAACGACGAGTTCCGCAGGGCAGGCGCACGGTGCGCCTGCCCTGCGGCCGTCCTTCACCTCGCCTGCTCCACTCCACTCCTCCTTGACTTCGACGCCCTGATCGCGGCCGAGGTGCAAACCGCGCACAACCCTTGAGCGGACTACGCGCCGGGCACGATGGAGACGCCGTACTTGGCCTTCACCCTGCTGTACTTCTCCGCGTACCCGGCCTGGTCGACGCCGAAGTCCCGGCCGATGACGTGCCCGCGGATGGCCACGCTGCCGTCGGCGAACCTGCTGTAGAACGGGGCACCGGAGTCGCCGCCGTCGTTCAGCGTCCCGCCCTTGAACTTGGCGACCGGCTGCTTGCACCCGGAGCTGGAGCAGAACTGCGCGTCGAGGTCGACCACGCCGTGACCGCACTGCTCACCGGTCGTCCGACCGCTGTGGCAGTAGGTCCACACGTTCTCCAGCGGGTCGGAGGCCGTCGCCACAGCGCGACTGGTGGTGCTGTTGGTGCCGCCGGAGTAGATGCGGCCGGTGTAGGTCTTGCCGCCGATGAGGGCGATGTCGTGACCGGTCGCCAGGCCCTGCTTGAGCACCCAGCCCACGTGCTCGGGGACGTTCTGGGCGAAGGCGGGTGCCTGCTCCACCCACACCGACTGGTTGACGACGTGGTAGCAGTGGGCGACGGTGACCATGTACCGCTTCGCTGCACCGTCCTGCACCACGTACCCGGACGAGCACGGAACCTCGCCGGGGAACTTGAGTCCCGCGCCGCCCCAGAAGGGCGCGGTGTCGTACTTGCGGCTGGTGTCGGTCACGCCGTTCCCGATGACGTTCACGTGCTCGGCGTCGGCGCCGACCAGTCCGGAGACGACGTCGCGGGGCGCGTCGGTCACCAGGACGACCTTGCCGAGGGTCGGATCGGACGAGGTCGCGAAGGTGTAGCGGGTGCCGTTGGCGTCCACGAACGCTTGGACTCTGGCCTGGATCGACTTCTTCGCCGCGGTGACCTCGGGTGCGACCTCGAACACCGGTGCCGACGCGGCTTCCTCGGCCAGGACACGCTCGTAGTACTCGCTCTCGTAGGCCAGGCCGGGCAGCTCGTCCTTGGCCGGCTCGGTGCTGCTCCGGGCTGGTGTGACGGCCACGGCGAGCAAAGCTGCGGCGGCCAGGGTGGTGCGGACGAACGGGATGCGCACGACAACGTCTCCTCTGCGCTGGGGGTCTGTCGACCACGCGGCGACGCGCCGCGGTCGGTGTCGCGAGGAGGAGCCGACGGCCCGGGTCCTAATACCGGACATCACTCGAACGGGTGATTCAGCCGGTTCGTCGGTGATCCCGGCCGAACCCGCGGCGCTGTCCGCACGCCGGCCGCGTCGCCGTGTCCGACCGACCGGTCGGAATGCACCCGGGCGGTGCCGGCCCCGGACCGGCGGGTGGTGGTGACGTCGAGGGATCGGCGGCCATGTGCGCGGAGTTCACGCGATGAATCGCTCTCGTCTCGTTAGTCGACCTCGATCCCGGGTAGGCCGAAAGGAGTACCGAGGCAGAGCGTGCAGAAGGGACCACGAGACTTCATGACTGACGTCGCGAGCAAGGGGCCGGAGCCGGGCGACGACCGCCCGGTCCTCACCAACCGGCAGGGGCACCCGGTCTACGACAACCAGAACCAGCGGACGGTGGGACCGCGCGGACCGGCCACGCTGGAGAACTACCAGTTCCTGGAGAAGATCAGCCACTTCGACCGGGAGCGCATCCCGGAGCGGGTGGTGCACGCGCGGGGTGCGGTGGCGTTCGGGTACTTCGAGAGCTACGGGAGGTGGGGCGACGAGCCGATCTCGACCTACACGCGGGCGAAGCTGTTCCAGGAGGCCGGCAAGCGGACCGACCTGGCGGTGCGGTTCTCCACCGTGATCGGCGGGCGGGACTCGTCGGAGTGCGCCCGCGACCCGCGCGGCTTCGCGGTGAAGTTCTACACCGAGGACGGCAACTGGGACCTGGTCGGCAACAACCTGGCCGTGTTCTTCATCCGGGACGCCATCAAGTTCCCGGACGTCATCCACGCGCTCAAGCCCGACCCCGTGACGTTCCGGCAGGAGCCGAACCGCATCTTCGACTTCATGTCGCAGACGCCGGAGTCGATGCACATGCTGGTCAACCTCTTCAGCCCGCGCGGCATCCCGGCGGACTACCGGCACATGCAGGGCTTCGGCGTGAACACCTACAAGTGGGTCAACGCCGAGGGTGCCACGCACCTGGTCAAGTTCCACTGGATGCCCAAGGTCGGCGTGAAGAGCCTGACCGAGGCCGATGCCGCCGTGATCCAGGCCACCGAGCTGGGGCACGCCACGAAGGACCTGTACGAGTCGATCGAGCGCGGCGACCACCCCGAGTGGGAGCTGCTGGTGCAGGTCATGACCGACGAGGAGCACGCGGAACTGGACTTCGACCCGCTGGACGACACGAAGGTGTGGCCGGAGAACGAGTTCCCCGCCAAGCCGGTCGGCCGCATGGTGCTGGACCGCAACGTGCGCAACTTCTTCGCCGAGAACGAGCAGATCGCGTTCGGCACCGGCGTGCTGGTCGACGGCCTGGACTTCTCCGACGACAAGATGCTCGTGGGCCGCACGTTCTCCTACAGCGACACCCAGCGCTACCGGGTCGGCCCGAACTACCTCCAGCTCCCGGTCAACCAGCCGAAGAACGCGCAGGTGCGCACCAACCAGCGTGACGGGCAGATGACCTACCACGTGGACGGGGAGGGCGAGAACCCGCACGTCAACTACGAACCGTCGATCACCGGCGGGTTGCGGGAGGCCGAGTACCCGACGCACGACGTCCAGGGGCCGGTGATCGAGGGACAGGTGACGCGCAAGCGCATCCCGCGCACCAACGACTACAAGCAGGCCGGGCAGCGCTACCTGCTCATGGAGCAGTGGGAACGCGACGACCTCGTGCAGAACTTCGTGACGCTGCTGACGCAGTGCGACCGGCCGATCCAGGAGCGCATGGTCTGGCACTTCCTCCTCGTGGAGGACGACCTCGGCCTGCGGGTCGGCGAGGGGCTCGGCGTCAAGCCCCAGGACGTGGCCCACCTCCGGCCGTTGGCGAGCCAGGACTTGACGGAGGAGGACCGCGAGCGCCTGGAGAACCTCGGTGCGAACGGGCCCCGGGACGTCTCCGGTCTGCAGATGACGCACTGCGTGCCCGATGAGCGGGTCCGACTCGCCTGAGGGCGCGAAGGTCGAGCACCACCGGCCGTACCGGGTGGCACGGGTAGCCACCCGGTACGGCCGCCGCGCGGACGGCCGTCGGCAAGGGGCGAGCCCGGCCGATCGGTGGATCGGCCGGGCTCGTCGGTGCGGCCGGCTCAGGCGTGGTCGAACCGGTCGAGCTCCATGACCTTGCTCCACGCCGCGACGAAGTCGGTCACGAACTTCTCGCGGGCGTCCTGGCTGGCGTAGACCTCCGCGACGGCCCGCAGCTGGGAGTTGGAGCCGAAGATGAGGTCGACCGCGGTGGCGGTCCACTTCACCTCGTCGGTGGCCGCGTCGCGGATCTCGTACACGTGCTCCTCGGACTCCGACGCCTTCCACCGGGTGCCCGGCGAGAGCAGGTTGGCGAAGAAGTCGTTGGTGAGCACGCCGGGCCGGTCGGTGAGGACACCGTGCCGGGTGCCGCCGAAGTTGGTCCCGAGGGAGCGCAGGCCGCCGACGAGGACGGTCATCTCCGGCGCCGTCAGGTCGAGCATGTAGGCGCGGTCGACGAGCAGCACCTCCGGCTGGAGCTTCTCGCCGGAACGCAGGTAGTTGCGGAACCCGTCGGCGCGCGGCTCCAGGACCCGGAACGACTCGACGTCGGTCTGCTCCTGGTCGGCGTCGGTGCGGCCCGGTCGGAACGGCACGGTCACCTCGAAGCCGGCGTCGCGCGCCGCCTTCTCGACGGCGGCCGAGCCGGCCAGCACGATCAGGTCGGCGAGCGAGACCTGCGCGCCACCGGCGTCGTTGAACTCCCGCTGGATGCCTTCGAGGGCCTCCAGGACCGTCGCGAGCTGCTCGGGCTGGTTGACCTCCCAGCTGCGCTGGGGTTCGAGGCGGATCCGGGCGCCGTTGGCGCCGCCGCGCTTGTCGGTGGCCCGGAAGCTCGCCGCGGAGGCCCAGGCGGTGGTGACCAGCTGGGCGGTGGTGAGGCCGGATTCGAGGACCTTCGCCTTGAGGGCGGCGATGTCGGTCTCGCCCACGAGCTCGTGGGTGACGGCCGGCACCGGGTCCTGCCACAGCTGGGGCTCGGGCACCCACGGTCCCAGGAAGCGGCTGACCGGGCCCATGTCGCGGTGCAGCAGCTTGTACCAGGCCTTGGCGAAGGCCAGGGCGAACTCGTCGGGGTTCTCCAGGAAGCGGCGCGAGATCTTCTCGTACGTCGGGTCGACGCGCAGCGCCAGGTCCGTCGTGAGCATGGTCGGCTTGTGCTTCCTGGACGGGTCGTGGGCGTCCGGGATGATCGCCTCGGCGTCCTTGGCGACCCACTGCTTGGCGCCGCCGGGGCTCCTGGTGAGCTCCCACTCGTGGCCGAAGAGGATCTCGAAGAAGCGGTTGCTCCACTGCGTCGGCCGGTCGCTCCACGTCACCTCGAGACCGCTGGTGATCGTGTCGGCGCCCTTGCCGCTGCCGTAGGTGCTCAGCCAGCCCAGGCCCTGGTTCTCCAGCCCGGCGGCCTCCGGCTCCGGACCCACGTGGCCGTCGGCGACGCCGGCGCCGTGGGTCTTGCCGAAGGTGTGGCCGCCGGCGATGAGGGCCACGGTCTCCTCGTCGTTCATCGCCATCCGGCCGAAGGTCTCCCGGATGAAGTGCGCCGCCGCGGCCGGGTCCGCGTTGCCGCGCGGGCCTTCGGGGTTGACGTAGATGAGACCCATCTCGGTGGCGCCGACCTCGGGCGCCATCTCCGCCTCGCTGACGTAGCGCTCGTCACCGAGCCAGGCGTCCTCCGGGCCCCAGAAGATCTCCTCCGGCTCCCAGACGTCCTCGCGACCGAAGCCGAAGCCGAAGGTCTTGAAGCCCATCGACTCCAGGGCGACGTTGCCGGCGAGCACGAGCAGGTCGGCCCACGAGACCTTCTGGCCGTACTTCTGCTTGACCGGCCACAGCAGCCGGCGCGCCTTGTCCAGGTTGGCGTTGTCGGGCCAGCTGTTGAGCGGGGCGAACCGCTGACCGCCGTCGCCCGCACCGCCGCGGCCGTCGTGGATGCGGTAGGTGCCCGCGGCGTGCCAGCTCATCCGGATCATCAGGCCGCCGTAGTGGCCGAAGTCGGCCGGCCACCAGTCCTGCGAGGTGGTGAGCACCTCGGCGATGTCCCGCTTGAGGGCCTCGACGTCGAGCTTGGCGAACTCCTCGGCGTAGCTGAAGCCCTCTCCCAGCGGGTTGCCCTTCGGCGAGTGGGCGTGCAGCACCGAGAGGTCGAGCTGGTTGGGCCACCAGTCCCGGTTCGTGCGCGGGCGGCCGCCCGTCTTGGGGGTCGGCGAGTCGATCGCCGGGTTCTCGCTCTCGCTGCCGTGCGCGGTCACCGAGTCGTGCGCGACCGGGCAGCCCTCCGCGGCCTTCTGGTCCACGCCCTGCGCGCTGGAGGGGGGCGTTGTCCTGGGGTCGCTCATCTACTTCCTTCCGACTGGTGGATCGTTGGCGGTGCTTTCGGCCGAGCAGTCGGGGCAGGTGCCCCAAAAGACGACCTCCGCCTCGTCGACCACGTAGCCGTCGTCGTTCGAGGCGGTGAGACAGGGGCTGTGGCCGACTGCGCAGTCGACGTCCGCGATCGCGCCGCAGGAGCGGCACACGACGTGGTGGTGGTTGTCCCCGACCCGGGACTCGTAGCGGGCGTTCGCGCCGGCAGGCTGGATGCGCCGCACCAGACCGGCGTCGGTCAACGCCTTCAGCACGTCGTAAACCGCCTGGTGGGACACCGTCGGGTGATCGACCCGCACCAGTTCGATCACCGTCTCGGTGTCGACGTGGGGGTGGTCGTGCAGCGCGGCGAGCACCGCCAACCGGGGCCGGGTCACGCGCAACGAGACCGCCCGCAGCTGCGCCTCGAAGTCGGACGTCACGGGAGGACCTTAATGCGCTTGTCTGGAACGAATCAAGTTTACTTTCGTCACATCGCCGTCCCGGACGCCCGTGTCGCGCCGTTCGGACTCGCGTAGCCGGTGCCTGACCTGGCGGTACGAGAGCGGCGTCCGGCAGGAGCCGCACGAGCACCCGCCCGCCGCAACCCGTCACCTCCCGTTTCTCGACTGTCCATTATGGACTTGCAATCGGGGCGTCGACCCCTGCCGGTTGAGACTCCCCGACGCGACCCGGGAACCCGCGGTCATGAGGGTGCTCGGCGGTGGTCTGGTCCACTCTGAGTCGTTTTCCGGTCAGTACAAGTCACCTGGAAGGCTCATTGCACGGCGCAGCCGCTGTGTTTGAATGACCACGAGGGCCGACGGGTGGGGATCTGCGGCCCGTGTGACCGAGGGGTGTTCGGGGGGGATCCACGAACATCCGCCAGGCGTACCCGCACCGACCGACGACCCCACGGGTCGAGCGGTGAAGTGAACGCGCCTGGAAACAACGGCGCGGGGGGATGCGTGAGCAAGGGGAAAGCACGTCTGTTCTGGTCTGCCACTTCACTGGCGGCACTGGTGTCCGCCGGACTGGCACCGTTGCCGGCCGCGGGTGCCGCGGGCCAGCCGGGAGCCAGGATCGCCGCACCGCCGTCACCGCGGTGCACACAGGTCGCGGCCTCGCCGCTGGCGGCCGACTCGTCCGCCCAGGCGCCGGAGAGCAGAGCGATCCGCGCCGAGCAGGCCGCCGCCGCGTACTCCGCCCCGGACACCCCGCGGCGGATGATCCCCGGCGACGAGCACCAGGTGCGGGTGACCGTCACCAACACGACGACGCAGCCGCTGGTGGCGGGCCGGCACGTGTTGTCCTACCGCTGGACGCTGCCCAACGGCAGCGACGCCACGGCCGGGAACCGGCTGGACACCGCCCTTCCCGCGAACCTGGCGCCCGGCGCCAACGTGGCGCTGGACGCGCGGGTGAAAGCGCCGACCCTCGCCGACATCGGCAACGAGCGCGAGCAGTTCGCCCTGCACTGGGACGTCTACGACAACAGCACCCGCAAGTGGCTGTCCGAGACGGCCGGCGTGCCCGCGCTGGACCTCGACGTGCGCGTCGAGAAGCCGACCTCCGACCAGCTCGGCCTGGAGCACTTCTACTCCTACGCCGGGGTGCCCACCGGCGCGGGCGGGAACCTGTCGGTCAACCAGTTCTCCGGCAACGCCGTGTGGAACTACGACGTGCTGACCAACCCCAGCCGCGGGCTGGCCGGGTTCGTCCGGCTGTCCTACAACTCCTCCGACACCTCGGACGCCTACGCCGGGTACGGCTGGTCGGTCACGGCGTCGACGCTCAACCGCCTGGGCACCCCGCTGGAGTTCGGCGGTCTGCTGCCGGGGCTGCTCGGTTGGCCGACCTCGGTGACCCTCGTCGACGGTGACGGCACCGGCCACGAGTTCGAGCTGAACAAGCACGACAGCGGCGACAGCGCGAAGTGGACCTACGACTCGCCCGCCGGCGTGCACCTCTACCTGCGGTACCTGCCCGGCGGCTCGGCCGACCGGCGGTGGGTGTTCACCACACCGGAGCGGACGCAGTTCTTCTTCGACGCGCAGGGCTACCACACGGCCACGGTGGACAAGAGCGGCAACACCATGTCGTTCACCTACGAGCGGGCGCTGCTGGGCAACCGCAACACCGGTGTGCTCAAGCACGTCACCGACGCCACGGGGCGGCGCGTGCTGTCGCTGGACTACTACCAGCGCGGCGACGCCTTCTCCTACATCGTGGGCGGCCGGAAGCTGACCGGCACGAACCTGGACAACCTGTTCATCGTCAACAAGCTCAAGTCGGTCACCGACGTGTCCGGTCGGGTGGTGGCGCTCACCTACACCGACAAGGGGCACCTGGGCGAGGTGGTCGACGGCCTGGGCAACCCGGACGCGAAGCCGTTCACGTTCTTCTACGACGAGTCCAACGCCAAGCTGCTGTCCACGGTGGACCCGAACGGCGGCACCACGCGGGTGGACTACTTCACCGACTCCGGTGACGCGCTGCGCAAGTGGAACGTCCGCACGGTCACCGACCGGCGCGGCTCGGCGTCCGGTCTGGACTACGCCGACCCGGACGGCGACCGCGGCTCGAAGGTCGACTCCACGCTGGTCGACGGCAACGGGCACACCACCCGCACCCTGATCGACGGCTACGGCCGGACCGAGCGACTGGTCAACGCCCGCAACGAGACCACGCAGCTGCACTGGGACGCCGACAACAACGTCGTCCGGCTGGTGGAGAACAACGGCGCCACCCAGACCTGGACCTACGACCAGAAGACCGGCTTCCCGCTGGAGATCCGGGACGCCGAGGCCAACCGGACCGGCGGGCAGGCGACCCGCCTGGGCTACCGCACCGAGCTGGACGGGTACGTCGCCGACCTGGTCGAGAAGGTCACGCCCGAGGGCCGGAAGTGGACCTTCGTCTACGACGACAAGGGCAACCTGGTCGCCGTCACCGACCCGAAGGGCACCGCGACCCCGGACCAGAACGACTACACGTCGCGGTACTCCTACGACGGTTTCGGCCACCTGGTCAAGCAGACCGACGCCAACGGCAACACCACCACGTACAGCGACTACGACGCCAACGGCTACCCGAGGCTGATCACCGACGCGCTCAACTGCACCACGGCCTACCGCTACGACGACGTCGGCAACGTCACCTCGGTCACCGACCAGCGCGGCAAGACCAGCACCTACACCTACGACATCTTCAAGCGCCCGCTGGACACCAAGGTCCCGAAGGACCAGGCGGCCGGCGTCCACATCGTCACGCCCGGCCCGCGCTACGACCGCAACGACAACGTGGTGACCAGCACCGCGGCCAACGGCGCGGTGACGCGCATGGTCTACGACGAGATGGACCAGCAGGTCGGCGTCTACGCGCCCAAGGACGACGCCGGGGGACCGGAGAAGCTCACCACGTTCGCCTACGACGCGGTCGGCAACCTGATCCGGCAGACCGAGCCCAAGGGCGTGCTGACCACGCAGGACCCGGACGACTTCGCCTACCGGTTCACCTACGACGAGATCGACCAGCTCGTGCGGTCCGAAGACGGCCACGGCAACGTGATCACCGTCGAGTACGACGGCGTCGGCAACGTCGTCGAGGAGGTCGACGCCCGCAAGAACAAGACGCCCGACCCGGACGACTACACCACCCGCTACACCTTCGACGCCAACCACCAGGTGACCGGGACGGTCGACGCCGACGGCCACTCGACCAGGACGCGGTACGACCTGGACGGCAACGTGGTGGCGAGCACCGACGAGCAGGGCCGCGAAACCCTGATCACGCTGGACGAGCGCGGGATGCAGACCGAGGTCCGCTCGCCGCACAGCGACGAGGGCGGCAGGATCCGGTACTTCACCACCCGGTACGAGTACGACCAGGTGGGCAACCTGACCCGCACGGTCAACCCGCGCGGCGTGGACACCCCGGACAAGCCGAACGACTTCGTCGCCGAGACCGTCTACGACGAGCTGAACCGGGTGCGCGAGGAGATCCTGCCCTACGACCCGGACGACGCGGAGCACAAGACGCCGGTCAGCACCATCCGCACCTACAACGAGGCGGGCGACCCGGTCGAGATCAGCGCACCGCCCTCGCACGGCGAGTCGGTTCGCAACGTCACCAGGCAGACGTACTTCGACAACGGCTGGCTGCGCACCTCCACCGACCCGTGGGACATCAAGACCGCCTACGACTACACCGCCACCGGACAGCAGGCCAACCGCACGGTGACCAGCGCCGGCGGTGGCGCCCAGCGGGTGGAGACCTGGGAGTACTTCCCGGACGGCAAGCTGAGGAAGCGCTCCGACGAGGGCGTCCCGGTCGGCCGCAGCGTGGTCGTGGTCGACGACTCGGACCGCACCCGTACCCAGGCCAAGGGCGACTGGCGCGACGAGAAGTCCGCGAAGGGCTTCCAGGGCGCCGAGTACCGCGCCACCGACGCCGACGACGCCACCTTCGACTGGAAGGCCGCCGTCCCCACCGACGGCACCTACGAGGTGTTGGTGCGCCAGCCCGGGGCGGCGGCCACCGACGCCACCTACACCGTCGAGCACAACGGCGGCAAGAGCACCGCGCACGTGGACCAGACCAGGCGAGCCGGTGAGTGGACCAGCCTGGGCAAGTACGCCATGTCGGCGGGCCAGGTCCGCACCATCACGCTGTCCGGCAAGGCGGACGGCACCGTGGCCGCCGACGCGGTGCAGCTGGTGCGGGACAACAGCGCGGACGCCGACGACGAGAAGAAGGTCTTCGAGCACCGGTACGACGCGAACGACAACCTGGTCGAGCTGACCGACTCCACGCCGAACACCCCGATCGACGCCTACCGGATCGCCTACAACGGCGTGAACATGGCCGAGAAGGTCGAGGAGCTCAAGGCCGGCGCGGTCAAGCACACCACCGACTACCGCTACGACGAGAACGACAACCTGACGTTCGCGAAGTTCGACGGCAAGTCCTCGCTCTACGAGTACAACGCCCGCGACCTGGTCACCAAGGTCACCAACAAGAAGGACGACGGCGACCAGGGCAAGGTCAACTCCTTCACCTACACCGAGCGCGGCCACATCGCCCGGCACGTCAAGAGCAACGGCAACACCGTCGACTACACCTACTACCACGACGGGCTGCTGCGCCGGCAGCTGGAGAAGAAGAAGGACAGCGACCAGGTCGTCGTCGAGCACAACCTGGAGTACGACTCCAACTCCAACAAGGTCCGCGACGACGGCAGGAAGCAGAACGCCGACAACCACGGCGCGACCATCAACGCCGACGCGAACTACACCTACGACCCGCGCGACCGGGTGCGCAAGGTGACGAAGAAGGGCGGCGAGGGGGAGCGCACCGAGGAGTACAAGCACGACGACAACGGCAACGTGTGGGACCAGCGCATCGACGGCGCCCACACCGCGTTCGACTACGACCGCAACCGCCTGGTCTCGTCCACCACGAACGGGCAGCGCGCGGACTACGACTACGACGCTTTCGGCCGGCTGCACCAGGTGCGGCAGGGCGGCAAGCAGCTGGAGAAGTACACCTACGACGGGTTCGACCGCAAGGTCGAGCACGTCAAGGACCAGGGCACCGGGCCGAAGACGACCAAGTACACCTACGACCCGCTGGACCGGCAGCAGACCAAGGTCGAGGGCGACAAGACCACCGCGTTCCACTACCTCGGGCTGTCCGACCAGGTGCTGGCCGAGGACGAGAACGGCAAGCTGCGCAAGTCCTACCAGTACTCCAACGACGGGGAGCTGCTCGCCCAGGTCAAGTACGGCGACGGCGGCAAGGAAGAGGACTCGGTCTACGGGTTCAACCCGCACTCCGACGTCGAGCAGGTCACCGACGACAAGGGCGACACCAAGTCCACCTACGGCTACACCGCCTACGGCAAGGACGACGAGAAGGAGTTCTCCGGCGCGGACAAGCCCGACCAGGCCAACCCGGACAAGCCGGAGGAGAACTCCTACCGGTTCAACACCGCCCGGCACGACAAGAGCACCGGCACCTACGACATGGGGTTCCGGGACTACTCGCCGGGCCTGAACCGGTTCCTGACCCTGGACCTGTACAACGGGGCGCTGTCGGACCTGGGCCTGACCACCGACCCGTGGACCAACAACCGGTACGCCTTCGGCGCGGGCAACCCGCTGTCGCAGGTGGAGATCGACGGCCACGGGTGGCTGGACGACGCGGCCGACTGGGTCAAGGACAACGCCAAGGACCTCGGCCACGCCGCGCTCGACGTGGCGGGCCTGGTCCCCGGCGTCGGCGAGGCCGCCGACCTGGCGAACGCGGCCTGGTACGCCGCGGAGGGCGACCACGCGAACGCGGCGCTGTCGGCCGCCGCCGCGGTGCCCTTCGCCGGGTGGGGCGCGACCGCGGTCAAGGCGGGCAAGTACGCGGTCAAGGGCGCCGAGGCGGCCCAGGGCGGGGCGAAGGCCTCCGGTGCCGGGCAGAGCGCGGCGAAGACCGCGAGCAAGGCGGCGGACGCCGGTTCCAACGGCGCGAAGGCGGCCCCGTCCCCGAAACCGGCTCCCAAGGCGGGCAGTGCGAGCGGCGGCAAGCCGTCCGGCGGGGGCGGTGGCAAGGCCGGCGGTACGGCGTCGAGCGGCAAGAAGGCCTCCGGCGCGGGTTCGGGCGGCGGCAAGGCCGCGAACGGCGGCGGCACCAGCGCCACGAAGACCGCTGACGGCGGCGGTGGCGCGGCGAGCCGCAGCGGTGGCGGCGGCTCCGGCGGCGGCAAGGGCGGGGGACCGTCGGGCGCCTCCGGCGGCGGCGACGGCAAGGTCCGGGTGTTCCACTACACCGACAAGAAGAGCTTCGGCGGCATCACGTCGGGC
The DNA here is from genome assembly GCF_014203665.1 of Saccharothrix tamanrassetensis. Taxonomy (GTDB): domain Bacteria; phylum Actinomycetota; class Actinomycetes; order Mycobacteriales; family Pseudonocardiaceae; genus Actinosynnema; species Actinosynnema tamanrassetense. The sequence goes on from NZ_JACHJN010000012.1 coordinate 85,155, forward strand.
AAGGACCTGACCTTCAAGTCGTCGAGCCCCAAGAAGGGCAACCCGCACGGCGTCTACGTCACCACCAGGTCGCCGGGCGAGGTCGACCTGGGTAAGATCGGCATGGTCAACTCGAAGGCGACGCACGTCATCGACTTCATGGTGGACCAGCACAAGATCCGGCCGCTGCGCGGTGGGCGCGGCTCCTACGTCCAGTACAGCCCGACCGACCTGACCGTCCCCAGATCAGATGTCCGCTACGCCGGACCCCGGGCCGGATGGAGTCCGTGACGTGGAACTGACCGGTTTCGACACCCACCTGCTGAGCTTCCGGGTGCGGGTCGGGAGCATCCGGGCGTTCGTCGACCGGATCGCGGAGCAGTGGCCGGACCTGCTGGTCTCGGTCAGCGCCGACCAGGACGCCGGCTACCTGCCGTGGCGGTCCGGGGAGGTCTCCTTCGGCGACCCGGAGGGCGAGGTCTACCTCGTGCGCGACGACCGCATGCGACGGTCGCAGGAGGAGTCGGGCTACGTCGTGGACGACGATGGCGCGAGCCCGATCGCGCTGTACTACAACCGCGCGGCCGACGTGGTGGAGGTCAGGATCGTCGAGGAGTGGCCCACGGGCGCGGAGGGGCAGTCGGAGACCGACGCGTACCCGGCCGAGGTGGTGTCCGCGGAGACCTTCGCGGTCACCCTGGTCACCGCGGAGGACCCGGCCGAGGACGAGTTCGCCCGAGGGGTCCTGGACGTCCTCAAGGAATGTCTTCGCACGGCGCGCTGAGCGCCCGGGCCGGCCGGTAGGGGTACCGGCCGGCCCGGCAGTGCGGAACCGCGGCGCGCGGGAGGCGCGCGTTCGTCCGGAAACGACACAGGGGGTCAGCATGGTGAAACGGGGCATTCTCACAGGGTTGGGCGCGGTCGCCCTGGCGGCGGCCGCGGCGGTGGCCGTGGTGCCGGCGGCGTCGGCGGCGCAGCGGCTGCCGCTGTCGGGCTTCGGTGACATCGCGGTCGACAGCGCGCACCAGCGGGTGTTCGTCTCGGGCGGCGCGTCGTCGAACGGCATCGTGGTCGCCGACTTCTCCGGTCGGGTCCGGTCGACGATCCAGAACCAGCCCGGCGCCGACGGCCTGGAGCTGAGCGCGGACGGCACCCGGCTGTACGTGGCGCTGTCGGCGGGCGACGGCATCTCGGTGATCGACACGTCGACCCTGGCGGAGACCGCGCGGTACTCCACAGGGGCGGGGACGTGTCCGACGCACCTGGCCCGCACCGGTGGCGTGGTGTGGTTCGGCTACGGCTGCGTCGACGGCAACTGGTCGGGCAAGATCGGCCGGCTGGACCCGGCGGCCGGCCAACCCGTGCAGGGTGAGCAGCAGGGTGCGGTGCGGTTCCAGCGGGCCCCGCTGCTCGCGTCCTCCAACGCCGACACCGGTCCGCTGGTGGCCGGGCAGCTGTCGCTGAGCCAGTCGTCGGTGCAGGTGTACACCGTCTCCGGCGGCACGTTGACGGCGAGTGCGACCACCGACGCGGTGGGGGCCGGCCTGACCGACCTCGACGTGACGCCGGACGGGGCGACGCTGTTCAGCGCGGCCGGCTCGCGTGACCGGGTCGAGGCGTTCGCGACCGCCGACCTGGCACGCCGGGGCGCGTACGCGACCCGTCCGCGACCGTCGGCGGTCTCGCTGTCCCCGGACGCCGCGTACGTGGCGACCGGCGCGCTGACCACCGACGGCAACGACGTCCTGGTCTACGAGGTGGGCGGCGCCACGCCGGTGAACACCGTCGCCCTGGACAGCGGCGAGACCGTCCAGCCGCGCGGCCTGGCCTGGTCGGCCGACCAGCGCACGCTGTTCGTGGTCACCCGCCACAACAACGACCCCGAACCGCGCCTGGAGGTCGAGCGCTACCCGACCGACTGACAGGGCTTTCTCGCCTCGCCCGATCCGTCGGGTGAGGCAAGGAAACCGACCACCTTCCGGGCGTCCCGCACGATCAGCGGGGCGCCCGGTCGCGTGCTGTGGTTTGAGGCGGACCGAAACCGGGAAATGGTGGCGAGGCCGGGCGATCCGGTTCCGTGGCGTGCTGGGGGTGGGCGTGTCTCTGCAGGTGGCCGGTGGTGGTGTGGTCGTGTCGCTCAAGCGGGCGGGAACGACCTCTGTGCTGGTGGTGCGCGGGTGTGTCGACGCCGAGGCGGTTCCCGCACTCCGGGAGGCGGCGGACGCGCTCGTGGAGGGCGCGGGTGGCGCCGTGGTGGACCTCAGCGACCTCTCGTTCTTCTCCTCGGCGGCCGTCGAGGTGCTGGTGGCGGTGAGTCGACGGCTGGCGGCGCGCGGTTCGCGGCTGCACCTGGTCGTCTCACCGGTCGTCCACCGAGTGCTCTGCCGGGAGGGCGCGGAGGCGTTGTTCGAACTGCACGAGTTCCCCGCGGAGGCGGAGGAGGCGGCCGGCGCGCGACGCGACCACCCGGTGTTGCTCTCGACGTACAGGTGGACTGCGCCGACCGCGCCCGGTGAAGCGGCGGCGCGGGCTGTGACCTCCTGCGTGTGACCGGGGCCGACGAGCGCTCCGGGCACCGGTCGGTCCGTCGGCTCCTCAGCACCGTCCGTCGAGGACGAAGTTCCTTCGGATACGCCGCTGATCGAGCGCGCAAGCCGTAGGGCCGCCGACCTTCATCCATCGGTGCGTTTCCCGGTGGACGTGCAAGCGGACGGTGTCCGCGCGGACCCGGTGTGCGGTCGGATCAGCCGTTCGCGTCCACCTCATCGAGCGATTACCGCTACCACGCTGCGGAACTAGCGTCGGGAGACGCGATGTCGGTCCGACCGAGGAGGTCCGTGGTGCGGGTTCAACCGTGGCTGGTGGTGCTGACGTTGGCGGGGACGCTCGTGGGCGCCCATCAGGTTGTCGACGTGCGCGCCCATCAGGTCGTCGACCGGGAGGCCACGGTGGAGTTGACGGCCAAGCGGACGCTGATGTCGGCACCCGCGAACATCTCGGTGGGTGGTGGGTTCGTCAGCGGCGGTGAACTGATGGACGGCCAGGGCGGTGCCAAGGTCGGCGAAGGGTTCTCCCACTGCGGCGTGCTGGCGGTGTCGGTGACGGTGCCCCCGGAGGTGACGGCGCACTGCACGAGCACCTTCCGGCTGGCGGACGGTGACCTGCACCTGTCCTCGCTGCGGGCCTACAAGTCGATGGCCGGCGGCTTCGGTGACACGACCATGGCGGTCATCGGCGGTACCGGCAAGTACGCCGGCGCACGCGGTGAGGGCAAGGCCACCAGGGCGACCGCAGCGGGCAAGGCGGACGCGGTCTACAGGTTCACCATCACGCTGGTGGGCTGAGCAGCAGTTCACCGCCGACGGGCACGACCGGCGCGCGGCGGTTGTCCACGACCACCAGCTCCGGCCGAGGCCCGGCCTGCCACTGGCCGCCCGCCAGCGGGATCCGGGCCACTCCCGGCACGGGACCACCGGCCCAGTCGAGCGAGCCGACCGCCGTCTCCAGCCTGGCGCCCGCCAGCACCTCGGCCGTGCCGGCGCGGGTGGCCGAGGCGGCGACCGCGTGGCAGGCCACCTCCAGCGCAGCGTGCGCCACACCGACGGGTTGCAGCCACGGCGAGCCGGTCGCCGTCTCGTAGGCGGTGGCCAGGTCGCGGCCGCTGCCACCGCGATGATCGAGGTCGGGGGTCCAGTAGACGATCGTGGCGACCCGGTCCAGCAGCGCGTGCCGGGCCACCCCGAACGGATAGGTCAGCCAGCGCGAACAGGTGACCAGCCGGGGCCGGACCCGGCCGATGGCCGTCGCGAGATCACCCGCGGTCGCGGCCGAGGTCACCACGCCCACGCCCGCCAGGTCGGGCAGCTCACCGCCGTGCTCCCGGTAGGACAGGTCCACCAGCCGGTGCCCGCGCGCCTCGGCGACGGGTCGGAACCAGCGCCGCAGCGCCCGGCCCTGCGTGCCGTCGTTCCACAGGCAGCCCACCGTGAGGGCCGGGCCCAGGCGTTCCCACAGGTCGGCGAACACCGCCGCGATGTCATCCAGACCCCAGCTGAAGTGGAACGCCCACCCCGGCCGGTGAGCGTCGCCGAACACCTCGTCGGCGAACACCTGCCACGGCAGGGTCGTGGACACGCACGGCACTTCCCGCTCGGTGCACGCACGCGCGACCGCGGGCAGCGTCTCCGTGCCGCCCAACGTCACCACCACCCGGACGCCCGCGTCCGCCAGCGACAGCGCGGCGGCACGGGCACCTTCGGGGGTCGAGGCGCTGTCGCGCACCAGTACGTCAACGGGCCAGGGCAGGGCACGGGCGACGAAGTCCAGCGGCACACCCAGCGGCGCGAGCCTTCCGGTCGCCGCGCGAACGACCCCGATCAGCGGTCGTGGCACGGCGGCACCGTATCGACCGCCCGGCCACCACGATCGGGCGATCCCCGCGCATCACCCCGACCGCGTTGGCCGGTGACAGCGGAGCTTGAGCCGGTGAACACGTCCCCGTGGTCACGGGCAATCTTCAGGCGGGCGGCGGGTTGTCGAGGAGTACCACTCCATACTGAGCCAGGAGGTCGGCGTGCTCCGTGTCGCGACGCGCGTCGGCGGGTCCGATCGACTGGAAGTAGCCCTCGATGGCTCCGGGATTGTTGATGACCAGGACCTCTGCGGTCGTCGTGATGGGTTGGAACGTGTGGGGGACGAAGCGCGGTCCGTAGACGTAGGCGCCGGCCTCGGCGTCGTGCACGTCGCACTCGTCGAGCGAGTTCGATCCCACCCAGAAGCGGACTCGACCCGATAAGACCACCCAGCTCTCGTCCTCGCGACTGTGGCTGTGCAGTGGTGGCGCGGCGTCGCGGCGCATGACGAGCCGCAGGACGCTGACCGCGCCGCTGGTCTCGGCGGTCGACACGACCTGCTCGTTCGTGTTGTCGTAGTAGCGGTAGACCTTGCCGCCACCCGGGTTCCGTACTAAGGCAATGCTCATTCGAGACCCCTTCCCCTCCCCGGTCGCTCGCACGAGGGCTGCGTGTGCGTCGATCCCGGCTGGGCGGTGGTCACCTGACACGACCGTCACCACGCACGGCCCGGCATCGGCGACCGTCCACCACGAATCTTGTTGAATATTCAACCACTGAAGCCTGTTGACCGCAACGATGGACAACCCCTGACACGTAACCAGTGAGGAGCAGACCGACGTGGTGCCGTTGGGTACCACCCCGATCAGGCGACGCGGCAAACCGTGCGCGGGTGGCTCTCGTCGTCGGAGAGGAACGACGCCGGTACCTGCGCCTGGTCGGGTGACGGTGGTGCGGTCGGCTCGGAAGAAGCGGCGTAGCGGGGGCGGGGCTTCCCGGGAAAGCCCCGCCCCGTGGGGCTAGCTCAGCTCGGCGCAGGTTCTCGCGTCCGGGTCCTGGGCCGCCTTCGGCACCCAGCGGACGTTCGCGAACGACGCCTGGAACGGGCCGTCGGTGAACACCAGGAATGGGATGTTGACCTTCTCCGCGTCCAGACCGGCCGCCGTCAGGCAGGAGACCGGGATCTTCATGGTCGCCTTCTGCCCCACTGGCAGGTCGGTGAACACCTTGGTGGCGTTGACCTCGGCGAGGCACGGCCACGAGCAGTGCGCGCCCAGCGCCGTCCGATTGGTCGGAGGCTGGTGCACGACCACGTCGAACACCACCGCGGCGTTCGCGTTGAGGTAGCCGCGCAGGTCCGCACCGCCGGCGGGGTTCGCCAGGTAGATCTGACCCGGGCCGGTGCCTGTCCACGTGACCTTCAACGCGTCGCCCGACGCGTTGACGTCCGCCGGTACGACGGAGACCGTGCTGTGCGCCGCCGTGCCGTCCGAACCGATCTCGGTGCCGTCCCAGTTGTCCGGCGATGACAGGTAGCCCCGGTACGGTGCGATGTCCTTGCGCACGAACAACTCCAGGTCCTCGGTCGCCGTGCCACCGCCGCCGTCGTCATCGCACCCGGCTTGCGGCGAGGTCTCGTCCAACTGCCCGATCGTGGTGCGCTGCCACGACTTCAAGCCGTATCCCGGCTTGAACAGCGGGTCGTAGCCCTCCTGCCCGGGGTTGAGCGAGGTCTGGCAGGCGCTGCGTGGCCACGAGTAGGACAGTGTCCCGGTGAAGCCCGGGTAGGTGTAACGCCCGCGCACCAACAGGTCCGCGATGCCGCCGCCCTCGGTGCCGGGCAGCCACGACGCCACGAACGCGTCGGACCGGTTCAGTTCCTTGTTGACGTACAACGGCCGGCCCGACAGGTACACCGTCACGACCGGCGCGCCGCGACCGCGCACCTTGTCCAGCACGGCCAAGTCCTGCGGATACAGCTTGGCCGCTTCGAGGGTGCGCCTGCCGAGGTCGCCGGTCCCCTCGGCGTACGGGGTTTCCCCGATCACCGCCACGACCGCGTCGAACCCGGCCGGGTCCACGTCGCCGGTTTCGCTGAACGTCACGTTCTCCTCGCCCAACGCTTGGCGCAGGCCGCCGAGGACGGTGGTGCCGTGGGGGAAGTCCGCGTTGGTGTTTCCGGTGCCCTGCCAGGTCAACGTCCAGCCGCCGGTCTGGTTCTGGAGGCTGTCCGCGCTCTTGCCGACCACCAGCACCTTCGAGTGCGGCTTCAACGGCAACACGCCGCCGTTGTTCTTCAGCAGAACCTGGGATTCGCGCACCGCTTGACGGGCGACCTTGCGCGCTCCCAATGCCTTCTCGTTCCCCGCGCCCGGTCGCGCGGAGGGCTTCTCGCCGTCCAGCACACCCGCCCGCAGCTTGACCCGCAGGATCCGGGTCACCGCGTCGTCGATGCGCGCCAACGGGATCTGCCCACCCTCGACCTGGGCCACCGTGCCGGCGATGAACTCCTTCCAGTCGGTCGGGACCATCGCCACGTCGATGCCCGCGTTGATCGCCTGCGGGCACGAGTAGTTCGAACAACCGGCGACCTGGCCGATGCCGTTCCAGTCGGACACGACGAGACCGTCGAAGCCCATCTTGTCCTTGAGGACGTCGTTCAGGGCCAACCTGCTGCCGTGCAGCTTGCCTTCGCCGATGCCGAGTTCCGCGTTCACCCAGCTGCCGAGCGACACCATCACGGTCTGCGCGCCCGCCCCCAGCGCGCCGTAGTAGCCCTGACCGTGCTTGTTGATCATCTCGGCGACGGAGGACGGGTTCACGCCCTGGTCCCGACCGCCGAGCGTGCCGCCGTCACCGATGAAGTACTTGGCCGTGGACAGCACGTCCACTCGCCGCCGGTCCGAACCCTGCAGGCCCTTCACGGCCTCGTAGCCGTACGCGCGGGTGATCCGCGGGTCCTCGGAGTACCCCTCGTACGTGCGGCCCCAGCGGTCGTCCTGCGGCACGGCCAACGTGGGCGCGAACGTCCAGTCCTGGCCCGTGGCGCGCAGCTGCTCTGCGGTGGCCTCGCCGATGTCGCGGACCAGGCACGGGTCGTGTGCCGCGCCCAGACCGATGTTGTGCGGGAAGATCGTCGCGCCGTGGACGTTGTTGTTGCCGTGCACCGCGCCGGTGCCCCAGAGCACCGGGATTCCGGTGCGCGAGGTGGTGGACGCGGTCCAGTACGCGTCGGCGAGGTCGAGCCACGCCCTGGGCGTGGCGTGCTTGTCCCCACCCGGCCACGAACCGGCGCTGTTCAGGACCGAGCCGATGCCGTACGCGCGCACCTCGTCCGGCGTGATCGCGGTGATCTCGGGCTGCGTCATCTGGCCGACCTTCTCGGCCAACGTCATCGAGCCGAGGAGCTTCCTGATCCTCTGCTCGTCGCCCGCGCCCGACTTGACGCGGCTGTCCACTCTCGGCCAGTCGGACAGCACCGGCAACGACTTCTCGATCCGGGCGCACCCGTTCTCGGTGCGCGGCTCGCCCACCACCGGTCCCTTCGGGGAGGCATCGGCGCCGGCGCTGATGAGTCCGGCGGCGAGCACCGCGGCGAGCACGGCGCCCAGGTGTCTGCGTGACATCGGCAAGTCCGTTCATCGACATGCGGCGGCATGGCTGCCCGATCCTCACGAAACCACCGGGGCGCGGTCAAGATCGACAACAGGGCGCTCCCTCGCAGGTGTTAGGGCTAACGGCGTCACCCCGAAGGCAGCCGAGTCGTCTTCCGGGTGTGACGCGGCCAGGTGCCGGCGGCGGGCGGCGGGTGTGCCGTAGCGGGAAGCCTCCTTCCGGTGCAGGTCACGGGGGCTGTTGCCGCACTCGGCCTCGTGGGACGGCTGGTGGACCTCGGTGTCGGGCATCGCAGGGCGCCCGCCGTACGAGCCTTCGGCTTTGCGAGGGCGGCCCGGTGGTGGATCGGATCATCGTCGCCTCGATCCACTGAGGATGGGTCGTCTCGATCCACTGTCGGCACGGGTACCGTGTTGCGCACGATGTTCAGTTCAGTGACGCCCGGCGGGCACTTGGGCGAGTTCGTGGCCTTGCTCTGGCTGCACGAGTCCGCAGGCCCGGGGCAGGGAGCGGAACTGCGGCTGCCGACCGGCACGGTCGAGCTCGTGGTCAATCTCGCCGCGGACTCCTTCTGGATGTCCGACGACGCCGGTGTGCGGCGACGTCATTCCGGCACGTTGGTAGCCGGGCCGTACCGGCGCGCCTACGTCCTGGAGGCCACGCAGCAGACGCACGTCATCGGCGCGGTGTTCCGGCCCGGCCGGGCGCGGGCCTTGGTCGACGTGCCGCTGCACGAGCTCTCCGATCGCCACGTCGCCCTGGAGGACCTCTGGGGCCTCGGCGCCACGCGGGTGCGTGAGCAGGTGCTCGCCGCACCCGGTGCGACGGGCAAGTTGCGGGTGCTCGAAGCAGCGCTGAGCGACCGGTTGACGGGCTCGGGTCAGGCCGCTCACCCGCTGGTCGCCGCGGCGACCGGGTGGCTCTCCCGGATGCCTGAACGTCCCGGCGTCGGCGAACTCGGTGACCGGCTGGGACTGACCTCCCGCCGCGTGCAGCAGGTGTTCCGCGCCGAAGTCGGGCTCAGCCCCAAGGGCTACCAGCGTCTGCAGCGCTTCCGCTCGGTGCTCGACGGCATCGACCGGGTCGATCGGGTCGGCTGGTCGGCCTTCGCGGTGGAGCGCGGCTACTACGACCAAGCGCACCTCGATCGCGACTTCCACGCCCACAGCGGACTGTCGCCCACCGCGTACCTGCGGGGCCGGGGAAGACGGATCAACCACGTGCCACTGCCGCAGTAGCCCGTTTCGCATTCGTCCAAGACGCCGTGCGCGCTTGCGCAGCAGGCTCGTGGACATGGTCGACAACGATTCATGAGGCTCACGGACGTCGGGTCGGCCTCCGGTCAGCTTCGTCGGCCGGCACCAGCCCATCACTGCTGTCGAGTACCACCAGCGCAACCGAGGAGGTCGTTGCTTTGTCCGTGACGAGGATCGTGGCATACGCCCAGGGAACCGATCTGCCTGCCTCACAGGCGTTCTACACCGAGGTGCTGGGCCTGGAGGTCGTCATGCGGGAGCCCGTGCTCGGGCTGGCTTCGCCGGTCAACCCGTCGACGCAGGTCATCATCCCTCCGGCCGGGATGGAGGACCCCGCCCCGAGCTTCGGCCTCGACCTCGGCGACCCGGCGGCCGTCGACGCCGCGCACGCGGCGGCCCTGGAGCGAGGTCTCCGCGTGGTGTATCCCATCAGGGACGAGCCGTGGGGTGTGCGCCGCTTCTTCGTCGAGGACCCCGGCGGCACGATCATCAACGTCCTCGCGCACCTCTCGTGAGCGCGTCGGAACCGGTGTCAACCTTTCGGGCGGTCAGGTCGGTTACATGAGGTAGACGACCGGCCGGGTGAAGGGCAGCGGGTGGCCAGTGGCGATGAGGGCGGCTATGGGGAGTTCGTGCGCACGGGCTACGAGGGGTGGTTCCGGTATGCGGTCGCGTTGACCGGTGGGGACCGGGACCGGGCGTACGACCTGGTGCAGGAGGCGCTCGCGCGGTGCCTGCGGCGAGCCGGCAAGGAGCGGACGGAGCTGTCCGCCGCGTACGTGTACGCGGCGGTGCTGAACGTGTTCCGGGACGGGTTGCGCCGCGGGGAGCGCTCGTTGCGGCGGGAGTTGGCCGCGGCCGTGCCGGACGTCGTGCCGGACGTGGCCGATCCGGTGGTGGACCGGGCGCGGGTGATGCGGCTGTTGGGGCAGGTGTCGACGAGGCAGCGGGAGGTGCTCGCGGCGCGGTTCCTGCTGGATCTCAGCGAGCGGGACGCCGCCCGGTTGCTGGGGTGCTCGGTCGGGTCGGTGAAGACGCTGGCCTCGCGGGGGCTGGCCAGGCTGCGGGTGCTGCTGGGGACGAGGGAAGGGGCTGGGGTCGATGGGTGAGCGGGACGGACAGGGCCGGGACCGCGTGGCCGTCGACGCCGCTGCCGCCCGGGATGCGCGGTTCGGGCAGGCGTTGAGGGCTGCCCTGCTGGACGCTCCCGACGGTGTCCCGGACCCGGAACGGGTGGAGGCCGCGGTTCGGGCGGCGGGGGCGACACCCGTCGCGCGCTCGCGGAGGGGGGTGTGGCTGGCCGCGGGTGTGGTGACGGTCCTATTGGTCGGGGTGGCGGCCGGTTGGCAGTTCACGCGCCGAGGGTCGGGCCCGGAGTCGACGACTGTGCCCGTCCTGCAGTTCACGCCGGGGGAGGAGCGCAACCCGCAGGTGCTGCTGTCGGGGTTGGCGGAGCTGGCGGAGAAGCAGCCGGGCCCCGCGGGCTCCGGGCCGTGGCTGTACCGGGTCGGTCGGCAGTGGAACTTCAGCACGTCGGTCGACACCGAGGGGAAGCTGCTCGGGCAGGGGTTGGGGGAGGACTGGTCGCAGTCCTGGACCGGTGGGGACGGCGCGGTCCGGTGGACGCGGGTCTCGGTCGATCCCTCCAGGGGTGCCTGGGAGCCGCTGGCGGTCGACGATCCCGCGAAACGGCAGGAAGATGCGCTGCCGCCGGTCGGCACGGTGTCGGCGGAACAGGTCCGCGAGTGGCTGCTGAAGCAGGTGCGGTCGGGGACCTCCACGAGTCCGGGTGACGAGCGGTCGACCGCCCAGTGGTTCCAGGCGGTGTCCGGTGACCGCGCCGCGGACGACCCGGTGTTCGCGGCCGTCGCGCTGCGGATGCTGGCCTCGTTGCCCGGGATCACCGTGGAGGGAGAAACGCGGGACCGGGCCGGGCGGCGCGCGGTCGCGGTGTCCGCGGTGTCGGAGCTACCCGGTGAACGGTTTCCCAAGCAGCGGCTCTACCTGCTGATCGATCCGCAGACGGGGATGATGCTGGCCGGCGAGACGGTGGGGTTGACCGCCGGCGAGGGCGCGCTGGGCGCGTCGGTGCCGCTTCCCGCCACGCTGGCGTACGACCTGTGGTTCCCCGGGGTGTTCGTCGCGGACAAGCACACCCATGCGTTCCTCGGGGCCGGGCAGGCCGCCGGTGCGGCGCCCGCGTCGGCGGTGCCCGCGGTGCGGGGCCGGGCGTGGTGCTTCAAGTCGGCGGACCTGCGCGACAAGGCCGAGCCGGTGGGGACCGGTGATCCGACCACTCCCCGGGACATCGGCGAGAAGGAACGCGGTCCCGTGGAGGTGTGCTCGCTGACCTGGCAGAGCGACCGCTACGGGTGGACGACCGGCACGGTCGGTCGGAGGAACCAGGGTGACCACCCCGTTCCGCCGTTGGCCGCGTGCGTGCTCACCGAGCGGGTGCCCGGTGTGGAACCGACCACGGTGGCGGCGGTGTTCCCCGGCGGCGAGGGCACGTGCCGCACCCTGGGGCTGCCCGACGCCCAGTGACAAGGTCGTAATCGGCGTTGATGGCGCCCTGCGGACGACAGTAGGGTTCGTCCGTCTCAGGGCGTCGTCCCCGAATCCCACACTGCTTGCCGAAGACCGTGCCTGTGGTGGGAACGGGGCAGTCGTCATCTGCCGGACACATCCGCGCGACGGAACAGGAAGCGGGACGAGAAGATGTCGCCATTCGGACCAGGGGCCGAGACGGCGGTGGGGGAGCACGGGTTCATCGAGGTGACGGGAGCGCGCACGCACAACCTCCGCGACGTGTCGGTGCGCATCCCGCGCGGCCGGCTGGTCGCGTTCACCGGGGTCAGCGGAAGCGGCAAGACGTCACTGGCGCTGGACACCATCCACGCGGAGGCCCAGCAGCGCTACCTGGAGGGGCTGTCGCCGTTCGTGCGGCAGTACATCTCCCAGCGGGACCGGCCCAAGGTCGACCGGATCACCGGGTTGGGCGCGACCCTCGCGGTCGACCAGCGGCGGGTGAACGGCAACCCGCGGTCCACCGTCGCCACCATCACCGGCATCGACGGCCACCTGGGGCTGCTGTACTCGCGGCTGCCCTCGCTCGCCGAGCCGGGGCTGGTGCTGTCCACCGCCCACTTCGACCAGCACAGCCCGGAGGGCGCGTGCCCGCGCTGCCACGGCGCGGGCGGCGAGTGGCGCGCGGCGGTCGACCTGATCATCACCGACCCGGCCAAGCCGCTGTTCGCGGGCGCGTCGCCGTGGTTCGCCAAGTGGCGCTCGACCGAGCACCACTTCGTGCCGGCGCTGGCCGAGAAGCGCGGCGTGGACCTGGACGTGCCGTGGCGGGACCTGCCGGAGCAGTTCCGGCACGAGGTGCTCCACGGCACCGGGGACGAGGTCATCGACGCGAGCTTCACCGCCGAGAACAGGACGAAGACCGGCAGCTGGTCGTTCAGCGACAGCCAACCCATGATCGGCGCGCTGGCCGAGGTGGAGCGGGTGGTGGCCAACGCCGCCACGCCGAGCGCGAAACAGCGGTACGCGCCCTACCTGCGCAAGTCGCCGTGCGAGCGGTGCGGCGGTACGGGTTTCGGTGACGCGGCCCGCACCGTGACGCTGGCCGGGGCCAGCTACGAGCGCCTGGTCGACTGCGACGTGCGCGAGGTGCGCGAGTGGGTGTCGCGGGTCGACGCGGAGCTGACCGGCATGGCGCGCGAGGTGGGCGAGCCGCTGCTGGCGGCCCTGGTCGCGCGGCTGGACCTGTTGGACCGGCTGGGTGTCGCGCACGTGCAGCTCAGCCGCAGCGCGGCGTCGCTGTCCGGTGGCGAGGTGCAGCGCACACGGCTGGCGGCGCAGCTGAGCACCGAGTTGACCGGCATCACGTTCGTGCTCGACGAGCCGGGCACCGGCCTGCACCCGGCGGACAAGGCGCACCTGCTGCGGATCGTCACCGGGCTGCGCGACGCGGGCAACACGGTGCTGCTGGTGGAGCACGACCCGGAGCTGATCGCCCACGCGGACTGGGTGGTCGACATCGGGCCCGGTGCGGGCACCGAGGGAGGTCGCCTGCTGGCCTCCGGACCGCCCGCCGGGATCGCCGCCACCGAGGGCTCGGTCACCGGCCGGTACCTGCGGGGCGGCGGGGCGCGGGTGCACCGCACGCCGCGCCCGGTCGACGCGGGCACCGAGTGGCTGGTGCTGCACGACGTGAAGGTGCACAACGTGGTCGCCGACGCGGTCCGGTTCCCCCTCGGGAAACTGGTGTGCCTGACCGGGGTCAGCGGCAGCGGCAAGAGCAGCCTGCTGCGCGACGCGCTCGGCGGCGGCGTGCGGGCGGCGCTGGCCGGCGAGGCCTGCGAAGCGGTGCACCGGGTGGAGAACGTCGAGCGGGTGGACTGGGTGGCGGTGGTCGACCAGGACCCGATCGGCCGCACACCCCGCTCCAACCCGGCGACCTACACCAAGGCCTTCGACCTCATCCGCAAGCTGTTCGCCGACACCGACCGGGCCCGTGAGCTGGGGTTCACCGCGTCGTCGTTCTCGTTCAACGCGTCCGGCGGGCGTTGCGAGGTGTGCACCGGGCACGGGCGGAAGCTGGTGAACATGCACTTCCTGCCGGACATCTGGGTCACCTGCGACGCGTGCGAGGGGCGTCGGTTCACCGCGGACGTGCTGACCGTGACCTACCGGGACATGACCGTCGACGACGTGCTGCGGCTGACCGTGTCCGAGGCCGTGCGGCGGTTCGACGCGCCGAAGCGGCTCGCGGCCACCCTGCAGGCCCTGGAACAGGTCGGGCTGGGCTACCTTCAGCTGGGGCAGAGCGCGACGGACCTGTCCGGCGGCGAGGCGCAGCGGCTCAAACTGGCGTCGGCGATCCAGCGCGGCCAGGCCGGTCCCGGTCGTGGGCTGGTGGTGATGGACGAACCGGTGTCCGGGCTGCACCCGGCCGACATCCAGCGCGTGGTCGACGCGTTCGAGGTGCTGCTGGCGGCGGGGAACACCGTTGTCGTGGCCGAGCACGACCTGCACCTGGCCGCCGGGGCGGACTGGTTGGTGGACCTCGGTCCCGGTGCGGGCGCGCAGGGCGGGCGGGTGGTGGCCGAGGGCACTCCGGCGGACGTCGCCGACGGGGAGGGCGGGACGGCCGCCTACCTCCGCCGCGTGCGTTCCGGCGAACCGCTGCTGGGAGGGTGACGCTCCCGGTCGCGCGGTGGACCGATCCCACTGCGCGACCGGTGCGGCGGTCCTTCAGTACGGGTGCACGGGTCGGTCGTGCGGAGTGGGCCGGCATGGGACCGGAACTCCGGACGACCGACGCTCCCGCACCGACTGGATGATCTCCCCCACGGCAACGGCGGCCACCCGGACTGGAGCCGTCGGGCCTCAAGAGGGACACGGACAGTGCGCAGCGGTCGACGAAGGTGCTGCCTGCCCCGCGTCTGACTGCGGGCCTTGAAACCCCGGCTGCTCTTCCGCGTATCTGGCTACTACCGCGCGCACCTCTCGCGAGTCGAGGTGATTACCCATGCTGATCTCACCATCAAAGGGCAGAAGTGCTCTGTCTCTCGGAAGCGCAGGCTCTTGGGTCGATGGTGCGCAGCCTAGGACGCCTGCGAGTGGAAGCCGACCAGCTATTCCGAGTAAGGCTCATAAGTGTGCTTCATCACATGAATTAGCTGCACTCCGCGCTCGATCTTCGTTGTATGATCCGATCGTGTGGACATCGACATGGGCGCCGCACCATTACGAGCCGCTTGCGCACCAGTTTTCTGTGCGCGATGCAAAGGTTGTGATGGATACGATCGCGCCCGTTGTCGCAGAGGAAGCTTGCCGTAAGCGAAACATGATCGCGCACGGCTCCGCCATGGGCCGATCATTCAGGGATGATGCCCGTGCGGAAACGGGTGCGGATAACGGTCACTGGGTAAACCCACTGGTCGAGTCGTTGGCCGGTCGTTTGCGCGGCACAGTTTTTGGCGAGATGTGCTCGCGGATTATCGAGCAGGTCGGACATCTCGACCACTCTGTGGCAGAATATGCGAAGTATACCAACTGCTCTCCCTTGCAACTCAAATCCCTCGACGGATACAGGTTCATGCTGGTCGGCGAAGTCATGGACTTCGCTCGGCAGGTGTGGAAGACTGCCGGACGGATTGAGGAGTTCGAGAAGCGGCAAGAAGAGCTGTGCGGGAATCGTGCGCGCGCCAAGCGTCTCAGGAAAAAGACCCGGATTCCACTATGGGCCGTAGGTTACTTGAGCGGGATAACGGCTGGTGACCTGCGATCTTTAACACCCGAGGATCTACTGCATCGGGCTGGACCGGGTGTAGTGAGTAGACTCCGTGAACTTGTCCTCCATGGCAACCTAAATCCTATGGGTACTTTCGATGGCCCGGAGAAGCTTTATGGCGGCGATCACTCACGGTACCTCGATGAGGCTAAAACTGCGCTTCTGCTCATGCGAGCCCTGGTGGCTCTACGGGTGGAGGCAGCTGCTTGGGAAGACTTTTTTAGAGACTTAGTCGCTCGGCTGGAGGCGGTTAAAGCAGCGCGCGTGTCGCGCGTTGCCCATCCTCTAGTGCCTCCACGGCCATGTCGTCCACCAGGCGAATTAATCCTGGCTGAACCACGTGTTCCACGAGCGCCTGGACATGCGGTCCCCTCAGTCCAATCCGAATGGACCGCAACCACTCCGCCGAAGTGGATTACCTAACCTCTCTCTTCGGGTGAGAGTAGCGGTCCAAGTAATCTAGGGACCGTGTATGAACCTGGTTGAAGTGTTCGCCGGAATTGCCGCTCTTGGCGCTGTCGTTTCTGCATACGCTGATGTAGCTGCCCAGCGGCGGAAGAACAAGGAGTCCGAACCCGACGACAGTCGGGATTCCTCCGGAGACAAGCGGCAGGCCGATAAGAAGGAGTCTCTCGAAGAGTCTCCTGAGCCCGGTGAGGAGTCAGCCTCGGAGGTGGCCGACAGCTAATCAGGAATCTGGGATGCCCGCTGATCCGGCGGGCATCCCAGATTTGCGTCACGTTGGACATGGACGACACCGCGTTCGCGCTGCGCGGCTACGCCCGCGGGGCCGACCTCAGGTTGAGCCGTGTCACCCACGAGGTCACCGCCACCGACCATCCGAGACCGGGGAAGGGCCGGTCGTCACATCGGGTGATCTTCGGACGGGCAGCAGCGGGTTGTCGGGCGGGACGGTCGTGCCTGGGCCCGTGTAACGCGTTCTGGTGACGCAAGCCACAGGAGCAGGCCAGCGGCACTGGTGGAGGCGGCGGGGTCGCCTTCAGCGCGTCGGCCGAGGTGCGGAATCACACACCCGCGTCCGGGGAGCAAAACATGGGGTTCGTGTCATCCGGGATGGACGATCGTGCCAGCATTCCGAGTCATGGCCTCCTACGTCCTTGAGCTCCCCGCCGTCGCCGCCCCCATCTCGCAGGGGCGACGCACGCGAGGACCGATCATCGGATCCAAGAGGCGGATCTGGTCGTGACCGCTGGAGTTGCCGCGGGTGGCGAAGGGACGACTGTCCTCGTGGACCGTCCGAACGTGTGGAAGACGGTGGTCCGGCAGGTTCCGCTGCGAGTGGTGAGACCGGGCGTGATCGGCGCGCTGTTGATCACCATCGGCGGTGTCGGCGCCGGCGCGGTCGTCCACCGGGATCCGTTCCTGAACGGCACCTTCCTGAACGTGATGCGCTACGGCCACGGCCGTGACCTCGCGACCGCGGTCCTGTTCGCCGGGCTGGCGCTCATGGTCGTGTCGTGGATCCGGCTCGGCCGGATGGTGCGCTCCGGCGAGATCGGCGGTCGCGGGGTGGCGCTGGCCGCCGCCGCCTGGACCGCGCCGCTGATCATCGCGCCGCCGCTGTACAGCCGGGACGTCTACAGCTACCTGGCCCAGGGCGCGGTCGCGTTGCGCGGGTTCGACCCCTACACGACCGGCGCGTCCGCGCTGACCCTCCCGCTGGGCGGGAACGTGGCGTCGCTGTGGCAGGACACACCGTCGCCGTACGGGCCGCTGTTCCTCCTGCTGGCCAAGTCGGTGGTCGCCGTGATCGGCGACAACGTGATCATCGGCGTGGTCCTCATGCGGTTGGCCGTGCTCTGCGGGCTCCTGCTGCTCGCCTGGGCGACGCCGGGACTGGCGCGGCACCTCGGCGGGCGCGCCTCGGTGGCGCTGTGGCTGACCGTGGCCAACCCGCTGGTGATCGCGGTGGGCATCGGCGGCGCGCACAACGACATCCTGATGGTCGGCCTGATGGCGGTCGGCGTGCTGATGGTGCTGGACGGCAAGCACGTGCGCGGGTTCGCGGTGATCGCCCTGGCGACCGCCGTCAAGGCCACGGCGGTGCTGGTGATCCCCTTCCTGGTGTGGGTGTGGGTGGCGCGGCTGGACGGTCCCGCCAGGCACCGCTTCGTCAAGGCGTGCGCGGTGGGCGGTGCCGCCTTCGTGGGCGTGTTCGGCCTGTCCACGCTGGTGGCCGGCGTCGACCTGGGGTGGATCGACGTGCTGCGGTCCCAGACGCCGCTGCTGACCTGGATGTCGCTGCCCTGCGCGGTCGCCGAACTCGCGTTCTACTCGATCGGGCGCCACTACGGCGGCGCCACCCACGAGGACTTCCTCGAGTTCTTCCGGCCGGCCGGGGTCTACGTCCTGGTCGCCGTGCTCGTCCACCAGTGGTGGAAGGCCAGGGCGGGCGGCGTGGAGGCGGTCCGGCGCGCCGCGATCGCCCTGCTGGCCGCCACCGTGCTCGCCCCGTCGGTGCTGCCGTGGTACTTCACCTGGGCGCTGGCGATCGCCGCCGCGTTCGCGTGGAAGGACCGGTGGCTCGCCGTCGCGGCCGGTGTCTCGGTGTGGATGGTGCTGGTGACCCTGCCGGACGGCACGATCGTCGCGCGGTGGCACTACGGGTCGATGAACCCGGTGCTGTGGTGGTCCTACCTGGCCGTCACGGTGGCGATCGGCGTGTGGGTGGGCATGTCGCTGCTCCAGCGCGAGCCCGAGCGGGCGGTGGTGCTGCCGGTGCTGAACCCGGCCGCCGAGCCGGTGCTGTCGGAGGTGGCCGAGGGTGCCGTCAAGGGTCCTGTCGAGGAGCCGGAGGCGGCCGGGCAGCTCCAGGACGAAGTCTCGCGCCCGGAGCCGGGGGTCAAGGGGGACAGCGGTGGCTGAGCGCAGGCTGCTCCGGTTCGCGCCGTTGGTGCTGCTGCTGTCACTGGGCCGGTACGCCTGGGTGCTGGGCAGCCCGGACGGCTGGGGCATGATCGACCTCAAGGTCTACTGGAGCCTGGCGCCGAACCTGCTCGGCGACCGGCTGTACTCGGTCGACATGCCGTTCACCGCGGACTTCCCGCTGCCGTTCACCTACCCGCCGTTCGCGGCGCTGGTGTTCATCCCGCTGTCGTGGCTGCCGTGGTTGGCCGCCCGCGTCCTGTGGCAGATGCTGTCCCTGGTGTGCCTGGGGTGGCTGGTCCGGACGGCGTTGGGGCTGGTGGCCGCCAGGTCGGGGCAGCCGTGGGACGCCACCTGGTCACGCCGGGTGATGCTGTGGACGGCGCTGGCCCTGTGGTGCGAGCCGGTCCGCAAGACCCTCGACTTCGGGCAGATCAACCTGGTGCTGATCGCCGGCGTGTTCGCCGCGATGGTCGCCTCCCGCCAAGCGTTGGCAGGGCTCGGCGTCGGTGTCGCCGCGGGCCTGAAGCTGACCCCCGCGATCTCGTCGCTGTACTTCCTCGTCACCCGCAGGTTCGCCGCGGCGGCCTGGTCGGCGGCGGGATTCGCGCTCACCGCGGCCGTGGGCTTCCTCGCCTCGCCCGCCGACTCGTGGCGCTACTGGTTCGAACTGCTCGGGGCGGCCGACCGGGTCGGGCCGGTGGGGTCCGTGATCAACCAGTCGCTGCGGGGCGCGTTGTCGCGCAGCCTGGGCTACGACGTCGGCACGTCCTGGCCGTGGCTGCTCGCGGTGGCGGTGTCCGCCGTGCTGGCGGGGTTCGCGCTGCGTGCCGCGGTGCGGGCGGGTGACACGCTGGCGACCGTGGTGGCCGTGCAGCTGTTCGGCCTGCTGTTCTCGCCCATCTCCTGGAGCCACCACTGGGTGTGGGTGGTGCCCCTGGTGCTGTGGATCGGCTACGGGGCGGCTCGCCGCGGCCCGCTCGCCTGGTCCCTCGCCGCGGCCTGGTTGGTCGTCACCGGCTCGGACCTGATCACGTTCCTGATCGAACAGCAGCCGAGCATCTGGGAGATCCCCCGGCCGTGGCCGCTGGCCGCGCTCGGGTGGTGCTACCCGCTGCTCGGGCTGATCACGCTCGCGGTGCTGCCGAGACTGCTCCGCACCGACACCGGTGCGCAGGAGCAGGACGAACGGCCGCCGCTCACCGAGACGTCGAAAGTCGGGCGCAGTGTCGGCTGAACGCTCATCGCGCCGGAAGGTGCTCGCGGACTGGGAACGGCGGCTGCTGGCGCTGGCCCCGTGGCTGCTGGTGGTCTCCGCGCTGGTCCGCACCTGGACCATCGTCACCGGGTTCGGCAACGAGACGATCGACCTGTACGTGTACTGGGCGCTGGCCCCGCACGTGCTGACCGACGACCTGTACCAGGTCACCTCGCCGCACTCGCCGCCCGACTTCCCGCTGCCGTTCACCTACCCGCCGTTCGGCGCGCTGGTGTTCCTGCCGATGACCCTGCTGCCGTGGGGCGTGGCGCAGTGGACGTGGCGGCTGCTGTCCGCGTTGTGCCTGTACTGGATCGTGCGCGTCGCCCTGCGCCACGTGGCCGGTGCGGGCTGGACGGCGGACGCCGCGCTGTGGCGGCGTCGCGCTCTGCTGTGGACCGCGGTGCTGCTGTGGATGCGGCCCGTCTACCACACGTTCGAGTTCGGACAGATCAACCTGGTGCTGGCGGCCGTCGTGCTCGCGGCCATGCTGGCCGAGAACTCGCGGCTCGCGGGCGCCGGGATCGGCTTCGCGGCGGGCGTGAAGCTCGTGCCGGCCATCTCCGGGCTGTTCTACCTCGCCACCGGCAGGTTCGCCGCGGCCCTGTGGTCGGTGGTGGCGTTCGCGCTGAGCGTCGGTCTCGGCTTCGCCGTCGACCCGGAGCAGGCCAAGCACTACTGGTTCGGCCTGCTGGGCGACGCGGACCGGGTGGGCCCGATCGCCACCGCGCACAACCAGTCGCTGCGCAGCGCGTTGTCCCGCACCCTCGGCTACGACGTGGGCACGTCCTGGCCGTGGCTCGTCGCCGTCGTGGTGGCGGCGGTGCTCACCGGTTTCGCGCTGCGCCGGGCGGTCCGGTCGGGTGACGCGCTGCTCGGCGTGGTGATAGTGCAGTTCCTGGGACTGCTCGTGTCGCCGATCTCGTGGGACCACCACTGGGTGTGGGTGGCGCCGCTGCTAATCTGGCTGCTGCACACGCGCGGCACGCCGTGGCTGCGCCGCTGGCTGCTGGCGCTGTGGTGCCCGGTCATGTTCCTGGACGTGATCGCCTTCCAACTCGACCGGCAGCAGACGATCTGGACGATCAGCAGGCCCGGCTACCTCTCCGTCATCGGGTGGGCCTACCCGGCGCTCGCGCTGCTCACCCTGGCCGGGATCGCGTTCGTCCTCAACCGGGGTGCGGAGGCGCCGCGTGCTGCCGAGCCGCCCTTGGAGCAGGGGCGTGACACCGCGCCCGCCCGCTGCCGGGAGCGTGACGGCGTCGGAGCGTGACGGCGTCGGCTGAACCAGGTGGCGGTCGAGCGAGCACGTCGCCTGGTCAGGCCGACCGGTAGATGGCGGACGCCCAGACGTCGGCCAGCGACCGGATCATGGCGTCCGAGGACGCCCACCCGCGATCGGGCTGCAGCGAGTTCACGTAGAAGCAGCGCTCGTTCATCCACACCAGGGTGGTGGCGAGCTCACGGGCGTCGTGGCCGGCCGGCGCGACTCCGGCCGTCCGGTCGGCCACGATCTTCGCCGTCGCGCCGGAGATCAGGCGGTCCATCATGTTCTCGAAGGCTTGGGCCAGCTCCGGCTGCTCGGGGTAGGCGCGGGCGACGGTGCGCAGCACGGGGCCGTGTGCCAGGAAGACCCGGTACACCGCCCGCAGTGCCGTGTAGAGGGAATCGGCGGCATCCCCGGCTGCGGCGTCCACTT
The DNA here is from genome assembly GCF_014203665.1 of Saccharothrix tamanrassetensis. GTDB lineage: Bacteria > Actinomycetota > Actinomycetes > Mycobacteriales > Pseudonocardiaceae > Actinosynnema > Actinosynnema tamanrassetense. Next base: position 106,504 of record NZ_JACHJN010000012.1, read on the forward strand.
CGAGCCAGTTCCGCTCGAACTCCGCGTACACGTCGCCGAGGATCCGCTCGAACAACGCGGCGACGACGGCGTGCTTGGACTCGAAGTAGAAGTAGAACGTCGCCCGCGACACCCCGGCCTCGCCGAGGATGTCGGCAACCGCCACGTCCTCGATGGACCGCTCCGCCAGGATTCTGCCGACCGCATCGACGATGGCGACCTCTACCGATCCGTCGCGTTGAACGCCACGGGACGCACGCCTCGGCACCATCAGTATCCGCGCGCCTGTCCGGGGAGCATGCCGCCGATCCTAAAGGACGCCTTCGTCGTGCACGGGACGCCCGCCGACCATGGTCAGGTGCACCTTCGTGTCCTTGAGGTCGTCGGTCGGAGTGGTGAGCGGATCGCGGTCGACGACGATCAGGTCGGCGTGCCCGCCCGCCTCCAGGGTGCCGATTCCCTTCCAGCGCAGGATTCGCGCGGCCGACCGGGTCCAGGCGGCCAGCGACTGCTGCCGGTCGATCACCTGGGCCGGACCGTCGTTGCGGTCGCCGAAGACGCCGCGGTGGGTCTGCGCGAAAGCGATGTGCTCGAACACGTTCGCCGGTCCCCAGTCGGTGCCGCAACCGACGTCGAAACCGTGGTCGAGCTCGCGCCGCAGCGGGATCAGGTTCTTGAGGTAGTCGCTGCCCAACCGCTCCCGGAAGGTGTGCATCTTGAAGTGGGAGAAGGACATGCTGGTGGTGATCTGGAAGCCGAGGTCCCGGTAGCGGCGGCACTGCTCGTCGTCCATGAAGTAGGCGTGCTGGAGGATCCACTGCTGTTCGGAGAAGTCGCCGAACTTGCGCCGGGCGGTCTCCAGGTGTTCCAGCGCGATGTCGTGCTCGCGGTCGGCCACCGAGATGAGGTTCATCCGCATCCCGCGCTCGGCCGCGAACTCCACCATGAGCCGGCCCTTCCACTCCGGCAGGAACTCCAGGCCCTTCGTCCACTCGCCGTAGGGGCCCCGGTGGCTCCGGTTGAGGACCATCATCCCCGGGTTGAACGGTCCGCCCCGGGTGCACAGGAAGCTCTCCGTCCGGAACATGTCACCGGAGAGGTCCTGCACGCGGTAGGCCAGTTCCAGCCGCTGCACCAGCTCGGTCTCGGTCAGCGTGACGGACGTCGGCAGGCCGTGCGGCTCGGCGTCCGGCGTGCACAGCACGCGGGTGGTCAACGTGCCGGCGTTGCCGTGCTGGCGGTAGACGTCGATGAGCGGCCAGTCCATCATGTGGCCCTCGTAGACGGCCGTGACGCCCCTGCGGTTGGCCTCGGCCATCCCGCTCCTGGCCCCCTCGTACCAGTCCTCCGGGGACACCCCGTCGATCCGCGCCAGGACGGAGTCCCACCACGGTTCGTTGTTGTAGTAGTTGTTCACCGGCCCGAGCAGCCGGCCGGTCGGCTCGCCGTCGGCGTCCTTCTCGATCGAGACCCGGCCGACGCGGTCCGGGGTGTTCCGGGAGACCTGGATGTTCCACAGCCCGCGCGTGTTCAGCACGGTCACCGCCGGGTTCACCGGGGCCCACGCCTGGATCCAGACCGGGTGGTCCGGCGCCGCGGCGTCCAGCAGCTGCCGGGTCGGCAGCTCGCCTTCGGCCAGGTCCCGGTAGGAGCGACGGAGGAAGTAGTGCGGTTCCCCGATGGGTGAGCAGCGGATCCACTGCCCTTTGGGGGTCCGCGCGGCGGCGGCGCTGATCCGCGCGGCGATCTCGCCGTGGTCTCGGCAGTCGAACAGGTCCACGACCGAACGCCTGATGCCGTTCCAGTGGATCAGGTGCGGGTGCGTGTCGATCAGTCCGGGCATCACGGTGGCGCCCGCCAGGTCGACGGTCCTGGCCTGGTCGCCGGCGGCGGCACGCATGTCCTGCTCGGTGCCGGTGGCCACGACCCGGCCTTCCCGGACGACGATCGCCTCCGCGACGGCACCGTCCTCGCGCATCGTGACTACTCGGCCACCGTGGAACAGCGTGGCGCGGTCATCCCTGGTCATCCGGTTCCTCCTCATCGACGCTGACGAGGTATCGAATACTATGTTCGGACACTCCATCCAGACAAGGTGTATGGCATTCGGGTTGTGGCCGCCCGCCGGCTACCCCGGTGGGTGAAAGCGGCGCGTCGCACGCGTGGTCGGCACGTGGCCGTCATGCGTGGCCTGGCGGGACGGCTCAGAATCCGCCTATGGGCGAGGAGAAGTTCCACAAGGGTGACAAGGTCACCTGGTCCAGTCACGGGCAGACGGTGCACGGCGAGGTGGTCGAGGAGATCACCGAGGACACCGAGGCCGCGGGCAGGCAGGTCCGCGCGTCGGAGGACGATCCGCAGTACCGCGTCCGCAGCGACAAGAGCGGCAAGGACGCGGTGCACAAGCCGACCGCCCTGGGGGACGACTCGTGAGCGACGAGTTCGACGACGCCGTGAACATGACGGCGACGGAACTGGAGCGGTGGTTGGGCACCGACGAGTCCAAGTCCGTCGGGCAGTCCGACGGCGGCGAGTCGGTCGGGCACGAGTCCGGCCGGCGGATCGTGGCGCTGCTGCGGAAGAAGAAGGGCGAGCTGACCGAGGACGACCAGGCGCACAGGCGCAAGGTCGTCGGCTACGTCCACCGGCACCTCGCGCAGCGCCCGGACGGGGACGTGGAGCACACGAGGTGGCGCTACTCGCTGATGAACTGGGGCCACGACCCCCTGAAAGACTGACGTCGCCGCCACCCGGGCCTTCGCCGGATCCGGGTGGAGTGCGGGGGACCGAGCCGGGTACTCCCCGGCCATGACTGTCAATCCGATCCAGGTCCAGAAGTTCCTCTCGGGTGTCGAGTACCCCGCCACCAAGGACGACATCGTCGGCACCGCCCAGTCCCAGGGCGCCGACGACGACATCCTGGACGCCCTGCGCAACCTGTCCAAGGACAACTTCGACTCGCCCGCCGACGTCAGTGAAGCCATCGGCAAGCAGAACTAGGTCCCGGGCATCCGGGTCCTTGCGTTGTCGCACGATCACGCAGCGACGCGCGGACATCACCTACGGCACTACAACGCGGCGCGCGCGGCTGCGTGTGCCTTTCAAGCGGGAAAAGCCGGACGACGTGCCGACACGGATGTCGGCACGTCGTCCCAGCCGTAGGCGCTCCCGGTCTCAGCGGTTCGGCGGAGGCGGTTCGGGCACGCTGGGGTCGGGCGGGTTCGGCGTCGGCGGAACCGGTGGTTCCGTCCCCGGAGTGGGTTCGGGACCGGGGGATGGCGGGGTCGTCGGGGTCGGCGGGTTCGGTTGAACCATGACCTTCCTCCTTCTCTCGACCGGCGGTCGGGGTTCCGGAGTACCCAACCGCGAGCGGATCCCACTTGTCGCGGGTGGATCGGTTCGCGGCGGCCGGAAAGCCCGGTCACCGTTCCCGGTGGGGAGGTCCGCCGGTATCTTTCGACGGGCGCGGACGGGGTACCACCTCACTGTGCCCGACACCGAGAACCACACCCACCGGAGCAGTCGCACGATGGCCGCCGACGCCGACATCGTGCTCAACACCGCCGCCGATCCCGCGCGCGCCGAGTCGTGGCTGCCGGGGCCGGTGCACGGGGCCGATGCCGTGCACGGGGGAGCGGACGGCGAAGCACGCCGCTACGAGTTCAGCGTGACCCCGGAGGAGCACGAGTTGCGGTGGCATCCGGTCGACCGCGACGGGTGGCGCGGCTTCCTGCGGGTGGCCGACCGGGGCGCCGGCTCCAGCGAGGCGGAGCTGTGCGTGCAGACCGACGGCGAGGCCGCGGCCGACGATGTGCGCTACGCCCTCGAACGGGCGCTGGAAGGGCTGGCCGCCGAGGTCGAGCAGAACTTCAACGCCGGCTGAACGACCGGTTCGGTTGTCCGCAGGCCAGGCAGCCGCTCGCCGCACACCCGCGGTCCGCTGCCTACCGCGCTTCCCGGACCTGGCGGGCGCTGCTCGCCGGGTGGCGGGCCGGAGTCGGGGTGGACCACGGCGACGGCTGTGGTCCACCCCGTGACCGATCGATCAGCTCGGATCAGGGACCGCCGCGGATCAACCGCACGCCGCGGACGGTGATGTCGGTCGATCCGCCGTTGTAGAGGCGGAAGTCCATCGCTGTTGGCTGTGCACCCCGGAACGATGCATCCGACAGGCTGAAGATCGCGGTCTTCAGTGCGCCGGAATTCGTGTTGGTGACCGTCGGTGTGGAGACGATCGCGGTGTTCGCCGTGCTGTATTGCAGGCTCCACTTCGCGGTGCCCGTGTCGCGGTAGGTGACGGCAACCCTGAAGGTGCGCTCGGTCGTCGGCGCGAACCGGCTGTCCACGTCGAAGTAGATGTAGTCGTTGCCGCTCGCATGATCGGTTCGTCGCGCGAAGTAGGTCACGGCAGGTTGCGTGGACCCGCCCTCGCCGACCTTGCAGAAGCCGTACTGGTCCGGATCCCAGGTGCGTTGCTCGGCCACCACCGTGCGTCCGCCGGATTCGACGTCACGCTGCAGGAGGAACTTCTCGTAGTTGTGGTACCGGCGGGTGCCGTTGTAGCAGCCGTCGTAGAACATCTGCAGCATGGCCCAGGCATCCGGCGACGAGTTCACCGGATAGCCCGCGCTCTGGCGGAAGTAGTCGCGCAGTGCCGCGAATTGCGGATGCGTCGCGTCGTTGGCGTCGGTGCGCAACTCACGTGGGAAGATCGCCCAGTTGTGACCCTTGCGCAGCATGTTCAACACTGCCATGCGGTAGTAGTCGTAGTTGCCGAACACGCCGGCGAGATTCGCGATCTCGAACTCGTTGCCGTAGAACGACACACCCTCGCGGCCGATCTCGTGGACCGTCTTCGCCGTCAGGTAGTAGTGCGACTGCCCGGGTTGCGCACCGATGGGAGTCGGCTGGACGACCACCGTGTCCTGGCCGATGAGCGGCTGCCGCAACTGCGCTGTGACGCTTTCGCCGTTCCCTTCACGCAACTGCGTGCCCAGGGTCCGGAGCGCGTAGTCGGCCACCCACTTCGGCGCGCCGGGCTCGGTGTCGCCCGGAAGACTCCATTCGCCGGCACTCGTCCAGACGACTTTCTTCGTGCCCAGCGCGGTTGCCCAGGCGTCGATGATGTCCTTCGCGTAGGTCCTCAGGATCTCCGGGGTCAAGCCCTTGCCGGCCGCGTCGCGGTAGACGCTGTTCGGCATCCAGAACTCGCCGGCGTTGAACGTCGTCGCGTACGCGTACTTGACCCGCGCGTCCGTTCGGTAGCGGCTGAACATCTCCGTGATGAAACGCACCACTTCGCGCCGCGGGCAGGTGTCCCACAGCGCCAGGCCCCACGCCGCCGTGCCGTTGTTGATCACTTTCACCGGCGTGCCGGCAGCCGCGCACTTGTCGATGACCCACTGCGGCGCGTGCCACTTGCCGGTGTCGTCGACCGTTCCGAGTATCGTCCAGATCAGAGCCGTCTTACCGGCCGCGCCGAGCTGGTTCAAGCTGTACGAGTAGGCGCCGGTCGTGCTCTCGATCCGGTCCCACCGGTAAACCCCTTCGGACGGGTTGAGATCACGCCAGTACGCCCCCACCCAATGCAGGTCGGTGGTCGGGCTCCAGTTGACCGCCGGTCCCCAGATCTGATAGAGGCCGCCATGAGGGCTCTTGGCGGGATACCGCGACGGCAGCGCCCAGTACTCGCCGTTGCGGACTTCCACCGTCGCGGGCAGCTGCGGGGACGCCCCGGTCGTCCAGGTCTGGTTCGGCTTTCCCGAGCAGTCGTGGAGCACGGCCAGTGCGCCATCGGTCAGTTCGCTGCGCTGGATGTCGATGCAGCGGTTGCTCGGCACGTGTACGAAGCGGTACCCGCCCGCCGTGGCAGTGCTCTGCTTGATCCACAGCTGCGTGGTCGCGTCGCCGCAAGTCCTTTGTTCCAAGCCGGTGGCATTGGCCGTGCCGCCGCCGACCGGTTGCACGCACTTGCCGCTGTTCTGGGCAACCAGCTGAATACGTCCGGCGCCCGCGTCCCGCAACGTCCAGTTCTGATTGGACGCGCCGGTGCACTCCCATTGCTCGATGACCGCGCCGTCATGGACGGCCTGCGGGCCTCCGCGCACATCCAGGCACTTGCCGGAATGTTGTGCGACAACCCTCGTAGCCGACGCGGACGCGTAGGCGGGTCCGAGCGGGCCGGTCGGTACTACGGTCAGGCCGGCCAACACGGCGAATGTCGCTGCGGGTGCGAGCAATAATCGTCGTCTCATCAGGATTCCTCCCTGGCTGCGGTGCGGCGAATCCGTCGACCCTAACGACGGAAAGCGCCGCACGGCTACCCGAGGCTACGGCTACCGCATCGTCCGGCCCACGTGGAATTCATCCGGACTTCCCACCTCTTCGTTTCGCTGGTCGGTTGCCGGCGATGGGCTGTCGTGACGTTTCCGCCGACGTTGTGACCGGTGGCGCGGTGGGCGTTGGGGGACGTCCTGGCGCGTGGGGGAGGGGTGGCACTGCCGCACTGGTCGCCGGGGAGCGCGAAGCGGACTTGTGTCCCAGCATGGTGGGCACAACGCGGAGGAGGATGCGTGCTGGAGGTCGTCGCAGTCGCGGTGTTGGCGCTCGTGATCATCGCCGCCGCAGCCGTGCTCGCGCCGAGACTGGGTGTCGCGGCCCCGCTCGTCCTCGTACTGGTGGGCATCGTCGTCGCACTGGCTCCGGTCCTCGAAGACGTCGAGATCGACCCGGAGTGGATCCTCCAAGGCCTGTTGCCACCGCTGCTCTACGCCTCCGCGGTGTCCATGCCCGCCATGAACTTCCGCCGGGAGTTCCGTGCCATCAGCGGCCTGTCCGTCCTGCTGGTGGTCGCGAGCGCCCTGGTGCTGGGTGCGCTGTTCGCCTGGCTCGTGCCCGGTCTCGGGTTCGTGTGGGGCGTCGCCCTCGGCGCGATCGTCAGCCCCACCGACGCGGTCGCGACCTCGATCATCAAGGGGACCGGCATCCCGCGCCGGGCCGTGGTCATCCTCGACGGCGAGAGCCTGCTCAACGACGCCACCGCCCTGGTGCTCCTGCGCACGGCGGTCGTCGCCACGGCAGCCGGGTTCTCCTTCTGGGACGCGCTGGGCACCTTCGCGTACGCCATCGTGATCGCCGTCGTCATCGGAGCCGTCGTCGGGTTGGGGAACCTGGCGGTGCGCCGACGGGTGGAGGACGCGACCGTGAACACGATCCTGTCGTTCACCGTCCCGTTCGCGGCTGCCGTCCCCGCCGAACTGCTGGGCAGCTCCGGCCTCGTCGCCGCCGTCGTGGCAGGTCTGATCACCGGTTCCCGCGCGCCTCGGGTACTGCCGCCACAGCACCGGATGTCGGACGCGCAGAACTGGGCCAGCGTCGAACTCGTCCTCGAAGGCGTGGTCTTCCTCGGGATGGGACTCCAGTTGTCCACCATCCTCGGCGAAGTGCAGCGCGAGCACACCGGCCTCGGCACAGCGATCGGGATCGCGGCCGGAGCGCTCGCGGTGACGCTGGTCGTGCGTGCGGCCTACGTCGCGCCCCTGCTGTGGGCGCTGCGGCGGCGCGCCTTGTACGGGCAGGCGCTGCAACCCCGCATCGCCGCCATGGGGGAACGGCTCGAAGCCGGTGACCTGGTGCCGGCGGTGCGACGACGCGGCCCCCGCCGTGGTCCACCCACCCAACGCGACCTGCAGCGCTTCGCCACGCGGGTCCGCCGCTCGCTCGCCGACATCGACTACCTGCTGCGCCAACCACTGGGCGTCCGCGAAGGCACCGTCGTGGTCTGGGCGGGGATGCGCGGCGCGGTCACCGTCGCCGCCGCGCAGACCCTCCCGGAGAACACCCCGAACCGGCCGCTGCTCGTCTTCGTCGCCTTCGCCGTCGCCACCCTGTCGCTGCTGGTGCAGGGCGGAACGGTGGGACTCCTCGTCAAGCGGCTCTTCCGGGGCCGGACGGACGAGGCCGACCAGGCTGAGCAGGACGCCGAGCGGCGGCAGATCCTGACCCTGCTCGACGACGCGGCCCGCGGCACCCCGCGCGAGGAAGGCACCTCGGACAAGCAGCACCACCTCGCAGTGCTGGCGGCGCAACGCGACACGCTGCTCGACGCCCGTGACGACGGTGCGTTCGACGCCGACGCGCTGTCGGCCGCGCTGCGCAACATCGACGCGGAGCAGATCACCCTCGAACTGCGCGGCAGCCCGACCGGGTGATCACCCGCGCCGAGGCGCGACTGGCCCGGTCCTGTGCACCGCTCGAAGGGACGGTGCCCGACGCCGCGGAAGCGTGTTCGTGCGGTCCACCGCCCCGGCCGGCGCTCGGCGTCGAGCGAAGCGTTCGGACTTCCGGTTCAGCGTGCCGACACCAGCGCCGTCCAGGCGTTAGCGGCGGCGTGCTCGGCCGGCAGCACGGTCTCGGCGAGCAGCCAGTGACGCACCAGGCCGATGAACGAGCCGGCCGCGCAGTGGGCCCGCAGCCGGACGGTCTCCTCGTCCCGCACGGCCTTCCCGTCGGCGGAGAGCTGGCGGACCACCTGTTCGGCGACCAGGCGGTGCAGGTGGTCGATGAACCGGGCGGAGCCGCACGGGCCCAGCATCCGCCGGTACAGCACCCGGGCGGACTCGATGTGGCGGAACACCTCGACCAGTTCCGGCGGCATCGTCGCCGGCAGCACGACCAGCGGGCAGCGGGCGATCAGGCCGCCCAGCCGGCTCAGCTCGCCGTCCATCGCGTCCAGCAGCAGGTCGTCGCGGTCCCGGTAGTGCTGGTAGACCGTCGCCCTGTTGATGGTCGCCCGCTCCGCGACGTGGGCGATGGTGATGGTGTCCAGTTCGCGTTCGGCGGCCAGTTCCAGCGCTGCGGCCTGCAGCAGCAGCCGGGTCCGCAGTACCCGGGGGTCGACGCGCTTGGGCCCGGCGTCTGTCGTCGGCTTCGCCATTTCCCCAGCTTACCCCGCCTATGCGACAGATGTCGCGGACCCGGTGGGCGATTTCGGATCGGCCAGCAGGCCGTACTCGATGGCCCGCACCACGGCCAGCGTCCGGTTCGGGCTGTTCAGCTTCGCCAGGACGTTGCCCATCAGCCGCTTCACCCCGTGCTCGGAGATCTGGAGCTGTCGGGCCACCTGCTTGTTGCTCAGCCCCCCGGCCACCAGCCGCAGCACCTCCAGCTCGCGCGGCGTCAGCCCGCTGCCCATCGGACCCCACTGCGGGGTTCCCGCCGTCGACTGCCTGCCCAGCACCCGCCGGGCCAGCACCGGAGACAGGTAGAACTTGCCCGCCATCACGTCGGCGACGGCATCGGCGAGGACGTTCGGCGTCAGCCCCGACCAGTCGACCAGCGCCTGCACGCAGGGGTGCACCTCCCCGAGCGCGCCGACCCCCTCGGTGCCGTCGACCAGCAGCAGGAGGGGCGTGTCGAGCACGGCCGGCCCGCCCGGCGAGGGTAAGTCGGTCGCGCACATCACCATCAGGTCGGGGATGGCGACTCCGGCGCGCACCGCCTCCTCGGCGGTGCCGTGGCAGACGACGGCGTCGACTCCGGCGACGTGCGCCAGCATGGCCGCCACGCCGTACCTCCTCACCTCGTCGTCCATGATCAGTACGAGTTGCATGACGTTCCCTCCGATCGACACGTGGAACCCCCTGTGAGAAGTCACGCGAAGTGGTCGTGGATCGAATGCCCCACCACAGCCCCGAGTGTCGAGCCGCGGGCCGCCCGTGCGCCCCGGCCGCGCGGTGGTGCGGCCCACGCCGGGCCGCGACCCTCCGGCGAGCACGTCGGTCGACCCCCAGTGGAGCGTTGCCGCTCGACGACCATCCCCCGTTGGGCCTGCTCCACCGGGCGGGGATCCGCAGCGACCCGGGTCCGGGGCAGCAGGCTGTCGCCATGCAACACGTCCCCGCTGTACTCGGGCTGTACTGGAGCTGTACGTCGGCGGTCCGCCGCACGTTCGCCCACTCGGCGCGCGATGGGACTACCCGGACGGAGTAGCCGATCGTGCGGGTGCCCGCACCCGGAAGTGCCGGTGGGACGGACAGGGAGCGGGGGCGGGTGGCGACGCGATGCTGCTGGTCGAGTTCGTCCGCGCGACCACGGAGGTATGGCGATGAGCCCCGCTGAGCTGAACCCGCACGACCCCGGGAGGTCGGACGTCGAGATCGAGGTGTGCGTCGTCGGCGGCGGCCCGACCGCGCTGTACGCGGCGCTGCGGTGCGCGCGTGCCGGGCGGTCGGTGGTGCTGCTCTCGGCCAAGGCCGGGTTCGAGCCCGCCGGGACGGGCATCGCGCCGCTGGTGGCCCCGCCGACCCTGGCGCTGCTGGCCGCCGAGGGCGTCGAGGCCGAGCTGGAGGAGGGCGGGCAGCGGGTCCTGGGCGTCGAGGACCACGGCAGCACCGGGGTGCTGTCCGCTTGGCGCTACGCCGACCACGACGGCATCGACCGCCCGCACGGGCTGACCGTGCCGACCGGCACGCTGACCCAGGCGCTGCTCGCCCGGCTGCGGGCGGAGCCGGCGGCGGAGGTCCGCGCGGGCGAGACGGTGACGGCGGTCGAGCAGGACGACCACGGCGTGACGGTCACCGGCACGGGCGCCCGGATCCGGGCCCGGTACCTGATCGCCGCCGACGGTCGGCGGTCGGCGGTGCGGGACCTGGTGGGGATCCCGGTGACCGAGTCGACGTTCGACCGGCCCGCGTGGCTGAGCGTGGTGCCCGCCGTGCCGGACCGCGAGCCGGTGCTCGTCGTGCGGCACCGGGCACCGCGCGCGTTGTTCGCCATCCCCACACCCCGGCGCACGGTCGCCGTCGTGTGGTCGCCGGACCGGGACGGGGAGGAGCCGCTGGACCGGGGCGGGTCCGCCGTGCTGGCCGAGCAGGTCAAGGCAGTCGACCCGGAGCTGTCGGACTGGCTGTCCGAGGTCGCCGACCGCACGTCGCCGCCGGTGCGGCTCGGGTTCTCGCTGTGGCGCGCCGCTTCCTGGCGGGTGGGCCGGGTGCTGTTGCTGGGCGAGACCGCCAACGGCTTCCACACCCTCGGCGGGCAAGGCCTCAACCAGTCGCTCCAGAGCGCCGCGTCGCTGGCCCGCGCGGTCGACGACGCGCTCCGGCCCGGCGGCGCCGCGCGGATCGACGACTACGAGCGGGTCCGGCGCCCGTACGTCGAGCGATTGCAGGACACCCAGTGGCAGGTGCGGGCGCTGCGCTCCTACAGCACCGCACCGCCGGAGCGGGGCGCGCATCAGGACTTCATCGGGGTGATGACCAGGCTCCAGCCCGAACTCGCCGAACAACTGGCCCGTCCGGCCTGACCCCGCACCGGGAGGACACCGCGTGGCGGGAGGAGGGGGCCCGATCGGCCCCCTCCTCCCGCCACGCGGGCCGCCGCCCGTCCTCCGGGGACGGACGGGCGGCGGGTGGTTCAGACCGGAGCCTTCCCGTGTTCCAGGTAGGCGACGGCCTCGCCCACGGAGGTGAGCTTCTCGACCACCGAGTTCGGGACTTCGACGCCGAGCCGCCGCTGCACCAGGACGAACACCGACACCATGGCCAGCGAGTCGAGTTCGAGGTCCGACACGAACGCGCTGTCCAGTCCGATCCGGCCGGCCGGTATCTCGGCGACCTCGTCGATGATCTCCCTCAACACCTGTAGTACGTCCTGCCCGGTGGTGCTCATGATCGTCCTCCTCGGTCCGGTTCGGGTGGTGGGGCGGTAGCGGGCCGCGGCGGGTCGACCGGCGGCGCGGGCAGCCGGACCACCTGGCCCGCCCACACCAGACCGGTGCCGAACGCCAGCAGCAGTGCCAGGCCGCCCGGCCGCGCGGCGCCCGAGGCGAGCAACTCGTGCATCGCCAGCGGGATGGACGCCGCCGACGTGTTGCCGTACTCGGCGATGCTGCGCGCGACCGCCACGTGGTCGGGCAGCTCCAGCTCCACGGCGAGCTGTTCGGTGATCCGCAGGTTGGCCTGGTGCGGGATGAACGAGTCCAGGTCGCCGACCGCCACCCCGGCCCGGTCCAAGGCCTGCCCGGCGACCGGCCCGAGTTCGTAGGAGGCCCACCGGAACACGTCGCGGCCGCTCATGGTGATCACCGGCCACCGGGCGCCGGGATCGTCGCGCAGGGCGTCCCACGGGACGGTCTGCCGGATCAGGTCCCGCTGCGCCCCGTCGGAACCCCACGCCACCGGGCCGATCCCCGGTTCCTCGCTGGGACCGACCACGACCGCGCCCGCGCCGTCGCCGAACAGGAACGCCGTCTGCCGGTCGTCGTGGTCGGTCAGGTCGGTCAGCCGCTCCACGGCGACCACGAGTACGTACCGGGCGCTGCCGGCGGCCACCATGTCGGAGGCGAGCGACACCCCGTAGCAGAAACCCGCGCAGCCGGCCGAGATGTCGAAGGCGGCGGGAGAACCCGTGCCCAGCCGGTGCGCCAGCACCGCCGCCAGCGACGGCAGCTGGCGCAGGTAGGTCACCGTGGCGACGAGGACGCAGCCGATGTCGCCGGCGGCGACCCCGGCGTTCTTCAGCGCCCGCTCGGCCGCCGCGGCGGCCATGAACTCCACCGTCTCCGTCGTGTCCGCCCAGTACCGGGTCCGGATGCCGGAGCGGCTGTGGATCCACTCGTCGGAACTCCGGATCCGGTCGACCAGCGCGTCGTTGGTGATCCGCCGCGACGGCACGTAGCTGCCGAGTCCCAACAGGGCGGTGGGTGCACCGCGCAGCGCCGGGCTCACGACCGGATCCCCGTCGGTGCGAACTCCTCCGGTGCGAGGTCTTCCGGCGCGAAATTCTCTGTCGCGACCTTCTCTGGTGCGAACTCCTCCCGTGCGAACTCCTCCGGTGTGAAATCCTCTGGGCCGCACCAGCGGACCAGCGCGGCGCCCATGCTGAAGCCGGAGCCGAACGCGGCGAGCACCACCTGGTCGCCGGGGGACAGCCGGCCGGTGTCCTCGGCCTCCCGGAGCACCAGCGGGACGCTCGCGCCGGAGGTGTTGCCGTACTTCTCGATGTTGACCACCGTCCGGTCCATCGGCACGCCGATGGCGGCCATGATCTCCCGGACGATGTAGAGGTTCGCCTGGTGCAGCGCGAACAGGTCGATGTCCTCGACCTCCCGCCCGGCGGCGGCGAGCAGCTCCGCGACGAACGGCGGCACCTCGCCGACCGCGAGGCCGTGCACCGCGCTGCCGTCCAGCGTGGAGAAGTTGTCACCGAACCCGCTGGACAGCCGGGTGCCGTCGCGTCGGGTCCGCTGCTCGCGCGCGACCCGCACCGCCTGGTACGCCGACGGGTCGCTGCGCAGCAGCGTCGTGCCGATGCCGAGGCCGGGCGCGCAGGGCTCCAGCAGGTAGCAGGCCGCGCCGTCGCCGAAGATGACCGCGGGGCCGGGGTCCTTCCAGTCCATCGTCCTGGTGCTGACGTCGGCCAGCACCACGGCGACCCGGCGGTACTGCCCGGAGGCCAGGTACTTGGCGCCCACGTCGAGCGCGAACACGCCACCGGGGCAGGCGCCGCTGTTGACGTCGAACCCGGCCGCCCCCACCGCCCCGGACTTGTCGATCACGAGCATCGCGGTGGGCGGCGCCATGTGGTCCGGGGTGTAGGTGCCGCACACGACCAGGTCCACTTCGGACGGACGCACGCCCGCCCGGGCGCAGGCGTCCAGCAGCGCGGCGGCACCCAGGTCGGAGGTCCACTGGTCGTCGGCGGCCATCCGCCGGGTCCGCACCCCGATGTTCTCCCGGATCCAGTCGTCCCTGGTGAGCAGTATCCGTTCCAGGTCGGCGTTGCTGACGACCCGGTCGGGCAGGTACCTGCCGATCGACCGGATGCCCACGCCCCTCGGCCGGGTGCGTTCGCGCAGATGCTCCATGGCGGGCCCAACACCTACTTCCGCGGGTTCGGGTGACGAACGTCGGGTCAGATGAATTTCCGCTTGTTCTCGCGGCGGTCCGCCCTGGCCTTCTCCCACGCGCCGACCGCCTCGGCCAGCAGGTGCGGGTGCCCGTGCAGCACCTCGCCCAGCGCCTTCTCCGCGTCGGCCGGGTCCGCGAGGAACTCCGTGCGGTCGCGACCGTCCAGCGACCGCAGGAAGTTCTCGCCCAGCACGACGAGCTTCCCGCCGGGCACCACCCGCGAGCACAGCACGGTGTAGGACAGCGGGGACTCCTCGGAGGTGAGGTGGAAGTCGACGATCCACGCGTAGTCGGGGATCTCCAACGGCTCGTCGGCGAAGCGGTAGACCGGCGTCCACTCGCCGTCCACGCCCGAGCGCAGCACCGTGCGGTAGCCGTCCCGCTCGACCACCCGGAACCGCCACCCGCCGTCGGCCCGGGGCGTGCCGGAGAGCCGCAGCGGCTCGGTCGGGGCGTGCAGCAGGAACCCCACGTCGACCAGCCAGTCCTCGCCCTCGGCCTCGACGACCAGCACGAGGTGGTCCCAGCGCGACCACCAGTCGCCGCCGACCCGCCACATCTGGGCCGCCACCAATCGCGCCCGGAACCCCAGGTCGCGCAGGAAGCGGCCGAGCAGGGGAGTGGTCTCCAGGCACGTGCCGCCGCGCCGGCGGCGGACCACCCGGTCGAACGCGGCGGTGTGCTCCAGGTCCGGCACGGCGCCGTCGAGCACGTCGAGGAACTCGTACGGCACGGCGCGCAGGTGGGCGGTGGTCACCGCGCGCAGGTACTCGGCGGTCGGCTCCGGCGGTCCGGTGTGGCCGATGCGCCGCAGGTAGTCGTGCCACGGCAGAGCCGGGGTCGGGGCGGTGCGGGACGGGGAAGCGGCGGGTTCCAAGGCACTCTCCGATGGCTGTCGGTGCGCGGGGCTGCGCGACGTCGCCCCGTTCGGAATCGTGGTCCGGCGCCGCGGCGGCGGTAAGACCCGACCGCCCTGCTCGATGGGCTAGGCGGCGGTGCGCCGGTCGCGGCGGGTGTTGTGCCACGCGGATCAGGTCTTGGCGGCCCCGGCAGGTGTCGGAAGAGTTCGCCCGGCGACCGAAACCGCGACCCGGAGGGCACCCGATGGACAGCAACGCCGTCGCGGACGGCGGCCCGGAGCCGGCGGCCCGCTGGGGCCGGGCCCTGCCGCCGCACCTGGTCGACCGGCAGCTGGCCGTCCGCATGGGCATCGAGATCGTCTCGTGGGATCCCGACCGGATGGTCGGCACGATGCCCGTCGAGGGCAACCAGCAACCGCTGGGCTGGCTGCACGGCGGGGCGAACGCCGTCCTCGCGGAGACCCTCGGCTCGCTGGCGGCCGGGTTCCACGTCGCCTCGCGCGGTGCCGTCGCGGGGCTCGAACTGTCCTGCGCGCACCACAGGTCGGTCCGCCGGGGCGTCGTCACCGGGGTCTGCACCCCGTTGCTGCTGGGCGACCGGGTGGTGACCTACCAGGTCTCCATCAGCGACGACCGCGGCCGGCTGACCTGCACCGCCCGGCTGACCTGCCTGGTGGGCAAGCGCTGAACCGAGAGGCGGTCCCATGTCCACTCCAGCCGTGCGGCTGCCGGGCGGCCGGTCCGCCGACCCGGGGGAGTTCCGCAAGGCGATGGGGTTGTTCCCCACGGGCGTCACGGTGGTCACGGCGGGCCGGGGCGAACGGACCGAGGCGGTGACCGCGAGCGCGGTGGCCTCGATCTCGCTCGACCCGCCGCTGGTGCTGGTGAGCCTGCGCGCCGCCGGGAGGCTGCCGGCGGCGATCGACGGTGCGGGTGGTTTCGCGGTCAACGTCCTCGCCGCCGACCAGGAGCGGCTCTCGGCGCTGTTCGCCGCGCGTGACCGGCCGCGCGGCGTGGCGGCCTTGGAGCGCTTGGGCGGCACCGTCGGCGCGAGCGGCCACGTCGTGGTGGCCGGCGCCGTGCTCTCACTGGAGTGCCGGACCGAGCACCGCTATCCCGGTGGCGACCACGTGCTGTTCCTCGGCCGGGTGCTCGCCGTGCACGCGGCCGAGCCGGTCAAGGCGCCCCTGGTGCACCACCGGGGCGCCTACCACCGCCTGCACCACCTCGACGACTGAACAGGAGAAGCGCTCATGGCACGTTCCGTGCTGGTCACCGGGGGCAATCGCGGCATCGGCCTGGCCGTGGCCAGGAGGTTCGCCGCGCACGGGGACGCGGTGGCCGTCACCCACCGGGGTTCCGGCGCCCCGGGGGACCTGCTGGGCGTCGAGTGCGACGTGACCGACACGGACCAGGTGTCCCGGGCCTTCGCCGAGGTGGCGGCGGTCAACGGGCCGGTCGAGGTGCTGGTGGCCAACGCGGGCATCACCCGCGACGGCCTGCTGATGCGGATGGGCGACGACGAGTTCCTCGGCGTGCTGGACACCAACCTCGGCGGCGCGTTCCGGGTGGCCCGGCACGCGGCCACCGACATGGTGCGGCGGCGCGGCGGGCGGATGGTGTTCCTGTCCTCGGTCGCCGGGCTGCGCGGATCACCGGGCCAGGCCAACTACGCGTCGAGCAAGGCGGGGCTGGTGGGCCTGGCCCGCTCGCTGGCGCGCGAGTTCGGGCCGCGCGGCATCACGGTGAACGTCGTCGCCCCGGGACTGGTGGACACCGACATGACCGAGCAGCTCGGCGCGCGGCGCAAGGAGCAGATCCTGGCCGACGTGCCGCTGGGGCGCAGCGCCGCTCCGGAGGAGGTCGCCGACGCGGTCTTCTGGCTGGCCTCGCCGGGCGCGGCCTACGTGACCGGTGCGGTGCTGCCGGTGGACGGTGGTCTCGGGATGGGCCACTGACGGTGGCCCGGCGCGGGCCGGTCCGGCTTGCCGCTCCGGTCCGCGCCACCGGTGCGGTGCCGTCCGCCGTCGCGCTCGGGGCGGAGCACCTCCTGCCTCGGTCCGCACCGCAGACCGGGTGCTTCAGCGTGCCACCCGGACCAGCGCGTCGCCCCGCACGGTGACCGGACCGTCCACGACCCGGACGGTGAGCGACAACCGCACCCGCCGCTCGCCGTCGTGCTCCGCCAGGTCCTTGACCTTGGCCGCGCACCGGATCCGGGTGCCCACCGGCGTGGCGGCGGCGAAGCGGACCCGGAACGACAGCAGGTCGGCGACCGGCACCCATCCGGTGACCAGCCGGCCCAGGAACCCCATGGACAGCATGCCGTGCGCGATGACGTCGGACAGACCCGCGGCGCGGGCGGCGTCCGGGTCGAGGTGGATGGGGTTGGGGTCACCCGAGGCGTCCGCGAACCGGGCCAGCAGCGTCCTGGTGATCCGCAGCTCCGGCAGCTCCGGCAGCTCGGTGCCGACCGCCACGTCGGCCAGGCTGAACGCGCTCACCGGTCCTCCCCGCCGGACGCGGGGAGGCGGACCGCGATGATCTGGTGGTGGTCGGCGACCGGCTCGCCGTCGGCGTCGGTCACCGCCGTGTCCTGCACGACGAACTCCAGCCCACCGCGCCCGTAGATGTCGGTGATCACCGTGGAGAAGGTGAGCCGCTCCCCGGCGTGGGCGGTGCGGTGGTAGACGAACCCCTGCTCGACGTGCAGCACGTGGCGCAGCTCGACGCCCATCGCGGTCAGCACGTCCGAGGGGTTCCGGAACTCCAGTCCGAACAGGAACGTCGGCGGGACCGGAAGGTCCGGGTGCTGCGCCGCCCGCGCGACGCCGAGGTCGGCGAACACCCCGCCGCCGAGACCCAGCACCTCGGCGAACGACGCCACCTCGCTCCGGTCCACCTCCGCGGTGAACGGCGCGAGCCGCGTCCCGATGAACGCCCGGTCGATCCCCCGCCCCCCTTCGCGCGTCGGACCGCCGTCCACCGACGTGCTGCCGAGCCGTGCGGAACCCACAACCGACCTCCTGCGCTCGCGTACCGGGACCTCGTGCCAGCATCGCGCTCCCGGCCCGGCCCGCGACAGCCCCGACGAACCTGGCCGACCGGCCACCCCGCACGGTGTGCGATCGGGCCGAAGACCCCGCCCCGCAACGGAAAGCACGCGCGTGTCCGGTCGGCGCGCTCCGGTGGGCCCCTCGATCGGGCACACCGTCCGCGCCTCCCACCCGCCGCCCGGACCCGGCGAAGCTGGCGGTGCGCCCACAGCGGTGCCACCGCCTGAAGTCGTCGCCCGTCGAATCGAGGATCACCATGGCTGTTCCGGACGAGTGGTGGGCCGGGCACGGCGGTTACGCCGCCCGCGTCCTGTCGGCACTGGTCGCCGACCCCGGCCGGGTCGCCCTGCACTGGCGGGGACGCGGCGTCACCGCCCGCGAGGTCGCCGACGCGGTCGCCGGGATCGCCGACACCCTGCGCCGGCTGGGCATCGGGCAGGGGGACGTCGTCGGCGTGATGGTGGCGCCCAACAGCCCGGACATGCTCACCGCGCGCTACGCGGCCCACCTGGTCGGCGCCGCCGTCTGCTACGTGCGGTCGACCAACCCGGGCTCCGCGGCCCCCGTGCTGTCCGAGGAGGAGCAGTTGCGCATCCTGCTGGACACCCGGGCCCGCGGGCTGTTCACCGACACCGCGAACGAGGACCGCGCGAAGCGACTCGTGGACCGGGCGCGCGGCCTGGTCGCCCTGGTCGGCTTCGACCTGGGCTCGGCGGGGGCCACGGCGGTGGCCCCCGCCGACCGGGCGAACCTCGCGCCGGCCGCCGCCTGGAACCCGGCGGCGCTCGCGGTGATCGGCTTCACCAGCGGCAGCACCGGCCGGGCCAAGGGCATCAGCCTCCAGGCCGGGGCGTGGGAGAGCACGGTGGTCGCCACCGAGGAGTCGATCACCGAATCCGACCCCGCGATCCTGGTGACGACCCCGTTGAGCCACACGGTGGCGCCGATGGCCGACGCGGTGCTGGCCCGGGGCGGGGTCGTCGTCCTGCACGAGGAGACCCGGCCGGGGCCGGTGCTCGACGCCCTGCGGGAGCACCGGATCACGCGGACGTTCGTGGCCACTCCGCACCTGTACGAGTTGGTCGAGCACAGCAAGACCGCGCCGGCCGACCTGTCGTCGCTGCGACTGCTCATCTACAGCGGGTCGCCGGCGGCGCCCGCGCGGATCGCGGAGGCGGCGCGCGCGTTCGGGCCGGTGCTGGTCCAGGGCTACGGGACCAGCGAGTGCGGCCGGATCACGTTCCTGGACCCCGGCGACCACTTCGACGAGACGGTGCTGTCCAGCGTCGGCCGCCCGTTCCCGGAGATCGAGGTCGAGGTGCGTGAACCGGGTTCCGACCGGGCGGTGGCCGTCGGCGAGACGGGCGAGGTGTGCGTGCGCTCCCCGCACGTGATGCGCGAGTACTGGGCCGACCCGGCGCGGACGTCCCGGGTGCTGCGCGGTGGGTGGTACCGCACGGGCGACATCGGCCGGCTCGACGAGCGCGGCTACCTGTACCTGCTCGACCGGAT
This sequence comes from Saccharothrix tamanrassetensis, assembly GCF_014203665.1. Taxonomy (GTDB): domain Bacteria; phylum Actinomycetota; class Actinomycetes; order Mycobacteriales; family Pseudonocardiaceae; genus Actinosynnema; species Actinosynnema tamanrassetense. The sequence goes on from NZ_JACHJN010000012.1 coordinate 125,821, forward strand.
CGCCGACGTGGTGAAGGCCGATGGCGTCAAGGTCTACCCGGCCGTGGTGGAACGCGAGATCCAGTCGATCCCCGGTGTCGCGCACGCCGCGGTCTACGGGGTCCGCGACGAGGACAACGCGGAGCACGTCCACGCCGCGATCGTGGTCCGCGCGGGAGCGCGGGTCGGCGCGGACGAAGTGCGCCGGCGGGTCCGCACCGCGCTGTCGGCCGCGCACGTACCCGAGCACGTGCGGCTGCTCGACGCGTTGCCGCTCAACGGGTCGGGAAAGCCGGACAAGGCACGACTGCGCAGCGAGGAACTCGCCGCGCGGGTGCCCCGGTGACCGCCCGCGCTTCGAACCGACCGTACCGAGGGAGTGGGTTGACGTGACGAACCGGCACATGGACTTCTTCGTCCGCGAGATGGCGGACTTCGGCCCGCGCAAGCGGGAGTTCCTCGAAATCGGGCGCCGGGCGGGCCTGTTCCCCAGCGCGGTGGCGCGCCAGGGCCCGAACGGCACCGAGGCCGAGGTCAGCGTCTGGTGCAGCAACGACTACCTCGGCATGGGGCAGCACCCGTTCGTCCTGGAGGCGATCAAGGACGCGGTCGACGCGTTCGGGGCCGGCTCCGGCGGTTCCCGCAACATCGGCGGGACCAACCACTACCACGTCCTGTTGGAGGAGGAGCTCGCGGCGCTGCACGGCAAGGAGTCCGCGCTGATCTTCCCGTCCGGCTACACCGCCAACGACGGCGCCCTGTCCGTGCTGGCGGGCCGCGCTCCGGACACGGTGGTCTTCTCCGACCAGCTCAACCACGCGTCCATCATCGACGGGCTGCGCCACAGCGGCGCCGAGAAGCGCATCTTCCGGCACAACGACGTGGCGCACCTGGAGGAGCTGCTGGCCGCCGCCGACCCGGACCGCCCCAAGCTGGTCGTAGCCGAGTCCGTGTACTCGATGTCGGGCGACATCGCGCCCTTGGCGGAGATCGCCGAGGTCGCGCACCGCTACCACGCCACGACGTTCCTCGACGAGGTGCACGCCGTGGGCATGTACGGGCCGCAGGGCGCGGGCATCGCCGCCCGGGACGGACTGGCGGACCGGTTCACGGTCTTCATGGGCACGCTGGCCAAGGGCTTCGGCACCGCCGGCGGGTACATCGCCGGTCCGGCGCCGCTGGTGGACGCCGTCCGCAGCTGGTCGCGGTCGTTCATCTTCACCACCTCGTTGCCGCCCGCCACCGCCGCGGGCGCCCTGGCCGCCGTCCGACACCTCAGGTCGTCCGAGGTCGAACGGGAACGGCTCGCGGCGAACGCGCGACTGATGCACCGCCTGCTGACCGAGCGGCGCATCCCGTTCGTCTCCGACCAGTCGCACATCATCGCGGTGTTCGTCGGCGAGGACCAGTTGTGCCGCCAGGCCTCCGCGCTGCTGCTGCGGCGGCACGGGATCTACGTCCAAGCCATCAACGCGCCGAGCGTGCGGACCGGCGAGGAGATCCTCCGGGTCGCGCCCTCGGCCACCCACACGGTCGGCGACGTCGAGAAGTTCGTGGAAGCGCTGGACGGCATCTGGCAGGAGCTCGGGATCCCCACCGGGCCGACCGCGGGATGACCTGCCGGGCGGAAGCCGTGCGTCACAGCAGGTGCGCGGCACGGGGGAGCGCCGAGGGGAAGACCCCGGCGCTCCCCCCTTCGCCCGGCGGCGGTCGCCGCCGGGCGGGTCGACGAGGAGGGAATCCTGATGTCCGTGTCGTTGGCGGCCGTGCTCGCCGAGTCCGCCGCCCGGTACCCGGACCGGGCGGCGGTGGTGTTCGAGTCGCGGAAGACGTCCTACCGGGAGCTGTGGTGGTGGGCGCGGAAGTACGCGGCGGTCCTGGGGGACCAGGGGATCGGGCGGGGTGACCGGGTCGCGCTGCTGCTGCCGAACTCGACGCACCTCCCGATGGCGTACTTCGGCGTGCTGGCGTTGGGCGCGGTGGTGGTGCCGGTGCACGCACTGTCCAAAGCGGACGAGATCGAGCACGTGCTGCGGGACTCCGGGGCCGCGGCGCTGGTCTGCGCCGGATCGCTGCTGGAGCACGGAGGTGAGGCCGCCCGGCGTGCCGGCGTGCCGGTGTTCACCGTCTTGGCGGACGACGGGTTCCGGTTGGACGTGGCGGCCGGCCGTGCCGCCCCGATCGACCGGTACGCGCCGTGCGCGCCCGACGACGCGGCGATGGTCCTGTACACCTCTGGCACGACCGGCAAGCCCAAGGGCGCGGTGCTGACGCACCTGGGCGTCACGATGAACATCACCGTCACGATGCTGTCCCCGTTCGACTTCCGGGCCGACGACGTGTTGCTGGGCGCGCTGCCGCTGTTCCACGTCTTCGGCCAGGTCTGCGGCATGTGCGTGTGCTTCCGGGCCGGCGCCACCCTGGTGCTGATGCCGACGTTCGACGCGGCGCGCGCGATCGAGTTGATGGCCGAGCACCGGTGCACGGTGTTCATGGGCGTCCCGACGATGTACATGGCACTGTTGCGCGCTTCGGGGACGGCGACGGTGCGCCCGCGCCTGCACCGCGCGTACTCGGGTGGGCAGGCACTGCCGGTGAAGGTCCTGGAGGACTTCGAGGACCGGTTCGGCTGCCCGGTCTACGAGGGGTACGGCCTGACCGAGACCTCGCCGGTGGTCGCCTACAACCAGCCGGCGTGGCCGCGCAAACCGGGCACCGTGGGGCTGCCGGTCTGGGGCGTCGAGGTGGCCATCGCCCGGGCCGAGGTGGAAGGTCGGGTCGAGCTGCTGCCCGCCGGCGAGGTGGGCGAGGTCGTCATCCGGGGCCACAACGTCATGGCCGGCTACCTGAACCGGCCGCGGGCCACGGCCGAGGTCCTGGTGGACGGCTGGTTCCGCTCGGGCGACCTGGGCAGGAAGGACGAGGACGGCTACCTGTCCATTGTGGACCGAAAGAAGGACGTGGTGCTGCGCGGCGGGTACAACGTGTACCCGCGCGAGGTCGAGGAAGTCCTGATGCGCCACCCGGCCGTCGCGCAGGTGGCGGTCATCGGCGTCCCGCACCCCACGCACGGCGAGGAGGTCTGCGCGGTGGTGCTCCCGGCGTCGGGAGCGCTGCCGGGGACCGAGCTCGGGGTGGAGATCGAGACGTGGAGCAAGGCGCGGATGGCACCCTACAAGTACCCGCGCCGGGTGGAGTTCGTCGACGGGTTCCCGCTCGGGGTGGGCGGCAAGGTGCTCAAACGCGAGCTGGTGGCCCGCTTCGCCCGCTGAACCTCACCGCCGCCCACGACGATCCGGCCGCCCACGACGATCCGGCCGCCCACGACGATCCGGGCGTCAGCGCAGGGCGTCCGAGCTTCGACTGCCGCGCTCCGGCTCGGGATCCGAGCCGGAGTCGGCGCTTTCCGGGTTCACCGTGCGGCGAGCTCGCGGGCTGTGGAGACGGCCCGGCCGTAGGACTCGGTGACTCCGCCGAGCGACCCGTCGAACTTCGGTGCGACGAACCTGGCGAGCAGCTCGAAGCTGCGCTTGAGGGCGCTCCGGTCCGCCCAGTCCAGTACGGTGACCAGCAGCCGCCCGAAGCCGCCCGTCTCGTCCTGCACGTCCCGGATGGCCTGGACGCAGTCGTCGACCGAGCCGATGACGGTGCCACGCCGGTCGATCAGCTCCTCCAGCGCCTTGCGCGCCTCCGCCCGGGAGTGCACCCGCGGTGCGCCGAGCAGGGCCCAGTACTCGTTGCGGTACCGCATCCAGCCGTCCACGATCTCGTCCAGGGCCCGCTCGCGGCTGTCGGACACGTGCACCGACAGCGCCACCCGCCAGTCGGCGCGGTCCAGCTTCCGCCCGTGCTCCGCCGCCGCCGCCTCGGCGTGCTGCCACTGCCCGACCAGGTCGCCGATCCGGCTGCCCGGCCGCGGCGGGATGCCGAAGGAGATCGGGCTGATGCCGTACTGGCCGGCGAGCCGCATGCCGAACGGGGAGACCGCGCTGGACACCGCCATCGGCAGTCCCGCCGGCGAGTGGGGGCGCAGCTGCAACCGGGCGTCCCGCACCTCGAACCAGTCGGTGCGCACGGTCACCGGCACGGTGTCGTGGAGCAGCTTGTGGATCACGTCGAGCGCCTCGGCGGTGCGCCGTCGCGTGTCCGCCGGGTCGATGCCCAGCAGATGCATGTCGGTCGGGATCGACCCGGCCCCGACGCCCAGCGTGAACCGCCCGCGCGTCAGCTGGTCGAGCTGGACGGCCCGCGAGGCGACCATGAACGGGTGGTGGTAGGGCAGGCTGACCACGCCGGTCCCGAGCCGGATGTGCCGGGTCCGCTCGGCCGCCGTGGCGATGAACAGCTCGGGTGAGCTGATCGTGCCCCAGCCCGCCGAGTGGTGCTCGCCGACCCACAGCTCGTCGTAACCCAGCTGGTCGAGCCACTCGGCCAGTTCGAGGTCGCGCCACAGGCTCAGCGACGGGTTCTCGCCGAGCGGGTGGAGGGGGGAGAGGAAGGCGCCGAAGCCGATCGGGTCCATCGTGGACTCCTCAGTCAGTGGTGGACGTGTCGGGGTGGGCCGCCGCGGTGCACAGGCCGACCAGCTGCCCGAGCCAGCCGTACGCCGGATGCGGTGGGCCCGGTGGCACGGCGGGGCGCCCGGGGGTCGCGCGGCGCAGCAGCAGCGCCACGGCCGCGTCTTCGCCGAGCGGCAGCCGCCCGAGCGGGTGTTCCGCGCCGAGGCGGTCGCGCACCCAGGTGACCCGGTCGTTCGGCGCCAGTTCCACGCCGATCACCAGCACCTGCTCCAGTTCGTCGTCGAACAGCAGGAGGTCGGCCAGCCGCAGTGCCGAGCCGGCGAGGTCCTCGCACGCCGAAACGCAGCTCACGGGGCCGGTGATGCCGTACCGCTTGGCCAGGTGGCCCAGGATGGAGGTGGTCACCGACTGGAAGAACAGCAGCGGGCTGTGCACCTGGCCCGCGACCAGCTTCCGCGTCGCGAGGTCGGAGGTGGTGGTGTCGCCGCACGCCGTGGCCAGCACGATCGCGGTCCGTTCGCCGAGCCCGCGGACCAGGTCGCCGCCCGGCGCACCCAGGCACTGCTCGGCGACCGCCGCGACCAGCGGGTTGAACCTCGACGTGACGAAGCCGGGCACGGAGGTCAGGTCGACCGGCGCCGCGCCGGGGACGTCCCGCGCCCGGTCACCCCAGGGCGCCAGGCAGGCCGCGCCCACCACGGCACGCGGTAGGTCGAGCGTCGTCATCGCAATCCTCTCGGCGTGGCGGAGCACGGTGCTCACACCCGTTTCAGGACGAGCGCGGCGTTCACCCCGCCGAAGGCGGCGTTGAGCGACAGCGCGTGGGTGATCGGCGCGCGGCGGCCCACGTCGGGCAGGTAGTCCAGGTCGCACTCGGGGTCGGGCACCCGCAGGCCCGTTGTCGGCGGCAACAGGCCCTCGCGCAGCGCGAGCAGCGTGATCACCGCCTCCACCGCGCCGGTGGCCTCCAGCATGTGGCCGGTGCTGCCCTTGGTGGAGCTGATGGGCACGGCGGGCGCGTGCGCGCCGAGGATCCGGCGCAGGCCGGCGGTCTCGGCCACGTCGTTGAGCGGGGTGCCGGTGCCGTGCGCGTTGACGTAGCCCAGCCGCTCCACGTCCACCCCGGCGCCGCGCAGCGCGGCCCGTGCCGCCCGGACCAGCCCCTCGCCCTTCGGGTGCGGCTTGATGACGTGGTGGGCGTCGGAGGACATGCCCCAGCCGGCGACCTCGGCGAGCGGTTCGGCGCCCCGCGCCCGCGCGCGCTCGGCCGACTCCAGCACCAGCACGGCCGCCCCGTCGCCGTGCAGCAGGCCGTCCCGGTCGGCCGCGAACGGCCGCACCGCGCCGGACCTGCTCAGCGCCTTGCCCGAGTCGAACTTCGCGAACACGTCCTCGGTGACCAGGTACGCGCCGCCGCACACCACCACGTCGGCCAGCCCGCGCCGGACGAGTTCCGCGCCGTGGCCGATCGCGTTCGTCGACGCGACGCAGGCGTTGACGAACGCGAGGCGGGGCGTGCCGAGCCCGAACGCCGCGCCCAGCGACTCCGGCAGGCGACCGGGCAGGCTGTCCACCGTCCGGGGGTCGCCGGGGGCCCGGCCCCGGGCGTGGTCGGTCCAGAACGACCGCGCCGCCGAGTGGTCGCCGTTGGTCCCCAGCAGCACGGGCGCACCGGCCGCGTCGGTGCCCGACATGCGCAGCGCCTCGGCGGCGCACGCGTGCAGCACCTCGGCCTGCGTCGGCGTGTAGCCGGGCTCGACCGGCACGCCGGGCACCTCCGGGCCGTCGCCCCCGTAGGTCGCGGCGTGCGCGGCGTGGTAGGGGGTGCTGTCGAAGCGGGTGACCGGCGCGAAGCCCGGCCGGCCGGTGAAGACGTTGTCCAGCAACGCCTCCGGCCCGAAGCCGAAGGCGGTCAGGACGCCGTACCCGGTGATCACGACCTCACGGGACATGCCGTGCTCCTTCCAGCGCGCCGGCCTGCACCCGGCGCAGGGCCAGGTGGAGCGAGCCGATGGAGTCGCTGGCGGTGACCTCGTCCTCGTCCTCGGGGCCGACGACGATCCCGTACTGCTCCTCCAGGTGGTGCAGCAGCCACACCGAGGTCAGCGAGTCCAGGACGAGTTCGGTCGAGCTGTCCCACTCGGCGAGCGGGAGGCCGGACTCCCGGAGGAGCCGGGCCACGTCGGACTCGGTGATCACCTGGCCACGCTGCCCGCGGCGGCGGCCGACCGCAGGCCGACCACGGTGTCCACCAGCGCGCCGAGGTCGGGCACGAGGTCGGCGGTCAGCTCGTCCTCCTGGAGCTCGACGCCGTACTCGCCCTCCAGCTGGAGCACCAGCTCGATCATGGCCAGCGACTCCAGCCCGAGGCCCTCCTCGCCGAGCGGGAGGTCGTCCTCGACCCGGTCGGGCAGCGGGATGTTGATCACGTCCCTGATCACGGTCAGGATGAACTCTCGGGTTTCTGCGCGCATCGGTGTCTCCGTTGGGTGGTGGTCGGCCCGGGGCTCCGCTCAGCGGGCCGGGACCGAGTGGACGCGGTCGAGCACGGGCACGGGGGACAGGGCCTCCCCGTGCACCACGGCCGAGACGGCGCGGATCACGCTCGCGGGCGAACTGCTCTGGAAGATGCCCCGGCCGATCGCCAGCCCGCTGCACCCGTGCGCCAGCAGCGTCGCGGCGAACGCCGCCGGGTCGACGCCCCGGTTGCCCGGACCGCCCGCCGAGAGCACCGGGATCGGGCAGCTCTCCACCACCTCCGCCATCCGCTCCAGCGGCACCGGCCAGGTGGTCTTCACCAGCGACGCGCCCAGGTCCGCCGCGATGTTGACCACGTGCGACAGCAGTGCCGGGTCGTGCGGGTCGGTGATCGCCGGGCCGCGCGGGTACACCATCGCCAGCAGCGGCACGTTCCACCGGCGGCACGCGTCGGCCACCGCGCCGAGGTCCGCCAGCTGGCGGCTCTCCGTGGCGGAGCCGATGTTGACCTGGACGCTCACCGCGTCCGCGCCCAACTGGATCGCCTCCTCCACGTCGCCGACCAGCACCTTGGCGTCGGGGTCCGGGCCGTGCGCGGTGCTGGCGCTCAGGTGCACGATCAGCGAGCACGCGCGCAGCAGGGCCGGGTCGAGCGTCGCGACCCGTCCTTTGTGGACCACGACGGCGTCCGCGCCGCCCTCGACCGCCACGCGGACGAGCCAGTTGAAGCGCCCGGCCGCGATGATCGGTCCGTCGGCCACCGAGTGGTCCAGCGGCACGAACAGGTAGCGGCCCTCGCGGTGTCTGGCCAGCCGTGCGAGACGGACTGCGGTTCCTCCCGGCCTGGCGGACATGATGCACCCCTCGTCACCCGGAAAAGCGCCTACGCCGAGGGAGTCTGCCCAAGCCGGGCGGGGTGCCGGACCCTCGATCGGACTGCTCCTGCGAACGCGTGCGGCAGCACCATCGAGGTGCCCGACCGGTCAGGTCCGGCGCGCACCCGGTCGGCACCCGGTCGTGCAGGTCCGTCGGGGCTGCCCCGGCGCGGTCGCCGCTGTGAGGGTGTGTCCCGGTGCCTCCCGGGCACCGGATTCGTCCCGACCGGCGGGCTTCGCCGCACTGGAACGCAGTAGGGGGATGGTTCGGAGTGAAGTTCGCGTGGATCGACATTCGTGCGGTGGACGCGCAACGCCGGGAGGCGGTGGTGGACGCGGCCGTCCACGCCGGTCTCGGTGGGGTGCTGGACCACCGGCTGGAGACGTTGGCGACCTTGCCGCCCACGGTGACCAAGGTGCTGCTGCCCGGTCCGGGCGAGGTGCCCCCCGCCGAGGCCGCGGGCGTGTGCGACGTGGTGCTGACGCGGGTGGCGACCTTCACCGAGCTGGACAAGCTGAAGCTGGTCGCCGGCGAGGTCGACGCGCACGCCGGCGCGTTCGTGGAGGTGGTGGACGACCTGACGCTGCGGGTGGCGTGCGCGGCGGTCCAGGCGCTGGAGCACACGGTGGTCCGCTTCCGGGATCCCACCAAGATCCCGCTGGAGATCGTGATCGCCGCCGCCGACCGCGCACCCGGCCTGCTGGTGTGCGAGGCCGACGGCATCGAGGAGGCCCGCATCGTCCTGGACGTGCTGGAGAAGGGCTCCGACGGCCTGCTGGTGGCGCCCCGCGACGCCAACGACGTGTTCGACGTCGACAAGCTGCTCCGCGCGGCGACCCCGGACCTGGCGCTGACCACCCTCACCGTGCGGTCGGTGGAGCACAACGGGTTGGGCGACCGGATCTGCGTGGACACCTGCACCCACTTCCGGGAGGACGAGGGGATTTTGGTCGGCTCCTTCGCCCACGGTTTCGTGCTGTGCGTCAGCGAGACCCACCCGCTGCCCTACATGCCGACCCGTCCGTTCCGGGTGAACGCCGGGGCGCTGCACTCCTACGTGTTCGGCGCGGACAACCGCACCAACTACCTCAGCGAGCTCAAGGCGGGCAGCACCGTGCTGGGGGTGACCGCGGACGGGCGCACCCGCCGCATCGTCGTCGGCCGCGTGAAGCTCGAATCCCGCCCGTTGCTGACGGTCCACGCCACGGCGCCCGACGGCACCGAGGTCGCGCTGACCCTCCAGGACGACTGGCACGTGCGCGTGCTGGGCCCCGGTGCGGCGGTGCTCAACAGCACCGAACTCGAACCGGGCGACCAGCTGCTGGGCTACCTGGCCACCGACAAGCGCCACGTCGGGTGGCCGGTCGGGGAGTTCTGCATCGAGAAGTGACCCGGGCGGATCCCGGCGAGGAAGGACCTCAAGATGACTCCAGGCAGGGACTTCGAGGTGTGGCTGGACGCCGCGCTGTCCGATCCGGACCGGCGCGGCCTCACCTGGGCGACGCACGGCGGGACCGTCGTGACGCGCGACGCGCTGCGCACGGAGGTCGACCGGGCCGGGCGGGTGCTCGGGGCGTCCTCGATCACCCGGGGCAGCACGGTCGCGGTGCAGCTGCTGCCCAGCTTCACGCTGCTCTGGTCGCTGTTCGCGCTGTGGTCGCGCGGCGCCCAGGTGATGCTGCTCGACCCCCGGCTCACACCCACCGAGACCACCCGGCTGCTGGAGCTGTGCCAGCCGCAGTTCCACCTCACCACCGGTGGCGTCGCGCGGACCTTCACCCCGTTCCGCGACCAGTGCGAGGTCCTGGTGCGGCCCCGGCCGTCGGGCGTGCCCGCGCAGGGCGACCACCGGCTGATCCAGTTCAGCTCCGGCTCCACCGGCCTGCCCAAGGTGATCGGGCGGACCGGGGACTCGCTGCTGACCGAGGTCGAGCGGTTCGCGCGGCTGCCCGACATGCCGCGCCGCGGCGAGGACGTGTTGCTGCTCAGCTCGCTGGCGCACTCGTTCGGCCTGATCGGCGGGGTGCTGCACGCGCTGAACGCCGGTGCGGCCCTGCACTTCGCCGGTCGGCCGAACCGGGGCGCGCTGCTGTCGGTGCTGGCCGGGCGCCGGATCGCCGCCGTGCTGGGTGTACCGGCGCACTACGCCCTGCTGAGCAGGCCCGGTGACCTGGAGCCGCTGCCGCACCTGCGGCTCGCCGTCTCCGGCGGGGAAGCCCTGCCGCCGGAGGTGTTCGCCCGGTTCGAGGAGCTGTTCGGCGTCCGGATCGGGCAGGCGTACGGCATGACCGAGACCGGGATCATCGCGACCGACCTCACCGGTCGCCACGGGCCGCCCGCCGTCGGGGTGCCGGTGCCCGGCCTGTGCACCGAGGTGGTCGACGGCACGCTGCGGGTGCGCCTGGCCGAGGCACCCTACCTGCACGTGGACGCCGACGACCGGTACGTGGACGGGTGGCTGCACACCCGCGACCGGTGCGTGCGCCGGCCCGGCACGGACGTCCTGGAGATCACCGGGCGCACCGACTCCCTGGTGTCGATCGGCGGGCTCAAGGTCGACCTGATGGAGGTGGAGGCGGTGCTCGCCGAGCACCCGGACGTCCGCGAGGTGGTGGTCGTCTACGGCGAAGCCGTCGAGGCGCACCTGGTGATCGCCCCGTCGTTGGCGCGCAGCGAACTGCTCGCCTGGTGCCACGAGCGGCTGAGCACCTACAAGATCCCCAAGGCGTTCCACTTCCGGACGGCGCTGCCGCGCACGTCGAACGGCAAGCCGGTGCGCAACCGCGACCTGCTGCACGCGTCGGGGCACACCGCCCGGTCGGTCGCGCACAGCGAGGTCGTGCAGTCGGCATGAGCACGTGGCGAGACCCGTGGCTGCGGCCGGTCACCGGGCTCCGGCCGGACAGCGCCGTCCGGCTGTTCTGCCTGCCCTACGCCGGGGGCAGCGCGACGGTGTTCCGCGCCTGGCGGTCCGCCGCCGCCGACGTGGAGGTGCACGCCGTGCAGCTGCCCGGCCGGGGGCGGCGGGTCGCCGAGCCGCCGCTGCACGACGCCCGGGTGCTGGCCCGGCGGCTGGCGGCGGCGCTGGAGCCGCACCTGGACCGCCCGTACGGCATCTACGGCCACAGCATGGGCGGGATCGTCGGCCTCGCGCTGGCGCACGAGCTGGCGCGGTCGCGCCCGCCGAGCGGTCTCTTCGTCGGGGCGAGCGTCGCGCCGTCCTCGCTGCGGCCGGTACGACGGTGGCGAGGGACCGACGAGGAGCTGTTGCGGTGGCTGGAGTGGGTGGGCGGCACGCCCGCGCACCCGCCGGCCCGGCCCGGGCTGCGCAGGCTGCTGCCGGTGCTGCGAGCCGATCTGGCGGTGGTGGCGGGGTACCGCGGGCGGCCCGGTGAGCGGCTCGCGGTACCCGTCACGGGGTTCGTCGGCGCGGCGGACCCGTTCGCCGGCCGGTCCGCGATGCTCGGCTGGGAGCGGGAGACCGACGCCGGCTTCACGTTGTCCGAGGTGCCCGGCGGCCACTTCTTCCTGGCGGGCTCGGGTCGCCTGGTGCTCGACGCGGTGACCGCCTCCTTGCGCGCGGCGACCCGACCGGGCAACTATCCGACACTTGTTGCGCACACGACGACTGTCGTGGAACCATGACGCGATCGAATCCGTCGACGAGGGGGACAGCCAGCCGTGGGAACTCACCGACCTCCGGCCGCCGAGGGCGACTCGGACCGGCTCACACCGGAGCTGTGGTGGCTGAGCGCCATCATGGCGTTCGGCGGATTCGCCAGCCTGCTCGACGCCACGATCATCAACGTCGCGATCGGCCCCCTGGCCGCGGTGTTCGCCGCCGAGCTGGACACCGTCCAGTGGACGATCACCGGCTACCTGCTCGCCATCACCGCCTCGCTCCCGCTCAGCGGCTGGGCCACCGCGCGGTTCGGCGCCAAGCAGACCGTCATCTTCTCCCAGGTCGTCTTCCTGGTCGGCTCGGTGCTGTCCGGGCTGGCCTGGTCGGCGACCAGCCTCATCGTCTTCCGGGTGATCCAGGGCATCGGCGGCGGCCTCGCGGTGCCGGTCGGGCAGGCGTTGCTGGCGCAGGCCGCCGGGCCGAGGCGGCTGGGCAAGCTGATGGCGATCGTCTCCATACCCGCGCTGTTCGCGCCGGTGCTCGGCCCGTCGCTGGGCGGCGTGCTGATCGACTACCTGGACTGGCGGTGGATCTTCTTCATCAACGTGCCGTTCTGCCTGGTGACCATCGCGCTGGTGCTGGCCAAGGTCCGCAACGTCGTCCAGCCCTCCCGGACCGCGAAGCTGGACGCGCTCGGCCTGCTCCTGCTGATGCCCGGGCTCGTCGGCCTGATCTACGGGCTGGCCGAAGCCGGCTCGGCGGGCGGGTTCGACGGCGCGACGACCCTGGTCAGCCTGGTGGCCGGCGTCGTGCTGCTGGTGGTGTTCACGGTGCGGGCGTTGCGCAAGCGGCAGAACCCGCTGCTGGACCTGAGCCTGTTCCGGGTCCGCGAGTTCAAGAACGGCACCGCGGCGGGTGTCCTGCTGAGCATGGCGATGTACGGCGTGCTCATCCCGCTGCCGCTGTACTTCCAGCTCGTGCAGGGGACCAGCGTGCTGGAGTCGGCGTTGCTGCTGCTGCCGCAGAGCATCGGCTACCTCATCGCGGTCGCGACGATGAACCGGTTCTCGTCGATGCTGGGGGTGCGCAACCTGTCCCTCGTCGGCGTGGTGTTCGTGATCGCCGGCACGATCCCGTTCGCGCTCATCACCGCCGACCCCGACCAGGTCCTGCTGGGCGCGGCGCTGGTCGTGCGCGGCATGGGTCTGGGGCTGTCGATGACGCTCACCATGACGATCGCCTACAGCAGCGTGTCCAAGGAGGTCGTCCCGAACGCCACCAGCGCGTTCAACGTCTTCCAGCGCGTCGGCGCGTCCTTGGGCACCGCGGTGCTCGCGGTGGTCCTCCAGAACCAGGTGGCCGGGCTGCTGCCGGCGGGCACCACGACGCTCCAGCAGGTCGAGCCCGGCGGCGACGTCGCGCACGGCTTGGCGTCCGCGTTCGGCGCACCGTTCTGGTGGGCGCTGGCCTTCACGGTGGTGGCACTGCTGCCGGTCTTCTTCCTGCCGGGGCGCCAGTCGCCTGCCACCGCACCAGTGCGGTCGCCGGCGCCGGCGCGGGCGGACTGACCGGTCGGGAGCCCCGGCCCGGGTCACGCGAACCGGGGCTCCGGCCACATGCCCGACAGCCGGTGCAGCGCGGCCCGGTGCCGCCCGAGCTGGTCCTCCGGGCCGGCCAGCTCCAAGGCCAGGCACCGCACCAACTCGGGGAACCGGTAGTGCAACCGCGCGTCGCCCCGCATCACCACCACGTCCAACAGCCGCGCGTCCACCAGCTGTTCCAGCACCTCGTCCGCCTCGGCGGAGGTGAGGTCGAGCAGCAGTGCCGCCGCCCGCGACGGGAAGTGCGGCACGTCCGGCAGGGACAGCAGCCGGAACGCGTGCCTGGCCTGCTCGTCCAGCCCGCAGTAGCCGGAGATGAGGCGTGCCCGCACGTCCAGGTCGGCGACCCGCAGCTCGTCCAGCCGGCCGCGCCGGTCGGTCAGCAGGCCCGCCAGTCGGGTCAGCGTCCAGTGGGGCTTGGCGGCCAGCCGGGCGCCGGCGATCCGCACCGCCAGCGGCAGGTGCCCGCACAGCTCTACGATACGTTGCGCCGCAACGGGTTCGGCCCGGAAGCGGTCGTCGCCCACGATCGCGTGCAGCAGGCCGAGCGACTCGTGCGGCGAGGGCATGGGCAGGTCGACCAGCGCGGCTCCTTCCAGTGCGACCAGCCTGCGGCGGGCGGTGACGACGACCGTCGAGCCGGGTCCGCCGGGCAGCAGCGGCCGTACCTGGCTCTCGCTGACCGCGTCGTCCAGCAGGATCAGCACCCGCCTGCCGACGATCCGGCTGCGGTACAGCCGGATCCGGTCCTCCAGGGTGTCCGGGACGGCCGTGCCCCACAGCGCGGTCAGCATCACGGCGAGCGCTTCGGCGGGGTCGACCGATCGACCGCTCCCGCCGAGGTCGACGAGCAGTTGGCCGTCCGGGTAGTCCGACCGGCACCGGTGGGCGGCGTGCACCGCGAGCGCCGACTTGCCGGCACCGGCCATCCCGGACACCACGCAGACCGAGCCGTGCCGCCGCATGGTCCCGACGACCAGGTCGACCTCGCGGGCGCGGCCGGTGAAGTCGGCGATGTCGGCGGGCAGCTGCGCGGGCGGCGCCCCGATCGCGATCGTCGCGCGGACCGCGGGCGAGGCCTGCCGCGCGGTGAGGATGCGGTTGTGCAGCTCCTGGAGGTCCGCGCCGGGATCGATGCCCATCTCGTCGGCCAGCAGCCGGCGGTAGTCGTCGTAGGTCGTCAGGGCTTCGGCCTGCCGGCCGCTGCCGTGCAGCGCCAGCATCAGCTGGGCCCGCTGTCGTTCCCGCAGGGGGTGCTCGGCGACGAACCCGGTCAGCTCGGAGACGACGCCGGCGTGCGCGCCCAGGCCCAGGTCCGCCTGCACCCGGTCCTCCCAGACCGCCAGCCTCGCCTCCTCCAGCCGGGGGCGTTCGGCGTCCCCCAGGAAGTCGGTCACCCCGGACAGCGCCGGACCGCGCCAGAGCGCGAGCGCCCCGCGCAGCTCGTCGGCGGCCCGGGCGAACTGCCCGGCGGCCAGCGACCGGCGGCCGTCGGCGGCGAGCCGTTCGAACTCGAACAGGTCGATCTCCTCCGGCGGCACGCGCAACAGGTAGCCGGGGTGCTGCCGGACGAGCTCGGCGTCCGGTCCGACCAGCCTGCGCAACCGGGACACGTAGGTCTGGATCTGCGCCGCCGAGGCGGCGGTCCGCTGATCGCCCCACAGCATCGTGGTGAGCCGGGCGTTGGACACCACTTTCGACCGCGCCAGCAACAGGACGGCGAGCACGGTGCGCAGTTTCCTCGCGTTCGGCCCGACCGGAACGCCGCCGTCGTGGACCTCCACCGGTCCGAGCAGGCGAAAACGCACGTCAGGACGCCGCGAGTGTGCCGGTGGTGTTCTCCCGGCCCGTCGACGGGCCGCACCGGCGAACGGCTGTGGATCTGGTCGTCCGCGGCATGTCCCGGGCCTCGTGCGCGAACTCGCGGACCATCATCCAAAATCGTGACACTTGTCCCCCTGGATAACGCTGCCACGTCCCGTCGGCGCTTCGCCGCCCCCGAGTACCACAGAACCGGTGGCGAGTTCCCACCCGCCACGGCATCGTCTGCAACAACGGTACCTGCCCTGTCCGGAGCGTCCTGTCCGGCATACGGGTCAATCTTCCGTCAGGCCCGGAGTGGAATCCGGAGGTGGTCCTCGGGTATATCCCTTTGCGCGTGACCGGAATCCGCACACCTGTGCCCGCACGTGGGGCTCCACCTCGACGAGCGAGTTCGGGCGGGTGATTTTTCCCGAATGTGCGAGCCTGTCCGAATGCGGTGGTGGAATGCGCCGGTGACGTCGGCGCACTCCTGTGCTCAGCACGCGGAACGATTCCGTGGTTCCGCGTGGATTTGTCCTGTGCTCGTTTTCGGCGGGTGTTCGGCGATCGTATCCGTGGGCAATCGATGGTATTCCGGTCAATGGCCGAATAATCGTCTGCCGGGTGTGGGGCTGTTATGCGCGTAGGCCCTGGGCTTTCAGCTCCTCGCGCAGGTCTGCTCGAAGGCGGGCTCGTAGGGTCGCCAACGGTGCTGTCGCGCCCGATCCGGTGAGGAAGTCCTCGACGCTCCAGACGATCAGGCCGCCCTGGCGGGACAGGTAGAGGCCCACGCTGTCGATCGCGTAGTGGTCGTCGTAGTCCAGCAACAGGTAGCCCGCGAGTTGGTGGAGTTCGTCACGACCCAACCGGTGCGGGTCCTTCGTGGACTTGCAGTCCAGGAGCAGGCCTCCCAGGATGTAGTCGGCGTCCGCCGGGACGTCGGCACTCCCCGCGAACACCGGACCGCAGACCTTGGCCGACGGTGGCAGGGCGCGGAACCGGGCCAGTGGGCGGTCGGCCAAGGCCAGTTGGGCGTGGACGTCCTCGACCACGTACGGCGGCACGGCGGCGACCAGGTCCGCGAGTGTGGTCGTGGCGTCGCGTTCGGCGAGCATGCTGAAGCGGCGGATCTGTCCCGTCCGGTAGATGTCCTCGAAGGACGCCGCCACATAGCACAACCTGGTCAGGGTGTTGTCGTCGCGGGCGGTCGGATCGGCCAGGTGGGCGTCGATCGCCGCCAGGAGCTGTCCCCCCACAGTGGACAGTCGCCTGCGGGCGTGGCCGTGCGGCGCGCCGGGCAGTTGGTAGGGGCTCGTCAGCGCGGCCACGCCGTGTGCGACCGCAGGGCCGAGATCGCCGCCGAAGGACAGCCGGAGGCGGTAGTCGACGGCGTGGCCGATGCCGGACCAGTCCGGGTACTGGACGTCGATCGGTTGCACCGGGTGCGGCAGGGTCGCCAGATACCTGTGGTAGTCGCGTTGTGGGCCCGCGGTGGAGGGCAGGTGGCGGGCCATGAAGCGGGAGACCGGCGAGTCGGGGTGGCGCAGTTGGCCGGTGAGGCTGAGCTCGGCCAGTCGCCTGGTGCGGGTCGTCGCGCCCTGCTCGTACTCGTGGATCCACGCGACGCCTTTGAGGTCCAGGCCGAGGCGGGCCCGGGTGACCGCGACGTAGATCAGGCGCGCCTCGGCGGGGTTGACGTCCCTCGGCAGCCCGTCGTCGTCGGCTGACGGGGCGGCGAACCCCGGCCCGATGCGCACGGTCGCCCACTCGCGCCCCTTCGCCTTGTGGGCGGTGGAGACCACGACCTTCGCGTCCCCCTCGGCGGACAGCCTGCCCACTGCGCGCAGGACCTGCTCCGGGCCGTACTTGTCGACCAGCCTCACGATCGACTTGAGGTCCTGGCCCGCCTTGTCGTTCTCGACGTAGTCCTGGACCTCGCCCCACGAGCCGAACAGGAACAGCTCGGGGTGGCTGGTCCGCTTGCCCGCCTTCAACTCCTCGGCCGCCGCGGCGATGCGCTGGATGGCGTCGCCGCCGCCGGTCAGGGCGACCGGGACGCCTTCGTCGAGGAACGCCATGACCTCCTGCATGGCGTCGGCGTTCCCCCGGCACAGCACCACGTCCGGGTTGTGCACCTCGCCGATCCTGGACTCGCCGGGGCCGCGCCCGGTCAGCCTCAGGGTCGACTCGGCGTGCCGCAGCCAGCGGTTGGCCTCCTCCGCGACCCGCGGGCCGAACCGGAAGGACTCGGTGAGGTGCAGGGATTCCGCCGGGAAGCCGGTCATCACGTCACGGGCGCTGCGCCAGCCGTAGATCTGCTGGGCCGGGTCGCCCACGCACACCCGCTGGGCGCCCTGGTTCAGGAAGATCTCTTCGAGCACCGGGTTGGTGTCCTGGGCCTCGTCCAGCATGACGAAGTCCCCGGCGAGCTCCGGACCGGTGAGCGCCCACATCTTGAGGTAGTGGTCGTGCTCGAACCGGAGGGTGCCGCGATCGGAGCGGATGTCCTCCCACGCCCGCGTCGCGTAGGGGAGGAGGGTCCGGGCCAGGTACTCCTGGCCGACGTTGTCGAGACCGGTGACCGTTTCCAGGTGGCGGGCCATCACCTGCTTGTCGGTCGAGTAGCAGAACCTGCGGATCATGCCCATCACCAGGCGGGCCTGGTGGTTGGTCTTGATGAAGTGCGTGCCGACGGCCAGGTCCCGGGTGATCCCCAGCCTGCGCGCGGTCTGCCAGGCCGGGAGTCGGGTCTGCGAGCGTAATCGCTCCTGGTAGCGGCTGCCGATGGCGCGGTAGGCCAGGGAGTGGGCGGTGCGGCACTGCACGTTGGCGCCGAACCGGGTGCGGGCCTCGTCGGCGATCGCCTTGTTGAAGGCGATGTACAGGCCTCGCCTGCGGGTGGTCGCGGCCATCTGCACGAGCGTGGCGGTCTTGCCCGTCCCGGCGCCCGCGACCAGCGCGAGGTCGCGCCCGGCGGTGAAGACGTCCCGGGCGGCGGTCTGCTCGGGGGTCGGCGTGATCGCCATTGTCACCCTTCCAGCCAGTATCGACTACCTAAAGTCATCTCGGCGAGGTGATCATAGGCGGCTGCCTGCCGCGCCTGGTCGTGAACGCGCGGCTTGGCCGGTCCGGAGGCGTTACCGCCGGGCTGTCGCCGCGATGAGGGTCGAGGAGATGTAGGCCTGCGCGGGATCGGTCGGCACGAGGAGCGTTTCGATGCCGCTCAGGTGGTGGTTCATCCGAGCCATCGGCAACTCTTGCTCCAGGTCGACCGGGGTGCACGTCCCGCAGGATCACGTCGACGCCCGTCTGGCGGCAGTAGTCGACCAGTAGCCGGCCGGGGCTGGAGTCCACCGTGACATTGGCCAGGTCGCTGGTCATGTCGGCCAGCAGGGCCAGTCGTTCGGCGAGGGGGAACCGGCCGGTCTTGGCCGGGTTGGTCAGGACGCACATGACCACTTCGTCGAACATGCCCGCGGCCCGGCGCGCCACGTCCAGGTGTCCCTGCGTGGCCGGGTCGAAGGAGCCGGGGAATACGGCGCGCACGGCCTGCCATGCCAACGATCAACGGTGGCCGCGCGGGCGACCGGTGACAAGGGTCTCTGCCCGTCCGACCCCAGCGGCCCGGCCTCGACCACTGGTCACCCGCCAGAGTGGCTCTAGGCGTCGGTGAGGCGGTTCTCCCGCCGCCGGGCGAGAATCCGATGGTGTCCGAACCGCACAACCCAGGAGGGGACACCGTGAAGCGAGTGGCAGCAGTCTTGGTCGGCATCGTGTTGGGCATGGTGGTGTCGGCCGCATCGGCGGGCGCGGAACCCGCGGCCGGCGAGCGGCAGGATCCGGTGCTCCATGGTCCGCTCATGATGCTCTGCAATGCCGGGAACGACCTGATGGAAAGCACCGGCATCGCGGTTCCGGTCGTGTCCCAGGTCGTGAATGGCTGCGCCACGACTCCCTGACGCCGCTCGACCCGGCACGATCACCAACTCCGGGCACGCGGGCCGTGGACGTCCTTCGCCGCGGCCGGAGCCGGTCGTGCCTCTCCCGTAGCGTCCCGACCGCGCGCCCGGTGCTCAGGTCATCGCGCCGCGGTCGGTGAACGCAGGTAGGCCGAGCCGGTGTCCTCGTCGAAGTCGTCCAGGAAGTCGTGCAGCGCCTCGGCGACGTGGTCGAGCGAGCGCGTGGCGTAGAGGACAGGTTGGTAGCCGGCGGCCTGGTAGCAGGTGTTGACGATGGCGGTGACGTCCCACGGGCGGATCTCGGCGCGGTGCAGACGACGCAGTTCGCCGTAGGACGACAGCAGCGCCGCTCCGTAAGCCTTCACCTCTCCTCCCTCCAGCGCGACGCCGTACTCGAGGCTGAACCAGTACACGCGGCTGATGAGGTCGAGTGCGTCTTCGCCGTCCACGCGGCTCGCCGCCGCTCCGACCGCCCGGTACAGGTCGGCGAACCACGGTGAGCACAGGTGCGTCCCGTGGCCGAGCACGTCGTGCAGCACGTCGGGTTCGGGGGTGTAGAGCGGCATCGCGGGGTGACGGACGTACTGCACGGCGTGGAAGTAGTCGCGCGCCATGGCACCCAGGAACCTCTTGTCGGGCACCAGCCCGCCGGCCAGGGTGAAGCGGAAGCCGGTGAGCTCGCGCAGGCGGTCGCCGACCTCGGCGTGCTGGGGCACGTGGTCGTCGGGTACGGGCGCGCTGTCACGCAGATCCAGGACCGTTCGGCGCAACCGACCCGGCTGGGCCGCGCGGAGCGCCGAGTGGACCCGGCGCCACGTCTCGTGCTCCTGCTCGGTGTAGACGACCGGCGGTGACGGCTCGCCCACCTCGTGCCCCTCGGCCGCCGCCACGATGGCGTCACGGCGTCGGACGTACTCGGTGTCGCTCAGCCCGGGGTGCGCCTCGGCCGGTCCCAGCCGCCCGTCCGGGGCGACCGGGGTCCGCATGGGCAGCGCCTGGATGTCGGTGGTCATACGCGTCGGCTTCCCGCTCGGGAAGGACGCACTCCCGGCGCGGGTCAGGTGAACACGTGTGGGTGACTCGCTTCCCACTGCGCCCGACGATGTGCTGCCACGGCTGGGGTCGACGCAGCACTGGAGTCCACTGTGGTCGAACCCGTGTTCGACCACAGTGGACTCCGGTGTTGGTCCCGGATGCGTCTGTACGGGCTCGAAGTGGCGTGGCTGACCGCCTCGATGCGATTCATGTAGGCCGAATGGGCGTTCCTGCTGCTGCAAATGGTGCGTGGTACCGGGGAGCGATTGCCGTAGTGCCGTCGCGGCCTCGACACTCCACAGGCCGTCGCTCGCGCCGCCGATCAAGTTCTCAAGCCCCACGCAGATTCTTGTGAAACCGGGCGCGTCGCATCGGCCGTTGTGTTCCGACAGAGGGGAAACCACCACGATGTGCTGCAACTCGTCCGACGACCGCGCGACCCGCCGACCGCCTTGCCAACGCAGTGAAACGACCACGCCGTCAGACGCGGACTGCATCGCCGCGGGTTTCGGCCCTGACGGCGCGCCGATCGTCGGCAGCCTTCCCGACCGGCGTCAGGTGGCCAGAGTCGAGTTGTCCAACGGCAACGTCATCGACTTCGTCGCCATCCAGAGCGACGACGCCGGACACCCCGAGATCAGTGTCCGCGAGATGACCGCCGGCCACGATGCGAGCCGGCTGACCGTGTCCCGCGACCCGGCCCTGTCGCCGCTGGACCTCTTCCGCAACCTCGCGCCGACCCTCGCGGTGCCCACCGCCATCGCGGCTTACGCGAGGGAGGGGCAGGAGGCGACCGACACCGTCGAAGCACACGACAACCCCATCGAAGCCGACCTCGACGAACTCGACCTGTCGCTGAGGCCGCGCGGCCACACCACCAGCTCGGGGTTCCCCTCGCCGCAATACTGCAAGCCCGGCGGTACCGAGGCGTTCTACGAGCAGATCTGCGCGTCCGCGGTCTACCCGGACAACACCTGGCGCTGGTGCGACGAGGAGCCGATCTACTCGACCAAGGTCAGGTACACCAACGGGCACAGGCGGCGCAAATCCACGGCCTTCACCGCTGCGTGCATCGGTCCGGGGCTCACCGAGCACTTCTACAGGTCCGCCGGCGGCGGTTGGAAGCCCTGCGACAGCCTTTGGGTGCCTGCCGGGTACACCGTCTACAGCACGTACCACGGCACCATCAAGAGGGACCGCAAGGTCCTGCACCGCCCGATCTCCGCCGGGGTCGACCACTACGTCCGCGCGGCCACCTTCATCTACAACCTTTGAGCGAAGCAGGTCGGCCGTCCAGGACGCGGCGGCGAGGCCGGACGCGCCGCGTGGGGCGACGACGGTGTGGTGGTGTGGACGGAGAACCAGGGCGTGTGGTCACCGGTAGCCCGACCGGACGGCACCTGCGTGCCTCGGCGAGGAGGACTTCCCGTTCCCTCCGACGCCACTGGTGCACGCGCCTCGGCGGACGTTCGACCCGTACCCGGTCCAGCACCTGCTCGGTGGTCACGACGCGGTTGGCATCGACGAGCAGGGCCGCCAGTGCGCACCGCTGCCGGGGCATGCCCGATGTCCACCCGTCGGAAGTCGATCCACAGGCCGGCTCGCCACCGCTGACCAGGGGACTCGTACAACATTGTGTAAATCCCGACAACCGGAGGTCCATCGTGATCACAGCGGCGGGTTCCCCACGCCGGACAGGAGGCGCATCGCACCGGCGGCCGAACAGGGGGTGTCGCCGGTGTGATGCCCCGTCCACGAGGTCGAACGCACCGCCGAGAGTGACGGGGAGTTGCGCCGGTCTCACATCGTCGATCCCGAACAAGCATGTGGATCTCGCGGGTGGCCACGTCTGACGGCTCGCCGATGGCAGGTTCGGCGAGGCTCTCCGGGTGTCGCAGCAGGGCTGGTTCGGGTCGGTCGGACAGTGGCCACTTCGGACTCGATGAGGCAGATTCTGCACGTGAGGTCGCCGAGTCGGAGGCCTCACGTCCAGACTGCCGCCCGACCGGAGGACCACCCGTGACCGAAACGCAGTACCACGACCTCGGTGATTTCACGTTGCAGCACGGCGCGACCTTGCGCGGCGCACGGCTCGCCTACGCGACCTACGGGACGCTCAACCCCGAGAAGTCCAACGCCGTCGTGTACCCCACCTGGTACTCCGGCCGCCACTGGGACAACGAGTGGCTGATCGGCACCGGTCTGACGCTCGACCCGGACAGGTACTTCGTCATCGTGCCCAACATGCTCGGCAACGGGCTGTCCAGCTCACCGAGCAACACCACCGGCGGCTACGCCGGGCCCCGCTTCCCCCACGTCACGTTCCACGACCAGGTCCGCGCGCAGCACGACCTGGTCACGCGCCACTTCGGCATCGAACGGCTGGCCCTGGTCACCGGCTGGTCGATGGGCGCCGGGCAGACCTACCAGTGGGCGGTCAGCCACCCGGAGATGGTCGAGCGCATCGCCCCGTTCTGCGGCTCGTCCCGGACGAGTTACCACAACAAGGTGTTCCTGGAAGGCGTGAAGGCCGCGCTGACCGCGGACTCCGCCTTCGCGGGCGGCTGGTACGGCGACACCCCGCCCGTGGTCGGGCTCCGCGCCTGCGCCCGCGTCTACGCCGGGTGGGGCTTCTCGCAGGCGTTCTACTGGGAGAAGGAGTACGAGAAGCTCGGCTACACGGCGCTGGAGGACTTCCTGGTCGACTTCTGGGAAGGCTTCTTCCTCGACGACCGCGACCCCAACGACCTGCTCGCCATGCTCCGGACCTGGCAGACCGGCGACGTCGGCCTGACCCCCGGCTTCGACGGCGACACCGAGGCGGCCCTGGCCTCGATCCGCGCCACGGCCATCGTGCTCCCCGCCGAGAAGGACCTGTACTTCCCGCCGGAGGACGAGGCGTGGGCCGTCAGCCACATGGGCAACGCCGAGCTGCGGGTCGTCCCGGGCATCTGGGGCCACTTCGCCGGGCACGGCAGCAACGAACCCGACACCCGGTTCATCGACGCCGCCCTGCGCGAGCTGCTCGACCGCCCCGGCGGCCTCGACTGACCCACTCCGGTGGCACGCACGTGCCAGGGGCCGACACGCCATGCCGAGACCGGCAACGTCTCGGCATGGCGTTTTTTCCGATCTTGCGGACGACATCGGGCGTTGACAGTGTGGCTAAACGGATTTAGCCTTCCCGAAATCTGCAAGGGCGGAGGCGGCATGAGCCAGTCCACTTCTGACACCGCACTGCTCACGATCGAAGACCTTCGGGTGACCTTCCACGGCGAACGGGAGGTCCCCGCCGTGCGCGGCGTGTCGCTTTCCCTGTCCGCCAAGGAGTCCGTGGCCGTGCTCGGTGAGTCCGGGTGCGGCAAGACCGCCACCGCCCGCGCGGTGATGGGCCTGCTCGAACCCGGCACCGAAGTGGCCGGCCGGATCGCCTACCGGGGCGAGGACGTGCTCGCCCTGCCTGCCAAGCGCCGCCGCGCGTTGTGCGGCAGCAAGATCGCGATGGTCTTCCAGGACGCGCAGACCGCGCTGAACCCGTCGTTCGCGGTCGGTGACCAGATCGCCGAGATGTTCCGCGTGCACGCCGGCGCGTCCAGGAAGGTCGCGCGTGAGCAGGCCACCGACCTCATCGCCAGGGTCGGCATCCCGGACGCGCGGCGGCGTGCCGGGGAGTACCCGCACCAGCTCTCCGGTGGCATGCGCCAGCGCGTGGTGATCGCGATGGCCGTCGCGCTCGGCCCCGAGGTCCTGCTCGCCGACGAGCCGACGACGGCACTCGACGTCACCGTGCAGGCCCAGATCATCGAACTGCTCCAGGAACTGCGCCGGGAGTACCGGACCGCACTCGTGCTGATCACCCATGATCTCGCTGTCGCCGCGCAGGTCGCGTCGCGGGGTGCGGTCATGTACGCCGGTCAGGTCGTCGAAACCGGTCCGTTGGAACGGCTTTACCGCACACCGCGGCACCCGTACACGATCTCGTTGCTCGAATCGGTGCCGCGGGTGGAACGACGGGTCGAGGAACTCGGCTCCATCCCCGGCTCCCCACCGGATCCGGCCGCGCTGCCCACCGGCTGCGCGTTCGCCGCGCGCTGCCGGTTCGCCGTCGACGTCTGCCGTGCCGAGCAGCCTGTGTTGCGGCGCCTGGCGGACGACTCACTGGTCGCCTGCCACCGCGCGGAGGAGGTGGCCGGTGGCTGACCCGTTGCTGCGCGCCGAGAACGTCGTCAAGCACTACCGAGTCCGGAATGGACGCGAGCGGGGAATCGTCCGCGCGGTCCACGATGTCAGCTTCGAACTGGCCCGCGGCGAGACACTGGCGCTGGTCGGCGAATCGGGCTGCGGGAAGTCCACTCTGGCCAGGACGCTGGTGTGCCTCGAACAGCCGACGTCCGGCCGGGTGATGCTCGACGACACCGACCTCGCCGGGCTGTCGGAGCGCAAGCGCCGACCGCAGCGCAAGCGGATCCAGATGGTGTTCCAGGACCCGTTCGCCTCGCTGAACCCGCGCATGAGCATCGGCGACCTGATCGGTGAGGCGTACGAGGTGCACGGCCTGCCGGACGGCGCCGGTTCCGCCCGGACCGCCGTGGCCGAACTGCTCGAGCGGGTCGGCCTGGAACCCGCGATGGCCGGCCACCACCCCCGTCAGCTCTCCGGTGGGCAGCGGCAACGGGTGGCCATCGCGAGGGCGCTCGCGCCGCACCCCGCGGTGCTGATCTGCGACGAGCCGACCTCGGCGCTCGACGTGTCGGTGCAGGCCCAGATCATCGCGCTGCTCCGCCGGTTGCAGTCCGACCTCGGCATCGCCTACGTCTTCATCAGCCACGACCTGGCCGTGGTGCGCCAGATCGCCGATCGCGTCGCGGTGATGTACCTCGGCCGGATCGTCGAGTCCGGTACCGCGCAGGACATCTTCGAGTCCCCGGTCCACCCGTACACCCAAGCCCTGCTCGCCTCCATCCCCACCCTGACGCCGGGCCGGACAGCCCGGCTCGGCGGCGAGGCACCCAGCCCGATGAACCCGCCGGCGGGCTGCCACTTCCGGCCGCGCTGCCCGCACGCCCGACCGGAGTGCGGCACCCGCCTCCCCGACCTGGCCGCGTTCGCGCCGAACCACCTGGCAGCTTGCCTGTTCCCGCAGATCCGCCGCTCGCAACTCCCGACGGAGGAACCATCGTGACCGGTCACCACCCACCCCTGAACCGGCGGGGTTTCCTGCGCGCGGCCGGTGGCGCCGCCCTGCTCGTCCCGTTCGCCTCCGCCTGCGGTGACACCAGGACCGGTCGACCGGGCTCGGGCGGCACGCTGAGGTACGCGCTGTCCGCCGAGCCGAAGGGGCTCGACCCGGCCTCCACCGGCGAGTCCAACTCCGGCATCGTCATCCACAACGTCTACGACCGGCTGCTGGAGCTGACCGGCGACGGCAAGGACGTCTCACCGGGCCTCGCGGAGCGCTGGGAGGTCACGCCGGACGGCATCGGCCACACCTTCCACCTGCGCCAGGGCGTGAAGTTCTCTGACGGCAGCACGTTGGACGCCGCAGCCGTGGTCGCCTCGCTGCGGCGGACGATGGAAGTCGGGCAGGGCGCGAGCGACCTGCTGGTCGACCACGTCAAGCCGGGCAACATCGTCGCCAAGGACGCGGGCACCGTCGTCATCACGCTGGACTCGCCGTTCTCGCCGTTCCTGCGGACGCTCGCGCTCGACGCGGTCGGCTCGGTGGTCAACCCGGCCGTGGTCGCGGCGAACAAGACCCAGGCCGACCCGACCGCGGCGAAGTACCTGGCCAGGAACATGGCCGGCAGCGGCGCGTTCCAGTTCGTCCGCTGGACGCCCAACCAGGTGATCGAGGTCAAGTCGTCCGACGGCCACTGGCGCGGCAGACCGAAGCTGGCCGGGGTGCTGTTCAACTCGCCGGTGGAACCCTCGACCGCCGCGTTGCAGCTGGAGCGCGGCGACCTGGACGTGGTCGGCAACCTGCCGGTCAACCTGATCGACCGGCTGGCGCAGAACAAGGACGTCACGGTGCTGGCCACGCCGCTGCTGGACATCACCTACTGGATCTTCCAGACCGAACAGCCGCCGTTCGACGACGTCCGGGTGCGCCAGGCGATCTGCTACGCGATCGACCACGACGCGATCATGGCCAACGTCGTCAAGGAGAGCGGCATCCCGTTGCGCGGGCCGATCCCGGGCAGCCTCGTCGACGGGTACGCCGACCACCGCGACATCGCGGTGTACCAGCGGGACGTGGCGAAGGCCAAGGCCCTGCTGGCGGAGGCCGGCCACGGCAACGGCCTGAAGATCGACAGCACCTACGTGCCCGGCTACGGCACGCTCAAGCAGATCGCCGAGGTGATGCAGGCCAACCTCAAGGAGGTCGGCATCGACTGCACCATCGGTGAGCTGCCCCTGTCCACCATCATCGACAAGGTCGGCAAGGGCGAACTGCCGTTCTTCTCCTGGAAGTCCACCCTCAACTACGCCAGCCCGGACGCGTTGCTGTACGGCAAGTTGCACGGCAAGGCGTCCCGGTCGGTCGAGGGCAACCTCGCGCACTACCGCAACGACGAGGTCGACCGGTTGCTCGACCGGGCGCGCGGCTCGGCCGACCACCGGGCGCAGGACGCGGACTGGCTCGCGGCGTCGGCCCGGATCAGCCAGGACGCGCCGTGGCTGCCGCTGTACCAGGACGTCGACCGCCGCGCGGTGCGCAAGAACGTCAGCAACTACAAGGAATCCGCGCTGTCGCGGCCCGACCTGTACACCGTGGGGAAGGACTGACATGCCCGAGGACAACAGCATCATCGAGGTCGAGTCGTGGAACATCCGCGAGGGGGTCGACCCGCGCGAGTACCACGAGGGGATGCGGACCTGGTTCCGCTGGGTGGCCGACCGGCGCGCCGAGCTGTTCCCCGAGTGGAAGGCCGCGTCCTACTACCACGAGGTCGACCCGGCGACGCTCACGCCGACCGGCCGGTACACGTTGCTGTTCGAGTACCACTCCGAAGCCGAACGCCGCGCGTACAAGGAGCGGCGCAAGGACTGGTCCGGCCCGTACGCCGAGTACAAGAAGGTGGACCCGTACGAGCCGTTCCTCGACAACGTCACGCTGGACTTCTGGGAGCCGATCGAGCGCGGGCTGTGGCTCCCCGGCCGATCGCGGTCGTAGTCCATGGGCCGATTCGTAGTTCGCCGGGTGCTCATCGCCGTGCCGCTGGTGCTCGCGGTCTCGGTGATCACGTTCCTGCTCACGCACATCGTCCCGGGCGACCCGGCGCGGGTGCTGGCCGGGCTGAACGCGAGCGAGGAGGCCGTCCAACGCATCCGCGAGCAGGCCGGGCTGGACGAGCCGCTGGTGACGCAGTTCGGCCTCTACCTGGTGCGGCTGGCGCGAGGTGACCTCGGCGACTCGCTGACCAACCAGCAGCCGGTGCTGTCGAACCTGGTGGACGCGTTGCCCGCGACGATCGAGCTGACCGTCGCGTCGCTGATCATCGCGCTGGTGCTGGGCATCCCGCTCGGGGTGCTCGCGGCGACCCGTCGGGGCGGGGTCTTCGACCACCTGGGTCGGGTGCTCAGCCTCGCCGGGGTCGCGGTTCCGGTGTTCTGGGTCGGGATCGTGTTGGTGGTGGTCTTCTACGCCCGGTTGGGGTGGCTGCCGAGCGAAGGGCAGACCGACGTGGCCGGGGGTTCCGAAGCGATCACCGGGTTCGCCTCGCTGGACGCGGTCCTGCGTGGTGACGGCGCGGGTTTCCTGGACGTGCTGCACCACCTGGTCCTGCCCGCCACCACGCTGGCCCTGCCGACCCTGGCCCGCGTGATGCGGACGACCAGGGCGTCGATGCTGGAAGCGTTGGCCGAGCCGTACGTCGCGACCGCGCGGGCGAAAGGCGTGCCGGAGCGCCGGGTCGTCTACGTGCACGCGTTGCGCAACGCCATGATGCCGGTGGTCACCGTCACCGGCCTCGCGTTCGGGTACCTGCTCGGCGGCTCCGTGCTGGTGGAGAAGATCTTCAAGTGGCCGGGTGTCGGTCGGTACGCCTACGAGTCGATCACCGTGCTGGACTACAACTCCGTGATGGGGGTGACCCTCGTGGCGACCGTCGCGTTCCTCGCGGTCAACCTGCTGGTCGACGTGCTGCACGCGGTGCTCGACCCGAAAGTCCGGCTGTCATGACCGCCGAACTGCCGCGTCGGACCCGCCGCCGGGCCGGCCTCGCGGGACGGCGGCCGTCCACCGCCCTCGCCCTCGGCGTGCTGGGGGTGACGGTCGTGATGGCGGTCGTCCCGGGCGTGCTCGCGCCGTACGACCCGAACGCGATCGACCTCGGCGCGAGCCTCCTGCCACCGTCGGCCGACCACCTGCTCGGCACCGACAACAACGGCCGGGACCTGTTGAGCCGCATCGTGCACGGGGCGGGCATCTCGCTGGCGATCGGTGTGTCGGTGGTGCTGTTCTCGGCCGTCGTCGGCGGCGGGCTCGGGTTGATCGCGGGCTTTCGCGGCGGCTGGGTGGACGAGGTGATCATGCGGATCACCGACGTCTTCCTGTCGGTGCCCTACATCCTGCTGCCGATGGTGGTCGTGGTCGCGCTGCAACCGAGCCTGGTCAACACCACGATCGCGCTGGCGGCGGTCTGGTGGCCCTCCTACGCGCGGTTGATGCGCGGACAGGTCGTGTCGGTCCGTCGGCGGCCCTACGTCGACAGCGCGATCGTGCTGGGGGTGCCGACCCGCCGCATCCTGCTCCGGCACGTGCTGCCCAACGCGGTCGGGCCGGTCGTCGTGCTGGCCACCACGGACGTCGGCTTCGTGATCCTGGCCAGTGCCGGGCTCGGCTTCCTCGGACTCGGCGCGAGGCCACCGACGCCGGAATGGGGCGTGATGACCAGTGACGGGCTCGGGTTCATGCTCGACGCCTGGTGGTACTCGCTGTTCCCCGGCCTGGCCATCGCTCTCGTGGTGCTCGCGTTCACCATCCTCGGCGACGACGTCGGAGACCGGTTCGCCGGCGGCTCCGGCGGCAGAACACGAAAGGTGCGTCAGAAGTGGTCGTCACCAGCATCCGATTGACCCAGTTCGTCGGCGGGCCGGCCGAACTGGTCGGCCTGGCCGTCACGGCCGAGGAGGCCGGGTTCGACCAGGTGTGGTTCGCCAGTGACCCGTTCATGCTGCACACCTGGGCGCTGTGCACCGCCGTGGCGCAACGCACCTCGCGCATCCACGTCGGCGCGCTCGGGATGAACCCCGGCACGGTCGACCCGTCGGAGATCGCGGCCTACCTCGGCACGCTCGACCTGCTGTCCGGCGGTCGTGCGCTGGCCGGCATCGGCGCGCACACCGACGGGATGATCCCGAAGCTGGGCCTCGACGGCACGGCCATCCCCGGCCGCACCGCCGAGGCGGTCCGGCTGATCCGCGCGCTGATCGCGGGGGAGGAGGCGCCGACGGACGGCGAGCACTTCCGGTGGGAACCGGGGTGCACGCTCGGCTTCACGCCGCCGAGGCGGCGGATCCCTTTGTACGTCACGGCGTACGGCGAGGACTTCCTCACCGCCGCAGGCGGCTACGGGGACGGGGTGCTGCCCATCCTATTTCCGCCGGAGACCGCGCCGGAAGTGGTCGGGTGGGTGCACGCCGGCGCGGCGGCGGCCGGTCGTGATCCGTCCGAAGTGGACATCGCGGGCTGCGTCTGGGTCTCGGTCGCCGACGACCCGACCGTGGCGGGCGACCTCATCCGGCCGACGATCGCGTTCTTCGGGCCGTACCTGTCCGACCGCGAACTCGCGGTGGTCGGTCTCGGTTCGGCGGACTTCGCGCCGGTCACGGCCGCGATGCGGGCCGACGGCGTGGAGGCGGCGGCGGAACTCGTCACCGACGACATGCTGCGCCTCGCGGTCGTCGGCACCCCGGCCGAGGTCGTCGCCCGACTGCGCCGACTCGTCGCCGCCGGCGTCACCCAGCTCAGCATCGGCGGCCCGCTCGGCCCCGACCCGGGCGCGGCGATCCGTTTGCTGGGTGAGCAGGTGCTGCCCGTGTTGGGTTGACTACTGTCTCACCGAGCCGACGACGACAGGGGAGCACACACCGTGATGGGCGAACGGATTCGGCAGCTGCGCGCGGCGCGGTCGATGACGGCGACCGAGCTGGCGAAGGCGGCCGACGTGTCGGTCGGGCTGATCAGCCAGGTCGAGCGCGGGATCACCGACCCGAGCCTGGAGACCGTTCGCAAGATCGCGAGAGCGCTGGACACCCCGGTGTTCAACCTGTTCCAGGACACCGACCTGGAACAGGTCGCGCTGGTGCGCAAGGACCGCCGGATGGACCTCCGCTCACCGCGGGGTGGCCTGGTCTACCAGCGGGTGTCGGCGGGCGCGGGCAAGGTCGAGGTGCTCGAAGGCCTGCTCGAAGCGGGCGCGGCGTCCTCGGAGTCGGGTTGGAGCCACCCGTCGGACGAGTGCGTGGTGGTGCTGACCGGCCGCCTGGTGCTCGAAGTCGACGGTGAGCGGTACGAACTGAAGCAGGGCGACAGCGGGAGCTTCGACTCCCGGCTGCCGCACCGGTACATCAACGAGACGACGAAGCCGGTGCGGTTCCTGCTGGCCGTGACGCCGCCGAGCTACTGACGCCGCGAGCTGCTGCCGACACCGAACTACTGACGCCGCCGAGCTGCTGAGGCCGCGAGCTACTGACGACACCGGGCTGCTACCTGTCTTCGGCGTGCCCGGAATCTCCGGGCGGCTTGGTCGCGGTGGCGCAGTGCCGGCACCTCCTTGACTCGGCTCGGCGAGGCTCCCTACCATCGTTTAGCCACACTAAAAGTTTTGAGGTGTCATGCCAGCGAATCTCACCAGCCGCCAGTTCCGGGAGTGCTTCCCGGTCCTGGCCGACACCGTGCACCTGGCCAGTTGCAGCCAGGGTGCGCTGTCGGGCGAACTGCTGACCGCACTGTCCGAGATGACCTTCACGATGCGCGAGCACGCCGCCCCGTGGGACCTGTGGATGGCCGAGGTCGACCAGGCGCGGCGGCGGTTCGCGGCGCTGGTCAACGCCGACCCCGACGAGATCGCGGTGGTCCACTGCGCGTCGGACGGCGCGTACCAGGTGGCCTCCACGAAGGACTGGTCGAAGCGGCCCGGGATCGTGACGACCGACATGGAGTTCCCGTCCCTCGGCCACGTCTGGGTGGCCCAGCAGGCGCGGGGCGCCCGGGTGACGCACGTGCCCGAGCGGGACGCCGCCGTGGACGTCGGCGAACTCGTCGCCGCGATCGACGAGCGGACCGGTCTGGTGTCGGTGCCGATCGCGACCTACCGGAACGGCGCGAGGATGCCGGTCCGCGAGGCGGTCGACAAGGCGCACGAGGTCGGAGCGCGGGTGTTCGTCGATGCGTACCAGGCCGCCGGGGTGCTCCCGGTGGACGTCCGCGCGCTCGACTGCGACTACCTCGTCTCCGGCGCGCTGAAGTACCTGCTGGGGTTGCCCGGCGTCGCGTTCCTCTACGCCCGTGGAGGATTGGCGGACGACCTGCCGCCGCAGCTCACCGGTTGGTTCGGTCGGGTCGACCCGTTCCGGTTCGACCCGCGGACGGTCGACTACCCGACCGAGGCGCGCCGGTTCGAGACCGGCACTCCGGGCATCCCCGCCGTCTACGGTGCCAACGCCGGGATGCGGCTGCTGTCCCGGGTCGACCTGCACGACGTCGAGCGCCACGTCGGGGAGCTGGCGACCCTGGCGACGGAGCGGTTGCTCGCCGCGGGCGAGCGGGTGTGGGCACCGCGCGATGGGGCGCACCCCGGCCCCCAGGTGGCACTGGTCGACGACGACCCGGACGCGCTCGCCGCCCACCTGTCCGCGCGCCGGATCGCCACGGCGCCCCGGGGCACCGTGCTGCGGCTGTCCTTCCACTACTTCAACGACGAGTCCGATGTGGACGCGGCCTGCTCGGCGATCGCCGACTACCGCGCGAAGAACCGAGGAGACGCAGGTGCTGCACATCCGTAGGTCCTCCCGAGCGAGCTGGCACGGCCCGGCGTCCACCGGGAGCGGGACGCTCGACCTCGGCAGGCGAGGCGCGTCCTTGCCGTTCAGCCTGCGCAGCCGGGTCGGCGAGGAACCCGCGACCAACCCCGAGGAGCTGCTCGGCTCCGCGCTGGCCGGGTGCTTCTCGATGTCGCTGGCCAACTTGGCCGAGGAGAACGGCACCCCGGTCGAGTCGGTCGACGCGGTCGCCGTCGTCCACCTGGTGCAGACGGCGGAGGGCTTCCGCATCCCCACGGTCGAGCTGTCCTGCGTGGTCCGCGCGCCGGGGGTGGCGGAGGACAAGGTGCGCGAGATGGCGGAACACGCCGAGCGCACCTGCCCGGTCCGGCTCCTCTACGCCGCCGACGTCACCCTGAGAGTCGAGGTCGAATCGTGAGCAGGGTCTTCCACTACGAGCAGGTCAGACCGTCCTGTATGGACGGTGACACGATCGACGTCCGCGAGACCCACCGGGACGACGTGACCGGACTGCGGCAGGCGGTCTACCACGTGCGCGCCGGTCGTTCGAGGCCGCGTTCACCGGGTGCCGGGCGTCTGGAGACCCTGTTCGTGCTCTCCGGCGACGGGACGCTGCACGTCAACGGGGAAAGCCATCCGCTGCGCGCGGAACTCGCGGTGCTCGTCGTCGGGGAGGACGCCTACGAGATCACGACCGACAGCGAGGTCGTGCTCGTGTCGGTTTCGGCGCGACAGCAGCCCGACGTGGTCTGCGGCGACTACCGCCCGTGGATCGACCTGGCCGATCAGGTCAAGCAGGACGCGGTGAGCGATCGGGAGTACCAGACGCTGTTCGACCCCGGGACCGGGTGTTCCGGCGTGACCCAGTTCGTGGGGTACATCCCGGCGATCCGCACTCCCATGCACTACCACCCCTACAGCGAGATGGTGTTCGTGTTGTCCGGCACCGGTCAGGTCGAGATCGAGGGCTCGACGTCCACGATCGGCGCCGGCTCGTGCTTCTACCTCCCGGCGGGCGTCCACCACCTGGTGGAGAACCTCGGCGGCGAAGGCTTCCTCCGGCTGCTCGGGGTGTTCGTGCCCGCGGGCAGCCCGTCGGAGAACAGCCCGGTGTGACGTGTCGCGCGGCGAAAGGCCAAGTACCCTCGCGTCGAGCGGTCCACCGACGCCCTGACCAGGACCGCCACCGGCCAGGTCCGGCGGTTCAAGCTCCGTGAGATGGGAGAGGTTGATGTCGATTCTGTCCGACCTGCTCGGCGCGCTCGGCTCGGGACGCGTCGAGGTCGTCGACCTGACCGCCCCGCTGCACCCGGGCACCCCGCTGCTGCAACTGCCGGAACCGTTCGCGAACACGATCCCGTTCCGGTTGGAGGAGATCAGCCGCTACGACGACCGCGGGCCGGGCTGGTACTGGAACGACATCCACACCGGGGAACACACCGGCACCCACTTCGACGCGCCGGTGCACTGGGCGACCGGCCGGGACGGTGAGGACGTCTCCCAGGTCGCCCCCGCGAAGCTCCTCGCGCCCGCCGCGGTGCTGGACTTCGCCGGGCACGCCGCGCAGGACCCGGACTTCCTGCTGGAGATCGCGCACGTGAAGCAGTGGCAGGAGGAGCACGGCCCGCTGCCGGACGGCGGCTGGCTGCTGTACCGGACCGGGTGGGACGCGCGGGGCGAGAGCCAGGCGGAGTTCCTCAACGGCGGCCACAGCCCCGGCATCTCCGTGGAGTGCGCCCGCTGGCTCGCCGAGGAGACCCCGGTCGTCGGCGTCGGCGTGGAGACCGTGGGCACGGACGCGGGCGCCGCGCACTCGTTCGAGCCCGCTTTCCCCTGCCACTCCTACCTACTGGGTGCGGGGAAGTACGGCCTGACGCAGTTGCGCAACCTCGCGGTCCTGCCGCCGACCGGCGCCGTGGTGCTCGCCGCGCCGCTGCCGATCGTCGGTGGTTCGGGCAGCCCGACGCGGGTGCTGGCACTGGTCGAGCGATGACGGTCGCGGACGCAGTCGGCCGCGCGCTGGCCGAACTCGGTGCCGACCACGTCTTCGGCGTGGTCGGCAGCGGGAACTTCCACGTCACCAACGCCTTGATCGCCGGGGGAGCGCGGTACGTCGCCGCCCGGCACGAAGGCGGTGCGGCCACGATGGCGGACGCCTACGCGCGCACCAGCGGCAAGCTCGGGGTGTTGTCGGTGCACCAGGGCTGCGGGCTCACGAACGCGATGACCGGCATCGCCGAGGCCGCCAAGAGCCGGACGCCCATGGTCGTGCTCGCCGCCGAGGTCACGTCACCCCGTTCGAACTTCTTCGTCGACCAGACCGCGCTGGCCACGTCCGTCGGCGCGGTCGCCGAGCGCGTCACCTCCGCCTCGTCCGCTGTGGACACCGTCGTGCGAGCGGTTCGGCGTGCCACGCACGAACGTCGTACCGTCGTGCTCAACCTGCCGCTCGACCTCCAGGCCGAACCCGCGCCGGTCGGCTCGGTCGAGCCCGTGCCGCCGTACTCCCCGCCCGCACCGGACCCCTCCGCCGTCGAAGCGCTCGCGGCAGCCATCACCAAGGCGCGCCGGCCGGTGTTCGTCGCCGGCCGGGGTGCCCGCCACGCCCGGGCCGAGCTGGAACGCCTCGCCGAGAGGTGCGGTGCGCTGCTGGCGACGTCGGCGGTGGCCAACGGGCTGTTCGCCGGGAACCCGTGGTCCCTCGGGATCTCCGGCGGCTTCGCCAACCCGCTCGCCGTCGAGCTGATCAGCGGCGCGGACCTGGTGGTCGGCTGGGGTTGCGCGCTGAACACGTGGACCACCCGGCACGGCACCCTGATCGGGTCCGCCGCCGGTGTCGCGCAGGTCGACCTGGACGCGGACGCCCTCGGCGCGCACCGCCCCGTCGACCTGGGCGTCGTCGGCGACGTCCGGGCCGTCGCCGCTGCCCTGCGGGTCGGGGCAGCACCGGGCTACCGCTCGCCCGGACTGGCCTCGCGGATCGCGCGTTCCGGCCGCTGGCGGGACGTCCCGTTCACCGACGAGTCCGAAGTGGACAGGATCGACCCCCGCGCGCTGTCCACCCGGCTGGACGACCTGCTGCCGGCCGAACGGGTGATCGGCGTGGACTCGGGCAACTTCATGGGCTACCCGAGCGCGTACCTCTCGGTGCCCGACGAACGCGGGTTCTGCTTCACCCAGGCGTTCCAGTCGATCGGCCTGGGGCTGGCCACCGCCATCGGCGCGGCACTGGCCCGACCGGACCGGCTGCCGGTCGCGGCGCTCGGCGACGGCGGAGGCCTGATGGGCATCGCCGAACTGGAGACCGTGGTCCGGCTCGGCCTGCCGATGGTCGTCGTGGTCTACAACGACAGCGGCTACGGTGCCGAGATCCACCACTTCGGCCCCGCCGGGCACTCGCTGGACACCGTGCGGTTCGCCGACACCGACCTCGCCGCCATCGGACGCGGATTCGGCTGCACCGCACTGACCGTGCGCCGTCGCGACGACCTCGTCGGCGTGACCCGGTGGCTCGACGGCCCGCGCGACACCCCGCTGCTGATCGATGCCAAGGTCACCACTCGTCGTGCGTCGTGGTGGCTGGAGGAGGCCTTTCGCGGCCACTGACGACACCCGGTGGTCGGGCAACGAGGACGACGTCGACCATCCGCGGAGTTGCCGCTGTTGCGCTCCGGTCAGCTTCTTCGGTCAGGACACGAGGCTATTTCGCGAATCCCTGGGTCGGACGAGCCGCATTTGCCGGAAGTCCGTGGAAGTCGCTTTTTCTACTCGACCGGGAATGAATGCCGAGGGTGGCTCGATTACCGGGCCGACGGCCGGGTGTTCACCTCAGCGGTGATATCGCCTGAACTACGATGGGCGGCCGATCACGGTTCGGCTGTTGGAGGACACCGGTGGTGGACGACCGCTTACCCATGCGATCAGCTCGCAGCACTGCGCCGGTCCGGCGCGACCAGCAGCGATCACCGGCGCGGCAGGCGGGTTCCGGGCCGATACACGCCGCGGGGAGCCTCGGCTTCACCGAATCCGTCGGCACCCGCGAGGAGGTCTGGGACCGGCTCGGCGTCAAGATCCGGGAACGGGTGAACGCGCGGATCGGCCAACTCGTGGAGTGGTGGGCGTCCGACACGAGTGGTCGCAACGCGGCCGTCGTGCTCGGCACCAAGGCGTTCGTCACGGTGGAGCCGACGATCAACGCGGCCGGTGGTCCGGCGCACGAGATCCGCGCGCTGCGGCTCGACGAGTCGACGTTCCGCCGAGCGTCGGTCATCGAGACGGTCGCGAAGGCAACCGCCGCGCCGTCGTCCGCGGACAACCGGGTCGCGCCGGGCAGCCGTCCGGGTGCGCCGGTTCCGACGTCGACCAGCCGGCTCGGTGAAGCCATGAGCGGGTTCCTCGGCAACCTGCCCGCTCGTGCCCAACAGCTCTTGCAGGAACCCTTCGTCGACGACCACGACGACTTGTGGCACGACTACTACTACTTCCGGCCGGGGTCCGCCGGTTCCCTGGGTGGAACCGCGTTGCACGTCTGGTGCTACCTGGCCGACAAGCGGTACGTCACGTTCGCCGCCGGTGTGGGGCACGGCTACCGGCAGGGCTCCGGGCCCAGCTCGTGGGAACTGACCTGCTGGCGGGCCGAGGTGCTGAGGAACCCGCGGTGAGCGGTCCGGCACCACGGGACCTCGACGGGCACGATCCGTACGAGTTGCTGGGAATTCCTCGCACAGCCACCCGAGCCGAGATCGTCGCCGCACACCGTCGGCAGATCCGACTGGTCCACCCCGACCGCCCCGGCGGCGACGAGTACGAGACGAAGCTGCTGCACATCGCCAAGGCGGTGCTGCTGGATCCTCGCCACCGCGCCGACTTAGACGCAGCCCGTTCGCGCCCGGACGACGAAGGTCCGCCCGGTGGGTGGGAGGACGAGAGCCCGGTCGATTTCGACCCGTCGTCCAACTCGGCGGAAGCGGCGGAAGCGGCCGGATCGATCTGGGAGAGCGAGGAGGTCATCGCCGGAGTCGGCCCGTCGCCGGATGCCGATGCCTCGCCGCCACAGAGCACCACCGGGTACTGGCAGCAGACCTACGCACCTCCGCCACAGCCGACCTATGTGCCTCCGCCGACCTACGCGCCTCCGCCGCCGATGTGGCAGCCCGCAGCGGTCCCGGTCCAGCCCAGCGTCTCCGCGATACCGATCGTGGCGCTGGTCGTGTCCCTCGCGTGCTGTTTCTCTCCGTTGGGCCTCGTACTAGGGGTGATCGGCCTGTCGAACCCGAAAGGCCGCTACGACCGCCCGTTCTCGGTCGCCGCGATCGTGCTGGGGTCGGTGTCGATGCTGTTCATGCTGCTCTGGGTCTTCTCTTCGGCGTTCACGGGCAGGCCGTAGCCGGTCCACGCGTCGCCTCCCGGCCGACCGCACCCCCGAAGGCCATCTTCATGCACTGTTGTCGTGCCGACGTCCTGCGCCACACTGGTCGGTACCTCGCCGCCGTACATCTCCACTCACGTGCGTGTTCGCCCGTGAGACCCTGCGAAGGAGACCTGCGATGGCACCACCCTTCGGCGCGCTCCGGATCCGCGCGCGCCGCCGTCCCCTGAAGTCCCTGTTCGGGCTCGGTGTGGTCGTCCTGCTGACCGCCACGGGCGCGCCGGACGCGTTCGCCGCACCACCCTCGGCCGCAGCGGTCGTGGAGCAGCGCGTCTACGTCGAGTCGACGGTCGACAGCGACCACGACGGTCGCCCCGACCGCATCGCGCTCGACATCGCCCGCCCGTCCGGGACGGGTCGCTACCCGGTGGTCTTCGAGCACAGCCCTTACCGGACGGGCATCGGCACGGTCCCCATGCACCCGGTGAACGTCGACCGGTTACCGCAGGAAGGGCTGTTCGGAACGACGTCGAACGGCCGGCCGGACGGCACCGTGCGCACGGCGTCGCCGAACCTGGCGGGCTGGCTCGACGACTACTTCGTGCCGCGCGGCTACGCCGTCGTCCTGGGGCACAGCATCGGCACCGGCGCGTCCGAAGGCTGCCCCACCAGCGGTGACCAGCAGGAGGCGTTGGCGGGCAAGGCGGTCGTGGACTGGCTCAACGGCCGTGCCCGCGGCGTCGACAGCGCCGGCCGCGCGGTCACCGCGTCGTGGAGCGACGGCAACGTCGGCATGACCGGCATCTCCTACAACGGCGCCCTGCCGAACATGGTCGCCACCACCGGCGTCCCGGGGCTGAGGACCATCGTGCCCATCGCCGCTCCGTCGAACTGGTACGACTACTACCGCGCCAACGGCCTGGTCGTCGCACCGGGCGGTTACCAGGGTGAGGACGCCGACGTGCTGGCCAAGGCCGTCGTCACCCGAACCGGCTGCGCGGACGAGATCGCCACGCTGACCCGGAGCCAGGACCGCGTCACCGGCGACTACAACGCGTTCTGGGACGAGCGCAACTACACCCGGCAGGCCGGTCAGGTGAAGGCGAGCGTCTTCGTCATGCACGGCCAGTCGGACTGGAACGTCAAGGGGACGCACTACTCCCAGTGGTGGGAAGCGTTGCGCCGCAACAACGTCCCGCGCAAGATCTGGCTGCACCGCGGTGGCCACAGCGCGCCGGCCCGCTCGGACTACCAGTCCACGCTGCTGCGCTGGTTCGACTACTGGCTCAAGGGCACCGACAACGGCATCATGCGCGAGCCGACCGCCGAGGTCGAGCACACCGACGGGTGGCGCAAGCTCGCCGACTGGCCGGACCCCGCCGGCGGGCCCACGACGCTGCACCTCACGACGACCTCCGCCACCGCACCCGGACGGCTCGCCCCGTCGGCCGCACCCGGTGTGGCGCAGTCGTTCGACGACCAGGGCCGGACGCGGGCCGCGGCGCAACTCGTCGCCCGGCCCGACGCCGCCGACCCGAACCGGCTGGTCTACCGCTCGGACCCGCTGACCACGGCGTCCCGCCTGTCCGGCATCACCACCGTGTCCCTGCGGATGGCGGTGGAGAACCGGGACGACGCCAACGTGACCGCGCTGCTGGTCGACTACGGCCCGGTCGGCAGCACCGCCGCGCCCGTGATCGTGACCCGGGGCTGGATCGACCCGCAGAACCGCGACTCGATCGGCACCGGGGGCAAGGTGGTGCGCGGACAGGAGTACGACCTGCGCTTCCCCATGGAGCCCAGGGACTACGTGTTCGCGGCGGGCCGTCGGATCGGGCTGGTGGTCGTCTCCACCGACTACGACTACACACTCCGGCCGTCGGGCGGCACCAGGCTGCGCCTGGCCCCCGGCAGTTCCGTGACGGTGCCGCTGGCCACCTGAGCGACGGCGTGGTGCGCGGGGCAGTCGCCCTGTGCACGACGTCCACGGCCCCACCTGGGCCCGGGAACCGGCTCCGGCGGATGGATCACATCACGGCTTCACACCATGCTTCCGACGCGCTCGCGGGACCGTGTCCGGCCGACGGCCGGCTCGCCGGACCCGGTCGGCAGCCCACCCGCGAGGACGCGCACGGTTCTCGGTAGCCGGAACCACCGCTTGCCGTCGACGTCGTGTGGCTGCACCAGGCAGCGGTCGACCAGTGCGGCGAGCGCCGGTGCCACGGCGACCGGGGCGAGTGGTCCGAACCCGCACGCGGCTTCGGTGGTGGCCAGGTCGATGCCGTCGGGCAGGTCGGCGAGGCGTGCCAGCAGGCGGCGTTCGGTGTCCGGCAGGGAGCGGAACGGCCAGCCGATGGCGGCGGCAAGGGTGTGATGGCGGTGCTTCTCACCTGATCCGGTGCGGAACAGCAGGTCCAGCCCGTGATGCAGCCGCCGCGTGAGTTCGGGCAGCGGAAACGTGCGCAGCCGCGTCGCGGCCAGTTCCAGGGCCAGCGGGAGATCGTCGAGCAGGCGGCAGATCTCGGCGATGTGCTCGTGGTCGGCGGGGGACATGGTCCGCGGGTGGAGTTCTTGGCCGGCGCGCCGGCAGAACAGCGCGATCGCCGCTTGCCGGTGCAGGGGCGGCAGCCGCCAGAGGTTCTCCCCGGCCAGGCCGAGGGGCTGTCGCGAGGTGGCCAGCACGGTCAGGTTCCGGCACCGTGCGGCCAGCCTGCCCAGGAACGCGGCGGTGTGCGTGGACACGTGCTCGCAGTTGTCCGCCACCACGAGGCACCTGCGGTCGTCCAGTGCCCGCTCGACGGCCGAGAGCAGGTCCTCCGGCGGTTCGGGCGTGACGTGGAGCAGGCAGCCGAGTGCGCCGATCGCTTCCCGCACCTCGGTCAGCACCGACATGTCCAGTACGGCGACACCGTCCGGGAAACGTCCGCGCAGTGATCGGGCCACGTGGATCGCGAGGGTGCTCTTGCCGCCCCCGCCCAGCCCGACGACGGTGACCAACCGGTGCTCGGCGATCTGGCGGGTCAGGTCGACCCGCTCGGCTTCGCGGCCGATGAGGCGGTCGGTCTGGCACTGCCGGCCGCCCGACGTCGGTGGGGCGACGCCGATGTCGCCCAGCAGGCGCTGGTGCACGCCGCGCAGGACCGGGCCCGGCTCGGTGCCGAGTTCGTCCCGCAACCGGCTGCGCATCCGCGCGTAGCAGGCAAGGGCTTCGGCCTGGCGGCCTTCGCTGTCGAGCGCCCGCATCAGCAACGCGGCGAGTGGCTCGTTCAGCGGGTGCGCGCCGAGCATCGCGGAGGCGGAGGTCACGACGGCAGCGGATTCGCCGACCGCCAGCGCGGCGTCGGCCCAGGCGAGGCAGGCCTCGGTGCGCATGTCCTCCAGGCCCGCGCGAACGCGCTCGGCCCAGCATCCGTTCACCCCGGCCAGCGGCGTCCCGCGCCACAGCGCCAACGCCTCCCGGAAGAGGCGTTCCCGCCGCGTCCGGTCGGCGGCGGTCGCGCGCGCGGCCGAGACCAGTCGGCGGAAACGGTGCACGTCGACCGCGTCCGGATCGACGTCCAGCAGATAACCGCCGCCGGGCGTCCGCTCGATGGTGGCGTGGCAGGCCGTCAGGGCTTGGCGTAACCGGGTCACATAGCTGTAGATCGACTGCCGTGCGTGCCGGGGAGCGTTGCCGTCCCACAGGTGGTCGATCAAAGTCGCGATCGGGATCGGCTGTCCGGTGTTCCACAGCAGTACCGCGAGCAGGCATTGCTGCTTCGCCGCCCCCAGATTGATCCGCCGGCCCACGTTCCGCAGTTCTACGGGCCCGAGCAAGTGAAATTCCATGTCGTTCCCCCAACGACCTCTCAGCAGCCCATCGCCCGGCTCGGGTCCGCCGCCGACAGGTCGGTCCGCCCGTCCAGCGGCGGTGAAGCATTTTCGCGTTTATCCCGGTTCCGGTTTTGTCCCACCCTCCAGGAATGTTGTACAACGTTGTAACCAACGTTGTAAACCCCGTGGGACCAAGAATTTCTTCGATGGCTCACCCGGCTCAACCGCCGAGGGTGCTCTCGCGGCAAATCAGTCGATACGTCGGATTCACGCTACGTGGCAGGGCATCGTGATCACCGCTGAAACGCTTGATGAGCAAGTCGATCGCCGTCCTGGCGATCTCTTCCTTGTCCGGGGCGACCGTGGTGAGGGTGGGCGTGCTGTACTGGCTTTCCTCGATGTCGTCGAATCCGACGACCGCGACGTCCCCGGGAACGGACAGCCCGTGGCTGAGCAGTGTGCGCAGCGCTCCCAGGCCGAGGAGGTCGTTGAAGCAGAACACCGCGTCGGGTGGCTGTGCCAGGTCGAGCAACC
Organism: Saccharothrix tamanrassetensis; assembly: GCF_014203665.1. Classification (GTDB taxonomy): domain Bacteria; phylum Actinomycetota; class Actinomycetes; order Mycobacteriales; family Pseudonocardiaceae; genus Actinosynnema; species Actinosynnema tamanrassetense. The sequence goes on from NZ_JACHJN010000012.1 coordinate 167,415, forward strand.
CCTGCATGGCCAGTGCTCCGTCGTGTCGGTGGAACTGCTCGACCGGGATGACCAGGCTCGGGTCGTACGCGATCCCGGCGCGGCGCAGTGCTTGCCGGTACCCCCGCAGCCGCAGCCTGGCGGTGGCGCCGGGGGCGGCGTCCTGGGCTCCGATCGCGGCGATCCGCCTTCGTCCCAGGGACACCAGGTGCGCGACCGCCTCCTCCGCCGCCGCGACGTTGTCGACGACCACGCGATCCGCGGCGCCGTCGGTGATCTGCTCGCCGAGCAGGATCATCGGCAACCGGTCCGTGCGCTGTTCGAGGTCGTCCTCGGTCAGCGCGAGCGGGCTGAGGATCAGGCCGTCGATCAGGTGGCCGGGCACCCCTTCGGTGATCTCCAGCTCCCTGTCCCGGGCGCCGTCGGTCTGCTCGATGAGCACCTTGAGGGAGCGCTCGTCGGCCGCCTCCACCACGAAACCGGCGAGTTCGGCGAAGTAGGGCGCCCGCAGTTCGGGCAGGGCCAGGGCGATCACCCCGGAACGGCCCTGCCGCAGGTGGCGGGCCGCGGTGTTCGGCCGGTAGTTCAACGCCGCGATGGCCTGCTGGACCTTTGCCCTGGTCACGGCCGAGACGTGCACGTACCCGTTGACCACATTGGACACGGTCTTGATCGAGACCCCCGCGTACCGCGCGACATCCTTCAGGCTGGACGCCACTGCACGCCTCCTGTCACGCGTCGGTGGTGATGATCGTACGTTCGGTTTACAACGATGTACAAGCTGCTCGGGGAGGAACCTGCGGTGGGCCGCACCGGAGGTCGTCACCGGATGCCGGTGGTGGCGATCCCTTCCACGAATCGGCGCTGGACGAGCACGAAGGCGAGGACGACCGGGAGGAGCGTCAGCACTGCTCCGGCCATGAGCAGTCCGTACTGCACCACGTGCTTGCCCATGAACAGGGCCAGACCCGCCGGCAGCGTGTGCATCGACGGATCGGTGGTGAAGACCAAGGGCCACAGCAGGTCGTTCCAGTTGTACATGAAGTGGAACAGGCCCAGGGTGAGCACGGCCGGCGCGGAGATCGGAACCACGATCCGCGCGTAGATCCGCAGGTGTGACGCACCGTCGATCCGCGCGGCGTCGTCGAGGTCGCGCGGAATGGTGAGGAAGAACTGGCGCAGGAAGAAGATCCCGAACGCGCTGGCGGCCCTGGGCAGGATCAGCCCGTGGTAGGTGTTGATCCAGTCCAGCCCGCTCATGATCTCGTAGAGCGGGACGAGCGTGACCTGCGGCGGGATCATCAGCAGCGCCAGCACCAGCCCGAACACCACGCGTTTGCCGGGGAAGTCCAGCCTGGCCAGGGCATAGGCCGCCATCGAGTCGAACAACAGCGACAGCAGCGTGACGCCGCCCGCGAAGATCAGGGTGTTGAGGAACTGCCTGGCCAGCGGGAGCTGCCGCCGGATCTCGCGGTAGTGCTCGAAGGTGATGTCCTCGGGCAGCACGCGCGGGGGGAACCGCGCGATTTGCGCCTCCGGCGTGAGCGAGGCCAGCACGGTCCACCCCAGCGGCAGCAGGACCAGCGCCGAGATGACGACGAGCCCGGCGTAGACGAGCGGCCCCGCCGGTGTTTCCCGCATGTCAGTACCCGACCACCCGGCGGCTGAAGTACAGGTTCTGGGCCAGCGAGAGCGCGAACACCATGAGCAGCACGATCCATCCCAGCGTGGCCGCGTAGCCGAATTCCAGGTCCTCGAACCCCTTCCGGTACAACAGGTAGACCAGCGTCTCGGTGGACGAGTACGGGCCACCGCCGGTCATGACGAACACGTGGTCGAAGGCCTGCACCGCGGTGACGACCGCCAGGATCGACACGAAGGCGGTCGTGTTGCCCAGCAGCGGCCACGTGATGTGCCGGAACCGCTGCCACGCGTTCGCACCGTCGAGGTGGGCGGACTCGTAGTAGGTGCGCGGGATCGTGTTCAGGCCGGCCAGGTACATGACGGCGTAGAAGCCGACGTTGCGCCACACGTGCACCACGGCGAGGTAGGCGAGTCCGAGGTCCGGATCGCGGATCCCGTTCCCGGCGGGGATGCCCAGTCGGTGCAGCCAGTGGGTCACCAGCCCGATCTCGGGGCTCAGCAGGAAGCGCCAGGAGATGGCCGTCACGCCCAGGGAGACCACCGCCGGCACGAAGACAGCCGCCCGGAAGAACGTACGTCCGGCGAGCTTCCTGTTGAGCAGCAGGGCCAGGCCGAGTGCGCACGCGACCGTCACCGGCGTGGCCAGGACGACGTACACGGCGGTGTTCCCGAGTGCGTTGCGGAACTCCTCGCTGTTCAGGACGGCGACGTAGTTGTCCGCGCCCACCCACTCGCCGCTGCCGGGCCGGGCGGCGCGGACCGAGCTGCCGGCGGCGAGGATGAGCGGCCACACGGTGAACAGCCCGATCACGGCGAGGGAAGGCGCCAGGAACGCATAGGCGGTCAGGGTTCGGGATGCCCGCCCGCGGCGTCCGGGTCTGCTCGTCATGGTGGTCACCTCGGCAGCAGTGGCCGGATCTGCTCGGCCGCCCGGGACATCGCCTCCTCGGCCGACGCCTCGCCGTGCTCGACGCGTTGGATCGCCGGTTCGAAGATCTCGGTGTAGATCTTCTGGTACTCCGGGACTCCCGGCATGAGGACGATCGCCGCCTCGGCGTGCCGGTCGAAGGTGGCGGCCTGCGCGTTCTGCGGCTCGACGTCGGTTCGGACGGTCGGGAACCCGGTGCCGGCCGACCACCGCTGCTGGGTCTCCGGCGAGGTCCAGAACTCGAAGAACTCCCCGGCGGCCCGCCGCGTGGCCGCGTCCGCCGTCGCCGCCAGCGCCAGCGTCGTGCCGGCGGCGATGGTGACCTGCCGCTTCGGCCCCGCGGGGACCATCGCCACGCCGTAGTCGACGCCGGCCTTGGTGAAGCCGCTGGTCATCCACGGACCGACGATCTCCATGGCCGCCTTGCCCGTCTCGAACAGCTTGTCCGCCTCCGGACCCGAGAGCCCGATCGGCGAGACCTTCCGGGTGGCGATCAGGCCGGCCCAGGTGCGCACCGCCTCCACCGCGGCCGGCTCGCCGACCGCCGGCTGCTCGTGGTCGGCGGAGAGGATGTCGCCGCCGTTGCCCCACAACAGGATCGGCCAGATCTGCACGGATTGGTGGTCGGGGATCGCCAGCCCGAACTGCGACGGGGTGTCGTTGCCTTCCGTGAACTTGGTCAGGCGCAGCGCGTGGTCCTGCCACTCCGGCCAGGTCGCCGGCGGCCGGTCCGGATCCAGGCCCGCCTCCCGGAACAACTTCCGGTTGTAGAACAACAGCGTCGGCGTGAACGTGAACGGGAGTCCGTAGCGCCGGCCCTCGAACGAGGTCGCCTCGGTGGCCTGCCGGTGCAATGCCGCCGAGGTGGCGGTGTTGTCGGTGTACCAGTCGTCCACCGAGCCGAGGTACCCCCTGCTCGCGTACATGGCGACCCGCACGGTGTCGAACGCGGTGAGGTCAGGGCCGCGGCCGGCGTTGTAGGCGGCCGGTATCTTCTGGAACAGCACGTCCCACGGCATGACGTTCATCTCGACCCGGACACCGGGGTGCGTCCTGTTGAACGTCGCCACCAGCTCTTCGAGCACGGGCCGGTCGGGGCCGGTGAACCCGTTCCAGAACGTCAGCCTCACCGCCGCGTCGCCACCCGCTGTGCAGCCGCTGAGCGCGAGAGCCGTCGTCAACACCAGCACAATCGAGGTGAACGTGCCGCGCCGCATTCTCATCTGAGGCTCCACCGCGTCGTAAGAGTGCTAGAGGTTCGTTTCCGGGCTCAGGCGGATCAGGGACCACGAGGCGGGCGGCAGCAGGGCCGTCACCACGTTCGCATCGACCCGCGCGTTGCTCAAGGGCTTCGGCACCACCCGATCGGGTGTACGTGGGTCGTTCACGGCGTGGGGAACTTCCGCGGCGACGACCACCGCGTCCAGAAGCGCGAGTGGCTCACGGGTGCCGAGCCTGCCGGAGACCGGGAGAGCGTCTGTCGTGCTCCGGTTGACGCAGAACAGCGCGATGTCACCGGTGTCCTCGTCGTGGGTGGCGACGGCGTCGAGTGCGGGCACGGCCCCGAACGCGCTGGTCACACACTGCGGTGAGGTGCTCTCCACCCGTAGCACGGTCCCGCGTGCCCACCGCGCGGTCAGCGCGAACGGGTGGTAGGTGGTCTGCCGCCACGAGGGGCCCGACGGTTCGGTCCGGATCGGCGCGATGACGTTGACCAGCTGCGCCTGGCACGCCACCCGGACCCGGTCCGCGTGGCGCAGCAGCGTGATCAGGTAGCTGCCCACCACCACCGCGTCGGCCGCCGTGTAGGTCTCCTCGATCAGCCTCGGAGCGTGCTCCCAGTCGGCCCGTTGACGGCCGGTGAACCGTCGCTGGGTCCACACGTTCCACTCGTCGAACGACAGCATCATCTTCTTCCGCTCGCGCAGCTTGGCGCGCACGTGGTCGGCGGTCGCGACGACTCCGTCGATGAAGCCGTCCATGTCGACGGCGCTGGCCAGGAAACTCGCCAGGTCGTGGTCGCGCTCCTCGTAGTAGGCGTGCAGGGAGATGTAGTCGACGGTGTCGTAGGCCTGCTCCAGCGCCGTCGCCTCCCACGTGCCGAAGGTGGGCATGGAGCTGTTGGAGCTGCCGCACAGCACCAGTTCGATGCCTGGGTCGACCCGGCGCATCGCCTTGGCCGTCTCGTTGGCGAGCCGGCCGTACTCGTACGCGGTCTTCGCGCCGAGCTGCCAGGGGCCGTCCGGCTCGTTGCCGAGGCACCACAGCCGGATGTCGTGCGGAGCGGGGGAGCCGTGCTTCACCCGGAGGTCGGACCAGTACGTGCCACTGTCGTGGTTGGCGTATTCGAGCAGGTCGCACGCCTCCTGGACGCCGCGGGTGCCGAGGTTCACCGCCATCATCGGCTCGACGCCCGCCGACCGGGTCCAGCACACGAACTCGTCGAGCCCGAACCGGTTGGTCTCGTGCTGCCGCCACGCGAGGTCGAGCCGGTTCGGCCGCTCACCCACCGGGCCGACCCCGTCCTCCCAGCGGTACCCGGAGACGAAGTTGCCGCCGGGATAGCGCACGACGCTGACACCCAGCTCCCTGACCAACCGCAGGACGTCGCCGCGGAAGCCGTTCTCGTCCGCTTCGGGGTGGCCGGGTTCGAACACCCCCGTGTACACGGCCCGGCCCATGTGCTCGACGAACGAGCCGAACAGCCGGCGGTCCACCGGACCGATGGTGAAGTCGGGATCGAGCACCAGGCTGCCGCTTCGCACAAGCCTTCACCCCCGGGCGCTTCGCAGGAGGCACACCTGCGGTCGGGCATCGCGGCAAAGCTCCGGCGCCGACCTTGGCGAAACCTTGCACCGCGCCGAGCGCGCGCCACCGGAACGGCAAGGTTCGGGCAATTCCCGGCTGCCACGGTCGTCCGGCACGCAGCAGACACGAGGGAGAGGAACCATGTCGACCACAACTCAGGCGCGAAGGCTGTTCCAGGTCGCCGTCGCGGCCGTCGCCACCGCACTCGCGCTGTCAGCGGTGCCCGCTCATGCCGGCAGCGCACCCGCACCCGCGGTCAACGCCGACCAACTGCTCCTCAACGTCCGCACCGGCCTGTGCGCCGACGTGCCGGGATTCGGCGCCGGGACGATCGACGGCCCGGTCAACCAGTGGTACTGCAACCCCGGGCCGATCGACAACCAGATGTGGCGCCTCCTGCCCTACCCCGACGGCACCTACGCGATCCAGAACGTCAAGGACGGCTACTGCATGGACGTGCCCCTGTTCGGAGCCGTCCCCGCAGCCACGAAGATCAGCCAGTACCACTGCGTCCTGGGCCCGTCGGACAACCAGATGTTCAGCTTGGAGTGGGTGGGCAACGGCTGGCTCTTCCACCACGCCAAGGACCCCAACCTGTGCCTGGACGTCGACGGCCTCAACGGTTCCGGCGGCCCCGACGCACGGCTGACCCTCTGGCACTGCTCGCGGACCGACGACCACGTCTGGACGTTCGCCTGATCCGCGCAGGACGGATGTCGCCCGGAGTTCGGTGACGGAGCTGAGTCCGGCCGGATCACGAGGGGTGTCCGGCACGCTCCGCTCGTGCACTTGGTCGTGTCCACGGAACACCGGGGTGGGCAGGCCGCGGGAACGGCGGTGCCGGGGGTGTCTCTGCCCCCCGGCACCGCCTTCGTGCGCCCCCGTCCGCAGCCACCGCCGGTGTGGCGGCGGACGGGGCGCCGCCGTTCAGCGGAGGCGCTTGATCTCGCCGCGGGTGCGGTAGAACGACCCGCCGGCCGAGGTGAGCACCTCGGAGACCAGGTACCGGGCGCCGGGCACGCGGATGTTCTTGGGGAACTGCACGCCCCACGTGCGGTCGTACCCGTCCGACACGACGTGCACCCTGACCCGGCCGCCCTCCTGCACGCGCTCGACGACGACGCCCTCGCCGGGGGCGACGTGCGAGACGACCTCCACCTCGGCGGTCGCTTCGACGCGGTCGATGGCGCCGGCCTTGATGTCCTGGCGCGGCGGGAGCTGCCCCTGCTCCGCCGCGCGCACGGCGGCGGGACTGGCGTCCAGGCAGGCGAGCGAGCCGTCCGTCGTCACGAGGTAGAGCCGCTCGTCGCGGTACTGCATGGAGAACGCCGAGCCGCACCCGGTGGCGAGCTTCCACAGCCGGGTGCCGTCGGCGGCGAAGCAGTACACCGAGGACTGGTTGTCGCCCGCGAAGACGAACTCGCCGTCGGGCGACGTCGCGCAGGAGAACACGGGTGCGTCGCAGCGGTATTCGCCCGTCGCGCGCCCGTCCGACTTGGCGAACCGGTGGATCCGGCCCCGACTGGTGCCCGCGAAGACCTCGGTGCGCTCCTGCCAGCCGAACAGCACCCCTCCGACGGTGTCGGCGTGCCACGCCCGGTGACCCCGGCCGGTGTAGTGCGTGACGCCCCGGGAGTGGCCGTGGAAGACGCCTTCCGCCGAGCAGCGGACCATCCAGGCGCTGTCGCCGATGGCCGGGCACGACCACTGGAACTCGTCCTCGTGGTCCACCACGGTCACCCGGCCCTGCCGGTCGGACACGCCGAGCACGCCGTCGTGGATGTCGAGCCAGTAGATGTCGACGTCGTCGGCGATCTCGTAGGCGACCCGGGGCACCTTGGCGCCGAGGTCGTACACCTGGCCGTCGTCACACCCAGCGTAGATCCAGAAGTCGTCGGCCACGATGCACTTGACGGCGTCGGGCAACCCAAGTTCTACGAGGTGCGGGTCGACGACACCGAGGTCACCATCACCTACGGGCGCATCGGGGAACAGGGGCAGGTCAGGAGTGCGACCTTCGCCGACCACGCCAAGGCGCTCAAGGCCGCCGAGAAGAAGATCGGCGAGAAGGTGCGCAAGGGCTACGCCCCCGCCGTCAGGGGGGTGCGCGGGCGGCGGGCGGTGAGCCGGCGGGAGATCGTCAGCACCGGCTCGACCGCCCACCAGGCACCGGTGCTGTGGCGGTTCGAGCGACACCGACAATCCCGAGCCGCGGCCGGTGGCCAGGGGTCCGAGGGCCGCCGGGCGCTGCGCCGAGACCGGTCAGGAATGGAGAAGCACCGGCCACCGGGTCGCGCCTAGCGTTGCCGCCATGACCTCCGTCGACAGCATCACCCTCGAGGTGGCCGACCCCGCGGCCGCCGAACGCTTCTACACCGCCGCCTTCGGCCTGGGCACCCGGCTGCGCCTGCGGGCCTCGCAGGAACCGACCACCGGCTTCCGGGGGTTCACTTTGTCCCTCGTGGTGTCCCAGCCGGCCGACGTCGACGCCCTGGTAGGCGCCGTCCTCGACTCCGGGGCAACGGTGCTCAAGCCCGCCGCGAAGTCGCTGTGGGGCTACGCCGGGGTCCTCCAAGCCCCGGACGGGACGATCTGGAAGGTCGCGACGTCGGCGAAGAAGAACACCGGCCCGGCCACCCGGCGGGTCGACGGCATCGTGCTCCTGCTGGGAGTGTCGGACATGGCCGCGAGCAAGCGGTTCTACGTCGGGCGGGGGCTCACCGTGGCGAAGAGCTTCAGCCGGGTGTACGTCGAGTTCGCCACCGGGACGAGTCCCGTCACGCTGGCGCTGTACCGGCGTCGTGCCCTGGCCAAGGACGCCGGGGTTCCTCCCGAGGGCACCGGATCGCACCGGATCGCCGTCGGTGGCGCGGCCGAGCCCTTCACCGACCCCGACGGCTTCGCCTGGGAGACCACCTCGATGGCGGAGCTGTCCTGATGTGCCTCTACCTCGTGCCCGGCCTGGCCGCCGCGCTCGCCTGGGACAGCGCCGGGCCCACCGCCGCCACACCCGCCGATCGCCGACCCGGCGTTGCCGACACCGCGCCTCCGGCCACCGGAGAACACCTGGTCGGCGCGACGAACCAGGACCAAGCCCCGCACACCACGTCCACTGAGGAGAATCCGCGATGAGCCGCGACAAGACCAGCACGTACGAGGGTTTCACGGCCGAGGAACGGGCCGCGATGAAGGAGCACGCCGAACAGACGAAGAAGGAAGCGCGCCGCGGTTCGCGTGCGGACAAGGCGGCAGAGGCGGCACGCGACGTCCTCGCGAAGATCGCCGAGATGCCCGACTCCGACCGGATCATGGCCGAACGCGTCCACGCCGTCGTCACGGCCAACGCCCCGACGCTCGCGCCGAAGCTCTGGTACGGGATGCCCGCCTACGCGCTGGACGGCAAGGTCGTCTGCTTCTTCCAGAGCGCGGACAAGTTCAAGGCGCGCTACGCGACGCTCGGGTTCAACGACCTCGCGCAGCTGGACGAGGGCACGATGTGGGCCACCAGCTTCGCGCTGACCGAGGTGACGGCCGAAGTGGAGGCACGCATCGCCGCCCTCGTCCGGCAGGCGGTGGGTTGAGCCGGTTCCGCGTGCCGCGCCCTACAGCGCGAACTCCGGTCGGTACAGGTCGATCCAGTGGTAGAGGTCGAGGAAGCGGTCCAGGTCGACCCGGTCCGTCGGCGCCATCCGGGTCGGGTCCAGTTCGGACACGCGGTGCGCCCACGCGCGGTCGACGAGGTCGAACACGCGGTGTCCGGACTCGGTCGTCACCTCCTTGACCTGCTGCTGCAACGCCGCCGCGTAGACCGGGTCCTGAATGGACGGATAAGGGCTCTTGACGCGGTCGCGCACCGAGGTGGGCAGGACGTGTTCGACGGCGAGGCGGAGCAGGCTCTTCTCCTTGCCGTCGAAGGACTTGAGCGACCATGGCGTGTTGTAGACGTACTCCACCAGGCGGTGGTCGCAGAACGGCACCCGCACCTCCAAGCCGACCGCCATCGACGCGCGGTCCTTGCGGTCCAGCAGCAGCGGCACCATCCGGGTCAGGTGCAGGTTGCAGATCGTGCGCATGCGAGCCTCGCGCGCCGACTCGCCGTCGAGGTGGTCGACCCGCGCCACCGCCGTGCGGTACTGGTCGGCCACGTAGGTGTCCAGCTCCAGCTCCGCCAGCAGGCCCGGCTCGAAGGGCGGGACGTGGCCGGCGTTCCCCCCGTTGAGGTAGGCGATCCACGGGAACGTGTCCACGTCGACCCGGTCGTCGTGGAACCACTTGTAGCCGCCGAACAGCTCGTCGGCCGCTTCACCGGACAGCGCCACGGTCGACTCCTCCCGGATCGCCTTGAACAGCAGGAGCAGCGACATGTCCAGTTCACCGAGGCCGACCGGGATGTCGCGGGCGCGGAGCACGGCGCGCCGGAGCTCCGGGTCGGTCAGGGCGGCCGGGTCGAGCACGACGTCCCGGTGGTCGGAGCCGATCCGCCGGACCACGTCGCGGATGTACGGCGTGTCCGGGGTGTCGCGCACCCAGTCGGGTCGGAAGTTCTCCTCCTGCCCGACGAAGTCGACCGAGAACGTGCGCACCCGTTCGTCCAGTCGAGCGGCGGCCAGGCCGGTGATGGCGCTGGAGTCGAGCCCACCGGAGAGCAGCAGGCAGCGCGGCACGTCGGCGACGAGTTGGCGGCGCACGGTGTCGGTCATCAGCTCGCGGACGCGGGCGACCGTGGCCTCCCGGTCGTCGGTGTGCGGCCTGGCGTCGAGCTTCCAGTAGGTCCGGGCACGGATGCCGTCCCGGGTGACCGTGACGACCGTGCCGGGCTCGACCTCGCGCATCCCGCGCCACAGCGCCCAGCCCGGGCTCTTGGTGAACACCGTCAGCTCGCGCAGGCCCTCGACGCCGACCACCCGCGGTGCCAGCGGGTTGGCCAGGATCGCCTTGGGCTCGGAGCCGAACAGCACACCGTCCGGGGTGGACAGGTAGTAGAGCGGCTTGACGCCCATGCGGTCGCGGACCAGTACCAGGCGGTTGTCGCGCTCGTCCCAGATCGCGAACGCGTACATGCCCCCGAGGTGGTCCACGACCGCGTCACCCCACTCCAGGTAGCCCCGCAGGACGACCTCGGTGTCGCTGGACGTGCGCCAGGTGTGCCCGAGCGCGGTCAACTCGGCGCGCAGCTCGGCGAAGTTGTACGCCTCACCGCTGTAGACCAGGGCGACTTCGCCGCGTGGGGTCGTCACGGTCATCGGCTGACGCCCGCCGGGCAGGTCGATGACCGCGAGCCGTCGGTGGCCGAGGGCGACGTGCGGGCGCACCCACGTGCCGCACTCGTCCGGGCCTCGGAGGGACATCGTCGCCGTCATGGCGTCGACGACCTCCCGACGGAGTGTCAGGTCGGAGTCGTAGGCGACCCAACCGGTGATACCGCACATGTCTGTCTCCCTGTCCATCGGGCTCGGCGATAGCCGCTCGAGTCGATGAAACGCGTGCACATGGCGGATCCGGCCCGAAAAATGCGCTTCGGTCGGGGAGGGTGGCCGAAGGTGTCGAGATGGGGTTCCTTCGTGCTTTGTGGTCTCCGCCGGTGATGTATCGGGTCGGAAACGATTGCCCGACAACGGCGACAGCGGAGTCCGGCTGACAACGCCCGGCTGTCGGGGTGTCTACAGAGGCCGGATGTCCACGACCGGGTCCAGTGCGCCCAGCAGTGCCCCCACGCACACGTCGCGCAGCTCGGCCCGCGAGAACGTGTCGTTGGCCAGCCAGTCCACGCACAGTGTCCGGACGAACACCAGCCACCCCGTCACCGCCGCCGACACCACCTCGCGCGGGCGTCCTTCGAGGCCGGTGGCGTCGAGCAGGCGTCGGCGCAGCACCGCGAACTCGTCGGCGATGACGGCCTGGACCACCGGGTCGCCCGCCAGTTCCCGGTTCGCGGCGAGAACGACGTGGCTGTTGGCGGCGAAGTAGTCGATGTGCGCTTCCAGTGCGGCGGTCAGCTGTTCGACCAGGGGACCGGTCCCGTCGAATTCCGACGCGGCCAGCAACCGGGCCGTGGCCTGCCGGTGGATCGCCGCGAACAGTTCCCGCTTGGTGGGGAAGTAGCGGTACAGCAGCGCGCGGGAGACGCCGGCCCGTTCGGCGACGTCCTCCATCAGCACCTGTTCGTACGGCTTGGCCGCGAACAGCCGCGCGCCCACGTCGATCAGTTCGGCACGCCGCTGCGCGGGGTCGAGGCGGCGTCTGGCGGCCATGGCACCACACCTTACTTGACACACGTCTACCAGCGTCCGTAGCGTCCGCTTAGTAGTCACACGTCTACTAAGGCGGGGCGATGGCGAGGGTTCTCAAGTGGCTGGTGGCGGCCATGGGGGTCACCTGCGTGGCGATCGGGCTGTTCCACATCGCGCTGGGCATCGACTCCGTGCCGGGTGAGGACACCGCCGGGGCGACCGTCGACAGCCGCGAGCGGTTCTACAACGCGATCTTCCTCGGGTACGGCCTGGCCTGGCTGTGGGCGGCCCGGCAGTCGCCCGTTCCCGCTGCGGCGGTGCGGTGGCTGGCCGGCATCCTCCTGCTCGGCGGCGTGGGCCGGTTGCTGTCGATGGCCGTGCACGGACAGCCGCACTGGTTCCAGGTCGCGCTCACCGTGAGCGAGTTCGTCCTGCCGCTGGTGTACTTCCGGTTGTCGGGAGCCGACGAACGGCGGGTGGGCGTCAAGGCTTCGGCACGCGACCGCGAGCCGCGCTGATCGACGTCGACACCGACAGCGCGAGGACCCACGCCGCGAAGACCGACGACGCGGTGCGCGGGGAGGTGGTGTCCAGCAGGAGCCCCGCCGCCGACGCGCCGATCGGGGTCGCGGTCCAGATCAGCAGGCTGAACGCCGTGCCGACCCGGCCGCGCAGTGCGTCGGGCGTGACCTCCAGTTGGAAGGTGAGCGCAGCGATGCCGAAGCACGGCATGGAGAACATGAACAGCCCCAGGACGAGCGCGACCGCCGCCAGCGATGTCGCGAACGCCATCAGGACCCACAATGCGGCCTGCGACCAGAGCACGGACAACAGCAAACCGCCGAGCCCCAGCCGGTTCTTCAGCCGCGGGGCCAGAAGCGCGCCCACGACACCGCCCACCCCCAGGGCGGAGAACAGCACCCCGATCGTCGCGGAGGACGCCCCCGAGTCCCGCGCCACCACGATCGCCACCAACGCGATGCCGGAGATGGCGACCTGGAGGCCCGCCGCCACGATCGCGATCAACCTGAGCGAAGTGTGGTTCCACAACCAGCGCACCCCCTCGACGACCTCGGCGCGCAGCGAACCCCGCTTCCCCGGTCCGGTCCCCTGGTCGCGGAAGTCGCCCCGCACGAACGACAGGCACAACGCCGAGGCGAGGAAGGAGAGGGCGTCGACCAGGAACGGCAGGCCACGGGAGAACTGGAGCAGCGCGCCGCCGACCGGGCCGGTGATCACGCCGCACGCCGACTGCGCGGTCCCCTGGGCGGACACCGCCGCCGTCAACTGGTGCTCGCGCACGACGTTCGGCAGGCACGCGCCCTCGGCGGCGCTGAACAACACGTACAGCACGCCGCCGACGAAACCGGTTGCGAACACGTGCGCGGGTGTGAGCGCACCGACCGACAACGCGGCCGGGATGGTGGCCATGTTGACCGCTCTGAGCAAGTCGCAGGCGATCATCGTCCGCTTCCGGTTCCACCTGTCCACCAGCGCGCCGGCGACCAGCCCGAACAGCAGGTACGGCAGGGCGCGCACGGCCGCGAGGGCGCCGGCCGCCGTGGGCGAGCCGGTGATCGCGAGCATCAGCAGCGGATAGGCGAGCTGGGACACGCCGTTGCCGAACTCGGACAGCGCCTGCCCGGACCAGACCAGTCGGAAGTCCCGGTTGCGCCAGATGGTGGCCGCTTCGCCGGTGGCCACCACCGGGCCTCCCTCCGGCCGCGTGGTCACGCGGAGAACCGCTCCCAGGCCGACTGCCGGGTCATGCCCAGCGCTTCCCCGACGCGGGCCCACGTCACGCCGCGCGTGCGCAGTTCCGCCACCCGATCCCGGAGGCCCACCTCGATCCGGTCGGCGTTCGCCGCGATGCGGGGGAGTTGGCCCAACAACTCCTCGTCCGACATGACGGACCACTCCGGGACGTTCGCCTCGCCCGCCCCCCGGTCGGCGGTGAGGATCTCGTTGCACCTGGCCACGCACTCGTCGCAGATGTAGACGCCCGCACCCGCGATGATCCTGCCGACCTCCTCGGCGGCCTTGGCGCAGAACGAGCACACCGGAGGAAAGGCCCGGTCGGACACGACGACACCCCCATGCTGTCAGGCTCGTCCTGACACCATGGGAGGGTAGCGGGCCGGTCGAGTGTCGGCAAAGCCCCGGCTGTGGCACCTTGGAGTTGCGCCGGCCCGTTCTGTCATGTGGCACAACGAGGTTCGGCCGATCGGGCCAGTCGGGTCGGATCTTGACGTGAACGACACCGAACCGATATGGTCTAGACCAATTGCCGGATGCGGTCCGCCCCCTCGCAGGCGGTCGCGCCCGGCGTGATCCGGTCGCCGCGGATTTGGACCCTGCCCAGGGAAACCCCCTCCGGGGTTCCTCCGAAGGAGCTGGACAATGAACCTGAAACGGAAGCTCGCGGCGGTGCTCGCCGGCGTGGGCATCGCCCCGTTGATCGTCGTGGTGTCGGCGGGAACGGCCAGCGCGCACGGTTACATCACCTCGCCGGCCAGCCGGCAGGCGGTCTGCGCCGCGGGCAAGGTCTCCAACTGCGGTGACATCATCTACGAGCCGGCGAGCGTGGAAGGCCTCAAGGGGCAGCAGAACTGCCACGGCGGCGACGCCCGCTGGGCGCCCCTGAACGACGACCGCAAGGCGTGGCCCGCCACGTCGGTGGGCGACAACGTCTCGTTCAACTGGTTGATCACGGCGAACCACGCCACCAGCACGTGGCAGTACTTCGTCGGCGGCAGCAAGATCGCCGAGTTCAACGACCGCGGTCGCCAGCCGGGCCGGACGGTGAACCACAACGTGAGCCTGGGTGGCCGCACCGGCCGCATCAAGCTGCTCGCCGTGTGGAACATCGCCGACACGGCGATGGCGTTCTACAACTGCGTCGACCTCCAGGTCGGCCCCGGTGGCCCCGGCCCGACGACCACGTCGACGCCGACCACCACCACCCAGCCCACCACGACCACGACCACCACGCCGCCGGTGAGCGGCCCGTGGGCAGCCGGCATCTCGTACACGGCCGGCTCGCAGGCGACCTACGGCGGCGCGTCGTACCGCTGCCTCCAGGCCCACACCTCGCTGGCGGGCTGGGAGCCGCCGAACGTCGCCTCCCTCTGGCAGCGGTTGTAGGTCCTGACCCCGGCTCGTCCGGGAGGGGCCCGACGCCGGTACCGCATCAGCAGGTCGACGCCGCAGTCGTCTCCGGCGGTTGCGACACTGCCGATCGGTACCGGCGTCGCTCCGGTTCGAGTTCGGCTCGTCGGTCCGACGGTCCTTCCCGAGGGCTTCGGACCCGGGCAGCCGTGCGGGTCTTCGACGGGCGTACCCGGAGCGCGGATCACGCCAGAGGTGCGCCCGCCGGCCGAGTGCCTGCCGCAGTGCCTTCGGCGGCGGCGAGTGCGGCTCGCGCCTGTGCCTCGTGGGTCCGCAGGACGCCGCAGTGTGCGTGGTCGAGCGCGGCACTGGCGTGGGTCGACGCTTCAGCCGGTTCGCCACGGTCCAGGCACACGGCGGACAGGCCGAGCAGCGCTTCGACCTGTCCTCTGAGGTAGCCGGAACGGTTCGCGGCCTCCAGCGCCCGGTGGTGCAGGGCGGCGGCCTCGGGCAAGCGGTGCTGGAGGCGGTAGGCGACCGCAGTGGTGTTGCGCGTGTCCGTCTCCGGGAAGTGGTGCCCCTCGGCCAGTTGCGCGGCCTCGGCGAGGAGGTCGAGAGCGCGTCGGTGATTGCCGTCCAGCAGGGCCAGGCGGGCGCGGAACTCCAGGCACCAGGCCAGTTCGTGGTCGATGCGGTGCTGCCGCACGTGCGACGAGGCCAGTTCGGCCAGGTGTGCCGCCCGCTTCAGGTCGCCCACCTGCAGGTGCGTCTCCGCGAGGAGCAGCAGCGCCATGCCGCGGCCCCGGTCGTGCCCGGACTCGTGCTGGAAGGTCAAGGCGCCGGCGAGGTGGTCCATCGCCTCGGCGGGCCGGGCGAGGAGCCACGCGGCGGCGCCCAGGTTGAGCCGGATCGTGCCCGCGTGCACCAGGCAGGTGGGGTCGCTGGTGGCCAGCGCGTCCGCCCGGTCCAGGTATTCGAGGGCCGAGGTGAGCGGACCGTTGTAGAGGTGCAGGACGCCGAGGTTGGACAGGGCGACGGTCCGCCCGAGGTTCCACCCGGCGACCGTGGCGGCTTCCAGCGCCTCGGTGAAGTGGCCGACCGCGGCGGCGTGGTCGCCGCGGGTCAGTCCGAGGACGCCCGCGCTGTTGCGCATCGCCGCCGTCGCCATGGGATTGCCGACCGCGGCGCGCAACGCCGGATCCACCACGGCCGACCACTGCGCGGTGTTGCCGCGCACGAAGAAGCCCTTCATGGCGTCGGCGATGTACCAGGCGGCCCAACGGGGTCCGGTCTCGGCGGTCGATCGCACGGTCGCGGCGAGGTTGGCGGCCTCGTCGGTGAGCCAGGCCAGGGCCGTCCCGGCGTCGGCGAAGGACAGCGGGTCGGGACCACCCCACTCGGCGGCGGGGTGGGGCAGCCGGTGCCTGCCCCCGTCGAGGGCGTCGGCGGCCTGGTCGGCCGTGGCCACGTACCAGCCGATCAGGCGGTCCAGGGGCGCCCGCCCGTCGACCGCCGCGCGATCGGCGGCGTACAGGCGGAGCAGTTCGTGCAGCGCGTAACGGCCGGGCGCGGGTTCCTCCACCAGATGAGCCGCGACGAGCGCCCGCAACCCGCGTTCTGCTTCGGCGGTTCCGACCCCGGCCAGCGCCGCCACCGCAGGCGCGGCCGTGTCCGGTCCGGGCATCAAGCCCAGCAGGCGGAACAACCGCTGCGTGTCGGCGGGCTGCCAGGCGTAGGACAGGTCGAGCGCGGCTTTGACGGCTGAGTCCGGGTCTCCCTGCGGCTCCAGGGCGGCGAGGCGGTCACCGGTGCGCAGCCCGGTCACGTAGTCGCCGATCGACCGGTCCGGGCGCGCGGCCAAGTGCGCCGCGGCGATGCGCAGGGCGAGCGGCAGGCCGCCGCACAACGCCACCAGTTCCAGCGCCGGGCCGCGCTCGCGGGCGAGGCGCGCGGGGCCGACGATCCCGCCGAGCACGTCCAGCGCGTCACCGGGCGCCAGCACGTCGAGCCGGACCTGCCGGGCGCCCTCCCGGGCCACCAGCCCGTCGAGCCGGTTGCGGCTGGTCACCACCACCGCGCTGCCGGGCGAGCCGGGCAGCAGGGGCCGCACCTGCCTGACGTCCGCCGCGTCGTCGAGCACCACCAGCATCGGGCGGTCCGCGAGCGCCGACCGGTAGGCCGCGGCGGCTGCGCCCACACTGGTCGGCAGGTCGGCCTGGCCACCGCCGAGGGCGTGCAGCACCTCGTCCAGCGCCTGCTTCGCCGACAGCGGAGCCTCGGCGCTGTGGCCTCGCAGGTCCACGAACAACTGCCCGCCGGGGAAGCGGGACCGCACCCGGTGGGCCCAGTGCAGCGTCAACGCCGTCTTGCCGACCCCCGCGGTGCCGGTGACCACGCACAGCACCGGGTCGGTGCCCGGATCGCCCAGCAGGCGGTCCATCATGTGCACGACGTCCGCACGGCCGACGAAACCCTGAGGCGCCGTCGGCAATTGCGCGACGGTCGTGACGGGCTGGGCCCGGCGCGAGAGGCCGGCGGTCCCGTCCCCGACGTCGTCGTCCGCCAGGATCGCGACGTGGAGCCGACGCAGTTCGGCACCTGGCAGCACGCCCAGCTCCCGGTCCAGCACCTTCCTGGTGTCCTCGTAGAGGCTCAGCGCCTCCGCCGGGCGACCGGACCGGTGCAGCGCCGTCATCAGCACCGCACGCAGGTGCTCGCGGAACGGGTGCTCGGCGACCAGACCGCTCAACGCGGCCACCGCCTCGGCGGCACGCCCCGAGGCGACCAGGGCGCGCGCCAGGTACTCGTGGCCGGTGAGCCGCTGCTCGGCCAGGCGGGTCCGGACGGCGTCGACCGCGGCGCCGGTCAGTTCCGGGAACGGCTCGCCGCGCCACAGCGGCAACGCCCGGGACAGGACCTCCACCGCACGGCCGGGCTCGCCGTCCACCCACTCGCGACAGCCTTCGGACACCCGGTCCTCGAAGAGGAAGACGTCCACCTCGTCGCGTCGCACCTCGATGCGGTAGCCGTTCCGGTCGGCGGCGATCCGCCCGTCGTCGCCGGTCGTGCCACAGGCCAGGAGGCGGCGCAGCGTCCACACGTAGGTCTTGACGTTCCCGACCGCCGACGCCGGTGGGCTGTCCTCCCACAGCGCGCGGACCAGCCGCTCGACGCTCACCTGCTCGTTCGCGTGCAACAGGAGCGTGGACAGCAGCACCCGCGGTTTCCGAGCCGGGATCGGCGTCCGGTTTCCGCCAGGGGACACCAGACCCGTCGGGCCGAACACCTCGAACAGCATCGAGCACCCCCGTGGCCAACATAACGCAGCGGTCCGGCAGCGGCTGGACTTCGCGTGGACCGGCGCTGTACCGCCTTGTCCCACACTCGGCGTGTCGCGGGTGACTCGGGCGGCCCGTGCTTCTCCTCAGCCAAGGGCCGGCCGTACACGGCGATGGACAGGGGGCAGATCGTCGGCCCCGAGGCGGGCGTCGGCGCGATCACCTACTGCACCTCGGTCTTCGACATCAGCGCCGCGCTCGAAGCATCGATCGTCCTCTACTGACAGGGAGTTTCGACAATGCGGAAGACCAAGCTGTTCTCACTCTTGGCGGCTGCCTCCGTGATGGCGGCGGTGTCGACGGTCGGGGCGAGCGCCGCGGCGGAACCACAAGGCGGGGCGCCGGGCGTCATGGCAGGCGGCCAGTGCACCGGGTCCTGGGTCGACGTGCACGACAAGGTCGTCGCCAAGGCCAGGCCCGACGCCGCGTCGCCCGCTGTGTTCACGGTCTACGCGGGCGAGACCTTCCCGTGTCGCAAGCTGGTCGTCGGTGCCGGCTACGGGGCCTGCGGGTACACCGGTGCCAACGGGTGGATCCTGGTGCAGGACGGAATCCTGCGCCACAACGGCTCCGCCGGGTGGTCCGGCTACATCCCCAGCGTGTGCACCAGCGACAGGTGACAACACGCCTATGACCGTCCTGCCGGCACTTGGCCGGCAGGACAGTCACGTCGCATTGATCCTGATGTGGGGATTCCGGCATCCCCGCCGGTCCTGGTTCGCGATCGGGTGGTGTGGGCTGCTTCGAGTGTGCCGTGTGCGCGGGTCGTGGTCATGATCTGTGGTGTGCCCGACGACCCCGCCGCGTGGAAGTCGTCGCTCGGTCCGGGGCGACCGTCCGGTGGTCGGTGCGGCGGATCGCCGTTGCCGCGCTGGACGGTGCCGGTGGTCGGCCTGGTGGTGTTCGCCGTCGCCGGGCTGGTGCTGGTGGTGCTGTGGCGGTGGATCGACGATCTCGCCTTGGTCGAGCCGGAGAAGAAGGCGACCGCGCACTTGGACGCGGTGAAGACCGCCTCGGCCATCGCGGTGGGCGGCGGCGGGTTGTTCGCGCTGTACCTGGCGGCCCGGCGGCAGCGCACGCAGGAGCTCGAACTCGCCCAGCGCGACCACGCCCAGGACCACGCCGAGCAGGTTGCCGAGACCACCCGGCGGCACGCCGAGCAGGTCGCCGCGGACACCCGTGACGACGCCGCGGCCCGCCGCGTCACCGAGCTGTTCACCAGGGCATCGGAACAGCTCGGTTCGGACAAGGCTCCGGTCCGCATGGCCGGGCTCTACGCGCTGGAACGCCTCGCCCAGGACAACCCCCACCAGCGGCCCACCGTGGTCAACGTGCTGTGCGCGTACCTGAGGATGCCTTTCGCCCCGCCTGACGCCCCGCCCACCGCCGACGAGCAGGCCCGGGCCCTGCACGAGGGCCGGGTCCGGGAACGTGAGGTCCGCCTGACCGCCCAACGGGTCCTGCGCGACCACCTGCGCCCCGGACCCGATCCCGACCGCCCGGTCGACGCCTTCTGGCCCGACACCGACCTCGACCTCACCGGCGCCACCCTCGTCGACTTCGACCTCACCGGCTGCCGACCCCGCCACACCCGGTTCGGCGGCGCGACGTTCGCCGGAGACGCCCGGTTCGGCGGGACGACGTTCGCCGCGGAGGCGGAGTTCGGCGGGGCGGTGTTCGCCGGCCTCTCCGGGTTCTCCGAGACGACCTTCGTCGGGGACGCCCGGTTCGGCGGCGCGACGTTCGCCGGGCCCGTCGGGTTCGGTGGAGCGAGGTTCGCCGGTGACGCCGGCTTCGCCGGTGCGACGTTCACCCGGACCGCCGCGTTCGTCAAAGCGACCTTCGCCGGTGACGCCGGGTTCTTCCGGGTCAGGTTCGCCGGGGCCGGGATGTTCGGCGTCGCGACCTTCCACGGGGACGCCACGTTCGGTGGAGCGACGTTCGGCGGGGACGCCGGATTCGGCGGGGCCACGTTCGCCGGCGACGCCGGGTTCTCCTGTGCCACGTTCAGCCGCGCTGCCGTGTTCATCAGGGCCAGGTTCGCCGGGATCGCCGTGTTCGGCGGGGCGACCTTCGCCGGGGACGCCCGTTTCCGCGGGGCGATGTTCGCCCGGGACGCCCTGTTCGGCGGTGCGGACTTCGCCCGCGGCGGTGAGTTCGGCGGTGCCGTGACCGTCCACCCGAGGCCGAGCCGCTCGACCTGGCCGACCGGGTGGCGGCCCGCCGACGAACACGGCCCCGTCGACGGCTGCGAGGGGACGTGGCACCGCCTGGTGCCGATCCAGCCCGACCAGTGACCCCGTTCGATGCCCCGCGAGGGCTGCGGCCGGTGGGGCACCGTTCAACCGCGTGCTTCGTCGTCAGCGCTCGCCCTGCGGCTTGCGCCAGGTCATGATCTCGGTAGGCGGGAGGTGTTCCGCGAAGCGGTCGTCTGGCGACACCCCGTCCAGCAGCGCTCGCAGGTCCCGTTCGAAGTCGGCCAACCGGTCGCCGAACAGGTGCGGCGCGGAGTCGGAGCGGGAGAACACCCACGCCACGATGTTGTCGGGTGCGCGGTCCACCACCTGTCCGGCAGGCACGACGTGGCGTTCGAACGCCTCGAACCCGGCTCGCTCGATGACCAGGTCTTCCCGGCCGGGCGTCCCGTTGACCAGCGTTCCCCGCCCCGCGCGCCGACCCGGCCCGAGGTACCGCTGCACCAGCTCGCGGATCTCCGCGTACGGAGGGGTCGGCGCCGGCAGCGGCGTCGACTCGGCGGGCGGGTCCTTGAGGTCGCTCATGTGGATGAACGCGCCGCCCGGCTCCAGCATCTCCAGCACGGTCGCGGCGACCTGGTCCCGGTCCGTCCAGTGGAACGACTGGGCGAACACCACCGCCCGGAACTCGCCCAGGTCGGCGGGCAGGTCCTCGGCGCGGGCGGTCGCCCACCGCACGTTGGTCGCCTCGCGGCGCGCGGCCTGCCGCGCCGCCTCGGCCACCATGCTTTCGTCCGGGTCGATGCCGACCACCTCGGCGAAGTGCGGCGCGAGGGCCAGCGCCACGATCCCCGGGCCGCAGCCGACGTCGAGCAGGCGGCCGGTGCCGTCCAGCCCGAGCGCCGCGACCAGCGTCTCGACGAAGCCCGGAGCGTACGGAAGGCGTCCGCGCTCGTAGTAGGCGGCAGATCCCTCGAACAGGGAGCTGTCCCACTCCCATCCGTCGACCATCTCCGAAATCATCCCGTCGAGTCGCGAACCGCCACGCGGATCTGTTCCCGGCCGGCGGCTTCGCGCCGGTCCCGCAATCGCGACCTCTCGTCGTCCGCCACCACTTCGGGCAACTCGTGGACGGCCGTGCGTCGGTGCGCGGTGTAGTCACGTTTCCGGAAGATGGCCCTGCGGTGCCGGCCGAGCGGCAAACTACCGCAACTCCAAGTCGAACGCCTGCTCGACGATTCCTGGGCCCGCGGCCGAACACCGCCCGCGGCCGGCGGGAGCTTCAGCCGGCTGCGACGCGGTGGTGGATCTCGGTGACGGCCTTGCGGGCGGACAGGAATGCGCCGTCCTGCCAGGAGATCCAGTGGCTGAGCCAGTCACCGGCGAAGTGGACGCGGCCGGCGGGACGGGTGAGCAGCCGGTACTCGGGGGAGTCGTGGGAGGGCCATGTCACCCAGCCACCTTCGATGAACGGAGTCCGCGACCACGCCACCGAGAACGACGACCGCACGTCCCGCCGGTACGCGTCGCCGTAGATCTTCGCGCCCTGCGCCAGCGCGCGGCGGGTTCGTTCCTCCGGCGTCAACCGGTCGTAGACCTGGGCTTCCGCGTCGATGTTGTAGTAACCCAGGACCACACCGCGTTCGGTGTGCAACCCGGAGGACGGGAACCAGATCTGGTACAGGTCCAGGTCGGTGCGGCTGATCCCGCCGTAGATCCGCAGGTCCTCCTCCCACCAACGACGGCCGTACTCCAGTCCGAGCTTGCCCACCGGGTTCGGTGTCGGGGTGGCCAGTGCCGCGGACACCTCCTGGCCGAGGTTGTGCCGGAGCCGGGCCAGGATGTGCGGCGGCAGGGCAGCGACGCAGAAGTCGCCCCGTTCCACCCTCATGACGCCGTGCGGATCCCGGTAGGCGACCTCCACCCCGTCATCGTGATTCGTGATCGACCGGACCTCGCACCGGTACCGGATCCTCGACGCGCCCACGGCCGCCGCCAACGCCACCGGTATCCGGTCCATGCCGCCGACCACCTGGTACATCATCATCGCGTACTCGAAGTTGAGCTCGAAGGCGAAGAGCCGACCGAGGTTGCGGGAGAAGACCTGGGACAGCGCCTCCGGCGGACCCAGCACCGTGCCCTTCTCCGTGCCCGCGCCCGGCAGCACCGAGTAGCCCCGGCGACTGCCGCCCCGGTAGGCGAACCCGTCGGCCCGACCACCGATGCCGCCGAAGGACTCCAGGAACGACAGCAACCGCTCCTTGTCCACGGCCGACAGCTCGCCGTCCAACGCGCCCCGGTCGGTGGCCTTGGCCAGCAACTCCGAGACGTAGCCGAAGGTGTCGGCCTTGACCGCCCGTATCGTGGTCGGGCGGTCCTCCACCCTCTCCTCGTACAGGTGCGCGTTGGCGTTCTGGCCGGCGAAGGGTTCGATGGGTACGCCCAACTCCCGGCAGTAGTCCAGCGTGATCATGGACTGCGCCAGCCTGGCGGCACCGGCGTTGAAGTACTGCCCCCGCGAGAACTCCGCGGTCTGCACCCGCCCGTCCAGGTCCCGCGCCCGGTCCCCGCCCCGCAAGGTCCAGACCCGGCCTCCCGGACGCTCGCCCGCCTCCAGGACCACGCACTCGTACCCGGCTTTGCCCAGCTCGTACGCCGTGGCCAACCCTGCGATGCCCGCACCCAGCACCACCACCCGACGGCCGCGCTCGCGCGGATCCAGATCCCCGGCCGACGGCGGGACGAACGGCGTGGCATCGGCCTCGGGCGTCAAACCCAGCGCACCCATCGTGTGGAACAGCGCGCCCGCGCCGCCGGCCATGCCGACAGCCTCCAGGAAACGCCGACGTGTCAAAGGGGTCATCTGCACTCCCAACCTCGGATACCGTGGCGGCGGGGTGTGGCTGTGGAGGCCTGAAGGCCGGCTGAGCGTCACAGCGACTGGTTCACGGCAGACCTGCGAAACACGAGGATCGGACCACGGCCCACGGCCACCGTCCACGGCCGTTCGATTCCCCTGGTGCGTTCGGCCACCGGAACTGCCCACTCGGGCAATCCTGGTGGCCGGCACGCAACGAGTCCCTTGTAGACACTTCGGCACCGTTGTGGCGCTTGACCTGCACACCCCGGCACCGCGCCCTTGGTGGACGCGGTGCCGGAGTCGGTTGCCGCGAGCGGTGGTTCAGCGAACCTCGGACGTCACCCGCCGTGGCGGAGCGCCGGAGGCGGTGGGGCTCCCGGCGGAACTACAGCGGCAGCCCCGGTGACAGGCTCGCGAACCCGGCCCTGTGCATTCCTCCTGCCCTTGATGAAAGGGTTTCGGACTTCGGCAACACCCAAACCGGCCGGATGAGTTTCCCCCGGCGAACTCTTCTCGGCGGTCT
Source organism: Saccharothrix tamanrassetensis (assembly GCF_014203665.1). Classification (GTDB taxonomy): domain Bacteria; phylum Actinomycetota; class Actinomycetes; order Mycobacteriales; family Pseudonocardiaceae; genus Actinosynnema; species Actinosynnema tamanrassetense. Next base: position 191,028 of record NZ_JACHJN010000012.1, read on the forward strand.
CATCGGAATGCTGTCACCGTGCTCGGCTGCGCGGCTCGCGTCCAGTGCACGGATGTTGGCCCTCGGCGCACTACCGCCTCCTCGGGGGCTATGGGATCCTCCTCGCGGGGAGCCGGCGCGAGGGGGATTCGTGGAGAGGGTTTTCGACAGTGCAACGCTCCCGATTCGCGATCGGGTGGACGCATGGGAGGCGACGACGGCTTCGGCGCTGGTCACCACGGAATTCCGGGTGCCCGATCCGGGTAACTTCGTGGCCGCTCTGAAATCCACGTCGCTGGGAACCGCGCAGGTGACCGCGCTGTCCTACAATTCACTGCTGTCCAGGCGGACCCCCACCCTGATCCGCCGGTCGGATCCCGAGCAATACCAACTCGCCTTGATCCGCACCGGGCACCAGGGCATCGACCAGGCCCGGACCCGCACGCTGGTCGAACCCGGAGAGGTCGTCGCCTACGACAGCTCACGGGCGTTCGACGCTTGGGTCGACACGGGCCCCGAGGTCGTGCGGTCGGTCGTGCTGCAGTTCCCGAAGCGGTTGCTGCCGTTGCCGGACGCACGGGTCGCCCGCCTGCTGGCCAACCCGCTGCCGCCGGGCGACGGCGTCGTACGGCTGCTGTCGCAGTTCCTGACGGCACTGGCCGACGAACAGGTCGTGTGCACCGCACGGGACGCGGTTCGGCTGGAACACACCGCGGTGGACCTGGCGGCGGTCGCGCTGGCCCACCACCTGGACGCGGGCGAGCCGCCGCTGCGCTCACCGCAACGCGTGCTCTACCTGCGGATCACCTCGTTCATCAACGAACACCTGCACCGGCCGGATTTGACCCCTCCGGCGATAGCGTCGGCCCACCGGATATCGCTCCGCTACCTGCACCGGATATTCCAACAGCAGAACGACCGGACCGTGCACGCCTACATCAGGTCCCGCCGGGTGGAATGCTGTCGACGGGACCTGGCCGATCCGAGCCTGCAGCACCGCGGCATCGGCTACATCGCCGCGCGGTGGGGTTTCGTCCAGCCGGCCGATTTCAGCCGTGCCTTCCGTCGGGCGACGGGGCTCTCTCCTCGGGAATACCGCGTTCGAGCGATCACCGCCGCCGCAGAAGCGGACCGGGGGAACGACTCCGCTGCCCCTTGAGGTCGATCCGTGGCCCGGTCCCGCCTCCGGCGGCGCGGACCCGCACACCAACGGGTGACACTTCGGACGAAAGTCCACCGTGGCAGCGAAATCCGGTTGTCCTCGCCGGTGCGCCGGCCCAACACTGCGGTGATGACACGATGGGGCGAACGCCTGCGGTGGGGGCTTTCGGAAGCGGCCGGCCAGGGCGCGGACCGGCACACGATCGCGGAAATGCTCTCCACTGCCATCACGCCGTGGGTTCCGCACGACGGGGTGCGCCTGTCCGGGATCAGCCCGCCTTCCACGCCCGGCCCCGGAGCGCTGGGGTACTGGCACGGGTACCCGTCCGCGATGGTGCAGGCGTTGCGGTGCGAGCAGAACGACAGCGCCCGACCGCTTGCCGCAGCGCAGCCGCCGATCCGCCTCGGACCGCCTGCCGTGTTCCGGCAGGCTCCACGCCGGGAGGACGCCGGAACGCTGTCCGACGAACACGATGTCGGCGGCGAACTCCGGTTGCCGCTGCGCAATGCCCGGGGAGTGTGGGGGACGCTCGGGCTGCTGCGCGCCAAGGGCCGTCCGCCGTTCGACGCCGCCGACGCCGATCGCGCGGCGAGTCTGGTTCCCGCGCTGGTCGAAGGACTGCGCGCGTTCGTGACGGCCGGGCCCCTGGCACCGGACGCCCCGGCACTGCCCACGGGCCTGGTGGTCTTCGGCCCGGACAACACGGCGGTCTCCGCGACCGACCAGGCACTCGCCTGGCAGGAGCAGCTGAAGCGCCGCCGGTGCAACACCGACATGACCCAGGACCCGTGGTTCGCCGGCGGTCTGGTGACCCAGGCCCGCCGGCACGCCCAAGACCCCGGGACACCACCCGCGGTGTTCTGCGTGCCGGCGGTCGAACAGGGGCGCTGGACGGTCCTCCGCGCCGAGGCGCTGCACGGCGACGGGTATGCCGACCACGTCGCGTTCTTCGTGGAAGCCGCCGGCGCCCAGCTGCTGCCCTCGTTCTGCGACTGGTACGGCATCAGCCGGCGGGAACAGCAGGTCGTGGCCGAGCTCTGCGACGGTGCGCCACCCAGGTCCATCGCCCGGCGACTCGGCCTGTCCGCGCACACCGTGAACGACCACCTCAAGGCGGTGTACCGCAAGACCTGCGCCTCCGGCCGCGACGAACTCGTCGCGGCGATCACCACCTGAGCGCAGTGACGGGGGAGCCCCACCACTGCCTCGTCATCGGCGTTGCCGTCTCCGCGGACACCGGGCCGGAGCAGCGGTCCGACGCCCGCTGGCCCGAGTGGGTGAAGTGAACCGGTCATCGCCCCCTCCGCCGGTCGGCACGCCAGACTCGACCATGTGACTCGGTCGGGGGATCGGCTGCTGCGAGAGTTGTCCGCGGTGGCGGTGCAGCAGGCGAGCGCGGCTGAACTGGGTCAGGAGGTCTCGCGGGCCGTCGCCCCCGTGGTGGCGCATGACGGCGTGCGACTGACCGGCACCACCCCTTCTGCGGTGAACGGCGTGGCGCCCTTGGGTTTCGCGCACGGGTACGGGGCGGATTTCGCGCGTGCGTGGCCACTGCACCGCATGAGCGCGGCGGACCCGTTGCGGTGGGAGGCGCTGGCCCGACGTCCGGTACCGGTGGGGGTGATCGCCGCTGACGGTGGTGATCCGCCAGGCGACCCGACCGCTCGGCGCCTGTTCACCGATCACGGGGTCGGTGCTGAGTTGCGGCTGCTGCTGCGGGACACCCGTGGTGTGTGGGGATCCCTGAGCCTGCTGCGGGCGCGGGGCGGGAGGTCGTTCGACGCCGACGACGTACGCCGGGCGGCCTGCCTGGGACCGTCGTTGATCGCCGCGCTGCGCGGGTACGTCGTCGGCGGTCCGTTGACCCCGGCCGGGCCGGCGGAGCCACCGGGTGTGGTGATCATGGGCCCCGACAACACGACGCGGGCAGCCACACCCCAGGCGGACCGGTGGCGCCCGTGCGACGGCGGACAGCGGCAGGACTGGATGGGGAAGGTCTTTCTCGCCGCGCTCTCGTCCGAGGCGCGTCGGCACGCCCGCGATCCCGGCACCCCGGCCGCCGTCGTCTACGGGCCCGCCGCGACTTTCGGCCGGTGGGTCGCCTTCCACGCGCAGCCCACCGACCCTGAGGGCGCGGGCGATGTCGTGGTGGTCCTCCAGGCGGCCTCCGGTGCCCGGTTGCTCCCCGCTTTCTCCGACTGGTACGGCATCACCGCCCGGGAACGCCAGGTCATCGCCGAACTGCTCGACGGAGCGGTGCCCAAGCAGATCGCGCGCCGCCTCGACGTGTCCCCGCACACCGTCGACGCCCACTTCAAGTCCATCTTCCGGAAGACCGCCGCCGACGGCCGCCACGAACTGATCACCGCGTTGACCGGCTGACCGGTCGGTTCCGAGGCTTCACCACCTGGATCTGGTCGACCACCGGGCAGAGGACCGGTGTTGCGTCGTTCGGGTGCAGCTCCCGGGCCGTACTGCGGACGGGCCGCGGAACCCGGCACGATGTCCGGTGTGGCAGCGTCGCGCACGGGAATCGAAGACGTCGCCGTTCGGGTCGTGTGACGGTGGGGATGGCGGCTTCGAGCTCGGCGGTGCACCGCACGATCGTGGTGGTCGGGGTGGAGGGCTTCGGCGACCCCCACCGGACGCTGCCCCACCAGTTGGGCACCCGCGAGGGCCTGTACCGGGTCGTCGACCGGGCATTGCGGGCGGTCGGGGTGCGGTGGCGGGACTGCTACCACGAGGACCGCGGCGACAGCGTGTTCGTCCTGGTGCCGCCGGAGGTCTCCAAGGGGCCGCTGGTGGAGGTGGTGCCCGAGGCGCTGGCACGGTCGCTGCGGGAGCACAACGTGACCGTCCCGCCCGAGCAGCACGTGCGGCTGCGGGTGGCCGTGCACGCCGGCGAGGTCGCCTTCGACGACCACGGCGTCACCTCCACCGCGCTGACCACCGCCTTCCGCCTGCTCGGCGCCCCGGCGCTCGGGCAGGCCCTGGCCGGTTCCCCCGGCACGGTCGCCCTGATCGTGTCCCGCTGGATCTTCGACGAGGTCGTGCGGCACTCCGCCGTGCTCGACGCCACCACCTTCCGGCCGGTGCCGGTAGCGGTCAAGGAAACCCGTGGTACCGCCTGGATCGCGCTGCCCGACCAGCCCTACCCCGCCGACCCCGCAGTCCTGGACCACCGCGTCGACGTCGGTCACCCCGAAGCCGGGTCGGACGGGCTGGAGTTCGGGGTCCTGGGGCCGGTGGCGGTCCGGCACCGGGGACGGGAACTCGTGGTGGGCAGTGCGCAGCAGCGGTGCGTGCTGGCGCTGCTGCTGCTGGACGCCGGTCGTGTCGTGTCGCTGGAGCGGCTGGTCGACGCGTTGTGGCGGGACGACGCGGTGCCGCGCACAGCACGCAACGTCGTGCAGAGGTGCGTGTCGGATCTGCGCAAGCTGCTCGCCGTGGACCCGCAGGTCCGGTTGGCGCACAAGCCGCCCGGTTACCTGCTGGAGGTGCGGCCGGAGCGGGTGGACCTGCACCGGTTCCGGTCGCTGGTCGGGCAGGCGCGCGGCGCCGCTGATCGGGCTGTTTCGTTGCGGCGGGCGTTGGAGCTGTGGCGGGGTGAGCCGCTCGCCGACGTCGACGGCCTGGAGTCGGTGCGGCAGGCGTTGGCCGAGGAACGGTCGGCGGTGCTGGAGGACTGCCTGGAAGCCGAGGTCGACAGCGGGCGACACGCCCAGGCGGTGCCGGAACTGCGCGGGCTGGTGTCCGACCACCCCCTGCGCGAGCGGCCGACCGGGCTGTTGATGCTGGCGCTGTACCGCGGCGGCCGCCAAGCCGAGGCGTTGGAGCACTACCGGCACACCCGGCAGCGGCTGGCCGGGGAGCTGGGCACCGACCCCGGCCCCGCGCTGCGACGGCTGCACCACCGCATCCTCACCGCCGACCCCACCCTGGCCGCCACACCCGCCGACGTGGCACCCCCGGCGAAGGTCACGCACCCCCCGGCGCAGGTCCCGCACCAACTGCCCACCGCGCCGGCGCCGTTCGTCGGCCGGCGGGACGAACTGGCTCGGCTGGACAGCACGGTGGCCGCCGCGGACGGGGCGTCCACCGTGCTCATCTCCGCCATTGGCGGTGCCGGGGGCATCGGCAAGAGCTGGCTGGCGCTGCACTGGGCGCACCGCCACGCCGACCGGTTCCCCGACGGGCAGCTGTTCGTCGACCTGCGCGGCTTCAGCCCGGACAGCGAGCCGATGAACCCGGCCGTGGCAGTCCGCGGGTTCCTCGACGCCCTGGGAGTGGCGCAGGACCGCATCCCGGTGGAGGCGCACGCCCAGACCGCGCTGTTCCGCAGCCTGGCGAGCGGCAGGCGGATGCTCGTCGTGCTGGACAACGCCGTCGACACCACGCAGGTCGCGCCGCTGCTGCCCGGCGGCACGACGTGCGCGGTCCTGGTCACCAGCCGCAACCACCTGCCCGGCCTGGTCACCGGCCACGGTGCCCGCCACCTGTCGCTGGACGTGCTGCCCGAGGCCGACGCCCGCGCCCTGCTGACCGACCGGCTCGGCGCCGCGCGGATCGCCGCGGAACCGACGGCGGTGCGCGAGCTGGTCGACCTGTGCGACGGCTACCCGTTGGCGCTGGGCATCGTCGCCGCCCACGCGCACATGCGCCCCCGCCTGCCGCTGGCGGCGCTGGCCGACGAACTGCGCGAACTCGGCCTGGAAGCGCTCGACGACGACGATCCCGCCGCCAGCCTGCCCACCATCCTGTCCTGGTCCTACCGCAACCTCGCTCCCGACCAGGCCACGGCGTTCGCCCTGCTCGGCATCGCTCCCGGCCGCGACATCGGCCCGCACGCCGCTGCGAGCCTTTTCGGCCTGCCCGGGGACACCACCAGGGCGGTGTTGCGCGGACTGGAACAGGCATCACTGGTCAGCCAACACGCACGCGGGCGCTACCGGATGCACGACCTGATCCGCCGCCAAGCCGTCACCACCGCCCACGAACACCTGACGGCGGAAGCCCGGGAGACGGGGCTGCGGCGGGTGATGAGCCACTACCTGCACACCGCACACGCCGCCGCCTGCCTGCTGAACCCCCACGCCGAGAAGATCCCGCTCGCCCCGCCCACGCCCGGCAGCCGTCCCCACCCGCCGGCCGACGACCCCGCCGCGATGGCCTGGTTCGACACCGAACACGCCAACCTGCTGGCCGCCCAACGCACCGCCGACACCCACCGGTGGTACCAACCGGTGTGGGACCTGGCCTGGACCTTGCTCACCTTCCACGTCCGGCGGGCACACCGCCACGACGACCTGGCCGTGTGGCAGGCGGCACTGGACGCCACCAAGCACCTGCCCGAACCCGGCACCCGCATCCGCGCCCACCGGTTCCTCGGTCGCGCCTTCGCCCGGCTGGGGCGCCACGAGGAGTCGGCCCGACACCTGCACCAGGCCCTGGCCCTGGCCGACCGGCACCACCTGCCCCTCCACCAGGCCCACACCCACCAAGTGCTGTCGCTGGCCGCCGAGGCGCAGGGGGACGACCGGCGAGCCCTCGACCACGCCACCCGCGCCCTGGAGTTCTACCGGGCGCTGGACCTGCCGGTGTGGCAAGCCGATGCGCTCAACGCCGTGGGCTGGTTCGCCACCCGCCTCGGTGACCACGACACCGCGCGCGAACACTGCCACGCCGCACTCGTCCTGCACCGCCGCCACCACAACACGGCCGGCGAAGCATCCACTTTGGACAGCCTCGGCCTGGTCGACCACCGCACCGGCCGTCATGCCGAAGCCGCCCACCACTACGAGCAGGCACTCGCGCTGTTCCGCGACCTGAACAACACCTCACAGGCCGCCGACACCCTTGACCACCTCGGCCACCCCTACGTCGCGCTCGGCCGGCACGAGAAGGCCCGCGCGGTGTGGCGAGAAGCGCTCGAACTGTTCCGGCGACAAAGCCGTGACGACGAAGCCGAACGAGTGCAGCGACAACTCGACGCACTCGGTCAGGTCGACGGCGACGAACCCGCGGGGCCGTGAACCAGGGGCTGTCGGCTAGAGGAAGGTGGTCGAGGGCGTGAGGCCGGCGAGCGTGCGGCCGAGGAGTTCGAGGTTGGTGGTGGGGGAGACCAGCGCGTGCAGGCTGAGCGCGCGGATGTCGCGGCTGATGCGCTGGATGGGTGCGGTCGTCCGGAGGGACGACCCGCCGCTGGCCGAGCTGACGACGTCGACGGCTTCCTTCGCGATCCGGGCCACGTAGCCCATGTTGGCCCTGGCACGCACCCTGTCCAGCACGGTCGGGGACGTGCGGTCGGTCTCACCGGCCTCGGCCAGCCGGGCGGTGTGGGTGGTGAGGTGCTCGGCGCACGCGGTCTTCATCGTGGCTTCGGCGAGTTGGAAGTGGGTGATCGGAGCTTCGTGCTGCGCCTGGTGGTCGGTGTAGGTGATGCCCCGGCGGTGGATCCGTTCGGTGAAGTCGGCCAGTGCCGCGTTGGCCAGGCCGAGGAAGGTCGCACAGGTGATCGCGCAGAGGTACGGCATGAGGGCGGCCCGGTAGTACGGGTCCTGCGAGTTGGTCTCGGACCGGAACCGCCCGTCGGCCAGGGCCGGGGCCACGGGGAGCACGCGGTGGGCGGGGACGAAGAGGTCGTGTGCGACGACGGTGTTGCTGCCGGTGCCGATGAGGCCGGTGACGTCCCAGTCGTCCAGGACCTCCAGGTCCGACATGGGCACGAGCACCCACAGCAGTTCCGGTGGACGGCCGTCGACCGGTGCGGTGGTGGTGATGAGCGTGTCCCACTGGGCGTGCAGGCAGCCGGTGTTGAACGAGGACCGGCCGTCGACCACGTAGCCGTCGCCGGTGGGGGTCGCGGTCATGGTCGGGTTGAACACGCCGGAGACGCGGACGTCGGGGGTGGAGAACACCTCGTCCTGGGCCTCGTCGGGGAACAGCGCGACGATCCGGGCAGCCGAGACGTGGATGACCTCCACCCACGCGGTGGAACCGCAGGCCTCGGCGATCGTGGTGAACACCTCGGCCTGTGCGGTCGCCCCGGTCTGGTAACCGCCGTAGCGGCGCGGAACGGTCATCCGGTGCAGCCCGGTCGCGGTCAGCGCCTCGACGACCTGGTCGGGAATTCGCCGCTCTCGTTCGGCACGGACCGCATTGTCCCGAATCAACCCGGAGATATCCGCCACGCGTTGACGAAGGTCCCGGCCCGACGGTACCGATGTGCTGAGTGTCATCGTATTCCCTCTGCGGTGGAGCGTCGGGCCCGGCGACCGCGCTGGAAGTAGCGTAATGCCTGGCCGAACAAGTCCGGATGCACCGATCGAACGAATCGGCTAATGAAGCGACGCTCATGTGCCAATTGAGACCGCCCGTGGAGGTGCAGGTTCCTGCGGCCGATCGAGCGGGTCCGGTGGAGTGCGCAGCGTGACCACGTGGCCGGGTGGGAGTGCCCTTGGAGTGACCTCGCGACGCTGCCCACCGCTGTGACGTCGTCCGGGGTGCCGCTTCCTTGCCTCGACGCGAGGCGGTCCTCCTTTGGTCCACAACCAAAGTTGTAACGCTGAGTAGTTGAACCCGCTTAGCGTCGTCAACGACCGGCGGACCCATGCCGGTCGGGGGAACAGCAAAGGGGGAGCAATGATGCGCATCCGACGTGTGATCGCCGCGATCGCCCTGGCACTCGGCGCGACGACGGCCCTGACCGTGCCGGCCTCTGCCGCACCGGCCAACTGGGAGTGCGAGGAATGGTCGTTCTGCATCTACTACGGCGAGAACGGGGAATCGCCGCGATTGGGCATGAAGAAGGGCGCCTACGACCTGGGCGGCATCTCCGGCGGCAAGCTCAACGACCACGTCTACTCGGCGCGCAACATCAGCGGCAAGGCGTGGTGCCTGTACGAGCACGCGGGATATGACACGCCGATCGACACGATCCCGGACAGCTTCCAGGGCCGGATCGCCGATCACATCCGCGGCAAGGTCAGTTCCGTTCGGCCCTGTTAGCGGACGCCGCGGGTGCCTGCCCACGCGACTGTGGGCGGGCACCCGTGACTGGCCGGTACTGCGGCGGCTTGTGCGCCGGGTCAGCGACGGGTGGCCTCAAGGACGGCGGAGGCGATCGCCTGGTGGCCTTCGGCCGTGGGGTGTACGTCGGTGTGGCGGCAGAAGTACGTCAAGTCGCACACCTTCGCCACCGGTGTCGGGATCGCCCCGTAGGTCGGGTCCTGGGTCGTCTCCGTCAACGGCCCGTAGCCTCCGGTCGCGGCGGTGACGTCCACGAAGTCCGCCCCGATCTTCTCGTACTCGGCCTTGAGGGCGGCGTTGAGGACGTCCCGGAACAAGGTCACCGACAGGCGCGCGAGGTTCTGGCCGTCCGGGAACGCCGGGGACACCCACGCTCCCAGGAACACGTCCGGGTAGGTCAGGCCGACGATCCGGGTGTCGCCGGCGGCTTCGCGCAGGGCGGGCAGGATGGCGGCCAGGTTGGCGCGGATGTCGGCCACCGCTCGGGACGCGCACGCCACCGCGTCCGACGCCCGCGCGCACGGTGCCAGGTCGTTGCCGCCGATCACCACCGTCACCAGGCCCACTCGCCCCTGGTGCTCGCGCAGCGTCTGCACGGCTGCGTCGAGTTGGGTGCGGCCCGCCGGATCGGGGGCGTCGGGGGCGCGGTTGCCGGGGGCGCAGCCGGGCTCGCCGCGCAGCTGCGCGGACGTGGCGCCGCTGCACGCGAGGTTGATCAGCCGCAGGTCCGACTGCCCGGCGACGACGTAGGCGAAGCCGTCCCGCGAAGCACCGGCCGGTGCACCTGCGTCCGCCGGCCGGTAGCCGGTCGCGTACGAGTCGCCCAACGACACGTACACGCGCTCGGCGGGAGGCGCGCTGCCGTTCGTCGATGCCGAGGTCGACGTCGCGGGGGTCTCGGCCGGCCCTGCGGTGCACGCGCCGATCAGCGCCAACAGCGGCCAGACCAGTGCGAATCGCCGAACTCCCGGCACATCGACCCCTCCCCGCGAAACGTGACCGTCCCGGTTTCCCGTCCTGCCGAGCCGCAAACCTGTGCCCGCCCACCACGGACCGGTGATCCGCAGCCCGCCAGGTGCTCGACGTCCTCACCCGCGATTCGGCCCTGGCGAGCATGGGTCCACTGTGGCCACGACATCGGCCACGACGTCGGCCAGGTGCCCGCGGATCTCGTCGGCACGGGGATCGCCGATGGCGGTGAAGATGTCGAGGGCCTGTCGCCAGTGGTGGTGGGCGGTGGGAAGGTCGCCCTCTTCGTGGCGGAGCGTCGCGAGGCCGTCGTGGGACAACGCCATGCGCAGCCGGTCGCCTCGGTTGTGGGCGATGTGCAAGGCGTGGGTGTAGGCGTCGCTCGCGTCGGCGGGTCTGCCGAGGCTGCGGTAGCAGTCACCGAGGTCGGTCAGCACCTCCGCCTCGGTGTGGTGGTCCTCGGCGAACCTGCTGCGTTCGAGCGCCTCGCTGAAGTGCACCAGGGCGTCCGCCGCCTCACCGAGGGCGAGCAGCGCCTTGCCGGTGTTGTCCAGGCTGATCGCCACGCCTTGGTGGTCGCCCGCGGCCCGGCACATGGCCAGGTCCTCCCGGTAGTGCCCGATCGCCTCCCGGTACCGCCCGGTCGAGCGAAGCACCTCGCCGATGTTGTTCAGCGCGCACGCCACCCGGTGCGCGTCGCCGATGTCACGGGCGATGGCCAGTGCGGCGCGCAGGTGGTCGAGCGCTTCGCTCGGCTTGCGGATCCGGGCGTACGCGATCCCCAGGTTCATCAGGTTCCACGTCTCGCCGTCGCGGTCGCCGTCCGCGCGAGCCGCAGCCCACCCTTGGAGGCTGGTGGTCAGCAGGTCGTCGGTGTGCACGCAGATGTGGAAGAACGAGAACAGGGAGGCCGAGAGCTGCCAGGCGAGCGCGTGCAGGTCGTGCGTGGTGGCGAGGTCCACGGCGGCGACCAGGTTGGCGCGTTCTGCCTGGCACCAGCGCAGCGCTCCGCCGTAGTCGGTGAAGCCGGGCGTCGGGTGCGGCGCGGGGTCGGGCAGCATGTGCCTGCGGCGGGGGACCAACAGGTGGTCCGCCAGGTTCACGGCGTGCAGGTGCCAGGTGAGCACGTCGACGCGCAACCGCGTGACGACCTCGGGCGGGTCCTCGGCGACCAGCCGCTCGTGGGCGAACCGGCGCACCAGGTCGTGGAAGCGGTAGCGACCGGCGTCGTGCTGGACCAGCAGGTGCTCGTCGAGCAGGGATTCCAGCAGCTGCTCGGCCCGGCGCGCGGGCAGGCCCAGCAGCGCGGCCACCGGTTCGACGGTGAAGTCGTGCCCGGGCAGCAGGGTGAGCCTGCGGAAGGCCGCCCGCTCGTCGTCCGGCAGGCACCGGTAGGACGTGGCGAACACCGTCCGGACCTCGCGGTCGCGCAACCGCAGCTGGCCGAGCCGGTCGTCCTCGTCGCGCAGCCGGTCGGCCAGGTCGGCGACCCGCCAGGAGGGCCTGCTCTGCAGTCGGCGCGCGGCGATGGCCACCGCCAGGGGCAGGTGTCCGCTCACCTGGGTGACCTCCCGGGTGGCCGCGAGTTCGGCTTCCACCCGGTCGGGCCCCGCCAGCCTCGCCATCAGCGCCAGCGAGTCGGCAGGCGTGAACACGCCGAGCCGCACCACCTCGGCCCCGTCCAGGCCGGACAACGGCCGGCGGCTGGTCACCACCACGGCGCAGTCCGGGTGGCCGGGCAGCAGCGGGCGGACCTGGTCCTCGTCCGCGGCGTTGTCGAGCAGCACGAGCGTCCGCCGGCCCGCTAAGCGGGCGCGGTAGAGCGCGGCGCGGGCGTCGATGTCACGAGGGATCCGGCTACCCGGAACGCCGAGCAGCTGCAGGAACATCTCCAGCACCGAGACCGCGTCCGCCGGGGCGACACCGTCGGCGTGGCCGCGCAGGTCCGCGTAGAGCTGGGAGTCGGGGTAGTCGTCCCGCAGTTGGTGGGACACGCGCACCGCGAGCCTGGTCTTGCCGACGCCCGCCATCCCGGTGATCGCCGCGACGGGCACCGCCCCGCGGCCCCGCCGTGCGGCCAGCAGCAGCCGCAACTGGTCGAGCTCCGCCTCACGCCCGATGAACTCGCCGATGTCGGCCGGGAGGTGCGCGGGCGTTCCGAGCCGGTCGGGGGCTTCTTCGGACGCGTGCCTGGCCGTGTTGCTGCGGGACACGCTGAGCTGTGCGTCGGCGGCGTTCCACGCGACCTTCCACACCTGGTGCACCGCCACCTCGGACGCCCCGTCGTCGATGGCCCGGCTCAGCCGCCGCACGGTGTCCCACGGCGGTACGTGGTCGCGGCGGGTGAACCACCGCTGCACGGTGCTCTTGCTCGCGCCCGCCGCCTCCGCGAGCCGCTGGTAGCTCAGCCCGTCACCGGACTTGGCCCGCACGAGCCGTCGTCCCAGTTCGTCCCACAGCCAACCGACCTCAGCAGGCGGGTTCCGCACCGCTCACCACCCGTCCCCACTCACCCGAAGGCGCTTCCGTCCCACCCCGACCCGCGCCGCGCGACTCACCCGAGCCGGGCGGTGATCCTGGGATCGCCCACTCCGCCTCGCGACAGGGTGAGACCACCATGATGCCCAAGATGGTTCCCGCCGTACTCATCGCGCTGGCCGTGCTCACCGCGTGTGCCGCCGGCGAACCCGCCCGGACCGACGGCGCGCCGCCCGCGTCGAACCAGTCCGAGGCACCGGTGCGCACCGGACCACCGTTGGACATCACCGACGACGACGGCTTCCGCTTCCGTCTGGAAGGCACGGCGGTGGGCCGATCGGCCACGGTGCCCGACATCGGTCACGACGGCGAGCAGAGCGCGCCGCCCGGCGAGGTGTTCGTCTACGCCGACCTCTTCGTGACCAACCTCCAGGCCGACCGGCCCGGTCCGCTGGAGGACTACCTGGAGCGCTGGTACCTGCAAGTCCCGAAAACGGCCGCCGACGATGGCCGACTGCCGTTCTGCGACGAGGGACTGCCGGGGTTCTGCGGTCACTACGCCGCCTGCTACCGGCTGGACCTGCCCCTCGGCGACGCCGATCTCAGCAACCTGGAAGAGGAGTCCTTCACGATGGCGCCGGGTGCACGCTGGCCGCTGCGCTGCTACCTGGGGCGCGGCTCGTTCGGCTCCTACAAAGGCGTGGTCCCCGTCGCCGAGGACGCCGCGGACCAGATCCACTTCGTCCGCATGAAGCAGTCCTGGGCTCAGACCGAAGAGCGCCAGGAGTTGGCGTTCCCGACGAACTGAACCACGTCGACAGTCGTCTCGCTCGAGACCTGATCACGTCGAATCTGTCACGAAAAGAGGAATTGCATGCGTACTCTCCTGCGCGGCGCGGCATCTGCCGCCCTGGCCTCAGCCCTCGTCATGTCGGTGGCGACCGGCGCCGAGGCGACCGTTCCGAACGATCTGTGCCGCACCAACATTGCCACGACCCTCTACACGAGCCCGACCTCGGGGATCCACGTCCCCAAGGGCGCGTTGGTCCGAATCCTCGACTACCGGGGGCCGGTCCACTACCTCGCCCGCTACGACGGGACCGTGGGCCAGATCGAGCGCAAGACGATCATCCAGTCGAGCTGCTACCAGCAGTGATCCGGTGAGCCCCGCCGACCACAGCCGCCGATGGGACGATGTGCGGGCCGACTCTGCCGTCGTCGACCCGTCCAGTCGCACCCTGGGCTGGGCCGGCATCGGTGGCTGATCGGATCACGGTGGCTGATCGGATCAGGTTGGCGGAAGCCGACCTGCGCGGCAGGGGTTGCCGGTCCTGGTGCCGGCGCGCCTGCCGTGCGGGGACCTACGTCCGTCGAGTGGCGGACCTCCTCGCCACCCCGGCCGACGGCGTCCGCACCGCGCGATCGGTCTTCCGGGACCTGCCACTAGCATCCGCGCGGTGGACCGCACCCGACTCGGCTCGTGGCTGATGATCACCCTGGCAACGGTTCAGGCGCTGGCGGTGGTGCTCGCCGGTCCGGCCGGAAGCCCGATGGTGATCGCGCTGGCGCTCGACGCCGCGGCCGTCGGCTCGGCCACCTGGCTCCTGCGCCGCCCGACCCACAGCCGCTGGCCCCTGACCGCGTGGGCGGCCGGTTTCTTCGGCTGGCACGTCACCGGCCTGGTCACCCTCGCGGGCATCGTGACGACCGGGCTCGACTCGCTGTTCGTCGTCGCCCCGCAACGTGAACTCTCGACCCTGTACCAAGCCGTTCTCACCACCGCCGCCGCCTTCGCCGTCCACTTCCTCCTTCCCCGACCCGCTCGCGCCTGACCTTCGACCCTTCGTCGGGTGCCAGCCCTGCCGGCGGGTCCGGCTGCGGCCTCGCTCAGCCGCGCCCCGGACCCGCCGGGATCGGCTCACGATGAGCGGCGACGGCCAGCCGGGTCTCCTCGGCGACGAGGTCCGCGTTGATCTGGGCACCGGCGGCGGCGCCCGCTGCGGCGGAGGCCCCGACGTGGGCGACCGGGTCGGTGACGTTGCCCGCCAGCCACACGCCGGGCACGTCGGCGCGGCCGGTCGCGTCGGCGGGGAAGTGCTCGCCGATCCCGGCGGGGTGCTCCACCGGCCGCAGGCCGAGATCCGCCAGGAACCCGCCGCGCGCCACCATGCGCGGTGAGACGACCAGTGCCTCGCGGCCGACCACCGTGCCGTCGGCGAGCCGGACCGCGGCGAGCCGGTCGCCGGCGGACTCCACCGACACCACCTCACCGGTGACGACGCGGATGCCGCGCGCGGCCAGTTGCTCGGCCTGCTCGTCGGACAGGGGCGGGGCGGTGTGGGCGAAGAACACGACATCGTCGCTCAACTGCCGGAACATCAGCGCCTGGTGCGCCGACATCGGGCCGGTCGCGAGCACGCCGACGGCCTGGTCGCGGACCTCCCACCCGTGGCAGTACGGGCAGTGCAGCACGTCACGCCCCCACCGTTCCCGCAGCCCCGGGACGTCCGGCAGTTCATCGACCAACCCGGTGGCCACCAGCAGCCGCCGCGCGCGGACCGACCGACCGTCGCCCAGCGCCACCGCGAACCCGTCGGCCTCGCGGACCACACCCCGCACTTCACCGCTCGACACCTGGCCGCCGTAGCGACGAACCTCCTCCCGACCGCGCGCCACCAGCTCGGAGGGCGGCATCCCGTCCCGGGCCAGCAACCCGTGCACGCCATCCGCCGGCGCGTTCCGGGGCGCCCCGGCGTCCACCACCAACACCGACCGCCGTGACCGGGCCAGTATCAACGCCCCGTTCAACCCCGCAGCTCCACCGCCGACCACCACCACGTCGTAGCTGTTCTCCAGCTGTTCGGTCACCATGACCACCTCCTGTGGACACGATGCGGACAACCCGGTCGATCGCGCAAACTAAGTTGCCGGTTCGGCAAGCTCCGAGGACGCCGCGTGTTGGACGACACCCTTGGGGGCCTGCATCCGTCGCAGCGCCAGATGCGACCCCGCCGCAGCGAGGTGAGCCCGTACCGCGGGGCCTGCACATCGCGACGGCTCGACGCAGGATTCGGAGACCCTCGCAGTCACCGCGCCGTTCGGTCGAGTTGGCGAAGTCGGGCACGGATCTGGGTCGCGTCCGGGTAGCCGACGCTCGAACCCAGGGCATGGCCCAGATGTTCGAGGATGGGCAGTGCTCGTTGCCATGCGCGCCGGGCGGCGCCGGGGTCGCCGTTGGCCAGGTGTGCTTCCGCGAGGCGGTTCAGCACGTTGGCCTCGTGGTAGCGGTCGTCCAACTGGTGGTGCAAGGCGATCGCCTGGAGGTAGTGGGTGATCGATTCGCGGTAGTGACCGGTGTTGTAGTGGATCACCCCGAGGATGCTCAGCGCGTGCGATTCGCTGCGACGGTTGCCCAGTTCCCGGCAGAGGCCAAGGGCTTCCTGGCAGTGGGCGAATGCGTCGTGGTGGTTTCCGAGGGCGGTGTGGTCGAAGGCGGTTCGGCACAGGGCCGCGGCTCGGCCGGTGCGGTCACCGAGGGCATCGAACAGTGCCAGTGCGCGTGTGCTGTTGCGGATGGATTCCGTGCAGAGGTCCTGGTGTTCGAACAGCCAGCTCAATTCGACGTGCGTGTGCCCCAGACCGTGCGGGTCCCCGATCTCGGTGAACAGGTCGATCGCTGATTCGAAGTGCTCGCGAGCCTCGTCGTAGCGCCCGAGCCACGGATATGCGCGGCCGAGGCCGCGGTGGGCGTGGGCACGTCCCAGTCGGTCGCCGTGCTTCAGCGTCGAGGACAGGGCGCTCTCGTTCGTCGTCGCGTTGTCATGCCAGTGTCCGCGTCTTTCGAAGAACTCGCCGAGCGTCCACGCCAGTTGCCAGGTGTGCGTGGGGTGCTCGGCGGCGGCGACCTGGATGGCGGCCATCAGGACGGCGTGCTCGTGGTCGAACCACGCCAGCGCCGCAGGGAGGTCGGCGAAGCGCTCGGGGGTCACTCCTTCGCGATGGACGGCCAAGGCGACCGGTAACCGGCGGGGGTGCAGAAGACGCGCGGCGGCATGTGCGGTGTGCAAGTAGTGGTCCAGCATCCGGCCTGTCGCAGCGTGCCGTTGCGGTCCGGTGTCGAGTGTGGTGGACCGTTGACGGGCGTAGGCGCGCAGCAGGTCGTGGAACGCGAACCGGCCGGGGCTGAGTTCTTGGAGCAGGTGCGTTCTGTCGAGTTCGGACACCAAGCGTCGCGCCGACTTCATCGGCACAC
Organism: Saccharothrix tamanrassetensis; assembly: GCF_014203665.1. GTDB lineage: Bacteria > Actinomycetota > Actinomycetes > Mycobacteriales > Pseudonocardiaceae > Actinosynnema > Actinosynnema tamanrassetense. The sequence continues at coordinate 207,896 of NZ_JACHJN010000012.1, forward strand.
CGGCAAGGCTCGCTGCGGCAGCTGTGGTGATGTCCGGTCCGGAGTGGATGCCGAGCAAGCGGAACAACCTCGCCGCATCGGGGCGCAGTCGGCGGTATGACCAGTCGAACACGGCTCGGACATCGACGGAGCCGTCGCCCGTCCCGAACACCTCCAGGTCGGTGTGGGCGTTGCGCAATTCCTCCGCCGGCACGGTGAGCGGGAACTCCGGGTGGATGACCGCGCGGGCTGCCGCGATGCTCAGGGCCAACGGCAGGCCCGCGCACAAGGTGATGATCTCCGTGAGAGCTTCGGGTTCGGCGTCGGCCCGCTCGGAGTCGATGTGTTCGAGCAGCAGTGCCCTCGCGTCGTCGTCGCCGAGCAGGTCCAAGGTCAGTGGACGAGCGCCCTGCGCGGCGACGAGACCGGTGAGGCGATTGCGGCTGGTGACGACGACCAGACACGTAGCGCCACCGGGCAGCAATGGACGAACCTGATCGGCGTCGCGCGCGTTGTCCAGCACGACAAGCACCCGTCGACCGGCTGTCAAGCTCCGGTACAAGCCGACCTGGGCGTCGAGGCCGACGGGGATCCGCTCCGGCGGAACCTCGAACGCGTCGAGGAAGCCGCGTATCGCCTCGGCTCTGCTCATCGCGCTGCCCGCGGGGTCGAAGCCACGCAGGTTGACGTAGAGCTGGCCGTCGGGGAAGTGGCTCGCCGCCTGGTGTGCCCACCGGACGGCCAACGCGGTCTTGCCGATCCCCGCCGTCCCTTGGATCGCGGAGATGACGAGCGTGCCGCGTGCTCCATCGGCCTGTCCCAACAGCCTGGTCAACGCTCGCAATTCGGCGTCGCGGCCGGTGAAGTGCCTCGTACCGGCCGGAAGTTGCCGCGGCACGGCGGACCGTGTGGAGCAGTGCAGGTGCAGACCGCCTTCGACGATGCCGGCCTGGACGGAAAAGCCGGGCGCGTCGCCGGCGATCATGTTGTCTACGCCGATCGACGGAACACCAGGGTTGCGCTCCATTGCCGAAGTGTCCCGCTTCACTTCCCCAGTCGCCGAGCCTACGTGGCTGGATGGCCCCGATTGGACGCAGGGACGGTTCGATCGAGAGGCAGGTCCGGTGGTGCCTGTTGCGATCGGGATGGACCGGAGAATTGTCAGGATGATCTGGGTCTGTTTAGGTCCGCGACCCACGCCGAGAGCGGTTGGGTCTCCTGACGGCCGGATCTGCCGACAATTGAATCCCGTTGACATGAACTGGCCGGATGGGTAATCTCGGATTCATGTGGTTGGACGAGTCGGGTGCATCAATCGTGCTACCCGGCTTGTCCGACCTCTTGAGTCGTTTCGACGCACCGGTGGCCATTGTGGAGCTGCCGCACATCGGCGCGGCGCACCGATTCGGCTGGCAGGGGATCGACGGCCGGCTGTGGTCGGTGGACGCGGAAAGCGTCCGGGGATTTGAGTCGCACGCCGTCGCGCGCACGATCCGGCGACTCGGTGTGCGTGTCGAGGACACCGATCCGGATTCGCTGCTGGCCACCGCGCTCGGGCAATTCCTCACCAACCGGAATGGTGCCGACGCGCCGCCGGGAACGCGCGAGGAATTCGACGTGGACGCCGCGCTGCGGGCCACAGCGCGGTTCATGGAATTCGGCGACACCGTGCGGGCCGAGATCGACGCGGCCGAGCGCACGACGGTGCGGTTGCACGTCGCCGACGGGGTGCGCGAAGTCGTCGCGGTGCACTGCCGCGACCACACCGGCGTCGTGACCGAGGTCGGCGGCAACACGGTGGTCGCCGTCCTGCCCACCGCCCACCTCCACGACGCCCGCCTCGGCCTCATCGCCGGCGCCTGACCGCGACCGAGCGCGCGTCAGGCCCGCATCGCCTGGTCAAGCCCGGCACAGGTGCCGCGGCTCCGCTCGTTGCCGAATCCGCCGGACTGGGTTAGGGCCCCTCCACGCCGGGTATCTGGCCCGGTGGAGGCGGCCGAATCCTCGTCCGACCGGTCAACGAGCGAAGAGGAGCCTCGTGGTGGGTTCGGGCGCCGTGGTCTACGCCAGCGTCGGCGTCGCGACCCTGCTGGCCGCGCTGCTGCCGCGCATCCTGGGCAGGGCACCGATCTCGATGCCCATGGTGTTCCTGGCCGCGGGAGCGATCGCGTTCACGGTTATCGGCCCGCTGCCCGATCCCGATCCGGTCCGGTACAACTCGATCACCCTGCACCTCGCCGAGCTGTGCGTGATCATCTCCCTGATGGGCGCGGGGCTCGCGCTCAACCGGCCGGTCGGTCTGCGCCGCTGGTCGACCACGTGGCGGCTGCTGGCCATCACGATGCCCCTGTCCATGCTCGCGGTCGGCGCGCTGGGACGGGGCCTGCTCGGCTGGGGCGTGGCCGCCTCGGTGCTCCTCGCCGCGGTGCTGGCGCCCACCGACCCGGTGCTCGCCAGCGAGGTCCAGGTGGCCGAGCCCGCGGAGGACCCGGACGACCCCGGCGAGGCCGAGGACGAGGCGCGGTTCGCGCTGACCTCCGAGGCCGGTCTCAACGACGGGCTGGCGTTCCCGTTCACCTACGCCGCGATCGCCATCAGCCTCGTCGGCGCGGCCCCGGACGCCTGGCTGTCGCACTGGTTCGCCGTGGACCTGCTGTGGCGACTGGCCTGTGGTCTGCTGGTCGGCCTGCTCACCGGGTGGGCGTTGCGCAAGCTGTTCTTCTCCGCGCCGTCGGAGAAGTTCCGGCTGGCGGAGCACGCGGAGGGGTTCGTCGCGCTCGCTGCCACGTTCCTGGCCTACGGCCTGACCGAACTGGCCGAGGGATACGGCTTCGTCGCGGTCTTCGTGTGCGCCTGCACGATCCGGGCGGGCGAGCGGTCCCACGGCTACCACCGCGTCCTGCACCAGTACGTCGAGCAGATCGAGCGCATGCTCACGGTGCTGATCATCTTCCTGCTCGGCGGGGCGGCCGTCAGCGGCCTGCTGGCGGGCACCGGCTGGCGGGACGTGCTGGTGGCGTTGGCGATCCTGCTCGTGGTGCGGCCGTTGACCGGGCTGATCGGCCTGGCACGCGGCAAGACCGGCCCCCGCGAGCGAGCCGTCATCTCGTTCTTCGGCGTGCGGGGAGTCGGATCGCTGTTCTACGTCGCGTACGCGCTCCAGTCCGGGCAGTTCGCCGACCAGGACGCGATATGGCGGGTGGTCGGCCTGGTGGTGATCGGCTCGATCATCCTGCACGGGATCACCGCGACCCCGTCCATACGGCTGCTGGACCGCATCCGGGTGCGCAAGGCACGAAGCCGGCACGGCGATCCCGACCAGGCGCCCAGGACCCCCGTGTGACCACAGCCGCCCGGTCGGGTGGTGTCGGTTCGTGGCCCAGAGGCCGGTTCGACCCAGCGGCCGGTGCAACTCAGCGGCCGGTCCACCCCAGAGGCGGTTCACCGTGCCGACTCGGTAGGACGGTGGTCGGGTGGGTACCGGGTCGTGTCCAGTAGTCGCCGGATCCGCGCGGCGTCCAAGTCCCGTTTCTGCTGTCGGTACCCGTGCAGTGCCTCCCGCCACAAAGCTTCGGCCCGATCCTGCTCGCCGAGAGCGGCGTGTGCGTGGCCGAGACGTTCGAGGGTGTCGGCTTCCCCGTAGACGTGGCCGAGTTCGCGGCGCAGGGCGAGGGCTTGCCCGTAGTGGTGGACGGCCTCGCGGTGTCGGCCGAGGTGGTGGGCGATGTGACCCAGGCCGTCGAGGGAGGTGGCCTCGCCATCGGGGTTGTGGTGCTGCCGCTGCAGGGCGAGTGCCGCCCGGAAGTGGGCGCGGGCGATGTCGTGGTCGCCGAGGCGGGTCGCGTACCAGCCCATCTGGTTCAGCGTGTCGGCCCGGCGCACGGGCTGGTCGAGGGTGTCGTGGAGCGCCAGGGCCCGGGTGGCGTGGTCCAGGGCGCGTCGGGAGTTCCCCCGCCATTGCCAGGCCCAGCCCAGCATCTGGTGGGTTCGGGCCTGCTGGGCGGGGTCGTCGTGCCGCTCGGCCAGGACGAGGGCCTGGTGGAGGTGTTCGACCGCGGCCTCGGGGCACTCCCGGACGGCGTGGGCGATACCGAGGTTCAGGTGAGTGCTGATGCGGATCGCGGGGTCGACCAAGTGGTGGGCGGCGTCCAGCGCGGCCTGCCAGACGAGCACGCGTTCGTTCAGGTGGCCGCGCCAGTAGTGGAAGGTGTCCAAAGCCCAGGCAAGCTGCCACACGACCTCGTGCCGTTTCTGGCCCGCGGCGGTGTGCAACGCGGCGAGGAGGTTGAGGTGTTCGGCGTCGAACCACGCCATCGCCGCTTCCGCATCGGGTAATCGGTGGAGTCGGGTTCCGGGCGACGGAGGCGTCAACCGCATCGGTTCTCGGTGGGGGTACAGGAGTTGGTCTGCGGCGTGGGCGGTGTGCAGGTAGTGGTCCACCACGCGCGACAGTGCCCGTGTGCGCTCGGCTTCCGGCAGGTGGTGGACGGATTCGTTGGTGTAGCGGCGGATGAGGTCGTGCATGGTGTAGCGACCGTGCGTGTTCTGGTCCAGTAGGGAGGCCTCGTGGAGGGCGCGCAGGCTCCGTGATGCTTCCGCTCTGGGCAACCCGGTCAGGGACGCGGCCGCGTCAAGGCCGATGTGCGGGCCGGGTGCGATGGCAAGCAGGCGGAAGATGTGTTGTTGTCCGGAAGTCAGCGCGCGGTACGAGGTCGCGAACACCGCAGGCAGACTGGCGGTGGGATCGTCGTCGTCCAAGGCGCCCACACCGGACTCGTGAAGCTCCAGGACGAGGTGTGCCAGCGGCAGCCCCGGATTGGTGTGGGCACGTCCGGCCACGATCGCCAACGCCAACGGGAAGCCGCGGCACAGTGCCAGCAATCGCGCTGTCGCGTCTGGTTCCGCGTTCAGGCGCCGGCTCCCGAGCCGCAGTTCCAGCGCCGCGCGGGCTTCGTCGTCGGAGAGCACGTCGAGCGCGAGGTGCCGGGCGCCGTGCCGGGTCACCAACCCCCTGAGGATCCGACGGCTGGTGACCACCACGGCACACGACCGCCCGCCGGGTAGCAAGGGCTCCACCTGCTCGGTGGAGGCGGCGTTGTCCAGGACGACCAGCACGCGTTTGTCCGCCGTCAAGCTGCGGTACAGCGCGGCCTGTCCGTCCAGGTCCGGGGGAATGCGGCCCGGGTCGACGCCCAAGGCGTCGAGGAAGCCGCGCACCGCCACCCCCGGCGACATCGGCTCACCCTCCGGGCTGAACCCGCGCAGGTCCACGAACAGCTGCCCGTCCGGGAACCAGTCCGGTCGCCGATGAGCCCAACACAGAGCCAGCCACGTCTTGCCGATCCCGCCCGCTCCGCCGATCACCGAGATCATCGGCGGTGACACCGCACGCCCCGTCGACTCGATCGACGCCGCACCGTGCAACGTGTCGTCGAGGGCGACCAGCGCCCGCGCCCGCCCGGTGAACAGGGCAGGCATCGCGGGCAACTGTCGCGGCGGCGTCACCTCCGACCGCTGGTGGAAATGCACCCCGCCGTGCACAACCCCGGCCTGTAGAACGTCGCCGCCGACGGTTGCGGTCAACTCGTTGCGCACCTCGCGACCACGACCGGCCACACTGCCCGCAGGCAGCTCGGACTGGGCACCCGTCACGATGTCGGACGGCCGTTCGGGCTCACGAATCGCCACTCTGAATCCCATCACCGTTACCTGCCGACATCCCCACGCTGGGGACGCCAAGCCGTACAGCAGATCAGGACCCACGCACCCACGTCCAGCAAGTGCTACCCGCTCGCCGCGGGGCGCAATCGCCGGACGGTGTCGCGGACTCGGGTCGGCGGCCCGTTGGTCCTGGGTCGGAGGTCGCAGGCTCGTCGACTCGGTCCTCACATAATCGTGGCGGGGACTAATCGGTGAGGAGCGCGGTCGTGGACCTCGGCGGCAAGGTTGCGGTGATCACGGGTGGTACCAGAGGGATCGGGCGGCAGATCGCCGGGAAGTTCGTCGAGCACGGCGCTTCGGTGGTGGTGACCGGTCGCGGGCGGGACGCGGGGGAGCGGGCGGAGAAGGAGTTGGGCGTTCACGGACCCGCCCTGTACGTCGAGGGTGACGTCACGTCCCGGTCCGATGCCGAGCGCATGGTGGACAGCGCGATCGGTGCCTACGGGCGGTTGGACGTGCTGGTGAACAACGCGGGCGGGGGAGCCGCGTTCGCACCGTTGGCCGAGATGACCGACGACGCGTGGCACGACACCATTGCCCTGAACCTGCACAGCGTCTTCTACGCGACGCGCCGTGCGTTGTCCTACCTGGTGCCGCAGGGATCCGGCCGGATCATCACCATCTCCTCGATGGAGGGCAAGCACGCCGACCCCGGAATGGGACCATACGCGGCGGCGAAGCACGCGGTGATCGGCTTGATGCGCTCGCTCGCACGTGAAGTAGGCCCGTCGGGGGTCACGGCGAACTGCGTCTGTCCCGGGATGGTGTTCACCGACCTGCTGCGGTCGCAGGGCGGGGCCATCGCGGCGGCGATGGGCATGACCTTCGACCAGCTCGTGACGGTGTTCACCGAGCGGAGTGCGATCCGCAGGGCCACCACGGCGGACGAAGTCGCCATGGCGACAGTCTTCCTCGCCTCGGACGCCGCCGCCGCGGTCACCGGCAGCGCTTGGTCGGTGGACGGGGGCGTCACGTGTTGTTGACGTCCCTTGGTGCGCAGCCGGTGCCCGGAACCGAGTGAGGACGCATGCCGAACGCCGACACGTCGCCGCCCCTGTGGGGAGCCTCCCGGCGGATGAACGCGCTCGAAGCGATGTTCTGGCGAGCCGAGCGCGACCCCCTGATGCGGCCGGTCGTCATGGCGGTCGAACTGCTCGACCACGCCCCGGACTGGGATGACGTGCTGGGCGCGCACCGGCGACTCGTGGAGGCGGCACCGGGGCTGCGGCGACGAGTGGTCGACTCGCGCACGGGTGGGCCGGTCTGGCAGGACGACCCGTACTTCGACCTGGACTACCACCTGCGCCGGGTACGGGTGCCGGCGCCCGGAACGCGCCGGGAAGTGCTGGACCTGGCGCAGACGTGGGCGATGACACCGTTCGACCGGGCCAGGCCGCTGTGGGAGGCGACCCTGGTCGAAGGCCTGGCCGACGGTGCCGCGTACGTGATGAAGCTGCACCACAGCTTGTGCGACGGCCTGGCCGCGGCGCAGCTCCTCGCCATGCTGCACACGCCCGTGCCGGGTGGCGGGATGCCGGGCGAACCGGCCGAGAGGCCGGAGTACGAGCTGCCCGGTCTTCCCCGGGTGCCCGAGCGGGACGAGGCGGTGAGCGTCCGGAGTCGCGTCGCCCACCCGGTCCGGTCGATCGGCGCGGCGGTGCGGTTCGGCGAGACTGTGCTCAGGGCGACCGTCGTGCCGGTGGCACCGCCGTCCCCGTTGCTGGCGCGACGTGGCCGGTCCTGGCGCTTCGAGTCGCTGACACTGCCCGCGGACGAGTTGCGCTTGATCGGCAAGCGCACCGGCGGGTCGATGAACGACGTCTACCTCGCGTTGTTGCTCGGCGCCTTCCGCCGCTACCACGAGCACTTCGGCCCGATTCCCGCTTCCCTACCGGTCCTGATACCCATCAGCACGCGTTCCGCCACCTCCGCTCGCGGTGGTAACGAGTTCGCCAGCTCACGGGTGTCGGGCCCGATGCACACCGGCGACTTCGGCGAACGGGTGCGGTTGGTGCGCGCGGAGATCTCGATCGTGCGGCGGGCCGGGACGTTGCGGGCGCTGGAGGTGCTGGCCCGCTCCACCCGGCCCCTGCCCCCGGCGCTGGTGGTCCTCGTCGCGAAGTCGCTGTTCCAGGGCAACGACCTGCTCGCGTCCAACTTCCCCGGTGTGCCTCGCCGGGTGCGCCTGGGGGACGCGGAGGTGCTGGAGGTGTTGCCGTTCGCGCCGGTCATCCGGGGTGCGGCCACCACTGTCATGGTGTCCTACGCCGGCAACTGCCACATCGGGGTGAACCTCGATCCCGAGGCGGTCACCGACCCGGCGCTGTTCCTCGACTGCTTCCACGAAGAGTGGGATGACGCAAAAGCGGGGTGACACGAAACCGGGGTGACGCGGGAGCAGGATGACGCGGCCGCCTGGCTCAGGCTTCCGTCGATCGCTGATCGACGGAAGCGTTCACCCACCGCACACCAGCCAAGTGAGTCACCAGCGTGCCGTTGTCGTCACAGACCCGGATGTCCACGTGGTCGTCGGCGGACGACACCAGACCCTGCACCCTGTGCGGCAGCCGCTCGGCCATGGTGACGTGTTCGAGGAACACCTCCGTGGTCTCCTCGCCGGGCAGTCCACGGAGCATGGCACCAGTTGCGAGCAGCACGTCGAGCACTGCGAAACGCAAGAGATGCGCGTTCGGATGTGCGGTCGTCATGTCGACCAGCGCATCGACCGGGCCACGGCTCAAGCTCAGCACGCCGGGGCCCTGGGGCACACCCGAGTGGCGCAGCCATGCTTCGAACTCGTCCGGTCGCACGTGCTCCGGGCACCGCTTCCACAGGTCCTCCCGTTCCGATGCGAGGTTCGACGGGCGGGCGCGCAGGACATGTGCGACGCCGACCGCGGATGACGCGACCGCAGGCGTTCCGCCGTTGGACCCGGTGGCGGCGATGCCGATGCTGAACCGCCATCTGCCTGGTGCGTCAGTCGTTCCCATCGCCCGCAGTTCGGTCGGCGCGACGAGTCTCGGGTTGTGCACCACGCGGAGGTCGCGCACCTGCGGGCTGCTTCCCCCGCACAGCCGCTGAGCGACGGCGATCGACAGTTCCACCAGACCACCCGGTGTCAGCGGTGTGCGTCCCGCATCGGCGGGCAGCGGCGCACACCACTCCACGGACCGGTGCTCGGTGCCGTGATCCGGCAGCAAGGGATGCGGGCGCTCGGCCGGTCCGCCTGTGGTGGGAGCCCAGTAACGAGTCCTGCGCCACGGATAGAGCGGTACGTCGACCAGTTCGCCCGCACCCGACACCACATCCCACGACAACTCACACCCGGATTCGTAGAGCGAACCGGCATTGTCCACAAGGGACTCAAGCGGACTGGAACCTGGTCCGGGCACCTCGCCGACCGACGCTCCGAAAGGCCCGAGCCGAAGCACGAGTTCACCAGTGGTCCCCGGAACCGGTCCGGAGTCGTCGTCCACCACAGAAGCGGGCTCGACGCCCCAACTGCGCCACAGCGCGACGAGGCCATCCGACAGCGGCGACCGGCCGACGCCGGAGCCCGCACCTCGTGCCGCCCCGGTCTCGTACGCCTCACGGAAAGGCCTGCTGCGTCGGCTCAACTCCGCGACCAGGTGCGGATCCGACTGACCGTGGTGCAGCACGAACACCACATCCCGAGGTGGGGTCGGAGCACGAAGGTCTTCCGAGGCGCGTCGAAGGGCAACGGCCATCCCCGCGTGGTCGTAGGCCCACACCGCACGCCGGTGCTTGTGGTGTGCCCGGCGAACGGCCGCCGTGTGGCAGATGTCGGCCAACGGCACGTCCCGCGCTTCGTCCACGAAGTCCGCGTATGCCAGGAGCAACTGCGTCAGGCTGTCGCGGTGCCGTGCCGACAGGGGGAGCAGGTGAGGTCCGGGACGGCGCTGGTCACGGTGTGCCCGACGCGGTGCGGAGGCGATCACGGCGTGTGCGTTCGTGCCGGTCACGCTGAACGAGTTCACTCCGGCTACCAGCGTTTCACCGTTCCCGGAGAGACGCGTGGCGGCAACGGCGACCGAGCACGGAAGCCCGTCCCACTCGATGGCCGGTGTGGGAGTCGAGTGGTGCAGGGTCGGGGGAAGCACACGGTGGTGGAGTGACAGACAGGCTTTTGCCAATCCCGCGAGCCCGGAGACCGGCTCCTGGTGTCCGAAGTTGCCCTTGAGCGAGGTCAACAACAGCGGTCGGTCGGGTGGTCTTCCCGCACCGAGAACCGCTGCGAGGGCCCCGATCTCCACCGGGTCGCCAACCGGTGTGCCGACACCGTGCGCTTCGACGAACGACACCTCCGCCGGAGCTGTAGCCGCGTCGCGATACGCGTTCCGCAGAACCTGCTCCTGCGTCACCCCTGCGGGGGCGAGCATGCTCGCCGCGGCACCACCGTCGTTGTTGACGGCGGTGCCGCGGATGGTCGCGTACACGCGGTCGCCGTCCGAGAGCGCGGTCGACAGCCGTTTGAGCACGACCACCGCGCAACCCTCGCCACGCGCGAACCCGTCGGCCGAGGCGTCGGCGAACGCGGACCGCCCCGACCTGCTGAGGACTCCCGATCGGGCGTAGGCGATGTTCTCGTCCGGGCCCAGGATCAGGTGGACCGCGCCGGCCAGCGCGGTGTCGCACTCCCCGTCCCGCAGGCTGCGGCAAGCGAGGTGCACGGCCACGAGGCCGGCCGAACAGCCGCTGCCGACCTCGAAGCTGGGTCCGCGCAGGTCGAACAAGAATGACAGTTGCCCGCTCAACGCGCCGCGCATGCCGCCGCCGAGCGACCCGTACATGTCCAGCACCCCGTCGCGGACCAGCGACGGCCAGTAGTGGCCGGCGAGCTGCGCGGTGCAGACCCCGGTCACCGCGGGCGTGCCGGGAACGATCCCGGCGTCCTCGAACGCTTCCCACGTGGTCTCCACCATCAGGCGCTGTTGCGGGTCCATGTGGGCGGCCTGGCGGCGGCTGATGCCGAAGAACTCCGCGTCGAACGCCGACACGTCCTCCAACAAGCCCATGCGGTGGGCCGGCCGGTGTCGGCTCTGGGCGTCGGGCACCAGCAACGCCGCCAAACCGGGACGCTCATCGCCGATGTCGTCCACCGCGTCGACACCGTCGCACAACGCCCGCCAGAACTCACGGGGGCCTCGGACCCGTGGGAACCGGCAGCCGATCCCGACCACCGCGATCGGCTCGCCGTCCTTGCCTGCTGCCACGTGCTACCTCGATTCGACGTACCGAAGAGGTGGTGCGCAGTACGCAGTGGACCACTGCCTCCCGGCGGTCGGCGGGCCCGCAGACCCAGGACCTTCGCCCTTCGCGCGACCTCCTCGTGACGGGGACGATCGGACCGGCGACTTCCGCCACGACGACGGCGAGGAGCGGTGATCATGGCCGACGCACTGCTCGCCCGGATCCGGGCCACCGCCGACCGTTGGCGTCGATGTCCGACGTGCGGCGGCTGGTGGTCGCGACGGGTGCTGGAGCCTTGTTGGACCTGTCCCGGGTGCGCGTCGCCCTTCCGGATGTCGGCGCGCCGCAGGATCGCTCTCCTCGTCGACGCGGGCACTTTCGTCGAACACGACGCGACGCTCCGACCGGGCGACCCGCTGCGCTTCACCGACCGCGTTCCCTACCCGACGCGGTACGAGCAGGCCCGTGCGCGGACCGGCCTGTCGGAAGCCGCCGTGCTGGGTACCGCCGGCATCGGCGGTACCCGGGTCGCACTGGTGGTCCTGGACTTCGACTTCATGGGCGGATCGATGGGCGTGGTGGTGGGGGAGAAGGTGGCTCGCGGAGCGGAGATCGCGTCGGCCGAGCGCATCCCGCTGCTGACCGTGTCGGCGTCCGGTGGTGGGCGTATGCAGGAAGGCGTCCTGGCCCTGCAGCAAGGCGCGAAGACAGCGGCAGCCATTCGTTCGTTGCGGGACGCCGGGATTCCCTACATCAGCGTGCTGACCGACCCGGTACTCGGTGGGGTGCACGTGTCGTTCTCCAGCGCCGGTGACGTGGTGATCGCGGAGGACGGCGCACGCGCGGGGTTCGCCGGGCGCCGGGTGATCGAACAGACGTCGGGGCAGCAGCTCCCGCCGGAGTTCCAAAGCGCGTCCTTCCTGCTCCGGCACGGTCACGTGGACTCGGTGGCGACCAGGCCGGAGTTGCCGCGGGTGCTGCGCCGACTGGTCTCCTACGCGGGGACGCGTGTCGCACCTCCGACCGTGGAACCGGCGCCCGCGCCCGCGATGCCGCCCTGTGACGAGGACATCGACCCCTGGGAGGCGGTGCGGCGCGTGCGCGCGACCCACCGGCCGCGGCTGCGCCACTACCTCGATGCGATGTTCACCGATGTGTTCGAGCTGCACGGCGATCGTCGGAGTGGCGAAGACCCCGTCGTTTTCGGCGGGTTCGCCCGACTGCACGGCGAAGCCGTCGTGGTGATCGGACACGACCGGATCACCTGCGGCCCTCCCGAGGGACGCAACAACGGGATGACGCGCCCCAGCGGTTATCGGAAGGCGACGCGGCTGATGGTGCTCGCGGCGCGATGGGGCCTGCCGGTGGTCACGCTCGTGGACACCCCGGGAGCACATCCCGGTGCCGGGTCCGAGCGTGCCAACCAGTCGGAGGCGATCGCGGAGACGATGATCACCGTTGCCGGGCTCGCCACGCCGGTGGTGTGCGCGGTGATCGGTGAAGGCGGCAGCGGCGGTGCCCTCGCGCTGTCGATCGGCGATCGCCTGCTGATGCAGCAGAACGCCACGTACTCGATCATCAGCCCGGAAGGCTGCGCGGCGATCCTGTTCTCCGACAGCGCCAAGGCCCCGGACGCGGCTCGTGCGCTCGGCCTGCGCGCCGTCGACCTCCGACGGCACGGGGTGGTGGACGAGGTGGTGGCGGAGCCGCCGGGTGGAGCGCACACCGACCCCGCCCGCGCTGCCGATCTCCTGCGCCACGCCTTGCGACGCCACCTCGACGAGCTGCGGGCCAGGCCCGTCCGGACGATCGTCGCCGCCCGCGCTCGCCGCCTGCGGGCCCTCGGCCGGGACTGGTGCCTGCCCGGTGACGACGTCACCGGACCCGTCGACCGGGAGGGGGATCGGCGTGAACTCGTGCGGTGACGCCGCGGAACCCCGCCTGCCCGACCCGCGAGAGGCCGGTGCGGCAGCGGTCGAAGTCCTGGGCGAGGTTCTCGGCCTGGTGAGGCCGACCGGCGTGCGGCGGGTCAGGATCCGGACCCGGCAGTTCGACGTCGACGTCGTCTGGGAGAGGCCGGCACCAAGCCATGGTGTGGCCGTGGGCAACGGACACGCTCCCGGACACCTCCCGACCCCGGTCGGGCAGTCCGTCTCGGTCACAGCGCCCGCCGTGGGGGTGTTCCACCGCTGTCCCGCCCAGGGCGAACCGCCGTTCGTGGACGTGGGTAGCCGGGTCGCGGCCGGTGACCGCCTCGGCCTCGTCGAGGCGATGAAGGTGTCCACCCCGGTCATCGCTCCGCACGCCGGCACGGTGAGCGGAATCCACGCGGGTGACGGTGAGGTGGTCGAGTACGAACAGCTCTTGGTGGAACTGGTCCCGGACGAGGCCGCTCCACCGCGGAGCGGCACATGATCGGCACGTTGATGATCTGCAACCGGGGCGAGGTGGCTCTGCGCATCGTCCGGGCCTGCCGTGAACTCGGCATCCGGAGCGTCGTCGCGCACTCGTCCGCCGACCGGCGCAGCCTGCCGGTGCGGCTGGCCGACGACAGCGTGTGCGTGGGCCCCGCGCCGCCCGATCACAGCTACCGCAACATCCCGGCACTGCTCTACGCCTGTGCTCGGGCAGGCGCCGATGCCGTGCACCCCGGCTACGGGTTCCTCGCCGAGGACCCCGACTTCGCCGCGGCGTGCCGCGACAGCGGTCTGGTGTGGGTGGGCCCACCGCCCGAGCACATCGCCCTGCTCGGCGACAAGATCGCCACCCGCAGCGAGATGCGGGCGGCAGGACTGCCGGTGCTGCCCGGCACGGACCGCCCGCTGACCGACGTGGCCGACGCGTTGCGGCACGCGCGTCACCTCGGTTTCCCGGTCGCGTTGAAGGCGGTGGCCGGAGGGGGAGGCCGTGGGATCACGCGCTCGGACACCCCCGACGCGCTGGCCGAGGCCTTCCCCCGGATCCGGGACGCCTCACGGGCACTGTTCCGCGATGAGCGGCTCTACCTGGAGAAGTGGGTCGAAGGCGCCCGTCACGTCGAAGTGCAGGTTCTGGCCGACGCGCGGGGTGGCGTCGTCCACCTCGGTGAGCGGGACTGCACCACGCAGCACCTCAACCAGAAGGTCATCGAGGAGTCACCGGCACCGCGGCTCTCCACGCAGCACCGGCGAAGGCTGACCGACTGGGCGGTCCAGGGGGCGCGCCACCTCCGCCTGCGCAACCTCGCCACCTTTGAATTCCTGGTGGCCGAAGCCGGTGAGTCGTTCTTCACCGAGGTCAACCCGCGGCTCCAGGTCGAGCACCCGGTCACCGAGGCGCGCTCGGGCTGCGACCTGGTGACCTGGATGATCTCGGAGGCGGCGGGAGCGGACGTGCCGCTGCACCAGGACCGGGTGGAGCTCCGGGGGCACGCGATCGAAGCGCGGATCACGGCGCAGGACCCCCGCCGCGACTGGGCGGCGTCGGCGGGGACGGTCACCGATCTCGAACTGCCCGGCGGGCCCGGCATCCGGGTCGACACGTGGCTGACGCCGGGCACTCGCGTGCCGCCCCACTACGACGCGCTGCTGGCCAAGGTGACCGCCTGGGGACCGGATCGCGAGACCGCGCGGCGGCGGCTGCTCGGGGCGGTGGGCGAGTTCACCTGTGTCGGCGTGCGGCACAACGCGCCTGCTGTGACGGCGGTGCTCGACCACACGGACTTCGCGGACGGACGCCACCGCGCGGGCATCCTGGAGCAGGCATGGACGACTCGGTGAACCGCGAGGAACGGCGCACCGCCCGGTCCTACATCGCCGGACACGATGTGGGAGTGGCACAGGAACCGGTCCTGTCGGCGCGGCTGTCGCTGGACGACCCGGCGACCTGCGAGCGGTTGAGCGGGACGACCGCCCCCGGGGACCACCCCGCGATCCTCGGGTACTGCGCGATCGCTTCGCCGGACGACGTGAGCGCCGCGACGGCCGCGGCCCACGCAGCGGCCCGCCGATGGGCGGACACACCCACGACGACGAGGTTCGCGCTGGGAGGCCGGTTCTGCCGGCTGCTCGAGCGCCTGCGTGGGGAACTGGTGTCGCTGATGACCGCCGAGGGGTGCCCGGCGCGTATCGCGGACTGGCAGCTGGACTCGTTGCTCGGGTTGTTCGGCGACGAAGCTTGCCGGTGGTACCGCGGTCTGGTGGATCGTCAGTGGCGCCAGGGGGATCGCAGGCTGGTGCTGCGGTACAAGCCGGACGGGGTGCTCGCCGTGCATCCGCCGTCCAACGCCCCGGTCTTCAGCGCGACGACCGGCGCACTGCACGGCTTGCTGGCGGGCAACGCGGTGGTCGTCCGGATTCCCCGGAAGTTCGCGCTGAGCACCGCGTTCCTCCTCCGCGACGTGCTGGTGCCGGCGATGGAACAGGTGGGCGCCCCGCCCGGCGCGCTCAACTTCTTCGGGGCAGAAGCCGGACCGGTGTTGCAGGCATGGCTTGCCGATCCGCGGGTGGACGACATCCTGTACTACGGCAGCAGTGAACGCGGACTGCGGTTCCAGCAGGCATGTCTGCGCCACGGCAAGAAAGCCGTGCTCGAACTGTCGGGCAACGACACCGTCGTGGTGTGGCACGACGCCCCCGTGGCGCCGGCCGCCGATGCGCTCGCGGAAGCGTTCCACGCATCCGGGCAGCTGTGCATCGCTCCCAACCGGGCCTTGGTGCACCCCCGGGTCGCCGACGAGATCGTCGAGGCGGTGCGGCAGCGGGCATCAGCCCTTCGCCCGGGGTATTCCGACGACGGAGTGACGGTGCTGACCCCAGTGCCGGCGGAGCGACATCTGGCCGAAGTGCGCGCCGCGGTGGCCGGCGGCGCGTCACTGGTGTGCGGCGGCAGGCGTTCGACGGTGTCGGGCGAGCCTCATCGCGACGGTGCGTTCCTGGAACCGACCGTGCTGCGAGTCGACGGCCTGGACGCCGCCGCGTCGCTGCCGATCACCCGGGAGGAGACTTTCTGCCCGGTACTCAGCGTCGTCGTCCCGGGTCGGCGCGACGACGACGCGCTGCTGTCCGACATGATCGCCTTCCTGAACGCCAACCCCTACGGTCTGCGCAACTCCCTGTGGACCGCCGATCCCGCCATCGCGGAGAGGTTCCTGGCCACTGTCCACAATGGTGCGATGTTGAAGGTGAACCAGCCGCACCTCGACTTCGTCCCACCGCTGCCCAGCCACGGCGGCACCGGGGTGTCGGGCGGTGTCTACGGCGAAGCCTCCTACCTGTTCCTCAAGACGGCGCACCTCCAGGCTGCGGTCGTCGCCGGCTTCCCCACCTGACACGCAGTCCCGCCGCGGGCCGGTCGGTGTCGGCGGGAGTGGCCGTCACGCCACCGAGATGAGGCCGTGCTGGAGGGCGACGAGCACGGCGGTGGTCCGATCGCCGACGTCGAGCTTGGCGAACAGCGAACTCAGGTGGTTCTTCACCGTCTTCTCGGCCAGACCCAGGGTCCGGGAGATCTGCCGGTTGGACTGGCCGATGCCCAGCAGTTGGAGGACCTGCCGTTCGCGGCGGGTGAGGAAGTCGAACCGGCGGTGGGCGGTGCCCGGTCGCCCCACCGCGGGCCGCCCGGTGACCGGCGCGTCGCCGGCACCCGCTCGGGGTCCGGGGATCGCCTGTCCCGCTGCGCCTTTCCGCTCCCTCATCGCGACGACCGCCAGTTCCACGCCGCGCTGGTACAGCACCCCGGCCCGGTGCATCGTCGTGCTGGCGTCGTCCAGGGACGCTTCGGTGTGCTCGAAGACCGCCTCGACGAGCCTCGGCGGCACCGCTCCGGCGTCAGCGGCGTCGCCGACCCAGCACAGGCACGACGACAGCTCCTCCGCGCTCCACCGGCGCACGCGGGCCTGGCGGATCAGCACGCGGGCCAATTCGCCTCTGGTCAGACCGGCCGCCTCCAACCAGCGGCCGAATACGCGGCTCGAAGTCGTCGGACCCGATTGTCGGAACGCCGGGGGCGAGCCGGGAAAAGCACCGGAGTGGGCGCCGTCCATGGAGGTTACTCCAATCATGAACCCGGCGTACTCTGCTGGTTTCCCACTGTAGCACCGGGGGGTGGGCTGTGAAAGGATGTGGTAATAACCTCCGGAGTCGGGCGGGAACCCGTTGCGGTGGCCGCCCGGGAATGGGTGTGACATGTCTTCCGCCGACTGGGCGCCGACGCCGATCCCGCGCACGTCCACCGGATTCCGGAGAATTTCGGTTGATGACGTCGCCGCGTTCGCCGATCTCACCGGTGATCGGAACCCGGTGCACGCCGGGTCGCACGGGGTGGTGCACGGTCTGCTGGGGATGGGTGTCGGCGTCGGTCTGCTGGTGGCGGCCGGAATGCTCACCGAGGACGAAGTCGCACTCCTCGCGGTCGAAGAATGGCGTTTCCACAAGCCCCTCCTCGTCGGTGAAGAGGTGCGGGCACGCATGGAGGTGCTCGACAGCCGACCGGGTCGGACCCGGCCCGGAACCGCTCTGGTCAGGCGGCGCGTCGAATTGTGCGACCGTGCCGGCGAAGTGGTCCAGTCCGGGCAGTTGGTCTTCTTCGCACGCCGTTCCACCGGGAGGTGAGGAAGTGGCCCGGCCGGCGTGCCGCGCGCCCTCCGCCCGTCATCGCCGCTTCCCAGACGACCTGCAGCGGGGCAGCGATGACCGGACCGGTGACGACGGCCCGCGCCGGCGTCGGACAGGAAGCGCCTGGCCGCGGTGAAGCGGGCGTGGGCCAGCACGTCGTCGGGACGGGGGAGGGGCGCCACCGCGTTCCGGCACCAGCGTGCGCACTCCGACCTGCGCGAGCCGGAGGGCGGCGACGGAGCCACCGAAGCCGCTGCCCACGACGACGGCGCGGTAGGTCTCCTCACGGGCGGGGACGGTCGGTCCCCCGGTGGTGTAGGCGTGCGACGGTCGGGTGGGCGTCGCGGCCAGGTCGGTCTCATCGGGGCCGCCACGTCGCGACCTGCCCCCGACGTCACTCATGCATGCTCCTCTCGCCGCGGGCAGCACCTCGACCATCTGTGATGGCCGAACCCACGGCAATGGCCCGCACGGGCCGAACCGGAAAGCCCGGTACGCACGGGCTGAACCGGAGGAACCGGCTCGCACGGCGGAGATCCTTCGTGCCGTCCCGGCCGGCTTCGCTCGGACACCGCCCGAACGGCTTCGCTTGCGCACCGCCCGAACGGTTCCACGTCCCGCCACCGGGCCGGCGAATGCCGTGCGACGAGTGGCGGACGAAGTCGCCACGAAACCGCGCGGTGGCGTCGTGCACCGGTGTGAACAACCGCCGGTGGTGATCGGCACGGTTGTCACCGGCGGTTGTCCCGCCCACCGGAAAGCAGCCTGAATGGCCGATATTGTCGTCGGCGGACGATCCCTAAATTAGTTTCTAGTCAGTGAGGACTCGTAAGTGGTGGTGAGCAGGCGGGAGTTGCCCTTGTACCACGAAGCTGCTCGAGGCGACGCGAGCGGAGCGTCGACGATCGACGAGTTGATCCGCCTGGCCCGCGCCCAACAGGGTATCGCGCGGGAAATGCTCGACCGCATGGAGGCGATCAACCCGCGGAACGGCGCGGAGCCGTCCCCGGAAGGCGAAGCGCCGGTCGAGTGGAATCTGACGGACCGGGAAGAGCACGTCACCCGACTGCTGGTCGAGGGGCTGTCGAACAGGCAGATCGCGCGGTCCCTTGGAATCTCCGAACACACTGTTAAAAACCACTTGCACGCGGTTTTCTACAAGCTCGCGGTCAACGATCGCACGCAGGCGGTCATCAAGTTGATGCGCGGGGCGTGACCCCGGTGGCGCGCACCGCCGCCCTCCCGACCCGCTTCGCGAACCACTGCCTTACAAACCAGTCCGTACAGCCTCCTCCACCGGTGCGGTCCGAGCCGCGGTGCCGCTCGTACCGCCTGCCGGGTGGACGGATGTCGTCCACCCCGCCGGCTGCTGCCGACCGGAGTCCTGACAGCCGCTGTCCCGAGTTTTCCGGCCCTTGGCCCGACTGCCAATGGACTCATCGCACTGGCCCGCTGGTGCCACAGGTGGAAACCGCGTGGGCCGTCGACCCCGGGAAGGTGGGAGCGGGTCAGCCGGTGAGGATCACCTTGCCGTGACGGCCTGGTCGGTGGACGTGGTCGAGTGCGGCGGCGACGTCGTCCAGGTCGTAGGTGGCCGCGACGGGCGCCGCGAAGCCGGGTGCGCTCAGCAGGTCGATGGCGCGTTCCGCCAGTTCGGCACGGACTTCGGGGGACTGGCGGGAAAGGTGGTAGGGGAGCCAGAAGCCGCGGATGGTCAGGTCGGAGAACACCAGGGCGTGGGGCGTGACGCCGATCGTCCCGCCGTCGAGCATGCCGAGCACGACCGCCTGTCCGCCGCTGCGGAGGCAGCGCAGGGCCGTGCTGCCCGGTTCCCCGCCGACGGCGTCGAGCACGGCGTGCACGCCTTCTCCGCCGGTCACTTCGCGCACGCGACCGACCACGTCGTCGGTGGCGGCGTTGACCACGGCGGACGCTCCGGCGCGGGTGAGGTCGTCGTGACGGTCGTCGCGGACGACGCAGACGCACCGGACGTCGTCGCGGCGCACCAGGTGGAGGACCATCCGGGACAGCGCGGAGCCTGCCGCGGTGATCAGCAGCCAGTCGCCGGCGCGCAACGCGAGTCGGCGGGTCAGCAGGAGCGCGGTGAGGGGGTTGACGGTGAGCTGGCAGGCCACGTGGTCCGGCAGCCGGTCGGGTACCGGGATGAGATCCGCTTCCGGCACCACCACGTACTCCTGCCAGGTTCCCTGCGCGGACACGGCCACGCGTTGCCCTACGGCGGGGCTTCCGGTCGTGGTCTCCTCGACGGTGCCGACGCCTTCGAAGCCCGGCACGGCGGGCAGGGCGGGCCGGCGGCCGTAACGTCCCTCGACGTACAGCTCGTCGGACGGGTTGACCGGGCGCGCCCGGACTCTCACCAGGACCTCTCCGGCGCCGGGCCGGGGGCGGGGCCGCCCGGTCAGGGCGACGACGCGGGACGCGGGCCCGTGGCGGGAGAAGACGACGCTGCGCACGGGTCACCGCCCGCCGGGCAACGGGCTGCGGCGGACGTCCTGGAGCGAGACCCTGCCGGAGTGCAGCATCCTGTTGGCCAGCACGTAGGAAGCGCCGCCCGCCGTGATGCCCAGGTGCAGGTCCTCGATGCTCCGGCTGCCGCCGGAGGCGACCACGGGCAGCCCGGTGGCGTCGACCAGGGCGCGGGTGAGCGCGTGGTCGAAGCCGAGCCCGGTGCCCTCGCGGTCGGCGCAGTTGGCGATCACCATCCCGCAGCCGAGTTCGGCGAGCGTCCGCCCGAACGGGACGACGTCGATCCCGGTGGCCTCCTCGCCGCCGTCCACGTAGACCGTCCAGCCGTCGTGCCCGCCGTGCCCGTCGTGCCGGACCCTGGCGTTGACCGTGCCCACCACCCGGTCGCATCCGAAGCGCGCGGTGGCGGCCGAGACGGTGTCCGGGTCGGTGACCACGCTCGTGCTGACCGACACCGCCGCGGCGCCGGCCTCCAGCAGCGTCCCGCAGGCTTCGACCGAGGGGATGCGGCCGTGGTGCAGCGACACCACGGCTTCGACGGACGGGGCCACGCCGGCGATGATCCGCACCGCTTCGTCGACCCGCTCCCAGGTGTCCATGAAGTCGAGCAGGACCCGTCGCACGCCCGCTTCGGCGTAGCGCCTGACCAGCTCGACCGGGTTCCACGGGTCCTGTACGCCGGAGATGCCGGTGGCCTCCGTGGAACGCCCGACCGACACGTCGACGCACGGGATGAGCACGTCGATGAGCGTCGGGGAGTCGGTGCCGGACATGAGGTCCTCCCTAGTGGGTCAGGGTGTGGGCAGTAGCCGCAGACGGGTGCTGTCCGGTGCGATCCGGCGGGCCACGTCGACTCCCGAGGCGATCGCGCTCTCCTGGTCACCCGGTCCGGTGGTGTAGTGGCCGGCGAAGTGCAGGCCGTCGTGTCCTTGCAGCGCTGCCAGCGCCTGTCTCGCGCCGATCGCGTCGGTCGTGGGTGACAGGGCCTGGAAGGTGCTCGTCGCCAGGACCCGGCGCGGAGGTGCGGAGCGGTGGGTGATCTGGCTCTTGAACACGTCGACGCCGTAGGAGGGTCCGTACCAGTAGCTGGCCTCCGCCCAGCCGTCGTGGCTGACCAGGTTCTGGGTGGACCACAGGGAGCGGTCGTGCGGCACGTAGGCGGGGTCCAGGTGCAGGGCGTAGCGCAGCGGCCGGTAGGTGAACCGGCGCAACACGTGCAGCGGCGTGCCGGGGCCGGTCATCGACGGGGGCAGCAGGCGCAGCGCGGTCGGCGCCGGTACGGCCAGCACCAGCTGCTCCACCGCACAGCGGCGGCCGGTGGTGTCGATGAGCAGGTACCCGTCGTCGGTGCGTTCGACGCGGTCGACCTCCGCCCCGGTGCGGATCTCGGCGGTCGTGAGCTGCGCGGCCAGCGCCCAGGCGAGGCTTTCCATGCCGCTGCGCAGAATGCGCGCCCGCGGCACCGTGTCGTCCGCGACACCCAGCAGATCGGTCAGGACGACACGCGCCGACAGCGCGGGCACGTCCGCCACCGGGCACCCGAACAGACTGGCGGGCAGGGCGTACAGGACGTGGTCCCGCACCTCCGGAGGCAGGGAGAAGGGCTCCACCACCGCACCGAACGGGACGTGCCAGTCCGGTGGTTCCCCCACGCCTTCGAGGAATGACCGCACCGTTTCCCACGCCGGCCCGCGGCCCACGTGAACGGGTCGGTCGGGGTGGTTGCCCACCAGCAGCGGGAAGGCGTGCCCCGCTGCGGAGAACGTGTGGGAGGACGGGACGTCGGCCAGGTGCCGCTCATCGAGGCCGACGGCGGTCAGCAGGGCGGTGTGCAGCGAGGACTCGTCCGCCGCGACTTCCTGGGTGCCCAGGTCGAACACCCCGGCCACGCCGTCGACGCACCCCGTCGCGGACCGCGCGTTCCCCCCGACCCGGGAACGGGCCTCCAGCACGGTCGCGGTGCACGTCCGGTCGAGCAGCCAGGCGGTGACCAGGCCGGCGATCCCGGCCCCGACGATGCCGACGCGCATGGTGATCCCCTCCCGTCCACGTGGTCAGGACCAGGATTCGGCGGCAGCGCGCCAGAATTGTCCGATGTTGGCCTCCAGCAGGCGGGCCGAGAAAACGGCCTCGTCCGGGTCGTCGCCGCGGCGGAGACCGTCGTCGACCACCTCCGACGCCAGGGCGAGCAGCTCCTCCGACGCCGTCCCCTCGTAGTAGTCGAAGAACTCGTCCGGCGCGGCGAGCGCCGACTTCCGCACCCCGGTGGCGATCGCGAGGCAGTCCGGGAAGTAGACGGTCATGTCGGTGTGCAGGGCCAGGGCGAGCGACGCCTGGCGGCCGGTCACCGCGATCCACGACAAGCAGCCGCTGAACGCGTAGATCGTCGGGTCGGGCTCCCTGCGCCGCAGGTCGGCGTCCCCGAGCCCGAGTGCACGGGCACACGCGACGAGCTTGGGCGTCGCGTTCGCGACCAGCTCGGTGATCTGCGTGAAGAACGGCGTCGCCGGTGAGTGCGGGTACTTCGCCAGCCCCACGCCGTAGGCCACCAGCTCCGCTTGGTGGGCCTGCAGTTCGGTCAGGACCATCCCGCGCAGGTCGCCCTCGGTGACGGTGCCGTCGTTCACCTTGTCCAGAACGGCGTTGCCGACCGGTTGTTCCGCGCGCAGCGTGCCGAGCCGTCCCACGAGATCGGTTGCCTGGCTCTGTGGTGTCATGGTGCCTCCTCGGCCGGTGGTGTGTTTCTCCGTTGCCGCGGGGTCGCGGGGCCGCCATGGATTCGCGCGAGCCTGCTCGACGAACAACCCGTGTACGGGAGCGTTCCGAGGATGTTCCGTGGCCGCTTTGTTCCGGCCCCCGGACCTGCTCCGGGTGTACACGCCGCTGCGATTTCTCACGTGTCCGCGCGGTGGGACTCCTCATGGCGACAAAGCCACGGCTGGACCGCGCGTTGAACGAAGCTTGGCGATGGATGGCGATGGGAGAAGATTCATGATGAATTTATTGCCGTTCGTCGCCGGAGACAAGCGGCCGTCCGGGTAGCCGTGCCACATCCTGCGCCTTTCGTCCCACGACTGCATTTCACTGGCCGACCCGTACGGCCAGCGCCCGTTCAGGGAGCTTTCTTCCGCGGACCTTGTTCCGCCGAAGGCAGCGGAGTAATCACGCGCGCAAGTGCCGATCACGGCGACGACCTTGTTCGAGCTGTGGTATCGCGCGCCGGGCGCCCGGGTGCTTGCCGACGAGGGACGATTCTCCGGACCGCCGGCGACGAGCGCCGTGTCGTCCCGCGAACCCGGTCCGACCCGGCCACCAAAGCCGTCCCAAAGAGGTGCCGGAGCGCCGTGGTCCACGCTGACCGGTGTTCAGGTGCGGGTGTCGCGCCATCGGCGGGGCACCTCGGCGGCAGGGGAGTCATGAGAACCTCGAAGTCGTTCCACAGGACGCGGCCGCCACGTCGTCGGGACCGGTCGAGGAACTCACCGGGTGGAGGTCTGTCGGCCGGGCGCTCGACGACCCGTTCGGCAGCCACCGGCAGTGCCGCTGACGTGATCCGTGCCCTCGCCGTCGTCTCGTACGCGCACGGCGCGGCGGCGAGGCACGGCTCACGCCCTGTACCGGCCGCCTGCGGGCCGACTCGCGGCAGAGGAGCGTGCGCGGCCTCAGCCGTCGAGATCCGCCAGGCACTGCCGGACGCGGTCGAGGTCGGCGGTGCGCCGGTGGGCGCGGTACAGGTCCGACGCCTGCGACCAGGCGAGCCGGGCTTCGGCGGGCCGGCCGAGGGCGAGGTGGGTCTGCCCGAGCCGTTCCAGGGTGTCGGCCGTCTGGTAGGTGTTGCCCACGCGGCGGAACAGGGTGAGGGTGTGGAGGTAGTGGCGCAGCGCGTCGGCGTGCCGGCCGGTCTGGTGGGCGATGTAGCCCAGGCTGTCCCCGGTGGCCGCCTCGCCGTCGATGTCCTGCTGCCGGCGGTTGAGGACCAGGGCCCGTTCGCAGAACGCGCGGGCGTCGGCGTAGTCGCCGAGTCGGGCGTGGTGCCAGCCCGCCTGGTTGAACGCCCTGGCTTCGCCCACCTGGTCGCCCAGGACCTGGTACAGCCGCAGCGCGCGGGTCGCGTGGACCAAGGCGTTGCGGTGGTCCCCCCGCAGTTCCCACGCCCACGCGAAGGCGTGGTGGGTGTGCGCTTGGCCTCGGACGTCCTGGGACTGCTCGGCCAGCGTGAGGGCCTGCCGGAGGTGGTCGTGGGCTTCGTCGTGCCGCTGCGCCCTGGTGAACGCGTCGCCGAGCCAGCGGTGCGCCTGGATGGCGATGGTCGGATCACCGAGCCGCCGGGCCGCTTCGAGCCCGGTCCGCCACGTGGTGATCTCGTTGTGCAGGTGGCCTTGCCTGCGTTGGAAGGTGTGCAGCGTCCAAGCGAGTTGCCACACCTGCTCGTGCCGGTCGCGGTCCGCGGCCCACTCCTGCGCGGCGAGCAGGCAGGCGTGTTCGGCGGCGAACCACTGCGTCGCGGCGGCCGGGTCGGCGAGCGGCTGCGGGGCGCAGCCGGGTTCCGGTCGATCCAGTTCGATCCGTGCGCGGTGGGGCTCCAGGAGGTGGTCGCCGCCGGCGGCGGTGTGCACGTAGAAGTCGATCAACCGCCGGTAGGCCGCGTCGCGGTCGGCGTCGGGGTGGCGCTGCGCCTGTTCGGTGGCGTACAGCCGGATGAGGTCGTGCATCCGGTAGCGGCCCGGCTGGTGCTGTTGGACCAGGTGGGCCCGTTCCAGCTGTCTGAAGAGGTCGGCGGTGGCCGCGAGCGGCCGGCCGACCAGGGATGCCGCCGCGCACAGGCCGATGTCCGGTCCCGGTGCCGAGCCGAGCAGCCCGAACAGCTCGGCCGCCGTGTCGAGCGCGCGGTAGGAGCTGGAGAACACCGCTCGCAGGTTGGCGGACAGCTCGCCGGCGTCCAACGCGTCCAGCCGGTCGCGGTCCTGGCGGAGTTCCTCGGCCAGCACGGCGAGCGGGAAGTCGGGATGGGCGGCGGCTCGCGCGGCCAGGATGCTCAACGCCAGCGGGAGGCCCGCGCAGCAGGCGAGCAGCTCGTCCACGGCGTCCGGTTCGGCCGCCACGCGGTCGTGCCCGAGGTGGCGGACGAGCAGCTCCCGCGCGTCGGGCGGGTCGAGCACGTCGAGCGTGAGCGGTCGCGCGTCGTGCCCGGTGATCAGGCCGGGGAGCTGGTGCCGGCTGGTGACCAGGACGGTGCACAGCGGACTCCCGGGCAGCAGCGGCACGGCTTGGGCGGTGTCGTGGGCGTTGTCCAGCACGACGAGCATGCGCTTGCCGGCGACCAGGCTCCGGTACAGCGCCGCCTGGGCTTCCGGGTCGGCCGGAATGGTGTGGGGGTCGACCTGGAAGGCATCCAG
The DNA here is from genome assembly GCF_014203665.1 of Saccharothrix tamanrassetensis. Classification (GTDB taxonomy): domain Bacteria; phylum Actinomycetota; class Actinomycetes; order Mycobacteriales; family Pseudonocardiaceae; genus Actinosynnema; species Actinosynnema tamanrassetense. The sequence continues at coordinate 233,283 of NZ_JACHJN010000012.1, forward strand.
GAAACCGCGCAGCGCCACCGCCGCCGGCAGCGGTGCCGCCGTGGGGTCGAAGCCGCGCAGGTTGACGAAGAGCTGGCCGTCCGGGAACCGGTCGGTGTTCCGGTGCGCCCAGTGCAGGGCCAGCCAGGTCTTGCCGACCCCGCCCGCACCGCCGATCGCCGAGATCGCCACCGTGCCGCCCCGGGCGACACCGGCGTCCAGGGCGGCGGTCAGCTCGGCCAGTTCGTGCGCCCGGCCGGTGAAGGTCCCGGGTGGAGCCGGCAGTTGGCGGGGGAGCGGAGCCGGTGCGGCGGAGGATGGGGTCGACCGCCGCGTCGGTGCGGTGAGGTCCGGGTGGGCGGCGAGGATGCGTTGGTGCAGCGACCGGAGCGGTTGGCTGGGATCGGCGCCCAGCTCTTCGGCCAGTCGCCGTCGGGTCCTCTCGTAGTGCCGCAGCGCGTCGGCTTGGCGTCCGCTGCGGTAGAGGGCGAGCATCAACTGCCCGGCCAGGCGTTCGTCGAGCGGGCGCAGGGCGACCCGGTCGGACAGGTCGGTGAGCAGCTCCGCGTGTTGCCCCCGGCGGAGCAGGACGTCGGTGAGATCGAGCTGCGCGGTGTACCGCTCCTCTTCCAGCGCGGTGCGGATCGAGGCGAGCCATGACGTGTCGAGTGCGCCGAACGGCTGCCCCCGCCACAACTTGAAAGCCTGCTTGAACAGGTCCACGGCGCGAGCGTCGTCCTCGGCGTCGCGCGCCCGGTCGATCAGGTGGCGGAACACGTGCAGGTCGACCGAGGCGGTGTCCACCGACATCCGGTAGCCGTCCGACCGCCGGTCGATCGTCGCGCCCTCGGCTTTGGCCAGGGCACGCCGCAGGAGGCTGATGTAGGTCTGCACCGCGCTGGACGGCCGGACCGGCAGCCGCTGTTCGCCCCACACCCGGTCGACGAGGTGGTCGACCGGCACCACGCGGTTCGCGTCGACCAGCAGCGCGGCCAGCACCGCCCGTTGACGGGTGTGACCGATGTCGACGGTTTCGCCTGCGACCAGCGCCTGGACGTCGTCGAGCAGGCAGAACTCCACCGTCATCCTGTCCATCCCGATTCCTCCTCGCACAGCGCTGTCTAGCCAGTCCGACCGACCGTTTCAAGGGCGCCCCGGAAACTTCGGACGTTCGGCCCGCCGCCCTGCTCCGGATGTGCCAACACTTTCACCGGAAATGGGAGCGTGGAAGTCGGACGGAAGATTATTCCACTGCGCGCTGACTGGGGAGGTCGTCATCGTGTGCGCCGGCGAGAATCCGCGGTTGTTGCACCGGACGCCCGTGCGAAACCGATGGCAATGGTTGATGCATTTGGCCAAAACCATCCGGCGGAGTTTCGGGAGGTCAGTCCGGTCGGCGTAGACCCGCGATGAGGAGTCCGACCAGTCGACGTGCGTCGTAGCGGGGATCCTGGGCGGCACCGATGCAGAGGTTCCCGACGCCGCGCATGAGTTCGTAGGCGTCCAGGTCCGCCCGGATCTCGCCGGCACGAGCGGCAGCGTCGAGCAGTCGCGCGCACACGGGCACGAGGCGGTCGAGGAAGTAGGCGTGCAGCGTGTCGAAACCGGCGTGGTCGGACCGCAACGCCTCGGCGAGCCCGTGCTTGGTGACCAGGAAGTCGACGAAGAGGTCGATCCACCGCCCCAGTGCGGCGTGCGGGGTCGGTTCGGTCTCCAGCAGGGCGGGGCCGGCCTCGGCGCACGCTTCGACCTGGTGCCGGTAGACGGCGATGACGAGGTCCGCCCGCGTCGGGAAGTGCCGGTAGATGGTGGCCGTCCCGACACCGGCCTTGGCCGCGATGTCGCGCACCGGCGCCTCGACGCCCGACGTCACGAAGATCGCGCCCGCCGCGTCGAGCAGGGACTCCTTGTTGCGCCTGGCATCCGCCCGCTTGGGCTTGGCCACGTTCCCCGCGCCGCAGTCGCCGTCGTCCACCGCACCGTCCCTCCGCTGCCGACTTTGCTAACCGGGACAATGTTCCGTATGGTCAAACGGGACAACGTTCCGTTTGCTCATGATGACAGAGCCGGAGCCGGCGGCCAAGCCACGCACCGCCACCACGCGTCACCCGCCACGGAGGAGACACGGTCATGCAGTACCGCACTTTGGGCCGCACCGGTGTGCAGGTCAGCTCCCTCGCGCTCGGCGCGATGAACTTCGGCCGGACCGGGCGCACCACCCCGGACGAGGTCACCGCTGTCGTCGATGCCGCTCTCGCCGGCGGGATCAACGTCATCGACACCGCCGACGCGTACGGCGGCGGCGAGTCGGAACGGCTGGTGGGCAAAGCCATCGCCGGCCGCCGCGACGACGTCGTGCTGGCCACGAAGGCGAACATGCCCATGGGCGACGAGCGCAACCACCGGGGCAGCTCCCGGCGCTGGCTGGTCACCGCGTTGGACGACAGCCTGCGCCGGCTCGGGGTCGACCACGTCGATCTCTACCAGATCCACCGGTGGGATCCGAGCACCAGCGACGAGGAGACGCTGTCGGCGTTGACCGACCTGCAGCGCGCGGGGAAGATCCGGTACTTCGGTTCCTCGACCTTCCCCGCGTACCGCCTCGTGCAAGCCCAGTGGGCCGCCCGCGAGCACCACCTGAGCCGCTATGTCACCGAACAGCCCAGCTACTCGATCCTGCAACGCGGCGTCGAGACCCACGTGCTGCCGGTGACCGAGCAGTACGGGCTCGGTGTGCTGGTGTGGAGCCCGCTGGCGTCGGGCTGGCTGTCGGGTGCCGTCCGCGCCGGCCGGGAGATCACCACCAACCGCTCGACGTTCATGCCGCAACGCTTCGACACCACCATCCCCGCCAACCGGGCCAGGCTCGACGCCGTCGAGCAGTTGGCCGTGGTCGCGGCCGAGGCCGACCTGACCATGATCCAGCTCGCGCTCGGATTCGTCACCGCGCACCCCGCCGTGACCAGTGCGATCGTCGGCCCCCGCACGCTGGACCACCTGCACTCGCAACTCGCCGCCGCCGACACCGTGCTCTCCGCCGACGTGCTGGACGCGATCGACGCGATCGTCCCTCCCGGTGTCGACCTGGCCCCGCACGAGAAGCACGACACGCCACCCGCGCTGCTCGACCCGTCACTGCGGCGCCGCTGACGGTGCGGTGGACGGCCGTTCCGTCAGCGCGGAGCTTCCTCAGGCGTCGAGCAGCCGCCAGGCGGTGAGGGCGAGCCTGGCCCTGATCAGCCCGGTCGGCTCGGTCAGCTCGATGCCCAGCGTCCGGCCGAGCTGGTCGAGCCGGCGGGCGACGCTGCTGTGGTGCAGGTGGAGGAGGTCGGCGGCCCGGCGCAGGGAGCCGGTGGCGCAGTAGGCGTCCAGGGTGTCCAGGTCCTCCGGGTTGCCGCCGACCCGGGCGATCGCGGTCACGTCGGCGTTGTCCCGCGCGGCGTCCCGGGGCACCTGCGCGAGCAGCGCCAACGCCCCGAGGTCGTGGTAGTGGACGACGGGCTGGTTCGGGGTGGTGAAGCGGAGGGCGGTGCGGGCTTCCCACCAGGACCGGTCCGGGCTTCCGCCGGCGCCGATGCCCGCCCGCACCCCGGTCGGGAACCGGGCCGGGTCCACGGTGGTGGCCAGGATGACGCCCACGTCGGCGACCGGAGCCGCCTTCACCGGGCGGGCCGGGCAGACCAGGGCTCCGACCCGGTCGAGCGGGAGTGGCGACCGCACGGCGATGACGCGGATCGGCAGGTCGGCGGCGAAACCGAGCAGCCGCAGCGCGCGTGCCCTGGCCGCCTCGTCGCTGTCGGCGCTGATCACCAGTTCGATGAGGGCGGGGTCGGCCATGGTGGTGCGGGCCGGGCCGTACCGCTCGACGACCGCCGCGGCGGCGATGGCGAGCCGGTCCAGCACCAGGTCGTCGAGCGGCAGGGGCGGACCGGGGCGTTCCAGCCACGCCGTGCCGATCTCCTCCTCGTCGAGGGTGATCGGTGCCGTGGTGGACGCGGGCGGCTCCGGAGCGGGCGCCTGGCGGCCGTCGGGCCCCATGCGGATCACCCGTCCCGTGCCGTGCAGCCGGACCCCGACCACGCACTCCGCGAGGTTCGCCGAGGCGCGGGCGAGCGCCGGGATGTCCACCCGCCGGCGCATCAGCGTGTCGTAGAACATCACGACCCGGAGCGCGCCCCCGGCTTCCGGGTCCAGGTGCGACAACCGTTCGGCCAGTGCCTCCATGACGCGAGGCTAGGCGACGACCGGTGCGTGATGCGGGCGGTTTGCGCGACGCGCGGCGGATGATCTCCGGGGGGTCGACCGTGAGGATGGTCGACATGGATCCCGAACTGGAAGCATTCCTCCCGTTGTTCCCCCGGGCCGAGCTGTCCGATCCGGTGGCCGCGCGCACGAAGTTCGCCGAGTTGGCCGCTGCGGTGCCCGCACCGGACACCTCCGGCATGGAGATCGAGGACCGCACGGTGCCCGCGGAGCCGGACGTGCCGGTGCGGATCTATCGCCCGCACCGGGCGCAGGGGGCCGTCGTCTGGCTGCACGGCGGCGGGTTCGTCATGGGCACCGTGGACACCGAGCACCCGTGGGCCGCCCGGATCGCGGAGAGCTCCGGCGCGGTGGTGATCTCGGTGGGGTACCGCCTGGCGCCCGAACACCCGTTCCCGGCCGCGTTGGACGACGCCTGGGCCGTGCTGGCGTGGACGGTCGGGCACGCGGCCGAACTGGGCGTCGATCCGGAGCGGATCGCGGTCGGAGGCCACAGCGCCGGCGGCGGTCTCGCGGCCGGGGTGGCGTTGCGGGCCCGCGACGAGCAGGGGCCGCCGATCCGTTTCCAGCTGCTCAGCCAGCCCGGGCTGGACGACCGCCAGGAAACGTGGTCGGCGCGGAACTTCACCGATACGCCGTGGATGACCCGCGACAAGGTCACCGCTGCGTGGCGGCACTACCTGGGCTCCGCGCCCGCCACGCCGTACGCCGCCCCGGCGCGGGCCGCCGACCTGTCCGGCCTGCCACCCGCCTACGTCTCCACCGCGGAGTTCTGCCCGAACCGCGACGAGGACATCGCCTACGCGCTGCGCCTGCTCCAGGCCGGCGTGCCGGTCGAGCTGCACCAGTGGCCCGGCACGTTCCACGGATCGCAGGCGATCCTGTCCGCCGACGTGTCGCAGCGGCAGAACGCCGAACTCGGCGGAGCACTGCGCCGCGCCCTGGCCGGATGAGGTCCTCACGGCCGACCGTGGTGTCGAAGAGGGGGAGCGTTGACCACCACTGACCTTGCCGGGGCGAGCGTGCGGTCCACACCACCACCGGACGCCGGTCCTGCGACGGGACGGAGCGCGGCAGGGCTGCTGCGCCCGTACCTCCCGGGTTTCGCGACCGTTGTGGTTTTCCAGGTCATCGGCGCCATCGCGGGGTTGGCGCCGCTGCTGGCGGTCGTCGAACTGGGTCGTGTGCTGTTGTCGTCCGGTCCGGTCGACCACGGTCATGTCTGGTTCGTCGTGGTCGCGGGTGCGGTCGGCCTGTTCGTCCGACTGCTGTTCACGGCCGCGTCGTCGGGGATCGGGCATGTCCTCGACAGCCGGGTGCAACTGACGTTCCGCCGGCAACTGGCCGCGCGGCTGGGGCGCGTACCGATCGGCTGGTTCTCCCGGCGTCGGACCGGCGAGTTGGCGAAGGTGGTGGGGGAGGACGTCGGCGCCGTGCACCCGTTCATCGCCCACGCCCCCGCCGAGCTGGTCTCCGCGTTCGTGGTGCCGCTGGTGTCGCTGGTCTACCTGTTCACCGTCGACTGGCGGCTCACGCTGATCACGCTGGTACCGGTGGTGCTGGCGGTGGCGCTGGTCCCGCTGATGACGACCCCGACCCGGCGGCGCGAGCAAGAGGAGTTCGACGGGGCCATGGGGCGGATCTCGAGTTCCGTCGTCGAGTTCGTACAGGGCATCGCGGTGGTCAAGGCGTTCGGCGGATCCGGGCGCGCCCACCGCAGGTTCCTCACGGCCGCGGACGACTTCGTGGGCGTCTTCTTCCGGTGGGTGCGCGGTGTCTCCGGCATCGCCGCCGGGATGCAGCTGGCGCTGTCGCCGCCGTTCGTGCTGCTGGTCGTGCTGATCGGCGGTGCGGCCCTGATCACCGACGGCGGTCTGGCCCCGGCCGACCTGCTGCCCTTCCTGCTGCTCGGGCTGGGCCTGACCGCCCCGGTGGCGGCCCTCGGGCACGGCTTCGACGACCTGCAGGCCGCCCGGCGCGCGGTCGGCCGGATCCGGGACGTGCTCCAGGTGCCGCCGCTGCCGGAGCCGGCGCACCCGGTCGCACCACGGGGTCACCGGGTGGAGCTGCGTGACGTCCGTTTCGGCTACTCCGACGACCACGAGGTGCTGCGCGGGATCGACCTCGTGCTGGACCCCGGGACGGTCACCGCGATCGTCGGGCCGTCGGGCAGCGGGAAGTCCACGCTGGTCCGGCTGCTGCCGCGGTTCTTCGACCCGACCCGCGGTTCGGTCGCCCTGGGCGGTGTCGACCTGCGCGAACTCGACAGCCGGGAGCTCTACCGGACGGTGTCCTTCGTCTTCCAGGACGTTCGCCTGCTGCGCGCGTCCGTCGCGGACAACATCGCGCTGGCGGTGCCGGATGCCGACCTGGACGACGTGGTACGCGCTGCCCGGCTGGCGGACATCCACGATCGGATCCTCGCACTGCCGCGCGGATACGAGACGGTGCTCGGTGACGAGGCCGGGCTGTCGGGTGGCGAGGCACAGCGGATCTCGCTCGCCCGCGCACTCCTCGCCGACGCGCCCGTCCTGGTGCTGGACGAGGCGACCGCCTTCGCCGACCCGCGGACCGAGCAGGCGGTGCGCCGGGCACTGGCGACGCAGGCGGGCGAGCGGACGATCCTGGTCATCGCCCACCGCCTGGAGACGGTCGCCGACGCCGACACCGTCGTGGTGCTGGAGAACGGGCGGATCGCCGAGCGCGGCAAGCCCGCCGAGCTGCTGGCACAGGACGGGAAGTTCGCCGCGTTCTGGCGCTCCCGCCGATCCGCGATCGCCGATGGGACCGGAACCCGTGGCGTACCGCGAGGAGACGAGCTGCGATGATCCGAATGCTGCTGCGAGTGCTCGGACGTGAGTACACCCGACCGATGCGACGCACCGTGGCCCTGATGGCGGTGACCGCGATCGCCGAAGGTCTGTCCTACGCGCTGCTCGTGCCGGTGCTGCGGGCACTGTTCGGGAGCAATCCCGGGGATGCCCGGCCCTGGCTCGCCGCGTTCGGGGCTGCGGTCGCGGTCTACGCGGTGCTGCGCTACCGCAGCGACCTGTCCGGTTTCCGCGTCGGCGCCACGCTGTTGCGGGGTCTGTACCACCGGTTCGGCAACCACCTGGCCCGCCTGCCGATCGGCCGGTACAGCGCCGGCCGGGTCGGGGAGGTGTCCGTCATGGCCGGCCGCGGCCTCCTCCAGGCGATGGGCGTGGCGGCGCATCTGCTGGCACCGTTCATCTCCGCCTGCGTGACTCCGCTGACGATCGTCGTCGTGATGCTCGCCTTCGACTGGCGGATGGGGCTGGCCGCGTCGGTCGCGGTACCGGTCGTGGCGGCGATCCAGCACCGGACGGGGCGCTCGATGGCCGCCGTCGACGCGGAGCGCGCCGAACGCGACCACGAGGCCACCGCGCGAGTCGTCGAATACCTCCAGGCACAACCGGTACTGCGAGCCGGCGGCCGGACCGCCGAACGCTTCCGGTTGCTCGACGACTCGCTGCTCGCAGTCGAACGCGCATCCCACCGGACCATCCTGTCGGCGCTGCCCGGTGCGGTGGCCTTGACGCTCGCGGTGCAGGCGATGTTCACCGTGTTGCTGGTCCTGGGTGCGCACCTCGCGCTCGGCGGAAATATCGGTGCGGCAGAGGTATTGACGTTTTTGGTGCTCGCCGCACGCTGCGCGGATCCGCTGCTGTCACTGTCGGATCTCGGCGGCAGGCTGCGCAGCGCACGTTCGGTGCTGGCGAGGCTCGACACGGTGCTGGGCACCGAGCCACTGCCGGAAGCCCGTGAACCGATCCGGCCGGAAGGCCATGACGTCGAGTTCGACTCCGTCTCCTTCCGGCACGGCGACCGCACGGTGGTCGACGACGTGTCGTTGTCCGTGCCGGAGGGACAGCGGCTTGCCGTGGTCGGGCCGTCGGGTGCGGGCAAGAGCACCCTTCTCCAACTGCTCGCGCGGTTCTACGACGTGGACGCGGGCGCGGTGCGCGTGGGCGGCGTGGACGTGCGGGACATCGACGGCGAGGTGTTGATGGCGCAGATCGCCATCGTCTTCCAGGAGGTGTACCTCTTCGACGGCACGATCGAGGAGAACGTGCGCCTGGGCCGTCCCGACGCGGCCGACGCCGAGGTACGGGCGGCTGCGGCTGCGGCTCAGCTGGACGAGGTGGTCGAACGGCTGCCCGGAGGGTGGTCGACCAAGGTCGGCGAGGGCGGCGCACTGCTGTCAGGTGGTGAGCGCCAGCGTGTCTCGATCGCGCGAGCGCTGCTGAAGAACGCGCCCATCGTGCTGCTGGACGAGGTGACCTCCGCACTGGACCCGGTGAACGAGACGGCGGTCCACGAGGGCATCGAGCGGCTGATGAGGGGTCGGACGGTGGTGATGGTGGCGCACCGGCTGCGGACCGTCCAACGCGCCGATCGGGTCGCCTTCCTGGACGGCGGTCGGATCGTGGAGCAGGGCAGCCACGACGAACTGCTGCGCCGGGGCGGCCGTTACGCCGACTTCTGGGACATTTCGATGGCCGGGTAGAGGGCCGACCGGACCGCTCCGCAATCGGGGGACTCGTCCGAGCCCGGCCGGCAGTACCTGGTCACCGCATCAGGTGACCAGGTACTGCTGGCCCGGCAAGAAGTCGCCGACGGGCAGTGCCCTCGCTCCCGCGGCCCGCACCGCTTCGGTGAACGGGTCCTCGGCGTGCATGGCCAGCAGCAGCGAGTCGGCGCCGAACCAGCGGCGGTCCACCACGTCCTGCTTCGCCTTCGGCATGCTCTCGTTGAGCGCCCAGTTCGAGATGAACAGGTCCGCGTCGACCTCCGTCGCGCCCGCCAGGCCGATCGGCACGAGGTTGACCCGCCCACGGATCGGTCGCACCGGCGCGGTGTCGTGCAGCACGATCCGCTCCTCGCCGAACACCGCGCACAGGTACAGCCACTGCACGGCGCTGAAGATCGGGGTGTCGAAGATGACGCAGGTCGGCTCGCCGCCGTGCCTGGCGACGATCAGGCGCATCAGGGCGCCGAACCCGCCGCCCCATTCCACGATCGTGGCGGCGTCGTCGATCCGCCGCCCGGTCGCCTCCTCGTAACGCAGCAGGTGGAACAGCTGGTGCACGGTGTTCGACGACGTCCGGAGGTCGGTGCCCGGCAACGGCACCGTTGGGGGCCCACCCACCGACGGTTCGGCGAGCAGGCTCTCGTCGGTCAGTCGTGCACGCACGTACGGCAGTTCGTGCGGAAGCAGCCGCTCGTTGACGAACATCTGGAACGCGATCGACGGATGGCGCAGGAAGTCCACCGGCGGAACGGGCAGCAAGTCGCGTTCGAGCTCGGCGTTGCGCTGCACCCAGTCCGGGCGCACGTACTGCGCGTCCACGCACGGCCGCACCGCGGCGACCCGTTCGGCGAAGCGCTGCGCCAGTTCGGCGAACGAACTGCCACCGCGCGGTACGGGCTGCCGGTCATCCGGTGAGCGCATACCGAATCGCTACCCCGCGCACCGCGTGCGAAACCGCACAGCCGCGCGAACCCCCGGCCGATGACGGGGTCTCGACCCGGCGCACGTCGTCGCCGACCGACGCGTGCTCGGCCTGAGTGACCGCCTTGCCACCGGTTGATACCTAGAACTACTATGCATCAGCGTTCTAGGTATGAGGGGAAGGGGATTGGTGAAAGTCACCAAGGATCTCGTGGCCGCCTCGGCGACACCGATGGTGCTGGGCATCCTGACCGAGGGGGACAGCTACGGCTACGCCATCCTCCGGCGGATCAACGAGCTGTCCGGTGGGGAGTTGGACTGGACCGAGGGACTGCTCTACCCCTTGCTGCACCGGCTCGAGCGCCTCGGGCACGTGGAGGCGAGCTGGCAGTCGGTCGCGGGGGAGCGGCGGCGCAAGTACTACCGCATCACCGACAGCGGCCTGGCCGAGCTCGCCGAGCAACGTCGCCAGTGGGACACCGTCGTGGACGCGCTCAAGGAGATCTGGCCCGGCGACCGTCGGCCGCTGCTCGCGTTCCCGTTGGGAGGCCACGCATGACCGAGCCGGACGGGCGGGAGGAGCTGGAGCCCCAGTTCGCCCAGTGGCGCCACTACGTGGAGCGCCGGCCGGAGCTGCGACGGTCCGACGCCGACGAGCTCGAGGACCACCTCCGGGGCTCGGTCGACGAGCTGGTCGCCGCCGGCCTCCACGCCGACGAGGCGTTCCTGGTGGCGGTCAAGCGCATGGGCAGCCTGGACGACCTGTCCCGCGAGTTCGCCCGGGAGCACTCGGAACGGCTGTGGAAGCAGCTGGTGCTGACCGGCGAGTCCGGCAGTCCCGCAGCCGACACCCGGTCGCGGCGGGACCTGGTCGCGATGGTGGCCTGCGCGGTGGGCGCGGCGGTGTCCATCAAGGTGCCGGAACTGTTCGGCCTCGGGTTCGAGGAGGATGTCGCGTTCTACGCGCCCAACCTCGGGCTGTTCGCACTGCCCTGGTTGGCGGCATTCCTGGCGTGGCGCCGTCGTGCCGGGCGGGGGCTGATCGGTGTGCTGTGCGCGCTGTTCGCCCTCGGTGCGGTGGCGGCCAACGCCTACCAGCTCACCGACGAGTCCCAGTCGTTGGCCTTGACCAGCATCCACCTTCCCATCGCCCTGTGGTTCGTGGTCGGTCTGGCCTATGTGTCCGACGACGTGCGCGCGCCACGCCGACGCATGGACTTCGTCCGCTTCACCGGCGAGTGGTTCGTCTACTACGTCCTGATCGCCCTGGGTGGAGGTGTGCTGATCGCCTTCACGTTCGGGACCTTCGAGGCCATCGGGATCTCCCCGGAAGGCTTCGTGACGCAGTGGCTCATCCCCTGTGGCGCCGCCGCCGCGGTCACGGTGGCCGGGTGGCTCGTCGAGTACAAGCAGGGTGTCGTCGAGAACATCGCCCCGGTGCTCACGCGGCTGTTCACCCCGCTGTTCACCGCGGTGCTGCTGGCCTTCCTGGTCACCTTCGGCCTGGCCGACGCCGGCATCGACGTCGAGCGGGAAGCGCTGATCCTGTTCGACCTGCTGCTGGTGGTGGTGCTGGGGTTGCTGCTCTACTCGATCTCGGCCCGCGATCCGCTCGCCCCGCCCGTGCTGTTCGACAAGCTCCAGCTCGCCCTCGTGGTCAGCGCACTGGCCATCGACGTGCTGGTGCTGTTGGAGATCATCGGGCGCATCACCGAGTACGGCACCACACCCAACAAGGCGGCGGCACTCGGGGAGAACGCCATCCTGCTGGCCAATCTCGTCTGGTCGGCTTGGCTGCTGCTGCGCCTGGTCGGCCGGCGCACACCGTTCGCGGCGTTGGAGCGCTGGCAGATCGGCTACCTCCCGGTGTACGCCGTCTGGGCGTGGATCGTGGTGCTGATCTTCCCGCCGTTGTTCGACTTCCTCTGACCGGACGCGGACCCGCGAACGGCTGGGCCACGTCCGCGCGGGGGTGGCCCAGCCCTGCGGGGTCAGAACTCGCAGTTGACCTCGGTCTCGGCGTCGCACCGGTCCACGCCGGGCCCGCCGTCGACCCGGTCCTGCCCGGGGCCGCCGACCAGGGTGTCGTTGCCGTTGCCGCCGATCAGGACGTCGTTGCCGGTGCCGCCCGTGATGGTGTCGTTGCCGTCCTCGCCGCGCACCCGGAAGGCGCCGACCGAGGTCTGCTGCAGGTCGCTGTGGCCGAAGGTGTCGGCCCCGCTGCCGAGGCAGGCGATCGAGGCGGGACCGGCGATCTCGGAGAACACCGAGTCGTCGCCGCCGAGCGCGACCAGCACGCTGCCGGGCTGGGCCCAGATGACGTCGGTGTCCTTGGTGCCCGTCCACGAGGCGAGGAAGTCCACGCCGCTGAGCGGGTCTTTGCAGGTGTAGGTCGTCGTCGGCGCGGCGGTGGCCGGGCCGGCGGCGACGAGCGTCGCGCCGACCGTGGTGAGGGCGCCGGCCAGCAGCGCGGCCACGCGGTTGGATCGCGAGCGGATCATGTGCATCTCCCGGGGGTGGATGGCGGGGACTTCGGGTCGCCAGCGTGTCAAGCCCCCGGCGGACCGCGCCTCGTGAAACAGCGACGTCCGCGCGGCCCGGGTGCCCGCCACTTTGTCACTCTGCGCAAACGGGGAGCCCGAGTACCGCCGGGCGGCCGATCTTGTGCCGCCACCAGGCCGGTTTTCGCGCCGGACCCCGGATGACTCACTAGCATCTCCCTGCCCGGTGGCGTCGCCGCCACGGGCCGGGAGTCGTGATGAGAGGTCTTTTCGTCGCCTTGGACAGACGGGCGGAGGCGAACGCCCGCAACGAGGTCGTCGTCTACGGGCGCGAGCTGTTCGAGTACGGCGCCGTGGCGGCAGACCCGCGCGCCGAGGCCGCCATGCTGGACTACGCGGTGTGGTTCCGGCGCAGCACGGTGTCCCTGGCGTCGGACGAACGGCCGCTGTCCGAGGACGACCGCGCCCACATCGCCTCGATCGGGACGCAGCGGGGCGCGCAAGGAGTCTCGCTGGCGTCGGTGAGGCGGGCCGTGGTGCTGCACGGCACGCTGATGCTGCACGAGATCCACGACGCGACCGGCCCGAACGACCTGGCCGACCTGCTCGGCCTCACCGGCTGGTTCGGCGCGCAGGGCGTGATCGGCACCGGTGCCTACTTCGAGGGCTTCCTGGAGGGGCAGAAGCGTTGCCTGCCGGTGGCCGATCGGGTTGCGCTGCTCACCGGGATGCTGCTCGACGACGACGTGATGGCGCGCCACGTGTCGTGCTCCCTCGGCCTGCGGCTGTCGGACCACTACACCGTGGTGGTGGTCCGCGTACCAGACCCGGCCGGTGCCTTGCCGTCGCGCGGTGACGTCGTCGAGCACCTGTTCAAGCAGCACCAGCTGCCGATGAGCTGGGCGCGGCCATCGGAGTTCATCGCCCTGGTGCCGAGCAGCGGGCTCGTGCCGCCGTGGCTGCCGTCCGCGTCCGACGACGCGGCGCCCGCGGTGGTCCGGGACTTCGCCGAGTTGCTCGGCGGGCCCTGCGCGGTCGGCTGTGCCGGCGGACGGGTGCGCGGGCTGGCCGAAGCCGTGGACTTGGCGCGGCAGGCCGCGGGGGTCGCGCCGATGCGGACCACGCCGCGTCGGATGCACGGCGTCGCCGACGTCTTCGTGGAACTCGCCGTGGCCCGGCTGCCCCGGGTCGACCGGTGGCTGCGCGAGGTCGCACGCCGCCTCGCCGCCGGGCCGGACCTGGTGTCCACCCTGGATTCCTACTACCACAACGGCTTCGACCGGCGGCGCACCGCGGAGTCGCTGTGCATCCACCCGCGGACCCTGGACTACCGGCTGCACCGGGCCAGGGAGCTGACCGGCATCGACCCCGGCTCACCCCGGGGAGTCCGGATCCTCGGCACTGCCGTCGCCCGCACCCTCGCCGACGCCTGGGACTGACCGGCGCGGAGCACGCAGTCCCGGCGGCGGTGGCACGTCGGCCGGCGGGTGGGACCGGGGCCCCGGCGTCGACGAGGGTCGACGCCGGGGCTCCGGCTCACAGCGCGAGCAACGCCCGCACCGGAACCCGGCTGTCGGACAGCGGTCGGACCGCCATCCTCAGCAGCGCCAGCGGGTTGTCGTCGCCGGCGATGCGGTTGGCGCTGAGCTCCCCGCAGACCAGGCAGTGGTGGATGAGCATCCACTCACCGTCCGGCCGGGCGAACAGGCTCAGCGCCTCCATCCGCCCGCCGCAGTCGGCGGCGCGGTCGCCGGGAACCCGGCCGTCCACGTGCAGACTGATCAGGCACTGCGGGCAGTGGTTGCGGTGTGCCGTGCCGGGCGCGCCGAGCGGCACGTCGAGCCGGCAGCCCGCGCAGCGGAACGCCCCGCCCGGCCGTTGGTCGGCCCGGTGCGTGACGTCCTTCCGCCGCTGGGTGCGCCGGTCGGGGTGCCGTGGGTTGCGTCGTGGCATGGTTGCCTCCCGTCTCCGACGACCTCACAGGTTGCCGAACACCTCCAGTGGGAAGGGCGGCTGGGCGAGCGGGCGGACGGCCAGCCGCATCAGGATGAGCTGGTTGTCGTCGCCGTGCACCCCGTGCGCGGTCAGCTCGTCGCAGCGCGTGCAGCGGTGGACGATCTTCCAGTCCCCGTTGCGCGGCACCGCGATCGAGATGGGTGACATCCGTGCCTGGCACTCGGACGGCCCGCCCGCGACGTGGTCGTGGACGTGCCGGGACTGCAGGCAGCTCGGGCAGTGGTTGCGCCGCCCGCCGTCAGGGGCCCGCGCGGTGACCGTCAGCCCGCACCACACGCAGGCGAAGGTTTCCGTGCGCGAACCGAAGTCGGACGGGTTGGATCTTTCGTTGGTGTTGGACACCCGGAACGCTCCTAGCCGGATCTCGTACGTTGTACGGTCGAAGGCCGGAGGGGCCGAGCGGTCCTCACCCCGTGGGGCGGGCCGTGTTGGCAGAACGGGCAGCCCGAAGCCGCACCGGACGATGCCGGGAATGCCGACGCGCCGAAGCGGTCAGCTACAGGACCCGGCCGAGGTGCGGTGGCGAGGCACACTCGGCCCATGCCGGGGCATAGATCAGCTGCTTTCCAGGGCGGGACGCCCACGAGTTCACGGTAGGACGGGTCGGAGGCTATCCGGGAGCCGCCCACGCCCGCCAACCGATTTTTCAAGCGGCACCGGGAGCGGCGATCCGGGTGCCGTCCCGCTCGGCTGGTCGGGTGGAAGCCCGTGCCGGGGATGGGGCCGCGGAGTGGGCGTCGGTGTGGGCGCCGGGCTCGTCGTCGAGGTCGCCGGCGGCGGCATCGGCGTGCGGCGGTGAGTCGCCCCATGTGCTCTAGAATAAAGCTGTGACCACGTCACAGGCGGCGGCGCGAACGGTGGCCGGAAGCCCGGGGCGACCAGGGAAGTGACAGGGAGCAGGAGCGTGGGAAGCAAGCGCACGGCGCGTCCGGCGCGTAGGCCCACCCTCCACGACGTGGGGCGCCTCGCGGGGACTTCGACGGCTGTCGTCAGCTACGTGCTCAACGGCGGACCCCGTCCGGTTTCCGACAAGACGCGGATCAAGGTCGAAGAGGCCATCCGGATGCTCGGCTACCGGCGCAACCCGCTCGCCGGCGCGTTGAGCGGCGGCCGGTCCAACCTCATCGGCCTGCTGGTGCCCGACACCGCGAACGCCTTCTTCGGCGAACTCTCGCGCTGCATCGAGGCGGAGGGGCGTCGCCGGGGCCTGCTCACGCTGCTCGGCAACACCGGCTACCACTCGTCGCTCGGGGACGACTACGGCAAGGCGTTCTCCGAGCTGCGCCCGCGCGGGATCTTCGTGACGACCGGCGAAGAGCCGCGCCAGGAAGACGAGACCCCTCGGGTCTACGTGCAGTGGGCCAGCCCCGACAGCACCTCGCCGAGCGTGACCTTCAACGACCTCCAGGGCGCCGCGCTCGTCGTCGAGCACTTGATCCGGCACGGCTACGAGGACATCGTCTGCGTGGCCGGTGAGCTCGAGGCGGGCCCGGCGAAAGGCCGGGAGGGTGGTTGGCGCCAGGCGATGCGGAGTGCGGGCCTGCCCACGGAGGGCAGGCTCATCCGGTCCTCCTTCGACCGGGTCGAAGCGGAGCGTGCGGTGAGGCAGGTCCTGGAGAGCGGGAACCGACCCCGCGCGATCTACGCGACGACCGATGAGCAGGCGCTGGTGACGATCCGCACGGCGACCAACCTCGGGTTGCGCGTACCCGACGACCTGGCGGTCGTGGGCTTCGACGGCATACGGGAGGCGCGGCTGGGGAGCTTCCCGCTCACCACCATCAGCCTCCCGTTCGAGCAGCTCGCGGTCCGCGCGTTCGACGCCTTGGACGAGACCTTCTACGAAGGTGGAGGTTCAGGGGCGTCGGTGGTCCTGGACGGCACGCTCAGCATCGGCGTGACGTGCGGGTGCGAGCAGGGTTCGGATGCTTCGCGGCTCGGCGTAGCCACAGGCGGGTAGCCCCGGGCGGGTAGTCACCGAGGCGTGGAAGTGCGCGTGCCCGCCGGGGTCGTGCGGCAGCTCGTTCTTCGCCGGCCTTCGACCTTCGCGGTCGGGCACGGCGTGTCGCGTCGGCCCCGCCGCGCGAGCACACGGCGGAGCTGACGCCTTCGGACACGCCCTACTTCGCGGGCTCGTGCTCGTCCGACCCGTAGTTCGGGCTCAACGACAGGGCGCTGAAGCGGAACGGGCGGTCGACTCGGTTGAAGCCGAGCGGGCAGTGGCGGACGCCCGCGGGGATGTAGACCGAACCACTGGTCGTGATCGTGTGCCGGACGCCCTCGATGTCGAGGTAGATCTCCGCGCCGAGGTCGTCCACGTTGTCCGGGTCGTTGCCGTGCCAGATCAGGACTTCGTCGTAGTCGTGCTCGTGCTCCTTCACCCACTGCACGGGGGAGTCGCACTCCCTGATCCAGGTGTAGGTCAAGTGGATCTTGCTCTCCGGGACTTCCTGCGAGCGCATGAGCGCGAGCGCCTCGCCCACGTTGTCCGGTTCGACGACGCCGGCGGCGGCTCCCTCGTTCACGAGGTCGTCGATGCAGTTGGGCATCTTCCTGACGAACAGGCGCTCGTACTGACTGGTCATCGGGCCTCTTCCTCCATGTGCTTCCCCCTGGCGGTCGGCGCCGAGGCTAACACGTTCTAAGCGTTTAGAAACTGCTCCGGAACCTCTTCCGTCAGGCCGTGACGCGACGTACTGTGTGGCGAAGTTCATCCGGGATCAGGCGAGGGGGAGCTGATCTAACGGGTTAGAACCGAGTCCGTCCGCCCACTCGGAACTGGAGTTGCCCAGTGTTGCGCAGACCCCCACGCCCCGGGCCTGTCGTCGTGTCAGCCACGCCGGCCCGACGTCCCTCGTCCAGGCTGCTCGGTATCGCGACCGGTGCCGTTCTCATCGCCGCCGCGCTCGCGGGCTGCGCTCCTCCGGAACGGGCCGGGAACAGCGGGGGCGGCACGCTCCGCATCGCCGCCGCCACCGACCCGGGCGAGAGCCTGAACCCCTACGCCAGCAACCAGAGCCCCACCCAGCAGCTCCGCAGCGCTCTGCTGTACGAGGGCCTCACCCGCCTGGACCACACGGGGCGGCGCGAGTGGCGCCTCGCCACGGACATGACCGCGAACGCCGACTTCAGCGAGTGGACGATCAAGCTCCGCCCCGGCGTCAAGTTCACCGACGGCAGCGACTTCACCTCCGCCGACGTGGTGGCGAGCATCAAGTACCTGCGCGACCCGGCGCACGCCGTCCAAGGGCTGGCGTTCATCGAGAAGATCGACCCGAAGGCCGTCGAAGCGGTGGACGGGCTGACCGTCCGGGTCGGCCTGAGCGAGCCCTTCGCCCCGTTCAAGGAGATCTGGGCGAACGTCCTGCTGCCCATGACCAAGGCGGGCTCGGTGCCGGAGAAGCCGATCGGCACCGGACCGTTCAGCGTCAAGGACTTCGCCGCCGGGCGGCAGTCCAAACTGGAGCGGTTCGACGGCTACTGGGGTGACAAGCCCCAGCTCGGCGGGGTCGACATCATCGAGTTCCCCAGCCAGCAGGCGCAGGCGAACGCCCTGCTGTCCAACCAGGTCGACATCGCCTCGGGTGCGACTCCGACCATCGCGAAGTCGTTCGCGGGCAAGAACGGCATCGCACTCCTCGACAGCAAGGGTGACTTCACGCTGCGGATCGGCCTCAACACGACCGTGGCGCCCTTCGACGACCTGCGCGTGCGGCAGGCGCTGCGGCTCCTGATCGACCGGGAGCAGGTCGTGTCCAACGCCTTCGGCGGGTACGCGCGGGTGGCGAACGACCACGAGGGTGGCACGCCGCAGTGCGTCGCCCCGGACATCCCCCAGCGCAAGCAGGACATCGAGCAGGCGAAGAGGCTCCTCGCCGAGGCGGGGCAGAGCGACCTGTCGTTCTCGGTGACGACCGACGGACTCCTGCCCGGTATGCAGGAACTGGCCCAGGTGTTCTCCGAGAACGCCGCGAAGGCCGGGGTGAAGGTCGCCGTCAACGTGGTCACGGTTCCCGAGCTGCTGTCCAAGTGGGGCCAGTGGCCGGTGTTCATCGACTTCAACCCGATCCCCTACCTGCCGACCGTGATCGGCGGGCTCCTGCCCGGACGTGTCGGCAACGCCACGCACTGGGACAACCCGGCCTTCGTCGGGCTCGCCGACCAGCTGTTCCTGGCACCCGAGCACGAGCAGTGCGCGATCATGAACCAGATGCACAAGATCGAGCACGAACAGGGCACGACGATCACGCCCGCGTTCGTCAACGTGCTCATGCCGCACCGCAGCAACGTCCGCGGACTGGTGCCGGACGTGAACGGCCGCCCGCTCTCCTTCCTGACGAACGTGACAGTCGAAAGCTGAACTCCATGTCTCAACTGACGACGCGGATGCGCATCCGCCATCGCGGTTCGCCACCGGGACCGAAGAACGCGACGATCCCGTGGCTGGTACGTCGGCTCCTCGTCGGTGTGCTCGTGCTGTTCCTGGTCTCGGTGCTGCTGTTCCTGGTCACCCAGGCGCTGCCGGGGGACGTGGCCCGGATCATCCTCGGCAAGGACGCGACGGCCGAGCAGGTGGCGGGTCTCCGCCAGCAGCTCGGGCTCGACCAGCCGCTGCTCGGCCAGTACTGGCACTGGCTAAGCGGCGTGCTCTCCGGGCAGATGGGGACCTCCCTGGAGAACGGCGAGCCGGTGGGCGACATCGTCGGCCCGAGGATGTTCAACTCGTTCACCCTGGGCTTCATGTCGCTGGTGCTGATCCTCCCGCTCGCCGTGATCGTCGGCGTGTTCAGCGCCTACAAGCGCGACAGCGCGCTGGACAAGGCTTTCGTCGCGGTGTCCTCGCTGTTCACGGCACTCCCCGCCTTCGTCGTGGGAATGCTGCTGATCGCGTTCTTCGCCACGTCGGTGCTCGGTGTGCTGCCGGGGGTCTCGAACATCCCGCCGGGGGACCTGCCCTGGTGGCACCCGGCCGAACTCGTCCTCCCGGTCACCACCCTGACGCTCATGGGCGTCATGTACCTCGGACGTCTGGTGCGGGCCTCGTTCATCGACGCGATGAACAGCGAGTACGTCCAGACGGCGATCCTGAAGGGGCTCGGCAGTCGCCGCATCCTGTTCCGGCACGCCCTGCCGAACGCGGTCGCGGCAAGCCTTCCGGCCGCCAGCCTGGTCGCCGCGGTCACCATCACGGGCGTCGTCGTGGTCGAGTACGTCTACTCCTACCCGGGTCTCGGGACGGCGGTCGTCAGTGCCGTGAACTCCCATGACCTGCCGGTGATGCAGGCGTGCATCCTCATCCTCGCGACCGCGTACTACCTCTTCAACCTCCTCGCGGACGTCTTCGCCGCCTTGGGCAGGTCGCGATGAAGGAGCAAGCCGTGACAACGGATCAGACAGCCGGCCTCCCGCCGTCGGAGAACCCGGTGATCGGCGGCCCGGCGCCGTTGGACACCGTCGCAGCGCCGTTGGACACCGGCACAGCGGCAGGCGGGAGAAGCAACCTCTCGGTGCTCAGCCGTGCCGTCCGCACCGGACAGGCGCGGCTCGGCCTCGCGCTGCTCGCGGCGGTCGGGCTCCTGGTGGTGCTCGGCCCCTTCTTCGCCCCCTACGCTCCCGACGCCATCATCGGGCAGCCTCTGGAGGGTCCGGGCGGGAAGTTCCTGCTGGGAACCGACATCCTCGGCCGCGACGTCCTGAGCCGGCTGCTCCACGGAGGCCTCAACCTCTCGTGGATGGCGATCCTCGCGGCGGGTCTCGGCGTGTTCCTCGGCTGTCTCGTCGGCCTCACCGCCGCCTACAAGGGTGGAGCCGTCGACGCGCTGCTCATGCGCGCCATGGACGTCCTGCTGAGCTTCCCGGAGATCATCTTCGTGCTGCTGTTCGTGTCCATGCTCGGTCGTAGCACGCTGCTGACCGCGGTGCTCGTCGGTGTGGCGTTCGTGCCCGGTGTGTCCCGGGTGATGCGCGGTGCGGCACTTCCGGTGATCGGCAGCGAGTACGTGCTCTGGGCGAAGGCGAACGGCCTGCCACCGAAGCAGATCCTGGTCCGGGAGGTCCTGCCCGGCGTGACCTCGCCGCTGATGGTGGAGACCGGGATGCGGCTCGTCTGGGCGGTCTCGGCGATCGCCTCGCTGAGCTACCTCGGGTTCGGCATCGCGCCGCCGGCGGCGGACTGGGGCCTGATGGTCGGCGAGAACCAGGACGGCCTGTCGATCGCGCCCCTGCCGGTGCTGGCGCCGATCGTGCTGATCCTCATGATGGCGCTCGGGGGCAACCTCGTCGCCGAGTCCGTTGCCAGGACGGTCGGCCGCACGGAAGGGAAGCGCTGAAGTGGGGAAAGAGGTGGAGGTCTCAGGCGTCACCGTGACGGTGGACGCCACCGGCAACGACATCGTCCAGGACATCTGTTTCGAGCTCGGCCGGGGCGAGGTCATGGGCGTGGTCGGCGAGTCGGGCTCCGGCAAGAGCACGCTCGCGCTGGCCCTGCTGGGGTACGCGCGGAAGGGTGCGACGATCACCGGCGGACGGGTGGTCATCGACGGTGTCGACCTGCTCGCCCTGCCGGAAGGGCAGTTGCGCCGCGCGCGGGGCAGCAAGGTCGCCTTCGTCCCGCAGGACCCGGCGACTGCGCTCAACCCCAGCCTGAGCCTCGCGACCCAGCTGACCGAAGGGCTGCGGTTGCCCAAGCGCGAGGCGCTGGCACGCGTCCGGGGGCTGCTGGAGACCGTGGGGCTGCCGAGCGACGACGCGTTCCTCAAGCGCCATCCGCGACAGCTCTCCGGCGGTCAGCAGCAGCGCGTGGCGATCGCGATGGCGATCGCGGCCGGACCGCGACTGATCGTGCTCGACGAGCCGACGACCGGGTTGGACGTGTCCACCCAGGCCCGCGTGCTGGAGATGGTGCGGGACCTGTGCCGCGAACACGACATGGCGGCGATCTACGTCTCCCACGACCTCGCCGTCGTGGCCGACGTCGCCGACTACGTCACCGTCATGTACGGCGGCGAGGTGGTCGAGAGCGGCACCGACCGGGACGTGCTCATCCGCGCCGCCCACCCCTACACCCGCGCCCTGCTGGCCGCGGTGCCGTCGGCGACCCACCGGCACCGACTCGTCCCGATTCCCGGGCGTGCGCCCGGTGCGGATGAGAGCCGACACGGATGCGTCTTCGCGCCGCGCTGCGACTACGCCGTGGCCGAGTGCGGGACGACCCGCCCGGAACTCGTGCCCGGGCCGTCCGGGACGTCGGCAAGGTGCCTGCGCACGGACGAGGTGGCGCGGACACCCCGCGTCCTGCCGCGCCCGCACGAGACGCACGTGGTCGCCGCCGGCGGCCAGGACCTGTTCTCGGTCTCCGGGCTGAACGCCGGGTACGGCGGCAGGCAGATCATCTTCGACGTGTCCTTCGGCCTCGATCGAGGGGAGTGCTTGGCCCTCGTCGGCGAGTCGGGCAGTGGCAAGACCACGATGTCGCGGTGCCTCGTGGGCCTGCACGAGGAGCAAGAGGGGGTTCTGACGTTCGAGGGCCGGCCCATTCCGGCCCCGGCGGGCGAACGCAGCAAAGAGACCCGCCGCGGGGTGCAGTACGTCTTCCAGAATCCCTACGGATCGCTCAATCCCCATCGCAGCGTGGAAAGCAGTCTGGTGGTGCCCCTGCAGCACTACTTCGGAATGAGCGCGCGCGAGGGCAGGAAGCGTGTGCGGGAGGCGCTTGAGCGCGTGGAGATACCTTCGCGGCTCGCCGACCGCTATCCCGCTCAACTGTCGGGAGGACAGCGCCAGCGCGTCGCGATCGCGCGCGCCCTGGTGTGTGAGCCGAAGCTCCTGATCTGCGATGAGGTGACGTCCGCGCTGGACGTGTCGGTGCAGGCGTCCGTGGTGGAACTGCTGCGTTCGCTCCTGGCCGATGGGCTGTCGATGGTCTTCGTCACGCACAACCTGGCGGTGGTGCGCAGTATCGCGGACCGCGTCGTCGTGCTGAGCCAGGGACGGGTCGTGGAGTCGGGCGCGACCGATGCCGTACTGACGGCGCCCTCGCACCCCTACACGCAGAGCCTCATCGCCGCGACGCTCGACGTGCCCGAGGCGATCGAACCCGCGGTTTAGACGGTCGGCGGGCGGTGTCGGCAACCGCCTCCCGGCTGCCCCGGTTCGGGTCCGGGGCAGCCGGGACGGTCGTCGGTCATCTGCTCGGCAGAGCACGCGGCTGCCCCAGTCGTACAGGGGCGTTCCACCGCACGACCTGGACAGCACCGGCGACTACCCCGCGCGGGACAGAGCCCGGAACGAACTCGAACGAGCCGTCGCGCTGATCGGACAGTCCGCCTGGTCGAGAACGCGGAGCCCTCGTCGCGACCGTGGTGGCGAAGACGGGTCAGCCGGTGAGCCTGCCGGTGCGGCGGGAGCGGGCCAGGGCCAGCCCGCCGAGGACCACGCCGACCAGCCCCACCACCAGGGCCACGTAGGCCCCGCCGCGCCCGTTGCCCGTGCCGATACCACTGTCGGAGGTGGCCACGACCAGCCCGCCGAGGGCCATCCCGACCAGCCCCGCCGCCAAGGCCACGACGGCCCCGAGTCGCCCCGAGCCGGTGCCGACGCGACTGGTGGGACGGGCCAGCGCCAGCCCGCCGACGACCACGCCGATCAGACCCAGCACGGCGGCGGTGGTGGCCCCGAGTCGCCCGGCGCTCATGGTGAGAACGCCGGCGGCGACCGACCGGTCGACCGAAGCGTGCGCGGCTGCGGGCGTGGCGAGCCCGGAACCTCCGATCAGGGCGGCTCCGGCCACGGCGAGCACCAGGCGGACTGACAGCAGGGCTTTTGATGAACTCATGTCCCTCTCCGTTTCCGGGATTCGGATGTCGCCTGATCATGTCCGCCGGACGCACCGCCGGTCGTTGTGCGGACGGATGCAATTCGCGCTGCCACAAGGGACGCATCCCGCTGCCGCGGACGCGGCAGGCGCCGGAGAAGTACTGCGTGCGCGGTAGCCGGCCGGTCGTCTGCGGGGAGGAGTCGTCCGCGACAGGATCCGGCTAACGTGCGCGCATGAGCACAGGACGGTCCGGCGTTCCGGCCGCTGTCAAGGATTGGGCGATCGCCGTCTGCGTGGCAGCGACGCTGGTGGTCGCCGGGCTGTCCGAGAACCACGCCGCCACCGGTATCGATTTCCTCGGCTACGCGCTGTTGGCGGTCGGCGGTCTGGCGCTGGTGGCGCGTCGCCGCGCTCCGGTTCCCGTCCTGATCGTCACCGGGCTGTGCGCGGTGGGTCATCAGGCGGTCGGTTTCGACGTGCCCGCCGTCGCGTTCCTGTTCGCGGTGTACGCCGCCGTGCGGGCGGGCCACCGCGTCGCCACGGTCGTGGCGGCGGTGGTGATGCTGGCCGCTCTCCCGCTCGTCGCCCTGGCACAGGCCATGTCCGTGGGCGAGGCGCTCGCACGGTCCCGGGGTGCCCTCGAACTGGCTTGGCTGGTCGCCGCCGGCGCCGCCGGCGAAGCGCTGCGGCAGGCCGAGCGGCGGGCGGACGAAGCCGAGCGCACCCGGGAGGAGACCGCGCGCCGCCGCGCCGACGAGGAGCGGCTGCACATCGCGCGGGAGCTGCACGATTCCCTCACCCACCAGATCTCGATCATCAAGGTGCAGGCCGGGGTCGCCGTCCACCTGGCCCGCAAGCGGGGCGAACAGGTGCCGGAGGCCCTGCTGGCGATCGACGAGGCCGGTCGTGAGGCGGCCCGGGAACTGCGGGCGACCCTGGAGGCGCTGCGCGATGACGGCAAGTCCCCGCCGCACGGCCTCGCCCATGTCCCGGAACTGGTGGAACGGGCCCGCACGACCGGCCTGGACGCGACGCTGACGATCGGCGGGCAGCGGCACGACGTGCCGGCCGCGGTGGACCGGACCGCCTACCGGATCGTCCAGGAGTCGCTGACCAACATCGCCCGGCACGCCGCCGCCGCCACGGCGTCGGTCCGGATCGACTACCGCCCGGACGCCCTCGCCATCCGGGTCGACGACGACGGCAAGGCCACGCCGGGCACCGCCGCGACGCCCGGTGTCGGGCTGCTCGGGATGCGCGAACGGGTCGCAGCCCTCGGTGGTCGCCTGCGCGCGGAACCGCGCAGCGAGGGCGGCTTCACCGTCCACGCCGAACTACCCGTGGACCGGGCGTCGTGATCCGCGTCCTGCTGGTCGACGACCAGCCGCTCCTCCGCAGCGGCTTCCGCGCGCTGCTCGACGTGGAGGACGACATCGAGGTGGTGGCCGAGGCCGGCGACGGGGAGGAAGGCCTGGCGCTCGCCGGGGAACACCTGCCGGACATCGCGCTCATCGACATCCGGATGCCCGTCATGGACGGCATCGAGGCCACCCGGCGCATCGCCGCCGACCCGGCCCTGGCGCGGGTGCACGTCGTCATCCTGACCAACTACGGCTTGGACGAGCACGTCTTCAACGCGCTGCGCGCCGGTGCCGCCGGATTCCTCGTCAAGGACATCGAGCCGGAGGACTTCCTGCACGCCGTACGGGTCGCCGCGCGCGGCGACGCGCTGCTCGCGCCGTCGATCACCCGCAAGCTGATCGACCGGTACGTCAGCGAGCCGCTCCACCCGCGTGCCGACACGGACCTGAACGGGCTGACCAACCGCGAGCGGGAGGCCGTCGCCCTGGTCGCCCACGGCCTGTCCAACGACCAGATCGCCGACCGCATGGTGATCAGCCCACTGACCGCCAAGACCCACATCAACCGCGCCATGACGAAACTCCACGCCCGTGACCGCGCCCAGCTCGTGGTCCTCGCCTACGAGTCCGGGCTGGTCACCCCGCGCGGCCGGTGACATCGACGAACCCCGCCCGCCTCCTCCGACACGATGACCGGCCGGTCGACCGGGACGCGGGCGTGACCGCGGCCGATGGCGGGTCCGGAGGAGGCGGGCGGGGTGATGCGGGTCGATCAGTACGCGGGGTTGACCGTCAGGAGCCGGTTCGGCGAGCCCCTCGGGTCGGACACCACGCTCTTGGTGGAGTTGTTCACCAACGTGGTCGCCACCTGAGCGGGCGTCAGCGCGGGGTTCCCGGACAGCAGCAGCGCCGCCGCGCCGGCCACGTGCGGCGTCGCCATGGACGTCCCGGACAGCTCGCCCCAGTCCGTGTCGCTGCCGTTGTACGCCGAGGCGATGCTCTCACCCGGTGCGAACAGGTCGACACAGCTGCCGTAGTTGGAGAAGTACGACCGCCGGTCGGTCCAGTCGGACGACGCGATGGTCAACGCCTCCCGCACCCGTGACGGCGAGTGCCGGCACGAGTCGTCGGACTCGTTGCCCGCCGCCACCACCGCCACCACGCCATCGGCGATGGTCCGCCGCACGGCGTCCTCGATCACCCGGTCCGGGGCGTCGCCGCCGAGGCTCATGTTCGCCACGGCCGGACCGGACGCGTGGTTCGCCACCACCCAGTCCAACGCCTCCGCGACGTCCTCGCTGCTGCCGTTGCCGTAGCAGTCGAACACCTTCGCCGAGACCAGCCGGACGCCTTTCGCCACGCCGTAGGTCGACCCGCCGACGGTGCCGGCGACGTGCGTGCCGTGCCCGTGGCAGTCCTCGTTCTGGTCGTCCACGGTGTTCGTGCCCCACACCGCACGTCCGCCGAAGTCGCGGTGGCTGACCCGGACTCCGGTGTCGACCACGTACACGGTGACGTTCGACGCCGTGTTGGGGTACCGGTAGTAGTCGTCCAACGGCAGGCGCCGCTGGTCGACCCGGTCCAGTCCCCACGACGGCGGGTCGGGTTGTTCGCCGGCGACTCTCACCCGCTGGTTCTGCTGCACGTAGGACACCGCCGGATCGGCGGCGAGCCGCCGTGCGTCGCGTGCCGTCATGCGCACCGAGAACCCTTGGAACACATGGGAGAACTCGTGGACGACCGTACCCGAGTACCGGGCAGCCAGGTCATCCGGCGCGCGTTCTCCCTTGAGCACCACCACATAACTGCCCTCGATGGCGCCGGGCGTGCCCGCGCCCAGCACATCGGCCACGGCGACCGGTGTGACACCCACCAGCCCACCGGCTATCACCGCCGTGGCGGCCAACCAGGATCCTGTCCTCATCGCACCTCCTGTGCGTCCTCCGCACATCGGCAGGCTAGGGCGGATCGGTCGCACCGTGACCGGGCCGACGCGACAATTGCTCCGTGCCGACCGGAAAAGACCCTGAACGGTCGCGCTACCATCGTTCGGTGATCGGGTCGAATGGCGGACCCGTGCCCTCGGACAGGCACGACGCGGTCCTCGTCACCGCAATCCCGTCACCGGGTCCGCGACGGCCTTCCCGCGCCCCGTGGGAGCGGGCGATCCGGTCGAGCGGCAGCGGGTCAGTCCGATGTGGACAGTGCGGACAGGGTGGCTGTCGTGGTGCTCGTCAGGCCGGGAGGGTGATCTTCCCGGCGCGGGCCACGATCTTCCCTCGCTTCATGACCAGGGTCCGCTGGGGCGGCGCCACGACGATCTCCCCGATCGCGTCACCGGGGAGCACCACCAGGTCCGCCGGGTCGCCGACGTCGAGGTCGCACCGTTCGAAGCCGAGTGCGTCGCGACCCAGCCGGGTGGCCATGGTCACCGCGAACTCCAGGTCCTCGTCGCGGCGCCAGTAGCACTTGTAGGCCATGAACATCGCCCGGGACAGGATGTCGCCCTCGCCCCACGGCGACCACAGGCTCCGCGACGAGTCGGACCCGAGGCACATGCGGACACCCATGGCGTGCAACGTCTTCACGTCCGGCACCGGGAGGAGTCCGTGCACACCGACGGCGACCGCGATCCCGGCGTCGGAGAGCAGGGTGCCGAGGTGCTCCAGCTGCGCCGGGGTGGGCTCGGCGAGGCTGAACACGTCGCAGAGGCTGACCTTGCCCTGCATACCGAGTGCCTTGACGCGCGCGGAGATCTGCCCGATGAGCCAGATGCCGAGTTCGCCGGACTCGTGCAGGTGGAAGTCCACCGGGACCTGGTACTTCTCCGCCAGCCCGAAAACGGTGTCCAGCTGGCGTGCCGCGTCACCGTCCACCCCCGCCGGGTCCAGGCCTCCGACGGCGTCCGCCCCTTCGCGCAGGGCCTGTTCGAGCAGTTCGGCGGTGCCCGGCTTGCGCAGCAGCCCGAGCTGGGGGAACGCCACGATCTTCAGGTCGGTCAGCTCGGCCAGTTCCTCGCGCACCTCGAACAGCCCGTGGATCCCGTCCAGCCCCACCTCCGGGGCGACGTCCACGAACGTCCTGATGGACGTCGACCCGTACGAGACGCAGTTCCTGAGGAAGGCACCCGCCCGCCGGGCGACCGGTGTGGTGGTCTCCGCCCACTGCCGCACCGTGTCGTCGAACATCTGGTCCATGGTGATGGGCTCGGAATCACGCCGGACCCACGGCTCACCCCAGAGGCTCTTGTCGGCGTGCGCGTGGCCGTCGACGAAGCCCGGCAGGACGATCTGACCGTTCAACTCCTCGACGTGGTCGGCCGGTCCGAGGTCGGCCGGGGCACCGGGACCGATGGAGGTGATCTTCCCGTCCGCGACGGTGATGGTCCGTGGGTCGCCGACACCGTTGATGCGTCCGTTGGACAGGATGGTTCTGCTCATGGGCTGTCTCTCACTCTTCTCCGTCGTCGGGTCACGGTCGTGTGGTCGGGTGTGGTCGGCGCCGTCATTCGATCTGGCGCCGTCATTCGAGTCGGCGCAGCGCGGAGTCCTCCAGCGCGTTGGCGATGTGGTACGCCGCAAGGGAGGCGAGCAGGACGGCGGCGACCCCGCCCCACACGAAGTTGTAGTCGGACAGCGTGGCGGCGACGGTCATCGACGCGCCCAGGCCGTGCCCGGTGGCGAGCCATTCGGCCACCATGGCCGCGCCCACCGACAGCGGCAGCGCGACCTTCACGGAGGCCAGCAGGGCCTGCAGCGAGTACGGCATCAGCAGCTTGGTGATCCGCTGCCGGCGGCCGGCCCCGACCGCGCTGAAGAGGTCCGTGGCGCTGCGGGGCACGGCCTTCATGGCGAGCAGGAGGTTGACGAGCACGGGGAAGAACGTCATCACCGCGATGAGGACGGTGACGGCGACCACGCCGCGGCCGAACACGAGCGCCAGCAGGGGCATCGCCGCGACGATCGGGACCGACCGGAGGGCGATCGAGATCGGCATCAGGATGCGCTCGACGACCGCGAACTCGTGCGCGAGCACGGCCGTCAGCACGGCCAGGACGAGGCCGGCGGCGAACCCGACGCCGGCGTCCACGAGGGTTCGTCCCAGGGACGACAGCAGGTACGACAGGGCGTCCTGGGTCTCACCGTCGGAGGTGACCAGCTGCGTGTCGCCGTCGGCGAAGTAGGACAGGACCTGCACCGGACCCCGCGCGACGGCATCGCCGCCGGGAACGACGAGGACGAGCAGCCACCAGCCCAGCACGACCCCGACCACGGTGGACACCACGGCCAGGACGGCACGTCGCAGGCCGGCGAGACCTCCGCCGCCCCGGGGCCTGCGCCGTTCCGCGCGGGCGCCCAGGACGGTGTCCGTCGAACGGGTCCACGGGAAGGCCAGCCTGGTCGCCGCCGGCAGCACGAGGAAGGCCACGGCCGCGAGCAGCGAGGTGACGATCGCCAACCCCCACGCCCTGGGCACGTCGAAAGCGCCCTGCGCCTGGACCATCGCGACCCCGAGCCCCCGCGTGCCGCCCATGTACTCACCGATGATCGCCCCGAGGATGGCGCTCGGCGCGGCGACCTGGAGGCCGGCCACGCAGCTCGGGATCGCCGCCGGGAGCCGCACCTTGCGGATGACCGTCCACTCCGAACCGCCGCACGCGCGGATCACCTCGACCGACGTCTTGTCCACGCTGTTGAGGCCGAGGACGGTCGCGACGAGCGTCGTGAAGACCACCGCCTGCGCGGCCAGGATGACGCTGGGCGTGTCACCGGGGAACGCGATCGCGAGCAGCGGGGCGATGGCGATGAGCGGCAGGGCGATGGCCCCGACCGCGAGCCGCTCCAGCAGCGCCTGGACCCGTGGGAAGGGCAGCGTGCCCAACGCCAGCACGATCGCGATGCCGTTGCCCCACAGGTACCCCTGCCCCGCCGAGGACATCGTGGCGGCTGCGTTCTGCGGGTAGTAGTGCGCGTCGCTGCCCATCTGCCGCAGCACGTCCAGCGGTGACGGCACCACGGCCCCGAGGTCGCCGAACGACGAGGCCGCCTGCCAGATCAGGAGCAGCGCCAGGACGGTCAGGCCGGGCGCGACCGCGCGGCGCAGTCGGCCGAGGGGCGGCGGGCCGTTCACCGGGGACTCCCGTCTTCGCCACCGGCGAACAGCTTCCGGGCCAACTCGTCGCACAGCGCGTGGAACGCGCTGTCCAGCAGGATCTCCGCGGTCCGCGGCCTGGGCAGGTCGATGGGGACGACCTCGACCACGGTGCCGGGGCGCGGCGACATCAGGATGACCGTGTCGGACAGCAGCACCGCCTCGGCGATGCCGTGCGTGACGAGCACGGTGGTGGTGCCGCGCTCGGACCAGATCCGCTGGAGTTCGAAGTTGAGGCGCTGGCGGGTCAGGTCGTCCAGCGCCCCGAACGGTTCGTCGAGCAGCAGCAGTTCCGGCCGGGTGACCAGGGACCGCGCCAGCGAGACCCGCTGCCGCATCCCGCCGGACAGCTGCGACGGGCGGGCTTTCTCGAAACCGGTGAGGCCGACCAGCCGGATGAGGTCGGCCACCTCCGGGTCGTCGCGGCGGCCGGCGACTTCGAGGGGGAGGCGGATGTTCGCCTCCACCGTGCGCCACGGCAGCAGGCCGGCGTCCTGGAAGGCGACCCCGATGCCGTGGCGCTCGCGCAGCTGCCTCGGGGTGTGCCCGTGGACGGAGACCGTGCCGCCGGTCGGTGTCTCCAGGTCGGCCAGCACGCGCAGCACCGTGGACTTGCCGCAGCCCGAGGGGCCGAGCAGCCCCACGAACTCGCCGCGGCGGGACTCGTAGGAGAACTCGCGCAGCGCTTCGATCGCCGAGCCGCCACCGAGAAAGGTCTTGCTCAGGCCGTGGATGGCGATCCCGTCGCCGGGTGGTGGGCCACCTGCCGGTTCGGCACCGGTCCGTGCAGCGGCTTCGAGCATCGCTTTCCTCCGATCCGGCACCGCGTCAGCCTTCGAGCAGTTCGTTGGTGAACAAGGACCTGTCGGCGGTGATGCCGATGCTGCCCAGGCTGGCGATGGTCTCCTCGATCAACGTGTCGGGCATCCAGAGCAGTCCCTTCGAGGCGGCGTCCGCGCCGCTGACGTAGGGGGCCATCGCGGACAGCGTCTTGACCTGTTCGTCGAGCTTGAGGCCGAGGTCCTTGCCGTACTTCTGGATCGTCACCTCGGCCGCGCGCTGGTGGCTCGCCAGCGCGGCGTCCCAGCCCTGCCTGCTGCCCGCCAGGAACTTCCGCGCGTTCTCCCGCGCGGTCGGATCGTCCAGAGTGGCCTGTGACACGAAGAACACGCTCTGCATCCGGTTGAAGCCGTAGTCGGCCATCGGCATCACGTGGGTCTGGATGCCGCGCAGGCCCAGCGCCACGGGCTGGTTGGACGCGAACCCCCAGATCGCGTCGACCTCGCGGGCCGCCAGCGGTGCCGGGTCGAACTGGATGGGCACGAGCGTCACCTTGTCCGGGTCGACGCCGTTCTTCTTCATGAACACCAGCGCGGTGTTCTTGCCCGCCAACGTGATGCCGAGCTTCCTGCCCTCGATGTCCTTCGGCGTCCGCACCGGGTTGTCCGCCAGGGAGATCCAACACTCCGGGCTCTTCTGCAACCCGGCACCGACGATCTTCAGCTTCGCGCCGCCGGCGACGGCGGTGGCGACGTTCTCCGGGATCGCCTCGATGCCGGCGTTGACCCGGTTCGTGGTGACCAGCGGGGTGACCGGTGAGTTGGGTCCACCCGGGACGACTTCGACCTCCAAGCCCTGCTTGGCGTAGAACCCGTCCGCGACGCCGACGAAGATGCCGGAGTACTCCACGTTCGGGATCCAGCCGAGCTTCACCGACACCCGACCCTCGCCGGCGGCCCCGTCGCCGGTGGCACCGCAGCCCGCCAGCCACAGCCCGGCGGCCGCGACGGACGCGCCCCGCCCGGTGGTCCGCAGGAACGAGCGGCGGCTCATCCCGCGCTGCTGCAAAAGGATCTGGGTCATTCGCGCTCCCGAACGATGTGCATCCTGGTCACTCGCGTGCGCAGGACGGAGTTTTCACTTGGACTCGATCTCTGCCAGCACCGCGTGGATGACGTGGGCGTTGCCGCTGTTCGCGAACTGCTCGGTCTCCCGGATCATCCCGTCGAGGTGCACGACCATCAGGCGCTCGGCGCGCTCCGGATCCCGGTCCGAGATGCCCGCCACGATGCCGCGGTGCTCCTCGTCCCACCGCACCAGCGCTTCCTGCTTGATGCCGATCAGCACCAGCAGGTGTTCCAGCGGGTCGAGGCGTTCGTCGAACAGCGTGGTGGTGATGGCCTGGATCTGCCTGTTGTGCGACGCCTGGCCGATCGTCCGGTGGAAGCCGAGCCGTTCCTGCCAGCGCCCCGAGCCGGTGGTCTCGACCATCTTCCGGAGCTGGGCCAGTTCCTCGGGCCGGGCCCGCAGCGCGGCGGCCCGGGCGGCTTCCCGCTCGATCCCGCGCCGGCCCACGAGGTGGTCCACCAGGTCGTGGACGTCCCGCAGGTTGAGGGCGTCGGCGAAGTTGGACGCCCGCCGGCTGTCCAGCAGCAGGTTGGCGGCGGCCCGGCGCCCCTCCTCGGTGAGCACCCTGCCCTTCTTGCCGACCGACTGGGTCAGCGCCCGCTCGTCCAGTTCCCGCAGCAGCCGGCTGACCGTCGACTCGCTGACCGCGAAACCCTGTTCCCGGAGGTGGACCAGCGCGGCGCGCGCTCCCATCGGGCCTGCCTGCGAACTCATGGCCGCGAGCAGGGCGGACTCGATCGGTGGCGTGTGGAGCACGCTCCGTCTCCTCTTCGTCAAGTTGTTGTGGGGAAGGTAATAGCCGCTTACTGTGTCCGTCAATAGTGACGGACGTGCGTGATTTCTGACCTTCCCCTGTTGATCGTGACGAACCGAGGAGACCGGCATGACCGCGAACGGACGCGCCCACCACCTCCACCTGGACGAGTCGGACGTCGGCGGCTACGCGCTGCTGCCCGGCAACCCCGACCACGTGGCCGACATCGCCGCGCTCCTCGACGAACCGGTGTTCGTGGCCCGCAACCGCGAGTTCGAGACCTGGCGCGGGTCGCTGGCCGGGGAAACAGTCGTCGTCACGTCGACCGGCGTCGGCGGACCGTCGACGGCGCTGGCGGTGGAGGAGCTGGCCGCCCTCGGCGTCGACACGATGATCCGCGTAGGGGTGTCCGGCTCGATGCAGCCCGACACCCGCAACGGCGAGCTCGCCATCGTCACCGGGGCCATCAGGGACGAGGGGACGACGAAGCAGTACCTGCCCGTGGAGTTCCCCGCCGTGGCGACGATCGAGGTGGTGCGGGCGCTCCAGGAGGCGGCGGACGCCGGGGGAGTGCCGTACCGGTGCGGGCTCGCGCACACCAAGGACTCGTACTACGGCGAGACGGAGCCCGAACGGATGCCACTCGCCTCGGCGTTGGTGGAGCGCCTCGACATCTGGCGCAGGGGCGGGGCCGTCTGCTCCGAGATGGAGACGGCCGCGGTGTTCATCGTCGGGTCCGTGCTGAACGTGCGGACCGGCAGCGTGGTGATGATGTGGAGCGGGGACGCCGTCCGCGACGGTGGGCCCGCACCGGCCGTGGAGCCGCTGTTCGCCACCGCGGTGGAGGCCATGCGGCACCTGGTGTCCGCTCGCGGTGCAGCCGGGGTCGCCGGGCGATCGGTCGGTGTGGCTTGACGGCGCCTCCGCACCGACCCGCCGGCGAGCCGCCATCGCCCGGAACAGTCGACGAGCCGCCACCGCCCGGAACGGCCGATGAGCTGCCTACGCGCCGACCCGCCGGCAAGCCGTCATCGCCTGGCACAGCCGCAGCAGTGGGCGGGCGACAGGGTGGGCGATGAGGTTGCCGCGCCGCCCACCGGCCCGGGGCTTGGCCGTCCTGGCCGGCGTCGTGCTGATCGCGGCGAACCTCCGGGTGGCGGTCACGAGCCTGGGCGCCGTGCTCGACCAGGTGCGCGACGACCTGGGGATGTCCACCGTGACCGTGTCGACCGCCGCGACGCTGCCCGTGCTGTGCTTCGGCGTCGTGGCCGCCGCGACGCCCTGGGTGGTGCGACGTGTCGGTGCCCCGGCCGGGTTGGGGATCGCGATCGCCGCCCTGCTGGTCGGGCTGCTGGTCCGCGTCTCCGGTGGCGAAGGCACGCTGCTCGTCGGGACGTTCCTCGCCTGCGCGGGCATCGCCACCGCGAACGTTCTCGTCCCGGTGGTCGTCAAGGCGGAGTTCCCGCACCGCGTCGGCGAGGTCACGGGCGCGTACAGCGCCGTACTGTCCCTCGGTGCGGCGGTCGGCGCTGTGGCGACGGTGCCCGTCGGCACGATCACCGGTGGCTGGCGGGGTGGCCTCGCCGCCTGGTCGGTGCTCGCCGCCGCAGCCCTGCTCGCCTGGCTGCCCCTGGCACGTCGGCGCACCGCCCCTGCCGAGGCCGCGATGTCGGTGCGGGTCTTGATGCGCAGTCCGGTCGCGTGGGTGGTCACTCTGCTGTTCGCGACCCAGTCCTTGCTCGCGTTCGCCGTGATGGCCTGGCTGCCCACGGTGTACCACGATGCGGGCTTCTCGTTCAGCGAGGCCGGTGCGCTGCTCTCGGTCAGCGTCCTCGCCGGTGTGCCGGTGTACTTCGTGGTCCCCGTCCTCGCGTCCCGGCTCCGGACGCAGGGCTGCCTCGGCGCGGGCCTGACCGCGTGCCAGCTCGTCGGCCTCACCGGACTCCTGGCCAGCCCCGCGACGGTGCCGTGGCTGTGGGCGCTGCTGATCGGCGTGGGCGGCGGCGTGTTCCCGCTGACTCTGGCGCTGTTCAGCCTGCGGACCCGCTCCACCGCCGGTACCGCCGCGCTGTCGGCACTGGCCCAGAGCGGCGGCTACCTCGTCGCGGCCGGCGGCCCGTTCCTGGTGGGTGTGCTGCGGGACGCGACCGGCTCCTGGTCGGTCCCGATCCTGTTCATGATCGTGATCTGCCTTCTCCAGGTGGGGCTTTCCTTCGCTGCCGGGAAGCGGCGGTTCACGACAACAGCAGAACCACCGTGATCCCACCACCGGTGATGCGAATCGGGGTGGACAGCGAGGTCACCGCCGCGACTCCTGTTCGGCCGCGCCGGTGGTGCAGTCCGGCCTGACGCGTTCCCAGGGGCGTACGCGCTGCGGTCATCTGGGTTCAGCTGTCGAGGCAGCCGCCGTGGGGCAGAGTTCCCACGACGTCGTGTCCACTCAGGCCCGAGGGCACCTGCCGCAGGTAGCCGATAACGCAGGTCTGGTCGTCGACCTGGATCGCGTACAGCAGGCTTCCCTCCGGGGCAGGGTCATCGTCGTCCGCGATGCGAGCGCTGCTGCGGCTGAAGCCTTCTCTGGCCGTGTCTTGGCTCAAGCGGTCGACATCGGCCTGAGTAGGCGGCCGTCGCTCGTGTTCGCGTGCGCAGGGCATGCCTCGCTCGGTGAAGCAGCTGCCGAGCAGCATGGGCACGTGTTCGATCCGCGTGAACGCGGCTTCGGCGTCGGCGCGTTGAGCCTCGGTGATCCTGCCGCGCCGACCGGCGTCGGCCGACACGCGATCGCAAAAGTCACGAGAGACCTCCGCTTGTGTGCCCCATATCGAGCAGAGGTGCCCTCCGGCAGTGCCGGAGCCGTCAGGCGGACCGGTCAACAGGATCGTTGCGACCAGCCCGAGTGCGACGAGCCCAGCCACAACCGCAACGAGATGCCACCGCGCGCGCACCGGACGCGAGCTGGTTGCGAAGACTGAGCCGTCCTCGTTGTGGGACAAGGTTGCCACCTCACCGGTCGCAGCGTGGGAGATCATCGGGCGCGGATTCCCAGAACAGGCGCCCGTCACTGACGACTGCCTGGTCCGTGGAGGTGTGGATGTGCCGCTCGCGCGCGGCATCCACGTACCGACGGCGGGCTTCGGAGCCGGTGTGCAGGGCGTTGGCGACATCGGCGAGCATGTCGGCGACACCGGTCCACCACGGACCGTTATAGGTGCCGTCCTCGCCGCTCCAGTGTTGGAC
This sequence comes from Saccharothrix tamanrassetensis, assembly GCF_014203665.1. GTDB lineage: Bacteria > Actinomycetota > Actinomycetes > Mycobacteriales > Pseudonocardiaceae > Actinosynnema > Actinosynnema tamanrassetense. Next base: position 268,741 of record NZ_JACHJN010000012.1, read on the forward strand.
GCACCCGTGTCGGGGTCCGGAGCGGAGGTCGACGAACAGCATATCGCCGCCGCCGTCGGCAGCGATGGGGATGAACGAGGTGAGGAACGCCCCCGCAGGGCTGCCGGCCTCACCGACTGTGGCGTTGCGGATGGCGGTGGGCGCGCCGGAGCCGACCCAGATCGACCTCTGGACCAGAACGTCGCGCAGGGAGCAGGGTTCGAAGAACGGGGGCAACAGCAGCCCGTTGCCGTCGGGCAGTCCTGTGCCGTTGCACAGCCGCCACCACGTGACCAGGTCGTCCGGAAGGTCCTGCCCGACGTCGTCCCGCACCGCACGCAGGTCTTCGTCACCGGCGGGTGGCGCGAGCGCCGCGAACGTCAAGGGGGCGTGGATCTCCAACCAGGACGTGATTCCACGCCAGGAGTCCACTACTAATTTGTCCACGGCACCATTCTGCACTACTCCGGACCGGCGTGTGTCGTGGTCCTCATGCCGGTGTATTGCAGCGGTTGAGCCGACTGTGTCGGCTCCAGCTTGCTGCCGCGGTAGGTGCGGGTGCAATCGGGGTTGATCCGAGTAGGCCTAGACAGGCTTGTGTGCCAACGAAATGATGCTGATGGGGGTTTGATCCACAACCCGAGGGGGGTTGTTTTGTTTTCCCATGCCAGAAAAGCCTCGATGCCGTTCTGCGGCCTCCGATGGCGAAGGCGGTCCATCGGTACTCTCACTGTGCTCCTCCTGCTCACGGCTGGCATGACCGGCAACTCGTCGGCGGACCCGAAGGTTCCTCCGGCACCATCCCAGCCACCACAGGTACTGGCCACTTCGGACGGTCGCGTGCACTACCTCGGCCTGTGGTGGGACCGTGGAGAGCACATCGCGCTCGACGCGCCGAACGGCCAGGGCTTCCGGCAGCAGTTGCCGCCCAATAACAATGTGTTGTTCTCCACAAGCGTGCCGGTCGAAGCCCATGACGGTTCCCTGCGTATCGTCGCCACGGGAAACAACGGCTCGCTGTGGACCACCGCACAGCAAGGACGTAACGGACCATGGGCAAACTGGACGAATCTGGGCGGTCCTCGAGTACAGACCGACGCGGCAACGATCATCCGCGGTAGGAGTGACGCGATCTCGGTGTTTGTCGCAGCCGCCGACGGCGCGGTTTGGACGCTGCGCCAGCAAACGAAAGACGGCCCGTGGGGAACTTGGAAATCGCTGGGCGGCAGCGGTTTGGCCAACCCGGTTACGGTGGGCCGGGGCGTCGGCGACGCCTTTGAAGTCATCGCCACCTCGTGGAAGACCAAAACCGTCTGGAAGGCATCACAGGCCGTCGCTGACGGTCCGTTCTCGACATGGCAGCAGTTCAGCGACCCCGGTTTCCACCGGCATTCGCAACTGATCACCCACGCGGACCGAAGCATGGAACTCGTGGTGCGCACACAGGGTGGGCAGGTGGCCACCAAGCGCCAGACCTCTCCCGGCGGTTCGTGGGCGCCTTGGTCGACGCTCACCGGCCCAGTCGGGACCGGGAAACCTGCGGTGATCCTTCGCCCGGATGGGCGGCTTACCATCGTAGCCGGCTCGGCGGATGGCCGCCTGTTCTCCGGTCGGTTCGGGTTCGACCCGACCGTTGGGCGCACCGTGGCGGAACAGTGGGAGGACCTCGCCGACCACGGTGCGCCGCGCGTGTTGGCAGACCAGGCCCTTTCGGGAACGGGACGGTCGGATGGTTCTTGGGTCGCCGCCTACAACGACGGCACCGAGAATTTCGCAGAGATCGTCGGCAACTACTCCGAGTCGGCGCAGGACCAGCCCGAACCCGTACAGCCGGCCTTGCGAGACCTGGCGTCGGTACGTGCGGATGACGGCCGCAGCGGACAGTATGCCCAGGGGGTCTATGGGGTACGGCCGGTCGGCGCGGCCGGGTGGTCGCCGCCAGCCTTCCACTATGAGCACTTCACATACGACGAGTGCACCAAAACGGCGGACGTGGTCCGCGAGGACTTCTCGATAAAGAATCGCTACTCTTCCTGCTGGGCTGCGGACAACACTGTCCATATCAAGATGGTCTGTCAGCGCTTGCGGGGTGAAGATGTGTGCTTCGGGCGCCGCATCACTTTTACGGTGACAGTGATCGGGCTTGGGTCGGACTACTACCGGCAGGGGCGGTTCGCCATCTCCGTTTCACGGTTCCAGCACGTCCTTCCCGTCGATGAGGGGATCAAGGTCAGCGTCGAGGCAAGGTGCCTCCCTCTGGCCGAAACCACCGATTGCGAACCGGACCGCGACACGCCGCCGGCGCAGCGCACGATCGCCGAGTGGATGAACAACAAAGACGCTAGGGGTGACGTAATCGGCGCCGAACCCCAACCCAACCCTGCAGTGAACCCGGAGAAGCTCGGCTACGGCAAGGCCTGGGTGCGAGTACGGGTGCAGCGGCAGGACGGAAGCGTCAGACAGGTCGACTCGCCGGGAGTACGCCTCCGGTTCGACTCGGCCGGGTACATGTCGGTCAATGGCAGCAGTGGAACGGTCTTCCCGGATGTCAATCCGGTGATGAACTTCCCGATCAACACCCCGGAGTTCGTTGCCATGAAGCAATCCGGTCTGCACTACAAGCAGGCCATGGAACATCCGGAACAGACGATCCCTGCTGTGGCCGGCAAGTCCATCCCCGGTGCCATCGGCGGAACGCCCCTGCACCGGCTGAAACACGATGACGAATGGCGCAAGGAGAACCGCGACGAAGCAGTGCGCACCTGTAAGAGCAGTGACATGCCGCCGGGCGAATACCCGAAGGACGGGTACCAGTGTGATGAGTACCCCTTCGCTAGCACGCGTGAAGGGGCCTCCCGCACGTACAACCCGCTACGGAACTTCTCCGTCAAGTCGATCCCAGCGGACGACAACAGCGCGTCGGGGATCTGGATCGGTACTTGGTATTCGTACGACCGTATCATCGATGGCGACCAATTCTACGTGCGTGTGATCGAGTAACACCCGTACACGGCCTTACCGACCGAACCCCCGCTTCGCCGGGTGTGGCGAAATCTCGTCACACCCGGCGTTCATCACCTTCCGCAGCTTCGTGCCGAACCCACCACCGCTGGCATGTCGCCCGACCGCCACCGCGCAACGTGCCTTCCCTATGTGTAGGGACGACCGCAGTAAGAGCTGGTCTCACGTGGTGATCGTGTTGCTGTCATGATCTGTGCTGTGGTCGATCGGTTGGCGTTGCGGTTGGTGCCGGATGAGTTGTGGGCGG
>NZ_JACHJN010000013.1:0-211888 GCF_014203665.1 Saccharothrix tamanrassetensis
GCCGACCCAGGAGCACCCCCAGGACACGGGTCGAACAACGCGCGTTCCGACTCAACTCCCGGGAGATCAACTCCCGCTCCTCGAACGACAACAACACGCCACCGGCCATACGACAACCCCACCACCCGACGGACAAGATCAAAACCGCTGTCGCCATGACCGTATGACACCGCCATGGTTGTCTTTGACCAGGACATGCGGGGAGGACACACAGCCTGCTCGTATCTTTTAGGCTTTGGCTTTCATGGGATCCTTGGCGGTCTGCCCGTCCGGCGAGGACGCTTTTCAAACTTGGTGCCGCATGGATCTTAGAAATAAGAGCGACGCTCGCCGCTTGGCAGACCTCCGGGGAGGAAAAACAAAGAAAGGGCGGTCGTGTTCTCCCCGCATGGCCTGTCAAAGACCACCGCGCTTGTCCGGGTAGTGCAAGCGGTGAAGCGTGCTTGCACTACCCGGACAAGCGCGGTAGCCCTCCGGGCAGGCCATACGGGGAGAACACGAGGCGACGGGTCTGTGTGCGCGCGCACGGGCGGTCTGGGTGGGCGTGCCGGCGAGAGTGGTCGGGCGCGGAAGGGTGATTCTGCGGGTGGGTACGGGTGGTCCTCCTGGTGTGCGTATGTGCGCGAAGGTGGTCGGCTCGGTCGGCGGAAGTGAACCCACACCAACGAGTGACACGCGCTGTCAGTGGGAGCGGGCCGCCCTACCTTCGATGGGAGTTCGCCACTACCTGGAGGTTCTCCGTGCGCAGGTACGTGTCAGTCGGCTTGGCAGTCGCCGCGGTGCTGTCGACAGCCACCGCCCCTTCGTTCGGCACAACCGACCCGCTGGCCCAGTTCACGACACAGCAACTCACGTGGTCCCGCTGCGAGAAGATGCTCGAATGCGCGGACGTCATCCTCCCCCTCGACTACTCCCGCCCGAGCGCCGACCGCATCTCCGTCCGCATCAGCCGCCTGAAAGCCTCCGATCCGACCCGTCGGCGCGGCATCCTCGTGCTCAACCCCGGCGGCCCCGGCGGCTCCGGCATCCGGATGCCGCAGTTCCTGTCCCAATCCGCCCCCGCGGCCGTCTACGACCTGATCGGCTTCGACCCGCGAGGCGTGGGCCGCTCCACCGCGCTGAACTGCCGCATGGCCCCCGACCTCGCCTCGGTCGACTCCCGCCCGACGGACGCGGACTTCCCCAAGTGGGCAGCGGAAGCGCGCGCCGCGGAGGACGCCTGCCAACGCTCGGGCGGTGCCATCCGGCCGTACATCAACACCCCGAACACCGCGCGGGACCTGGACGTGATCCGCGCCGTGCTCGGCGAGGAGAAGCTCAACTACCTCGGCTACTCCTACGGCACCTACCTGGGAGCCGTCTACGGCAGCCTGTTCCCGCAGCGGCTGGACCGGAACGTGCTCGACTCCGCCGTGCACCCCGAGTGGGTGTGGCGCGAGCAGTTCCGCGCGCAGGCCGTCGCCTACCGCCGCAACGTCGAGATCTGGGCGGAGTGGGTGGCGGCGCGCAACGACGTGTTCTCGCTCGGCACGACGGCCGCCGAAGTCATGGCCGTGCTGGAGAAGATCGCCGCGCGCCTGGCCGTGAAGCCGATCGGCGACCAGAACCGCACCATGTTCGACTCCGCGGTGGGCGTCGGCTCCCGCTACCGTCCACTGTGGTCGGACATCGCGGCGGCCGTGCGGAACCTCAAGGACGGTTCGCCCGCCGAGTCCGCCCAGCTCATGGCACGCGCAGCGGAGGGTGACCTGGTCTCCGGCGTGTTCAGCACCGTCACGTGCGAGGTGGACTGGCCCACCGACGTGGAGACCTACTACGAGGACATGCGGGTGTTCCGCGAGCGCTACCCGTACGGCTTCGGCGTGGTCCGGGCCGCTCCGGCGAGCTGCACCTACCGCTCGTTCACGCCGCCGGAGCCCGCCGTGCCCCTGCGTCGGGACGGGTACCCGATCGGGGTCGTCGTGCAGGCCGAGGGCGACACGCAGACCCAGTACGAGAGCGGGCCGGCCATGGCGTCCCGGCTCGGCCACAGCCTGATCACCGTCACGGACGAGGGCAGGCACGGCATCTACGGCGCCGGCAACCGGTGCGTCAACGCGGAGGTGGACCGCTACCTGGTGGACGGCGTGCTGCCGGACAGCAGCTCGGAGTGCCCCGGCGACCCCCGCCCCACCTCCGGCAACCCGTCCTCCGCCGTGCACGTGAAGTCCTATCTGGACGGTCGCGGGCTCGCCGCGTGGAACCAGGGCGACTAGGCCCGCGAACACCCCCGGGAACCGGAAACGCCCGACGCGCACGAAGCGCGTCGGGCGTTTCCCTCTCCCCGGTCCCCACCGGTGATTCCACTCTGGACTGTTCCCGCCTCCCGCGCCACGTCAGTCACTCTTTCGTGCCGGCACTTCAGGTTGCCGGGTGAAGCGGGCTGGGAAACGATCCCCCCGGCAACGTCGTGCGACTTTTCGAGGAGGGGCGTCGTGGGCTCCCAGATCTCCGAAGGACTCGGCCAGGCGTGGGCGATGATCGCCACGTTCGTGCCGAAACTCCTCGGCTTCCTTGTGGTGCTGTTCATCGGCTGGCTGATCGCCAAGGCGCTCGCCAAGGGGGTCGGGTTCCTGCTCAAACGGGTCGGTTTCGACCGGCTGGTGGAGAAGTCGGGTCTGGGCGGCGCGATGGACCGGTCACCGATCGACGCGTCCGGCCTGATCGTCAAACTCGTCTACTACTTCGTGCTGCTGATCGCCTTGCAGCTCGCCTTCGGGGCGTTCGACAGCGACAACGCGGTGAGCGCCCTGCTGAACGACGTCATCGCCTACTTGCCCCGCATCGTGGTGGCGATCGTGCTGGTGCTGGTCGCCGCCGCGATCGGCAAGGCGTTGCGCGGCCTGGTCGCCGGCGCGCTCGGTGACCGGCCGTACACCAGGCTGCTCGGCGGCATCACCTACGGCTTCATCGTCGCCCTCGGTGTCATCGCGGCGCTGAACCAGCTCGGCATCGCGGTCTCGGTGACCATGCCGGTGCTGATCACCGTGCTGGCCACGGTCGCGGGTGTCATCGTCGTCGGTGTCGGCGGCGGTCTGGTCCGGCCGATGCAGCAGCGGTGGGAGGGGTGGCTGCGGCGAATGCAGGAGGAGGCCTCCAGCCACGCCCCTGCCCCGCGCAAGTCCCAGGAGCCGGTGACCGCCTCGACCTCCGCCTCCGCACGCACCTCCACCCGCCAGATGGACGCCCCCACGCCGCCCGCCGGGCTGCCGATCCCGCCCACCGAGCGCCGCTAGCCGGCCGGCCCGCGGCCGGGAGCCGATCCGGCAGCGGGAGCTCGATCCGGCGATGGCCGACCGGCCCCGCGACAGCCGGCCGGCCGCACATCGGGAAGTCGATCCGACAGCGGAAGTCGGTACCGGAGCCCCCGCCCCACCCGGGCGGGGGCTCCTCGCGTTCCGGTCAGCCCGGGTCGTCCGCGAACGCACGGGTCCGGGCGACGGGCACGGCGGCGACGACGAGCGGCGGCACGAGGCCGACGCGACGGCTCTCATGCGGTGGGAAGGTAGGCGGTGACGGTGTGCGCCTGCTGGAGTCAAGGTGTCCACGAGGGCTGTGGGGCACGTTACGTCGGGAATCCGGCGGCGCCGCCCGATGTTCCCCGCGAAGAGACGATGGGAGAACGCGATGCACGTCCTGATGGATCACGGCTTCACGGTCTTCGGCCAGAAGGTCTCCTACGCCGAGTTCATCGGCCAGGTGTTCGCCCTGGTGGTGGTCTACCTGGCGCAACGGCGGTCGCTGTGGACGTGGCCGGTCCAACTGGTGTCGGTCACCCTGCTCTTCGTCGTCTACGTCTCCGCGCACCTCGGCGGCACGGCCTCCCGCCAGGTGGTGATCGCGCTGATCACGCTGTACGGCTGGTGGGCCTGGACCCGTCGCCGCGACCCGGTGTTCGGCGTCGTCGTGCGCAAGGGCACCACCCGCGAACGCATCGCGGTGGCGGCCGTGTTCGTGGTCGGCACCACGGGTTTCGCGCTGGTCCTGGACGCGCTGGACGCTTCCTGGGCGCCGTGGCCGGACGCGGCGCTCTTCGTCGGCACCGTGCTGGCGTTCGCCCTGCAGGGCTTCGGCCTGGTGGAGTTCTGGCTGGTGTGGCTGGTGGTGGACGCGATCGGCGTGCCGCTGCAGATCCAGTCCGGGCTGTACTTCAGCGCGCTGGTCTACTCGGTGTTCGCGGTGCTGGTCATCCGGGGCTGGATCGACTGGAACCGGGAGGCCAGGCGCGCGGCGGCGGTCGCCGCTACCGCCCGCTGAGCGCCTTGGCCACGTTCCAGGACAGCTGGTCCATCTCGGCGTCGCGCGCTTCGGGGTTGCGAAGGCAGTTGTGCAGCGCCCCCTGCATCATCCGGGTGACCTTGTCGTAGTGCACGGCGTGCGGTCGGTTGCGCGCCTTCTCCACGGCCACCCGCAACACGGCGAGGTGCGGCAGCCGGCTGTTCAGGTCGGGCTCCAGGTACAGCGGGCGCAGCGTCGGCGGGTAGCCCGCCTGCTCCAGCAGCACCCGCTGGCTGTCGTCGCCGGCCAGGAAGCGGATGAAGTCCCGCGCCGTGGCCTGGTGCGCCGAACACCGGGACACGGCGAGGTTCCAGCCGCCCAGCGCGCCGTGTCCGGGCAGCGCGGCCATGCCGAACTTCCCCTTCAGCGGGGAGGCTTCCAGCACCGAGCGCGCGTACGGCCAGTTGCGCATGAACAGCGCCCGGCCCTCCAGGAACTCCCGCAGGCTCGCCGTCTCGTCGTAGGACAGCACGGCCTGCGGGATCCAGCCCTTCCGGAGCCCCTCGGCCAGCATCCCGACGCCCGCCTTGGCCTGCGGGGTGCCGAGCCCGGTCGCGTCCCCGCCGTGCGCCCACACCGCTTCCAGCGCGTTCACCGTCAGGCCCTCGTACTGCCCGAGTTGTCCCACGTAGCCCGCCAGCCCGTACTCCGGCCCGAACGCGGTGGCCATCCCCTCCAGCGCCTGCCACGTCGACGGCGGGTCGGCGCGCTCGGCGGTCAGCACGTCGGAGCGGTAGTAGAGCACCCCGACGTCGGCCCGCCACGGCACCGCCCACAGCCGGCCGTCGGTGGTGGAGGCGGACTCCACGGCCGCCGGCAGGAACCGGTCGGTGCCGAACTCGCCGCGCGACAGCGGGACCAGATAGCGGGACTCGGCGAACTCCGTCGTCCACACCACGTCCAGGGTCATCACGTCGTAGCACTGGGACCGGACGTCGTCCCGCGCGCCCGCCAGGTCCTGCGCACGGGCCATCAGCTGCGCCCGGTACGCGTCGGTGGACCTCGGCATCGGTACGTAGGTGACCTGCTCCCGCCGGCTGGCGCGCTGGTTCCACTCGTCCACCCGCTGCTTGATCACCCTGCCCGAGGACAGGTCCTGGCTGTCCACGAAGGTGATGCGCCCGCGCCCCTCGTGCGCCGGGTCGGTCGCGTGCACCGTGCACGCCGTCAGCAGGCACAGCACCCACAGCAGCCACCGGTGCCTAGCCATGCGAGCCCCACAGCCCGTTCGCCACCAGGTCCAGGGCCCGGTCGACGTCCTGCTCCTCGAAGCAGTCGCCCCGGTAGGAGGCCCGGAACGCGCCCAGCTGGGTGACCGCCGAGCAGGCGCGGGCGGCGAACCCGACGCTGAACACGGTCACCGGCGCGGCCAGCACCGCCGGTTGCGGCGCGGCGTCCGGGGTGGTGCCGCTCAGGATCACGATCGGCAGGTCCGCCCCGTGCGCCAGCACCGCGCGCTCGACCACCTCGCCGAGGTCGGCGGGTGAGAAGTCCAGGCGGTGCACCTCGCCGTGCGCCCCGACCTGCCCGGTGATCCGGTCGGCCAGCCGGTTCGCCCGCTCCGACCCGTCCACCGCGAGCACCAGCCCGGTCGGTCGGCTCGCCGCCGCCCACGCGGCGCGCACCGCCGCCGGGTCGACGGTCACCGCCAGCTCCGGCTGCCGGTCCGGTCGGATGCCCTCGTGCGTCTGCGGCACCCACTCCCGGTCCCGGAAGCCGGCCTGCCGGAACGCCTCCTGGGCGGGCCCGGCGACCAGGTGCGCCAGGAACCGCCCGACCACCCGGTCCCGCCGCTCGTTGGGCCGGGCCGGCCGGCGCACCGAGATGAACGGGTGGTTCAGGTGCAGCGTGCCCTCCGCCGGGTACAGCGGCTTGAGGCACGCCAGGTCGCGGACGGCCTTCTCCGAGGCGAGCACCGCCCGGTCGGCGGCCGGGCACACGTCGGTCGGGGTCGGCGCGGTCCGCAGCACCGCCTCCCGCAGCCGGCTCGCCACACCCGGTCCGTGCAGCGTGGTCCGGCCCAGGGCGGTGACGCCGAGCTCGGACCGCAGCAGCGCGGCGGCCGCCGCCAGCCCGGCACCGGACTCGCCCGCGTCCACCGGGGCGAGCGGCCGGAACGCGGCCAGGTCGCGCCACCGGAACTCCTGCTCGCGGGCACGTCCGGGCGCGACGCCGAGCACCAGCGGGGAGTAGGCGATCGAGCCGTGGTCGTCCAGCGCGACGTCGGCCCGCCCGCCGCCGGTCAGGGTGTTGCGGACCTCCTGCACCTCCCACCGGGTGTCCGGCAGCCACACGTGCGGCTCGGGTCCGGCGGCGGCCAGGTCGCCGTCCGGCCAGCCGCGACCCAGCACGGCCGCGGTCCGCGCCGACGGGCCGACCGCGACGTGCACGTCCACCTGCTTGCAGCCGCTGTCGTCCGGTCCGCGGGTGCCCTCCTCGAAGTCGGCCGCCAGCCCGCGCACCACGTCCGCCTTCTCGACCGAGGCCAGCACGTTGAGCTGGACCGAGTCCGGGCACGGCGGTGACGCGGGCGGGGTGCCCAGCAGCACGTCGCAGAACAGCGGGACGGCCAGCAGCACGGTCAGCGCGGGCACCGCGAACCTCGGCGTGCGCCGCGTGCGGCCGGGTTCCGGGGGCGTGCGGGGGTGGTCCGGCCGGCAGATCCAGGCGGTGCCGCGGACCTCCTTCACGTCCACCGCGACCGGTCGGTACGAGTCCGGGTCGCACCCCGGGTCCTGCCGGACCACGTCCTGGAAGAACCGGTCGGACACGATCAGCGCGAGCACGCCCGGCCGCCGCTTCAGCTCCGCGCGCAGCGCCTCGCAGTCCAGCAGCCGGAACGCGAGCACCAGCCCGTCGCCCATCACGCCGTTGCCGTCGTTGAGCACCTCGCCCGCGGTGATCGCCGCGCGCAACCGGATCCCGGCCTGGGGCGTGAACATGGCGTTGTACCGGCGCAGCTGGCCGACCAGGGCGTGCGGCAGGGCGCTGACCACCCGGCTGTTCGGCACCCCGGCGGGCACCAGCACGAACAGCCCGTCGCCCCGGTCCTCGTGGTAGGTGCCGTCCCAGTCGTCGGTCCACTCGATGCCGCACTCGGCGAACGCACTGCGCAGCGCCTCGTACAGCCCGTGCCGGATGGCCCGCTGCTGGCTCAGGTCGCGCGCGCCGAAGCCGGACACGTCCACCGCCAACATCGTCCGGTGGACCGCGGGCCGCGGCGTCCCCATTGCCCCCCTCGTCGGAAGTCTTCCGCCGATCCTATGGTGTCGGTCACAGCCGGCGGGCCGGATCGCCCTGGCTGCCGGCCCGCGGCGTGCCCGCCGCGCCGACCACCGAAGCCCGCCCGGCGCACCAGCCGGCCGCTCAGCGCTGCGGAGCCGTCACGACGCTGCGGCACCCGCCCTTACGGTCGCGTGGCGCCCCATGGGCGTTTCAGGGGCCGTTATGGCGTGGCTGGGCGTCCACCCCCGCCCGCTCGGTGATCACCTCGGGGATCGTAGGAGCGCCCGCACCGGCGAGGACCGCAAAAAGGCGCGTGGGGCGCCACCCGATCGGGTGGCGCCCCACGCGGGGAGGTCCGGAGGTCAGGCCAGGCCCGCGTCCGACGTGGACGGCCCGGCCGCGGTCACGTCGTCGATGCGGTACTTGCGCGCCGCCTGCACGACCAGCGACTGCTGCACCTCGCCGCGCTTCGCCAGCGCCGCCAGCGTGGCCACGGTGATCGACTCCGCGTCGACCAGGAAGTGCCGCCGCGCCGCCGGCCGGGTGTCGGAGAAGCCGAAGCCGTCCGTGCCCAGCGTGGTCATGTCGGTCGGCACGTACGGCCGGATGAGGTCCGGCACGGCCGTCATCCAGTCCGACACCGCCACCACCGGGCCCGCCGCGTCGGACAGCGCCTGCGTCACGTACGGCACGCGCGGCTCCTGGTCGGGGTGCAGCAGGTTGTGCCGGTCCACCGCCACGGCTTCGCGGCGCAGCTCCGAGTACGACGTCGCGGACCAGACGTCGGCGTGCACGCCCCAGTCCTCGGCCAGCAGCCGCTGCGCCTTGATCGCCCAGGGCATCCCCACGCCGGACGCCAGGATCTGCGCGCGCGGGCCCGTGCCGGACGCCACCTGGTAGCGGTACAGGCCCTTGAGCAACCCCTCCACGTCCAGGTCCGCCGGCTCCGCCGGCTGCTGGTACGGCTCGTTGTAGACGGTCAGGTAGTAGAAGACGTTCTCGGCCTCCTCGCCGTACATCCGCCGCAGACCGTCCCGCACGATGTGCGCCACCTCGAACGACCACGCCGGGTCGTAGGCGACCACGGCCGGGTTGGTGTGCGCCAGCAGCAGCGAGTGCCCGTCGGCGTGCTGGAGGCCCTCGCCGGTCAGCGTGGTGCGGCCCGCCGTCGCGCCCAGCACGAAGCCGCGCGCCATCTGGTCCGCCGCCGCCCACAGGCCGTCACCGGTCCGCTGGAACCCGAACATCGAGTAGAAGATGTAGATCGGGATCATCGGCTCGCCGTGCGTGGCGTACGAGGTGCCCGCCGCCGTGAACGACGCGGTGGAACCCGCCTCGTTGATGCCCTCGTGCAGGATCTGACCCTGCTCGGACTCCTTGTACGCCAACATGAGCTGGGCGTCCACGGACGTGTAGAGCTGCCCGTTCGGGTTGTAGATCTTCTGCGCCGGGAACATCGAGTCCATGCCGAACGTGCGCGCCTCGTCCGGGATGATCGGCACGATCCGGCCGCCGATCTCCGGGTCCTTGGCCAGGTCCCGCACCAGCCGGACGAACGCCATCGTGGTGGCGACCTCCTGCTTGCCCGAGCCCTTGCGGATCACGTCGTAGACCTTGTCGCCGGGCAGCACCAGCGCCTTGGACTTGGTCCGCCGCTCCGGCACGTAGCCGCCCAGCTGCTTGCGCCGCTCCAGCAGGTACTGGATCTCCGGGGAGTCCTGGCCGGGGTGGTAGTACGGCGGCAGGTACGGGTCCAGGTCCGCGTCCGAGATCGGGATGCGCAGGCTGTCCCGGAACAGCTTCAGGTCCTCGTGGGTCATCTTCTTCATCTGGTGCGTGGCGTTGCGCGCCGCGAAGTGCGGGCCCAGGCCGTAGCCCTTGATGGTCTTGGCGAGGATGACCGTCGGCTGGCCGTGGTGCTCCACCGCCGCCTTGTACGCCGCGTAGACCTTGCGGTAGTCGTGGCCGCCGCGCTTGAGGTTCCACACCTCGTCGTCGGTCATCGGCGCGACCAGTTCCTTGGTGCGGGGGTCGCGGCCGAAGAAGTGCTCCTTGACGTACGCGCCGTCGTTCGCCTTGTAGGTCTGGTAGTCGCCGTCCGGCGTGGTGTTCATCAGGTTCACCAGCGCGCCGTCGCGGTCGGCGTGCAGCAGGGCGTCCCACTCGCGCCCCCAGATGACCTTGATGACGTTCCAGCCCGCGCCGCGGAAGAACGCCTCCAGCTCCTGGATGATCTTGCCGTTGCCGCGGACCGGGCCGTCCAGCCGCTGGAGGTTGCAGTTGACCACGAAGGTCAGGTTGTCCAGCTGCTCGTTCGCGGCGACCTGGAGCAGGCCGCGCGACTCCGGCTCGTCCATCTCGCCGTCGCCGAGGAACGCCCACACGTGCTGGTCGGAGGTGTCCTTGATGCCCCGGTCGCGCAGGTAGCGGTTGAACCGCGCCTGGTAGATCGCGTTCATCGGGCCCAGGCCCATGGAGACGGTCGGGAACTCCCAGAAGTCCGGCATCAGCCGGGGGTGCGGGTAGGACGGCAGGCCGCCGCCGGGGCCCGCGTGCGAGAACTCCTGGCGGAAGCCGTCGAGCTGCTCGGCGGACAGCCGGCCCTCCAGGAACGCGCGGGCGTAGACGCCCGGCGAGGCGTGGCCCTGGATGAACACGTGGTCGCCGCCGCCGGGGTGGTCCTTGCCGCGGAAGAAGTGGTTGAAGCCGACCTCGTAGAGGCTCGCGGACGAGGCGTAGGTCGAGATGTGACCGCCGACACCGACGCCCGGCCGCTGGGCGCGGTGCACCGTCATCGCCGCGTTCCACCGGATCCACGCCCGGTACCGGCGCTCCACCTCCTCGTCGCCGGGGAACCACGGCTCGCGCTCGGTGGGGATGGTGTTGACGTAGTCCGTGCTGGTCAGCGACGGTACGCCGACGTGGCTCTCCCTGGCCCGCTCGAGCAGCCGCAGCATCAGGTAGCGGGCCCGCTGCTGCCCGCCGCCGTTGAGCGCGGCGTCGAAGGACTCCAGCCACTCCGCGGTCTCCTCCGGGTCGATGTCCGGGAGGTGGGCGGCCAGGCCGTCACGGATGACGCGCACCCGTTCGGGAGTGTTCTGGGGGCTCAAGGGATCTCCTCGTTCCTGGGGTCTCTGACTCCCATCGTCACCTTCGGAGCCCGATCCCGTCACCGCTACCGGTGAGTAGTTCCGGATCGTGCCTCTCGCGCGCGCGAATAGGAGGTATGTAGAGCGTGCCTCATCCGGATGGCGGAACGCATCCGGGGGTACCCGATGCGGCGTGTCACGGGCCTTACGGTTGCGCTTAGCAGGCCCGACAGTGTTCGCTAACCGCGACTGGTAGTGACATCGCGCGGCAGTCGAACCGGCTGCCGCTCTTGTGTACTTGGAGGAGTGGAAGCCGTGGTCGCCGCGGAAGACGCCGGCAAGATCGGTGTCGCCGACAGGCTCGGGATCGAACCGGGCAGCGTGGTCCAGGAGATCGGCTGGGACGAGGACGTCGACGACGACCTGCGTGCCGCCGTCGAAGAGCGAATCGGCAGCGATCTGCTCGACGATGACGCCGACGAGGTCGTGGAAGTGGTCCTGCTGTGGTGGCGGGACGACGACGGCGACCTGGTCGACGCCCTGATCAACGCCACCGGTCCACTGGCCGAGGAGGGCGTGATCTGGGTGCTGACGCCCAAGACCGGGCGTGAGGGCCACGTCGAGCCCAGCGACATCGCCGAATCAGTGGCCACCGCGGGACTCGCCCAGACCTCCAACGTCAGCGTGAGCACCGACTGGATGGCCACCCGTCTGGTGGCGCCGAAGTCGGCCAAGAGCAAGCGCTGACCAGACCGCCCGTCCCCGGTGCCGCTAGGCTCGACGGCGGGCTCCGCACGCGTGGAGCCCGTCTTGTCGGGTGCACGGATTTCCGGTGGAGGGCTAAGGCATGGCGGTCGAGGTCGGTTCGGAAGCTCCGGACTTCACGCTCAACGACTACAACAAGCAGCCGGTGACGCTGTCGTCGTTCCGCGGCGGGCGCAACGTCCTGCTGGTCTTCTACCCGTTCGCGTTCAGCGGTATCTGCACCGGCGAGCTGTGCCAGGTGCGCGACGAGCTGGCGGCGTACGAGGACGAGAACGTCCAGGTCCTCGGTGTCTCGGTGGACACCCCGTTCAGCCTGAAGGCGTGGGCCGAGCAGGAGGGCTACCAGTTCCCGCTGCTGTCGGACTTCTGGCCGCACGGCGAGGTGGCGGCGCGGTACGGCGTGTTCAACGAGGCGGCGGGCCTCGCCAACCGCGGCACGTTCCTCGTCGACGCCCGGGGCATCGTCCGGTACGCCGAGGTCAACGCGCCCGGCGAGCCGCGTGACCAGGAAGCGTGGAAGAAGGCCGTGGCGGCCCTGAAGGCCTGATAGCGTTCCCGCGTCGTCCCGTCGCGGGCGGCGCACCAGGGCGTGTAGCTCAGCGGAAGAGCACTCGGTTTACACCCGAGCGGTCGCAGGTTCGAATCCTGTCGCGCCCACCACCGTTCTCGTGCGTACCCACCGTTGTTCCCGCCGGGCGCGCCCGTTGTCGTCCCACGTTCGTCGTGCGCCCTGCTCGCTCGATCTTCACCACCGTTCTCGTCGACCGGACCGGGCTGTCCGTCCACTTGGGACTGTGGCCGGCTTCACGTTTCAAGACCAATGATCGAAATCTCTCCGTAATCGTCGCAGGTGGTTCCGCGCGGCTATTTTCTTATTGCTCGATCAATCATTCGTGAACGCCCCGATCGAGCTATTGCGTCACCGTCGGCGGTCCGGGGACGCTGGACGCATGCGCAATCCGGAGCTACACGTCGAGCTCCCGCCCGACCTGCCGGGCGACCGCTATGAGGGCATCCGCCACGCCGTGTCCAGCCTGCTGGAACTGTGGGGAGTGCCGGACGGCAGTGCGCAATTGGTGAGCCGGGCCCCGGACCCGGCCGGCGCCACCGGAAACGGCACTGCCGAGTAGCGGTAGTGGGCTGTTCGAGTGATTCGAGCCCGTCCTGACGACGGCCGCCGACCCATTGCGGGCAACGGCGGCCGTCGTCGTGTTTAAGCTGTCCGGGTCCTTGATCAGCCCCGGTCCCGTCGACGCGCACGCACCCCGGCCACCGCGGCGGCCACCGCCAATGCCGCCGAGGCCGTTTGCAGCGCGGCCGTCGCCAACTCCAACCACAGGTTCACGGTTTTTCTCCCTCTCTCGACCTTTCGGGAGAGAAGGTGCCGCCCGCCGGCCCCGGTCGTCACAGCTCCCGGACGACCTCGGAAGAACCACCCCGGACAACGGGGTCGGACCTGGTCGACCCGCCGTCCGGCGCCGTCCGG
Organism: Saccharothrix tamanrassetensis; assembly: GCF_014203665.1. GTDB lineage: Bacteria > Actinomycetota > Actinomycetes > Mycobacteriales > Pseudonocardiaceae > Actinosynnema > Actinosynnema tamanrassetense. The sequence continues at coordinate 12,883 of NZ_JACHJN010000013.1, forward strand.
CCGGACGGCCGCAGGGAAGGGAAACCCCGGATGCCCCCGGAAGCCGTGCCCGGCCTCGCGCAGTTCTGCGCCGACCTCGCCAGGCTGCACGTCGAATGCGGCAAACCGACCCTGAAACACCTCCAGTCGCGCACCGGCCGTGCCACCAGTTCGATCTGGGACCTGCTCAACGCCAAGATCACCACCCGCCCGCCGGACCTGGACCTGGTCCTCGCGGTGGTGCGGGTGTGCGCCGAGCACGCCCGCGCCAACGGCCGTCGCGTGTCGGTCAACACCGAGCCGGAGTACTGGCGGGACGCCCACGGTCGGCTGGAGACGGCCGTGCCGCTCCCGCCGCCTCCCGGCCCCGACCCCTGGGTCGCGCTGGTGGAGCACCACGTCGTGTGGGACCGGGCCGCCGACGCCGACCAGCTGCGGCACCGCGTGGCCGAGGTCGCCGGACGCCTGCACGAGCGTTATCGCAAAGCGGTGGCGTCGCTGGACGGCGACCCGTGGCTGGACGAGACCCTCGCCGAACGGATGACCGCCTGGGTCACCACGCTCATCGGGACCACCTTGCAGACCCGGCACCTGGAGTTCACCGCGGCGGAGGCGGCCCTGGTGGCGCTGGCTCCGCTGGCGCACCAGGTCCGGTCGGCGGTCCTGGCGGCGAAGCTGTCCGGGGTCGCGCCGACGGACCTGCGGCACCGCGACGACGAGGACGACCAGGACCGGGACGAATACCAGCGGTTCCTGGCCAACCGGGAGGAACGTCGGCTGGTCGCGCGCACCCGGCAGCCCGCCGCCGCCGACGACGCCGACGACATCGCGTGGTGGCTGCTGTTCCACCGCTGGGCGGAGAGCCGGCCGGAGGACGTCACGGTGGCGATGGTGGTGGACGACCTGGCCCTGGACGACCAGCCGCTGCGCAAGATGCTCACCGAGTCGCTGGAACGGCTGGTGCGGCTGTTCCGCCTGCCGCCGGAGGGGCTGCGGGACGGCCAGCGCCGCAAGCTCAAGGCCAAGGCCTCGTACGCGCGGGTCACCGCGGCCCAGCAGAGCGTCCGCGAGGACCTGGTCGGCCTGCTGCTCGCGGTGGCGCACGCGCAGGCCATCGAGTTGATGAGCCTGTCCTCCACGCTGGTGGAGCACCTCGGCATCTCGAAACCGGTCGACCTCGCCCAGCTGCGGGCGACCCTGCACGACGCCTACTGGGATCCGATCGCGATCGGCCTCGGCCTGGTCGCCGAGTGCCGTCACGAGGCCGTGCTGGAGGCGTTGCGCGAACACGTCGGGCGGACCGACGTGATGCTGGGCGCCATCCGTGCCGCCGCCGAGTACGACGCCCTGCTGGAGCCGCTGCGGGCGTTACCGGCCCGCGCCTCGGCCGATCTGGTGGAGCCCGCCGTGGTCGACGGCAAACCGGTGTTCGTGGTGCCGGTGACCCGGCTGCGGCTGGACGAGTCACGGGTGCGCGAGCTGCTCATGGGCGAGCAGCTCTACGGCGACAAGTCGCTCGCCATCCGGGAGCTGTACCAGAACGCGCTCGACGCGTGCCGCTACGCGAAAGCCCGGCTGGAGTACCTGGAGGAGACCTCCCAACTGCTGTCCAGGTGGGAGGGCCGGATCACTTTCGTGCAGGACGTGGACCCGGTCGACGGCAGGTACTACCTGAGCTGCACCGACAACGGGATCGGCATGGGGGAGTCGGAGCTGCGGGAGGTGTTCTCCCAGGCGGGCATCCGGTTCGCGGACCGCCCGGAGTTCCTGGAGGAGAAGGCGCGCTGGGCGAAGGCCGGCGTGGAGTTCCACCCGAACAGCCGGTTCGGCATCGGCGTGATGAGCTACTTCATGCTGGCCGACGAGATCGAGGTGACCACCTCCCGGATGGACCAGCGCGGTGACGAGGCCGGCCCGCCGCTGCGGGTCTCCATCGCCGGGCCCGGCCACCTGTTCCGCATCGAGCGGCTGGACGGCCCGGGGGACCACGGGCTCGCGGGTCACGGCACGACGGTGAAGCTCTACCTGCGGGACGGCGCCGAGGCGCCTTCGTGCGTGGGGGCGCTCCAGCGGCTGCTGGGCATCGCCGAGTTCCCCACCAGCGCCGAGCACGACGGTCCGCCGGTCGACTGGGAGCCGTCGACCTTCAAGCCCCGTTCCTCCCGTCCCGGTGAAGAGGAGGGCATCGACGTGCGCGGACCTCTCGTGTCCAGCCGCCCGGCCGACGGCGGCGAGGTGATCTGGTGCCGGGAGGGCGGCGCGCTGCTGGTCGACGGCCTCTACGTCCGGCAACCGGGCGGCCGGGGTCCGCTGGCGCGGATGAAGGGGGCGTCCGACATCCGGGGCGCGGTGGTGAACCTCACCGGGCACCGGGCCCCGCCGCTGACGGTCGACCGGAAGTCGGTGCTGGGCGACGTCTCCGGGCACGTCGGGGAGTTGCTCGCCGGCGCGGCGGCCGACCTGCTGGCGGAGGGGCAGGACGCGTTCGACTTCGACTGGCTCTGTTCGGTGGCGGAGACGAGTCCGGGCATCGCCGACGTGATCGCGTCCGTCGCCGCCCGCGACGGGTACCGCCTGTCGTCCAAGGTCGGGTCGTTCGACCTGGCGGTGACCGGGTGCCTGCCCCTGGACCGCGACCTGTCCCGGCGCTCGCGCGCGGTGTACGGCTCACGGTTCCGCGGCCGGAAGGACGGTGACTCGCTGGAAGCGCGGTTGCTGCTGTGGCGGCTGCTGGCCCTCGGCGGGGGCGACGGTCTCGGCGGGACGCCTGCCGACGCCCGCCCGCTGCTGCCGGCGCTCCCGTCCGACCAGGTGCTGATCGAGCTCGCCTTCGGTCTTTCGAGGTCCCCCGACCAGACGTGGCACGTCGACGTGGGTGGGGTGGTGGTGGCCGCGGTGACGCTGGGCAGGGATCCGCGCTCGGTGGCGGAGCGCCTGAGCGTGCTCGGCTTCCCGGTGGGCGACGTCGGGCGGTTCCCGGACCGGCGGTCGTTCGACCCGGTGGACCTCACCCTGCTGAGCCGGGACCTGGACGGCAAGCGCCCCTGGCTCGAACCGGACCGGCCGGTGCCGCTGGGGCACGTGCTCGCCGCCCAGCAGCGGACCGGCCGGACGGTGCCGGAGGTCGTCGAGCGGCTGCTGCGGTACTCGTACCAGACCAGTCTGCCGACCGGCGTGTCCCACCGGTTCTCCCGTGACGACCACGTGCTGCTGAGCCGGGACCTCGACGGCACCTCCCCCTGGCTGTCCGAAGAGCAGCGGGTCGGGCTCCACCACGTCTACCGCGCCGCCCACGTGCTGCGCACCACGGTGCGGGCGGTGGCCGGTCGGCTGGACGACCTGGGCTTCCGGGTCGAACCGGGCAACCTCGAACCGGACTGGGTCGACCGGATCACCCCGGAGGTCACCGGTCTGCTGGGGTCCGCCGGGTCCATGCCGGCGGCGGACGGGGTCGTGGCGCTGTCCCAACTGGTCAACCTCGCCGACCAGTGGGACACCGCGCCCGGCGAGGTCGCGCGCAGGCTGGGCGACCTGGGCTTGCGGGTGCCGCCGCCGGAAGACCTGCCCGACCGGCTGGAGCCCGCCGACCGGGCGCTGCTGCCGAGGGTGGAGAACATCGCCGGGCTGCCACCGGGCCGGCTGTCGGTGGCCGTCGGGCACCTGGTCAAGGTGTCCGAGGAGACCGGGGCCACGCTGGTCGAGGTCGCCGACCGGCTCACCGGACTCGGCTTCGACGTCGTCGCGATGGCCGCGGTGCGCAACGGCTTGGACGACTTCGACCACGGCCTCCTCGACCACCTGGGGGCCCGGACGGGCTGGGCGGTCGAATCGTTCGACGCGAACGTGCTGATCGCGGTGGCCTACGAGCTGGAACGCAGCCCCGACGAGATCGCCGGACGACTCGCGGCACTCGGGTTCGGCGTGCCGGACCTGGCGCACCTGAACCAGGTCCTGAGCAGCATCGACTACCAGCTGCTGAACGCGGACGGCGCAGTGCTGGTGACGCTGCCGGCCGGCAGCACGGTGCCGTTCGCGCACGCGTTGAAGGTGGCCAGGCCGGGCACCTGGACCGTGCCGGACGCGGTGCAGCGGCTGGGGGCCATGGGGTTCCGGGTGCGCGGCCCCGAGGCGGGGCACGAGAGCTTCGACCGACTGGACTTCGACCTGGCCGACAAGGTGGGGACTGTCAAGCCGATCAGGCCGCACCGGCTGCTGGCGACCGCCCTGTGGTTCGAGCTGCCCGTGCCGGAGGTGGCGCGGCGGTTGGCCCGGATGGGGCTGGAGGTGCCGGACCTGGACGTCGAGCTGCCGAAGCTGCTCGAACAGGTGCCGTACGAGACTGCCGACCGGGGGTTCCGGGAGGGGGCGGGTTAGGTGCTTCCTCCCCTATGCCGAGGGGCCCTCGTCCCCGTAGCTTGACGCCATGTCGCCCAGGACGGTCGCCGCAGTGGTCGGTGTCGCGTTCTTCTTGGCGGGCTTGCTGATCATGCTCCTGCCGTTGACCGCGGACTCGCCCTCGGGGCTGGCGGTGCCCTGCGGGAACAGTGTCGGGATGGGGTTCGACGAGGTGTCGGCCGAGGCGGAGGGTGCCGCGTTGGTCGGCATCTGCGAGCGGTTGCGGGAGGTGCGGCTGGCCTGGGCCGTGCCGGTGACCGCGGTGGGGGTGCTGCTGGTGGTGGGCAGTTCCGTCCGGCGGCGCCGGCCGACCCCATGAGGAACGCCCCGCTGACCGCATGAGGAACGCCCGGCACCGAGCCGGTGCCGGGCGTCGTCGGAGCTCTCTCAGCGGGACAGCAGGGAGGTGATCTCCTGGGCCGCGCTGCCTGCCTCCAGCAGGTGGTGCAGGTTGTCCGGCAGCACGTCGCCGCGCTTCTGCACGGCCTGCGCGTAGAGCCTGCCCGCGCGGTACGAGGAGCGGACCAGCGGGCCCGCCATGACGCCGGAGAAGCCGATGGACTCGGCGGTCTCCTTGTGGGTCACGAACTCCTCGGGCTTCACCCAGCGCTCCACCGGGTGGTGCCGGGGTGACGGGCGCAGGTACTGGGTGATCGTGATGACCTCGCAGCCCGCCTCGTGCAGGTCGGCCAGCGCCTCGGTGACCTCGTCCGGGGTCTCGCCCATGCCGAGGATGAGGTTGGACTTGGTGACCAGGCCGGCCTCGCGGGCGCGGGTGATCACCTCCAGCGAGCGCTCGTAGCGGAACGCCGGGCGGATGCGCTTGAAGATCCGCGGCACCGTCTCCAGGTTGTGCGCCAGCACCTCGGGGCGCGCGGCGAAGACCTCGGCGAGCTGCTCGGGCACCGCGTTGAAGTCCGGGATCAGCAGCTCGACGCCGGTGCCGGGGTTCAGGGCGTGGATCTGGCGGACGGTCTCCGCGTAGAGCCACGCGCCGCCGTCCTCCAGGTCGTCCCGCGCCACGCCGGTCACCGTCGAGTAGCGCAGCCCCATCGCCTGGACGGACTCGGCGACCCGGCGCGGTTCGTCGCGGTCCAGGTCGGCGGGCTTGCCCGTGTCGATCTGGCAGAAGTCGCAGCGGCGGGTGCACTGCTCGCCACCGATCAGGAAGGTGGCCTCCCGGTCCTCCCAGCACTCGTAGATGTTGGGACAGCCGGCCTCTTCGCACACCGTGTGCAGGCCCTCGCGTTTGACCAGGCCCTTGAGCTCCCGGTACTCGGGGCCCATCTTCGCCTTGGTCTTGATCCACGAGGGCTTCTTCTCGATGGGCGTTTGACTGTTGCGGACTTCCAGTCGCAGCAGCTTCCGACCCTCAGGTACGACGGTCACGACGCCAACCCTACGTCACGAGGGGTCGGGCGTGACGCCCGTGAGCTCGGCCGTCAGGTCCCACAGCCGGGCGGCCGCGAGCTCGTCGCGGGCCGCCGCCGAGGAGTCCGCGCGGGTGGGGTGTCCGCGCATGCCGCGCCAGCCGTCCGGGCCGTAGTACCCGCCACCCTCCACGTCCGGCGACGTCGCGGCGTAGAGCTGCGGCAACGCACCCTTCTCGACGCTCTGCGCGAAGAAGTCGCCGACCTTGGCACCCAGCGCCACCAGCGGGTTGCCGCGGGAGCGGGCCATGTTGGCGCTCAGCTCGGTGGCCGTGATGCCGGGGTGCGCCGCGACGGACGTCACGTCCACGCCCGCGCTGCGGCAGCGCCGGTCCAGCTCCCGGGCGAACAGCAGGTTGGCCAGCTTGGACTGGCTGTACGCGCGCCAGGACGAGTACCGGCGCACCTCGTAGTTCGGGTCGGCCAGGTCGAGCGAGCCGCCCGTGTGGGCGAGGCTGGACAGGGTGACCACCCGTGCCCCCGGCGTCGCGCGCAGCAGCGGCATGAGCTGCCAGGTGAGCGCGGCGTGGCCGAGGTGGTTGGTGCCGAACTGGCGCTCGAAGCCGTCGGCGGTGCGCCCCAGCGGCACCGCCATCACCCCGGCGTTGTTCATCAGCACGTCCAGGCTGCCGGTGCGCTCCCGCACCGCCGCGGCGGCGTCGCGGACCGACGCCAGGTCGGCCAGGTCGAGTGCGACCAGCTCCGCCGTGCCGCCGCCCGCGAGCACGCGCTCCAGGGCGCGCCGCCCGCGTTCGGGGGACCGGCAGGCGAGCAGGACGCGGGCGCCCTTGGCCCCGAGCACCTCGGCGGTGCGCAGGCCCAGCCCCGAGTTCGCCCCCGTCACCAGGACGGTGCGGCCGGTCTGGTCTGGGATGTCGCCTTCGGTCCAGGTCATGGTCACCACCTAACCCTGGCTCAGGCGCTCTTGGCGAGCCCGCGGTGCCGGACCGGGCTCGCGACGGCCGGGCCGGTGCGGATCAGGGCTGCGAACGCCGCGCCGACGCGCGAGATCGTGGCGCTCGGCTCGGACAGCTCGGCCAGGCCCGCGGTGAGCGCCAGCAGGCGCTGCTCGCGCTCGACGGCCTCGGTGGACGTCAGGTGCTCGTCCAGCACGGCCCGCAGCACGGGCTGCTCGGCGGCCAGGGCCCGCCAGGTGCGGGTGACGACCTCCACCCGGTCGTCCTCGCTGTCCTGGAGCGCGGCGCCGAGGCGTCCGGTGAGCTGCTGCATCCACCGGTAGTGCAGGGCCAGGAGCAGTTCGGCCTCGTCGGCGAACAGGTCCCGGTCGCAGGTCAGGGGTGCCGCGGGGTTGCCCGCGGCGGCGCGGAGCACGGCGTCCAGAGCGTCACGCCGTCGGTAGAAGTCGGTCCAACCCATGATCACGCCTCCCTCTTCGTGGTGACCGGCGTCATACCCGAGGTCTCCAACATACCGCCGGTATGGCCGATGAGGCGAACATACCACGGGTACGTACCGTCGGTATGTCGTACGGTTGTGAACGTGGTGACAGTGCGGTCGAGGCGTGTCGAGTACTCCGAGTCCACGAGGCAGGCCCTCGTGGCCAGCGCCGTGGAGCTCTTCACCAAACGGGGGTACGCGGGCACGTCGCTGGACGAGGTGGCCAAGCGGGCCCGCCTCACCAAGGGCGCGCTCTACCACCACTTCAGCGGCAAACAGGCGCTGTTCGAGGCCGCCTTCGACTCGGTCGAGAACGCGTTCATGCGCAAGCTCGGCGAGATCGTCAGCGCGCCCGGCGACCCGTGGGACACCGCCATCGCCGGGCTGCGCGCCTACGTGCGGGTCTGCCTGGAGCCGTCCTACCAGCGGATCGTCATCCACGAGGCCCCGGTGGTGATGGGCTGGGAGCGGTGGCGCGAGGCCGAGGAGCACTTCAGCTACGGGCTGCTGCGCACGACCATCGAGGTGCTGATCAACAACGGCGAGCTGGAGCAGCTGCCGGTGGAGACGATGGCCCGACTGCTGTTCGGCGCGCTGTCCGCCGGGGCGAGCACCATCGCCGGGGCCGCCGATCCCCGCAAGGCCAGCGCCGAGGTGGAGCGGACCATCGTGCGGGTGGTGGAGGGGCTGCGGGTGAGCGAGGCGCCGCCCCGGGTGGTCGAGTCGCGCTCCGAGCACCGGTCCCGGTCGCGCCGCCGCTAGCCGCCGGATCGCGGTACCGGTTCGCGGGCGATTAGCTTGGTCCCGTGGAACTGCGCATCTTCACCGAGCCCCAGCAGGGGGCTTCCTACGACGACCTGCTGCGTGTCGCACGCACCGCCGAGGACGCGGGCTACGGCGCCTTCTTCCGTTCCGACCACTACCTCAAGATGGGTTCGGTCGACGGCCTGCCCGGACCCACCGACGCGTGGATCACGCTCGCCGGCCTGGCGCGGGAGACCGAGACCATCCGGCTGGGCACGCTGGTGACCGCCGCGACGTTCCGCCACCCCGGACCGCTCGCGATCTCCGTCGCGCAGGTGGACCGGATGTCCGGTGGGCGCGTCGAGTTCGGTCTCGGCTCCGGGTGGTTCGAGGAGGAGCACACCGCCTACGGCCTGCGGTTCCCGCCGCTGGGGGAGCGGTTCGAGCGGTACGAGGAGCAGCTGGAGATCATCACCGGGCTGTGGGGCACGCCGGTCGGCGAGACCTACTCGTTCGACGGCAAGCACTACACGCTGGTGGACTCGCCCGCGCTGCCCAAGCCGGTGCAGTCGCCGGTGCCCGTGGTGGTGGGTGGCACGGGTGCGAAGCGCACGCCCGCGCTGGCCGCGAAGCACGCCACCGAGTTCAACCTGCCGTTCCCGACCGCCGAGCTCGCGGCGAAGCAGTTCGAGCGGGTGGACGCGGCGTGCCGGGCGATCGGGCGCGACCCGGCCACCATGACCCGGTCCGTGGCGCTGGTGGCGTGCGTCGGGCGGGACGACGCCGAGGTGGCCCGCCGGGCGTCGGCCATCGGGCGCGACGTGTCCGAGTTGAAGGAGAACGGGCTCGCGGGCACGCCCGCCGAGGTGGCCGAACGGCTGGCCCGGTGGCGTTCGGAGACCGGGATCAGCCGGGCCTACCTCCAGTTCCTGGACCTCTCGGACCTCGATCACCTGGAGCTGGTGGCCGCCGAGGTCGCGCCGCGGTTGCGCGGCTGACGCCGGATCAGCCGGCGGGTCGACTGCGCCGACGTGGCGTCGGCGGGGTTGCCCGCGCGGCTGGACGCGACTTCGTGCGGCGGCTGCGCGGCTGACCGGACCTCGGTGGGCCGGTCAGGCGGCCGGCGGGTCGCCCGCGCGGCTCGAAGCGATCCCGCGGGGCGGCTGCGGCGGACGTCAGCCGCCCAGCTGACCCGCCACGTCCGAGGCGGCGGTGAGCAGGACGAGCACGGGGATGGTGGCGGCGGTCCGCAACCGGTAGCTGCCGCGCTTGTCCTGCTCGACCACGCCGGAGCCGGTGAGCGCCTTGAGGTGGTGGTACAGCTGACCGGTCGAGCCGAGCCGGGCGGCCTCCTGGAGCGCCGCCGCCGGCTGCGGTCCCTGCGCGAGCAGGGACCGGACGATGTCGACCCGCGCCGGGTGGGCCAGCGCGGCGAGCACCTCGATGCGGGGCCGGTCGGCGAGGGAGAGCGCGCGTTCCGGCGTCACGTCGATCTGCCACGTCACGCGCCCGCCGCCCAGCGCGACCCGGCCGCCGTAGCCGAACGCGCCGCCGCCGTCCTCGGCCTCGGGCAGCGCGAGCGCCTCGCGCCCGTCGCCCTCCAGGGCCGCCACGCGCTGCTCCAACTCGGCAAGTCGCTGCACCAGGTCCACCGTGGTCATCCTACGAGAGGCTGACCTGGAACTCCCGCAGCACAGCGGGGTCGAGCAAGGCTCGTCGCACCAGGTCGACGAGGCTCGCGGCGGTCCGGAAGCGCTGTTCGTCGACCTCCTCGGTGAGCACCGCCGCCGTGCCGACCCGGCCGTCCTGCCACCGGACCCGGAGTCCGACGGTGACGATGCCGGGCAGCGAGCCGCCCTTGAAGCCGATGCCCGCCACGCCCGGCGGGAGGTCCGGGTCGTTCTCCAGGTGCCTCAGCGCCGCGGGGAACCGGTCCAGGGAGCGGTGCAGCCGGTGCAGGCCGGCTGCGGTGCCCCGCCAGGTGCCGCGGGCCCAGGGGCGTTGGCCGTCGTAGGTCTTCGGGACGTCCCGGAAGCGGCCGATCACCTCGAGCTGGAGCCGAGGGTCGCCGAGGTAGCGCTCCGGGTCGACCTCCCGGTCCAGGACGAGCCGGAGCCAGGTGCCGAGGATGGACGGGACCGGGGCGTCCGGCCAGCCCGCGCGGATGGCGGCGTGGCGCAGGGTGCGCTCGCCCAGCCGGTGGCGCAGGTAGTCGGCGGCGGCGTTGTCGCTGTGCCGGACCATGACCCTCGCGAGGTCGTCCAGGGTGACCGTCGCGTGCGGGTCGTCGGCGGTGTGACCGTTGCTTGACTTGAGGTCCAGGGTCTTGAGCGCCTGCTGGTGCGCGCCCCCGTCCAGGGCCAGGTAGTACTTCTCCCACTCGCCGACCGCCACCCGTTCGTCCGGCCCGGCCAGGCCCCGGCCGACCGCCGACCCGTACCCGGCGAGGTGGACGACCTTCACGGCGGACGCCAGGGGTTGGCGTTCGTGGGGTCTGTGGGCGACCCGGCCGCCTCGACCGTCGTCCACCACCACGGCCGCGTGCTGCCGGTTCGCCCGCAGCCAGCGGAGCCAGTCGTCGGGTTGGTCCTCCCGTGCCGCCACGGGCGGGGAGGGCAGCAGCAGGGTGCCGCCCGCCACACCGAAGGCGGAGAGCAGGTGCCGTCGAGTCAGGAGCACGACGAATCTCCCCTCTGGTAGTCCGTAATTCCGGAATACTAGAGGGGAGGTGTCGCGGTTGTCAGCGGGTTTGCACCGCGAACGTCACGCCGGCGGCCACCGGCTGTTCACGGATGAGCGTGCGGTCGGTCAACGGCAGGTCGCCGTTCAGCGCGTCGATCACGGCCTGGCGCGCCAGCGGCAGCACCTCGGCGACCGTGACGTCGCGGTCCAGCTCCCGCGACAGCGACGCGACCCCCGCGTCCCGGATGCCGCAGGGGATGATCGCGCCGAACCCGGCCAGGTCGGCGTTGCAGTTGATCTCGAAGCCGTGCATCGTCACGCCGCGCTGCACGCGGATGCCGATCGCGGCGATCTTGCGCTCGACGCCCCGGTCGTCGGCGGCGATCCACACGCCGCTGCGGCCGTCGACCCGGCCGGTGCGCACGCCGAGCTGGTCGCACACGTGGATCAGGGCCTGTTCCAGCCGCCGCACGTACTGCACGACGTCCAGCGGCTCGATCAGCCCGACGATCGGGTAGCCCACCAGCTGCCCCGGACCGTGCCAGGTGATCTTGCCGCCCCGGTCCACGTCGATCACCGGGATGTCGCCGCCCTTGGGCCGCTCCTCCGGTTCGGTGCGCCGGCCGCAGGTGTACACCGGCGGGTGCTCCAGCAGGAGCATGGTGTCGCCGACGTCGCCGTCCGCGCGGGCGTCGGCCAGTTCGCGTTGCAGTTCCCACGCGGCCAGGTAGTCGATGGTGCCCAGCTCACGCACGTCGATCGGGTCCGTCGAGGTGCGGCAGGAGAGTTCAGGACTGCTCACGGTTCGACCCTACGCCCACCGGGAGCAGTCGCAGGGCCAGGGTTGCGAGCAGCCCGACGCCCGTGGTGGCCAGCACCGCGCCCACCGTGTCGGTGAACCAGTGCACCTCCAGCGCCACCCGGCTGGCGGCGGTCAGCGCGATGGCGGTCACCGCGATGGCGACGGCCTTCCGGAGGAGGTGACGGGCCAGGTGGGCGCACAGCACCACTCCCGTGAACACGACCGCGGTGACCGCCGTGACGTGCCCGCTGGGGTAGGAGGGCAGGTGGTGCTCGACCGGCCGCACCCGGTCGTAGGTGTAGCGGGCCAGCACGGTCGACCAGGAGGTGCCCAGCAGGACCGCGCCCTTGAAGATCAGCACGTCCCGGGCGAGGAAGGCCCGGAGGGTCAGCGAAGCCAGGGCGACCACCGCCATGCCGGGGCTCAGCAGGAAGCTGACCACGGTCGCCACCGGGGTCGTGTTCGGGCCCATGGAGACCGCGACGTCGCGGAGGGCGGCGTCCAGCTCCGGGATGTCCCGGTGGACGGAGAAGCCCAGCACGACGGACGCCAGCGCCATCACCGCGCCCACGCCGGCCAGGAACGTCCTCGGTCCCAGGGCTTTCGTCACCGCCTCCGGGTCATCCGTGCACGGCCGCCGCCACCGCCGCGCCGAGAGCCGGGTGCAGGAAGTGGAAGCCGTTGCGTTCGAGGACCTTGGGCACCGCCCGCTGACCTGCCAGGACGCCTTCCTCCGCGATCTCGCCCAGCACTGCCTTGAGCACGGAACCGGGCACCACCCAGGGGGTCGGCCGGTGCAGGGCGTGGCCGACCGTCCGGGTGAACTCGGCGTTGGTGACCGGACTGGGCGAGGTCAGGTTGACCGGGCCGTGGATGGCGTCGTGCTCCAGGACGTAGCGGATCGCCGAGATCACGTCGTCCAGGGAGATCCACGGCATGTACTGGCGGCCGTCGCCCAGCCGCCCGCCCAGGAAGAACCGGAACAGCGGCTTCAGCTTGCCGAACAGGCCGCCGGAGGGGCTGATCACCAGGCCGGTGCGGAGCCTGACCACGCGTTGGCCGGCGGCCGGCGCGGTGGCGGCTTCCCACTGGCGGCAGAGTTCGGCCAGGAAGCCGGTGCCCGACGGCGCCGACTCGTCCACGACTTCGTCCTTCGTGTCGCCGTAGTAGCCGACCGCGCTCGCGTTGACCAGGGTGGGGATCCGCTGCTCGGCCACGGCCGTCGCCAGCACCTCGGTCGGCACCGTGCGGCTGTCCAGCAGCACCTGCTTGCGGGCGTGGTTCCAGCGCTTGTCGGCCACCCCGGCACCGCACAGGTTGACCACGGCGTCCGCGCCGGTCAGGGCGTCCGGGGCGATCCGACCGGCGGGCGGATCCCACTCGCGTTCGTCCGGGGCGGCGGGGCGGCGGCGGACCAGGCGGATCACCTCGTGCTCCGCTCCGCGCAAGGCGGCCACCAGGCTGGTGCCGATGAAGCCCGATGAACCCGCGACCACTACCCGCATGAGTTGATCGTCTCGCAGCGCGCGGGGTGTTGCACAGCGGCGGAAGTGTCATGCATGCCACTGGGCTCGTCCGGTCGGGCCGCCGGCACCGCACCGCGTCCTCGGCGCGACCGTCCCCGAACGGCGGAGGCCGCCCCGGACGGGTGTCCGGAGCGGCCTCGGCGGGTTCGTGCGGGGGCGTCAGAGACCGAGGTCGGCCTCGAACGAACCCTCCTCCAGCCGGTTCTTGACGGTGGTGAGGAACCGGCCCGCGTCCGCGCCGTCGACCAGGCGGTGGTCGTAGGTCAGGGCCAGGTACGCCATCGAGCGGATCGCGATGGTGTCGTCGCCGCTCTCGTCGGTGATCACCACGGCCCGCTTCTTGACCACGCCCACACCCAGGATGCCGACCTGCGGCTGCTGGATGATCGGGGTGTCGAACAGCGCGCCGTTGCTGCCCAGGTTGGTCAGCGAGAACGTGCCGCCGGTCAGCTCGTCCGGGGTCAGCTTGTTGCCCCGCGCCCGCGCGGCCAGGTCGCCGATCTTGTGCGACAGGCCGGCCAGGTTGAGGTCGCCCGCGTTCGCGATCACCGCGTTGAGCAGGCCGCGCTCGGTGTCGATCGCGATGCCCAGGTGCTCGGCGCCGTGGTAGACGACCTCCTTCTTCTCCTCGTCGATGGACGCGTTGAGCACCGGGTGCTGCTTGAGCGCCTCGACGGCCGCCTTCGCGAAGAACGGCAGGAAGGTGAGCTTGGTGCCCTCGCGCTGTTCGAACGCCGCCTTCGCCCGGTTGCGCAGCCGGGCGATCTTGGTGACGTCCACCTCGAAGACCTGGGTGAGCTGGGCCGAGACCTGCAGCGACTCGCGGGTGCGCTGCGCGACGATCTGGCGCAGCCGGGGCAGCTTCTGCACGGTGCCGCGCTTGCCGCTGCTGTCCGCGGCGGGCGCGGAGGCGACCCGCTGCGCCGGGGCGTTCGCCGCCGGAGCCGGGGCGGCCGGGGCGGGCGCCGGGGCCTTCTTGGCCTCGACGGCGGCCAGCACGTCCTGCTTGCGGATCCGGCCGCCGACGCCGCTGCCCTTGAGGCCCGCCAGGTCGATGCCGTTCTCCGAGGCCAGCTTGCGCACCAGCGGGGTCACGTACGGCGCGCCGTTCGCGTCCTCACCGGCACCCTCTGCCGGAGCCGAGGGCTGCGCGGCGGACTGCGCCGGAGCGGCGGACTGCGCGGGCGCGGCCTGGGACTGCTGGGCCGGTGCCTGCTGAGTCGGTGCCTGCTGGGCGGGTGCCTGCTGGGCCGGCTCGGGCTTGGTCGGCTCGGACTCGGCCGGCTCGGGCTGTGTCGGCTCGGACTGGGCCGGCTCGGGCTGGGCGTGCTTCGGCGCGGGAGCGGAGGCAGCCGGGGAACCGGAACCGATCACGGCCAGCTTGCCGCCGACCTCGACGGTCTCGTCCTCGCCCGCGTTGATCTCCAGCAGGGTGCCGGCCACCGGGGACGGGATCTCGGTGTCCACCTTGTCGGTGGAGACCTCCAGCAGCGGCTCGTCGACCTCGACCGCGTCGCCGACCTGCTTGAGCCAACGGGTGACGGTGCCTTCGGTGACGCTCTCGCCCAGGGCCGGCATGGTGACCGGCGTGCCTTCCGCGGAGCCGCCCGACTGGGCCGGCGGCTCGCTCTGCGCCTCGGCCCGCGGTTCCGGGGCGGACTGCGGCTGGGGCGCTGCCTGCGGCTCGGGCGCGGACTGGGGCTCCGGCTGCGCTTCCTCGGCCGGGGTGGTGCCGCCGCCGGAGGTCGACTCGTCCCCACCGGACGGCGCCTCCGCACCGTCACCGATGACGGCGAGCTCGGCGCCGACTTCGACGGTCTCGTCCTCCTGGGCGACGATCTTCTGGAGGACGCCCGCCGCCGGGGAGGGGATCTCGGTGTCGACCTTGTCGGTGGACACCTCCAGCAACGGCTCGTCGACCTCGACGCGGTCACCCTCCTGCTTCAACCAGCGGGTGACCGTGCCCTCGGTGACGCTTTCGCCGAGTGCGGGCATTTGGACGGAGAAGGCCATCGTTCGCTGACTCCTCGTGCGTGGGTCGGGGATCGGCTGACTGGGGTGCGACGGTCAGCCGTGCACGTGCAGCGGCTTGCCGGCCAAGGCGAGGAAGGCCTCGCCGAGGGCTTCTGTCTGGGTCGGGTGGGCGTGGATCAGCGGAGCCACGTCCTCGGGGTAGGCCTCCCAGCTGTAGATCAGCTGGGCTTCACCGATCAGCTCGCCGACCCGCTCGCCGACCATGGTGACACCGACCACCGGGCCGTCCGGCGCCTTGACCAGCTTGACGCCGCCGGCGGTCTTCAGGATCTGGGACTTGCCGTTGCCCGCCAGGTCGTACACGAAGGTCTCGACCGAGCCGTACTTCTCCTTGGCCGCGGCCTCGGACAGGCCGACCGAGGCGACCTCCGGCTTGCAGTAGGTGACGCGCGGGATGCCCGCCTCGTCGATGACCTTCGGGTTCTGCCCGGCGATCTCCTCCGCGACGAAGATGCCCTGCTGGAACCCGCGGTGCGCGAGCTGGAGGCCGGGCACGATGTCGCCGACGGCGTAGACGTTCGGGAGGTTGGTGCGCAGCCGCTCGTCGGTGACCACGAAGCCGCGGTCGATCCGGACGCCTGCCTCCTCGTACCCGTGGCCGGCGGTGTTGGGGCCGCGACCGACCGCGACCAGCAGCAGGTCGGCTTCCAGCACGTCGCCGGACTCCAGGGACACCGAGACGCCGGAGTCGGTCCGGTTCGCGCCGGTGAACTTCACGCCGGTCTTGAACTTGATGCCACGCCGGCGGAAGGCGCGCTCCAGCTGCTTGGACGCGTACTCGTCCTCGGCGGGGACCAGCCGGGGCAGCGCCTCCACGATGGTCACCTCCGCGCCGAAGGAGGCCCACACGCTGGCGAACTCGACGCCGATGACGCCGCCGCCGAGCACCACGACCTTCTCCGGGATGAAGTCCAGGTTGAGCGCCTGGTCGCTGGTGACGACCCGGCCGCCGATCTCCAGGCCGGGCAGGCTGCGCGCGTACGAGCCGGTGGCCAGCACGACGTTCTTGCCGGTGTACCGCTGCCCGTCGACCTCGACCGCGTTCGGCCCGACGAACGTGCCGGCGCCGGACACCAGGGTCACCTTGTTGGCCTTCACCAGGCCCTGCAGACCCTTGTAGAGCCGGCTGACCACGCCGTCCTTGTAGGAGTTGACGCCCGCGATGTCGATGCCCTCCAGCGAGGACTTCACGCCGAACTGGTCGCCCTCGCGGGCGTTGTCCGCGACCTCCGCCGCGTGCAGCAGCGCCTTGGTCGGGATGCAGCCGCGGTGCAGGCAGGTGCCGCCCAACTTGTCCTTCTCGACCAGGACGACGGACAGGCCGAGCTCCGCCGCGCGGAACGCGCAGGCGTAGCCGCCCGAGCCGCCACCGAGGATCACGAGGTCGGCGGAGGTGTCGGTCACGGGATCTCCCTGGAGGGCTTGATGCCTTACTCCGCGCGGGTGCGCGCGGGTGGTTGCCATCTTGTCACTACTTCGCCGGCGGCGGCGACGCGGTGTCCTCTTGGGAGGATTTGGCCACGCCTTCACACGCACGCCGGCACCATGGTCGACACGAGCCGCAACAGGAGGTTGTCCGGTGGGGCTGTTCGACCGTTTTCGCAGGAAGCAGCGCCCTGGCGTGCTGCGGACGGCCACGTCCACGGACACCGGTCACCTGGAGCAGTGGGCGGCGGCGCGCAGGGGCGTGGAGGCGTACGTCGAGCCGAAGACGACCGTGACGGACACCACGGTCGTGCTGGTCGCGCACGACGGCGAGTGGACCCGCCGGCGCATCGACGGCACCGAGGGCGCGAAGAAGCTG
The DNA here is from genome assembly GCF_014203665.1 of Saccharothrix tamanrassetensis. GTDB lineage: Bacteria > Actinomycetota > Actinomycetes > Mycobacteriales > Pseudonocardiaceae > Actinosynnema > Actinosynnema tamanrassetense. Next base: position 29,677 of record NZ_JACHJN010000013.1, read on the forward strand.
GCGAAGAAGCTGCGCATCCCGATCTACGACGCCGGCATCGTCGGCTACCCGAAGCGGATGCGCGAGTACACCCGCCGCAAGAACCAGAACGGCTGACCGGATACCGCGTCGCCGATTCCGCGACGTTTTGATTTCAATTCGTCAGCGCTTCTACGAGGGCGGCCGGAAATCTTCGGCGCGACCGTCACGATGATTCTTGCAGAGCCGCCCGGGCGGCAGCGGGGTCTCTCGAACTCCTTCGTGCGCCGGTGAACTGGAAATACGGGATGCCCGCAGGTGGCGTCGTGCCACCCGCGGGCGTGTCCCGCTGCTGCTCGGAGGAACCCCGATCAGCCGTTGGCGGCGATATCCGCCAACACGGCAGCCAGCGTGCGGACCGGTACGCCGGTGCCGCCCTTGGTCGTGTAGCCGTAAGGCGCACCCGTGTGGAAAGACGGCCCGGCGATGTCGACGTGCGCCCACGGCACACCTTCGGCCACGAACTCGCGCAGGAAGATCCCGGCCGCCAACATGCCGCCGAACCGGTGCCCCGCGACGTTGGCGATGTCGGCCAGCCGCGAGTCCAGGTCCGCCCGCAGCTCGTCCGGCAGCGGCATGGCCCACGCCTGCTCGCCGACCGCGCGGCCCAGCGCCGCCACCCGGTCCCGGAAGTCCTCGGTGCCCATGACGCCGGCGGTGCGCTTGCCCAGCGACACCACCTGGGCGCCGGTCAGCGTGGACGTCTCGATCAGGTAGTCGGGTCCGTCCTCGCAGGCCCGCACGATCGCGTCGGACAGCACCAACCGCCCCTCGGCGTCGGTGTTGAGCACCTCGACGGTCTTGCCGCCGTACATGGTCAGCACGTCGCCGGGCCGGTAGGCGGTGCCGGACGGCATGTTCTCCGCCAGCGGGGCCCACGCGGTGACCTCCAGCGGGTACTTGAGCTTCGCCGCCAGCAGCACGGTCGCGACGACCGCGGCGGCACCGCTCATGTCGGAGGTCATCTCGTCCATCCCGGCGGCGGGCTTGATCGAGATGCCGCCGGTGTCGAACGTGATGCCCTTGCCCACCAGGGCGACCTTCTTGCCCGCCTTCGCGCCCCGGTAGGTGATCCGGACCAGGCGCGGCGGGCGGGACGAACCGCCGCCGACGCCGAGGATGCCGCCGAAGCCCTGCTTGCGCAGCGCCTTCTCGTCCAGCACCTCCACCTCGACGCCGTCGAGGCCCTTGGCCAGCGCGGTCGCCCGCTCCGCGAACGACGCCGGGAACAGGTCGTTGGGCGGGGTGTTGATCAGGTCGCGGGTGGCCGCCACGGCTTCCGCGATCGCGGTCGAGGCCTTCACCGCGGCGCGGTGGGCCTTGATCGTGCCCTCCGCCGGGGCGACGAGGTCGACCCGTGCCACGGGCGCGTCGCCGGCGGCGGACTTGTAGGCGGTGAACTGGTACGCGCCGAGCAACGTGCCCTCGACCGCGGCACCGAGGTGCAGCGCGGACAACGTCGTCACGACGCGCTTCTTGCCGGTCGACGCGCGGGCGGCGGCACCGGACGCCCGGCGCACCTGCTCCTCGCCCACGACGCCGTCGGTCGGCTTGCCCAGTCCCACGGCGAGCAGGACGGGCGCGCCGATCTTGCCGAACGTGGGCACCGACACGACCTCGTCGGCCTTGCCGGTGGCGCCCACGGTGTTCAGGACGGTCAGCAGGCCGCCGTCGAACGCGGCGGCCACCGCGTCGGCCGCACCCGCGAGGGCGAGTCCGTCCGGGCCCTGGATGGTCCCCACCACTACGGCGTCGGCGTTCGTGGTACTCGGGTCACTGTCGGTGATGGCCAGCTTGGGCGCGGTCACTGCGGCTCCTTGACGGGGAGGGTCCTCCCGGCACTTCCTGGTCGTGCGGCGGGAACGTGGGTGGATCGTGAAGAATGCTAAAGGTCTCGTTCGCCCAGGTGACGGCGGCACCTGCGATCGCGGGGAGTAACAATTAACACGAATGAGGGTCGACCGGGCGGGTGTTCGCAGTCACCCGGTCCGTATGACACCGTGGGGCGGTGACAGTCACGCCCCGTGCCGGGGCCGTGGTGCTCGCGCTCGGCGCCACCACGGGGACCGGAATCCTGCTCGGATTCGGCCCGGCCGCCGCCCTCGCCGGCCCCTGGTTCCTCCTGGCGTTGGCGCTCGCCGCCACCACCGCGCTCTGCTGCGCGTTCTCCACCGCCGACCAGCACCGCGCGTACCCGGACGCCCCCGGCGGCTACGCCCACATCCGCAACCAGCTCGGACCGTGGCCGGCCCGGATCGGCGCGAGCGCGCACCTGATCGGCCGCGCGGGCGTGGCCGCCGCGCTCGCCGGGGCGTTCGGTGCGTACGTGTTCCCGCGAGATCGCGTCCTGGCGGGCCTGGCGTTGCTGGTGGCCACCGCGGTCTTCGGCCGGTACCTGCGCGGCCGGATCGGGTGGGCGTCGGCGCTGGTGGGGCTCGGCGTGCTGACGATGGTCGTGCTGGTGTGCTTCTCGGTGGCACCGCCGGAGGGCCCGGTCACCACCGGCGGCCCCGGATTCGGCGGCCCCGGATTCGGCGGCCCCGGATTCGGCGGTCCCGGTCTCGGGAGTCCCGGGTTCGACGGGGTCATGGGCGCGGCCGGCCTGCTGTTCGTGGTGTTCACCGGCTTCGAGCGGATCACCGTGCCGTCCCACGAGGACCGGGCGTTTCCCGCCCGGGTGCTGCACTTCGCCGTTCCGGCGCTGATCGGGATCGTGTTCGCGGTGGCGCTCGCGGTCGGTGCCGCGGTGCTGCACCAGCTCGGCGCAGCGCGGCTCGCGCTGTCGCCCGCCCCGCTGCGGGACGCCCTGGTCGCCGCGGACGGCCGGGTGCTGCTGCCGGTCCTCGCCGTCGGCGCGGCCGTGGCCGCGGTGTCGTCGCTGGTGTTCGTGCTCGCCGGCGCACGGCGGACGCTGCTGGGCCTGACCGAGACCGGCGACCTGCCCGCGATGCGCGCGCAGTGGCCGCTCGACGTCATCGGCGTCGCGCTCGCCGCCTCGGCGTTCCTGCTGCTGAGCCCGGCCACCGCGCTGGCAGTCGGGGCGTGCGGCACGGCGTTGTACTACGGCTTCACGAACGCGTCCGCCCGCGTGCTGCTCCAGGAGGACCGGACGTGGCCGATGCGCACGGCGTGCTTCGGGCTCGGGATGTCCGTGCTGCTGGCCATGAGCGCACCCGCCGACGCGTTGCTCGTCACCGCCGTGGGGCTGGCCGTGGGGACCGGGCTGTTCGGTCTGGGCCGGATCCGGCAACCGGTGGGCTGACCCTTCGCCGTTGGTCGGACGTCCGAGCGTCGGGACAGCGATTTTCCGAACTCCCAGTGCGAGCTACTGTGCTGGCATGACGACCGCGTTGCCTTACACCCGGACCCCCAACCCGCAGCCGGCGACCCCGGAACGGGTCGCGGAGGTACTCGCCGAACCGGGCTTCGGGCAGCACTTCACCGACCACATGGTGACGATCCGCTGGAACCGCGAACAAGGCTGGCACGACGCCCGCGTCGAGCCCTACCACTCGCTGGAACTGGACCCGGCGGCAATGGTGCTGCACTACGGCCAGGCGATCTTCGAAGGGCTCAAGGCGTACCGCCGGCCCGACGGCACGATCGCGTCCTTCCGCCCGCAGGCGAACGCCGAGCGCTTCCGCGCGTCGGCGCGCCGCCTCGCCATGCCCGAACTGCCCGACGAGCTGTTCCTGGGGTCCATCCGCGAGCTGCTCGCCGTGGACAGCCGGTGGGTGCCCACGGTGGCCGAGGACTCGCTGTACCTGCGGCCGTTCCTGTACGCCACCGAGAAGGGCCTGGGCGTGCGGCCCGCGACCGAGTACCTGTACGTGCTCATCGCCTCACCCGCCGGCTCCTACTTCGCGGGCGGCCTCAAGCCGGTGACGGTGTGGCTGTCCACCGAGTACGTGCGCGCCGCCCCCGGTGGCACCGGCGCGGCCAAGTTCGCGGGCAACTACGCGGCCTCGCTGGTCGCGCAGGCGCAGGCCGCCGAGCAGGGCTGCGACCAGGTGGTCTGGCTGGACGCCGTGGAGCGCCGGTGGGTGGAGGAGATGGGCGGGATGAACCTGTTCTTCGTCCTCGGCTCCGGGCCGGACGCGCGGGTGGTGACGCCGGAGTTGTCCGGTGCGCTGCTGCCCGGCATCACCCGGAACTCGCTGCTGCGGCTGGCGGCGGACTTCGGCTACGGGGTGGAGGAGCGGCGGTTCTCCACCGAGGAGTGGGAGAAGAAGGCCGAGTCCGGTGAGCTGACCGAGGTGTTCGCGTGCGGCACGGCGGCCGTGATCACGCCCGTCGGGCACGTGAAGCACGCCGACGGGGAGTTCAGCGTCTCCGGTGGCGCCACCGGTGAGGTGACCCTGCGGCTGCGGGAGCGGCTGACCGGGATCCAGCAGGGTCTGGTCGAGGACTCGCACGGGTGGATGACCGAGCTGACCTGATCACGCCAGGGCGCAGACGGCGAGCACGGTGAGGCTCGCCGTCTCGCAGGCCGCGCCCAGCACGTCGCCGGTGACGCCGCCGAAGCGCTTGCGGGTGTGCCTGGTCAGCAGCAGCACCAGGGCACCGGCCAGGACCACGGCGACCGGGCCGTGCCAGGGGGCGACCAGGAACCCCGCCGCGGCCAGGGCGGTCCACCAGGCCAGGGCGACCGGCAGGGACTGCGTGCCCGCCACCAGGGCGCCGAGGCCTTCGGGCCGGGCCGGCGGGGTGCCCCGGAGGCAGCAGAGGACGAAGGCGGCCCGGCCCGTGGTCAGCGCGAGCACCACCGCGGTCCACGGGACTTCCGGGAGGGCGGCGGCTTGCCCGCCGAGCACGACGATCAGCGCCACCACCGCGAACGGGCCCGCCCCGCCGTCCTTCATGACGCGCAGGGCGCGTTCCGGCGGCCCGTAGCAGCCCAGGCCGTCGGCGGTGTCGGCCAGGCCGTCCAAGTGCATGCCGCGGGTGGCCAGGGCCAGCGCTCCGACGGTGAGGAAGCCGGCGAGCAGGGCGGGCGCGCCCAGCCGGGAGAGGCCGTGGAGCGCGCCCGCCGCCGCGAGGCCCAGCAGTGCGCCGACGACCGGCGCGCAGGTGATCGCCCGGCGCGCCGCCGCGGTGCCGACGTCGTCGACTCGCACCGGCAGGACCGTGAGCCACGACAGGGCGAGCCGCATCAGGCCGGTCCGGAGACGCCCGCGCCGTCGAAGGTCGCCATCTCCGCCAGGATCTTCGTCGCCATCGCCACCAGCGGCAGTGCTGCCACCGCCCCGGAGCCCTCGCCCAGCCGGAGGTCGAAGTCCAGCAAGGGTTCCAGGCTCAGGTGGTTCAGCGCGAGGGCGTGCGCGGGTTCCGCGGACTTGTGGCCGGCCACCCACCACTCGCGGGAGCCCGGGGCGAGTTCCTCGGCCACGATCGCCGCCGCGCCGACCACCAGGCCGTCCAGGATCACCGGCGTGCGTCGCACGGCGGCCTGGGCGAGGAAGCCCGCGACGGCGGCCAGGTCCGCGCCCGAGGCGGTGGCCAGCAGTTGCACGGGGTCGCTGATCACCGGGCGGGCACGGCGCAGGGCGTCGCGGATCGCCGCCGTCTTGCGCATCCAGCCCCGGTCGTCGATGCCGGTGCCGCGACCGACCACGGCGACCGGTTCGGAGCCGGTCAGGGCGGCGATCAGCACGGCGGACGGGGTGGTGTTGCCGATGCCCATGTCGCCGGCGATCAGGATGTCCGCGCCGCCGTCGACCTCCTCGTCGGCGAGGGTGCGGCCCAGTTCGACGGCCTGCTCGGCCTCTTCGCGGGTCAGCGCGTCCTCGCGGTCGATCGAGCCGGAACCGCGGCGGATCCGGTGCTCGCCCACGGCGGTATCGGAGTCGACCGAGACGTCCACCACCCGGACGGTCGCGCCGGCGACGGTGGCCAGCACGTTCACCGCCGCGCCGCCGGCCAGGAAGTTCGCCACCATCTGGCCGGTGACCTCGCTCGGGTAGGCCGACACGCCGCGCCCGGCCACGCCGTGGTCACCGGCGAACACCACGACGCGGGGCCGGCTGAACGGCCGGGGCGGGCACTCGCCCTGGCACGCGGCCACCCACACGCCCAACTCCTCCAGCTTGCCCAGCGAACCCGCGGGCTTCGTCAACACCCCGTGGCGGGCGACCGCCTGGCGGCGGACGTCGTCGTTCGGCGGTTGGACGGGCGGGAACTCGATGGTCACCGACTACCTCCGGCTTCGCGCAGTCGCAGTGGGATTCCGGCGACGACCAGCAGCACCTCGTCGCAGACCTCGGCCAGCCGCGCGTTGAGCGAGCCGAGGTGATCCCGGAAGAGCCTGCCAGAGTGCGTGCCGGGCACGACGCCCAGTCCGACCTCCGCGGAGACGACGACCAGCCGGGTGCGGGTCTGGGACACCGCGTCGACCAGGGCGGTGCAGTGCCGTTCGACCTCGCCGGTGCCGTGGCCCTCCCACGCGCCGGCGTCGTCCAGCGCGCCGGCCAGCCAGGTCGCCAGGTCGTCCACCAGGATCGGCGGATCGGTCTCGGCGGTGGCGGTGAGCAGGGCGGGGAGGTCACCGGGGGCCGGGGCCTCCACGGTGTGCCAGGTGGTGGGGCGGCGGGCCACGTGCTGGGCGATGCGCAGTTCCCAGTCGGCGTCGTCGGGGTAGCGGCGGGCGGTGGCGACGTAGGTGACGACGTCGTCGGTGACCAGGCCTTCGGCGTGCGCCGACTTGCCCGAGCGCGCGCCGCCCAGCACGAGTGTCCGACGCGTCACACCGCACCCCATCCGGTTTTCCATTCGACATAGCCTGACCGGGAACGTTACCCGGAGGGCAGCTTGAGGAGGCCGTCGTGGAGTACCGCTGGCGGTACCAGGACGAGCAGGGGCGGGAAGTCGACGGCCCGCAGGAGGTCTTCCCGGATCAGACGGCGGCCGAGGACTGGTTCGGGGTGGAGTGGACGTCGCTGCGGGCGGCCGGGGTGGCGCAGGTGACGCTGCTGCGGAGCGAGTCCGAGGTGTACGGGCCGATGTCGTTGGCGCCGGTGGAGTGACGCCCCGGCCCTGGGTGAGCCAGGGCCGGGGCGTTCGTTCGTCCGTCTGTCGGTGCGTCTGTTCGTGGTCCGACTGTTCGTCGGGTGGGTCTTTCCGTGATGCCTGTGCGCGGGGGCGTCAGGGCGTGACGGTGAGCCGCGGGTCGGACTCGACGGTGTCGCCGAGGATGGCGTCGATCTTCTGGAGGAGTTCGGCCTCCAGCTTCACGCCGGCGGCCTTCACGTTCTCGGTGACCTGCTCGGGGCGGGACGCGCCGACGATGGCCGAGGCGACGTTCGGGTTCTGGAGCACCCAGGCGACGGCCAGCTGCGCGAGGGTCAGGCCGGCTTCCTCGGCCAGCGGCTTGAGCTGCTGGACCTTCTCCAGCACCTCGTCGCGCATGAAGCGGGCGATGAACTTCGAGCCGTTCTCGTCGGTGGCGCGGGAGCCGGCGGGGACCGGCTGACCGGGCAGGTACTTGCCGGTCAGCACGCCCTGCGCGATGGGGGACCAGACGATCTGGCTGATGCCCTCGCGCTCGCAGGTCGGCACCACCTGGGACTCGATGACCCGCCACAGCATCGAGTACTGCGGCTGGTTGGAGATGAACGGGACCTTCAGCTCACGGGCCAGCGCGGCGGCGCGGGCGATCTGCTCGGCGTTCCACTCCGAGACGCCGATGTAGAGCACCTTGCCCTGGCGGACCAGGTCGGCGAAGGTCTGCATGGTCTCTTCCAGCGGCACGGTGCGGTCGTAGCGGTGTGCCTGGTAGAGGTCCACGTAGTCGGTCTGGAGGCGCTTCAGGGAGCCGTTGATCGACTCGGTGATGTGCTTGCGGCCCAGGCCCTTGTCGTTGGGGCCGCCGGGGCCGGTGGGCCAGAAGACCTTGGTGAAGATCTCGAGGGACTCGCGGCGCTCGCCCTTCAGCGCGCGGCCGAGCACCTCTTCGGCCTTGGTGTTGGCGTACACGTCGGCGGTGTCGTAGGTGGTCACGCCGGCGTCCAGCGCTGCGCGCACGCAGGCGGTGGCCTGCTCTTCCTCGACCTGGGAACCGTGGGTCAGCCAGTTGCCGTACGAGATCTCACTGATGTTCAGGCCACTGCGGCCGAGGCGTCGGAACTCCATGCGGTGGAGTCTAGTGAGCGGTCGTTCGGGTTGCTAATGAAGTGGGGGTGAGGATCTCCAAAGGGCGAAAAGCGTCCTCGCCGGACGGGCAGGCCGCCGAGGATGCTGGCAAAGCTCTTCGAGCTTTGGAGCTCGAAGAGCTTGAAGGTGGGTGGGCAGCAGGGAGGGGTGCGCGCGTGGCGCGCTGTGTGGGCCTCAGACCTTGGCGCCGTAGGTGACGCGGGGCTTGGGGACGCGCAGGCGGCGTAGTTGGCTGGCTCGGATGAACGAGTACCAGCCGATGGAGAGGCCTCGCGTGGTGTCCTGGGGGAACTTGGCGCGTACCCGCTTGGTCACCAGGCGGCCCAGGACCACGCCTTCGACGACCATCGCCAGCAGCATGAACGTGGTGACGAGGGTGGCGTACTGCTGGACCTGGGGCATCGGGACCAGCAGGGCCACGAAGACGAGGATCGCCAGGGGCATGAAGAGGCCCATGAGGTTGCGGCGGGAGTCGACCAGGTCCCGGATGTAGGCCTTGACCGGGCCCCGGTCGCGGGGGAGGAGGTACTTGTCCTCGCCGGCCATCATGCGCTGGCGGCGTTCCACGGCGGCGGCTCGGCGTTCCTCCTTGGAGACCTTGTTGCCGCGCATGCGCTTGAGCGCCTCGCGCTGGGTGCGGGGCGGTGGGGGGACCGGGCCCCGGCGCTTGCTCTCCGCCTCGCGGCGCTTCGGGGTCGGCTTGCCCTTGCCTGCTGTGCGCGCGGGATCGACGGGCGTCACCTCCGCCGGGGTGTCTTCGGCGGTCGGAGTGGCTTCGTCGGCGTTGCGGCGCAGGAACCTCACGCCCCCAGAGTAGGAGATGGCCCGTTACGTACCCTTCGCGAGGTGCGAGTTGTTATTGCGCCGGACTGCTTCGGTGGGACGTTGAGCGCTCGGGAGGCCGCTGAGGCGATCGCCTCCGGTTGGCGGCGGGCGGTGCCTTCCGACGAGTTGGTGCTCCGGCCGTTGGCGGATGGCGGGCCTGGGTTCGTCGAAGTGCTGCACGCTGCGTTGGGCGGTGTGCTGCACGAGACGACGGTCACCGGGCCGCGTGGGGAGGCGGTGACCGCGTCGTGGCTGGAGCACGAGGGGACCGCCTACGTCGAGTCGGCCCAGGCGTGCGGGCTGCACCTGGTCCCCCGGGAGGAGCGGGCCGCGACGGTCGAGACGGTGACGACCCGGGGTGTGGGGGAGTTGGTCGCGCAGGCCGTCCGGGCCGGTGTCGGGACGGTCGTGGTGGGGCTCGGTGGCTCGGCGACGACGGACGGCGGCGCCGGGTTGCTGGAAGTGGTCGACGCGGTGGGTGTGCGGCTCGTCGCGGCCTCTGACGTGGAGAACCCGCTGCTCGGGCCGCACGGGGCGGCGTTCGCGTTCGGTCCGCAGAAGGGCGCTTCGCCGGAGGTCGTGGAGCGGCTGGAGGCCCGGTTGGCGGGGATGGCGGTGCTCGAACCGGTGCGGGACCTGGCCGGGGCGGGTGCGGCCGGCGGGCTCGGGGCGGCGTTGATGGCGTTGGGGGCCTCCGTCACGTCCGGGGCCGGGTTGGTCCGGCGGTTGACGTCGTTGGACGAGGCGCTGGACACGGCCGACCTGGCGGTCACCGGTGAGGGCAGCTTCGACTGGCAGTCGTTGCGCGGGAAGCTCGTCACGGAGGTCGCCGGCGGGGCCGCGGAACGGGGGCTGCCGTGCCTGGTGTTGGCCGGTCAGGTGAGCGTCGGTCGGCGGGAGGCCGGGGCGGTCGGGGTGCGGGAGTCGTACTCGGTGGCCGAGCACGCCGGATCCGTGGCGAAGTCCGTGGGCGACCCGGCCGGGACGCTGTCCGACCTGGCCTCGGAGGTGGCGAGGCAGTGGTCACACTCCCGGTCCTGACGACTGTGGGAGCATGGGGTAAGGAACAAAGCGGGTACCGCCCGTGTTTGCTGGGGATAGATGCCCGCAAAGGACCTCTGAGGGAGAGCCATGACGACCGCTCAGGATGCAGCGACCTCGACTCCTGACGCACCGCCCACCCACGGCGTGAAGCTGACCGATGCGGCTGCCGTGAAGGCCAAGGCGCTGCTCGACCAGGAGGGCCGCAACGACATGCACCTGCGCATCGCCGTGCAGCCCGGTGGCTGTGCCGGCTTGCGTTACCAGCTGTTCTTCGACGAGCGCACGCTGGACGGCGACGCCCTGCGCGACTTCGGCGGCCTCAAGGTGGCCGTGGACCGCATGAGCGCCCCGTACGTGGAAGGCGCGGTGATCGACTTCGTGGACACGATCGAGAAGCAGGGCTTCACGATCGACAACCCGAACGCGGGCGGTTCGTGCGCCTGTGGCGACTCGTTCCACTGAGTCGGCAGACGGGTTCACCGAGCGTGACAGGGCCCGAGAGGGCTCGACGAGATTGATGCGAAGGCCCCTGCCTGGTGGCGGGGGCCTTTCGTGTGCCGAGGCCCTCACCTGGTGGGTGAGGGCCTCGATCGGGTCAGACGTAGGCGTCCAGGTCGTCGACCTGGGCCACACAGGCGTCGGTGACCTGCCAGGGGGACGGGGACGCCGCCCTCATTTCGGGCAGTTCCCCGGCCGTCGGGCGCAGTTCCGCGGGCATCGCGGTGCAGTCGTCGATCAACTCGTCCAGCGTGTCCGCCTCGGTGTTCCTCACCGTTGGGACGTTAGGCGGATATTTGCCTTGACAACAGCCCTACCGGACGGTAGCCGTCCGGTAGGGCTGTCGGGTGCGTTACGCGTGGGCGAGGGTCACCGGCGTCGGCTCGGCCGGTGCGGCACCCCGGCGCACCAGACGGCCGATGAGCAGGGCGACCAGCACGCCCAGGACGGTCGGGACCGCACCGACCGCGGCGGTCCACTGGAGGCCCAGGCCGCTGGTGATGACGACGCCGCCGATCATCGGGCCGAGGGCCGCGGCGACGTTGAACGCCGAGATGTTCACCGACGCCACCAGGCCGGCCGCCGAGCCCGCCTGACCCATCAGGAACGTGTGCAGCAGCGGGCCCGAGGCGAACGCGCTCGCGCCCAGCACGAACACCGCCACGATGGCCGTCACCTTGGTCTCCAGCAGGAAGCCCTGCGCGAGCAGCAGCACGGTCAGCGCGGCCAGCGGGATGGGCAGCACCTTGGCGATGGCGCCCGGCGGGACGCGGCCCGCGATGGTGCTGCCGACGATGGTGCCCAGGCCGTAGATCAGCAGCACGCCGGTCACCCAGGCCGGGCTGAAGCCGGTGATGTCCCGCAGGGCCGGCGCCACGTAGGTGAACGCGGTGATCATGCCGGTGAACGACAGGACGGTGGTGGCCAGGCCGAGCAGCACGGTCTTCCGGCCGAACGCGAACAGGCTGGCCCGCACGCCGGCGTCCGGCTCGTGGTCGACCTTCGGGGCACCCAGCAGGACCCCGACGAGGCCGACCAGGGTGAGCGCCGCGACCAGCGCGAACGACGCGCGCCAGCCGTAGTTCTGGCCGATCAGGGTGCCGATCGGGATGCCGAGGATGGTGGACAGCGCCACCCCGTTGACCACCTTGGCGATGGCCGCGGTCTGCTTCTCCGGCGGCACGGCGGCCACCGCGACCTGGGAGGCGACCGCGAAGAACAGGCCCTGGGAGAGCGCCGCGACCATGCGGGCGGCCATCAGGGTGGTGTAGTCGCCGGCCAGCGCGCACGCCGAGGAGGCGAGCAGCGCGAGGACCATCACGGCGATGAGCAGGGACCGGCGCGGCAGGCGCCCGGTGAGGACGGTGAGCACGGGTCCGCCGACGGCGACGGACACGGCGTACGCGGTGACCAGCAGGCCCGCGGTCGGCAGGGCGACGTCGAGGTCGGAGGCGACCTCGGGCAGCACTCCGACGACGATGAACTCGGAGGTTCCCACGGCGAATGCGCACAGCATCAGGACGAAGGCGATCACGTGAGCGACCGTAAAGTGTGACACTGACGTCAGGGTCAAGCTCGGGTGATGGACGGCTCTTTTGTCCCCAGGAGGGAATACATGCTGATCGGCGAGCTGAGTGAGCGGACCGGCGCGACCGTGCGGATGCTGCGCTACTACGAGCAGCACGGCCTGCTCACGCCCCAGCGCACCGAGTCCCGTTACCGCGTCTACGACGAGGCCGACGTGGAACGCGTCCGCAGCGTCCGCTGCCTGATCGCTTCGGGCCTCAACGTCCGGCTGGCGCGGCTGGTGCTCGCGCACGCGTTCGGCGAGGAGGTGGAGCTGCCGGACGACGAGGCGGGCTGCGTGCCGCTGCTGGAGATGCTCCAGGACGAACTGGGCACCGTCGAGCAGCGCATCGAGGCGTTGGAGCGCAGCCGCGCCCACCTGTCCCGGCTGGTCGCGGACGTGGAGGTGATCCTGGACGCCAGGCGCTCGGAGCACCTGGCCGGGAAGTGCGCGGAAGTACCGGCCGGCCGGGGCGCGTCGGGGCGGGCCGGCGGTCACCTGGCGGACAAGACCGCGGCGCGCCTGGCCGGCCGGGCGACCGCGGTGTGAGCGCCGGGCGGGCGACGGAAAAGCCCCCGGCGGTGTGCCGGGGGCTTTCGTCCGTGCGGGTCAGAGCTTGACCGGGTAGTGCGGCTCGGGGACCACCGGGCGGATCCGGCCCTCCACGAAGATGCCGTGCCAGAGCATGAACACCAGCAGCGCCCAGATGCGGCGGCTGTTGTCGGCCACCCCGGAGCGGTGCTCCTCGATGACCCGCAGCACGGCGTTCTTGTCGATGTACTGGTCGGTCTGCGACTGGCGCACGATGTCGATCGCCCACTCGTGCATCTCGTCCTTGAGCCAGTGCCGGATCGGCACCGGGAAGCCCAGCTTGCGCCGGTTCAGCACGTGCGCGGGCACGATGTCGCGGATCGCCCGGCGCAGCGCGTGCTTGGTCGTCTCCCGGGTGAGCTTGAGCTCGGACGGCACCTGGGACGCGATCCGGAACACCTCGGGGTCCAGGAACGGCACCCGCAGCTCCAGCGAGTTCGCCATGGTCACCTTGTCGGCCTTGACCAGGATGTCGCCGCGCAGCCAGGTGAACAGGTCCACGTGCTGCATCCGGGTGACCGGATCCCAGCCCTGCGACTCGCGGTACGGCTGCGCGGTCACGTCCTGGTGCGACACGTTCGGGTCGTAGCTGCGCAGCACCTGCCGCAGCTGGTCGTCCAGGAAGATCCGGGCGTTGCCGTAGTAGCGCTCCTCCAGGGTCAGCGCGCCCCGCCGCAGCAGGTCCTTGCCGCGCACGCCCTGCGGGATCTTCGTGGACACCTTGCCCATCGCCTTGCGCAGCGCGCCCGGCACCTTCTCGAACGGCGCCAGCGACAGCGGCTCGCGGTAGATCGTGTAGCCGCCGAACAGCTCGTCCGCGCCCTCGCCGGACAGCACGACCTTCACGTGCTCGCGCGCCTCGCGGGCGATGAACCACAGCGGCACCAGCGCCGGGTCGGCCACCGGGTCGTCCAGGTACCAGGTGATCAGCGGCAGCGCGTCCATCATCTCCTGCGCCGTCACCGCGCGCACGACGTGCTTGACGCCGATCGCCGCCGCCGACTCGGCCGCCACGTCGATCTCGGAGTACCCGGCCCGCTGGAACCCGGTGGTGAACGTGATCAGGTCCGGGTTGTGCTCCTTGGCCAGCGCCGCGACCACCGTCGAGTCGATGCCGCCGGACAGGAACGAGCCGACCGTCACGTCCGCCCGCATGTGCTTGGCCACCGAGTCCCGCAGCGCCTCGGTGATCTCGTCGTACAGCCGGTTCTCGTCCGCCTCGCCGTGCACGACGCGCGGCCGGAACGTGGCCGGGAAGTACCGCTCGAACACCGGCTTGCCGCCCGGCTGCACGGTGAACGACGTGCCCGACTCCACCCGGTGGATCTGGCCGTGCATCGACTCCGGCTCGGGCACGTACTGGAGGATCAGGTAGTGCTGGAGCGCCTTGCGGTCCACCTCGGGGCGGATGCCCAGGGTCGGCGCGAGCTCCAGCACCGACTTCTTCTCGCTGGAGAACGCCACCCCGCCGGGGCCGTCCGCGTAGTACAGCGGCTTGATGCCGAACGGGTCTCGCGCGCCGAACACGACCCGGCGCTCGGAGTCCCAGATCAGGAACGCGAACATGCCGCGCAGCTTCGCCACCGCCGCCGGGCCCCAGTAGTGGTAGGCCGCGACGATGGTCTCGGTGTCGCCGTCGGTGGCGAACACCGCGCCGAACTGCTTGGTCAGCTCCGCCCGCAGCTCCAGGTAGTTGTAGATCTCACCGTTGAAGTTGACGGTGTACCGGCCGGGCAGCTCCGGCGGGCCCCAGTGCAGGGGCTGGTGCGAGTGCTCGATGTCGATGATGGCCAGCCGGTTGAAGCCGAACACCACCTCGCCGCCCTGCCAGGTGCCCGTCTCGTCGGGGCCGCGGTGCCGCTGGCAGCGCATAGCGGCGGCCACCGCCGAGCGCGCCTGCTCGGCTTCGTTCTCGCCAGGGCAAACCAGTCCAACCAGGCCGCACACGCCGTCGCACCTTTCGTGGGGTGTGGAGGAAGTACCCAGTATGCCGGGAGCCCTTCGTGTGACCGAAACTGCACCGCACGGGGGCCGCCCCCGAGGGGTGCTCACGCACCGGCTGAGCTACGCTCCCGCATGATCCGGCAGGGGCTGAGGTTCGCTCCTGCCTGCGTCTGATCGCCGCTTCCCGGCGGCGGTGAGCTTTCAACGAGGAGGCGGCGAGCAGTGGGCCTGAAGGAGGGCACCAGGGCAGCGCGGCTGGCGAAGGTCGTCGGGCTGGTCGGCCTGGTCGGCGTCGGGGCCACCGGTTGCTCCACGGATGAGGTGCTGCGCTTCGGCTGGCCGGTGGCCGTGACGCCGCAGGCCGAGCGGATGCGCGAGCTGTGGACCTGGTCGGTCGTCGCCGCGCTCGCGGTCGGTGTGATCGTCTGGGGGCTGATCCTCTGGTCGATCGCCTTCCACCGCAAGAAGAGCGAGGAACTGCCCCGCCAGGTGGCCTACAACCTGCCGCTGGAGCTCGTCCTCATCGTCGTGCCGACCATCATCGTCGCGGTGCTGTTCTACTTCACCGCGGTCACCCAGAACTACGTCACGAAGAAGACCGGGGATCCGGACGTGACGGTCGACGTGGTCGCGTTCCAGTGGAACTGGGAGTTCAAGTACCCCCAGTACAAGACGGACCGGGCGGACCAGCCGGTGAGCACCATCGGCTCGTCCGGCGAGATCCCGCTGCTGGTGCTGCCCCAGGGCCGGTCGGTCCGGTTCAACCTGTCGTCCACCGACGTCATCCACTCGTTCTACGTGCCGGAGTTCCACTTCAAGCGGGACGTCTTCCCGGCGCCGAAGAAGAACAACCAGGACGACTCGTTCGAGATCAGCCAGATCGACCGCACCGGGTCGTTCGTGGGCCGCTGCGCCGAGCTGTGCGGCGTCTACCACGCGGTGATGAACTTCGAGGTCCGCGCGCTGGAACCGGCCCAGTTCGACGAGTACATGTCGCTGCGCGAGAAGGACAACCCGAAGACGGGTCAGCCGTACACCGCCGCCGAGGCGCTGGCCGAGATGGACTGCGGCGAGCTGTGCACGCCGCACGCGGTCACGACCAAGCCCTTTGAAACCGACCGGACCGTCCGCGAGGCGTCCGGCGGCGGCAAGTAGGAGAACGCTGCGATGAAGGTCGAAGCCCGCATTTTTGACTTGGTGATGGCGTTCTCGTTCCTGGTGGCCGTGGTCTACGGCTACTGGACGTGGGCCGACACGGGCGCCGTCGAGCCGACCGGCACGGTCGCCCTGGCGCTGACCGGCGGCCTGGCGCTGATCGTCGGCACGTACTTCCGGTTCGTCGCCCGGCGCATCGAGGTGCGCCCGGAGGACAACGCGGACGCCGAGGTCTCCGACGGCGCGGGCGAGCTGGGCTTCTTCAGCCCCGGCTCGTACTGGCCGATCGGCCTGGCCGCGGCCGCCGCGACGGCCGGCGTGGCGATGGCGTTCTGGCACGTGTGGCTGCTGGTGATCGCGGTGGTGCTGGTGCTGATCGCGGTGGGCGGCCTGGTGTTCGAGTACCACACCGGTCCGAACCACGACTGACCTGCCCGACGCCGATGGCCGCCGTTCCCTCGCGGGAGCGGCGGCCATCGGCGTGTCCGGGGGTTCCCGGGCGGCCCCGCCGGGTCAGGCGGCCTTGTCTGAGCCCTGGTAGCGGTCGACGTACTCCTGGTCGGACAGGTCGAGGATCCGGTAGACGACCTCGTCGGTGACGGAGCGGAGCACCGGCAGCGAGTCGTGCATCCCGGCGTACCGGGAGAAGTCCAGCGGCTCGCCGAACCGGATGGTCACCGGGCGGATCCGGGGCAGCCTCGCGTCCACCGGCTGGACCTGGTCGGTGCCGATCAGGCCGACCGGGACCACCGGCGCGCCGGATTCCAGGGCCATCCGGGCCACCCCCGTGCGGCCGCGGTGCAGCCGGCCGTCGAGCGAGCGGGTGCCCTCCGGGTAGATCGCGAACGCGCCGCCCGCGGCCAGGATGTCGGCGGCGGTGTCCAGGGAGGCCCTGGCCGCCCTCCCGATACCCCGGCGTACCGGAACGTGGCCGAGCGAGCCGAAGAAGTACCGGGAGAGGGCTCCCCGGAGGCCGGTGCCCTCGAAGTACTCGGCCTTGGCCAGGAACGAGACCCGGCGCGGCACCACCATCGGGATGACGATGCTGTCGATGAACGACAGGTGGTTCGCGGCGAGGATCACGGGGCCTTCCGCCGGCACGTTCTCCAGCCCCTCGACCCGGGGCCGCCACACCAGCCGCGCCGTCGGCGCCACCACCCGCTTCATCACCGTGTAGAGCATGGGAACAGCATCCCCCGAGACCGTTACCGGGCAGTAAAAAGGTGGCTGATACCTCACTCGCCCGTGTCGCCGCCACCACCGGCCCTGCTCCGAGGTCGACGCCGCTGCGCGCCGCCGGCCGCGCGACGAACGGCTGACGACCGCGGCCCGGTCCCGCGGGACACGGCGAGCTGCGGGCTCCGACCACCCGGTCGGGTACCGCAGCGGGTCGCGGTGCCCCGGAAGTGCTCAGCCTTCGGCCAGTCGGCCCTTCAGCTCCGTCGACCGCGCCGCCCACCGGCGCAGCAGGTCCGCCGCCGCGCCCGAGTCGACCGCCTCGCCGGCCTTGCCCAGCGCACCCGCGAGGTCGGCGTGCAGGTCACCGCTCAACCCGCTGTGCGCGGCGATCGCGCCGGCCGCGTTGAGCAGCACCGCGTCCCGCACCGCACCCGGCTTGCCGGCCACCAGCTCGCGCACCACCTCGGCGTTGACCGCCGCGTCCCCACCGCGCAGGTCGTCCGGCATCGCGGGCTGGATGCCCAGCACGCCCGGATCGATCCGGTCGGTCCGCACCGCGCCACCGTCGACCACCCACACGGACGTGGTGGTCGTGGTGGTGATCTCGTCCAGACCGTCGTCGCCGCGCACGACCAGGGCCGTGTTGCCCCGTCGCGCGAACACCCCGGCGATCAATGGCGCCGCTGCGGCGCGGGCGCACCCGATGAGCCCCACCTTGGGCTGCGCCGGGTTGGTCAACGGCCCCAGCAGGTTGAACGACGTCGGGATGCCGATCTCCCGCCGCGGCCCCGCCGTGTACCTGAACGCCGGGTGGAAGACCGGGGCGAAGCAGAAGCCGATGCCCAGTTCCCGCACGGTCGCCTGGACGCCCGGCGGTGGCAGGTCGATCGCCACCCCCAGCGCCTCCAGCACGTCGGCGGTGCCGCACTTCGACGACGCCGCGCGGTTGCCGTGCTTCACCACGGGCACGCCCGCCGCCGCCGCGACCAGGGTCGCCATCGTGGAGATGTTCACCGAACCCGAGCTGTCGCCGCCGGTGCCGACGATGTCCGCCGCCCGCACGTCCACGGTGAACCGGTGGGCGTACTTCAGCATCACCGTCGCGAGGCCGTCGACCTCCTCGGGGGTCTCGCCCTTCGCCCGCAGCGCCACCGCGAAGGCGCCCACCTGGGCGGGGGTGGCCGCGCCGGACATGATCTGGTCCATCGCCCAGCCCGTGTCGTCCTCGGTGAGGTCCACCCGGTCGATGAGCTGGTTGAGCAGTAACGGCCACGTGCGCTCGGCGGTCATGGCGGCTCAGCCCCGCACGGCGGGCACGGTCGTCGAGCGCAGCACCTCGGCCACGGTCTCGGCGGCGGCCAGCGGGTCGAGCGGGTGCACCAGCACCGCGTCCGCCTGCGACCACGTCGCCAGCCACCGGTCGTCCTTGCGGCGCACCGCCACCACGATCGGGGGGCAGTCGGTGATCTCGTTCTTCAGCTGCCGGGACAGGCCCATGCCGCCGGTGGGCTGCGCCTCGCCGTCCAGGATGGCCAGGTCGACGTTGCCGCCGTCCACCTCGTACAGCACGTCGGCGATGGTGGCCGCCTCGACGTACTCCACCCGGCCCAGGTCGGGCGCCGGACGCCGCCCCACGGCAGTGATGATCGTCTCACGCACCTCGGGGCGGTGGCTGAACACCAGGATCCTGGTCGTCTGCGTGCTCATCTGCGTGATCCTCCGGCGGGTCGGGTGCCAGGTGACCGTGATGTTATCCGGCCCACCTATGCGGACCCTTGCGGGACCTGGAGAGCGTCCCAACCGATCCAGTCGCCGCCCAGCCGCTGCGCCAGGCTCGCCATCCGGGACCGCTCCCGGGCGCACGACAGCGCGCTCAGGAGTTGCACCCGCAACGCGTAAGTAACGTCACCTTCACGCACCTGCCAGCCGTCCGGCGCGAGCAGCTCCCGAGCGCGTTCGACCTGGTCAGGGGGCAGTGCGAGGTGGTGGCGGAGCACCGCCGGGGCCGCCGCGCGCCACCGGGGCGAGCGGGCCAGGGCCGCCGAGTCGGCCTCCGCGACGTCGAACGCCGACACCACGACGACCAGCCCGGGTGAATCGATCCCCACTGCGGGTTCGCCCCGTCGGGCACGTCGATCCCGCAACCGGCGCAACAAGCCCATGAACACCTCACCGCCCGTGTGACCAGGATGACCGGCCGAACAGCCCCGGACCCGATGGGCGGAGCGAAAACCTGCAAGCAATAATGCGTCGTGTGACAACGGCAGCGCCCTCCATCGGCCAGCGCGTGCACTCGCTGAACCGCCCGAACATGGTCAGCGTCGGCACGATCGTCTGGCTGTCCAGTGAGCTCATGTTCTTCGCCGGGCTCTTCGCCATGTTCTTCACGGTGAAGGCCCAGAACGAAGGACCGTGGCCCCCGGCACCCACCCACCTGAACGTGCCCTACGCACTGTTCTTCACGATCATCCTGGTGGCCTCGTCGTTCACCTGCCAGTGGGGCGTGTTCGCGGCGGAGCGCGGTGACGTGTTCGGCCTGCGTCGCTGGTACCTGGTGACGCTGATCATGGGTGCGATCTTCGTCGGCGGCCAGGCGGGCGAGTACATCAACCTCGTCCACGAGGGCACCACCATCGCCGGCTCCGCCTACGGCACCGTCTTCTACCTCACGACCGGCTTCCACGGCCTGCACGTGATCGGTGGTCTGATCGCGTTCGGCTACCTGCTGGTCCGCACGAAGCTGAGCAAGTTCACCCCCGCGCAGGCGACGTCCGCGATCGTCGTGTCGTACTACTGGCACTTCGTCGACGTCGTCTGGATCGGCTTGTTCGCCGTCATCTACATCGTGCCCTGACGACCAGCACGAACCCCGAACTCACACCAGCAAGGGTTGCCGCACACATGACCACCAACACCACACGGGCCCGGAAGCGCGGCACCAAGCTGCGCAGGCGGATCTCGGGCCTGCTCGCGCTGGGCTTCGCGCTGCTGTCCGCGGGCTTCCTGTTCTCCGCGCTCGCGCCGCAGCCGCAGACCGCGCAGGCGCAGGACGACCCGGCCCGGGTGCGGCTGGGCGAGCAGCTCTACAACAACACCTGCATCTCGTGCCACGGCAAGAACCTCGACGGCGTCGAGGCCCGCGGCCCGAGCCTGATCGGTGTGGGCGAGGCGTCCGTCTACTTCCAGGTGTCCTCCGGCCGGATGCCGTTGGCCCGCCAGGAGGCCCAGGCCCAGCGCAAGCCGGCGGTGTTCACGCCGGAGGAGATCGACGCGCTCGGCGCGTTCATCCAGTCCCGCGGCGGCGGCCCGACCACTCCCGAGGAGCGGGGTCAGGCGCTGCGCGGCGACGACCCGGCCCGCGGTGGCGAGCTGTTCCGGCTCAACTGCGCGGCGTGCCACAACTTCACCGGTCGCGGCGGGGCGCTGTCGTCCGGCAAGTTCGCACCCGAGCTGGACGGGGTGACCGAGGAGCAGGTGTACACGGCCATGCTCACCGGCCCGCAGAACATGCCGAAGTTCTCCGACCGGCAGCTCACGCCGGAGGAGAAGGAAGACATCATCGCGTACATCAAGTCGGTGACCGACGGGAACAACAACCCCGGCGGCGCCCCCCTCGGCGGCCTCGGGCCGGTATCGGAGGGTCTGATCGCATTCATCGTGGGTATCGCCGCGCTGGTCGGTGTGACCCTCTGGATCGGAGCCAAGGCATGAGCGGCGAGAAGCCGAAGGACCTGCCCGACGAGGCCGCCCTCGCCGGGATGAGCAGGGACGAGCTGGTCAAGCTCGGCACGAACCTCGACGGTGTCGAGCTGGTCCACTACGAGGAGCGGTGGCCGGTCGAGGGCACCCGCGCGGAGAAGCGCGCCGAGCGCACCGTGGCCCTCTGGTTCACCGTCGCCGCCCTGTCCGGCCTGGCGTTCCTCGCCGCCTTCCTGTTCTGGCCGTGGAAGTACCACCAGCCGAACACCCCGGACCACTTCGTGTACAGCCTGTACACCCCGCTGATCGGCTTCACGCTCGGCCTGTCGGTGCTCGCCCTGGGCGTGGGCGCGCTGCTCTACACGAAGAAGTTCATCCCGGAGGAGCTGGCGGTCCAGCAGCGCCACGACGGCGGTTCCACGGAGGTCGACAAGGCCACCGTGCTCGCCGAGCTGGCCGACGCGGGCAGCCGCTCCACCATCGGCCGCCGGTCGCTGATCAAGCGGACCGCGGGCCTGGGCGCCGGCGTGTTCGGCCTCGGCGTGGTCGCGCTGCCGCTGGGCAGCCTGGTGCGCAACCCGTGGGCGGACAGCGACAGCAAGGACTCGCTCTGGCACACCGGGTGGAAGTCGGAGCACGGCGAGAAGGTCTACCTGCGCAACTACACCGGCAAGCCGCACGACGTGCAGCTGGTGCGGCCGGAGGACCTGGACGCGGGCGGCTACATGACCGTCTTCCCGTTCCGGGAGTCCGAGCGGAACGACGAGCACGCGCTCATCATGGCCACCAAGCGGGTCGACGCCCCGGTGCTGCTGCTCAAGTTCCGCCCGGGCCAGCAGGTCGTCAAACGTGCGGGTCAAGAGGACTTCAACTACGGCGACCTGTACGCGTTCTCGAAGATCTGCACCCACCTGGGGTGCCCGGCATCGCTGTACGAGCAGCAGACCGGTCTGCTGCTGTGCCCCTGCCACCAGTCGCAGTTCGACGTCTTCCACTACGGCAAGCCCAGGTTCGGTCCGGCAACCCGTGCCCTGCCGCAGCTTCCGATCACGGTGGACGAGGACGGATACTTGATTGCCCGCAGCGACTTCATCGAGGCTGTGGGTCCGGCGTTCTGGGAGCGTAAGTCATGAGCGGCATCACCACGCCGACGAAGCGGCAGAACGCCGCCGCCAGGGCGGCGGGTGGCGCCGCGAAGTGGGCTGACGACCGGTTCCACATGGCCGGTGGCATGCGGAAACAGCTGAACAAGGTGTTCCCCACGCACTGGTCTTTCCTGCTGGGCGAGATCGCGCTGTACAGCTTCATCATCCTGCTGCTGTCCGGCACGTACCTGGCGCTGTTCTTCGACCCCTCCATGGAGGAGGTCATCTACAACGGCACCTTCACCAACCTCCAGGGCGTGCCGATGTCGCGCGCCTACGAGTCGACGCTGGAGATCTCGTTCGACTTCCGCGGCGGCCTGTTCGTGCGGCAGGTGCACCACTGGGCGGCGCTGCTGTTCATGGGCGCGATCGTCGTGCACATGTTCCGGATCTTCTTCACGGGCGCGTTCCGCCGCCCGCGCGAGATCAACTGGGTCATCGGCATCGTGCTGTTCATGCTCGGCGCGATCGAGGGCTTCCTCGGCTACTCGCTGCCCGACGACCTGCTGTCCGGCACCGGCCTGCGGGTGATGGCCGGTCTGCTGCTGTCCTTCCCGGTCATCGGCACGTGGCTGAACTGGCTGGCCTTCGGCGGCGAGTTCCCCGGCACGGAGATCATCCCGCGGTTCTACACGCTGCACATCCTGGTCATCCCCGCGATCATCCTGGCGCTGGTGGCCGCGCACCTGGCGCTGGTCTGGTACCAGAAGCACACCCAGTTCCCGGGCGTGGGCCGCAAGGAGACCAACGTCGTCGGCGTGCGCATCATGCCGGTGTTCGCGGCCAAGGGCGGCGGCTTCTTCGCGGTGGTCGTCGCGATCACCGCGATCATGGGCGGCGTCTTCCAGATCAACCCGGTGTGGAACTTCGGCCCGTACAACGCGGGGCACATCTCGGCCGGCTCGCAGCCCGACTGGTACATGGGCTGGACCGACGGCCTGGTCCGGCTGTGGCCGGCGTGGGAGCTGTACCTGGGCGACTACACGGTGCCCGAGCCGTTCCTGCCGTTCATGCTCGGCCTGCCGCTGCTGACCGGCATCGCCGCCGCGTACCCGTGGATCGAGCGGAAGCTGACCAAGGACTACGCGCACCACAACCTGCTCCAGCGCCCGCGTGACGTGCCGGTCCGGACGTCGCTCGGCGTCATGTCCATCTCGTACTTCATGGTGCTGCTGGTCATGGGCGCCAACGACATCTTCGCGTACAAGTTCGACGTCTCGTTGAACGCGACGACGTGGATGGGCCGCATCGGTCTGCTGGTGATCCCCCCGATCGCCTACTTCCTGACCTACCGCATCTGCATCGGCCTGCAACGCGCCGACCGCGAGGTCCTGGAGCACGGTGTCGAGACCGGCATCATCAAGCGCCTGCCGCACGGCGAGTTCATCGAACTCCACCAGCCGCTGGGCCCGGTGGACGACCACGGCCACCCGCTGCCCCTGGCCTACCAGGGCGCCCCGGTGCCGAAGAAGATGAACAAGCTCGGCTCGGCGGGCCACCCGGTGCCCGGCAGCTTCCTGACGCCGGACGCCCCGGAGGAGACCGCGGCCCTGGCCCGGGCCCGCAAGGACACCGGCGGTGCCAAGGACTCCCTCACGGGGGAGAACAAGCCGTCCGCCGAACTGGCGGGCAAGCCCTCCCAGCCCGAGGACTGAGCCCACGGGAAAGGCCCCCGCACCGACCGGTGCGGGGGCCTTTCCCGTGCGTCCGGGGTCGGCCGTCAGGCTTCGTCGAGCCCGATGGAGAACGCGGCTTCCGTGTCCCGCTTGGAGTAGGACCGGAACGAGATGTGGGTGTCCGTGTTGAGCACGCCGGGCACCTTGGAGATGTGGCCGGGCACCAGCTCGGCCAGGTCCTCGTGCCGGGCGACCTTCACCAACGCGATCAGGTCCACGTCACCGGCGCACGAGTACACCTCCGTGACGCCCTCGATGTCGGCGATCGCCTGTGCCGCGTCCGGGATGGTCTCGGCGGCGGCCTGGATCAACACGATCGCGGTGATCACAGCGTCCTCCTGGGTCAAGGTCGGGGTGCCCACATGCTAGTGGCCCGCCACCCGGTACTGGTCCCGGCCGGCTTCGGCGCGTTCCACCCACTCCCGCCACGCCCCCGCGGCGCCCGCCGGGGACGTCCAGGGCCGGTCGCAGTACACCAACCGGGTTCCCGGCCGGTCCAGCCACCGCAGGACCACCGAGGCCTCCTCGGGGGGTGCCCCGAACAGCGGCCCGTCCCCGGGCAGCACCGTCTCGGCCGACGCGACCAACGCGTCCACCACCGGCATCGGCGCAACGCCCCGCCGCGCCACTCCGGCCGACGCCAGCCGGCCGTGCCGCACCACGGCGAACTCCCAACCCCCGGCGCCATCGGGCCGCGCGGCCACCAGTTCCGGCAGGACCGCCAGCCCGGCGAGCCGCTGTCCCCGGTCCAGCACCCGCACCAGGCCCGCCAACCGGTCCCGGCGCGCGGCGGCGTCCTCGAACCGGTGCACCCCCGACAGCTCCTCCAGGTGCGCGGCCACCCCTCGCAACGGCGCGGTGTCCTCACCGGCCACCAACGCCCGCAACGCGACGACGGCGGGCGCGTACTCGTCCACCGACTGCCGCCCGGCGCAAGGAGCCTTGCACCGACCCAGCTCGTACAGCGCGCACGGCGTCCCACTCGGGTTCCGGGCCGGGATCCGTTGCGAACAGGCCCGCAGCGGCACGGCCTCCAGCAGCGCCTCCTGAGCCTCCTCGGCCACCCGCCGGGACCGGAACGGCCCGACCGCCCCCGGACGCGGCGTGCGGACCAGCGAGAGGCGGGGGAACGGCTCCTCGGTCAGCGTGAGCCACCACCAGCCGCCCTGGTTCTTCGACCGCCGGTTGTACGCGGGCTTGTGCGCGGTCAGCAGCCGCAGCTCCCGCACCTCCGCCTCCAGCGAGTGCGCGCACACCACCCCGTCCACCCGGACGGCCAGCGCGACCATCTCGCGCAGCCGCCGCCGGCCCTCCGACGCGGTGAAGTACTGCCGCACCCGCCTGCGGAGGTCCGAAGCCGTGCCGACGTACAGCACCTCCTCGTTCGGACCCCGGAACAGGTACACACCGGGTGACGAAGGCAGATGCGCGGCCAGCTCCCGCTTCCGGCGCTGCGCCGGTGTCACCTCCGGCAGGTACGCGAGCAGTTCCTCCAGCGAGTGCACGCCGACCGAACCGACCCGTTCCAGCAAGTGGTGCAGGACCTCCACGGTCGCCCGCGCGTCGGTCAGCGCCCGGTGGTTCGGCACCGTCCCGACCCGGAACAGCTGCGCCAGCGCGGACAACCGGCAGCTCGGCGCCTCGTCCCGGGACAGCACCCGGCGGGCGAGCTTGACCGTGCACAGCACGGTGGGCCGGGGCCAGTGGTACCCGTGCCGCTCGCAGGCGGCCTTGACGAACCCCACGTCGAACCCGGAGTTGTGCGCCACGAGCACGGATCCGGCGGCGAACTCCAGGAAGGCGGGCAGCACCGTCGCCAGCCGGGGCGCGCCGGTCACCATGTACTGGGTGATCCCGGTCAGCGCCACCACCTGCGGTGGAATACCGCGTTCCGGGTCGACCAGGGTCGAGAACGTGCCCAGCACCCGACCGCCCCGGACCTTCACCGCGCCGATCTCGGTGATCGCGTCCGCGGCCGCGCTGCCGCCCGTCGTCTCCAGGTCGAACACGACGAACGTGGTGTCCCGCAACGGGGTTCCCAGCTCGTCGAACGTCAGCTGGGCGGTGGTCGGGGTAGTCATCGCCGCGCACCGTAGCGAGGGGGTACGACAATCTTCGATTCCCGCAGGCCGGCCGACGGGGCGGGGAAGTCGGTGTCAACGGTCACGGGGCCGTAGCCTGTACGGGTGCAGGACCCGATAGCGCCCGACGACGGACTCGTGACCGGAGAGCCGGACGCGCCCGTCGAGTCCACTGTGGACTGGGGGGCGCTGCCGGAGCAGCTGCGCGCCCGGTTGGCGGAGCTGAGCGCGGACGCCCTGGGCGACCTGGCGAAGGTCGACGTCCCGCAGCAGCTCAGGGCGGTCGCCAGGTTCGCGCCGACCAAGCGCGCGCGGTTGGGCGGCGGCGCGTTGATCGCGGGTCTGCGGAACTCGTCGAACTTCCGGGCGGCCGTGGTCGAGTGGTTGCGGCGCAACCGGCCCGCCGCGCTGGAGGCCACCTCGCCCGACCCGGTCGCGGCCGGTGCGGCGGCGATCCTGCAGGGCGAGGAGGTGGCGGCCCACTTCGTCGAGCTGGTGACCCGGCGGGCGACCGAGGCCTCGCTGCGGGTGGAGCGCGACGCCGCCGTGCAGCGGGCGGACCGGCTGGACCAGGAGCTGGAGCGGCTCAAGGCGGAGCGGGCGGAGACCACCAGCGTCACGGACAAGATCCGGGAGGAGGCCGAGGTCGAGCTGGAGCGGCTGCGCAAGCGCCTGCGCGAGCAGGGCGTGCGGCTGCGCGAGGCGAAGGACCGGGCCGAGTCCGCGCAGGCCGAGGCGGAACGGGCGCGCGCCGAGGCGGAGGCGGAGGTCCGCCGGATCACCGCCGAACGCGACCGGGAACGCGAGCGCGCGGAGAACGAGCGCGCCAAGGCGCAACGGGCCGAGGCCGACGCCGAGGTGGCGCGGCAGTCCGCCAAGGAGGCCCGGCAGGCCGACGAGGTGCGCCTGGCGCTGCTGGTGGACACGCTGGACGGCGCGGTGAACGGACTGCGCCGGGAACTGGCCCTGGGTGGCGCCGGCCCGCGCCCGGCGGACCTGGTGCGCGGTGCGAGCGCGGCGCAGGGCGCGGTGGGCCGGGTGGAGGACCCGGCGGCGCTGGACCGCCTGCTGGCGCTGCCCGCCGTGCACTTGATCGTGGACGGCTACAACGTCACCAAGACCGGCTACCCGGAGCTGTCGCTGTCCGACCAGCGCGACCGGCTGGTGCACCAGTTGGCCGTGCTGGCGGCGCGGACCGGGGCCGAGGTGACCCTGGTGTTCGACGGCGCGGGCGTGGTGGCGGTGCCGACCAGTGCGCCGCGCGGGGTGCGCGTGCTGTTCAGCGATCCCGGCGTGCTGGCCGACGACGTGATCCGTGCTCTGGTCACCGCGGAGCCGGAGGGCCGTCCGGTGGTCGTGGTCACGTCCGACCGGGCGGTCGCGGACTCCGTCCGACGGCGGGGTGCGCACCCGGTGCCGTCCGCGGTGCTGCTGGCACGCCTGGGACGGGTGTGACACGGGCCGTGTTTTTCACACCACGGGCGGTCACACCGTGAGGTCACGGGACGGCCGTTCGAGGATCGTTGCCAACCTGGAAGGATTTCCGGCCCCTGCGGGTGGACGCCGGGGCTCACCTTTCGTAACCTGGCCGAGATCTCGCGGCGGGCAGCCGTCCATCCTGGACGGCGACGCGGGTTCACCGCCGAATCGGCCTGTCGGGGTGCCGAGCCGGAGCAACTGACCAGATCTGTCGGGCAGGTGCGGACACGCACGCCCGACCGGCAGGCGGTTCATACGTTAGGAGTGACACGCGACTGTGGCGTCGCAACGACTCAAGCGCGGTGTGCGCGGGGCGATCGCGGCCACGGCGGTGGCCGCCGCGGCGGTGGGTGTCTCACCCGCGACCGCCGGAGCTCAGCCGAACACGGCTTCCGATGCGCTGAACAAGTACAACGAGCTGGCCGAGCAGGCCACCAAGCTCAACGAGGAACTGCTGCGCGCGGAAGAGCAGCGCGACAACAACCAGGGTTTGCTCGACCAGGCCAACGCGGACCTCGCGCAGGCCAACACCGCGGGCGAGCAGGCGCGCACCGACGAGCAGCTGTTCCGCGTCCAGGTGGACAAGCTCACCGAGGCGTCGTTCGAGGGCGCCCGGTTCAACCACCTCTCCGCGCTGCTGGTGAGCGACTCGCAGCAGGACTTCCTCAACCGGATGTCCGCGCTGGGCGTGCTGGCCGCCGACAACGGCGAGGCGCTGGACAAGCTGTCCGGTGCGGTGAACGCGGCCGAGTCGGCGAAGGCGGTGGCGGCGGACGCGCAGAGCCGCGCGCAGAAGGCGACCGACGAGTCCACCCGGATCGCCGACGACATCAAGAAGCGCCAGGGTGACCTCGACAACCAGATCAAGGAGGTCCGCGCGCAGCTCAACCAGCTCAACTCGGGCGACCGCAAGGTGCTCACCGACCCCGGTGACATGTCGGACAAGTCGGTGCCGTCCGGCACGGCGGGCGCCGCTCTGGCGTTCGCGCTGGACCAGCGCGGCGACGGGTACAAGTACGGCGCGACCGGCCCGGACCTGTGGGACTGCTCCGGCCTGACCTCCAAGGCGTACGCCTCGGCGGGCGTGACCATCCCGCGCACCAGCAACGGCCAGGCGGGTGCCGGTCGTGCGGTGAGCCGCGGTGAGCTCCGGGCGGGCGACCTGGTGATCTACAACGGCGGCAACCACGTCGGGATGGCGGTGGACAACGGCAGCGTCGTGCACGCCTCCACCGAGGGCGTGCCGGTGAAGATCGTGCCGCTGGACAGCCCCGGCTCCATCTTCGCGATGCGCCGCATCGAAGGCTGAACCCCTTGATGCGGGCGCACCGGTGTTCCGCACCCGGCAAGAGCCGGTGAGCTCCGGGACGTCGCGCGTCGAGAGGTGACCGCAGTACGGCAGGGCCGCCCCGCACCGGGGTGGCCCTGCCGACTACTTTGGAGACGCGTGAGCCGCTTCCGGGTCCTGCTGGCCGCGCTGGTCGCCGCGTCGTTCCTGTGCGGGCTGGCGCTGGCGGTGACCCCGGACCGGCCACCGGCTCCGTCGGCGGCCGTCGTCGACCCGCGCCAGGACGCGATCCGCGACCTGTTGGACCGCCGGGCCCGCGCGGTGCTGACCCGCGACGAGGACGCGTTCACCGCCGACCTGGACCCGGACGCCGAGCCGGACTTCCGGCAGCGGCAGCGCGACCTGTTCCGCAACCTCGCCGCCGTGCCGCTGGGGGAGTGGGAGTACCGGGTCGAGGGCGGGACGGACCTCGCCGCCGTCCGGCTGCCCGCCGCCGACGAGTCGTGGGCGCCCGGCGTGCGGCTCGCGTACCGGCTGCGCGGGGTCGACGCCACGCCCAGCACGCAGCCGATGGCCTACCTGTTCACCCGGCGCGGCGACCGCTGGTACCTCAACTCCGACACCGCCCTGGAACCGGTCGGCAAGCGCACCTGGCGCGGGCCGTGGGACTTCGGCCCGTGCCACGTGCTGACCGGCGCCGGCGGGTTCGTGCTCAGCCACCCCGGCGGCGAGCCGCTGGCCGCCCGCGTGCTGGCCGAACTGGGCACCGCCGTGGCCACCGTGACCGAGGTGTGGGGCCCGGCGTGGGCGCGGCAGGTCGCCGTGCTGATCCCGGCCGACGCCCGCGAGTTGCAGGCGCTGGTGGGGCCGGGCTTCGCGGACGGGTCGATCGCGGGCGTCGCGGTGGCCGACCGGGTGGATGCCCGGACGCACACCGCGCAGGGCCAGCGGGTGGTGCTGAACCCGGACCGCGCGAGCGTGCTGTCGCCGCTGTCGTTGCGGGTGCTGCTGCGGCACGAGATCACCCACGTCGCGGCACGCGGCGAGACCGTCGACGGGGCCCCCATGTGGCTGCTGGAGGGCTTCGCGGACTACGTGGGCTACCGGGGCAGCGACGTGCCGCCGCGCAAGGCCGCCCCCGCGCTGGCCGCACTGGTGAAGACCGCGCCGCCGTCCGAACTGCCGCCCGACGGGCGGTTCCGGGGCGCGACCATGGAACTGGCCTACCAGGAGTCGTGGTCGCTCAACCTGTACCTGGCGCGGAAGCTCGGCGAGCCGGGGCTGGTGGAGGTGTACCGGCGGATCGCGCGGGCCGGGCCGCTGACCGGGGCGCGGCTGGACGCCCTGGTGCTGGAGACGACCGGGGCGGACGTGGCGGAGTTGGTGCGGGGCTGGCGGGAATTCCTGCGATCGGCGTTCCCGTAACGTGGGGCCGTGCGTCGGACCCTCCTGGTGACCAATGACTTCCCGCCCCGCCCCGGCGGCATCCAGGCCTACCTGCACGCGCTGGCCTCCCGGCTGCCGGACCTCGTGGTGTACGCGCCGTCGTGGGAGTCGCCGTCGGGTTCGCACCCCGAGTTCGACGCCGTGCAGCCGTTCGAGGTGGTGCGGCACCCCGGCACGCTGATGCTGCCCACGCCGGACGTGCTGCGGCGGGCGTCGGAGATCATGCGGTCCAACCGGTGCGAGGCGGTGTGGTTCGGCGCGGCGGCACCGCTGGCGCTGCTCACGCCGTGGCTGCGGGACGCGGGCGCGCAGCGCGTGGTGGCGTGCACGCACGGGCACGAGGTCGGCTGGTCGATGCTGCCGGCGGCCCGGCAGTCGTTGCGCGCCATCGGTTCCACTGTGGACGTGGTGACGTTCGTGAGCCGGTACACCCGGTCCCGGTTCGCCGCCGCGTTCGGTCCGATGGCGGCGCTGGAGCACCTGCCGTCCGGGGTGGACACGTCGGTGTTCGCGCCGGACCCGGTGGCGCGGCAGGAGATCCGCTCGCGTCACGGCTTGGGCGATCGGCCGGTGGTGGTGTGCGTGTCGCGCCTGGTGCCGCGCAAGGGGCAGGACGTGCTGGTGCGGGCGTTGCCGGAGATCCGGCGGCAGGTGCCGGACGCCGCGCTGCTCCTCGTCGGCGGCGGACCGCACCGGGATTCGTTGGCCCGCTTGGCTTCTTCCGTCGGCGTGGCGGACCACGTGGTGTCGACCGGGGCCGTGCCGTGGTCGGAGCTGCCCGCGCACTACAACGCCGGGGACGTGTTCGCCATGCCTTGCCGGACGCGGGGGCGCGGGCTGGACGTCGAAGGGCTCGGGATCGTGTACCTGGAGGCTTCGGCGACCGGGTTGCCGGTGGTGGCGGGGCGGTCCGGGGGTGCGCCGGAGACCGTGCGGGACGGGATCACCGGGAGTGTGGTGGACGGCCGGTCGGTGGCCGCGGTCGCGACCGAGGTGGGGCGGCTGCTGGCGGACCGGGACCTGGCGGCGAAGATGGGGCAGGCGGGCCGGGAGTGGGTGTCGCGCGAGTGGCGCTGGGAGGACCTGGCCGCACGGCTGGCGACGCTGATCGACGGCTGACGGGCTCGGCTGCCCCGGAATCGTGACTCGTCGCCGGTCCCGGCGGCGCGACCCGCCGGGAGCGCGGTTCAGGCGGGCGGTGGTCGGTGGCCGGTCCGCGTCCGGATGGCGTTCGCGCGTTCGGCCTCCTCGGCCGCCGCCGTGTGGTTGCCCATCGCCAAGTGCACCGCCGCGAGTTCCGCCCGTGCCATGCCCTCGATGATCCGCAGCCCCTGCCACGCGGTGAGCGCGACCGCCTGGTCGCACAGCGCCTTCGCCTCGGCCGGTTCGCCGCGCAGCCGCCGCACCGCCGCCAACCCCACCAGCGCCTTGGCCTCCCCGAACCGGAACCCGATCCGCCGGGCCTTGGTCAGCGCCTGCTGGAACTGCTCGTCGGCGGTGCGCAGGTCGTTCCGGCCGCGGTTCGCGGACGCCATCACGACCAGCACGTTCGTCGTCACCCGCTGATCACCGTCGTCCTTCAGCTCCACCAGCGCCTGCTCCGCCAACGCCAACGCGGTCGAGTGCTCGCCCAGGTCCAGCCGCACGCTCGCGATGGCCTCCAGGGCACGGGCGGTGGACGCCCGGAACCCCGACTCGCGGCTCAGCCGCAGCGCCTCGGCCAACTGCGTGAGCGCCCGCCGCGGCTCGCCCAGCAGCTGGGCGGTCATGCCGAGCAGGACGCGGGCGGTGATCTCGCCCGCGCGCACGCCCTGCGCGGTGCTCACCGCGAGCGCCTCGCCCAGCAGCTCCTCCGCCTCGGCCAGCTCGCCGGTGTCGATCGCCAGGATGCCCAGACCGGTCAGCACGCCCGTCTCGCCGGGTCGGGATCCGCCCGACTCGCGGTGCAGCGCCAGGCACGTCTCCAGGTCGTCGCGCGCGCCCGCCAGGTCGCCCGCGTCCAGCCGGACCAGGCCCAGCGCCCCGCGCACGCCCGCCTCGGACGCCAGGTCGCCGGACGCCCGGTGCAGCTCGACCGCCCGCGTGTAGTGCGCGACGGACGTGTCGAAGTCGCCCAGCCGCCAGTGCAGGGTGCCCAGGTTCTGCCGCATCGCGGCCTCGCCGGCCCGGTCGCGCTGCTCGTGGGCGGCGTCCAGGCCGTAGCGGGCGGTGGTCAGCCACTCGGTGACGTGCTTGCCGATCCACAGGTAGCCGCGCAGGCCGTCGGCCAGTCGCCAGGAGACCTCCGCCGGGCCGTGCTCGGCGGCCGACCGGATCGCGGCGGTGAGGTTGGCGCGTTCGGCGTCCAGCCACGCCCTGGCCCGGGCGGCGGTCTCGATGCGGGGCAGCCGGACCGCCGTGCCGTCGGTCGCGGGCAGTCGCATCAGGTCCGGGTACAGCAGTTCGGCGCACTGGTCCACGGCGCCCACGTAGAACCTGAGCAGTCGGATGCGGGCCTGCGCGACGTCCTCGGCGGGTCCGGCGGCGGACCGGGCCGGCTCGTCGTGGAACGAGTACCGACCGCCGTGCGCCCGGAGCAGCCGGGCGGCCGCGAGGCGGGCCAGCAGCGCACCGGCCGCGCCCACCGACAGGTCGCCGGCGTTGGCCGCGGCCTCGGCCGTGAAGTCCGGCCCCGGCACGGCGCCGAGCAGGCGGAACAGCCGGCGGGCGGCGGGCGGCAGGTCGGCGTGCGCCAGTTCGGCCGGCCCGCGGTCGCCGAGCCGTTCGACGTAGCGGGCCACCGGGCCGTCGCCCACCGCCGCGGCGGCGATGGCCAGCGTCGACGGCAGGTACCCGCAGCGCTCGGCGAGCTCCTCGGCGGCCGGGCCGGTGCGGCGCAGCAGCGCCAGCGCTTCGTCCTTCGCCAGCACGTCCACCGCCACCCGGCGGGCCCCGTCCACCGCGATCAGGCCCCGCAGGTCGTCCCGGCTGGTGATCAGCACCGGGCAGCCGGCCGCGCCCGGCAGCAACGGGCGGACCTGGTCCGGCGCGGCGGCGTTGTCCAGCACCAGCAGCATCCGCCGGCCGGCCAGCAGCGAGCGGAACAGCGAGCTCTGCTCGTCCGGGTCGACCGGGATCTGCTCCGGCGGCACGCCCAGCGCCCGCAGGAACCTGGTCAGCACGTCCACCGCGGCCGGCGGCGGACCGCAGGCGTGGCCGCGCAGGTCCGCGTACAGCCGGCCGTCCGGGAACCGGTGCCGCAGCCGGTGCGCCAGCCGCACCGCGAGCGCCGTCTTGCCCACCCCGGGCACGCCGGTCAGCACCACGATCGGCACCGCCGTGCCGGTCTCGTCCGGCGCCACCAGCCGGGCCACCCGGTCGACCACCTCGGCGCGCCCCACGAACCCCGGCACGTCCGGCGGCAGCTGGTCGGGCACGTCCGGGTCGGCCGGTTCGGCGGGCGCGGCCAGCGCCGGGTCGCCGACCAGGATCGCCTGGTGCACCCGGCGCAGCTCCGCGCCCGGCTCGACGCCCAGCTGGTCGGCCAGCACCCGGTCCACCCGGCGGAACGCCTCCAGCGCCTCCGCCTGCCGGCTGCCCCGGTACAGCGCGACCATCAGCTGCGCCCAGAACCGCTCCCGCAGCGGGTGGTCGGTGGTGAGGCCGCGCAGCACCGGCACCAGGCGCTCGTGGTTGCCCAGCGCCAGCTCGACGTCGTTGCGCTCCTCGTGCACGACCATCAGGCGCTCGGTCAGCCGGGGCACCTCCTCGTGCCGCAGGGCTTCGGACGGGACGTCCGCGAGCGCCGGGCCGCGCCAGAGGTCCAGCGCCTCCGCGTACAGGTCGGCGGCGCGGGCCGGGTCACCCTGCCGCGCGGCCTGGCGGGCGAGGCCCGCGGTGGTCGTGAAGCGGTGCGCGTCGACCTGCTCGGGCGTCACCACGAGGCGGTAGCCGTCGGAGGTCGTGCGGATGAGCGAAGGGTCGCCGAGCAGCTGCCGCAGCCGCATGACGTAGGTCTGGAGGGTGCCCCGCGTGCGGGCGGGCGGGTCGTCGCCCCAGAGGAACGCGACCAGCTCGTTCACCGCCACCACACGGCCCGCACGCAGGGACAACGCCGCCAGCAGCGCCCGGTGCTTGCCCGCCCGGACCGGCACGCCACGGCCGTCGAGGCGTACTTCGAGGGGGCCGAGCAGCCCGAACGACGGCCCCGATCCCATCCTCGTTCCCCTCGAATGAACGTCCGGCGGATCCCCTCCCGGTCAGCCGCTGACGGCGCGAGTCACCGTCGCGTCAGCGATACGACAGCGCGCTCGGGCAGTCTTTGGGACGTCCCGGTTGGGGGACCGGGACAACAAGCTTCTCGAATCCGCGCCAGCGGATGACGATCACTGGGGGTCGGGTGGCCCGCGCCGTTGCCGGTGCGGGCCACCCGTCTTATGCGCGGGAACTGTAGACCGGCCGGCCCGGGCCGCGGGCTCAGTTCGCGTAAATCGCTTCGATGTCCTGCTGGTAGGTCGACGCGACGACCGTCCGGCGCAGCTTGAGGCTCGGCGTCATCTCGCCGCCGGCCTCGGTGAAGTCCACCGGCAGGATGCGGAACTTCTTGATCGCCTCCGCCTTGGACACCGCCTGGTTGGCCTCGTCCACGGCCGCCTGGATCACCCCGCGCAGCGTCTCGTCGTCGAGCAGGTCCGCCACGGTCGCCGACGCGGGCTTCCCGTGCTGCTGCTTCCAGGCCGGGAAGAACTCCGGGTCGATGGTGATCAGCGCGCCGATGAACGGCTGCGCGTCGCCCACCACCATGCACTGGCTGATGAGCGGGTGCGACCGCAGCCGGTCCTCCAGCACGGCCGGCGAGACGTTCTTGCCGCCCGCCGTGACGATGATCTCCTTCTTCCGGCCGGTGATCCTGAGGAACCCGTCGCCGTCCAGCTCGCCGATGTCACCGGAGTGGAACCAGCCGTCGTCCAGCGCTTCCTTGGTGGCCGCCGGGTTGTTCCAGTAGCCGCGGAACACCACGTCGCCCTTGACCAGGATCTCACCGTCCTCGGCGATGCGCACCGAGGTGCCGGCCACCGGCCGCCCGACCGTGCCCACCCGGAACGCCGTCTCGGTGTTCACGCACGCCGCCGCGCTGGTCTCGGTCAGGCCGTAGCCCTCCAGCACCGGCACGCCGACGCCCCGGAAGAAGTGCGCCAGCCGCGCACCCAGCGGAGCGCCGCCGGACACCGCCGCGATGCACCGGCCGCCCAGCGCCGCCTGGAGCTTGGCGTAGACGAGCTTGCCGAACAGGGCGTGCTTGAGCTTCAGGCCGAGCCCCGGGCCGCCGGCGTCCAGCGCCTGGCTGTACTCGACCGCGGTCGCCTCGGCGGCGTCGAAGATCTTGCCCTTGCCCGCCGCGTGCGCCTTCTGCTTGGCGCCGTTGTAGACCTTCTCGAACACCCGCGGCACGGCCACCACGAACGTCGGGCGGAACGACTGGAGGTCCTCCACCAGGTTCTTCACGTCCGCCGTGTGCCCCAGCGTGACCCGCGTGTACACAGCGCACAGGGCGATCGCGCGGGCCAGGATGTGCGCCAGCGGCAGGAACACCAGCAGCGAGTTGCCCGCCTGCATGAGCTGGGGGAACGCGGCGACGTCGGCCCGCACCTCGGCCAGCAGGTTGCGGTGCGTGAGCTCGCAGCCCTTGGGGCGGCCGGTGGTGCCGGAGGTGTAGACGATGGTCGCGGTGTCGTCCGCGCCGACCTCTCTGCGCCGGGCCCGCGCGTCCTCGTCGGACACGCCCGCGCCCAGCGCGGTCAGCTCGTCGATCGCGCCCGCGGCGTCCCCGTTCGGACCTTCGACCTGCCACACGTCGCGCACCTCGGGCAGGCCCGCCACGACCGAGTCGACCGTGGCGCGGTGCGCGTCGGTCTCCACGAACACGGCCCTGGCCGCCGAGTCGGACAGGATCCACTCGACCTGCTCGGCCGAGGACGTCTCGTAGATCGGCACCACGACGCCGCCCGCGTACCAGATGGCGAAGTCGAGCAGGGTCCACTCGTAGCGGGTCTTGGACATCAGGCCGACCCGCTCGCCGGGCTGCAGACCCGACGCGACCAGGCCCTTGGCGACCGCCAGCACCTGGGCGGCGAAGTCGCGGGCGGTCACGTCGACCCAGGTCCCGTCGACGCGCCGGCGGAAGCTGACGGCGTTGCCGAAGCGCTCCGCGTTCGCCTGCACCATGTCGGTGAGGTTCTCCTCGGCAGCCACAGTGGCGGTGGCGGGGACGCTGAACTCGCGCACGTCAACCTCCGGACGATTGTTTGTTACCGGTGGGGAAACCTAGCCTGTGATTCCGGCGATACACCAGGCCGGTGGGATGTTCCGTAACCGTGTCGTGGCACTCTTCCCACCCGTGCCGAGCTTGGACGTCGTGGACGAGACCTTTCTCGCAGTTCCTCCCGAGGTGGTCGCCGCCGCTTTCGCGGACCCTTCCGCGTGGACCCGGTACTGGCCCGACCTCATTCTGGACGTGTACCTCGACCGGGGCGCGCAGGGACTGCGCTGGACGGTGGCCGGCGCGTTGGTCGGAACGATGGAGGTGTGGCTGGAGCAGGTGCTCGACGGCACGCTGCTCCACTACTTCCTGCGGGCCGACCTGCCGGGCGAGCCCTCGCCCAAGCGGCTGCGGCAGGAGCTGCGCCGCCGGCAGCTGGCCGCCAAAGAGGTGTCGCTGGGCCTCAAGACGACCTTGGAGGCCGGGCGCGCTCCGGGCGTTCCGCCTGCGCTGCCGTAGATTCCAGGGGGTGCGGGTTCACGTCGTCTCGGATGTCCACGGCAACGCGGAGGCCCTCGCCCGGGCGGGTGACGGCGCCGACGCCCTGGTGGTCCTGGGGGACCTGGTCGACTTCGTCGACTACTACGACCACGGCAAGGGCATCCTCGGCAGGGTCTTCGGCGCGGAGAAGGTCGAGGTGTTCGCCCGGCTGCGGCGCGGCCGGATGGGCACGGAGACCGTGCACTACGTCCGGTCGCTGTGGGACAGCCTGGACGACGCCGCGTCGGTGGTCCGCGAAGCCGTGCTGGAGCAGTACACCGAGCTGTTCGCGGCGATGAGCGCCCCGACCTACGCGACACCGGGCAACGTGGACAGCCCCGAGCTGTGGCCGAGGTTCGCCCACGACGGGGTGCACGTGCTCGACGGCGAGTCGGCGGAGATCGGCGGCCTGCGGTTCGGGTTCGTCGGCGGCGCGCTGCGCTCGCCCGGTTTCGTGCGGCGGCCCGGTGCGCCCTGGTACCCGTACCTGCGCACCGAGGAGGAGTACGGCGCGGCGCTGGCCGGGCTCGGTGAGGTGGACGTGCTGTGCACGCACATCCCGCCGGCGGTGGCCGAGCTGACCTACGACGTGGTGGCGCGGCGGCCGGAGCTGGGGTCCGCGTCGCTGCTGGCGGCGATCGAGCGGGTCCGGCCCCGGTGGTCGGTGTTCGGCCACGTGCACCAGCCGATGGCCCGCCGGGTGCGGGTCGGCTGGACCGAATGCGTCAACGTCGGCCACTTCCAGCGCAGCGGCACGCCCCACGTGTTGCGCTGGTGACGAGAACCACCGGGTAGCCTCCCCGGCATGGCCGACGAGTCCACCCAGTCCATCGTCATAGACGCGGAGCCCTCGCGGATCGTGGCGGTGATCGCCGACTTCGCCGCGTACCCCGAGTGGGCCAACGGGGTGAAGCGCACCGAGGTGCTG
This sequence comes from Saccharothrix tamanrassetensis, assembly GCF_014203665.1. GTDB lineage: Bacteria > Actinomycetota > Actinomycetes > Mycobacteriales > Pseudonocardiaceae > Actinosynnema > Actinosynnema tamanrassetense. The sequence goes on from NZ_JACHJN010000013.1 coordinate 67,166, forward strand.
GAGACCGGTTCGGACGGCTACCCGGCGCAGGTCAAGTTCAACATCGACCAGGGGCCGATCAAGGACGAGTACGTGCTGGCCTACGACGAGTGGTCGCCGCAGCGGATCTCGTGGCGCCTGGTCAAGGGGCAGATGCAGAAGTCCCAGGAGGGCAGCTACGCGTTCACCGCGCGGGGCGGCTCGACCGAGGTGACCTACACGCTGTCCGTGCAGCTGGTGGTGCCGATGATCGGCCTGTTCCGCCGCAAGGCCGAGAAGATGATCATGGACACCGCGCTGAAGGAGCTCAAGCGCCGGGTGGAAAACGCTGGATGAGCGCGCGCCTGCTGCTGTTCACCGGTAAGGGCGGGGTCGGCAAGACGACCCTGGCCGCCGCCACCTCGGCCGCGCTGGCGGCCGGGGGACGCAAGGCGCTGGTCGTGTCCACCGACCCGGCGCACTCGCTGGGCGACGCGTTCGGCATCGCGCTGGGCTCGGCCGTGACCGAGGTCGACGCCGGCCTGCACGCCGCCCAGGTCGATCCCCGTGCGCTGGTCGACGAGACGTGGCGGGAGCTGCGCGGACACCTCCGGACCGTGCTGGCGGGCGCCGGCGTGGACGAACTGGACGCCGAGGAGCTGACCGTGCTGCCCGGCGTGGAGGAGCTGCTCGCGCTCGCCGAGGTGCGGCGACTGGTCCACGGCGGGCCGTGGGACGTGGTGGTCGTGGACTGCGGGCCGACGGCCGAGACGCTGCGGCTGCTGGCGCTGCCCGAAGCGGTCTCGTCCTACCTGGAACGGCTGTTCCCCACCCACCGCCGGGTGGTGCGCGGCCTGCTGGCCGGGCTGGCGGGCAACGGCTCGTCGGCGGAGAGGTGGGACGCCACCGCCGACGCCCTCGGGCGCCTCGCGGAGAACCTGGCACAGCTGCGCGGCCTGCTGACGTCCCCGTCGACCGGCGTCCGGCTGGTGCTGACCCCCGAACGGGTGGTCGCCGCCGAGACCCGCCGCACGGTGACCGCGCTGGCGTTGCAGGGCATCCGGGTCGACGGGGTGGTCGTCAACCGCCTCGTGCCGCACCCCGGCGCGGAGAGCGGACCGGCGGCGACGTGGCTGCGGACCCGCCGGACCGAGCAGGAGGCCGTGCTGGCGTCGCTGGACCTGGGGCCGATGAGGACCGTCGAGCACCGGGCCGGGGAACCGGTCGGGCTGCCGGCGCTGCTGGAGCTCGCGGACGACTTGTACCGGGGCGCGGACCCGTTGGACGGGGTCGGGGCGGGCGCGCCGCTGATCGACGTCGTGCGGGTCGACGACGAGTACGAACTGCGGCTGGCGCTGGTGGTCGGCGACTCGGAACTGGACCTGGCGCGGGTCGGCGACGACCTGGCGGTCACCGTGGACGGCCGGCGCAAGCTGATCACCCTGCCGTCGCTGCTGCGGCGGTGCCTGGTGGTCGGCGCGGAACTGGACGACACCGGGTTGGCGGTGCGGTTCCGCCCCGACCCCGACCTCTGGATGCGGTGAGGCACGTGGACGCGAAACTCGCCGAGGAACTCCGGCTGCTGCTCGACGCCGCCGCCGAACGCGCCCAGCCCTGGCTGCACAAGCTCGCCGCCGACGGCGAGCACGACACCCGGACCTGCGGCTGGTGCCCGTTGTGCAACGCGGTGGCGCTGGTGCGCGGTGACCGTTCGGAGCTGGCGGCTCGTGCGGCCGAACACGTGGCCGGTCTGATCGCCGTGCTGCGGGCGGCGTTGGCGGAGCCCGAGGATTCGGCGTCGGCTGCCGCGTCGGCTTCCGCGGAGTCGGACCCGGACGCGGAGGGAACTGCGCCGACCAGGCCACGCGTGCAGCACATCCCCGTGGTCCGGTCGTCGCGCTCCGAGCAGCAGCCGTGCTGACAGTCGGCGTCGACGTCGGCGGGACGAGTGTGCGAGCCGGCGTGGTCAACGCCGACGGGGCTGTTCTGGACACGTCCCGCGCCGCGACCCCGTCCGGTGAGGAGGCGTTGGAGGAGGCCGTCGGCGCCGCGGTCGCGGAACTCGCCGCCAGGCACCGGGTGGCGGCGGTGGGGCTGGCCGTGGCCGGCTTCGTCGCCCAGGACCGCCGGACGGTGCTCTTCGCCCCGCACCTGGCGTGGCGCCGGGCTCCCGTCGCGGACCGCATCTCGCAGCGCGTGGGGATGCCCGTGGTGTTGGAGCACGACGCCAACGCGGCGGCGCTGGCCGAACACCGCTTCGGTGCGGCGCGCGGTGCGCGGATCGCGGCCCTGGTGGCCATCGGAACCGGGATCGGCGGTGCGCTGCTCATCGACGGCAAGGTCTTCCGGGGTGCGCACGGCGTCGCACCGGAGTTGGGTCACCTGCGGCTCGTGCCCGAGGGGCGATCTTGTCCGTGTGGCAAGAACGGTTGCTGGGAGCGCTATTGCAGCGGCACGGCGCTGACCACGACGGCGGTGGAACTGCTGGCCCGCCATCCCGGCGTGTCGACCGTGTTGGCCCGCGAGGCGCTGGGCGACTCCCGCGCCGTGACCGGCCGCCGGGTGGCCGGCGCCGCGCGCGACGGTGACCCCCTGGCGAAGCAGGCGATGTCCGACCTGGCCCGTTGGCTGGGCGAGGGCCTGGCGTTGGTGGCGGACGTGTACGACCCCGAGGTGGTCGTCATCGGTGGGGGCGTCTCCGAGTCGGCGCCGTTGTTCCTGGACGAGGCGCGTGAGCGGTACGCGGCAGTGGTGACCGGCGCGGGCCACCGACCACTGGCCCGGATACGCACCGCGCAGCTGGGCGACGACGCCGGCATCGTCGGCGTGGCCACCGTCGCCCGCGAACTGGCCACCCCGCGCACCGCCCGCAACGGCCGCCGCTGACCGCTGCGCCGCCGACCTGGCTCTACCGCCTCACAGGACGGCCTGGCCCCACCGCGTCACAGGACCGCGCCGTCGTCCCAGCCCGAATCGGGCGGTGGGCCGTTGCGGATGCGGAGGACCAGCCAGCCGACGCCCGAGCACAGCACGATCAGCGCCAGCGGGGTGCCGATCCTGGAGGCGAGGCCGAACAGCCCGGGCACCACCAGCAGGACCACCCCCAGCACGATGAGCAGCAGGGCGGCGATCGTGCCCGGTCGCAGGGCGGGCAGGGGCGGCGGTTCCGGGGGGACGAAGTGGTCGTCCGGGTCGTCGGGGACCTCGTCCGGGTCGTCGTCGGCGGTGGCCACGGCCTGGTGGCCTTCCGCGTGGGTCGGCTTGACGGGCTCGGCCTCGTCGTCCGGGGTGTCCGCCTCGTCGTCCGGCCAGGTCCTGCCGACGCCCTCGCGTTCCAGGCCGGCCACGATCTCGGCGAAGGTCGCGTCCACGTCCTCCGGGCCGTCCGTCGAGTCGCGTCGGGAGTTCATCGGCGTGCTCCAGCCCTCCGGTCGTGCGGGCGCGTCCCTCTGCCAGGCTCCATCGTCCCACGAGGCCGTTGTGTTGCGGATTACGGCAGCCGGTGGCACTTGCGACCGTACCGCCCGAATGCGGGTCTTCGTTGTGCCTGGTGCGGTTGGCTCCGTACGCTGACGCCGGGGATCAAGGCACGTCGAGGAGGCGCTCCCAGCAGTGCTCTACTGGATGATGAAACACATCTTTCTCGGGCCGCTCCTGAAGCTGTTCTTCCGCCCCCGCATCATCGAGGGCGCGGAGAACATCCCCAAGGAGGGCGGCGCGATCCTGGCGTCCAACCACCTCGCCGTCTCCGACTCGTTCTTCCTGCCGCTGAAGCTGTCCCGGCGGGTCACGTTCCCGGCGAAGATCGAGTACTTCACCGGCAAGGGGATCAAGGGCGCCTTCCAGCGCTGGTTCTTCTCCGGCGTCGGGCAGGTGCCGATCGACCGGTCCTCGGCGTCCGCCGCGCAGGGCGCGCTGGACACCGGCGTGCGCATCGTGCGGGAGGGCAAGCTCCTCGGCATCTACCCCGAAGGCACCCGCTCGCCCGACGGGCGCCTCTACAAGGGCAAGGTCGGCGTCGCGTGGATCGCCCTGGAGTCCGGCGCGCCGGTCATCCCGGTCGCCATGTTCGGCACCGACAAGGCCAACCCCATCGGCTCCAAGATGTGGCGGCCGTACCCGATCCGGATCAAGATCGGCAAGCCGCTGGACTTCTCCCGGTACGCCGGGCTGTCCGCCGACCGGTTCGTGCTGCGGTCCATCACCGACGAGATCATGTACGCCCTGATGGAGCTCTCCGGCCAGGAGTACGTCGACGTGTACGCCGCCAAGGCCAAGGAGGACCAGGGCGACCAGCGGCCGGCCGAGGACGTCGATCGGCTGCCCGACACGAAGGCCGGCTGAACCGCACCTTAAGGTTGGTGCGGTGCGGTTCTTCTACGACTGTGAGTTCATCGAGGACGGGGTCACGATCGACCTCGTCTCCATCGGGGTGGTGGACGAGGAAGGCCGCGAGTTCTACGCCGTGTCGACCGAGTTCGACCCGGAGAAAGCCGGTCCGTGGGTGCGGGCGAACGTGCTCAACCAGCTCCCGCCACCCGCCGACCAGGCGTGGCGCAGCCGCGAGCGCATCCGCCGCGACCTGCTGGAGTTCCTCGGCGGCCCCAAGGCCAACCGGGACGACATCGAGCTGTGGGCGTGGTTCGCCGCCTACGACCACGTGGCGCTGGCCCAGCTGTGGGGTCCGATGCCCGCGCTGCCGCGCTGCCTGCCCCGGTTCACCCGCGACCTGCGGCAGCGCTGGGAGGACGTGGGCCGGCCCCGCCTCCCGACGCCGCCCGCCGACGCGCACGACGCCCTCGCCGACGCCCGCCACAACCTGGCCCGGTGGAAGGTGATCGAGGCCGAGCGGCTGCGCCGCGGATTCGCCGTCCGCTAGGTGGAACCTCGCTTGCTGCACCGATCCAGGTCGTGACAGTCTTGGGTGACCCACGCCACGAGGAGATTGGTCAAGCAGATGCGTATTGGTGTGCTCACCGGCGGTGGTGACTGCCCCGGCCTGAACGCGGTCATCCGCGCCGTGGTCCGCAAGGGCATCGAGGTCCACGGCTGGGAGATCGTGGGGTTCCGCAACGGCTGGCAGGGGCCGGTCGAAGGCCTCACCAAGCCGATCGGGCTCCGTGAGGTCGAGGACATCCTCACCAGGGGCGGCACCATCCTGGGCTCTTCGCGCACCAACCCGTACAAGATCGACGGCGGCGTCGACAAGATCCGCAAGGTGCTGGCCGACGAGGGTGTCGACGCGCTCATCGCGATCGGCGGCGAGGACACCCTCGGCGTCGCCAAGCGCCTGACCGACGACGGCATCGGCGTGGTCGGCGTGCCGAAGACCATCGACAACGACCTCGGCGCGACCGACTACACGTTCGGCTTCGACACCGCCGTGCACATCGCGACGGAGTCGATCGACCGACTGCGCACCACCGCCGAATCCCACCACCGCGCCCTCGTGGTCGAGGTGATGGGCCGGCACGCGGGTTGGATCGCGCTGCACTCCGGCCTGGCCGGCGGTGCCAACGTGATCCTGGTGCCCGAGCGCGAGTTCAGCGTGGCGAAGGTCGTCGAGTGGGTGGAGCGGCGCTTCGAGAAGCAGTACGCGCCGATCATCGTCGTCGCCGAGGGCGCGGTCCCGGAAGGCGGCGCCGAGGTGCTGCACTCCGGCGAGAAGGACGCCTTCGGCCACGTCCGCCTGGGCGGCGTCGGCACCTGGCTGGCCGAGGAGATCGCCCAGCGGACGGGCAAGGAGTCCCGCGCGGTCGTGCTCGGGCACACCCAGCGCGGCGGCATCCCGACCGCCTACGACCGGGTGCTGGCCACTCGGTTCGGCCTGCACGCGGTGGATGCGGTCGCCGAGGGCGACTTCGGTGTCATGGTCGCGTTGCGCGGCACCGACATCGTCCGGGTCAAGCTGTCCGAGGCCACGGCCGAGCTGAAGACGGTGCCGCTGGAGCGCTACGCCGAGGCCGAGGTCTTCTTCGGCTGAGGACGGCAACTCCCGGCCGTGGCCTGACATCGCGGGCCTGGCGTCAGGGGCTGACATCGCGGGCCTGGCGTCAGGGTCTGGCGTCGTGGTCCGGTGCGTGATTCGCAGGAACCCGAGGCGCTTCCGGGTGGATCCCTTGATCCGCCCGGAAGCGCCTTCGTCGTTCGAGGACGGGCCACGCTCGACCGGACCGGGCGAGGCCACCGGGGTCAGAAAGCGTTCAGGCTCAGATAGGTCGCGAAGGTGCCGAGCCAGTGCTCGGCGTAGTAGCCGTGGCCGAAGACGTGGCGGCGGCCGGCTTCCTCGTGGGCGGTCGCGGCGGTGCGGGCCAGTTCGGCGTAGCGGTGGTCGGGTGGCAATGCGGCGGCGATCGCGCGCCAGTTCCACGCCCGCGACAGGGCCAGGCCCACCAGGTGTGAGCCGTACGGGTCGCCCGGGTCGTCGATGGGCACGGGCTCGCGCAGGACCTCCCACCTCGCCTCGCCGAGGTTGGGCAGGAAGGCCTCGAACCACGACGGGAAGTCCGGCAGCACGCGGCGCATCAGGTCGGCCTCGGTCAACGCGGGGGACAGGAAGTCCGCCGCGTCCGGTTCGAAGCCGCCGTAGTCGCGGTCCTCCCGGTGCCAGCGCAGCGCCGCTTCGGAGCACGCCTGTGACAGCTCGGTGTCGCCTACCGCGTTCGCCGCGTCGAGCACCATCCCGGTGGCGAACGCGGTGTTCGCGTGCGTGCCCGCCCGGATCGGCAGGCGGGCGTGCGAGACCCACTCCAGGTATCGGTCGCGCAGCACGGTGCGCAGTGGGCGCAGGTGCTCTGCCCACAACCGGGCCGACGATTGCGCCGACGACCACTGGACTGACGACGGCTGGGCCGACGATGGTTGCGCCGATGACGGCTGGGCCGGCGACGGCTGGGCGGACGGCGACTGGACTGACGATGGCTGGGCCGACGATGACTGGGCTGACGACGGCGGAGCCGGCAACGACTGGGCCGACGACGGTTGGGCCGGCAACCGAGCCGACGCTTGAGCTGACGGCTGGACCGACGCTTGGGCCGACGACGGGATTGACGGCGGGGCCTGCTCGGGGGTCTGCGGTGTTGCCGCCCAGGTGCGCAGTTCGGCGTCCAGCACCAGCAGCCACGCCCAGCCGTACGGGCGCTCCCAGAAGCCGCCGTTCGGGCCGGTGAAGAAGTCGGCCTCGGTCCGGCAGCCTTCCGGGGTGATCAGCCCGGTCAGCGCCTGCCGTGCCTCGTCGGCTCCCGGCAGGTGCGGGCGCAGCCGCAGCAGGCGCACCGCCAGCCACGTCTGGTGCACGCACGAGTGCCAGTCGAGCGAGCCCGCGAACACCGGGTGCAGCACCCGCTGCGGCACCAGGCCGGCGTCGTCGGTGATCACGTGCGTCCAGTGCACCGGGGCATCCCGCAGGACGTTCGCCACCGCCGCCGACAGCAGCCGGGTCGCGGTGTCGTCGTCCAGCGCCGTGCCGTCCATTCGGGTGCCGGGCATGACGCACATCATGCCCAGGCCAACCCGCCCCCGTCTCTCAGCGTGGACCGCCTACCCTTAACACGTGAACTGGACCGTGGACGTGCCCGTCGACACGCTTCCCGAGCTCCCGCCCCTTCCGCCCGAGCTCCGCACGCGCCTGGACGAAGCGCTCGGCCGCCCGGCTGCCCAGCAGCCGGAATGGCCGGACGCGGAGCAGGTGCGCCGGGTGCGCGCGGTGCTCGAGAGCGTGCCGCCCATCACCGTGCCCGCCGAGATCGACCGGCTGCGCGGCAACCTCGCCGAGGTGGCCCGCGGCGAGGCGTTCCTCCTCCAGGGCGGTGACTGCGCCGAGACGTTCGCGGACAACACCGAGCCCCACATCCGCGCCAACGTGCGGACGCTGCTCCAGATGGCTGTCGTGCTGACCTACGGCGCGAGCCTGCCGGTGGTGAAGATCGGCCGCATCGCCGGCCAGTACGCCAAGCCGCGCTCGTCCAACATCGACGCGCTCGGCCTGCCGTCCTACCGAGGCGACATCGTCAACTCGCTCGTCACCACGCCCGAGGCGCGCATCCCCGACCCGTCGCGGATGATCCGGGCGTACGCGAACGCGGGCGCGGCGATGAACCTGCTGCGGGCGATGACCACGGCCGGCATGGCCGACCTGCACCGGCTGCACGAGTGGAACAAGGACTTCGTCCGCACCTCGCCCGCCGGCGAGCGGTACGAGGCGCTGGCCGCCGAGATCGACCGGGGCCTGCGGTTCATGTCAGCGTGTGGCGTCGACGACTCCTCCCTTCACACCACGGAGATCTTCGCCTCGCACGAGGCGCTCCTGTTGGACTACGAGCGTGCGCTGCTGCGCCTGGACACCAACGGCGCCCAGCCGAAGCTGTACGACCTGTCGTCGCACTTCCTGTGGATCGGCGAGCGGACCCGGCAGCTGGACGGCGCGCACATCGCGTTCGCCGAACTGCTCGCCAACCCGATCGGCCTCAAGATCGGCCCGACCACCACTCCGGAGATGGCGGTCGAGTACGTCGAGCGGCTCGACCCGCGCAACGAGGCCGGCCGGCTGACCCTGATCAGCCGGATGGGCAACGGCAAGGTGCGCGACGTGCTGCCCGCGATCGTGGAGAAGGTCACCGCGTCCGGCCACCAGGTCATCTGGCAGTGCGACCCGATGCACGGCAACACCCACGAGTCGTCCACCGGGTACAAGACGCGGCACTTCGACCGGATCGTGGACGAGGTGCAGGGCTTCTTCGAGGTGCACCGCAGGCTCGGCACGCACCCCGGCGGCATCCACATCGAGCTGACCGGCGAGGACGTCACCGAGTGCCTGGGCGGCGCGCAGGAGATCTCGGACACCGACCTGGCCGGCCGCTACGAGACCGCCTGCGACCCCCGGCTGAACACCCAGCAGTCGCTGGAGCTGGCCTTCCTGGTCGCGGAGATGCTGCGCAGCTGACGGCCTGACCGACCCCGACCGCGCCCCGGCGGACCTGGACCCAGTCCCGGACCGCCGGGGCGCCGTCGTGTCGGTGACCGGGTGGGACGGCCGGCACCACCGGCGAGTCGTGGCCTCAGGCCGCCCGGCGGGCGCGCGCCGGTTAACTGCGGAACGGCCTGAGGCCGACCACCGGTTCTCCGCCCGGCAGAGGCCCGGCCGCGGGGTGTCGAGGGCGAAGCAGTGAGGGCAGTGATCGTTTCCATGCCTGCACGCTAGCCCGAACATGCGTTCGACTCGAGCGTTCGACACGATCGTGTCAGCTCGGTCCCTCGTTCAGGCGTCAAACGGCGATGATGGTGATCCGGGTGCCCTTCGGAACGCGTTCCCCGCCCCGGACCGACTGGTTGACCACCGTCGCCCGGTCGCGGTTGTTGAACTGCACGTCCACCTTGAACCCGGCCTTCTCCAGGATCTCCTTCGCCTCCTTGACCTTCTTGCCCTCCACGTTCGGCACGGTCACGCCGCGGTCCGCGGCGATGATCACGGTCACCCGCTTGTCCGCCCCGAGCGTGGCCCCCGCCGCCGGGTTGGTGCGGACCACCCGCCCGCCATCGACCTCGCCGGACGGCTCCTCCGGCCCTTCGACCGGCTCGAAGCCCGCCGCCGACAGCTCCGCGAACGCCTCGTCCTTCGTCTTGCCCTTCACGTTCGGCACCGGCTTGGGCTGGACGCCCTTGCTGAGCACGATGGTGACCGTGCTGCCGATGTCCACCGCGGTGCCGGGCGCCGGCTTCAGCGTCACCACCTTGCCCTTGGGCACCCGGTCGCTGAACGCGTCCTCCTCGGGCTTGAGCTGCGACTTCAGCCCCACCGACGCGAGTTCCCGCTCGGCCGCCGCCACCTCGACGCCGGGGTTCACCTGCGGCACGACGGGCTTGCCGCGCGACACGACCACCCGCACCAGGTCGCCCCTGGTGGCCTCCGCCCCGGGCGCCGGCTCCGTGCGCAGCACCTGACCACTGGGCACGCTGTCGCTGTTCTCCGTGGTCACCGCCGACTTCAGCGAAGCTTCCTCGATGGCGGCGACCGCGAGGCCCTCTTCCTTGCCGATCACGTCGGGTACGGAGGTGACCCGGCCGATCGCCAGCCACCAGCTCGTCAGGCCGATCAGGATCGCGGCGACCACCACGATGCTGATCCACGTGATGAACTGCTTCTTGCTGCGTGCCCGCATCTCCTCGTAGAGCTGCTCGGGTGTCTTCTTCTTCGGCGGACGCCGGGGGCGCGCGGGCCTCACCGGGCGGGGCGCGACAGCGGTGTGGTGGACGACGGCGTGCTGGACAGCGGCGGGGGCGGACTCCGTCAGCACCCCGAGAGGGAGTGCCTGGGTGCCCTGAGGCCCCGTGTGGACCGGTCTGCGCACCGGCACGGTCGCCTCGGCGTAAGCGGCGGCCCCCGCGCTCACGGGCAGCACGCGTTCCGTCTGAGGCTCCTCGAACTGCGCGGAAGACGCCTCGACGGTGGGCACGTCCACGGTCGCCAGCCCGAGCTGAGCGCGCGCCGTCTCCACCTCGGACAGGAACGCCTCGGCGTCCGCCGGCCGCAGGAACGGCTCCTTGCGCGTAGCGCGCCGCACCAACTCGGCGACCTCCGCGGGCACCCCGGTCACCGGCGGCACGTTGTCGTTCACGTGCCGGTAAGCCACGGAGATCGCCGTGTCACCGGCGTAAGGCGGCGCGCCGGTCAGCATCTCGTACATCATCACGCCGGCCGAGTACACGTCGCTGCGCGCGTCCGCGGTGCCGTTGGCGACCTGCTCGGGCGACAGGTACGCGACCGTGCCCAGGATCGTGGTGTCGCTGGTGATCCCCGGCGTGGACACCGCCCGGACCAGCCCGAAGTCCGCGACCTTCACCACGCCGCCGCGCCCGATCAGCACGTTCTCCGGCTTCACGTCCCGGTGCACGAGCCCGGCCTTGTGCGCGGCGGCCAGCGGCGACAGCACCCGTTCCAGCACGGTCAGCACGAGCGGCACGTCCAGCTTGCCCCGCGCGTTGAGCAGGTCCCGCAGCGTGCCGCCCTCGACCAGTTCCATCACCAGGTAGACGCGGTCCTCGTCGACGCCCTGGTCGTGCACCGCGACCACGCCGGGGTGGTGCAGTCCGGCCGCGGCGCGCGCCTCGCGCTCGAACCGGGCCACGAACTGCGGGTCGGAGGAGAACCGGGGGTCCATGACCTTGATGGCCACCGGCCGTTCCAGGCGCGTGTCGACACCGCGGTACACGGTGGACATGCCTCCGCGTGCCACCAGGGCGCCCACTCGGTAGCGTTGTTCGAGCAGCCCGCCGATCACGTTCGTCGCCGACCTTTCCACAGCCGTGGATCGTACGGTGGGGTGGAGCTGACCGATGCCGTGCGCCCGGAGCATCCCGACCCGCGCGTGGGATCCGCGTCAAAGCCCGGTGGAACTGGGGGTGTCCGGCAGTCGACCCGTGGGTGTACCGCCACCACCCGGTTGGCGCAGGGCGTTGCTCCCGGCGTTGTGGCATCGTGACGCACGTGAGTGCGATTCCTGCCGCTGCGGATGTGCTGGCTCCCGACCTGGAGGTCCTGGACCTTTCCGAGGTCGGCGAGCGTCTTGGTTTGCCGGTCAACCGTGTCCACCAGTTGCTGCGCGACGGGCAACTGCTCGCGGAGCGCCGGAACGGTGTCCTCGTCGTCCCCGCCCAGTTCCTCGCCGCCGGAGGCGTGGTGAAGGGGCTGCCGGGCACCATCACGGTGCTGCGCGACTCCAACTACTCGACCGATGAGATCCTTCGTTGGCTGTTCACCGAAGACGACACGCTGCCCGGCACGCCGATCGAGGCGCTGCGCGGGGACCGCGGCCGCGAGGTGAAGCGGCGCGCCCAGGCGATGGGTTTCTAGTCCCGACCAGCCACGTCCGGGCGGTTCCAGACGAGTCGCCCGGATGTGGCGCGGGCTGTCAGTGCTGCTGACAGCCCTGGTAGTGCCACTGTTGCAGCCCGATGACCGCTGCGGACCCGTGCACGTGCTTGTCGAGTTCCGTGAACGACGCGTACTCCGTCGCGGTCACGCGTATCTGCTGGACAGCTGCAACGGGTCCGGCTTGGTCAGCGACACGCACGCCAGCGCGGACACGGCGACCGTCAGCAGCAGGTAGCCCCACGAGTACAGCGCCGTGTCGCCGTCCGGGAACGTCACCAGCAGCAGCCACGTGGAGAAGAACGCCGCGGCCTTCAGCCCGTTCGCGGTCCACGCCAGGCCCGCGCCCAGCACCAGCGCCCAGCTGAAGTACCAGGGCAGCGTGGCCGGGGACAGCAGCGCCACGGCCAGCATGGTGATCGCCGCCCGCCGCACGGCCTCCGGTCCACCGTCGTCGGCCGCCCGCCACTGCCGCCACGCGATGTAGAGCAGCAGGAGCGACCCCAGGCCGCGTGCGACGGTCAGGAACACGCCGGGCCCGACCCGGACGAACGCGCTGACCACGGTGTGCACGAAGTCGCCGACCGCGCTGGGCAGCGACAGCCAGTTCACGATGGTGGACGACGAGCTGAGCGCCGGGATCCAGCCGAGGTCCAGTCCGGACACCAGGGTCGCCGCGGCGAACACGACGACGAACGTCGCCAGGCCGCCCGCGATCGCCTTGCCCAGCTGCGCGGTCCGCGTGCCGTCGAGCCGCCGTGCCCACACCAGCACCAGGAACGGCAGCGCGACCACCGCCGTGGCCTTCACCGCGAACGCCAGCGTGACCACCGCGATGCCCAGCACGTGCCTGCGGTCCAGCACGAACAGGCAGCCCGCCGCCAGCAGGCCGACCATCAGCATGTCGTTGTGCGCGCCGCCGATGAGGTGCACGAGCATCAGCGGGTTGGCCGCCGCGAGCCACAGCGCGACCGCCGGCCGCCCGCCCAGGTGCCTGGCCAGGCCGGGCAGCGCCCAGCACAGCAGCACCAGGCCGGCGGCCAGCAGCAGGCGCATGAGGACCACACCCCCGATCACGCTGGCGTTGGTGGCCCCGACGACACCCATCGCGAGCAGCATGAAGAACGGCCCGTACGGGGCGGGCGTGTTCTGCCAGACCCAGCTCACGTTCTCCGACAGCGGGCTCTGCAGCACGGCGGGCCCGACCCGGTAGGGGTCGAGGCCGTTGAGCGCGAGCTGGCCCTGCGCCAGGTAGCTGTAGATGTCCTTGCTGAACAGCGGCGGCGCGAACAGCAGCGGCAGCGTCCACGCCACGATCGCGGTGAGCACGGCCTTGCTGCCGACGTGTCCGTTGTGGACCATGCGGCCGAGCCGGATCCAGGCCCAGACCACCATGCCCAGGCCGAGGTAGAGCACGGCGGTGGCCAGGTCGTGGCCGTGGCCGTAGCGGATCCAGCTCAGGGACGTGTCGGCGAGCAGCGGGTCGCGCTTGAGGATCGCGCCCGCGCCCGTGCCGCCGAGCGCGACGAGCATGACGCCGGCGACGCCGAGCAGGATGGTGCGGACCGGGATGCCGCCGGGGTCCGGTACCGGGGTAGCACTGGACCGCACCGGCTCGACAGGTGCGGCGCTCGATCGGGGTGGGGACGGGGTCGCGGCCATCGCGGCAACATCGTCGCACAACACGGGCGCGCGTCGGCACGCTGTGGCGGGCACGCGTGACAGGCGTGCAACACCTTGAGGGATCCTCGCACGTGATCGTCACACGGGCGAGTGACCACTTGGAGTATTACGGGCTGCGAATACGCCTGGTGGCGGCAAGATCGGTCGGCTTGCCACGCACTGACGTAGATCACGGTCCGCCGCGTGGTCGTCCACGCCGGACGAGTCGGCGCCCGGAGGGCGACCTGAAGCAGTCCGGTGCGGTCCCGCTGTGCGGCTGATCCGGAGCCCGGCGGTCAACGAGGGCTGTGCGCCCGCCGCGTCGCCGCCGGCCGCCGCCACCTCGCGCCGACTGAGCCCGTGATCCGCTGCGCGGCCAGCTTCCCGGAGATCAGCACCGGCGGCACGCCCACGCCCGGCGTCGTGCCGCAGCCCGCCAGCACCGCGTTGTCCAGCACCAGGTTGCGCGGTCGGAACGGCCCGGTCTGGGCGAACGTGTGCGCGGCGGAGAACGGCGTGCCGGCGGCCAGGCCCTGCGCGGCCCAGTCCCTCGGCGTCACCAGCGACTCGACCTCGATCGCGTCGCCGAACCCGGTCAGGCCGCGGCTCTCCAGCACCCCCACCAGCTCGTCGCGGTAGGCGGGGCCGACGCGCGGCCAGTCGATCGGGCCGACGCGCAGGTTCGGGACCGGCGCGAGCACGAACATGCCCTGTCCCGGCGGGCTGGTGACCAGCAGCGACGGGTCGCTCATCAGCGTGCCGCGGCGGGTCAGCTCGTCGAACGTGCGGTCCCACGCGTGGCCGAACATCAGGGTGTGGTGGGCCAGTTCCGGCCACGTGCGGTCGACCCCGGCGTGCAGCACGACCGCCGAAGGCGACCAGGTGATCGGCACCGGGCGGCGCGGCCGGTGGCCCAGCAGGCGGTAGGACAGCGGCAGGTCCGGGGTGAGCACCACGGCGTCGCACGGGATGCGTTCGCCCTGGGTCGTGCGCACGGCGGTGACCCGGCCGCCGATCCGCTCCAGCCACGCGACCTTGGTCCGGTAGCGCAGGTCCGCGCCCGCGTCCTGGGCCGCGCCGGCCAACGCGTCGGGCAGGGCGCGCATCCCGCCGCGCGGGTAGTAGACGCCCGCGATGGTGTCCATGTACGCGATCACGGCGTACGCGGCGAGCGCCTTGCGCGGCGGAACGCCCGCGTAGAGCGACTGGAACGAGAACACCCGCTGCAACCGCTCGTCCTTCAGGAACCGCGCCACCGACGGGCCCAGCCGGGCGAAACCGCGCAATGCGGCCAGCCGCGCCAGGTGCGGGGTGAGGAGGCTCAGCGGCGAGTCGAAGTTCGCGCCGATGAACGCGTCCTTCTCGGTCCGGTACAGGTCGGTCAGCCAGGTCCGCAGCTCCCGGTACCCGGCGGCCTCGGCCGGACCGGCGAACCGGCGCACCTCGGCCTCCATCGCGTCGGCGTCCGCGTGCACGTCCAGCACGCCGCCGTCGGCGAACCGCGCCCGGTACGCGGGCTCCACCGGCAGCAGGTCCAGCCGGTCGCGCAGGCTCTCGCCGACCGCGTGCAACGCCTCGTCGACCAGCTCCGGCATGGTCAGCACGGTCGGCCCGGTGTCGAACCGGTAGCCGCCCAGGTCCAGCCGCCCGGCCCGGCCGCCGGGCACGTCGTCGCGCTCCACCACGGTCACCCGCCGTCCGGCGCCGAGCAGGTGCAGCGTGGCGGACAGGCCCGCCAGTCCCGCGCCCACCACGACGACGTGGTCGGTGCGGCCGGTGACCGCCCTCATGGTCAGTAGGTCCGTTTCGTGGCGCTGATCGCGAGTTCGGCGAGCCGTTCCGCGGCGGCGGGTTCGGCGACCGGGGCCCGGTCCAGCGCGGTCAGCGCCGACTCGGTGAGCGCGGCGATGCGCTCCTCCACCGCCGCCACCGCGCCCACCTCGACCAGCTTGGCCCGCACCGCGTCCACCGTGGCCACGTCCAGGTCCGGGCGGCCCAGCGCCTCGTGCAGCACGTCCGCGCCGAACTCCACGCCCAGCGCCACCAGCAGGGTCCGCTTGCCCTCGCGCAGGTCGTCGCCGGCGGGCTTGCCGGTCACCGCCGGGTCGCCGAACACGCCGAGCAGGTCGTCCCGCAGCTGGAACGCCACCCCGATGTCGGTGCCGAACGACCGCAGCCCGGCGACCAGCTCCGGCGAGCCGTCGCCGATCGCCGCACCCATGTGCAGCGGGCGTTCCACGGTGTACGCGGCGGTCTTGAGCCGGTCGATGCGCAGCGCGGCGTCCGGCGAGGTGTCACCGCGGGCCTGCGTGAGCACGTCCAGGTACTGGCCCGCGAGCATCTCGGTGCGCATGTCCCGCCACGGCAGGCTCAGCCGGCGCAGCGCGTCGTTCGGCAGGCCGGCGGCGAACAGCATGTCGTCCGCCCACGCCAGCGCCACGTCGCCGATCAGCACCGAGGCGGCCAGGCCGAACCGCTCGGGCTCGCCCAGCCAGCCCTCGTCGCGGTGCCGCCGCGTGAACTTGACGTGCACGGTCGGCATCCCGCGCCGGGTCTCCGAGGCGTCCATCAGGTCGTCGTGGATCAGCGCGCACGCCTGGATCAGCTCCAGCGAGCTGACCGCGGTGAGCACGGCCTCCGCGAGCGGGCTGTCCGGGTCGCCGCCCGCCGCGCGCCACCCCCACCAGGCGAACGTGGGGCGCACCCGCTTGCCGCCGTTGAGGATGAAGTCGGCCAGGGCGTCGACGGCGTCCCCGAAGTTCTCCTCCATCCGTGCGCCCAGGGTCCTGCGGTCGGCGAGATAGCCTGCGAGCGCTGCGTCGACGTGCTTGGGCAGTTCCTGGTCCAACGGGTGGGGCGGCACCCGTCTATGGTCACCTCTGGCCCGGACGCCCGCCCAACCGGGGGGCTGGTCCCATCACGTGAACCGGCCCTCCCACGTGCCGGCACGGGCACTAGGCTGGACGGCATGAAGACGGTCCTCGAACGCCTGAACGGGAGCAATCCCGTCTTCTCCGTGGAGTTCTTCCCGCCGCGGGACGCCGCGGACGAGCTGGTGCTGTGGCGCGCGATCCGCGAGCTGGAGGCCCTGGACCCGGCGTTCGTGTCGATCACCTACGGCGCGGGCGGCTCCTCCCGCGACCGCACCATCCGCACCACCGGCCGGGTGGCGCAGGAGACGACCCTGGTGCCGATGGCGCACCTCACCGCCGTGGACCACTCGGTGGCCGAGCTGCGCAACGTGATCGGCTGGTACGCGGCGGTCGGTGTGCGCAACATCCTGGCGGTGCGGGGCGACCCGCCCGGCGACCCCAACGGCGAGTGGGTGCGGCACCCGTCCGGCCTGACCTACGCCGAGGAGCTCGTGCGGCTGTGCCGCGAGCTGGGCGACTTCTGCGTGGGCGTGGCGGCGTTCCCGTACGGGCACCCGCGTTCGGCGGACCTGGACACCGACACGAAGTACCTGGTCGGCAAGCTGCGGGCGGGGGCGGACTTCGCCATCGCGCAGCTGTTCTTCCAGCCGGAGGACTTCCTGCGGCTGCGGGACCGGGTCGACGCGCTGGGCTGCGACACCGTGCTGCTGCCCGGCCTGATGCCGTTGACCACGCCGCGCACCCTGGCGAAGACCGTCGAGCTGTCCGGCGCCCCGGTGCCCGACGTGGTGGCCCGGCGGCTCGACCCGTACGCGGACGACCCGGCGGCCTTCCGCACGGCGGGGATCGACCTGGTGACCGAGATGGGGGAGCGGCTGCTCGCCGAAGGCGTGCCGGGCCTGCACTTCTACACGCTCAACCGCTCCAAGGCGACCAGGGAGGTGGTGGCCAGGCTCGGGCTGGTCCCCGCCCGAGCCTGACCCACCCGCCCGCCGCCCCCAGGAATCGCGGCGGGCGAGTCCTCAGCGCAGGTGGCGTTCGGTGGCGGAGTCCATCGTGACGCCGATGCGGTTGAAGGCGTTGATCGCGACGACCTGGGCCAGCAGACCGGCGACCTGCTGCTCGTCGAACGTCGCGGTGACCTTCTCCCACAGCTCGTCCGGCACGCCGTGCTCGCCCAGCCGGGTCACGGCGTCGGTGAACTCCAGCGCCACCCGTTCGGTGTCGGTGAAGAACCTGGACTCGCGCCACACCGACACGGCGAACAGCCGCTGCGGGTTCTCCCCGGCCTTGATCGCGTCCGTCGAGTGCATGTCCACGCAGAAGGCGCAGTTGTTCAGCACCGACGCGCGCAGCTTGATCAGGTGCGCGAGCGCGGGGTCGAGGTGCTTGTGGGCGAAGCCGTCGATCTGGAGCAGCGACTGGTAGACCTCGGGTGCCACCTTGGCGAAGTTCATCCTCATACCCGGTGGACGAGGCAGCCCGCCGGGATGTGACGTGTTCAGGGCCACAGGGCCCTGTGGTCGCCGAGGCCCTAGGCGACCAGGCTGCGGCGGTGCGCGACGATCGCCAGCACCAGCACGATCAGCGCCGCCCCACCGGTCAGGCCGGCGACCAGCATGGTCCACGCGAAGTACGAGGGCGAGTTCTCCCCGGCGTACCGGAGGGTGGCGGCGAGCATCGTCGCCTGCCCCGGTTTGGGTGACCACGAGATGGTGGTCGGCTCCTCCTCTCGCCCGTTGGTGTCGATGATCTCACCCGGAAAGCTGATCTTCACCTGGATGTCGGCGCGTTCGGTCGGCACCTGGGTCAAATCGACCGAACCGGACAGCGTCACCAGGTCGCCGGACCGCCGGAACCCGAGCTGGTAGCGGCTGAACGTCGAACTGGTCGCCATGGACAGCGCGCGCACCTCGTCGAACGTCAGGCCGTTGAAGGCCATCTGCGTCCCGGTGTAGGCGTCGGCCTTGTAGGGCTTGGTGGTGACCCGGCTGGCCAGCTCGTTCGGCACCTTGAGCTGGGGACCGGCGTCGTTGTCGTCGGTGAGCGGGGTGGCGGCGACGATCTCGCCGGAGACGCGGTCGTCCTGCGACAACGCCATCGCGGCGTGCAGCCGGACGCACCCCGTCAGCGAGAACGCCGCGAGGAGGAACACCGGCAGGAGGAGCGCGGAGGCCCTGGGCACCAGGTCATCCTGCCGGCAGGGTCAAAAGTTGACCGGGTGGACACGGTCGTGAGGCTGGCTAAATACCTGTTGGAGGGACGTGACCCGCAGGTAACGTGCGGCTCATGTCAACCACTGCGGCCGGCGTGCACGGCATCAGCAACCAGTTCGTGGCCGATTACGCGGCAGCCGACCCGTTGACGGCGACCTTCATCGGCACCCCCGGCTACGACGACCAGCTGACCGACTACTCGCCCGACGGCCACCGCGCCCGCCGGGAACTGTCCGAGCGGGCCCTCGCGGAGATCACCGCCGCCCAGCCCGCCGACGCGTCCGAGGCCGCCGCCAAGTCGGTGTTCCTGGAGCGGGTCGGCCTGGACGTGGAGCTCCACCGGGCCGGGCTGAGGGAGGGCGAGCTCAACGTCATCGCGGGCCCCGTGCAGAACCTGCGCGAGGTGTTCGACCTGATGCCGACCGACACCCCCGAGCAGTGGGCGACCATCGCCAAGCGGCTCGCGGCCGTGCCGGACGCGGTGGCGAACCTGCGCACCGGCCTGGCTCACTCCGCCGACCGGGGCAAGGTCGCCGCGCTGCGGCAGGTCAGCCGGGTCGCCGAGCAGTGCGACACCTGGTCGGGCCGGTCCGGCGGCAAGTCGTACTTCGCCTCCCTGGTCGAGGGCGCGCCGGCGGACACCGCGCTGCGCACCGACCTGGAGGCGGGCGCGCAGGCCGCCGCCGAGGCGTACGCCGACCTGGCCGCGTTCCTGCGCGACGACCTCGCGCCGAAGGCCCCCGGGAAGGACGCCGTCGGCGAGGACGTGTACCGGCTGTGGTCGCGGTACTTCACCGGCGCGCGGCTCGACCTGGCCGAGGCCTACGAGTGGGGCTGGGCCGAGTTCACCCGCATCGAGGCCGAGATGAAGCAGGTGGCGAACCGGATCACCCGAGCCGGAGGCGGCAGTCGGGCGACCGGGGGCGCGACGCTCGCCGAGGCCGCCGCCGTGCTGGACGCCGACCCGCGCTACCGGGTGCAGGGTCAGGACGGCCTCCAGGCGTGGATGCAGCAGCTGTCCGACAAGGCCCTGCTGGACGTCCGGGACGTGCACTTCGAGCTGCCGGACGAGCTGATGAGGCTGGAGTGCCGGATCGCGCCCCCCGGCGGTGGTGTCGGCGCGTACTACACCGGCCCCACCCCGGACTTCTCCCGCCCCGGCCGGATGTGGTGGTCGGTGCCCGCGGACAAGACGGAGTTCTCCACCTGGCGCGAGGTCACCACCGTCTACCACGAGGGCGTGCCCGGCCACCACCTCCAGGTCGCGACCGCCGTCTACCAGGCGGAGAAGCTGAACGACTTCCAGCGGCTGATGTGCTGGGTGTCCGGTCACGGCGAGGGCTGGGCGCTCTACGCCGAGCGCCTGATGCGCGAGCTGGGCTACCTGGAGGACGACGGCGACCTGCTGGGGATGCTGGACGCGCACCTGTTCCGCGCGGCCCGCGTGATCATCGACATCGGCATGCACCTGGAGCTGGAGATCCCGAGGGGGACGGGTTTCCACGAGGGCGAGCGCTGGACGCCGGACCTGGGCCTGGAGTTCATGCTCACCCGCACCATCACCGACCCGGCGCACGTGCGCGACGAGATCGACCGCTACCTGGGCTGGCCCGGCCAGGCCCCGTCGTACAAGCTCGGCGAGCGGCTGTGGCTGGCGGCGCGGGACGACGCGAAGGCCCGGCACGGTGCCGCGTTCGACCTGAAGGCGTTCCACAAGGACGCGCTGGAGATGGGCGCGATGGGCCTGGACACGCTGCGGGAGCGCCTCGCGGAGCTGTGAGCGCCCGAACGGGCGGAACAGTGCCCCGGTGACTGCCTTCACGGCGTCGTCACCGGGGTTTCTGTTGCATATGCTGCGGGCACGAGTGAGGGGGACGGATGGCCAGACGTCTCAGGCGGTCCGCCGTGGGTGTCGTCACGGTGGGCGCGCTGCTGTTCTGCACGGCTCCGGCGGGGGCACAGGACGAGATCTCCGACCCGGCCGAGTGGCGGGTGCGGCAGCAGATCGTGGACTACGCGTTCAGCCAGATCGGGGCGCGGGAGAACGGCTCCAACGGCTATCCGACGCGGTACCAGGAGATCGACCCGGCCGTGCGGCGTCCCGTGGAGTGGTGCGGGGTGTTCGTGAACTGGGCGTGGACCAAGGCCGGTGTGCCGGACCGCCCGTCGATGCGGGCCGCGCCCGGCGCGCCCGCCGTCGACCAGGGGCACTGGGCCACCTACTGGCAGAAGTGGGGCCAGGGCAACGGCCGCTGGAAGCCGCTGGCGGACCGGGACGTGGAGGTGGGCGACGCCATCGTCTACGGCAACTACCCGTCGATGGTCGCGCACGTCGGTGTCGTGGTGGAGGTCAACTACGACCGGACCGGCCTCAAGGCCACCCACGTGCGGACCGTGGAGGGCAACGTGAGCGACCGCGTCGCCTACACGAAGTGGCGCAAGCTCTCCGAGCTGAACACGGGCGCGGGCCTCAAGGTGTCGGGCTTCGTCTCGCCGTTCTAGCTCTTGTGCGGATCACGGGCGGTCGTCGCGGGACGGCCGCCCGTTGCCGTTCCCGCGCCACCGGGCCTCAGTCCAGCGGCAGGGTGCGGCCCAGGACGGCGAACGGACGCGGGTCGCCGGTGAACTGGTAGTGCCGCAGCACGTCGGTGAACCCCAGCCGCCGGTACAGCCGCCACGCCTTGCTGGGGCCCTCCGGGGTGGACAGCAGCACGCGGGACGTGGGCACGCCCGCCAGCAGGCTGCGCAGCAGTCCCTCGCCGATGCCCCGGCTCTGCGCGCTCGGCAGCACGTGCAGCTCGGTCAGCTCGAAGTAGTCGTGCATCCACTCCTCGACCGCGTTCGGCCCGTTGACCAGGGTCAGGCCGTGCCGCACCTGCTCGTGCCACCACTGGCCCACCGAACCCCGGTAGCCGTAGCCGATGCCGACGAGTTCGTCCTCCTCTCCCAGCGCCACCACGCACCGCCAGCCGTCGCGCAGCATGTGCGCCAACCACATCGGCGCGCGCTGCTCGGCCGTGCCCGCCGGGTAGTTCATCGCGCTGACGTAGAGCGCGAGGGCCTCGCCGAGCCGGGAGTTCAGCTCCCGCGCGGACAGCTCCACCAGCCGCTGCGACGGCGCGGCGGTCATCGGGCGACCCGCGCCGGGGTGCCGCCGGTCAGTTCCACCAGGCCCGCGTAGGTCGTCGGGAACACCGCGTGCGGGTGCCCGGCGGCGGCCCACACCACCTCGTACTGCTCCAGGTCGACGTCCACGAACGTCCGGATCGGCGCGGGGTGGCCGATCGGGGAGACCCCGCCGATGACCTGGCCGGTGTGCTCCCGCACGAAGTCCGGCTTGGCCCGCTCGATCCGGTCCGCCCCGGCGAGCCCGGCCAGCAGGTCGGTGTCCGCCCGGTGCGCGCCGGAGGTGAGCACCAGCAGCGGACCGGCCGCGCCGTCCCGCACCGCGCTGAACACCAGGCTGTTCGCGATGGCTCCGACCGGCACGCCCACCGCCTGCGCCGCCTCGGCGGCGGTGCGGACGGCGTCGGCCAGCACGCGGATCCCGTTCGCTGCCTCGTGGTGGCCCGCCTCGGACAGGCCCGCCGCCACCTTGCGGATGCCGGGGTGGTCAAGTGCGCTCACCCGTTCATGAGACCACGTGCGGCCGGGTTGAGGAGTGCCGGGTTCACGGGTTACGCTGATCAGGCTCGAACACTTGTTCGAGCTATGCCTTGGTGGTGGGGCGGGGGAAGCGCCCCACCACCAAGTGCCGCCGTCTCCCCGCGGCGGTCGTCGCTGTCCCGACGCCGCGAGGAGGCCGCCGATGTCGACTTCGACCGACTTCCCCAGCACCCGACGGGTGCCGTTGCCCCTGCCGCCGGCGTCGGCCGTCAGTCTGCTCGCCCAGGCCCGCGACTGCGTGCGCGAAGCCGAGCACGCGACCGAGCCCGCCGACCGGTTCACCACCGCCTACCTGGGCGCGATGCGGGCTGCCGCGGCCGTCCTGGCGTCGCGCGGCAGGCCCCACCGGGGGCGGGCCAAGCCGACCAGCGTGTGGGTGCTGCTGCCGACCCTGGCCCCCGAGCTGCGGGAGTGGGCGGCGTACTTCGCGTCCTGCTCCGCGGCGCGGGCGGCGGTGCAGGCGGGCATCACCCGGCAGGTGAACCGACGGAGTGCCGACGACCTGGTGCGCCAAGCGGCGCAGTTCACCGAGCTGGTCGACGAGATCATGTACGAGGGCAGACTGTGAGCAGGGGACTGGTCGACTACGACCGGCTGATCGAGACCGTGGCGGCGGAAGCCGAGCTGTTGGCGGCGTCGGCGCACGGACAGCGCCCGGAACGCCAGGTGCCGGCGTGCCCGGGCCTGAACCTGGGCGAGACCGCGCGGCACGTGGGCAGCATGTACCGGATGGTGACGGCGTGGGTCCGCGAAGGGCGGCAACCCGTTGCCTGGCAACAGGACCCGGCGCACGGGCAGACGCTGTCGGACTACCTGCGCGAAGGCGTCGAGCCGCTGGTGGACGCGCTGTCCGAACGCGAGGCCGACGACCCGTGCGAGACGTGGTGGCCGCAGGAGCGGACCTGCGGGTTCTGGGCCCGCCGGCTCGCGCACGAGTCCACCGTGCACCGGATGGACGTGCAGTCGGCGGCCGGTCTGCCACTGGACCCGGTGCCCGACGACATCGCCGAGGACGGCGCGGACGAGGTGCTGTCCCTGTGGCTGGGCCACCGGCTCGACGTGCTGGGCGTGCGCGGCACCCGGGAGGGCACGGTGGCGATCCGCACCGCCCGCCGCACGTGGCTCGCCCGCACCGGCCCCGAACCGTCCACGGCGTGGCAGGCGTCACCGGAGGAAGCGGAGTCGGCGGACGGCGACGTCACCGGCCCCCCGGTGCTGGTCTACCGCTGGCTGTGGGGCCGCATCCCCGACCGCGACGTGCGGACCACCGGCGACCACGACGCCATCGCCCAGCTGTGGGCACTGCTCCGGCTGGCGACGAAGTAGCGGGTCACAGCGTCAGGTCGGCGCTCTCCGCCAGGCCGTCCGGGCCGGCGGTCTCCAGCCGGTAGCGGGCGTTGCGGCCGGTGATCTCCAGCACCGCCACCGAGTTGCCGAAGTGCGGTCCGCTGATCTTGGTCCACGAGACCGGGTCGGCGGGCACGCCGGCGCGGTCGGCCCGGCGGCGCAGCAGCCGGGCCAGCGGACCGGACCAGAACAGCCGGAACACCGGGCGGAAGATCCACGGCGGGTCGTTGTGCACCGGCGAGCAGACCAGTTGCAGCACTTGGGAGTGGATCGGCCGGGGGAACTCGGCGCGGGCCGCGTAGCTGTGGTGGACGTCGCCGGACAGCACGCAGATGGTGCCCGGCGCGGACTCGCCGCTGCCGATGCGGTGGATGAAGCGCGCCATCCGCTCGAACGACGCGCGGAACGCGGGCCAGTGCTCCAGGTCGCCCACCTGGCGCACCTTCTCGGCGATCCGCCCGCGCCGTCCGGGGCGTTCCGCGGCGCGTTCGTTGAGGGACTGGAAGTGGCTCAGCGCGTGCGGCATCAGCCACGGCAGCGACGAGCCGATCAGCAGGTGGTCGAAGTCCCCCTCGGCGTTGCGCTCGATCCAGTCGAACTCCTCGTGGCCGACCATCAGCCGCTCCGGCCCGTCCAGGATCCGGCCGCTGCGGGTGTCCACGACGAGCAGCCGCACCCGCCCGAAGTCGCGCCGGTAGCTCCACCGGGTGGACTTGCGGCCCTCCACCTCCCGGTCGGCCTGCTCGGCGAAGTCCTCCAGCAGCCCCTGCACGTCGCCCCCGGCGGCCTGCACCTTGACGAACAGCCCGTCCCGCGCGAGTTCGTCCGGCGCGAGGTTGCCCAGGTGCTGGTACACCCAGTACGACGCCAGCCCGGCCCGGATCCGCTTGCGCCACCACGGTTTCTCCGCCATCTCCGCCCGCCACACCCGGGAGGTGTTCCAGTCGTCCCGGATGTCGTGGTCGTCGAAGATCATCGACGTCGGCAGCACGGACATCAGCCAGCGGATCTCCGGGTCGGCCCACGACTCGTGGTAGAGCTCGGCGTACTCGCGGAACGACACCACCTCGCCCGCGGGCTCGGGTCTGCGCTCGGCCAGCCACTTCTTGACCCGGGGCGTCGGCTCGTCCGCGTAGACCTGGTCGCCGAGCAGCAGCAGCGCGTCCGGCCAGCGCTCCTCGGGCCAGTCCTTCATCCGGAGCGCGAACGCGTCCAGCGCGTCCGGCCCGAGCTTGTCCGCCGCCTGCTGGTTCGGCCCGCCCGCCTTGGCGGCGCGGCAGGACCCGAACACCAGCTGCTTCACCTTCCCGGTGCGGATGCGGGGGCGCGGGAACGAGGAGTCGGCCTCCGGCCACACCACGTGACCGTCCAGTCGCACGTCGTAGAGCGTGCTGGTGCCGGGTTCCAGCCCTTCCACCACGACCAGCGCGAAGTGCTGCTCACCCACCTGGAACGTCGCGGCACGGTGATTCGCGATGGTCACCTCGCAAGCCGCGTCGGTTTCCACCCAGACGGTGGCCGACGTGGCGTCGACATGTCGCAGTACGGGACCAAGCACCAGTGCGGCCATGGGCGCAGACGTTACCTTCGCATCATGGGAACGAGGTTGCACGACGTCGTCGTGGACGCCGCCGACCCGGTCCGACTGGGCCGGTTCTGGTCGGAACTGCTGGCGCGGCCGGTCACCGGGGAGAGCGCCGACGAGGTGGACGTGACGCTGAGTGCCGGCACGGACCTGGTGTTCGTGCCGGTGCCCGAGCCGAAGTCGGTGAAGAACCGCCTGCACCTGGACCTGAATTCGACGTCTCCGGAGCACCAGGCCGCTCTGGTGGCGCGGGCGCGGGAACTGGGAGCGCGACCGGTCGACATCGGGCAGGGAACCGTGCCGTGGGTGGTGCTGGCCGACCCGGAGGGCAACGAGTTCTGCGTCCTGGAGCCGCGTGCCGAGTACTCGGACGTCGGTCCCGTGGCGGCTGTGGTGGTCGACGCCGTGGACCCGTCCGCGCTGGCTGCTTTCTGGTCGCACGCCACGGGGCTGCCGGTGGTCCGTGCGGGGGAGGAGTTCGCGTCGCTGCGCCAGGAGTCGGCGTTCTGGTTGGAGTTCGTCCGGGTCGACGAGGCGAAGGCGGTGAAGAACCGGGTGCACCTGGACGTCGTGCCGCCTGCGGACGGGGATCTGCCCACGGAGGTGGTCCGGCTGGAGGCGCAGGGGGCCGTGCGTGCGGACGTGGGCCAAGGGGCGGTCGAGTGGGTGGTGCTGGCCGACCCGGAGGGCAACGAGTTCTGCGTCCTGACCCCGCGCTGAATCCCGTTGCGGAAGCCGGGTCGGCAGCGGTGATCCGTTCCGCCGGCGATTCGTCCACAACGTGCTGGTCATCGCGCTGCGAGCGGGCTAGGGTCGCCGGAATGCAATATATCAGTCGGGCGTTGTATCGCGACCAGGCGCTGAGTGCGATTCGCGAGGCGATCCTGGGCGGCGACCTGGCGCCCGGCGCGGCGATCAAGGACGTGGCGCTGGCCGAGCGGTTGGGGCTGTCGCGGACGCCGGTTCGGGAGGCGCTGGCGCGGTTGGCCGACGAAGGTCTGGTCGAGTCGAAGCCGCACAGCTACACGCGGGTCACACCGTTGGACACCGCGCCGGTTCGGGATGCGCACGCGGTCGTCCAGGCGATGCACGCTCTGGCGGTCCGGCTCGCGGTGCCCCGGATGGGTCCGACCGACCTGGCTGCGATGCGAGCGGCCAACGGGCGGTTCGCCACGGCGTTGGCCGCGGGGGACGTGGCGGCGGCGTTGGCGGCGGACGACGAGTTCCACGACGTCGCCGTGCGGGGGAGTGGGAACTTCGCCGTTGTCGCCACGATCGAGCGCTACACGCCGTTGGTGCGGCGGTTGGAGCGGTTGCGGCTGGCCACGCCGCCCGGCCGGCACTCGGTGGCCATGCACGAGGAGATCATCGCCGCCTGCGCGGTGGCCGACGCCGAACTCGCGGCGCGGTTGGTGGAGCGGAACTGGGCCACGCTGGCCGAGTTGTCGGAGGAGGACCCACATGGCGCTGGGTGATTTCGCGCGGTACCCGCTGACCTTCGGCCCTTCTCCGGTGCACCCGCTGGAACGGCTGACCCGGCACCTCGGCGGCGCGTCGGTGTGGGCCAAGCGGGAGGACTGCAACTCCGGGTTGGCCTACGGCGGCAACAAGACGCGCAAGCTGGAGTACCTGGTGGCGGACGCGCTGGCGACCGGGTGCGACACGTTGGTGTCGATCGGTGGCGTGCAGTCCAACCACACCCGGCAGGTCGCCGCGGCGGCGGCGCGGGCCGGGCTGAAGTGCGTGCTGGTGCAGGAGAGCTGGGTGGACTGGCCGGACGCCGTCTACGACCGGGTGGGCAACATCCTGCTCAGCCGGCTCATGGGCGCCGACGTCCGGCTGGTGCAGGCGGGCTTCGGCATCGGCGTGAAACCCGCGTGGGAACAGGCGATCGAGGACGTCCGTGCGTCCGGCGGCAAGCCGTACCCGATCCCGGCGGGCGCGTCGGACCACCCGTTGGGCGGTCTCGGGTTCGCGGGGTGGGCGGCCGAGGTGGAACGGCAGGAGGCCGAGCTGGGCGTCCGGTTCGACACCGTCGTGGTGTGCTCGGTGACCGGCAGCACCCAGGCCGGGATGGTGGCCGGGTTCGCGGGCAGCGGCCGTCGGGTCGTCGGGATCGACGCGTCGGCCGAGCCGTGCGACACCCGCGACCAGATCACCCGCATCGCGCAGAGGACCGGGAACCTGCTGGAGGTGGAGGTCCGCGAGACCGACGTGGTGCTCGACGAGCGTTTCCACGAGGGCATCTACGGCGTGCCGGGCGAGTCCACCGTGGACGCGATGAAGCTTGGTGCACGCCTGGAAGGCATGATCACCGACCCGGTGTACGAGGGGAAGTCGCTGGCGGGCCTGGTGGAACTCGTGTCCTCCGGCGAGATCCCCCGCGACTCGACCGTCCTGTACGCACACCTCGGCGGCCAGCCCGCGCTCAACGCCTACAGCAGCCTGTTCCGCTGACGCCGGCAGCTCCGGGTCCGATGCGGCTGCCCGGGAGGCAGGACTTGGCTCTACCGGCCTGTGCGGAGGCGGGTGCGGCCGGGCTTGCGCGGGGCGGGTGAGTGAGAAAGTCACGCTGTGCCGGCCTGTGCGGAGGGGGCGCGCGAGCAGACGAGCTGCACCGGCCTGCGCGAAGCGGTGAGGGCTGGGACCGGTGTGGTCCAAGGGGTTGAGTCGGATCTCCCCGGGAAAGCCGGCTAAGCCCGCAGCCGCAAGCCCTTCGGGGTGGCGCGGAAGCCCGCTTCCTGGAGGATGCCGGCCAGCCGTGAGCCCAGAGCCACCTCCCCGTCCGCCCGTTGCAGGGCCAGCTGCCCGAGCCAGCCGTCGCGCACCGCGCGGCTCAGGGCCTGTGCCGCGGCGTGCAGGACGTCGTCCTCCTCGCTGAACGACAGCAGCGAACGCCCGCCGCGTTCCACGTACAGCGCCGCCACGCCGTCCACCAGCACGGTCAACGACCCGGACTTCCGCCCCGGCCGGTGCTTGCCCTCGCCCAACGGGTCGGGCCACGGCAGCGCCGCGCCGTACGGCTGGGCCGGGTCGGTGGCGGCCAGCACCACGGCCTCCGGTGTGCCGATGTGTTCCTGGCCGGGCGGGCGGGACAGCGCGCGCAGGCGGTCGACCGCGCCGCGTGCCGCGAACTGCGCCGCGCCGAGCCCTTCGACCACGTAGCCGCGCACGACCTGGCCGGACTCCTCCATCGCCCGCAGCACCCGGTACACGCCGCTGAACCCGCCGGTCACGCGTTCGGTGTCCAGCGCGCCCCTGGTGAGCACGCCGTGCCGTTCCAGGAACGCCTCCGCCCTGGCGTGCGCGCGCCGCGTCGGGTCGGACACCGGCACCACGGCCAGCGACCAGCGCCCGGCCACGGTCGGCGGTCCGGTGCGGCTGGGCATGTCCGGCCGGCCGGTCCGCATCCGCGCGTACCGGCCGCGCGGTGCGGTGCGGCGGGGTTTGTGCGCGGCGCCACCGCCGGAGACCAAGGCGCGCAGCGGCGACAGCGTGTCGTTGGTGACCACGCCCGCCCACACCAGGTCCCACAGCGCACCGACGACGTCGCCGTCGGTCGTCGGACCCTGCAACGACACCCGGTCCACCAGTTGCCGGAAGAACAGCGCCCCGCCCGCCAACGCCTCCACCACGGCGGTGTGCAGCGACGACTCCGGCATCGCCTCCGGCACCAGGTCGGGCAGCAGCAGGTCGGCCACGTCCGTCGGGGCCAGCGCGATCCAGCCGTCCCCGCCCGCCAGCGAGCCGCAGCCGGTCCACGTCACCTCGCCGGACGCGGTCAGCTCGTCCAGCAGCGCCGGGGTGTAGCCGGGCAGCCGGGCGGGCAGCACCAGCGACTCGACGGCGCTCGCGGGCAGTGGCGCACCCGCCAGCTGCTCCACCACCGAGTACACGTCGTCCACCGTGGGCGCGCCGCGCAGCCTGCGGCCCACGCCGTGCCAGCTCGGCAGGAACCGGCCCAGTGCGGCCGGTTCGACCGGCTCCACCTCGGACCGCAGCCGCGCCAGCGACGCCCGCCGCAGCCGCCGCAGCACGTCGGCGTCGCAGTACTCGGTGTGGGTGCCGCCGGGGCGCAGCTCGCCGCGCACCAGCCGGCCGGTGGCCGCCATCCGCTCCAGCACGCCGGTCACCACCGCGACGCCCAACCCGAACCGCGCCGCGGCCTCCATCGCCGGGAACGGCCCGTGTGTTCGCGCGTACCGGGACAGCAGGTCGCCCAACGGATCCGCCACCGGCTCGGTGAACGCCTCCGGCACGCCCACCGGCAGCGCCACGCCCAGCGCGTCCCGCACCCGGCCCGCGTCCTCGATGCCGATCACCCGTTCCTCGCCCGCGATCCGCACCCGCAGCGCCCGCCGCTGCGCCACCAGCTCGGTCAGCCACTCCGGTCGGATGCCCCGGGCCGAGGCCTCCGCCTCGGACAGGTCGCCCAGGAACCGCAGCAGGTCGGCCGCGCCCTCGGCGTCGCGGGCGTGCCGGTCCGGGGCCAGCCGCTGGAGGCTGCGCTCGACCTCTTCGACGACCTCCGGGTCGAGCAGCTCCCGGATCGCCTCCGAACCCAGCAGCTCCGCCAGCAGCGCCGAGTCCAGCGACAGCGCCGCCGCCCGCCGCTCCGCCAGCGGCGCGTCCACCTCGTACAGGAACATCCCGACGTAGCCGAACAGCAGGCTGCGCGCGAACGGCGACGGCCCGGACGTCTCCACCTCCACCACGCGCACCCGCCGCGCCCGCACGTCGGACATCAGCTCACGCAGGCCGGGCACGTCGTACACGTCCTGGAGGACTTCCCGCATCGCCTCCAGCACCACCGGGAAGCTCTCGTACTTCGCCGCCACGGACAGCAGTTGCGCCGCCCGCTGCCGCTGCTGCCACAGCGGTGTCCGGCGCTTCGGGTCGCGCCGGGGCAGCAGCAGGGACCGCGCCGCGCACTCCCGGAACCGGGCCGCGAACAGCGCCGACCCGCCCACCTCGGCGACCACCACCTGCTCGACCTCCTCCGGGTCCAGCAGCACGTCGTCGGCGCCCGCCACCACCTGCGCGCCGTCCAGGTCGACCGCGTCCGGCAGCCGCACCACGATCCCGTCGTCGGAGTGCGCCGCCTGCACCTCGATGCCGCGCCGCTCCCGCAACCGGGCCGCGATCGCCAGCGCCCACGGCGCGTTCACCTGCGCCCCGAACGGCGAGTGCACCACCAGCCGCCAGTCGCCCAGCTCGTCCCGGAACCGCTCCACCAGCACGGTCCGGTCGTTGGGCACGTGCCGGGTCGCCTCCCGCTGCTCGCCCAGGTACGCCAGCAGGTTCGACGTCGCCCACGCGTCCAGCCCCGCGTCGGCGGCCCGCCGCGCGGCGTCGGCGGGGTCCATCGTGGACACCTCGCGGAGGAACTTCCCCAGCGCCCGCCCCAGCTCCAGCGGGCGCCCCGGCGCGTCGCCCTTCCAGAACGGCATCCGCGCGGGCTGACCGGGCGCGGGCACCACGATCACCCGGTCGTGCGTGATGTCCTCCACCCGCCACGACGAGGTGCCCAGCAGGAACGTGTCGCCCACCCGCGACTCGTAGACCATCTCCTCGTCCAGCTCGCCCACCCGCGAGCCGGGACCGCGTTCCGACGGCGGTGTCATCACCGCGAACAGCCCGCGGTCCGGGATGGTGCCGCCGGAGGTCACCGCCAGCCGCTGCGACCCCGGCCGGCCGCGCAGCTCGCCGTTGACCCGGTCCCAGGTGATCCGCGGCCGCAGCTCGCCGAACTCCTCGCTCGGGTAGCGGCCCGCCAGCATGTCCAGCACCGCCTGCAGCGCCGACTCCGGCAGCGCGGCGAACGGCGCGGCCCGCCGCACCAGCCCGGCCAGCGCCTCCACCGTCCACGGCTCCATCGCCACCATGGCCACGACGTGCTGCGCCAGCACGTCCAGCGGGTTGCGCGGGTACCGCACGGCCTCGATCGCGCCGTCCCGCATCCGCTCCGCGACCACCGCGCAGGACACCAGGTCACCCCGGAACTTCGGGAACATCACCCCGCGCGACACCGCGCCCACCTGGTGCCCGGCCCGGCCGACGCGCTGCAGCCCGGACGCCACCGTCGGCGGGGCCTCGATCTGCACCACCAGGTCGACCGCGCCCATGTCGATGCCCAGCTCCAGCGACGACGTCGCCACCACGCACGGCAGCCGCCCGGACTTGAGCTCCTCCTCCACCGCGGTCCGCTGCTCGCGCGACATCGAGCCGTGGTGCGCGCGGGCCACGGTCGCCGACCGCTGGGTGGTCAGCCCCGACTGCCCGATCGCCTCGGCCGGGAACCGCTCCGGCTCCGGCGCCTCCTCGGCAGCCTCCTCGGCCAGCTCGTTGAGCCGGGCGGTGAGCCGTTCGGCCAGCCGGCGCGAGTTGGCGAACACGATCGTGGAGCGGTGCTCCCGGACCAGCTCCAGCACCCGCTGCTCGACCGACGGCCAGATCGAGGACCGCTGCTCCGCGCCCGACGCCGGGCCGGACACCTCGCCGGTCGGCTCGCCGAGCGTGGACATGTCCTCGACCGGCACCTCCACCCGCACCTCGATGGTCTTCGCGGTCTTCGGCTGCACGACCTTCACCGGACGCCCACCGGCCAGGAACGCGCTCACCTCCTCCACCGGCCGGACCGTGGCCGACAGCCCGATGCGCTGGGCGGGGCGCCCCGCGGGTCCGCCGTCGAGCAGCGAATCCAGCCGTTCGAGGGACAGCGCGAGGTGCGCGCCGCGCTTCGTGCCCGCGACCGCGTGCACCTCGTCGATGATCACCGTCTCCACGCCGCGCAGCGACTCGCGCGCCGACGAGGTGAGGATCAGGAACAGCGACTCCGGGGTGGTCACCAGCACGTCCGGCGGCCGGCGGGCGAACGCGCGCCGCTCGTCCGCCGGGGTGTCGCCGGTCCTCATGCCGACCGTGATCTGCGGTTCGGGCAGGGACAGCCGGTGCGCGGCCTGCCGGATGCCCGCCAAGGGCGCTCGGAGGTTGCGCTCCACGTCCACGGCCAGGGCTTTCAGCGGCGAGACGTAGAGCACCCGGCAGCGGTGCCTGGGATCGTCCGGCGGAGGGCTCGACGCCAGCTTGTCCAACGCCCAGAGGAACGCGGCCAGCGTCTTGCCCGAGCCGGTCGGCGCGATGACGAGGGCGTGCTCGCCCGCGGCCGCCGCCTCCCA
Source organism: Saccharothrix tamanrassetensis (assembly GCF_014203665.1). Taxonomy (GTDB): domain Bacteria; phylum Actinomycetota; class Actinomycetes; order Mycobacteriales; family Pseudonocardiaceae; genus Actinosynnema; species Actinosynnema tamanrassetense. The sequence continues at coordinate 99,517 of NZ_JACHJN010000013.1, forward strand.
CGCGCCGGCCTGCGCCGCCGTGGGCGCGGCGAAGGCCCCGGCGAACCACTGCCGGGTCGCGGAGGAGAAAGCGGCCAGGACATCCATGCCGTCCATACTGACCCAGGGGTACGACAGTGTCTGATTGCCGCTGCTTCGCAGGCGGCGGCTTGGTCGCCTGGAAGTCGGTGGTTCGCACCCCGTTTTCCGTCGATCGAAGGGCGTGATCGACGGAAAACGGGGTGCGAACCACCGACGCGACCTCGCGGTGGGGCCGCGTCGGTGGGTTAGGTGGGAGGGATGAGGTGAGGGGTTAGGTCGGAGGGGTGGGGGTGTGAGGTGTGAGGGGTTGGGCCGGAGGGGTGGGAGGTGGGTGGGGTCGAGAGGGTGTGAGGGGGTGTGGGGTGTGTAGTGCGGACACGGTCTCGTGGGGGAGGGGGCTGTGACAGGATCACCCCGGTTCGGAGAGCTAAGGGGTGGTCGTGCGCGTCCTGTCCGTTGACCTGGGCACTTCCAACACCGTCGCGGTGCTCGCGGCGCACGGCAGGCCGCCCAGGGTCGTCGAGGTGGACGGGTCGGCCACCATGCCCTCGGCCGTGTACTGCGAAGAGGACGGCTCGCTGGTGGTCGGCCGGGACGCCGAGCGCCGCGCCCGGCTGGACCCGTCGCGGTTCGAGCCCAACCCCAAGCGCCGGGTGGACGACGGCGCCCTGCTGCTCGGCGACAACGTCGTCCCGGTCGCCGACGCGCTGGCCGCCGTGCTGCGCCGCGTGCTGGAGGAGACCACCCGCCAGCTGGGCGGCGAGCCGCTGGACGAGATCCGCCTCACCCACCCCGCCCAGTGGGGCCCGACCCGCCGCAACGTGCTGCTGTCCGCCGCCCGGCTCGCGGGCGTGGACAAGGACATCGTGCTGGTGCCCGAGCCGGTCGCGGCGGCGTCGCACTACGCCTCGCTGTCGGTGGGCCAGGCGCTGGCCGTGTACGACCTGGGCGCGGGCACGTTCGACGTGGCCATCGTCGGCGCGACCCAGAACGGCTTCACCGTGCTCGCCGAGGACGGTCTGCAAGACCTGGGCGGCCTGGACGTGGACCAAGCCCTCCTGGAACACGTCGGACGCCAGGTGTCGCACCGCGACCCGGCGGTCTGGCAGCGGCTGCTGCGTCCCGAGTCGACGGCCGACCGACGCGCCCGGCGCGCGCTCCAGGAGGACGTGAGGGCGGCCAAGGAGTCGCTGTCCCGGCACGCGCACACCGAGGTGCCGATGCCCGAGCCGTTCGAGGACGTGCTGGTCAACCGCTCCGACCTGGAGGCGCTGGTCCGCCCCAGCATGCTGCGCAGCGTGGAGCTGCTGGCGTCCACGATCCGCTCCACCGGTCTCGCGCCGAACCAGCTCGCGGGCATCTACCTGGTCGGCGGTTCGAGCCGGATCCCGCTGGTGGCGACCATGATCGCCGAGCAGGTGCGGGTGGTGCCGACGAGCCTGGACCAGCCGGAGACGGCGGTGGCGCTGGGCGCGCACCACGTGCCCAAGGACGGCGTGACGCCGCGCACCAAGGAGCCGCTGAAGGTCTCCAAAGAGCCGGCGACGGTGATCACCAAGCCGGTGACCGGGCCGAACCCCGTGCAGAACCCGGCCATGAGCGGTCCGTACCAGGTGACCAACCCGGCGGTCAGTGGGCCGTATCAGGTCAACAACCCCGCGGTGAGCGGTCCGTACCAGGTGACCAACCCGGCGGTGAGCGGGCCGTATCAGGTCAACTACCCGCAGACCGGGCCGCAGCAGTTCAACTTCCCGAACGTCACCCCGCGCACGCAGCAGCCGCAGAAGAAGAAGCCCAACAAGAACGTCCTCATCGCGGTGGGCGCGGCCGTCGTGGTCGTGCTGGCCGTGGTGGGCGGCATCTTCGCGTTCGGCGGCCAGGGCGTGCCCACCGCGCAGGACTGCAAGAACGAGACCGAGAAGGACGCCCAAGGCTTCACGCAGTGCCTGCGTCAGCTCGCGGGCAAGATCCCGGACGGCAACACGTGCAAGGCGGGCGGCTCGGCCGGTGTGTCGGGCATCAGCGCCATCAAGGGCACCGTGGTGAGCTGTTCGGTCAAGGACGACTACTCGGTCCAGTACATCCTCACCGACACCGTCACGGGCGCCCAGCAGGGCGCGGACGCCGTGGTGCGCTCGCTCAAGGCGGACATGGTGGAGGCCGAGTGGGCGGGCAACGGCTTCAAGGGCAAGTACCGGGCCGCTGCGGACGGCGGGGTGGGGCTGCTCGCGTTCACCGCCGACGAACGGCCGCTGCTGGGCATCGTGACCAAGAGCGGCGGCGGTGACCTGACCGCCGACTCGGTCGCGGACTTCTTCGAGAACGTCGTCCAGCCGGGCACCTGACCCGGACGGAGGCTGTGCCTGGGCCATTCGGCCTGGCACGATCATGATCATGACCACGGTCGAGGTGGTGCAGCGCAAGGTCCTCCGCGTGCTCGTGGCCGGCCAGGTGCTGGGCGCGGCGGGCGTGACCACCGGCCTGGCGGTCTCCACCCTGATCGCGGCGGCGCTGTCCGGCTCGGACGCGGTGGGCGGGCTCGCGCAGACCGGCGCGGTGCTCGGGGCGGCGCTGTTCGCGCTGCCCACGGCACGGCTCGCCGCCCGCCGGGGACGCCGCCCGGCGCTGGTGCTGGGCTACGGGGCGGGCGCGGCCGGCGCGGCGGTCGCGGCGTGTGCCGTGGTGCTCGGCTCGTGGCAGGTGCTGCTGGCCGCGCTGGTCCTGTTCGGGGCCGCGAGCAGCGCGAACCTCGCCGCCCGCTACGCCGGGACGGACCTGGCGCACCCGCAGCGGCGGGCCCGTTCGCTGGCGGTCGTGGTGTGGTCGGCGACGATCGGCGCGGTCGCCGGGCCGAACCTGGCGGACCCGGCCGGTCGGATCGCCGCGCGGCTCGGCCTGCCGGTCGGCGCGGGTCCGTACCTGATGGCGGCGGTGCTGTTCGGGCTGGCCGCGCTGACTGTGCTGCGCTTCCTGCGCCCGGACCCGTTGACGGTCGTGCAGTCGGCCGCCCCGGTGGCGCCCGCGCATTGCGCCGGGGGAGTGGGTGACACGCGTGGCTCCGGCGCGGTGTGGCGCGCGCTGCCCGCCGGCGGGAAGCTCGCGTTGGGCGGCATCACGTTGTGCCACACGGCGATGGTGGGGCTCATGTCGATGACCCCGGTGCACATGGACCACGCCGGGGCGTCGCTGCGGGTCGTGGGTGTGGTGATCAGCCTGCACGTGGCCGCGATGTACGCGGCCAGCCCGTTGTTCGGGTGGATGGCGGACCGGTTGGGCCGGGTGCCCGTGCTGGCCATCGGCTCGGCGCTGGTGGTGGCCGCGTCCGGCATCGCGGGTATGGCCCCCTCGCACGACGCGCCGCAGCTCGCGGCGGGTCTGGCGCTGCTGGGTCTCGGCTGGTCGGCGGGCCTGGTGGCGGGGTCCGCGCTGCTCACCGAGTCGGTCGCGACGGCGGACCGGCCGGCCGCGCAGGGCCTGTCGGACCTGTGCATGAACATCGGCGGTGCGGCGGGCGGTGTCGCGGCGGGCGTAGTGGTGACCGTGTGGTCCTACGCCGCGCTGGGGCTGCTCGTCGGGTTCACGGCGTTGCCGCTGCTCGTGGCGTGCCTGTTCATGTCGTTGCAGCGGGTGCGCTGATCAGCGCTTGCGGTGGTGGTACCACCAGGCGCGGATGCCGACCACGAGAGCGGCGACCAGGCCGGCGATGATCGCGACCTGGCCGAGTGGCGACGACAGGCCCGTTGGGTCATCCATGGTTCGAGGTTAGCGCCGCTGCGGCGAGTTCGCGGACACGGCTTGTCTCGCCCGCAGTGCGCCAGACGAGGCCCCAGACGATCTCCGGTGCGTCCCGCAGCGGCAGGAACGTGACTCTCGGACGCGAGAAGTAGCCGATCGCGTGCGCGCCCAACGGGCACACGCCTTCGCCGTTCGCGATCACGGTCATGAGCTCTTGGAACGTCGTAAGGGTGCGTCCGCGCTCGATGGGACGACCCGAAGGCGTCGTGTCACGCCAGTAGGCGGCGCGGAAGACCGTGTCGCGCGCCAGGTCCTCCATCGTCACGTGGCCCTGCCTGGTGAACGGGTGTGTGTCGGCCACGGCCAGCACCATCGGTTCGCGCAACACCGCCGGACCGGCCGTCAGGTCGGGCTCGTCCACCGGGAACAGCGTCACCAGCACGTCCACCTCGTCCTCCCTGAGCAGCGCGAACGGGTCCACGAAGGCGGCTTCGCGGACGCGCACCTCGCTATCGGGGTGACGGCTCCGGTAACGGTCCAGGACGTCCGTGATGAGGTCGGCGACGGCCGGGGCGGCGAACCCGATCCGGAGCAGTCCGGTGCCTCTGCCCGCGGCGATGGCGCGTTCGACGCCTTCCACGATGCGCTGGTAGGCGGGGGCGATGTCGTCCCGGAGCCGTCGGCCGATCGGGGTGAGGGCGACGCGGCGGCTGGTGCGTTCGAACAGGGGCGCGCCGATGCGGCGTTCCAGCTGCCTGACGGTCTGGCTGACGCGCGCCTGCGACACGTGCAGGCGCTCGGCGGTGCGGCTGAAGTGCAACTCCTCGGCCAAGGCCAGGAAGATCTCGATGTCCCGCCGTTCCATAACGCACAGGTTATCGTTCGATACGATCTCCGTCGTTGTTGGGCGCGCTGATCCGAGCGATCGTCTTACTCATGGGAAACACACTGCTCGTGCGGGCCGACAAGGCCGAGAAGCTCACCGCCGACCCCGCCGCCGTCGTCACCCTGCTCGCCGACCTGGACGGGCTGACCGGCAACCGCTCCACCTTCCTCGACGGCGCGAACGGCGCCCCGCCGCACTTCCACACCCGTGCGTCGGAGCTGTTCTTCGTGCTCGACGGGACGCTCCAGGTGCTGCTCGACCAGGACGTGATCACGCTGGAACGCGGCGACTTCCTCGTGGTGCCGCCCCGCGTGCCGCACGCGTTCGGCGCGTTGAAGGGCGCGGACGCCGACGTCCTGTTCGTCTTCACGCCCGGCATGGGCCGGTTCGACTACTACCGCCTGCTGGACCGCGTGCAGCGCGGCCTGGCCGACCCGGCGGAGATCGGCGCGTCGCAGGACCTCTACGACAACCACTACGTCGACAGCCCGGCCTGGAAAGCGGCGCGCTAGCCTGGTCGCGATGCGCAATACGGTGTTCCGCAAGCTGATGGCGAACGAGTTCGGCCAGGTCAGGGCGGAGATGGTGGCCAGGGACCACGTGATGTCCGCGCTCGGCGGGCGCACCCCGGACCAGGCGCTGGAGGACGGCGTGCCGGCCAAGGAGATCTGGCTGGCCGTCTGCGACGCGTTCGACGTGCCGGAACACCGGCGGTGAGCCGGCGTGTCGACCCGGTGGTCGAACACCTGTTCGGCTATAGTCCCCGACACGACCGGGTGACGAAACCCCGCAGGTGACCCGATCCCCGCCGAGAAATGTCGTACCCCGCCCGTAACGTCGGCCCCGACATCGCTCAGCGACCCAGAAGACAAACCGAGGTGGACTCCAGATGGCACAGGCACCCGACCGGGACAAGGCCCTCGAACTGGCCCTGGCCCAGATCGACAAGCAGTTCGGCAAGGGCTCGGTCATGCGGCTCGGCGAGGAAGGCCGCGCCCCGATCGAGGTGATCCCCACCGGCGCGATCGCGCTCGACGTCGCGCTCGGCATCGGCGGCCTGCCGCGCGGCCGCGTGGTGGAGATCTACGGCCCGGAGTCGTCCGGTAAGACCACGGTGGCGCTGCACTCGGTGGCCAACGCGCAGCGCAACGGCGGCATCGCGGCGTTCATCGACGCCGAGCACGCGCTGGACCCGGACTACGCGAAGAAGCTGGGCGTCGACACCGACGCGCTGCTGGTGTCCCAGCCGGACACCGGCGAGCAGGCGCTGGAGATCGCGGACATGCTGGTCCGCTCCGGCGCGCTGGACATCCTGGTGATCGACTCGGTGGCCGCGCTGGTGCCCCGGGCCGAGATCGAGGGCGAGATGGGCGACAACCACGTGGGCCTCCAGGCGCGGCTGATGAGCCAGGCGCTGCGGAAGATCACCGGTGCGCTGAGCACGTCCAACACCACCGCGATCTTCATCAACCAGCTGCGCGAGAAGATCGGCGTGATGTTCGGCTCGCCGGAGACCACGACGGGTGGCAAGGCGCTGAAGTTCTACGCGTCGGTGCGCTTGGACGTGCGCCGGATCGAGACGCTGAAGGACGGCGGCGAGCCGGTCGGCAACCGGACCAGGGTCAAGGTCGTGAAGAACAAGGTCGCCCCGCCGTTCAAGCAGGCGGAGTTCGACATCCTCTACGGCCACGGCATCAGCCGGGAGGGCTCGCTCATCGACATGGGCGTGGACCAGGCCATCCTGCGCAAGTCGGGCGCCTGGTACACCTACGAGGGCGACCAGCTGGGCCAGGGCAAGGAGAACGCGCGCAAGTTCCTGCGCGAGAACCCCGACGTGGCCAACGAGATCGAGAAGCGGATCAAGGACAAGCTCGGCATCGGTGCGACGCTCGACGCCGACGACACGGCACCCGCGCCGGTCGACTTCTAGCAGTGGCGGGGCAAGGCGGCCGTGGTCGCGGGACACCCCGCGACCCTTCGGCCGACCCGTTCGAGTCCGTGGACCGGGATGCCGCCGCTTCGGCGGAAGTGGATCGGGAACGGCCCGCTTCGAGGGAGGCGGACCGGGAACGGGCGGCCACTCCGGAACAGGTGGCGGCTTCGGAACAGGCCTCGGCGGACGAGGACCCGTTCGAGGCCTGGGGCCGGCTCAGGAGTGCTTCCGGCGAGGCCGTCCGGGTCGTCTCGGAGGGCAGCCGCGCCGGTGCCTCGGCGGACGACGATCCGTTCGAGACCCTGGGCCGTCGCAGGAACGCCTCCGGTGAAGCCGTGCCGGTCGCGCCGACAAGCCGGGCCACCGAGACCGCTCCGGCCGATTTCACGCCAGTCGAGACGACACCGGACGAGATCACACCGGACGAGACCGCTTCGGATGAGACCGCTTCGGGTGAGATCGCTGTGGGCGGGCGCGTTTCGGATGGAATCGCTTCGGGTGGAATTGCTTCTGGCGAGAGCGCCCCGATCGAGAGCGCTCCGGGTGCGGGTACTCCGGCTGACAGCGAGTCCGGGAGTGATCTCGCCGACGGCGGGTCCGGGAGCGATCTGTTCGGCGAACTCGGCCACCTCCGGGGTGCTTCCGGTGAAGCGGTTCCGGTGGCCGGTGCGCGTGGTGGTGCGCCGGTGGCGGCGGATCCGTTCGCGGCTGAGGGGCGTCGTGGGCGGGCCGGTGCGGAGGGCGGTGCCCGCCGGGGCAGGTCCGGTGGTCGACGGCGGGGTTCTGCCCGGACTGCCGACCGTGCCGGGTGCACCGACACCGACGCCGATCAGCACACCGACACCGATATCGACACCGAGACTGCCAAGCCGGTCGACCCCGCGAAGGAGCAGCGCAAGGCGGCCGACATCTGCTACGCCCTGCTCACCGCGCGTGCCCGGACCCGCGTCGAGCTCAAGGACGCCTTGTTGCGCAAGGGCATCCGCGAGGAGACGGCCGAACTGGTGCTGGGCAAGTTCGACCGGGCCGGGCTGATCGACGACGTCGCGTTCGCCGAGGTCTGGGTCCGGTCCAGGCACACGTACCAGGGGCTCGGGCGGCGGGCGTTGGCGATGGAGCTGCGGCGCAAGGGTGTCGCGGACGAGGTGGTGGCCGAGGCCGTCGCCGCGGTGGACGACGAGGCCGAGCAGGAGCGGGCGCGGGAGCTGGTGCGCAAGAAGCTCCGGACGATGTCCGGGCTGGAGGACCAGGTGAAGATCCGTCGGCTGGTGGGGGCGTTGGCGCGCAAGGGCTACGCCGAAGGCATGGCCTACCGGGTGGTGCGGGAAGAGTTGCGCAACGCGGAGATCGAGTCGCCGCTGGACGACTACCTGCCGGACTAGACCGGAAAGGCCCCGCGTATCGCCCGGGCCTGTCCCAGGTCGGCCTTGCCCACCGCCGCCCGGAGCTGTCTTGGACCGGTCCTGCCTAACGCTGCTCGGAGCTGTCTCGGGCCGGTCCTGCCTAACGCCCGTCTGGGTCGATCCTCGCCTGGTCGTGGCTGCTGAGTCGCCAGAACTGGCGCTTGCGGTCCTCGCGCACCACCACGCCGAGCCGGGCCAGTTCGGTGCGCAGTTGGTTCGCGTCCTCGGTGTCGTTCTTCTTCAACGCCTTGGCCCGAGCCCGCAGCAACGCGTTCCCACCGGGTGGCAGGCCGGGCATGTCGTCGACCCACCGCCGGTACTCGCCGCGGTACGGGTCTTCGGTCAGCCACGGGTAGCCGTGCCGCTGGAAGGCGTCCGCCAGGTCGGTGCCGCGCAGGTCCGAGGTCTCCCGCGCCAGTTCCTCGGTGCCCAGGCCGAGCACCACCAGTTTCTTGCCCTCCAGGAACACCCCGGACACCTGCGTGCGGTCCAGCATGCGTTCGGTGCCGCCGCGGTTGAGGATGACCGACTCGTCGGCGATCTCGACCGAAAGCCGTTCTGCCGCAGCCATGAACGCCACCACGAACCCGACCAGCAGGCCCAAGCCGATGGCACCGAACGTCGCCTGCGGCTCCGGGATGGACGCCACCAGTTCGAACGGCCCGTGCAGTGGCGCGAACGGCAGCGACACCACCCAGTCCGCGCCGGCCTGCACACCCCACAGCACGGCCGCGCCCAACACCGGGAGACCGGCCCACACCAGCGCCACCTGCCGGCCCGGCTCGGTGACGACGGTGGTTCGTCGCGCGTTCATCCCCAACACCCTCCCCAAGTGCGACGGTCAACCTATCGCACCAGGACGGCGCCCGAACCGCCCGGAAGCACAGCGCGGGCGGTCCGAGCGGTCCGGGGACTGAGCGTCAGAGCGCGGAGGCAGCCCTGGCCAGTGCCTCGATCCGGTCGAAGTCGCCTGCCGCCAGCGCGTCCTTCGGCGTCAGCCAGGACCCGCCGACGCAGCCCACGTTCGGCAGCGCCAGGTAGCGCGGCGCGGTCTGCACCGAGATGCCGCCGGTCGGGCAGAAGCGCAGGCCGGGCAGCGGGCCGCCGACCGACTTCAGGAAGTCCACGCCGCCCGCCGCCTCGGCCGGGAAGAACTTCAGCGCCGTCAGCCCGCGCTCGGCCAGGCGCATCGCCTCGGACACCGTCGCCGCCCCCGGCAGGAACGGCAGCCCGGTGTCCTCCACCGCGTTCAGCACCCGATCCGTCGAACCGGGCGTGACCAGGAACGCCGCCCCGGCCTTGGCCGCCTGCTCGGCGTGTTCCGGCGCGGTCACCGTGCCCGCCCCGAGCACGATGTCTGGCACCTCGGCGGCGATCCGCTCGATCGCGGCCGTCGCGGCGGGCGTGCGCAAGGTCAGTTCGATGACGCGGATGCCCCCGCGCAGCAGCGCCCGCGCCAGCGGCACGGCCTGATCGGCGTCGTCCAGCACGACGACCGGGATGACGGGGGACAGCTCCAGCAGATCCGCGCTGGTGGTCACCGGGTTACCTCCTGGTTCGCGCGGCCCGCGAAGTGCGAGGCCGCGATGGGTCCGAACACGCTCGCGCCCCGGTCGGCGGGACCGACCGAGCGGCGCAGGGCGGCGAACAGTTCGCGTCCCGTACCGGTCCACGCCTGCGCGTCCGGCGGGAAGTCCACCAGGTCGCGGGAGGCGAGTTCGGCCGGGTCGACCAACGCCTCCAGCGTGCCGGTCTCGGCGTCGAGCCGCAGCACGTCCCCGTCGCGCACGCGGGCCAGCGGACCGCCGACGGCGGCTTCCGGGGTGAGCTGGATGGCGGCCGGGATCTTGCCCGACGCACCCGACATCCGGCCGTCGGTGACCAGCGCGACCCGGAACCCCCGGTCCATCAGCACGCCCAGCGCGGGCGTCAGCTTGTGCAGTTCGGGCATGCCGTTGGCCTGCGGGCCCTGCTGCCGCACCACGACTACGACGTCCCGCTCCAGTTCGCCCGCCTGGAACGCGGCGCTGAACGCCTCCTGCGAGGTGAACACCCGCGCGGGCGCCTGCACCACCCGGTGCTCGGGCTTGACCGCGGACACCTTGATCACCGCGCGGCCCAGGTTGCCGGACAGCATGCGGAGCCCGCCGTCGGCGGCGAACGGGTCCGACGCCGGCCGCAGCACGTCCGTGTCCAGCGAGCGGCCCGGACCGTCCCGCCAGGTCAGCACGCCTTCCACGAGCGTCGGCTCCTGCCGGTAGCGGTCCAGCCCGTCACCGGCGACGGTGCGCACGTCGGCGTGCAGCAGCCCCGCGTCGAGCAGCGTGCCGATCAGGAACTGCACGCCACCGGCAGCCTGGAAGTGGTTGATGTCCGCTCCGCCGTTGGGGTAGACGCGGGCCAGCAGCGGCACCACCGACGACAGGTCGGCGAAGTCGTCCCAGCTCAGCTCGATGCCCGCAGCCGACGCGACGGCCACCAGGTGCATGCTGTGGTTGGTCGAGCCGCCGGTCGCGAGCAGCGCGATCACGCCGTTGACCACGGACTTCTCGTCCACCACGTGCCCGATCGGGGTGTACTCGTCGCCACGGCTGATCGCCACCGCCCGGCGCGCGGCCTCCTCGGTCAGCGCGCGCCGCAGCGCGGTGCCCGGCGGGACGAAGCTCGCGCCCGGCAGGTGCAGGCCCATCACCTCCACCACGAGCTGGTTGGAGTTGGCCGTGCCGTAGAACGTGCAGGTGCCGGGGCTGTGGTACGAGGCGGCCTCGGCCTCCAGCAGGTTCTCCCGGGACGCCTTGCCCTCGGCGAACAGCTGCCGCACGCGGGCCTTCTCCGAGTTCGGCAGCCCCGAGTGCATGGGGCCGGCGGGCACCAGGATCGCGGGCAGGTGGCCGAACGACAGCGCGCCGATCAGCAGGCCCGGCACGATCTTGTCGCACACGCCGAGCAGCAGCGTCGAGTCGAACATGTCGTGGGACAGCGCGATGCCGGTGGCCATGGCGATGACGTCCCGGCTGAACAGGGACAGCTCCATGCCCGCACGGCCCTGCGTGATGCCGTCGCACATCGCGGGCACACCGCCGGCGAACTGGGCGACGCCACCCGCCGCGCGCGCCGCGTCCTTGATCCACGCCGGGTACTCGTGCATCGGCTGGTGGGCGGACAGCATGTCGTTGTAGGCGGACACGATCGCCACGTTCGGGCGACGGAGCGCGCGCAGCGCTTCCTTGTCGCCGCCGGTCATCCCCGCGAAACCGTGCGCGAGGTTGCTGCACGCGAGGTCGCGGCGGACCGGGCCCTCGGCGTGCGCTTCGGCGAGTTGTTCCAGGTAGTGGGACCGGCGGGCGGCGCTGCGGGCGGCGATGCGAGCCGTCACTCCGGCGACGACGGGATGCACGCTCATGGTTCGCTGTCTCCGGTGGTGATCACGGGCCGTGGTGGGCCCGGTGGGACGACAGCGCTGGCGTCGCACGTACGGACGTGACAGCACCCACACTATGTCACGACGCATGATCGCCACAAAAACGATTCAGACACTGAGACGCGACGCGAAGACCTGTGGTGCTTGTCACAAGCGCTCCGAACAGGCAGAGTCGGCACACGGACCCCCAAGGGAGGTGCTGCCATGACGTCCTCGGAGATCGTGGAGCTGCGTCGAACGCTCGGCCAGCTTCGGCACTGCGTAGGTTCCCTGCGCTCGCGCTACGGCGACGTCGCCGCCGTGCAGCGGCTGGCGAACGACGTCGAGCGGATGGACATCGACGCGACCGAGCTGCTCGACCTGGACAGCACACCACGGCAGCGCGAGGCGCCCAGAGTCGAACGCGAGGTCGTCGTCGTCCCGGACACGCCCTACGACCCGAAGCTCTGGCACGACGCCGACGACGAAGGTCTCGGCGGCTACCGCCACACGTGAACGACCGCAGGCCGGCCCCCGCGACTCGACGCGGGGGCCGGTTTCGGTTTTCCCGCGCGGTTCGACCGCTCCCGCCACAACGACTCCCCGACCGACTCCCGAACGCCCCACCACAACGACTCCCCGACCGGCCGCCACAACGATTTCCCGACCGTTCCCACCACAACGAAGTGGAACCGAGGTGAGGTATGAGGGCGCAGATCGCCCAGCGCACGTTGCGCACGGACCGCTGGTGGCTACCGCCGCTGGTCACGTTCGCGGGTCTGCTGCTGATCTCGATCTACGCGGCGGTGCGCACCTTCATGGGCGATTACTACTGGGTGGACGAGTACCGCTACCTGACGCCCATGTACTCGCCCTGCCTGAGCGAGGAATGCCTCCCGGCGGCGGCGCACTTCGGCCGTCCGCTGCCCGAACTGCCGGGGTTCCTCACCCCGCCGGTGGTCATCATCCCGTTCCTGCTCGGCTTCCGGGTGACCTGCTACTACTACCGCAAGGCGTACTACCGGGCAGCGTGGCTGTCCCCGCCCGCGTGCGCGGTCGCCGAACCGCACGCCAAGTACACCGGTGAGACCCGCTTCCCGCTGATCGCGCAGAACCTGCACCGCTACTTCTTCTACGCGGCCTCGATCCTGTTGCTGATCAACATCTACGACGCCGCCTACGCGTTCAGCACCGGCGTCGGGCTGGGCAACATCGTGCTGCTGGTGAACGTGGCGCTGCTGGGCGCGTACACGCTGTCCTGCCACTCCTGCCGGCACATCGCGGGCGGGCGGTTGAAGCACTTCTCCAAGCACCCGGTGCGGTACTGGATGTGGACGCGGATCTCCAAGCTGAACGCCCGCCACATGCAGCTGGCCTGGGCGTCGCTGATCTTCGTCTGCGTCACCGACCTCTACGTCGCGCTGGTCGCCTCCGGGACGATCACCGACCTCCGGATCATCAACTGAGGAGCTGGACTTGCCCGAGGTGGAACGGCATTCGTTCGACGTGCTGGTGATCGGCGCGGGTGGCGCCGGCCTGCGTGCGGCGATCGAGGCCAGGGAGCACGGGATGCGCACGGCGGTGCTGTGCAAGTCGTTGTTCGGCAAGGCGCACACGGTGATGGCCGAGGGCGGGATCGCCGCGGCCATGGGCAACGTCAACGCGGGCGACAACTGGCAGGTGCACTTCCGGGACACCATGCGCGGCGGGAAGTTCCTGAACAACTGGCGGATGGCCGAGCTGCACGCCCGCGAGGCCCCGGACCGGGTGTGGGAGCTGGAGACCTACGGCGCGCTGTTCGACCGGACCAAGGACGGGCGGATCAGCCAGCGCAACTTCGGCGGCCACGAGTACCCGCGCCTGGCGCACGTCGGCGACCGCACCGGGCTGGAGCTGATCCGGTCGTTGCAGCAGAAGGTCGTTTCGCTGCAACAGGAGGACTTCGCGGACACCGGTGACTACGAGTCGCGGCTGAAGGTGTTCCAGGAGTTCACCGTCACGGACCTGGTGCAGGGCGAGGGCGGCGCGGGAGGGAAACCGGGCAAGGTCGCCGGCGCGTTCGGCTACTGGCGCGAGTCCGGGCGGTTCGTGCTGTTCGAGGCCCCGGCGGTGGTGCTGGCGACCGGCGGCATCGGCAAGTCGTTCAAGGTGACGTCGAACTCGTGGGAGTACACCGGGGACGGCCACGCGCTGGCGATGCGCGCCGGGGCGTCGCTGATCAACATGGAGTTCATCCAGTTCCACCCGACCGGCATGGTGTGGCCGCCGTCGGTGAAGGGGATCCTGGTCACCGAGTCGGTCCGCGGCGACGGCGGGGTGCTGCGCAACTCCGAGGGCAAGCGGTTCATGTTCGACTACATCCCCGAGGTGTTCAAGGACAAGTACGCGGACAGCGAGGACGAGGCCGACCGCTGGTACGCCGACCCGGACAACAACCGCCGCCCACCCGAGCTGCTGCCGCGCGACGAGGTGGCGCGGGCGATCAACTCGGAGGTCAAGGCGGGGCGCGGTTCGGAGCACGGCGGCGTGTTCCTGGACGTGTCGACCCGGCTGCCGGCGGAGGAGATCAAGCGCCGGCTGCCGTCGATGCACCACCAGTTCAAGGAGCTGGCGGACGTCGACATCACCGCGCAGCCCATGGAGGTCGGGCCGACCTGCCACTACGTGATGGGCGGTGTGCAGGTCGACCCGGACACCGGGGCGTCGTCGGTGCCGGGCCTGTTCGCGGCCGGCGAGGTGTCCGGCGGCATGCACGGCTCGAACCGCCTGGGCGGCAACTCGTTGTCCGACCTGCTGGTGTTCGGGCGCCGCGCGGGTGAGGGCGCCGCGGTGTACGTGACGAGCCTCTCCGAACGGCCGGCGTGCTCGGACGAGGCCGTGGTGGAAGCGGAACGCGTCGCGCTGGCACCGTTCTCGGGCACCGGCGGCGAGAACCCCTACACGCTGCACATGGAGTTGCAGCAGGCGATGAACGACCTGGTCGGCATCATCCGCCGGGCGGACGAGATGGACCAGGCGCTGAAGCGGCTGGACGACCTGAAGCGCCGCGCGCGGTCGTTGACCGTGGAAGGGCACCGCCAGTTCAACCCCGGCTGGCACTTGGCGCTGGACCTGCGGAACATGCTGCTGGTCAGCGAGTGCGTGGCCCGCGCGGCGCTGCTGCGCACCGAGTCGCGCGGCGGCCACACCCGCGACGACTACCCGCGGATGGAGGCCGACTGGCGGCGGAAGCTGTTGGTGTGCAGGGCCTCCGGTGACGGCGTGACGGTGGCGGAGGAGGCGCAGGTCCCGATCCGCGCGGACCTGCTGGAGCTGTTCGAGTTCACCGAGTTGCAGAAGTACCTGACCGCCGAAGAGCTGGAGGGCTGACATGGGTTACCAGGGGCACTTCAGGGTGTGGCGCGGTGATGCGGACGGGGGAGGCCTGGAGGACTTCACCGTGGAGGTCAACGAGGGCGAGGTCGTCCTCGACATCATCCACCGGCTCCAGGCGACGCAGACGGCGGATCTGGCCGTGCGGTGGAACTGCAAGGCGGGCAAGTGCGGCTCGTGCTCGGCCGAGATCAACGGCAAGCCGAGGCTGCTGTGCATGACCCGGATGTCGGTCTTCGCCGAGGACGAGGTCGTGACGGTGACGCCGATGCGCACGTTCCCGGTGATCCGGGACCTGGTCACGGACGTGTCGTACAACTACACGAAGGCACGGGAGGTGCCGGCGTTCAGCCCGCCCAAGGGCGTCGCGCCGGGCGACTACCGGATGTCCCAGGTGGACGTCGAGCGCTCGCAGGAGTTCCGCAAGTGCATCGAGTGCTTCCTCTGCCAGAACACGTGTCACGTGATCCGCGACCACGAGGAGAACAAGCAGTCGTTCTCCGGGCCGCGGTTCCTGATGCGCGTGGCGGAACTGGAGATGCACCCGCTGGACTCCGCCGACCGGGTCGACGAGGCGCGGTCGGAGCACGGGCTCGGGCTGTGCAACATCACCAAGTGCTGCACCGACGTGTGCCCGGAGAACATCCAGATCACCGACAACGCGCTGATCCCGATGAAGGAACGCGTGGCCGACCGCCGTTACGACCCGATCGTCTGGCTGGGCAACAAGCTGTTCCGGCGGTCCTGAACCCCGGAGAGCGCGGTCCGGAACAGACCGGCCACGTCCACCACGAACCCGCGTCGCGTCACCCCGAGGTGGCGCAACGCGGGTCCGTGGTCCCAGGTCACCGTGATCGTGGCGCCGACCAGCAGCACCCACCAGATTCCCCGGACCAGCCGACGCACGACCGCGGGCGTCCGAGCGAACCCCTCCCGCAGCCGCAGGCAGTGGAACGGCACGTGCCGCTGCTCGTCGGCCAGGATGCGGCCGGCCACCTCGGAGGTCAGCGGGTCACCGGAGCCGTCCCGCAGCGCCCGGTAGTAGCCCAGCGCGACGACCTCGGCGATCAGCAGCACCATCAACTCCAGGCGCAGGCCCAGCGCCCGCCGGAGCCGCACGAAGACCGCGTCGGTCCAATGGCCGCCGATCGTCGTGGCACCGGCCGAGGCCAGGAGGAGGGCGAGCAGCCGGGCGTGGTTCTGCTCCTCCGCGACGAACATCCGCACCGCGGCCTGGTAGTCGGCGTCCCCGCCGGTGGAGGCCTTGGCGATGAGGTTGGCCCCGTCCCCGGACTCCCCGACCTGGAACCGCTGCACGCTGGCCACGATCGGCGCGGGCATGTGCGCGGTTCGGGTGAAGTCGGGATCACCGACTGCACGCCGCCGCTCCACTTGCGCCTCGAAGTCCCGGACCCACTCGGTGAAGGCACTCACGGTCGTTCCTCTCGTCCACGGTGCATGGCGACGTTGGGAGGACGGGTGGTTCGTTCCGCGAGTTGCCCGATCCGTGAGGGGATCCGGTGAAGGGTTTGTGCAGGTGCGTGCAACCGAGGACCACTGTGACCCTCACCGTGCGCTGTTCAGTCGGCTGTCACTTGATCAGCTGCCCTCGGTCCAGTAGCGCTGGAGCCTGGCGACCGCCTCGTCCTTGCTCATCCCGGCCACCTCGGACTCGTCCAGGCCGACACGTGCGATCAGCATGTACACGAGGTCGGCAGGCAGGGCCGCCGCCGGCGGCCCAGGTGTCCCGCGTGCAGGTTTGACGCCATCCTGCACGCATGACCAGAACGTCGGTTCGTCGACGTCGAGTTGATCGCGGAGGATGTGCTCCCACATGCTCTGCCCGTAGCCGGTGCGGTCCACCGGGTGCGAGACGCGGGTGCGCAGGATTCTGCCGTCGACAAGATCGAGTTCGAAAGTGACATGGTGCGTTCCGGTTCGGCCGCAGGCGTCGCGTACACGGCGCCATTCCTCGACCTGGCAGAACGCCTCGTGATCCCTGCGGGTCGGCTGCGGCCAGGAAGTCACCGCGCGGAACCGACAAGCCAGTCGCGCAGCTGCTCGTCGTCGCTGAAGCTGATCAGTTGCACCAAGCCCCAGTTGTCGCGGTGATTCGGGGCGTTCAGCAGGCGCTCCTGCCAGTCTTCCGCGTACTCCCGCAGAGCGTCGACCATCTCGGTGATCGCCTCGTCGAACGACGCGCCGTCAGCGGCCACCGGCAGCCCCGGGATGAACACCGACCAGCCGCCGGCCTCCGGGACGACCTGGGCACGCGAGGGAACGATCGATGCGAGGAAGTGGCGCAGCCGCTTGACGTCCACGACGGCTGTCGTGGACGAGTCACGTCGAACCGTGGCAACTCGCCCCGCCTCCGCGGCATCCAGCAAGTCCTTCAGGTGCGCGCGAGCATCGGTGTAGCTGTCGTAGTGAACAGCAGGCATGCCGGCCTCCCGGGGTGATCGTCACAAGCATGCCGCCGAGGTTCAAGTACGTCAAGTACGTGACGTACTCGGTGGCGTCGACGTTGTATTGAACGCGAGCGGACACGGCAGAGCCGGGGCGACAACCGTCGCCCCGGCTCTGACCGGCTGCTTCACCTGCTGAAGGCGCTCCGGGTCAGCTGCAACCCGACGTGGAGCCGCAGCCCTCGCACAGGTAGCAGGAGCCGGCCGGGCGCATCTTGGTGCCGCAGGTCATGCACAGCGGCGCGTCGGCGGTGGTGCCCAGGTGCAGTTCGAGCAGTTCGGTGGAACTGCCGACCTTGACGTCCGCCTGGGGCTTCTTCTCCTCCACCTCGGCCGCCTTGGTGGACGTGGCGTCGACCGACGTGCGCAGGCCCTCCAGGTCCACGTCGCCGTTGCCGTAGTCCTGCGCCACCTGCGCGGTGCGCTCGTCGGCGGTGAAGATGCCGAGCTGGGCGCGCTTCTCGAACGGCAGGTAGTCCAGGGCGAGCCGGCGGAACAGGTAGTCCAGCACGCTGGTCGCGATGCGGACGTCCGGGTCGTCGGTCATGCCGGCCGGCTCGAAGCGCAGGTTCTGGAACTTCGAGACGTAGAACTCCAGCGGGATCCCGTACTGGAGGCCGACCGAGATGGACATCGAGAACGCGTCCATCACGCCCGCCAGGGTCGAGCCCTGCTTGCCGAGCTTGACGAAGATCTCGCCCAGGCCGTCGTCCGGGTACGAGCCGGCGTGCAGGTAGCCCTCCGCGCCGCCGACGGTGAAGGACACGGTCTGCGACGGGCGCTTCTTCGGCAGGCGCTTGCGGACCGGGCGGTACTCGACGACCGTCTCGGTCTTGGTCTCACCGGACGGCTTCGCGGACTTGCCGGCGGAGAGCGGCTGGCCGACCTTGCAGTTGTCGCGGTAGATCGCGAGCGCCTTCAGGCCCAGCTTCCAGCCCTGGTAGTAGATCCCCTCGACGTCCTCGACGGTCGCCGTCTCCGGCATGTTCACCGTCTTGGAGATCGCGCCGGAGATGAACGGCTGCACCGCGGCCATCATCCGGACGTGGCCCATCGGCGCGATGGAGCGGTCGCCCATGGCGCAGTCGAACACCTCGTAGTGCTCCTGGCGCAGGCCGGGCGCGTCGACCACGTGGCCGTGCTCGCCGATGTACTCGACGATGGCCTCGATCTGCTCGTCCTGGTAGCCGAGGACCTTGAGGGCGCGGGGCACGGTCTGGTTGACGATCTGCATCGAGCCGCCGCCGACCAGCTTCTTGAACTTCACCAGCGCCAGGTCGGGCTCGATGCCGGTGGTGTCGCAGTCCATCATCAGGCCGATGGTGCCGGTGGGCGCGAGCACCGAGGCCTGCGCGTTGCGCCAGCCGTTGCGGGCGCCGATCTGCATGCCCTCCTGCCACGCGCGGGTCGCGACCTTCTGCACCGCCGCGTCGTTGGCGTGGTAGGTGCGGATCAGGTCGTTCGCCGCCGCGTGCTTGCGGATGACGCGCTGGTGCGCCTCGGCGTTGCGGGCGTAGCCCTCGTACGGGCCGACGATGCCCGCCAGCTCGGCGGAGCGCTTGTACGCCACCGCCTGCATGAGCGAGGTGATGGACGCGGCCAGCGCCCGGCCGCCCTCCGAGTCGTACGCGTGGCCGGTCGCCATCAGCAGCGCGCCCAGGTTGGCGTAGCCGATGCCCAGCTGGCGGAACTTGCGGGTGGTCTCCGCGATCGGCTCGGTCGGGAAGTCCGCGAAGCTGATCGAGATCTCCATCGCGGTGATCACCAGCTCGACCGACCTGGCGAACAGGTCGGCGTTGAACAGGCCGTCGTCCTGGAGGAACTTCATCAGGTTCAGCGACGCCAGGTTGCAGCTGGAGTTGTCCAGGTGCATGTACTCCGAGCACGGGTTCGAGGCGGTGATCCGACCCGACTCCGGCGTGGTGTGCCAGTCGTTGATGGTGCCGTCGTACTGGATGCCGGGGTCGGCGCACTCCCACGCGGCCTGCGCCAGCTTGCGGAACAGGTCCTTCGCGTCGACGGTCTCGATGACCTCGCCGGTCTGCCGGGCGCGCAGGCCGAACTGGCCGCCGTTCTCGTAGGCGTGCATGAACTCGTCGGACACCCGGATCGAGTTGTTCGCGTTCTGGTACTGCACGGACACGATGTCCTTGCCGCCCAGGTCCATGTCGAACCCGGCGTCGCGCAGCGCGCGGACCTTGTCCTCTTCGCGCGCCTTGGTCTTGATGAACTCCTCGACGTCGGGGTGGTCGACGTCGAGGACGACCATCTTCGCCGCGCGACGGGTGGCGCCACCGGACTTGATGGTGCCCGCGGACGCGTCCGCGCCGCGCATGAAGGAGACCGGGCCGGACGCGGTGCCGCCGGAGGAGAGCAGCTCCTTGGAGGAGCGGATGCGCGAGAGGTTCAGGCCCGCGCCGGAACCTCCCTTGAAGATCAGGCCTTCCTCGCGGTACCAGTTGAGGATCGACTCCATGGTGTCGTCCACGGCGAGGATGAAGCAGGCCGAGACCTGCTGCGGGGAGCTGGTGCCGACGTTGAACCAGACGGGGGAGTTGAAGCTGAACACCTGGTGCAGCAGCATCCAGGTCAGCTCGTGCTCGAAGACCTGCGCGTCCTGGTCGGTGGAGAAGTAGCCGTGCTTGACGCCGGCCTCGGTGTAGGTCCTCACCACGCGGTCGATCAGCTGGCGCAGGCTGTGCTCGCGCTGCGGGGTGCCCACCGCGCCGCGGAAGTACTTGCTGGTCACGATGTTCGTCGCGTTGACCGACCAGAAGTCGGGGAACTCGACGCCGCGCTGCTCGAAGTTGATCGAGCCGTCGCGCCAGTTCGTCATGACGACGTCGCGGCGCTCCCAGGTCACCTCGTCGTACGGGTGCACGCCCTCGGTGGTGTAAACCCGGTTCACCGTGAGGCGCTTCTCCCCCGCACCGTTGCGGGTGGCCGTCTTCTTGCTGGAGCCACCAACGGTCTCCGTCATTCCCCGTTCCTCTTTCCGCGCGTCGTCGAAGCGTTTGTCGAAATACCGATGAGCGACCAACGTCCGGGCTCCCGTCCGAGGCGGTCGCGATACGTGCATGGGTGGTGCGGTGTAGCTGTGCGATGTGGCTGCGTGATGTGGCTGTGGGGCGTGGTGATGTGCTGTAGGGCGTCGTGATCCGGCTGTAGGGCGTGGTGGTGCGGCGTGGGGTGGCGCGGCGCGATGCGGTGGTGCGGCGGTGTGTCGCCGGTCAGTCGCGTTGCGCGTTGCGGAGGTCCGCGATCTCCTTCTCGAAGTCCTCGACGGAGGAGAACGAGCGGTAGACGCTGGCGAAGCGCAGGTAGGCGACCTCGTCCAGTTCTCTGAGCGGGCCGAGGATCGCCAGGCCCACCTCGTGGCTGGGGATCTCGGCGCATCCGGTGGAGCGGATGGACTCCTCCACGCGTTGGGCCAGGAGGTGGAACGCGTCCTCGTCGACCGGCCTTCCCTGGCACGCCCGGCGGACGCCGGTGACCACCTTGTCCCGGCTGAAGGGCTCGGTCACGCCGGACCGCTTCACGACGGCGAGCACGGCTTCTTCCACGGTGGTGAACCGGCGACCGCAGCTGGAGCAGGACCTCCGGCGGCGGATCACCTGACCCTCGTCCACCTCGCGCGAATCGACCACGCGGGAGTCCGAGTTGCGGCAGAACGGACAGCGCACGACTGGTCACCCCTCCCCGGCGCAGCACCCATCGCGTTAGCCACGGTGGCGGGGAATACCCCAACCTGTGGATAACTACAACGGTGTAACCACTAGATGTAGGGGTCAACCTATGCCTGTGACCCACATGGCGCAAGCTCAGGTCGGCGTGTCGCGGGTGACCGTGTCGCGGGTGACACGGCAGGGTGAAACCGGCTGCGACGGGGTGGTTACGGGGTGGGGTGCGCGGGGGCGTGCGGGAGTGCGGAGCGTGTGGGAGCGCGGGTGTGCGGGGGCAGGCAGGGCGTGCCGGGGGGAGGGAGCGCGAGGGAGTGCGAGGGCGCCGGGGCGTGCGGGAGCGCGGGAGGTGGGGGATCGCTGGGCTTGGGGTCTACGAGCTTGAAAAGCGTCCTCGCCGGACGGGCAGACCACCAAGGATCTCCACAAAAGCCCTTCAAAGCTCTTCGAGCCTTGAAGGGCGGTGGGTCTGCGTGTCATCCCCGTATGACCTGGTCGGAGACAACCACATGCGTCAAGGGCAGATCGTGAAGCGTGTGCGGTGGTCGCGGGTTCGATCTGCCCTTGACACATGCGGTTCGCTGGCGCGCAGGCCATACGGGGATGACACGCAGGCGGAGAGGTGTGCGCGTGGCGCGCGTCTTCCGGCGAGCTGGGCGCGGGGCTTGTGGGGGGCGGCCGGGGGTTAGTCGGTGTTGGTGCGGCCGTCTGGGACTATCAGGGGCTGGCCTGGGGTGATGGTGGGGGTGTCGAGGTTGTTCAGTTCCTTGATGCGTGCCACGACCGCTTCCGGGTTGCTGTTCGGGGCGGTTCGTTCTGCCAGGTCCCACAGGGTGTCGCCTACTTGGACGTGGACGACGCTGGTGCGTTCGGGGACCGTGGTGGCGCCTGAGCCGTACAGGTACAGCAGGCTGAGGCTCACGGCTGCGGCTATCGCGATCACCGTGTAGACCGCCCACCGGACGGCCGGGTGGCGGCTGTCCTCGCGGACCTGGCAGGCGGCCGGGTCCGGGGTGGTGCGGACTGCCAGGGGGCGTGGGCGGGGGGTGTGGGGGCGGCGGGTGTCCTCGAAGCTGCGCAGGACCCTGGGGCCGGGCCGCAGGGGCTCGCCTCGGCGCACGTCTTCGGGGGCGGCTCCGTCCACCAGTTCGAAGCCGGTCCGCATGCCAATGACCACCGCCATGACGCCCTCCACTGCAGGTCATCCGATCATGATCGAACCTGTGTTCGATCGAACGTCCGTGCGAATGTCTACCACTTCGGCCGGCGAAACCGGAAGGACACGCCGACACTTACTTCGAACAGGTGTTTGATCTGGACGTTGAGTGCGGCTACCTTCGACAACTGAAGATCGACGTACAGCCGGCCTGGGCAATCGGGACCGGTGAGGAGGGAAACACTGTGGCCCGCAAGACCAATGACGACCTGCGCACCGCAGCCGATGTGTCCTCCGCGCCCGAACCCGTGGACATCGCGGGCAACGCCGGGCTCACCTTGCGTCAGCGCAAGGTGCTCGACGTGATCCGGGACTGGCTGGACCGGTTCGGCTACCCGCCCAGCGTCCGGGAGATCGGCGAGGCGGTGGGGCTCACGTCCACCTCTTCCGTCGCGCACCAGTTGCGCGCGCTGGAGCGGAAGGGGTTCCTGCGGCGTGACCCGAACCGGCCGCGTGCGGTGGGGGTGCTGCCCACCGAGATCGTGACGGGGCTGGACCCGTCGTCGAAGCCGACGCCCGCCTACGTCCCGATGCTCGGTCGGATCGCGGCCGGTGGGCCGATCCTGGCCGAGGAGTCCATCGAGGACGTCTTCCCGCTGCCGCGCGAGATCGTCGGCGAGGGGGAGGTGTTCCTGCTGAAGGTCGTGGGTGACTCGATGGTGGACGCCGCCATCACCGACGGTGACTGGGTGGTCGTCCGGCAGCAGCCGACGGCCGACAACGGTGACGTGGTCGCGGCCATGATCGACGGCGAGGCGACGGTGAAGACGTTCAAGCGGCGGGACGGGCACGTGTGGCTGTTGCCGCACAACTCGGCCTACCAGCCGATCCTGGGAGACGAGGCGTCCATCCTGGGCAAGGTGGTGGCGGTGCTGCGGCGGCTCTGACGTCCTCAGGGCTTGCGGTTGCGGGAGCGGCGGACGAAGAGGGCCATGAGGGCCAGTACCGCTGCTCCCGCGCCGATGATCGGCCACAGTGGGCGGGAGTCGTCCGACTGCGGGGCGGGTGCCGCCGCCGTGTCGCCTTGGGGCGGCGGTGGGGTGGCCGTCGTGGTGATGGGAGCGGCCAGTGCGGCCGCGCCGGCCACTGCGCGCACGGTCGAGGCTGCTCGTTGGTCGCCGAATTCCGACGCGGACAGCAGCGTGCCGTCCGGGTCGAAGGTGATGGCTTCACCCTGTGGTTCGTTGGGCAGTGGGATGCGCACCGGGTCCGATTCGAGGGCTTTGGCCAGGTCGCCGTCGGGGACCGGGAACAGGTAGGCGTCGGTGTAGGTGCGCAGGGCGGCCACTCTGCCGTCCTTCGACATCGCGCCGCCGGTGACCACCCGGGTGACGACGGAGCTCTGCAGTGGGCCGCCCGGTGTGTCGGAGCCGCTGATGGAAACCTTCGCCACCTGCCGCATCGGGGTCGGTGCGTTCTCGTCCAGGTCGCCGGTCGGGCGGTAGACGAGGGGTGACCCGAGGGATTCCTTGGTGACGATGTGCGGGACTCCGCCGGCGTCCAGGAGCAGTGCTTCGGCGTCGTGCTTCCCGTCCGGGTAGGTCAGGCGGTAGAGCCTGGCCGTGCCGTCCGGGGAGATCGCGTGCAGGGCCACGGTTTCCCGTGACCTGCCGTTGTCACCGGTGTCCGCCAGCCAGAGCGTGCCGTCCGGGGCCAGTGCCAGGTCTTCCACGTCGAACGGGTTGGTGGCGGCGGTGATGGTCCTGGTGATCTCGCAGGTCCGGTCCATCACCTGGAGCTGGATGCGGCCGGTGTCGCTGTCGTTGATCGCGAACCACTCGTCGCCGTCGGAGGCGAGGCCGGAGAGTTCCTCCAGGCGTTGGTCGGTCACCTGGCACACGTCGGCGACGGCCGGCTCCGCCGAGGCGGAACCGGCCGTCAGGGCCAGGGTCAGCAGCGCTGCCAGCAAGGGCTTAAGCGCGGCTTCCGTTGGTGGCGAACTGCTCCAGGACGCCGGCCAGGTCCGGGCGGACCCGGGCGCTGAGCTCGGTGCCTTCCTCCGTGTGCCGTTCCTTGAGGATCTCGCCCTCGCGGTACACGCGGGCCACGATCTCGCCGCGGGCGTACGGGACCAGCGCGTCCACCACGACCTCGGGGTGGGGGATGAGGGTGGCGATGCGCTCCCTCAGCTCCGTGATGCCCTCGCCGGTGCGCGCGGACACGAAGACCGCGGTCGGGAACAGGTGGCGCAGGCGGGCCATGCCGAGTTCGCCCACCGCGTCGATCTTGTTCACCACCAGCAGTTCCAGCGGCATCGGGTCGTCGCGGCGCTCGCTGATCTCGGAGATCACCTCGCGCACGGCGGTGACCTGCTTCTCCGGCATCCCGTCCGAGCCGTCCACCACGTGGACCAGCAGGTCCGCGTCGGCGACCTCCTCCAGCGTCGACCGGAACGCCTCCACCAGCTGGTGCGGCAGGTGCCGGACGAAGCCGACGGTGTCGGTCAGCGTGTAGGGCAAGCCGTCCGGGGTCTGGCTGCGCCGGGTGGTCGGGTCCAGGGTGGCGAACAGCGCGTCCTCCACCAGCACACCCGCCCCGGTCAGGGCGTTGAGCAGGCTGGACTTGCCCGCGTTGGTGTAGCCGGCGATGGCCACGTTGGGCACCGCGTTGGCGATCCGCGCGCCGCGCTTGGTGTCCCGGATGACGCTCATCGCGGCGATCTGCCTGCGCAGCTTCGAGATCCGGGCGCGGATGCGCCGGCGGTCGGTCTCCAGCTTCGTCTCACCGGGACCGCGCAGACCGACGCCGCCGTTGCCGCCGCCGGCCCGGCCACCGGCCTGCCGGGACAGCGACTCGCCCCAGCCGCGCAGGCGCGGCAGCAGGTACTGCAGCTGGGCCAGCTCCACCTGCGCCTTGCCCTCCTTGGAGGACGCGTGCTGGGCGAAGATGTCCAGGATCAGCGCGGTCCGGTCGACCACCTTGACCTTGAGCTTCTCCTCCAGCTGCCGCAGCTGGCCGGGGGAGAGCTCGCCGTCGCAGATCACCGTGTCCGCGCCGGTCGAGATCACGATGTCGCGCAGTTCGGTGACCTTGCCGGAGCCGATGTAGGTGGCCGGGTCGGGCCGGTCGCGCCGCTGCACGAGGCCTTCGAGCACCTCGGAGCCCGCGGTCTCGGCCAGCAGCGCCAGTTCGGCGAGGGACGCTTCGGAATCGGCGGCGGTCCCTTCGGTCCACACGCCGACCAGCACGACGCGCTCCAGGCGGAGCTGCCGGTACTCGACCTCGGTGACGTCCTCCAGCTCGGTGGACAGTCCCGCCACGCGGCGCAGCGCGGCGCGCTCGGCGAGGGCCAGCTCGCCGGTGGACAGCTCGTCGTCCAGGTCGAGCGGATCGTTGGTGTTGTTCTGCGTGTTTTCCGTCATTTGCCCTTCATCGTCGCACGTCCGGACGCCGGAGCCGAGTGGTTAACCGCCCGGGTACACCGCCAGGTAGATCGCCACGCGTTCGCCTTCCGGGTCGTCCGGCGTGGCTTCCAGCTCATCGAACAACGAACGGAGGCGCCGTTTTAGTTCCGCCGGGTTCACCCGGACGATGAGCCGGGTCTGGTCGAGCTGCCCCGGTTCGAGCTCGCCCGCCTCCGCCAGGTACGCCTCGATCATCGCCTCGCCGGTCTCCCGCGCCAGCGGGCCGCGACCGCCGGCGAGCTTCCAGGACAGGCCGGTGGACCGGTAGGGGATCTCCCGCGCGCCCCGGTTGCCGGTGCGGGCCGGCTGGGCCTCCAGGAAGCCCGTCGCGACGAGCTTGCGCACGTGGTGCAGCGTGGTCGCGGGGTCTTTGCCGAGCCGTTCGGCGAGTTCCTTGTTGGTCAGCGCGCGGTCGTGGGTGAGCCGGATGATGCGCAGCCGCACGGCGGAGGCCAGTGCGGCGGCTTCGGCCTCGGTGGCCGGGCGACGGTGCATGGGTCCAGAGTAAGTGATTGACAGTTTCCAATCGCTTCGGTGAGACTCCCCGACCGTGTCCCTCTGGTCTCACCGTGACTTCCGCCTGCTGTGGGTGGGCGACACCATCAGCCAGTTCGGCTCCACCATCGGTCGGACCGTGCTGCCCCTGCTCGCCGCCGGCACCCTGGCGGCCACCCCGTTCCAGATGGGGCTGCTGACCGCGGCGAACACGGCCGCGTTCCTGCTCATCGGCCTGCCCGCCGGGGTGTGGGTGGACCGGCTGCGCCGCCGCCCGGTGATGCTGACCGCCGACTTCGTGCGCGCCGCCCTGATGCTGTCCATCCCGGTGGCGTGGTGGCTGGGCACGCTGACGTTCGCGCACCTGGTCGTGGTCGCCCTGCTGGTCGGCGCGGCCACCGTCATGTTCGACATCGCCTACCAGTCGTACCTGCCCGCCCTGGTCGGCCGGGACCAGCTGGTGGAGGGCAACTCGAAGCTCACCGCGAGCCAGTCCGTCGCCGAGGTGTCCGGACCGGCGGCGGCCGGCGGCATCGCGCAGGCGGTGGGCGCGGCCAACGGCATCCTCGCCACCGGCGTCGGCTACCTGGCCTCGGCGCTGTTCCTGCTGCGCATCCGCACCGAGGAGCCGCCGCCGCGCGCGGCGGACAAGCCGGGGCTGGTGTCGGAGATCGCCGAGGGCCTGCGGTTCGTGTTCGGCAACCGGTCGCTGCGGGCGATCGTCGGGACCACCGGGACGGCGAACTTCTTCGACGGTGTCGGGCTGGCCGTGCTGGTGCTGTTCCTGGCCCGCGACCTGGAGCTGTCCGACGGCGTGATCGGGCTGCTGTTGAGCTCGGCGGGCGCGGGCGGGGTGGTCGGCGCGCTGACCGCGAACCGGTGGAACAACCGGTTCGGGCAGATCCGGGTGATCTGGCTGTCCATGCTGGTCACCCAGCCGTTCGGGCTGCTCCTGCCGCTGGCGCAGGCGGACTGGCGACTGGTGTTCGTGGTGGTCGGCGAGCTGGTGCTGGCCTACGGGGCGATCGTCTACAACATCGCGCAGGTCAGCTACCGGCAGGCGATCTGCCCGGACCACCTGCTGGGCCGGATGAACGCCTCGATCCGGTTCGTGGTGTGGGGCGCGCTGCCGCTGGGCGGCCTGGTGGGCGGGCTGCTGGGCTCGGAGGTGGGCATCCTGGCAACGCTGTGGGTGGCCGCCGCAGGACGTGCGCTGTCCTTCGTCTGGGTGGTGTTCTCACCGCTGCGGACCCCCGATGCCGTCTCCGCGTGACTTCCGGCTGTTCCGGGGCAGCGACGCCGTCAACCAGTTCGGCAGCGCGGTGTCGTCGGTAGGTGCCTGATTCGAGGATGGGTGTCGGCGTCACCACTGCGGGCGATGCGGGACCTTCCGGTGATCACTAGCGTCGACGGCCATGGCTGACACCACCGTGCTGCGCGAGGGCCTCCGGTTCGGCGAAGGGCCTCGGCACGGCCCCGACGGCAGGCTCTGGTACTCCGACTTCTACGACCACGAGGTGCGGGCGCTCGACCTGGACACCGGCGACGAGACCGTCGTCTGCACGGTGCCCGGACAGCCGTCCGGCCTCGGGTGGTTGCCGGACGGGCGGCTGCTGGTGGTGTCCATGAAGGACCGCACGGTGCGCAGGCTGGAGGGCGACACGCTGGTCCTGCACGCCGACCTGAGCGGCATCGCCACGTTCCACGCCAACGACATGCTGGTGGACGGCCGAGGTCGGGCCTACGTGGGCAACTTCGGGTTCGACCTGCACGGGGCGATCGCGGCGGGCGGCGAGGCGTCGATGCTGGAGCCCGGCTGGGTGGCTCCGGGCACGCCGCTGGCGCTGGTCCGGCCCGACGGGACCGTGTCGGAAGCCGCCGACGACCTGAAGTTTCCGAACGGGATGGGGTTCCTGCCCCACGAGGAGGGCGCGCCGAGGACGCTCGTCGTCGCGGAGACGCTCGCGTTCGGGCTCACCGCGTTCGACGTGGCCGAGGACGGCACGCTGTCCAACCGGCGCGTCTGGGCCCCGCTGAGGGAGCACTTCATCGCCCCGGACGGCATCGCGACGGACGGCGAAGGCGGTGTCTGGGTCGCCCCGGCGCTCCAGCCGTACGCGTTCCGCGTGGTCGAGGGCGGGAAGATCACGCACAAGGTCGAGACCGGCCAGAACTGCTTCGCGGTCGCGCTGGTCGGGGACCGGCTGGTCTGCTGCACCGCGCCCGTCTCGCAGCCCGAGGTGGTCGCCGTGGACCGGCTGGGCAGGCTGGAGGTGTTCCGCCTCTAGAGGGCGTCCCACCAGGCCTGGTCGAGTTCGCCGCGGGCGAGCAGCACGGCCGGGCCGGAGAGGGTGGACGACTCCTCGTCGATCACCACGGACACCTGCCCGCCGGGAACGTCCACAGTGGCCTTCCCGGTGTGCCGGCCGGTGCCGTGCAGCCAGGACGCGACGGCCGCGACGGTCCCGGTGCCGCACGAGCGGGTCTCCCCTATGCCGCGTTCGTGCACCCGCATCAGCAGCGCCCCGTCGTCCAGGACGTTGACGAACTCGACGTTCACGCCGTGCGGGAACACCTCGCGGTCGTAGCCGGGCTGGTCGCGCAGGTCGAGCGCCGACACCGGGGTGGTGGTCACGCACGCCAGGTGCGGGTTGCCGACGTCCACGGCCACACCCGCGAACTCCACGCCGTGCAGCAGCGCGGTGGAGGCGCCGGTGACCAGCGCACGGCCCATGTCCACGGTCACGGTGCCGTCGTCGTGCGCCACGACCTCCCGCTGACCGGCCCGCGTGCCCACGGCGAACGGGCCGAGCGGCACCAGGTCCGCCTCCACCAGGTACCGGGCGAACACCCGCACGCCGTTGCCGCACATCTCGGCGATGGAGCCGTCGGCGTTGCGGTAGTCCATGAACCAGGGACCGAAGTCCGGCCGCACGACCCGCAGCACGCCGTCCGCGCCCAGCCCGCGCCGCCGGTCGCACAGCGCCCGGACGCGCGACTCGGTCAGGTCCAGCAGGCCGTCCGGGTCGGGCAGCACCACGAAGTCGTTCTCCGTGCCGTGACCCTTCAGAAACTCGACTCCCACGCCCACCAGGCTACTTCGCGATTAGTTCGAGCACGTCGTCGACCAGCCGTTCGGAGCCGGCGTCGAACCAGGTGACCCGCCGGTCGCGGCGGAACCAGGACCGCTGCCTGCGCACGAACCGCCGGGTGGCCTGCGCCGTCTCCGCCGCGGCGGTCTCCAGGTCGTACTCGCCGTCGAACGCCGCGAGCACCTGCTGGTACCCCAGCGCCCGCGACGCGGTGCGCCCTTCGCGCAGGCCACGGGCCTCCAGCGCGCGCACCTCGGCCACCAGGCCGGCCTCGAACATCCGGTCCACCCGCCGGTCGACCCGCTCGTCCAGTTCGGACACCTCGCGGTCCAGCCCCACCAGCACGGTGTCGTAGCGGGCCGGGCCGGGTTTGGGCAGGGTCGCCGAGAACGGCTGCCCGGTGAGCTCGATGACCTCCAGCGCCCGGACCACCCGCCGCCCGTTGGACGGCAGGATCGCCAGCCCGGCGGCCGGGTCGAGCTGCGCCAGCCGGGCGTGCAGCACCTCGGCCCCGAAGACCGCCAGCTCGCCTTCCAGCTGGGCCCGGACCTTGTCGTCGGAGGCGGGGAACATCAGGTCGTCCAGCACGGCCTGCACGTACAGGCCGGACCCGCCGACCAGGACCGGCACCCGCCCGGCGGCCCGCACCGACTCCACCGCGGCGCGGGCTTCGCGCTGGTAGACGGCCACCGAGGCGGTCTCGACCACGTCCAGCACGTCGAGCAGGTGGTGCGGCACGCCCTGCCGCTCCGACGGGCTCATCTTGGCGGTGCCGATGTCCATGCCCCGGTACAGCTGCATCGAGTCGGCGTTGACCACCTCGCCGCCCAGTTCCACGGCGAGCCGCACGGCGAGGTCGGACTTGCCGGTGGCGGTGGGGCCGACGACGGCGATCGGGACTGGGGCGTTCACGCGCTCAAGCCTCCCAGACGGCCACGTGGTACCCGACGCCGTACGGCGCGAGGAACTCCGACCGGCTGCACCGCCACGGGCCGGGCACGCCCGCCAGCACCTGCCACGCGGCCCGCCCCTGCGCGCCCAGCTCGTCCGCCAGCGCCGGGTCCAGGCCTTTCAGCGACTCCACGTCGGCGGTGGCCAGCGCTTTGCGCACGTCCTCGTCGAACGTCGCGGCGCGGTCGTCCGGCCGCCCCACGGCCTGCTCGCCGTGCCGGTGGGAGCCGTCGCCGAGCACGAGGAGCGCCCGTCCGGCCAACCGTGACCCGAATGAGATGCACTCCGCTGCTGGCAGGTCCGGTGGCACCAGGTGGACGCGCACGCTGCGTGCTCCGGCGTGCTCGCGCAGCCACCCGGCGACCAGGGCGGGCAGCGGCAGGTGGGGCTCCACAGAGGACGGCCGGTCGGAGAGCGAGACGGGCACGTCGACGCCGAAGCCCCGGAACGTGCCGGAAGCGTCCGCCAGGGTGCGGGGCCCGGAGGGGTCGACCGCGACGGCGGTCCAGTCCGGGTCGTGCGCGGCCAGATCCCGTGCTGCGGCAAGGCACGCGGCCCGCACTGGTGCGGTCTCGGCGACCGCCCCGCCGACCAGTTCGGGGACGAGCAGCGGGGGGTGCGGCACCACGGCGACACGCGAGATCATGGCAACCGACGTTACTCATCGGCCACCACCGGTACCGATGTGAGGCTTGACCTGTTTGAATGCGCGCGGGGTACTGGGGACTGACGAGGAGTCCGCGAAGCCTGCTTGCAGGGTCGAGCGGACGCCCCAGGTACTCGGGTGCTGGGCCCCGCCATCGGCGGGGCGCCCGTGGTCGGCACGGGCACCACGAAGTGGGCAGGCGAGGAGGAAGCCGGCGATGACGGAGCACGAGACGACACCGGAAGCCACTGGCGACAGTGGCACGGGGGCGGTGGTCGAGCAGACGCGGACGGAAAGCACGCCTCCGCCGGTCCCCGTGGCGTCGGACCACCCTGACCGCTGGGGGCGCGTGGACGCGGACGGCACCGTCTACGTCAAGACGGCCGACGGCGAGCGGGTCGTCGGTTCCTGGCAGGCGGGCGAGCCCGCCGAGGGTCTGGCGCACTTCGCGCGCCGGTTCGACGACATCCGCACCGAGGTCGAGCTGCTGGTGACCCGGCTTTCGTCCGGCGCGGGTGACCCGAAGCATGCGCTGACCAGTGCGAAGCACGTGCAGGAGAGCCTGGCGGACGCGGCCGTGGTGGGCGACCTGGCGGCGCTGGCGGCGCGGGTCGAGCACGTGCTGGCCAAGGCCGAGGAGGGCCTGGAGGCGGCGAAGGCGGCCAAGGACGAGGCGCGGGCCCAGGCCAGTGCCCGCAAGCTCGAACTGGTGGAGGAGGCCGAGGTCCTGGCCAACGAGTCCACCCAGTGGAAGGCGGCGGGTGACCGGCTGCGGACCATCCTGGACGAGTGGAAGACCATCCGCGGCGTCGACCGGAAGACCGACGAGCAGCTGTGGCGGAGGTTCTCCAAGGCCCGGGACGCGTTCAACCGCAGGCGCGGCTCGCACTTCGCCGACCTGGACCGCCAGCGCGGGGTCGCCAAGACGCGCAAGCAGGAGCTGGTGGAGGAGGCCGAGAAGCTCATCGAGTCCGACGACTGGGGCCCGACCGCCGGCCGGTACAAGGAACTGATGGTCGAGTGGAAGGCCGCCGGCCGTGCTCCGAAGGAGGCCGACGACGCGCTCTGGCAGCGCTTCCGGGCCGCCCAGGACGCCTTCTTCGCCAAGCGCTCCGAGGCCTTCTCGGAACGCGACGCGGAGTTCGCGGCCAACGCCAAGCTCAAGGAAGAACTGCTGACCGAGGCCGAGCACATCGACCCGTCCCACGACCTGGAGGCCGCGCGGCAGCAGCTGTACAAGATCCAGGAGCGCTGGGACGCGATCGGCAAGGTGCCCCGCGAGCGGGTCCGTGAACTGGAGGGCAAGCTCCGGGCCATCGAGGAGCGGGTGCGCGGCGCGGTGGACGCCCAATGGCGCCGTTCCGACCCCGAGGCGGAGGCGCGCGTGGCCCAGTTCCGGGAACGCGTCGAGCAGTTCGAGGCCCAGGCGGCCAAGGCCCGCTCGGCAGGCGACAAGCGCCGTGCCGAACAGGCCGAAGCCCAGGCCAAGCAATGGCGCGAATGGCTGGCCGCCGCAGAACAGGCCGTAGCCTCCCGCTGACAGGCCGAGCAAAAGGCCGGGCTGCCTTTCACACGCGAAAGGCAGCCCGGCCTTTCGCCTTCCCGCGCACGGAAGCCCGCCCAACTTTCCCGCGCTGTGCGCACACCTCTGCCGTGCTGTGTGTCATCCCCGTATGGCCTGCGCGCAGCGAACCGCGCTTGTCCGGGGAGTGCAAGCACGCTTTTCGCTTGCACTCCCCGGACAAGGGTGGTTGTCTTTTGACCAGGCCGTACGGGGATGACACACAGCCTGCTCGTATCTTTTATGCTTTGGCTTTTGAGGGATCCTTGGTGGTCTGCCCGTCCGGCGAGGACGCTTTTAATCTTTGAACTCAGTGTCGTACGGATCCAAGTATCAAAGGCGACGCTCGCCGCTTGGCAGGCCTCCGGGGGAGGAAAAACGGAAGGGCGTCGTGTTCTCCCCGCATGGCCTGTCAAAGACGACCACGCTTGTCCTGGGGGTGCAAGCGGTGAAGCGTGCTTGCACCCCCAGGACAAGCGTGGTAGCCCTCCGGGCAGGCCATACGGGGAGAACACGAAGACACAGGTGTCGGCGACAGTGCCGCAGGCGAGCGCCTACTGGAGACCGGCACGGGAAGCGGCGATGCGGAGCCACTTCACCAGCAGTACGACGATCGCCACGACGGCCAGGATCAAGCCCAGGCCGGGGCCGGGGCCGGGCTGGTGGCCGGTGGTCGTCTGGGTCATCCAGATCGACAGCACCCCGCTCACCGAAGACGCGAACGAAGCCAAGGCGCACAACCAGGCCAACGCCCAGCGCCGCACGACCAACGTCACGGCGGGCAACAGCACGCCCGCGATCAGAGCCGCGTAGGAGAAGACCTTCGGCAGTGCGGGCGCCTCGCCCAGCAGCACCCGCAGCCCCGTGCTGTCCCCGACCCACGGTAGGACCAGGGACAACAGGATCGCGAGCACGGCCACCGCGATGGTGAGCGCCCCCGCGCCGGGGTCGAACCGCTTGGCGGCGGACCGCCCGACGCGGTCGATCTCGTCGCGCAGGCCGGCCAGGTCGTCACGCTCCTCGCTCATGCGACCGAGCACCCGCCGACCGGGGTCGGCAGCGGTTCCGGGGCGCCGAACTTCGGCAGGCCCAGGGTTACGCCGGCGGTCTTCGGCTTGATGCCCGCCTCGGACCGGTCACCGGCCTTCGTCCGGCGGTGGCTCAGCAGCGCCGCGTCGGCGATGAGGTTGTGCGGAGCCGCGTAGGTGATCACGGTCTCGACCACGTCACCGGGCCTGATGGCGGCATCGCCGGGCGCGAAGTGCACGAGGCGGCCGTCGCGCGCGCGTCCGGAGAGGCGGTGCGTCTCGGCGTCCTTGCGGCCCTCGCCGTGCGCGACCAGTACCTCGACCGCACGGCCCACCTGGAGCTTGTTCTGCTCCCACGACATCTCGTTCTGCAGCGCCACCAGCCGGTCGTAGCGTTCCTGCACGACTTCCTTCGGCAGTTGGTCCGGCAGCTCGGCGGCCGGGGTGCCGGGCCGCTTGGAGTACTGGAAGGTGAACGCGCCGGCGAACCTCGACTCGCGCACGACGTCCAAAGTGGCCTGGAAGTCCTCTTCGGTCTCGCCGGGGAACCCGACGATGATGTCCGTGGTGATGGCCGCGTCCGGCATGGCCAGCCGCACCTTGTCCAGGATGGACAGGTACTTGGCGGAACGGTACGACCGCCGCATCTCCTTCAGCACCCGGTCGGACCCGGACTGCAACGGCATGTGCAGCTGGTGGCACACGTTCGGCGTCTCGGCCATGGCGGCGATCACGTCGTCGGTGAAGTCCTTCGGGTGCGGCGAGGTGAACCGGACCCGCTCCAGGCCCTCGATCCCGCCCGCCGCGCGCAGCAGCTTGCCGAACGCGTACCGGTCACCGAACTCCACGCCGTACGAGTTGACGTTCTGCCCGAGCAGCGTCACCTCCAGCACGCCCTCGTCGACCAGCGCCCGCACCTCGGCGAGCACCTCGCCGGGCCGCCGGTCCTTCTCCTTGCCGCGCAGCGACGGGACGATGCAGA
Source organism: Saccharothrix tamanrassetensis (assembly GCF_014203665.1). Classification (GTDB taxonomy): domain Bacteria; phylum Actinomycetota; class Actinomycetes; order Mycobacteriales; family Pseudonocardiaceae; genus Actinosynnema; species Actinosynnema tamanrassetense. The sequence continues at coordinate 133,787 of NZ_JACHJN010000013.1, forward strand.
ACGTGCACGTGTTGTTGCACCCGACGGACACCGACACCCACCCGGAGTAGGCGGAGTCGCGGCGGGCGGGCAGCGTGGACGGGAAGGTCTCCAGCGAGTCCAGGATCTCGACCTGGGCCTCGCGGTTGTGCCGGGCGCGTTCCAGCAGCACCGGCAGCGACCCGATGTTGTGCGTGCCGAAGACCACGTCGACCCACGGGGCCCGCTTGACGATCTCGCCCTGGTCCTTCTGCGCCAGGCAGCCGCCGACCGCGATCTGCATGTCCGGGTTGGCGGTCTTGGCGGGCGCGAGGTGGCCGAGCGTGCCGTAGAGCTTGTTGTCCGCGTTCTCCCGGACCGCGCAGGTGTTGAACACCACCACGTCGGGCGGCGTGCCGCCGTCGGCGGGCGCGTAGCCCGCGTCTTCGAGCATCCCCGCCAGGCGCTCGGAGTCGTGCACGTTCATCTGGCAGCCGAACGTGCGGATCTGGTAGGTCCTCGGAACCTGCAACGCGCTCACGTAGTTACCATATCCCCTGGTCAGTAGTCCTCTCGACCACGGTCACCACGAGGCCGCCACCCCTGTTCACAGGTCGGTTCCCGCGTGGTCCGAGCCGACTCGCCCACTCGACGCCGCGTGCGTCCTGCGGCCGGCACTCCGACCATGGTAGGCACAGCCTCGGCGGTCCGACACACAGCACGTGGACCCGGCCGATCCCGCGCACTCCGACGACCACGAGCCACCACGCCCGATCCTCCCGCCCGATCCCTGTCACCGGGTCCGGTGCGGTGCGCGGACGTGCGACGATGCCGGGATGCCGGGAACGCTGCTGCGAGTGCGCGCCGCCGGGGTCGTGCTGGCCCTGGCCGCCCTGTCCGTGACGGCCTGCGGCGACGACTTCGACCACGTCCGGCTCACCATGGCGGCGGGCAGCGACACCGGCGTCTACCACAAGCTCAGCACCGCCCTGGCCGACAGTTGGACGCGCGACCCCGGCATCCCCCGGCCGCAGGTGGTGCAGACGGCGGGTTCGGTGGACAACCTGGAACGGCTGCGGACCGGCCGGGCCCAGGTGGGGTTCAGCGCCGCCGACGCCGCCGAGGAGGCCCAGAGCAGCACGGGCGGCCACCGGCTGCTCGCGCTGGCCCGGATGCACGACGACTACCTCCAGGTGGCGGTGCGCGCCGACCTCCCGGCGACCAAGCTCACCGACCTGAAGGGCCTGCGGGTCTCCGTCGGCGCACGCGACTCCGGCGTGCAGCTGATCGCCGAACGGCTGCTCCGCTCGGCGGACATCTCGCCCACCGAGGACCTTCAGGCCCGGTACCTGGACCTCAACGCCACCACGGACGCGATGAGGGACGGCGTGCTGGACGCGTTCTTCTGGTCGGGCGGCGTTCCGACGACCGGCGTCACCACGCTCGCCACCACCGTCAAGATCCGGATGCTGGACCTGCGGGACGTGCTGCCCAACCTGCGCCGCCTCTACCCGGTGTACGGGTCGGCGACGCTGCCCGCCTCGGCCTACGAGCTGCCCGGCGGCCCGGTCACCACCCCGATCACCACCCTGGTGGTGCGCAACTTCCTGCTGGTCACCGACGCGATGCCGGAGGACGTGGCGGAAGCGCTGCTCAGGGGCCTGTTCCGGGCCCAGCCGGAGCTGGTCGCGGCCAGTCCGGTGGCCAGGTCCATCGAGATCAGATCGGCGATCGAGACGACGCCGATCCCGCTGCACCCCGGCGCGCAGAACTACTACCGGGACGTGAAGGTCTAGCCGCGGGAACGGCCGGCAGCGCTAGACCGCCGGGAACGTCACCGTCACCCGCAGCCCGCCGTCCTCGGGCAGCGACAGCCGGACGGTCCCGTCGACGCGTTCCACGATCTGCCGCACCAGCGCCAGCCCCAGCCCGGACCCCTGGATGTTCTGGTGCGCCGGCGAGCGCCAGAACCGGTCGGTGGCCCGTTCCAGCTCGTCCGGCGCCAGTCCCGGCCCCTCGTCCCGCACGGACAGGTGCACCAGCGACGAGTGCCGCCGCACGTCCACCCGGATCAGGGTGTCGTCGGGCGCGAACTTCAGCGCGTTGTCCAGCAGGGCGTCCAGCACCGCCTCCACGCCGCGCGGCGGGGCCAGCGCCATGCCGCCGGGTTCGCCGTCCAGCACCAGGTCCACGGAGCGGGACGCGGCGGCGGGCTGCCACGCGGACAGCCGCCCCGCGACCGCGCGGTCCAGGTCGACCGCCACCGGGTCGACCGACGGCGAGCCCGCGCGGGCCATGGACAGCAGTTCCTCCAAAATGCGGTTGAGCCGGTCGGCTTCCTCCAGCGCCGCCTCCTGGTGCACCACCGCGTCCCCGGAGACGTGACCTTCCAGGTTGGACAGTCGCAGCTTCAGCGCGGTCAACGGGTTGCGCAGCTGGTGCGACGCGTCCGCGACGAACGCGCGCTGCGCGGCCAGCACGTCGCCGACGTTGGCGGCCATCTGGTCGAACGACCGGGACAGCTGCCGCAGCTCGGGCGGACCCGACGACGACCCCACCGGCTGCACCGGCCGTCCCGACACCACGGCGGCCAGCAGCGCGCCGGTCGCGTCGTCCAGCCGCCGCACCGGCCGCAGCGTCCACCGCACCAGCGGCAACGCGGCCATCACCGCGAGCGCCAGCACCAGCAGGCTCGCCGCGAGCAGCACGATCCACCACACCAGCACTTCGAGCCGGGTCTTCGTGGTGGGGGAGAACGTGACGACCGCGCCGCGCACCTCCCCGTCCACCAGCACCGGCTCGGCCAGCACCAGCTCGGCCGCGTCCCAGGGCATGAGCAGACCCGGCGCGACCGGCTGCCGCCCCGCCAACGCGCCCCGGACCAGGTCCGACGCCGGCTCCGAGGTCACGTCCACGCCCGGCCCGGACGCGGCGACCACCAGCCCGGACCGGTCCAGCAGCGCCACCTTGATCCCGTACAGGTCCTGGTAGCGGGCCAGTTCGCGTTCCATCAGCGCGGGCTGGTCGTCGATCAGCGGTCGCTGCGCCACCGACGCGAACCGGGCGGTGTCGGTGAGCCGGTCCAGGAACATCTCCTGCTGCTCGGTGCCGGCGACCCCGCGCCCGAGCGGCACGCCCATGCCGACCAGCACCAGCACCACCAGGGTCAGCACGATGCCCAGCAGCCGTGAACGCACTCAGCCCCCGTTCGCGCTCAGCCGGTAACCGACGCCGCGCACGGTCTGCAGCAGCGCGGGCCGGCCCAGCTTGGTGCGCAGCGTCGCCACGTGCACGTCCAGGGTCCGGTTCGCGCCCGCCCACGTGCGGCCCCACACCTCGGCCAGGATCCGCTCCCGCGTGCACACCGCGCCGCCCGCCGCCATGACCAGCGCCAACACCTGGAACTCCTTGCGGGACAGCGCCACCGCCTCACCCGCCACGGTGACCTCGTGCCGGGCCAGGTCCACCCGCACGTCGGCCGCCTCGAACACCTCCGTGCCGGTGCCGCCGACACCCACCGGGTCGCCGCGCCGCCGCCGCACCGCGTGCACCCGTGCCACCAGCTCGCCCACGTCGTACGGCTTGACCAGGTAGTCGTCCGCGCCGGCGTGCAGACCGAGGATCCGGTCGTCGATCTCCCCGCGCGCCGAGACGACGATGATCGCCACGTCGCTCGCCGCCCTGATGTGCCGGCACAGCGTCACGCCGTCGATGTCCGGCAGGCCGAGGTCCAGCAGCACCACGTCGACCCCGGCCAGCCGATCGAGCGTCCCCCGACCGGTGGCCTGTCGGTCTACCGTGAAACCCCGCCGGGTCAGCGCCGGGACCAGCGCTTCCGCGACGCGGTCGTCGTCTTCGACCAACAGCACGCGCACCGGCGTCCTCCCGAGTTATTGTCGCCTGCCTGTGACAGAGTTGAGACCCTAAGTCTTGCTCAACCGCCTGGACTGGTGGGTGACGCACACCTAGGTTTCCCGCCATCGCTGAAGGAACCCCCTGGAGGACCGGATGACCGCCCCCACACCTGCTCCGCCGATGATCCGGATGGCGGGCGTGGACAAGTTCTTCGGGCCTCTCCACGTGCTCAAAGAGATCACGCTGGAGGTGCCGAAGGGCCAGGTCGTCGTGGTGCTGGGGCCGTCGGGTTCCGGCAAGTCGACGCTCTGCCGCACCATCAACCGCCTGGAGCCGGTCGACAAGGGCACCATCGAGGTGGACGGTCAGCCGCTGCCCGCCGAGGGCAAGGAGCTGGCCAGGCTGCGCGCGGACGTGGGCATGGTCTTCCAGTCGTTCAACCTGTTCGCCCACAAGAGCATCGTGGACAACGTGATGCTCGCGCCGGTCAAGGTCCGCAGGACGCCGGCGGCCCAGGCCCGCAAGACGGCCATGGAGCTGCTGGAGCGGGTCGGCATCGCGAACCAGGCGGAGAAGTACCCCGCCCAGCTCTCGGGCGGGCAGCAGCAGCGGGCGGCGATCGCCCGCGCCCTGGCGATGCGTCCCAAGGTGATGCTGTTCGACGAGCCGACCTCCGCGCTGGACCCGGAGATGGTCCAGGAGGTGCTGGACGTGATGACCACGCTGGCCAAGGAGGGCATGACCATGCTCGTGGTCACCCACGAGATGGGCTTCGCCCGCAAGGCCGCCGACCGCGTGCTCTTCATGGCCGACGGCGAGATCGTCGAGGACTCGACGCCGGAGGCGTTCTTCTCCGCGCCGAAGTCCAACCGCGCGAAGGACTTCCTTGGCAAGATCCTGACCCACTGAAGTTCCTCCGACCGCGGCGCTGAGCCTGGCGCCGCCAGACACCGAAGAAGAGCAGGAGAAAGACGATGAGGGTTCGCACCCTTGCGGTGGTGCTGCTGGCAGGTGGCCTCGCCCTGACCGCGTGCGGCAAGGAAGGGAGCCCCGGCGCGTCGTCCCCGGCCCCTTCGCAGAAGGTCGCCACCGACGTCAAGGTCGAGGGCTCCAAGACGTTCGAGAAGATGAAGGAGCGCGGCAAGGTCGTCATCGGCGTCAAGGAGGACCAGCCCGGCCTCGGCCTCAAGGACGCGACGACCAACAAGTACAGCGGCTTCGACATCGAGATCGCGAAGCTCATCGCCGCGCAGCTCGGCTTCGCCGAGGACAAGATCGACTACAAGGCGATCGCGTCCGCCGGCCGCGAGCAGGCGCTGATCAACGGCGACGTGGACTACTACGTCGGCACCTACACGATCAACGCGGGCCGCAAGGAGAAGGTGGCCTTCGCGGGCCCGTACTTCACCGCCGGCCAGGACCTGCTGGTGCGCAAGGACGACAACTCGATCACCGGCCCGGAGACCCTCAAGGGCAAGAAGGTCTGCTCGGTCACCGGCTCTACGCCGATCAAGAACGTCAAGGAGAAGGGCTACACCGAGCCGGAGAACATCTCCGAGTACCAGAACTACTCGCAGTGCGTGGCCAAGCTCGCCGAGGGCGCGATCGACGCGGTGACCACCGACGACGCGATCCTCAAGGGCTACGCGGCGGAGGAGCGCGACAAGTTCCGGGTGGTCGGCAAGCCGTTCTCGGTGGAGCCCTACGGCGTCGGCCTGCCCAAGGACGACAAGCCGCTGCGGGACAAGGTGAACGACGTCCTGGAGACCGCGATCTCCGGCAACGAGTGGCAGGCGATCTACGACGCCACGCTGGGCAAGTCCGGCTCCCCGGCGCAGAAGCCGGTGATCGAGCGCTACTGATCCGGTCGCGCTCCGGCTCCGCGGTGGGCCGGTCGCACACCGGGTCGGTGTCCCACCGGGCGTGATCCACCGTGGGCGGTCCCACCGTGGGCGCCACTGATCAGCTCTGATGGTGGCCGGTGACCACGTCGTCCGCGGCGTGGTCACCGGCCACCCCCATGACGTCCCTCGGCGAGGAAGTCCCATGAGCGTCCTTTCCACCTACTCCGACCTGTTCCTCCGGGCATTCGGCACCACGATCCAGCTGTTCCTGTACTCCGCGGTCGGGTCGCTGGTGCTGGGCACGCTCCTGGCGATGCTGCGGGTCAGCCCGGTCCCGGTGTTCCGCGTGACCGGCACGGCCTACGTGACCCTGGTCCGCAACACCCCGCTGACCCTGGTGTTCTTCTTCTTCGCGTTCGCCTACCCGCTGCTCAAGATCGTGCGGCTGGACCCGTTCCAGGGCGCGGTGGTCGCGCTGACCCTCTACACCTCGGCGTTCATCTGCGAGGTGGTCCGCTCGGGCATCAACACGGTGCCGGTGGGGCAGGCGGAGGCGTCCCGCGCGCTGGGGCTGACGTTCGGTCAGATGCTGTTCAGCGTGGTGCTGCCGCAGGCCATGCGCTCGGTGGTGCCGCCGCTGGTCAGCACGCTGATCGCGCTGCTGAAGAACACCACCATCGCGGCCGGCTTCTCGGTGTCCGACGCCGGCTCGATCAGCTACGTGCTGTCCGACGAGGGCGCGAACATGCTGGTCGGCCTGTCCTGGGTGGCGTTCTGCTTCGTCCTCCTGGTGATCCCGTTGACCCTGGTGCAACGCGCCCTAGAGAAGCGCTGGAGCGTGGCCCGATGAGCTCCGTCCTGTTCGACGTCCCCGGCCCGCGGGCGCGGATGCGGCACCGGCTGTTCGCCGCGGTCGGCCTGCTCGGTGTGCTCGGCGTGCTGGGCTTCATCGGCTACCGCTTCTACGACAGCGGCCAGTTCGAGCCGCGCATGTGGGAGTGGCTCCAGTACGAGACGGTCCAGTTGGAGCTGGTCAAGCGGCTGGGCAACACGCTGAAGGCGTTCGCGCTGGCCGCGCTGCTTGCGGTGCTGCTCGGCGCGATCCTGGCCGCGGGCCGGCTGTCCGAGCACGCGGTCTGGCGGGTGCCCGCCACCTTCCTGGTGGAGGTCTTCCGCGCCGTCCCGCTGCTGATCCTGATCTTCCTGTTCTACTACGGCCTGTCGACGGTGCAGATCAAGCTCACCCCGTTCGTCGCCGTGGTGGCCGCGCTGACGCTCTACAACGGCTCGGTGCTGGCGGAGGTGTTCCGCGCCGGCGTGCTGTCCCTGCCACGCGGTCAGACCGAGGCCGCGTACGCGCTGGGGATGCGCAAGACGCAGGTGATGGTCCAGGTGCTGCTGCCGCAGGCGTTGCGGGCGATGCTGCCGACCATCATCAGCCAGCTCGTGGTGCTGCTGAAGGACACCGCGCTGGGCTTCATCATCGAGTACGAGGAGCTGCTGAACTACGCGAAGTACCTCGGCAGCCAGGGGCAGTTCGGCCGGCCGCTGGTGCCGATGACGATCGTGATCGCCGCGATCTACATCGTGTTGTGCCTGCTGCTCACCTGGGTGGCGACGTGGCTGGAGAAGCGCAACCGCCGCAACAAGAAGGTCATCGAGCCGAGGAACAAGGACGACATCGAGAAGGTCGCCCTGACCAACGCGTCCGGCATCTAGCGGTTCTGCCGCCGAAAAGGGGGAGCGCTCCGGCGCTCCCCCCTTTCCGTTCCCGACCTAGTGGCGCAGCAGCGCGCCGACGCCCTCCCACAGCTTGGTGTCGTCGGTGACCAGCACCTGGGCGCCGGTCGCGGTCGCCGCACCGGCCAGCGCCTCGTCGGCGGGCAGTTCGGCCACGTCGTCCAGGCCGAGCGCACGCAGGTCGGCTTCCCGGGTCGCCACCTGCGCCGGGTCGTCGGCGGTCCACACGGTGCGGCGGGCCAGTGCGCGGTCGGCGACCAGCAGCGTGGCCACGTTCGCCTCGCGCAGCGCCTCCACCACCCGTTCCAGGCCCTGCACGGCCCGGCCCTGGTCGCGCCCGGACTCGGCGGTGAACTCCTCCACCACGTCGTTGTCCAGGTCTGCCTGGTACTGGGCCACCAGGGACCGCACCTTCGCGTCGAACGACTCGTCGTCGGCGCCGTCGGCCAGGCTGCCGCTGTCCACCTCGATCAGGACGTCCCGGCAGCGGGTGCCCAGCTCCTCGCGGACCGCGGATCGGGCCTGCACCTCGCCGCCGAGCACCAGCAGCCGCGCGTTGATGGTCGACACCAGCCGGTCGACGGCCTCGGCGACGAGCTTCGCGTTGTGGTGGGCGGTCTCCTCGACCTTGTGCTGCATCCTCAGGTGCGACCAGCCGCCGCCGCGCACCTTGTGCAATGGGTGCGGGTCGCCCCGGACCTCGGTGTCCACTTCCGTGTGCCCGTCGTAACCGTGCAGGTCGGCCCCCGCCCGGTCGACGACGACCACCGCGTACGGCAGCTCCGGACCCAGCAGACCGGCCAGCGGGAGCAGGTTCGGCAGCCGTGACCAGCGGGCCGTGTCGGCGGCGGGCGGGCGCGGCAGCACCCGGTCGAGCAGCAGCGTGCCGTGCGCGGCGATGAGCGCCCGACCGCCCTTGCCGACGACCGGCTCCAGCGCGGCCCGGTCCATCGCCGCCAGCGTGTCGCCGTCCGCGCCCTGCCGCTCGAGTTCCTCCCGCAGCCCTCTCCAGCGCAGCTCCAGCGCCTTGGCCGCGTCCTCCGTGTCGTGCGAGGCGTCCAGGTAGACCGACGCGAACGGTCCGCGTTCCCGGACGAGCCTCCCCAAGGCAGACATGTCCATGCCTCACGGCTACCCCCGACGGCACCGCGTAACCTCGGAGCCATGGCCGAGGAACCCGGTGCGCTGGTGAAGGCGCAGCAAGGCGCGGTGGACCACCTGCTGCGCGTCGGCATCGAGGGCTTCGGCCCGTTCAAGAGCGCCCAGGACGTGGCCGGCGACCTGCTCGCCCAGGGCCTGACCCGCGACGAGGCGATCCGCAACCTCATCCGCACGCACGTCACGGCGGCCGGCATCCAGGGCTTCGCGATGAACATCGGCGGCCTGATCACCCTGCCGGTGACCCTGCCCGCCAACGTGGCCGCCGCGTACCTCGTGCAGACCCACCTGATCGCGTCCATCGCGGCGGTTCAGGGGCACGACCTGGACAGCGACGAGGTGCGCACGGCGATCCTGGTGTGCCTGCTGGGCAACGCGGGCACCGAGGTGCTGAAGAAGGTCGGCATCCGGGCGGGCTCGAAGCTCACCATGAGCCTGATCGAACGCATCCCCGCCCAGCTCATCCGCGAGGTGAACAAGCGCGTCGGGTTCACCCTGCTGGCGAAGTACGGGACGTCGAAGGCGGGCATCACCCTGGCCAAGGGCGTGCCCCTGGTGGGTGGTGTGATCGGCGGTGGTTTCGACGCCGTGACCACCCGGGCCATGGGGAGCTTCGCCCGCCGCTTCTTCGCGTCGTCGCCGGGGACGCCCCGGATCGTCGACGGCCGGGTCGTGGAGCCCGAGGTGCTGGAGGGCGAGGTCGTGAGCGACGTCGTGGAGGACCGGGCGACCGGGAGCGAGTAGCCCAAGCCTTCGAAGGAGCCGCTGACCTTCAGTCAGGCCGTTGGTCAGGTGTGCTCGGGCTCGACATCACGACCTGGGGTGATTGGCCCAACCGATTGGCCTGATCTTGGCTCTTATCGTGGGCCAATCCGGTTCCTACCGTTCTCCGCATGGGAACGACGAAGCGCCTCGCGGTTGCTCAGGTGGCGAACTCGGTGGGGGACGGCGCGTTCTACGTCTCCTCCGCGCTGTACTTCACCCGCGTCGTAGGTCTGTCCGCGACGCAGGTCGGGTTGGCCCTGACGCTGGCCTGGGCGGTCGGGGCGGTGGTCGGGGTGCCGCTCGGGCACTTGGCCGACCGCTTCGGGCCCAGACGCCTGGCGGTCGGTCTGGCGGTGGTCACGGCGGGTGCGTTGGCGGCGTTCCTCGTGGTGCGGTCGTTCCCCGCGTTCCTGCTGGCCGCGGGCGTCTACACGTGCGGGCAGAGCGGGTTGCAGGCGGCGCGGCACGCGTTGCTGGCGGGGTTGGTGGGGCCGGAGCGGCGGACGAAGGTCCGGGCGTTCCTCCAGTCGGTGGTCAACGCGGGGCTCGCGGTCGGAGCCGGGCTCGGTGGGCTGGCGCTGCACCTGGCCACCGAGGCCGCGTACCTGGTGGTGTTCGCGGTCGACGCGGTCGGGTTCCTGGTCGCGGCGGCGGTGCTGCGCGGATTGCCCGAGGTGGTGACGGCCGTCAGCGGGCCGAGGCGGCTGGGTGTGCTGCGGGACCGGCCGTATGCGGTGGTGGCGTTGTTGAACGCGGTTCTGCTGCTCTACATGCCGATGCTGAGCCTCGTCGTTCCACTGTGGATCGTCGAACGAACCGACGCGCCGAGCTGGATCGTCGGCCTGCTGTTCGTGCTGAACACCGGAGCCGTGGTGCTCGGGCAGGTGCGGATGGCCCGTGGCGTGACGGACTTGGGTACGGCGGTCCGGTCCGTGCGGCGCGGTGGGGTGCTCCTGCTGGCCAGCTGCGGCGTGTTCGCGTTGTCAGCCGGAGCGGATACGTGGCCGGCCGTGGTGGTCCTGGTGGTGGCGGCAGCCGTGCAGGTGGTGGGCGAGATGGCGCACGGGGCGGGGTCGTGGGAGATCGGGTTCGGTCTCGCGCCGGCCGACCGGCAGGGCCAGTACCAGGGCTTCTACGGCACCGGGACGGCCGTGGCGCGGACCGTGGGGCCGTTGCTGCTGACCACGCTGGTGCTCGGCGGGGGAGTGGTGGGCTGGCTGGTGCTGGGTGCGCTGTTCCTGACCGCCGCGCTGGCGATGGGCCCGGCGGTCCGCCGGGCCCGGCGGTCGGTTCCGGCAGTGGTCTGAATGTCCACATCGGACAGTTTCGGAGGTGTGTCGTTGATCGCCCGAGAAAAACCTTGGCAGCACGGGCCGCGACACGCTAACGTCATGGCCATGTTCTTCCAGATCTACCTCTGAGGATTCTTCCTCCTTCGCGCCGCACCCGGCCGGTGAGCCGGTGCCGAGCGCTCATCTCCTGGTGGCCCTAGCGGCTCTTCGGCGACCCTTTCCTTTTTCGTGAGGGGTCGTACGCCTTTGCACGCCTCGATATTTTTTCCAGGAGGCGGTCGTATGCCCACCATGCGCACTGAACAATCCGACGGTCAGCCGAACAACCGGCGCGCCCGGCGTTCGGGCGGCGTGTCCCAGCCGCGTTTCGGCGGTGGACGAGTCGTCGTCAACCCGCGCCAGTACGCCATGCGGCGTCGCTGACCAGCGACTTCGCCTCACCCCAGGAGGGACCGATGACCGATCAGAAGAACATTCCGGGTGACGCCGAGCTGCTCGAATCCGGGCAGTCCGAATCCGGGCAGTCCGAATCCGGGCAGCCCGAAACCGGGCAGTCCGCACCCGAGCAGCTCGAACCGGAGGAGAACGTCCTGCCGAACCGCCGTGAACGTCGCGGCCACGGTGGGAAGAACTCCGGCGTGAGCAAGAACCCCGGCCGGCCGCACCAGGCGGATTTCGTCGGGCGCAGGGTGTTCCGCCGCACCGGCGGCTGAATCCGCCGTGAACCCGGCGCCGTGACATCACGCGGCGCCGGTGTGCGCGGACCATTCCTGCCGCTCGCGGCCGGCCTTCCTCACCGCCGGCGCCACGAGTCGTTTCGTGGCGTCGGCGGTGCTTCGGCGTTCCCCGGTAGATCGACCACCACGCTCGTAGCGTCCACTGTGGACGGTAGTGTGCTGCGCTCCGTCCCGAGCGGCACCCCATGACGCTCTCGTCGGCATGTCCGGCGACGTGACGTCACTGCTGCGCACCCTCGGGTTCTCGACCGGACCGGCGATGGGTGCGGCCGTTGGTGGCTTCCGCACGCACGTTGTGCTGCTCACCGTGATCACGGCGGTCGGTGGCGACGCCTCAGCCGCAGAAATGTGGTCTCTTCGGGCGCATGGCCTGCCGCTGGGGGCGCGTGCGAACTAGCCTGCGGGGGGAGCACCGGATCTGGCTGGGATCAGGGAGGCGCCACATGAGGATCGCTGACGTGTTGCGGAACAAGGGCGCGGCCGTGGCCACGGTCGACGCAAGAGCCTCGGTGGCGGAACTGGTCGCCGCGTTGGCCGAGCACAACGTGGGTGCGATGGTCGTCGTCGGGTCGGACGGCATCGCCGGGATCGTGTCGGAACGGGACGTGGTCCGCCACCTGCACGACCGCGGCGCGGACCTGCTGGGAGCGGCGGTCGCGGACATCATGACCGCCGAGGTGCTCACCTGTTCGCCGAAGGACTCGGTGGACAGCCTCACGGTTCTGATGACCGAACGCCGGATCCGCCACGTGCCCGTCGTGTCGGGTGGCGAGCTGGTCGGCATCGTCAGCATCGGCGACGTGGTGAAGAGCCGGATCAGCCAGTTGGAAGAAGGCCAGGACCAGCTCACGGCGTACATCGTCCAGGGTTAGGCGCGTACCTGCGGGCGCTTGCCGGGTCGTGCACCGGTCCGGCAAGCGCCCGCAGGACTAGGCGGACTGCCCGCTTCGGGCCGCTTCCAACTGGGCCAACGCCTGCGGGAACAGGTTCAGGCACTGCTGCACGGTCTCGCGGGACAGCACGAGTTCGAACGGCGGCTTCGCGTCGAACTTGAACTCCACCGACTCCTCCAGTTCGTTGGCCTCAAACTCGATCTTGGTCCCGGTCTCGACCACTACCCACGCGCCCACCTGCGCGGTCGGTCCTGCAAAGCTCATGGCGTCTCCGATCTAGGCTGATGTGCGGAACAACCGTAAGTCGTACGTACGATGACGGTAGTCGCGACATTCCGAACTGGCGTGTGCCTGATCGGGTGAATCGTGAGGGAGTTGGATTTGGGCGAGGTAGTGCAGACCATGCCGAGGAGGCTGCTCGGCGCGGAGTTGAGGCGCCTTCGCCTCGCGGCCGGCAAGTCGCAGGCGGAAGTGGCCGAGCTGATCGACAGGGCACGGACGCGGATCATCGACCTGGAAGACGGTCGCGCCAACCTCACCGAGGATCGACTGAACCTGGTCCTCGACTTCCTCGGGGCGTCACCGGAGGACCGGGAGAAGCTGCTCGCGTTGGGAGTCGAAGCCCGCAAGCGTCACCCGAAGCGCACGTATGTCGACCTTCTTCCCGGCAACTTCCAGCGGAACGCCGACGTCGAGTCGCTCGCCACCCGGATCTCCAGTTACGACCGAGGTGTCGTCCCCGGGCTGCTCCAGACCCCGGAATACGCCGAGGCGCAGATGGCCACGGCGGACGGCGTCCTGTGGGAGTCGTCCTACCAGGAGCGGGTCAACCGGGTGGCCTTCAGGCTGGAGCGGCAGAAGCTGTTGTCCGGCAAGGAACTGGTCTTCGTCGTCACCGACGACGCTCTGGCCACCCAGGTCGGTGGCCCGCGTGTGATGCGCCGTCAGGTCGAGCACCTCCTGGCCGCCATGGAGAAGCCCAACGTCTCCTTCCGGCTGCTCGACTCGACCCACCCTGACAACCCCTGCCCCTACGGCCCCATGGTCCTGCTGGACTTCGACGACAAGACGCCTCGGGCGGGCTTGCTTCCGGTCATCTGGGGGCCTTCCGTTTACACCGTCGATCCTGAGGACACGGCGGTATTGGCCAGATGCTTCCAGCGGCTTCAAGAACTCGCCTTCGGTCCGGAAGAATCCAGGGCGCGACTTGAAGCCGTGCTGGAAGGGATCTAGCCATGCAGGACACCGGTTGGTTCAAGAGTAGCTACAGCGGAGCGGGTAACGACCAGTGTGTCGAGGTCCGGTTGATCGCCGGCCGGGGTGCCGGCATCCGCGATTCCAAGCAGCCGCAAGGGGATTCGCTCCAGGTGAACCCTCGCGCGTGGGCGGCGTTCCTCGGCCTCGTGCACCGGCCGCCGACCCGCTAGTCGCGCGCCCGGTGGTAGTGCCTGCTGACCCTGGCCCGGTTGCCGCAGGACGGCTTGCACCACTGCTGCCGGGGGTGCGCCTTGACGAAGTACCTGATGCACCTGGGGGAGGGGCAGGCGCGCAACTCCGCGCGCTCCCCGCTCGCCAGGAACTCGATCGCGTCCGTCGCCAACTCCGCCAGCAGCCGTTCGCCGTCCGTCGCGGAGTCGACGTAGCGCATGCGCAACGGCTCCTCCCACTCCAACCGGGCGGCCCTGGGGACTCGCGCCGCCGTCTCGTTGACCAGGCGCAACGCTTCGTCCAGCGGCATCAGGTACGGCGTGTCGATCCGTTCGTCGGCATCCACCGCGTGTGCGAACAGTGATCGGACGGCCCACCGCAGTTCCACGACCTTGAGCCGCAGGTCCTCGCTCGTTGCGTCCACGCCCGCCCACGACGCCAGTCCGTGCACGGTGGCGAGGTCGTCGGTCAGCCCGCCGTGTCCGTCGTGACGGACCGTGCCCGCGAACTCCAACGCCCGGCTCATCCCGGCATCCTAATGGACTTCACGGCGGGCAACCCCGCTATGTTTCCTAACGGTCTTGGTAATTCGAACCATTAGGGGGAGTCGTGACGATCGAGAACGCCCCGATCGAAGCCGTGTTCGACGCACACCGCCGGCTCGGCACGGTCATCGCGGGGCTGACCGACGACCAGGTCGGCGAGCCGTCCGTGCTGCCCGGCTGGACGCGCGGCCACGTGCTCGCGCACATCGCGAACGTCACCACGGCCATGGCCCGTCAAGCCGAGAACGAGGGCACGAAGGTCGAGCCGTACCCCGGCGGGCGGCCGGCGCGGGACGCCGCCATCGAGGCGGACTCGGGCCGTTCGGCCGACGAACACCGCGCGGCGATCGACACCGCCGTCACCCGCCTGGCCAAGGCGTGGGACGGGGTGCGCGACTGGAACGCCCCGGTCACCTACCGGGACGGCACGCTCCGCGACACGGCGTACGCGGTGTGGCGGGAGGTGGAGATCCACACGTTCGACCTGGACCTGGCGCCGGTCCGGTGGTCGCCCGAGTTCTGCGACCACGTCGTGGAATTCCTGGCGCAGCGGGTGCCGGACGGGGTGCGGCTGACCCTGGTGGCAACCGACGACAGTCGCGAGTGGACCCTCGGTTCAGGGGAAGCGGTCGAAGTCCGGGGAGAGCTGAACGACATCGCCCGGTGGCTCGCCGGTCGTGAGCCGAAGGGAACGTTGACCGGCGAGCCGCCCGTGCTCAACCCGTGGCTGTAGGCAGCTCCAGGCCGAAGTCGTCGCGCAGCGTGGTGGCCAGCTCGTCGGGGGTCAGGCTGCGCTTCTGCGGTCCGCCACCGGGCGTGGCCACGGTCAGCTCGCGGTCGGTGATCGCATAACGGGCGCGTTCGTCGGTGCGCTGCACCAGCAGCCTGCCGACGAACGCGCTCGCCGGGTTCGTCGACAGGTAGTAGTTGAGGATCGCGTAGTCGGCGGGGGTGCGCGGGTCCTCCGTGAAGTCGTACAACGACACCCACTCGCCGCCCTGGAACGACTTCAGCGTCCACACGTCGTCTTCCTGGTCGAGCCGGAACGTCCAATCCCCTTGCTGCTCGAACGCTCCCTGCGTGAACGGCAACGGCGTCAACAACCCGCCACCCCCGAAACCCACGTCCACCAACCACTTCCGGTCGACCCGCAGCAACGCGTGCGTGCGCGGGATGTCACCCTCGCGCCCCAGCAGCACGCGTGCGGCCAACCCCGTGACCTGATGGCCGAGCCGCTCCAACACGGCGGCGAACAGCAGGTTCTGCTCGTAGCAGTAGCCGCCGCGCTTCCGCCGCACCAGCTTGTCCTGGAGTGACGGCACGTCCAACGCGATCGGCACCCCCGCGCCGATGTCCGCGTTCTCGAACGAGATCGCCTTCAGGTGCGCGCGGTGCAGCCCGCGCAGCGTGGTGGCCGCGTCGGCCTGCGGGTCGAGCCGGAAGCCGACCCGGTCGAGGTACGCGTCGAGATCGAGGAGTTCACCGTTCCACACCGGCCCAGCATGTCAGCTCACCGCGCTGCCCGGACGGCGGCTCGGCACGTTCCTGCGCTTGGTGGCGGATGGCACATGCGGAGGCCTGCTGCGGTTGCCTGCTGCGGTGGCTTACTGCGGTTGGCGGGCGTGGCGCACCGGGGAACGGGTGATGGCCACGGCCTGCCCGACCAACCCCACGACGGCGATCCGGACAGCGGTCCGGTTCCCGAACAGGTCGGCGAGCACCGGTCGTCGACAGCCGGAGGGGCACAACGGTCTGATCCGAATTGGTGAACAATCTTATCGAAGTGCCGCAGGACGAAGTCAGGCGTCGATGCCAGGCTGGGCGACCGGCTGCGCCCGAAATGGGGCATCTACCGCTCCCTGGGCGATACCTCCGGCTCCCTCCACAACTGCTACCTGCTGCTGTGCAACCTGAAGGCATATAGGTTCGAGTGATGCTGCACGAGATCACCGAGGCCACGCGCGGCTTGCTCGACCTCCTCGACGAACGGCAGCGCGCGGTCGCGGTGCGTGCCGTCTCCGACGACGACCTGCGCAGGCGCTGGGCCTACACGCCCGGCCCACGGCCCGGTGTGGTGCTCGGCGAACTGCGCCGCGACCAGCGCAAGGCCGTGCACCGCCTGCTGTCCTGCGTGCTCAGCCCGCACGCGTATGCGCAGGCCACGGCCGTGATGGCGCTGGAGGACGTGCTGGACGACCGGGAAGGCGGCCACCGCGACCGGCACCAGGGCGACTACTGGACGGTCTTGTTCGGCCTGCCCGGCTCGGACGAGCCGTGGGGGTGGCGGGTGGAGGGCCACCACCTGTCGGTGAGCGTGGTGGTGGCCGACGGACGGGTGTCGGCCACCCCGTTCTTCCTCGGCGCGAATCCGGCCCGGGTCACCTACCGGGGCCGCACGGTCACGCAGCCGCTGCGGCTGGAGGAGGAGTTGCCGCGCGAACTGCTGGACCGCATGGGACGCACCGCGCGCGGCCTCGCCGTGGTGGCCGATAGTCCGCCACCGGACCTGCGCACCGGCAACGCGCCTCGGATCGGCGACATCGAACCGCAGGGCGTCACACCCGCGCAGCTCGACCGCCCGTCACGGGGGCTGCTGCTCGGGCTGGTCCGCTACTACCTGGACCGGCTGCACGGCGACCTGGCCGACGAGGAGTTCCAGGAAATCGACTTGGACCGGCTGCACTTCGCCTGGGAGGGTTCGACCAGCCGCGGCGCGGGCCACTACTACCGCATCCAGGGACCGGAGTTGCTGATCGAGTACGACAACACCGCGAACGACGCCAACCACGCGCATTCCGTGTGGCGCAGGCGGTCCGGCGACTTCGGCGACGACCTGCTCGCCGCGCACCGGGCGGCGGTGAGGCACGAGTGACACCCGAGGAGGCGGTCGCCGAGCAGGAACGGCTGCGGCCAAGGGTGCGGACATCGACCGATCCGGGGTTGACCGTGCAGTACGTGGCCGGGCTGGACGTCTCGTACGCCGACGACGATCGGCTGGCCGGGGCGATCGTCGTGCTGGACGCGTCGACGATGGAGACCGTGGACTCGGCCGTGGTGCTCGGAAACGCCGAATTCCCCTACGTGCCGGGGTTGTTCGCGTTCCGCGAGCTGCCGCCGCTGCTGCGCGCCCTGTCCAAGCTCACCGTGACGCCGGATCTGCTGGTGTGCGACGGGCAGGGGTTGGCGCACCCGAGGCGGTTCGGGTTGGCGTGCCACATCGGGGTGGTGACCGACCTGCCGAGCGTCGGCGTGGCGAAGACGCCGATGGGTCGCTTCGAACAGCCTTCCGACGAACGGGGTGCGGCCACCGACCTGGTGGAGGACGGCGAGGTCGTCGGTCGCGCGCTACGGACCCGTGCCGGGGTGAAGCCGGTGTTCGTGTCCGTCGGACACCGCATCGACCTGGACCGGGCGTGCGCGGAAGTCCTGCGGCTCTGCGTTACGCGGTTGCCGGAGACGACTCGCCGTGCGGACTCGCTCGGCCGTGCTCAGCTCAGGTAGGCCAGCTCCGGGTGACGCCTGGTGTAGTTGTCGAGCAGGCTTTTCGCGACCGACACCGAGTCGACCAGGGGATGCAGCGCGAACGCTTTCAGCGCCGCTTGCCGGGTGCCCTCCATGACCAGTCGGTCCACCGCCTTGACCGACGTGACCAGTCCGGCGGCGTGGTCGGGCAACCGGCTCACCGGCAACGGCGTCGCGCCGCCAGCGTCGACCGTGCACGGCACCTCCACGATCGCCTGTTCATCCACATTGGACAAGGTCGCACCGTTGCGGACGTTGAGGATCAGCGTCGCGCGCTCGTCACCGGCAATGGCGTGCATGAGGTTGAGCGCGACGTGCTCGTACCCGCCGCCCTCCAACGAGTCGCGGTCCTGCTGCATGTACGTGGCCTCGCGTTCCAGCCTGGTGGTCTCCCAGTCCACCTCACCGTCGTAGAAGCGCTTCTGCTGACGCAACAGGAAAGCACCCCGGTCGTCACCCAGCGCGTCTCGGGTGTCGTAGTAGTAGTGCAGGTATTCGTTCGGGATAACGCCCAACGCCTGCAACCACTCCACGCCGAACAGCCTGCCCTCTTCGAACGAGTGCAAGGCCTCCGCGTCGGCCAGCAGCCGGGGCAGCAGGTCCTCCCCACCGACGTGGACTCCCTGCAACCAGCCGAGATGGTTCAACCCGGCGTAGTCAAAGGTCGCGTCATCGACCTGCAACGCACGTGCCACCCGGCGGCACAGCCCGACCGGCGAATCGCAGATGCCGATCACCCGTGATCCGAGTTGCTCCGCCATGACCTCGGTGATCAGTCCGGCGGGGTTGGTGAAGTTGATGACCCACGCCTCCGGGGCCAGCCGGGCGACCCGCCGGGCGATGTCCCGCGCGACCGGGGCGGTGCGTAGTCCGTAGGCGATCCCGCCCGCGCCAACGGTTTCCTGCCCCAGCACGCCGTGCGCGTGCGCCACCTCCTCGTCGATCGCCCGCCCGGCGAGCCCGCCGACCCGGATCGCCGAGAACACGAAATCCGCGCCCGGCAACGCTTCGTCCAGGTCCGTGGTGACGCTGACGTGGGGCCCGCCGTGCAGCACGGCCCGGATGCTCGCGAGTCGCGACGCGTCCACGTCGTGCAGGACGAGTTCGTCCACGCGCCCGTCGGCCACCAACGCCTTGTGCACCAGCGGCACGCGGAACCCGCCCCCGCCCAGGATGACCAGCCTCATGCGTCCCATCCTGCCTCGGCGAGCAACCCGATGAACGCGGACGTGAGCGGATCGGGATCTTTGTGGCAGTACGCGACCAGTTCGCGCCGCACCGGGGGCTCCGGCCGCAGCACCACCCCGTCGAACCGCTCCGGCACCACGTTGCGCGGCACCAGCGCGGGCCCCAGTCCCGCGGCGGCCAGCACCGGAACGGTCGCGGTCTGCTCGGTCCGCACCGCCGCCCACGGCTGGAAACCGCGGTCCCGGCACGCCGCGTCGACCACGTCCGCCAGCCCGTTGCCCGGCGCGTAGTGCACCCACCCCTGATCGGCGAACGCCCGCAGGTCCACCGGGCTCTCGTGCTCCGAGTCGGGCGGCAGGACCAGCACGAAGTCCTCCATGCCGAGCACCCGCGTGAAACCGGCCCACCCCACCGGGTCCGGCCCGATCGCCACGTCGGCCTGCCCTTCGGCCATCGCTTCCCGCAGCTCGTCGGCGTGCCGGTGTTCGAACAGCCTGATCCGCACGTCCGGGTGCAGCGCGCGCCACTTCCGCAGCACGGGTGGCAGTGCGCCGAGCGTGAGCGAGTACACCGTCGCCACGTGCAGCTCGCCGCACTCCAGGCCACCTGCCCGTCGGGCGGCCGTCATCGCGCGTTCGGCGTCGGCCAGCGCCGCCCGTGCGAACGGCAGCCAGGCCCGACCGGCCGGGGTGAGCCGGACGGTGCGGGGCAGCCGGTCCAGCAACTGCGTGCCGGTGGTGCGTTCCAACGCCCGGATCTGGTGTGACAGCGCGGGTTGCGTCACGTGCAACAGTTCGGCGGCACGGGTGAAGGAGCCTTCGTCCACGACCGTGACGAGGTACTCGAACTGCCGCAGTGTCATGAAGCCAGTTTATGGCTTTGAGAAGGAACATGCCTTGGACTTATGGATGAACGGATCACACGATGGCTTCATGGCACTGAACGAACAAGCCCGCGCCGCACTGGAGAAGACCGCGGGCGCGCCCCCGGTGGAGGGGTCGACCGTCCACGACGCGCGGCAAGCCTTCCTGGGGCACCTGGGGTTCCAGAGCGAGCCGTTGCCGACCCGGATCGAGCACCTGTTCGTGCCCGGCCCCACGGCCGACCTGCCCGCACGCGTCTACTACCCGTCGGGCGACGGGCCGTTCCCCGCGATCGTGTTCCTGCACGGCAGTGGTTTCGTGATCGGCAATCTCGACGTGTACGACGTGCCGCTGCGGCGGCTGGCGCACGCCACCGGGCACGCCGTGTTCGCGGTGAACTACCAGAAAGCCCCCGAACACCCGTTCCCGATCCCCCTGGACGATTGCTACGCCGCCACCGCGTGGTTCTTCCACCACGCCCGGCAACTCGGCGTCGACCCGGAACGCATCGGCATCGCGGGGGACAGCGCCGGCGGCACCCTGGCCGCAGCGGTGACGCTGAAGGCGCGTGAGGCGGGCCCCGGGCTCGCGTTCCAGATCCTGGTCTACCCGCCGCTCGACACCGACTTCAACACCGAGTCCTATGCCGACAACGCGGTCGGCCACGGCCTGCGGCGCGATGCGATGCGCTGGTTCTGGTCGCACTACCTGAACGGACAGGAGCCGACGGAACTCGCTGCCCCGCTCCGGGCGTCGCTGGACGGTCTGCCGCCCGCGTTCGTGGGCCTCGCCGAGCACGACCCGGTGCGCTCCGACGGCGAGCGTTACGCCGAGAAGCTGGCGGCGGCCGGGGTTCCGGTGCACGTGCGGCACTTCGACGGCACGATCCACGGCTTCGTGATCATGGACGGGTTGCTGGACGAACTGGGTGTGCTGCTCGAAGAGATCACGTCCTGGCTGGGAGAGCTCTGATGCCGCTCGCACTCGTCGCCCTGGCCATCGGCGCGTTCGGCATCGGCACCACGGAGTTCGTGATCGTCGGTCTGCTGCCCCAGGTCGCCTCCGACCTGAACGTGTCGATCCCGTCGGCCGGACTGCTCGTGTCCGGTTACGCGCTGAGCGTCGTGGTCGGCGCACCGCTGATCACCGCCGGCGGGTCACGCCTGCCGCGCAAGAAGCTGCTGGTCGGCCTGATGGCGCTGTTCATCCTCGGCAACGTGTTGTCCGCGGTGGCGGACAGCTATGCCCTGCTGATGGTCGGCCGCGTGGTGGCCGCGCTGTGCCACGGGGCGTTCTTCGGCGTCGGCGCGGTGGTGGCGTCCGGGCTGGTCGCGCCCGAACGGCGGGCGCGGGCGATCGCGCTGATGTTCACCGGGTTGACCGTGGCGAACGTCCTGGGCGTGCCGATGGGCACCGCGCTGGGCCAGGAGTTCGGCTGGCGCTCGACGTTCTGGGCGGTGACGCTCCTCGGGGTCGTCGGACTGGTGGGGATCATCGCCCTGGTGCCGCCGCAGCCCGCGTCGGACGGACTGCGCGGCGAACTGGAGGTGTTCCGGCGGCCCGGGGTGTGGCTGGCCCTGGGCACCACCGCGTTGGGCTTCGGCGCGGTGTTCGCGTCGTTCACCTACATCGCACCGATGATGACCGAGGTGGCCGGGTTCTCGCCGGGCGCGGTCACGTGGCTGCTGGTGCTGTTCGGGGCCGGGTTGTGCGTCGGGAACGTGGTGGGCGGGCGTGCGGCGGACCGGAGCCTCATGCCGAGCCTGTACGCGATCCTGGCCGCCTTGGCGGCCGTGCTGGTGGCCTTCGTGTTCACCGCCCAGTCGCAGTTGCTCGGCGCGATCACGATCGCCCTGCTCGGCGTGGCCGGGTTCGCGACCGTCGCGCCGTTGCAGACCCGGGTGCTGCAACAGGCCGAGGGTGCTCCGGCGTTGGCCTCGGCGGCGAACATCGCCGCGTTCAACCTGGGCAACGCGGCGGGCGCGTGGTTCGGAGGCGTCGCCATCGACGCCGGATTCGGTTACACCGCACCGAACTGGGTGGCCGCGCTGATGGCGTTGGCGGCGCTCGGTGT
The DNA here is from genome assembly GCF_014203665.1 of Saccharothrix tamanrassetensis. GTDB lineage: Bacteria > Actinomycetota > Actinomycetes > Mycobacteriales > Pseudonocardiaceae > Actinosynnema > Actinosynnema tamanrassetense. The sequence goes on from NZ_JACHJN010000013.1 coordinate 155,649, forward strand.
GGCGATCGCGAGCGGACGGGTCAGGACGCCTGTTCGGTCGCGGTGATCCCGGCGAGGAGTTCGGCCTTCCGCTGGTCGGAGGCGAAACTGGCGCGCACGCCCGCGCGGGCGAGGTCCGCCAGTTCGCTCCGGCCCAGGCCGAACTCCTCGTGGCACAGCAGGTATTCGCGGTTCAGGTCGGTGTGGAACATGCCCGGGTCGTCCGTGGCCAGCGTGACCGGCACACCCGCCTCCAGCAGTCGGGGAAGCGGGTGGTCCTCGATCCGGGCCACGGCCGCCGTGCGCAGGTTCGACGTCGGGCACACCTCCAGGGTGATCCGGTGGTCCCTGAGGTGCGCCAGCAGTTCCGGGTCGCGCACGGCGCTCGTCCCGTGCCCCACCCGCACCGCGTTCAGGTCGTCGACGGCCTGCCATATCTGGTCCGGACCGGTGGTCTCCCCGGCGTGCGGCACGCAGTGCAGGCCGGCGTCGCGGGCCAGCGCGAACGCCTCGCGGAACGCCCGGCGCGGCGCGTCGGCCTCGAAACCGCCCAACCCGAAGCCGACCGTCCCCGCCGGGCGGTGGTCGATGGCGTACCGGGCGGTCGTGAGACCGAAATCGCGATCCCACAGGCCGGGAACGTCGAACACCCACGCCAGTTCCACGTCGTGCTCCGCCAACGCCTCGGCCCGGCTGCCGGCCAGGGCCTCGTCCAGCTCCTCCGGCGCGATGCCCGCCCGGAGGTGGCTGGTCGCGCTCACCGTGACCTCGGCGTAGCGGACGTTGCGCCGCGCCTGCTCCTCGGCCAGCCCCAGCACCAGCGCGGCCACGTCGTCACCTGTCGTCACCAGTGCGTTGACCTTGGCGTACACGTCGATGAAGTGGCCGAAACCGGTGAACTCGTAGAACTGCCGCAGTTCCGCCTCGTCGGTCGGCACGCCGCGGTGCGGGTGCCGGCGGGCGAGCGTCAGCACGGTGTCGGGGGACGCTGAGCCCACGAGGTGGACGTGCAGCTCGACCTTGGGCAGTGCGGCGATGAATCCAAGCATGGCGCGGGGAGTCTGCACGTCCGGTCAGCGCTGGTCAAGAGCCGATCGGCGGGTATTGCCCGGGTCGTCCACAATGGACTGGACGGGCTCTTGACACGTCTTGCGGGGTGGGGGAAGGGTCTGCACGAAACCTGTCCTGGACATGATGGGGGAACAGCCGTGAAGGGTGTTCGTCGAGCCGTGGTGCTGGCGGCTCTGGCAACGCTGCCGCTGGGCCTGCTGCCCGCGGTGGCCTCGGCCGCGCCGGAAGGCCCGGTGTTCAAGGACGGCGAGGCGCAACCCGTCTTCGACGCCAAGGACGTGGTGAAGGAGAGCGTCTGGGTGCGGGCGCCGGTCGACAGCGACCGCGACGGCCGGGACGACGAGGTCTACACCGAGGTCGTCCGGCAGACCGCCACCGACCGCGGCCTCAAGGTGCCGGTGGTGTTCTTCAACAGCCCGTACTTCTCCGGCGGCAACGAGGTGGCCAACCACAACGTCGACGTCGAGCTGTACGTGCCCAACCGGCGCGGCGGCCACGACAAGCGCGACGGGTCGGTGCTGAAGGCCCAGGCGGACGAGCGGATCGCGGCGGCCGTCGGTCCCGACGCCGCTCCCATCACCTCGACGCGGTACGAGGCGTACTTCGTCTCGCGCGGATTCGCCGTGGTGTACGCCGAATCGCTCGGCACCGGCAAGTCCAGCGGCTGCCCCACCTCGGGCGGTCGCAACGAGACCATCGGGTCGAAGTCGGTCATCGACTGGCTCAACGGACGGGCTCCGGCGCGCGACGCGTCCGGCGCCGCCGTCAAGGCCACCTGGTCCACCGGCAAGGTCGGCATGATGGGCGTGTCGTACAACGGCACCCTGCCCAACGCCGTGGCGTCGACCGGGGTGGCGGGCCTGGAGGCGATCGTGCCGATCGCGGCCATCTCCAGCTGGTACGACTACTACCGCGCGGACGGTGCGGTCGTCGCGCCCGGCACGTACCAGGGCGAGGACCTCGATGTGCTCGCCGAGTACGTCTACACGCGGTCGGACCGGGAGATCTGCAAGCCGGTGATCGCGGAGGTCGCGCGGAACCAGGACCGGGTGACCGGCGACTACAGCCCGTTCTGGGACGAGCGGAACTACGTCAAGGACGCCTCCAAGGTCCGTGCGGCGGTGCTCGCCGTGCACGGGCTGAGCGACTGGAACGTCAAGACCAAGCACGTGGCGCAGTGGTACGAAGCGTTGCGGCGCAACGGCGTCGAGCACAAGATCTGGCTGCACCAGTCCGGCCACACCGACCCGGACACGCTGCGGTCCGCGGAGTGGCGGCGCACCATCAACAAGTGGTTCAGCCACTACCTGTACGGGCTCGACAACGGCATCGAGAAGGAGCCGAAGTCGACCATCCAGCGTGAGGACAGGACGACGTGGGTGGACGAGGCCGACTGGCCCGCTCCGGGCACGTCGACCGCCCGCTTGTTCCCGTGGGCCGGTGGTTCGTCCAAGGGCGCGCTGCGGTCGTCGGCCGTGCCGGGACGGCCCGTGGTGGAGTCGCTGCGTGACGACTCGTCCAAGCTCGCCGAAGACCTGGTCGACCTGCCCAGCTCCGGCAACCGGCTGTCCTACGCGACCGGTGCCTCGGCGACGCCGCTGCGGCTGTCCGGCACGCCGCGGGTGGACCTCGCGGTGTCGTTCGACCGGCCGGCGGCGAACGTGACGGCGCTGCTGGTGGATCGTGCGCCGGACGGGACCAGCCACGTGATCACGCGTGGGTGGACCGACCCGCAGAACCGCAACAACCCGTCGAGGACGAAGCCGATCACGCCGGGGCACCAGTACCGGATCGAGGTCGAGTTGCAGCCGCAGGACTACGTCGTGCCCGCCGGGCACTCGCTGGAGTTCGTGGTGATCTCCAGTGACTACGACTACACGCTGCGGCCCAAGCCGGGTGCGGGGCTGTCCGTCGACCTGACGTCCACGGTGGTGGAACTCCCCGTGGTCGGCGGCCCGGCGGCGCTGCGCCGTTCGATTGGTTAGTGACAAATTCACCAACTGACTACCTGGTGAGTATTCCACCTGACAACTGGATGTGGTCCGATCGCCACACCCAGTCGTCAAGGAGGTCGGTAGATGCGCCGCTTGCTCGCCACGGTCCTCGCCGCGCCGCTGTTCGGTCTCGCTCTCACGCAGGGCGAGGCCGCGGCGGCGCCGAACTTCCAGCTCCCGTTCCCGTGTAACCAGGTGTGGGACGGCCAGACCCGGACGAACCACAGCCCCGCGAACTCGGTGGACTTCAACCGCGCGAACGACGACGGCGACCCGGTCGTCGCGTCGGCTGCGGGCACCGTGACCAGGGTCGCGAACGAGGGCAGCACCAGCTACGGCCGGTGGGTCGAGATCGACCACGGCGGCGGCTGGCGGACCCGGTACGCGCACCTGTCCGCGCAACGGGTGAGCGTCGGGCAGTCCGTGCGGCTCGTGCAGCAGATCGGCAACGTCGGCACCACGGGCGGATCGACGGGCCCGCACCTGCACTACGAGCAGAGGCTCAACGGCGCGGACCAGAAGGCCGTGTTCAACGGTGCCCAGGCGTACTACTGGGGGACGCGCAGCTACACGAGTCGCAACTCGTGCAGCGGTGTGACCGGGACCGTGGGGACCGACACCGGCGCGGCGGTCACCGTGCGCTCCGGTCCGGGGACCAGCTACGCGGCCGTGGGGTCCGTGGCCAGCGGCTCCACCGTGACGATCCGCTGCCAGGCCAAGGGGCAGTCGGTCACCGGCAAGTACGGCACCACCAGCCTGTGGGACCGGATCGGGTCCGGGTACATCTCCGACGCGTACGTGTATACGGGCTCTGACGGTCGGGTCGCGCCCTCCTGCTGATTTTCTCTGCCGCTCCCCCCTTGTGCACTGCGTAAGGGGGGAGTTGTTTTCTTATGTGGTTCGTATACGCGTCCGCTACGGGCTTGTCTGTCGGTTCCACGAATGGGTGACGCCGCCGAGTTGTCCACATATCGGAGAGCGCAGGTGGCACTCCGGCAAATCCAAGTCCAAGATCGACCCCATGACATCCCTCACCAAATCCGGCGGCCGGCTCCGCACTCCGGGCGACCTGATCGCCGCACTGCCGTACCTGATCGGATTCCACCCCGTCGATTCCCTGATCCTGATCCTGCTGCAAGGAGGGTTGATCGCCCAGACGCTCCGGATCGACCTGCCGCACACGCGCAACGACCGCAGGGTCGCCGACGAACTCGCCATGCCGTTGCGGGGCCACCCCGACCTCCGGGTGGTCGCGCTGGTCATCGGCGGCGGACGCGGCGACCCACCCGAAGACCTGCCCCGGGAACACCTCGTGGCGCACCTGGAGGCGTCGTTGGCGTACGCGGGCGTCCCCGTGACCTGCTCGATCTGGTGCCCGGCCACCGCCAAGGGCTCCCGGTGGGTGAGCTACCACGACCTCGGCGACACCGGGACGGTCCCGGACCCGACCACCACCGCCGTAGCCGCGAAGTCCGTGGTCCAGGGCTTCGTGACGCACCGGGACCGCGCGGCCCTGGCCGCCACCCTCGCCCCGGACCCGGCCGAAGCCCTGACCCGCCGGTCCGCCCTGCTCGACCAGCTGGCCGCCGAGGCCGAAGCCCACGACTACGACGACCCGAGAACCATGCTCCGCCACCGGAACCTGGTCCGAGCCGAGGTGGCGAGGACAAAGGACCGGGCCCGCCCGCTGACCGACCAGGAGATAGCGAATCTCGCATACGCGTTGTCCGACCTCTGGGTGCGGGACGCCAGCCTGGCCGACGCGATCGGCGAACACGCCATCGCCGCCGAACGCCTGTGGACCGAACTCACCCGTGCGACACCGCACCCGGAAATGGCCGAACCGGCGGCGCTGCTGGCGTTCTCGGCTTACATCCGGGGGGATGGCGCACTGGCCTTGATGGCACTGGACCGGGCCCAGGAAGCCCTACCCGGCCACCGCCTGTCCGTGCTGCTGCGCACGGCGCTGGAAAACGGAATGTCACCGACAACGGTCCGAGAACTGGCGGAACGAGCCGCCGGCGCCCCTTGGTTCCCCACCGAGGAAGACCTGAGCCCCGACACCCCGGTCGACGACACCTCAGCCGGCGACATCCCGAGCGGTCACACCTCGGTCGGCGACACGCCGATCGGTGACGATCCGGCCCGCAGCGATCCGGCCGCTGACGATCCGGCGCGCGACGGCCCGGCTCACGACGGCCCGGCTCACGACGGCCCGGCTCACGACGGCCCGGCTCACGACGATCCATCCCACGACGGCCCGGTCCACGACGATCCATCCCACGACAGCTCGGCCCGCGACGATCTCGCCTCCGACGACTCGGCTGCCGAAGACTCGGCCCGCGCCGACCGGGCAGGCGCCGACCGGGATGTAGCCGCCACAGGCACTCCCGACCCGGACCACAGCGAGGGAGGTCCCGTCGCCACAACCTCCCCGGACACAGCCGCTCCCGACCGCCGCGCCCTCAACTCAGACGACACCACCACCGCCGGCACCACCAGCGCCCCGCCCGCGTGCGCCCCGTCCACAGACGTCCTCCCCGCCGCCGGCGACCGCCCAACCGACGACCTCGACCGAGAGGAGAAGACCGGCTGACACACCGAGCGCGCAGCCTTTGCGGCGCATCCGCCCATGGAACCGGGGCAACCCTGGTCACCTTCACCGGCGCGGCGGTCGTGAGTACCGGCGGCGTTCCCTCTTACCGAGCGCGGTTTCCGCGAACCGGGAGCGGAAGCCGGGGGTGTCCCTATGTGGTTGTCAAGCCGCAGCAGGGGTGGGAGCGGGTCGGGTTGTCGGTCGTGGGTTTTGATGCAGGTATGGCGGACAGGACGTCGCAGCGTCGTCGGGCCAGGCGGATCGGGGCGTTGTGTTTCTTCTCCTCGTCGCGTTTGCGCTGGTAGTAGGCGCGGCTGGTCGGGTCGGAGTGGGCTGCGAAGGCGGCGAGGAAGAACGCGCTTCGAGCTTGCGGTTGCCGGTCCGCGCCGGATGCTCGCCCTTGATCGACGAGCCGGAGCGGCGGGTGACCGGGACGAGACGGTGCGCATCAAGCATCCCCTCGACCTCGTCGGCGACGCTTATGCGTTGGTGGAGAACGGTTTTGAGGCTGTCGGCGAGCCTGGGCAGGACCGTGTCGGCGGCCGTGGTGCCGGGAACGGTCACGGTCTGCTCGTCCAGGGCGGTCCAAATCTGCTCGACCAGTCTGTCGCCCATGCGGGGTGGATGCCGGTGAGCAGGTCGCGGATGCGGTTGGAGATGCGGGTGGCCTCGCGGCCAGGTCGTCGTTCGAAGCCGCCCAGCACGCCGAGTTCGGCCAGTGTCTCGTCGCCGGTGTCGACCGCGCGCAGGGTGTGGGGCAGGGTTCGGGCGGCGTCGGCGATGACGTGGGCGTCGCGCAGTCGTTTCCGGTGGCGTCCAGGGCGACGGCGTGGTGTTCGCCCTCGCCCACGTCCAGGCCGAGGAACACCTGGTAGCCGCTGGTCATGCCGGGTGTCTTCCGTCTCGTGCGGTGTGGTCGCGGGTCGGGCATCGTCGGCCGGCAGCCACGTTACGACGAGATCTACCCAAAGGTGGCCGTGTCCCTATGAGCGGTCCGGCGATGCCACCGGGTCCGGTGACACCACCACCCCCGGGTCATGCGTTCGACTGGGGGCGTAAGTCATGCCGGACCCGGCGACCACAGCTTCTTGATCAGAACCCACGAAGAAGGTAACGGGGCCGTTAGGGTCCGGAGATGTGGGGGAGCGAGAGATCGTCGTCGGTGGTGGGCGAGTGGTGCGGCCGGCCGGGTGGTGGACTCCGGTGGTCCATGCGTTCCTGGAGTACCTGCACAGCGTCGGCTTCGACCGGGTTCCGAAGCCGCTCGGGTTGACCGGGAGTCGGGAGGTGTTGACGCACATCCCGGGCGACTCCGGGGCTGATGGGTGGGCGCGGGTCGTTCCGGATGAGGGGCTGCGGGGGTTTGCCCGGCTGTTGCGGGATTTCCACGAGGCGTCGCGGGGGTTCGTGGTGCCCGAAGACGCGGCGTGGGCACTGCCTGCCGACGTGACGGGCGGCGTGGTGTGCCACGGTGATTTCGGGCCGTGGAACGTGGTCTGGGACGGGCTGGTGCCGGTGGGGTTGTTGGACTTCGACTTCGCCCGGCCCGGTGACCCGTTGGACGACGTGGCGTACGCGCTGGAGTTCGTCGCGCCGTTCCGGAGCGACGAAGAGGCCGTGCGGTGGCTCGGGTTCGCGGGGCCGCCGGACCGGTGGAGCCGGATCGAAATCTTCGCCGAGGCGTACGGGCTCTCGGACACCGGTGGTTTGGTCGACGCCGTCGTCCGGCGGCAGGAGCAGACCATCCGGGACGTCGAATCGCTCGCCCGGCACGGGGTCGAGCCTCAGCGGTCCTGGGTGGACGGTGGGGTGCTGGACGACCTTCGCGGCAAGGTCGAGTGGAGTCGGGCCAATCGGGAGCTGTTCGGTGGTCTGTCGTGATCCGGCGGCCTGTCGTGAACCTGCGGGCTGTGGTGAACCGGTGGGCTGTCGTGATCCGGCACGTTGCGGGACGTCGGTCGCAATCGTTGCACCGCAACCGCGCACCCCGCACGAGCACCGACCGGCCGCCTGGCACACCAGCCCTGGGACGTCGGCCTGTCGGTGCTCAAGGCCTGACGTAGCCCCACCGGGCCCGGGACGAGTCCCGGGCCCGGGACGAGTCCCGGGCCCGGCCGGGTGACCTCGGTGTGACGGCCGTGCGACGCACATCCTCAACCGGCCGGCAACGCGGTCCGACCCGGCGCCGAACAGTCCACAGTGGACCGGTGTGTCGGCTCGGGAGGGGCGATTGGGTGCACCGCCCCTCCCTAGCCGGCCATAGCGGTGTCGGGCGGCTGGACGGGTCGCGCGGCTAGAGGAGGTCCGGGCGGTGCCAGGGCTCGTCCAGGACGTGTTGAGCCAGGAAGGAGAAGATCGTCTCGTACCAGACCTTCGCGTTGCCGGGGGTCAGGATCCAGTGGTTCTCGGTCGGGAAGTACAGGAACTTCGCCGGTACGCCGTGGCGCACCAGGTCGAAGTAGAGCCGCTGCCCTTCGCCGATCGGAACCCGGTAGTCCTTGTCCCCGTGGATCACCAGCATCGGGGTCTTGATGTCGGCCACCCTCAGGTGCGGTGAGTTCGCCCTCACCCGTTCCTGCTGCCGGAGGGGGTCGCCCATCTCGCGGATCCAGTAGTACGAGTCGTCCGTGCTCCCGGTGAACGCGTCCAGGTGCCACAGCGACGCGTGGGTCACGATGGCCTTGAAGCGGTCGGTCTGGGTCGCGATCCAGTTCGCCATGTACCCGCCGAACGAGCCGCCCATGGCGGCCGTGCGGCTGTCGTCGATGTCGTCGCGGCGCACGGCCACGTCGGTGATCGCCATCAGGTCCGTGTACGGCTCGGCGCCCCAGCTGCCCCAGCCCGCCTCGATGAACTCCGGGCCGTAGCCGGTGGACAGCGCCGGGTCCGGCGACAGGACGGCGTAGCCGCGCGCGGCCATCAGCCACGGGTTCCAGCGCCAGCTCCAGCTGTTCGCGCTCATCACCGGGCCGCCGTGCACCCACAGCAGCAGCGGCGCGGGCTGCTCCGGGGAGCAGCCGGTCGGCAGCACCAGCCAGGCGCGGACGGTGCGGCCGTCGGCGACCACCGTCTCGATCTCGGTCAGGGTGCCCGGCAGGGACTCGACCACGCCCGGTGCGGGCAGCGGCACGGCCCGCTGGTCGGGCTCCGCCAACTCCAGGCGCACGGGCTGCGGGGAGTGGTCGAACGCGTTGCGCAGCGCGTAGACGTGGTCCGCGCCGACCTGCACGTCGTTGTACGCGCCGGTCGCGGTCAGCTTGATCAGGTCGCCGGACGCCAGGTCCAGCCGCCAGATGGGCTGGTGGCCGCGGTGGGAGCTGGTGAAGTACACCGCTGCGCCGTCCGGGCTGACCACCGGGTGCTCGGCTTCCTCGGCGAAGTCCGGCGCGAGTTCGGTGATCGTGCCGTCCAGGGAGATCCGCACCAGCGCGTTGCGCCACGGCCGGTCCGGCGTCGAGTCGTACGTGCGGATCGCGATCACGCCGGACGAGTCGGGCAGGAACGTGGCCTGGGCGAACGAGTGCCCGTCGACGTCCGCGAGCACCCGGCTCGACGTGCCGTCCGCCGCCGACAGCCGCAGCCGGACCCGCGCGCCGTAGTACGCGCTCACGTCGACCCGCTCGGTGTGCACGACCCACCGGCCGTCCGGGCTGATCGCCGCGGAGTCGTCCAGCCTGGTGGCCGCCTCCGGCGTCAGGTCGACCAGGTCCGCCGGGTCCAGGCGTTCACCCGCCGGGTCGAACGACCCGGTGAGCAGCCTGGGGTAGGTCGGGCCGAGGTCGGCGTCCCAGTACCGGATCGGGTACGACTCGTACAGGATCGCGGTGACGCCGGCGTCCTCGCGGGACTTGCGCAGCTCCTCGTCGGACTCGCCGAACTCCGCGGTCGGGTGCGCGCCGGCGGTGAGCAGCAGCGCCCCGGTGTCACGGGCCACCGCCAGCCGTTCCACGCCGCCGGTCGGGCGGAGCAGTTCGCGGGCCTCGCCGACCTCGGGCAGCAGCCACAGCGCGGTCTTGTCCTTCGCCTTGCCCCCGTTGGGCTTCGCCTCCTGGTCGGGGCGGGCGGACAGGAACAGCAGCGAGCCGTCCGGGGTGAACGCCGGGCTCGACTCGCCCTTCGCGGCCCGGGTCAGCCGGCGCGCCGGGCGCTCGCCCGCCGGGTCGACCTCCCACAGCGCGCCCTGCCAAGTCTTGCCGTCCGGGGACAGCTCCGACACCACCGTCACCAGCCGGGTGCCGTCGGGGGACAGGGCCAGCGAGCCCAACCGGGGCAGCGCGTTGAACGCGGACAGGTCGGCGAAGTCGCCGGCCTGGATCTTGCCGCTCATCAGACCTCCTGCCGGGACCGGGCCTGGGTGAACTCCCACGCGTCGCGCACGATGCCGGTCAGGTCCACCCGCTCCGCCTTCCACCCCAGTTCGGTCCGGGCGCGCTCGGCGGACGCCACCAGCACCGCCGGGTCGCCCGAGCGGCGCGGCGACACCTCCGCCGGGATCGGGTGGCCGGTGACCTCACGGCACGCGTCGATCACCTGGCGGACCGAGAAGCCGACCCCGATGCCCAGGTTGTAGATGCGGTGTTCGCCGCCGGTCGCGTGCGCCAGGGCCTTGAGGTGCGCGTCGGCCAGGTCCACCACGTGGATGTAGTCGCGCACGCCGGTGCCGTCCTCGGTCGGGTAGTCGTCGCCGTAGATGGCGACCTTCTCCCGCTTGCCCGACGCCACCTGGAGCACGATCGGGATCAGGTGCGTCTCGGTCGCGTGCCGCTCGCCGAACCGCCCGTACGCGCCCGCCACGTTGAAGTACCGCAGGCTGACCGCCGCCAGGCCGTGCGAGGTCGCGTAGCCGGTGATGGCGTGGTCGATCGCGAGCTTGGTCGCGCCGTAGGTGTTGGTCGGCCGGGTCGGGGCGGTCTCCACGATCGGCACCTGGTCCGGCTCGCCGTAGGTGGCGGCGGTGGAGGAGAACACCAGGCGCGGCGTGCCGTGCTCGCGCATCGCGTCCAGCAGCCGCAGCGACGTGACGACGTTGCCCTGCCAGTACTTCGCCGGGTCCTGCTGCGACTCGCCGACCAGCGACTTCGCCGCGAAGTGCAGCACGCCGTCGAAGCCCTCGGCGAGCACCGAGCCGATCACGTCGTCGATGTTCTCGGCGATCAGCCGGACCCCGTCGGGGACCGCGTCGGCGTGCCCGGTCGACAGGTCGTCGAGCACGACCACCTCGTGACCCGACTCGACCAGCCGAGCCGCGCACACGCTGCCGACGTACCCAGCACCGCCCGTGACCAGCAGCTTCACCGTGATCCCCGCTTTCGTAGTGTCCGCTTGTTCAGTGGTCCCGTCCCGCGCCCGCCGAGGGCACGGCCGGGAAGGTCCGGGGCGTGGCCCAGCCACGCTCCGCGTAGCCGGCGAGCACCCGCCGCACCACCGCTTCGTGCCGGTCGACGGGCACCAGCGCGATCGCCGACCCGCCGAACCCGCCACCGATCATCCGCGCGCCCAACGCGCCCTCGGCCGAGGCCGAGGCCACCGCCACGTCCAGTTCCGGGCAGGACACCCGGTAGTCGTCGCGCAGGCTCGCGTGCGACGCCTCCAGCAGCGGCCCGAGGTCGGCCGGCGAGCCGGCGCGCAACGCGTCCACGGCCCGCAGCACCCGCTCGTTCTCCGTCACCACGTGCCTGACCAGCGGCCGGAGTTCGTCGGGCAGCCTGCCCAGCGCCTCGTCCAGCTCCGCGATCCCCACGTCGCGCAACGCGCGCACGCCCAGCAGCGCGGCGGCCCGCTCGCACCCCGCCCGACGCGCGCCGTAGCCGCCGTCGGTGTTCGAATGGCTCGCCCGCGTGTCGATGACCAGCACTTCCAGGTCCTGAGCGGCCGTGTCGAACGGCACCTGCTCGGACTCGCCGGACCGGACGTCCAGGAACAGCACGTGCGCCTCGGTGCACAGCAGCGACGCGGTCTGGTCGAGCAGGCCGGTCGGCGCGCCCACGAAGTCGTTCTCCGCGCGCTGCACCCAGCGCGCGATCCGCGGCCGGTCCTCGGCGACCCCGGCCAGGCCGAGCAGCGCCAGCGCCACCGCGCACTCCAGCGCGTGCGACGAGGACAGCCCCGCGCCCGACGGCACGTCACCCGCGATCACCAGGTCGGCACCGCCGGTGAGGCCCTCCGCGCGCAGCGCCCACGCCACCCCCGACGGGTACGCGGCCCACCCGGAGACACCACCGGGTTCGAGGTCGGCGACCGCGACCGGGGCGGCGTGCCGGAAGCGGCCGTCGTCGCCCAGCGTCGACACCGACAGCACGCCGTCGGCCCGCGGCGACGCGGCCACCGCCGTCCGGTGGGGCAGCGCGAACGGCAGCACGAAGCCGTCGTTGTAGTCGGTGTGCTCGCCGATCAGATTCACCCGACCGGGCGCGGACCACACCCCGTGGGGAGCGGTGCCGTGCAGTTCTCCGAACGCGTCGGCGGCGCGCTGTGCCTGGTTCCGGCGGGCCGGACTCACCGAACCTGCACCAGCACCGCCTGCACCAGCACGGCGTGCGCGACCGACGGGTCCAACTCGGCGATCGTGCCGTTGCCGCGCACCTGCACGACCTTGGCCCCGCCCATCGAGTCGATGTCCACGGTGCCACCGGGCACCACACCGGCCGCCTTCAGCTCGGCCATCAGGTCCGGGTCCAGTTGCACGTGCTCGGCGATCCGCCGCACCTCCACCCGACCGCCGCCGCGCCGCGCCACCTCGTCGACGCGGACCAGGCCGGCCTCGGCGGGGGGCGCGGGGTCGCCGTCGCCCAGCTTGTCCAGGCCGGGGATGGGGTTGCCGTAGGGGGAGGTGGTGGGGTTGCCCAGCAGCTTGACCAGCTTGCGCTCGACGGCCTCGCTCATCACGTGCTCCCAGCGGCAGGCCTCGCTGTGCACGTGCTCCCACTCCAGGCCGATGATGTCGACCAGGAGGCGCTCGGCGAGCCGGTGCTTGCGCATCACCGCGATGGCCAGCCCGCGACCCTGCTCGGTCAGCTCCAGGTGGCGGTCGTCGGCGACGACCACCAGGCCGTCGCGCTCCATCCGGCCCACCGTCTGGCTCACCGTGGGGCCGCTCTGGCCGAGGCGCTCGGCGATCCGGGCACGCAGAGGGACAACGCCTTCTTCTTCGAGCTCGTAGATCGTGCGGAGGTACATCTCAGTGGTGTCGATGAGGTCGTTCACACCCGCTCCCCTTACGTATGGTGCCAATGCTAGTCGCCCGGTGACGGGTGCAGGATGGTGCCGTGCATCCATTGATCAGCACTGAAGCCCTGGCCTCTGCGCTGGCCGGCGCCGCTCCCCCGAAGGTGGTGGATGTCCGCTGGCGCCTGGGCGGACCCCCGGGACGTCAAGACTACGAGGTCGGGCACGTTCCCGGTGCCCACTACCTCGACCTGGACGCGGACTTGTCCTCCGCGCCGGGTGCGGGAGGCCGTCACCCCCTACCGTCCACCGAGGACCTACAGCGCGTGCTGCGCTCCGCCGGCATCCGCAAAGGTCACCCGGTAGTGGCCTACGACGCAGCCGACGGCTCGGTGGCGGCCCGCCTCTGGTGGCTCCTCCGTTGGGCCGGTCACACCGAGGTGGCGGTCCTGGACGGGGGCTTCGCCGCCTGGGTGGCCGAAGGTCGCCCGGTGTCGAAGGAGATCCCGACCGCCGAGCCCGGCGACATCACCGTCACACCAGGCGCCATGCCCGTGGTCGACGCAGACGAGGCCGCGGCCTTGGCCCGCAACGGCGTGCTGCTCGACGCTCGGGCACCTCAGCGCTACCAGGGCGAAACGGAACCGGTCGACCCGCGCGCCGGCCACATCCCCGGAGCCCTCAACGCCCCTTCGTCCGGGCACGTGGACAGCAACGGCCGCTGGCTGGGCCCGACCGCCCTCGCCGAACGCTTCCAAGCCCTTGGCGCACGCCCCGACGCACGCGTGGGTGCCTACTGCGGCTCGGGCGTCACGGCGTCGTCGGTCGTGCTGGCCTTGGAAGTGGCGGGAATCACCACCCCGGACAAGCCCGCCGAACTGTACGCAGGCTCGTGGTCCCACTGGTGCGTAGACCCGAGCCGCGAAGTCGCCACCGGCCCCACCCCTTAGCGACCGCCACCACTCGCCCTCTGCACACATACCCGACGCACCCGTCCGCCCCATTTGAAGCCGGGCGCGCAGCGCACACCTCCGGTCGAGCTGTGTGTCATCCCCGTATGGCCTGCGCGCAGCGAACCGCGCTTGTCCGGGGAATGCAAGCACGCTTTTCGCTTGCATTCCCCGGACAAGCGCGGTTGTCTTTTGACCAGGACATGCGGGGATGACACACAGCCTGCTCGTATCTTTTATGCTTTGGCTTTTGAGGGATCCTTGGTGGTCTGCCCGTCCGGCGAGGACTCTTTTTTCTTTTCAGCGGGAGCGGTCAGAGACTTGGTTTCGGGTCGCTTTTAGTTCTCGGACCAGAAGCTAAAAGCGACGCTCGCCGCTTGGCAGACCTCCGGGGAGGAAAAGCAAAGAAAGGGCGGTCGTGTTCTCCCCGCATGACCTGTCAAAGACCACCACGCTTGTCCGGGTAGTGCAAGCGGTGAAGCGTGCTTGCACTACCCGGACAAGCGTGGTTGCCCTGCGGGCAGGCCATACGGGGAGAACACGAGGCCAGGTCTGTGCGGGGGGCCCGAGTGCGTGCGGACTGAAGTTGTGTGTGCGGGGCACGGGCGCGCGTGGGCGGAGGGTGCGTGCGCGGTGGGTCGTGGGTGGTGTTCGGGCTTCCGGTCAGGCGTTGGGGATCTTCTCGAAGGCCTTGGTCGCCAGCTTGAGGGCCACTGCGCACGGGTCGAACGAGTCGATGGGGGTCACGCTGGCGAGGAAGGCCGGGGTGATCTCGTCCGGGTCGTCGGTGAGCATGACGATGACCGAGCAGTCGCCGCCCTTCTCCTTGACCTCGTAAGCGGTGTTGCCGCCGACTTCGATCTCGCGGGCCTCGCCCTCGTATTCGGCGAAGGTGACCATGAAGAGCACCACTGCGAACGGGTCCTCGGTGCTCTGCACGCAACCCTTCTCGCCGGCCTTCTTGGCGCCGATGGCCGTTGCCACCTCTTCGGGCGTGAGGACGTCGCAGTCCTCGTAGCCCTCGGTCTTCTTCTTCGTGCCGATCTTCACCTTGCCGGCGGGCTTGGTGGCCGACGTCGGGGAGCCGGTGGACGAGGGCTTCTTCCCGCTGGTCGACGACTTGGTCGAAGAAGGCTTGCCGGAGGTGGTCTTGCCGGTGCTCACGCCGCCCGCGACCGGAACCGCCGAGCCGGCGACCGTGGTGGCGCACGCGGAGAGACCGAGCGCGGCGGCCAACGTCAGGGTGGCCGTCAGGGTGGAGGCTCGTCGCAGGTGCATGTGTGTCTGACCCCGTTCCGACGCGCGGGGTTCCATCCTCGATGGCCGCAATCCTGGCCCGCTTCGTCCAGCCAGACTCTAAGTCCTGCCGCGCCGGCGTCATGCCGGGATCCACCAACCTGTGATCACACCGCCCGTCGTGGCGTGGGTTAGGTTGCCGGACATGGGCGCCGAAACCGGTAGGGAAGCCGCTGTGGTCTGGGACGAGTCCTTCCTGTCCTACGACCTGGGCGGTGACCACCCGCTGAACCCGGTCCGGCTGGACCTGACGGTCCGGCTCGCCAGCGCGCTCGGTGTGCTCGACGGCGTCGACCTGATCGCGCCCCTGCCCGCGACGGACGCCGAGATCGAACGCGTCCACGAACCCTCCTACCTGTCCGCCGTGCAGGCCGCGCCGCTGGCCGGCTGGGACGTCGGGCACGGCCTGGGCACCGCCGACAACCCGGTGTTCGACCGGATGCACGAGGCGTCCGCGCTGGTCGTGGGCGGTTCACTGGCCGCCGCGCGGAAGATCGCGTCGGGTGCCGCGAAGCGGGCGGTGAGCATCGCGGGTGGCCTGCACCACGCCATGCGCGATCACGCGGCCGGCTTCTGCGTCTACAACGACTGCTCCGTGGCGATCTCGTGGCTGCTGGACAACGGCTTCGACCGGATCGCCTACATCGACTCCGACGTGCACCACGGTGACGGCGTGCAGGACGCGTTCTACGACGACCCGCGCGTCCTCACCGTCTCCCTCCACCAGAACCCGCTGAGCCTGTGGCCCGGCACCGGCCGCCCGTCCGAACTCGGCGGCAAGGGCGCGGAGGGCACCGCCGTCAACGTCGCCCTCCCGCCCGGCACCCGCGATCCCGACTGGCTGCGGGCATTCCACGCGGTGGTGCCGTCGCTGCTGAAGGCGTTCCACCCCCAACTGCTGGTCACCCAGTGCGGTGTGGACACCCACCACGAAGACCCGCTGGCCGACCTGGCGCTGACCGTCGACGGGCACCGCGAGATCTACCGGACGTTCCGGTCCCTGGCCGAGGAGATCACCGGCGGCCGGTGGCTCGCCCTCGGCGGGGGAGGGTACGAACTGCTGCGCGTGGTACCCCGGTCCTGGACGCACCTCCTGGCGACGGTGCTGGACCGGGACGTCGACCCCGACACCCGCCTGCCCGCCGACTGGATCGCCCACGCGTCCGGCCGCGCGCCGGACTGGCCGCTGCCGTCGACCATGTCCGACGGCGCCGACGTGGCGTTCGAGCCGTGGGGCGGTGACGCGCACTCGCCGCTGGATGCGGCGGTGCGGGACACCCGGCGCGCGGTGTTCCCCCTGCACGGTCTGGACCCCGACGACCCGAGGGACTAGCGGTGGACCCCTACGACTACCCGCGGCACTGGGAGGCCGACGTCGTGCTCAGCGACGGCGGCACCGTCCACCTGCGCCCGATCAC
Source organism: Saccharothrix tamanrassetensis (assembly GCF_014203665.1). Classification (GTDB taxonomy): domain Bacteria; phylum Actinomycetota; class Actinomycetes; order Mycobacteriales; family Pseudonocardiaceae; genus Actinosynnema; species Actinosynnema tamanrassetense. Next base: position 172,117 of record NZ_JACHJN010000013.1, read on the forward strand.
CCCGGACGACGCGGAGAAGCTGCTCGCGTTCCACGGCCGGCTGTCCGAGCGCACCCGCTACTACCGCTACTTCGGGCCGTACCCCCGGATGCCGCAGCGTGACGTCGTGCGCTTCAGCACCGTCGACCACGTCGACCGGGTCGCGATCGCCGCCCTGCTCGGCGACGACATCGTGGGGGTCGGCCGCTACGACCGGCTGGGCGGCGGCGACTCGGCCGAGGTGGCGTTCGTGGTGGAGGACGTCCACCAGGGGCGCGGCCTGGGCTCGATCCTGCTGGAGCACCTGGCGGCGGCGGCCCGGGAACGCGGCCTGAGCCGGTTCACCGCCGAGGTGCTCGCCGAGAACGGCCAGATGGTGCGGGTGTTCCGGGACGCGGGCTACTCGGTGAGCCGCGCGTTCGAGGAGAGCGTGCTGCACCTGGAGTTCGACATCGACCCCACCGAGGAGTCGGTCGCGGTGGCCCGCGCCCGCGAGCAGGCGGCCGAGGCGCGCAGCGTGCACAACCTGCTCAACCCCAGGTCGATCGCGGTGATCGGCGCTTCCACCGACCACACCAAGATCGGCCACGCCGTGCTGGCCAACCTCCTCGCGGGCGACTTCCACGGCCCGGTGTACCCGGTGAACGCCGAGCACCGGTCGGTGCGCGGTGTCCGCGCCTACCCGTCGGTCCTGGAGATCCCGGACGACGTGGACCTCGCCGTGGTCGCCGTGCCCGCCGCGAGCGTGGACGAGGTCATGGACGCCTGTCTGGCCAAGGGCGTGAAAGCTCTCGTCGTGGTGACGTCCGGCTTCGGCGAGACGGGTCCGGGAGGCCTGACCGCGGAACGCCGACTGGCCGCCGAAGCACGGGCCCACGGTATGCGGGTGGTCGGTCCGAACGCCTTGGGCGTGCTGAACACCGACTCCTCCGTGCGCCTCAACGCGACCCTGGCGCCCAAGCTCCCCGTCCAGGGCCGCACCGGCTTCTTCTGCCAGTCCGGCGCCCTGGGCACCGCCATCCTCGCCACCGCCGCATCGCGCGGCCTCGGGCTGTCGACCTTCGTCTCGGCGGGCAACCGCGCCGACGTCTCCGGCAACGACCTGTTGCAGTACTGGGAAACCGATCCGGCGACCGACGTCGTCCTGCTCTACCTGGAGTCGTTCGGCAACCCGCGCAAGTTCGCCCGGCTGGCCCGCCGGCTCGGTCGCACCAAGCCGATCGTCGCGGTGAAGTCCGGCCGGCACGCCGTCACACCGGCCCTCGCGGCCACCTCCGTCCCGGTCGACGAGTCGAGCGTGCAGGCGCTGTTCGAACAGGCCGGCGTGATCCGGGTCGAGTCGTTGGCCCAGCTGTTCGACACCGCGTTGCTCCTCGCGCACCAACCGCTGCCCGCAGGCCCCCGGGTCGCCGTCGTCGGCAACTCGACCGCGATCGGCCTGCTGGCCGCCGACACCGCGTTGGCGCAAGGCCTCGAACTCGCGGGCGACCCGGTGGACGTGGGCGCGCAGGCCGGGCCGGAGGCGTTCGCGAAGGCCGTGCAGGACGCGCTGAGCAACCCCGACACGGACGCACTGGTCGTGGTGTTCGTGCCGCCGTTGGCCGTGCCGGGCACGGCTTTCGCGCGGGCGTTGCGGGACGTGGCCGGGACCAAGCCGATCGTGTCCACGTTCCTCGCGGTGGAAGGCGTGCCGGACGAACTGGCCGTGCCCGGACCGGGTGGCGCGCCGGGACGTGGGTCCGTGCCGTCGTACCCGAGCCCGGAACGGGCTGTTCTCGCATTGGCGCGAGCGACCCGCTACGCCCGCTGGCGTTCCGCCCCGCAGGGGAATTTCGTTCGTCCGGAAGGGATCGACGCCCCTGCCGCGCACCGACTGGTCGAGTCGCTGCGGCTGGACGAAACCGGCGAGCAGCACGTGGACGACGACACCGCCGTGCGGCTGTTGGCCTGCTACGGCGTGGAAGTCGTGCCGTTCCGGGTGGTCGACTCCGCCGCCGACGCGGTGGCCGCCGCGAAGGAACTCGGTTACCCGGTCGCGATGAAGTCCACCGACGAGCGGTTGCGCCACCGCAACGACCTGGTGGGTGTGCGGTTGGACCTCACCGGCGACGACGCCGTCAGCACGGCGTACGACATGTTGGCCGAGGTGTCCGAACGACCCGACGTGTACGTGCAGCGCATGGCTCCCAAGGGAATCTCGTGCGTGATGGGGCTCCAGGACGACCCCTCGTTCGGCACGCTGGTGTCGTTCGGTCTGTCCGGTGTGGTCAGTGATCTGCTCGGTGACCGTGCGTATCGCGCCGTTCCGCTCACCGAGACGGACGCGAAGGCGTTGGTGCGCGCACCGAAGGCCGCCCCGCTGCTGGCCGGCTACCGCGGCGGGGAATCCGCCGACCTGCGGGCGCTGGAAGACCTGGTGCTGCGGCTGGCCGCGCTCGCCGAGGACCTCCCCGAAGTGCGGGAGCTGGCGCTGGAGCCGGTGCTCGCCAGCGCGGCGGGCGCCTACGTCAGCAGCGCCCGGCTCACCCTCGGGCCGCCCCCGTCCCGGCACGACACCGGACCGCGCCGACTGCGCTCACCCGGCGCACCCCGTTGAGCGCTTTGCGTCAGCCGAAGGCGCTTGATCGATGCGAAACCGTCGTTCTTAATCGATCCCGGCGAACCTATTACGTCGTTGACTATGGACGGAAACACTGTCGCCGCTTAGGTTTCCGGCATCTACGAGGACCCGAAAAGGGGAAGAATGGCACTGGCATCGCTGCGCGCCCTCGTTGCGGCGTGCTCCGCCGCGCTGGTCCTTGCCTCGTGCTCCTCCGGTGACGACACGACCGTCCTCGGGAAGGCGAGTGCCAACAAGCTGGTCATCGCCGTGGGCTACGACCAACCCGGTCTGGGCGTGCGGCGGCTGGACGGCGTGTTCAAGGGCTTCGACGTCGACGTGGCGCGGTACGTGGCCAACGAGCTGGGCGCGAAGGACGTCTCGTTCGTGGAGGCCACGCCGTCCCAGCGGGAGACGCTGCTCACCGAGGGCAAGGCGGACCTGGTGGTCTCCACCTACTCGATCACCGACAAGCGCAAGGAGGTGATCGACTTCGTCGGGCCGTACTTCGTGGCCGGGCAGGACCTGCTGGTCAGGCTCACCGACACGGAGATCACCGGTCCGGAGTCGCTCACCGCGGGCGTCAAGCTGTGCTCGGTGGAGAACACCACCTCGGCGCAGTACGTCAAGGACCGGTTCGCCCAGGCCGTGCAACTGGTGAATTACCCGAACTTCAGCGACTGCGTCACCGCCCTGCTGGCCGAGCAGGTGGACGCCATGACGACCGACGACGTGATCCTCGCGGGTTACGCGGCGCAGAACCCGGAGCTGCTGCGGGTGGTCGGCAAGCCGTTCAGCAAGGAGGAGTACGGCATCGGGATCCGGCGCGGCGACGCCGACGGCAAGGCCAAGGTCACCGCCGCCGTTCAGAAGATGATCGACTCCGGCGAGTGGCGCAGGTCACTGGAGGCGAACGTCGGCCGGTCGGGCTACTCGATCCCGGAACCACCCAAGATCGTTCCGTGACGGACGACCCACCCCGATAGCGGTCTGACCGGCGGGTTCGAGGTCGTAGGCTCGCCGGGTGCCTGCTTCGCATTTCGTCCCCCAGTACCGCGCGGACGGACCGGTCCGCGCCGGTATCCCCGAGCACGGTCGGATCCCGCGCTACTACGCGGTCAAGACCGAGCTGCTGTGGCTCATCGAGGCGCTGGGGGAGGGGGCCGCGCTGCCCTCCGAGCGCGAGCTCGCCGAGCGGTTCTCGGTGTCCCGCGTGACGCTGCGCCAGGCGGTGGGGGAGCTGGTGCTGGAGGGCAAGCTCCAGCGCCGGCAGGGCAGCGGCACCTACGTCGCGCCGCCGAAGCTGGTGCAGCCGCTGTCGCTGGTCAGCTACACGGAGGGGATGCGCCGGCAGGGCGTCGACCCGGGGCGCAGCGTGATCACCGTCGAACACCTGCCCGCCGACGAGGTGCTGGCGCGCGACCTGAAGGTCTCGCGCGGTGACCGGGTGATCCACCTGGAGCGCGTGCTGCTGGCCGACGACGAGCGGGTGGGGCTGGAGTCGACCTACCTGCCCGAGTCGCGGTTCCCGACGCTGCTGGACGTGTTCGACCCGACCACCTCGCTGTACGCGTGCCTGACCGACCGGCTCGGGGTCGTGTTCGACGAGGCCGAGGAGCGGGTGGAGACCGTGCTGGCGACGCCGCGCGAGGCGTTGCTGATCGGCACGAACCCCGCGTTGCCGATGCTGCTGCTGCACCGGGTGTCGATCGACGACGACGGCGTGCCGATCGAGCGGGTGCGGTCGCTGTTCCGGGGAGACCGGTTCAGCTTCATGGCACGCCTCCGTGCGGACGCCTGAGCTGGCCCGTCCGCCTCTGAAGCGCTGCTCACACAGTGCTTTGTAACGGTGAGGTAACTCATCTAGCCCACATCTCGCGCTCACCTTCAGGTCGCTGAGGGGACACGATCGGTTCGTGCCGGCCACGCACCGTTCCCGGCGTGCGAGTGCTCATCATTGGTGGAGGCGTGCTGGGAACCATGCACGCCTGGCAGGCCGTGGAACGCGGCCACGAAGTGGTCCAACTGGAACGGGAGCCCGAGGCCCGAGGAGCCTCGGTGCGCAACTTCGGCCTGGTCTGGGTCGGTGGACGCGCGGCGGGTGCCGAACTGGACACCGCCTTGCGCCCGTGAGCTGTGGGAACGGCTCGGGTCGCGGATGCCGGGACTCGGTTTCCGGGCGAACGGCTCGCTGACCGTGCTGCGGACCCCGCTGGAACTGGCCGTGGCCGCCGAGACCGCAGCCCGGTCGGACGCCGGCGAGCGGGGTCTGAGGCTGCTCGACGCCGCCGAGGCGCGTGCGGTGAACCCGGCGCTGCGAGGCGACCTGCTCGGTGCGTTGTGGTGCTCGCAGGACGCCGCGGTGGAACCCCGGACCGCGCAGCCAGCGCTGCGGGCGCTCCTGGAGTCGACCGGCCGGTACACGTGGCTGCCCGGCCGTGAAGTGCGTTCGGTGGGCTCCGGGCGGATCGTGGACGACCAGGGCGTGCAGCACCGGGGCGACGTGGTGGTCCTCTGCACGGGCGCGTGGCTCGGCGGAGTGGTCCGCGAGCTGACCGGTGGCGTGCCGGTGCGGCGGGTGCAATTGCGGATGATGCAGACCGAGCCGCTGGACGAACCGCTGACCACGTCCGTCGCGGACGGCGACAGCCTGCGCTACTACCCGGCCTACCAGGGCGCGGCGCTGGACGCGTTGAACCGCGAACAGCCGCAGCCCGCCGTGGCCCGGGAGCACGCCATGCAGTTGCTGCTCGTGCAGCGGCTGGACGGCAGCCTGACCATCGGCGACACCCACGGCTACGACGAGCCCTTCCCGTTCGACACCGAGGACGCGCCGTACGGGCACCTGATCGAGGTGGCCGAGCGGATCCTCGGCCGGCCGCTGCCCCGGATCGCCCGCCGCTGGGCCGGTGTCTACGCGCAGTGCCGGGACACCACGCGGGTCGTGCACCGCTCGAAGGTCGAGCCCGGCGTGTGGCTGGTGACCGGACCCGGTGGGCGCGGCATGACGTGCTCGCCCGCCATCGGTTTCGACACCGCCGAGGAGCAGGCCTGTGATCCCGCTGGTGGTGCTCGACATGGCCGGTACGACCGTGCTGGACGACGGCCTGGTGGAGCAGGCGTTCCTGCGGGCGTTGCCGGACGCCACGCCCGCGATGGTCGACCACGTCCGCGTGACCATGGGCCAGTCCAAGATCGTAGTGTTCCGCGAGCTGCTGAACGGCGAGACAGCGGCGCAGCGCGCGAACGCGGCGTTCGAAGAGGCCTACGCCGCCCTCGTCGCCGAAGGGCACTGCGCGCCGGTGCCGGGTGCGCCGGAAGTGATCACCGACCTTCGCACGAGGGGCGCGAAGGTCGCCTTCAGCACCGGGTTCTCCCGTGCCACCCAGCACGTCATCCTGTCCGCCCTCGGCTGGACCGACCGGGCGGACTTCACCACCACCCCGGCCGAAGCCGGTCGGGGCAGGCCGTACCCGGACATGGTGCTCGCCGCCGTGCTCGGGCTGGGCCTGGCCGACGTCCGCGACGTGGCGGTCGTCGGCGACACCCCGTCCGACGTGCTGTCCGGCCTGCGCTCCGGCGCCCGCGTGGTGGCGGGCGTGCTGACCGGTGCGGGTTCGCGTGCCGATCTGGCCGCCGCGGGCGCGACCCACGTCCTCGACTCGATCCGTGACCTCCCCGCAGTCCTCGAAGGGTTCTGACGACATGTTGCGCAAGGTCCTGGCCGTCGGACTGCTCCTGCTCGCCACCGCCTGCGGCGGCACGGCGGGCGGCGGCGCCGACGGGGACAAGACGGTCACCGTCTACACCGTCGACGGCCTCGCGAGCTGGTACGCCAAGCGCGCCGAGGAGTTCGAGGCGCAGACCGGCATCACCGTGCGGCTGGTGGAGAGCGGCTCCGGCGAGGTGGTCACCCGCGCCGAACGGGAGAAGGCCAACCCCCAGGCGGACGTGCTGGTGACGCTGCCGCCGTTCATCCAGCGCGCGTCGTAGGCCGGGCTGCTGGCCGACTACACGCCCGCCGGTGCGGACAAGGTGGCCGACCGGACCGGGCAGTACACCGCCGTGGTCGACAACTACCTGAACTTCATCTACAACCCGAAGCTCGCCGCGCCCGCGCCCACGTCGTGGCAAGACCTGCTGGACCCGCGCTTCAAGGGCAGGCTCCAGTACTCCACGCCCGGCCAGGCCGGTGACGGCACGGCGGTGTTGTTGCAGCTCAAGCACGTCTACGGCGACTAAGGCGCGCTGGACTACCTGGCCAGGCTGGAGGCCGACAACGTCGGCCCGTCGTCGTCCACCGGCAAGCTCCAGCCGAAGGTGTCCAAGGGCGAGATCCTGGTGGCCAACGGCGACCTGCAGATGAACCTGGCCTCGATCCGGGACGTCAAGTCGGAGTTCGAGGTGTTCTTCCCGGCCGACGACAAGGGCGTGCGCTCCACGTTCGCCATCCCGTACTTCGCCGGGCTCGCCACGGGGGCGCCGCACGCGGAGAACGGCCGGAAGTTCCTGGACTTCCTGCTGTCCGCCGACGTGCAGAAGACGATCGCCTCGGACGCGTTGGGGCGGGCCACCCGGTCGGACGTGCCGGTCGAGGGGCGGATCTCCGAGCTGCTGGCGGGCGTCGAGCTGTGGCAGCCGGACTGGGCCGCCGTGGTCGCCACGCTGGACGCCGACATCGCCGCGTACACCAAGGCGGTCGGGCGATGACCCCAGCCGTCGAGCTGCGCGAGGTCGCCGTCCACTTCGGACGGACCGTCGCACTGCACGGGCTGGACCTGTCGGTGGCGCCGGGGGAGACCCTGGCGCTGCTCGGCCCGTCCGGCTCGGGCAAGTCGACCGCGTTGAAGGCGGTGGCCGGGTTCTTCCGGCCCACGGCCGGCCGGGTGCTGCTGGGCGGGCGGGACGTGACGGACCTGCCGCCGAACCGGCGCGGGCTCGGTGTCGTGGTGCAGAGCTACGCGCTGTTCCCGCACATGAAGGTGTCCGACAACGTGGCGTTCGGGCTGCGGGCACGGCGGACGCCGCGGCGGATCGTCGCCGAGCGGGTCGCGGAAGTGCTGTCGCTGGTGGGGATGTCCGGGTTCCGGGACCGGTATCCGCGCCAGCTCTCCGGCGGGCAGCAGCAGCGCGTCGCGATCGCGCGGGCGTTGGCGATCCGGCCGCCCGTGCTGCTGCTGGACGAGCCGTTGTCGGCGCTGGACGCGGCTCTGCGCGAGGAGATGGTGGCGGAGCTGCTCCGGTTGCGGTCGGAACTGCCCGACACCGCCATCGTCTACGTGACGCACGACCAGGGCGAGGTGCTGGCGCTGGCCGACCGGATCGCGGTCATGCGCGACGCCCGGCTGGTGGAGGTCGGGCCGACTTCCGCGCTCTACCACCGGCCCGCGGAGTCGTTCACGGCGTCGTTCCTGGGTGCGTCGAACCTGCTGCCGGTGGAGGTGGTGGACGCCGGCACGGTGCGGCTGGGTGAGCTGCGGCTGGCCGCGTCGTCCGCCGGGCTGCCGCCGGGCGAGCCCGTGGCGTTGGGCGTCCGGCCGCACCGGGTGGGGGTGCGGGAGTACTCGGGCGCCGGGTTGGCGGCCCGGCTGGTAGCGGTGCAGTGGCGGGGGACGGGCTTCCGGCTCGACCTGGAACTGGAGCTGGGGCACCGGCTGCGGGCGGAGGTGCCCGCGGTGGACGGGCTCTCGGTCGGCTCCCGGGTCGACGTGTCCATCCCGGACGCTTGCCCGCTGGTGCGGGTGGCGTGATGCGCCGGCTGCTGTGGCTGTTGCCGCCGGTCGCGGTGCTGGTGGTGTTCTTCGGGTATCCGCTCGCCTTGGTGCTGCACCAGTCGTTCGTCGGTGACGACGGGTTCGTCGGACTGGCGAACTGGGAGGCGGTGCTGGCGTCCGCCGAGTTCCGCAGGGCGTTGGTGCGGACGGCGTTGCTGGCCGTCGCGGCGACTGCCGGGTGCCTGGTGCTGGGAGTGTTCCTGGCGCTGGTGATCGCTTTCGCGCCGTTCCCGGGCGTACGGGCGATCTCGCGGCTGGTGGACGTGGTGCTCGCGTTCCCGTCGTTCCTGATCGCCTTGGCGTTCACGTTCCTGTACGGGAGTGCGGGGGTGTTGAACGCAGCCTTGGCCTCCGGGGCCTGTCTGACCCTGCTGCTGTGCATGAACGAGTTCGGGATCGTGCTGTTCGTCGGGGCGAAGGACGTCATCACGTCGCCGATGCTGGTCTACACGAAGGCGATCGTGACGTTCGACTACCCCGCGGCTTGCGTGGTCGCCGTGGTGAACGTGGTGTTCTCCGGTGCGCTGTACGCACTCCACCGCTGGGTGTTCGCGAAGGGGCGGGCCGTGCTGCTGTGGACGCGGCGTAGTCGCGCGGTCGCCATCGCGCTGTTCGCGGTGCTGTTCACGGTCGTGGTCGTCGCGCCGCTGGCGATGATCGTGCTGGCGTCCGTGGCCGGGTCGTGGAACGGGGTGCTGCCCTCGAACCTCACCGGGGAGCACTTGGCCTCGGCGGTGAGTGGTGACGCGGTGGCCAGTGCCGTCGTGAGCGCTCAGACGGCGGTCATCGCGGCGTTGACGGCCGTCGTGCTGGGGACGTGGCTGGCGTTGGGGCCGGCGAAGGCTCCTGCGGGGGTGCGGAGGGTCTTGGACGCGGCGGCGCACCTACCGCTGGCGGTGCCGTCGGTGGTGGTCGGGCTGGGGCTGCTGGTGGCGTTCAGCCGGTCGCCGTTGCTGCTCAACGGGACGCGGTGGATCGTTCTGGTCGCGCACCTGGTGATCCTCCTGCCGTTCACCTTCAGCGTCGTGTCGGCCGCGCAGCGCCGGGTCGACCCGTTGCCGGCGGCGGTGGCGGAGAGCCTCGGGGCGTCCGCGTTGCACGTGCTGTGGCGCGTGCGGGTGCCCGTGCTGCTGCCCGCGATGTCCGCGTCGGCGTCGCTGGGGCTGGCGCTGTCCATGGGCGAGGTGGGCGCGACGATCATGCTGTACCCGCCGGACTGGCGGACGCTGCCGGTGAGCGTGTTCGCGCTGACCGACCGGGGCCAGGTCTTCGCCGCGTCCGCTTCCACCGTGCTGCTGCTGGGCACCACCCTGGCGGGCCTGGTGGCGTTGGGCCTCGTTCGGCCCCGTGCCGCGGAACGTTAGCGAAGTGTTGCCTCGATAGCGCCCATTGGGAGGCGTCTTGTCCTGCCCTTGCGGAGGTACCGTTGGTGCCAGGGAAGTGAGTGCTCCTCACCCGCAACGGCGCGGGGGAAGCGGGGGGTGGGTCGTGACCTTCAAAGAGGAGTTCCTGGCGGAACTCGAAGACTGCCTGGGCGGCTACGGCGCGGTGCCGGTGTGCGACCCCGGCGCGCTCGCGCGGTTCATCGACTACGTGCGGCGATTGCCGGAGGACGATCTGAGGTTGCGCTGCCTGGCGGGTGTGGACCAGGGCTCCGGCTCGTTCTGGAACAACCCCGCTGTGTGGTGGGAGCAGGTTCCCCGGTTCGGGGTCGGTTCGCAGGACTGCTCGGGGCTGCTGGACCGGATGCTGGACGAGGCGATCAGCGACGAGATCGACGTGCTGGAGATGGAGATCCGGGAACTGCCCGGCTGAGGACCGCCCGAGGACGTCACCCGTGGTGCACCCGGGTCGCCGGATGCACCACGGGGTAAGTCGGTCGGGGTGCCGCTCAGACCGAGAGCAGTCGGTCGAAGAACGAGCGGTAGCGCCGCAGCGCCAGCCGCAGTTCCTCGGTGTCGGCCTGTCCGCCCTCCTGCCACTGCCCCTCCAGCGAGCGCTTGTGCTCGGAGAACGTGGTCGCCAGGCTCTGGATCACCTGCGCCACCAGCTCGTCCGCCCGCTGCACCGCGTCGCGCGGGTCGTCCACGAAGTCGGCCTGGAGAGCGCGCCACTCGACCTGGTAGCCGTCCGCCTCGTCGGAGGTGAACAGCGGTTCGTCGTCGGATCGCGGGGACTGGTCGGCCGACTGTGCGCTGCCCGTGCGGGCGTCGGCCGTCGGCGTGCCGGTCACCGGCTCGTCGGCGGTCGGTTGGTCGGCGGTCGGTTGGTCGGCGGTCGGTTCGTCGTACGTCCGGTCGTCGACTGCCGGCTCGTCGGTCCGGGGCGAGTCGGTGATCGTCTCGTCGGTGGACGCATCGCGGGTGCCGGTCTCGTAGACCGGTTCGTCGTCGTACCGGGCGTGCTCGCCGCCCGTCTGATCACGGTCGTGCCCGGCCGGGCCGTTGTCCAACGGCTCTCTGTCGTACCCGGTCTGGCCCTGGTCGTAGCCGGCCTGCGCGGTGGTGCGCTTCTCCGGCGACGCGAAGTCTTCGGTCGTGAGGCGTTCGTTCATCACCGCGCTCCTTCCGTGCGGTCACGACGGTCGGCGTGACGGTCGTCGGCGTGACGGTCGTCCGCGCCGGTCTTCAGGAGGTCTTCGAACAGCGTTCGGTAGTGCACCATCGCGGTCCTGAGGTCCTCGGTGGACGCCTCGCCCCGGTCCTGGCGCTCGGAGATGGTGTGCGCTTCGCGGTAGTGGTCGAGCGTCTGCGCGTGCTCCACGGAGAGCAGCGAAGCCTGTCGCTCGTACCCCTCGGTGGGGTAACCGCGTTCGGCCATCAGGTCGGTCACCAAGCGGTCCGCCTGGGTTACCGCGGTGGTCGGCGCATCGACGAACTGCTCCTGGATGCGGGTCCAGTTCCGCGCGTAGCTCTCCCGGGTACCGGGGGTCAGCGGACGCAGTTCGAGCTTCGAGTGCTCACGCTCGCGCTCGACCAGCTCACGCTCCGCTGCCATCCGATTGTCGTTGCGCTCCAAGGCCCGTTCGTACTCGGGGCCGAACTTCGTGCGCAACCTCTTGCGCTGCAAGAAGAATCGCAACAGCACGATCGCCGCCACGACGACCAGCACGACGACGATCACGCCGATGATGGTGCCGGTGGACATCTCTGCCTCCTAGGGCTTGGATGCCCACCGGGTTCCCTTGCAGCGCAGGGACAAACCTCCCCCAACCCCCTGGCGAACGCCACTCACACCCGATCACCCGCTCACCGGATCACAAACCGTCCCAACAATCCCACGCCTTCAACACCCCGCACCACGCATCCAACTCCCAACACCCACTACCACAACCCACCCACCACCCCAGCCGCGCGCAGCGCACACCCCTGCCTGCTGTGTGTCATCCCCGTATGGCCTGCGCGCAGCGAACCGCGCTTGTCTTGGGGGTGCAAGCACGCTCCACCGCTTGCACCCCCAAGACAAGGGTGGTTGTCTTCAGACCAGGCCGTACGGGGATGACACACAGCACCACGCCCGCAAAGCTCGAAGAGCTTTGCCCTCATCCTTGGTGGTCTGCCCGTCCGGCGAGGACTCTTTTCAGACTTGGTGCCGTGCGGATCTTTGTAACAAGAGCTTGAAAAACGACGCTCGCCGCTTGGCAGGCCTCCGGGGAGGAAAACGGAAGGGCGTCGTGTTCTCCCCGCATGACCTGGTCAACACCCACACGTCGCCATGACCACTTGACCCCACCCACCCTTGTCCTTGGGGCGCAAGCGAAAAGCGTGCTTGCGCCCCAAGGACAAGCGCGGTTCGCTGCGCGCAGGCCATACGGGGAGAACACGAAGGCACAGGTGTGTGCGGCGCGCACGGAGCGTTGAGCGGCAAGGGCTTCGCGACCGGGTGTCGCGGCTCGGGTATGCGGCTCGGGCCTGAGGTGGGGACAAGGGAAAGGCCGGGCAGGTGTGCTGCCCGGCCTTGGTTGCTCTCTTGCGGTCGTCGTTGCGGGTGCCCGGCTAGCGGCTGACCGCCTTGCGGTACTGACGGGTTGCCAGGGGTACGAAGACGGCCAGGAAGATGGCGACCCAGATCAGCGTCATCAGGACCGGGTGCCGGAGGGACCAGACGTCCGGGGGCGGGAACGCGGGGTTCGTGTTCCCGAACAGTTGTCGGGCCGCCTGGGTGACCGCCGAGACCGGGTTCCACTCGGCGAACGTCTTGAGGAAGCCGGGGAGCTTGCTCTCCTGGACGAAGGTGTTCGCGATGAACGTCAGCGGGAAGATGACGATGAAGCTGGCGTTGTTGAACACCTCCGGGCTGCGGACCATCAGGCCCACGATCGCCATGCCCCAGGACAGGGCGTAGGCGAACAGCAGGAGCAGCGCGAAGCCCGCCAGCGCCTCGAAGAACGACGAGTGGATGCGCCAACCGACGATGAGACCGGTCACCGACATCACGACGATGACGATGACGTTGTTCGCCAGGTCCGACGTCGTCCGGCCGATCAGCACCGCCGAGCGCGCCATCGGCAGCGAGCGGAAGCGGTCGATGACGCCCTTCTGGATGTCGTCGGCCAGGCCGCTGCCGGTGATGGTCGCGCCGAACACCACGGTCTGCGCGAAGATGCCCGCCATCAGGAACTCCCGGTAGTCCATACCGGGGATCTCGATCGAGCCGCCGAACACGTACGCGAACAGCAGCACGAACATGATCGGCGACAGCGTCGAGAAGACCAGCAGGTCCGGCACGCGCTTGATCTTGATCAGGTTGCGCTTGGCGACGACCGCGCCGTCACCGAGCGCCTGCACGATGGTGCTCATTCTCCCCGTTCCCCCTGCTTCTCCTCAGCCGCGTGTCCGGTCAGCGTGAGGAACACGTCGTCCAGCGTCGGCCTGCGCAGGCCGATGTCGAGCACCTTGATGGCTTCCGCGTCCAGTCGGCGGATGCCGTCCACCAGCACCTCCGCACCACCGGACACCGGCACGGTCAGCCGGTGCCCGCGTTCGTCCGCCACGATCTCCCCGATCGCCAGCGGCCCCAGTACCTCACGTGCCTTCGCCACGTCCTGCGCGGAGCCCAGGGACAGCTCCAGCCGTTCCCCGCCGACCTGCGCCTTGAGCTCGTCGGCCGTGCCCAGGGCGATGACCCGCCCGTGGTCGATGACCGCGATCTTGTCCGCCAGCCGGTCCGCCTCCTCCAGGTACTGCGTGGTGAGCAGCAGCGTGGTGCCGCCCGCCACGAGTTCCTCGATCACGTCCCACATGCCCAGCCGGCTGCGCGGGTCCAGCCCGGTGGTCGGCTCGTCCAGGAACAGCACGCTCGGCTTCGCCACCAGCGCGCCCGCCAGGTCGAGCCGCCGCCGCATACCGCCCGAGTACCCCTTCACCGGCCGGTCCGCCGCGTCGACGAGGTCGAACCGCTCCAGCAGTTCGCGCGCCCGTTCCCGGCTGCGCTGCTTGCCCAGGTGGTAGAGCCGGGCGACCATGTCCAGGTTCTCGAAGCCGGTCAGGTTCTCGTCGACCGCCGAGTACTGGCCGGACAGGCCGATCTTGCTGCGCAGTTGCTTGGCATCGGCCACGACGTCCAGCCCGGCTACCGTCGCCCGGCCCTTGTCGTGCTCCAGCAGAGTGGTGAGCACGCGCACCGTCGTCGTCTTGCCCGCGCCATTGGGACCGAGCAAGCCCATGACGGTGCCCTCCGGCACCACTAGGTCGAGGCCGTCGAGTGCGACCACCGACCCGTAGCGTTTGACCAGTCCTTCGGCCACGATTGCGTCTGCCATGCGGCCATGATGGACCTTGGGTACGACAATTTCGCGGGATATTTCACCCTGATGGTCCAAAGTTCACGTTGACCAGCGCAGATGGTGACCCTCTGGAGTCCGTGCGGTCCCTCGGCCGGCCCACGGCGGACGTGGGGAAGTTGCGCAGTGGATCAAATCGGTGTGCGCTGAACGGCGTGCTGATCCGCCGAGCTTCCACATCGGACCTTTCGATGATCCTGCCTTTGGTGCGGGAGTTCTACGCCGTCGACGGGCACGACTACGACGAGGCGCGACTGACGTCGGCCTTCGGCCCGCTGCTCGCCGACGACCGCTACGGCCAGGTGTGGCTGTTCGACACCGGCTACGCGGTGGTCACCTGGGGCTACTCATTGGAGTCCGGCGGGCGGGACGCCCTGCTGGACGAGTTCTTCGTGCGCAACCGCGGCGGCGGCGTGGGCGGCAAGGTCATCGCCGAGCTCGTGGAGGCCTGCCGGGAGGCGGGTGCGTTGCGGATGCTCCTGGAAACCGAGGCGCCCAACGACGCCGCGCGCCGCTTCTACCGGCGGCACGGCTTCGAGCCCGAGACGTCCACGTGGATGGGCCGGGACCTGTCAGGCCGGTAATAGTTCGCCGTTCCGCGGCAGGGGCGGTCGACACCGCCTCGCGCATCCCGCCGGCAGCACCACGCGCCGGCCCGTGCCGCCACCCGATGTCAGCAGCCGGATCTGCGAGATGTGGATGCCCGCCGACTGCGGTCGGGTAGGGGTGCTGGGATGGTGTTCCCCGGACCGGTGGGGCTGTGCTGCGTGGCGTGTGTCGCGAGTGCCCGGCCCGCGACCGCGCAGCCCCACCGGCAGGGCTCATGTTAATGGGTGGGTATGCACCTTATTAGCGCTCCAACGGGTGAACGGGAATCGGCGTGCCCGCCGACTAGGGTGTTCGCAGTTCTTTTCAGCGAGGAGCGATCCGAATGGCAGCTGTCCAAACCCGACGCAAGCGCAAGCTCGGGCAGTTCCTCAACGCGCTGCGCAAGCGCTCGGGCAAGACCGAGATCGACTACCACGCGCTGACCCGCAAGACCCAGTCGACGCTGTCGCGGATGGAGAACGGCTACATCAGTCCGAGTTGGACCGAGCTGGGCGCGTTGCTCGGCCTGTACGGCGCGACGGACGCCGAGCGGCGCGAGGCGGAAGCACTGTGGGAGGACGCGAAACAGGACAGCACCAGGTTGGCCAACGCCGCCGCGTACACGCCCGAGGCGCGCACCTACGCGCGTCAGGAGGCCGACGCGACGGAAGTGCGCACCATCGAGATGATCGTCATCCCCGGCCTGCTCCAGACCGCCGCGTACGCCTCCGCCGTGCGCTTGGCGGGCCAGCGTTTCCTGGACCCGTCGGTGCCGGTGGACCAAGCGGTCGCGGCACTGGCGAGCCGGCAGCGCCGGCTGCCCGGACTGCGGCTGCACGCGGTGATCGACGAAGCCGCGCTGCACCGGGTGGTGGGCGGACCGGAGGTGATGCAGGACCAGTTATCGCACCTGCTGGAGATGTCCAGGCAGACCAACATCGTCATTCAGGTGATCCCGTTCGGCGCGGGCGCTTACGGCACCATGTCCGGCGGCGGCGCGACCGCCCTCAGGTTCGACGAGGGCGATCCCTCCTCCGTGTACCTGGAGTACGCCGGTGGTGGCAAGTGGGTGGACAATCCCGCCGATGTCGAGAAGTACCTGCTTCACTTCGAGGACATGGCAGGCGAGGTCGCTCTGTCGCCCAAGGAGTCGGCTTCGCTGATCAGGAAACTGGCAACCGCACTGAAGGAAACATGAACACGAAGAAGACGTGGCGTAGAAGCTCGCATTCAGGCGCGGGGAACAACTGCGTGGAGCTGGCCGTCGGCCAGGCGGCCACCGCTGTTCGTGACAGCAAGCGTCCCGGCCCCGAACTGACCTTTGCGGACCGTCCATTCCGAGCGTTCCTCACCGCACTCCGGCAAACCTGACGACCACCTCCAACCCGCCGTCCGCCCGCGGAGTCGCGGTCACCGCGCCCCCGTGGGCGGCGGCTATGGCGCGCACAATGGACAGTCCGAGCCCGAGCCCGCGCTCACCGGTGGTCGTCCGCACCCGGTCGAGTCGGCGGAACGGGCGGAACAGCCCTTCGACCTCGTAGGGCCGGACCTCCGGACCGGTGTTGGCGACCACCAGCACCGAGTCCCGCGACCGCACCTCCAGCCAACCGCCCGCGTGGTTGTGCTTGACGGCGTTGTCGACGAGGTTGCGCACCAGCCGTTCCAGCAGCACCGGGTCGCCGGCGACGGTGGCGGGTTCGAGGTTCCGCAGTACCTCGACCCCCACCGCGTCGGCCCCGGACTGCCGGAGCACGTGCCGGCTGATCTCCGCCAGGTCGGTGGGGGTCCGCACGGTCAGCTCGGTCTCCGCGTCCGCCAGCGAGAGCAGGCCCTCGATCAGGCGTTCGTGACGGGCGTTCACCTCCAGCAGTTCCCCGCCCAGCTGCCGCGCGTCGGCGGAAGCCCCCGGCCGGGTGATCGACACCTCGATCAGGGCGCGTTTGACCGCCAGCGGCGTGCGCATCTCGTGCGAGGCGTCCGCGACGAACCGCCGCTGCCCGTCGAACGACCGGTCCAACCGGTCCAGCATCGCGTTGAACGTCGCCGCCAGCTCCGCCACCTCGTCCCGGGCCGCCTCGTCGCGGGGGATCCGCTCGTGCAGGCCCTGCCCGGCGGCGATGCGGCGCGCGGTCTCGGTGATCCGGTGCACGGGTTCCAGCGCGCGCCGGGCCATCACCCACCCGACCGCCACCGCGACCAGCCCGACGCACAGCAACGCGAGCGCGCCTCGGGTGAGCAGCGCGTCCAGCACCTCGCTCCGGTAGCGGGCCTTGGCCTGGCGGAGCACCTCCAGCACCTCGTCCGGTGACACGGAGCCGAGCCTGCGCCACTCGACCAGGTCGGGCAGGGCCTGCGCGCCGCCCTCCAGGCTCTGCCGCACCAGCACGTAGGTCACCCCGAGCAGCAGCGAGCCCGCGAGCGCGAACAGGCCCCCGTACAGCGCGGTGAGCCGCGCACGGACGCTCCACCGGCCGGTCACGGGATCCGGTATCCCACACCGGGCACGGTCTCGATCACCGGCGGCTCACCGAGCTTGCGGCGCAGTTTCATCACGGTCACCCGCAGCACGTTGGTGAACGGGTCGATGTGCTCGTCCCACACCTTCTCCAGCAGCATCTCGGCGGAGACCACCGTGCCCCGCGCCCGCACCAGTTCGGCCAGCACGCCGAACTCCTTGTTGGCCAGCGGGAGCGGCGCGCCGTCGCGGAACGCCGTGCGGCGGGCCGGGTCGACGTCGATGCCCGCCCGGCTCAGCACGGGCGGCGCGGCGGGGCGCGACCGGCGCAGCAGCGCGTGCACCCGCGCGGACAGCTCCACGAACGCGAACGGCTTGGGCAGGTAGTCGTCCGCGCCCAGCGCCAGACCCTCCACCCGGTCGCGCACGGCCGCGGCGGCGGTCAGCATCAGCACGCGCGTGTCGCCCCGCTCCACCACCACGCGGCACACTTCGTCGCCGTGCACGCGCGGGATGTCCCGGTCGAGCACCAGCACGTCGTAGTCGTTGGCCGCCAACCGTTCCAGCGCGGCCTCGCCGTCGTGCACGACATCGACGGCGATCGCCTCCCGGCGCAGCCACTCCACGATCGCGCGCGCCAGCACCTCCTCGTCCTCCACCACCAGAATGCGCATCCGGTCATGATCCGCCAAGGGGCCATAACGTCCGCATAAGCAGTCACGGTTACGCGCGGGTTATCCCGGTCCTGCTCGACTGTCCCCGACGGCGATCCCGAGGAGGGGACATGAGACGAGGAGTGATGGCGGCGGCGCTCGCGCTGCTGCTCGGCGCGTGCGGTTCCGGTGGTGATCCGGGCGGGTCCACGTCCGGGCCGGACACGGGCACGTCGGATGGACAGGGGGTGGAGTTCGCGAAGTGCATGCGGGACAACGGTGTCGACGTGCCCGACCAGGGCCCGGACGGGGGCAAGCTCGGCGCGCTCGCCGGAGCGGACCGGAGCAACCCGGCGTTCAAGGACGCGCTGGCCGCGTGCGAGGAGCACCTGCCCGGTGGCGGCGACCTGTCCACTTCGGACCCCGAGCGACTGGAGCGGCTGCGGGAGTTCGCGAAGTGCATGAGGGAGCACGGCGTCGACATGCCGGATCCCGACCCGAGCGGCGCGAAGCTCGGCGGCGCGGGCAAGCTCGACCGGGACAGCCCGGCGTTCAAGGCAGCGCTGGAGGCTTGCCAGGACAAGCTGCCGGAGCTGATCCGGTGAACCGGCGCGGACGGGTCCTGTGGAGCGCGGGTGCCCTGGTCGCACTCGGCGCGGGAGGTGTGGCGGCGGTCGGCTTCGGCGGCGGCACCCCGTCCCCGGCGACGGCGGCGAACCTGCCCCCGGCCACCGCGAAGGTCGCTTCGACCACGTTGACCAGCACGGAACGGGTGACCGGCACGCTGGGCCACGGCCCGGCGACACCGACGCCACCCGGCGGCGCCGGCACCGTGACGTGGCTGCCCGCGCCGGGCAGCGTGGTCGGTCGCGGTCAGCCGGTCTACCGGGTGGACGACCGCCCGGTGCCGCTGCTGTTCGGAGCCACCCCGGCGTACCGGGCGCTGACGTCGGGCGTGACCGGCGCGGACGTCCGGCAGCTGGAGGAGAACCTCCAGACGTTGGGGTACGGCGGTTTCACGGTCGACACGTCGTTCACCGCCGGCACCGCGACGGCGGTGCGCGAGTGGCAGGAGGCGTTGGGCGTGGCGGAGACGGGCACCGTGCAGGCCACCGACGTGGTCGTCGCACCGGGCGACATCCGGGTGGCCGAACTGAAGGCGCAGCCCGGCGCCAAGGCCGCCGGCGCGGTGTTGACCTACACCGGGACCACCAAGGTCGTCACCGTGCCGCTGGAGGTCGGCAAACAGCACCTGGTCGCACCCGGCGTGCCGGCGACCGTGGCGCTGCCCGGCGGGAAGCCGGTGCAGGGCGAGGTGGAGTCGGTGGGCACGGTGGCGACCACCGAACCGATCCAGCAGGGAGCCGGCCCGAAGACCACGGTGGACGTGGTGATCTCGGTCGCCGACCAGGCGAGTCTGGGGGACCTGGACTCCGCGCCGGTCGACGTGCTGCTGGTGTCGGGCCGCAAGGACGGCGTGCTGGCCGTGCCGGTGGGGGCGCTGGTGTCGATGGGGGAGGGCAGGTACGGCGTGCAGGTGGTGGAGTCCGGCACCACCCGGCAGGTCCAGGTGGAGACCGGTCTGTTCGCCGACGGTCAGGTGGAGGTCGGCGGCGCCGGCATCGCCGAGGGCGTCGAGGTCGGAGTGCCCCGGTGAACGTGGTGGAGCTGCGCGGGGTGTCCCGCGAGTACCAGGGCGTGGCCGCGTTGCGCGACGTGTCGCTGAGCATCGGGCACGGCGAACTGGTCGGCATCGTCGGGCCTTCGGGCTCCGGCAAGTCGACGATGCTGAACCTCATCGGCACGTTGGACAGACCCACCAGCGGTTCGGTCCACGTGGACGGCCACGACGTGGGTTCGCTGTCCGACCGGCGTCTGTCCGCGCTGCGTGCCGGTGTGGTGGGGTTCGTGTTCCAGCAGTTCCACCTCGCCGCGGGCGTGTCCGTAGTGGACAACGTGGCGGACGGACTGCTGTACAGCGGAGTTCCGCAAGCCGAACGCCGCCGTCGGGCGGTCGAGACGCTGGAAGTGGTCGGCCTCGGCCACCGGCTCGCGCACCGGCCGCACGAGCTGTCCGGCGGCGAGCGGCAACGCGTGGCCGTCGCACGGGCCGTGGTCGGCAACCCCGCCCTCCTGCTGGCCGACGAGCCGACCGGCAACCTGGACTCGCGTTCCGGCGGCGATGTGCTGGCGCTGCTGCGTTCCCTGCACGAGGACGGGACGACGGTCGTGATCATCACGCACGACCGGGAGCTGGCGGCCGGCCTGCCGCGTCGGGTGGACGTGCGCGACGGGCGGGTGGTCGGCGATGGCTGAGCTGCGCCCCGTCCCGCTGAATCCCGCCCCGCTGAGTCCCGCCCCGCTGAGTCCCGCCCCGCTGAGTCCCGACCGGCTGAGTCCCGACCGGCTGAGTCCTGCCCGGTTGAGCCCGATCGACGTGCTGCGGGTCGGCGGAGCGGGCTTGCGGGCCCGGCCGACCCGGGTGGTGCTGTCGGCGCTGGGGATCGCGATCGGGATCGCCGCGATGGTGTCCGTCGTCGGGATCTCCACCTCCAGCCGGGAGGACCTGAACCGGCAGCTGTCCGCGCTGGGCACCAACCTGTTGACGGTCGGCCCCGGCCAGACCCTGTTCGGCGAGCAGACCCACCTGCCCGCCGAGTCGGTCGGCATGATCGGCCGGATGGAGCCGGTCACCGGCACCACCGCCACCGGCAAGGTGGTGGACGCCAGGGTGTACCGCAACGACCACGTCCCGGCCACCCAGTCCGGCGGCATCGCGGTGCTCGCCACCCGCACCGACCTGCCCGCCACGGTGGGCGTGACCGTGGCGCGCGGCGCGTTCCTCAACGACGCGACGGCGCGCTACCCGGCCGTGGTGCTGGGTGCGAAGTCCGCCGAACGGCTGGGCGTGACCGCGCCCGGTGAACCGGTCTACCTGGGCGGCGACTGGTTCACCGTGGTGGGCGTGCTCGGCCCGGCACCGCTGGCCCCCGAACTCGACACGGCCGCACTGGTCGGCTGGCCGGTGGCGCAACGGGAACTCGGCTTCGACGGCCACCCGACCACGGTTTACGCGCGGGCCAGGGAGGACGCGGTGCACACCGTGCAGACCCGGCTCGCCGCCACCGCCAACCCGGAACACCCGGACGAGGTGAAGGTGTCCCGCCCGTCCGACGTGCTGGCCGCCAAGCAGGCCACCGACGCCACGCTCAACGCCCTGCTGCTCGGCCTGGGCGCGGTGGCGTTGCTGGTCGGCGGGGTGGGCGTGGCGAACACGATGGTGATCTCGGTGCTGGAACGGCGGGCCGAGATCGGGCTGCGCCGGGCGCTCGGCGCGACCAGGGGCCAGGTGCGGGCGCAGTTCCTGGCCGAGTCCCTGCTGCTGTCCGGTCTCGGCGGGGTGGGCGGCGCGGTGCTGGGCGTCCTGGTGACCGGCGGCTACGCCACGTACCAGGGCTGGCCGTCCGTGGTGCCGGTGTGGGCGACCGCGGGCGGGGTGGTGGCGACCATGGCGATCGGCGTGGTGGCCGGGCTCTACCCGGCGGTGCGGGCGAGCCGGCTGGCGCCGACCGAGGCGCTGGCGACTCCGTAGCTCCCGGGTTCCGCGCACGAGTGCCGGCGCGAAGGAGTTCCACGTGCACCACGCCGGGCTCGCTTCGGCGGAGCGGTCGAACGCACTACGGCAGGCGGTGGAGGGCACCCGGGCGCACCTTCACCTGAACGGGTAACTGTCAAAAGAGCCGGGCAACCCGTTGTCCGCGTGGCTCCGTCCTGTTCACATGAGAAGCCTAGGAACCGCGATCGGTGCCGGTGCGCTGCTGCTCGTGCTGACCGGCTGCGCTTCGACCCAGCCCTCGGTCGACGCGGGCAGCAGCGGCGGTCCGACGCTGACCACCGCACCCTCGTCCACGCCCGCCTCCTCGGAGGACCCGGAGTTCGAGAGCCCCGTGCCGCCGGGTGCCAAGGAAGTGCCCAAGTCCAAGCTCGACGCGTCCGCGCTGCCCGAGGGCACGCCGCGGACGGTGTGGACCGAGGGCGACGGCAGCACGTTGGGGCTGGTCGGTCAGGAAGGCGGCTGCGGCAAGGCGAGCGTGGAGATCGCCGAGCAGACCGCGCAGGCCGTGAAGGTCGTCCTGGTCGAGACCACGCCGAAGGACGCGGAGGTCTGCACCATGGACATCCGCTACCCGCCGTTGACCGCGAAGCTGGACGCACCGCTGGGCGAGCGCTCGGTGTCGCTGACCATGCGGCAGGACCAGAAGTAGACGTTTCCTCCCTCCCCCTGGTGCCCGGTCGGCCTGCCCCGTCGGCCGGGCACCGCCCTGTGCAACCGGAGGGCGTGGAAGTACCGTCCTACCGCTATGAGGAACGTCAAGGTCGCGGTGGTCCTCGCGGCGTTCGCGGTAGCCGGGTGCAGCGGCGGCGGGTCGTCCTCGCCCCCGCCGTCTTCCCCTTCGTCCCCGCCGTCCCCGACGGTGACGCTCTCCTCGACGCCGTCGACAACGTTGTCACCCACAGGGACGTTCACCGAGCCGCCTCCGCAGTCGAGCGCCCCGCCGTTGCCCGGCCCGATCGCCGTCCCACCGGAGCGGATCGACGCCAACACGCTGTCGGACGTCTACAAGCGCGAGGCGTCGGTGGCGGCCGACGGCCGGACGGTCCAGGTGTTCAGCCTCGCCGGCGGGTGCAAGCGGGCGTCGGCCGAGGTGGAGGCCCAGTCGGCGGACCAGGTGCTGATCACGCTGGTGACGACGTACTACCCGCCCAACGGCGGCGCGTGCACGGAGGAGCTGTCCCTCGTGCCGGTGAACGTGGTGCTGGACGCGCCGCTGGGGGACCGCCGGATCGTGCTGGAGGCGCGCGAGCGCACAGCTTGATCCATCCCACGATCGGGTGATCTAGCATCGCGCGATGCCGATCCCCGCCGAGCTGCGCCTGGATGATCCCCGGTTCTGGGCGATGTACTTCTTCGAGTCCGACGACGATTACCTGGACGAGGAGGAGGTCGTCGTCTGCTTCCCGGTGGGCGCCGGCCACTCCGTCGAACTGTCCGTCAGCGACGGGTACTTCGACGTCGGCGTCCGGCCGCCCGGTGCGGAGGAGGCGGTGAGCGTCGGCTGGGACGACGAGGCCCACTTCCACCCGCACCTGTTCCGGTGGGATGAGCTGGACCTGGTGTGCCGGGCGGCGGCGCTGGTCGACCCGTCGCTGCGGCACCCCGGACCCGCCTTGGCGCTGCTCGGGCGGTTCCTGGTGATCAGCGGGTACGACGACGTGGACGTGATCGGCGGGATGCTGCACGCGGCGTTCACCGGGCTGCGGCCGGGTGGGGCGGCCGGGTTCTGGCCGGAGGCGCGCAAGCACGGCGTGGAGCGCTCCGACTTCCGGCGGGAGGGCGTCGTGTGGCACCGGGACGTCGACGGGAACCACCGCGTCGGCAAGGACGTGACGAACTCCGACGGCGCCGGCCCGCACAGCACGCGGGTGGTGGTGGACGGGGAGTCCGGCTTCCCGTGGACCGACTGGAGGTCGATGCTGGACCAGGCCGAACGGACGCTGGCGGCAGCGGTCGACCCGCGGTGGTTCGCCGACATCGCGGTCGCCAGGCTGCTGGACCGCGCGGTGGCCGACCGGGACCTGACCGCCGCGCCCGAGCTGGGCCGGGCGCTGGTGGACGCGGGCTGCGGCAACCTCGTCGTGCTCGGCGGCCTGACCGAACCGGTCCACCCGGCCGAGACCTGGTGGGTGCTGGAACTGCTCAGCACCGCCCCGCGCGGCGCACTGCTCAGGGGCCTGGCCCCCGCCACCGACGCCCGTTCCTGGTGGCCCACCCCCTGACCAGCCAGGACACCGGAACTGTCGGTGGCCCGTGGGACAATGGATGTCGGGGGCTGGAGGCAACCCCCCCGACCCCGACATCCGACCCGGAATCCAGCTCGCGAGATCGAGCCCGTGACATCGGGCTTGCGGAATCGAACGTGCGAAATCGGGCCCGCGACGTCCGGTCCGCGACACGAGCCCGCGACATTCCGGCCCGCGACATGGAGCCCTCAGGCGCGGAAAGCGCTCTGCCCGACTACCGCGGCGAACGGTCCGCCGCCGCTACTTCCGGAAGCTGATCTGCAAGGTGGGCGCGGAGGTCTCGGCGAAGAAGTCGTTGCCCTTGTCGTCCACCACGACGAACGCCGGGAAGTCCTCCACCTCGATCCGCCACACCGCTTCCATCCCCAGCTCCGGGTACTCCAGCACCTCCACCTTGCGGATGCAGTCCTGCGCCAGCCGAGCCGCCGGCCCGCCGATCGACCCGAGGTAGAAACCGCCGTGCGCCCGGCAGGCGTCGGTCACCTGCTTCGACCGGTTGCCCTTGGCCAGCATCACCATCGACCCGCCGGCCGCCTGGAACTGCGCCACGTACGAGTCCATCCGGCCCGCCGTCGTCGGCCCGAACGATCCCGACGCGTACCCCTCCGGCGTCTTGGCCGGCCCGGCGTAGTACACCGGGTGGTCCTTCAGGTACTGCGGCATCGGCTCGCCCGCGTCCAGCCGCTCCTTGATCTTCGCGTGCGCGATGTCGCGGGCCACCACCAGCGGGCCGGTCAACGAGACCCGGGTCTTCACCGGCAGCTTGGACAGCGTCTCGCGGATCTCGGTCATCGGCCTGGTCAGGTCGATGCGAACGACCTCGTCGGACAGGTCCTCGCCGTGCACGTCGGGCAGGAAGTGCGCCGGGTCGCGTTCCAGCTGCTCCAGGAAGACGCCCTCGGGGGTGATCTTCGCCTTCGCCTGCCGGTCGGCCGAGCACGACACCGCGATCCCGACCGGGCAGGACGCGCCGTGGCGGGGCAGCCGGATCACGCGCACGTCGTGGCAGAAGTACTTGCCGCCGAACTGCGCGCCGATGCCGAAGTTCCGGGTCAGCTCCAGGACCTGCTGCTCCAGGTCGACGTCCCGGAACGCGTGCCCCAGCGTCGAACCCGCGGTCGGCAGGCCGTCCAGGTACCGGGCGGACGCCAGCTTCGCGACCTTCAGGTTCTGCTCGGCGGACAGGCCGCCCACCACCACCGCCAGGTGGTACGGCGGGCACGCGGCCGTGCCCAGCGAGCGCAGCTTCTCGTCCAGGAACCTCGCCAGCCGCGACGGGTTCAGCAGCGCCTTGGTCTCCTGGTACAGGAACGTCTTGTTGGCCGACCCGCCGCCCTTGGCCATGAACAGGAACTCGTACTTCGGTTCCGTGCCGGGCGCGGCGAACAGGTCGATCTGCGCGGGCAGGTTGGTGCCGGTGTTCTTCTCGTCCCAGAAGCTGACCGGTGCCATCTGCGAGTAGCGCAGGTTCAGCTCCTGGTAGGCCTCGAAGATGCCGCGGGACAGCGCTTCCTCGTCGGTGCCACCGGTCAGCACGGACTCGGTGCGCTTGCCCATGACGATCGCCGTGCCGGTGTCCTGGCACATCGGCAGCACGCCGCCGGCCGAGATGCACGCGTTGCGCAGCAGGTCCATGGCGACGAAGCGGTCGTTGCCGCTGGCTTCGGGGTCGTCCACGATCGCGCGCAGCTGCGCCAGGTGCGAGGGCCGCAGCAGGTGCTGGATGTCCCGGATCGCCTCCTTGGCGAGCAGGGTCAACGTGGCCGGCTCGACCTGGAGGAACTTCCGGCCGGCGGCCTCGACCACGGACACGCCGTCCGGCGTGACCAGCCGGTACTCGGTGTGGTTGTCCTTGGCCAGCGGCAGGACGTCGGTGTGCTGGAAAGCGGTGGCCAGAGGCAGTGGCACAGGTGCGGGCACGTCGCGGGCTCCCTTGCGCGCGTTCGGGTTCCGACGAACCTATACCGCGCGGTCCTGTGTGGTGTGACCGCCGCGGTGTGATTCGCGTCGTGGTCGACGGCGCGGGAACCGGTGGGGGAGGGGTGGAAACGCGGAAGGCCGGGCCGGCCCCCGACCGCCCCGACCTTCCTCAGCGTGCGACAACCTCCACGAAATGGGGTGGAGGGGGTTGTCGCAAAGCTCGTGTAACACGCGACCGTGCCGTGAGCCGGGACACAAGTCAACCCGGCCGAACGGGTGATGCGAGGTCAGCTGGCATAGGCGCGCAGCTTGGCGGCCCGTTCGCCTTGGCGCAGCTTGGACATCACTTCGCGCTCGATCTGCCGGACCCGCTCGCGGGACAGGCCGAACTGCTTGCCGATCTGGTCCAGGGTGCGCGGCTGACCGTCCTCCAGGCCGTACCGCAGCCGGATCACGGCCTGCTCGCGCGGCTCCAGGGTGGCCAGCACGCGGCGCAGGTCGTCCTGGAGCAGGCCGGAGATCACCGCGCTCTCCGCGTCGGTGGCGTCGGAGTCCTCGATGAAGTCGCCCAGCGGGGCGTCCTCCTCGGTGCCGACCGGCATGTCCAGGCTCACCGGGTCACGCGCGTGGTCGAGCAGGTCGGAGATCTTGTCCGGCGACAAGCCGGACTCCCGCGCCAACTCGTCGTGCGTCGCTTCACGGCCCAGCTGCTGGTGCAGGTCGCGCTTGATCCGCGCCAGCTTGTTCACCTGCTCGACCAGGTGGACGGGAAGTCGGATGGTGCGACCTTGATCCGCCATTCCGCGGGTGATCGCCTGCCGGATCCACCACGTCGCGTAGGTCGAGAACTTGAAGCCCTTGGTGTAGTCGAACTTCTCGACCGCGCGGATCAAGCCCAGGTTGCCTTCCTGGATGAGATCCAACAGCGGCATTCCACGGCCGGTGTATCGCTTCGCCAGCGAAACGACCAACCGCAGATTCGCTTCGAGAAGGTGGTTCTTTGCCACGTGGCCGTCGCGCACCAGCGCGCGCAGTTCGTCCCGGCGCGTCGTGGGCAGTCCGGCACCCGTCTCGAGCATGTGCTGAGCGAAGACCCCCGCCTCGATCCGCTTCGCGAGTTCCACTTCTTCGGCCGCGGTGAGCAGCGCTGTCTTGCCGATGCCGTTCAGGTAGACCCGAACCAGGTCGGCGGCCGGTCCCTGGGCGTCGAGGTCCAACTCGGCGCTCGTGGTGGTCGTCTCGTTCCCGACCTCGCGGTCGAGGACCTTCGGGACGGTCATGGAGCTTCCCTCCCCCTTGTCGCGGGCTGGCAGTGCGGTCACGCATCCCGCGCTGCGCTGCGCGGCGTCGCCTTTCGGCCCCTGTCACTGGGGGAAACGTCGACCGGATCGAAATGGTTCCCGTGTCCCCGCTCTGGAGACGTCACTGCGGTCACAGCGGTTGCGCCGCGAATCCTGAGGATTACCTGAGAAGGATCTAGAGTTCGACCAGCACGGTGAACGGGCCGTCGTTCGCACTCCGCACGGACATCGTCGCGCCGAACCGCCCGGCTTCCACTCGCGCGCCCTTCCGGCGCAGTTCCCGCACCACCGCATCGACCAACGGCTCGGCGTGCTCGGGGCGGGCGGCGGCCGTCCACGACGGCCGCCGGCCCTTCCTCGTCTCCCCGTAGAGCGTGAACTGGCTCACCACGAGCAGGGGTGCTCCGGTGGTCGCGCAGGACTCCTCGTCCCGCAGGATCCGCAGTTCGTGCAGCTTGCGGGCCATCAGCGCCGCCTTGTCCGCCGTGTCGTCCACGTGGATGCCAAGCAGCACAAGGAGTCCCGCCTCCTCGATCGCCCCGACGCGCGCGCCGTCCACTGTGACCTCTGCCTCTGTGACACGTGCCACAACGGCTCTCATGCCGGCACCACCATGCCGTGCTTGACCAGCTCCCGCACCACCGGCAGCGCAGCCAGCGCGAGGTCGTCGGCGTCCAGGTCGTGGGCGTACGCGAGGAGGGTGACCAGGTCCTCCAACGGCAACGCGCCCCGGAAGCCCGCGAGCAGCTTCGCGGCGGTCTCGTCCAGCTCGTGCTGCCAGCCGGGGCCGTCGGTGCGGTGCAGGCGGCGCACGACCGCCTCCCAACCCTCCTCCGTCGGCGCGGACACCTCTTCCAGCACCACGGTTCCCGGCACGGTGAAACGGGTCCGCAAGAGCTGGTCGTCGTCGTGCTCGCGCAGCCACCGCACGCGGTCCAGCCACGCCGCCGACTCCGGGCCCAGCGGGTCGTCGTAAGCGTGGCGCAGGTCCTCGCACACCACCTCGGGGTGGGCGACGTCGGTGCGGCGCAAGGTGACGAACCCGAACCCGATGCCTTCGACCTCGTTCTCGGCGAACCAGTCCAGCCACGCGTTCGCCTTCGCCCGCCCTTCGTCCGACCTCGGGTCCACGCCCGCGTCCCGCAGCCACGTGCCCACGTACAGCGTCGGATCGGCCACGTCCCGCTGCACGAACCAGGCGTCCACACCCTTCGGCAGCCACCCGGACACCCGGTCCGCCCAGTCCTCGCCCTTGCGGTGCAGCCAGGACGCCAGCAGCTGGCCGACGCCGCCCTCGTTCAGGAACGCGGGCAGTTGGCGCACCACCAACGCGCTCGCGTCGTCACCGCCGAGCCCCGAGTCGCGGTAGACGTAGTCCACGCGCGGCGGACCCACCACGAACGGCGGGTTGCACACCACCTGGTCGAACTTCCGGTTGCGCAGCGGCGCGAACCACTCGCCCTGCCGCAGTTCCACGTCGACCTCGTTGAGCCGGAACGTCCCCTGCGCGAGCCGCAACGCCCGCTCGGACAGGTCGGTGGCGGTGATCCGCTGCGCGTGCCGGGCGGCGTGCAAGGCCTGGACGCCGCACCCGGTGCCGAGGTCCAGCAACGTCTCCACCGGACGCCGGGAGGTGGCCCGCGCCAGGCTGATCGACGCGTGCCCGACCCCCAGCACGTGATCGGCCGGCACCGGTCCGCCGCGCTGGTCGGAGTCCAGGTCCGCGACCACCCACCACGAGCCGTCATCGTCGCCGTACGGGCGGATGTCCAGCCCCGCCCGGAGCTCGTCCCCGGCGCGGGCCAGCACCTGCGCCTCCAGCGCCTGCCCGACGTCCAGGCCGCGCAGGGCCCTGGTCACGTCGGCCACGTCCTCGGCGTCACCGAGCAGGAACAGCCGGATCAGCGTGCCCAGCTCGCCCGCGTCCCGCGTGACCCGCCGGGCGGCCTCCGGCTCACCACGGCCCAGCGCGGCGTGCGCCTGCGGGCCGAGCAGGTCCACCACCCCGTCGGCGTCGTACCCGGCGTTCAGGAATGCCCCGCGCAGCCGCGCGGTCAGCTCAGTCGAAAGATCAGGAAGCACAGCCAATCCTCCCGCGCCGGCACGTCGACCGCCTGCGCGGGTGGTCAGTCCCGGTGCGCGCCCACGGCCAACGCGATCGCCATCGCCAGCCGCTGGTCCGGGTCGTCCAACGGCAGCGCGGTGACCTCGGCCATCTTCTGCATCCGGTACCGCAGCGTGTTCGGGTGCACGGACAGCGCCTTGGCGGCCTCCCGCGCGTCCCCCTGCGCGGCCAGCCAAGCCTGGAGCGTCGTCGCGTACTGGGTGCCGAAGTCCCGGTCGTGCCGCACGAGATCGGCCACCGGCCCACGCGCGGGCAGCCGCCCCGACTTCGCGACCGTCGCCAGCCTGCGCAGCAACACCTTCGCCCACGCCTGGTCGTAGACCACGGGCTCACCGGACGACAGCGCGAGGCATTCGTCGGCCTCGTCACGGGACGCGCGCAACTGCGACGCGTCCGCCCGCCCGCCGATCCCCGCGTCCACCACGGCCTCGGCGGGCAGCTCGCGCGTCAACGCCCTCACCCAGTCGACCGCGTTCGCAGGGTCCTCGCCGCACGGCAGCACCGTGTAGAGGACGTTGCCGAACAGCGCACTGCGCCCAGGCCTTGACCAGCCGAAACCCGCCGTGGCGCGTTCGAACGCCAACAGCGCCGCCCCGTGCTCGCCCTCACCCGCGTGCGCCTGCACCGCGATCACCCGCAGATCGGTCGCGGGCAGCCCCAACCTGGTCAGGTTCCCCGGCACGCCCTCGTCCAGCAGGCTGATCACCAGATCGGCCTCGGCCTGGCGTTCCAGATCGGCACTGGCCCGAGCCCGCAGCAGGTGCAGGGCGGCGGTGCGCGCACCATCCTGGAGCGCCGCGTGCAGGGCCGCGCCCACGTCGGCGTCCACCTCCACCCACACCGAGCCCAGCAGCTCCCGCCCCGCCCGGACCGCCGCCACCAGCCGTCCCCCGAGCCGGTCGGTGAGCTTGGGCACGAACATCGGCTCGTCGCTGCGCGCCAGGTGGGTGAACACGCCGTAGTCGTCCAGCGCCTGCCGCGCCTCCTCGGGCACCCGGCGCCCGAGGATGGTCTGCACCCGGACCGGGTCGACGCCCTGCTGCCGGTAGGAGTAGGCCAGCACCCGCGACTGCTGGTCCTCGATCGTCACCGGGCCACCCACCACCGCCGCGATGGCGTCGGCCACCGCGAACAGGTCGCCCGAGCCTTTCCGCTGCCCGCTCAGCACCAGGGTCTGGGCCACGTTCGCCAACTGCCCCCACGGGACCGACGGGTCGACCAGCAGCACCGCGGCCCCCGACCGCTTCGCCGCCGCGACCACCCGTTCGTCCAGCGGCGGCGCGCCGTGCAGCACCACGGCCGCCGCGTTCGTGCCGCCGACCAGCCGTGCCGCCGCGGCGGGGGAGGGGACGCCGAGACCGAGCAGCACGTCGTCCGGCGCGACGGTCGTCGGCTCGGTCGGGTCGTGCAGGGCGACACCCCGCAACTGCACGTCCCGGCCCCGTGGCGCGCAACTCAGGTGCGTGCCGAGACTCCCGAGCACGTCCACCAGGCGATCAAGGGCCACCACGGTCGGATCGTACGGTCAGTCGGGGTCGGGCGCGGTCAGGTAGCGACTGATGGTGGGACCGAGCCACGCGGCGATGGCGTCGTGCGACAGGCCCACCACCGGCGGCAGCGCCAGCACGTACCGGGACAGCGCCAGCCCCACCATCTGCGTCGCGACCAGTCCCGCGCGCACCGGTCCGGCCCCTTCGGGCGCGAGCCGGGCCGCCACCGGCCCCAACTGCTCGGCGAACAGCGCCCGCATCCGTTCGGCGGCGGCCTCGTGGCTGACGGCGGCGCGCAGCAGCGCGCGCAGGGTGTCGTCCTGTTCCCACCGTTCGACGAAGTGCCGGACGAGCCCCGGTCCGGGATCGGCTTCGTCCACGACCTCCGGTATCCGGAGGTCGATCGCCGCCGCCGCCGCGAAGAGCTTCTCCTTGCTGCCGAAGTACCGCATCACCATGGCCGGGTCGATGCCGGCTTCGGTGGCGACCGCCCTGATCGTGGCGCGTTCGTAGCCGTCGGAGGCGAACCGCTCGCGAGCGGCGAGCAGGATCGCGGCTTTCGTGTCCTCGGCGGAACGGCGGGCCATGCCCGCAACTGTAGGACAACGACCGTTGACCACCGTGGTGGCCGTCACGTGGCCGGAAATACGTCGGCCGACAGGTGTCGCCCACTACTCACTAGTGGGACCATGGAACACATGGTCGACCACGAGCGCGACGGCGTACCGGTGCTCATCACCGAAGCGGCACCTTCCTACGAGGAGCAGCACGCCGCGCGCAAGCGCAAGTACGCGATCATGATGGGCGCCCGCATCCCGTGCCTCGCCTTGGCGATGGTGTTCTACCAGACGTGGTGGCTGGCGTTGGCGTTCCTGGTGCTGTCCGTGCCGCTGCCGTGGATGGCGGTGCTCATCGCGAACGACCGCCCGCCCCGCAAGGCGGAGAAGGCGAACCGCTTCGTCAAGGAGCACCGCGCCCTGGAATCCCGCGACCATCAGGTCATCGAAGGCTGAGCCCCCACCGCCGACACGGCCCGAGCAGCCGCCTCCACGCCACCGAGCAACGCGTCCTCGCGTGACGCGCCACCCACCCAAGCGGCCAACAACCCACCGTCGAACGCGTCCCCCGCGCCGGTCGAGTCCACGCAGTCGACCGGTAGCGCGGGCACCGACACGACGCCGTCCCGATCAACCCAGCTCGCGCCGCCCGCGCCCGCCGTCACCGCCACCGCGCCCACGACGTCCAACAGCGCCGACGCCGACGCGGGCTCAGGCGATCCGGTGAGCGCAACGAGCTCCTCCGTGTTCGGCAGCAACAGATCAACGCCCCGCACGTCGTCCAGGAACCCGTCGTAGATCAACGCCGCCGACTGCGGATCCACAGACGTGGTCAACCCCGCCGCACGGGCCGCCCGCAACACCGCCGGCCCGGCCGCCCGCGACGTGGCGTCCAGCAGCACGTACCCGGACAGGTGAAGGTGCCGCGCCCCCACGAGCAGCCCGGCGTCCAAGTCCTCCGGCGAGAACCGCGCGTTGGCCCCACGATCCGGCAACATGCTCCGCTGCCCGGTCTCGTCGACCAGCACCACCACACAACAGGTGGCGTTCTCCCGGTCCACCGCGAACGCACACCGGACACCCGTCGACGTGAGTTCCGAGGCCACCTGCCGACCGGCGAAGTCGTCCCCCACCCGCGCCACCAGCGTCGGCGAAGCCCCGCAGGCCGCCAGCCAGGCGGCAGTGTTCGCCCCGGCCCCACCGGGCGCGATGGTCACCGAGGCGCGCGAGTCGTCCCCGTGCACGATCGGCCCGGAGTGCCGCGCCACCACGTCAAGCCCGGCATCCCCGACCACGACGATCCCGTTCACCGGCACAACTGCACCGCGACCTGCGCGGCGAGCGCGGCGTTGGACACCACCAGCGCCTCGTTGGCATCCAGGCTCACCCCGCCGCTGGCGCTGTGGAAGTGCTCCAGCAAGGCGGGCGTGACGTCCTTGCCGTGCACGTCCCGCGTCGACTCGAGCCCTTCGGCCAGCAGCCGGTCGTGCAGTTCGACGTCCATCTCGAACTCGTGCGGGATCGGGTTGGCCAACAACACCCCGGCCGTCCCCGGCACGGAGTCGCGGTGCGCGGCCACCACAGCCGCCGCGTCCACCGGCGAGTCCACCCGCCACGGCACACCGAACGCCGACTCCCGCCGGTAGAAGGCGGGGAACACATCGGTCCGGTAGCCCAGCACCGGAACGGACCGGGTCTCCAACAACTCCAACGTCGCCCCGATGTCCAGGATCGACTTGACCCCGGAACACACCACCAGCACCGGCGTGGTGGCCAGCACATCGAGGTCGGCGGACACGTCCCAGGTCTCCCGAGCCCCCCGGTGCACCCCGCCCAGCCCGCCGGTGGCGAACACCCCGATCCCGGCCGCATGGGCGAGCGCGGCGGTGGAGGCGACCGTCGTGGCCCCGTCCCGCTTCAGCGCGAACGCGGCCCCCAGATCCCGCCGCGACAGCTTCACCAGGTCGTTGCCCGGATCGCACACGTAGTCGAGCTCGGCCTCCGACAACCCGACCTTGGCCACCCCGCCGAGCACGGCGATCGTCGCGGGCACCGCCCCGGCGCCGCGAACGATCCGTTCGAGCTTCGCCGCCACCTCCCGATTCCGACCGGGCGGCAGCCCGTGCGACAGGATGGTGGACTCCAACGCGACCACGGGCCGGTTCCCGGCCAGGGCGGTGCGGACCTCTTCGGTGACGCTCGGCGTACTCACGAGGGGCCATCATCCCAGGTAAGCTGGGGGCGTGAGCACGCAGACTCTCCCAGACGTCGAGACCCGGCCCGAAGGCACGGACCAGACCGGGGACGACACCCCGAAGATGTTCCACTACGTGCGCAAGGCCAAGATCGCCGAGAGCGCGGTCATGGGCACGCACGTGGTGGCCCTCTGCGGCGAGGTCTTCCCGGTCACCAAGTCGCCGAAGCCCGGCTCCCCGGTCTGCCCGGAGTGCAAGAAGATCTACGAGGGCCTCCCCAAGGGCGGCGGCGGCGAGTGACCTGACCCCGCCCACCCCGCGCCCCGGTACCCCGCCGTGCCGGGGCACAGTGCTGCCCACCTCGCATCACCCCCAGACACACCGCCCGGTACCCCAGCGCCAGTCGTCCCTCAAGTGCCGGCACGCCACCCGCCTCACCGCCACGCGAGCCTCTAACCGATCGCCGGCGCATATCCGCCTGTGGCGTCGCGTCGGTTCGCGTACGCGTCCATCCAGGCCACGTACCGGCCGCAGTCGAGGGTCAGCGCGGTTGCCACTGGATGCCCGTTGGCCGTGCTCCCCCGGTGGTCATGTACTCGTGCGCGGCCCGGCGGACCGCGTCCAGCGGGATTTCGGCGTCCGCCGGGTATTCGGTGTCCGATCCCGTGAAGTAGTAGATGGGTGGCAGATCGGCCACGTCGGTGCCTTTGCTGGTGACGCCGTCAGGTGCGTCCGGACCGGAGTAGTAGAGAACTCCGCGCCCGTACTCGGCGTCCAATCCCACGTCGAGGATGGCGCGACCGGGATCGTCCGCGATGAGAAGTTGAACCGTGTTGGGCCCCGGCCACCCGGCCACGGTGTCCAAGACCGCGTCCAACCCGGCGGGGGTGTCCACGACGGTCGGTTCGGCCGCGTCCCTGTCGAACCACGTTTCTAGCGCCACCACGGGCGGGCCCCTCCTGTGTATCGCTTCCGGAACCGCTCACCTTCGGCGTTCACGCCGTGCACGGTGAGCGTAGACCCTGGTGGCAGCAGGATAGGCACGAGAGTGTCGCAGCCGAAACGACCTGCGCACGCATGTTGTGATCACGACGGTGGCGTGCTGGATTCCTTCGCGCACCATGTGTGCGGCCAGCTTGATTTCCACGTCCGCCGTTTTGGCCGACGCCGCGCGCATTCCCATGTTCTTCAGCATGGTATCGGCCGCGTCGGAATCATCATCCTTACCGCTGACGATCGGTTCCGCATTGCCATGGGGGGTGATCCATCGACCGTGCGTCTTGCGGCCACGTTCGCCTGGTGCTATCGGTGGCGGCAAACCACGGCGTAGTTGCTCGATCTGTTCCGGCGGGATGACGGGCGGTTCGTTCGGCTCGGCTCGACGGTCCGTGTGCGGCGCGGGTGGCTGTTGCTCGAATGGCCGATGTGGCGGTTGTGCGGGTCGTGGAGCATTGAGGACCGGTGGCGGCTTGGCGTCACCTGTGAGAGCGGTCAGGGCATCCTGTGCATGATCCATGCCTGCCCCGAGAGCTTGCCCAGTTCCGTGATGACGTTCTTGACTGCGGCGAGCGTGGCCAGGGTTTGTTCCGTGTCGGTTTCCAGACGGACGGCCCCGCGCAGGTTCGCGGCCAAGAGGTCGTGTGCCTCTTCCGCCAAGTCCTGAGCTTGCCCCAATGCGTCCCGGCACTTCGACGCCACATCGCACGCCTGCGCCACGTTTTCGGCCACTTCCTCGATCGATGCCATCCACCCTCTTCGCCGGTGTCAGCACAAATTTGAGGAACCACCATAAAAAGAACCCGGATCCGCCGAACGGGATCAGGAAGAGCGATCAATCCGAAGCGGCCGAGTCTCGGCGGTATCAGCCGGCGACGGAGCAGGTCCGACGTCATCCGTCACACCCTTCCCCTCGTCGTCGCCATCCTCGCCGGTACCGCGACGCTGACCGTCGCCGTTCTCACCCTCTTCCCCACCGGCAGAAGCGGCGTCCGCCCGACTCCAAGCCGCCTTCCCCTCGTCCGACCGGATCCGCTCAGCCGCCCGCTCCAACTCCAACCGCCGCCACCGACGCCGCTGCCGCCGCGTCATCCGAGCTGGCCACATCTCCTGCACGGCACTGTTGAAATAAGCCCCGATAGTGATGGCCAACCCGATGAAGAACGCGAACAGCAAGAACGCGATCGGCGTGGCCAACGCCCCATACGTATACCCGGTCGTGGTGATCCACTGGATGTACAGCCGCAACCCGATCGACGACAGCAAGAACACCGTCATCGCCAACGCCGCCCCAGGGATCAACCGATGCCAGGGCAGCTTGTTGGGCAGCGACAACTTGTACAGAGAAGTCAGCGCCAACACCAGCAGCACCGCGATCCCCGGGTAGTAGAACGCGCTCAACCAGACCTCGATGGTCGGTCGCCACCCGGTGGGGAACACGAGCAGCAACAGATCCGGCCCCAGCGCCAGCACCGGCAGCCCGACGATCAGCAACACCAGGCTGGCCACGTACAGCAGCAGCGCGAAGATCCGCTGCCACACCTCGTTGCGCACCCCGTACTGATCGTGCGCCGCGGTGATCGCGTCCACGAACGACGACATCGCCGACGACCCCGCCCACAGCGAGATCAGGAAACCGATCGAGACGATCTCGCCCTTCCCGGTGGTCAGTATCTGGTCGACCGTCGGCGCGATCACGTCGTTGACGACGTCCCCGCTGAAGATCGTCCGGCAGAACGAGATGATCCGGTCCTTGACCGCGGAGACCACCTCGGGCCCCAGCCAGTCCCCGAGGTAGCCCATCGACCCCAGCAACCCCAGCAGCAGCGGCGGGAACGACAGCGTCTGCCAGAACGCCGCCTCCGCCGCCTCGGAGAAGATGCTCCCCTCCCAGGCCTTGGACAGCGTGCGCGCCAACAGCCGCAGGGGCCCCTTCTTGGCCGCGCTGCGTGTCCGGGCGCGTGCTGTCTCGTCGGTCGGCGAAGCCATCGCAACCCCAAGCATGGTGCATCGCGGGTGATTTCGCGGCATCGGAACCCGGGTGTCGCGCCCGCAACGGGTAGGCTGTCGGTGCCCTCGACGGTCACCACCACGAGGGCATTCGCATGTTCCAACGCCACTGAGCAGGAGAGAAGGGGTTCGAGGTTGTCGCAACCGCAAGGCGCCACGACCCGCCCCCTGCGCGCCTGGCAGCGCCGCGCGCTGACGAAGTACCTGGCCGCCAAGCCCAAGGACTTCCTCGCCGTGGCCACCCCCGGCGCCGGCAAGACCACGTTCGGGCTGCGGGTCGCCGCCGAACTGCTCGCCGACCGCACGGTGGAAGCCGTCACCGTCGTCACACCCACCGAGCACCTCAAGCACCAGTGGGCGCAGGCGGCGGCCGAGGCAGGCATCGCGATCGACTCGAACTTCCGCAACACCAACGCCGTCACGTCCCGCGACTACCACGGCGTCGCCCTCACCTACGCCCAGGTGGCCGCGCACCCGACGCTGCACCGGGTGCGCACCGAGCAGCGCAAGACCCTGGTCCTGCTCGACGAGATCCACCACGGCGGCGACGCGAAGTCCTGGGGTGACGCGATCCGGGAGGCCTTCACGCCCGCCGTGCGCCGGCTGAGTCTCACCGGGACGCCGTTCCGCAGCGACGACTCGCCGATCCCGTTCATCAGCTACGAACCCGGCGCGGACGGCACCCAGCGCAGCAAGGCCGACCACGCCTACGGCTACTCCGACGCGCTCAAGGACGGTGTCGTCCGCCCGGTGATCTTCCTCGCCTACTCGGGCGAGGCGAGCTGGCGGACCAGCGCGGGCGAGGAGTTCTCCGCCCGGCTGGGCGAGCCGCTGACCCAGGAGCAGACCGCGCGGGCGTGGCGGGTCGCGCTGGACCCGACCGGCGAGTGGATCCCGTCCGTCCTGAAGGCCGCCGACCTGCGCCTGACGCAGCTCCGCAACGGCGGCATGCCGGACGCCGGGGGACTGGTGATCGCCACCGACCAGACCGTCGCCAAGGCCTACGCCGAGATCCTCAGGCGCGTCACCGGTCACGACGCCACCCTCGTGCTCTCCGACGACCCGAAGGCCTCCGGTCGCATCGCGGAGTTCTCCCGGTCCGACGAACGCTGGATGATCGCGGTCCGCATGGTGTCCGAGGGCGTGGACGTCCCGAGGCTCGCCGTCGGCGTGTACGCCACCAGTTCGTCCACCCCGCTGTTCTTCGCCCAGGCCGTCGGCCGGTTCGTGCGCCGGCGGGCCAAGGGCGAGACGGCCAGCGTGTTCCTGCCCAGCGTCCCGGTCCTGCTCGGGCTGGCCAGCGAGCTGGAGCAGCAGCGCGACCACGTGCTGGGCAAGCCGCACCGGGAGAAGGACGGCTGGGACGAGGAGCTGCTGGCCCAGGCCAACCAGGTCAAGGACGAACCGGGCGAGGAGGAGCGGGCGTTCACCGCGCTGGGTGCGTCCGCCGAGCTGGACCAGGTGATCTACGACGGTTCGTCGTTCGGCACGGCCGCGTTCGCGGGCAGCGAGGAGGAGCAGGAGTACCTCGGCCTGCCCGGTCTGCTGGAGCCCGACCAGGTGCGCGCCCTGCTGCGGCAGCGCCAGGAGAAGCAGCTCATCGAAGCCGGCAAGAAGTCGGCTCCGATTACGCCTGCCCCGCAACAAATCCGGCCGGCGAGTGTGCAGGAGCGCCTGGGTCAGCTGCGCAAGGAGCTGAACACGCTGGTTGCCATGCACCACCACCGCACCAAGAAGCCGCACGGCAAGATCCACAACCAGCTGCGCGAGTACTGCGGTGGCCCGCCCACCGCCATGGCCAGCATCGAACAACTCGAAGAACGCATCGCCACCCTGCGCTCTTGGTGACCTCCTGACGCGCTGCGTTCGCAGCGACGCGGACCGTCTCCCTCCCGGCACGTAACTGCCGGCACCAACTGCGCCATTCGGCGCATCAAACGGTCCTCCCGGTTACCTCCTCGTTAGCTCAGCGCGCCACTTGATCGGTCAAGTGCGCTTCCGGTCATCGTGCTCCGAGGCATACGTTGTGCGCCACAACATTCTCCGCGTAGCTCGGAAAGGGATGGCGGATGCGCAGCAGGAGCCTCGCCCTCATCGCCGTCGGTACCGGCCTGGCCGTAGCCGTGACGGCGTGCGGCGCCAACACGTCCGGCGGTGGCAGCACCTCGGACACCAACACGAACAGCGGCTCGGGCGGCGCGAAGGTCGGCGTCATCCTTCCCGAGACCGCGACCTCCGCCCGCTGGGAGGGCTTCGACAAACCGCTGCTGGAGAAGGCCCTCAGGGCCGAAGGACTCGACCCCGACATCCAGAACGCCCAGGGCGACGTGCAGAAGTTCTCCACGCTGGCCGACGGCATGATCAACGCCGGCGTCAAGGTGCTGATCATCGCCACGCCCAACAGCGAGGTCGGCGTGTCCGTGGCCCGGAAGGCCGAGGGCCAGGGCATCCACGTGATCGACTACGACCGCCTCAACCTCGGCGGCAGCTCGAAGTACTACGTCTCGTTCGACAACGTGAAGGTCGGCGAACTGCAGGGGCAGGGCCTGGTCGAGGGCCTCGCCAACCTCGCGCCCGGCAAGAAGCCCGCCGAGGTGATCGAGATCGAGGGCGCCCCGACGGACAACAACGCCACCCTGTTCACCCAGGGCCAGAAGCAGGTGCTCCAGGCCAA
Source organism: Saccharothrix tamanrassetensis (assembly GCF_014203665.1). Classification (GTDB taxonomy): domain Bacteria; phylum Actinomycetota; class Actinomycetes; order Mycobacteriales; family Pseudonocardiaceae; genus Actinosynnema; species Actinosynnema tamanrassetense. The sequence continues at coordinate 211,077 of NZ_JACHJN010000013.1, forward strand.
GTACGACGCCGGTGACTACAAGCTGGTCCAGTCCCAGCCGATCGAGGGCTGGGACAACCAGAAGGGCGGCACCACCTTCGAGCAGATCCTCACCGGCAACGGCCAGAAGGTGGACGGCGTGGTCGCCGCCAACGACGGCCTGGCCGGCGCGGTGATCACCGTGCTGAAGAAGTTCGGCCTCAACGGCAAGGTCCCGGTCACCGGTCAGGACGCCACCCCGGAGGGCCTCCAGGCCGTGCTGCGCGGCGACCAGTACATGACCGTGTTCAAGCCGATCGCCGCCGAGGCCGAGGCCGCCGCCAAGCTGGCCGGCGCGCTGGCCAAGAACGACACCGCCGCAGCCGACGCCCGAGCGACCGGCGTCACCAAGGACCCCAAGAACGACCGCGACGTCAAGTCCGTGCTGCTCACCGCACAAATGATCACCAAGAACAACGTCAAGACCGTCGTGGACGCCGGCTTCGTCAAAGCCTCCGAAATCTGCGTAACCGACACCCAAGCCGCCTGCACCGAACTAGGCATCAAGTAACCCCCTTCCGCCCCCTCACCCCTCTCCACCCCGCCCTTCTCCGCCCCTCTCCGCCTCACCTCTCCGCTCTTCTCCGCCCGTCTCTCCGCCCCACCCCTCCACTCTCCCTTCCCTTCCCCACATTTCCTCGCACTAGCCCCCCTCGCCACCCCACACGCGAGGCCGCGTCGGCTTGTCGCGGGGGGGGGTGTGGGCCGGGACCCGGGGGGTGGGGGGGGGGGGACCCCGCGCGCGCCCCCGCCCCCCCCGGGCCCGGGCGCCCCCGCGCCGGGCGCGAGACGAC
>NZ_JACHJN010000013.1:211898-238608 GCF_014203665.1 Saccharothrix tamanrassetensis
CGCTGGGGGGGGTGTGTGTGTGGGGTGTTCGCTATCGACCTCCTTAGTTACCGGTTTGCGTCTCCCCCCCCCCGCCAAACCCCCGACTCCCCGGCGGCCGAGCCGCCGCGACGAAGTCGCGGCAATCCAACACAGCGGCCAAACGAAAGAGCCAACAGTGAGCGAGCCGATCCTCGAACTCCGCGGTGTCAACAAGAGCTTCGGTCCTGTGCACGTCCTGCACGACATCGACTTCACCGTCCAGGCGGGCGAGGTGACCGCGCTGGTCGGCGACAACGGCGCGGGCAAGTCGACCTTGGTCAAGTGCATCGCGGGCATCTACCCGACGGACTCCGGCGAGGTCCGGTTCAACGGCAGGCCGGTGCACATCGACGGCCCGCGCGACGCCGCCCGCCTCGGCATCGAGGTCGTCTACCAGGACCTGGCGCTGGCCGACAACCTGGACGTGGTGCAGAACATGTTCCTCGGCCGGGAACGCGGTCGGTTCGGCCTGCTGGACGAGGCCGACATGGAGCAGGCCGCCCGCAAGACGCTGACCTCGCTGTCGGTCCGCACGGTCAAGTCGGTGCGCACGCAGGTCGCGGCGCTGTCCGGCGGCCAGCGGCAGACGGTGGCGATCGCCAAGGCCGTGCTGTGGAACAGCCGGGTCGTGCTGCTGGACGAGCCGACCGCCGCGTTGGGCGTCGCGCAGACCCGACAGGTGCTCGACCTGGTCCGCAGGCTCGCCGAACAAGGCCTCGGCGTGGTCCTGATCAGCCACAACATGAACGACGTCTTCGAGGTCGCGGACCGCGTCGCGTGCCTCTACCTCGGCCGGATGGCCGCCGAGGTGCACACCAGGGACGTCACCCACGGCCAGGTGGTCGAGCTGATCACCGCGGGCCGCTCCGGCGAGCTCGGCATCGCCCGTCCCGAATCCGCCACCATCTGAAGGACCCCGGCATGACCAACACCACCAGCGAGGCGGCGCCGCAGGACTCCCCGCCGCCGGCCGCGATCTCCGACTTCGGCATCGACACCACTTCGAGGTCCACCGGCGAGGCCTTGCGCGACTACGGAGCCCGGCTGCGCGGCGGCGAACTCGGTCCGCTGCCGGCCCTGCTCGGCATGGTCGCGCTGCTGATCGTGTTCGGCTCGATCGCCGACACGTTCCTCACCCTGGGCAACATCGCCAACCTCCTCGCGCAGGGCGCGAGCATCACGATCATCGCCATGGGCCTGGTGTTCGTGCTGCTGCTCGGCGAGATCGACCTGTCCGCCGGCACCGCGTCGGGCGTCACCGCGGCCGTCATGGCGCTGCACCTGGTCAGGGGCGGCAACCTGCTCGGCGGCATGGGTGACGTGGTCTTCTCCGTGTTCTGCGGCCTGCTGGTGCTGGCCGTGCTGTTGGCCGCGGTGATGCGGATCTGGGCCGGCGCCGCGCTCTCCGCCGTGGCGCTGCTGATCGCGCTGGTCGGCGTGCCGCCCAACCCGTGGGTCGAGATGCTGCTGGCGGTCTGCGTCGGCACCGCCATCGGCTGCGTCACCGGCTTCCTGGTCGCCAAGGTCGGCATCCCGTCGTTCGTGGTGACGCTCGCGCTGTTCCTGGCGTGGGGCGGGGTGGTGCTCCAACTGGTCGGGCAGGGCGGCACCCTCGGCCTCAACGACCAGGTGCTGTTCGAGGTCGCCAACGGCAACCTGACGACGGCCGGCTCGTGGATCCTCTTCGTGGTCGCGGTCGGAGGTTATGCTGCCGTCGTGCTCGGCAGGCATTTCTCCAGGTTGCGCAAGGGCCTGGTGGCTTCCCCCACCCCGTTGGTGCTGATCAAGGTCGGCGCGGTCGTCGTGCTCGCCGCCGTCGGCACCTGTCTGCTGACGCTCGACCGGTCGCGGTCCGACATCGTGGTGATCAGCGGCGTGCCGTACGTGGTGCCGATCGTGCTGGTGCTGCTGGTGATCGGCACGTTCGTGCTGGAGCGCACCCGCTACGGCCGGCACGTGTACGCGGTGGGCGGCAACCAGGAAGCGGCTCGCCGGGCGGGCATCGACGTGGCCCGGGTCCGGATGAGCGTGTTCGTGATCTGCTCCTCGGCCGCCGCGATCGGCGCGATCGTCTACTCGTCCAAGGTCGGCTCGGTCGACCCGAACGCCGGTGGCGACAACACCCTGCTGCTGTCGGTCGGCGCGGCGGTCATCGGCGGCACGTCGCTGTTCGGCGGCAGGGGCCGGCTGCGGGACGCGGTGATCGGTGCCGCGGTGCTCGCGACCATCAACAACGGCATGGGCCTGCTCAAGCAGCCCGCCGCCGTGGTCTACATCGTGACCGGCCTGGTCCTGCTGCTGGCCGCCGGCGTCGACGCGCTGTCCCGTCGCCGGGCGGCGGTCGCCCCGCGCTGACGTGACGACACCCACCGCCGGCGCACGGCCCGACGAGGTCCGCAGGCACAACCGCACGGCACTGCTGCGCAGGCTGCACGTGGACGGCCCGTCCACCAGGGCGTCGCTGGCGGCTGAGCTGGGTCTCAACCGCAGCACGATCAAGGCCCTGGTGGACGGTCTGGCCGAGTCGGGCGTGGTGGCCGAACGGGTGCCCGCCCAGCGCTCCGGCGCGGGCCGCCCGTCACTGCTCGTGCTGCCCCGGCCGTACGCCGCCGTGGTGATGGCGATCGACGTGCGGGTCGAGCAGGTGGCGATGGCCTTCGTCGGTCTCGGCGGCGACCTGCTCGGCCGCGACTCGTGGAACCTGCACCACCGGTCCCGCGACCCCGGCGAGGTGATCACGCACGTCGCCGACTCGGCCAAGCTGCTGGCCGACGAGCTGGACGTGGTGCCGGTCGGCGTCGGCGTGTCCGTGCCCGGCGTGGTGCGGCGCTCCGACGGCCTGGTGCACGAGGCGCCCAACCTGCACTGGACGGACGTGGCGCTGGGCGAGCGGCTGTCGGCGGTGCTGAAGGTGCCCGTCCAGGTCGGCAACGACGCCGAGCTGGGGGCGCTGGCCGAACACGTGCGCGGTGCGGCGCGCGGGTCGTCCGACATGGTCTACATCTCCGCCGACGTGGGGGTCGGCGGCGGCGTGATCTCGTCCGGCATGCCGTTGCGCGGCACCGGCGGGTACGTGGGGGAGCTGGGGCACATGGTCGTGCGCCCCGGTGGCCGGCGGTGCTACTGCGGCTGTCAGGGCTGCTGGGAGACCGAGGTGGGGGAGGCGGCGCTGTGCCGTGCCCTGGCGTTGCCCGAGGACGCGCCGCGCGGTGCCGTGGTCGCCGAGCTGAGGTCCCTGGCCGCGTCACCGGAGGCCGTGGCGCACCGCCTGGGCGAGTTCACCCAGTGGCTGGCCATGGGGCTGGTGACTGTGGTCAACATGCTGGGCCCGGAGCAGGTCGTGCTGGGGGACCTGTTCACCGCGCTGCCGGACCAGGTGGTCGACCGGGTGCGCGCGATCGTGCAGAAGCAGAGCCTGGTCAGCCGGGCGGTCGGCGGGACGCGCATCGTCAGGTCCCCGCTCGGACGTGACGCGAAGCTCATCGGGGCGGCCGAACTGGCCTTCGAACCCGTGCTCGGCACCGTCTGACCTGCGCATTCGCGCCGCTCAAGAGTTCGTACCGCCTGGCAGCCACGCGCCGCCCGAGGCCGTTCCGGCCCTGATCCGGGTCGTTCCGGGGTGGTCCGGAAAATGCAGGGGGGCGGAGACCCAGTGGATCTCCGCCCCGGACGGCTAGGGTGCTACAGGCCTCGCGGCCTGCTTGTGTTCAGCCCTGCTGCAGTTCGGCAGCGAGTTCGCGCAGCTTCGTGCTGTGCTCGCGGGCGTGGTGCCCGCAGAACAGCAGCTCGCCCCCGGAGGGGAGAACGGCGCGTACCTGGGCAGCAGCCCCGCAGCGGTCGCAGCGGTCGGCAGCGGTCAACTCGGGGCGGGTGAGCGTGGTAGTCATGGAAATCTCCCTCCGTCCCGGCACCGGGGATCGGTGCCCTCACACCTAGCTGCGACCACTCCACAACTGGCTGGTGCGTCGTGCTCGCTGGCTCCACTCTTGCAGACGCACGGGCGTAAGTCAGTGTTCCCTGGGCCGTGGCGACCCGCGTCACTCACCATTTACCCGCGCTCCCGGACGTTCGAACCTGGCACTTCCACCGGTTCGCCCGCCGGTGCTCACGTTCCGCTGTCGTGCCAACGCTTTCAGACCTGCGGATACGGTGTCGCGAGCGCTTGCGCTGGGCCGAACGGTGGGCCACCGATGGGCTGTTCTGTGATCGGTAACACTTTGGTCAGCCCAGAGCGAACACGCCCCCGGATTCCACGATCCGGACGAATCCCGCCCCGTTGACCGGCCCTTCGACCACGGGCCGGCGGAGTCGATCGGCCACACCGACATGTCCGAAAGGGCACTCTCGCGGCGCAGGCGACCGGTGGCCGTGCTCGGGCCGCAACGATGGTGAGGACGCAACGGATGGCTCGTCGCGGGCGCCCGGACCGCGGCGGGTGGCCGGCTTCGCAGTGGACAGGGGGAGATGACGGTGGCGACTTCGTGGACACCGACTTCGGCTGGTTCGGCGGTCGAACTGCTGCCCGAGGAGCACGGGTTCCTGATGGCCGGGCGGGGGCGCGCCGCCGAGGTGGCGATCGTGTCGCTGGTCGAGGCGGGCGCCGCGCGGATCTCGCGCGAAGGCCTGGTGAGCGCGGTGCGCACGCACCAACGGGCGTGGACGCCGTTGCAGACCGCCGTCCTGCGGTCGACGCCGCGTTCGCTGGGCGACGTGGTGTCGGCGACAGCGGGCAGCGCGGAGGCCGAGGCGATGCACCTCGACCTCATCGAGCGCGGCTACCTGCGAACCGCCCGCAGCCGCCGGGCGGGGCGGTGGGCACCGCTGCTCGTTTTCATCGTCATGTTCACCGTATTGGTCACTCTGAGCGACTACATGCGCTTCGAACATGCCGTGGGCGTGTTCCTCGGCGGGGTCCTGCTGCTCTTCCTGCTCAGCCGCGCGGCACGGCCACACACCGCGTTGGGGCGCGCGACGGTGAAGCGGCTGAAGACGTTCGCCACGACTGCGGACCGGGTGGCGCTGGTCGCTTACTACGGGCTGCTGGGGGAGGTGGCCAAGGTCCCGGTGTGGCATGTGCTGGGCATGGCGCCGGAGGCGGCGGGAACGCTGCGCCGCCGGCCGCGATCCGATGCGTCGGGTAGCGGCTGCGGCAGTTGCTCCAGCGGGTCCGGCTCGTCGGACGGCGACGGTGGTGACGGCGGCGGCGAGTGACGAAGGGGGCTCTACCGCCCGGCGTGCCTACGAAAAACGCCGGTGACCCGCGAATTCGCGGGTCACCGGCGTTCTCAGTACGGAAATCTCAGTCCAGGTAGTCGCGCAGCACCTGCGAGCGCGACGGGTGGCGGAGCTTGGACATCGTCTTCGACTCGATCTGGCGGATGCGCTCCCGCGTCACGCCGTAGACCTGGCCGATCTCGTCCAACGTCCGGGGCTGGCCGTCGGTCAGGCCGAACCGCAGCCGCACGACGCCCGCCTCGCGCTCGGACAGCGTCGCCAGCACGGACTGGAGCTGGTCCTGGAGCAGCGTGAACGACACCGCGTCCACGGCCACCACGGCCTCCGAGTCCTCGATGAAGTCACCGAGCTGGCTGTCGCCCTCGTCGCCGATCGTCTGGTCCAGCGAGATGGGCTCACGCGCGTACTGCTGGATCTCCAGCACCTTCTCCGGCGTGATGTCCATTTCCTTCGCCAGCTCCTCCGGCGTGGGCTCGCGGCCCAGGTCCTGGAGGAGTTCGCGCTGGATGCGGCCCAGCTTGTTGATGACCTCGACCATGTGCACCGGGATGCGGATGGTGCGGGCCTGGTCGGCCATCGCGCGGGTGATCGCCTGGCGGATCCACCACGTGGCGTACGTCGAGAACTTGTAGCCCTTGGTGTAGTCGAACTTCTCCACCGCGCGGATCAGGCCGAGGTTGCCCTCCTGGATCAGGTCCAGGAACGCCATGCCGCGACCGGTGTAGCGCTTGGCCAGCGACACCACCAGGCGGAGGTTGGCCTCCAGCAGGTGGTTCTTGGCGCGCTCGCCGTCACGCACGATCCAGCGCAGGTCCCGACGCAGCTGCGGAGTCAGCTTCTCGGTCTCCTCCTCCGCCCGGCGCACCCGCTCGGCGGCGTAGAGGCCGGCCTCGATGCGCTTGGCGAGTTCGACCTCCTCCTCCGCGTTGAGCAGGGCGACCTTGCCGATCTGCTTGAGGTAGGCGCGGACCGAGTCGGCGGACGCGGTGAGCTCGGCGTCCTTCCGGGCCTGGCGCAGCGCCTCGGACTCCTCCTCGTCCCAGACGAAGTCGCCTTCGCCGGGCTTGGCCTCCTCCTCGGCGGGCTCCTCCTCGACCGGCTCGTCGATCAGCTCGACTTCGTCGACCAGGTCGTCGTCACCGGGGACGCCTTCGATGTCCTCGGGCTCGTCGCCTTCGCCCGCCTTCTTGGTCTTCACCGGGCCGCCGGCGGGGGCGGCCTTGGCGGCCGTCTTGCGCGGCGCCCGCGTGGCCGTCTTGCCCGCCGCGGCGGTCTTCGCCGCCGGCTTCTTCGCCGGGGCCTTCCTCGCCGAGGTGGCCTTGGGCGTCTCCTCGGCGTCAGCCTGAGCTGCCTGAGTCGTCTTCGCGGCTGCCACGTACGCCCTTTCGCGACTGTCGATCAAGGCAAACCGAAGGGCGCGAACCTCGGTCGCCGGAGTACGGGGGAGAGCCCGCCGGATGCTTCGTCAGCGGGGCACCGTTCCATTGTAACGACGAGAATCGCGTGTCGATGCGCATCACCCGGTTCTGGTCCGCACCGGCACGCGTTCTCGCAGCTAGAAGGCTCGCGAAATCAGTGCCGCAGACCGTGCGCGGCGGCCACGGCCGCGCCCACGATGCCCGCGTCGTTCTTCAGCGCGGCGGCCACGACCTCGGTGCGCACGTGCAGCAGCGGCAGCCACTTCTCCGCCTTCTTGCTGACCCCGCCGCCCGCGATGACCAGGTCCGGCCAGATCAGGTTCTCCAGCACGCCCAGGTACCGGGACACCCGCGGCGCCCACTCCGACCAGCTCAGGCCCTTGTCCTCCTTCACGGAGGCGGCGGCACGGGACTCCGCGTCGTGCCCGTCCACCTCCAGGTGGCCGAACTCGGTGTTCGGCACCAGCTCCCCGTCCAGGAACACCGCGCTGCCGATGCCGGTGCCGAAGGTCAGCAGCACGACCAGCCCGTCCCGGCCCCGGCCGGAGCCGAACCGCATCTCGGCGATGCCGGCGGCGTCCGCGTCGTTGAGCACGACGACGTCCTCGGGCGCCTTGCCGAGGCGCTGCGCGAACAGCGCGGCGGCGTCCGTGCCGATCCAGTGCTTGTCCACGTTGGCGGCGGTGTGCGCGACTCCGCGCTTGACCACGCAGGGCAGTGTGACGCCGAGCGGACCTTCCCAGCCGAACTTCTCGACGATCTCGGCGACCACGTCGGCTACCGCGTCCGGCGTCGACGGCTGTGGCGTCGGGATGCGCAGGCGCTCACCGTCCAGCGCACCCGCCTCCAGGTCCACCAGACCACCCTTGATGCCCGAGCCGCCGATGTCCACGCCGAACCCGCGGGTCATGCCCATTCCCGTGGCCCTTCCTACTCGATTCAGCAACCGTGGCCGCAGACACTAGCCTGCGATTCCCCGATAGTCCCGCGAGAGTGACCCAGGAGGAACAGTTGCAGGTCGATCCACGCGCGTTGGTCGAAGTCGCGGTACAGGTGGGGCGCGAGGCGGGCGACCTCGTGCGGACCATGCGGGCCGCCGCCGTGCCGGACGTGGACACCAAGAGCACCATCACCGACGTCGTCACGGCCGCGGATCGCGCGTCCGAGCAACTGGTGCGCCGCCGGTTGGCCGAACTGCGCCCCGGTGAGCCCGTCATCGGCGAGGAGGAGGGCGGTGACGCGGTCGACGGTCTGACCTGGGTCGTGGACCCGATCGACGGCACCGTGAACTACCTGTACGGCATTCCCCACTACTCGGTGTCCATCGCGGCCCAGGTCGACGGGGTGTCGGTGGCCGCGGCGGTGGTCGAGCCGGCCAGTGGGCGGGTGTGGACGGCGTTCGACGGGGGAGGGGCCTGGCTGGACGGGCAGCGCCTCGCCGTTTCGGGCGCGACCCGATTGGATGTCTCGCTGCTGGGTTACGGGTTCGCCTACCGGGCGGAGCGGCGGCAGCGGCAGGCGGAGACGTGGGCGCGGATGGCGACGCTGCTCCGCGACATCCGGCGGGCCGGTGCGGCTTCGCTGGACCTGTGCGCGGTGGCGGCGGGGCGGCTGGACGCCTACGCGGAGCACGCCCTGGGGCGGTGGGACTGGGCCGCGGGGGCTTTGCTGGCCCGTGAGGCGGGAGCGGTGGTGTTCCTGCCCGGGCAGGCGCCGGAGCTGGGCGCGGACGCCACGTTCGCCGCTGCGCCGGGTATCGCGGACGCCCTGTACGCGGCTCTGGTGGAGCACGGGTTCGGCAAGGTCTGACGCGGGCGGGTCTCGCAAGCTTTTCGGTGCGAAAGTTCGGCCTGACCAGTTGAACCACGACCTGGAACCTCGATGCGGTGGCCGGGCCCGGTGAGCGTGCCGAAAGCCTGCGAGTTCACAGCGATGGGCCTTGGCCTCCGGCCCCCGGTTCCATGATCTCACCGGGCACCGACAATTCAGGCGTTACCGCAGGTCAGCGCGTCGAGTGACATCACCGGTCGGTACGTGACCGGAACGTCGGCGTGGGACGTCAGGAGTCGAACGGCGGCGCGACCGGAACAGCGGGGGTCGGCAGGACCCGCATGGCGGGCGCGTGCCGGCTTCGGTCGGTCAGCAGTGCACGTCGCGGGCGGCTTGGAGGTTGTCCGGGTTCAGCGTCGGCGCACCGCGTTCGGCGACCTGGCCGCCCTGGCGGTCGGGCTGCTGCTCGGCCCACGACGCGAGCTGGTCCAGCACCTTCCGAGCGTCGTGGTTGGGCTTGATCTCGCTGAACTTCTTCCCGATGGCCACGTCCACGACCGCGTCCTGGCGTTCGTCGCGGACCAGTTCCAGGCACGGTTCGACCAGGCTCAGCGTCCGGGCCGCGCCAGCGCCCGGCGCGCCGAAGCGGATCTGGCCGCGGCAGGCCATGTCCTGGGCCGGGTACACCGGGTCGTTGCCCGGTTCGGCCGCCTGCTTCATGCCCAGCTCGACGAGCGTGGTGGCGACGAACCTGGCCTGGTTGCGCTGGGTGCTCGCGTTGTACGCGCGGAACTGCACCTCGCCGACCGGGATGGGGTCCGTGCGGTCCAGGGCGTCGTGGCCCAGGACGGCACCCGGCGTGGGCGTGGTCGGAGCGGGCTGCCCACCGCCCTCCGACGGTGGCAGGACACCCGACGACGGGGCGCTGCCGGGGGTGTTGCACCTGATCGCCGCGTCCACGTCGTCCGCGTCCGCCAGCACGCGGTTCCACACCACGACCGCCGTGACGGCGAGCACCACGAACAGCACGAGCGCCGGCACCGGCCGCCGCTTCCGGTACCGCGACGACCCGCTGTTCACCGAACCGGGCCTCACGTCCGCCGACCTCCCCTATTGGCGTAGTGCTGTTGTGATCAGGCTATGCCGCGTCCCACGATCCCGCGTCCCGGGTCCGGTGTAGCGGGCCGCAATCACCCGGTCGCGGACGGTCAGCGGTGCTCACAGGCATCGCAGCACGGTCGCGCCGGGTGGGCAAGGCCCGTGCGAAGCCTATCGGGCCAGCGTGCGGAGGTCCTGTCACCCGTCTGCTCAATTAGGGGGAACCCGGTGCGCGGGCCCTCGAACGATGAGCTACCCTCTCGGCGCTCCGCGCGCTCCCGGACTCCTGATTGCGTCGACTTACAGGGGGTTGGCGCCCGGCCGCGCGAGCGAGACCTCCGTCACTGGGGACGGAGGGCACAAACAGGGGCGCTGGTGCGTTTACCAGCGACACGAACAGTCTCCGTTGACCGCAGGGGTGAAAGAAGATGGCGACCGACTACGACGCACCGCGTCGCAGCGAGGCAGATGAACTCGCTGAGGACTCCCTTGAGGAGCTCAAGGCGCGGCGCAATGAAACGCAGTCCGGGGTCGTCGACATCGACGAGGACGCGTCTGCCGAGAACTTCGAGCTGCCGGGCGCCGACCTGTCCGGTGAGGAACTGACCTTCAAGGTCCTGCCGAAGCAGGCGGACGAGTTCACCTGCTCGAAGTGCTTCCTCGTACACCACCGCAGCCGCCTCGCCGAGGAAGTGAACGGCCAGTACATCTGCCGCGACTGCGCCTGAGCAGCGCGGACAGACAGGCCCGCAGCACCGACGACCCGTTCCTGGGCGCTCACCCCAACCGCCGGGGTGGCGCCCAGTCGCGTTCCACCGCCACGTGCCGCGCCGGGTGCCCCCCGTCGCGGGACCGACCACCCGGCCCGGTTCGCGGTCCCACGGCCGGCTCAGGTCGCCGCACGGCGGGCTCCGGCTCGCGGACTCGGCAGTCGCCGACTCGGACAGCTGCCGAAGCGGCGGTCGCGGACTCGACGGCCGGCCCACGCGGTCTCAAGCCGGCCAGGTTCGCGGGCCGCGAGCAGACCCGACACGGCGCAGGCAGACCTGACGCGAACGCGAGTGGTGATCGGAAGTCCGTACCCGGTCGCGGTGCCGTGCGCGGCTCCACCCGCCTGGTGTAGCTCGGTCGGCTGCACCTGATCGGGTTGGATTTCAGCCCTTCAGGGCGGCGACCAGCTTCTCCGGCGACCGGACGCTGACCAGCCAGTACGGCGTCGGGTCGTTCGGGTCGTCCAAGGCGATCCGCACCATGGGGCCGACCCAGCCCCGGTGGGCGACGAACGCCATCGGGTCCAGGTGCGGACCCATCGCCTTGCGCTTGGTCTTCGCGTCGAACACCTCGGCCTCGCCGAGCAGGTCCAGCGGCACGTGGGCCTGGCCGACCCGCAGCTCCCCGCCGGACACCTCCACCTTCAACGAGCCCATCCGCCACACCAGCAGCAGCGCCAGCGGCACGGTGACCACGTACGGCAGCCAGGACCGCACACCGGGGAACCCCATGTGGATCTCGGCGGCCAGCAGCGTCGCCCCGGCCAGCGGCAGCAGCCAGCCCCACCAGGGCACGAACAGCCGTTCACGGAACGCGATCGGGGCGGTCACAGCACTCTCGCTCACACGACCAGGGTAGTCTCGCGCGCCGTGCCCAGCGTCGAGGTCCTGCTGTCCCGGCTCGATCCGTCCGTACCGCCCCCGTCGTACGCCAGACCGGGTGATGCGGGCGCGGACCTGGTGACGACCTCGGACGTGGTGATCGAACCGGGCGAGCGCGCCGTGGTGGGCACCGGCATCGCGATCGCCCTGCCGGAGGGCTACGCCGGGTTCGTGCACCCGCGCAGCGGGCTGGCGGCCAGGGTGGGGCTGAGCGTGGTCAACACACCGGGCACGATCGACGCCGGCTACCGGGGCGAGATCAAGGTATGTCTGGTCAACCACGACCTGCGCGCACCGGTGGTGCTGGCACGCGGTGACCGGATCGCCCAGCTCGTGGTGCAGAAGGTGGAGCACGCGGTGTTCCGCGAGGTCGATGAACTGCCCGGCTCCGAGCGGGGCGCGGGCGGCTACGGCTCTACAGGCGGGCACGACGTGCTCGCCCGGACGGAGGGGTAAAGGCGATGTTCGGAAAGCGCCGCAAGCGCGGTAGGCACTCCGCGAACCGGGGGACGGCGCAACCGGAGGTCGAGTCCGGCGAGGAGTTCCCCGAGGACGGTCCGTTCGACGAGTCGCTGGCTCCCGAGGACGGCCTGACCAGGCTGGACCTCGGCTCGATCCGGCTGCCGGTGCCCGACGGCGCGCAGTTGCAGGTCGAGATGGACCCGGCGGGGGCGGTGCGCGCGGTGCACCTGCTGACGTCGGTCGGCCAGCTCACGGTCAGCGCGTTCGCCGCACCGAAGTCGGACCGGCTGTGGCCCGAAGTGGGTGCGGAGCTCATCGCGCAGCTCAAGGGCGACGGGTTCCGGATCAACCGGGAGAACGGCGACTGGGGCGAGGAGATCTCCGCCCGCAACAACGAGGTGCACCTGCGCTTCGTCGGCGTGGACGGTCCCCGGTGGATGCTGCGCGGTGTCGCGGCGGCGCCCACGGAGCAGCAGTCCGCGCAGGCCGTGGAGGCGCTCTACGAGCTGCTCAGGGACACCGTCGTGGTGCGCGGCACGCAGCCGATGCCGGTGCGCACCCCGCTGCCGATCGAGCTGCCCGAAGCGATCGCCCGGCACATCGCCGCCCAGCAGCAGGGCTAGCACCCGGCTGGAGGGACCGGCTGCCGAGCCAGACCGCCGCAGAGCCGGACCACAGCAGGGCCGGCCCGCAGTAGAGCCGGACCAACAGCAGGGCCAGGTCGCAGCGGAGGACAGGCCACAGCAAGGTCAGGCGGCAGCGGCGGGCAGGCCACAGCACGGTCAGGTCGCAGCACAGTCAGGCCACGGACAGATAGGCGTCGAGCGCGGCGCGGCCCAGGGCTTCCCGGTCCGCGCCGAGCGCCGCCAGCGTGGTCGTGCGCAGAGCGGCACGGGGCAGCGCCGCAACCCACTCCCGGGCGACTTCCAACGGGTGAACCTGGTCGTCCGTGCACGCGGCCACCCCCACCGGGACGTTCAGCCCGCGCAATTCACCCGAAGTGGGTGCCGTGGACGTGGCGGATTCCCGCAGCACCGAAGCCAGCCGAGCCCCGTACCTGGGCCAAGCCCGGCGCAACTCGTCCCCGAGCCACCCGTCGACCCCGGCGAGCGCGGCATCGAGCGCGGCATCGAGTCCTTGACCGTCAACCGAAGTCGCGCTCACCGACGCGGCCGACGCGGCGGGTGCGCCCGCCGCCGGGCCCAACCACGCGGGCAACGCCGCGAGCACCCCCGCACACCGTTCCGGGTGTCGCACCGCCCACCCCGCCGCGACGTGGGCCCCGAGCGACACACCTCCGACGACCAGCGGTTTTCCGTCCCACGCGGCGTCCAGCGCGGCGAGGTGCCCGGCGATGGACCGGGACGCCGGGGCTACCAGCGCGAACCCCGCGTCGGCCAACGGCCGCGCGAACGCGGACCGGACGAACACCTCGTCGGAAGCCGTGCCGGGCAACAGCACGACGGTGGGCGGCGAGTCCGACGAAGTCATGAGTTCAGATCCTCCCCCAGTCGGATACCCGGTCGGGTGCACCCGGTTACGCTGGCTCTCGGACGGGCTTCGCTGTCGAGGCCCACGGATGCACCCGGGAGTCGGGGATGACTAACACTGGGGGCGGCTACTGGCGCCGCCTCGTGCGTCGGCTGACCACCGACGTCAGCGAGCTGGACGCCGACGACCTCTCCCGAAAAGCCGTGGAGGTCGGCGCCGTCCGCGCGTGTGACTGCCAGTCCGGCCAGGAGGTGACGGTGCTCGGCAGGCTGCGCAGCGTGGAGCTGTGCCCCCGGGATGCCGCCGCCACGCTGGAGGCGGAGTTGTACGACGGCACCGAGGGCGTCACCCTGGTCTGGCTGGGACGGCGGCGGATCGCCGGCATCGAACCGGGCCGCACCGTCAAGGCCCGGGGCCGGATCGCCGTCCGCGACGGCCGCAAGGTGCTCTACAACCCCTACTACGAGTTGCAGAACGCTTCATGACGACAACCGGATCCGAGAAGCAGCCGACCCTGCTGGAGCAGATGGGCGGGGTCAGCGGGCTGCTGTTCTCGTCCCTGCCGGTGGTGGTCTTCGTCCTGGTGAACGCCTTCGCGGGGCTGATGCCCGCGATCTGGGCCGCCTTGGGCTCGGCCGTGGTCATCGGCATCGTCCTCGCCATGCGCAAGGGCTCGATCCAGCCGGCCGTCTCGGCGGTGTTCGGCGTGGGCATCGCGGCCTTCATCGCCTACCGGACCGGGGACGCCAAGGGCTTCTTCCTGTTCGGCATCTGGCAGAGCCTGGTCTACGGCGGTGGGTTCCTGCTGTCCATCCTGGTCCGCTGGCCGCTGGCGGGCGTGATCTGGAGCGTCCTCAACGGCCAGGGCACCGCCTGGCGCAAGGACCGCGCCTCGGTCCGCGACTACGACATCGCGACCCTCGTCTGGGCGCTGGTGTTCGGCGCGAGGTTCGTGGTGCAGCGCTGGCTGTACGACGAGGCGTCGGTCGGCTGGCTGGCCGCCGCGAAGCTGGCCATGGGCTACCCGCTGATGGCCGTCGCCCTGATCGCCACCGTGTGGGCGGTACGCCGGTCGGACAAGCGCCTCAAGGCCGCCCAGGAACGCGAGGAAGAGGAAAACCGCGAAGCGGAAGCCCGTCTCCGCGCCCAGACCAACCCCACCACGGCCGACGAGCACTAGCCCGACCCGCACCGGCCACCGCCGTGCGCCAGTGGCCGGGTAGGCGGACCGCACCGTCCCGCGGGAAGGGGCCGGTTGGCGTCGCTCGATGAAGTGGCGAAGCAGGTGTCCGGCGCCTGTGACAAGGCGTCGGAGTGCAAGGACGCGTTGGCCGCCGCGCGGGACTTGGTCGAGGATGCTCACGCGGCGCTCGCGACAGCACTCACCGACTCGGTCTCGGACGAAGCGGCCGTGGCACAGGTGCTCGCCGCCTTCACGAGGGTGACGGTCGGGATCGCAGAGCTGTGGTCCGTCCTCAATGGCGCCATGAACCGCGCCCAGGCCATCGTGGACGCGCTGACCGGCGGCGCCTCTCCGTCATCGCCCCGAGACGCGCCACCGCTCGGATCGTCGGCAGCACGGGCAGTGCGGTCGCCCGACTCGTCCGAGCGCATTGAAGCGCTCCGCCGAGAGTTCCCGCCGTCGGTGGTGCCACGAAGCGGTGACAAGACGCACGGCCGGTGGATCGGTCCCGACGGATCGGCTCGGCCGATCGTCAGCGGGAAGGACGAAATCTACGGCGAAGCGATCCAGGTGTTCAAGGAAATGGGATCACGGCATGTCCCGCAGCGGGCGTCCGATGTCGAGATGAAACTCGCCGCACATGAGGAAACATGGAATACGCGCAGCTGTGCTGATCGTCAACCACGTGCCGTGTCTAGGTCCGCTGGGATGTGACGAGCTGGTGCCGGTCATCCTTCCCGAAGGATCTTCCCTTACCGTGTACGGTGCGAATGGGTTCGTCCGGGAATATCAGGGAGGCGGGACTTCGTCGTGGGTGCCCTAACCGTCTACTACGCTCACGAGCACGGCAGAAAAGGTATCGAGGTCGCCTCGGTGGATGAGGTGGACGCCCTGGTCAACCGTGTGTTGGCGACATCATCCGAAGAAGCACCGGTCCTGATGCAATTGTACGTCGCAAGTGATGTCCACACTCAAGAACTGTCTGCGGGCGTGGTCGGCGATCGCGGTGTGCTGAGATACGCCGGGCGTGACTGGTTCGAAGGCGTGTGCAGCCTGGGTGAGGGTCGAGGCGGTGGAGAGCCGTTGCTGTACTTCTACATGGACAGCGACACGGAATTTCCCTCCAACGCCGAGGTGCCGCTGGACGTCGTTCGTCAGGCGATCAAGGACTACCTCGTCGCCGACGGTGCCCGGCCGACCTGTGTCAGCTGGCAGCCCGACCACTGAACGCGAGCGGGCGTCAGCGGCGCTTCAACGCGTCGCGGAACGCCGTGAAGGCAGCGTTGGAGAAGGCGAGAACGGGGCCGGAGGCATTCTTCGCGTCCCGTACGCTCGACTCACGTTGCGTGAACAAGACTTCGACGCAGTTGTTGGTCTGATTGCTGCGGCTGCTCTTGCGCCACCCGGTCGGGGTCACTTCATCTCCTTGGCGATCCCCCTGATGAACGCCAGGGAGTCCGCCGGACTCAGGGCCTGGTTGGCCGACTCGGCAAATGCGACGGTGTACTCGCGTACCTGTTGACGGCGCTCCAGGAGCGTGGTCGAGGTGAGCGTCTCCTGATATACCAGGCCCGGCAGGTGCGGTGAAGGGAACGTCAGGACGTAGAACGATCCGCCCAACGCCGAGTACCCGCCCGCGCTGAACGGCAGCACGCGGATTTCCACCTGGTCGGCCATCGAAGCGAGGTGGTCGAGTTGGTCGCGCATGACCTCGGGACCGCCGATCTGCTGCCTCAGGACGGCCTCGCTGAGCAGGATCGACAGTCCGATCGGGTCGTCGCCCTCCAGCCGCACCCGACGGGCCAGGCGGGCTTCGACGCGCGGCTCGACCTCGGTGAGCCGGTTGTAGGGCGAACCGGTCGTCATGGTCTCCGTCGCGTACGCCACGGTTTGCAGCGGACCCGGTACGAAGCAGCTCTCGTAGACCCGCAGGGTGTCGGCGGCGAACTCGAAACCCAAGTAGCGCAGGAAGTCCTCGTTGAACAGCCAGCTGTAGCGGTGGTACCAGTCGCGCTGCTCGGCCCGTGCCCGCAGTGCCGACAACTCGCCGATCTCCTCGTCCGCCAGCTCGAACAGCTTGCCGAGCTTGAGCAGGTTGGCCTCGGTGATCTTCTTCCGACCGGTCTCGACCGCCGACAGGTTGGGCTGCTGCATCCGGACCGCCTTGGCGGTGCCGCCCACCGAGAGCCCGAGCTGGTCGCGGTGCTCCCGGAGCCGGAGGCCGAGTTCCCACGCCGCCGCGATTGCCGAAGATGCCATGCCGCAAGTGTCCAGCCTAAGCTCCAGCATGGATAGTCACTCGATCGTGGCATGGCCATAGATATGTATCGGCCATACGCTGAGGCCATGTTCATCGGAATGGGATCAGCCAGGGTGTCCGCGACCATCGACGTGCACGGGGACACCGCCATGACCTGCACCGTCGACCCGAACGGCCAGGTCGAGATCGGCCTGGGCGAGGACTCCTACCTGTTCCTCACCCGCGCCGGCGCCACCAGGCTCGTCGGCGTCCTCGCCGACGCCGGCCTGGTCAGTACCCCAGCGACGACCTGATCTCCCGCTCCACGTCCGCCGCCGCGACGAACAGCAGCTCGTCCCCGCCCTCCAGCGTGTCGTCGGGCGTCGGCACGATCACCCGCCCACCCCGCAGGATCGTCACCAGAGCCGCGTCCCGGGGCAGGTTCAGCGAGTTCACCGGCGACCCGCCCAGCGGTGTGTCCGCCGGCAGGGTGATCTCGACCAGGTTCGCCTGCCCCTGCCGCAACGTCATCAACCGGACCACGTCGCCCACGGTCACGGCCTCTTCCACCAACGCCGACAGGATCCGCGGCGTCGACACCGCGACATCCACGCCCCACGACTCGGTGAACAGCCACTCGTTCGTGGGGTTGTTCACCCGCGCCACCACCCGCCGCACCGCGAACTCGGTCTTGGCCAGCAGCGACACCACCAGGTTGACCTTGTCGTCCCCGGTCGCCGCGATCACCACGTCGCACAGCTGCATCCCGGCGTCCTCCAGCGAGGACAGCTCGCAAGCGTCCGCCTGCACCCACTCGGCCTGCTCCACGGTGTGCGGCTCGAAGTGCTCGCGGTCCCGTTCGATCAGCATCACCTGGTGCCCGTCGGCCACCAGCTCGGCCGCGATGGACCGACCGACCGCCCCGGCCCCCGCAATGGCGATTCGCACCTCAGCCCTCCTCGGGAGCTTGGGCCGCCGCAGCGGCCACGTCGGTCACGGTCCCGGACAACGCCGCCACGTAGACCACGTCATCAGCCTGCAACAGCGACTTGGCATCCGGCAGCACGCCGGTCCCGAACCGCATCACGAACGCCACCCGGCACCCCGTGGCGTCCTCCAGCTCGCGCACCGGGCGCCCGACCCAGTCCTCGTGCAGGTCCAACGGCAGCACCGCCACCGACCCGGACGGATCGCGCCACGCGGTCGCCGCGCCCTCGGGCAGCAGCATCCGCAGGAACCGGTCCGTCGACCACGGCACGGTCGCCACGGTCGGAATCCCCAACCGCTCGTACACCGCCGCGCGCTTCTCGTCGTAGATCCGGGCGACCACGGCCTCCACGCCGAACGTCTCCCGCGCCACCCGCGCCGAGATGATGTTCGAGTTGTCGCCGCTGGACACCGCCGCGAACGCACCCGCCCGCTCGATCCCGGCCTCGATCAGCACCCGCTGGTCGAACCCGTTGCCGATCACCTGCTGGCCGTGGAAGTCCGCGCCCAGCCGGCGGAAGGACTGGACGTCCTTGTCGATCACCGCGACCTGGTGGTCCAACCGTTCCAGGGCCTTGGCCAGGGACGAGCCCACCCGGCCGCAGCCCATGATCACCACGTGCACGAAAGCCTCCTGAACGACGCCTGGGGAGAACCTACCCACGATTACTCCGACCAGGGGACCTGACCCCTTACGCTTTCCACCCGTGTCCAAGCTCGCAACCGCGGCCAAGCGCCTCCTGGTCGGCCGCCCCTTCCGGAGCGACCGGCTGGCCCACACCCTGCTGCCCAAGAGGATCGCCCTGCCGGTGTTCGCGTCGGACGCCATGTCGTCCGTCGCGTACGCGCCGGAGGAGATCTTCCTGGTGCTCTCGGTGGCGGGCCTGAGCGCCTACACCATCGCGCCCTGGGTGGGCGTCGTGGTCGTGGTGGTCATGCTGACCGTCGTCGCGAGCTACCGGCAGAACGTGCACGCCTACCCGTCCGGCGGCGGCGACTACGAGGTGGCCACGGTCAACCTCGGCCGGCGGGCGGGCCTCACGGTCGCCAGCGCCCTCCTGGTCGACTACATCCTCACCGTCGCGGTCTCCATCGCGTCGGCCGCCGCCAACATCGGCTCGGCCATCCCGTTCGTCGCCACCCACAAGGTCGAGTTCGCGGTCGCCGCGATCGTCATCCTGACCGCCATCAACCTGCGAGGCATCCGCGAGTCGGGCTCGGCGTTCGCCATCCCGACCTACGCGTTCATGGTCGGCATCCTGATCATGATCGGCTACGGCCTGGTCCGTGGCCTGCTGCTGGGTGACGAGATGCGCGCGGAGAGCGCGGGCCTGGAGCTGCGCGCCGAGGACGACCACCTGATGGGCCTGGCGTTCATGTTCCTGGTCCTGCGCGCGTTCTCGTCCGGCTGCGCCGCCCTGACCGGTGTGGAGGCCATCAGCAACGGCGTGCCCGCGTTCCGCAAGCCGAAGTCGCGCAACGCCGCCAGCACCCTGCTGGCGATGGGCCTGATCGCGGTCACCATGCTGATGGGCCTGATCGTGCTGGCCCAGCTGACCGGCGTGCGGATGGCCGAGGACCCGAAGCACCAGCTGGTCGACGCGCCCGCGGACTACGAGCAGAAGACCATGGTCGCCCAGATCGCGGGCGCGGTGTTCGAGGGCTTCCCGGTCGGCTTCTTCTTCATCACCGGGGTCACCGCGCTGATCCTGGTGCTGGCCGCGAACACCGCGTTCAACGGCTTCCCGGTGCTCGGCTCGATCCTCGCCCAGGACCGCTACCTGCCCCGCCAGCTGCACACCCGGGGCGACCGGCTGGCGTTCAGCAACGGCATCCTGTTCCTGGCGGGCGCGGCGATCATCCTGGTCGTCGCGTTCGACGCCGAGGTCACCAAGCTCATCCAGCTCTACATCGTGGGCGTGTTCGTGTCGTTCACGATGAGTCAGACCGGCATGATCCGGCACTGGAACCGGATGCTGGCCTCCGAGAGCGACCCGGCGGTGCGCCGCCGGATGCGCCGCTCCCAGGCGATCAACGCGTTCGGCCTGCTGATGACCGGCTCGGTGCTGATCGTGGTGCTGCTCACCAAGTTCACCAAGGGCGCGTGGATCGCCATCGCCGTGATGGCCGCGATCTACGCGCTGATGACGGCGATCCGCCGGCACTACGACCGGGTCGCCGAGGAGCTGCGCCAGCAGGAGCGGCAACGCCTGCTGCCCGCCCGCAACCACGCCATGGTGCTGGTCTCCAAGCTGCACATGCCGACCCTGCGCGCCCTCGCCTACGCCAAGGCCACCCGGCCGGACGTGCTGGAGGCGGTCACCGTGAACGTCGACGACGCGGACACCCGCAGGCTGGTGCAGGATTGGGAGAAGGAGAACTTCAAGGTGCCGCTGAAGGTGATCGAGTCCCCCTACCGGGAGATCACCAAGCCGGTGCTCGACTACGTCAAGCGCGTCCGCAGCGACAACCCGCGCGACGTGGTCACGGTGTTCATCCCCGAGTACGTGGTGGGCCACTGGTGGGAGCAGGTGCTCCACAACCAGAGCGCGCTGCGGCTCAAGGGCAGGCTGCTGTTCCAACCGGGGGTGATGGTGACCAGCGTGCCGTGGCAGCTCGCGTCGTCCAGGAAGGTGACGCACCGGGACGTGGTCGCGCCCGGAGCGATCCGGCGCGGCCTGGACAAGCGCGCCCCCGGAGCGCGGGGCACCGAGGCACCGGGCCCGCGAGTACCCGGCGGGCAGGCACGGGGCACCGAAGCACGAGGTACCGAAGCACGAGGCCCGGAAGCGCGTGGCCAACGGGAGCGTGGCCAACAGGAGCGTGGCCAAGAGGAGTGGAACGGCAAGTGACGGCCACCTGGAAGCAGCGGCTCATCGAGGTCGAGGTCGGCGCGGTGGCGCACGGCGGGCACTGCGTCGCCCGGCACGAGGGCCGCGTGGTCTTCGTCCGGCACGCGCTGCCCGGCGAGCGCGTCCGGGTCCGGATCACCGAGGACACCGGCGGGTCGTTCTGCCGCGGCGACGCCGTGGAGATCCTGCAAGCGTCACCCGATCGGGTGGAACCGCCGTGTCCGTTCGCCGGTCCGGGCCGCTGCGGCGGCTGTGACTGGCAGCACGCCTCCTGGCAGGCGCAGCGGGAGCTGAAGGCCGCCGTGGTCGGCGAGCAGCTGCACCGGCTGGCGAAGCTGGACTGGGAGGTCATCGTCGAGGACCTGCCCGGCGGGCCCGCGGACTGGCGCACCCGGATGCGGATGGCGGTCGGGCCGGACGGCCGGGCCGGGTTCCGCGCCCACCGCAGCCACGACGTGATCCCGGTGGACGACTGCGTCATCGCCGTGCCCGGCGCGCTCGACGACGTGGTCGACCGCACCTGGCCGCCGAAGTCCGAGCTGGTGGTGACGCGCGACGCGGGCGCCCGGGTGCACCTGACCGAGATCGGCCCGCCGGTGGTCAGGCGAGGTCGCCCGGTGCCCGGCCCGGCCCGTCGCCGCAGGGGCAGCGGCACGGCCACCGAACTGGCCGCGAACCGCGCCTGGAACCTGCGCGCGGACGGCTTCTGGCAGGTCCACCCGGCCGCCGCCGACACGCTCGCCGCCGTGGTCCGGGACTGGGCGGACTGCCGGCCCGGCGAACGCGCCTGGGACCTCTACGGCGGCGTGGGCCTGTTCGCGTCCGTGCTGGCCGAGCAGGTGGGCGTGACCGGTTCGGTGGCCGTGGTCGAGTCCTCGTTCCGGGCGGTGGAGGACGGCAGGCTCAACCTGTCCGACCTGCCCCAGGTCGGCTGGCACGTGGGGCGCACCGAAGCGGTGCTGGAGACCGCCGAGTTCACCGGGGCGCGGCCGGACGTGGTGGTGCTCGACCCGCCGCGCAAGGGCGCGGGCCGGACCGTGGTGACCGCGATCGCCCGCAGCCGCCCCGACCGTGTGGTCTACGTCGCGTGCGACCCGGCGGCACTCGCCCGTGACATCGCCGCGTTCGCCCACCACGGCTACGAGTTGACCCAGCTCAGGGCGTTCGACGCGTTCCCGATGACGCACCACGTGGAATGCGTGGCACTGCTGCGACCCGTTCGCTGAGCGGCGTCTCAGCCGGTGGTCCGTAGACTGACCGGACGATCGGGGAGCCAACCACAGGGCGAGGTGGAGCGGTGACGCTGCTGGAATCCGTGCACGGACCGGCGGATCTGAAACGGCTGGAACACGACGGGCTGGTGCAGCTCGCCGACGAGATCCGGCGGTTCCTGGTCGACAAGGTCTCCCGGACCGGCGGGCACCTGGGCCCCAACCTGGGCGTGGTCGAGCTGACCATGGCGGTGCACCGGGTGTTCGACTCCCCGCACGACCCGGTGGTGTTCGACACCGGCCACCAGAGCTACGTGCACAAGATCCTCACCGGCCGTGCCGACGAGTTCGACACGCTCCGCCGGCGCGGCGGCCTGTCCGGCTACCCGTCGCGCGCGGAGAGCGAGCACGACGTGGAGGAGAACAGCCACGCCTCCACCGCGCTGTCCTACGCCGACGGCCTGGCCAAGGCGTTCCAGCTGACCGGGCGGCGCGGCCACGTGGTCGCGGTGGTCGGCGACGGCGCGCTGACCGGCGGCATGTGCTGGGAGGCGTTGAACAACATCGCCGCCGGCCGCGACCGGCCCGTGGTCATCGTGGTCAACGACAACGGCCGGTCCTACTCGCCGACCATCGGCGGGCTGGCCGACCACCTGGCGTCGCTGCGCCTCCAGCCCGGCTACGAGCGGGCCCTGGAACGCGGCAAGAACGCCCTCCAGTCGGCACCGTTCGTCGGCAAGCCCCTCTACGCGGCCCTGCACGCGGCCAAGCGCGGCATCAAGGACGCGCTGAGCCCGCAGGCGCTGTTCGAGGACCTCGGCCTGAAGTACATCGGCCCGGTGGACGGCCACGACCACCTGGCCCTGGAGTCGGCCCTGCGCCGCGCCAAGTCGTTCGGCGGGCCGGTCATCGTGCACACGGTGACCCGCAAGGGCAACGGCTTCGCGCCCGCCGAGAACCACGAGGCCGACCAGATGCACGCCACCGGCGTCATCGACCCCATCACCGGCGAGAACATCGGCCCGGCCAAGCGCACCTGGACGCACGTCTTCGCGGACGAGCTGGCCGCGCTCGGCGGCGAGCGCCAGGACCTGGTGGCCATCACGGCCGCCATGCGCGGCCCGACCGGGCTGGACAAGTTCGCCGGCCTCTACCCGGACCGCTGCTTCGACGTCGGCATCGCCGAACAGCACGCCATGACGTCGGCGGCCGGTCTGGCGATGGGCGGCCTGCACCCGGTGGTGGCGGTCTACGCGACGTTCCTGAACCGGGCGTTCGACCAGCTGCTGATGGACGTGGCCATGCACCGGCAGGGCGTCACGGTCGTGCTGGACCGCGCCGGCATCACCGGCCCGGACGGCGCGTCCCACCACGGCATGTGGGACCTGTCGATCTGCGGCCTGGTCCCCGGCATCCACGTCGCCGCCCCGCGCGACGCGGCGACGCTGAAGGAGGAGCTGCGCGAGGCCGTGGCGATCTCCGACGGCCCGTCCGTGGTCCGCTACCCGAAGGCCTCGGTGGGCGAGGACCTGCCCGCGCTCGAGCGGATCGGCGCGGTCGACGTGCTCAGCCGCTCCGGCGACGACGTGCTGCTGGTGGCGGTGGGCGCGTTCGGCTCGCTGGGCGTGGCCGCCGGTCAGCGGCTGGCCGACCAGGGCATCGGCGTGACCGTGGTGGACCCGCGCTGGGTGTTCCCGGTGTCCGACGACCTGGTCGACCTGGCCTCCCGGCACCGGCTCGTGGTGACCGTCGAGGACGGCGGCCGGCACGGCGGCTTCGGCTGGGCGCTGGCCGCCGCCCTGCGCGACGCGGAGGTGGACGTCCCGCTGCGCGACCTGGGCGTCCCGCAGGCGTTCCACGAACACGGCGAACGCGCCGAGGTGCTCGCCGACCTCGGCCTGACCGCCCAGGACGTGGCGCGCCGGATCACCGAGTGGGTCGCGGCGGCCGAACCCGCCGGAATAGACGCGACCGTGCGGAAGTAACCGACTACCCTTCCTCCCGCACCGGCGAGCGGCCCGGACGGCGATGCCGTCCCGGGTTCCGCGATACCAGCCGGAAAGCAGACGCGCGGTAGGACGCGACGGGTTCACACCCCTTCGACCGCGCCCCCGGCCGACCACCGGGCGACGGGCCCTGCGAGCCCCGGGCTCCCGCCTGTCGTCCCAAGGTCGGGGGCGCGGTGCGTCCCGAGGGAGGGACAGTGAGACACACCCTGCTGCCGTGGGAACGCGGCGTGCACTTCCGCCGTGGCTGCCTGGTCGGCGAACTGGGGCCCGGCGAGCACGACCTCGGCCGCCGGGACACCCTGCACCGGGTGGACACCCGTGCCCGCTCGCACACCCCGGCGTGGCAGGACGTCCCGACGTCGGACGGCGTGCTCGTCCGCGTCACGCTGGTGGTCACCTGGTCGGTCGCGGACGCGACCGCGTTCGTGGTGGCCGCGGCGGACCCGGCCGCCGAACTCCACCTGGCCCTGCAACTGGCCCTGCGCACGGCGGTCCTCGCCCGCACCCACGACCGGGTGGACCCCGACCGGAGCACCGTCGCCGACGAGGTGCAGGACATCGTCCGCCCCAAGGCGGTCCCCCTCGGCGTCGACCTGACCGCCGTCGCCGTCCGCGACGTGGTGATGCCGACCGAACTGCGCAAAGCGGCCTTGGCCGAACTCGTCGCCCGCAGCGAAGCCCGCGCCGCCCTGGAACGCGCCCGGGGCGAGACGGCGGCCCTGCGTTCCCTGCTCAACGCGGCACGGCTGGCCGAGGAGCACCCGGCGCTGCTGCAACTGCGCTCCCTGCAATCGGCCCAGACCGTCGTCGTCCGCGAATCCCGCTGAACCACCGCCGGCCGTGGCTCGCGGGACCACCACGTGACCGGGGGCGATCCGGTCGTCGGGGCGGGTGGCCCGGCTCGGCGCGCTAAGCGGCTTCTCAGGGATGTGTGGCACCTTTGTGTGGTGCGGATCCTGGTAGTCGAGGACGAGGTGCCCCTGGCCGACGCGATCGCGCGTGGCCTGCGGCGCGAAGGCATGGCCGTGGACGTCGCCTACGACGGCGAAACCGGCCACGAGAAGTCGACCGTGACGCGGTACGACGTGGTCGTGCTGGACCGCGACCTGCCCGGCATGTCCGGCGACGAGCTGTGCAAGGAGATCCTCAGCTCCGGCGCCCTCACCAGGGTCATGATGCTCACCGCCAGCGCCGGCCTGGACGACCGCGTCGCGGGCCTGTCCCTGGGCGCGGACGACTACCTGGCCAAGCCCTTCGCGTTCCCCGAGCTGGTCGCCCGCGTCCGCGCGCTGGCCCGCCGCGCCACCCCGGCCACCCCGCCCCTGCTGACCGCCCGCGACGTCGAGCTGGACCCGGCCCGGCGGACCGTGCGGCGCGCCGGGCAGCCGGTCGAGCTCACCCGCAAGGAGTTCGGCGTGCTGGAGGTGCTGCTCGCCGCCAAGGGCTCCGTGGTCAGCAGCGAGGAACTGCTGGAACGCGTGTGGGACGAGAACGCCGACCCGTTCACCACGACCGTCCGGGTCACCGTGATGACGCTGCGCAAGAAGCTCGGCGAGCCCGGCATCATCGACACCGTGGTCGGCTCCGGCTACCGGGTGCCCACCGCCGGCACCGCTGAGGAAGGCGCGCGCTGAACGCTGGGCTGCGCCGCCGCGGACCGGGACTCCGGGTCCGGCTCACGTTGCTCGCGACCGGGCTGGTGGCGTTCGTCAGCGCCCTGCTCCTGCTGCTCGGGTGGATGCTGGTCGGGCGGGTGGTCGCCTCGTCGCCGAGGTTCCCGGACGGCAGCACCGTGCGGGTGGACGGCGTCGAGGTGGACGCCGGGGTGCTCGCCGACACCCTCGGTCAACAGGCCCGCGACGACGTGCTGAGGTCCGGCTCCATCGCGTTCCTGTGCGTGGTCGCGGCGGCGGCCTTGCTGGCGTGGACCGTCACCGGGCGCGTGTTGCAGCCCGTGCACGACGTGACCGACGCGGCGCGCAAGCTGTCCGCCGAGTCACTGGGGGAGCGGCTACGGCTGGCCGGCCCCCGGGACGAGGTCGCCGAGCTGGCGGACACCTTCGACGAGATGCTCGACCGGCTCCAGGCGGCGTTCGACTCGCAGCGGCGGTTCGTCGCCAACGCCTCGCACGAGCTGCGCACGCCGTTGTCGGTGATCCGCACCGAGCTGGACGTGACGCTGACCGACCCCGATGCCGACGAAGCCGAGTTGCGGCGGATGGCGTCCGTGGTGCGTGCGGCGACGGAACGGGCCGAGCAGTTGGTCAGCGCTCTGCTGCTGCTGGCGCGGACCGACGGGCTGGGGCTGGCGGTCCGCGAGCCGGTCGACCTGAACGCCGTGGTGGAGTCCGCCTGGAACGCCGTGCGGAACGAGGCCGCCGAACGCCAGGTGCGCGCGTCGTTCGTGACCGGACCCGCGCCCGCCGTCGGCGATCCCGCGCTGCTGGAGCGGATCGCGGGCAACCTGCTGGAGAACGCCGTGCGGCACAACCTGCCCGGCGGGTGGATCGAGGTGCGCACCGAAGGCGGACCCGAGTGGACGTCGCTGCGGGTGTCCTCGTCCGGCCCCGTGATCGCCCCGGACCGGGTGGACGAGCTGTTCGAGCCGTTCCGCCGGGGTGGGACCGACCGGACCGCGCGCACCGGCACCGGCCTGGGGCTGTCCATCGTGCGGGCCGCCGTCGCAGCTCACGAGGGCCGCGTGCACGCCACGGCCATCCCCGGCGGCGGGCTCTCGGTGGTCGTCGCGCTGCCTTCGTCGCCGCACTGAAAACTCGCTGGCGTGGCCCCGGTCACACATGATCGGGTTTTCGGGTGATGACTTGGGGTACTACCTGCGGAAACAGGGCTCCGAACCCCCGATTTGTCTCTGCGTTGGGCGGGGTGTAACTTTCTCCATGTCAGCGCGGAACGGGCCGGGAAAGCCGGAACGGAGCGCGGCGCACAAGCCCCGGAGCAGGTCACTCGGTTCGAGTGGTTTTCGATGGTGAGCGCGTGTTCTTTGAGAACTCAACAGCGTGCCGAATAGCCAGTAAATTTATGAACCTCGTCAAGAGGTTTCCTTTGAGATTGACTGGACAAC
>NZ_JACHJN010000014.1 GCF_014203665.1 Saccharothrix tamanrassetensis
GGTTGGTGGTGCAAGCGGTGAAGCGTGCTTGCACCACCAACCCAAGCGCGGTCGGGCTTCGCCCAGGCCGTACGGGGAGAACACGAAGCACACGTCTGCGCAGAAGCGCAGCCGGAGCGCCAGAGGCGCCGTGTGCGAGCCGGCGCGAACGCTCCAGGGAGTCGGCGGTTTCCCGAGACCCGCGACCGCCCTAGAACTCCAGGCCCGGATCCTCGGCCACCGACCGCAACGGGGTGAGGGTCGAGTGGCCCTCGGCGAGCAGGGCGGCGTCGCTGCCCGGCGGGAGGTCGCCTTCGACGACGATCGAGGCGAGCGTGATCGAGCCGTCGTCGGTCTCCTTGACCCGGCTGCGGACCGCGCCGAACTCGGCCAGCGAAGCCCGGCGCGGCGCACCGGCCTCCGGGAGGTTGGGCACGTTGAGATTCAGCGTCGCGCCGGGCGGCAGGGCGGCCAGCCGGTCGAACAGGCCAGTGGCCACCGCGACGGCGGTGGCCCAGTGCTCCGCCTCCGGTTCCAGGCCGACGTCCAGCGACACGGCCATCGAGCGCGCACCGTTGATGGCGGCGGTCAGCGCCGCGCCGACGGTTCCGGAGTGCAGGACCGCACGGCCGACGTTCGCGCCTCGGTTGACGCCGGACAGCACGATGTCCGGGGCGCCGCCGAACGCGCCTTGAGAAGCCACCAGGGCGATGAAGGCGGGGTGCGCGGCGACCGCGTATGCGGGCACGTCGGGCAGTCCGGCCAGTTCCCGGCGTTCCACCTTCACCCGCCGCTCGTCCTCGGCGGCGGTCAGGCCCGCGCTGGTACCGCTGGACTCCCGCGCGGGCGCGGCGACCACCGTCGTCCACCCGTGCTCCACCGCACCGCGCGCCAGGGCGGCCAACCCGGGCGAGTCGATGCCGTCGTCGTTGGTGATGAGCACCCTCACCTGTCGTCCTCCCACCGCTTGAGCCGCACCCGTCCGACCAGTTCCCGCACCACGTCCCCGCTGCCCGACCCGAGCCCGTGCCGCATGACGTTCACCGCGCCCGCCGCCGCGCCGAGCTTGAGCGACTCCTCGACGGACAAGCCCTGCGCCAGCCCGGCCGCCAGCCCGGCGGTCATCGAGTCACCGCCGCCACGCGTGTCCACTGTAGACAGGCGCGGCGATTCCACCAGGAAGAACCCGCCGTCGATCATCGCCAGGGTCTCCTCCGCCGCCCGCGACACCACGACCGAACCGACGCCCGAGGAGGCGACCTGCTCGCACGCCTTCACCAGGTCCGGCAGCGAGTCGGACTCGGCCAACCCGTCGGACACCAGTTCCTCGTGGCTGACCTTCACCACCGCCGGACCGCCCGCGAGCGCGGCGGCCAGCCGCCCGCCGGACAGGTCCACCACGACCTGGCAGCCGTTGCCGCCGAGGTCCCTGGTCAGCCGTTCGTAGACCGAGTCCGGCACCGGCTCGTCGTTCTCGGCGGGTCCGCTGAGCACCGCCACGCCCGCGTGCAGCGCTTCGACCAGGGTCATCTCGTACAGGTCGTCCAACTCGTGCCGGGACAGCGAGTCCGCCGGCATCACCACCATGGGATCCCGCACGCCGTCGCGGCGGTCGTGCACGTACGCCCCGTTGCGGGCGACGACGTCCCGGGCCTTCAGGTCCACCCCGATGAGTTGCCGCAGCACCTGACCCGTCTCGCCGCCGAGGGCCGCGCAGAGCACCACCTCGACGCCCAGGGATCGGATCATCCGGGACTGCCACACCCCCTGACCTCCCGCGTGGATGTGGATGTCAGGCTCGCCGTCCAACTCCTCCACCGTCACCGTCAACTGCGGGGACGGCGCGAACACTGCCACTCGACCTGTCGTCATGAACCCCCTTTACCCGTTTTGCCCGATTCACACCCCGAACCCGCGTCCTCAGCCCGGATCACCGCGCCGCTTGCGGTGGACCACCCAGAACAGGTCCACCACCAGCCCGACGGCGATCAAGGCGAGCACCACCGCGAGGAACGTGAACCCGGCCCGCGCGAGCAGGAGGGCCGCCCCGCCGTTGAGCACGATGCCGAAACCGGCCAGCCACAGCCGAAGCGTCAACGCGCTGCGCGGCGGGGCACGTGGTGGCAGTCCATCCTCGTCCATGTACGCGGGATTCCCCGATCCGCGGCGTGCACACCGGTAGGCCGTCGGGATGAGCCCGCCTTCATCCCGAAGTCCGACGCCGGGTGACCCGACCGCGAACCATGATCGCCACGATTCGGACGACCGAGGGGACGGTATGAGCAGAGCAGTGGTGTTGGCCGTGGTGGTGGGGGTGGCCGTGGCGGCCGTGCCCGCCGTCGCGCAGGCGGAGCGGAGCCGGCCGGACTGGCGGGCGTGCGGCGAGCGAGGGGCCGAGTGCGCCTCGGTCGCGGTGCCGTTGGACTGGGCCCGGCCGGGTGGTGAACGGATCACCGTGGCGGTGTCCAGGGTGAAGGCGGCCGATCCGGCGCGGCGGATCGGGGTGTTGTTCGTCAACCCCGGCGGACCGGGCGGACCGGCGGTGCCGCTGGTGCGGGACTACCTGGCCGAGGTGTTCCCACCGGACCTGCGCGACCGGTTCGACATCGTCGGCGTCGACCCGCGCGGAGTCGGGGAGAGCGTGCCGGCCATCACGTGCCCGAAGCCGCCGACGGACCCGAAGACCACTCAGTTCCCCCGCACGCCGGAGCAGTACCAGCGGCTGGTCTCGTACAACCGGGAGGTCGCGAACGCCTGCCGGCAGGCCACCGGGCCGTTGATCGACCACGTCGACACCGTCAGCGCGGCCCGTGACTTCGACGCGGTGCGTGCGGCGTTGGGCGCCGACGAGGTGAGCTGGCTGGGCCTGTCCTACGGCACGCTGCTGGGCGCGACCTACGCCAAGATGTTCCCGAACCGGGTACGTGCGGCGGTGTTCGACGGGGCTGTGGACCACACGATCGGGTCGCGCCGGATGGCCTCCGACGAGGCCAGGAGCACCGAGGACGTGTTCACCAGGTTCGCCGAGTGGTGCGCCGCCGAGCAGTCCTGCGCACTGCACGGGCGCGACGTGCTCGCCGAGTACCGCGCCCTCCAGGACCGCGCGGAACGGCAGAACATCCCCGCCGAAGGCGCACCGGACGGCGTCACGGCCGAGCGGATCGGGTACGGCGTGTACGAGCTGTTGTACATGACCGAGACGTGGCCGCACCTGGCCGAAGGCCTCCGCGACGCGACCGCCGCCGAGCCGGACGCGGCGATGTTCGTGGGCCGACCGTCGTCCTCGCAGGCCGCCTACCGGGTCATCGCGTGCCACGACTTCCCCAGCGACGTCCGCGGCTTCGCCGACCTGGCCGCCCGGCAGCGGGAGGCCCGGCGACTCGCCCCGGTCACCCGTGGCCACGTCGAGGCGTGGGACATCCAGGCCGGGTGCGCCGGCTGGCCCATCCGACCGGCGAACCCGTGGGGACCTGTCCTGGTGCGCGGCGCGGCGAACGTGCTCGTGGTGGGCGGCGAGCACGACCCGGCCACCCCGCACGCGTGGGCGGTCGGCCTGACCTGTCAGATCCAGGGCTCACGGCTGCTCACCTCCACCGCCGTCGGCCACACCGCCTACTTCAACGACCCGGACGTCAGGCGGCAGGAGGTGGCGCACCTCGTCGATGCCGCCTGACCGCGAATCGACCGCCGCATCCGCCTAATGTGAACGCTCGTGAACAGCATTCAGGAACGCCTCTACCCCAAGCTGCCGTGCTTCGGCTGCGGTCACGCGAACGCCAAGGGCCTGCGGTTGCGCAGCTATCCCGGTGACGACGGCGTGGTGACCGCGACGTTCACACCGTGGCCGGAGCACGACAACGGGTTGGGGTTCCTGAACGGCGGCATCATCTGCACGGTGCTGGACTGCCACAGTGCCGCCGCCGTGATGCTGGAGGCCGACCGGCAGGGCTGGAAGCCCCTCGGTGACGCCGCGCTGTCGTACGTGACAGCGGGTCTGGACGTGCGCTACCTGCGGCCGTCGCCGCTGGGCGACCCGGTGGAACTGCGGGCGTCGGTGCGGGAGGCGTCCGAGGCGCGGATGACCGTGGACGTGGAACTGGTGTGGGACGGCAAGACGCGGGCGGGGGCGACGGCGCTGTGGAAGCGCTGGCGACCCCGCCCGTGAGCGGTCACCGGAGGTGGTCGGCCAGGGCGTCGGCGATCGCGGCGGCGCCCACCCAGCGGTCGGACTCCTTCGGGGACAACTCGACGGTCGCCAGCGGCTCACCCGCGAGCACGAGGTCCGGGCCCGCCGGGTAGGCGCGCAGGACCGACGCTCCGGGACGGATCGGGATCACCGCCGCGACTCCGCCGACCGTGCCCGCGATGGCGATGACCTGCTCGTCGTTCTCGGCGGGATCGACCCTGACCTGGTCGACCGCGACCCGGACCCCCTTCTCCGCGAGCCGGGCGATGACGGCCTCGGCGAGCCCGTCGCTGATCGCGATCAACCGGGCGCGGCGCAGGATCTCGACGTACCGTGCCGGGGGCTCGTGGTCGACGCCGCGCTGGTCGCGTGCCGCCGGGCCGGCGGCTCCCATCTCGGCGAAACGGGTGCGCGCTTCCTGCTCGACGCGCGCGGGGTCGACGGTCTTCGCCACGGTCCGGGTGCTCCTGCCTCACGATGCTTGCGGTGACAACAGACCCTACGTGGTGAACCCGCAAAATTGCGGACACGACGCTTCCCCGATCGGGCGGATCACACTTGTCCCCGATGCGGTGAAGGTTCTGCTGAAGCGCAGGCCGGCCCGGCGACCGAGGCGGTCACCGGGCCGGCGTGGGCAGGGCACGGGCGATGTCGACGCGTTGGCGGCGGAGGCCGGAGAGCTGGTGTGGGCGGCGGTCCGCCTGGTCGGCGAGGCCGACCGCGGCGTCTCCGACTGCGGCGACTCCGTCCACGGCGGACACCATCGAACGCCGCCCGCATCGTGCGCCGGATGCGCCCACCTCGCTGACCGGACAAGAGACCGAAGTCCCCACCCTGGTCCTACGTGGGCCGTCCAACCAGGACATCAGCGTCGACTCGCGCACGCCGCCGTCACTGCCGTGAACACGTAGGGCCTCGTCCGCTGACGGACGAGGCCCTGTGGTGGTCGGTTCGGTCAGACGGTCCGCTTCCGGCGCAGGGCCAGACCGAGCCCGATCATGCCCACGGCCAGGAACAGGTGCAGCCAGTTGTCCGCGGTGTTCAGCGGGACGAAGTTGGCGGCGCTGTCGAAGTCGATGATCAGCCCGTAGAGCCACAGCACCAGGTAGACCGCGCCGCCGCCGATCAGGAACGCGGTCGCGCCCGCGACCGTGCGTGCCATCACGAAGCCGACCACACCGAACAGCAGGTGCACGATGTTGTGCAGGACCGACACGTGGAACACGCCCAGCAGCATCGCGGTGGAATGGTGACCGCCGAACGTCATGCCGTCGTAGTCGGTGGTCACACCGGGGATGAAGCCCAGGATTCCGACCAGCAGGAACACCGCGGCAACCGCCATCGCAGCTATTCTCACCGGGTGCGAATTCCGGACCGACCCGGTGTTTGCGTTAGTCATGACCGTCTCCTTCTTCCTAGTCGGACCCGGTGGGTGGCTACCCGTCTTTCCGATTCGCACACTTTCTGCGGGGAGGACCGATATCGGACTGTCACCCGGTGAGGGTCCGTACGAGCAGGAACAGGTTCAGCGCGGAGATCACCGCCGCACCCGCCGCGCCGATCCACGTCGTGGCCCGCCGGTCGGCCGCGTCGCCCATGACGTCCGCCCGCCGACCCAGCAGCACCAGCGGCACCAGGGCGAACGGGATGCCGAACGACAGCACGACCTGACTGAGCACCAACGCCTTCGTAGGGTCCACCCCGGACGCCAGCACCGCCAGTGCGGGAGCCATGGTGAGCAGTCGGCGCAGCGCCAGCGGGATGCGCCGGCGCAGGAAGCCCTCCATCACGATCTGGCCGGAGTAGGTGCCCACACTGGACGCGGCCAGGCCGGACGCCAGCAGCGCCAGGGCGAACGCCAGCGCCGCGCCGGGCCCGAGCAGGTCGCCCAGCCCGGCGTGCATGTCCTCCAGCGACTCCCCCGGCGACCCGGTCGCGTGGAACGCCCCGGCCGCCACCACCAGCATGCTCACGTTGACCAGCCCGGCGACCCCCAGGGCCACCACGATGTCGGCTCGGCCGGCCCGCAGCGCGCTGGCCCGCGCCCCCGGGTCGCTGACGTGGTGGTGCCGGGTGAGCGCCGAGTGCAGGTAGATGACGTGCGGCATGACCGTCGCACCGAGCATTCCGGTGGCCAGCAGCACGCTGTCCGCGCCCGCGAAGCCGGGCACCAGGCCGGCCGCCGCGCCGGTCGGCGGACCCAGCCGCAGCGCCTGGTACAGGAACCCGCCGAGCACGATCGCGAGCAGACCGATGATCACCGACTCGAACCTGCGGCGGCGCAGCGGCGCGAGCGCCAGGATGCCCGCCGACACCACGGCGGTGATCAGCGCGGCGGGCAGCAGCGGCACCCCGAACAGCAGGTTCAGCGCCACCGCCGCGCCGACGAACTCGGCCAGGTCGGTGGCCATGGCGACCAGCTCGGCCTGCACCCAGAGCAGCCCGGTCACCGGGCGCGGGTAGTGCTCCCGGCACAGCTCCGGCAGGCTGCGGCCGGTCACCACGCCGAGCTTCGCCGACTGGTACTGGATGAACATCGCCAGCAGGCTCGCGCCGACGATCACCCACAGCAGCAGGTAGCCGTGCTTCGCACCGCCCGCCATGTTGGTGGCGAAGTTCCCCGGGTCGACGTAGGCGACCGCCACCACGAACGCCGGCCCCATCACGACGGCCGCCGAGCGCAGCCGGGTCACCAGCCGCGGCCGGACCTCCACCGGCACACCGGTCATTCGAGCGTTCCTCTCGCTGCACGGGCGCGTGCCGCCCCGGTCGGGGGCGACACGCGCCGACCGGTGGTCAGGTGAGCTTGCGGATGGCCTTCTCGATCAGCCCGAGGTTGGCCGGGCTGGTCGAGTACAGCAGGGGGTCGGGCTTCGGTGCGGACGCCTTGTCCCCCAGCGGCTGGGGGTCGGTGACGTAGGAGAACTCGTGCGTGCCGTCCGGCGCGGGTCCGGACGCCCAGCGGCCCTCCTGCCCGGCCGGGCCGTCGGAGTTGTGCCAGATGGTGCCCGCGTGCTCCTGGTGCTCCTCGTCGAACAGCGCGCTCGGCGAGATCGGCCCCTCCAGGCCGTCCTCCTGGAGCTCCTCGATCGCCGCCAGCCACATGTTCTGGTGGGCGGTGTCGCGGGCCAGGTTGAACTTCAGCATGTCGCGCACGCCGGGGTCGTCGGTCATGTTGTACAGCCGGGCGGTCTGCAACCTGCCCTGCGCCTCGGCCGCGACGTTGGCCCGGAAGTCCGCCATCAGGTTGCCGCTGGCGACGATGAACCGCCCGTTCCACGGCACGCCGTTGCTGTCGGACAGCGTGGGGCCGCCGCCGCTGACGATCGCCTGCTGCGGGTCCATGCCGCCGATCACGGCGGCCACCACCGGGTCGTCGGCCACCGCCTTCGCCGTCACGTCGGAGGGCGCTCCCTCCAGCAGCCGGGCGACCATGGTCGCGATCATCTCGACGTGGCCGATCTCCTCGGTGGCCACGTCCATGATGAGGTCCTTGTACTTGCCCTCCATCCGGCAGTTCCACCCCTGGAACAGGTACTGCATGGTCACGGTCATCTCGCCGAACGCGCCGCCGATGAGTTCTTGCAGCTTGCGCGCGTAGTGCGCGTCCGGCGCGGTGGGCTTCGCCTCGAACTGGAGTTTGCTCGTGTGCAGGAACATGTCGCCTCCTCGCTTCGGGGAGCCCAGACGTTAGGAAGCGCTCGTGACGGTCCCGGCGCGTCCGCGTCACCGCCGCGTCACCACCGCTGGTAGGGCCGGGCGAAAAACACCGGATCGTGGTGTGTCCGGCCGCCGGGTGGGCATCCGATGCGTTCGACATGCACTTGAGAAAGCGATGGGTCGCCAGATGACCGACACTTGCACCCCGACCCTCACCCTGCGCCTGCTCGACGGATTCGGGCTGGACGACGGTCGGCTGCACGTCATACCGGCGGCGCGCAGGCTGCTGGCGCTGCTGGCCATCCGGGAGAAGGCGGTGAACCGGACGACGGCGGCCGCGCTGCTGTGGCCGGAGGCGACCGCCCGTCGCGCGGCGGCCTCGCTGCGGTCCACCCTGTGGCGACTGGCCAAGCCGACCGGGCCGCTGGTGGAGACCGCGGACGACACCCTGCGCCTGCGCCCCGGCGTCCTGGTCGACTTCCACCTGGCACGCCGGCTCGCCACGGCGGCCTCCGACCAGCTCCCGGACGCGCACGCGCTCGCCCTGCTCAAAGCCGACCTGCTGCCCGACTGGGACCAGCCGTGGCTGACCGCCGAGCAGGACTGGTGGCGGGAGGCGCGGCTGCGCGCCCTGGAGACCCTCAGCGACCGCTTCCGGTGCGCCGGCGACCACCACCGGGCCCACCACGCGGCGACGGCGGCCGTGCAGAGCGACCCGCTGCGGGAGAGCGCCCACCGGGTGCTGATCGAGCTGCACCTGGCCGACGGCAACCCGGCCCAGGCCGTGCGGCAGTACACCGGGTACCGGCACCGGCTGCGCGCCGAACTGGGGCTCGACCCGTCGCCGGAGATCCGCCGCCTGGTCGGCCCGCTGCTGGGGCGCCGGCCGTGACCGGCTTCGGGGCCGCCCTCGCGGGCACCGGACTGGTGTGGCTGGCCGGTCTCGGTGTGTTCGCCCTGGCCTGCCGGCTTTCCGCGGCGGAACCGCGCGGCCCGCGCGACACGCGCCGCATCGCCGCCTGGCAACGCGGCTGTCCTTGGGCCACGGCCGTCGGCGTCGCGGTCGTCACAGTCGGCTTAGTGCTGCTGTCCACCATCTGAATCCACTGTGGACAGAACCTTCCGGGTGTTCACGACCATGGTTGACGGACGGGTTTCGTTGTACTCGTGGACGTTGCCCTCCGGCGCGCATAGTCTCGTGATCACACGCACCACTGGGGGCAGCGGCGTGTCGGGGATGAGCGCACGGGGGGTTCGAGATGTCTACCGAGCTGGTTTTGCCATACGCGAGAAGATCTTGCACGCGGGTCGGGCACACGGGCGCGGTGGCGGCCGTGCACGACGATGGCGAGATCGCGGCTTTAGAGCGCGATCTGGTGCTCGGCGCGCGACGTGAATACCGCCGGTTGACCGGTGATGTCGCCGCATCGGCCCAGGCCGACCGCGGTGCCCTCATCGGCGTGCGGCGCCGGACGATCTGCGCCCTGCCCACCGAGGGGGCGGACGCGCTTGCCGCACAGGACATCGCGCACGACGACGAGGTGCGGGTGCTCGCCGGCCGGCCGCCGGCGGAACTGCTGATCGTGGACGACGTGGCCGTGGTCCGGCTGGCGACCGGAGCGCTGGTGGTGCGGACACCGGTGCTGTCGTCGCTGCTGGCGGACTACTTCGAACACTTGTGGGACAGGGCGGTTCCGCTGGCGGACGACGGGGTCCGGCCCGCCGGCGGGCTGACCGCCGTGCAGCGGCGGATCCTGCGACTGGCCGCCGAGGGGTTCAAGGACGACTCGATCGCCCGGGTGCTCGGGCTCAGCTCGCGGTCCGTGCGGCGGCACATGGAGAAGCTCGCGGCACGCGCCGGCGCGAGCAACCGGCTCACCCTGGGCGCTGCCGCCGCGCGGCTGGGCTGGATCTGACGCCGCGCCGTTCCGGGACGCCCCGGCGGGGTCGTCCCGGAACGGCGTTCGTCGTTGCCCGGAAGGGGTTCTCAGCGGGTGGCCGGTTCCGGTCGCTGTCCGCTTTGCCCTCCCTGCCGCGCCCGCGCCGTGGTGATGATCACTGACGCGGTTCTCCGCGCTCCTCGGCCGGCGATGCCGGCACCCGTTCCACGGCTGGTACCTCGACGCACGGGGGGATCGTGCGCGCGCCCGGCCGGTGGGGAGGAGGGATGCGACACGAGGAGAGAGATGAGCCGGTTGACGGCACGGCGGCGGCTCGGCCTGGTGGCCGTGACGACGTTGACTCTGGGGGGCACTCTCGGCGCGTTGGCACAGCCGGCGGCTGCGGCACCCGCGAGCGACCCCGTCCTGTACTGGAACGACGTCCTGCTGGCGACCTACCGGACCGTCGGCGGAGCGCCCGGTCCGCTGGCCAGGGGCGGGGCGATCATGCACGCCGCGATCTACGACGCGGTCAACTCGATCACCACTGTGGGCCAACCCTATGTGTACAAGGCGGAAGCACCGAACGCGTCGGTGCGGCACGCGGTCGCTTACGCGGCGCACGACGCGCTGACGGCGGCGTTCCCCGGCCAGGACTTCGCCGACGAACTCGCCGGAGCGCTCGTCGGAGCCGGCGCGGACACCGGCAACGGGACCGGTCTGGGCCAGGCGGCGGCGGCCGCGATCGTCGCCGACCGCACCGGGGACGGCTCGGCGGACAACACCCCGTACCAGCCCGTCCCGCAGCCCGGGCACTGGCGGCCCACCGGATCGGGCAACGCGGCCACGCCCAACTGGGGCAAGGTGAAGCCGTTCACGGCGACCTCGGGCGCGCAGTTCCGACCACCGCACCCGGCCGGCCACCCGACCATGTCGGCGCTGCTCGCCAGCCCGGAGTACGCCGCGCAGGTCAACGAGGTGAAGTCGCTCGGCAGCGCGACGTCGAGCACGCGCACCGCCGAGCAGACCCGGATCGCGCACTTCTGGGCCAACGACCTGGACGGCACCTACAAGCCGCCGGGCCAGCTCTACGCGCACACCCGGATCGTGGCGGACCAGCGCGGGCTGGGGCTCGCCGACAAGGCGCGGCTGTTCGCCCTCGTCGGACTCGCCATGGGTGACGCCGGAATCGTGTCCTGGGACCGCAAGTACGAGACCGAGATCGATTTGTGGCGGCCGGAGTCGGCCATCCGGCTGGCCGACACCGACGGCAACCCGGCGACCGTGCCGGACCCCAACTGGCGCCCGCTGTCCAAGCTCGACGACGGCACCCCGTTCTCCCCTCCGTTCCCCGCCTACACCTCCGGGCACGCCACGTTCGGCGGCGCGTGGGCCGGTGCCATGAAGTCGTTCTTCGGCACCGACGACATCGGTTTCACCGCCACCACCGAGGACCCGTTCGCACCCGGTGTCACCCGCACGTTCGGCAGTTTCAGCGCGGCTGCCGCGGAGAACGCGCGCAGCCGCGTCTACCTGGGCGTGCACTACCAGTTCGACGGGGACCAAGGCGTGGCGTCCGGCACCGCGATGGCCGCGGGCGCCGGCGCCCGCGTCGTCCGGGCGGCCGGGGCGACGGCGCCGGCGGTGGTCGGCTGCTCGTTCGGCGACGTCTACAAGACGTTCGACAACGGCCGGTTGAAGGACTACCACGTGTCTCCCAACCGGGACACGGCGCTCAAAGTGCACTTCGGCAGCACTGACGGCAGCGCGCAGTACGCCACCATCGACAGCGGCTTCCTGAAGGGCCTCAAGGGCTGGATCTCCAGCGCCTGCGTGCGGCTCATCGCGTAGGACCACCGGAGGGGTGGCGGACCTCGCCCACGGAGAGGTCCGCCACCTTTTCACCCGGTGACGGCGATCGTCGCCCGACAACCGGAGCAGTACGAGCCGGTCCGGAAATGCCTTCCGGCGGCCCACACCGTGGTCGTGCCGGGAACCTCCGCGATGCCGCGCATGGCGCTGTGGGACAGGTCGTCCGAAGTGGACGCCGTGGTCCACGCTCCCGCGCCGTAGCGGGCGATGAACGGCTTGGCGTCCCGACCGTCCTCGGTCTCCCCCGCCACCCACAGGCCGCCTCGGCCGTCGTCGGTGGCGGCGTTGATCCTCGTTGCCGGAGCGGCCGGCACGGCCACCCGTTCCCAGGCGCGGCCGGACCAGCTCAGCACCAGCGGTCGCGCGTCGGCCCGGCCGACGGCCCAGACCCGGCCGCCCGCCGTGACGACGTCGGTCAACTCGACCTGGTGGGCGCCACCGGACGGCACCGGCACGGAGGCCCAACCGCTCCCGTTCCACCGCCACGACAGCCCCCGGGACCGCGCGCCGGCCAGGCCGCCTTCCGTGCCGACGGTCCACACGTCCGTGCCGGACTCGCCCGAAACGGCTTCCGCGCGGGCATAGTCGCCCTCGGCGGGCAGCACCACGCGTTCCAGCGCCACGCCGTTCCACCGGTGCGCGACGGGGCGTTCGACCAGCCCCGAACCTTCGCGCCCCACCGCCCACACGACGGTGTCGGACACCGCCGCGACATCGGCGAGCCTGCCCTGCGCGCCGGCCGGCGCGGTGCCGATCGCCTTGGCCCACTTGCCGTCACGGGCCAGCAGCAACGGCCTGGCGAGCCCTCCGACGTAGTCCTGGCCGACCGCGAACACCCGGTCGCCCCGTGCGTGGACCGCGCGCAGGGTGGGTGATGCCGTCGCGGGAAGGTCCCCCACCGAAGACCACCGGGCGCCGTCCCACCGGAGCAGGACCGGCCCGCCCCCGGTCTCCGACGAACCGACGGCGTAGGCCACGTCCGACGACACGGCCGACACGTCGTCCAGCAGGTACTCCAGACCCACCGGAGGAGCCGCCACCCGCTGCCAGCCGCCGCCTTCCGCACCGGCCGTGCCGGTCATCGCGGCCACGAGCGCGACCGAGACGACCGCCGCCTGCCACTTCGTGTTCAAGTGCCTACCTCCGTTACCGCCCTGCGGTCGAGTCTGGCGGAACCGGCTACCACCGGGAGACGGCGGCGGGAAGTCGTAAGGGGCTTGTAAGCAGCCCGTCGAACGGGCGGCCGACCGGACCGGTCGACGGTGTGGACGCGGGGTTCCCGCGCCCACGCCGCGGGTCAGCCCTTCGCGAGCCGGGCGTCGATCCACGCCTTGAGCTTCGCCTCGCCGGGGTAGCCGATCAGGCGGGAGTTCGGCAGCTCCGCCGAGTCGCGCACCGGGACCAGCGTCGGGAGGTAGCGGACGTTGTACCGGGTCATCAGGTCCCGGCTGCGGTCGGCGTCGACCTCGCCCAGCAGGAACCGGCCGCCGTACTGGCCGGCCAGCCGTTCGACCACCGGCTTCATCCGCCGGCAGCGCGGCACCAGGTGGCCCCGAAGTCCAGGATCACCAGCTTGTCGGCCATCCGCCGGTACGCCGCGCCGGCGATGTCGCCGATCTCCCGGACCAGCAGCGCGCACGGGCCGTCCTCGCGCCACGCCGGCACGTGCCGCACCGACATCGGCGTGCCAACCAGCGGCCGGATGGTCAACCCCTCCCGGGCCGGTCGGGTCGGTTGCACGAGACCGACGCCGTAGCCGCCCACCACCAGCCGCTCCCGCGCGGTGTCCACGTCGGCGTCGTGCGTGATCCTCGGGTCGAACCCGTGGGCCAGGCACATCTCCCGGAACACCACGCGGCAGCCGTCGCGGGCCGCAGATCAACACCAGGGCGAGGTCGACGCAGCGGTTCCCTCGCACGTCGCCGCACGTTGCTGTCTCGAACTTGCCAGACGCCCGACGGCGGGGCTGGTGGGGTGGAGCCATGTCCACCGCCACCACCGCCGCCGCCGATCCGTCAGCCGGGAAAGGACGGCTTGCCGTCCTGTCCGTGACGACGGGCATCTTCGCCATCGTCACCACGGAGATCCTGCCGATCGGGCTGCTGACGTCGATCGGAGCCGAGTTCGCCGTCTCGGACGGGACGGCGGGCCTGA
Organism: Saccharothrix tamanrassetensis; assembly: GCF_014203665.1. GTDB lineage: Bacteria > Actinomycetota > Actinomycetes > Mycobacteriales > Pseudonocardiaceae > Actinosynnema > Actinosynnema tamanrassetense. The sequence continues at coordinate 13,732 of NZ_JACHJN010000014.1, forward strand.
TGATGACCTTGCCCGGGTTCCTCGCCGCGTTGGCCGCACCGGCGCTCACCGTCGCCACCGCGCGGGTGGACCGGCGGCTGGTGCTGTGCGCGTTCATGCTGTTGCTGACGCTGGCGAACGTCCTGGCGGCCATCGCGTCGGCGTACTGGGTCCTGCTGGTGTCACGGGTCCTGGTGGGTATCACCATCGGCGGCTTCTGGTCGATCGGCGCGAGCCTGGCCGGCCGGCTGGTGCCGCCCGCGTCGGCCGCCCGTGCCACGGCGGTCATCTTCGCCGCCGTGCCACTGGGATCGGTGCTCGGTGTGCCGGCGGGGACGTTCATCGGCGACCTGGCCGGGTGGCGGGTCGCGTTCGTCGTTCTCGCGGTGTTGAGCGGTGGCGTGCTCGCCGCGCTGCCGGCGGTGGTGCCGCCACTGCCCGCCGTGCACGCCACCCGGCTCGACGTGCTGCGCGCCGTGCTCCGCGCCACGAACACCAGGGTCGGGCTGCTGGTGACGTTCCTGATCGTGCTGGCCCACTTCGGCACCTACACCTACGTGACGCCGTTCCTGGAGCAGGTCACGCACGCGGGCTCGGGCGTGGTCACGGTCTTCCTGCTGGTCTACGGCGCGGCGGGCATCGCGGGCAACTTCCTCGCGGGGGCACGGGTCGCGCGGTACCCCCGGGCCACGTTCGGGGCGAGCGCGGCGCTGCTCGCCGGGTCGACCCTGCTGCTACCCGTCGCCGGGCGCGACGAAGTCGGGGCGTTGGTCCTGCTCGTCGTCTGGGGAGTGGCGTACGGGGCTGTTCCGGTGTGCTCGCAGACGTGGTTCACGAAGTCCGCGCCGGACACTCCCGAGGCGGCGTCGGTGCTGTTCACCGCTTCGTTCCAGGCGACGATCGGTATCGGGGCGTTGGCCGGTGGTGTGGTCGTGGACCGCGGCTCGCCGTCGGAGGTGATGGTGGTCGGCGGGCTCGTTGCGGTTCTCGTGGTGGTCGCGGTGTCGCTGCACTTCACGCGACGGGTGGCGTGGCCGGTGCCGTCGACTCCACGCCGCTGATGCGGCCGTCGCGGAACGCTTCGACGAACAGGCGGTGGTCCTCGCGGGTGCGTTCGGCGTAGCGCAGGGCGAAGGCGACCATGTCGTCGGTGAACTCCGCTTCCCGGTCACCGATCGCGGAGGCGATCGCCTCCTCGCTCTGGAAGTCGACCAGGGTCTGCTCGGAGTCCGAGTCGGACACGCAGTGCATCTTCGCGGTGGCGCGGCCCAGGTAACCCAGCACGGGCAGCATGTCGGCGGGTTCGGTCAGGTCCGACCAGTCCATGTCCGTCTCGTACGGGGACAGTTCGGCCACGACGTACCCGACGCCGTCGATCCGGGTGTGCCCGAGCCACGGGTCGGCGTGGGCCTGCAACGCCCGCTGGGACACGGCGGTGCGGTGGCCGTGGTCGGTGAAGTACGCCCGGATCCGGTCGTCGTGCACGATCCGGCTGGGTGCGGCCACGTTCGCCTGCTTCATGGACAGCACCACGTCGTTCTCCAACGCCTGGGTCCGGCCCTCCACCAGCACGTTGTAAGCGGACAACCCGGCCGACCCGATGCCGAACCCGCTGCGCCCCACCACGTCCTTCACCGCGTAGCTCAGGCTGCTGGTGGCCCGCTTGCCGCTGGGGATGGTGTCCAGGTAGCACTCGAACGCGCGCTCGACCACGGCCCGTTCCCCCTCGTCCAACTCGCGCGTGCCCGGACGGTCGCGGCGGAACCGGCGTTCGTAGTCCACGATCACGGTCTTCTCCTCGAGCAGGCCGACGCGGGTGGCCAGCCGGGCACGCAGCAGCACCTGGCGCAGCACGCCTTCCGTGGTGTCCAGGCGCAGGCTGAACAGCTCGTCGCTGGAGTGGCGCGCGAACAACCGCACCTGGGCGACGTACGCGGCGACATAGGTGCGCACGAGGTCCGTGATGGTGTGGTCGGGCAGCGCCTTGCGCCAGCCGAGCAGCGCCATGCTGGCCGCGAACCGCCGGACGTCCCAGGTGAACGACCCGAGGTAGGCCTCGTCGAAGTCGTTGACGTCGAACACCAGCTTGCCCTGGGCGTCCATGTAGGTGCCGAAGTTCTCCGCGTGCAGGTCCCCCTGGATCCACACCCGACCGGTCCGCCGGTCGGCCCACTCGTCCGGTTCCTCCGCCATGTCCGCGTAGAACAGGCAGGCGCTACCCCGGTAGAACGCGAACGGCTCGGCCGCCATCTTCCGGAACTTGTGCCGGAACGCCGCCGGATCCGCCGACATCAGGTCCTCGAACGCGTCCTGGAGGACGGCCACGATCCGGTCGCCGCGGTCGGTCATGACGGTGCTCCTCTCGTCGGCCGGACGCCGGCCCACGCGTGGCGGCTCCTCCGGAGCACCGATCATCGACCACTTGCCCTGCCGATGCGAACCGGTCGACCTCGATCCCGGTCGATCGCAGCTCCGGCGGAACCGCCCGGCCGACGGACCGGAGCGACCACCGAGGCCGGCTCGACATCCCCTCCCGCACCGGCCGGGACGTGCTCATCCGCGTCACTCGGCGCGGCACGCCGAGACCGTGATGCCCCGCCCGAGGCCGAGGAGCAGTCCGGGCGCGGCGGCGGGCGGCGGGTCGTCGAAGGCGCGGGCGGTCACTGCCGAGGGCTGGTCGAGCGGTCGTGTTCGCGGTGACGGGCCAGCGCCCGGTCGGTCAGCTCGCGGGACGCCCCGAGGTAGCCGGCCGGGTCGCACAGGGCCCGCCAGCGTTCCGGGTCGTCGTCGAGCAGGTCGGCCAGCGCGTCGGGCAGCCGGTCGGGCTGGTCGGCGGTCGCCGTGGTGGCCTCGGTGAGGACCGCCTTCGCCTTCGCCTTGCCCAGCAACGGGGTCAGCACGGCGGTCAGCCGTTCCGAGACGATCGCGCCGCCGGTCAGGCGCAGGTTGGCCAGCATCCGGTCCGGGCGGGCGGTCAGGCCTTCGGTCAGGTCGGCGGCGTTGCGGCACGCGCCGGCGGTCAGCCGCAGGGACTCGCGCAGCGGCTGCCATTCCGCGTGCCAGCCGCCGGCCGAGCGTTCGTCGGGCACCACCATGCTCAGGTGCAGCACGGACACCAGGGCGGGCACCTGACGGGCCGAGGTGAGGATCGCGGTGGTGTAGACGGGGTTGCGCTTCTGGGGCATCGCGGACGACCCGCCGCGGCCCGGCGCGGACGGCTCGGTCAATTCGCCGATCTCGGTGCGGGACAGGACTTCCACGTCCGACGCCAGCTTGCCCAGAGTGCCGGTGACCAGCGCCAGCAGGCTCCCGGTCTCCGCGACCGGCGCGCGGGCCCCGTGCCACGGCAGCGGGGGCGCGGCCAGGCCCAGTTCGGCGGCGAACGGTTCGACCAGGTCCAGGGCGTTCTCGGTGAACTCCTGGTACCCGGCCAGGGTGCCCGCCGCCCCGCCCAGCGACACCGGCAGGACGTGGCCGTGCAGGCGGTCCAGGCAGTCCAGCACCGCGTTCAGCCAACCCGCCGCCTTCAGCCCGAACGTCATGGGCACCGCGTGCTGGGTCAGCGTGCGGCCGGCCATCAGGGTGTCGCGGTGGGTGGACGCCAGGCCGGCCAGGGCGGACGCGACGCGGCGCAGGTCCTGCCGCACGCGGTCGAGGACCGTGCGGCAGATCAGCATGGTGGCGGTGTCCAGGATGTCCTGGCTGGTGCTGCCCCGGTGCACGTACTCGGCGGCCCGCGGGTGCTGCGACGCCACGATGGACGTCAACTGACCGACGAAGGCGACGGTCGGGTTGCCGCTCGCCCGCACGCCCGCCACCAGCGCGGGCCAGTCGAACCGGTCCGGGTCGACGGCGGCGATCGCCTCGGGGACGTCGGGCGGGACCATCCCGATCCTCGCCTGGGCACGGGCCAGCGCCGCTTCCACCGCGATCATCGCGGTGAGCCACGCGCGGTCGTCCAGCAGGGTGTCCAGATCGGTGTCCGCCCAACCGGGCGAGAGGAAGCCGCTGTCGCCGAACATGTCGCCGAGGATTCCCCAGTCGACGGCCGCGCACACACCCGGGGGGTGAGTCCGCGTTTCGTCGGCCCGCGGGTCGACGGGTCTGTGCATGGTCGCGTGCGGCAGCGTCCGGCGCGGACTGCGACCAGCGGCACTCCCCTGCGGGGCGTCAGCCGATGGTCACCTGCGTGTCGATCGCCCAGCCGTCACCCACCCGGACCAGCGTGTAACGGTGCTGTTCTTGTTGGACTCCGCCGTTGGTGAACGTGTACGTCACCGTGGCGGTCACCTGCTCGCCGTTCGCCTGGACGTTGGAGACCCGCGCGGTCTTGTCGCTCCAGAACTGCTGGTAGTCAGCCAGGCTCCCGGCCTTCGCGGCCTTGAACGCGTCGGTGAGGCGGGCGTAGCCGGCTCTCGTGTCGCCGGGCAGCAGGGAGTAGTAGGCGATCAGCGCCTGGTCGGGGCCGACCGGCTGGGGTGGGGCGGAGGTCGTGACGGGCGTGGTGGTGGGCGGAGTCGTCGTAGCGGTCGTCGCCTGCTCGCCGGTGGTCGGCGACGGTGCGGTCGGCGGGTTCTCACCGGCGGTCTGCTCGGCCGTCGTGGTGGTCTGGAGCGTGCCGGTGTCGGACGCCTGGTCCGACGGTGACCGGCCGTTGTCGCGGTTGAGCACCAGCACCAGCACCACCACGCCGACTACCGCCACCATGGCTACTCCGAGCAGCACCAGCCGCTTCCGCTTCGCCTCGGGCGAGTCCGACGGGTCGTCGGCGGGCGGGGGTGGCGTGTGGGCCGGCGTGTCCGCCGCCGACGTGTCGGTGGGCGACGGGGACACCGGAGGGGCGGCCGGCAGCGTGGCCGCGGTGGGGCGATGGGGCCGGCCGTCCACGGGCGGGACGACGGCCGTCGTGCGGTCCGCCCTGGTCTGGCTGTCGGCCTCGTCGGCTACGGGTGGCACCACGGCAGTCGTGCGGTCGGCTCCGGACGGGCCGTCAGCCGAGGGGTGGTCCGGTGCGGGCGCCTGAGCCGGTGGCACGTCCGCCGCCGGGGCCGGTGGCGCGTCGGCGACGGGAGCCTGGCCCGGTGGGGCCTCGACGGGCGGCTCGGGCGGTGGGTCGGCCTGCGGGTCGGCCTGCGGGTCGGATCGGGGATCGGGTTGGGGGTCGGACTGCGCCGGCTCCGGCGGGTCGGCCGGAGGTGCCGGCGGCACGACGATGCGGGTGGCGGCGGCGACGGGCAGGGCCGACGCGAACACGGTGGCCGGGTCGGTGGAGTCCTCGGTCAGCATCCGGACGGCTTCGGCCATGCTCGGCCGGTTGTCCGGTTCCGGGTCCAGCAGGAGGGTGAGCACGGGTTCCAGCGAGCCGGCGTTCTTCGGCGGCGGGTACTTGCCCTCCGCCGCGCGGTGCAGCAGCACGATGGGGTTGCCGTCCAGCCCGAACGGCGGCGTTCCCTCCAGCGCGGCGTACAGCGACGCGCCGACCCCGTAGACGTCGGCCGGGAACCCGACCTCGCCACCCCTGGCGACTTCGGGCGCGAGGTACGCGGGCGTGCCGACGAGCAGGCCGGACCCGGTGAGCGTGCCCTCGCCGGCCACCCGGGAGGTGCCGAAGTCGGTGACCTTCACCGTGCCGAACTCGGTGACCAGCACGTTGCCCGGCTTGACGTCCCGGTGCACGACGCCTGCCTCGTGCGCGGCCGCCAAGCCCGCCGCGAGCTGTCGGCCGATGCGGGCGACCTCGTCGGGTGGCAGCGTGCCCCGGTCGGCCAGGATGGACGCCAGGCTGCGCGACGGCAGGTACTCCATGACCAGCCACGGCCGGCCCTCGTCCTCCACCACGTCGTAGAGCGCGATGACGTTCGGGTGCTGGAGCCGGGCGGCGATCCGCCCCTCGCGCACCGCGCGCCGGGCCGAGTCCGCGTCGAAACCGTTGGGGTTCAACACCTCCTTGACCGCGACGATCCGGCGCAGCCGGGTGTCCTCGGCGCGCCAGACCACGCCCATGCCGCCCGCGCCGATCCGGTCCGTCAGCCGGTAACGGCTCGCGACGGTGCGCTCCTCCACCACTGCTCCTACTCCCCCACCGCGCGCGCCGGGTATCCGAGCACCCGATCCAGCGACCGTCGAAAGTGTGTACCCGCTCACCCTGCCGGCCAACCGCCACTCGGACGGCGAGCGCCCGCGGTGTGTCGCGCCCGGACACCGGCCCGAACCGCCCGCAAACCTCCGGGAGAACCCCGGAAAACATTTCCGGAAAACCGCAGTGGTTAGCCTTACCTAATTGCTCCCGTGTTGCGACCATGGATTGCCGGTGGCAATCTTCGAAATGCCCGAACCAGCCGATCCAGGAGGACGGCCATGACCACCACCGAAATGCCCGCGGTCACCGAGTGCACCGTTGCGGGCTGCTCGTACAACACCCACGACGGCTGTCACGCGTACGCCATCACGGTCAGCGGCGTCAACGGGGCCGCCGATTGCGGCACCTTCATCCCGCTGTCCCGCAAGGGCGGCCTGCCGAAGGTCGTCACGCAGGTGGGCGCGTGCTCGCGCACCGATTGCGTGTTCAACTCCAGCCTGGAGTGCTCGGCGGCCGACGTGCGGGTCGGACCGGGTACCGGCGGCCACGCCGCGAACTGCCTGACCTACACACCCGCCTGACCGGACATGCGGCCGGAGCGGATCGCGGGGGCTCGCCAGGCCCTCGCGATTTCGTGCGGGCATAACCGCCGCGCACATTTGTCGGTGAGCTCCCGCGCCTGCCGGCGGTGCAGTTCGGCGTCTTGCGGAAGACCGAGCGCAACCGCGAGGTCGGCCAGATATGACGCGACCGGGCCGAGGGTCAGCAGACCGCTGCCGGCCCCGGCCAGTTCGCCGGCCGCCGGCAGCAACCCGTCGTACGCCTGCCGCATCAGCGCGTGGTCGTCGACCCCGATGGCCACGATCGCGGTCAGGCACGTCCGCGCCTCGTAGAGCAGATCGCGCGGTGAGTCCCGCACGGCGGCACGGGCCTCCTCCCGCCGCCCGTCCGCGAGCAGCCTCAGCGCGTCCGCCCAGGGCCGGTACGGGCCCCAGTCGCCTTCCTCCGGCGTGCGACCGGCGCGGACGTCCACGCACAGCAGGGCGAACGGCAGGATGCCCGCCTCCAGGCCGGCCATCCCGGTGCCGCCGAGCCGGGCACCGGCCGTGCGGTAGGCGGCACGCGCCTCGTCGTCACGACCGGTCACGGCCAGGCGCAGCGCGGCGTACCACTCGGTGAACACGCCGACCAGCGGCAACTCGTGGCGTTCGGCGATGCGGTCCACGGTCGCGGCGTGCCCGTCGGCGACCGCGAACTCGCCGAGCGCCGCGTGCGCCTGGATGAGGATCAGGTGGGCCAGCACCTCGAACGACACCAGGCGGTGCCGACCGGCCACCGCCAGCAGTTCGTGCCCGATGGCGGCACGCCGCGGCGCGAGACCCGCGCGTTCGAAGGACTGCATGAACCGACCGTTGAGCGCGAACGCCAGCAGTGCGGGGTCGTCCAGCCGGCGGGCGATCGCCTCGGCCTCGCACGCCGCCTCCCGCCCGCGTCCCCCCGTCGTGCCCCGCAGTTCCAGCGCCAACGTGCCCAGCAGCCGGCACCGCGCGGCGAGGTTGCCGGGGTCGAGCGCGGCCAGGGTGCGTTCGGCGACCTCCACCAGGTGGTCCGACATGGCCTGGTCGTCGTTGCCGGTCCAGATCGCGGGCACGTCGTACGAACCGATGACGGCGGCCGTCAGCTCCGGATCGCCCAGTTCCCCGGCAGCGGTCAGCGCCTCGGCACGGTGCCGGCGGGCAGCGGCCAGGTCACCCGTGACGGCCAACGCCCGGACCATGCCCATCGTCGAACGCAGCCGGGTCCGCACGTCGTCCGACCCCGAACGGTCGTGCGCGGCGATCGCGTCCCGCCACAGCCGGGCCGCCTCGTGCGGGGCGAAGCGCTGTTCGGCGCGTTCGGCCGCCGCACGGGCGTAGTAGGCGGCTCGGGCGGCCGTCGCACGGCTCTCGGCTCGCAGGAAGTGGTGCGCGAGCGTGTCCACGTCGTCGGGCCGGACGCGTTCGACGGCTTCCGCGACGCCGGCGTGCCACCGGGCGCGGCGTGACCGTGGGATGTCGGCGTACAGGGTGTCGCGGACCAGGTCGTGCGCGAACCGCACCTCGTCCGGGCCGCGTTCGGTCACGAAACCCATGAGCTGCGCGGATTCCACCGCGTCGAGCACCGCGCCCTCGTCACCGCACAGCGTGATCAGCTGGTCCAGGTCGACCTCACGGCCGATGACGGCAGCTCGGCGCAGGACCTGCCGGGCGGGTTCGGGCAGGTGGGCGACGCGCCGGCGGATCACGTCCCGGACGCCCTCGGGCACGGCGGACAGCACCTGCGCGCCCTCGTCGTCCAGCAGCCGCGCCAGTTCCCGCACGAAGAACGGGTTGCCGCCGCTGCGGCGGTGGACCACCCGCGCGGTGGCGTCGTCCACGTCCCGGTAGGCGGTGGCGCGGACCAGTTCCGCCACAGCCGGCCCGTCCAGGCCGCCGAGGTGGATCCGGGTCGGTTCGGCGCGGGCGAACCGGGCGAGCGCTTCGCCCAGGCCGGCGGAGATCTCCGTGGTCCGGTAGGTGCCGACGACGAGCACCCGTGCGGCGAGCCGTTCCGCGACCAGGGACGCCAGCAGCGTCAACGTCTCGTCGCCCGCCCAGTGCAGGTCGTCCACCACGAGCAGCACCGGTCCATCCACCGTGGACAGGTGGTCGACCACGGCCCGGTGCCGCCGGGTGGCCGGATCGCCCGGCGGGGCCACGGCGTCGGGCAGCAACCGTCCGCCGTCGTGCTCCTGGTTGCGGTTCCACAGCGTGGTCCAGCCCCGGTCCGCCAGCCGCCGCGCCACGACCTCGGTCAGCGCCGTCTTGCCCGCGCCGGCGTCACCCGCGGCCAGCACCAGCCCCAGCCGCCCGCGGGCGAGGACGTCCGCCGCCGCGTCCTCCAGCCGGGCCACCTCCGCCGCACGTCCCACGAACGGGTGATCGAACCCGACCTGCGGCACGGGCGCCCGCACCGGCTCGCCCGACAGGTGCGGGGCGTGGCCGAGGATGTCGGCCTCCAGCCGTCGCAGCTCCGGCCCGGGGTCGACGCCCAGTTCGTCGGCCAAGGCCCGCTTCGCGCGGCGCAGCGCACCGAGCGCGTCGGCCTGCCGTCCCGAGCGGTAGAGCGCGAGCGCCAGCAGCCGCCACGCGTCCTCCCGCCACGGCCGGCCGGCGACGTGGGCCTCCAGCCCGGCCGCCGCCTCGGCGGGCCGGCCCAGCGCGAGCACCGCCTCCGCCCGGCGTTCCACGGCGAGCAGGCGCAGCTCGTCCAGCCGCGCCACCTCGCCCCGCGCCCAAGCCTCCTCGGCGAACTCCGAGTACGCCGGTCCCCGCCACAGCGCCAGCGCGTCGTCCAGCACGGACAGCGCGGACCCGGCGTCACCCGCCGCGAGCAGGTCACGGGCCGACTCGACGGCCGCCTCGAACCGCACCGCGTCCACCGCGTCCCCGGCGTGCAGCGCGTAGCCCGGCGCGGCCGTCACCAGCAGGCCGGAGGGGGTGCGGGGCGGCCGGTCGGGTTCCAGCGCGCGGCGCAACGTGAACACGAAGCTCTGGATGGCGCCCACCGCGCCCACCGGCGGGTCCTCCCACAGGTCGTCCACCAGCCACGACACCGGCACCACCCGGCCCTTGGCGACCAGCAGCCGAGCCAGCACCGCCCGGTGCCTGGGCCCCTTGAGGTCGACCGGCCCCCGACCGCCCTCGGCCACCAGCGGACCGAGCACCCCGAAGACCACCGCCACGACCACCAGCCTAACCCGCTGGTCAGAGCCGGTGCCGGCGGACGCTGACCGGTTGCTGATCGGGGCCGGTCAGGCTCGTCCGCAGATCACCCGAAAGGAAACACTCGTGACCATCACCGGATTCGACCAGCAGCGCGTCACCGTGGCCGAGGGCGTGCAGCTCGACGTGGCGGTCGGCGGCTCCGGCAGCCCCGTGGTGCTGCTGCACGGCTTCCCGCAGACCCACCTGATGTGGCGGCACGTGGCCGCCGACCTGGCCGCCGACCACACCGTCATCTGCCCCGACCTGCGCGGCTACGGCGACAGCGACAAGCCCGCCGACGGCCCGTACGACAAGCGGACCATGGCCGCCGACACCGTGGCCGTCGCCCGCGCGTTCGGCTTCGACCGCTTCGCCCTCGCGGGGCACGACCGGGGCGCGCTGGTCGCCGTCCGCGCGGGGCTGGACCACCCGGACGCGGTCACCCACCTGGCGTCCCTGGACGTGCTGCCGACGTTGGACATGTGGGAGGTCATGCGCGGCCGCAGCGCCGCCGTGGGCTTCCACCTGTACCTGATGGCACAGGCCCCGGACCTGCCGGAAACGCTCATCGCGGGAGCGCCGGACGCGTTCTTCGGCCACTTCCTGGACATCTGGACCAGGGATCCGGACGCCATCCCCGCCGATGTCCGCGCCAGGTACCTGGCCGCGTCACGGGCGGCCGTGCCGTCCATCGTGGCCGACTACCGGGCGTCGGCTTCGGTCGACGTCGAGCACGACGAGGCGGACCGGGCGGCGGGCAACCGGCTGCGGATGCCGGTGACCGTGCTGCAACAGGACTGGGGTTCGGCGCTGGGCTTCGACGCCGAGGGCTTGTGGCGCGCCTGGGCCGACGACCTGGTGCACCGGACCGTGACGTGCGGGCACTTCATGGCCGAGGAGGCGCCGGCCGAGGTGGTGAAGGCGCTGCGGGACCTGTTGGCGAGGTAGTCGCTCGCGGCGGAGGGGCGGCGGGCCGGTCCGTGGTGCACGGGCCTGACGGCGAGGTGAGGCGGTCAGTCCGCGCGGAGTTGGGCGCGGCAAGCCTCACCGACCGCCGCCCTCAGCTCGACCTCCGACCGCCCCCAGACCTCCTGCCATTCGTCGGCGACGCGGTACAGCGCGCCCAGGGGAAGGTCCATGACCTCCCGCGGATACCCCAGGTCGCACAGGACCTCTTCGACTTTCTGCGCCACCCACTGTTCACCGGCCCGTCCATCGGCCCACATGCGCGCGATGTGCGTGAACATCCCGGCCGCGACCGCGACGTCCGGCCCCGGCACGGTGACCGCCAGTTCGGCGAACACCGCGGGCATCAAATCGCGCACCGCTGCGGAATCCTTGCCGTTCAACCCGGCAAGGGTCCGCAGCGCGTCCCCGTCCCACCCCTGCGCCAGCCATTCGGCAGCCCACCACGGCACGCGTTCCTCATAGCACCGGCCGAGGGCCCACAACAACGCGGCGAACGCCGGAGACGGGGTCGAGCCCCCGCCGAGGTTGTCCAACACGGCTCCATCGTGCGACGCGGACACCCCCGCCGGCGACGGCTTTTCAGGCCGGCGCGGTTCCAGTGGCGGGCCGGACCGTGCTCCGCCGGCGAGCGGAACGGGCTGGAATGCCAGATATCCACGGGTTCTCGCCAATCCCCGGACGCCTACCGTGGCGCCATGCACACCGTGGCCGTCCTCGCCCTGGACCAGGTCATCCCGTTCGACCTGGCCACCCCGATCGAGGTGTTCACCCGTATCCGACTGGCCGACGGCCCCGCCTACCGCGTCCTGGTCTGCGGCACCACGCCCACCGTCGACGCCGGGGCGTTCACGCTCCGCCTCGCGCACGGCCTGGATGCACTGGACGACGCCGACACGATCATCCTGCCGGGGTGCGCCGACCTCACCGGGCCGGTCCCGCCCGAAGCACTCGACGCCCTGCGGCACGCAGCTGCCCGTGGCGCACGGATCGCGTCGATCTGTTCCGGCGCGTTCGTCCTCGCCGCGACCGGCCTGCTCGACGGGCTCCGCGCGACCACGCACTGGGCCGCAGCGCCCACCCTCGCCGCCCGCCACCCCGACATCGACGTGGACCCCGACGTGCTCTACGTCGACAACGGCCGCCTGCTCACCAGTGCGGGTGCGGCGGCCGGGCTGGACCTGTGCCTGCACCTGATCCGCCGCGACCACGGCTCGGCGGTCGCCGCCGACGCCGCGCGGCTGTCCGTCATGCCGTTGGAGCGGGAAGGCGGCCAGGCCCAGTTCATCGTGCACGACCAGCCGCCCACCCCCAGCGGCTCGGAGCTGGAGCCCGTGCTGCGCTGGCTGGCGGACAACTCCGCGCGCGACCTGACGCTGGAGGACATCGCCGCCCACGCGGGCATGAGCACCCGCACCCTCAACCGCCGCTTCCGCGAACAGACCGGCACCACGCCGCTGCAATGGCTGCTGCGTGCCAGGGTCCGCCGGGCTCAGCAACTGCTCGAAGCCACCACCCAGCCGGTGGAACGGATCGCGGGCCAGGTCGGCTTCGGCTCGCCGACCGCGTTCCGCGACCGCTTCAAGCGGGTGGTCGGCACCAGCCCGAACGCCTATCGGGCCGCCTTCCAACGGTGAACGGGCCCGCCTATACCCATGGGGGGTATACGACGGGCCCGCGAATACCGTCAGACGTGCTCGACGGACTTCACCCGACCGAGGGTGACGGCAGCCAGTCCCGCACCCACCAGGGCGACCAGCGCGGCACCCGTGAACGCGGCGGAGTAGCCGTCCGCCGAGCCTTCCGCGCCCCGCGAGGTGGCCAGGGCCGTCATCGCGGCCAGTCCCAGCGCCGAACCGACCTGGTAGGTGGTGTTCACGATGCCCGACGCCAGCCCGCCCTGCTCCGGGGCCACCCCGGTGATCGCGCCGATCGTGGCCGGGATGAACACCAGCGCCATACCGACCGCCGCGACCAGCGAACCGGGCAGCACGTCCGCGACGAACGAGCCGTCCGCGTCGGCGGTGGCCAGCAGACCCAGTCCGACGGCGAGCACCACCAGGCCGGTGACGATCAGCGGCTTGGTGCCGAACCGGCCGATCAGCCGGCCGGTGACGGTCGTCATCAGCACGGTCATCAGCGCCGTCATCGGCAGCAGGGCCGCGCCACTGGCGAACGCGTCGAAGCCGAGCACGTGCTGGACGTAGAGGTTGAGGAAGTACCACATCGGGATCCACGCGGCACCCAGCAGCGCCATCGCGACGTTGGCCGCCGCGAGGTCGGGTGTGCGCCAGACCTGCAACGGCATCAACGGGTTCCGCGCCGCGCGTTGCACCAGCAGGAACGCCGCCAGCAGGACCACGGCGGCGGCGAGCTGCGCGAGCGTGGCCGCCGACGTCCACCCGCGTTCGGGCGCGAGCACGATGGCGTAGACGGCGAGCGCCAGACCGCCGGTGACGGCGACCGCTCCCCCGAGGTCCAGGCCACCCCGTCGACCGGGCACGGCGGGCAGCAGGCGGGGCGTCAAAGCGAGGGTGAGCAGTCCGATCGGGACGTACACGATGAAGACCCACGGCCAGCTCAGCCATTCGGTGATCACGCCGCCGAGGAACACGCCCGCCGTACCGCCGGCGGGGGCCGCCGCACCGTAGAACGCCATCGCCCGGGGCAGCTCGGCGGGTTGCCCGGCGAACAGCACCATCAGCAGGGTCATGGCGGCGGGTGCGATGAGGGCCGCACCGACGCCCTGCACGGCCCGGCCGGCGACCTCGGTGCCCGCGTCGGTCGCGGCGGCGGCGAGCACGGAGCCCGCGATCAGCGTGGCCCAGCCGGCGGCGAACACGCGGCGTGCGCCCCACAGGTCCGACAGCCGGCCGCCGAGCAGCAGCAGGCCTCCCAGCGCCACGGCGTAGGCGTTGAACACCCACTGGAGGCCGCTGGAGGTGAAGCCGAGTTCGCGCTGCATGTCCGGCAGCGCCACGGCGATGATCGAGGTGTCCATGATGACCATGAACTGCGCTGCGGCGAGCACGGCGAGTGCCCACCAGCGGCGGGGATCGGGGTTCATGACAGGTCCTTCCGGGCCCGGCGCGAGGGGACGCGCCGGGCCACGCGGTCAGGCTGGTGAAGTGGAGTAGCCGGCGCCGGTGACGGCGGCGGTGATGTCGGTGTCGCCGGCGGTGCCCGCGACGGTGAGCCGGCCGGTGGCGAGGTCGATCTCGACGTCCGTGACGCCGGGGACCTCGCGCACCGCTGTGGTCACCTTCGCCGCGCACGACCCGCAGGTCATGCCGGCGACCAGGAAGTCACGCCCGGCCAACGACTTCCCGGTGGCGGGACCGGTGTCCGCGGAACAGCTGCACATCGTGGAACCCTTCGGCCTGGTTACCCCCACGGGGTAAGCTCGAAGCGAACATAACATACCCCTAGGGGGTATATGTCGGTGACGTGAAGCACAGGGTCTGCAGTGGACAGAATGCGGCTTCGCCGGACGGTCAGGCCCGGCCGCGGCTGCGGTCGTGGTGACGGCGCGCCTTGAGGCGGTTGCCGCACGCCGTCATCGAGCACCACTGACGGCGGCCGGTGCGCGAGGTGTCCAGGAAGTGCAGGACGCAGTCCGGGTTGGCGCACTTGCGCAGCCGATCGAGCGCCTCTGCCCGCAACCGCAGGTAGTCGCGCAGGCAAGCCCAGGCGGCGCGCCACACCGGGTCCGCGACGTCGTAGTGCTCGACCTCGCCGTGTTCGCCGACCTCCAGCCGCAGCCGCCCGTGCCAGAGCAGCGCGTTGAGTCGCGAGCAGTCCGCCGGATCGGCGATCACGGCGGCCAGCGCATCCCGCGCCTCCCGGAGTTGTTCGCGGGGCAACGGCTTCCGGTCGAGTTCACGGTCGATCAGCCAAGCCGCGGTGAGTTCGTCGTGGTCCAGCAGGTCGTACGGGGTGCCCCCGACCACCCACCGGGTGTTGAGCAGGTCCAACGCCAACGGCTGGTCGACCAGCGGCCGCTCCGGCCAGCCCCGCGCACGCAGCGCCCCGGCCACCGCGTCGTCCGCTCCCAGCATCGCACCTAACCCTTCAAGATTGCTTGACAGGTTAACACGCGCCGTGGTTCCCTACGCTCGATCCGACCTAACCCTTCAAAGCCGCTATAGAGGTTAGACCACAGGAGTCCGTGATGACGCACCACCGCTACGCCGAGATCGACGGCCAACGCGTCTTCTACCGCGAGGCCGGTCACCCGGACGCGCCGAAACTGGTGCTGCTGCACGGTTTCCCCACCAGCTCGCACATGTTCCGCGAGCTGATCCCGGCACTGGCCGACCGCTACCACGTGATCGCGCCGGACCACATCGGCTTCGGCCTCAGCTCCGCGCCGGCGGTGGACGGGTTCGACTACACGTTCGACCGGCTCACCGAGGTCACACTCGCCCTGCTGGACCACCTCGGCATCCGGCGGCACGCGCTCTACATCCAGGACTACGGCGCGCCGATCGGCCTCAAGATCGCCTCCCGCCATCCGGAGCGCGTCAGCGCGATCATCACCCAGTCCGGCAACGCCTACACCGAGGGCTTCACCCCGTTCTGGGAACAGCTGTTCGCCTACGCGACCGACCCGGGCCCGGACACCGAACCGGCCGTGCGCGCCCTGCTCACCGCCGACGCCACGCGCTGGCAGTACACGCACGGCGTGAAGGACACCAGCCGGATCAGCCCGGACACGTGGACCCACGACCAGCACCTGCTGGACCGTCCCGGCAACGCCGAGGTGCAGCTCGCCCTGTTCCGCGACTACCGGAACAACCTCCACGCGTACCCCGCGTTCCAGCAGTACTTCCGCGACTCACAGGTGCCGCTGCTCGCGGTGTGGGGCCGACACGACGAGATCTTCGGCCCGGAGGGCGCGCTCGCGTTCCGACGCGACCTCCCCGACGCCGAGATCCACCTGCTCGACACCGGCCACTTCGCGCTGGAGGACTCGCTGGACACGGTCACCGGCTACATCCGGGGCTTCCTGGGGCGCGTGGTCGACTAGCCATCAGGTTCGACTATCCAAGCGGTGACCGGGTAGTCGGCATGGGAACCCGCGGCACGACACCACAGTGGCCCGGAAGCGATCCGGGCCACTGTGGACGGTCAGGTCACGCGACCGGCGCGGGAACCTGCGGCCGGGCGGCCGTGGTGACCGGGCGGTCCGTCGGGCTGATGCTCCGGAAACCACGCAGCCGCAGGCTGTTGGTCACCACGAACACCGACGAGAACGCCATCGCCGCGCCCGCGATCATCGGGTTGAGCAGTCCGGCCGCCGCGAGCGGCAGGGCGGCCACGTTGTAGGCGAACGCCCAGAACAGGTTGCCCTTGATGGTCGCCAGCGTCCGCCGCGACAACCGGATCGCGTCCACCGCCGCGAGCAGGTCACCCCGCACCAGGGTCAGGTCGCTCGCCTCGATCGCCGCGTCGGTCCCGGTGCCCATGGCGAGCCCGAGGTCGGCCTTGGCCAGCGCCGCCGCGTCGTTCACCCCGTCGCCGACCATCGCGACGACCCTGCCCGCTGCCTGGAGCCGGGCCACCACGTCCACCTTGTCCTTCGGCAGCACCTCGGCGATCACCTCGTCGATGCCGACCTCGGCCGCGACCGCCCGTGCGGCGGCCTCGTTGTCGCCGGTCAGCAGCACCGGGGTCAGGCCCAGGTCGCGCAGCCTCCGGATGGCTTCCGCCGATGTCGGCTTCACCGTGTCGGCGACCACGAGCACCGCCCGCGCCTCGCCGTCCCAGGCGACCAGCACCGCCGTGCGACCCTGCTCCTCGGCGTCCCGCCTGGCCCGCGTCAACCCGTCGTCCAGGTGCACGCCCCACTCGGCGAGCAGGCGTTCCCGGCCCACGATCACCGCGTGGCCGTCGACCACGCCCTGCACACCCAGGCCCTCCAGGTTCTGGAAGCCCTCCACGGGCAGCAACTCGCCGACCCGTTCGACCGCGCCCGCCGCGACGGCCTTCGCGATCGGGTGCTCCGAGGCGTTCTCCAACGCCCCGGCCAGCCGCAACACCTCGTCGTCCGCGGTGTCGGTGGCGGCGTGCACGGAAATCAGGCTCATCCGACCGGTGGTGACGGTGCCGGTCTTGTCCAGCACGACGGTGTCCACCCGCCGCGTCGACTCCAGCACCTCCGGTCCCTTGATCAGGATACCCAGTTGGGCTCCGCGCCCGGTGCCCACGAGCAACGCGGTGGGCGTGGCCAGGCCGAGGGCGCACGGGCAGGCGATGATCAGCACCGCGACGGCCGCCGTGAACGCCGCCGACACCCCGCCGCCCGCGCCCAGCCAGAACGCCAGCGTCCCGACGGACAGCGCGATCACGATCGGCACGAACACCGCCGACACCCGGTCGGCCAGCCGCTGCACCTGCGCCTTGCCGTTCTGCGCGTCCTCCACCAGCTTGGCCATCTGCGCCAGCTGGGTGTCCGCGCCGACCCTCGTCGCACGCACCACCAGCCGCCCGCCGGCGTTGACGGTCGCGCCGACCACCGCGTCACCGGGACCGACTTCGACGGGCACGGACTCACCGGTCAACATGCTCGCGTCGACCGCCGAGCTGCCTTCCTCCACCACGCCGTCGCTCGCGACCTTCTCACCCGGCCGCACCACGAACCGGTCACCCACGGCCAGCGCGTCGACCGGGATCCGGACTTCGCGGCCGTCCCGCAGCACGGCGACGTCCTTCGCGCCCAGTTCCAACAGCGCTCGCAGCGCCGCTCCCGCCCGTCGCTTCGACCGTGCCTCGAAGTACCGGCCCGCCAGGATGAACGTGGTCACCCCGGCCGCGACCTCCAGGTAGATCGAGCCCGCGCCGTCCGTCCGGGCGATGGTCAGCTCGAACGGGTGCGTCATGCCCGGCGTCCCGGCCGTGCCGAACAGCAGCGCGTACAGCGACCAGGCGAACGCGGCGAGCGTGCCCATCGAGATCAGCGTGTCCATGGTGGCCGCGCCGTGCCGCAGGTTCGTCCACGCCGCCCGGTGGAACGGCAGCGCACCCCACACCAGCACCGGAGCCGCCAACGTCAGCGAGATCCACTGCCAGTAGGTGAACTGCAACGCGGGCACCATCGCCAGCGCGATCACCGGCACCGCCAGCACCGCGGACACGATCAGCCGCTGCCGCAACGACTTCGTGGGGTCCTCGTCCGCCGCGGTCGTCGCCGGCTCGGCAGTCGGCAGGGCCGCCCCGTACCCGGCGGCTTCGACCTGGTCGACCAGGGCCTGCGGGTCGAGCCCTTCCGGGAACGAGACCTTCGCCTTCTCGGTGGCGTAGTTGACCGTCGCGGTCACGCCGTCCAGCTTGTTCAGCTTCCGCTCGATCCGGGCCGCGCACGAGGCGCACGTCATGCCCTTGATCGACAGTTCCAGGTCAGTGGCCATGACCCGCCTCCACGGTGAACTCGGCGGTGCGCACCACACCGTTGTGCTGGAAGTCCAGGAACAGCCGGTACGTGCCGGCCGTGGGCACCTGGGCCACGAACGAGATGACGGGTCCGGGCGCGGTCTTCCCGTCACCGGGCGCGCCCTCCGGGTGCACGTGCAGGTAGGCGAGGTCGCTCTGCCGCAACGCCACCAGGTGCCCGTAGGCCGCGAGGTAGGGCTGGAGGTCGGCGACCGCCTTGCCGTCCTTGGTGACCGTCAACCGGATCGGGGAAGCCTTGCCGGGCACCAGCTCGCCGTCCAGGCGGACCTGGTAGCCGTCGACCTCGGCGACCCGTGACGGGGCGAACGCGCGCGGCTCGAACAGCCCCGCGACCGAGACGTCCGTGCCCAGCGTGGTGGCCGCCGCGCCGGTCGGCTTGAAGTCGGCGAACACCCGGTACGACCCGGCTTCGGTGACGTCCAGCGGCACCGACCAGGTGCCGTCGGCGGCCATCTCGGGGTGCACGTGCCGGAAGTTCGCGGTGTCCCTGCGCACGACGATGAGGTGCATCCGCTTGTCGTGCTCGACGTCGAACGCGGTGACCGCCGCGCCTTCGGCGTCCAGGATGCGGAAGGCGAACGGTGTTCCCGCGGTCAGCGTCGGGTCGGTGGGCGTGAGGGTGTAGCCGCCCCTGGACGACGCCAGCCCGGCGGGCTGGTCCTGCGCGGCTTCCGCGACGGTGGCGCCGTGGTCGTCCCCGTGGCCGGCGTCCTCCGTGCCGGCGGTGCCGCCGTGACCGTGCCCGGCCTCGGCGGAGAAGGGACCGACAGCGCTCCCGATCGCCCAGGCCGCACCCGCGACCAGGACGAGCGCCGCACCGTAGGCGGAGAGCTTCGCTGCTGTGTTCATTGGTAGTCCTCGGACCGGGGAGCCCACCCCGCACGGGGCGGACTCCGTTGGATCTGATTCGGTGGCGCTGACTCGGTGGATCTCATTCGGTGGATCCGACGCCGATGATCCGGCGCTGCCGCTTGTGGCGCCGGTGGCCCGGCTCTGCTGGGTGTGACGCCGGTGATCCGGCTCGGTCGGGTGTGGCGTCGGCGGTCCGACTCCGGCGGGTGTGGCTCAGCCTGCGAGCGCGTAGCCCGCTTCCTCGACCGCCGCGCGCACGTCCGCCTCGGCGACCGGCGCGGCACTGGTCACCTTGACCGCGCCGGTGGGCAGGTCGACGGCGACGTCGGTGACACCGGCGATCATCGTGACCTCCTCCGTGACCGAGGCCACGCAGTGGCCGCAGGTCATGCCGGTGACGGTGAAAGTGGACTCGTTCATCGCGCTGACTCCTCCTCGTTCGTTCAGGACCGCACCAGGCGGGCGATCGCCTCGCTCGCCTCGCGCACCTTCTCGTCGGCGCTCTCGCCGCCCTGCGCCAACGCCTCGGCCACGCAGTGCTTGAGGTGCTCGTCGAGCAGCCCGAGCGAGACCGCCTGGAGCGCCTTGGTGGCCGCCGCGATCTGGGTGAGCACGTCGATGCAGTACTCGTCGCCCTCCACCATCCGCTGCAAACCCCGGACCTGCCCCTCGACGCGACGCAACCGCGCCAGGTAGCCGTCCTTGTCGGTGCTGTAACCACGCATGTCCCGCTCCCTTCGGCTACTGCCTTTATACCCCTAGGGGGTATAAGAGTGTCAATGCGGTGAGACCTGACTTACACCCCATGGGGGTATCAGTGAAGCTGTGGCCCCACCAACTCGGGACAGGGGAAGAAGGACGGCAAGCGTGCCCCGTTGACGGAGGTGAACAGTGCCGGGCACCGCCGGCGGCAGTGCCCGGCACCGCCCCCGGATGTCACAGTGGTGGTCATGACCTACGACGTCGACGCACTTCGTGCCCGCTTTCCGTCTCTTGGCGCCACCGCGCACTTCGACGGACCCGGCGGCTCCCAGGTGCCCGCCGCGGTCGCCGACGCCATCAGGGACGCGATGACCTCGTCGCTGGCCAACCGGGGCCGGGTCACCGAGGCGGAGCGCGCCGCGGATCGGATCGTCACCGAGAGCCGTCAGGCGATGGCCGACCTGCTGGCCGCCGAGCCGTCCGGCGTCGTGTTCGGGCGGAGCATGACGCAGCTGACCTACGACTTCGCCCGGACGCTGGCGAAGACCTGGCAGCCCGGCGACGAGGTGGTGGTCACCCGGCTGGACCACGACGCCAACGTGCGCCCCTGGGTGCAGGTCGCCGCGGCTGCGGGCGCGACCGTGCGGTGGGCCGGGTTCGACCCGGAAACCGGTGAACTCACGCCGGACCACGTGGCCGAAGTCCTCTCCGACCGGACCCGGCTGGTGGCCGTGACGGGCGCGTCCAACCTGATCGGCACGAGGCCCGCGCTGCCCGAGATCGCCCGACTGGTCCACGAGCGCGGCGCGCTGTTCTTCGTGGACGGGGTGCACCTGGCCGCACACCGTCCGGTCGACATCACGGCGTTCGGTGCCGACTTCTTCGTCTGCTCGCCCTACAAGTTCTTCGGACCGCACTGTGGTGTGCTGGCCGCCCGACCGGAGGTGTTGGCGGACCTGCGCCCGGACAAGCTGCTGCCGTCCTCCGACGCCGTACCCGAGCGGTTCGAGGCGGGCACGCTGCCCTACGAACTGCTGGCCGGGTGCACGGCGACGGTCGACTTCATCGCGGGCATCGCCCCGGACAGCGCTCCGCACGGCGCTCGGGACAGCGCTCGGGGTGACGCTCGGGGTGACGCTCGGGGTGACGCTCGGGAGAGCGTCCCGAACGGCGCTCCGGTCGGCGCGGGTCGGCGGGAGCGACTCGTGGCGTCGTTGGAGGCTGTCGCGGAGCATGAGGAGCGGCTCCGGACCCGGGTCGAAGCCGGATTGCTGGAACTGCCCGGCGTCACCGTCTGGTCACGGGCGAAACTGCGCACACCGACTCTGCTGGCCACGTTCGCCGACCACGATCCGGCGGACGCGTACCGGTTCCTGGCGACGTTGGACGTCAACGCCCCGGCGGGGTCCTTCTACGCCATCGAAACCTCGCGCCACCTGGGACTGGGCGACACGGGCGGCCTGCGCATCGGACTGGCCGCGTACACCACCGACAGCGAGGTCGACCGGCTGCTGGACGGCCTCAACCGCTTCCTGTCATGACCTCGATCGGGACGGCCACAGAAGATATAGCCGGATACGGGCTTGGCAGGCCGTTCGACGCTCGGTTGCACCGCCGCTGATCGCCGGATGCGTGTACGCAACGTGACGTTGTCACCCTTGTGGCTGCATTGAGGGTATGCACGTGACGGGCGTTGCGTGCACGCAACTACGATGGGCGGGTGAGCGCAGACCAGAACACACCGTCGTCCCTGTGGACCTACATCGAGACCAACCTGGACAACCGCGGCCTCACCACCGGTGACCTGGCCCGCGCCACCGGCGTCCACCGGAGCCGGTTCACCGACTGGCGACGCGGCAAGTCCATCAGCATCGAGACCGCACGGGCCATCGCGAACCTGTTCGAGGTGAGTCCGCTGGAGGTGCTGGTCGCCGCCGAGCTGATCACGGCGGAAGAGGCACAGCTGCGACACACCCGCCCCGACCCGGCCGCGTTGAGCGACGAGGAGCTGGTCGCCGAGCTGCGGCGTCGCCTCAAGCGCAAGTAGGGCGTAGGCGGGAATGGCCGGAGGTGGCGACCACCCGAGGCGGACGGTCCGAGGCCCCGGAGTGGTCGGAGCGGTGATCCAGGGCGGCAAGCGCTGAGCAGGGCTCGGCGCTTGCCGCCGGGGCCGGGACCGGGGTTCACGCCGACCATTCCCATCAGGTCGCCGGCCAGGTCGTACACCCGCTCCGCCGGCGCGGCGGCATCGATGCAGGCACTCACGTCAAGCTTGCCCACGCCGCGAATCTATTGATCAGTAGCTCTCCTGGCAGAGCCCCACGTCACCTTGACCGATGAGCCCTACCCTCGTATGTTCGTATGTAGAACTTCTGTTCGGTATGCGAACACGTGAGGATGTCCTGTGGCGGAGATCGGAACGTTGGCGGACGCGGTCGGCGAGTTGATCGCCGACGGGGACGTGGTGGCACTCGAAGGCTTCACCCACCTGATACCGACGGCCGCCGGGCACGAGATCATCAGGCAGGGCCGGCGCGACCTGACGCTCGTGCGGATGACGCCCGACATCGTGTACGACCAGCTCATCGGCGCGGGATGCGCGCGGAAGCTGGTGTTCTCCTGGGGCGGCAACCCCGGTGTCGGGTCGCTGCACAGGTTCCGGGACGCGGTGCAGAACTCGTGGCCCGTGCCGTTGGAGATCGAGGAGCACAGCCACGCCGGGATGGCCAACCGGTACGTCGCGGGGGCGTCCGGGTTGCCGTTCGCGGTGCTGCGCGGGTACGTCGGCACCGACCTGCCGTCCGTGACGGCCACCATCAAGCCGATCACCTGCCCGTTCACCGGGGAGGAGCTGACCGCCGTGCCCGCGCTCAACCCGGACGTCACGGTCATCCACGCCCAGCGCGCCGACCGCGACGGCAACGTGCAGCTGTGGGGCCTGCTCGGTGTGCAGAAGGAGGCGGTGCTGGCCGCACGGCGGAGCCTGGTCACCGTGGAGGAGGTCGTGGACGAGCTGACGCCCGTGCCGGGGGCGATCGTGCTGCCGTCGTGGGCGGTCACGAAGGTCGCCGAGGTGCCCGGCGGCGCGCACCCGTCGTACGCCCAGGGCTATTCGGAGCGGGACAACGCCTACTACGCGGCGTGGGATCCGATCAGCCGTGACCGCGAGGAGTTCGCCAACTGGCTGCGCGAGGTTCGGGAAGAGGTGCCGGCATGACCTACACGTCCGACGAGATGATGGCCGTCGCCGCCGCCCGCGCGCTGTCCGGCAGGCAACGGGTGTTCGTGGGCATCGGTCTGCCGTCCACCGCCGCCAACCTGGCCCGCCGCACCCACGCCCCCGACCTGGTACTGGTCTACGAGTCGGGCACGCTCGGCTCCAAACCCGACCGGCTGCCCGCGTCCATCGGCGACGGCATCCTGGCCGAGACCGCCGACGCGGTGATCAGCGTCCCCGAGGTGTTCAACTACTGGCTCCAGCCCGGCCGGATCGACGTCGGGTTCCTCGGCGCGGCCCAGCTCGACCGGTTCGGCAACATCAACACCACGGTGATCGGCGGCGACTACCACCACCCGAAGGTGCGGCTGCCCGGCGCGGGCGGCGCCCCGGAGATCGCCGCGTCCTGCCGCGAGGTGTACGTCGTGGTGCGGCAGACCAGCCGCAGCTTCGTGGAGCGGGTCGACTTCGTCACCTCGTTCGGGCACGGCACCGGCAAGGGCGACCGGGAGCGGCTGGGTCTTCGAGGCGCCGGCCCGACGCTGGTCATCACCGACCTCGGCGTGTTCCGGCCCGACCCGGACACGTCCGAACTGGTGCTCACCGACCTGCACGAGGGTGTGGCACTGGACGACGTGCGCGCCGCGACCGGCTGGGACGTGAAGGTCGCGCCCGAGCTCGGCCGCACTCCCCCACCCACCGCCGAGGAGTTGTCCGCGCTGCGGGCGCTCAAGGAGGCTTCGAAGTGACCGACGTGTTCGTGCTCGACGGTGTGCGCACCCCGTTCGGCCGCTACGGCGGCGCGCTGTCCGGCGTGCGTCCGGACAACCTCGCCGCGCACGTCCTGCGGACGCTGGCCGAACGCTCGGGGCTCGATCCGGCGACTGTGGACGAGGTCGTGCTCGGCGACGCCAACCAGGCCGGCGAGGACAACCGCAACGTGGCCCGGATGGCCGCGCTTCTGGCGGGCTGGCCGACGTCCGTGCCGGGCACCACCGTGAACCGCCTGTGCGGGTCCGGTATGGACGCGGTCATGCAGGCTTCGCGCACCATCACGGTGGGCGACGCGTCGCTGGTCGTCGCCGGCGGCGTCGAGTCGATGAGCCGCGCCCCGTGGGTGATGCTCAAGCCGGGCAAGGGTTTCCCGGCCGGGCACGAGACGTTGCACTCCACCACTCTCGGGTGGCGGATGACGAACCCGGAGATGCCGGCGGAGTGGACCGTATCGCTTGGCGAGGCGACGGAGCTGCTTGCCGAGCGCTACGGCGTGACGCGTGAGCAGCAGGACGCCTTTGCGTTGCGCAGCCACCAGCTTGCTGCGAAGGCCTGGGACAACGGGTTCTACGACAGTCATGTCGTATCGCCTCCTGGGGTTGAGCTGAAGCGGGACGAAGGAATTCGTGCGGACAGCAGCCTGGACAAGCTCGCGGCGCTCAAGCCCGCGTTCCGTCCGCAGGGGACGGTGACCGCCGGCAACGCTTCGCCGTTGAACGACGGCGCTTCTGCTCTGCTGCTGGGTGACCGGGCAGCCGCCGACCGGCTCGGGGTTGCCCCGCTGGCGCGGATCGCGGGACGGGGTGCGGCCGGCGTCGACCCGCAGGTGTTCGGCATCGGACCGGTGCAGGCCGCGGAGATCGCCTTGCGGCGGGCCGGCATCGGGTGGTCGGACCTGGCGGCGGTGGAGCTGAACGAGGCCTTCGCCGCGCAGTCGTTGGCTTGTCTGGCGGAGTGGGGCGAATTGGATCCGGAGATCGTCAACGTCAACGGCGGTGCGATCGCTCTGGGGCATCCGCTCGGCGCGTCGGGCGGGCGGGTGATCCTGCAGTTGGCTCACGAGTTGCGTCGTCGGGGTGGCGGCTGGGGTTTGGCTGCGTTGTGCATCGGGGTTGGGCAGGGATTGGCTGTGGTGTTGGAGGCATAGGTCGGCTGGGACGTGTTCGGTCGGATCGGGGATCGCTCCGGGCAGTGGTGCGTTGTGTCCCATGGGTTCGGTGGGGGCGGATAGGGTGAAGGGCACCATGGTTGAGCAGGACGGATCACCTGAGCGCGGTGCCCACTACGTGCAGTCGTTGGAGCGGGGCTTGGCGGTGATCCGTGCGTTCAACGCTGCTACGCCTGCCTTGACGCTGACCGATGTGGCCAAGTCGACCGGGCTTACCCGGGCGGGGGCACGGCGGTTCCTGTTGACGCTGGCCGACCTCGGCTACGTGCGCACGGACGGGAAGTACTTCTCGTTGACTGCTCGGGTGTTGGAACTCGGGTACGCCTTCCTGTCCAGCATGTCGTTGCCGGAGGTCGCCCAGCCGCACCTGGAACGGCTGTCCGGCGAGGTTCACGAGTCGACCTCCGCATCGGTGCTGGACGGTTCGGATGTGGTCTATGTGGCTCGGTTCGCGGTGTCGCGGATCATGGCTGTGTCGATCACCGTCGGTACGCGGTTCCCGGCTTATGCGACGTCGATGGGACATGTGTTGCTGGCCGGGTTGTCCGCCTCGGAGTTGGACCGGTATTTGGACAGCGTGCGGTTGGAGCCGTTGACGTCGCACACCATCACGTCGGTGACCCTGCTGCGCGCCGAGTTGGACGAGGTGCGTGCTCAGGGGTGGGCGCTGGTGGACCAGGAGCTGGAGGAGGGGTTGCGGTCGGTGGCGGCTCCTGTCCGTGATCGGGCGGGACGGGTCGTTGCGGCGGTCAACGTTTCCACGCACGCCAGTCGCACCACGGTGGAGCGGATTCGGCGGGAGATCGTGCCGCCGTTGTTGGCGGCTTGTGGCGGGATTGAGAAGGACTTGGCTGCGGACGGTGGTGGCGCGGCCTCCGGCGGTTGGTCGAAGTGATGTCGGCGGGTCAGGGTGCAGGCGTGGACCTGGGCCTGGGTTTGGGCCTGGGGTTTGGGCCTGGGCGGGAAGTCCGGGGTCGGGACAGTGCTCGGGGTCTGAGGCGTGGGATCAGAGGGGGCGGGGTCCAGGGCCGAGGGGCCGAGTCCGAGGGCCGCGAGGCGGGGTTCGGGAGTCCGTCGGGTCTGGAGTCCGGCGGCGGGTCAGGGTTGTGCGTGAGGCGAGGGGCGGCGACGGTGGGCTGGGTCGCTTTGAGCCGGGGGTTGCCGGGGTGAATGCGACCGCGTCGAGGTTTTCTCGAAGGGGTGGTCGTCTTGCGTAGCGTTCCCGACGACCGTCCAAGACCTGCTTAGGGCTGGGCACCTTGCTTCGTGGTTCCTCTGCGGTGGTCTCCTGGCGTAGAAACCCGAGGACGGCAGGGGTGCGGTGGCTGGCGGGACGCGGTGGCAGGTTGGGTTGGGTCAAGGCGGCGGGTTGGGTTGGGTTGGGGAGCGGTGTCGGGGGACGTGCCTCGGGGTTAGCGCTCGCTGTCCAGGTCGTTCATCAGTGGTGTGGCGTAGCGGCTGCCGGCGGCGGCTGTGGCTGGGACGGCTTGTTCGATCGCGGCCAGGTCGGCCGGTGTCAGGGTGAGGGTGGCTGCGGCCAGGGCCTCGGTCAGGCGGGGACGGGTTCGGGCTCCTACCAGGGGCACGATGTCGTCGCCTTGGGCTGCCACCCAGGCGATGGCGGTTTGGGCGACGGTGGCGTTCTTGGTTGTCGCCACTGTTCGCAGGGCCTCTACCAGGGACAGGTTCCGGTGCAGGTTGTCGCCTTGGAACCTGGGGCTCATGGTGCGGAAGTCCTGGCCTTGCAGTACTCGGTCCTGGCTCCAGTGGCCGGAGATGAGGCCTCGGGACAGGACGCCGTAGGCCGTGATGCCGATGCCCAGTTCCCGTGCGGTGGGCAGGATCTCCGCTTCGATCCCCCGGGAGATCAGCGAGTACTCGATCTGGAGGTCGGCGATGGGGTGGACGGCCTGTGCCCTGCGCAGGGTTCCCGCACCCACCTCGGACAGTCCGATGTGGCGGACGTGGCCCGCCTGCACCAACTCCGCGATGGCGCCCACGGTGTCCTCGATCGGCACGGCCGGGTCCAGGCGGGCCGGGCGGTAGATGTCGATGTGGTCCGTGCCCAGCCTCTTCAGGCTGTAGGCGGCGAAGTTCTTCACGGCGGCCGGCCTGTTGTCGTGGCCCGACCAGCCGCCGTCCGGGTCTCGGAGGGCGCCGAACTTCACGCTGACCACCGCGTTGTCGCGGGTGCGGCCCTTCAGGGCTTCGCGGAGCAGCAGTTCGTTGTGGCCCATGCCGTAGAAGTCGCCGGTGTCCAGCAGGGTGACGCCCGCGTCCAGGGCGGCGTGGACGGTGGCGATGCCTTCGGCCTCGTCGGCCGGGCCGTACAGGTCGGACATGCCCATCAGGCCGAGGCCCAGGGCGGAGACTTCCGGGCCGGACCTGCCCAGGGTGCGGGTGGGGAATGGCTTGGTCATGGCGTGATCCTCGGGTTGGTAGCGGTGGTAACGAGGCCACGTTAGCACTGGATCGTTATCGGTGCTATCCCCTATCGTGTTAACGTTGTTCTCATGGCCGAGGTGAAGACCGGTACCACTCGGGCGCGGATCATCGCCGCCGCTGCCGAGCTGCTCGCCGAGGGTGGGATCGACGCCGTGTCCACTCGGGCGGTGGCGACGGCGGCCGGGGTGCAGGCGCCCGCGCTCTACCGGTTGTTCGGGGACAAGCAGGGACTGTTGGACGCGGTGGCCGCGCACGGGTTCGAGCGGTACCTGGCGACCAAGCGGGAGGCGCCGGCCGGTGCCGATCCGGTGGACGACCTGCGGCGGGGGTGGGACAGCCACGTCGAGTTCGGGTCGACGCACCCCGCGTTCTACGTGCTGATGTACGGCGTCCCCCAGCCCGGGCGGCGGCGGGCCGCGGCGCGGGAGGCCCACCGGATCCTCCTCGGCATCCTGGAACGGGCGGCCGAGGCAGGCCGGTTGCGGATGCCCGCCGAGGCGGCGGCGAGCATCGTGCACGCCGCCGCCACCGGCGTCACGTTGAGCCTCATCGCCGATCCGTCGGGCGACGGCGACCCCGACCTGTCGGCGCACACCAGGGAGCTGGTGCTGGCCGCGGTCACCACCGGCGAGCGGTCCGATCAGGACGCTTCGCTGTCCGCCCGCGCGCTCGCGCTGGACATGACGCTGAACCGCCAGACCCACCCGCTGACCCCGGCCGAGGCCGCCCTCCTCCGGGACTGGCTGCGCCGGCTGGCCACCGGCTGAGCACCGGTCACCGCGCGCGGGAGAACCGTCCGGTGGCGAGCATCCGGGCCAGTCGCATCCCCTGCCGCACGCTCATGCCCGGCAGGTAGGCGCGGCCCACCGCGTTCGCGATCCGGGGCAGTGCGGCGGGATCCGGGTAGGCCATGAACATCGGGCGGTACACGGGCTGGAACTTCGCCTTGAACGCGAACAGCGAGCGGAAGCCGTACACCGGCTCCAGGACGTGCCCGGCGAAGTCCAGCAACCGCTGCAGTCCGCGCGGCTGCACCCCTCGGTCGAGCCTGGCCAGAGGCGCGCCGGACAGGCTCAGGAACCCCGCGCCCTCCTCCTTCAACGCCGTGGCGGCCGACGCGATGAGGAACTCCATCGATCCGGTGAACGCGCTCCCCCGCCGCCGCATGAAGTCCAGCGTCCACCCCACGACGTGCCCGTCCACGTACACCGGCAGCCAGCTGGTCACCCCGTGCACGGTCCGGTCCGCGTCCACCGCGATCAGGCACCGCACGCCCTCGCCGGACAGCTCGTCCAGCCCGCCGAGGGTGAAGCCCATCTCGGGCAGTCCCTTGTCAGCCACCCATTCCGCCGAGATCGACCGGATCTGGTCGGTGAGTGCGGGCGGCGCTTCTGCGTAGTGCCACCACTCGGCCGTGATGCCCTGCTTGGCCGCCTTGTTCAACGCCGTGCGCACGTCCTGCCACTTCTTGCCGGTGAACCGCAGGTCCGCCAACGGGATCACGGTGTCCTCGGCGACCTGCACCGCGTGCCAGCCCAACGGCGCCACGTCGTCGCGCAGCTCCTCGCTGATGCTGTACAGGCACGGTGTCCAGCCTTCGTGCGCGCAGAACTCGGCGAACCCGCGCACGGCCTCCCGGCACGCGTCGGGCGGACCGATCGGATCGCCCACGGTCAGCGCGATCGTCGCCACCACCCGGTAGGCGACGACGGCCCGGCCGTCGGGGGTGAACCAGTACCGGTTGCCGCGCCAGGTCGTCATGTACGACAGCGACGTCCCGCCGTGCCGCAACATCAGTTCACGCGCCCGCAGTGCGGCGTCCGCGTCCTCCACGACCCTTGCGCTCCACGTGGCCCGGAGCAGCGCGTACAGAACCACCAGCCAGAACACCACGCCCGTGTACTGGAACAGCACCAAAGCGATCAGGTCGTCCGGCCGGAACGGCATGGGCACGAGCCCGAGGTAGCCGGGCGGCAGGAACCGCGCGGGCAGATCCGCGAGCAGGTCGCCGAGGCCGGGTTGCGGCAGGAACTGCTCGCGCGCCAACCATCCCCCGAGCACGTACACCGTGCCCAGCCCCACGAACCCGCCGACGGACACCGTCCAGAACCGGCGCACGGGCGTGGACAGCGGGAAGTGCCGTCGGGTGGCCAGCAGCACGACCACGATGCCGAGCGGCAGCAGGAACGGGATGCAGTACTCGACCAGCACCCCCGGCGTGACCAGGGCGTCCCCGAGCAGCACGGCTTCCCACACGTACCAGCCGATCAGCCCTGCCATGGCCATGTTGAGCACCAGCGCGGACCACCACGCGAACCGCCGCCCCCGCCGCAGTCCTTCGGCCAGCACCAGAAGCAGCAGCGCGGGCATGACGGACATCAGCAGCGCGGGCAGTCGGTCGTACACGGCCTGCGTCTCCAGCGCGCGGCACAGTTCCACGAGTTCCGGGTCGGCGCAGTAGGAGGCGATGGTGGCGGTATCCGGCTGCGGCACCGCGAGCACGTCCGCGAACCACGACAACGGCCCGTCCGCGTAAGGCGACAGCAGCACCACCACAGGCCCCAACGCGGACGCGGCAAGCAGCAGCGCGACGAGTACGCGGGTCTCCTCACGCGACGGCGGCACGGGCGCGGGACGTCCGCGCACCGCGACCACACCGATCACCAGCCCGACGATCCCGCCGCACAGCCGGAGCACGTCCTCCAGGTATCCCGAGTACAGCGCCAGCACGAGCAGGCCGAGCACGACGAGCAGCCGCACCCGCCGACGCCACAACGGCGACAGCCGGAAGCTCAACGCCAGCGCCAGCCCGACCACACCCGGCGAAGGCCCGACCGCGAGGTCGTAGTTCAGGTACGACAGCCAGCTCCAGGCCGCGCCCGCCTGCACCAGGCCCGCGCCCGCGAACGCCCCGAGCACGTGCGACACGACGACCAGCCCGAGCGTGCGGACGGCGCCGAACTCCCGTTCCGCGACCGGTCCGAACAGCAGCAGCAACACCGTCGTGGCCAGGTACCCGGCCAGGTTGGCGCACCACAGGGCCGAGGTGACCGCCGTCCACAGCGGTGAGGACACGCCGAATCCCACGGTGTCCAGCAGCTGCTCGGACGGCCCGGACCACAGGCTCCCGGTGGCCGCGCCGAGCGTCCACAGCACCAACAGCGCGCCGGCGGTGCCGGGCGCGCGGCCGACCACCGCACCGAGCCGGTTCACCGCGCCAAGCCCGTTCGCCCGGCGAGCCAGGGCAGCGAGTCGTAGAGCCCCGGCCGCCACACGTTCCAGTCGTGCCCACCGGGCAATTCGACCCAGCGCACGTCCATCCCCGCCCGTTGGCACGCCTCGAACACCTTCCTGTCCGCATCGCGGTAGTACGGATCCTGTTGTCCGGCCACGACGACGCCCGCCGTGGCCGGGAAACGGGTGGTCGCCATGATGTCCACCGGGTTGACCCGCCGGAACGCCCCGGCGTCGCCGCCGAACAGCTCCCGCACGGTGTCCGCGCGGGAACCCAGGGTCGGCTCGCCCTGGCCCGAGATGTCGATGAACGCCGCGTACACGTCGGGTGCCCGCACGGCGAGTTGCAGGGCGCAGGTGCCGCCCTGCGAGAAGCCCGCGATGGTCCACGCGGTGCGCCGCTCGTCGACCTGGAGCCGCTTCCGGATCCACCTGGGCACGTCCCGCGCCAGGTAGGTCTCCACCTTGCCGTTGCGGCTGTCCAGGCAGGCCGGGTTGGCGAGCATCGAGCCGAGCTGGTCGGGCATGACGACGATCGGCGCGAGCCCGCGGTGCCGGGCGGCGAACGCGTCCAGCCGTTGCACGAGTTGACCGGCGTCGAGCCAGTCCCGCGGCGTGCCGGGTTGTCCGGCGAGCAGGACCAGCACCGGCAGGCGCGGCCTCGGGGTCGCGGCGTAGGCGGGCGGCAGGTACACCCAGGCCGGCCGCGGCCGGTAGTCGGTGCTCGACGGGATCGGTGCCTCGGAGACGGTGCCCTTCGCGGGCGGCCCGACGGGCGGCTGCCACACATCGGCCAGCACCTTGCCCTCGGGCACCGCGACCTCGGTCGACGCCGGCCGCGCCGCCAGGTCCAGATCGACGGTGTCGGCCACCAGCGGTCCCAGCGCCGCCCGCACGTTCGGGTACTGGCCGTAGTGCCCGTTCACCCACGACAGGCCGCTGAGCAGCACCAATGCCACTGCGAACACACTCAACGACCGCGCCCGCCACTGCGCGCGCCGCCACTGCGCCACGACCAGCACGACCGCGAGCGACACCGCGCCCAGGCCCGTCGGCACGGAGGTCGGCAGCGGTTCCGGGAACGGTCGCCACACGACGTTGACCACGAAACCCACGGCGGCTGCGAGCCCGGCGCAGGCCACCACGGCGATCGAGACCACGCGGAAGCGGCGGACGCCCACCCCGAGGCACACCAGTGCGGCGACACCCGCCACCGTGGCAGCCACCGGAACGGGTCCGCTGATCAGCGAGAGGTCGAGCGGGCTGGTCATCGGGTTCCTGTCACATCGGTGCGATGCGCCCAGTCCACCCCGTGACCGGGGTCCGCCACATCGGACCAACGGCTCGCGGCCGTCCGCCCGAGGAGTGAAGAACCATCAGACCGAGGTCGTACAACCCGGTCGGCCGGTGGTTACCGCAGCTCTGTCCACTGCGGCCCGCCCGCACGCCGGTGCGGGCGGGCGGACGGGCCACAGTGGCTAGCGGCGCAGGTGCCGGTCGAAGAACGATCCGACGATGCCGCGCACGAGGGGCACGGACCGCGTCGGGGCGATCGCCCCGACCAGCTTCACGCGGTCCGCCTCGGTCATCAGGCCGGCGGCCTGGAACTGCGGGGCCATCGCGGCGAAGTCGGTGAACACCCAGTGCGTCGCGTCGGTGACTTCGCGGTGGGTGGTCCGTCCGCCGTGAGCGAGCATCGCCGCCCACGAGCTGTCGTACCGCGCGTCGCGGTAGCCGTCCGTGCCCAGCAGGAGCAGGGGCCGGTCCACGCCGTTGCGCGCGATGGGCAGCAGTTCACCGGGTTGGCCGGGTTGTGCCGTCCCGTGGTCGAGATAGCCCTCCAGGTTCACGGCCGCGTCGATCCGCCGGTCCTCGTACATACCCTCGGCCGCCGTGGTGCCGCCCGCCGAGTGCCCGTACATGCCGATCCGCCGCAGGTCCAACGCGCGTCCGAGGTGCTTCGGCAACGCCTTCCCGTCGGCGTCCGGGTTTCCGCCCCGGGCCAGCACCTCCAGCCGGTCGAGCACGAACCCGGTGTCCGCGAGCCGGGTGTCGATCATCGCCCGGAACACGTCCGGGTTGGTGCGCGGGTCGGCCGGCAGGGCGATGATGCGGACCCGTCCGCCGGGGAACTCGACCTCGCTGGTCTCGCCGGGGTGGTCGAACGACACCACGACGTACCCGCGACTGGCCAGGTCCTCCGCCAACGCGGTGTTGACCGTGCGCGGGTCGGCCGCACCAGGGCTGTACAGCAGCACGGGCCGGCGGACCGGCAACGCCGGCGCACCGATGTGGGAGTGCGTCCTGGTGGCCGCCCAGTCCACACCGGACTTGGGCAGCTCCGGGTGCGCGTGGTTCACGTCGAGCCACGCGAACTTCTCCGCCGCGCCCGGTGTCATCTGCGGCGCGACCGGGTACGACCGCACGTCGTGCGCGGGGTAGAACACCGTGGCCATCAGCTCGCGGTTCCGGCCCACGGCGTCCGGCCACGGGTCGAGCCGATCACGGTCGACGAGGTGCAAGGTGGTGACGCCGACCCGGTGCGGCCCGGTCGGCGCGGGCAGCCGGACGGTGTCCGCGGCCTGCGCGACCCCTCCCCCTGCGATCAGCAGCGCGGCCGTCACGACGGCTGTTGTGCGCAACACGAGATCCCCCTTCGTTCTTCGGGCAGCACCGACCACGGTTCGTGGTCGGGATCCGAGGTGGCCGGCGGGCACCCCCCGTCCGCCGGTCACCGCCTAGCGCGCGGCCGAGTGCACCCGGCTCACGTAGTCCCAGAGGCCGTCGCCCAGGTCGGCGAGCGGCTGGTCGGGCAGCACGTCCCGCAGCACGCCGTGCCCGTGCTCGCGGAAGAACGTGCTCATCGACCTGAGGATCGCGGGATCGCCGCCCGCGAAGTCACGCCCGACGCCGGCCAGCCGGCGGCCCAGCTCCTGCACTTCCCGGTCGTCCACCGGGGTGTCCGCCCGGTAGTGCGCGATGATCCCGGCGAGCACCTGCGGCCACTCCGCGTCCAGCTCCTTGCGGCCGACCTCGCCGAGGCCCTCCGCCTGCCGGTCCAGGAACTCGCGCTGCTCCTCGCTCAGGTACTCGTCGAAGATGCCGGTGCAGCCCAGCAGGGACAGCAGGCTGCCGGAGTCCTGCTGCGGCGGGCCGTCGAGCTGGTCGAGCAGGCCCCTGGTCTGCCGGCGCAACGCTTCCAGCCGCCACATCTGGTCGTCCAGCTGCTCCAGGTGCCCGGAGAGCACCTCGCGCAGCGGGCCGTGCGACGGGTCGGCCAGCACCTCGCCGATCTCCTCCAGCGACATGCCCAGCCGCCTCAGCAGGCGGATCTGGTAGAGCCGCCGGAGATCGGGCTCGGTGTAGCGGCGGTGCCCCGAGTGGGTGCGCTCGCTCGGCCGCAGCAGGCCCAGTTCGTCGTAGTGGTGCAGGGTGCGCACGGTCAGGCCGGTGACCTTCGCCAGCGCGCCGACGCTCCAGCGCGGCTGCTTCAGGTGCTCGGTCCCGGTCATGCCATCGACTCTAAAACCTCACGTCGGGTGAGGTTCAACACCGGATCGGGCGACATGTCGAGAACGCCGGGCCGGCTTCGACTTCCCGGTGGAGACCACCATCCCGCCGGCCGTGACGGACATCGTGAAGGCGTACCGAGGGTGAGTGTCCTTTCCACGCGGTCCCGTTCGACGTAGTGGTGGAATACCACTGACGACAGGAGTCACCCCATGAAGTACATGCTGCTGATCTGCGCCGACCCGAGCCTGGACGCCACCGAGGGCAACCCGACCATCGAGCAGTGGCTGGACGAGGTCGAGGGCAAGCGGCTGGACGGCTCGCAGTTGCGGTCCCGGTCCGACGCGACCACCGTCCGGACCCGCGGCGACGACGTGCTGCTGTCCGACGGGCCGTTCGCCGAGACCAAGGAGCACATCGTCGGCTACGACGTGATCGAGTGCGCCGACCTGGACGAGGCCGTCCTCATCGCGTCACGGCACCCGGTGGCCCGGTACGGCGCGGTGGAGGTCCGGCCGTTCGTGGAGGTGTGAGCCGGTGATCGTCCGGGACGGCATCGCGGCGGTCTTCCGCGCCGAACGCGCCCGGATCGTGGCGACGCTGATCCGGGCGACCGGTGACTGGGACCTCGCCGAGGAGTGCGTGCAGGACGCCTTCGCCCAGGCCTTGGAGACCTGGCCGCGCGAAGGCGTCCCGCGCCGCCCCGGCGGGTGGCTCACCACGGCGGCGCGCAGGCGCGCACTGGACCGGCTGCGCCGTTCGGCGGTGGAGGCGACGAAACTGCGGGAGGTGGCGGAGTCGACCGGCTACGAGGACGACCGGGACGACGGCGGCATCGACGACGACCTGCTGCGGCTGATCTTCACCTGCTGCCACCCGGCGCTCACCCTGGAGGCACGGGTCGCGCTGACCCTGCGCACCGTGGCGGGCCTGACCACCGCCGAAATCGCGCGGGCGTTCCTGGTGGCGGAGCCGACCATGGACAAGCGCCTGGTGCGGGCCAGGCGGAAGATCCGGCACGCCCGCATCCCGTACCGGGTGCCACCCGCCCACCTGCTGCCCGAGCGCACCGGTTCCGTGCTCGGTGTGCTGTACCTGCTGTTCAACGAGGGCTACTCGGCCACGGCGGGTGCGGCACCCGTGCGGCGGCGGCTGTGCGCGGAGGCGATCCGACTGGCCCGCACCCTCGTGGCACTGATGCCGGACGAGCCGGAGGCGGTGGGGCTGCTGGCGTTGATGCTGCTGCACGACTCACGCCGCGAAGCGCGCACCGACGCGTCCGGCGAACTCGTGGCGTTGCCCGACCAGGACCGTTCGCGGTGGGACGCCGGACGGACCGGGGAAGGCGTGGCGCTGTTGGACTCCGCGCTGCGTCGGGGCCAGGCCGGTCCGTACCAGGTACAGGCGGCGATCGCGGCGTGCCACGCGATGGCCGTCGACGCGGAGTCGACGGACTGGCCACAGATCGCCTTGCTGTACGGGCAGTTGGCGAAGCTGGTGCCGTCACCCACGGTCGAGCTGAACCGGGCGGTGGCGGTGTCGATGGCGGACGGGCCGCGGGCCGGCCTGTACCTGGTCGACGCGTTGGCGGACGAACTGGCCGGCCACCACCTGCTGCACGCCACGCGGGCCGACCTGCTGCGGCGGCTGGGCCGGACCGCCGAGGCGGCGGTCGCGTACCGGGAGGCGGCGTCCCTGGCACCGACCGACGCCGAACGCCGTTACCTGGCGAGGAAGGCGGCGGAGCCGGCGCGAGCCGGCTAGGTCCACTCCCAACCGATCCCGAGCACGCCGGGCTGCACGTCCCTCGCCGTCAGGTGCACCATGCGACCCGGCGTGAGGTTCACGTCGTCGCCGTGCAGCAGGGGCGCTTCCGCACCGACCTGGGAGAGTTCGAAGCAGCGCACCGGCAGCTTGGGCTCGGTGAAGTGGACGCTGAGCACGAAAGTGCCTACCGGGTAGCGGAAAGCGCGGCGGTAGTCCACCGCCTCGGCGCCCTCGGCGATGGTGAAGCGGTACTCCAGCAGGTGGGTCTGGCCGACCCGCAGGGTGTGGTCGAACAGGAGTTCCACCGCGATGACCGGAGCACGGGGGTGGCGGCGGACCCGTCCCAGGCGGCAGTTCCGCAGGGCCTCCGCCGTCAGCGCGTCGGGCGGGGTGCCGGGATCGCCGCAGTAGACCGCTACGTGCCGGTCGGGGTGGCCGTCGACGGCGCGCAGCACCTGCCTGGTGCGGACCTCGCGGATCACGCCGTGCGCGTCCACGGCGGCCGCGTCGTCCTGGGACCACAGCCGCAGATCGCCGTCGGACGGGCCGACGAGGGCCTCCACGGTCTCCGCCAGCGACTGCGCGGGCTCCAGCAAGCGGCCGTACCGCCGGGTCTGCCGCTGCCGGTTCACCCACCGGCCACGGGGACGCGGTGGGCCGAGCAGGGCTTCCAGGGAGTGGCGGGGCACGCCGACGATGGCTTCGATGGCCTGCACGGCACGCAGCGAGTCGGGGCGTTCCGGGCGGCTGCGACCCAGCCGCCAGTAGCTGAGCGTCGAAAGGCTGACGTGGATGCCCCGGCGGTCCAGGCGGTCGCGGAGGCGTTCCAGGGTCAGACCGCTGCGTCCGACGGCGGCGCGCAGTGCCTCGTGGAACGGGCCGGTGCGCAGCAGCACGTCGACCTCGTGGTCCGCGTCGGGCGGTCTGCCTGTCATCGAACAAACCCCCTCGACTGTGGAACAAAACAGTCTAGGAGCCGGATTGCGCCCGGTATGCCCGACGAACGTGGGTAGTCCTCCACAGTTTTGTGGTTCCGTTCCACAGTCGTGCCGCGCTGCCCGGACGCGACCTTGACCCGGTCCGACCGCCGTTATGTCATCGGCGCGGCGGCCTCCTGCAACGGCTGCCACTCCCTGCCCGTGTGCCGACTTCCCCTGGAGGGCACATGTTCCACCCGAAGTCCGCGCGGCGGTTCGCCGCGCTGTTCGCGGCGGCTGCCGCCGGTCTCGCGGTGCTGATCGCACCGCCGACCGCCGCCGCCGGACCCACCGAAGCCGATCTCGCCGCCGCCGTCCGCGCCACCGTGCTCCAGCAGCACGGCGAGGCGCTGAAGCGGCAGTGGGGCACGCAGTCCCTGCGCGAGCCGCTGTTCGAGCCGACCCGGACCGCCGGGTCGTGGGTGTTCGGCAGCACGACCGTGCCGATGGTCTACGGCCAGGAGCACGGCGCGCCGCTGATGGCGCTGTTCCTGGCCCGTCGCGACCGGCTCGCCTGGCGGGTCGAGCTCGACGGCACGGCCGGGTTCGCCGAACTCGCCGCCCAGGCTCCGACCGCCGTTCTCAGCGAGGGCGAGAAGCGGACGTTCGCGAGCCACCATGACAACCGCGCCGGAGCGCTCGCGGACACCGGGCTCGGCCTGCCGTGGCCGCAGGGCGTGGCGTGGTGGATGGGCGGCGGGCCGCACGGCAACAGCGGCAACGCCCGGCCGTTCAGCTCGATCGACTTCAACGGCGGCGACGGGCGCGTGCTGTCCGCCGGGAACGGCCGCGTCTACAAGAGCTGCATCGTGGGTCGTAGTGCGCTGGTGAAGGTGGTGCACGACAACGGTTACAGCACCACGTACTACCACATGTACGACCTGACGACGCTGGCCGACGGCAGTGCCGTGCGCACCGGCACGTACCTCGGGCACATCGGCAACGAGCTGCCGTGCGGTGGTTCCAGCACCGGCGCGCACGTGCACTTCTCGTTGCTGCGCGGCAACGCCCACATCAGTGTCAACGGCATGACCATCGGTGGCTGGACGTTCTACGAGGGCTCGCAGGCGTACGGCGGTTACGCGCAGCGCGGTTCGGCGCGCGTGAACGTCGGCGGCCGGGTCACCAACTACGGCGGTGGCGGCACCACGCTGCCCACCGGCACGGTGGACGCCGGTCCGAACAGCACCGTGAACCTCCGTTCCGGCCCCGGCCTGAGCTACGACTCCGTGGGCACGGTCGCCGACGGCGCGGTGGTGTCGATCGCGTGCACCGCGCGCGGTGAGGCGGTGGAGGGCGTGTGGGGCCGGACCGACCTGTGGAACCGGCTCCAGGACGGCAAGTGGATCAGCGACGGTTTCGTGGACACCGGCTCCAACGAACCGGTCGCGGTGGCCTGCTAGAGCGCGTGGGTGGGACCGGCAGCACACCGGTCCCACCCGCGTTCAACGCACCGCCGGCCGGAACCCGCGGGCCATCGGGACCACGATCAACACCGGCACCAGCAACACCAGGACCGTCCACGGGAACGATGTCGAACCCACCGCGTCCAGCAGCACACCGCCGACCATCCCACCGCCCGCCATCGCCGCGTTCCACAACGTGACCAGCATGGCTTGGGCGGTGTCGGCCGCCTCGCCGCCCGCGTGGGCGACGGCGGTCTGGAGCAGCGTCGGCACGCCACCCCACCCCAGCCCCCACACCGCCACGGCCGCGTAGACCAGTAGGTGGCTGTCGGTCGACACCGCCAACGCACCGGCCGCGAGCGCCACCAGCACCGCGGTCGCCACCATGAGCGCCCGCAGCCGCCGGTCGATCAGCGCGCCGACGACCCAGATCCCGAGCATCGACGCGACGCCGAACACGAGCAGCACCAGGTCCACCGACCCGCCCATCCCGATCCCGGCCAGGAAAGCGGCGATGTAGGTGTAGAGGACGGTGTGCGCCAGCACGAACACCAGCGTCACGAACAGCACGGCCGCCACACCGGGCACCTTGAGCACCGCCAGGAGTCGCGGACGGCCCGCCCGCTGACCGGGCTGGTCCGGGACCGCCGCGACGATCCAGCCGACGAGCACCACGGCGACCCCGGTCATCACCCAGAACGTGAGCCGCCACCCGAGAGCACCGCCGAGGAACGTCCCGGCCGGGATGCCCAACGACAGCGCGGCCGGGATACCCGCCATCACGATCGCGATCGCCTTGCCCGCCAGGTGCGCCGGGGCGAGGCGGCGGGCGTAGCCGGCGAGCAGCGCCCACACCACGCCCGCCGCCACACCCGCGACGAATCGCGCCACCAGGGTGAGCGGGTAGTCCGCCGAGATCGCGGTGACGGTGTTCGCCGCGGCGAAGCCCGCCACCCCGACCAGCAGCAGGTGTTTGCGCCGCCACGCGGCGGTGGCCGCGACCAGCGGGATGGCGGAGACCGCCGTGCCGACGGCGTACACCGTCACCAACTGGCCGGTCGCCGACTCGCTCACGCCGAGACCGGCGCTCATCGCGGGCAGCACGCCGGCCGGCAGCGCCTCGGTCAGGACGGTGATGAACGCGGCCGTGGTGAGCGCGAGCAGCGCGCCCAACGGCAGTCGGGTCGGCGCGGGCGGGATATCGGTACGCGAAGCCATGCGAAGTATGCTCGAACCCTCACACAGGTGTGAAGGTCCAACCCGACGGCCGTGAGGTGGCGCACATGCGGATCGGAGAGCTCTCCGCGCGGACGGACACGTCCCGCCGGCTGCTGCGCTACTACGAGGAGCGCGGCCTGATCGTCTCCACCCGCTGCGCCAACGGTTACCGCGACTACGCCGGGAACCTGGTGGACCGGGTGTTGCAGATCCGGGGCCTGCTCGACGCCGGTCTGCCCACCCGGCTCATCAAGCAGATCCTGCCGTGCCTGGACAAGCCCAGGGTCATCTACTTCCCCGACGCGACCCCGGAGATGATCGCCACCCTGGAGGAGGAGCGCGACCGGATGACCGAACGGGTCCGCTTCCTCACCCGCAACCGGGACGCGATCTCCGAGTACCTGGCCGCCGTCAAGGAGTACAACCTCACCGGTAGTGCTCCGCCAGCACCGTGAACGCCGCCTTGCGCTCCCGCGTCCCGCCACCGGAGACCTTCACCAGGCCGTAGCTCGCGACGTCGAACTGGTCGCGCAGGTGGAAGTTGGCGTACGTGAAGGCGAACGCCGTGTCCACACCCTCGGCTTCGAAGATGTCCAGCAGCTCACGCAGGTATCCGGCCTGCTCCTGCTCGTCCCGCACGTACTCGCCGTCCAGCCGGGTCGGGTGGCCGTTCTCGTACTCGACCATCATCGCGCTGCGCGCGCCCCGGTCCGCCGCGCCCCGGTACGTGGCCGCGCCGAACTCCGTGATCGCGACCGGTTTCCCCGACGCCACGAGGCCACGGACCATCGCCGGGTAGCGGTCGGCGATCTCGGCCGCCCGATAGGCGTCCACCGCCACGAAGTCGAACGGCGTCCAGTCCACGCCCTCGAACGGAACGGACGCGTACGCGATCTTGCCGCCGAACCGCTCGCGCACCACCTCCACCGCGTCGGCCAGGAAGTCGTTGATCCGCGCGGGAACCTGCGCCAGCAACGCCCCCAGCCGCTCGCGTGGCGTGTCGAGCAGCACGGCGGTTCGCTCGAAGCCGTTGCGGCCCGGCAGGAAGCCGACCGTGAACAGGCTCAGCTCGGCCCCGGTGACCAGCACGACGTCCGCCCCGGCGAGCCGCAGCCCTTCGGCACGTTCCGCGCAATCGGCGAGGAACGCCAACAGTTCCGTGGTGGTCAGCTCGCCCGTGAACGGCGAGAACCACACCTCCAGACCGAGGTCCGCGGCGAGCCGTGCGGCGGTCTCCAGCCGGTCCGGGTCTCCTCCGGTCACCCGGACCGCCGTGCAGTGCAGTTCGTCGCGGATCACCCGCAGATCGCGTGCCACGGTTCCCGGATCCCACGGCTCGTGGGTGGTCACCCCGAACTCGTTGATGTAGCCGGTGTCGTAGTTGATGCCCTTGCCGCGCATGTCCAAACCCTCCGTTTACGGTACTTGGAGTACCCTAACGGCGAAGTTAGCACGGTCCAGTGCGCGACTGTTAGGGTACGGCCGGTACCAGGAGGTGGAGATGTCCGAGACCCGT
Source organism: Saccharothrix tamanrassetensis (assembly GCF_014203665.1). Taxonomy (GTDB): domain Bacteria; phylum Actinomycetota; class Actinomycetes; order Mycobacteriales; family Pseudonocardiaceae; genus Actinosynnema; species Actinosynnema tamanrassetense. The sequence continues at coordinate 54,779 of NZ_JACHJN010000014.1, forward strand.
CGGCGCGGCGCCGCGCTGGAGGGCGCGATCCTGGACGCAGCCGTCGCGGAACTCACCGAGTCCGGGTACGCGGGCCTGACCATGGACCGGGTGGCGAAGCGGGCCGGCACCAACAAGAACGCCATCTACCGCCGCTGGCCCAACCGGGCCGCGCTGGGCATCGCCGCGTACAAGCACGTGGTGGGCCGCGAAACGGCGCTGCCCGACACCGGGGAGCTGCGCGCCGACGTCCTGGAACTGCTGCGGCGCGCCAACCGGTACTGGGCGTCACCGCACGGCGCGATCCTGCGCGAGCTGATGGGCGGCATCGGCGTCCCGGACCTGCTGGCGCAGATCCGGGACGAGGCGGGCGATGCGGGCAGTGCGATGTGGCTGACCGTGCTGGGACGGGCCGTGGCGCGGGGTGAAGCGCGGCCGGAGGCGCTGCACCCGCGGGTGGCCACGGTCGCCGTCGCGTTGCTGCGCAACGAGTTCCTCACCAGTGGCAGGCCGAACGTGCCCGACCGCGTGCTGGTCGAGATCGTCGACGAGGTCTACCTGCCGCTGGTGCGCGGACGGTGAACTACCGCTGCGGTACCAGTTCGCGACCGGACGCGGCGAGGTGCTCCCAGGTGCGGCCGCGCTGGCTGGGCGGCGCGTCGCCGTCCGCGGTGCGCATCGGGTACACCAGACCGAACGGGACGGGCTGGTCGAATTCGTCGCCGCTGCGGATGTCGATCAAGTTCCGGACATGTGCCATCACGACCTCCTTGCGGGAGAAGGGGCCCTGCCGGGGAGGACGGGGCCGTTGACGGTGTGCCGGTTAAATACCCGTTACACCGCAAACACATGCTGCGACATCAGGGTGAACTCACTACGGCAACCCACGTCCGGAGTCGTGCGGCCGGTGATGTCCCGAAGCGCCACCAGACCGACGCACGAGTCCACTGTGGAGCAACTGCCGCGATCACGTCCCGGCGTTCGCCGACGGTTCCGGTGACCTCGGCCGAAACCCCGCCCCGTCACGGAAAGTGGCTCGCAGGATCCCGCACACGTCGGTGAGCGCCTGTCCCAACGGCAGTTCGACGCGTGCCGTCGCGTGCGCATCGCCCCTGGTCTCGCCCTGGTTCACGATCACCACCGGCTTGCCCGCCTTCGCCGCGTGCCGGACGAACCGCAGGCCCGACATCACGGTCAGCGACGAACCCAGGACCAGCATCGACCGGGCTTCGTCGACCAGGCGGAAGCACTCCTCCACGCGCGGGCGCGGCACGTTCTCGCCGAAGAAGACCACGTCCGGCTTCAGCACGCCCCCGCAGTCGGTGCAGGGCACGACCTGGAAGCCGCGCACGTCCTCGTCGGCGAGGTCCGCGTCGCCGTCCGGGTTGATCCGCGCGATGGTCGCCGTGAAGTCCGGGTTCGCCGCGCGCAGCCTGCGGTCCAACTCCTCGCGCGGGCTCAGCCGGCGGCAGCCCAGGCAGATGACGCGGTCCAGGTTGCCGTGCAGCTCCACGGCGTCGGTCGTGCCCGCCGCGTGGTGCAGGCCGTCCACGTTCTGGGTGATCACGCCGGACAGGAAGCCCGCGGCGCGCAGCGCGGCCACGGCGTGGTGACCGGCGTTGGGGTCGGCGCGGGCGATGGTGCGCCAGCCCAGGTGGCTGCGCGCCCAGTAGCGGCGGCGACCCGCCGGGCTGCCGGTGAACTCGTCGTAGGTCATCGGGGTGTGCCGGCGCAGGCTGCCCGCCTCGCCCCGGTAGTCCGGGATGCCCGACTCGGTGGACAGACCCGCGCCGCTGAGCACCACGGCGTCCCGTTCGGCGACCACCCGCACGACCTCGTCCAGGCTCGTCGTACGGGGCAGCGGCGCACCGGTGGCGGTCCAGCTCAGCGTCGGCCGTGTACGCATTGCCCCAGCTTACGTGCGGTTCCCGGCCGTCCGCTGTGCTCGGCGGCGCCGGCGTGGACAGCTGTCGCGCGCGTCACGGGAATGGCGCGTCCGCGGCGGGGCCTGCGGGGATTCCACTCGTCACGACCCGCGACCCGACATCCGTCATGAGCCGTCTTGACCGAAGTGGAGGTGAGTGTGAAAAAGAATCCGATTTCCGACGCGGTGGGCGGGCGGTTCCCGCCCACCGCGGGAAGTGGGTGAAGCCTAGAACTTGACCGTCGCGCAGCCCAGCCGCGGACCGGCGGTGCCCGCCTTGCCGGGCTCGGTGGCGGTCTTCTCGGCGTGGATCACGACCGAACCGGCGCGGCGGTCCTCGAACCGCCACGGCACGACCGTCGTCACGGTGGCGCGCCCGCGCTCGTCGGTGGTGAAGTCGAGCCAGATCTCGTTCTTCGGGTTGGCGTACTGCGGGTCGACCGAAGGCTGCTTCGGGTCCACCACGTGCTGGTGGTGCGCGCCGGAGTCGGCGGGCAGCTGCCCGCACGGCTTCTGGTGGGCGTGCGAGCCGTACGTCCGGTTGGGCACCAGCCCGTACACGCTGAGCTGCACCTTGGTGGAACGCCACTTCGGCGTCGCCACCACCATGACCTTCGAGCCGGGCGCGATGAGGGCGGTGTCGTAGGTGAACGCGTTGGTGGCCGTCTCGGGCGGCGCGAACCGCCCGCTGGTCACCACGACACCGCCGTGACCGTGACCGTGCCCGTCAGGGCTGTCGGGAGCGTTCGGGCTGAGCGCGATCGCGGTGCCGGTGGTGGCCACGAGAGCCACGGTGGCACCGAGCAGGGGGAGGAGACGCTTCACACCTCATGCCTTTCCGAATAGTCGGCGGCCGTTTTGTCCGTACTCTCCCGACGCTAGCACAATGATCTTGCACCGATTCCCCGGCGGAAACGGGCACGCCTTCCCCGAACCGGTGAAAACACCCCGGGTCGACGAATTCACCACGACGTCGGCCGTAATCGATCACACCTTCTCGTGCCACCAGCGGGTGGTCTCCGGGGTGTCCTCGATCAGGATGCCCCGGCCGCGCAGGCTGTCCCGGATCTCGTCGGCCTCGGCGAACCGCCGCGCCGCCCGCAGCTCTCGCCGCCGGGTCAGCTCCGCCTCGATGCGGGCGTCGTCGCCGGCGGGCTGCTCCAGGTCGAACGCGTCGAACAGCTCGTCCACCTCGCGCAGCAGCGCCCGCGCGGCCGGGCCGGGCGGTTCGTCCTGGCGGTTCTGCTCGCGGATGTAGTCGAACAGCGCGGCGACCGCGCCGGGCGTGTCCAGGTCGTGGCGCAGGTGCGTGAAGAACCGGTCGCGGGTCCGCTCGACGAGGGCGAGCGCGGCGGCGCTGTCGGTGTGCGCCGGGTCGACCAGGCGGGCGAAGTTCTCCACCCGCCGGCGGGCGGCGCGCGCGTTGGCCAGCGTGACGTCGTTGAACTCCATGGACGAGCGGTAGTGCTGGCTGAGGAACGCGTAGCGCAGGGTGCGGAAGTCGGCCAGGTCCAGGGCCTGCCGGATGGTGAGGAAGTTGCCGGAGCTCTTGGCCATCTTCGCGCCGTCCACCCGGAGCAGTCCGGTGTGCAGCCAGTGCCGCACCAGCGGCACCTTCCCGGACGCCGCCTCCTGCTGCGCGATCTCCGCCTCGTGGTGCGGGAAGATCAGGTCGACCGCGCCGCCGTGCAGGTCGTACTGCGGGCCGAAGATGGCCTCGGTGATGGCGGTGTCCTCGATGTGCCAGCCGGGCCGGCCGGGGCCGAGCGGCGTGTCCCAGTAAGGCTCACCGGGTTTGCGCGCCTTCCACAGCGCGAAGTCGCCGGGATTGCGCTTCCGCGCGTTCTCGTCGATCCGGGCGACCGAGTCCTCGGCTTCCACGTGGGTCCGGCCGGACAGCTTCCCGTAGTCCGGGAACGTGGACAGGTCGAAGTACCAGCCGTCGTCCAACCGGTAGGCGTGCCCCCGGTCGACGAGTGCCTGCACCTGGGCGACGATGTCGTCGATGTGGTCGTGGGCGCGCTCATAGGTGTCGACCGACGTGTTGTGCAGCGCGGCCATGTCCTCCAGGTAGCGGGCCTCGTACCGCGCGGACAGTTCGCGCGGCTCGACGCCCAGCTCCCGGGCACGGCTGATGATCTTGTCGTCCACGTCGGTGATGTTCTGCGCGTACGTGACGTGGTAACCGCTTTTGCGGAAGAACCGCGCGATGAAGTCGAACTGGGTGTAGGTCTTCGCGTGGCCGATGTGGCTCAGGTCGTAGACCGTGGGGCCGCACACGAACATCCGGACGACTCCGGAGGTCATCGGGCGGAACGGTTCGAGGCTCTTGCTCAGCGTGTTGTAGAGCAGCACGGACACCGGGGATCTCCTCGGAGCGCGGGACGGGGGCTATTGATCCGCCACCGGCCGACACTCCGCCACGACGCGTCGGACCGCGCCGTCCGAGAAGTCGAAGATCACCCACACAAGCGCAGAGTGTATCAGGCAGCACAATGCGTGATAGCCGTCAACCGGAGTGGAAGAACCTGCGCGCGCTGCGCACCACCGAAGCGCTGTGCACCGCGTGGTGGTGCGGGCTGTCCTCGTTGCAGAACCCGTGCCGGGCCTCGTACAGCTCGACCGCGACGGTCGGGCCGGCCAGCCCGCCGACGACCTCGCCGGGGGTGGAGCCGGGCTCCTGCTCGGCGAACACCAGCAGGCACGGGCACCTCGGCCGGTGCCCGGTGTAGTCCCGGATGCGCGAGCCGTAGACGCAGACGATCGAGTCGAACGCGGCGGCGGCCAGCCACGCGGCGGTCGCACCGACGCTGAAGCCCAGGCACAGCACGCGGTGGTGGTCGGTGCGGAGGCCGGCGGCGTGCTCGGCCAGCGCCTCGGCCATGGCCACCACGCCGAGCTCCCCGGTGAACCTCCGGTAGGCCCGCTCCTCCTGCTCCAACGGGAAGACCTCGTTGCCCGGCAGGAAGTTCGGCGTGGAGACCGTCCACTCCGGATGGCGCACGGCCTCCGCCATCCGCTGGATGTGCTTGTCCGGCCCGAAAATCTCGTGGGCGACGACCAGCGCGGTGCTCACGCGGGGTACGTCCGGATCTCGGTGGCCTTGAGCGCGGCCCACAGCGCGTCACCGGGCCCGACCCTCAGGTCCGCCAAGGTCGCCGTGGTGATGTCGGCCAGCACGGGTGGTGTGCCGTCGAGCCGGACCCGGGTGGTGTGGGCGTGCTGCTCGATATCCGTCACGATGACCTGCCAGGTGTTGCGGGGGCTGCCGGACGGCGGCTCGGGGTGGAGGCTGACGGCGCTGGGCGGGAACGCGACGTGCACGGTACCGGAGGCGGGCTCGGCGACGGTGAGCACGCCGCCGTCGGCCAGGGTGACCGCGGTCCCGGCGGCGGTGCCCCGGTACAGGTTGAGGCCGACCAGGTCGGCCACGTAGTCGGTGCGCGGGTGTCGGGCCACCTCGGCGGGCGGTCCGTGCTGCACCGCGCGGCCGTGCTCCACGATGACCAGCCGGTCGGCCAGCACCATGGCGTCCAACGGGTCGTGCGTCACCAGGACGGTGTGGCCGGGGAAGTCGGCCAGGTGCCGGCCCAGTTCGGCGCGCACGGTCAGCCGGGTGCTCGCGTCCAGCGCGGCCAGCGGCTCGTCGAGCAGCAGGAGGCGCGGGCCGGTGGCCAGCGCGCGGGCGAGCGCCACGCGTTGCGCCTGGCCGCCGGACAGCTCGCGGGGCTTGGTGTGGGCGTGGTCGGCCAGGCCGACGCGGTCGAGCCAGTCGCCGGCGAGCGCACGGGCGGTGCCGCGGTGCGCACCCCGGGCGCGCAGGCCGAACGCGACGTTCTCCAGCGCGGTCAGGTGCCCGAACAGCAGGTAGTCCTGGAACACCACGCCGATCGGGCGGCGTTCGGCGGGCACGAAGACCTTCGGCGGCTCGTCCCACGGCTGGTCGTCCAGCCGGATGTGCCCGGCGGACAGCGGCAGGAGTCCGGCGAGCGCGCGCAGCGCGGTGGTCTTGCCCGCGCCGTTCGGGCCGAGCAGCGCGACCACTTCGCCGGGCGCGACGTTCAGGTCGAGTTCCAGCCGGAACCGGTCGCGGGTGACCCGGAGTTCGGCGTGCACGGTCACGTCGGCCCGCCGATCCACCGGTCCCGCAGGCCCGCCAGCACGCCCACCGACACCAGCAGCAGCACGATGCTGAGCACGATCGCCGCGTCCGGCTCGGTCTCCAGGGCCAGGTACACGGCCAGCGGCATGGTCGTCGTCTCGCCGGGGAAGTTGCCCGCGAACGTGATGGTCGCGCCGAACTCCCCCAGCGCACGCGCCCAGCACAGCACCGCGCCCGCGACCACACCGGGCATCACGGACGGCAGCGTGACCCGGCGGAACGTCAGCCAGCGCGACGCGCCCAGCGTGGCGGCGGCCTCCTCGTAGCGGGGGTCGGCCGCGCGCAGCGCACCCTCCACCGAGATCACCAGGAAGGGCATCGCGACGAACGCCTCCGCCACGACCACACCGGCCGTGGTGAACGGCAGCGACACCCCGAACCACGCGTCGAGATACTGCCCGATCAGCCCACGCCTGCCCAGCACCAGGAGCAACGCCACGCCGCCCACCACCGGGGGAAGCACCAGCGGCACGGTCACCAGCGCCCGCAGGAACCCCCGCCCCGGCAGGTCGCCGCGCGCCAGCAGCCAGGCCAGCGGGATGCCGAGCACCAGGCACACCACCGTCGCCAGGCTCGCGCACACCAGCGAGAGCCGCAGCGCCTCCCCCACCTCCGCGCTGAACAGCCGGTCCGGCACGGTCGCCCACGGCGCGCGGATCAGCAGGCCCGCCAACGGGACCAGCAGGAACGCCAACCCCAGCAGGGCGGGCACCACCAGCACGACGGGCAGCCGCCCCCGCGTCCGACGCCGCCTCACGGGCTGTCGAACCCGGCTTCGGCGAGCACCGCACGGCCCTCGTCGGACCGCACGAAGTCCACGAAGGCCTGTGCTCCGGCCGCGTTCGGGGCCTTGGCCAGCGGCGCGATCGGGTAGTCGTTGACCGCCTGGTCCGCCTCGGGGAACGCGATCCCCTCCACCTCGTCCCCGGCGGCTGCCACGTCCGTCCGGTACACCAGGGCGGCGTCGACCTCGCCGAGCCGCACCTTGGTCAGCACGGCCTTGACGTCCTGCTCCAGCGTGTCCGCCCGCAGTGCCACCCCGGCCGCCTCGAACACCTTCCTCGCCGCCGCACCGCACGGGACCTGTTCCGCGCACAACGCGATCTTGGCGTCCGCCCGGCCGAAGTCGACGAGCCCCGCCACCTTGCCCGGATTGCCCTTCGGCACCGCGATCCGGAGCCGGTTGCGCGCGAAGACCGCCGGGGTGGCGGTGATCCCGCCCGCGTCGGCGACCTGCTCCAGGTTGGCGGGCGCGGCGGAGGCGAACACGTCGACCGGCGCGCCCTGGTTGATCTGCTGGGCCAGCGCGGAGCTGCCCGCGAAGTTCAACCTCACCCGCACGCCGGGGTGGGCGGCCTCGAACCTCCTGCCCAGCTCGGTGAACGTCCCGGTGAGCGACGCGGCGGCGAACACCGTGACGTCGCCCGTGACGCCCGAGGCCTGCTGCGTGGAGCCGCACCCGACCAGGGACAGTGCGGCGGCCAGCGCGAGCGCGGTGCGGAACACCCCTCAGCCCTCCGGGATCTCGACGACGACGTGCGTGGACTTGATGGAGGCGACCGCCACGCTGCCCACCTCCAGGCCGAGTTCGTCGGCGGCTTCCCGACTCATCAGCGACACGATCCGGAACGGCCCGGCCTGCATCTCGACCTGCGCCATCACCACGTCCTTGACCACGCGCGTGACGATGCCCCTCATCCGGTTGCGGGCGGACGCGGCGACCGTCGTCCCGGGTTCGGCGCTGTCGGCGAGGCGTTTGGCGAACTCCGCCAGGTCCCGCCCGTCGACCCCTTTGCGCCCGCTGTCCAGCTGGACGGCGGGCAACCGCCCCTGGTCGATCCACCGCCGCACCGTGTCGTCGCTGACGCCGAGCAGCGCGGCGGCCTCACTTATCCGCAGATTCGGCACCACAGCATCGTAGACGCCGCAAACGCGGATCGGGAGGCAGCTTCGGGCCGATGGTGATCGCCGGGCCTGTGCGGTTCCCTGCCGATCGCCACGGTGCCCGCGTGCGAACTGTCCCTTCCCGCCGCCTGCTCCAACGCCGTTGCTCCGTTCCGCTCGCGACTTCCGGCTGTGCCGCGCGGGCGAACGGCTACGTAACGTCCCCGCACGAACCTCTTTCACCTACCAGCTAGGGGATCTCGTGCGAAGACTCTTAATCGGTGCGGCAGCGTTCGCGCTGATCACCGCGGGCGTCACGACCGTGCCCGCGGTCGCGGTGGCGGCCCCGGAGGCCACCACCGACACCGTGCGGCAGCAGACCGACGAGCTGCCGCACCCGCTGGAGGACAAGCGGCGGGCGTTGCGGCAGGAAGCGCTGGCCAAGGTGCTGACCGGCGAGGCGACCACGGAGAAGCGCGGCGCCAGCACGGTGGTCAAGGTCGGCCGCAAGGACAAGGCCGGGCAGCAGGCCAAGGTCGACCAGTACGTGGAGCTGGAACGGGAGAAGGTCGACAAGATCTTCGTGGTGCTCGCCGAGTTCGGCGACGAGCGCCACCCGCAGTACCCCGACCAGGACACCGCGCCGGGCATCCCGGGCCCGCAGCGGTTCGACGGCCCGGCGCACAACCAGATCCCGCAGCCCGACCGGGCGGTGGACAACACCACGATCTGGCAGCCCGACTTCAGCCGCCAGTACTTCCAGGACCTGTACTTCGCCACCTCGCCCGGTGCGAACTCGGTCGCCAACTACTACGACAAGCAGTCCTCCGGCCGCTACAGCGTCACCGGCACGGTGACCAACTGGGTCAAGGTCCGCTACAACGAGGCCCGCTACGGCCGTTCCGACGGCTACCCGTGCGGTTCCAACCTGTGCAACAACAGCTACGAGCTGGTCCGGGACGCGGTCACCCAGTGGGTCGCCGACCAGCAGGCCGCCGGTCGCACCACGGAGCAGATCCGGCAGGAGCTGGCCACGTTCGACGAGTGGGACCGCTACGACTACGACGGCGACGGCGAGTTCAACGAGTCGGACGGCTACCTCGACCACTTCCAGATCGTGCACGCGGGCGGCGACCAGGCCGACCGCGACCCCTGGCAGGGCGAGGACGCCATCTGGAGCCACCGGGGCTACGCGTTCAAGAACTACAACACCGGTCCGGGCACCAACAAGCTGGGCGGCGCGCCGATCGGTGACACCGGCCTGTGGGTCGGCGACTACACGATGCAGCCGGAGAACGGCGGCGTCAGCGTGTTCGCCCACGAGTACGGCCACGACCTGGGCCTGCCCGACCACTACGACGTCAGCGGCGGCGGCACGAACAGCGTCAACTGGTGGTCGCTGATGGGTCAGACGCGGGTCGGGGAGCCGGGCGAGCCTCCGGGCACCCGGGCCAACGAGCTGTCCGCGTGGGACAAGCTCCAGCTGGGCTGGCTGGACTACGAGGTGGCGGTCGCGGGCCAGGAGCGCACGTTCGAGCTCGGGCCGCACGAGTACAACACCGCCAAGGCGCAGGGCCTGGTGGTCGTGCTGCCCGACGTGGCCAAGACGTTCGACTACGGCGACCCGTTCGCGGGCTCGAAGATGTGGTGGAGCGACAAGGGCAACGACCTGGACAACTCGATGACCCGGCCGCTGGACCTGACCGGGAAGTCGACCGCCGAGCTGACCCTCAAGGCGCGCTTCGACATCGAGGAGGACTTCGACTACCTCTACGTCGAGGCCGCCAACGCCGACGGCAGCTGGACCCAGCTGGACGGCACGGTGGACGGGCGACCGTTCCTCCGCGACTCCGGCAACGCGCCCGCGATCAGCGGCACGTCGGGGAACCGCTGGGTGGACATCAAGGTGCCGCTGGGCGCGTACGCGGGCAAGAACACCAAGCTCCGGTTCGCCTACCGCACCGACGGTGGCCTGGCCCTGCAGGGCTTCTTCGCGGACGCGATCACGGTGACCGCGGACGGCGCGCCGGTACTGGAGGACGGCGCGGAGACCGGCACCGGTTGGGCGCTCAAGGGCTTCCGCAGCACGGCCGGCACCGAGACCAAGTCGTTCGACCAGTTCTACATCGCGTCGAACCGCACCTACGAGTCGTACGGCAAGTACAACCGCACCGGCCCCTACCGGTACAGCTTCCCGAACAAGCCGAAGTGGGTGGAGCACTTCCCGTACCAGGACGGCCTGCTCGTGTCGCTGTGGGACACCAGCTACCTGGACAACAACACCAGCGAGCACCCCGGCGAGGGCCTGATCCTGCCGATCGACGCGAACCCCGCGCCGATCTACAACCTGGAGGGCGGGGCGTGGGCGCCGACCGTCAGCGGCTACGACGCGCCGTTCGGGTTGCAGAAGTCGGACTCGTTCACCCTGCACATCAACGGCAAGGCGTCCTACGTGCGCGGTCAGCCGGCGAAGCCGGTGTTCGACGACACCAGGCAGTTCTGGTTCCCGGAGACGCCCACCGCGGGCGTCAAGACACCCGGTGCGGGCGTGGGTCTGCGGGTGCTGTCGCAGTCCGGCACGTCCATGAAGGTCAAGCTGTTCCGCACGAGGTAGCGGGCAGGCGGTAGTCCGTTCGGCGCCGGACGTGATCCATTCAGTGTCACGTCCGGCGTCCGTCCGGCGATGTAGACGGACATGGTGAGATCACGTGGAGCGGTAGTCGCCGCCGTCCTGGTCGTCGGGGTCGCGCTCGGGGGTTGCGCGCAGCAGGCCGCCCCGGCGAGTCCGGTCGGCTCGACCACGAACACGACCGAACCGCTGCGCATCAACCTGTGCGACAACCCCGGCGACCTGACCGCGTGGATGCGCGCCGACGGCCTGCCGGTGGACGACGCCCGCTGCACCGGCGAACCGGCCGACGGCCGCACCCTGCGCGCGTTCGGCAAGTGGACCTTCCCACCGACCGGCCGCAACCAGCCGCACGTGGAGTCGGTGGAGATCGCGGTGTCCCCGGACCGGGGCAAGGACGGGTCCAGCGCGTTCGACGACCTCAAGGGCTCCTACCCGCCGCACGAGCAGCGGTCGGTGGCCGGGCACTACTCGCGGGTGGCCAACGCGCGGGGTCGCACCCTGGTGAACCTGCCGGAACTCGCCGAGCCGCTGAACATCACCGTCACCAGCGCGATGACGAACGCCTCGGACCCGGAGTACGCGAAGATCCGGGCCGCCCACCTGGGGGCGTTGGAGCAGATCGTGCCCGCGCTGGCCAGGTCCTGACCGGTCGGACGTCGCCGGGGCACCGGCGACGCACCGCCGTGCACCCGGCCGAGGAGCGCACGCTCCCCGAACACCACGCCGGGCGGTGCCGCCCGCCCCGGAATGCACCGAATCACCCGCACAAAACAACAGGCGACGAACAATAACTTCCTCACATTCCCGCCGTTGCCCGGAAGCCCTCCACACCCCGAGCGGACACCGACCGCTCTCGCCGCACCGCATGGAATATTCCGGAGTCGCACGGCTGCGCAATGGCCGATTGCGTCAAGTCCGGCACGACTTCCGACACAATGCGGTATGGCCCGCCGTCGGTAGCAGCGCGTTTCGCATCATCACCCGTTCAGCCCCTTCCGGGGATCCGGGCACTCCGAATACCGTCCTGCACGAACCGCGGTCTTGGGGTGAACGCGGTTCAACTCCGGGGGACGGGGGCTGGGGATTCGCACTTTTCCACATCGGATCCACACCGCCCACCACCGGAATTCCGTACCGCGCCGACTCGGCCATTCCGCGGAATGGACCGACGACGTGCCTCCTTGGTGGGCGGTCGTCAAGTCGACGCCGGTCCGGTCCAGACTGCGCGTCAGGCGAGGTCCCCCAGTCCCGCCTGACGCTCGCGAGGGTCGGGGAGTCCGTCCACGGGACTCCCCGACCCTGTTCCACACCAGGGCACAGTCTCGCGACTCGTCACCGAAGACAGCCTCACCGGCTGCGTCCCGCATACTCCTGCCCCTGCGTGTCCGCGCGTCAGCTCGAAGAGCTTTGCAGGGCTCTTGTGGAGATCCTTGGCGGCCCGCCTGTCCGGCGAGGACGCCCTTCACCCATGGCCCCTCACCTCACCCCTCCCCCACACGCCCTCCCACCCCTTACACACGTCAACCAATCCAACGCGTATCAACCCGCACACGCCCCCGACGCGTGAACGAGCAGTCAGCGGCGCACCCGATCAACAGCGCGCCCGACAGCAGAACCAGCACATCATCGCCTTGGACCGCGCACGCGCAGACCAGGACGGTCCAGAGCAGCAGCCTCATGAACCAAGGCTAGGGACGCAGGTCACACCCGTCGAAGGATTTGAGGAAGCCTTAGGGCAGGATTTGAGGAAGCCTTAGGGTTCGACGTTGTCGCCTTGGGTTCCACGTCGTCGAGGACCGCACGACCAACACCCATCACGGTCCCCGACGTCCCCGACCCTCAAGCGACCGCGTGCAGGTTGCCGTCCGTCCCCTCCAAGCACCGCCCGGACCCCGCACCACCGTTGACGAACTCCGTCACGCACCGCCCCAACTGCGCGTGCGCCGCGGCATTGGGATGGAATGACTGCTGCGCCAGGTGAATGCCGATCGCATCCAACCCACCGTTGACCAACGCGTACGGATCCACGGTCAGCCTGCGCTGCCACTCACCAGCCGAACTGGCGCCCTTGCTGCAAGCCTCGCGGTTCTCCGTGGCACGAGAGAAGTCCAGGAACTTCGCACCGGTCCTGGTCGCCGCCCCGCGCAACGCCTCGGACAGCTGCGGCACCGCCACCGTCCGCCCGTAGCCCGCGTCGGCCAGCCGCAACGGGCAGCCCTGCGGACCGTGCAACAGCTTGTCCATCTTCTCCGTCACAGGTGACGCATAGGACGTCAACACCAGCGAATACGCCGAATCCCCATAGCCGGCCTGGGACATCGCCGACCGCACGTCCCGCACCGCCTGTTCCACCTTGGGCGCCATCGCGGCCAGCCGGCCGGGCCACTCCGCCGCCAGCTTCGACCGGCAGCTCGGACCGAACGGGTTCACCCACGCGGCCACGCAGTCGACCATCGTGTCGGCGAACCGCGGGTCGTCGTTGGCCCCGACCTGCACCAGCACGGTGGTGACCCGGTACTGCCGGGCGATCCCGATCAGCCGCCGCGCCTGCGAGCCCTCGGTGTAGTGGGTGGTGTCGGCCAGCGACACGTTCGCCGAGTCCGCGCCCGAGCACGCCAGGTTGAACGTGCGCTCGGCGAGCTGGGTCTTGTGGATCATCGACTGCGTGGAGCGGTGGCACCAGTTGCCGTTCTCGCCCTCGGTGCCCGGCTCGTAGGAGCCCGCGCCCTCGCCCGACATGGCGCTGTCGCCCAGCGACACCGCCGCCGTCTGCCGGGTGTCCACCGCGCCGGCGGACCCCGGCGACACCACCAGCGATGCGCCCAGCAGTGACGCACCGACGAACGCCATCGCGCCCACGACCCGACTCCACGTCACCGCGAGACCTCCACCGCTCGTGGCGTCCTGCGTTGGACGCCAGCCCACGGTAGGGCCGCCACCACACCGCGACAATGAGCCGATACGGCTATCCGCACGCCACCCGGACACGCCGGGCTGATACCGGCCACCGGACACCAACTACCAGAGTCCGACTACCGGCCTACCGGTGGACGGCCTCCGCTACCGACCAGGACGGGCGACCAGCGACCAGAGGTAGCTCAACGCCTCACCCTCCGGCTCGTCCCGATCCAGGAACTCGTTGATCAGCTCCGCCAACCGCGCCTTCAACTCCCCTTGCGAAGCCGGGGTCAACCTCAGCACCCCGCGCGACACGTCACGCCCCGACTCCGGCCCGGCTTCCAGGATCTCGGCCCGGTGCGCCGCCAGCATCGCCAGGTCCACCTGCTGCACCAGGCCGACACCCTCGACGTCGATCAACCCCAACCGCCAGGTGCGACCGGTCGTGCGGTAGGGCCGCTCCAACGCGCCCTTCGCCCCGGTCCGCACCGGTTCGGGCGCCAGGAAGTCGGTCTCGACCAGCGCCCGGATGTGGCGCAGGACGGTCGCGGGTGCCACCTCCAGGCGCTCGGCCAGCTCCTGGTTGGTCCACGCGCGGTCCAGGCACAGGCGCAGGATGCGCCAGCGCAGCGGGTGCGCCAACGCCTTGAGCTCCTCCACCGACGCGGTTCGCGGGGATTGGTCTGCGGGCACCGCAAGAGGCTAGCCCACCCGGACCTTGCCGGGCAGCACAGTGATTTGGTTCACTGACATCGATTGCAACTTTTGAAATCAGTCCCGAACGCCCTGGGGAGCGACGATGGATTTGGCGGAACAGGTCCGCGACTGGGTGACGGAGGGCGAGCCGCGGCTGCTGGCCGAACTGGCCGCGTGGATCTCCCAGCCCAGTGTGAGCCGCACCGGCGAAGGCATGGCGGAGGCCGCCGCGCACGGCTTGGAGCTGTTGCGGCGCAGTGGTCTGACGCCCCAGGTGGTGGAGACCGGCGGCTGGCCCGCGCTGGTCGGCACCGCACCGGGCCCTCCCGACTCGCCGCACGTGCTGATCTACGGCCACTACGACGTGCAGCCGGCCGGACCGTTGCACGAGTGGGTGACGCCACCGTTCGAACCGGACTTCCGGGACGGCCGGATCTACGGGCGCGGCACCGGTGACAACAAGGGCCAGCACCTGGCCCAGCTGCTCGGGCTGCGGGCGCTGCGCGACATCACCGGCGGGTTGCCGTGCCGGGTGACGGTGCTGCTCGACGGCGAGGAGGAGATCGGCAGCCCGAACCTGGCGAAAGCCGTGCGGCAGCTGGAGAAACCGGACCTCGTGGTGTGGAGCGACGGCCCCGTGCACGAGTCCGGGCGGGCGTCGGTGGTGCTCGGGGTGCGCGGCATCGTCACGTTCGAACTGCGGGTCAGGGGCGCGTCCGGCGTGCTGCACTCGGGGAACTGGGGCGGTGTCGCGCCGAATCCCGCGTGGCGGCTGGTGCACGTGCTGGGCACGATGCGCGACCCGCAGGGCCGGGTGCTGATCGACGGGTTCGACGACGACGTGGTGCCGCTGAGCCCCGGCGAGCGGGAGGCGCTGGCCAAGCTGCCGGTGGACGTGCCCGCGGTGCTGGCGGGCATCGGGGCGGCCGGCATGGAGCCGCCGAGCGGGCCCGGGTTCTACCAGCGGCTCACCGGCCCCACCTTCAGCATCAACTCGTTGACCTGCGAAGACGGTGGCGAGCACCGGACCGTGGTGCCGAACGTGGCGGTCGCGAAGTGCGACATGCGGCTGGTCGGCGGGCAGCGGGTGGACGCCGTGTTCGCGGCCATCCGCGCGCACCTGGAGCGGCACGCGCCGGACGTCGAGTTCGTGCCCGGCGGTGCGATGTCACCGTCCCGGACGCTGCCCGAGACACCGTGGACGGACGCCGTGCTGCGCGGTGCGGCCACGGGTCTGGGCGAGGAGCCGCTGCTGCTGCCCGCGTTGGGCGGCAGCCTGCCGATCGCCGCGTTCAGCGACGAGCTGGGCGTGCCTTGCTACGGCGTGCCGTTCGCCAACGTGGACGAGTGCAACCACGCGCCGAACGAGAACCTGGTGCTGGACTGGTTCCGCCGGGGCGTCGTGGCCGCCGCGACCGTGCAGCGGGCGATCGCGGAGGTGGGGCGGTGACGCTGACCGACTTCGAGTGGGTCTACGGCGCCGAGCCCGGACCGGACGGCCGGGTCGTGTGGATCAGCGACGCGACGGGCCGGCCTCAGCCGTGGTTGGACGGCCGGTGCCTGCCGGTACCGGGGTCGGTGCGGCGGTGCGTGTGGCGACCGGACGGCGCCCGGCTGCTGGTGCTGACCGACCCGGACGGCGGCGAGGACCACCGGCTGGGCGAACTGGACCCGGCGACCGGTGAGGTGCGGTGGCTGGTCGCCGAGCCGGGCGTGCGCTGCGAGATCGGTGTCCCGTACGGCGGCACCGGCGACCCCTACAACGCGAACGGAACGCTGCTCGCGTACGCGAGCAACGCCCGTGACCACGAGGTCTTCGACGTGCTGGTGCGGGACGCGAACGGCTCCCGGATCGTGCTGCGCGGTGACGACCGCTACCTCCCGCTGGGCTTCTCCCCCGACTCGCGGGTGCTGCTGGTGCTGAAGCTGCACCAGAACACCGACCACGAGCTGTTCGCCGTGGACCTGGCCACCGACACCGTGCGGCAGCTGACCCGGTTCGACGGCCCGGCGAAGTACGAACCGGTCGCGTGGCTGCCCGACTCGTCCGGGATCTACCTGTGCACCACGCAGGGCCGTGACTTCACCGGTCTGGCAACGCTGTCGTTGGACGGCGAGCTGACGTGGCTGGACACCCCGGAGTCCGATGTGGAGGGTGGCGCGCTGTCCCGCGACGGGACGCGGATCGCCTGGGGCCGCAACGAGGACGGCTACACCCGGCTGCTCTGGGCCGAGATCGGCGGCAACCCGCGGGAGCTGCGCGGCGAACCCCGCGAGGTCACCGGACTCCCCCGCGGCCTGGCGATCTGCGAGTTCGGCTACGGCGGCCACGCGCTGCACTTCACCCACAGCGGCGAGCTGCTCGTGCAACTGGCGCAAGGGAACGCGGCGACCGAGCTGTACCTGGCGGACCTCGACGCGGGCACGGCGAAGCGGCTGACCGACTTCGGCGCGGGCCTGCCGGACGACCTGGTCGCGCCGACCGTCGTGCACGCGACGAGCGCCGACGGGCTCCGCGTGCCCTGCCTGCTCTACCGGCCGCCCTCGGCGAGCGCCGACGACCCCGTGCCGGTGGTGATGACGGTGCACGGCGGACCGGAATCACAGGCCTATCCGGAGTACTACCCGATGGTGCAGTCGTTGCTGGCCCACGGGATCGGCGTGATCGCGCCCAAC
The DNA here is from genome assembly GCF_014203665.1 of Saccharothrix tamanrassetensis. GTDB lineage: Bacteria > Actinomycetota > Actinomycetes > Mycobacteriales > Pseudonocardiaceae > Actinosynnema > Actinosynnema tamanrassetense. The sequence continues at coordinate 71,630 of NZ_JACHJN010000014.1, forward strand.
TTCCGGGGCTCCTCGGGCTACGGCCTGCGCTACCAGAGGACGGTCTACCGCGACTGGGGCGGCGGCGACCTGGAGGACCTGGCGGCCACCGCCGCGCTGCTCGAGGACGTCGACTGGGCCGACGGGACGCGCCTCGGCGTGCACGGCGCGTCCTACGGCGGTTTCGCCGCGCTGTCGTGCGTCACCAGGCTGCCCCACCTGTGGCGGGCGGCGGTCAGCGAGTGCGGGACGTCCGACCTGCTCAGCGACATCCGGAACGGGCCGCCGACGTGGCGCAGGCGGACCGCGGAGTGGATCGGCGACCCCGACGACCCGGCGGACCGGGCCCGGCTCGTCGAGCGCAGCCCGCTCGGCCACGCCCACCGCGTCCAGGCCCCGGTGCTGCTCATGCACGGCGAGAACGACACCAGGGTCGACCCGGAGGAATCCGAGCAGATGTACCGGCGGCTGCGCGAACTCGGCAAGCCGGTCCGCTTGGAATTGCATCCCGGAATCGGGCACGAGATCAACAGGGAAGGTCTGGCGGACACCGTGGAGATGATCGTCGGCTGGTTCACCACGAACCTGTGAAGCGGCGGATCGGCCCGTGATCCTATTCCAACCCAGAACCCGGGCCGATCTTCGCGGCCCCGCGCCCACCCGCCGTTCGGTGCTGGTCACCGCAGCCGCGCTGCCCGCTCCGAGCGCGCTCGCCCATCCGGGCACCCCCGACTGAGCGGACGCTCAATCCTGAGAATTCGCCGCGCGAACGCATTCGGGTGTATCCACCGAATGGCGGTCGACACTTGTCTGGTGAGGGCGGTGCGCAGGGGGCGTGCCGACCTCCTCCGGGGATGGGGATCTCCGGAACGACCACGGGGGAGACGAACAAAGTGAAACACCACGGCACGGATAGTTTCTTCGTCGTCGGCGAGGGGGTGCTGGAGTTCGACGGGAACGGGGCCCCGAACGCCCGGCGCCCGCTGACCATCGAGGAGCTGCGCCGCTTCCGGTTCTCCCGACTGGGACCGGAGGGTGTGCAGGTACCCGAGGACGTCCGGATCGCGCTGGCCACCGCGGTCACCGCGGACGTACCGCAGGCGGACTCCGCGGACCCGGCCATCCCGGCCGGCTTCACCTACCTCGGTCAGTTCGTGGACCACGACCTGACCATGGACCGCACCGAGTCGCAGCTGGGCTCGGACGTCAACCTGGACGACCTGGTGCAGGGCCGGTCGCCCGCGCTCGACCTGGACTCGGTCTACGGCCGGGGCCCGCTCGACCCGACCGACCGGGTGTTCTACGCGGACGACCAGGTCAAGCTCAAGATGGGCCGGACGTCGAAGCCGCCGTTCCCGGCGGACCTCACCGAGGTCGAGCTCGACGGGTTCGACCTGCCGCGCGCGGGTTCCGGGGTCACCGGGGCCGACCGGCGGCGCCCGCTCATCCCGGACGCCCGCAACGACGAGAACCTGGTGGTCGCCCAGACCCACCTGGCGTTCATCCGGTTCCACAACCGGGTGGTCGACGAGCTGGCGCTGACCGGGCTGACCGGGCAGCGGCTGTTCCACGCGGCCCGGGAGCAGGTCGTCCGCCACTACCAGTGGATGCTGCGCACCGACCACCTGCCGCGCATCGTCGACCCGGCGATCGTGGACGACGTGTTCGCCAACGGCCGGCGGTTCTTCGAGACCGGCCAGGGCACGTCGCAGGAGGCGACCATGCCGCTGGAGTTCTCGGTGGCGGCGTACCGGTTGGGGCACAGCATGATCCGGAGCGCCTACCAGTGGAACCGGGTGTTCAACAGCGGGGGCGGCGAGGGCGGCATCGCCACCCTCGACCTGCTGTTCATCTTCACCGGGACCAGCGGCAACTTCCAGCCCGGCACGAACCAGGACGACCCGAACGTCGGCGGCACCGAGCGGCTGCCGAGCAACTGGATCGCGGACTTCCGCAGGCTGTACGACTTCACCGAGGCCGACCGGCCCGACCTGGTGCCCGGTACGGGCGGCGGCAACGTCACCAAGAAGATCGACACGCTGCTGGTCAACCCGCTGACGCTGCTGCCGGCGGGCACGTTCGACGGGCGCGGGACGACGTTCCCGGAGATCCACCGCAACCTGGCGTTCCGCAACCTGACCCGGGCGAACATGGTGAAGCTGGCCAGTGGTCAGCAGATCGCCTCGCTGTTCAACGAGGAGGCGCTCACCGCGGAGCAGATCCTCGCCGGCAACGGCGGCGTGGCGCTGGACTCGCTGACCGACGAGCAGAAGGCGTCGGTCGTGGCGGACACGCCGCTGTGGTTCTACATCCTGCGCGAGGCCGAGTTCAACAACGGCCTGCTGGGACGGGTCGGTGGCCGGATCGTGGCCGAGGTGTTCCACCGGGCGATGGAGGCCTCGCGCACCTCGATCGTGCGGGAGCCGTCGTGGCGGCCGGTGTTCGGGCCGGACACCGACACGTTCCGGATGACCGACCTGCTGCTGTTCGCGTTCGAGGGCAAGGCCGACCTGCTCAACCCGTTGGGTGACTGAGATGTCCACGACGAGGAACTACGGGGTCGAGGAGATCAAACCGGATCCGCCGCCGTGGTGGGACCGGCTGGAACAGCGGCTCAGGCAGTACGCGCCGACCGCCCTGCGGGTCTCGATCGGACTGGTGTTCGTGTGGTTCGGTCTGCTCAAGGCGATCGGCGAGTCGCCGGTGGCCGACCTGGTGCACGCCACCGTGCCGTTCGTGTCCGAGGGCCTGCTGATGCCGGTCCTGGGCGTGGTGGAGATCGTGCTCGGGGTCGCGCTGATGATCGGCCACCCGAGAAGGCTCGCGCTCATCGCGGTGGCCGGGCACCTGGCGGGCACGTTCCTCGTGTTCGTCAACGCGCCCACCCTGTCGTGGTCGGACGGCAACCCGTTGCTGCTGACCGCGAACGGCGAGTTCGTGCTGAAGAACGTGGTGCTCATCTGCGCCGTGTTGATGCTGCTCGGACACCGCCGGACAGTCCGCCGCTAGTCCGACGGCCCCGCCGGGTTCGCCCCGGCGGGGCCGTCGGCTGCCCGGCGGCCGTGGCACGTCCGTCCGCCGGCCGCGTTCACCGAGCCGGAGCTCGATCATGGTGCGTGGGCCGGAAACCCGGTCCCGTGCGAAAGCGGTGTGCGGGCCGCAGGCCGTTCCCGGGCGGTCAGACCCGTGTCGGTCGGCGGTCGGCCAGGGCGCGGCCGGTGGTGACCAGTTCGGCGGCCACCCGGTCCACGGCTTCGGTGAACTCGCGGTCGTCGCAGTCCCAGTCGACGAGCTTGGCGCGCAGCCAGTTCCGCCACGAGGCGACCAGGCGGGTGAAGGCCTCGGTGCCCTCCGGGGTGAAGCGGTAGTGGTCGTCAGCCTCGGTCAGCAGGCCCTTGGCCATGAGCTGGCGGGCGACCGGTTCGAACATCCCGGCTGGGACCTGGGTCTCGTCGGCCAGGCGTTGCAGGGTCGCGTCGCCGTCGCGGACGCTCTGCCGGAACACCTTGACCACCAGCCAGGCCTGCGCGTGGCTGAGCGGGAGGCCGGACGCGGCGAGCACCTGCGGTGTGGGGTCGCGGTCCTCCTTGCGCACGATCAGGGCGATCAACTTCTCCAGCTCCTGGCTGGACGCGGTGGACTGCGGTACGGCGAAGCTCTCCCCCACGCCGTTGTTGCCGGACGCCGCCGCACGGGCGGTGTCACGCAGTGGCACCTCGCGGAGGAACAGGGCGACGACGAACGCGACGGCGGCCACCGGCGCGGCGGCCAGGAAGACGCCCTGGAGGGTGTCCGCGTAGGCGGCGATGATCGGGGCTTTGAGCTGGTCCGGCAGGGCGTGCAGGGCTTGGACGTTCGACGCCGCGCGCGGGTCCACGCCCGGCGGGATGGCGTCGGCCAGGTTGTCCGGCAGGTTGCCCGCGTAGATGGTGCCGAAGATCGCCACGCCGAAGGAGCTGCCCAGGGTGCGCAGGAAGCTCACGCCCGAGGTGGCCACGCCGAGGTCCTCGTAGCTGCTGGTGCTCTGCACGACCACGACGGGCACCGGCATGCACATGCCCACACCGAGCCCCAGCACGAGCATGTACGAGGACGCCTGCCAGAACGCGGTGTTCTCGTCCAGGAGGGACAGCAGCAACATGCCGGCGACCATGAGGGTGCTGCCCACGAGGGGGAACACGCGGTAGCGGCCGGTTTTGCCGATCACGTTGCCGGTGACGACGGACGCGATCAGCAGGCCGATCACCAGTGGCAGCATCTCCAGGCCGGATCGGGTGGCGGACGCGCCGTGCACGTACTGCAGGTAGGTGGGCAGGAACGTGACGCCGCCCAGCATCGCGAACCCGACCACGAAGCTGAGCACGCTGCACACGGCGAACACCGGACTGCGGAACAGCCGCATCGGCAGCATGGGCTCCGCCGCCCGCTGCTCGACCCGGACGAACAGCGCCAGCGCCACCACCGAGCCCGCCGCCATCCACAGGATGGTCGGGGACGTCCAGTCGTACTCGACACCGCCCCAGCTGGTGACCAGCGTGAGCCCGGTCGCGGCCAAGCCGATGAGCAGGATGCCCGGGTAGTCGATGCGGGGTCTGCCCGCGGTGCGCACCCCGGGCAACGCCAGCGCGCCGACCACCAGGACGACCACGCCCAGCGGCAGGTTGACGTAGAACGCCCAGCGCCAGCTCAGGTGGTCCACGAACAGACCGCCCAGCAGCGGGCCGATCACGGTGGAGACGCCGAACAGCGCGCCGATGACGCCCTGGTACTTGCCGCGCTCGGACAGCGGCACCACGTCGGCGATCACCGCGCTCGACGTGACCATCAGGCCGCCCGCGCCCAGGCCCTGCACCGCCCGTGCCGCGATCAGCCACGTCATGGAGTCCGCCCAGCCGCACAGGAACGAGCCCGCCATGAACAGCGCGACGCTGGCGAGGAACGCGGGCTTGCGGCCGTAGAGGTCGCCGAACTTGCCGACCAGGGCCGTCATGATGGTCTCGGCCAGCAGGTAGGAGGTCACCACCCAGGACAGGTGCCCGCCGCCGCCCAGGTCGCTGACGATGGTCGGCAGCGCGGTGGCCACGATCGTCTGGTCCAGCGCGGCCAGCAGCATCCCGAGCATGATCACGGCGATGACGGCGTTGCGCGCGGCTGGCTTGATCTCGGCCCGGTCGACCATGCGGAACCTCCCGAGTGGACGATAGGGCCGGTTCCACCGCCCCGCGCGTCGGCCGTCCCCGGATCCGGCGACGTCGTCGCGGGGCCGGTCGGCGCGGCTTGATCGGGGTCGGCTGGTCGGCGCGGGCCGGTCGGTGCGGACTATTCGGCACGCGCTGTCGGTGCGGGCTAGTCGGCGCGGGCTAGTCGGCGCGGGCCGGCGCGCACGTACTGGGCGGAGGTCGAGTACCCCCGGCGGGTTCGACCTGGACCTGACCGACGCGGCGCTGATCGACTTCGAACTGTCCGGGTGTGCCGTCCGCACCGCCGCGTTCACCGGCGCGACGTTCACCGGGTCGACGGGCTTCTCCGGGTTGACGGTCGCCCGGGAAGCGCGGTTCGACGAAGCGTCCCGCGAAGTTCACCGGCAGGGTGGCGTTCGGCCAGGCACACTTCGCGAGCACCGCCGACTTCACCGACGCGGAGTTCACCGGCAGGGCGGTGTTCGACCAGGCACGCTTCGCGAGCGCCGCCTACTTTCACCTTCGCCTCCCAGCACGGCCCGACGTCATTCCTCGCCGCCCGCTTCCTGGGCCGCGTCGACTTCGGACCTGTGCCCGGACGGGTGGGCGGTGGACGAGCCGGCTGACGACCGCGGTCCGCGATGGGGCCGGTTCGTGCCCCTGCCGGTCGTGCTCGGCTGAGCTACCGCGCTGCACATCCCCGTGCGCTGTGGCGCCCGCACGGCGGCGGGCGCCACAGCCGACTTCATCCGGCCTGACGGCCTGTCAGTTGTCCACCTGCCAGTAGTCGTTCGCCGATGGCAACGAGAACGACAGACCCGTGCAGCCAAGACTGGCGCTGGACACGCTGCCCGGCGGCACCACCGACGAGTTGCTCGTGGTCAGCAGGGTCCAGGTGCCGCCGACCTTGATCTGGATGCCGGCTGCGGCGAACGAGCTGCCGGCGGTCTCCGTGCAGTAGTAGCCCTCACCTGTGGCCGAGTTGTACTCGGTGTAGACCTCGAACATGCTCCAGCCGCCGTGCGGGTTGACCAGCTTCGCCGGGTCGGCGCTGGTGAACAACGCGTCCCAGTACCCCGTGGAGTAGTTGTAGAGGTAGGCGGTCCAGGAGTTGGTCACCGGGTCGGTCTGCACGTCCTGCACGGTGTAGGCGGGCGGACCCAGGTGCGTGGTGACGTAGGTGCTCTGGAAACTCGCGTCGATCCAGGCCACCGCGGCGAACCCGGGCGAGGCCGCGCACCAGTCCCAGGCGCCGACCCCGTTGCCGCCCTGCCAGTAGAACGTGGTCACCTCGATGCAGGTCTTCCCGCTCGGGTCGAGCGTGGGGGCGTACACCACGTCGGGGTTGCCGGGCGGGATGGAGATGCCGGGGTCGATGGTGTGCGTCGCCTGCGCGCCGTCGGAGGCGACGTTCGGGAACGCGCCCCAGGCGGCGTGCAGCGCCCCGGACCACGGCGGGAGGCTCGCCGCGCGCGCCGGCTGGCCGGGGGCGGTCGCCTGGTCGGTGCGGACCGGCTGGTCGGTGCCGGCCCGGTCGCCGTGACGGGACTCGCCCAGCTTCTTGAACTGCTCGCTCACCAGCGGACCGGCTGCCGCTCTGGCGGCCTCACCGCGCAGCGCCGGCACCGGCTTCCCGCTGACCGGCGCGTCCGGAGACGGAACCGCTTTGTCCACAGTGGACTGAGGTGCGGAGGTGGCTCCCGCGGGAGAAGCCGATGCGGGTGCGACGACGGCACCCCAGAGCGCGCCGACCGCCAGCAGTGCGACGGCCGTTCGGCGGACCGGTGAACGGCGTAACCGGGGTAATGACGGCATTGCCACGATTTTTTCCCCTCGGATGGGCAGAGTCGGCTCACCGCAGGCGAAGTAGGACGTGTGGACGACACATCCCGGATGCCCCCAGAACGTTGCGGCTCACCCCAGCGTGCTCCCCGCCGGCGATCACAGCTATAGGTCAACCGGCCGCCTCGTCATGTGTGCTGGATCACATTGCACGTGGTCCAGACCGCATGGCAGTGGACCGCACCGGCGTGGGGATCCGGCCGTCAGGCCCGGCCGCGCCACAGCCGCCAGGCGCGGGGGACGGCGGGTTCGTGGTGGCTGTCCGACTCGCCCAGGCGGAGCCTGATGCGGGCCCCGCCCAGCCTGCCCCGTTCGACGTGGATGGTGCCTCCGGTGGCCTCGGCGGCGGCGCGGGCGATGTCCAGCCCCAGGCCGGTCGAGCCGCCACCGGACGAGCCGCGGTGCAGGGCGCGTTCCGGGTCGACCACGCCGGGCCCGCCGTCTTCCACGGCCAGCGTGACCCAGCCCGCGTGCCGGACGACGGCGACGGTGAGGGCCGAACGGGGCGGGGTGTGCCGGAAGACGTTCTCCAGCAGGGCGTCGACCACCGCGCCCAGGGCGTCCGGTGCGAGCGGGACGGGGGTCGGTTCGTACGGCAGGTCGACCTCGCACGGGCGGCCTTGGTCCTCGGCGTGCGCGGACCAGAAGCCCATGCGGGTCTTCACCACCTCGGCCACGTCGCAGGTGCCGGTCGCGGCGGCGGTGGACACGGGGTGCAGTGATTCGATGATCCGGTCCACGTCGTGGCCCAGCGCGGTGACGGCGCTGCGGATGCGGTCGGCCACCGGGCCTTCGCCGATGGCGTCCGCGTCCAGCCTCAGTGCCGTCAACGGGGTCCGCAGGCGGTGGGAGACGTCGGCGATCATCTCCCTCTCCTTGGCGAGCAGGCGTTCGGTGCGGTCGGCGGCGGCGTTGATCGCGGTCGCCAGGGCGGTCAGCTCGGGTGGACCGGTGACGCGGATGCGGGCGTTGCCGTCGCGGTGGGCGATCTCCGAGGCGGTGTCGGCCAGTACCCGCAAGGCGCGCAGCACGGGGTCCAACGTCCGCCGACCGACCAGCAGGGCGGCCGGGAGGGCCAGTAGCGCCGACAGCAGCAGAACGGTGAGGTGGAGCGGCAAGCCGGGACCGGGCGGTGCGGGAGAGGAGACTTCGACGGCCGCGCGTGACCCGTCCACAGTGGACACCGAGGTCAACCGGCCGGTGCCTTGTCCGACGCCGATGGTCGTGCCGTCCGGCAGGTGGACGGCCAGCCTGCCCTCCGTCCCCGCGGCGGTCCGGGCGAGCGCACCGCGCACGGCGTCCGGGTCGTTCGTCACGGCCAACACGGCGGCCACCGTCGTCACGTCGTGCCGGTCGTCCGACGCCGCGCGGTCGGCCGCCGACCACACCAGCAGGGCACCCGCGCCCACCACCAGCAGCACGCCCACCAGCGCCGCCGACCACACCAGGGCACGGGTGAGCAGCCGTCTCATTCCGGCGCCACCAGCTTGAACCCCACGCCCCGCACGGTGTGCAGGTGGCGCGGCTTCGCGGCGGTCTCCCCCAGCTTGCTGCGCAGCCACGACACGTGGACGTCGATGGTCTTGTCGTCGCCCAGGTACGGCTGGCCCCACACCGCCTGGAACAGCTCGCGGCGCGGCACCACCCGGTTCGGGCGCCGGGCCAGGTAGGCCAGCAGGTCGAACTCGCGGCGGCTGAGCGCGACCGGCTGGTCGGCGCGGAACACCTGGCGCTGGGCCAGGTCCACCCGCAGTTCGCCCACCGTCACCAGGTCCGGGTGGTCGGTGCGGGCCGAGCCGGCGGTGCGGCGGAGCAGGGCGTTGATCCGGGCCGCCAGGTGTTCGGCGGAGAACGGCTTGACGATGTAGTCGTCCGCGCCCGCGTTCAGCGAGCCCACCACCGAACTCTCGCCGCCGCGGGCGGTGGCGATGATGACCGGCACGTCGCTGATGCCGCGCAGCATCCGCAGCGCCGCCACCCCGTCCAGGTCGGGCAGCCCCAGGTCCAGGATCACCAGGTCGGGTTCGCGCGTGCCCGCTTCGCGCAGCGCGGCGACGGCCGTGCCGACCGCGCACACGTCGTGCCCGAGGTCGGTCAGCGCGTGCACCAGCGCCGCCTGGACCACCGGGTCGTCCTCGACCAGCAGCACCTTGGACATGTCCTGGAGGGTAGGGCCTCCGACGACCCGGTCGCCGGGAAGTGAACCGGTTGTCGCGACTTAGCGAAATCGTGCCTGGCCCTTAACGGTCTCTTAGGGAACCGGCCACTACCGTCTGCCCCACCGAAATCGAGGGTGCCGCGGATCACACCGCGGCGGGAATCGCAATTCTGCGGTCACCGGGAAGACCCGGCCCGGCGGCGACGAGGAGTGGGCGTGGCGGAAGTCGTTCTCAGCGGTCTCGGCAAAGTCTACGTCGACGGCACCCGCGCGGTCGCCGACCTCGACCTGGAGATCCGGGACGGCGAATTCCTCGTGCTGGTCGGGCCGTCCGGGTGCGGCAAGACCACGGCGCTGCGCATGATCGCGGGCCTGGAGAGCGTGAGCGAGGGGTCGATCCGGATCGGCCCCCAGGTGGTCAACGAGGTGCCCTCGCGGGACCGGGACGTGGCCATGGTGTTCCAGTCCTACGCGCTCTACCCGCACCTGAACGTGTACGACAACATCGCGTTCGGGTTGACGTTGCGCAAGCTGCCGAAGAAGGAGATCGACCGGCGGGTGCGCGAGGTGGCGGAAGTGCTGGAACTGCACGAGCACCTGGAGCGGAAACCGCGCAACCTGTCCGGCGGGCAACGCCAGCGGGTCGCGATGGGGCGGGCGATCGTGCGCGCCCCGCAGGCGTTCCTGATGGACGAGCCGCTGTCCAACCTGGATGCGAAGCTGCGCGTGCAGATGCGCGCCCAGATCGCCCGGATACAGCGCGATCTCGGCGTCACCACGGTTTACGTGACGCACGACCAGACCGAGGCGATGACCCTCGGCGACCGGGTGGCGGTGATGAAGCGCGGCGTGCTCCAGCAGGTCGGCCCGCCGCAGGAGCTCTACGACCGGCCGGTGAACCTGTTCGTCGCCGGCTTCATCGGCTCGCCCGGCATGAACCTGGTGACCGCCCGCCTGGACCGCGACGACGACGGCCACCACTGGGTCACCGTCGGCTCGGACGCGTTGCTGCTGCCCGAATCCGTGCTGCTCGCCCGCCCCGCGCTGGCCGGTTACGCGGGCCGGGACGTGGTGCTCGGCATCCGCCCCGAGGACATGGAGGACGCGGCGCTCGCGGACGCCCAGGAGGGCTCCATCCTGCACTCGGTGGCCGACCTGGTGGAGGCGATGGGCTCGGACGTGCTGGTGCACTTCCCGGTCGACGCCGCACCCGTGGTCACCGACGACACGAAGGCGCTGGCCGAGGACGACGGCACCGCGGACCTGCCCAAGGGCAGCGGCGTGGTGCTGGTCGGCCGCTTCTCCCCCCGGACGCACATCTACGAGGGCCAGCCGGTGGCCGCGTGGGTGGACACGTCCCGACTGCACTTCTTCGACCCGGACACCGGGTTGTCCGTCTGGACCACGTCAGGAGAGCTGGAATGAGCCGCTTGAAGGTGACCGCCGCACTGGTCGCGGCAATCGGGACGTTGGCCGCGTGCTCGGGCGGGACGACCGCCGGGCCGGAGGGCAAGGCGCTGAGCGGGCAGACCGTGGAGGTGGTCGGCACCTGGTCGGGTGACGAGCAGCAGCGGTTCGAGCAGGTGCTGAGCGCGTTCAAGGACAAGACCGGGGCGGAGGTCCGGTACACGCCCGCCGGCGACGAGCTGCCCACCGTGCTGCAGACCAGGGTGCAGGGCGGCACGCCGCCGAGCGTCGCGCTGGTCGCCCAGCCGGGCCTGGTCGACCAGCTGCAGCAGGCCGGGTCGCTCATCCCGCTGTCACCGGACGTGGAGAAGCTCGTCGGCGACCACAACGCGGCCGTGTGGAAGAAGCTGGGCACGTTCGGGGGCAAGCTGTACGGCGTCTACTTCAAGGCCGCCAACAAGTCCACGGTCTGGTACAGCGAGAAGGCGTTCGGCCAGGTCGGCGCGGAGCCGCCGAAGACCTGGGAGGACTTCCTCGCGGTGGGCCGCGCGGTCGTGGACACCGGGCAGGCGGCGGTGTCGGTGGGCGGCGCGGACGGCTGGACGCTGACCGACTGGTTCGAGAACGTCTACCTGCGCACGGCCGGCCCGGACAACTACGACAAGCTGGCCAAGCACGAGATCCCGTGGACCGACCCGTCGGTGCGCAAGGCGTTGGAGACGCTGGCCGAGCTGTTCGGCGACCCCCGGCTGGTGGAGGGCGGCGGCGCGGGCGCGCTGCAGACCGAGTTCCCGAAGTCGGTGATCAACGTGTTCGGTGAGCCGCCGAAGGCCGCGATGGTGTTCGAGGCGGACTTCGTGGCGTCCGTGATCAGCACCAACACCAAGGCGAAGGTCGGCGAGGACGCGAAGTTCTTCAAGTTCCCGTCCATCGGCGGCAGCGAGGACGCGGTCGTGGCGGGCGGCGACGTGGCCGTGCAGCTCAAGGACGACGCGGCGAGCACCGAGCTGATGAAGTTCCTCGCCTCGCCCGAGGCGGGCCGGGTGTGGGCGCGGCTGGGCGGGTTCCTGTCGCCCAACAAGGACATCCCGGCCGCCGACTACCCCGACGACGTGACCCGCGAGCTGGTCCAGCAGCTGGTCGACGCCGGCGACAACGTCCGGTTCGACATGTCCGACCTCGCGCCGGCCGCGTTCGGCGGCACGAAGGGCGCGGGCGAGTGGAAGGCGTTGCAGGACTTCCTGGCCAACCCGGCGGACGTCGAGGCCACCGTGCAGCGGCTGGAGTCCGAAGCGGCCAAGGCGTACCAGAAGTGACGGTCGCCGCCGAGAAACCCCCTGCCGGCTCCCGGGCCGGCAGGGGGCGTTCCCCGAACCTCGCCGTCGACCCGACCCCGGGCCGTTCGCCGCGCCAGGCGGTGCCGTTCCTGGTGCCCGCGCTGGTGCTGCTGGCCGCGCTGGTGATCTACCCGCTGGTGTACTCGCTGGTGCGCAGCTTCTTCGACCGGTCCGGCGCGTCGTTCGTCGGGGTCGGCAACTACGTGAACCTGTTCACCGACCCGCGCACGCTGACCGCGTTCAAGAACAACGTGATCTGGGTGGTGGTCGCGCCCGCCTTGGTCACCGGGCTGGGCTTGGTCTTCGCGGTGCTGACCGAGCGGATCCGGTGGGCGACGGCGTTCCGGCTGGTGCTGTTCATGCCGATGGCGATCTCGCTGTTCGCGTCCGGCATCATCTTCCGCCTGGTGTACGAGGAGGACCCGAACCAGGGCGTGGTGAACGCCGTCGTGGTCGGGGTGCACGACCTGTTCTCCGACCCGTCGCCGTACCCCGGCGCACAGCCGCGCGACGGCGCTGCGTTCACGGCGGCCGAAGAGGGGTTCACCAGCTCGCAAACGTTCACGCCCGGCACGGCGGTGACCGTGCCGCTGGTCGGTTTCGCGCCGGGTCAGATCCCGGCCGGGGCGTCTTCGGCGTCGCTGCCGCCGTCGGACGCGCGTGAACTGCGCGGCGTGGTGTGGCTGGACGTCTCGGTCGGTGGGCGGTCCGGTGCGCTGGACCGGGGCGAACGCGGTGTGCCCGGTCTCGCGGTGGAGGCCGTGCGGGACGGGCGGGTGGTCGGTCGGACCACGACCGGCAACGACGGGCGGTTCACCTTCCCGGACCTGGGGGCGGGCGACTACGCGCTGCGGCTGGCCGCGTCGAACTTCGCGCTGCCGTTCCGGGGCCTGACGTGGCTGGGACCGTCGCTGATCACGCCGGTGATCATCTCGTCCTGGATCTGGATCATGACCGGGTTCGCCATCACGTTCATCGCGGCGGGCCTGGCGGCGATCCCCCGGGACGCGCTGGAGGCGGCACGGGTGGACGGCGCGACCGAGTGGCAGGTGTTCCGCCGGGTGACCGTGCCGCTGCTGTCGCCGGTGCTGCTGGTGGTGTTCGTGACCCTGGTGATCAACGTGCTGAAGGTCTTCGAGCTGGTGTTCGTCATCGCGCCCGGCTCGGTGCAGGAGGAGGCGAACGTGCTGGCCCTCCAGATGTGGCAGGTGTCCTTCGGCACGGGCGGCGACCAGGGCGCGGGCAGTGCGCTGGCCGTGGTGCTGTTCCTGCTGGTGGCCCCGGCGATGCTGTTCAACATCAGGCGATTCCGACGGGAGCAGTCGTGACCGTGGTCGAGGTGTCGGTGACCGGCGCGCCCCGCCGTGGCGTGCTGTCCCGCGTGGTGTCGCGGCTGGGCAACGGTGTGGTGCAGGTGGGGTTGGCGCTGGTCGCGCTGTTCTGGCTGGTGCCGGTGTTCGGGCTGCTGATCGCGTCGTTGCGCGACGAGGCCTCGAACACCGCGTCCGGCTGGTGGACGATCTTCACCGCTCCGACGTCGTTGACGCTGTCGAACTACGCCGACCTGGTGGGGAACTCGACCGTGCTGCGGTCGTTCCTGAACACCGTGTACATCGCCGTGCCGTCCACCGTGCTGGTGGTGGTGATCTCGGCGCTGGCGGCGTACGGGCTGGCGTGGATCGAGTTCCCGGGGCGGTTGTGGCTGACCACGTTGGTGGTGGGGCTGCTGGTGATGCCGATCCAGGTGGCGTTGATCCCGGTGGCGAAGCTGTTCGGGTCGCTTGGCCTGTTCGGCACCATCACCGGGGTGGTGCTGTTCCACGTGGCGTTCGGCCTGCCGTTCGCGATCTTCCTGCTGCGCAACTTCTTCGCGGGCATCCCGCGCGACCTGGTGGAGGCCGCGCGGATGGACGGTGCCCGCGAGTGGGTGATCTTCCGGCGGGTCGTGCTGCCCATCGCGAAACCGGCGATCGCGTCGCTGACCATCTTCCAGTTCCTGTGGGTGTGGAACGACCTGCTGGTGGCACTCGTCTTCGCGGACCAGGACTCGGCCCCGATCACCGTGGCGCTGCGGGCGCAGCTGCGGCAGTTCGGCACGAACATCGACCTGCTGTCGACCGGTGCGTTCCTGTCCATGATCGTGCCGCTGGCGGTGTTCCTGGCGTTCCAGCGCTACTTCGTGCAGGGCGTGCTGGCGGGGTCGACGAAGTGAGTCCGCCTACCCGGCGATCAGCCCGTCCACCACGACGGCGAGCTGTCCACGGTGGACTTCACGTGAGCGGCGGGTCGGCCCACGCGACCGGCGTACGAGTCAGGGCGACACGCCGAGCGCGGCGCAAGCGGCAGCCACCCCGGCCGCGCGCAGCTCGTCGCGCGGCGCGTTCGGGAAGATCAGCACGCAGTCGGCCAGACCGCCCAGGGCGACCGTCGCCTTCGCCGCGTCGGCGAGCGACGGCTCCGGCCCGACCAGCAGCGCGCCCAGCCGCTCCCGCCACACGAACACCCGGTCGACGAGACCGAGTTCGTTCAGCGAGGTCAGCTCGTGGACGATCAGCGCCACCACCTCCCGGTGCCGGTGGTGGAGGTCGAAGTAGCCCTCCAGCAGGGCGCGGGGTGCCGGACCGGTGCGCTCCGCCTCGGCCACGAACTCCTCGCCGTCGTCGAACAGCGGCAGGACGACGCTGCGCACCAGGTCCTCGCGGGACGAGAAGTGGTAGTAGAGCGCGGGTTTGGTGATGCCGAGCCGGTCGGCGATCTCCTGGAGACTGGTGCGCTGCACCCCCTGCTTGAGGAACAGCTCGCGCGCGATGGCCTGCGCGCGGGCTTTCGTGTCGGACTTGACCCTGGACATTCCCGCAGCTTAGCGACTGAACGGTCGGTAAGCATTGCGCAACCCGCGGCCGTTCACTTACCATCCGGTAAGTAAGGAGGTAGTGACATGAAGATCCTGATCTCCGGCGCTAGCATCGCCGGTCCGGTGGCGGCCTACTGGCTGGCCCGGCACGGCTTCGAGGTGACGGTGGTCGAACGGACGCCGGCACTGCGCAAGACCGGTGGCCACGCCGTCGACCTGTTCCGGCCCGCGATGGACATCGCCGAACGGATGGGCGTGCTGCCGGCCCTGCTGGACCTCAAGACCGGCACCGACCGGATGACGATCCGGAGCCCCGGCGCCCGGCCGGTCGAGGTGGACCTGCGCCGCGTGTCCAGCGCGGTGTCCGACCGGCACATCGAGATCATGCGCGACGACCTGAGCGACGTCTTCTACGAGGCCACGCGCGGCGATGTCGAGTACGTGTTCGGCGACTCGATCACATCCATCTCGGCCGACGGCGAGGTGACGTTCGAACGGGGCGCGCCCCGCCGGTTCGACGTGGTGATCGGTGCGGACGGGCTGCACTCCAACGTGCGTCGACTGGTGTTCGGCGACGTGCGCGAGGATTTCATCGGCGCGTACCTGGCGGTGCAGTCGCTGCCGGGCGGCCTCGAGCGCGCGGAACACACCACCGCGTACGTCGAGCCCGGCCGGATCGCCGCCATGTACAGCGCGCGCAACCTGCCCGACGCACGGGCGGTGTTCCTGTTCCACAGCGGAAAACTGGACTACCACTACCGGGACGCGGTGCGTCAGAAGGAGTTGCTGCGCTCGGCGTTCACCGGGATGACCGAGGCCGAGCGCTGGCTGGACCACGACGGCGCGTTCTACTTCGACTCGGTCACCCAGCTGCGCATGGACACCTGGTCCCGGGGCCGGGTGGCGCTGGTCGGCGACGCGGGCCACTGCCCCGGTCCGGCGGTCGGCGGCAGCACCAGCCTCGCCGTCGTCGGCGCGTACACCCTCGCGGGCGAACTCGCGGCGGCGAACGGCGACCACGAACGCGCTTTCGCATCGTACGAAGCGGAACTCGGCGACTACGTCCGCCGCAGCCGGACGGCCGCGCGGGCCGCCGCGAAACGCATCGTGCCCGCCACCCCGCGGGACGTGTGGCTCCTGCGCAACGGGGCCAGGCTGGTGAGCCGCCTGCCCATGCCGCTCGCCCGAGCGCTGGCGAGGTTCAACCGCGACGGCATCAGCCTGCACGACACCGTGCCGCTCAAGGACTACCCGCCGGCCGCTCACGCTGCGGCAGCGCCACCCGACCCGGTGAGGTGATTCCCGCATCGTGAAACCCGTTCCCATGATCCGCTACGCTCGGCGGTGCTGGTGGTCCGCCCCGTTGCGACGGGGCGGGGCAAGAGGGAACCCCGGTGTGAGTCCGGGACTGCCCCGCAGCGGTGAGTGGGAACGAAAGCCGTAGTCACAAGCACTGGAAGCCTCCGGGAAGCCACGGCCGGTAGGAACGGGAACGACGCCCACGAGTCCGAAGACCTGCCATCGGCCCGCGCACCGACCGGTGCGCGGCGGTCCGGGGCCTCTCGGGTGGGCTTGGCGGATGCGGCACCCGTGCCGCCCGCGAAGCGTGCCCGCGTTCCGGACCGGTCCGCACGCTCGCGAGGAGAGAGCTTGTGACCACCACCATCGGCGCCACCGTGCTCGGCTATCCCCGGATCGGCCCGCGCCGGGAGTTGAAGCGCGCGGTCGAGCGGTACTGGTCGGGCGCCATCGACGCACCCGCCCTGCACGCCGTCGGCGCGGAACTGCGTGCCGCGACCTGGCTGGACCTGCGTGACGCCGGGTTGGACTCGGTGCCCGGCAACACGTTCTCGTACTACGACCAGGTGTTGGACACCGCCGTGCTGTTCGACGCCGTGCCGCAGCGGTTCCGCGCGCTGGGCCTGTCCGAAGTGGACACCTATTTCGCCATGGCCCGCGGCCACGACCACGCTCCCCCGCTGGAGCTGACCAAGTGGTTCGACACCAACTACCACTACCTGGTGCCGGAACTCGGCCCGGACACGGAGTTCCGGCTGGTGGGGGACAAGCCGGTGGCCGAGTACCGGGAAGCGCGGGCGCTGGGCGTGACCACTCGGCCGGTGCTGCTCGGGCCGGTGACGTTCCTGCTGCTGGCCAAGGGCGACCGCCGGCTCGACCTGCTGGACCGGTTGCTGGACTGCTACGCCGAGCTGCTGCGGACGCTGGCCGCCGAGGGCGTCGAGTGGGTGCAGCTGGACGAGCCCGCGTTCGTCGGCGACCGTTCGCCGGACGACCTGGCCGCGCTGCGACGTGCCCACGAACGGCTGGGAGCCCTCACGGACCGGCCGAAGCTGCTGGTCACCGGCTACTACGGCGACCTCGGGCCGGCGTTGGACGTGCTCGCGTCCACCCCGGTGGAGGCCATCGCGGTGGACCTGGTCGCGGGCCCGGTGCCGGCGCTGCACTCCCTGCGGGACAAGACGGTCGTGGCCGGTGTGGTGGACGGGCGCAACGTCTGGCGGACGGACGTCCCGGCGGCCGTGGCGAAGGCCGCGATGCTGCTGGGCACGGCGGGTGAGGTGGCCGTGTCGACGTCGTCCACGCTCCTGCACGTGCCCTACGACCTGGACGCGGAGAGGTCGCTGGAGCCCGGGGTGCGCGAGCGGTTGGCGTTCGCGCGGCAGAAGGTGCGGGAGGTCGTGCACATCGCCCAGGCCCTGCGCGGCGCGGTCGACGCAGGTCGGGCGCTCGGCGTGACACCCCGCCGGGACGACCACGTGCGGGCGCGGATCGCCTCGCTGCGACCTGCGCACCGGGAGCGGGCCCCGTACGCCGAACGTGCCGCCGCGCAGCAGGCACGGCTCGGCCTGCCGCCACTGGCCACCACGACCATCGGGTCGTTCCCGCAGACGTCCGCGATCCGCACCGCGCGGGCCGACGTGCGGACGGGACGGCTGGACGAGGCCGGATACGTGGCGCGGATGCGCGAGGAGATCGGACGGGTCATCGCGTTGCAGGAGGACATCGGGCTGGACGTGCTGGTGCACGGCGAACCCGAGCGCAACGACATGGTGCAGTACTTCGCCGAACACCTGGACGGCTTCGCCACCACCGAGGCCGGCTGGGTGCAGTCCTACGGCTCGCGGTGCGTGCGCCCGCCGATCCTGCACGGCGACGTGTCCCGGCCCGCACCCATCACCGTGCCGTGGAGTTCGTACGCGCAGTCCCTCACCGACCGTCCCGTCAAGGGAATGCTGACCGGGCCGGTGACCATCCTGGCGTGGTCGTTCGTGCGCGACGACCAGCCGTTGGCGGAGACGGCGGCGCAGGTGGCGCTGGCGCTGCGGGACGAGATCCGCGACCTGGAGGCCGCCGGCGTCCGGATCGTCCAGGTCGACGAGCCCGCGCTGCGGGAACTGCTGCCGCTGCGGGCGGACGACCACGCGGCCTACCTGGAGTGGGCGGTCGGGGCGTTCCGGCTGGCCACGGCGGGCGCGTCACCGGCCACCCAGATCCACACGCACCTGTGCTACTCGGAGTTCGGCGAGGTGATCGACGCGATCGACGGCCTGGACGCGGACGTGACCACGATCGAGGCGGCACGGTCGAAGATGGAGATCCTGGACGACCTGAGGTCGACCGGCTTCGGCCGTGGCGTGGGGCCGGGCGTGTACGACATCCACTCCCCACGCGTGCCCGACGCCGATGAGGTGGTGTCACTGCTGACAGCGGCCGTGCGGGCGGTGCCGGGTTCGCGGCTGTGGGTGAACCCGGACTGCGGGCTGAAGACGCGCGGTTACGCCGAGGTCGAGCCCGCCTTGCGCAACCTCGTGACGGCGACCAAGCAGGTCCGCGCCTCGCTGTAGCGGGTCGAAGCCGCGTTGTCGGCAGCCGCAGACCGCGCGATCCGCGCTGTCGCGGCTTCCGGCAACGCGGTGGGCCGGCTTCGAGGCGTTTCGGGATCGTGCCCGCAACGGGTGCGCTCCGGAACCGGGCAGTCGGGGATGCGGTAGCCGGGCGTCAGCGTGGGTTCACCACTGGATGGACTCCAGGGCGTCCAACGGCTGCCGCTCGTCCAGCGACTCCGGCACCCCTGACGTGTCGGCGGCCCGCAACGACTTCGGGAACGTGAAGCCGCACCGCTGTTCGACGTCCGCCAGCTTCACCTGGAACACCCGGAACTCGTCGAGTTCCAGCGCCTCCAACTGGTTCAGGTTCTGGGTCAGCAGGAACGCCCGCGCCTTGAGCACGCCCTGCTCCACGAACGCGACGACCTTCCAGTACTCGCGCGGCAGCCGGACGCCCCGGAACACCCGGTCGTCGGCCTGGAACACCGGTCCGCCGTAGACGCTGACCCGCATGTCGTCCACGTCGACGTCGGACATCACCGCGTCCTCCAGCCTGCCCCACACGCCGTTGCGCATGCTCTGGTTGAAGTCGTCCATCTGGGGCGTGATGTTGGTGAAGAAGAACGAGTCCACATTGGCCTGTTCCGCCTCGGTCTTGCTGCCCCACAACAGGTCCGCGCGCCGCGCCACGTGGCCTCGGTCGAGCCGGTTGCCCTTGTAGAGCTCGTCGCCGACCTGGAACCCGGCCGGGATGCGCGAGTCCAGGATGAACGGGATCCCGCTGCGGTTCAGCGCCTTCAGCGTCTTGCCGTCGATGTTCCAGGCCACCCAGATCGCGAACCGCCGCGACTTGCTCTGCGCGAGCGAGAAGTGCGTGTAGTCCACGACCTCGGAGCCGCCGACCACCACCGCGTCCGCCTCGGCCGCCGCACCCAGCACCGGCAGGCCGACGTCGACGCCGAGGAAGTCCGCCGCGAAGCCCTTCTTGGGCAACGCTTCCGGCTTCGGTGCCCTGATGGTGACGCCGAGCTTCTCGAACACCGACTGCGGCAGGCACGCGAGCGCGTGCTCGTCGCTGTTGCCGCCCGCCTCGCCGCCGAAGTGCAGGCCCGCCATGGTCTTGGTGGTCTTGCCGTTGGCGGCCTTGAACATCCACGCCGAGCCCGAGTCGCCGCCCATGCTGATCTCGCCACCGGTCGCCGGACGCGCCGGGTCGGGTCCGATCTCGAAGCAGCCGATCTCCTTGGCACCCGTCGAGCCGCCGTAGTCCAGCTTCACGATGGTGTCGATGCGGCGCACGATCCCGTGCGTCACGCCGGTGGTCCGACCGCTCTTGACGACCTTGTCCCCCAGCTCCGGCTCACCGATCTTGTCCACGCACACACCGAGTTCGAGGATTTCACCGACGAACCCCCGGTCCTCGACCGTGGCGATCGCGCAGTCGCCGGCCGCGCCCAGGTGCGAGCGGACGAGCCTGCCCACCCGGTTGCGGTCGACGCGGTTGTCGTCGTGCGAGCCGGGTTGCACGACGGTGTCGCCCAACGCCCCGTCGGGACCGTGCAGGACGTGCCAGTTGGACAGGATGTACGGCGTGCCGTCGGCCCGGTCGTAGACGATGCAGCCGACGGTGCCCGCGGGCACCTTCACGTGACCCACGCTGGCGCCCGGCGCGATCGGGTCGAGGCGGGTTTTGCGATCACCGGAGGCCCGCTCCGACACCACCTGGAAGTTCGTCTTGTAGTCGCGTTCCAGCACGTCGGTCGGCACTTCGACGCCGTCCACGGTGATCGTCTCCGGCAGCAGCGCGGTACCCAGCGCACCCAGCGCCTCGGGCTCCGCCTTCTGCTTCACGGTGAACTGGATGGCGATCCGATCCGTCGGCTGGCCGTCCTCGACCTTGTAGCCGATGCCGATCGACGACACGTTGCCGTCCCTCAGGAAGTCGGCGCCCTTGGTGCGCACGAACCGTCTGAGTGAAGCCGTCAACGCTTCGTTCTTCTTCTTGGCCATGACACCCGTCCCCCTGTTCGCGCACGTCGGTGGCCTTGCTGTCGACGGACCGCGAAGCGTCGTTAGCCGTACGACAGCCGGTTCACCCGTCCAGCCCAGTACCGTCCGCCGAACGCCGTTTCGATCAAGCTTTCACAAGGCAGACAACGAGGACGTCAACACCGCGCGACCTGCCGCTGAACGACCGACGAAGCCGCGTGCCCTTCGCCGAGCCCGAGCCCTTGCCTCCCGGGTTGCACCTAGGCCAGGCCGTGGTCCCGGGCATACATCGCGGCTTGGGTGCGGTCGCGTAGGCCCAGGCGGTTGAGGATGCGGGAGATGTGGTTCTTCACGGTGCCTTCGCTGACGTAGAGCCTGCGGGCGATCTCACGGTTCGTGCTGCCGGTGGCAACGAAGCGGAGCACCTCGACTTCGCGCTCCGTGAGCGAATGGTCGCTTGGTGGTGTGCCCGCTCCGCGCGCCAAGGCTGTCGCGAGTCGCGCTGCCGCTGCGGGGTCGAACTGGGCGATGCCCTCGTGTGCCAGGCGGACCGCTGCGGCCAGTTCGCGGGCGGGTCGGTCCTTGAGCAGGTAGCCGACGGCGCCACCGCGCAGCGCCCGCACGACGTACTCCTCGTCGTCGAAGGTGGTCAGCATGACCACTCGACAGGACGGGGTCGGGTTCGAAGTGCGGCCAGTGCGTCGATGCCGTTCATCACCGGCATCCGGACGTCCATCAGCACCACGTCCGGGTTCAGTTCCATCGCCCTGTCCACCGCTTGCCGACCGTCGCCGGCGGTGCCGACGACTGCGATACCGGGCTGGATGTCCAGCAGCGATGCGATGCTCTCCCGGATCAGTTGCTGGTCGTCCACCACCAGCACGCGCACGTCCGTCACGACGTCCGCCGGGGAACGGTCACCACGAGGCGGGTTCCCGCATCGGGCGCACTGTGCACTTCCACCGCCCCACCGACCTGGGCCACCCGTTCCCTCATGCCCAGCAACCCGAACCCTTCTCCACCATCGAACCCCCGGCCGTCGTCGGCCACCACGAGCCGGAGGTCGACCTCTCCACAGTGGACGTTCACCGACACGGCGGACGCGTTGGCGTGTCGCAGGACGTTGGTGATGCCCTCCTGCGCCGCCCGGTACACGGCCAGCAGCACGGCAGGGTCGTAGTCGCCCTCGTCACCGGCGCAGTCCAGCGTCACCTTGAGCCCGCTGGTCAGCTCCCCCAACGCCGACGACAGCCGGAACGGCTCGCGCAGGGTCCGCACCGACCGCCGCACGTCCTCCAAAGCCCGTCGAGCCGACTCGTGGGCGTCGGCCACGGCCTGGTCGGCGACGGCGGGATCGCGGTCGCGGAAGGCGGAGGCCTTCTCCAGCAGCACGGAGACAGCGGTCAGGTGGTGGCCCAGGCCGTCGTGGATGTCGCGCGCCACCCGGTTGCGCTCGGCGGCGGCGGACAGTTCGGCCAGCTTCGCCCGGCCGCGCTGCTCCTCCACCGCGACCGCCGCCATCGCGACGGTCAGCACCAGTCCCACGGCGAACATCAGGAGGTCGGACACCTGCTCCACCTGGCGCGTCCAGCCGGGCACGGTGACCTGGAACGTGATCACCACCAGGGCGACGCAGACCAGCCCGAGCGCGATCGCGACCAGCCGGCCGAACACGAAGTACGCGCCGAACGGCAGCAGCAGGAACAGCACGCGGGACATGCCGGAACCGTCGGCGGCGGCCACCACGACGACCAGCGCCGCCCGGACCACGAGCAGCGCCACGGCGGGTGTGGGCGGCGTCCGCTCCGGGTGTCGGCGACGCTCGAACACGTCCACCAGGGCCAGCACGACCAGACCCGCCACGAACTCCGGGCGCACCACGCCCAGTCCCGCCATGCCCGCGTAGCAGCCGACGACCAGCACAACCCCGTAGAGCAGCGGGGACAACCACGGGACCGGGCGCACCACCGCAGGCTACTGCCGGTCGGACGGCAGACCGGGGTGCCGGTCGGCACGTGCCCACCGGCACCCCCGGCTCCGGTCGCTCGGCACTGCCGGCCGGCCGCTGCCCGTTCCTAGCGTTGCGGCCATGACCTTCCTGCTGCGCTTCGGCGCCGTGTTCGGCGTCCTGTCCGGAGTCCTGATCGTGGTGACCGGGGCCGCCGAGGCGTTCCTCGGCGAAACCCTGCCCACCAGCCTGGTGATCGGCTTGTCACCGGCGCTCGCCCTGCCGCTGATCACCGCGCTCCAGCTCACCCAGCTGCACCGGGCCGACCGGTTCACGTCGATCGCGTTCGCGGTCAACGTGGTCGGCCTCGGCCTGTTCGGCGGGGCGGCTTACGCGCTGAACATCGTGCTGTTCCCGCTCGACGTCACACCCACCCCGTCGACCGGGGTCGTGCTGCTGGCGAGCGCTCTGGTGTTCGCCGTCGGCACCGCGCTGTTCGCCGCCGCGATGCTGCGCGCGAAGGTGCACCCGCGCGTGGCGGTGTGGATCTACGCCGTCGCGCTGCCCGTGCTCGCCATCGCCGCCCGACTGCCCGACTCGCCGGTGACCAGCGGAGTCCACGTGCTGGCGGGCGGCTCGCTGATCTGGCTGGCGGTGTCGGTCTACTCGCTGAACGCCGTCACGTCGTCCATCGCCGCGCCCGAGGCGAAGACCTCCTCGGTCGCGCCCTCCTCGTCGTCGTAGTCGACCACGATCCGCCACCGGCCGTCGATCCTGCGGCAGAACACGTGGAACCTGCCGTAGAAGACCTTCGGCGCGCCGGCGCGGACCGCGTCGATCCGGTAGATCCCGCGCTCACTGGCCGCGTCGCCGTCGGCGAGGCGCTCCAGGAACCGGAACGCGATGCCGAGCGAGTCCCCGCTCGCGGCCACGCGCGCGAACCACTCCGCGATCTCGGTGGCGTACTCCGCACGGCCCCTGACCCGCTTCGCCGCACCCTCGGCGCGGATCAGGTCGGGGCCGTGCACCGCCATGAACCCGGCGGCGTCAAGCCTGCCGTAGGCGCTCCGGAACGGCTCCCACACGTCGTGGTTCAGTCCGCGGAGCGAGGTGGCCGTGGCCACTTCCCGATTCTCCCCCATGACCCTCGGAGGCTAGCCGGCACGAGGCGATGAGGTAACCGAAATACTCCAGGCCCACCTTCGCCGGGGGTGCGCGTGTGAGTGGGGTTTCCCCACGGACACCGATTCGACATCCGGGTGTACACGTCGGGGATGGCCGGCGATCACCTTCACGGTGTACGCATCTATGGATGCGCGGAGTAGCCGTCGTCGTGGTCACTCTTCTGTGCGTTGTCCTGAGAAGGAGGCACAACTCCCCATGTCCCCACTGACACGGCGGACCCTGATCGCCGGCGGCATCGCCGGTGCCGGCGTCACGGTCCTCGCCCCTTCGTCCGCAAGCGCCATCGCCTACCCGTTCACACTCGGCGTGGCGTCCGGTGAGCCCGCACCGGACGGCTTCGTCATCTGGACGCGCCTCGCGCCGAGCCCGCTCAACCCCGACGGCCTCGGTGGCATGTCGAGCGCACCGGTCGGCGTGGAGTGGCAGGTCGCCACCGACCAGAGGTTCACGCAGGTGGTGAAGTCCGGCACGTTCAGCGCCAACCAGACCTGGGCGCACAGCGTGCACGTCGAAGTCACCGGGCTCCTGGCAGGACGCGAGTACTACTACCGGTTCCGCGCCTCGGGCTTCATCTCCCCGGTCGGCCGTGCGGTGACCGCGCCCGCGCCCGGCACCTCGCCGGCGCTGACCATGCTGTTCACCTCGTGCTCGCACTACGAGGCCGGGTACTTCACCGCGTACCGGCGGATGGCCGAGGAGAACCCGCACCTCATCCTGCACCTGGGCGACTACATCTACGAAGGCGCGGCGTCCACGACGAACGTGCGCAAGCACACGCCGGCCGTGGAGATCTCCGGGCTCGCCGACTACCGGGTGCGGCACGCGCAGTACAAGACGGACCCGGACCTCCAGGCCGCGCACGCCGTCGCGCCTTGGCTGCTCGTATGGGACGACCACGAGGTCGAGAACAACTACGCCAACCTCATCCGCAACGACGGCTCCCCGGCAGGTGACTTCAAAGCCCGCCGCGCGGCGGCGTACAAGGCGTACTACGAACACATGCCCCTGCGGTCCGCGCAGGCCCCGGTGGCGGAGAACATGCAGCTGTACCGGCGGGTGCGGTGGGGCAGCCTGGCCACCTTCCACATGCTCGACACCCGGCAGTACCGCAACGACCAGGCGTGCGGCGACGGCACGAAGGTGTGCCCGGAGGCCGACGACCCCGCCCGCACGCTCACCGGCACCGGGCAGGAGACGTGGCTGCTGGACGGGATGCGGCAGAAGGCAGGCACCTGGGACTTCCTGGGCCAGCAGGTGTTCTTCGCGCAGAAGCTGGCGTCGGCGGACGGTGCGAAGTCGATGGACTCCTGGGACGGCTACAGCGCCAACCGCGACCGGCTCCAGCGCGGCTGGGACGCTGCGGGGTTGCGGAACACCGTAGTGCTGACCGGTGACGTGCACCGGTCGTGGGCGAGCAACCTGATGCTGGACTACAAGACCCAGGACCGCATCGTCGGCACGGAGCTGGTCACCACGTCGGTCACCTCCGGTGGTGACGGCAACGCGGCCGACAACGGTCTGTCGAGCCTCAACCCGCACGTGAAGTTCTACAAGAACCTGCGCGGCTACGTCCGCACCCTCACCACACCGGGCCAGGTGGCGGTCGACTTCCGCTTCGTGGACCGGGTGACCACGCGCGACTACCCGGTCAAGACGTTGCAGAGCTACATCATCCAGGCCGGCAACCCCGGATTGCAGGTGCCATGAAGAAGATCCTCGCCCTGACCGCCGTGCTCGTCCTGGTGTGCACGGGTACCGCGTCCGCCGCCGTCACGTGGACGACGGCGAACTCCACCGCGACCGGAGACCAGGACAACGCCGCCGTTTCGACCGTGCGCAACGGGTACACGGCCGTGGTGTGGGAGGACGACCGCGACTCGGCGACTCCGGCCGACCCCGTGCACAGCGACGTTTGGATCAGGTTGTTCAAGGACGGCGTGTCGCGGTACGAGAAGAAGCTGTCCGCAGGCGGCACGGGTGACTGGCGGCACGTGCAGCCCGACGTGTCGCTGCACGACGACGGCAGCGCGGTCGTGGTTTGGTCGGAAGACCCGGACGGCAACGGTTTCTACAACATCGCCGTACGGGTGGTGCGGACCGACGGCACGATCGCCGGTTCCGCGACCGCCAACGCCTCGTCCGACGGCCAACAGAGCGTCCCAGCGGTGGCCGCCGACCCGGACACGGCCGGGTTCGCGGTGACCTGGGAGGACAAGCAGTCCACCACCGAACCAACCGTCCGGGTGGCGGGTTTCGCGTCCGTGTCGTCGAAGACGTACGAGGCGCAGGTGCACACGGCCGGCGGCACGCACCAGCGCCCGGACGTCGCGATGGGCGCGGCGGGCAACGCGATCGTGGTGTGGGACGAGGATGGCGACGGCAACGGCTTCTTCAACGTGGCACGCAAGATCCTCACCCCGTCCGGTGGGGTGAAGCTGGCGCAGGGAGCGGTGAACGTCAGCGGTGGCGGGCAGCAGCGGCACGCTTCCGTGGCGGCGAACTTCAACGGCGACTTCGCGGTTTCCTGGGAGAGCGACCACACCGGAACGTTGCAGACCGCCGTCCGCTCCTTCAACGCGGCCGGCACGGCACAGTCCACTGTGGATACTCTGGTCGACGGGACCGATCCGCAGATCGGCATCGACGACCAGCGCGGCGTCGTGGTCACCTCGGTGGTCGCGTCCGACGTGCACACGCAGGGCCTCAACCCGGACGGTTCGGTCACGGGCCGGCTCCCCCGCCAGGCCACCGACCAGACCGTGACGGGACGGCAGGACGAGCCCGCGATCGGTGTGGACGCGTGGGGTCTGATCACCGTCGCGTACACGGATGACAACGACGGCAACGGCTTCGACCAGGTCTACCTCGGCACCGGGTGGCAGAACAGCTCCTGGTGACGTCGGGGCGCGGCGCGTTCTCCCGGAACGCGCCGCGTCACCCGTCCACCGCCACCATCGACATGCCCTCCGGCTCCCGCGCCATCCAGACTGCCCGCCATCCGGGCCGTCTGCGCCACCGACGGCGGCGACCAGGAGGCGGCGCGGCGCAGCGGCCGGTCCCCGACGAACAGCTTGTCCCTGACCCGCCAGGCCGTCCGCCGTCGCGCGCTCGGTGACTTCGGGCAGCGCCGTGGCGAGCCGTCGCACGTCGTCCCGGGTGGCCATGCCGAACGCCGGCCCGGTTGCGTGTTTGTGCAACGCACCCGTGGCCCTTGCCCGCCGGAGCGGTCGCGAGGTTGGGTGTCGGTGTCGGACGAAGGGGGAGACAGGGCATGGCGGCGAGGCACGCGGGGCTGCCCCACGGTGCGGCGATCCCGACGCTGGTGCGCTGGGGGCTGTCGCCGGACGCCGACCTCGTCTACCGGACGCTGGCCACGTTCGGGCCCCGCGCCCTCCCCGTGCTCGCGTCGGACCTGGGGCTGCCGCCGCGCCGGGTGGGCGTCGCGCTGGAGGAGCTGGCCGCCGTCCGGGCGGTCGTCGTGCCGGGCCGGTCGCACGAGGTGTGGGCGCCCGCGCCACCCGCCACCGTGCTCGCCGAGGTGCGCCGGCGCCGGCCCAGGGTGGTCGACCTGGACGAGTACGCCCGACGTCACCGGGCGGTGGTCGGGGCGGTGCTGCCGCAGGTCGGGGGCCTGCGCGCGAACCACCTCGCGGACCGTGCGACGACCCGGCAGCGGATCGCCGAGCTGATCGCGGTGGAGCGCCGCGAGCACCTGTCGGTCAACCCGGAGCGGTCCTTCGCGCCCGACGCGGCCCGCGCCGCGCTGCCGTTGGACCGCCGACTGCTGGCCCGCGGCGTGCGGGTGCGCACGTGCGGCGTGCCGCCGTCGGACGGCGACGCGAGCTGCGCGGCGGCCCGCGAGCTGGCCACCCTGGGCTGGGACTACCGGGAGCGCCCGGACGTGCCGCTGAAGCTGATGGTGTTCGACCGGCGGGTGGCGCTGCTGCCCGCCGATCCGCTCGACCTGGAGGCGGGTGCGTTCGAGATCGACGAGCCCGCCGTGGTGGGTGCCTTCATCGCCCTGTTCGAACAGCTGTGGTCCACAGCCAGAGACCCGCGGAGGGGCGGCGTGCCACCGATCGCGCTCACGCCCAGGGAGCAGGCGGTGCTCGCCTTGCTCGCCGAGGGGCACACCGACTCGTCGGCCGCGCAGCAGCTCGGGATCAGCCGGCGCACCATCGCCTACACGATGCGCACGCTGATGGACCGGGTCGGCGTGGAGAACCGGTTCCAGCTCGGCTTGGCGCTGGGCGCCACCCGTGTCGTGGCGCCGCTGTCCGAAGCGCCGCAAGGGGATGACGGGTGACGCGGCGCGCCCCGCGCGAACCCGCGGCGCTCCGGTGACGGGCGTCGGACGAGCTGTCGAGGGGTCGGCTCGTCCGTCGCCACCGGAAGGCCGCTGAGCGCGGTCGCGGGCGTTGCGGGAGCACTGCCCGAGTAATCGTTGGTGCAACCAACGAGTGGGTGTATCGTTGGCCGTGCCAACATTGGTGAGACCAACGGAGTGACCATGATCGAGCCGTTCAAGCTGGACGTCCCGCAGGCCGACCTGGACGACCTGCGCGACCGCCTGGCCCGCACCCGCTGGCCGGACGAGCTGCCCGACGCGGGCCGCGACTACGGCTTCCCGCTCGGCCGGACCCGTGAGCTGGTGGCGCGGTGGCAGGCGTTCGACTGGCGGGCGCAGGAGGCGGCGCTCAACGCGTGGCCGCAGTTCACCACCGTGGTCGACGGGCAGCGGGTGCACTTCCTGCACGTCCGGTCACCCCGCGAGGACGCCCTGCCGCTCGTGCTGACCCACGGCTGGCCGGGTTCCGTGCTGGACTTCCTGGACGTCGCCGAGCCGCTGTCCCGGGACTTCCACCTGGTGATCCCGTCCATCCCGGGCTCCGGTCCGTCCGGCCCGACCCGGGACCGGGGCTGGGACGTCGACCGGGTGGCCCGCGCCTGGGCGGTGCTGATGGGCCGCCTGGGCTACCGGCGGTACGGCGCGCAGGGCGGCGACTGGGGCTCGGGCATCTCGCGCGCGCTGGGTGCGGTCGCACCGGACGAGGTGGTCGGCGTGCACCTGAACTACGTGCCCACTCCCCCGCCGCCGAGCACCGACGGGTTGTCCGACACGGACCTGGACCGGGTGGGCAGGATCAGGCGCTTCCTGGCCCAACGGCCCGGCTACCAGGTGATGCACGCGACCCGGCCGCAGACCGTGGCGTACGGGTTGACCGACTCGCCGGTCGGGCTGCTGGGCTGGGTGGGCGACAAGTTCACCGAGTGGCTGGACCCCGCGTCGGACGTGGACGACGACAAGCTGCTCGCCACCGTGTCGCTGTACTGGCTGACCGGCACGGCGGGGTCGGCGCTCAGGATCACCCGCGAGACCGCCGGCGGCGCCACCCCGTGCCCCGTGCCGGTGGGCGTGGCGGTGTTCGCGCGGGACATCATCCTGCCGGTGCGCGGGGTGGTGGAGAAGCTGTACGACGTGCGTCGGTGGACGGAGTTCGACCGGGGCGGCCACTTCCCGGCGCTGGAGACCCCGGAGCTGCTGGTGGAGGACGTCCGCGCGTTCTTCGCCGACCTCCGGTGACGTCGGACTCCCAGCGGACCGGGTGGAGGCCTGGGGGCCTTCCCAGGTCTAGGGCTTCTTCCACACGACGACATCCAGCGTCAGCTTCCCGGGGTCGCCGCCCTTGTCGCGGATGACGATCCGCGCGACCGCACCGCCGGTCGTCTTCACGCAGAACGCCGCGCCGACGTCGAGATCATCCGCCGGGATGTCGTCGTCGTACCCGGCTGTCGCACAGGTGGTCGGGGTCGCGTCCGGCTTGACGGGTGCGATCTCTTCGGACGTCCACAGGTAGCCGCCGTCGTAGCGGAGGTCGTACTTGCCGGGAACCGCCTCCCGGTCGGCATCCCAGTCCGGTTCCCGGGAGTCCAGGTCCACGGCGTGGTCGTCGGTCAGCTGGAGCGGGGTCGGACCGCTCTCCCGGCCGATGACGGGGGCGGCGGGTGCGGTCGTCGCGGTCGGCTGGACGACGGGGCCGGAGAGCTCCGCCGCGCGCGTGGTCCCGCCGACCGTCGGGCTGCCCGCGTCGGGCGGTGTGTCCGCCGGCGAACGGCTGACCACGGCGGTGATCGTCACCGCGCCCGCGACGATGCCGATGACCGCCAGGAACACCCACTTGTCGACGGGTCCGCCCCGACTCGTGATCAACTGCACCGTGCCCAGGAGCAGTGCGACCGCGCCGACGACCACCACGATGTTCCGCGTCGATCCCGCGAGCACCGCCAGCACCGCCGCCACGTCTGCCACGATCCCGATCAACCACAGCCGCTGCGACACCGGCCTGTGCTCCGGTCCAGCCGGCCCCGGCGAGCCCTGCCGCGGTTGTGCCGGCCGACTGTGCTGCCACTGTCCCGGTGCGCCCTGCTGCGGTCGCCCAGGTCGACTCGTCACCCGTTCCTCCTGCACCTGCTGAGCACGATCCTGTTCACACGTGGAATCCGACGACGGGTAGCTCACCGGCAGAGGGTTGCTCACCGGCAGTGGGTGCTCGCCGGTGAGCTCTGCGCGTCGACCCGAACGGTCACCGGGCGGTCGCCTTCACGGGGTGGGCACAGCTGCACGGCCACCGGGTCGCCGGTCCGGTTGCCGCTGTTGTCGAACTCGATCCGCCCACCGGCCCCGAGGCGTCCGCTACCCGCCGCGAACCCGCTGATGGCGCTGTTGAGCACACTGCGCGTCACCTCGCTGTTGACACTCAACGTCCGCACCGCCTCCGACATCGTGTAGAGGGCGTCATACGCGTTGATCGCCCAGCCACCGTCCAGGTGCCTCAGGTCGAAACCGGCCGCCTCGAACAGGTCCTCCAAGGTCGAGAACTCGGTGTTGCTGCCGCGCAACGAATCCGCGTCGGCCAACGGCGTGTAGACCAACCTCAGCGTGCCGTCCCGGAACACCGTCGACCTCAACGCCTGCCCGCGCGCCCCCTCCAGTTCCGGGTCGACCTCCGGCACCCGCATCCGGACCGCGTCCGAGGTGCTGGCCACGGTGATCGAGGTCGCCTCGCACAGGCCGTTGCGGTACTGCTCGTCGATGCTGCGCAGGAACCGGCCCAGGTCGCGGCTGCGGGCGATGTAGAACGCGGTCACGCTGCCCGGCCGGCCGCAGATCCGTTGCGCGGCGAGGCTCACCGTGGCCGGGTCGGTGGGGTCGAACTTCACCTCCGGGCGCTCGCCCAGTCTGCGCACGAACGGCAGGGCCGTGCAGGTGTACGGGTCGCGCTTGTCGTTCGGCGTCACGATGAAGTCCGGCCCGGTCTTGAGGAAGTCGCCGAGCAGCCTGATCTGCTTGGAGTTGCGGTGCGCCACGCGGTAGAAGTAGCCCTCGCCGATCCCGTTGTCGTAGTTGGCGCTCTCGTCGCACGTCGAGTAGTCGGGCCGGTCGTCGGCCGAGCCGTCGGCGTCGAAGCCCTCGGCCGTGATCAGGGCGCCCACCATCGGCATCGGTTGGCCTGGAGCGCCGAGCACGTCCGCGGCGTCGGCCGAACGCTGGTCGCTCAGGCCCATGCCGACCACACCCACCACCGAGGGGTCGTCCCGCAGGATCTCCGCGACCCGCGTCGCCGCCTGCTGGGTCGCGCCCATGTGCGCGACCTTGAGCAGCAACGGGTGGATGCACCCGACGCCGTTCGCCCTCGCCTGAGCCGCGGCGTAGCCCTCGATCTCGTGCAACGTGCGCCCGCCGCCGTTCGGCGAGGTCAGCGTGGACAGCACGGCCACCGTCACCGGGGCCGCGCCCGGCTGGCAGCCCGCCTTGCCCGCGTTCGCGTTCTGCTCGGCGATCTTCGCCAGCACCGGCCCGAACGCGTCCAGCCCGAACGCGTACGGCCCGGAACTGACGCCGACGCACTCGCCGCCCGCCGACCAGATGTCCCCGGACGGCGCGCCGTCCCGGCAGCTCAGCCGGGCGGACAGCCAGTCCACCGCCAGGTAGCCGGGTAACGCGGCGACCAGCACGGCCGCCACCACCACGACCCGCAGCCACTTGTCCCACCAGCCCCGGAAGAACTTGTTCCGGCGCGGGTAGACCTTCAGGTGGAACCTGTTCCTCAGCTCTTCCGGCGGCATCGCCGCGGCTCCTCTCCGGTCCTTCCGGTCAGCACAGCCGCTCCGCCAGGCGGTGGTAGTGCTGGGCACGCAGCAGGAACGCCTCGGAGGAGCCCGCCAGGGTGCGGAAGTCGTTCTCCGCCAACAGGTATCGGCGGCACAGCGCCTTGCGCTCGCTCAGCCTGGGGTCACCGAGCGCGTGCAGGGTGCCGATCAGCCGGCGGACCAGGTCCCGGCCGTCCACCGCGGCCGACTGCGGTTCGGCGACCAGCCGGGGCGTGGCGGTGATGCCGTCCAGCAGGGCCAGCCACTCCTCGTCCGCCAGGTCGGGCAGCAGTTCGCCGAGCTCCGCCGCGACCAGGGCGGTGTCGCCCAGGGCGAGCTCGTGGTGCAGGCGTCCGGCGTGGTCGCCGTCCGCCAGGGCCTGGTCGCGCAGCGCGGTGAACACGGTGACCCAGTCCTGGCCGTCCGAGCGGGCCGCGAGGGCGCGCAGACCCAGGTAGCGGATGAACCTCGGCAACGCGGGCAGCCCCTGCGGGCTGCGGCCGGACCACAGCGTGGTGGACATCATCAGGTCGAGGCCGGGCGGGTGGTCCAGCAGTTCGCGCAGCTTCCCGGCCTCGGTCCGGTCGCGGGCGGCGGACAGCGTCACCAGGTGCTCGCCGACGTCGTCACCAGGCCCCAGGCCCTTGACGATCCGGCCCAGCAGCTCCTCCTCGACGGTGAGGCTCGCGGTGGTGCCGGGGCGGCCGAGCACCTCGTCCACCCGGTCCACCAGGCCGGGCGCGGTCTCCA
Organism: Saccharothrix tamanrassetensis; assembly: GCF_014203665.1. Lineage (GTDB taxonomy): Bacteria > Actinomycetota > Actinomycetes > Mycobacteriales > Pseudonocardiaceae > Actinosynnema > Actinosynnema tamanrassetense. Next base: position 104,258 of record NZ_JACHJN010000014.1, read on the forward strand.
GGGCGCGCAGCACCAGGTCGGTCGCGGCGGCGTGGCCACCGGTCAGCCGGTAGACGGCGTCGGCGACCCGGCGGGTGCCCAGCTCCGGCGGCCAGATGTGGGCGCGGGCCATGTCGTGCACGTCCTGCTCGGTGAGCTCGCCGAGGTCGATGGCCAGCCACGACGGGCGCGCCTCGTCCCGGCCCGGCAGGTCGGCCGCGAGCCGTCCGCCGCTGGTGGTGACCACCACCAGCGGGTCGACCGGGGTGGTGGACGGGTCGGGCGAGCGGTTGGCGCGGCTGCGCCGCATCCGCAGCAGGGCCGCGATGAACGACCGCGCGGTGGGCACGTCCCCCTCGTCCAGCAGCACCAGCGCGTTCCACGGCCGCCCGGCGACCCGAGCGAGGCTCTCCCGCACGTCCGCGAGCAGCGCGGCCACCAGCAGGTCGTCCACGTCGCCGCGCACGTCCGCGGTGTCGATCGCGGCCTGCCTGCTCAGCTGCACCAGCGCGGCCACCGGGTCGAACCGCAGCCTGTTGTCCTGGTGGCCGAACCAGGCCAGCGATTCGTCCCAGGTGAACTTGGCCAGCTTGGACGCCCTCCTCAGCCGGTCGACGATGGCCTGCGCCACCGTGTCGGCCACGACGTCCGCGCCGGGCACGTTCGGCGTCACCGCGCCGAGCGAGGTCCCCAGCAGGGAGCCGACCAGCGTGATCAGCGCGTCGCGGTCGCGGTACTCGATGAGCCGCCGGCGCATGGTCTGCTTGGCCCGCTCGGGGTCGACATCGGGTACCGGGCTCTCCATCGCGATGTGCGCGAGCACCACGCGCGGGAACTTCACCTCGTACCCGCCGACCTTTTCACTCAGCCCCTGCATCACGGCCACCAACAGGGGCCGCAGCGAATGGCTCTCCGGGTCGTCCACCAGACGGGCGTCCACCCATACGGTGGGCGTATCCGCTTTCCACCGCGACCACTGCGTGTGCAGGAATTCGGTGCGCCCGGAGCCGCCGTACCCCTCGACCACCAGCACCGGCCGGTCGCGGCCGACCGGGACCGGCGGCGTGCCGTCCACCAGTACCAACTGCTCGACGAGGGATACCAGGCCGGTTCGACCCACGAACATGCGCACTCCTCCGCGGGCGAAGCCGACCGTCTTTCGATCGCACAATGCTAGGTGAACGAGCGGCCGTTCAGGGCGAAATGCCTCCATTCCGAGTATATTCGCTGTCGTATGGCATAAGAGTCGTCGGCAAGCGCAAACAACCGTAAAAATGCGGTATCAGGCGCCGAGCGCGAGCGAAACCCCGGTGGCCGTGACGACCACCGCGACCGCGCCGTCCAGCACCCGCCACGCCGAAGGCCGGGTGAACAGACCGGACAGCCACCGTGCCCCGAACCCGAGGGACGTGAACCACAGGACGCTGCCGGCCATCGCCCCGAGCCCGAACCACCAGCGGTCCTCGCCGAACGACGTGGACGCGGTGCCGAGCAGCAGCACGGTGTCCAGGTAGACGTGCGGGTTGAGCCACGTCAGCGCCAGGCACGTGACGATGGCGGCCGACGCCGCCCCGCCGACCTGCAACGCGGCCGGCCGCAGCATCCGGCGCACCGCGAGCACGCCGTAGCCGACCAGGAATGCCGCACCGGACCACCGGACGGCGGTGAGCGCGGGCGGCCACGCGGTGAGGACGGCTCCGACTCCGCCGACGCCCAGGGCGATGAGCAGGGCGTCGGAGGCGGCGCAGATCGCCACGATCGCCGGAACCTGTCGGCGGAGCACACCTTGCCGGAGCACCAGGGCGTTCTGGGCACCGATGACGACGATCAGGGACAGTCCGGCGCCGAGTCCGGCGAGCAGTGCGTACATCACGGTGGCCACGCTAGGAAGGCATCGACAGTAAGACCAGCTACATTTCCTTAAGTATCATCAGCCACTGTGATGCTGGACGCGGAGTCGGTGCGCACGCTGCTGGCCGTGGTGGACGAGGGCACGTTCGACGCGGCGGCGCGGGCGCTGCACGTCACGCCGTCGGCAGTGAGCCAGCGCATCAAGGCGTTGGAGCAGCGCACCGGACGGGTGCTGCTGGTGCGCGCGAAACCGGCTCGCCTCACCGAGTCCGGCGCGGTGATCGCCCGTTACGGCCGTCAGCTGGCGCTGCTGGAGCAGGACGCGTTCGCCGAACTGGGCCTGGCCGAACGCCCGACACCGATCCAGGTCGCGGTGAACGCCGACTCGCTGTCCACGTGGTTCCGCGCGGCGGTGCGGGAACTCGCGAGCGACGACGGGATCGTGCTCGGCCTGCTCCGCGACGACCAGGACCACACCGCGGAGTCGTTGCGCCGAGGTCTCGTGGTCGCGGCCGTCACGTCGTCGCCGCAACCCGTGCAGGGGTGCGGCGTCCGACCGCTGGGAAGCATGCGCTACCACGCCGTGGCCGATCGGGCGTTCGCGAAACGTTGGCAGGACAAGGCGTTGTGCGATGTGCCGGTGGTGGTGTTCGACGAGAAGGACGACCTCCAGGACGCGTTCTGCCGGTCGGTCACCGGGCGCTCGGCCTCCGGGCACCGGCACCTCCTGCCGGACGGGCCGGTGTTCGAGGACGCCGTGGCGGCGGGCGCGGGTTGGGCGCTGCTCAGCGAGCACCAGGTCAAGCGGCACCGCCGGCTGGTCCACCTGCACCCGGACCAGCCGGTCGACGTGCCGTTGTACTGGCAGCAGTGGAAGCTCGACTCACCGCCGCTGAAGCGGGTCGCCGAGGCTGTTTTCCGTGCCGCACGAGGTGAGCTCCACGGGGCGTGACGCACCGGCCCTACCGCACGGAGAACCCGATGCCCGCCTTCGCCAGCCGCGCGGTCAGCGCGTCGCCCATCGCCACCGCCGTGGTCACCTGCCCCGACGTCTCCGGCAGGTGGTCGAAAGCCAGGCACAGCGCGGATTCCGCGAGCATCTTGGCCGTCTCGTCGTAGCCCGGGTCTCCGCCGGACACCTCGGTCACCACCCGTTCGCCGCCGCCCTCGCCGAAGAAGACGACCTTGAACCACGACTCGGCCCGCTGCTGCGCGGTCGGCCCGTCACCGGCCTTCTTCCGATCCAGCAACCACTCGCGGGCGGGCGGGAGCTGGGCGAGCGCGACGAGTGCGCCCATCCCGCCCACGAGGCCGAGCGCGACCGGCAGCTTCCGCACCGCGATGTGGTGCCCGTAGGAGAACTCCGGCCCGTACCGGTCCAGCGCCGCCGCCGAACGCAGCACCACCTGCGGGTCGATGGTCGGCGCGGGCAGCACCCACGCGCCGATCCTCTTGTCGTGGCCGGGTTTCGCGACCTTGCCCCGCACGATCCGGCCGACCGGCCTCCCCTCCGCCCTGCGCCGTTGCCTCGCGACCGAAGCGGACGAGCGCAGTCGTGAGAACGCCGTCACCGCCGAGTGGAACGTGCCGCCGGAGAACGTGGCCGAAGCGCTGACGAACCCGTCCAGCGAGATCGGCACGCCCTCGGGCAGCCGTTGCACGGTGAAGTACGCACCGAGGTCGTGCGGGATCGAGTCGAACCCGCACGAGTGCACCAGCCGCGCCCCGGACTCCACCGCCGTCGCGTGGTGGCGCAGGTAAGTGCGGTCGACGAACTCGGGCTCGCCGGTCAGGTCGACGTAGTCCGTGCCGGCCCGCGCGCACGCCGCCACCAACCCGTCGCCGTAGTGGACGTACGGCCCGACGGTCGTGACGACCACCCGCGCCGACTCGGCGACCGCCCGCAGCGAACGGTCGTCGGTCACGTCGGCGGTGAGCAGGTCCAGGTCGGCGCAGGCCGGGTCGATCTGCGCCAGCCGCTCCCGCACCGCCGCGAGCTTCGCCGGGCTGCGGCCCGCCAGCGCCCAGCGCATACCGCCGGGCGCGTTCACCGCCAGGTACGCCGCGGTGAGCCCACCGGTGAAACCGGTCGCTCCGAACAGCACCAAGTCGTACATCCGCCGCCTCTCCGAGATTTCGTCACATCGATCAACGACCGCAAGTATGCGGAGTGACGCAGCGGGTAGGGGCGTTCGCGGGCAGTTCACCCGCCCGCCTCCGGGCGATCACCCCATCGTGCTCGCGCGTCCCTACCGTTCCCCAGGCCCTTGTCCGGTACATCAGGAAGCGAAGGGTTTCGGCATGTCAGGTCGCAGGGCCCCCATCGCGGTGGTCGCCGCAGGCGTCTTCATCGCGAGCACCCTCACCGTCGTCGCAACGTCCGACACCGCGTCGGCCGCCACCACCACCTTCACCCCCTCCGCGGACACCTACGTCGACAACTCCGCCACCGGCACGAACCACGGCACGTCCGGCCAGCTCGGCGTGGACAACTCGCCGATCAAGCGGACCTTCCTCAAGTTCACCGTGTCGGGTGTGTCCGGCACGGTCGGCAGCGCCAAGCTGCGCGTGCACACCGACGACGTCTCCGGGTCGCAGAGCCCCGGCGGCGGCACGTTCCGGTCGATGACCGACACCACGTGGTCGGAGACCGGTGTCACCTGGAACGACCAGCCCGCCATCGACGGCGCCACGCTCGGCTCGCTCGGCTCGGTGGCGCGCAACGCCTGGTACGAGGTCGACGTGACCTCCTACGTCACGGGCAACGGCACGTACAGCATCGGGGTCACCTCGTCCAACAGCGACGGCGTCGACTACGACTCGCGCGAGTCCGGTGCGACCGCCCCGCAGCTGGTCGTCACCACCGGCACGACGCCCACCACGACCACCACCACGCCGCCGCCCGGTGGTGACCCGGTGTTCGTCGGCGCGGGCGACATCTCGAACTCCGGTTCGGGTGACAGCGCGACCGCCGCGCTGCTCGACGGCATCCCCGGCACCGTCTGGACGACCGGTGACAACGTCTACAACAGCGGCACCACCGCGGAGTTCGACAACTACTACAACCCGACCTGGGGCAGGCACAAGGCCCGCACCCGGCCGTCGCCGGGCAACCACGACTACAACACTAGCGGCGCGACCGGCTACTACGGCTACTTCGGCGCGCTGGCCGGTCCGTCGGGCCGGGGGTACTACTCCTACGACCTGGGCAACTGGCACATCGTCTCGCTGAACTCCAACGTCGGCATGGCGGCGGGCTCGGCCCAGGAGACGTGGCTGCGCAACGACCTGGCGGCCAGCACGAAGCCGTGCACGGCGGCCTACTGGCACCACCCGCTGTTCACGTCGGGCGCGAACCACGCCCCGTCGACGTCGACGCGCCCGCTGTTCCAGGCGCTGTACGACCACAACGCCGACGTGGTGCTGTTCGGCCACAACCACCAGTACGAGCGCTTCGCCCCGCAGAACCCGAGCGGTGGGCTCGACACGACCCGCGGCATCCGGACGTTCGTCGCGGGCATGGGCGGCGCCAGCCACTACGGCTTCGGCACCATCAAGCCCAACAGCGAGGTGCGCAACAGCGACACCTACGGCGTGTTGAAGCTGACGCTGCACGGCAACAGCTTCGACTGGCAGTTCGTGCCCGAGGCGGGCAAGTCCTTCACCGACAGCGGCAGCACCGCCTGCCACTGATCCAGACCGCCGCACCCGGTCTTCGCCGCCGGGTGCGGCACCCCGCCCGGAAAGGAGGTCCCGCCGTGTACCTGTCCACCATCGACCGGCCCAGGACCGGGAGCTGGCGAGGGCTGAGCGGCAACGTCTTCGCGCTCGGCGCGGTCAGCCTGGTCACCGACGTCTCGTCGGAGATGGTCACCGCCGTCCTGCCGCTCTACCTCGTCGTCGGCCTCCAGCTCAGCCCCGCCGCCTACGGCGTGATCGACGGCGTGTACACCGGGGCGACCACCCTGCTCCGGCTGGTCGGCGGCTACCTGGCCGACCGGACCACCAAGCGCAAAGCCGTGGCGGGCTTCGGCTACGCGCTGTCGGCGGTGGCCAAGCTCGGCCTGCTCGCCGCCGGCACGTCCACCGCGTTGCTGGGCGCGGTGATCACCGCCGACCGGGCGGGCAAGGGGTTGCGGACCGCACCGCGGGACGCGCTGATCACGCTGTCCACCCCGACCGCCGACCTCGGGCGGGCGTTCGGCGTGCACCGGGCGATGGACGGGATCGGCGCGTTCGCCGGGCCGTTGGTGGCACTGGGTGTGCTGGCGGCAGCGGCCGACTCGTTCGACGCGGTGTTCGTGACCAGCTTCTGCGTCGCCGCGCTGGGCGTGGTGGTCCTGGTGATGTTCGTGCGGGACCACCGTTCCGCCGTGCCGGCCGCTCCCGTGCGTCCGGCTGCCGTAGTGGGTTTGTTGCGGGACAGGGGCGTTCGTCGGATCGTGCTGGCGGCTTCGGTGCTGGGTCTGGCGACCGTCGGCGACGGGTTCGTGTACCTGCTGCTGCAGAAGCGGGAGGGCTTGTCCATCGGCTGGTTCCCGCTGCTCGCGGTGGGGACGAGTCTGGTCTACCTGCTGCTGGCCGCACCGCTGGGCGCGTTGGCCGATCGCGTCGGCAGGCTGCCGGTGGTGCTGGGCGGGTATGTCGCGCTGATCGCGGTGTACCTGCTGATCTTCGGGCCGTTGGGCGGCCGGCCGTTGATCGCGGTCGTCCTGGTGCTCTACGGGTTCTTCTACGCGGCGACCGACGGCGTGCTGATGGCGTTGGCCGGCCCGCTGTTGCCCGAACGGTTGCGCAGCACCGGTATCGCGTTGGTGCAGAGCGGACAGGCACTGGCGTACCTGGGTTCTTCCGTGCTGTTCGGGCTCGTCTGGCAGTTCTGGGGTCCGGAGACCGCGACCCGCCTGGCCGCTCTCGGAGTGGCCCTCGCCCTGGCCGCCACCGCCGCACTGTTGGGACGTCGACCGTGAACTCCCTCTCCACCCGCGCCCGCCTCGCCGTCACCGCCGTCGCCGCCCTGGCGTTGGCCGGGGTGGCGATCGGCTACACGTCCCTGTCCGCCTCCCCGGAGCCGGACATCCAGTCCGGGACCGTGACCGGACCCCGGTTGCAGGTGCTCAGCAACGGGAAGCTGTCCACCGTGTCGTGGAACGACCCGTCCGGGCCCCGCGAGGTGACCGGGCAGCGGTGCGACCGGGCGTACTCGGCCGGCGGGACGACCGCGTGCCTGCGCCCGGTGAGCGCGTTGAAGGCCGGTGAGCTGGCCGTGCTGGACTCGTCGTCGCGGGAGACGCGGACGGTGCCGCTGACCGGGTTCCCGAACCGGACCCGGGTGTCGGGCAGCGGGCGGATGGTCGCTTGGACGCTGTTCGTGGACGGGCACTCCTACGCGGCCAACGGGTTCTCCACCAGCACGGGAATCCTGGACACCAGGACCGGGACGCTGGTGCAGTCACTGGAGGAGTTCACCTCCACTGTGGACGGACGACCGGTGCAGGCGGTCGACCGGAACTACTGGGGTGTCACGTTCGCCGCCGACGACAACCGGTTCTACGCGACCATGTCGACCGGCGGACACCGCTACCTGGTGGAGGGCGACTTCGCGGCGCGGACGGTGAAGGCGTTGGCGGACAACGTGGAGTGCCCCTCGCTGTCCCCGGACGGCAGGCGGATCGCGTACAAGGCGGCCGTCAACGGTGATCCGCAGCAGGGCTGGCGATTGTCGACGCTGGACCTGGCGACCATGGAGGTCACGCCGTTGGCGGAGACCCGGAGCGTGGACGACCAGCCGACGTGGCTGGACGACGACACCATCGCCTACGGAATGCAGCGCAGCGACGGCGTGAACGACGTGTGGGCGGTGCCCGCCGACGCGACCGGCTCACCGAGCGTGCTGGTGCGGGAGGCGAACTCCCCCGCTCCGCTGTAGGGCCGGGAGGCGGCCCCGGCTCACGCGGTGAACCACCGGGTGACGACGATCCGCCCGTCGTCACCCGTCACGCGCAGCCGCAGCGCGCCGCGGGGCAGGTCGGACACCGAGACCCAGCCGTCCGCGCCGATGGGCGCGGTCCGTTCGCCGGTCGGGCTCTCCACGACGAGGTCCCCGGACGCGCCGGCCACCAGCACCCGGAGCACGCCCGCGTCGGCCTGCACGTCCAGCGACACCGCCCCGATCTCGAACGACAGCAGGTGCGGACCGTGGTCGGAGCGCACCAGCTGCGGCGTGTCCGCCCACGAGTCGTGGGTGAGTTCGGCGAGTTCCTCGTCCAGCCGCCGGGTGGCCAGCGCCGCCTGGGCGGCGAGCTCCACCCACACCGGCACCGGGTCCACCTCCGCCGACACCGCACGCAGCCGCTCGATCAGCTCGTCGTCGTCCATCACAGCTCCCCGGCGAGCTTGCGCAGTTGCTCCAGGCACCGGCTGCGCGACGGCCCGATGCTGCCCACCGGCATGTCCAGCAGGGCCGCCACCTCCAGGTAGCTCAACGGCGGTGTGGTCATCAACGTCCGGATCAGCTGCCGGCACTTGTCCGACAGCTGGTCCACCGCCCGCCACAGCGCCCGGTCCCGTTCGGCGACCAGCAGCCCTTCGTCCGGCGGGGGCGTGTCGTCCACCACCTCGGGCGGCGGCACGTCGCTCTCCCGCCGCCGGCCGGCCCGCCGCAGCAGCTGGAGGCACTCCCGCCGCGCGGTGGTCGCCAGCCACCCCGCCAACCGCTCCGGCTCGGTCACCCGATCGAGGTTCTCCACCAGCCGCAACCAGGTGTTCTGCACGACGTCCGCGCAGTCGGCGGTGCTCAGCCGAAAGCCCCGGGCAACGGACCAGAGCAGCGCCCCGTACCGGGCCACCAGCTCGTTCCACGCCGCCTGGTCCCCCCGCGCGGCCGCCGCGAGCAGCTCTGCGTTGTCCTCGCCCACAGCCGGTGATTGTTCCGCACGGACACCCATGACAACCAGATGCCTTACCCAACCGTGCTGATGCGGTCCAACCGGGGGCCGACGACCCGTCCCTTGCAGTACACCTGCGATGAGCAGATATGTTCACAAGTGCATCAAATGAGCACTGGCCGGCATCAAACCTGAACGACTTCGACGCCCCGCTCGCGGAACCGGCGCACGTCCTCCTCGCGGGCCTCGGTGTCCGTCACCAGCACGTGCACCTGGCTGATCGCGCAGATCGACGCGAACGCCCGAGCGCCGATCTTGGACGAGTCGGCCACCACGACCACCCTGCGCGCCCGTTCGGCGAGCATCCGGTTGATGTCCGCTTCCCCTTCGTGGTGGGCGGAAGCGCCCGCGTCGGGGTCGATCGCGTCCACGCCGAGGAACGTCACGTCCAGGCTCAGTCCACTGAGGATCCTGCCCGCCAACGGGCTCATCAGCTCGTAGGACTGCGGGCGCGCCACGCCGCCGGTGACGACCAGCTTCACCTGTGGCCGCACGGCCAACTCGTTGGCGATGTTGAGCGCGTTGGTGACCACGGTGATCACCCCGTCGCCTTCCGCGCCACCGACGTCCGCGCTGGTCATCAGCGCACGGGCGACCTCGGTCGTGGTGGTGCCGCCGTTCATGCCGACCACGGCCCCGCGCGCGACCTGCTCGGCCGCGGCCTTCCCGATGCGCTGCTTCTCCCCCGCGCGGCGCACCGTCTTGTAGCGCAACGGCAGGTCGTAGGCCACCGAGTGCGCCACCGCGCCGCCGCGCGTCCTGGTGAGCAGCTGCTGTTCGGCGAGGTGGTCCAGGTCGCGCCGGATGGTCGCGCCGGAGACGTCCAGCTCCTCGGCGATGTCGTCGACCTCGATCTTGCCGCGCTCGGCCAAGAGCTCCAGCAGCGCGTTCAACCGTTCATACCGATTCACTGGCTACCTCCTGCGCACGAACATTAATGCACATTACAGATGCGCAGAAGTGTTCCCGACGCGCATGTCTTCAGAAGGCTTCGACAGCCACCTCTTCGTACAGCCGGTGCAACAACGCCAGGTCGACGCTGCCCGCCACCGGAGCGGCGACCGCCGCCGCCGACCACGCCACCGCCGCCCGCAGCCGCATCGGCCACGACGACTGCTCCACCAGGCCGTTCGCCAGCGCCGCCACGGCCGCGTCGCCGGCGCCGGTCGGGTTGCCGCGCACCGGGAACGGGGGGATCGCGCGCCAACGGCCCTCGCCGGTCACCGCGACCATCCCGTCCGGACCCGACGACAGCACCACGGCTCCCGCCCCCGCCGCGCGCAGCGCTTCCGCACCCGCCACCGGGTCGTCCGCGTCGACCACCTCGCGCAATTCGGCGGCGTTCGGCTTCACCACGTCCGCCCCGGCCTGGGCAGCGGCCAGCAGAGCCGGGCCGCTGGTGTCCACGACCACCGGTATCCCGGCGTCACGGGCAATCCCGACGATCCGCGCGCACGTGTCACGCGGCGACCCCAGCGGCAGGCTGCCCGAGCACACCACGACGTCGGCGCCGACCAGCCGGGCGCGCACCAGGTCCAGCAGCCGGTCCCACTCGGTGTCCAGCAGGGCCGCGCCCGCCTCGTTGAACAGGGTGGCGTCCTCCTCGTCCACCACGGCCACGGTCATCCTGGTCGGCGCGTCCACCGCGAGCAGGGCGTGCCGGATCCCGGCGGCCAGCAGGTCCGCGCGGATCGACTCGCCCAGCACCCCGCCGACCGGGCCGATCGCCAGCGTCGCCACGCCCAGTTCGTGCAACACGCGGCTGACGTTGAACCCCTTGCCGCCGGCCCGTTCCCGCACCGAGCGCACCCGGTGGGTGGTGCCGGGGGCGAGCTTGTCCACGCGGTAGCTGACGTCCAGCGCGGGGTTGGGCGTGACGGTGACGATCACCGCACGCTCCCGGCGGGCACCGCGTCCAGCACGCCGAGCAGCCGTGCGACCTCGTCCGCCATCCGGTCGCGGGCCGGCCCGAGGTACTTGCGCGTGTCGACGAGGTTCCCGTCGTCGAGCTGGTTGCGCACCTCGTCGGTGAAGACCTTGTTGAGGTGCGTGGAGATGTTCACCTTCGTGATGCCCGAACGGACCGCGCGCGTCAGGTCCTCGTCGGACACTCCGGACGAGCCGTGCAACACCAGGGGTACGTCCACAGTGGACTTCAGCGCGGCGATGAGGTCGAAGTCCAGTCGGGCGTCACGGGTCGTCATGGCGTGCGAGCTGCCCACCGCGACGGCCAGCGCGTCCACACCGGTCGCGGCCACGAACTCCCTGGCTTCACCGGGATCGGTGCGCACGCCGGGCGCGTGCACGCCGTCCTTGCCGCCGACCTCCCCCAGCTCCGCTTCCACCCAGATGCCGCGCGCGTGGCAGAACTCGGCGATTTCCCTTGTCGTTGCGACGTTCTCGCCGTAGGGCTCGGTGGAGGCGTCGAACATCACCGAACCGATCCGGTGCGCCGCACCGGTGCGCACCAACGACGCCGACTCGATGTGGTCCAGGTGCACGGCGACCGGCACCGACGACTCCGCGGCGACAGCCAGCGCGGCCTCCAGCAGCGGGGCCAGGGAACGGTGGTAGCGCACGCAGTTCTCGCTGATCTGGAGCAGCACCGCCGTGCCCGCCTGCTCCGCTCCCGCCACGATCGCGGACGCGTGCTCCAGTTGGATGACGTTGAACGCGCCCACCCCGTGCCCGCCTTCGACGGCGGCGGACACGATCGCGGCAGTTGGCCTCAGCACGGTGTTCTCCTAGACGCCAGCAGGGCCGCGCCACGGCATCCGGCGAGCCCTCCGAGTTCCGCCGCCACCAGACGCGGCCGACGTTGAAAGGTCAGGCGCTGCGCCAGCGCCTCGTTCAGGGGGCCGAGCAGCAGGTCGCCGGCGGCCGAGAGCCCGCCGCCGACGATCACCACCTCCGGTGCGAGCACGCTCGCCGTCCACGCCAGCGCGAACGCCAGCGCCTCCACCGCCTCCCGCCACACCTCGCGCGCGTCGGCGTCCCCGGCGGCGACGAGTTCCGCCACTTCCACGGCCTGCGCGTGCCGTCCGGTGCGGACGGTGAAGCGGCGGGCGATCGCGGACGCCGAGGCGATGGCCTCCAGGCAGCCGGATCGCCCGCAGGCGCACGGCTCGCCGTGGCCGACGTCGACGTGCCCGATCTCGCCCGCGTAGCCGCCGGCGTCGTGCACGCGACCGGACAGGATCAGCGCGGACGCGATCCCGGTGCCCAACGGCAGGAACAACGCGTCCCGCGCGCCCCTGCCCGCACCCGCTGTCGCTTCGGCCAGCCCGCCCGCGCGCACGTCGTGCCCGAACGCCACCGGGCGGCCGAGGCGTTCGGCGAGCAGGGCGGCGTACGGGACGTTGCGCCAGCCCAGGTTCTCCGACCACACCGCCACGCCGCGCTTTTCGTCCACGATGCCCGGCACCACGACCCCCACCGCCGGCGCGTCGCGTCCAGCGGACTCGGCGCCGCAGGCTCCGCCGGTGGGTTCTGCGAGGTCAGTGCGCGCAGCAGGCCCGGCGGGACCGGTCGGACCGGCGCGTTCAGCGAGGTCGGCGGGGTCGGCGCGGTCGGCAGGGTCGGCGCGGTCGGCAGGGTCGGCGCGGTCGGCAGGGTCGGCGCGGTCGGCAGGGTCGGCGCGGTCGGCAGGGTCGGAGAGTTCTTCGACCAGCTCCGCCACCACGTCGAGCACGCGGTCGACGACGTCCGGGCCGGGGCGTGGCGTCGCACGGGAGGCGTGCGCGACGACGCGGTCACCATCAGTGAGGACGGCTTTGGTGGCCGTGCCCCCGACGTCCACGCCCACCACCAACCCCACCGCACACCCCTCCCGTCTCGACTACCTGTTCACGACTGCACTCAACGTGGCGCAATCATGCACTTTTAGTCAAAGACTGTGCAAGAGGTGTGCACAGCAAGGCGCGCCACACCCACGGTGCAGGGAAGTGCGCTCTCCCCACCCGGTCCGCGCACCACCACGTCACGCCGATCAGGCCGGTCGGCCACGACCTCGCTACCCAGGTGCATGTGGATCCCGTACCGCCGGACGAGTGTCCGCACAACTGCGCCAGCGGTGATCCGCCCCGGAGGACACGGCAGTGCCAAACTGCCCGGGTGACACCCCGAGCACTGGACCGGTCCGGACCGCACCCCCTGTGGCGCCAGCTCCAAGACGACCTCGTCAGCCGGCTGCGGGCGGGCGAGTTCGGCGCGGGCTTCCCCGGCGAGCTGGCCCTGATGAACGACTACGGCGTCAGCCGCTACACCGTGCGGCAGGCCCTGCAACGGCTGCGGGCGGACGGGCTGGTGGTCGCCGAGCGCGGCCGGCAGCCCAGGGTCAGCCCGGCCGCCGACGTCGAGCAGCCGCTGGACACCCTCTACAGCCTGTTCGCGTCCGTCGAGGCGGCCGGCCTGGAGCAGCGCAGCGCCGTCCGGGTGCTCGACGTCAGGGCGGACGGGGTCATCGCCGACCAGCTCGACCTCGAAGGGTCCACCCCGCTGGTGTACCTGGAGCGGCTGCGGCTGGCCGCCGGCGTGCCGTTCGCGATCGACCGCGCCTGGCTGCCGGCCGAACTCGCCGCGCCGATCCTGACCGCCGACTTCACCCGCACCAGCCTGTACGCGGTGCTGGCCGGGCGGGCCGGCGTCCGGCTCGACGGCAGCCGGGAGAACATCAAGGCGGTGGTGCCGACCGCCGCCGAACGCGCCCTGCTGGAGTGCGGGCCGGACGTGGCGTGCCTGTCCATCCACCGGCAGGGCCTGGCGGCGGACCGGCCGGTGGAGTGGCGGCACACCATGGTGCGCGGCGACCGGTTCGCGGTGACCGCCGAGTTCTCGGCGGCCCGCGGCCGCCGGCTGACCAGGTCCGTGACGACCCGCTGACCCCCCTTCGCCGCACCTCCGGCATAATGTACGGACATATGACGGAGGTGCGGACATGAACGTCGAGATGATCGACACCGCCGCGCTCGGCGACCGGAGCTACCTGGTGCACGACGGCACCGCGGCGCTGGTGGTCGACCCGCAGCGGGACATCGACCGCGTGGAGGACCTGGCACGGCGGCTCGGCGTGCGCATCACGCACGTCGCCGAGACCCACGTGCACAACGACTACCTCACCGGCGGACTGGAGCTGTCGCGCCGCCACGACGCCGCCTACCTGGTGGCGGCGGCCGAGGACGTCTCCTACGCGCGGCGGCCCGTGCACCCCGGCGACGAGTTCGACGTCGGCTCGATGAAGGTCACCGCGCTGGCCACACCGGGCCACACCGAACACCACCTCGCCTACGTCGTCACCCACGACCGGCAGCAGGCCGTGTTCTCCGGAGGCAGCCTGCTGTTCGGCTCGGTCGGCCGCACGGACCTGGTCGCGCCGGACAAGACCGTCGACCTGACCCGTGCCCAGTACCACTCGGCACGAGTCCTCGCGGAGCACGTGCACGAGGACGCCACCCTGCACCCGACGCACGGCTTCGGCAGCTTCTGCTCGTCCGGCCCGGCGACCGGCGCGCAGGCCTCCACCATCGGCGAGCAACTGACCACCAACCACGCGCTGACCGACGAGGACGAGCAGCACTTCGTCGAGACGCTGATCGCCGGACTGACCGCGTACCCGTCGTACTACTCGCACATGGCCCCGCTCAACCGGGTCGGCCCCGGCGCGCCGGACCTGACCGTGCCGCAACCGTTGCGGCCCGACGAAGTCCGGTCGCGCATCGACGCCGGGCACTGGGTGGTGGACCTGCGTTCGAGGGTCGCCTTCGCCTCGGGCCACGTGCGGGGCACGGTCAGCGTCGAGTACGGCGACAACTTCACCACCTACCTGGGTTGGACGCTGCCCTGGGGCGAGCCGGTCACCCTGGTCGGCTCGGAGGACGACGTCCGCGCGGCGATCCGCGACCTGTCCCGGATCGGCGTCGACCGCCCGTCGGTCGGCGACACCGACGGGCTCCCGACGACCGGCTACCCGCGGGTCGGCTGGGACGCCCTGGCAGAGCGTGCCGAGCGGTCGGTCGTGCTGGACGTGCGGCGGGCCGACGAGTACCGGGCCGGGCACATCGGGGGCGCGCTCCACATCCCGTTGCACGACCTGGTGCGGCGGATCGACGAGGTGCCGTCCGGTGAGGTGTGGGTGCACTGCGCGTCCGGGTACCGGGCGGGCATCGCCGCCGGCCTCCTGCACCGCGCCGGGCGGGACGTCGTGCACATCGACGACGACTGGACGCGGTTCGCCGGAACCCGTTCGTCGTGACGGTCGTCGTGCTCGCCCTGGTCGCCGGGGCGGTGGTCGGGCTGTCGCTGGGGGCGCTGGGCGGCGGTGGCAGCGTGCTGGCCGTCCCGGCGCTGATCTACCTGCTGGGCTTCAGCCCGCAGCAGGCGACGACCGCCGGCCTGCTGATCGTGGTCGCGACCTCGGCGACGGCGCTGGCCGCCCACGCCAGGGCGGGTGCCGTGCGGTGGCGGCTCGGCGTGCTGTTCGCCGCCGCCGGTGTGCTGCCGGCGGCGGCAGCGGGGCTGTTCACGCACCGGGTGCCGGCGGCGGTGTTGACCGGGATGTTCGCGGCGGTGGCGGCGGTCGCGGCCGTGCTGGTGCTGCGCCGGCCGACGCGTCCGGTCGGCGCGGCGCGGCCGGCGCGGGCGGCGGGGGTTGGGGCCGGGCTCGGCGCGTTGACCGGGTTCTTGGGCGTGGGCGGCGGTTTCCTGGCCGTGCCGGCGCTGGTCGGGGTGCTGGCGGTGCCCATGTCGGCCGCCGTGGGGACGAGCCTGCTGGTGATCACCGCCAACGCGGCCGTCGCCTTCGCCGCCCGGATCGGGACCGTGGCGGCGGTGGACTGGGCGCTGGTGGGACCGTTCGCCGCCACCGCCCTGCTGGGCGCGTGGGACGGGAAGCGGTTGGCGGCCAAGGTGGACGCGGTGGCCCTGCAACGGGTGTTCGCGGTGGTGCTGCTCGCGGTCGCCGCGTTCATGATGCTGGACGCCCTGCTGTGAGCGTGACGGGAGGCGCTCCCGGCGGCGTCGGTGGAACCCGGGTCGGGGTCGCCGTCCGGGCAGCGGTCACCGGGCACGTCCGGGCAGCGGTCACAGGACGGGGGTGAACGCGGCGATCCGCGCGGCCAGCTGTCGGGCGTGCGGATCGCCCCGGTAGCGGCCGGCCAGGTGGCGCAACGGTTGCAGGCGGTCGGCCACCCGGATCGAGCTGACCCGGCCCGCCGCCGCGACCGCCCGCCGGCCCACCAGGTCCGCGTGCGCGAAGTCGTTGTCCAGCAGGTGGTTCGCGGTCAACGCGATCAGGCTCAGCGCGCGGCTGCGGGTCATGCCGTCCGGGTAGCCCAGGATGGCGGCGGTGAGCGCCGGGATCGCGGTGGCGGTGTGGCAGGGGTCGACGGTGCGGGCCAGTTCCGTGTGCACGACACCGGTCAGCGCGGACAGGTCCGTCTCGTCGAAGAACCGCGCCCAGCTCGGCACGGCGCTCACCGTGGCCTGCGCGAACTCCTCGTAGGCCTGGCGCAGCCGGATCAGCGCCATGCCCTGGTCGCCCAGGCCGGCGTGCGCCCACGCCTGGTTCGCCCGCAGCATCGCGGTGGCGTGGTGGGAACGCGCGCGTTTCGCGGCCACCACCCCGAGGTCGAACACCTCCAGCGCATCGCGGCGTCGGCCGTTGTGCAGCCGCATCCGGCCGGCGCGGTAGTGGATGTTGGCGATCAGGTCCTGGTGGCCGACCACCGCACCCAGCTCCAGGGCCCGGTCCCAGTGCTTCGTGGCGGCCTGTTCCAGGCCGGTGTCGAAGCACGTCCACCCCGCGAGGTTGTGCACGTCGGCCAGCGCCACGTGCAGTCGGGACCGCGCGGTCGCGGTCGCTTTCGCCCGCAGCAGCTGGTCGTTCCACGCGGCGGTGGCGATCACCGAGTCCCGGCACGAACCGCCGCCGTGCCGGTAGTCCAGACCGCGCAGTCGCTCGGTCTCCGCCTCCAACCGCACCACGTCGCCCACGCCGATGCGCGCGGGCACACGGTCCTGTTCCGCCATCGCCGCACCTCACAGTTGTTTTCGAGCGGTAGCAGCGATCAAACTCGCGGCGCGCGGCAGGGCGGCCCCTGCACCGCTGGTACCACTCGGGTGGACTCCGCCGTTGGAGGACGACATTGGCCCCTGGGTCGGACCTGCGGTCCGTACCAGGCTGTGCCGAGTGATCACTTCCGTCTCCGACGGCGTGGCGGCGCACAGCCGGCCCCTGGAGGAGTACTCATGTACCGACAGGTGCCCGCACCCGCGCCGCGCCTGCGCGACGGCCGGGAGGTGTGGATGACGCCGCTGGGTTCCCAGGACGAGCGGGAACCGGCCGAGGCGATCCGCCGAGCCGATCTCGACCCGCCGTGCCGGCGGTGCCAGGGGGCACCGATCACCCCCGCGCCGCCCACCTGCCCTACCGGTCTGGACCACCTCTGCCGGCGCGCCGGAACCGGCCGGGTCTCGGGTGTTGCGCGGTACGGGAAGCCACGAACGCCGGCCCCGGCGCAGGTCGATGCCGGGCGGCGGCGGGTCGTCCCGATCACGAAGCCGGTGCGGACGGTGCCGGAGAGGTTTCCGCACAACGGTTTCCGGCGGGCCGCCGGCACCCCCCGACCGGGAAGCCGGGCGGTGGCCGGGACGTGGTGCGCGGCGGGTGCGGAGTGGGCCGATGGCGAGCCGCTGGAGCGGTCCCGGGCGTGGACGGCGCATGACGCGCACCCGCGCTGACGTCACGATGGTGGTCGAGAGACTGGTC
This sequence comes from Saccharothrix tamanrassetensis, assembly GCF_014203665.1. Classification (GTDB taxonomy): domain Bacteria; phylum Actinomycetota; class Actinomycetes; order Mycobacteriales; family Pseudonocardiaceae; genus Actinosynnema; species Actinosynnema tamanrassetense. Next base: position 121,799 of record NZ_JACHJN010000014.1, read on the forward strand.
GCCCGGTGGGCTGCCAAGGACACCGCCGGGCTGAGCAGGCTGTTCGCCAACGGCGTGCGGTGGTGGACGGCCCCGGTGCCGGGCGCGCCGTGGCCGTCGGAGGTGCGCAACCCGCGCGAGGTCGAGTCGTTCTTCCTGGCGTTCCGGGCGGTGCTGGAACTGACCGGCATCACTACCCGCGCCCTCGTGGTGGACGGCCCGGACGCGGTGCTCACCGGCCGGCTGCACGCGCGGGTGCAGGCGACCGGCACGGCGGTGTCCTACGACTTCGCGGTGGCGGTCAGCGTGCACCGCGGACTGGTCACCGAATTCCGCATGTATGCGGATACGCTGGCAATTGCACGTGCACTCGCACAGGATGTTCCGCCGGTATCACCGTGATGCTTTCCCGAACGGAACGCCGGCACTGGAAGAATGGCCGGACAACCGTGTGAGAGAACGGAAAGGGTGCCGCCGTGCCACTGCCGGGACCGATCAGCGAAATCCTCGCCGAACTGAGACGCGGTCGGGGGCTGACCCAGGACGACCTGGCCGAGCGGCTGCACGCCGCGTCCGGCAACACCAGTGTCACCAGGGAAGAAGTGTCCCGCTGGGAGCGCGGCAAGCGCATCCCCGGCCCGTACTGGCGCGGCTGGCTGGGGCAGGTGCTGGACACCCCGCAGCAGGAATTGGAACGCGCCGCCGCAATCGAGCGCGCCTCCCGTCGGCGGCATTGACCGCCGCGCCCGGCCACCCATTGGACGACCGGGCGCATTGCCGGTCGACGGCGCGCCCGGTCCGGTAACCGCAAATGCCTTGCAATAGGCGCATACAACCCCTCGCGAACGCACCCCGCCGAGCCGCGGAACCTGTCCGGAACCGCGTCGTACGCCTTCGGGGATCAGCGCTGTCCGGCCTCGGGTTCGACGTCGGGGTCGACGCGGAACCGCACCCGGCGCGCCAGCACGTCGGCCGCCACGTCGCTCAGCCGACGCCCGGTGAGGTAGGCGTGCGCCCGAAGTCGGAGGAACGCGGTACCCAGGTCGCTGTCGAGTTGGACGGACGTGATGCCGGTGGCCTGGTGCACGGCCGCCCAGCGCGCCTCCACCGCGTCCGCGAACCGGTCCAGACCCAGCCGTGGCGGCTCGGCGCGCAGCAGCAACAGCATCGCCACGTCCGCCAGCAGCAGCCCGTCCAGCGTCTCCGCGCGGGTCGGCGGGCCCGCCGTCGACCGCAGCGCCTCCAGGCAGCCGACCACCACCGCGCCCATCGTCACCGGGAACGTGACGATCGCCGCGACCCCGTGGGACAGCGCGAACGGCGCGAACACCGGCCAGCGGACCGCCTCCGCCGCGGACGCGAGGTCGCTCGCCACCACCGGGCGCTCCGCGCGCAGGCAGTCGACCGCGGGCCCCTCGCCGAAGGTGATCTCGGCTTCGCTCACCAGGTCGCCGACCGGGCCGGTGACCCACACCGGTTCGCACCGGCTGCCGTCGAGCACCTGGTAGACCACGACGTCACCGGCGGCCAGCACGGCGGAGGCGGTCAGGGCGACGTGCCGCAGGCCCGCCGGGACGCCTTCGTCCGCCGCGAGGCCGCGGACCCGGCTCCGCAGCCAGGCGCGGCGCTCGTCGTCCGCTCGTCGGCTGTCCACCCGCCCCATGCTCGCAGACAGCGGTTGTGGTCTGCCCGATGAGCCGACGACAATCGACCGGGTGTCAACCACGAGGGACGGTCTGCTGACCGCGGCGGCCGCCGCGTTCGACCGCGACGGCTACGTGCGCGCCACCATCGACGACGTCTGCGACCGGGCCGGGGTCACCAAGGGCGCGCTCTACGGCCACTTCAGCTCGAAGAAGGCCCTCGCGGTGGCCGTGCTGGACCGACAGGCGCAGGAGTGGGCCAGGACCAGGGAACGCCTGCAACGCATCCACCGCAGCCCGTTGCAGGTGCTGGTGGATTTGGGCTACGTGGTCAACCAGGACCGGGCCGTGGTGCAGCGCCTGCTGTTCCAGGCCCCGATCTGCGACGACGTGGCGGACCGCCAGCTCGCGCAGTGGACGTCCACCGTGCGGGACCTGCTGCGCACGGCGGACTACCGGGGCGAACTGCGGGACGGGCTGGACCTCGACGCCTGCGCGGACGCGGTCGTCGCGGCGCTCGTCGGCGTGCACCTGATGTCGATGGCCGTGGAGGACCCGGAAGGCGTGCCACGGCAGGTCGCGCGGGTTTGGCGGACGTGGCTGCCGACGCTGGCCCGGGCCGAGGTGTGCGCGACGCTGCGGGTGGAGCCACCCCGCAGACCGCGGCCGTGAACCCCGTTCCGCCGGTTCTCAGGGGACGATGACCGCCCACATCAGGGTGCCGTCGGACCACGTGGTGGACCAGCCGCAGCGGTTCGCGCCGGTGGCCGCGCAGCGCAGCTCCAGCGGGGTGCACGGCACCACGGCCTCCTCGCTCGCCCCGACCACGAGCCGTCCGCGCCACCGCTCGAACACCGCGGTCGGGCGGATGCCGCGGGCCGCCAGCCCGACCAGGGCGTCGGCGATGTCGGCCGCTGCGGCGGCGATCCGGTCCAGCCCCCAGACCCGGCACGTCTCCTCCGCCACCAGCCGCGCGAACTCGGCGCTGCCCCGCAGCGGCAGCGGCGCCCGGACCACCCAGCGCTCCGGAGGTGCCCCCACGCTCGCCAGGGCGTCCCGCACGGTGGCGAAGCTGGGCAGCGACCAGTCCGCCGGCCGGCGGGATCCGGCCAGCAGGATCGGCACACCCGGCCACTCCGCGACCTGCGCCCACACCGCCTGGAACACCGAGACCGCGATGTCCCGCTCGACCCTCAGCTCGCTCATGTCGACCACGACGGCGGTCGGCTGGGCCAGCACGGTCTTCAGCAGCACGTCACGCATCCGGGTGTAGGTGGCTGGGCCCAGTAGCCCGAACGGCGACAGGACCGAGACGCCGTTTGCGCCATACAGCTCTACTTCCAATAGGTCACTCTGCATCACGCGCCCCGTTAACCCTGATGTGTTGACCTGAAAGTGTCCGGGTACCTACCCTGGGTGATCGAAAGGCGCTGTCCGTCGAGATGGCGCTGTCCGTCGAGATGAGGACTCCTTGAACGACCTGGCGCAAGGTGCCCGCACCAGGGCCGGTCTGATCGCGGCGAGCATCGAGCTGTTCGACCGCGACGGCTACGAGGGCACCTCCCTGGACTCCGTGTGCCGCGCCATCTCGGTCACCAAAGGGGCGCTCTACCGCCATTTCCCCTCCAAGCAGGCGCTGGCCGTGGCGGTCGTGGAGGAGCACTTCCGGCGCTGGCACGAGGTCCGCGTGGAGGTGGAGGGCTCGGGCGCGGGACCGTTGCAGACGCTCATCGACCTCACCCACCGGATGGGTTCCCTCACCCGCACCGACCGCACGGTCCGCGTCGGGGTCCGGTTGCTGTTCACCAGCGAGCTGTTCGAACTGCTGGCGGGCGTGCACTTCGTCAGCCTGGTGGCGATGGTCCGCGACCTGCTCGGCCAGGCGGTGGCGGCGGACGAGGTGAGACCCTCCCTGGACACCCGCGAGGAGGCCGACGGCATCGCCGCCGCGGTCATCGGCGCGCAGGCGATGACCGTGATCACCAGTCGGGGCGACCCGGCGGACCGACTGGCCACGATGTGGCGGCACCGGCTGGAGCACCTGGTCGCCCCGGAGCGGCGCGCCCACGTGCGCGCCACGGCCCTGGTCGGCTGACCGGCACCACCTCCGCACGGCGGGCCGCCCGGCCCGACGCCGTCAGCCGTACCGGTCCGGGCGCGTTCGTCGGCACGCCGACCTACGACGTGTCGGCGTCGCTCCCGCCCGCCAGTCAGCACGCACCGAACTTGCCCGCGATGGCCACCGCGACGCAAGCCGCCGCCAGGGCGAGCAGCGCCGGGGTGAGCAGCGGGCCCGACCGGGTGTCGAGCCCCGGCCAGGCGACGAGCAGCGGCAGGAACCCCGCCGGGGTCACCGGGGCGGTCACCTCGATCACCCGATCGGACAGGTCTCCTCGGGGGAACACGGACCCTGCAGGACCCGCGTGAGCGGGCGACGGCCGCGCGGCAGGCGCCCGCTCACGGCCTGCCGGTGCGGCCGGCTGTTCCCACGACGACCGTCCCACTACCCGTCGTTCCCACTACCGACCGTTCCCACGACCGGTCGATTCCGAGGCCGGTCCTTCCCACCGGTCGTTGCCACGACCCGTGTTCCCACCTCCGGTCGTCCGACGGAACCGGGCGCCGCCCCGTCACCCGGCGAGTTCCTCCCGCACCCGCGCCTCGTCCAGCAGGCACGGGTCGAGCGTCACCGGGATCGCGTCCGCCGACGCCCACAGCCGTCGGGCGGCCCGGTGGTCGCCGCCCGCCGCCGCGAGGTTGCCCAGCCCCACCAGCGCGCGGGCTTCCTCGTAGGCGACGCTTTCCGCCCGTGCCGACGCCAGCGCCCGCTCGTAGTGGTCACGTGCGGAGTCGGCGTCCCCGGCGCTGTACCGGACCCAGGCCTGGCAGTTCAGCGTCATCACCACGTCCAGCGGTGTCTGCGCCCGAGCCGCCGCCTGCTCCGCGTGCTCCGCGGCCTCGGCGAAGCGACCCATCGCGGTCTGCGCGATCGCCATGCCGCGCAACGTGATCACCTCGTTGCGCACCCGCCCGTCCTCGGCGTACGCCGCGAGCGCCGCCGTCAGGTCCCGCAACGCGGACTCCGGCTCCCCCTGGTAGCACCGCACCCACGCCAGGCTCGCCATCGCGTCGGTGGCGCCGAACCTGTTGTCCACCAACGTGAACAGCTCGTGCGCCCGCGCGTGGCAGGTCGCCGCCTCGGCGAACTCGCACCGCTCCTGGTGCGCCATGCCGAGGTTGTTCAGGATCATCCCCTCGGCCTCCCGGTCGCCCAGCGCCGTGGCCGCCCCCAGCGCGACCCGGTGACTGCGCACCCACGGCTCGGACAGCTTCTCCCGCGAGAAGAACGCCCGCAGCAGGTACACCAGCTGCCAGCACCGGTCGAACACCTGCTCGGCGGCGGCCAGCTCGGCGACCTCCACCAGCGTCGGCCACTGCGCCCGCAGCCACCCCAACGCCGACTCGTCGCCGAACGACCAGGCGTCCGGCAGGTCGACGGACGGCCGGAACCGGAACGGGGCGAGGGCGGTGTCCGCCGCACGGGTCCGCGCCACCGCGTACTCCACCAGTCGACGGGCCGCCGCGCGCTGCTCGACCGCATCGGCCCGGGGCAGCACCCGCGCCACGGCGAACGACCGCACCAGGTCGTGGATCGCGAGGTAGCCGCCCGGCCGCCGGGTCGCCAGGTGCGCGTCGTGCAGCCGGTCCAGCAGCCGCTCCGCCTCGGCCCGGTTCACGCCCGCGAGCGCCGCCGCCGCGTCCACCTCGATGTCCACCGCCGGGTGCACGGCCAGCAGCCCGAACATCCGGGCCTGGTCGGCGGGCAGGTTGTCGTAGGACAGCCGGAACGCCGCCGCGACGCTGCGCTCGCCGTCGTCCAGCGCGCCGAACCGGGTCTTGTCGTCGGCCAGCCGGTCCCGCAGCTCGGCCAGGCTCCACCCGCCGCCCAGCAACCTGGCCGCCGCGATGCGGATCGCCAGCGGCACCAGCCCGCACAGCTTCACGATGTCGGCGATCGGCCCCTCGTCGATCGCCGCGTACTCCCCGGCCACCACGCGGAACAGCAGCACGGCGTCGGTCGGCGACAGCTCGCCCACCGACACGTGCGCCGCGTCGTCCAGCGACACCAGCCGGTGCCTGCTGGTCACCAGCACCCGGCACCGCGACTCGGCGGGCAGCAGCGGTCGCACCTGCGCGCCGCCGGCCGCGTTGTCCAGCACCAGCAGCACCCGCTTGCCGTTCAGCCGGTCCCGGAACAGGTTCGCCCGCCCGTCCAGGTCGGCCGGGATGCGCGGACCGGGCACGTCCAGCATGCGCAGCAGCCGGTCGAGCGCCTCCGACGCGGACAGCTCCGGCACCCCGTCGGTGTGGCCGTGCAGGTCCAGGAACAGGCAGCCGTCCGGGAAGTCCGGCGACGCGGCCCGTGCGGCGGTGACCGCGAGCTCGGTCTTGCCCGCGCCCGCCATGCCGTTGATCACGCACGTGCGCACCGAGTCCGGCCCGCGCAGCAACTCGGCCAGCCGCTCGGACTCGTCGGAGCGGCCGACGAAGTGCCGGGTGCCGTCCGGCAGCCCGGCCAGACCACCCGCGGCCCGGACCGGCGCGGGTTCCCGGTCCACCATGGCGACCAGCTCGCCGTTCGCGCCGAGCACCCGGTCGCAGATTCCGGCGAGTCCGCGGTTGGCGGACACCCGGCCATTCTCCACTTTGCTCAGGTAACCCTTGGTGAAATGCGCCGCGGCCGCCAGCGCGGCCAGCGACATCCCCGCCGACAGGCGACGACGGCGTAATTCATGGCCAAACTCCTGCTTGGGTTCGAACACGGGAGCCCCGATGAGGTCGATGGAACGGTGGAAAGGGCTCCCCGGCCGCCGGGCCTGCCCGGCGGCCGGGGAGCGGTAGGTCAGCCGAGCAGGGTGCCCAGCAGGGTCACGATAACGATGATGACGTGGGTGTGCATGGTTGTCTCTCCCCTCGGGCGATCCGGCCGCACGGCGGAAAAGCCATTCGCCCGCCCCGGTCTGTTTCCGATTCCGTCGAGAATTCCTCGACACGGAAATAGTCGGACGCCCGGAAGGGAACCACCAGGCGTTGCCTGTTTCCGGCTTCTCCGGAAACCTGGAAACGCCTTTGACCGGCTTCGTCGACAACCTGTGGGAAACCGCAGAACGAGGGTTTGGGGGTGGGCGGTCTCGCTACACTCGCCCCCGAGGTGGTGAGGCGATGAGCTCCGACGTCCAGGTGCTGGTGGACGAACTCAAAGCGCTCCGCAAGGGGTACGGCGTGCAGTCCGGCGACCTGTCCGCGCGGACCGGCGGCATGGTCCGCCAGGTCTGCCGGATCACCGACGCCGACCCGCCACCCGCCCAGCGCACCAAGGTCATCGCCACGCTCACCGGGCTCATCGACGACCTGCCCGACGACCTGGCCGAGCTCGCCCGCGCCGCGTTCGGCCTCGACGGCACCGCCGACGTGCGCTACGAGGAACGGCTGACCCGGATCGCGGTCCGGGCGCAGCGCGACCCGCGGACCATCCGCCGCCGCGTCGACGAGCTGCTGGAACGGCTCGCCCAGGCCGCGCTGTACCGGCCGACGACCCCGCAGGCCGCGCAGGCGGACGCCGAACTACCGGATCACCCTTGGCACACCACGGACCTGACCGTCGCCGTGCTGCTGGACCTGCCCGTCGTGGAGGTGTTCGAACAGCGCCGGATCATCAGTCACCGCGAACGGCTGACCGAGCTGGACCACTCCGTGACGGTCAGCGAACCGCCGGGCGCCAACGGCTCCGTGGACCCGGTCGCGGTCGGCATCGACCCGGTCCGGGGCTTCCTGCTCGGCCCCGCCACCCCGGTCAGCGGCAACCGGTTGGCGTTCCGGGTCGGACTGCCCCACCCGCTGGGCCTGGACGAGACGCACGCGTTCTCCTTCCGCCTGCGAGTGCCGATGAAGTTCGCCCCGCACTACGTCTGCACGCCGCGCCAACCGTGCGACCGGTTCACGCTCAGCGTCCGGTTCGGGGTCGGCCGCGCACCCGAGCGGATCTGGCGGCTGGACGGCGAATTCCCGTTGGAGCTCAACGATCCCCTCGTCCCGCGCACCCCCTTGGCGGTGGACGCGGCGGGCGAGGCCACCGCGTCGTTCACCGACCTGCGGCCCAACCTGTCCTACGGCATCGGCTGGGATCCGCGCTGAGCTCACCGCGTCGTCGTGGTCGTCCTGGTCGTGGTGGCGGTCGCCGCCGGTGTGCCCGAGGTCGGCAGCGTCTCCGGGAAACCGTGCACCATCGGCGTCCCGAGCACGACGGTCGTGTACTTGCCGCAACTGTCCTCGGTGGTGAGCTGCCACTGCACCCGCAGCCGCAGCACGTCGGTCAGGTCCGCCTCGATCGGCACCACCTTGCCGTACTCGGCGGTGGCCTCGGCGACCTTCCGGTTGTCCGCCAGCACCTCCAGGTGCACCTTGGCCTCCGGGGACGCCGACTCGTCGTCCAGCCCCACGGTGGCGGTGAGCTTGCCGAACGCCTTGGACAGCAGGAAGTCGACCTCTCCCTCCAGGGTGCAGCCGTTGACGTCCGCGCCGAGGCTGTGCAGGTACTGCTTGCCCGCCATGGTCGCCACGCCGGCTTCCACCCGGCTGCTCTCCATCCGCCCGGTGACGGGCTCGACCGTGTCGAGCTGGATCGGCACGACGTCCCGCGCGACGACGAGGCGAACCTTGTCCTCCAACGGTTTTCCGGGCAGCGGCAGCTGCTCCAGCACCGTCCCGTCCTCCTTGTCCGGCGAGTACCGGGGCACCGCCTCCAGCTCCACCGAACCCGGCAGCGACACCTTCGCCTCGTTGAGGCTGCGGCCGACGGCGGTGAGCTGGAGGGCCCTGCGGCGGCGGGGCTTCGTCATGGCGGCTCCGGGTACGTACATCAGGCCGCCGCCGAACCCCCCGGTCAGCGGCGGCGGTGGCGGGGTGACGGTTTCCGGCGTGACGGCAGGCGGCGGGGCCTCGATCCACGGCGCGACCGACCACACCCCGAGCACCGTCGGCAGGTCGGCGAACCGGCCGATCAGCTCCCGCGCGGACGGCCGATCCGCCGGGTTCTTGGCCATCAGCGCGCAGATCGCCGACCACAGCGGGTCCGGGATGCCCTCCGGCCTGCCCGGCAGGTGCTCGACGTGGTCGGCCAGGGTCACGTGCACCCGCTTGCCGCCGAACGGCGGCACGCCGCAGCACAGCTGGTACAGCACGGCACCCAGCGCGTACAGGTCGGCGGGCGGCCCGACCGGCTCGCCGCGCAGCAGCTCCGGTGCCACGTACTGCGGCATGGCCAGGGCCACCGTGTCCGGCCCCAGCTTCGGCGCGTCCATCAGCGCCGGCACCACGCAGTGCCCGGTCAGCCGCGCGGTCGTGCCGTCTACCAGCAGGCTGTCCGCCGTGACGCCGAGGTGCGCGACGCCCTGGTCGTGCAGCGCGGCCAGCGCGGTCGCCACGCCGATGCCGAACTCGGCCACCCCGGACGGCAGCATCGGCCCGTTGGCGGCGATCCAGCCGCGCAGGTCCCGCCCCGGCACGTGGTCGGCGACCACGTACACGTGCTGCTCGTCGGCCAGCACGTCCCGCACCGGGGCCAGGTTCTCCCCGCCCACCCCGCGAACCCGGTTCACCAGCATCTTGAGGTGGTCCACCACGCCCGGCGCGGTCGCCACGTCCTCGCCGAGCACGGTGATCACGACCGGAGTCGTTTCGCCGTCCGGCTCTTCGCGCACGCCCTCGTGGACGTACCCCAGCACCGTCGACCCGCGCCGCGGGCCGAGCCGGTACCCGTCTCCCAGCCGCTGCTCCATGTGTGGCGGCCACCCCTGTTCTCCAGTGCCGTGTCGACACCTCGGAGCAGACCGCGTGACGCGCCCGGCCGTCCAGGACACCCACCGGACAGTTCCTTGCGCAGTCCACAGTGGACTGGACAGAACCCGGACAACCGCCGGACACCGGCCGTGCCGGGAGCACCGGCGGGGTTCAATCGGGCTGATCCCTTCACGACCGAGGACTGCCTGGATGACCGGATCCGACCTCTCCCCCAAGGTGTTCGTCTCGTACTCGCACGACTCGCCGCGGCACAAGGAACTCGTCCGCCGGTTCAGCACGTTCCTGCGGGTGGAGGCGGGCATCGACACCCACCTGGACCAGTGGTACGAGGACCGCCGGCGCGACTGGTCCGCGTGGGCCTCCCGACACCTGCGCGAGGCCGACTTCATCATGGTCATCGCCTCCCCGGCGTACAAGCGGCGGGCGGAAGGCCTCGCGCCCACCGACGAGGGGCGCGGGGCGCAGTACGAGGCGGCGATCATCCGCGACAACCTGACCCGCAACCTGTCCGCCGAGACCGAGCGCGTGCTGCCGGTCGTGCTGCCCGGCCGGTCGGTGGACGAGATCCCGGACTTCCTGTGCGCGCACTCGACCACGCACTACGTCGTGCGCGAGTTCACCCTGGCGGGGATAGCGGAACTGCTGGTCGCGCTGACCGGCGTGCCGCGGTTCTCGTTGCCGTCCAAGGGCAGGTTCGTCGGCTCGCCGTTCGCGGGTACGCCGTTCGAGGGTACGCCGTTCGAGGGCTCGCCGGCCGCTGGTGTGGCCTTCGGGGACTCGCCGGTCGGGCACTCGCCGCTCGCTGCGACGCGGTCGGGGGCCTCTCCGGTCGGGGGACCGCCGTTCGTCGGGGGTGCCGCGGTCCCGGAGACCTCGCAGCCCCGGCGGCCGTTGCCGCTCACCTCGATCCTGGTGCCCGTGGTGCGCGGTCGGGACATCCGGCTCACCGGCGCCCGCATCGACGGCGAGCACTACGGGGACAGCATCGTGCTGCGGCCCACGCTGTTCGCGTCCGAGGCGCGTGGCGTGATCGAGTTCGACCTGGGTCGTCGGTTCCGCAGGTTCGAGGTGGTGGCGGGGGTGCTGGACGACGCCACCGAGGCCGATCAGGTCGGCTGCTTCGAGACCTTCCACGACGGTGTGCGGCAGCCGCGGGTGGAGTGCACGCTGGGCAGGCCGGCCCGGATCGTGCAGGACGTGTCCCGGGTGCTCCGCCTGCGGCTGGTCGCCTACCGGCCGGATACCGTCGGCAGCCCGTTGCACGCGGGCGCCCTGTCGGCGTGCGGGAGGTCTGCTCGGCTGCCGGAGCTGGCCTGGGGCAATCCGACGGTCGGCTAGCGCTTCCTCCTCGGCGGGATGAACTTCTCCGACCACAGGAGGAACTTCCACGCCGGCGCGGGCAGGTTCGAGAAGATCAGCGACAGCCAGGCCGCGAGCGCCGGCTCGGACCACCCGAGCGCCCTCAGCTCGCGGGAGGCCTCGGACATCATCCGGTTGCCCTCCGCGATCCGATCGGTCATGACGTGGCACAGGCCCAGGTCGAGCCGGGTGGCCAGGCTGTCCGGGTGGGTGCGGCCGAGCGCCGCCACCTGCCTCGGCAACAGGTCCTCCAGGATCGCGCCCTGCCGCTCGTGGTCGTCGAGTTGGCCGTGGCACTGCGCGGTCGCGTGGCGGACCCGGTAGTGCAGCGGGTGGTCCTCGCCCAGCACCCGCGCGACCCGTGCCCCGACCTCGGCCAGCAGTTCCAGCGCCTGCCTCGGTCGGCCGCGGCTGACGATCGCCTTGCCCTCCATCACCAGGAGGTTCAGGGTCAACGGGCTGTCCGGGCCGTACCTGCGCTCGTAGTCTGCGCGCAGTTCGCCGATGCGCTGCGCGGAGCGCTCCCACACCTGGTTCCGCGACCCGATGTCGGTCAGCGCCACCTGGAGCTCGGCCTCCGCGCGGAAGGCGACCGCCTGGAGGTGCAGCGGGTGCTCGACCATCCCCGCCGCGCGGAACGCGTCGGCCACCTCTCCCGCGGCTTTGCGCGCCTTGCCCGCCTCGCCGCGCCGCAGGCGCAGCTGCGTCAGTTCGATCATCGCACGCGGCCACGCCCCGCGAACGCCGGTGGTGCGGAGCTCGTGCGGGAGGTCGGGCAGCAGACGGTTGATGACGGCGAGCGCGGGGGCGTACTCCCCGCGCAGCCGCAAGCCGGCGGCGCGTGCGATCAGGACCAGGCCGCGTTCCTCCGCGGGCATCCACGCCGGCACGTCGCCGTGCACCTGGATGTCCCGCCTGCCGTAGAACACCTCGTCCGCCGCCGGGTAGTCGCCCAGGTGCTCGAAAGCCTGGGCGGCGAGGAGCCTGGAACGGTAGTGGGCGGGGAAGTTGCCGTCTTCGCCGGACAGCCGGATGGCGGTCTGCGCCCGTTCCAGCGCGGCGGTGTAGTCACCGGCGTTCAGTGCCGCGCGGGCGGCCAGGATCACGTCGTCGACGCCTTGCACGTCGAGCATGTGCTTGATGCGCAACAGTTCGGTGGCGGCCTCGTGCGCGCCGAGCAGGTCCCCCTCCTGCTCGGACGCCCGGGTGACCGCACGCAGCAGCTCGACCCGGACCTCCCGGCGGACCGCCTCCGACCGGGCCACCGAGCGGGCGTGCTGGTAGGTGTGCGGCGGGCAGTCGGTCGCGAGCAGTGCCACCAGGACCTCGGAAACCCTGCGGGTCAACAGGTTCAGCTCGTCGGCGGGCGACTCGCGGCGGACCGCCTCCACCACCAGTTGGTGCACCCGCCAGGTCTGCCGGGTCCGCCGGGTGTCGGCACGGTCCAGCCGGTGCGCGAGGCCGGCGTCGTCCAGTTCGTCCAGGGCGCTCGCGATGGCCCGTTCGTCGAGCTTGGCGTCGAGCGCGCTGTGGTGCGTGTCGTTGTTCGTGACGCCGAGGACGCGGGCGAGGAGGCCCGCTTCGAAGGGCGCGGCGGACAGTGCGGCTGCCACGCCCAGCACCAGCCGAGCCGCGTCTCCGACCTCGCGGACCCGTGAACGAAGCACTCCGACGACCGACGTGGCCGCGCTGTCGGCCGAGTCCGTGGCACGCCGGGCGTTGGCGAGCCCCTGGCTGTTGCGCAGGTCGACCGCCGACGCGGCGAGCACGTACGGGTGGCCGCCGCACCGGTCGACCAGCGCGGTGATCGCGTCCCGGTCGGCCTGGTCCAGGTCCTTCCACTCGAACGCGAACAGCTCCTGGCCTTCGAAGGGCGTCAGGCCGTGCGGCTCCAGCACCGGCACCTGCCAGTCCGCACCCGCTTCCTGCGTCGTGCACAAGACGTACGCGCGCGGCGAGGCAGGCAGCAGGCCGTGCAGCACGTCCTTGCCCAGGCCGCGCGGAAGGTCGTCGACGACCCACAGCACGTCCTGCCCACGCGTGGTGAAGTGCCGTGCCACCAGTGCCTTCAGCCGGTCACCGGGCACACCTTCGACCTCCAGCCCGAGTTCGTCGGCCGCGATCGCGCGGAGCTGCCGCGTGGACTCCGCGACCACGTCGGCCCGGTCCACACCCGCGAGGTCGATCCAGTGCACGCCGCCGGGGTAGGCCTGCTGGAACAGCAGGGCGTAGCGCTCGGCCAGCCAGGTCTTGCCGGTTCCGGTGAAGCCCCTGATCACGGCGGAGGAGCACGGCGTCGGCGGACGGATCGCACGGACGTCCTTGGTGTGCAACAGGGTGTGGATGTGCCACAGGGCCGGGTACCGGCCGACGAAACGCCGTGGTGCGAGCACTTGCCGCGGCAGGTGGACCGTCGATCCGGGGGCGCCGTAGCCCAGTGGCACGTGGATGTCCCGCAGTCGTTCCCGCACGCGGAGAACGAGGAGGTCCAGGTCGATCTCGGTGGCCTGGGAGGCGTCGGAGCCCTGGGAAATGTGGAGGGCCTGGGAGGTCTGGCCGGGACCGGCGGAGAGGTAGCCCGCGTCCTCCAGCTCCACCGGCACTATGTGCGACTCGTCGGGCTCCGGGTTGACGACCAGGATGCGGTCGCGCGGGTCACCGTGCCGCTGGGCCGCCAGGAAGGCCCGCGTCAACTCCCACTGGCACGCGTACCGGGTCGGGTAGCGCGCCGAGTACACCGCCAGGAACAGGCTGCCGGCGTCGAGCTGCCGGGCCAGGTTCGCCGAGATCGCGTCGAAGGACGGGTTCGCGACGTCCCGGAACACGGACACGCCGGCGGACACTAGGGCGTCCTCGATGCGATCGACCAGATCCGTGTCGGACCAGGTGTAGCTGAGGAACACATCGGGTCGCCCGCTTGTCATCGCCGTCCTCTGCGCTGGCTCGGCCCGGCCGGCCGGTCGGGAAGGTGATGGCCCAGCGTGGCATGGCCGGAAGGAGAGGGACAGGACAAAAAGCGAACCAACCGTGGACGGTCGGGGCCAGGGTTGGCGCGAGTCGGCGGGCGGGTTGCCCGGCGGGCGCGCGGCATAGGCGCTAGTTGAGTTTTTCGTAGTCGGAGCGGATGGTGTCGAGGAGGGTCCGTACCGCGTCGCCGAAGATGGCGCTGCCGTGCAGTCGCTGGAAGGTCTTGAGGTGGCCGCGCACGTCGTCGGGGTCGGTGATGACCACGTTGCCGGCCAGGAGGTCGAACACCACCATGGTGTCGTCGAACACCACGAAGCCCGCGTCCGGCAGGGCGACTCGCAGGTGCCAGCGGATCACGCCGAGTTCGACGTCCGGGTGCCCGCTGAGCCGGTGGAGGCGATCCCAGTGCTCGGATGCCGAGCGCAGGGCGCCCTCGGACAGGACGACGACCAGTCGTTGGCCCGGTTTGGCCTCTCGCAGGAGCTGCGCGGGTACACCGCACACGCCGAACGCCCGCACGGTCCGTGCGGCGGCCTCCGTGCGGGCGACCGTCACCTGTCGGCGCGCGACGCCCCGGTGCAGCACGGCTCGGCGGTGCGCGGCGTCGCGGGCCACCTTGTCCGCCAACGAGAGCAGTCGACGGCGCCACTCGGGCGGCAGGTCGTAGACGTCGGCCAGCCGCTCGACGTCCGCGACCTTGGGCAGCAGCCGCCCGGTCTCCACCTTGGAGACCTTCGACTGGCTGATGCCCGCCCGCCGCCCCGCCACCGCGCCCGTCAGCCCCGAAGCCAGTCGGGCGCGCAGCAGTTCGGCGGACAGCTCCTCGCGACGGGCCCGTGCGTCGGCGACCGCCATCATGGTCGTGGCGGGGCGGTGGCCGCGCTTGCGCATCCGGACGCCTTCGGCCACCAGGACGCTGCGCACGGTCCCGTAGGAGCGGCCGGTGGCGGCGGCGAGGGCACGGATCGTCTCGCCTTCGGCGTAGCCTTTGGTGACGAACGACTTGAAGCTCATCGCTCCCGGCTCCCCGGTCATCGCGCGCACGCCGGGCGGTCCGGCCGCTCGTGGCACTGCCGGGGGAAGGCGGCGATGCCCTCGTGGGCGCGCCACGCGGTGTCGCAGGCCGGGCAGGTGGGCCAGCACCAGTGGACGTACGGCTGGGCGTGCGGGACGGTCAGCGGCAGGCCGCACAGCGTGTCGGCGTGGTCGCGGGGTGCTCGGTCGCTGCGGATGGCGTGCCGGCGGCCGTCGTGCGGCATCCAGCGGAAAGCACGGGTCATCTGGTCCTCCCCTGGCCTGAACGGGCAGTCCAACGCTAAAGCCTGCACGTGCAGGTTGGGGAGTACACCATTGAGTGAAGGACGATTCCGGCGATGTGCGGCAGACTGATCGGCGCCCGGAAAAGACGAGGAAAGCCGAGGTGGTCATGTCCGGCAGCGGCGCGAGCCCGACCGTCCACAAGCGACAGTTGGGCCTGGCGCTCACGTCCATGCGCGAGAGCGTGGGCAAGACGCAGGACCACGCCGCCGCCGTGCTGGAGTGCTCCCCGGCCAAGATCCGGCGCATCGAGGTCGGCGACGTGGCGATCCGCGCCGCCGAGCTGAACGTGCTGCTCGACTTCTACGGCGCGACCAGGCAGGCCCGCAAACCGATAGAGGAACTGGCCCGCGCGGCCCGCAAACGCCGCCCGCGCACCCCGTACGGCACGGTCCTGCCGGACTTCTTCCGGCGGTTCTTCAACCTGGAGCAGATCGCGAGCGAAGTTCTGCGCTACCACGCGGAACTGGTCCCCGGCCAGCTCCAGACCCCGGAGTACGCCCGCGCGCTGATCGAGGCGAACCCGTTCCACCAGGAGGAGGAGCTGGAGCGGCTCGTCGAGGCGCGCCAAGCCCGCCAGGCCCTCCTGCTGGCAGGCGGGCAACGGCTGCACCTGGTGCTGCACGAGGCGGCGATCCGGACCGTCGTCGGCGGTCCCGAGGTCATGCGGGCGCAGTTGCAGCACCTGCGCAAGCTGGCCAGCCTGCCGAACGTCACGGTCCAGGTGGTGCCGTTCGGCGCCGGCGCACACGCCGCGTCGAGCTACCCGTTCGTCATGCTGCTGTTCTCCGACGACCAGCGGCCGGTCGTCTACCTGGAGAACCTGACCACCGCCACCTCGGTCGAAGAGCCGTCGCACGTGGCGCAGTACGACCTGGTGTTCCGGCACCTGCTCGACGCCGCGCTGTCACCGGCCAAGAGCAGTGCCCTGCTGGCCACCGCGGCTGGCGAGCTGTAGTACCGACGAGGAGGAGCAGGTTCATGACCACGACCCCCACCCGGTGGCGCAAGTCGAGCCACAGCGGCGGAAACGGCGCCGACTGCGTCGAACTGGCGCACGCCACCGCGCGCCTGCTGGTGCGCGACTCGAAGAACCCCGACGGCCCGGTGCTCGCCTTCGACCGGGTTGACTTCACCGGCTTCCTGACCGGCCTCAAGAACGCGTGACCCACCGCCCCCGGCTCCCCGCCGGGGGCCTCAGCGCCGTTCCCGCCACTGCGCCACCACGTCTTCGACGTCGAACGGCATCAGGTTCAGCGGCGGCCCGGACCTCGGCTTGCGGATGGCGTCGACGATGTTCTCGTTGATCTCCCCGATGATCCGCCGGACCTCCTGCTCGGTGCGGGCCCGTCCGGCCGCCTCCCGGGCAGCCGCCGCGTCCTTGCGCAACTGGAGGGTCGGCGGCAGCACCGTGCCCTCTTCCCGCCGGATCTTCTCCTTGACCCACCACAGCTCGTCGTGGGCCCCGGACAGCCCGCTCAACGGCTCCCCGGCACCCGGCAGGTTGTCGAACTCGCCCCGGTCCTGAGCCTCCCGGATCTGCCGATCGATCCACGACTCGAAGCTCGTACCAGCGGGTTTGCGCTCCGTCATGCCCTCACCCCCTGCCCCCAGGCTACCTGGCGCACGGCCACGAGGTCGGCACAGCGGGTGACAGGACCCCTCCCCTGCGCACGCCCGGCCGGCCACGACAAGCCGGACAGCAGGGCCGGACCGATCCGGTCACCTTCGATCACGACGGTGACTGCTCCGAGGTCGGGTCAGTGGGACAGCCGGGACGCGCGCGTCAGCAGGTAGTGCTGTTCCGGGGTGCTCGTGGTGCGGGCCGCAGCGGCTCGGTAGTACTCGATCGCGCGGGCCACGTCGCCGGCCTTCTCGTACAGGTGGGCACGGGCGGCGGCCACGCGGTGGTGGCCGGGCAACCTCGGCTCCAGTTCGTCGATGAGCTTCAGGCCGGCGGCCGGACCGTGCACCATCGCGGCGGCGATGGCCCGGTTCAGCGCCACCACCGGGTTGTCCGCCATGCGTGCCAGCAGGCCGTACATGGTCAGGATCTGCGGCCAGTCGGTGTCCTCCGCGCGCAACGCGTCGTCGTGGATGGCGGCGATGGAGGCCTGCAACTGGTACTCGCCGATCGCGCCGCGGGCGACGGCGGCCATGACCAGGTCGACGCCTTCGTTGATCAGGGCCTTGTCCCACAGCGTGCGGTCCTGCTGCTCCAACGGGATCAGCTCGCCTCGCGGTCCCGTGCGGGCGGGGCGGCGGGCGTCGGTCAGCAGCATCAACGCCAGCAGCCCGGCGACCTCGCCGTCCTCGGGCAACTGCGCGTGCACGGCCCTGGTGAGGCGGATGGCCTCACCGGACAGTTCGGTGCGGTGCAGTTCGCCGCCGACGCTGCTGGTGTAGCCCTCGTTGAAGATCAGGTACAGCACGTGCAGCACGGACCGCAGGCGCGCGGCCCACTCGTCCGGTCCGGGCATGGCGAACGTGGAGCCGGCCTTCTTCACGGTCTGCTTGGCGCGGCTGATCCGCTGCGCCATCGTGGGTTCCGGCACCAGGAACGCGTTCGCGATCTCCGCTGTGGTGAGGCCGCCGACGGCGCGCAGGGTCAGCGCGATGGCCGACGCGGGCGTCAGAGCCGGGTGACAGCAGAGGAACAGCACGATCAGCGTGTCGTCCTGTTCGGACACACCACCGGGCGGTGGCTCGTGCGACACCGCCTCCTCGCGCCGACGTCGGGCGGTCTCGCTGCGCAGCAGGTCGGTCATCTTCCGCACGGCCACCTGGATCAGCCAGCCGCGCGGGTTGGCCGGCACGCCGTCCTCCGGCCAGTGCACGGCCGCCGCCAGCAACGCCTCCTGCACCGCGTCCTCGCCCAGCGCGAAGTCGTGGTACCGCCGCACGATCACGCCCAGGACCTGCGGCGCGAGGTCGCGCAGCAGGTCCTCGACGCGGTCCGTCACAGGTCCGGGGTGGCGGGCACGCTCATCAGCTCGCGCACCTCGATCGGCTGTCCCAGCGGCACACCGCCTGGGCCGGGTGCGGCGGACGCCTTCGCGGCGATCTCCAGCGCGCGTTCCAGCGTGGTGTCGACCATCCAGTAGCCCGCGAGGAGTTCCTTGGACTCGGGGAACGGCCCGTCGGTGACGACCGGAGCGCCGGCGCCGGTGAACACGACGGTCTTGGCCAGCTCCGGGGCGGCCAGGCCCTGACCGTCGACCAGCTCCCCGTTGGCGGTCAGCTCCTCGGCCAGGTCACGCTGGAAGTCGAGGTGCGCCTTGACGTCCTGCGGGGCCCACTCGGGCATCGGGACGTCGCAGTTCGTGCTCGCGCCGTAGTTCATCAGGAGCAGGAACCTGGCCATGTCGGACTCCTCGGTCTCGTTTCGCGCCCATCTTGACGCTTCCACCCGTGGGACGGAGCACCTCGGAGCTTCTCGACACGTTCGAATGTGACCTGCATCACTGCCAGTTCACGGCCGGGTGCGGTCGCTCCGGACGAGCAGTTCCGACATTCCACAGCGTGGTTGCGCCTCGCCGGGAGCGACCGCGGTGACCCGGCGCTCACCGGCCGTTTCACCGGGGTGCCTCCGGGTACGGCTTGGACATGCGGATCGCCGTGGTGGGCCAGATCGCCCGTGACCTCGTGCTGGTCGTGCCGGAGGTGCCGGACGCCTCCGGCACCGTCCCGGTCCTCGAACGCCGTGAGCTGCTCGGCGGGAAGGGCGCGAACACCGCCGTCGGAGTGGCCCGGCTGGGCGCTTCGGCCGCGTTGGTCGGCGTCGTCGGCGATGACGAGGTGGGCCGGCACCTGGTCGACCAGCTCCGGGCGGACGGCGTCGACACGTCGGACGTGGCCCGGCGCGGGCGCAGCGCGCTGATCGTGGACGTGGTCTGCGACGGGCACTGGCGCTACCTCCAGGACCTGCCCGACTCCTCCCTGGTGAACGAGGCCGACGTGAACGCCTCGGGGTTGGCCGGGGCGGACGCCGTGGTGGTGCAGCTCCAGCAGCCCGCCGAAGCCGCGCTGGCGGCGATCCGCCGGGCGGACGGGCTGGTCGTGCTGGACGGTGTCGCGTCCGACGAGCAGTTGGCCAGCGCCGGTGTCGTGCGCGCCGACCACAAGGAGGGCGAGGAGCTGACCGGACGGCGGATCTCCTCGGCCGACGACGCGGTGAAGGCCGGGCGGGAGTTGCTGGAGCGCGGGCCGTCGCTGGCCGTGCTGGAGGTGAAGGGCGAGGCGAACGTCCTGGTGTGGTCGTCGGGTGACGCGGTGGTGCCCCTGACCGAAGAGGACGTCGTCGACACGACCGGCGGCGGGGACGCCTTCGTCGCCGCGCTCACCTTCGCGCTGGTGCGCGGCGACCACCCCCACGACGCGGGACGGCTCGCGGTGGCCGCCGCCGGTCGCGCGGTCGGGCACGCGG
Source organism: Saccharothrix tamanrassetensis (assembly GCF_014203665.1). Classification (GTDB taxonomy): domain Bacteria; phylum Actinomycetota; class Actinomycetes; order Mycobacteriales; family Pseudonocardiaceae; genus Actinosynnema; species Actinosynnema tamanrassetense. The sequence continues at coordinate 141,350 of NZ_JACHJN010000014.1, forward strand.
GCGGCCGGACGGACCTCACCGGCCTGCGGGGGTAGCGCCGGGACCGACTCCGGGCTCGAACCGCTCAAGGGTGGCCGGTTCGACCGCGAAGTTCCCCGAACCGCTGGTCGTGCGCCACCAGGGGGCCGTCGAGACGGCCCGCACCGAACTGCGGGACGCCGCCGGCAGCACGCGGAGGACCTGGCGCAGCGGACCGTCGACGGGCCGGAAGCCGGGATCGCGGAGAGGCACGGCCGACTGGAGGTGGCGGGCCGACCCGGCGGAACAGGACCCCTGATGGACGGACGGATTCCGGTTCCGTAACCTGTCCGAGACCTGACCGGGGGGCAACCCGTTCGGGCTACCCGGTGTTTCGAGGAGGGCCGCGCGACCGTGGCGTCGTACCCCGTTCAGCGCACCGTCCGCGCGGCTCTGGCGGCCACCGCCGTCCTCGCGCTGGCCGGCGGGATGTCCCTGCCGCAGGCCGTGGCCGACCCGGTGCCCCCGAACGCCTCCGAGGCGTTGAAGAAGTACAACGAGCTGTCCACCCAGGCGGAGAAGCTCAACGAGGAGCACCTGCGCGCCCAGGACGACCTGTCCAGGGCCGAGGGCGAGCTCGACCGGGCCAACCGCGACCTCACCGACGCCCAGCACGCGCAGGACCTGCTGCGCGGGCAGGTGGACCTGCTCACCGAGGCCACCTTCGAGGGCGCGCGGTTCAACCAGCTGTCGGCGATCCTGGTCAGCGACTCGCAGCAGGACTTCCTCAACCGGATGTCCGCGCTCGGCATCCTGGCCGGCGAGAACGCCGAGGCGATGGACGGCCTCACCGCCGCCGTGGACAAGGCGAACGACGCCGCCCGCCGCGCCACCGAGGCCGCCGGGAACGCCAACAAGGCCATCGAGGACATCGGCCGGCGCAAGACGGCGCTGGACGAGCAGATCACCGAGGCGCGCGACGCGTACCGGGCGCTGCCCGAGTCGGAGCGCGACGCGCTCGGCGACGAGGGCTTCACCGGTCACGTGCCGGTGCCCGCCGGCCAGGCGGGGCAGGCGCTGGCGTTCGCCCTGGGCGAGCGCGGCAAGCCCTACGTGTACGGCTCGAACGGCCCGGACTCGTGGGACTGCTCCAGCCTCATGCAGGCCGCCTACCGCTCCGTGGGCATCGCGATCCCGCGCACCACCTACGGCCAGGCGACCATCGGCCGGGCCGTGTCGTTGAACGAGGTGAAAGCCGGCGACCTGGTCATCTACTACGCCGACCAGCACCACGTGTCGATGGCGATCGACGGCATCCGGGCCGTGCACGCGTCCACCGAGGGCGTGCCGGTGAAGATCCAGGACATCGAGTCGATCGGTCCGATCAACACGATCCGGCGGGTAGTCGGCTGAATAGCGGGTATCCCCCCGTCGTCCCGACGTTCGACGTGAGGAGACCCGCGATGCCCGATGTCGTCGACCTGATCATGGCGGACCACCGCGAGGTGGAGAGGCTGTTCGACGAACTCAAGAACCACCCGGAGAAGCGACCGCTGCTAGTGCCGGTCCTCGCCGCCGTGCTCACCGCGCACAGCCGGGCCGAGGAGGACTCGGTCTACCCGGTGGCGCGCGACGAGGCCGGCGAGACCGAGGAGATCGCGCACAGCCAGGAGGAGCACGTCGAGGCGGAGAAGTTGCTGGCCAAGCTGACCGCGACCGACCCGGCGTCCCCAGAGTTCGACCAGGTGCTCGACAAGCTGGTCGAAGACGTCACGCACCACGTGGAGGAAGAGGAGTCCAAGGTGCTGCCGGGGATGCGCTCGAAGCTGGGCCCGAACCGGCGCGAGGAGCTCGGTTCGGCGTTCGCGGAGAGCCGCGCCCGGCACATGGGCGATCTGCCCGGCCAGGCGAGCAAGCAGGAACTGCTGGCGCAGGCGCAGAACGCGGGCATCTCCGGCGCTTCGAGCATGAGCAAGCAACAGCTGGAGAAGCAGCTCAACGCGTCCTGAGCACGGCGCGGTTTCACGGTGAGGCGGGACGAGTGCGGTTGAACAGGCAGCCGCACCACCGCCGACCCACCGCCGCCGCTGTCAGACCGGCCACGGCCGTCGGACGACCACAGCGGACGACCACAGCGGCCGGACGCCCCGCTCCGTCGAAGCCGGACGCCCCGCTCCGCGTCGAAGGCGGGAACAGCTAGTCGTTCTGCTCCATGACCAGGATCGCGCCGTTCGGCTTGCCGAGGTTGGACCGCAGCGAGCTGCACACCACGCGCACCACGACGCCGCGTCCCTTGCGGTTGACCGCTTCCAGCTTCACCTCGGTCAGGAACGACGCGTCGGACAGCGCCTGCCGCACGACCTGGCGCAGGTCGGCCACCGGCAGACCGATGTCCAGGTTGAACAGGTGCTGCCCCTCGGCCTCGTCGCGCCGGACACCCCACAGGTCCTCGGCACCGCGGTTCCACGCGATCACCCGCAGCTGGAGGTCCAGCACGACCACGCCGGCGCGCAGCGAGGTGAGGATCGACTCCAGGAAGTCGTTGACCTGGTCCAGCTCCTGGGTGCGTTCGCGCAGCGTGTCGTTGATCGTCTGGAGCTCGTCGTTGGTGGACTGGAGCTCCTCGTTCATCGTCTCCAGTTCCTCGTTGGTGGACTGGAGTTCCTCGTTCGTCGTCTCCAACTCCTCCACAGTGGACTGGAGCTCCTCGTTGGTCGTCTCCAGCTCTTCGTTGGTGGACTGGAGCTCCTCGTACGCCGACTCCAGCTGGCGGTTCGCGTACTCCAGGTCGTCGAGCAGCCGGCGCGCGGAGGTCACGTCGTGGAACACGATCGACACGCCGAGGATCTTGTTGTCGCCGCCCACCAACGGGTTCAGGTGCACCTCGAACCACAGCGACTCGCCGGGCGACCGCGACCACTCCACCTCCTTGATGCGCAGGGCGCGCCGCTCCACCCGGCTCTGCTCGACGTACCCGCGCAGCTCCACCGGGCGGTAGGACAGGTCCAGGTCGCGCAGCGGGCGGCCGATGTCCTTGACCGTCAACCCGAACATCGACTCGGCCTGCCGGTTGGCCAGCGCCAGCACGTCGTCCCCGGTCACCACGACCTGCGCCACCGGGCTCGCCGAGAACGCGTGCTCGCGCAACTGGTCCAACCCGCCCACGTCGATCCGGCGGTCCTGGACGAACGCCTGCGTCACGAAGTGCGTGCCGCCGCCGATCCCGGTCACGGTCTTGCGGAAGATCCGCCGCTTGAGGTCGATCGGGTCGAAGGTCCGGCTGTGCGACAGCAGCATCTCCGCCTTGCCGAGGAACAGCACGCCGCGCGGCATCAGCGCGAAGTGGAACCGGCCGAGGATCCGGGTCTGCGTCTCCTGGTTGAAGTACATCAGGGTGTTGCGGCACACCAGGAGGTCTATCCGGGAGATCGGCGCGTCCTGCACCAGGTCGTTGCGGCCGAAGATCACGCAGCGGCGCAGGTCCTTGCGGAAGGCGTAGCGGCCGTTGTGCTGCTCGAAGTACTTCGCCAGCATGTCCGGCGGCACGCCCGTCAGCTCGCGTTCGGCGTAGACGGCGTGCCGGGCGTGGGCCAGCGCCTCCTCGTCCACGTCCGTGGCGTAGATCTTCACCCGCTGCCGGAACCGCTCCGGTCCGAGCACCTCGGCGAGCACCATGGCCAGGCTGTAGGCCTCCTCGCCGGACGCGCAGCCCGCGCTCCACACCCGGATAGGGTCGTCCGGCGCGCGTTCGACCAGCAGCGCGGACAGCACCTCGTCGCGCAGGTAGTCCCACGCCTCGGTGTCCCGGAAGAAGCCGGTCACGTTGATCAGGATGGTGTTGAACAGCGCGTTGAACTCGTCGGCGTTGACCTGGAGGTGGTCGATGTAGTCGACGTGGCCGTCGATGCCCACCTGGCTCATCCGGTGCCGGACGCGCCGCATCAGGCTGGTCCGCTTGTACCCGGTGAAATCGAAGCCGCGCGACTCCTTCAGGTACCGCAGCACTTCCTCGAAGTCGTCATCGGGCTTCACGGGATCGCTCACACCGCCAGACGCTACTCGCCGGACACCGCGTCGCCCGGCCGAGCCACACTGGCGTCGCCCGGCCGAGCCAGGCTGGCGTCGACCGGCCGAGCCAGGCCGGCGTCGACCACACGAGCACCGAACACGCGCGTGTCGACCACACGGGCGCTAGCCGCGCAGCACCGCCCACACCACCTTGCCGCCGCTGGGCCACGGCGAGGAGCCCCACACCCGGCTGAACCTGTCCACCAGCGCCAGGCCCTGGCCACCGCCCGCCACGTTCAACTCCGGCTGCGCGGCCTCCTCGTCGCGCACCGCGATGGTCAGCCGGTGGCCGCGCAACTCGAGCCGCAGGTGCGGCGCGGAGCCCGTGTGCTGGACGGCGTTCTGCACCAGTTCGGTGGCGACCAGCAGGGCTTCGTCCACCACGTGTGCCAGCTGCCAGCGCCGGCACACCTCGCGCACGAACCGCCGGGCCAACAGCGCGCTCGTCGACGAGTCCGGCAGCCACGTGTCGTCCCGCCGCCGTTCCGGACGCCGCCCCACCGCGGTGATCGCCTCCGCCACGGTCGGGAAGTGCCGGACGTACCGCCCCGCGCCGCCTGCCGCCAGCGCTGCCCGGTGCGGCTCCGCCACCGCGACCAGCATGATCGGCACGCCGGGCCACTCGGACACCCTCAGCCACACCGTGGCGAACACCGACATCGACGCCGGCGTGGAGAACTCGAAGTCCTCGCCCAGCACCACCACCACCGCCGTCGGCCCGTCCAGCGCGCACTTGAGCAACCCGTCCCGGAACGCGACGTAGGTGGTCAGGTCCAGCAGCCCGGTGGGCCGCACCACGGTGGCGCCCGAATCGAAGTCGACCCGCAAGTCGAGGCTCACGTGCTGTGCTCCGCCTGGGGGTTGGGGGCGAACGCTCCGGACATCAGGTGGCCGCGCAACACGTCCGCCGCCGCCGTCGACTCCTGCTCGCTGTTCTGGTAGCGCTTCACCATCGCGTCGGCACCACGTTTCTGCGCGTCCGCGCGCATCCGGCGTGCCAGGTTGGCCTTCTCCTCCAACGTCCGCAGCGCCGTCCAGAGGGCCTTCTCCAGGGTGGCGTCCTGCGCGTCCAGCAACGCGTCGGCGGTCCAGCCGTGGCCGATCTGGCAGCGGAAGCGACTGCCCTCGACGTCGAGTTCGACCAGCGTGCCGGAGCAGTCGGGACAGCTGAAGTTCGACGGTGTACCCATTCCCCTCACCTCGCTCGGGTCGGCCCCGCCGTCGTTCGCGGTGAGCACAACCTCCCTGCGCAACATCTCGGACGGCTCGCGACCGTCCGGCACCCGGCGACCCACCTCGTCCTTGAGCAGCGCGCCCATCGTGCCCGCCGAGACCACGTGGTCCACGCTGACGTGCCGCATCACCGCACTCGGCATACCCGTGTACAGGGCTTCCTCGGGATCCTGCACGACGGTGAGACCACCCCGGTTGGCGATCGCGACCATGCCCGCCGCGCCGTCGTCCAGCGCGCCGGACAGCACGACACCGATCACGCCGGAGCCGCGGGCCGCGGCAGCCGACCGGAACAGCGCGTCCACCGCCGGGCGGTGGCCGTTCTCGGTGGGACCGTGCGACAGGTGCGCCGTGCCGTCGACGACCAGGAGGTGGTGGTCGGGCGGCGCGACGTGGATGCGGCCCGGTCGCAGCGGCATACCCGCCCGCGCGCCCACCGCCGGCAGCGGTCCGCTGCGGTCGAGGATCGCGGGCAGGGCGCTGGTGCCGCCGGACGGCAGGTGCAGCACGACGGCCACGGCCGCTTCCAGGTCTTCGGGAAGGCCGGCGACGAACGCCCGCAGCGCTTCGACTCCCCCCGCCGAGGCTCCGACGACGATCAGGTCCCTCGTTGGCATCCCGTCACCTCCGGCCGTGGATACCCGGCCCGTGCCGAGGCTACTCGTTACCATTCCGCCCGGCGGGAATGATGCGGATGGCGGTGTGCGGTGCGCTGGAGTGCGGGAGCGGTGGCGCGGATGCTCGGCGTCTCCCCCGTCACCCTGCGCACGTGGGACCGCCGGTACGGGCTCGGGCCCAGCACCCGTGAAGAAGGCAGGCACCGCAGGTACAGCGAGGACGACGTGTCCCGGCTGCGGCGGATGCTGGAGCTCACCGGCCAGGGTGTCACGCCGGCGTCGGCCGCCGCCGTGGCCCTGGGCGACGCGCCACCGGAACGGGCGCGAGCCGGTGGAGGTCCGCACGCGCTGGCCGTGGAGCCGGAGGAGGCGCGCGGGTTCGCCCGTGCCGCCGCCCGGTTGGACCTGCCGCTGATGAGCACGCTCGCGGCGACGCTGATCGCGCGGGACGGTGTGGTGCGCGCGTGGCAGGACGTGCTGATGCCGTTCCTGATCGCGTTGGGCGAGCGGGTCGCCGCGCAGGACTCCGGGGTGGAGGTCGAGCACCTGGCCACGGCGGCGATCGAGTGGGCGCTGCGGTCCGACGCGCCGCCGGTGTCCGGGCGGCTGCCCGCGCTGCTGGCGTGCGCTCCGGACGAGCAGCACAGCCTGCCGCTGGACGTGCTGGGCGCGGCTCTCACCGAACGTGACTGCGCTTCGCGAAATCTGGGGGCGCGCGTACCGGCTCCGGCCCTGCTCGATGCGGTGAATTTGCTCGCACCCGCGGTGGTCGTGCTGTGGGCGCACGCGGCCGAGTACGCGGCCTTGGCCCCGGTGGCTGAGCTGCTGGAACGCGGTCAGGCGGTGCTGCTGGGAGGTCCGGGATGGGGGTCGGTGCCGAGGGGTGCGCACCGGCCGGCGTCGCTGCCCGAGGCAGTCGAAGCGGTTCTTGAGTTGAACCGATTTTGAATCGAATTTAGGCTGGGTGGGGTCATCCCGACCACAGGATGTGATCCCATGCCCGAACTGTCCCGTTTGCCCCAGCCGGTCGCCGAATCCTGGGACTGGCAGTTGAAAGGCCTGTGCCGTGGCATGGACAGCGCCTTGTTCTTCCACAGCCCCAACGAGCGGGGCGCGGCACGTGAACACCGCGAAGCCCGGGCCAAGGCGGTGTGCGCCCGGTGTCCGGTGGTGGTCGAGTGCCGCGACCACGCGCTGACCGTCGAGGAGACCTACGGGATCTGGGGCGGGCTCGGCGAGAGCGAACTGCGCCGGCTGATCAACCGCAACCACAAGCGCGACTGAGCCGACTGGCGCGCGGCCGAACCGGGCGGCGCGCTGCGTGCGGGCATTGGACGTTGGCTGGGTGCTGGGTGCTGGGTGCTGGGTGCGACCGAACTCACCGTCGGGTGGTGTGTGAACACCGCCCGACGGTGAGGTGCGGGTGGACGGCGCTCACCGGGCCGGCGCTGCGCTCCTGGGCCGCCACCGGGTGTAGCCCGCGCGCTCGGCTTCGGCGGCGGAGCGGAAGGTGACGTCGCCCTTCATGCGCTTGAAGTAGGGCGAGTCCGGGGTGTGGAAGATCATCGACTTGGTGCTGCCCTTGACCGCGAACTCGGGCCGGCGACCCGCCTCGGGCTGCTCGTCGCCCTCGGGTTGCTGCGCGCGGTCGGCGTGCGGGGCGTGGTCGAGCTTGGACTGAGCCGCCCTGGGCCGGACGGCCTGGGACCGGGACTGGCGGGATCGGGCGGGATCGTCCTCCGCAGGATGGGCTTGCCGGGCGGGCTCGGCAGTCTGGGCACTCTCCGGCTGGGCACTCTGCGGCTCGGCAGCCTGCTCCTCGGGCTGTTGCCCGGCAGGCTGCCGCTCAGGCGACTGCTCCCCGGACGACTGTTCTGCGGACGACTGCTGCTCGGACGACTGCTGTTCAGGCGATCGCTCCTCGGACGAGTGTTCCGCGCCCGACTGCTCCTCGGGCTGTTCCGGGATGACCACCGCCCCCGCAGGCAGGGCGGGGCGCAGGACCGGGTGGGCGAGTTCGGCGCGCAGGCCGCGGATGGTGGCGCGCAGCGGCAGCCACGTGAGCAGCGCACCCGCGAAGAACGCGAACGCGCACAGGACGGACATCTGGGCGAACAACCAGAACACTGCCACTCCTAGCTAATCAGGACGTCGACCTGGCGGGCAGCCGGGTTCGAGCTTTCCGGTCCGGCGTCGAGCGTGACCGTCGTCCGGATCGGATCGGGTCGGGCCGGTGCCCACCGCCACCGCGTGGTCGGTCACGCCTGTCCGGTCCAGTGCTCGGCGCAACGCGGCGGCGAGGTTCTCCCCGGCCGGGCGCGCGCGAAAACCCCTGATCCCGCGAGCAGAGCGGGGACGAGGAGGGCGCCGACCAGCCACGCTCGCCACTCTCGGGATCTCAGCACCGGGCGTTCGTACCCGAAGTGCCGGTCCGGATTCCACCGGCGCCGGCCGTACACGCAGGCCGGCGCCCGGCATTTCACCTGTCCAGGTGACACCGCTCGACCTCGCCGGGAATGCCGATCGCCGCAGCGACACAGCGGACCGCTCGCCAGAACACGGGGGACGGTCGACCGCGCCCGCCGGGTCCGGACACGACTCCCGAAGCCGTGCGAAGCCCAGAGCCGTACGAATCGCAGCGCCTTGCGCAACCGGGGCCGCGAAACTCAGGGCCTGCGAACGCCGTCCCGCCCGGCGCGGTAGGGTGTGGACTCCATGCCAGGGCGGGCGGAATTCCGCAGACCGTTCGAGCGCAGCACGAATCACGCGATCGCGACCGCGTTGGTCGGATCGCCAAGGCGTAGCGCCCCGGTGGGACCAGGTCGACACCAGCCCGACCCGCGTCGCCATCAGCAGGACCCAGGTCGGTGCGATCCGGGTCGGCGCGATCCGCGACACGGCCGAGCCGATCCACGGCGATGTCAAGCCGACTCACGTCGACGTCAGCCCGGCTCATCCTCGACGGATGAGGCCCGCGCTCTCCTGATCACTCCGAACAGCCGGAGCCTGCTCACTTCAAGCGGCCTGTGACAACACCCCCGTCCGACACCCGCACCGGCTGCACACCGGGTGCGCGGGCACCTGCACGATTTCCGCCAGCAGCCTGCGCGAGTCCTCGAACGTCGGCGGACGCTGACCGGGGACGAGCAGGCCGTCCAGCGCCTCCTGCCACCGCCGGGCCCTGGCCCGGGACCGCTCCACCGGATCGCGCAGCCGCGCCCGCACCTGCTCCCGGGACTGCTCCTGGGCCTGCCGCCCGGCCTCGCCCAGCGGCCGGCGCGGCCGGGGCCGGGTGAGCCGGGCGTTGCGGCGGTTGACCCGCCACCACTGGCCCAGGGTCATGCCGGCGACCGGGGGGCGCGCCCGTCGCGCGCCCCCCTGCCACCACGACCGGAGCCGCGCACGGAGGAAGTCGTGCGCAACCTGGTCGCGGTTCCTGGGGCTGCCCTGCCTGCTCCCGTCCGGCTTGTTGTCCACGGCCGCCAGCAGGGCATCGACGCTCCAGCCCTCGGCGAACCACGGCCCGACGACCGCGCGCACTCCGGCGCGGTCGGCATCGGACCAGTTCGCCCGCAGGCAGAGCGCCTCGACGGCCGTGTCGATCTCCAGGTCGGTCTCGGGGATGACACGGCCGGGCCACTGCCGGGGATCAAGCTGTACGCGCATCCCTAGCTCCCTTCCGAACGCGTACCGAACACCTGTTCGACATGGTGCCACGGGGGTACGACAATTCCCGAGCGACAAGGCTTGACTTATATAAGCTGAGCCTTAAAAGTGCTGGTCATGCACGTATTCGAGGTTCTCGGCGACCCAGTGCGACGCCGCATCCTGGAGCTGCTCGCGGACGGCGAGCAGACCTCCGGCGACCTCACGGCGGTGATCCGGGGCGAGTTCGGGATCTCCCAGCCGGCCGTCTCCCAGCACCTGCGGGTGCTCCGGGAGAACGGCTTCGCCCGCGTCCACCCGGAAGGCGCCCGGCGGCTGTACGCGGTGGACGAGCAGGGCCTGCGCGAGGTGGACGAGTGGCTGGAGGGGTTTCGAAGGCACGCGAAGTGGCAACCCCGCACGCCATGACCGACACCCTCTGGGATGAGTTCCACCGCGTGGTCAACATGACCTCGCACGAGCTGGAGGACTGGCTGCGCACCCGCTCGGCGGACGAGGAGTCGGAGGAGCTGCCGGACCAGTCGGGCACGCCGACCGGCCAAGAGGTGCTGAGGGTCCTGCGGAAACGCCGGACCGACCTGACCACCGAGGACGTGCGGGTGATGCGGAAGGTGGTGGACAAGGTGCACGCCCAGCGCCGCGACGACCTGGAGCCGACCGCCGGCGAGGCCCACTGGCGGCACCGCCTGATGTCCATCGGCCACGACCCGTTGAAGCCCGCCTGACCCGAGCCGACCGGACTCCGGCATCACCGCACCGCCCGGCCCAGGAGTGGCCGGGCGTATTCGCGTGCGCGGGAACGGCCCCCGGACCTCTCGGCCGCTCTCGCACCACGCACGGCTACCACTGGACGGCGCCCGCGGACGGCTACCGGCGGACGGTCACCGGCGGACGGCCGGGGCGGCGTCCACCCGGTCCGCGTCGGCCAGCCGCACGCCGGCCGCCGGGACCAGGCCGAACTGCACGACCTGGCGGCGGGCGAGCAGTTCGGTCAGCCAGTCGGCCGCCACCCGCACCCGGTTGCCCGGCATCGCCAGCAGGTGGTAGCCGCGGGCCACGATCTTCGCGGGCCAGCCGGTCAGCGGCACGTGCAGCGGGTTGGCCACCGCCTGCCCGCCGCCCAGGTCCACCACGAACCCGAGGTCGCAGTGCCGGTACGGCCGGGACTGGCCGTGGCCGAGGGACGCCGCGACGTTGCGGGCGGCCAGCTTGCCCTGCCGTTCCGCGTGCTGCGCGGTCATCGGGGTCGGCTTGCCGCCGTTGTAGACGTCCGGCACCGCGGCGACGTCGCCCGCCGCGAACACGTGCGGGTGGCCGGGCACGGTGAGGTCCTCCCCCACCACCAGCCGGCCCTTCTCGGTCGGCAGGTCCACCGACTCGACCAACGGGTCCGGCCGCACACCCACGCACCACACCACGGTCCGGGTCGGGATCTCGGTGCCGTCGGTGAGCTTCGCGCAGGTCGCGGTGACCTCGCTGACGCTGGTCTCCAGCCGCACGTCCACGCCACGCGAGCGGAGCACCTTCAGGGCCGGCTCGGACATCCGCTCGTCCAGCCCCGGCAGCACGCGCGGGGCCAGGTCGACCAGCACCCAGTGGATCGGCGGCAGACCACGCCGCCCGCGCCGCGCCGCCTCTGCCAGCTGCTGGCCCTGAGCGACCAGCTCGGTGCCCGTGTAGCCGGCGCCGACCACGACGAACGTGGTGCGCGCCGCCTTCTCGGCCGGGTCGTCGGACTGCTCGGCGAGTTCGATCTGGCGCAGCACGTGGTCGCGCAGGTACACCGCCTCGGCCACCGACTTGAAGCCGAACGCGTGCTCGGCGACCCCCGGCACGGACATCAGCCTGGTCACGCTGCCCGAGGTGAGCACGATCCGGTCCCAGTCGAGCACCTGCTCGCGGCCTTCTACGTCAATTGCCGTGCACGTGCGCGCGCTGAGGTCCACGCTGGTCGCATGTGCCTGCACGAGCCGGGTCCGGGGCAGCTTCGGCCGCAGCGGTACCGCGACCCGGCGCGGGTCGAGCGTGCCGCCGGCCACCTCCGGCAGCAGCGGCACGTACAGCATGTAGTCGGTGGGGTTGACCGCGACCAGGTCCGCCGCGTCCGGCGGGAGAGCACTCTCCAGCCCGCGCAGGGCGTGGTAACCCGCGAATCCCGTGCCGACGACCAGCACCCTTGGCTTGCCCATGGCGCGACCACCTCCAGGCCGACCGGGTACCCCACGACGGGAACGGGTAGACACGGACCATGAAACTCGGGTTGCCGGACGGGATCACCGCCTGCCTCTTCGACCTCGACGGGGTGCTCACCAGCACCGCCGTCCTGCACCGCCGTGCGTGGCGGCGCACGTTCGACGACTTCCTGCGCCCGCGCGGCGAGCCGCTGTTCGCGGAGGAGGACTACATCAAGTACGTGGACGGCCGGCCGCGCTACGACGGCGTGCGGACGTTCCTGGCGTCGCGCGGCATCACGGTGCCCGAGGGCGCGCCGGACGACCCGCCGGACCGCGACACCGTGCACGGCATCGGCAACCGCAAGAACGAGCTGATCGATGCGATCATCCGCCAGGAGGGCGTGACGCCCTACGCGGGCACGGTGCGGTACCTGGAGGCCGCGCAGGGCCTGTTCCAGATCGGTGTGGTGACGTCGTCGGCGAACGCCGAACGGGTGCTGGAGGCGGCGGGCCTGGCGAAGTACATGCAGGCCAGGGTGGACGGTGTGGCGATCAGCCGGGACGGTCTGCGCGGCAAGCCCGCGCCGGACTCGTTCCTGGCCGGGGCGCGGCTGCTGGGCGTGGAGCCCGCGCGGGCCGCGGTGTTCGAGGACGCGCTGGCCGGTGTCCAGGCCGGCCGGGAGGGAGGTTTCGGTTACGTGGTGGGTGTGGACCGGGCGGGACAGGCGGAAGCGTTGCGGGAGAGCGGAGCGGACGTGGTGGTCGAGGACTTGGCGGAGCTCCTGTGACGGGGTACGACATCGAACCGTGGTCGCTGCGGTGGAGTGGTCTCTCGGTGGCCGAGCTGCGCCGAACCGAGTCGACGTTCGCGCTGGCCAACGGGCACATCGGGATGCGCGGCACGTTGGACGAGGGTGAGCCGCGCGGTCTGCCCGGCACGTACCTCAACGGGTTCTACGAGGAGCACTCGCTGCCCTACGGCGAGGGCGGCTACGGCTACCCGGAGGCCGGGCAGACGATCGTGAACGTCACCGACGGCAAGGTGATCCGCCTGCTGGTGGAGGACGAGCCGCTGGACATGCGCTACGGCCGGGCGCACGAGCACGAGCGGGAACTGGACTTCCGCACCGGCACGCTGCGCCGGCGCACGGTGTGGGAGTCGCCCACCGGCAGGCGGATCACGGTCAGCAGTGAGCGGCTGGTGTCGTTCACCCAGCGGGCGGTCGCCGCGATCCACTACGTCGTGGAACCCGAGGAGGACCTGCAACTGGTCGTGCAGTCCGACCTGCTGGCCAACGAGCCGATCGAGCACCGCGCCGGCGACCCGCGGGTGGCGGCCGCCCTGGACGCCCCGCTGATCGCCGAGTTCGCGTGGGCGGAGGGCACCCGCGCGGTGCTCGCGCACCACACCCGGCACTCCGGGCTGCGGATGGCCGCCGCGATGGACCACGAGCTGGTGCTCGGCGACGGCGTGCGGACCGGCATCCACGCCGAGGGCGACCTGGCCCGGTTCACCGTCGCGGTGGACGTGCCGGCGGGCAGCTCGCTGCGGCTGACCAAGTACCTGGGCTACGGGTGGTCGGCGCAGCGGTCCGTGCCGGCGCTGCGCGCACAGGTGGAAGCGGCGTTGGCGGGCGCCCGGCAGACCGGGTGGGAGGGGCTGCTGGCCGAGCAGAAGGCGTTCCTGGACGACTTCTGGGAGGTCGCGGACATCGAGGTGACCGGCGACGACGAGTTGCAGCAGGCGCTGCGGTTCGCGCTGTTCCACATCCTCCAGGCCGGGGCGCGCGGGGAGACCCGGGCGATCCCGGGCAAGGGCCTCACCGGGCCCGGCTACGACGGCCACGCGTTCTGGGACACCGAGATGTTCGTGCTGCCGGTGCTGACCTACACCGTGCCGGACGCGGCGCGGGACGCCCTGCGCTGGCGTCACTCCACTCTGGACAAGGCCCTCGAACGTGCCCAGGTGCTGGGGCAAAAGGGTTCGGCGTTCCCGTGGCGGTCCATCAACGGCGCCGAGTGCTCGGCCTACTGGCCGGCCGGCACGGCCGCGTTCCACGTGTCCGGCGACGTCGCGCACGCCGTCGCGCAGTACATAGCGGCGACCGGCGACACGGAGTTCGACCGGGAGTGCGGCACGGAACTGCTGGTGCAGACCGCTCGACTGTGGATGTCGTTGGGGCACAACGACCCGCACGACGGTTTCCGCATCGACGGCGTCACCGGGCCCGACGAGTACACGGCCGTCGTCGACAACAACATCTACACCAACCTGATCGCGCAGAAGAACCTGCGGTCGGCAGCGGCGGCGTGCGAACGGAACCCGGACCGGGCGAAGGACCTGGCGGTTTCCCCGGACGAGGTCACCGCGTGGCAGGAGGCCGCGGAGCGGATGCGGATCCCGTACGACAAGCTGCTCGGGGTGCACGAGCAGGCCGAGGGCTTCACCGCGCACGCCGAGTGGGACTTCGACGGCACGAAACCCGACGAGTACCCGTTGCTGCTCACCAAGCCGTACTTCGACCTGTACCGCAAGCAGGTCATCAAGCAGGCGGACCTGGTGCTGGCCATGCACGTCCGGGGCGACGTGTTCAGCGCCGAGGAGAAGGCCGCGAACTTCGCCTACTACGAGGCGCGGACCGTGCGCGACTCCTCACTGTCCGCCGGCACCCAGTCCGTGCTGGCGGCCGAGGTGGGCGAACTCCGGCTGGCGTACGACTACCTGGCCGAGGCCGCGTTCACCGACCTGCACGACCTGCACAACAACGTCCACAACGGATTGCACATGGCGTCGTTGGCCGGCGCGTGGATCGGCGTGGTGGCCGGGTTCGGCGGGATGCGCGACCACAGCGGGCTGACGTTCGCGCCCCGGCTGGCACCGGGGTTGGACCGGATGGCGTTCCGGATGTCCTTCCAGGGCACCAGGTTGGCGGTCAGCATCACGCGGAACGAGGCCACCTACCGGATCGTCTCCGGCGATGCGCTGCACACCGCGCACCACGGCGAGCCGATCGTGGTCGAGCCGGGCAACCCCGTGACACTGCCCATTCCGGACCCGCCGACCCCACCGGAGATCCGCCAGCCCGCCAACCGCGTGCCACGCAGGCGCGTTCCGCCGGGCAGTTAGCGCCGTGCGGGGGTCGGAAGATCCGATTCCGGTGCTGTCGACGGCAAGGTGTTCGTGCCCGTGTGGACGCGGCACGGACGCCTTGCCGTCGTTGGCACACGTCATTTCGTGCATGACTACTCACCGAAAAGGACATTCGTGGTCACCGGCTGACACGGCGCGGACACGTTGCGTTGAAAGGCTTCGAGTGCCCGGCCGGGGCTCCTGGGGGGAGTGGAGACCCGGCCGGGACTTCGCAGGCGGCCTAGGGGGGCGGTGGCCGCCTACGCCATCATCGTGCGGACGGGCACGCCCGTTACGCCGGTCAGCCGCCGAAGCGGATTCCGGCATGGGATCGACGGGGCGCTTGCGGGCACCCTTCGCCCGGTGACCGGCAACGTCCCGGTGCATCACCGGCCGGACGACCGCTCACCGGGGAAGTTTCCGCCCTTTTGCGGCTCCTACCGGCTGCCGGGTAACCCACACAGGTGAGATGGGCAGCGCGGCGACGATCCGCCGGACAGTATCCCGGAACGTGAGTTCAACACCGATCTACGACGAGTTGGCAGCCACCTACCTCGCCGACGTCGACCTCGGCGGGTCGGCACGCCCCGAGCCCGCGGCCGACCTGCCCGCCGGCCCGTCCGCACCGGCCGACCCCCAGCCGGGCAAACGGGCGAAGGCCTGATCTTGACACCCCGTCCCGCGCCGGGGTAGGACGACCTGACGTCCGTTTGATGAGGCCGCCGCCTGTGTCGAAGGGTGCGAGCGGCATGAGTTCGAGCGGCAAGGGTGTGCGGGCACTGCTCACGGCGGTGCTCCTGGCGGCGGTCGCGGCGTGCGGCGGCGCGACCAGCCCGGAGCCCACCGGTTCGGTCACCCTGACCTGGTGGGACTACCTGGACCACTCCCCCATGGCCGACCAGGCGGTGGACGCCCTGGTCAAGCGCTACCAGGACGGGCACCCCGGCGTGCAGATCCGGCGGACCGCGATACCCCGTGCCGAGTTCGCCGCCAAGCTGGACGAGGCGATCGCGGCCGGCACGTTCCCGGACATCGCGGCGGTCGACGTGGCGGCGCTGCCCCGGCTGGCGGCGCAGGACGTGCTGGCCGACCTGACGCCCCGGTTCTCGTCGTGGGAGGTGAAGGACCTGTACCTCGGGCCGGTGCGGGACAGCGTCCAGCACGACGGGAAGTTCTACGGCGTTCCGCTGCGGACCAGCACCACCGCGCTGCTGTACAACCGGGACCTGTTCACCGCGGCCGGGATCGGGACGGCTCCGCGCACCTGGGACGAGTTGCGGGCGACGGCTCGGGCGCTGACCGCCGAAGGGCGTTCCGGGTTGTGCTTCGCGGCGGCGGGCGACGACCTCACGGCCAACTTCCTGCCGTTCCTGTGGCAGGCCGGCGGGGACGTGAAGGACATCGGCGGGGACGCCTCGGTCCGCGCCCTGTCCTTTGTGGACGGACTGGTGAACGCGGATCGCAGCGCGCCGGCCGACGTCCTCCGGTGGAGCAACTCCGACGTCGAGCGGGAGTTCGTCGAGGGCCGGTGCGCGATGATGATCAACGGTCCGGTGGCGGTCCCGGCGATGAACCAGGCCGGGCTGGACTGGGTGGCCGCGCCGCTGCCGGCCGGGGAGGCGGGCAGCGCGGCCCGGGTGGGCGGTGAGGCCTGGGTGCTCGGGCGGCGCGGGCAGCACGGGGACCGGGCCTGGGACGTGGTGCGGTGGCTGGCCGAGGAGCGGGGCAACGCCACCGAGTTCGGCGCGTGGCTGACCGCGCTGCCCAACCGGTCGGACACGATCGACGACATCGGGTGGCGGTGGGATCCGAACGTGCCCGCGTTCGCCGGGCAGCTGACCCGGGCACGACCGGCGTACGGGGCGAGGTACCCGGAGGTGTCGGAGGCGATCTCGACCATGGCTCGGCAGGTGTTGGGCGGGGAGCGCTCGGCGGCGGACGCGGCGGGTGACGCCCGCACCAGACTCGAACCCCTGCTGCGCTGATTCGCCACCCGTCGAAGAGCGGGCAGCGCACCGGCACACGCATCGGACGCGGCGGAACACCCCCTACGACGAACCCCCTGCCGGCCGGGCACGGCCGCGCGCCGGCACCGGGGCACGCGCCGCCGAACAGCGGAGCGGCACCCCCGCCGAACGACGCGCGACCGCTCACGTCCACCCCTGCACCGCTCGCCGACGACACCACCCGATAGGGCGGACATCCCTGCCCACCGGGGAGGAAAGTGAGCAGGTCCGGGCGTGTGCCGGAACCGCCCGGGTATCCGGGGTCCATGAGGAAAGAGGCACCGGTGAAGGGCACCGGGAGGGGCGGCGCGAAGGGCGACGCCGGCGCCGGGACGCGGCTGAGCCGAGCCCAACTGCTCGCGCTCATCGTGGGCACGCTCCAGATCGTGGTCGGGATGGTGCCCGTGTTCCCGCTCCCCCCGGGCCACCAGACGCTGCACGTGTGCACGGGTCTGGCGGGCCTCGTGCTCGCCTGGAAGCACGAGCACGCGCGCCTGTACGGGATCGCCCTGCTGCTCCTCTACGGCAAGCTCCTCATCACCGACATGGACACTTCCGGCGGGTGGCTTCAGCTCCCCACGCTGGAGACGGTCGCGTACGGGCGGACCGCGTTGGCCGGTCTGGTGATCGCGTTCGTGCCCGCGTTCAGCCGGCGGTAGTCGCCGGCGGTCATCGTGCCGTCGGGGTGGAAGCGCAGTTTGGGGCTGGAGCTGTGGGCGATGGACTCGAACATGACGCGGTCGGCGGGCGTGGTGGGTCGCCAGTACATGTGGGCGCCGTGGGTGACGCCCATGTCCAGGTCGATCATGGTCGCCACGGCGCGGTCGTAGCGCCCGGCGGACAGGGCCCGGCCGCCGGAGGCGTGGATGTCGAACACGTCGTGGTCCCCGGTCAACGGGCGCAGCCGGCCGCGCCGGTCGAAGCCGTGCACCACGCCGTCCCGCACCAGGTACTCACCGCGGCGTTCCAGCTGCGCCATCTTCGCGCCCAGCGCGGTGAACTCCTCCCGGCGCTGGGCGAACCGGCTCAACAGCCGCTCGGTGACGCCGTGGCGCGGTAACAACGGCCGGAAGAACCCGACCAGGCCCCGGTGTCCCGCCCGCGCGCCCAGTCGGACGTCCAGGTCGTCGATCGTCTTCGCCTTCACCGGCGCCGGTTTGGGCAACGCGCCGTCCCGCAGCCACGCCACGGCGTGCGGGTTCGTCGCCCGCACGTCGATGACGAGGTCCTGCTCCGCGGCCACCTGCTGAAATTTTCGGGCGTGTTCGGTGGGCATCCCGAATACGGGCTCCACCGACGCCAGGGGGAAGAGGTGATCAGTGCGCACGGGTATTAAGGTCCGCCCCAAATCCGCGTGCACCAGACCGCCGGCTTCGGTTAGCTGTTCACGTGACCCCTGATGCGCTGATCGGGCTGCTCGCCGACCCCGTTCGACTGCGGGTGGTGGCCGCACTTGTCCTGGGTGCCCGCAACCCGGCGGAAATCGCCGAAAAGGCCGGTTTGGACGCCCGTAGGGTGGACGGAGCGCTGCGCAAGCTGCGCACCGCGGGGCTGGTCGCCGGGCAGCCTAACGAGATGCTGGTGCGCCAGGACCTGTTCGAACAGGCCGGTCGGGTGGAACGGGCCGCGGAGGATCCGTTCCTGAGGGACGGTCGGCTGCTCAAGCTGCCCGCGCAGCGCACGCGGCGGCGGGCGGTGCTGGAGGAGGTCTGCACCGCGTTCGAGCCGGGACGTCGCTACCCGGAACACGAGGTGGTGGACGTGCTGCGGTCGTGGTGCGACGGTGGCGAGGTGGACCACGTGACGGTGCGCCGGTACCTCGTGGACGAAGGACTGCTGGACCGGGCCGACGGGTTCTACTGGCGCTCCGGCGGCCCGGTCGGGATCTGAACGGGAATTTCCGCGGTGTGGTGTTCAGCCCGGTTCTAGTTGAACTCGTCCGGGTGCGGACCGACCCGGTGGCCGGTTTCCAGGGTGGCGATCCGATCGAGGTCGTCCCGGTCGAGCTCGAAGTCGAACACGGCGAAGTTCTCCGCGATCCGGCTCGGCGTGACCGACTTGGGGATCACCACGTTGCCGAGCTGGAGGTGCCAGCGCAGCACGACCTGCGCCGGCGTGCGGCCGTGCTTGTCCGCGATCGAGGTCAGCACCTCGTCCCGGAGGAGGTCGCCGCCCTGCGCGAGCGGGCTCCACGCCTCGGTGGCGATGCCGTGCTCGGCGTGGAACCGGCGCAGCTCCTCCTGCTGGAGCCGGGGGTGCAGCTCGACCTGGTTCACGGCCGGCACCGTGCCGGTCTCCTCGATCACGCGTTCGAGGTGGGCGCGCTGGAAGTTGGACACGCCGATCGCGCGCACCCGGCCGTCGGCGAGCAGCTTGTTCAGCGCGCGCCAGCTGTCGACGTACCGGTCGCGTTCGGCGGCGGGCCAGTGGATGAGGTAGAGGTCCAGCCGCTCCAGGCCGAGCTTGCCCAGGCTGGTGTCGAACGCGCGCAGCGCCTCGTCGTAGCCCTGGTCGGTGTTCCACAGCTTGGTGGTGACGAACAGCTCGTCCCGGGCGAGGCCGGACGCGGCCACGGCCCGGCCGACCGGCTCCTCGTTGCCGTAGATGGCGGCGGTGTCGATGCTGCGGTAGCCCACCCGCAGCGCCTCGGCGACCGCGTCCTCGGTGTCCTGTGTGGACACCTGGAACACGCCGAAGCCGAGTTGCGGCATGGTGACGCCGTTGTTGAGGGTGATGGTGCTCATCGGCCCATCATGCACGCTGTCAACGGCTCCCACGTCTTGGACGACGTTGACGCCCCTCCCCCGTGGCTGGTCCGATCTCGGGGTGGCTGTCGTGAAGGCTATCCCCGATGTGACGAGCGTGGACGTGACGGTCGTCATCCGACTCAGCGCGCCGACGGCACAGGTCGTGGACACCGCCGCACAGCTCGCCGAGGCGCTGCGCGCCGTGCTGGACCTGCCCGAGGCGGATGTGGTGGTGGACCTGCCGGTCCCGCGCACCGAACCCGAGCTGCGCATCCTGGCGGACTCCCGCCGGGTGCTGCACCGGGGCGTGGACGTCGAGCTGACCAGGCTGGAATTCGACCTGCTGCACCACCTCTGCACCCATCCGCGACAGGTGCACCGGCGCACGGCGCTGATGAACAGCGTCTGGGGGTCGACCAGCTTCGTGGACACCCGGACGGTGGACGTGCACGTGCGCCGGATCCGGCGGAAGCTGGGCGAGGCGGCTTCCTTGATCACCACGGTCCGTGGCGTCGGCTACCGGATGGACAACCCGTTCGCGGTGTCCGTGGAGCATGACGCACTGGCCGGTTAACGGCGGGTGCCCGGGTTGGCGGGTTCGGCCGGCCCATCTCGAGGAGAATCGCGCGTCCGCCCGTGCGTGGTGGTGGTGGTGGTGGTGGTGAGACGCCGCCATTCGGGTGGGCATCTGTGCGTTGAGCAGCGGGGTTCAGGCGTGCCCCTGGTGCAGTCGCGCGATCTGGCGTTCGACCTCCGCGGGCAGGGTGTGGCGGTGGCGGACCACGGCGGGTAGGCGGAGCGTCGCCGCGGCCAGTGCTGCCCGTGCGTCGGGGTCGGTCAGTGCGCTGCGGGCCAGGGCGCGGGCGGCGCTTGCCGCCACCGGCAGCGGGCGGCGCAGCCAGGTGGTGAGCAGGTCGTTGCGCAGGGCGGTGCGCCTGCCCGCCGAGCCGGCCGGGCGTGAGGTGGAGGGCTGGTGGTGGGCCACCACCGCGTCCACGTAGGCGCACGCCCAGCCGGCGGCGGCCAGGTCCCACGAGAACAGGCGTTCCTCGCCCCGGAAGAACAGCACCGGGTGGAAGCCGCCGGCCCGCAGGAACGCGCTGCGGCGGACGATCGCCGCGCAGCACAGGAATCCGAGCACCGCCGGGCCGGGCAGGTCGGGGGGTGTGCCGAGGGCGGAGTCGGCCATCTCCCGGCAGATGGGGTCGATGCGACCGGAGGGCTCCACCACGGTCCGGCCGGCGAGCAGACCCAGTCTCGGGTGCCGGTCGAACAGTTCCTCGGCCCGGTCGAACGCGTCGGGGGCCCACCACGAGTCGTCGTCGCAGAACGCCACGTACGGGGTTCGGGCGCGGCGGACGCCCAGGTTGCGGGCGATCGCACCGGCGTTGCCCGGCAGGGCCACCACCTCCACCCGCGGGAATTCCCGCCGGACCCGTCGCACCGTGTCGTCGGACGACCCGTTGTCCATTACGATGATCGGCGCGTCCAGTTCCGCCAACCGGCCCAGCGTGTGCGCCAGTTCCCCGGCCCGGTCCCGCGTCGCGATCACCACTGTCGTCCGGTCCACCGCCGGGTATTACCCGGCAACGAAGTGGTTACACCCCGATTCCACGGGTAGGCCCTTCGACATGGGCTTCGAACGAGCGGTGGTGACCGGCGGGGCGGGCTTCCTCGGGTCGCACGTCTGCGAGGCGCTGTTGCGCCGGGGCGTGCGGGTGGTGTGCGTGGACGACTTCCGGACCGGCTCGCCGGACAACGTGCCGCAGGGCGCGGGCCTGGTGGTCGCCGACGTCTCCAAGCCGCTCGACCTGCTCGGGCCGGTCGACCTGGTGCTGCACCTGGCGTGCCCGGCGTCGCCCGTGGACTACCTGCGCGAGCCGGTGGAGACGATGAAGTCGGGTGGTTTCGGCACGTTGCACGCGGTCGAGCTGGCGCGGCGCAAGGGCGCTCGGATCGTGGTGGCGTCGACCAGCGAAGTCTACGGCGACCCGTTGGAGCACCCGCAGCGCGAGACGTACTGGGGCAACGTCAACCCGATCGGGCCGCGCAGCGTGTACGACGAGGCGAAGCGCTTCGGTGAAGCCCTGACCTGTGCGTTCCGCCGGGAGCACGGGGTGGACACCGGCATCGTGCGGATCTTCAACACCTACGGGCCCCGGATGCGCCCCGACGACGGGCGGATGATCCCCACGTTCGTCCGGCAGGCGCGGGCGGGCGAGCCGCTGACCGTGCACGGCGACGGCAGCCACACCCGGTCGCTGTGCCACGTGGACGACCTGGTGCGCGGGCTGCTCGCGATGGCCGAGAGCGACCACCCCGGGCCGGTGAACCTGGGCAACCCCGAAGAGGTCACCGTGCTGGAGGTGGCCCACCGGGTGATCGAGGTGACCGGCGGGCGGTCGGAGATCCGGCACGTCGAGCCCATGGAGGACGACCCGCAGCGGCGCCGCCCGGACATCGCGCTGGCCCGCCGGGAACTCGGCTGGCAGCCGGAGATCGACCTGGCCGAAGGCCTGCATCGCTCGTTCGGCCGACACCTCGTCGGATAGCGGCACTGGACGAAAGGGAAACGACCGTGCGCGTGCTCGGAATCAACGCCGTCTTCCACGACCCCGCCGCGGCGCTGGTGGTGGACGGCAGAATCGTGGCCGCCGCCGAGGAGGAGCGGTTCTCCCGGCGGAAACACGGCAAGCGGCCGGTGCCGTTCTCGGCGTGGGAACTCCCCGAACAGGCCGCCCGCTGGTGCCTGGCGCACGCGGGCCTGACCCCCGCCGACCTGGACGCGGTCGCGTACTCGTACGACCCGTCGATGGTCCCGCCCACGAGTGACGTGCCGTGGGAGGACCTGCGCACCGAGTACGCCCGCCGTGCGCCGCAGTTCCTCTCCACCGCCCTGCCGGGGCTGGATCCGGCGATCGTCCGGTTCGTTCCGCACCACGTGGCGCACGCCGGCTCCACCGGGCTGGCCGCGCCGTTCGACGGTGACTGCGCGGTGCTGGTGTCCGACGGGCGCGGCGAGTGCGGGTCGCACCTGGCCGGCAGCTACCGCGGTCACCGACTGGAAACGCTCGCCGCGCAACAGCTCCCCCACTCGCTCGGGCTGCTCTACGAGGATCTCACGGAGCACCTGGGCTTCCTGCGGTCCAGCGACGAGTACAAGGTGATGGCGCTGGCCTCCTACGCCTCGCCGGTGCACCTGGACCTGATGCGCGAGCACATCCGGCCCACCGGTGACGGTGGCTTCTCGGTGACGCCGGTCGACTGGGCCACGTTGGCGAAGCGGCGTGGCCCGGACGACGAGATGACCCGCGAGCACGCGGAGCTGGCGGCGAGCGTGCAGGTCCGGGTGGAGGAAGTGCTGCTGGACCTGGTGCGGTGGCTGCACGAGCGGACCGGGCAGCGGCGGCTCACCATGGCCGGTGGCGTCGCGCTGAACTGCGTGGCGAACACCCGGATCTTCGCCGAGGGCCCGTTCGACGAGGTGTGGGTGCAGCCGGCGGCCGGTGACGCCGGAACCGCGCTGGGCGCCGCACTGCACGTGGTCGCCACCGCCGGCGAGCCCGCCGCGGCGATGCCGGGCGCGGACCTGGGCCGCGGGTGGACCGACGACGAGATCGAGGAATACCTGCGACGGGCCAAGATCTCCTACGAGGAGCCGGCGGACGTCGCGGTCGCGGTCGCGGAAGCTTTGGCGGACAACAAGGTCGTCGCGTGGTTCCAGGGTCGCAGCGAGTACGGGCCGCGTGCGCTGGGGCGTCGTTCGCTGCTGGCCAACCCGTGCTACGCGGACAACCTGGCACGGCTCAACGACGTGAAGGGGCGGGAGCAGTTCCGGCCGATCGCGCCGATGGTCTTGGCCGAACGGGCGCACGAGCTGTTCACCCGTGGCCCGATCCCGAGTCCGTACATGCTCTTCGTGCACGACGTCCGTCCCGAGTGGAGGGACCGCATCCCGGCCGTGGTGCACGTGGACGGCACCGCGCGGGTGCAGACCGTCGACCCGGCGCAGGAGCCGTTGATGGCACGGGTGCTCACCGGTTTCGCCGAGCGCACCGGAGTTCCGGTCGTGGTCAACACCAGCCTGAACACGGCCGGGCGGCCGATGGTCGACGACCCGCGCGACGCGCTGGAGTGCTTCGGCTCCGCGCCGGTGGACCTGCTGGCGATCGGGCGATTCGTGGTGCGCCGATGAGCCCTGACTACGCCGTGGTGATCCCGACCGTGGGCCGGGAGAGCCTGTCCGTGGTGCTGGACGCGCTGGAGCACGGTTCCGGTCCGCCCCCGCGCGAGGTGATCGTGGTGGACGACCGGCGCGAGCCGGGGCCGCTGCCGCCCACGCATTCCGCACGGGTGCTGCGCACCGGCGGACGCGGTCCGGCCGCCGCCCGGAACGCGGGCTGGCGGGCGGCGTGCTGCGAGTGGATCGCCTTCCTGGACGACGACGTGGTGCCGCCGCCGGACTGGAAGCGCCGGCTCGCGAAGGACATCGAGAACCTGGACCTGGAGGTGGCCGGTTCGCAGGCCCGGATCAGCGTGCCGCTGCCGGAGGACCGCCGGCCGACCGACTGGGAACGCGGCACGGCGGGCTTGGCCGACGCGCTCTGGATCACCGCCGACATGGCGTACCGGAGGGCGGCGCTGGTGCACGTGGGCGGGTTCGACGAGCGCTTCCCCCGTGCCTACCGGGAGGACGCCGAACTGGCGTTGCGCTTGCAGGAGGAGGGCTACCGGATCGTGCGCGGCTCGCGGGAGACCACGCACCCCGTGCGCGAAGCGGACTTCTTCGCCAGCCTGCGCCAACAGCGAGGCAACGCCGACGACGCCCTGATGCGCCGCCTGCTCGGTCAGGGCTGGCGCGCCCGCATCGGCGGACACCCGGGACGGCTGCGTACACATGTCCTCACCACGGCCGTCGGCGCGCTGACCGTCCTCCTCGGGCTCCGCCGGTCGCGGGCGGCACTGGTGACCGGCGCGGTGTGGGCGGGGTTGACCGCCAGGTTCGCCGCCGAACGCATCGCGCCCGGCCCTCGCACACCAGACGAGGTGCTGCGGATGGTGGTGACCAGCGTAGCCATCCCGCCGGCCGCGTGCGCTCACCGGGTGCGCGGCGAACTGCGGCACCGGGCGGTGCGGCGATGAGGATCCTGGTGCTGCGAGCGCTCGGGCTCGGTGACCTGTTCACCGCGGTTCCCGCGTTGCGCGGTCTGCGCCGCGCGTACCCGCACGCGGAGATCACGTTGGCCGCGCCGCAATGGCTGGCGGAGGCCGTGGACCGGATCGACGCGGTGGACCGCCTGGTGCCGACCGAAGGCCTGGTGCCGATCGACTTCCGGGAACCCGACCTGGCGGTGAACCTGCACGGGCGCGGGCCGCAGAGCGTCGACCTGTTGCGTGCCACCGAACCCACCCGGCTCGTCACGCACGGCTCGGACGTGCCGTGGCGTGACGACCAGCACGAGGTGGACCGCTGGTGCCGGTTGCTGATGCGCAACGGCATCCCCTGCGACCCGGACGACCTCCACCTGCCCCGACCGGGGACGACCGGCGACGACATCGTGGTGCACCCCGGCGCGAGCCACGGTGCGCGCCGCTGGCCGGTGGAACGCTTCCAGGCCGTCGTGCGCGAACTCGGACCGGACGTGGTGGTCACCGGCAGCCCCGCCGAGGCCGACCTGGTGCACGAGGTCGCGGGCGGCAGCGCACGCACCTCGCTCGGCAACCTGGCGTCACTGCTCGACGTGGTCGCCGGGGCGCGGGTGGTGCTGTGCGGCGACACCGGGGTCGCCCACGTCGCCACCGCCTACCGCACCCCGTCCGTCCTGCTGTTCGGGCCGGTCCCACCGCGGCAGTGGGGGCCGCGTTCCGGCCCGCACCGGGTCCTGTGGCACGGCACCGTCGGGGACACGTTCGCCGACCGGCCGGATCCCGGCCTCTTGGAGATCACCGTGGAAGAAGTCCTGACGGCGTTGGGAGGTGTGCCATGTCCCGGATCGGCGTCATCGGCGCGGGCTATGTCGGTCTGACCACTGCCGCCTGCTTCGCCCACCTCGGGCACCGGGTGGTGTGCGCGGACGTGGACGAGGACAGGGTGGCGGCGTTGCGGCGGGCCGAGATCGGCGCGCACGAACCCGGCCTGGCCGACCTGGTCACCGAGGGGTTGCGGACCGGGCGGCTCACGTTCACCGCGGACAACGACACGGCGGTCGCCGACGCGGAGTTCGTCTACCTGTGCCTCCCGACCCCCACCGGGGAGAACGGCGAGGCCGACCTGAGCGCCGTGCACGCGGTGCTGCGGGAGGCCGACCTGGACGGGCGGGTCCTGGTGGTGAAGTCCACCGTCCCCATCGGCACCGCCGACGGGATCGCCCGCTCCCGACGATCTCCGGTGGTGTCGAACCCGGAGTTCCTCCGCGAGGGCCATGCGGTCGACGACTTCCTGCGCCCGCAGCGGATCGTGGTCGGCGCGGACGACGCGTCGGTCGCCCGACGCGTGCTCGACCTCTACCCCGACGCACCCGCCCTGGTCACCGACCGGGCGAGTGCCGAGCTGGTGAAGTACGCGAGCAACTGCTTCCTGGCCATGAAGCTGTCCTACGTCAACAGCCTGGCCGAGCTGTGCGAGCGGTCCGGCGCGGACATCGACGACGTGACCGAGGGGATGCGGCTGGACGAACGGATCGGCGCGGCCTTCCTGCGCCCCGGCCCCGGCTGGGGCGGCTCCTGCTTCCCCAAGGACACCAGGGCACTGCTGTCCACATCGGACGGTGCGCACGTCGACTTCCCGCTGCTCCGGGCGACCATCGACACCAACGAACGCCAGGCCCGCCGCGTGGTCGACAAGGTCCGGCAGGCCGCCGGCCCCCTGGACGGCACCCGGATCGGGCTGCTCGGCCTGACGTTCAAGGCGGGCACCGACGACCTGCGCGACTCCCCCGCCCTGGCGGTGGCCGACCTGCTGGCCGACGAGGGCGCCGTCCTCACCGGTTACGACCCCTGCGTCACCACCGACACCGGCCCGGTCCACGTGACCGGGACCGCCCTCGACGCCGCCCGGGACGTCTCCGCCCTGGTGGTGCTGACCGAGTGGCCGGAGTTCGCCGAACTCGACTGGCCCGCCCTGGCCGCCGGGATGAGCCGGCCGGTGATCGTCGACACCCGGAACGTCCTACCGGTCGACAAGGTCACCGAGAGCGGCATCCGCTTGGTGGCCACCGGCCGTGCGTAGCGCCGGCCACCTCGCCAGGTGCTGCCGGCCGGACCCCGCCAACTCCGGGAGGGTACGGGGGTCCGGCCGGGACCGGGTCACTGGCTCCGGGCGTCCCACCTGAACAGCCGCGCCGAGAGCACGCAACCGACGGCCGTCCAGGCGAGCAAGGACAGCGCAGCCCAACCCGGGCGGCCTTCACCGCCCCACGCCGCGCCGACCAGGTCGGCGACCCCGCCACCGGGCACCAGCAGGGCGCGGATGTCGTCCGAGCTCATGGCCCAGATCCCGCCGCCGAGCAAGGCGAAGAAGAACGGGCCGGTGGTGATCTGGGCCAGTTCGGCGGTCGACGTCACGCCGCTGGTGGCGACGCCCGCCGCGCAGCTCATGGCCGCCCCGCCCACCAGGGCGAGCGCCAGCAGGTCCGGGCGGGACGGGAACTGCGCGCCCGCCGCCACGCTCACCCCGACCAGCAGCACCGCCTGCACCAGCCCGAGCAGCACGGCGGGGAGCACGACGCCGGTCAGCACGACCGCGTCCGACGCCGCCCCGGTGCGCAGTCGCTTGAGGTAGAGGTCCTGGCGTCGGGACGTCAGCGAGGTCGTGATCGTCACGTACACGGTGAACCCCAGCGTGCTCAGCACCTGGAGGGTGATGGCGAAAGTCCAGCCCTCGTCGCCGAACGACAGCGCGAAGAAGGCGCCGAACAGCAACGGCATGGCGAACGCCAGGGCGGCAGCGGTCCGGTTGCGCACCAGCAGCTTCAGCTCGGCGAGACCCAGTGCGGTGATCATGCCGCGACCACCTGCCGACCGGCGCGTGCCGCGTGGAAGACGTCCTCCAGCGACGCGTGGTGGGCACGCAGGCGGACCAGCGCGTGGCCGTCACGGCGGGCCCACGCGAGGAGGGTCTCCAGGTCGTCCTGGAGGTTCCGGGTGCGCACGTCGACCCGGCCGGACGGCTCGTGCACCACGTCGCCGGTGAGGATGGGCAGGCTGCGCACGTCCAGCCGATCCGGCAGGTCGAACGAGATCCGCGCGGGCTGGGCGGCCAGCACGTCGACCAGCGCCCCGGAGACCGCGACCACGCCCTCGTGCAGGATCGCCAGCCGGTGTGCCAGCGACTCCGCCTCCTCCAGGTAGTGAGTGGTCAGCACGACGGTCGTGCCCTCGGCGAGCAGTTCGCGCACCACCTCCCAGGTGCGCTGCCGCGACTCCGGGTCCAGCCCGGTGGTCGGTTCGTCCAGGAACAGCAGCTCGGGTCGCCCGAGCACGGCCAGCACGAGGTCGAGCCGGCGCCGTTCGCCGCCGGACAGCTGCTTGATCCGCACGTCCCGGCGGTGCCCGAGGTCCAGCCGGTCGAGGGCTTCGCGGTGGTCGCCGGGACGCCACAGGCGGGTCATCTCCGCGACCGTCAGCTCGGCCGGGAACCCGCTCTCCTGGAGCATGATGCCGGTCCGCGCGCGGATCGCGGCACGGTCGCGGTGCGGGTCCACCCCCAGCACGCGCACCCGGCCGGCGCTCGGCGCCCGCAGTCCTTCCAGTGTCTCCATCACGGTCGTCTTGCCCGCGCCGTTGGTGCCCAGCAGCGCGAACAGCTCGCCCTGGTCCACTTCGAGGTCCACCCCGCGCACCGCCTCGAAGTCCCCGTAACGGCAGCGCAGGGCCGCCACGTCGATCACCGGATTCCGCATGGGACGATGCTCGCGTCCGCGCGGGCGGGTTCCCAGTGCCGTCGCGCACCGGTTGATGTGACAGATGTCAGCAGACAGCGGGGCTGTTCGGCTCGTAGATTCGTGCCGTGACCCAGATCAGCACGCTCCGCCGGTGGACCTGGTGGTCGGTGGTCGGCGCGGGCGTGATGGTCGCGCTGGTGACCACGCTGGACATGTCGACCGGCCGGTACGGGTGGGGGACGGTCGGGCTGGCGTCGGCCGTCGTGGTGGTCAGCGTGCAGCACGCCCGGTACCTGCGGCAGGCGATGGACGGCCTGGGCCGGGGCGGGCGGCGGACGTGGGAGCACCTGGCGACGTTCGCGGTGGCCATCGGGGCGCTCGCGTACGCCGGGACGCAGACCCCGGTGCCGATGGCGTGGTACCTGCTGCCGGCGGCCGTGATCGCGCACGTGGTGGCCAACCGGCCGGCCGGGACGCGGTGGGTGGTCGTGCTGGGCGGGATGGTCGCGGCGATCCTCGCGGGTGGTGTGCTGACCTCGCCGGAGGTGGTCGAATCGCTGCTGATGCCGGTGTTCCTGGTGTCCGGGTTCGTGCTGGCCGACCTGGCGCAGCTGTGGTTCTGGGACGCGGTGCTACGGATCGACCAGGGGCGGCAGGCGTCCGAGGCGCTCGTGGTGGCCGAGGAGCGGCTGCGGTTCGCGGCCGACCTGCACGACATCCAGGGCCACCACCTCCAGGCCATCGCGTTGAAGGGCGAGCTGACGGCGCGGTTGATCGGGCGGGACGACGCGGCGGCGCGCCGGCACGCCGAGGAGGTCGCCGAACTGGCCCGGACCGCGCTGCGCGAGACCCGCGAGGTCGTGCAGGGCTACCGGCGGGCCAGCCTGGGCACGGAGATCACCAACGCGGTCGGCGTGCTGAGGGCGGCCGGGATCGAGACGGCGGTGTCCGGGGACGCGACCGACGTGCCGCCGCCGTTGCAGCCGCTGTTCGGCGCGTTGGTGCGGGAGGGGACGACGAACGTGCTGCGGCACAGCCGGGCCCGGCGGTGCGATGTGGACATCAGCGTGGTGGACGGGCGGGTGGTCGTGCGCCTGCGCAACGACGGGGTGCGGTCCGAGGAGCGGGTGCGGCCCGGGAGTGGGGTGGACGAGGCCGGGGGTGGGACCGGGTGGGAGGGCGAGACCGGGTCCGGGTCCGGGTTGGCGGGGTTGCGGGAGCGGTTCGCGAGCGTGGGCGGGCGGATCGAGGTCGGCGCGGCGGGCGCGGACGGGTTCGAGCTGGTCGGGCTGGTGCGGTCGTGAGGGTGGAGCGAGTGGCGGCGGGACCTCCGGCCCTCGATGTGCGGGCTTCGGCGTGGCGTCCGCCCTTTGATTGCCGGGTAGTGGCGTGGCCGCCGGCCCCCGGTTTCCAGGCAGTGGCGTGGCCTCCGGCCCCCGATTCCATTGTCCCACGGGGGACCGACAATTTCGGTGGGTGGGCTTTCGGCATGGTGCCGGTTGTGGCTCGGCGGTTCGGTGCGGGACGGCTCGGTTCGCGGCGGTTCGGTGCGGGACGGCTCGGTTCGCGGCGGTTCGGTGCGGGACGGCTCGGTGCGGGAAAGCTTGGTGCGGGGCGACTCGGGCGGGTGCGGCTCGGGCGGGTGCGGCTCGGTTGGGGGCGGTTCGGGCGGGGGCGGTTGTGATCAGGGTCGTGCTCGCCGATGACGAGGACCTGATCCGGGGTGCGCTGGCGGCCTTGCTCGAACTGGAGGAAGACCTGTCCGTGGTCGCCCAGGCGAGTGATGGGGACGCCGCCGTCGCCGCCGTGCGTGCCCACCTGCCCGACATCGCGGTGTTCGACCTGGAGATGCCGGGGCGGGACGGTGTGCTCGCCGCCGAAGCCGTGCGGGACCTGGACGGGGTCGCGGTGGTCATCGTGACCCGGCACGCCCGGCCGGGGGTGCTGCGGCGGGCGCTCAGCGCCGGGGTGCGGGGGTTCGTGCCCAAGACGACGCCCGCCGCGCGGCTCGCCTCGATCCTGCGCGACGTGCACGCCGGCCGCCGCTACGTGGACTCCGAGATCGCCGCCGCCGCCCTCACCGAGGACGCCTGTCCGCTCACCGCCCGCGAACTCGACGTCCTCCGGCACGCCCTGCGCGGCGGCACGGTCACCGTCATCGCGCGGGAGGCGCACCTGGCCACCGGGACGGTCCGCAACTACCTGTCGTCCGCGATGACCAAGCTCGGCGTCAGCACCCGCTACGAGGCGGCGCGCCTGGCCTGGGACGAAGGCTGGATCTGAGCCACGTGCACCACCTTCGTGGTGGTCATCTCGTCCAGCAGTTCCGGCCCGTAGCCGAACCCGGTGCCGGACAGCCCGCGCGGCTGGGCCGCGCCACCGGGAGCGCCGCCGAACACCGCGTTCACCTTCACCGTGCCCACGGGCAGCGTGCGCCACGCCTGCTGGGCGTGCGCCATCGACACGGTCAACACGGTCGCGGCCAACCCGTGGTCGTCCTCCGCCGCCTCGGCGAGCCCCTGGGCGAACGACTCCACCACCCGCACGGGCGCGACCGGCCCGAACGTCTCCTCCCGCATCACGCGCATCCCGGGCGTGCACCGGGCCAGCACGGTCGCCGGGTAGAACGCTCCCTCGCCGTTGGGCACCGAACCGCCGGTCAGCGCCGTCGCACCGTCCGCGACCGCCTCGGCCACGTGCTGGTGCACGTGCTCGCGCTGCCGTTCGTCGACCAGCGGCTGCGGCGTCCACTCGTGGGCGGCACGGCACAGGGCGTCCAGGAACTCGTCCGCGATCGCCGCGTGCACGAAGATCCGCTCCACCGACGTGCACAGCTGCCCGGCGTTGGTGAACGCCCCCAGTGCCGCCTGCCCGGCCGCCCACACCGGGTCCACATCGGCGTCGACCACCAAGGGGTCGTTGCCGCCGTTCTCCAGCAGCGCCTTGGCCCCGGTGAGCGCCGTCGCGGCGGCGATCGCGCGTCCGGTCGCGGTGCCGCCGACGTGGGCGACGACGTCGACGTCGCGGTCCGCGGCCAGCAGCGCGCCCACCGAGCCGTCCCCGGTGATGCCGTGCAGCACCCCGTCGGGGAACGCGGCGGCCATCAACCGGTTGAGCAGCACGCCGGTCTGCGGGCAGCGCTCGCTCGCCTTGTGCACCACGGTGTTGCCGGTCACCAGCGCGGCGCCGAGCAGCCCGCACGCCACCGCCACCGGATCGTTCCACGGCGTCAGCGCCACCACCACGCCACGCGGCTCGGGCACCATGAAGTCCATCGCGTCCCACGAGCCGAGCAACGACCGTCCACCGTGGACCGGTCCCAGTTCGGCGTACTGCTCCAAGGTCGACACCCCGGCCAGCACGCCCTCCTCGGCGGAGGCGAACGGCCTGCCGGTCTCCGCTGACACGAGCTTCGCCAGGTCCTCCGCGTGCGCGCGCACCGACGCCGCGGCCGAGCGCAGCGCGGCGCCCCGTTCGGCCGCCGGGGTGGCCGCCCAGCCGGGCTGCGCGGCACGGGCGGTGCGGATGGCGCCGGCCACCTCGTCCTCCGAGGAGACGGGCGGGCTGCCCTCGGGCGGGCTGTGGGGCCGGTCGAGCGGACGGTGGGTGTCGAGAGCGCGCATGTCCGTCATGGCGTTCGGGTACCCGAGGCGCCCAGCCGAAACCAAGGACGGGAGGAGACCCCATGCCCGGACGCCAGGAACTGCCCAGCACGGTCGCGCGGTCGTCGAAGAAGGCGCAGCGCACGTGGATCAAGGCGCACGACTCGGCGGTCGAGTCCTACGGCGAGGGTGAGCGCTCGCACCGCACCGCGTTCGCTGCGCTGAAGCACTCGTTCGAGAAGGTGGGCGACCACTGGGAGCCGAAGGACCACAAGGGCCCGTCCGACGAGCAGGCCGCCCGCAGCACGCCCAAGCAGGGCAAGACGGCGGGCGGGGTGGACGCGAACGCCAGCAAG
Source organism: Saccharothrix tamanrassetensis (assembly GCF_014203665.1). Taxonomy (GTDB): domain Bacteria; phylum Actinomycetota; class Actinomycetes; order Mycobacteriales; family Pseudonocardiaceae; genus Actinosynnema; species Actinosynnema tamanrassetense. The sequence continues at coordinate 173,789 of NZ_JACHJN010000014.1, forward strand.
CAGCACCTGTACGACCTGGCCAAGAAGCTGGACGTGCCCGGTCGGTCGACCATGACCAAGCAGGAGCTGGTCGACGCGATCGACAAGGCCAACCGGAAGAAGACTAGGGCTCGCGCCAGTTCGAGTCGGTGAGCATCCCGGACGCCTGCGGACCCATCAGCAGCATCCCGCCGTCCACCACGAACGACGCCCCGGTCACGTAGCCGGCCGACGGGGTGGCCAGGAACGCCACCACCGCGGCGACCTCCTTCGCGTGGCCGGGGCGGCCGAGCGGCACACCGGGCCGGGGCTGGGTGCGCGGGTCGACGTCTTCCTGACCGGTCATCGGCGTGGAGATCTCGCCCGGCGCGACGGAGTTGACCGTGATGTCGTGCTCGGCCAACTCCAGCGCCAAGACCTTGGTCAACGCGCCCAGGCCGGCCTTCGCCGCGCAGTACGGTGCCGCGCCGACGCGTGGGGCGTGCTCGTGGACGGAGGTGATGTTGATGATCCGTCCGCCCTTGCCGGCTGCGATCATGTGCTTGGCCGCGCGCTGCGAGCAGAGGAACGCACCGTCCAAATCCACCGACAGCACGTGCCGCCAGGTGTCGAAGTCCATGTCCACGGCCTTGGTGGCGGTACCCGTGCCGGCGCAGTTGACCAGCACGTCGATGCCGCCCAGCTCCTCGGCCAACTCGTCCACCACGGCCGCCGCCGTGGGCAGGTCGCCCAGGTCCAGCCGGCGCACGGCTGCCTTCACACCCAGGTCGCGGACCTGTTCGGCGGTGTGCGCGGCACCGTCCGCGTCTTCGTGGAACGTGATGCCGACGTCGACACCGCCGCTCGCGAAGGCCACCGCGACGGCCTTCCCGATCCCGGAGTCGGACCCGGTCACCACGGCGCGCAGCGGCGCGCCCCTGCGGTCTTCGGGTAGTGGAGTGCCCATGGGCGCCGGGTACCCCGCAGCACGTTTGCGACACACCACCCAGGGAACGCCACGGAGGACGAAGGGAGCTGTCACATGAAGGCCGTCACCTGGCACGGCAGGCGGGACGTCCGCGTGGAGGACGTACCGGATCCTGTGCTCAAGGAGCCGACGGACGTGATCGTGCGCATCACGTCGACCGGCCTGTGTGGATCCGACCTGCACCTTTACGAGGTGATGGGTCCTTTCCTCGATGAAGGCGACATCCTCGGCCACGAGCCGATGGGCATCGTCGAAGAGGTGGGCGCGGACGTCACGGCGCTCAAGACCGGTGACCGGGTGGTGATCCCGTTCAACGTCTCGTGCGGTTCGTGCTTCATGTGCGGGCAGGGGTTGCAGTCCCAGTGCGAGACCACCCAGGTCCGCGAGCAGGGCATGGGCGCGGCGCTGTTCGGCTACACCAAGCTGTACGGGCAGGTGCCCGGCGGGCAGGCCGAGTTCATGCGCGTGCCGTTCGGGAACACCCTGCCGATCAAGGTGCCCGACGGTCCGCCGGACGACCGGTTCGTCTACCTGTCCGACGTGCTGCCGACCGCCTGGCAGGCGGTGGACTACGCGGACGTGCGCGAAGGCGGCAGCGTCGTCGTGCTCGGGCTCGGGCCGATCGGCGACATGGCGTGCCGCATCGCGAAGCACCGCGGGGCGAGCACGGTCATCGGCGTGGACCTGGTGCCCGGACGGCTGGCACGGGCGAAGTCACGGGGCATCACGGTCCTGGACGTGCGGGACAGCGAACTGGTCGACCACATCCGCGACCTGACCGGCGGACGCGGCCCGGACGCGGTGATCGACGCGGTGGGCATGGAGGCGCACGGCGCGCCGGTGGCCAAGCTCGCCCACCAGGCCGTCGGGATGCTGCCGGACGCCATCGCGGCGCGGTTCATGAAGACGGCGGGCGTCGACCGGCTGCACGCGCTGCGGCTGGCGATCGACATCGTCCGGCGGGGCGGCACCATCTCGCTGTCCGGCGTGTACGGCGGGATGGCCGACCCGATGCCGATGTTGACGATGTTCGACAAGCAGATCCAACTGCGCATGGGCCAGGCGAACGTGTGGCGCTGGGTGAACGACATCCTGCCGCTGCTGGGCGACGACGACCCGCTGGGCACCGAGGACTTCGCCACCCACCACCTGCCGCTGGCCGAAGCGCCGCACGCGTACGAGATCTTCCAGCAGAAGCGCGACAACGCGGTGAAGGTGCTGTTGAAGCCGTGAAGCGCTAGGGTCTGATCATGTTGCGGCGGTTGGGTTTGCTCGCCACCGTGCTGGCGGTGGCCGGATGCGGCTCGGGCACCGAGGACTTGGCCAGGCGGGCCGCCGACGAGTTCGCGTCGGCGGTGTCCGCCGGTGACTCGGCGCGGATCTGCTCGCTGCTGACCGAACGGGCCAGGGAGCACGTCGACTGCGCCGCCGTGGACCTCCCCGGCGGCGAGGTCGAGGAGGTCGTGGTCTGGGGCGACGCCGCCCGCGCCCGCACCGCGTCGGACACCTTGTTCCTGCGTGAGCTGGCTGTCGGCTGGCGGGTTTCGGGCGCGGGTTGCCACCCCGTGCCCGACCGCCCCTACTCGTGCGAGGTGGGTGGTCCGTGACCCAGCGCGGGATGTTCTACGTCTACCTGGTCGGTGTGGTCGGGCTGCTGGTCTGCTTCAGCCTCATCGGGGTGATGGGACTGTGAAGAAGTTCCTGCGCGACAACGGCCTGGGCCTGGCGTTCGGCGTGCTGTTCCTCGGTTCCCTGGTGGGACAGGCCTTCTCCGGCAACGCCGACGTCAACGCCCGGCGGCTGGCCGACGGCGGCGATCCGATCGGGCTGTGGCAGTACGTGCTGTCGTCGGACTTCGCGGTCGACGTGGCGGAGAACTGGCAGTCGGAGTACCTGCAGTTCTTCCTGTTCATCTTCGCCACGGTCTGGCTGATGCAGCGCGGATCCAACGAGTCCAAGCTCGCCGACCGCCTCGGCCCCGAGTCCGACGAGCAGCAGTACCTGGGCCGGCACGCGAGATCCGAGTCACCGCCGTGGGCCCGCGCCGGCGGGTGGCGGACCAGGCTGTACTCGAACTCGCTGGGGCTGGTGATGCTCGGCTTGTTCCTGGGCTCCTGGCTGACCCAGTCGATCGCGGGGCGCAGCGCGTACAACAACGAGCAGCTGGTCGACTTCCAGGACCCGGCGTCCTGGTGGGACTACGTGCTGTCCGCCGACTTCTGGAACCGTTCGCTGCAGAACTGGCAGTCCGAGTTCCTGGCCATCGGCTCGATGGCCATCTTCAGCGTCTACCTGCGCCAGCGCGGCTCCTCCGAGTCCAAGCCGGTCGGCGCACCGCACGACCGGACCGACGTGTCCGGCTAGCGGCTCCGGTGAAGGGCTAGTCCAGATCGTCGTCGTCGCGGACGGCGGTGCCGTGGCGGCGTTCCCGCCACGGCAGCAGGAACCAGATCGTGCCGAAGAAGAGCGCCGCCACGACGCCCAGCGCGACCGCCTGCCAGCCGCCCACCACCATCTCGCCCAACAGCAGGACGGTCCCGGTCATGGCGACCGCCAGGCAGCCCATCCCCACCACGGTGAACCGGTTGGCCACCTCGATGATGTCCTCGCGCCGCCCTCGCCGGAACAGGATGCGGTGCCAGGAGGCGGGAGCGGTGAACAGCGCCACGGAGCCCGCCGCGAACAGGACGGTGATCATGTGCGTGGTACGCACGTAGCTGTCGGCCTCCGCGTAGCGCTCGGTGAACGCGATGGACAGCAGGAAGCCGAACAGGATCTGCACACCGGCCTGCGCCACGCGCAGTTCCTGGAGCAGCTCGTTGAGGTTCCGGGCGAGCCTCCGCTGGTGGGACTGTTCGGCCTCGCTCACCGGAACGGAGTACCCGTCGACGTGCGTGGTCAACCACCCCGGTGGTGCGGCGAGGGGTCGGGTGGCCACATGGCGGCCCCGTGCCCGGTGGTCGACCACCGCCTGGTGTGCCACCTCCGTCGATCGATCGAACCGGTGTCCTACCTGCGAGCGGCCGGGAGCCGCAGCGCGAAGTGGTTCAGCGTGGCGGGCAACGGCGGCCGGAGCACCGGCACGTCCAGGTGCTCGCGGAGGGTGTCCAGCATCAGACCGGCACTGACCAGCACCAGGTCGCGTCCCGGGCACACCCCCGGACCACCGCTGAACGGCACCAGCGCCGGTTCCGAGTTCGGCCACAGGTCAGGCCGGTAGGCGTCCCCGAACTGCCGGTGGAAGTACGGCGTGAACACGACGAACGTGGTCTTCTCGGGCAGCCACGTGCCGTGCCACCTGGTCGCCAGGGTGCTCTCCCGCAGGATCACCGGCGTGGTCGGCCACAGCCGTGCCGACTCCAGCACGCCGGCCGCACCGGAACCGCCGATCGCCAGCGCCCGCATGGTCACGATGCCGGCCGCGTCGAACGCGAACAGCCAGTGCGGCACCTGCCCGACCAGCTCGTCCGGCGTCGCCACGGCGGCCAGGCTGCCCGTCTCGCCGCGTTCCAGGTGGTCGCGCAGCCGCCGTTCGAACCGCTGCCGCACGCCGTGCCGGCGCGGGTGCAGGAAAGCCCAGTTGGCGTTCTGCCGCAACACCTTCAGCTCGTCGGTCAGCGCCTCGTCGGCCCGTGCGCCGGACCCGAGCACGATCCGCCGCACCGCCCGCCACCAGGTCTGCGCGAACGAGTCCCAGGTGAGCACCCCGGTGCTCGTCACGTGGCGCACCAGCAGGTCCGCCTCGTCCCGGACCACCGACCCGACGTCGACGTTGCCCGGCCGCAGCGCCTTCTCGTTGAACCGCCTGCGCCGCTCCCGCTCCTCGCCCCGCGAGGCGAGCACGCCGTGCGGCTGGAAGTAGTTCAGCGCCGCGCGCTTCTCCGTGGTGGCCAGGGCGAACGGCTCCGGCGACCCGTCGAGCAGCCGCGCCACGTCGTCCGCGTCGAACACCAGCGCGACGCTGCGCCCGGTGACCCGCAGCCGCAGCGGCTCCGGGCCGTACCGGTCCCGCAACGACGTCATGGTGTCCACCGCCGCCGCGTCCGCCTGCGTCCACTCCGCCATCGCCATCGCCGACCGGCGGCGGACGATCACGCCCTTCGCCAGCGTGGGCAACAGGACCTTCGCGAACGCCCGGCCGGTGTCCAACCGCGATGCTACGGCCACGACCCCTCCTCGCTGTGCGCGACGACGAGTTCCCGCACCTCGCACCCCGGCGGCTGGCGCAGGGCGAACAGGATCGCGTCGGCGACGTGCTCGGGCGGGTTGAGCCTGCTGTCGTCGGCCGGCCGGTACTGCTCGGCGCGGTCGTCGAAGAAGTGCGTGCGCATTCCACCGGGGATCACCAGCGTCACGCCCACCCGCCCCGCCGTCTCGGCCGCCAGCGCCCGGGTGAACCCGACGACACCGAACTTCGAGGCGCAGTAGGCGGTCGCGTCGCTGACGGCCTTGATGCCGAGCGTGGACGCGATGGTCACCACCCGCCCGCCGTCCAGGTACGGCAGCGCGGCGCGCACCACGGCCGCCGTGCCGAGCAGGTTCACCATCACGACGCGTTCCCAGTCGGTCGCGGACACCTCGTCCAGCCGGCCGCACGCGTCCGTGCCCGCCGCCGTCACCACGGCCCGCAGGCCGCCGTTGCGGTCCGCGATCGCCCGGACCGCGTTCTCCGCCGCCCTGGTGTCGCTGAGGTCGACCGACTCGAAGTCGGCCACCTCGTCCGACGTGGGCGCGGCCTTGTCCAGCACCAGCGGTCGCCCGCCGAGCTCGTGGACGGCGTGCACCACGGCCGCGCCCAGTCCGGACGCTCCACCCGTCACCAGCACCTGTCCGGGCATTCAGCTCCTCCTCGCCAGCAGTTGTGTGGTCGACCGGCCCCGGTGGTAGGGCACGACGACGGTCCGGCCGCCCCAGCTGCGCACCAGGCCGGCCTCGGGCAGGGATTCGGCGCGGTAGTCGCCGCCCTTCACCCAGATGTCCGGCCGCAGCTCGGCGAGCACCCGCTCCGGGGTGTCCTCGCCGAACACCACGACCTCGTCCACGCAGCCCAGCGCGCGCAGCACCTCGGCCCGGTCGTGCTGCCGGGTCACCGGCCGGTCCGGGCCCTTGAGCCGCCGCACGGACTCGTCGGAGTTCAGGCACACCACCAGGCAGTCCCCCAGCGCGCGGGCCGCTTCGAGCGTCCGCACGTGACCGGCGTGCAGCAGGTCGAAGCACCCTCCGGTCGCCACCACCACCCCGCCGCGCGCCCGAGTGGAGTCCACTGTGGACACAGGATCGGGGCGGAAGCCCGAAGCACCGCCCTTGGCCAGGAATTCGGCGGCCGAAGCGACCGCGGCGGCGACTGCCTCGTCCACCGGCGAGCCCGCCATGAGCCGCGCGGCGGCGGTGACCGCGAACCGGTCCCCCGCCCCGCACGGGTCGACCACCGCGACCTGCCGTGCCGGCACCGCGACCGGCGTGCCGCCCGTGTCGAGTAACGCTCCTTCGGCCCCCAGGGTCACCACGACCGCACGGGCCGACCAGCGGTCCCGCAGCGACCGCGCGGCGTCCGCCGCGTCGTGCTCGCCGCTGAACCGGTCCGCCTCGCTGCGGTTGGGCGTCACCAGCCGTGCGTCGGGCGTCGGGGCGGGACCGCGCGGGTGCGGATCCCACACCACCGGGCGGCGGGCGAGCACGGCCCGCAGCCGGTCGTCGTCCGCCAGCCCGCGGCCGTAGTCGGAGACCAGCACCAGGTCGGCGTCGCGCACCGCGTCCAGCATCTCGTCGGTCGCCCGGGGCTTCCCGCGCCCACCGCCCCGGTCCATCCGGGCGATGGAGTGCCCGCCGCTGCGCAGCCGCGCCTTCACGGAGGTGGCCGCCGGCGACGGGCCGAACACCGCCGGCACCCCGGCCAGCGCGTCCCGCAGTCGCACGCCGTCGGCGTCGTCCGCCACGGCGGTCACCAGCGTCACGTCGACGCCGTCCCGCTGGGCCAGCGCGGCGGCCAGCCCCGCGCCGCCGGGTCGGACGTGCTCGGCCCGCACGTCGAGCACCGGTGCGGGCGCGTCCGGGCACAGCCGGTCGGCGGTGCCCTCGATGTCGATGTCGAGCAGCGAGTCCCCCACCACCGCGAGCTTCACGAGACCCTCCGGGACGCAGCGGGCAGGGCTGCCTCGAACGCCTTGCACAGCGCGTGCACGGCCACCAGCTGGGCTTCCTGCACGTTGGCCGGCTCGCCGGGCAGCGCCAGCGCCTCCTCCGCCTCGGCGGCCAACGGGTTGGGCGCGGGACCGGTGAACGCCCACACCCGGGCACCCGCCGCACGCCCGGCACGTGCCGCCTCCAGCAGGTTCGGGCTCTTGCCGCTGGTGGACAGCAGCACCACCACGTCGCCGGGGCGGGCGTGCGCGGTGACCTGGCGGGCGAACACCTGGTCGTACCCGTAGTCGTTGCCGATCGCGGTCACGCTGGAGGTCTCCGAGCACAGCGCGATCGCCGAGAACGGCGCGCGGTCGTCCCGGAAACGCCCCACCAGTTCGGCGGTGAGGTGCTGCGCCTCCGCCGCCGAACCGCCGTTGCCCGCCGCGAGCAGCCGGCCGCCCTCGGACAGCCGGCGTGCCAGCAGCCCGCCCCACCGGGTGATCCGGGGCGCTTGGGCGCGCAGCCCGGCCAGCGACTCCGCCAACCCGCTCAGGTGTTGCTCGATGCTCACAGCCCACCTCCCACAGCGACGGCCGAGGTCGGTTTCACGCCGGCCTTCAGGTACGTCCGCTCGGTGTCCTCGGCGATGCGGTCCCAGGTGTACCGGGCCTGCACCCGGTCCGTGCCGGCCAGCCCGTACGCCTCGCGCCGCCCGGGGTCCGCCAGCAGCGACCGCAGGGACCTGGCCAGCGCGATCGGGTCACGCGGCGGCACCAGCGAGCCGGTCACCCCGTCCACGACGGTGTCGGTCAGCCCGCCCACCGCGGAGGCCACCACCGGCACACCGCAGGCCATGGCCTCCAGCGGCACGATCCCGAACGGCTCGTACCACGGCACGCACACCACGACGTCGGCCGACCTGAGCAGGGCGGGCATGGCCCGCCGGGACACCTGGCCCGCCAGCCGGACCCGCTCCAGCACGCCCATCGCCCGCGCGTGGTCGAGCAGCCGCCGGGCCTCCGGGTCGGACTTCACGTCCGCCGCACCGCCCGCGACCACCAGCTCGGTGTCCGGCAGCGACCGCAGCGCGGTGATCACATCCACGAAGCCCTTGCGCGGCACCAGGCGACCCACCGCGACCAGCCGGTGCGACAGCCGGGGCCGGTCCTTCCCGCCGTCCGGCCGGAACAGCCGGGGGTCCACCCCGCACGGCACCACCGAGATCCGCGACCGCGGCACGCCCATCCGGATCAGCTCGAACACCTCGTCGCCGCAGGTCGCCGCGACCCGGTCCACCTCGCGACCGATCAGCCGCTCGGTGGTCACCCGCTCCGGCGGGCTGGTGTCGGCGCTGCCCTGGTACCGCCGCTTGACCACGCCCAGCGCGTGGAACGTCTGCACCACCGGCACGTTCAGGTTGCGGGCGGCGAGCACGGAGGCCAGACCGGACATCCAGAAGTGCCCGTGCACCACGTCCGGGGCCTCGGTCCGCCACCGCTCCCGCAGGTACTGGGCGAAGTCGCCCATGTAGGGCAGCAGTTCGTCCTTGGGCACCGACTCGGCCGGCCCGGCGGGCACGTGCACCACGTCGTAGCCCTGGCCGGTGCGCACTCGTTCGGGGAGGTCCGGGTCGTCGCGCCGGGTGTAGACCGTGACCTCGTGCCGCAATCTGACCAGCGCGGCCGACAAGTCCGCCACGTGCACGTTCTGACCGCCCGCGTCCACACCGCCGAGTGCCGCCAACGGGCTCGCGTGTTCGGACACCATCGCGATCCTCATGAACCCACCTCCGCCAACAACCTGTCCCAGTTACGCAGGAACGCGTCGAGCCCATACCGAGCCAGGGCGAACTCCCTGGCGTGCTTGCCGTTCTCGTGCGCCAGCGCCGGGTCGGCGATGAGCGCGGCCATGCCGCGGGCCAGTTCGTCCACGTCGGTGGACACCACACCCGCCTCCGGGGGCACCGCGCGCACCGCCTCCGTGCAGGCGAGCGCCACCACCGGCATGCCCAGGTGCATCGCCTCGATCAGCGACAGACCCAGCGACGTCCAGCGCACCGGGTGCAGGTAGAGGCGGCGTCGCCCCAGCTCCGGGTGCAGTTCGGCCAGCGGGTGGTCGCCGTGGCCGCCGAGTTCTTCGGTACCCATCCCGTAGAGGTCGAGCGGCGCCACCGACGCGAACCGCGCCAACAGGTCTGTACCCACAACCCGGCCCCGGCGAACCGGCTCGTTGACCACGACCGCCGCCCTGTCCAGTTCCCCGGTGTAGAGGTGGCCGGGGTCGACGACTCCGTGCTCGACCACGACGGTCCGCGTGGTGCCGCAGTCCCACATCAGGTCGTTGAAGTGCGTGACGTGCACCAGCAGGCCTGGCCAGTCGGCCATGGGGTGCCGCTGATTCGGCGCCGCCGGCGTGTTGTGCTCCAGGTAGATCACCGGAATTCCCTGCGGCACCCGGGAAAGTTCTTCCACCCGCTGCACCACGGCGACATCGGCCTCCACTTCGGACAGCGGCACCTCACGCGCGGCGGGCCAGTCGCGGCCGGCCAGCCCCACGCCGTCCGGCGGGGCCGGCAGCAGGTAGTCGTGTCCGCCCCGGACGAACGCGTTCGTCCACGACCCGTGCACGTGCCACAGCAACACCTTCACGTCCGCACTCCCACAAGTTCGGCCACGGCGGCGACCACCTCGGCCGGGGTGACCCGGTCCAGGCACGGGTGGCCGGGCACGGGGCACTCGCGCGCCCGTGACCCGGCGCACGGCGCGTTCTGGTCGCCCAACAGGACATGCCGCCCGTGCGGGGCCCAGCGTTCGGCGGGCACGACGGGCGCGAACAACGACACCACCGGCGTACCCACGGCGACAGCCAGGTGCGCGGGACCGGTGTTGCCCACGACGACGACTTCCGCACCAGCCAGCACCCCGGCCAGCTCCGCGAACGTCGTGCGTCCGCCGAGGTCCAGCGCGTGCGTTCCGGCGACGTGCGCGGTCAACGCCGTCTCCCCCGGTCCCCCGGTCACCACGACCCGGTGCCCCGCGTCGGAGAGCGCTCGCGCGGCCTCGGCGCAGCGGTCCGGCGACCACGCCCGCGCGGGCACCGAGGCACCGGGGTGAATCACGACATAAGGGGAGGTAACAGGTGATTCCGGCGGCGGCACAACGGAAAGCCGACCGTCGTCACCCGGCGGCAGCTCGAACCCGGCCGCCCGCGCCACGCTCAGCGCCCGCTCGGACTCCGGCACGGACGGGTCGTCGCGCAGCCGGACGTCCAGCAGCGAACCGGGGTAGTCGGTGGAACGGGCCACGATCCGGGGCACGCCCGCGAGCCGCAGCAGCAGCGCCAACGGCAGCGGGCTCTGGTGGAACGAGGTGAGGACCAGCGCCACGTCCGCCCGGATCCCCTTCAGCAGCGCCACGATCCCCTCGATGTCCGGGGTGCGCACCTCCGGCGGCGGTGACATGATCCACGGGCAGTCCCACCGCACGATCCGCTGCACACCGGGCAGGAGCCCGGCCGCCTGTGCCCCGTTGTGCCCGCACAGCAGCACGACCTCACCGGACGCGGCGGCGGCGCGCACCGCCGGGCCCGCCAGCAGCACGTCGCCATCGCTGTCCAAGCGGGCCACCAGGATCCTCAAAGGACTCATCGGATCGCCTCCAGCGCCCCGGCAAGATCCTTTGCCACACAAGGGGCCTGGTCGATCTCCGCGCGCAGCGTCCGGGGCGTCGGCACGAGCACGGAGGACGCGCCGGCGGCCCGGGCCGCGTCCACGTCCGCCCCGATGTCGCCGATGACCACGGTCCGTGACGGCTCCACGTCCAGCGCCTCGCACGCGGCCAGCACCAGACCCGGCTGCGGCTTGCGGCAGGCGCAGCCGTCGTCGGGGTGGTGCGGGCAGAGCTGCCACGTGCCGAAACGCCCGAGCAACTGCTCCACCCGCGCGTTGACCGCGGCGACGTCCTCCCAGGACAGCAGGCCGCGCCCGATGCCGGACTGGTTGCTCACGACTCCGGTTCGGACACCCTGCGCGCGCAGCTCGCGGACCGTTTCCAAGGCACCCGGCATAAGTGTGACGAGGGAGGGGTCGCCGTTGTACGGCACATCACGGATGAGCGTGCCGTCGCGGTCGAACAGCACGGCCTGGGGGTACTGGTCCACAGAGGAGACTTATCCGAGAAGCGGGCTCGCAAACGCATCCGGGGGAAACGCTACTCACTGTCACCCATGTGTGGATCGCCGGCGGCGGGGTACTCAACCTACGAACTCGACACGAGGAGAGGTTGTTTTCAGTGACGACGATCGAGAAGTCCGTGGACGTCGAGGTCCCGGTCACCACCGCCTACAACCAGTGGACCCAGTTCGAGTCGTTCCCGCGCTTCATGGAAGGCGTGGAGAGCATCACCCAGCTCACCGCGACCCGGACCCACTGGGTGACCAAGATCGGTGGCGTGCAACGGGAGTTCGACGCCGAGATCACGGAACAGCACCCGGACGAGCGAGTCGCCTGGCACACCGTCGACGGTCCTCCGCAGGGCGGCGTGGTGACGTTCCACCGCCTGAACGACACGGCCACGCGGGTCCACCTCCAGATGGAGTACGACCCGCAGACGCTGACCGAGAAGGCCGGCACCGCGCTGGGCGTGGTCGAGCACCGCATCAAGGCGGACCTGGACCGGTTCAAGACCTTCATCGAGGACCGGGGCAGGGAGACGGGCGCCTGGCGCGGTGACGTGACCCGGCCTCCGCAGGCCGGCGAGACCCGCCACGACCTGCCCGACGGCGGCAAGCCGGGCGACGCGATCCGATGAGCACGAGGGCGGGCCGGGGCCCGCGGCGACGGAGCTGGTCACACCCTCCGCTCCCGCGCCCCGGCCCGCCCCTCGGCGCCGCTTGAGGCCGTTGCTCCGCCGAGTCCGCCGGTGTTCCGCACACCGGCGGACTCGAGCTGCTGTACCGGAACACCGGTGCTCAGGTCGATTCACCCGAACAGCAGTCGAGACAGCAGTCGAGCCCGAACAGCAATCGAGCCCCCGTCTCCTCCGAGATCGGGGGCTCGACCACGTTCGGGCTCGACCGTTCGGGTGGTCAGCCCCGCTTGAGGCTCTCCGACAACTGGTACACCGACTGCCACAAAGCGGTGGCGGCGTCACCCAGCAGTGAACTCTTCGGCGGGTCGTTCCGGGTGATGTCCAGGCCCACGTCGGACGTCACCACGTCCTGCGCCAGCAGCTTCTCCAGCACCGCGAGCACCACGTCCGGGTGACCGAGCGGCAGTGGCGCGGCGAAGGTCTGCACCGAACGCACCTGGTCCCGGTAACGGTTGGCGATGTCGCCGACGTCCGCGCCGGCCGCGGCACCCGCCACCAGGTGCACGTCGCGGCCCGCCAGGTCGGCCAGCACCGACTCCACCTCGTGCAGCGGCTCGTCCGTCACCGGCAGCCGGCACCACACGATCCGAAGGTGCTCGGTCAAGGGCCGCCACGTGGCGGGCAGGTCGCCGTGCGGTGCGGCACCCGAGGGATCGAGCACGAGCACCACAGGGGCGTCGGTCGGTCCCTCCCACACCACGGACGGACCCGACGACTTGGCTTCCGTCATGTCACACCTCCACGACAGCGGGTTCGACGTGGACAGCGGGTTCGACGCAGTACACGGTGAACGCGGAGCGGATGATGGGCTGCGCGACGTTGCGCACTCGCACGCCACCCGGCGTCATGCCGTGCTCGACGCCGAAGTGCGCGTGGCCGTGCACGGCGAGGTCCGTGCCGGTCGCGTCGATCGCCTCGCCGAGCAGGTAGGAGCCGAGGAACGGGTAGATCTCCGGCGGCTCGCCACGCAGCGTGTCGGGTACCGGGGCGTAGTGCGTCAACGCCACCTTTACGTCCGTGTCCAGGCTGCGGAGTGCACCTTCCAGGCGTTCGGCGATCCCCATCGTGTGGTGGATGAACGCCTTCATCTCCGGCTCGCCGAACGCGCTGCCGCACTTCCCGGCGAACCCGCCCCCGAACCCCTTCACGCCCGCGACACCCAGCGTGTGGCCGTCGATGTCGAAGCTGGCGGTCTCGCCCTCCAGCACGGTGATGCCCGCGTCCCGCAACACCTGCGTGACCTCGGCCGGCTTGTCGTCGTGGTGGTCGTGGTTGCCCAGCACCGCCACCACCGGCACCGGCAGGCCGCCGAACTCCTCCGCCACGACCCGCGCCTCGGTCACCGTGCCGTGCCTGGTCAGGTCGCCCGCCAGCAGCAGCACGTCGGCGTGCTCGCCGACCTTCTCCAGCGCGGGCCGCAACCGGCCCCGTGCGTCCTCGCCGAGGTGCACGTCCCCCACCGCCGCGACGCGGATCATCGCAACTCCTCCCTGCCGACGGGTTCACCCACCGGCACGACCTTCACGTCGTCCAGCACGGTCAGTTCCGGTGCGACGTCGTGGATCACCGCCTCCAGCTCGTCCCGGCGCTCGGCGCAGGCCACGTCGCCGGACAGCAGCACGTTGTCGCCGCGCACGGTCACCCGCACCCCCAGCTCGGTGGTGCGGGGGTCCTCGGCCAGCGCCCGGCGGAGTCGGGCGGCCAGGTACTGCTCAGCGGTCATGGCGTGCTCCTGATGTCCAGGCGTTCGGTCAGCACCAGGAACGCCTCGGCGTACGGGGAATGGGAGGTCGCCTCGATCACGCGCGACCAGTCGATCTGCTCTCGTAACGCACGGGCGAAGGGCAGCAGCTCGCTGAAGTCGCAGCGGTGGCCGTCCAGCACGAGGAGCTTGCTGACCATCACGTCGGTCGCGGGCATCACCGGCAGCGTCACCGAACCGACCGCCAGTTCCTCGGCGCGGGCCAGCGTCTCCTCGGTCACCGGCAGCTCGTTCGGGCGGAACAGCAGGTCGACCAGCGAATCACCGTCGTAGACCTTCAGAAGCCAGTCCTCGGGGGCGTCTGCCGCCCGCATCCCGGCCGCCACCAGCGCACTCACCGCGGGTTTGGCGTCCTCCTCGCGTACCAGGAGGTCCACGTCGTGCTCGGTCGCCGGACCACCCCGCGCGTAGACCGCGCACCCACCCGTGAGTGCGAACGGGATACCTTGCTCGCGCAGCGCCTTGGCCACCTTGACCAAGGTGCGCAGCAACTCGTCTTGAACGCCGCTCATGCTTGTGTCTACCCCGACCGCCCGTGCTTCACACTGGCCCGGACGGGTACCCGGTCAGGCATGACAGCCACCCCTCCGGACCCGGATCCGGCCCAGACCCCCGGCCTCGAACCCGGCGGCGGCGTCGCGCCCGGCGACACCCCGCCCGATTCCGGCCAGACCTCCGGCGTGTCCCCCGACCAGCCCATACCGCCGCGAAGCCGCAACATCGTCGCCTTGGTGATCGTGACGATCCTGACCCTGATGGTGCTCGGCTTCGTCGTGGCCCAGATCATGGGCTGGGCGAAGCTGTTCTAGGACCAATCCGCGAAGCCGACGCCCCGTGCCCGGACGCACACCGGCCGGGGCACCCGGTTCCCCTTGTGCCCGCCGGAAAACACCGGTCGAGTTTTTCATCCGAACGGGGACGAACCGGGTTCGGGGCGGCGACCCGCGCTACGGCTTGAGCGGCGGACTGGCGGACACACCCTCGCGACGACCGATGCCGTCCAGCAGCGAACGCAGCGCCTCGCGGGCGTCGTGGCGGGGCGTCCAGCCGAGTTCGTCCCGGGCCCGCGACGCGTTCAGCAGCGGCGTGGTGAGGGCGAGGTCGACCCAGCCGTGCGAGGTCGGTTGCAGGCGCAGTTTCCACGTGACGCGCGCCAGTCCACGAAGGACGAACGGCGGGACCGGAACGTGCCTGCTGCGCATGACTTCCGCCAGCACCTGCGGGGTGATGACCGGCTCGGAAGCCAGGTTGAACGCACCGGGCAGCTTGCGCTTCACCACCATCGCCACGGCGTCCGCCACGTCGTCGGCGTGCACGAACTGCAACACCATGGTCTTCGGCAGCGGCAGCACCGGCAGGTTCACCCGGAACAACACGGAAGGCACCAACGGACCGAGGAAGTACCGCTTGATCTCCGCCGCCGCGCCCGGTTGCAGGATCAGCGCGGGCCGCACCCGTGACACCGTCAGCCCGGGGTGGTTGCGCTCGACCTGATCGAGCTGCCGTTCGACGGCGGCCTTGTGCCGGCTGTAGTACGAGTTCGACAGGCCGCCGGTCGGCCAGCTCTCGTCCACGGTGTGGTCCTTGGCCGCCGGCGAGTACGCACCCACCGACGACATGTGCACCAAGTGCGGCACCCCGGCCTCGCAAGCCGCAGCGAACACCCGCTCACTGCCGGCCACGTTCGCCCGGTACAGCTCGGCCTCGTCGTGGCTCGGCTGGATCCGCCACGCCAAGTGCACCACCGCGTCCGCACCGCGCAGCACGTCCGCCAACGGCTGTTCCGCCCCACTGCGGGAGAGGTCCAACGGCGTCCACTCGACGTCGTAGGGCGGCTTGGGCTCAGGCTGACGACGGGAGATGCCGTGCACCCGGACGTCCGGCTCGGCGGCGAGCCTGCGCAGCAGTGCGGTGCCCACGTTGCCGGTCGCGCCGGTCACGACGATCCTCATGCAGAGCGGTTACCCACGGGTGCCGAGCGCAATCCACGGGAGGGCACGGGTGTTCGAAGCGACGGGGTGGGGACTGCCGGCGGGATCGGCACTGCTGATCGGTGCCCTCTTCGGCTACCCGGCGCGCAGCTACGGACACCGCCGCACAGTTCCATTGGCATGCTCTTGAGATTGGTCTACGCAGCTTGACGGCAGAAGAGGGACCACGGACTCAAAGCGCTCTTTGCGCACGCAGGTCTTGGATGAAGCCGGGGACACTAAGCAGCGGGACCACATCACTCGGGTCCCAAGAGTTGCCAGGGGACCGGCCTCAGCGTGACACGCCGCCCGCAACGCAACCCCCCAGCGTGCCAAGTCGCGCATGATCTTCTTCGCTTCCATGCCTGAACGAAGGCTTGTGGTACGAGGGTATGCACCGGCGCACCGGCGCTTCGAGGTCGCTCGGCGGGCGGCGTGTTGCGCTGACACCGGTCCCCCGGCAGGTCTTAGACCACGTCTCACGTGGCGTTGATGGTCGTGTCATGATCTTGGATCGTGGTTGATCGGTTGTCGTTGCGGTTGGTGCCCGATGAGTTGTGGGCG
>NZ_JACHJN010000015.1 GCF_014203665.1 Saccharothrix tamanrassetensis
ACGCCACGCCGACAACTACTGCGCCTTCGCCACCCTCGCCGCCACCCTCATCTGCTTCAAACAGCTCACCAAAACCACCACGTGAGACCAGCTCTTAACTGTTGACTCGGTCTTTTTATATAGGCCTACCAACTGGTAGCTCTTGTTGTGCTCCGCATCACAACCCTGCGCGTTTCCCTCCGGGAGGCTCCCCGATGCGCCCTGTCCGTCTCCTGCTCAGCGCCGCGCTCGCCGCAGCCGCGGCACTGCTCTCCGTGGTACCGGCCGAGGCCGAAGCCGGCGCGAACTACGTCGCGCTCGGCGACTCCTACTCCTCGGGCACGGGTACCGGCTCCTATTACAGCGACAGCGGCTCCTGCAAGCGCAGCCAGTACGCCTACCCGGCGCTCTGGGCCGCGTCCCACGCCCCGGCGAGCTTCAAGTTCGTCGCCTGCTCGGGCGCGAAGACCGGCGACGTCGTCAACAACCAGCTCAGCGCCCTGAGCGTGACCACCACCCTGGCCAGCATCTCGATCGGTGGGAACGACGCCGGCTTCACCGACGTCATCACCACCTGCACCTTCGGCTCGGACCAGACCTGCGTCAACCGGGTGAACCAGGCCAAGGCCTACGCCACCGGCACGCTGCCCGGCCTGCTGGACAACGTCTACGCGCAGATCCGCAACCGCGCCCCGTCCGCGCAGGTCGTGGTGCTGGGCTACCCGCGCCTGTACAAGGTGCCGGGCTCCTGCTCGGTGGGCATGAGCGACACCAAGCGGGCGGCGATCAACTCCGCCGCCGACACCCTGCACACCGTCATCTCCGGGCGTGCCGCGGCGAAGTCGTTCGCCTACCGCGACCTGCGCGGAGCGTTCACCGGGCACGAGATCTGCTCGTCGGACTGGTGGCTGAACAGCCTGTCCTTCCCGGTGGAGGAGTCCTACCACCCGAACCGGAACGGCCAGCGGCTCGGCTACCTTCCGCAGCTCACCGCCGTCACCGGCTGACAGCCCTGAGGGCCGGTCGCGGCGAAGCACCGTGACCGGTCGGCACCGGACGTCCGCCTGATACGCGCCGGCGGGCGCGCACACCCCCGGGGAGGGGGTCGCCGCGGCGACCCCCTCCCTTCTCGCCAAGCGGTGGACGGGTGGGTTAACAAGCGCTAACATCTCCTCAGGTTAACGACTGCTAACCGCGAGGAGCCCATGGACGCGCCCGTCCTGCGCAGCGCCGCCGACAAGTCGGGGGACGCCTTCCGGCGGTACACCGACGAGCACACCGCTCTCGTCCACGACCTGCGCGCCAAGCTCGCCGAGGCCGCGAAGGGCGGTCCGGAGAAGTCCCGCGCCCGGCACGTGGAACGCGGCAAGCTGCTGCCCCGCGACCGGGTGGACACGCTGCTCGACCCCGGCTCGCCGTTCCTGGAGCTGTCCCCGCTGGCCGCGGACGGCCTCTACGGCGGCGAGGCCCCGGCGGCGGGCGTCATCACGGGTGTCGGCCGGGTCTCCGGGCGTGAGTGCGTGATCGTCGCGAACGACGCCACCGTCAAGGGCGGCACCTACTACCCGATGACGGTGAAGAAGCACCTGCGCGCGCAGGAGGTGGCGCTGCAGAACCGCCTGCCGTGCCTCTACCTGGTGGACTCCGGCGGCGCGTTCCTGCCCCGCCAGGACGAGGT
The DNA here is from genome assembly GCF_014203665.1 of Saccharothrix tamanrassetensis. Lineage (GTDB taxonomy): Bacteria > Actinomycetota > Actinomycetes > Mycobacteriales > Pseudonocardiaceae > Actinosynnema > Actinosynnema tamanrassetense. The sequence continues at coordinate 1,658 of NZ_JACHJN010000015.1, forward strand.
GTTCCCGGACCGCGAGCACTTCGGCCGGATCTTCTTCAACCAGGCCACCATGTCCCGCGAGGGCATCCCGCAGATCGCCGCCGTCCTCGGCTCCTGCACGGCGGGCGGCGCGTACGTCCCGGCGATGAGCGACGAGGCGGTGATCGTGCGCGGCCAGGGCACGATCTTCCTCGGCGGTCCGCCCCTGGTGAAGGCCGCCACCGGCGAGGTCGTGACGGCCGAGGAGCTGGGCGGCGGCGAGCTGCACTCGCGCACCTCCGGCGTGACCGACCACCTCGCGAACGACGACGCGCACGCGCTGCGGATCGTCCGCTCCATCGTCAGCACCCTGGGCCCGCGCGCCGAACGGCCGTGGCGGGTCGAGCCGAGCGTCGAGCCGGCCGTGAACCCGGACGAGCTGTACGGCGTCGTGCCGACGGACAGCCGCACGCCCTACGACGTGCGCGAGGTGATCGCGCGGGTCGTGGACGGCAGCCGGTTCCAGGAGTTCAAGGAGGAGTACGGCACGACCCTGGTCACCGGGTTCGCCCGGATCCACGGCCACCCGGTGGGGATCGTCGCCAACAACGGCATCCTGTTCGGCGAGTCGGCGCTGAAGGGCGCGCACTTCATCCAGCTGTGCGACCAGCGGTCGGTGCCGCTGGTGTTCCTCCAGAACATCAGCGGGTTCATGGTCGGCCGGGAGTACGAGGCGGGCGGCATCGCCAAGCACGGCGCGAAGATGGTCATGGCCGTGGCGTGCGCGCGGGTGCCGAAGTTCACCGTCGTGATCGGCGGTTCGTTCGGCGCGGGCAACTACTCGATGTGCGGCCGGGCGTACTCGCCGCGCTTCCTGTGGATGTGGCCGAACGCGCGGATCTCCGTGATGGGCGGGGAGCAGGCCGCGTCGGTGCTCGCGACCGTGCGGCGGGACCAGCTCGGCGACTCGTGGTCGGCGGAGGACGAGGAGGCGTTCAAGGCGCCGATCCGCCGGCAGTACGAGGACCAGGGCAACCCCTACTACTCGACGGCGCGGCTGTGGGACGACGGCGTGATCGACCCGAAGGACACCCGCACGGTGCTCGGGCTCGCGCTGTCCACGGCGGCCAACGCGCCGCTCGACGGCGGTACCGGCCCGGCCTCCGGCCGGGGTGTCGGCTACGGCGTTTTCCGGATGTGATGGGGATGTTCGACAGCGTTCTGGTGGCCAACCGCGGCGAGATCGCGGTCCGCGTGATCCGCGCCCTGCGGCGCTTCGGCATCAGGTCCGTCGCCGTGTACAGCGACGCCGACGCCGACGCGCTGCACGTGCGGCTGGCCGACGTCGCCGTCCGGATCGGTCCGGCCGCCGCACGGGAGAGCTACCTGTCGGCGGAGCGGATCATCGACGCGGCGAGGGAGACCGGCGCCCAGGCGGTCCACCCCGGCTACGGCTTCCTGGCCGAGAACACCGACTTCGCGCGGGCGTGCGAGAAGGCCGGGCTGGTGTTCATCGGCCCGCCCGCCGACGCGATCGACGCCATGGGCGACAAGATCCGCGCCAAGCTCACCGTCCGCGCGGCCGGCGTCCCCGTCGTGCCGGGCCGGACCGAAGCCGGGATGACCGACGACGACCTCGTCGACGCGGCCGGCGAGATCGGGTTCCCGGTGCTGCTCAAGCCGTCCGCCGGTGGTGGCGGCAAGGGGATGCGCCTGGTGCACGAGGCCGGCGCGTTGCGCGACGCGATCGAATCGGCCCGCCGGGAGGCCAGGGGCTCGTTCGGTGACGACACGCTGCTCATCGAGCGGTTCATCACCAACCCGAGGCACATCGAGATCCAGGTGCTGGCCGACGCGCACGGCAAGGTGGTGCACCTCGGCGAGCGGGAGTGCAGCCTCCAGCGGCGGCACCAGAAGATCATCGAGGAGGCGCCTTCGCCGTTGCTGACCCCGGAGGTCCGCGCGGCCATGGGCCGGGCCGCCGTGGACGCCGCGAAGTCGGTCGGCTACGTCGGCGCGGGCACCGTCGAGTTCATCGTCGACGGGTCGACCGGCGACTACTTCTTCATGGAGATGAACACCCGCCTCCAGGTCGAGCACCCGGTGACCGAGCTGGCGACCGGCGTCGACCTGGTGGAGTGGCAGCTCCGGGTGGCCTCCGGCGAGCACCTCCTGCTGGACGACGTGGAGCCGGCGAAGCACGCCGTGGAGGCACGGGTCTACGCCGAGGACCCGGCACGCGGGTTCCTGCCCACCGGTGGCACGGTGCTCAGGCTGCACGAGCCGGAGGACGTCCGCGTCGACTCGGCGTTGCAGGTCGGCCTCGTCGTCGGCAGCGACTACGACCCGATGCTGGCGAAGGTGATCGCGCGGGGCGACACCCGGGCGGAGGCCCTGCGCCGGCTCGACGCCGCGCTCGGCCGGATGGTCGTGCTCGGCGTGACGACGAACATCCCGTTCCTGCGGGCGTTGTTGCACGACGACGACGTCCGGGCCGGCAACCTGGACACCGGTCTGGTCGAACGCAAGCTGGACTCGTTGGTGCGCGACGAGGTTCCGGACGAGGTGTACGCCGCCGCCGCGCTGGAGCGGCAGGCGTCGCTGCGCGGGGAAGACCCGTGGGAGCGGCCCGGCGGCTGGCGGATCGGCGAGCACGCCTGGACGACGTGGCGCGTCGACGACGTGGACGTCCGCGTGCGCGGCGAGGAAGTCGTCGTCGGCCAGGGGGAACCGTTCAGGCTCACCGCCGAGGTGGTCGACGGGGACCTGGTGGTCGGCACCCGCCGGTACGCGATGGCCCGTTCCGGCAACGTGCTGTGGCTCGGCGCGGGCGGCCGGACGTGGGCGCTGACCGAGACCGGGCAGTCCGAGCTGTCCGCGCACCGGTCCGAGGGCAGCGCGGGCCCCGTCACCAGCCCGATGCCCGGCACCGTGCTCGTGGTGCGCGCGGCGCAGGGCGACCACGTCACGGCAGGCCAGGCGCTGTTCGTGGTCGAAGCCATGAAGATGGAGCACACCGTCACCGCGCCCACCGACGGCGTGCTCGCCGAAGTGAACGTCCAAGCCGGCCAACAGGTCGCGCTGGACCAGCCCCTAGCCGTCGTCGTGCCCCACCAGGAGTGAGCGATGTTGGACTTCCGCCTTGACGAGGAATACGAGGCCTTGCGCAAGACCGTCCAGGAGTTCGCGCGCGAGGAGGTCGCACCGGTCATCGGCGAGTTCTACGAACGGGAGGAGTTCCCGTACGAGATCGTCGCCAAGATGGGCCGGATGGGACTGTTCGGCCTGCCGTTCCCGGAGGAGTTCGGCGGCATGGGCGGCGACTACTTCGCGCTGTGCCTGGCGCTGGAGGAGTTGGCGCGCGTCGACTCGTCCGTGGCCATCACGCTGGAAGCGGGCGTGTCCCTCGGCGCCATGCCGGTCCACCGGTTCGGCACCGCCGAGCAGAAGGCCGAGTGGCTGCCTTCCCTCTGCGACGCGACGAAGCTCGGCGCGTTCGGGCTGACCGAGCCCGGCGGCGGCTCGGACGCGGGCGCCCTGCGCACCACCGCCGTGCTGGACGGCGACGAGTGGGTCCTCAACGGCACCAAGGCGTTCATCACCAACTCCGGCACCGACATCACCGGCCTGGTCACGGTCGCGGCGGTGACCGGCCGCAAGGAGAACGGCCGCGCCGAGATCTCCGCGATCATCGTGCCCGCCGGCACCCCCGGTTTCTCGGTGTCGCGCAAGTACTCCAAGGTCGGCTGGAACGCCTCGGACACCCGCGAGCTGTCCTTCCAGGACTGCCGGGTGCCCGCCGCCAACCTGCTCGGCGAGCGCGGACGCGGCTACGCGCAGTTCCTCCAGACGCTGGACGAGGGCCGGGTCGCCATCGCCGCGCTCGGCGTCGGCCTGGCCCAGGGCTGCGTCGACGAGTGCCTGAAGTACGTCCGCGAACGCGAGGCCTTCGGCCGGAAGATCGGCGAGTACCAGGCGATCCAGTTCAAGATCGCCGAGATGGAGGCCCGCACCCACACCGCGCGCCTGGCGTACTACCAGGCGGCGGCCAAGATGCTGCGCGGCGAACCGTTCAAGCGCGAGGCGGCCATCGCCAAGCTGGTGTCCTCCGAGGCCGCCATGGACAACGCCCGCGAAGCCACCCAGATCTTCGGCGGCTACGGCTTCATGAACGAGTACCCGGTCGGCCGGTTCTACCGCGACGCCAAGATCCTGGAGATCGGCGAAGGCACCAGCGAGGTGCAGAAGATGCTGATCGCCCGGGAGCTGGGCCTCGGCTGACCCGCCCGAACGATCCGACCGGCGGTGGGAACCGGCGGACCGGTGCGACGCGCGCGGCCCGGGTCCGTCCGGTGCCGCGCGCAGTCACAGTCGATCTTCACGTCCCCACCAGTTCCTTGAAGTAGTCCTTCGCGGAACGCGATGCGGTGAGCGGGGCCGCCTGGCCCGCCCAGAGGCTGACGTAGTCGGCGAGGCCCCGCTCGGCCGCCGCTCGGCGCAGTGGCTGCATCAACCCGCTCTGGACCGGGTACGGCGGCACTTCGTCCTCGTGCGCGGCGAGTTCACGGACGAGTCCGTTGTGGATCCCCCGTGCGGTGCGGCCGGAGAACAGCCGGGTGAGCACGGTGACCTTGGCGGCGTCGCTGTGCAGCATGGCCTTGTGGACGTCGCCGGCGTTGGACTCGCGGGTGGCCAGGAACCCGGTGCCGATCTGCACGCCGTCCGCACCGAGGGCGAGGGCGGCGCGCACACCCCTGCGGTCCGCGATGCCGCCTGCCGCCACGACGGGGCTGCCCACGGCGTCGACCACCTGCGGTACCAGGGAGAACGTGCCCACCAGGGACTGCTCCACGGGCCGCAGGAATGCGCCCCGGTGTCCGCCCGCGTCGCTGCCCGACGCCACCACGGCGTCCACTCCGGCCCGTTCGAGGGCGATCGCCTCGTCCACCGTGGTCGCCGTGCCGATGACCGTGATCCCCTTGTCGTGGGCGGAGTCCAGCACCCACCGCGGAGGGACGCCCATCACGAAGCTGATCACCGGCGGCGCGGCGGCGAGCAGGGCGTCGACCTGCTCGGTGAAGTCCGGGGCGACCGGCAGCGCGGGCGGTTCCACGCCCAGGCGTCGGTAGAGCGGTGCCAGCCGGGCGATGTGCGGGGTCGGGTCGATCGGGTCGCCCTCGCCGGCATGAGGTACCCAGAGGTTGACCGCGAACGGGCGAGTGGTCGCGGCGCGCAGGTCGCGCACCAGTCCGGTGATGGCGGTGGGGTGCAGGACGTGGGCGCCGAACGAACCGAGGCCGCCCGCGTTCGACACGGCGGAGGCCAGGGCCACCGACGACAGGCCGCCGCCGAACGGGCCCTGGATGATCGGGTGCTCGATGCCGAGCAGGCCGGTGAGCCTCACGCGACGGCGTCCCGGCGCGCGTCGTCCGGCACGGTCGCATTCAACGGCACGGTCGCGATCAACGGCACGGTCGCCGTGACCGGTGCGGTCGCGGTGGTCGGCACGGTCGCCGTGATTGGTGGGTTCGCGGTGGTCGGCACGTTGGCGGTGATCGGTGGGGCCATGACCGGAAGGTAGACGACCGGTCAACTATTACGCAATAGTTGACCGGTCGTCTACCTTCCAGGCCCATGGGACGGACCAGCGAGTCGCGGGAGAAGCTGATCGGCGCGGCGTGCGAGTTGATGCGCGGCCGGGGGTATGGGGCGATCGGCGTCGCCGAGATCTGCGAGCGCGCCGGGGTGCGCAAGGGCAGCTTCTACTACTTCTTCGAGTCCAAGCAGGCCCTGACCGTGGAGGCGCTGCGCGCGGCGTGGGCCGTCGAGGGCGCGGCCTGGCGCGCGATCCTGGGCACGGCCGAGGACCCGTTGCGCCGGCTGGAGCGGTTGTGCCGGTCCCAGGCCGAGGCGCAGCACCGCAGCAAGCGCGAGGCGGGATCGGTGCACGGGTGCCTGTTCGGCAACCTCGCGCTGGAGCTCGGCAACCAGGACGAGGTCGTCCGCGGGTGCCTCAAGGGGATCTTCGACGAGCAGGTCGACCTGGTGCACGAGGTGCTGCTCGACGCGCACCGCGCGGGGGACCTGCCGGCCGAGCGCGCCACCCGTGCCTACGCCCGCGCCGTGCTCGCCCAAGTCGAGGGCATGGTGCTGTTCGCCAAGCTGGACAACGAACCTGTTCTTTTGGAGGGGTTGTGGCCGCAGATCGCGGGATTGCTTCGGGGGGTTTAGGACAGTTGCGCCAATAAACTGTTGAAACCTGCATCCGAATGCATTCGTGTGTGAAACGGGATCGATCAGGGAGGCTGGTTGTACCGGCGCGAGCCGGGATTTTCGATTCGGGGAGGATCGTCTAGATGTCTCAACCGTCCACTGTCAGAAACCGGGTGCTCGCGGCTTTGGCCGCGATCGCACTGCTCGTGTTCGGCGCCGCCCAGATGGCGTCCGCCGGCCCCGTCGCTCCGCAGGGCAGCCCCACCATCGAGCAGCCGCCGCTGAGCCCGGCGGCGCAGGAGCAGGCCAAGCTGGCCGGCGCACCGACCGCCCAGCTCACTCCGCAACTGGTGTTCGCCGTGGTCGACAACGGCACGCTGACCGGCCAGAACTTCGGCGCATCCGGTGCGGCGAGGGTCGGCGTCGGCACGTACGAGGTGTTCTTCGGCGCCAGTGACATCACCGGCGGCGCGTACACCGCGTCGATCGGCATCCCCGGCAGCGTCGGCGCCTCGCCCTCGGGCGAGGTGACCGTCGTCGGCCGGGTCGGCACCACCAACGGTCTGTTCATCCAGACCTACGACTCCGCCGGCGCGCTGGCGGACCGGTCGTTCCACCTCCACGTGGCGTTCTGAATCCGCGTCGGACGTGATTGACGATTGATTTGCCGGGCGGACCTCGTGCGCAGTGACGCGCGCGAGGTCCGTCGCCTTCGCACCGGCTTATGGGTAATTGCCTCGGTAAGCCGAGTCAATTACCGTCAGCGAAATTTTCCGTGACGTCCGTCGCCCGCCAGAAAACGGGACAGGCCGGTTTCGACTTCGCGCAGCGACACCACGCCGCGGTCGCGTTCGTTGGCCAGGGCGTCCCGCTCGGACAGCCCGTCCTGCTCCAGCACCGACAGCCGGTCCTCGCGCAGGCACGTCTGCGGGAACGCCGCGATCTCCCGCGCCAACCCCTCGGCCGCCGCCCGCGCCGTCCCGGCCGGCACCACCCGGTTGGCCAACCCGATCGCCAGCGCCTCGTCCGCGAGCACCGGACGCCCGGTCAGGATCAGGTCCATCGCCCGGGACTGCCCGATCAGCCGGGGCAGCCGCACGGTCCCGCCGTCGATCAGCGGCACGCCCCACCGCCGGCAGAACACGCCGAACACCGCGTCCTCGTCCGCCACCCGCAGGTCGCACCACAGCGCCAGTTCCAGCCCGCCCGCCACCGCGTGCCCGGACACCGCCGCGATCACCGGCTTGGACAGCCGCAGCCGGGTCGGCCCCATCGGACCGGACGGCGACAGCGGGTCGTTGCCGCGGTCCGTGCCCAGCGCCTTGAGGTCCGCGCCCGAGCAGAACGTGCCGCCCTCGCCGTGCAGCACGGCCACCGACAGCGACTCGTCCTCGTCGAACTCGCGGAACACCTCGGTCAGCGTGTGCGCGGTCGGCCCGTCCACCGCGTTGCGCACGGCGGGCCGGTCCAGCAGCACCGTGCAGATCGGACCGGACCTCTGCACCCGCACCGAACTCACAGCTCCGGTCGCCCCCGTTCGGTGATCGCCGCGTCGACGGCTGCCGAACCCCGGTCCGCAACCCGTCGCCGGCCGCGGCCGGCCGCCGGTGGGAGGCACGAGGTCGTTCCCGGCCAGGGTACTACTGGACGGTAACTTCGCGGCCGGTGGAATTTGGGGGTGCTGATCATCGATCGGCGGCCTAACGTCGGACCCGTGAGCGATCACAGCCAGGCGGTGGCCGCGTTGCGCGGCCAATACTCGGCGATCCCGACGGGTGCTCCCGTCCGGCTCGCCAAGCCGACGTCGAACCTGTTCCGGTTCCGCGCCGACCAACCCGGCGGGCTCGACGTGGCCCGCTTCGACCGGGTCCTGTCCGTGGACCCGGCTGCCCGCACGGCCGAGGTGCAGGGCATGACCACCTACGAGCGCTTGGTGGACGCCACCCTGCCGCACGGCCTGATGCCGTTGGTGGTGCCGCAGCTCAAGACGATCACCGTGGGCGGCGCGGTGGCCGGGCTCGGCATCGAGTCCAGTTCGTTCCGCAATGGACTGCCGCACGAGTCGGTGCGCGAACTGGAGGTGATGACCGGCGACGGCGAGGTGGTGGTGGTGCACCCCGACGACGACCTGTTCCGCGGCTTCCCCAACTCGTACGGGACGCTGGGCTACGCGCTGCGGCTGGAGATCGAGCTGGAGCCGGTCAAGCCGTTCGTCCGGTTGCGGCACGTGCCGTTCGGGACGGCCGCCGAGTGCGCCGAGGTCATCGCGGCGGTCTGCGCGGAGCGGTCGTACCAGGGCGAGCCGGTGGACTTCATCGACGGCACGGTGTTCTCGGCGCACGAGCAGTACCTGACCCTGGCCGACTGGTCGGACACCGCGCCGCACGTGTCGGACTACACCGGCCGCGACATCTACTACCGGTCCATCCAGGCCCGCCGCACGGACTACCTGACCGTGCGGGACTACCTGTGGCGGTGGGACACCGACTGGTTCTGGTGCTCGCGGGCGTTCGGCGTGCAGCGCCCGCTGGTCCGCCGGCTGGTGCCCAAGCGCTACCTGCGTTCGGACGTGTACCGCAAGATCGTGGCGTGGGACCGGCGCCGGGGCTTCACCGCCAAGCTCAGCAAGACCGTGCAGGAGTCGGTGATGCAGGACGTCGAGATCCCGGTGTCGAAGCTCGCCGAGTTCATGGACTTCTTCCACCGCGAGATCGGCATCGAGCCGGTGTGGATGTGCCCGTTGCGGCTGCGCGACCGGAAGGGGTGGCCGCTGTACCCGATGGACCCGGAGGAGCTGTACGTCAACGTCGGCTTCTGGTCCATCGTGGACCTGGCGCCCGGCGAGGAGATGGGCAGCCGCAACAGGCTGATCGAGCGCACGGTGGCGGAGCTGGGCGGGCACAAGTCGTTGTACTCCGACTCGTACTACGAGGAGGAGGAGTTCTGGGCGAACTACAACGGCCCGACGTACCGGGACCTGAAGCGGCGCTACGACGCCGACTCCCGGCTGCCGGACCTGTACGCCAAGTGTGTTCTCCGCAGTTGATCCGGTGGCAGTTGATCCGGTGGCAGTCGAAACGGTGGCAGTCGATCCGGCGGCGGTCGATCCGGTGCGGTCGACCGGCTCCGGTTCCGGTCGAGCGTGGCAGTTGTTCCGTGGCAGGGCGATTCCGGGTAGTCGTTCTCGGTAGGTGAATGGAGGGTCCATGCGGTTGGCCGAGGTGTTCCAACGGGCGGTCGGAAGCGACTCGTCGGTGGAGTTCAGCGCGTACGACGGCAGCCACGCGGGGCCGGCCGGCGCAGGTGTGCGCATCGAGGTGCGGTCACCGCAAGCGCTGTCGTACCTGGCATCCGCCCCCGGCGAGCTGGGCTTGGCCCGCGCCTACGTCACCGGGCACCTGGAGATTATCGGGGACGTCTACGGCGCCCTGGCGCACCTGTCCGAGATGTCGCTGCGCGAAGTGCCGTGGGCGGAACGGATCGAGCTGTTGCGCACGTTGGGGCGGCAGCGGTTGAGTTCCCGGATCGAGATCCCGCCGCAGGAGCGCAGACTGCACGGCCTGCGGCACTCCAAGGCACGCGACCGGGAAGCCATCGCCCACCACTACGACGTGTCGAACACGTTCTACGAGTGGATCCTGGGGCCGTCCATGGCCTACACGTGCGCCGTCTACCCGACCGCGACGTCCACGTTGGAGGAAGCCCAGTTCGAGAAGCACGACCTGGTGGCGCGCAAGCTCGGGCTGAAGTCCGGTATGCGCCTGCTGGACGTGGGCTGCGGCTGGGGCGGCATGGTGATGCACGCGGCGCGTGAGTACGGCGTCAAGGCGCTGGGTGTCACGCTGTCGCGGAACCAGGCGGAGTGGGCGCAGAAGGCGATCGCCGAGGCCGGGTTGTCGGAGCTGGCGGAAGTCCGCTACCTGGACTACCGGGACGTGCGGGAGACCGGTTTCGACGCGGTCAGCTCCATCGGCCTGACCGAGCACATCGGCAAGGCCAAGCTGCCGGCGTACTTCCGCTTCCTGTACCGGAAGCTGAAGCCGGGCGGCCGGATGCTCAACCACTGCATCACGCGCCCCGACAACCGCCAGCGCGCCCGGACCGGCGGGTTCATCAACCGGTACGTGTTCCCCGACGGCGAGCTGGTCGGGCCGGGGCACATCGTGTCGCTGATGCACGACACCGGGTTCGAGGTGCGGCACGAGGAGAACATCCGGGAGCACTACGCCATGACGTTGGCGGCCTGGTGCGCGAACCTGGACAAGCACTGGGACGAGGCCGTGGCCGAGGTCGGGCTGGGGCGGGCGCGGGTGTGGAAGCTGTACCTGGCCGCTTCGCGGTTGGGGTTCGAGCGCAACAACATCCAGTTGCACCAGGTGTTGGGCGTGAAGCTGGACGGGACGTCGTCGCGGATGCCGTTGCGCCCGACCTGGGCTAGCTGAGGGACGACAGGAAGTCGGTCCACCGGGTGCGAGGAACCCGCAGGGCTTCGCCTTGCGGGTTCTTCGAGTCCCGGATACCGGCGTCGGTGGTGGTCAGCCGCACTTCGACGCAGTTGTCGTTGCCGCCCGTGCTGTAGCTGCTCTTGAACCATTCGGTGTCGTGCAGGGTCACGTCGCCTCCAGGGCCGCTTCGAGTCGCGAACGTGATTCTTCCTCACTGAGGGCGATTTTCCGTAGTCGCTGGAATCCCCGGTCGATGGAGTCGGTGTCCGTCGGATCGTCCAGGTACATCGATGGGCCGTATGCCACGGGCAGCAGACCGACCCTGCGCGCGCCCTCGAACTCGAGGAGGACCAACGCGCCTTGAGGGCATGGGTTCCATGGGTCGTTCGACTCGACCAGGCGAAGCGAGATGTTGGGTCGTCGCACGAGGCCGAGGAGGTGTTCGACCTGTCGGCGCATGACCTCTCGGCCGGCAACCGGTGTGGTCAGCGCGTCGTCGGTGAAGATGAACTCGAACTCCTTGTCGGGCAGCAGCTTCTGCCGTTCCAAGCGGAAGGCCACCCGCCTCGCTCGCTCCTCGTAAGAGGGCGTCGGCCACCAGACGCCATCGCAAGCCGCCACCAGACCCTCGGTGTACTCGGGGATCTGGAGTAGGCCGGGGACCACTCCCCGGTCGTAGTAGGAGATGGTGGTGGCGTCTGCTTCGAGGTCGGCGATGCGGCTGTGGGCACCGGGTAGCAGATCGACGTAGGCACGCTTGGGCTGTCGTTGCCGAGCCTCCACCCCCATGGCGAGCACCTTCTTGCGGTCCCGTGCGGTCGCGCCGTAGAAGGTGAGCAGCTGTTCCAAGTCGTTGGCCTTCAGGGTGGACCGGCCGTCTTCGACCTTGATCAGTCGGCTCCGGTCCTTGCCGATCAGCGCCCCGGACTCGTCCAACGACTTGCCCGCCGCCAGGCGCAGCCGCTTCAGCTCGCCGCCGAGCAGTCGCCTCGGCATGGTCTGCACGGCTTCACCCACGTCGGCCTCCACTGGAATACCACTCGTTCAGGGCAATGCGAAAGCTACACGTGGTCCCATAGCCTTGCTACACCAAGCAGCACTACCTGCGTTCAGCCTAGTGGAGGAGAAACCCGTGAAAACCGACTACCCGGCCGTCGCGGTGATGGCATCGGTGGCCGTCGCCAAGGAGGCCACCGTCAAGACCCGCACCGACATGGACGAGCACGACCTGTACGTGGTCTTCGACGGTGACCCGATGTCGTTCGAACTGACCCTGTCCCGCGAGGTCGCGGCCGTGTGCGTCGCCCAGTTCAGCGAAGCGCTGCGGGAACTGCCCGTCAGGTGAGCCCCTCGGCGATCTGCCGGGCCTGGTTGGACGGGATCGCGAAGCCGATGCCCACGCTGCCCGCCTGACCGCTGTCCGAAGCCGGCGAGTAGATCGCCGAGTTGATGCCGATGACCTGCCCGGCCGCGTTGATCAGCGGCCCACCCGAGTTGCCGGGGTTGATCGACGCGTCGGTCTGGATGGCCTGGTAGCTGACGGGGTTCGACCGACGGGTCGAGCCGGGTACGGTCACCTTCCGGTCCAGCGCGCTGACGATGCCGGACGTCACGGTGCCCTGCAGGCCTTCCGGCGAGCCGATCGCGACCACCTGGTCGCCGATGCGCACGTCGTCCGAGTTCGCGAACGTGGCCGCGGTCAGCCCGCCGATCCCGCTCGCCTGGAGCACCGCCAGGTCGCTCGACACGTCCGTGCCGACCACCTCGGCGTCGACCGTGCGACCGTCGTCCAGCGTCACGGTCACCTGCCGCGCGCCCGAGACGACGTGGTTGTTGGTCAGGATCCGGCCGTCCGACGAGAGGACCACCCCGGAACCGACGCCCTCACCCTGTGCCGAAGCGACGTTCACCTGGACGACGCTGGGCAGCACCTTCGCCGCGATCGCGCTCACGTCCGAAGTGGATGACGACTGCGCGGACGACGACTGCGACGAAGAGGACTGCGACGAAGAGGACTGCGACGAAGAGGACTGCGACGCCACGGGCGCGCTCGACGCGCCGACCGTGCTCCCCGGCGCGTTCAGGGCACCGACCACCCCGCCCGTGACCCCACCGAAGACGGCGGCGATCAGCGCCGCCGACGTCACCACCGTGCCGGTCCGCCGCCAGAACGGCTTCGGCTCCTGAACCTCGTGCGGAGACCCGCTCACTGCGGGGAAGTCCTGTGTCATGCACCGAGCTTCACGCGCGCGGCTGTGAACGAGCTGAGCGTCCGCACAGGACTTGCCAAGAACACAGACCCTGCCGAGAACCGCAGCGCGCTCAGGCCCTGCCCAGAACCCGGCGCACCTCGTCCGCGGTGAGCGGGCCCGCCCCGAACAGCGGCCCCTGCGCGCCGGTCACGCCGAGCTCGGCGAGCCGTCGCGCCTCGTACGCCGTGCCGACGCCCGCCGCGTACAGCGGGAGGCCCAACGTCCGCGCCCACCCCAGCAACGCGACGGCGGCGCTCTCGTCGAGCCGGTTCGAGCCCTCCGCCAGCCCGTGCACCGGGAAGCCCTGGAACGTCAGGCCGTGCAGGGGGATCCGGCGCAGCTTGTCCACCGGGATGTTGCCGCCGCCCACCTGGTCCAGCACGAACCGCACGCCGTGCCCGGCCAGGATGTCGAGCTCCTCCGCCTGGTCCTCGTTGATCAGCGCGGGCAGCTGCTCGGCGAGTTCGAACCGCAGCATCGACGCCGGCAGCGCGGCCTCCCGCAGGATCCGCCGCACCTCGGCGACCAGCTCCGGCTCCTGGCACTGCCGCGCGGTCAGGTCCATGGTCAGCACGGGCGCGCGCGGGCCGAACTCGGCGTACCACGCGCCGGCCTGCCGGCAGGCCTGCTCCATCGCCCACCGGCCCAGCCGCACCGCCATCCCGGTGCACGCGGACAGCGACGCCAGCGACTGCGGGTCCAGCAGGCCGTGCTCGGGGTGGTCCCAGCCCAGTCGGGCCTCCACCGCGATCAGCGACCGACCCGCCAGCGCGTACACCGGCTCGTAGTCGACCCGGAACTCACCCTGCTCCAGGCCGCCCGCGATGGACGCCGCCAGCACCAGCCGCTCCCGGTCGCGCTGGTCCCGTGACCGGTCGTACAGCGCCCACTGCGCCTTGCCGTCGTCCTTGGCCCACCGCAGCGTCACGTCCAGGCACCGCATCAGCTCCGCCGCGTCCCCGCCCCTGGCGGGTTGCAGGACGATGCCGACGCTGGCGGTCACCCCGATGCCGTGGTCGCCCACCCACACCGGTTCGGCGAGCAGGTCGACGGCCTCCTCGGCGAGCGCCACCACGGCCGGGATGTCCGCCGGGTCGCGGATCAGCACGCCGAACTCGTCCGGCCCGATCCGGGCGAGCTGCCCGACGCCGCCGAACACCGTCCGCAGGTGCCCGGCCACCACGGTGAGCAGCCGGTTGCCGACGTCGTGCCCGAACGCGTCGTTGACCACCCGGAACCCGTCGATGTCGAACGCCACCAGCGCCAGCGAGGCCGGACCCTTGGTGCCGACCGTGCTCTCCAGCCAGCCCAGGAACTGCGGCCGGTTCGCCAGCCCGGTGTGCACGTCGTTCAGGCTCTGCCGCACCAGCTGCGACTGGAGCGCCCGCACCTCGTCCAGGCTCTCGATCATGGTCACGTGGTACGCGGGCTCGCCCGCCTCGTCGCGCACCAGCGCCACCGCGATCAGCACGTCGAGGTAGTCGCCGTCCTTGCACAGCAGCCGCAGCTCGGCCCGCACGTGCTCACGCGCGCCGGACCGGAGCGCCTCGCGGAGCGTCGCGACCGTCGGCTGGTCGCCCGGGTGCACGATGTCCTGAGCGTTCAGGCTCGCCAGCTCCTCGGCCGAGTAGCCGAGCATGTTCAGCAGGGCGTCGTTGAAGTCCAGCAGCTCACTGGCCATCCCGGTCAGCGCGATGGCGACGGCGGACGTGCGGAACACGGCCCGGAACTTCGCCTCGCTGGCCCGCAGCGCCGACTCGGCGTCCCGGATGCTCCGGAAGGCGGCGGCCTGCGCCAGCTCCTGCTGTTCCAGGGTGCGGTCGCGCAGCGCCTCGCCGTAGCCGGCGGCGATCCCGCCGAGCAGGGACATCAGCCGGTGGGACCGGTCACCGGACAGCTCGAAGTGGTCCGGCAGGTGCTCGCCGAGGAACACCAGCGACTTCTCCAGCGTGGCGACGGAGACGAAGCCGTGCTCGACCAGCGACCGCCCGACCTGGTGCACGGCGCCTGCCGGGTACGGGTCGCGCACCATCGCCGCGTGCAGCTCGTCGGTGAATTCGGCGAGCGTCTCGCGCAGCTCGTGCTGTCCGACGGGCACGGTCGGACCGACGAACGCCGCCCAGCGTCGCGCGAACTCGTCACGGGCGAGTTCGAATGCGCCGAGTCCACCGTGCGACGCGGCGCCTGCCTGTCCGACCATCTTCATTCAGCTCTGGAAGGCCAATCGTCGAGGACCGACCGGTGCCGGGTTGTCGCGGACGAGTCCACCGCGATGGTCCGACGTGCGCATTCGCGTTCTATGTCACTCGAATGGGCGTATCGGTGATCCGCTGGTCGTCGCTGAGCTTACTGGCCGGCTCCCGAATCGGCACAAGATGATCCGTTACCAGTTGGTAGGCACGTCGGGGAGGTGGGCGGACCGGGGCCGGCGAAGTGCCCCGGTCCGCCCGGCTCAGGTGCGCTCCGGCGGGCTGATCAGGGACTCCGGGATGGCCGAGTCCCGAGTGCCCCACTTGTCCAGGATCCGCTGGTAGACGCCGTCCGCGATGAGCTTGTTCACCGCCGCCTGGAATGCCGGCGCGAGCGGCGAACCCTTCCGGAACGCGAATCCGACGTCGAGTCGCTTGAACTCGCCGAGGAAATTCACGTTCGGCTGGTTCGCGGCGGCGTAGCGCAAACCGTTGATGGTGCTCATCACGACGTCGATGTGACGTTGCTGGAGCCCCAGGAAAACCGCCGCGTTCTCGGAGAAGCTGAGCACCTCGTAAGGAGGTTTCCCGGCGTCCGGGCAGATGTGCTTCTCCTTCTCCAGAGTCGCCTCGAACGTGGTGCCGGAGCCAGTTCCGACCTTCAGGCCGCACAGTTCAAGCAGGCTCTGCACCTTCGGCAGCCGGTTGTCGTCCGCCCGCACGGCGAAACCCTGGCCGTCGTTGATGTAGGTGACGAAGTCGATGGTCTTCTTCCGCGCCTCGGTGACGCCGAAGTTGCCGGTGCCGACCTGGTACTTGCCGCTGCCCAGCGCGGGGAGGATGACCTCGAACGCGGCCACCTCGCGCTCGATCCGCACGCCCAGCAGCCTGCCGACCGCCTCGGCGACGTCGACGTCCTGGCCGAGGATGGTCTTGTTGTCCTCGGCGTAGTAGGACGACGGCGGCTGGCTGCCCACCGACGACCCGAACTTCACCACCCCGGCGTCGCGGACCTCCTGGGGCAGCAGCGCGGCCAGCGCCTCGTCCTTGGCCAGCGAGGACAGCACGTCCACGTCGGGCTGCACGCCGGCGGCGGGCGGGTTCGCGTCGGCCGCGCCGCAGCCGGCGACCACCAGCGCCAACAGGCTGGTCAGCATCAGCAGGCATTTCGCGCGCATCCAGGTCAGGTCCTTTTCGAACGGCAGCGGGTCGGTGGTGTGCGGGCGGGTGGTGTGCGGGCGGGTGGTGTGCGGGCGGGTGGTGTGCGGAGTGTGGACGCTCATCCGTCCACCGCGATGGACTCGCGCCTCGGCTCGACCGGCTTCGCCGACCGCTCGCGGTCGCGCTTGGCGACCTCCTCGCGGACGATGGGGATGACGTGCCTGCCGAAGTCGATGGTGTCGTCGATCATGTGGTAGCCGCGCGCGGAGATGATGTCCACGCCCAGGTCGTAGTAGTCGAGCAGGGCCTGTGCGACGGTCTCCGGCGTGCCGACCAGTGCGTTGGAGTTGCCCGCGCCGCCGGTCGCCACCGCCGTGGGTGTCCACAGTGCACGGTCGAACCGCTCGCCGCGCCCGGCGATCTCCAGCAGCCGCTGCGAGCCGGTGTTCTCCGGGCTGGTGAGGGAATGCCTGCGGGTCAACGCCTTCCCTCCCGCCGTGCGGGCCTTGATGGCGTCCACCGTGCGGTAGGCCTTCTCCCAGGCCAGTTCCTCGGTCGCGCCGAGGATCGGGCGGAACGCGACCTGGATGCGCGGCACGTCGGTGCGGCCGGCGTCCTTCGCCGCTTGTTTGACGGACTCGATCTGTGCCGCCGTGTCGGCGAGCGGTTCGCCCCACAGGCAGAAGATGTCCGCCTCCGCACCACCCGCCCGGTAGGCGGCGGGCGAGGAGCCGCCGAAGGAGACGCCGGGGCGGGGCTGCTGGACCGGGAAGACGTCGCTGACGAAGTCGGCGAACCTGTAGTGCTCGCCTTCGTGGTCGAAGGGTTCCCTGCTGGTCCAGGCCTTCTTGACGATGCCGATGTACTCCCGCGTCCGAGAGTACCGCTCGTCCTTGGTCAGGTAGTCGCCCTCCCGCTGCTGCTCGTGGTCGGTGCCGCCGGTGATGAAGTGCACGGTCAGCCGGCCGTCGCTGATCTGGTCCAGCGTGGCGAACGTCTTCGCGGCGAACGTCGGGTAGGAGACGTTCGGCCGGTGCGCCAGCAGGATTTGGAGCTTGTCCAGCTTGGTGGCGATGTACGCGGCGGCCTGCGCGGGCTCGGGCGAGCCGGAGCCGTACGCGAACAGCACCCGGTCCCAGCCGTGCTCCTCGTGCGCGCGGGCCAGCCGCAGCGTGTACTCCTTGTCGAACGCGGCGCCGCTGCGCGGGCTCGTCTCCGAGCCGTCGTTGGTGCCGCCGATCCCCAGGAACTCAACAGGCACGTCAGTACCTTCCACGTGATGGTCTCCCGGTCGTCCCGTAGCGGGCGAGGGAGAAGAACGCCCGGACGCGGGCAGGAGGAGAAAAGCCCGGATGCGGGCAGGAAGAGAGAAGCCGACACGCCGACGGCGTTGAGGGAGACGCGCGGGGGCCGGCGGGCGGGTCAGCCCGAACAGGAAGAGGACCACACCCGACCGAAGTCGATGTGGCCACGAATGACCAGCCGCAAGGAATCCACGACCCCAGTGCAGCAGCGACGGGCGTGGTCGTCAACGGCGGTCCGCTCCCCGTCCAGATGACGGAATGCCTTGACTTGCCTCGTGGCTGCGCGCCTACGATCGCGACGCGGCGTTGAGGGACGCGGCACTTCCCGTGTTCCCTCGTGCTCTGGAGCCGTCCTGATGAGCGCTTCGACCGTGGTGTCACCGGTCTCCGTGCGCAAGGCCGCCGAGATCGTCCCGTTGCGCCGTCCGGGGCGTTGGGTGTCGGCGTCGTTGGTCCTTCTCGCGCTGTTGGTCGTGCTGTGGTCCGTGGTGACCAACCCGCAGTTCCAGTGGGGCGTGGTGGTGCGGTACTTCACCACCGAAGCGGTGCTGCGCGGACTGGGGTTGACGCTGTGGCTCACCGCGTTGACGGTGGTGCTGGGGTTCGCCATCGGTGGCGTGCTGGCCGTGATGCGGCTGTCCGGCAACCCGGTACTGGTCGGCGTGAGCTGGGGCTACGTCTGGCTGTTCCGCTCGGTGCCGTTGCTGGTGCAGCTGCTGTTCTGGTTCAACATCGGGGCGCTGTACCCGGTGCTGTCCGGTGCCACGCCGGTCATCGGGCCGGTGACGGCGGTGATCATCGGCCTGGTGCTGCACGAAGCTGCCTACGCGGCGGAGATCGTGCGCGGCGGCATCCTGTCGGTGGACGCGGGGCAGGTGGAGGCCGCGCTGGCGCTGGGGATGCGGCGCGGGCGGGTGTTGCGGCGGATCGTGCTGCCACAGGCGATGCGCGCGATCATCCCGGCGGCGGGGAACATGCTCATCGGCACGTTGAAGGGCACGTCGATCGTGAGCGTGCTGGCGGTGCAGGACCTCCTGTACTCGGTGCAGCTGATCTACAACCGGAACTACCTGATCATCCCGCTGCTGTTGGTCGCGACGATCTGGTACGTGCTGGTGACCAGCCTGCTCAGCGTCGGCCAGTACTACGTGGAGCGGTACTACTCGCGTGGGGCCGGGAGGCTGTCGTGACCGTTGCCGTTGCCGTGACCGACCTGCACAAGAGCTTCGGCGGCACACCGGTGTTGCGCGGGGTGGACCTGTCGGTCGCGCGTGGATCCGTGACCTGCGTGATCGGGCCGTCGGGTTCGGGGAAGAGCACCCTGTTGCGGTGCCTAAACCACCTGGAGAAGCCCGACCACGGGGAGATCGAGGTGGACGGGGTGCTGGTCGGGTACCGGCGGCACCGCGGGAAGTTGTACGAGCTGAAGGAGAAGGTGATCGCGGGGCAGCGGGCCTCGATCGGGATGGTGTTCCAGGGCTTCCACCTGTTCGGGCACCTGACCGTGCTGGAGAACGTGATCGAGGCCCCGGTGGGGGTGCTGGGCGTGCCTCGGGGTGAGGCGGTGGAGTCGGCCGCGGCGTTGATCGCGCGGGTCGGGCTGGCGGGGCGGGAAGGCGCCTACCCCCGGCAGCTCTCCGGCGGTCAGCAGCAGCGGGTGGCGATCGCCCGGGCGTTGGCCATGCGGCCGAAGGTGATGCTGTTCGACGAGCCCACCTCGGCGTTGGACCCGGAATTGGTGGGCGAGGTGCTGGAAGTCATGAAAGACCTCGCGGCGGACGGGATGACGATGATCGTCGTCACCCACGAGATCGGTTTCGCGCGGTCCGTCGCGGACACCGTGGTGTTCCTGGACGAGGGTTCGGTGGTGGAGTCCGGACCGCCGGGTGTCGTGCTGGACGCCCCGCGGCACGTGCGGACCCGTGAGTTCCTGGCCCGCGTGCGATGAGTGTCATCGTGCTGGTGGGGGCCGGGCCGCGGGCTGCCGGGTTGGTGGAGCGGATCGGGGCCAACGCGCCCGAGTTGTTCGACGGGGCGGTGGAGATCCACCTGGTGGACCCGTTCGCGGCCGGGGCCGGGCGGGTGTGGCGGCACGAGCAGTCGCCGTTGTTGCGGATGAACTCGATGGCGGAGGACGTCACGATGTTCACGGACTCGTCGGTGGTGTGCGAAGGGCCGGTGCGGACTGGGCCGTCGTTGGCGGAGTGGGCTGGTGCGGGGTCGGGCGTGGCGGGGTTGGGTGGCGCGCGGTCGGGTGGCGCGGGGTTGGTTGGGGAGGCGGGTGGTGCGGCGGAGTGGGCGGTCGATTCTTCGGCGGTGGAGTTCGATGCCGGGGTTCGGGCCGAACTGGAGGAGATGGAGCCGACCTCGTTCCCGAGCCGACGGGTGCAGAGCGCTTACCTGAAGTGGTTCCACTGGCAGGCTGTCGACTCGTTGCCCGCGGGGAGCACGGTCCTCGTGCACCCGACCAAGGTGGTGCGGATCACCGGGTCCTCGCAGATGCGTCAACGGGTATGGCTGGCGGACCGGCCCGAGCCGTTGGTCGCTGACGTCGTGGTGCTCGCGTTGGGGCACTTGGATGTTGAGGTGTCGGCGGAGCAGACCGCGGTGGGTGCCTATGCCGCCGAGCACGGGCTGACGTATCTGGCGCCGGCCTACACGGCCGACGTGGACCTGTCCGTCGTGCCTGCCGGCGAGGACATCGTGGTGCGGGGTATGGGGTTGGCGTTCGTCGATCTCGCGGTGCTGTTGGGACAAGGGCGGGGCGGGACGTTCGTCCGGGTGGACGGGCGGTTGGAGTACGTGCCTTCCGGGCGGGAGCCGAGGTTGCACGTCGGGTCCAGGCGTGGAGTGCCGTACCACTCGAAGACGGGATATCGGTTGCGGGGTGCTGCGCCCGAACCGCCTCGGTTCTTCGTGGCATCGGAGTTGCTTGAGGGGACGGGGGAGGTCGACTTCCGTTCGCGTGCTTGGCCGTTGATGGCCAAGGAAGTCGCGTACGGGTACTACCGGGAGCTGTTCACCGGGCATCCGTCGCGGGTGCGGACGGGATGGGAGTCGTTCTCGTCGCGGTTCGCCTCGTTGGACTGGTACAGCGACGAGATGCGCGCGCTGGAGGCGTCAGCGGTGGCCCCGGCGGACCGGATCGACTTCGAGCGGTTGGACCGGCCGATCGCCGGGTTGAGCTTCGGTTCGGAGGAGGAGTTCCAGGAGTACTTGCGCGGTTACGTGGCCGACGACATCGCCCGGCGGTCCTCGGCCGAGTACAGCGCGGACCTCGGGGCTTTCCTGGCGTTGCTGGGGGTCTACGGGCAGTTGGCGGTGTTGGCCGCGTCCGGGCGGTTGAGCGGCGAGGACGGGTGGTGGCACGGGTTCTTCAGCTACTTCGCCAGTGGCCCGCCGCCGGACCGGCTGGAGGAGCTGCTGGCGTTGGCGCGGGCCGGGGTGGTCCGGTTCTTGGGCGCCGACATGTGGGTCGAGGCTGTGGACGGCGTTTTCCTGGCGGGGAGCGCGAGCGTGCCGGGGCACGTGGTGCGGGGACGCGGGTTGATCGAGGCACGGCTGCCGGTGCACACGCTGGAGCACACCGCTGATCCGTTGCTGCGGTCGTTGGTGGCTGCGGGGGATGTAGTGGGCGTTGACGGGTTGGTGCGCGTCTCGGCCTCGGACAGCCGGGTGGTGGATGCCGCCGGGGTGCCGCACGCTCGGCGGTTCGCGGTGGGGCCTTACACGACGAACAAGGCCTATGCGGCGTTTTCGCGGCCTCAGACGAATGCTCCGGCGTTTCGGCAGAACGATGAGGTGGCGCGGGCGGTGTTGCGGTTCCTGGCGGCTGAGGCGGCGGTTGGGGTGGTTGACGAGTCGGTGGCTTAGTGGTCCTGACAAGATGATCACCGTGGTGGCATCGGGCCTGCCCGGTCTGGATCATGTTCGGTTGTGCGGCTCCGGGATGACCTGCCGGCGACGGCTGCGTGACCGGAACGGGGCCGGCGTCTGGTTCCGGTTGCACGAGCTGCTGCCCGCCGAGCTGCACTCGGCGGGCAGACTGGACCGGGACCGCGCGGTGATCGACACCTCGCACGTCCGGGCCGCGCGTCGCGGCCCACAAGCGGGCCGAGCCCGGTCGACCACTGTCTACTAAGGACAGACCATCGTGCCGACCGTGTCGACCATCGGCCAGGCGGCGCCGGCCGGGCGGCTGTCCGGCGGTCACCGGTATCGCCTTCGCGCTGCACCAGTCGTTCGGCTACCCGGACACCATCGGCCGGCATCGGGTTCTACCTGGTGCTCTTCGGTAAGGAGTCCAGCCCTGGTGTCCGCCGATCGCGTCGCGTCCGTGGCACTGCTCGCCGACCCGGCCTGCGGCCTGGGCGACCACACCCCAGGCACCTCGTCCCCGCTGTCGGTGCAGCAGAGGCCCGTACCGGATGCGGTACGGGCGCCAGGCCTGCCACACACCGGCAAGGTGACATCACAAGACATCTTGGCAGTCACTGCCAAGTTGAGTTAGAGTGTCAAACATGGACTTCAACAGGCAGACAGTGCTGGTCACCGGCGCCAGTGCGGGCATCGGGTCCGAGTTCGCCCGGCAGCTTGCCCGTCGCGGAGCCAATCTGGTGCTGGTCGCCCGCCGCCAAGAACGCCTGGAGGAGTTGGCGTCACACCTGTGCGCTGCCCACGGCGTGCAGGTGCACGTGATCGCCGCGGACCTCAGCGGGCAAGGCGTCGGAACGCGACTGACAGAGGAGGTCGAACGCATCGGCGTGACGGTCACCAGCGTGATCAACAACGCGGGCTTCGCCACGTACGGCCCGTTCCATGAGGAGGACCCCGAACGCCTCCGCCAGGAGATCGCGGTGAACGTCACCGCGGTCGTGGACATCAGCCGCGCGTTCATCGGACAACTGCGCGCCCGAGGCGACGGATTCCTGGTCAACGTCGCGAGCATGGCCGCGTACACGCCCACTCCCGTGATGTCGGTCTACGGCGCGACCAAGGCGTTCGTGCTGAGCTTCACCGAAGCGCTGTGGGTGGAGTCACGCGGCACCGGACTGCGCGTCATGGTCCTGTCGCCAGGCGCCACCCGCACTGAGTTCTTCGACGTCGTCGGCAGCGAGAACGCCGCCGGTGGCTCCCGCATGCGGACCGCCGAGGAGGTCGTGGACACCGCACTGAAGGCACTCGACCGCAAGACCACCCCGGCGAGTGTCATCGTGGGCCGCGACAACAGGTTGACGGCGTTCGCGACTCGCCACTTCATGTCCCGCACCTTCGTCGCGAAGACGATCTCCCGCATGGTCGCGCCCGCGACCTGAACCGGAGTGCTCCCGTGGTGTCCGGATGGAACGCCCGCCGAGCGCACCCGCTTCGCGACCTGCGCGTTCGACTTCGATCGTTGATCAGGACATCATGTACCTGATCCCGGCGAGCCGGACGAGACTGCCGCCGACCGCGAGTGAGGACCATGGACGCATCGCGCCGGCCGGCCACGTTGTGGGACCGGTCGAGGCAGGCTGTCGTCGCGGAAATCGTCGACACCGCACTGGCGCTGTTCGCCGAACACGGCTACGAAAGCGTGACCGTCGGCCAGATCGCCGAACAGGCCGGTGTGTCGCAGCGTTCGCTCTTCCGCTACTTCGGCACCAAGGAGGATCTGGTCTGCGGCGACCAGGACGGCCTCGGACGCCTGCTGGTCAGCACCGTCGAGGCCCAGCCTGCCGACATGTCGCCGTGGGACGCGCTACTGGCCGGGTTCGCCGCCATCACGTCGGCGAACCACACACCTGAACAGGTCCTGGCGATCACCACGCTGATCTTCGCCAACCCGCCATTGCGGTCGCGCTACTACGAAAAGCGGCTGAAGTGGCAGGCTGCTCTGGTGCCCATCGTCGAGGCCCGGATGGGCATCGAGTCAGGTTCGGCGCCCGATCCGCGCGCGGTGGGTGTCATCGCGACGGTGTTCGCGTGTGTTGATGCCGCGTCGGAGCTGTGGGTGCGCCAGGGCGGCAAAGCAGACCCGTTCGCCCTGTACGAAGAAATGCTCGCCGCCATCCGCGGCTGACAGCAGGCACGGACCGACAGCGCTCTCCTGAGGGCGCTCTCTCGGCACAGTCCACTTACGTCACCACTTGTGCGATCAGTGGTCGACCAAGGCTGAACAGGATACACACATGCCCGCATCATTCACGCGTCACAGGTCGCGCATCGCCCTTACCGCAGCCCTCTCGACTACGGCGCTCGTAATTCCCGTGGCCGCCTTCGGGAGCTTCGGCAGCGAAGTGGATCCAGCCACCGGGAGAAAGTGCTCCGACCTGGCCGGCGTCAAGATCGCAGTCCGCGACATCGGCCTTCCCACCGGTGGTGCCACCGTCTCCTCGGCAGTCCCCGTCAGTGCCGGTGGCACCGGCGACCAAACCTACGGCAGCCATTGTCTGGTTTCCGGCGAAATCAGACCGGTTGACCCGGCCGCCCCGAATATCAAGTTCCAGCTCGCACTCCCGGAAAAATGGAACGGCAAGGCCGCGATGCTGGGTGGCGCCGGCCTGAACGGGTTCATCCCGCCACTGACGAATGCGTCGAACCTGTGGGGCTCCCAGAAGAAGCCGCTACCGCTCAGCAAGGGCTACGCGGTGTTCTCGAGCGACTCCGGACACCAGAACAAGGCGGGCGAACACCCTGCCGCTTTCGGTGCCAACCAGGAGGCTCTCAAGAACTACGCCGGCGATGCCCTGAAGAAGACCCGCGACGTCGCGGTGAAGTTGATCAACTCCCACTACGGTCGCGCGCCTGGTAGGTCGTACTTCATCGGCTACTCGAAGGGCGGTGGCGAGGCACTGGCTGTGACACAGCGCTGGCCGGCGGATTGGGACGGCGTGGTCGCCGGCGCGCCGGGGTGGAACGTCACCGCGGTAGCGCTCGACATGCTCAAAGCCGCCCAGGCCGTGGCCGTGCCAGGAGCCTGGCTGAACGAAGCAAAGCGCCACACCCTCTACACCGCGGTGTTGGAAGCGTGTGATGCGCTCGACGGCGTAGAGGACGGCGTGATCAGTAACGTCCGCGTCTGCGAGGCCCGGTTCGACCCTGCCGCCCTGCGGTGCCCGCTGGGCGAGGACACGAGCAACGCCTGCCTGTCCGACGTTCAGCTCGCCACCCTGAAGAAGATCCACGATCCCCGGTCCTTGTCCTACGTGATCGGCACGGGCGGGTCGACCATCCCCGGTTACCCGGTCTACCTCGCCGACCACGGCGGAGGAGTGCCCGGCACCGTGCACAAGGAACTGCTGACCCAGGTCGGCGTGTACGGCTCGACGCCGCCTGCTTTTCCGCCGACGCCGCAGATGCCCTTGGGCGTGTCGCTGGCCGATGGCGTGATACGCCACATGATCGTGGGGGATCCGGACTTCAACACACTCACGATGGACATAACGAGTGGAGGTGGAATGGCCTCGCGCATCGAAGCCCACTCGGCGCTCTTCTCCAACACCACCGATCTGTCACGCTTCATGAACCGTGGGGGCAAGCTTCTCCTCTGGACGGGCAGTGCCGAGCCGGCAGCCAGGACGAGTACGCACTACTACTCGCGCATGCAGGCGGCGATGGGTCCCGCGCAAGTGGATTCATTCGTCCGATTTTACGAGATTCCCGGGGCCCAGCACGGCCCCTCGTCGGCTTTTCAGCCGGAGTGGGACCAGTTGGCGACGATCGAGAACTGGGTCGAGAAAGGCACCGATCCGGCGAACACCATCGTCGCAATCGATGACGCCGGCGTTCCCGGCCGCACCAGGCCGCTGTGCATGTTCCCCGATTGGCCGAAGTACAACGGATCCGGCGATGTCAATGACGCAAAGTCCTTCACCTGCGCTTCGCGGTGACAGAGTACTGCGTTGTCGTGGCGGGCGCGCCACGCCCCGGCGTCCCGGGCGGTGACCAGGTGGACGGTGCGGCGCACGAGATGGGTCCGTACGACACGCCGCCCGGTCAGCAAATCGTCCAGTGCCACTGGGTCTTAGGTGGGTGTGGGCTGGCGCGTTGGCCGGGTGGGGGCGCCTTCGGTGGCCTTGTCGGTCAGGCTACGGAGGTGTAGCGGCCCTGGAAGCGGACCAAGGGTGGGGTGCCTGCGTTGTGCTGGATTTCCAGGGGTTCGCCGACCAGGGCCACGTGGTCGCCTACGGAGATCCGGCGGGCGGTTCGGCAGCGGAGTCTGACGGGGGCGTCCAGCAGGTGCGGTACACCGTCCACATCGGACTGCCAGTTGGTGTCGGGGCCGAAGCGGTCGGAGCCGGTTTTGGCGAAGAGGTCCGAGAGGGCTGTCTGGCCGGCGTGCAGCAGGTGCACGGCGAACAGCGGGGCCGTGCGCAGGACCGGCCAGGCTGAAGCGCCCTCGCCGATCCACACGACGATCAGGGGTGGGCGGAGGCTGGCCGACGTGAACGAGCTGACCGTGACGCCCACGGGACCGTCCGGGCCGGTGGCGGTGACGATGCCCACTGCCTGGGGGAAGTCGCGCAGTGCGGTACGCAGGTCTGTCATCGGAGTGCTCCCACGGGCTCGGTGAACCAGCCTGCTTCGGACAGTCGGGCGGCCAGGGCGTCGGTCAGGGCGGGGCGGTCGTCCAACAGCGCCTCGTTGAGGAAGAGGCCACGGCCCGGGGTGGACGCGCCGAGTTCGGCGAGGAGGGGTTTGAGGTGCAGCTCCACGGCCAGGGCGTGTTTGTCGGCCGCCGCCACGAGCAGCGGGACGGCGGTCTTGCCGCGCAGCCAGTTCGCCGGCGACTGGTCGAGGATCGCCTTGAGCAGGCCGGTGTAGGTGGCCTTGTAGGTCGGTGATGCCACCACCAGGACGTCAACCGCGGCCAGGGACTCCAGGGCTTCCCGGACGGCGGTCGAACCCGGCGCGAAGACCTCCGGGGCCAGGGTTGCCGCGTCCACGAGTGGCCCGTGCGGGGAGACGTCCCGGCCCTGGGCGGCCAGCGCGTGGCGGACCGCCTCGCCCAGCGCCTGTGCCGCGATCAGCGTTCGGGAGCCCGGCCGGGGATTCCCGACCAGGGTGCCGACGACGAGTGGCTGGCTCATGCGTTCGAGCATTCCAACGTCGTCGGCACCGCTCAAGGTCGTCCACCGTGCGGGATCGCTGCCGCGGCGGTGGTATCGGGCCCACCGCTGCGGGCGGTTCGTCGTGCGGGTCAGGCGACGGTGGACAGGACGGAGGCGATCCTGGTGGCGATGCGGTCGTTGTCGGTCGGGGCGAGGCTGAGCCAGCCGTTCTCGTGGACCATCAGGTAGCGGCCCTGGTGGGTGTCGAACCACGTGATGAGCACGCCGGCCCTGGTGCTGCGGTAGCCGCCACCCACGCTGACCCCGAACTGGCCGCCGGCTACCCGCGAGGAGGCCAGTTCGCCGACCACCGTGGCGTCTTCGCGGGACAGGCCGGCTTTTCGCAGTGCCTCGCGCTCGTCCAGGTCACCGCTGCCCCACGGGTCGTCGTCCTCGTCGTCGCCGTGCTGTTCCTGTTGCAGGGCAACGGCCGCGTTGAGGGTCTCCAGGCGCAGGGACAGGGCGGTGCCGGGACCGGCGGACCCATCGGGCAGTACTTCGACGATGGACCTGGCGAGGGCGGTGGGGCGGATCTCCAGCAGTCCCACCTTGCCGCTGTCGATGACCGCCAGGACGGCCCGGCGGCCGTCCGAGGCTGCCACGGCCCGCACGGGTCGGTCCAGGTGCGCCACCGCGTCCACGGACAGCCGGTGGTCGGCCAGCAGGCGCAGCAGGTCGACCAGGCGGGGGTCGGGGTCGCCGTAGTCGGCCAGGACCTCGGCCCGCAGGCGGGCGCGTTCCTCCCCGGTGGTGCCCAGGGTGGGCACGTCCAGCGGGTACGGAAGGCGGCCGAGGCCCAAGTCGTGCCACAGCACGTCAAGTTCCCTCGGGGTGAGCAGGAACTCGGGCTCGATCACTGCTCGCCCCTCGTCTTCGGCTTCGTGCCGCCGATCACGGACGGGGGAAGGTTCCCGCCGGGGACCTCGAAGATGTCCTCGCCCCGGATGTAGGCCGCCGAGCGGTGTTCCTTGTCCTCGTCGCCTTGACCGCCGTGGCCGCCGCCCATCGGGGCGCCGCCCATGGGGGCTCCCGCCGCGCCCGCGCCCGGGATGGACGGGGTGAAGCCGGGCATGGGGCCTCGGGCGCCGGGGGCACCGGGGCCGGTGACGCCGGATGCGCCGCCCGCGGCCGGCTGGCTGCCGGAACCGGTGGGGCCGAAGCCGCCGCCTCCTCCGCCACCGAAGCCGCCGCCTCCGCCTCCGCCGAAGCCGCCGCCGGGGAAGCCACCACCGCCGCCGGGCAAGCGGTTCGCGCCGCTGCCCGGAGTGCCGGGTGCATTCAGGCCGGGGACGGGTGGTGTGCCGGGGGAGCCTGCGGGGATGTAGGGCGGGAGTTTGCCGGGGCCGTAACCGCTCTGGGGCTTGGGCGCGACGGTGCCCGGAGGGGCGGGCTTGTAGGGCGGGGGCTGCTGTTTGCCGGAGCCGCCGCCCGGCGGCAGGTAGCCCGGCGGGAGGTAGCCGCTGCCGGGCGGGGTGTAGCCGCTGCCCGGCGGGGGCGTGTAGGAGGGCGGGGTGTACTTGTTCGCGACCGGGACCTGGGCCGCTGCCGCTGCGGCGGTCGTGCCCTCGGGGCGGTGGGCGGCGGGGATCACGGGGGTTCCGCTGCCGGATCCGTGGCCCCCGCCGCCGCTGCCGGGTGGGGTGTAGGCGGGAGTGGCCGGGGTGGCGGCGGTCTGGGCCTGGTGGCCGGACGTCACGGTGGTGCCGCCCGCGCCGCTGGGGACGGACGCCTGCTGGGCGTCGCCCAGGGTCGGCGCGCCTGCCGCGGCCGACATCATCGGCTGGAGTTCTTCGGCGCGGCCGGTCACCGGGTTGAACGGTGGGGTGAACCGCGGGGTGGTGCCGTCGACGGTGCGGGACTCGTTCTCCATCGTCGTCATCACGGCCACCGCCTGCTCGTGCGCGGCACGGGCCTGGTCGTTGGCCGCCTGCACGTCGGCCGCCGAACCGGCGAAGCCCTGGAGACCACCCGAGGTGAACGTGTCGGTGGCCTGGTCCCAGTCGAACTCGACCGGCTCGGGCATGCTCGCGCGGGCGTTCTCCATGATCTGGCTCTGGTCGGCGACGCGCTTGCCCACCTCGACGGCGGTGGCGGCGGTGTCGGTGACCCAGTCGGCCAGCAGCTTGATCGCGGTGCGGGCGCCGTCGGCGGCCTCGCCGGTCCAGCCGGTCTCGGTGGCGGCCACGCGTTCGCTGATCACCCGGGCCGACTCGGTCAGCTCGGTGCCGAACTGGCCCCACTCCGCGCCGATCTCGCCGGTCTGGCCGGGGTCGTTGTTGTCGTGGACCGCGTCGTAGAGCTCGCGGTGGGAACGGGACGCCCAGTTCTGGGTGTCCGTCAGGACCAGGTCGATCTCCAACCGGTCGGCCATCTCACTCGCCCCTCAGGCGCTTGAGCGCGGCGCCGTGTTCCTCGTCGACGGACCGGAAGTTGCGGATCGCGCTCTGCACCGAGTCGTGCGTCTGCTGGAGGACCTCGCGGTACGCGGTCATCACCGACACGAACGACATCGGCTCGCCCTCGGCGCGGGACTCGAACTTGGCGGCCATCCGGTCGCCGACGGGGTTCGCCCCCAGCGGAGCGGGTCGGGCCAGCCTGCCCGCGCGTTCCAGCCACGAGTCGACCTGGTCGATCTGTTCGAGCAGCATCTTGCGCAGTTCGTCGCCGGTCGCGGGGTCGAGCGTGACCCGGCCGGAGTTCACCGTCTCCCGCAACGCGAGGGCCTGACCGCCGACCGTCCGGGTCTGAGCGGCGACCCGCGCGGTTTGCCGAGGCGCGGCCTCTTGTTCATTCCCTGCTTCGGCGATGTACATCGGATTCCCTCGCGAAGGCAGCCTGCTGGACGAAAACCAGCGTCACCCTGACCACCAACGCCCGCCCAACGCCCCGCCAACGCCCCCACACACCCACCCGCCCCATACTTTCCCCGCCCAGCCCCCCACCTCACAGTCCAATGACCCACGTCCTCCCCTTCGTTCCTCCCGCTCCCCCTGTCCTCCCCTCTGTCCCCCCGCCCCCTGTCCTCCCCTCCACCTCTTCCCCAACCGACCCACCGCGAGGCCGCGACTTCCAGGCGGCCGAGCCCGCGGCGGCGAAGCCGACGCCATCCAACACAGCAGAGGTCTCTAGATGCGGGTGAACCTGCTCGGTCCGGTTGAGCTTGTTTCCGCTGACGGGGTGGCTGTCCGACTGGGTGCGGCGAAGCGCCGGGCGGTTCTCGCGGCGCTCGCGCTGGAGCTGAACCGGGTGGTGTCCGGCGACCGGTTGCTGTCGCTGGTGTGGGACGGCTCACCGCCGCCGCAGGCGAAAGCCGCCCTCCAGGGGCATATCGCCCAGTTGCGCAAGGTGCTGGCCGGAGGTGTCGCGCTGATCACCCGTGCGCCCGGCTACGTGCTGACCGGTGAACGGGGCGCGGTCGACGTGTTCCGGTTCGAGGACCTGGTCGCGGGTGCGCGGGAGGCCGCCGACGAGGCCGCTGTCGGGATGCTGACCAGCGCCTTGGCGCTGTGGCGCGGCCCGGTGCTGGCGGACGTGCCGGGTACGGAGGTCCGGGAGGTGGTCTCCGCGCGGCTGGAGGAGCTGCGGTTGGTCGCCGTGCAGGAGCTGGCGACCCGGCTGTTCCGGCTGGACCGGGCGGCCGACGCGGTGTCCGGGCTGCGGGACGCGGTGGCCGCGCACCCGTTGCGGGAAACGTTGGTGGCGCGGCTGGTGCTGGCGCTGCACTGGACGGGACGGCAGGCCGAGGCGCTGGAGCTGTTCCACCGCACGCGGGAGCGGTTGGTCGACGAACTGGGCGTGGACCCCGGTCCGGAGCTGCGCGACGCCTACCAGACCGTGCTGGCGGGCGACACCGCGCCGAAGCCGGTGGAACGGGGGCCGGTGCCCGCGCAGCTGCCCCGCGAGCACCGGGGGTTCGTCGGGCGTGAGCCGGAGCTGTCGGACCTGACCGAGAGCCTGCGCGGGGACTCGGCGACGGGGCTGCTGGTCGGGCCGGCCGGGGTGGGGAAGACGGCGCTGGCGCTGCACTGGGCGCACCGGGTGGCGGCGCAGTTCCCGGACGGCCAGCTGTTCGTGAACCTGCGGGGCTTCGACGAGACCGAGCCGCTGGACCCGCGCACCGCGCTGGTCGGGTTCCTGCGGGCGCTGGGGGCGACCGACTCGCGGATCGCCGCGGACCTGGAGACGCAGGCCGCGCAGTACCGTTCGGTGCTGGCCGGTCGACGGGTGCTGGTGTTCCTGGACAACGCGCGTTCCGCCGAGCAGGTCCGGCCGCTGCTGCCGGGTTCCGCCGGGTGCCTGGTGCTGGTCACCAGCCGGCACCGGCTGGACGACCTGGTGGTCACCGAGGGCGCGTCCGCGCTGCACGTGCAGAGGCTGCCGGAGGAGGGCGCGGAGAGCCTGCTCGCGGCGGTGCTGGGGCGGCACCGGATCGAGCAGGAGCCGGACGCCGTCGCCGAGTTGGTGGAGCTGTGCGACCGGCTGCCGCTGGCGTTGCGGATCGCGGGCGCCCGGCTGGCGTCCCGGCCGCGCTGGACGATCCAGTCGCTGGTGGACGAGCTGCGCGACGAGCGGCACCGGCTGTCGGCGTTGGAGCTGCCCGAGGCGGGGCGCGGGGTGCACGCGGCGCTCGCGGTGAGCTACCGGGAGCTGCCGGAGGGCGCCGCGCGGCTGCTGCGGCGACTCGGCCTGCACCCCGGCACCGACCTGGACAGCTACACCGCCGCCGCGCTGCTGGACATCAACGTGGCGAGCGCGCGCACCCACCTGCGGACCCTGGCGTACGCGAGCCTGCTGCACGAGTCGACGCCGGACCGGTACACCCGGCACGACCTGGTGCGGCTGTTCACCCACCACCTGGCGGCCGGGGAGTCCGAAGTGGACACCGTGCTGGCGACCGACCGCCTGCTCGACTACTACCTGTGGGTCGCCGACGCGGCGCGGGCGCACCTGTCGGACCACGTGCGGCCGTTCGACCCGCCCGAGCACCGGCCCGCGACCTTCCCGGAGCTGCCCTCGCACGCCGCCGCGCTGGACTGGCTGACCCTGGAGGAGGCGAACCTGCGGCTGGCGCTGGACATCGCGCTCAACAGCGGCCGGCGGGAACGGACCTGGCAGCTGGCGCTGTGCCTGGACGCGTTCCACTTCCGGCGCGGCAACCGGCTCGACCGGCTCGCGTTGTGCCGCATCGGCCTGGTGGCCGCGCGCGAGCTGGGCGACGAGCACGTCGAGGCGACCTTCCTGCTGCGGCTGGGTTCCACGCTGGCCGACCTCGGTCGGCTCGACGAGGCGATCGGGGCGTGCACGCGGGCGGGCGAGTTGGCGGGCGGCGACCGGCACCTGGAGCTGGCGGCGCTGGCGAACCTGGGCTACTGCCTGATGGCCGACGACCAGCTGGACCGGGCGCAGGCGACGATCCTGGAGGCGCTGGAGGTGGCCCGCGAGGTCGGCGACGCGCGTTCGCAGGCCGGCGTGCAGAACAACCTGGCGAACGTGTTGCTGCGCAAGCACTTGCCGGAGGACGCGTTGAGGCACGCCTCGGAGGCCCTGGGGCTGTTCACGTCCGTCGCGCCGTCGAAGGCGCACACCGCGACCCTGCACACCGTCGGCACGGCTTCGCAGCAGCTGGGACGGCTGGAGGACGCGCTGGAGTCGTACCGGGCGGGGCTGGCGCTGGCCGAACGGCTGGGCGACCGGTACCAGGAAGCCCTGTGCCGCCGGGCGATCGGGGACGTGCTGGAGCAGTCCGAGGGCGTGGAGGCGGCCGTGCCGCACTGGCTGGCCGCGCTCCACCTCTACCGCGACCTGCGCTTGGCGGACGCGGACGAACTGGCCCGCAAGCTCGACCCGCACGTCCTGGCCGGCCCGGACGTGTCGGTCGGCGCGACCCGCTAGCCGACCGCCTGGGCGGCGGCGCGTCCGGCGACCCGGCCGGAGAACAGGCAGCCGCCGAGGAAAGTCCCTTCCAGCGCACGGTATCCGTGCACGCCACCGCCGCCGAACCCGGCCGCCTCGCCCGCCGCGTACACGCCGTCGAGCACCGAGCCGTCCTCCTTCAGCACCCGTCCGGACAGGTCGGTGTGCAGGCCCCCCAACGTCTTGCGGGTCAGCACGGACAGCCGGACGGCGATCAACGGCCCCGCCTTGGGGTCCAGCAGCGGGTGCGGCTCGACCACCCGGATCAGCTTGTCGGTCAGGAACCGCCGCGCCTCGCGCATGGCGTTGACCTGCATGTCCTTGCCCAGCCCGGAGATCACCTGCCGGTCGCGCTCGACGATCAGCCGTTCCAGCGCGCCGGCGTCGACGAGGTCGTTGCCGGCCAGCTCGTTCATGCCGGCGGCCAGTTCGGGGACGCCGCGGGCGATGATGAACTCCTCCGACCGCTTGGCGAACTCCTCCACGGGTGCGACCGCGCCGGGCAGGGCGCGCTTGAGCACCTGCCGGACGTCCCGGCCGGTCAGGTCGGGGTTCTGCTCGGAGCCGGAGAGGGCGAACTCCTTGCCGATGATCCGCTGGTTGAGCACGAACCACGAGTAGCCGTGGCCGGTCTTCACGATGTGCTCCAGGGCGCCGAGCGCGTCGAAGCCGGGGAACAGCGGGATCGGCAGCCGGCGGCCGGTGGCGTCCAGCCAGAGCGACGACGGGCCGGGCAGGATGCGGATGCCGTGCCGGCTCCAGATCGGGGAGTGGTTGGCGATCCCCTCGGGGTAGTGCCACATGCGGTCTTCGTTGATGATCCCGCCGCCCGCGCCCTGGACGACCTGGAGCATCCCGCCGTCCACGTGGTCGGGGACGCCGGAGAGCATGTGCTCGGGCGGGGTGCCCATCCGCGCGGGCCAGTTGCGGCGCACCATCTCGTGGTTGCCGCCGATGCCGCCGGAGGTGACGATGACGGCTTGGGCGCGCAGTTCGAAGTCGTCGACCTTGGTGCGGGAACTCGGTTCACCGCGCCGGACGCCGCTGGGCTCCAGGACCTCGCCGCGCACGCCGTCGACCTTGCCGCCGGTCGTGGTCAGGCCGGTGACCCGGTGCCGGAACCGCAGCTGCACCAGGCCGGCCGCCACGGCGGCGCGCACCCGGCGTTCGAACGGCTCGACCAGGCCGGGACCGGTGCCCCAGGTGACGTGGAAGCGCGGCACGGAGTTGCCGTGGCCGTTCGCGAGGTACCCGCCGCGCTCGGCCCACTGCACGAACGGGAACCAGCGCACACCCATGGCGTGCAGCCAGCTCCGCTTCTCGCCGGCGGCGAAGTGCACGTACGCCTCGGCCCACCGGCGCGGCCAGTGGTCGCTGTCCCGGTCGAACGCGGCCGAGCCGAGCCAGTCCTGGAGCGCCAGGTCGGCGTTGTCCCTGACCTTCAGCCGGCGCTGCTCGGGGGTGTCGACCAGGAACAGGCCGCCGAACGACCAGAACGCCTGACCGCCCAGCCCGGCCTCCGGCTCCTGGTCGAGCAGGATGACCTTGCGACCCGCGTCGGCGAGTTCGGCGGTGGCGACGAGCCCGGCCAGACCCCCGCCGACGACGATGACATCCGCGTCCTGTGCCATCGGGCGAGTCTAGATCGCCGTCCTGGTCGCGGGCAGGAATTGAAGAAACTTCACTTTAGGGGGTCCGGGGGATGAGCTACACCGCCTACAACGGCTCGACGGGCGAGGTCAGCGCGGTCTGGCGGCCGGTCGCGGACGTGCCGACCGTCGACCGGCCGCTCACGCAGGCCCGGCTGGTGGCGCCCGGCGACGTGACCCGGGGCCAGTACGGGATGTTCGAGTGGAACATGGCCCCGCGGGCGGGCGGTCCGGGCGCGCACTTCCACAAGACGTTCTCCGAGTCGTTCTACGTGATCTCCGGAACCGTCCGGCTGTTCGACGGCGACGGCTGGGTGAACGCGTCCGCCGGTGATTTCCTGTACGTGCCGGAGGGCGGAATCCACGCTTTCCGCAACGACTCCGACGACCCGGCCTCGATGTTGATCCTGTTCGCGCCCGGCGCGCCCCGCGAGGAGTTCTTCCGGGAACTCGCGGAGATCGGGGAAACGGGCCGGCAGTTGTCCGCCGAGGAGTGGACCGAGCTGTACGCGCGCCACGACCAGCACATGGTCCGACCGGGGCGCGCGCACGACCCTTCGAGTGGGCCGCCGGCCGTTCGGTGAGGGGGGTCCGTCCGGCCGACGGCGGCCGACCTGCCGCGGGCGCCCAGCGACGTCTCGGGGAGAGGGCCTGCCTTGCGCCCAGGGGGGAGTGAGCGCTTGGTGGTCCTGACGTCCGGGCGGCGTCCACGAGCCGACCAGCAGTAGAACGAGCGGCATACCACAGGTGTTCCCGGCGTGTCCAGGGTCACTACACAGAGTCGCCGCGCAGCTCGGTCATCCGGGATTCCGCCCCGGCGAGCTTGGTCCGCGCGGTGTCCGCCCGGCGCTTGGCCCGTTCGACCCGGGTCGCCGCCTCCTGCTCGGCCTGCTGCGCCCGCCGCAGCTCGGCCCGCAGCGTGGCCGAGTGGTCCTCCCGCTCGACCAGGGTCGCCTCGGCCTCGGTCACCGCCGTGTCGGCCGCCTTCACCTCGGCCCGCGCCGCGGTGATGTCGTCCCGCGCCTGCGCCAGCTTCCGCTCCCGCCGCTGCTCGCGGCGGGGCGCGAGGTCGTCGCGGACGCGGACCGGCGTGGCGGTCTCGCTCAACGGCCCGAAACCGGACTGCTCGACCGGCCGCACCAGTCGGCCCGCGCGGATCCGGGCGGCCAGCACGGCGTCCGCCAGCGCCGAGGTCAACGTGCTGCGCACCTGCTGCACGGCGTCCGGCCCCAACGGGGTGCCGCAGTCCGCGGCCAGCTCCTCGGTCAGCCGCACCAGGGCGGCCACCACCACCCGCCGCCGAGTGCCCAGCTCGCGCAGCACGCTGCCCCGCAGCTCCTCCTGCGCGGCCCGGAGCTGCTCACCCAGCGCCACCGCCTCGGCCAGCTCCGCCGCGTGGTACCGGGCGAGCTGGTTCAGCGCCCACGCGGCCTGCGTCGGCTTGCGCAGCGCGGAGACCTCCTTCGCCAGCGCCTTGTCGCCCCGGTCCAGGGCGGCCCGCGCGTGGGCGTCCCTGGCCGCGGTGAACCGCGCCGGCGGCAGTGCGTACAGCTCGTCGGCTACCCGGTCGATCGGTGCGGCGTCCACGATGTGCACCAGTGTGCTCGCCATCGTGTTGATGTGCGATTTGTTACCGGTTCAAGACGGCGTCCAGGGGTTCACCGTTGACAGTGTTTGACATTCCGGCCGGTCGGCTCTTGACTGGAAAGGTCGCGCCGGTACCGGACCGGGGCGGCACTTGTCGCGCGTGTGCGCAATACCCCGTTCAGTCCAATGTGGACCCTCCTATTGGGCTGTTCGCATGATTGTCCGGGAGAACCCGGGGAGATGTGCTTGCGCCAATCTTTCCCCACGAAGGGTTTGCGCCGTGATCAACTCAGGAAGCCGGTGGAGACACCGCACCAGTGCGGCCTTGCTGGCCGCCGTACTGGGCACGACTGGGTTCGGCTTCGCCGCCGCTCCGGCCGTCGCACAAGAGGCGCCGAACACGCCCGCGTCCGCCGACAAGGGCCTCGACAAGCAGGACCGGGCACGCCTGGCCGAGGCCGAGAAGGCCGGCCAGGACAACGTGACGCTGCTGGTCGCCGCCGAAGAGGGCAAGCTGGACTCCGCGACCGACGACCTCGAAGCCCTCGGCGGTGTCGTCCAGTCCACCGAGCGGGACGTCGAGTACCTCAAGGTCTCCGTGCCGCGCGGCAACGCCGAGAAGGCCGCCAAGCTGGCTTCGGTGAACGCGGTGGACGTCGACGGCCTGGTGGCCCTGGACAACCCGCGCCCGGAAGGCGCGACGTCCCCGCTGCCGCAGCCGGCACCGGGGGCGAACACGCCCAAGAAGAACCCGTACATGCCGATCCAGGACACCAAAGCGGCGCAGTTCACCGACGAGCACCGCAAGTGGGACGGTCGCGGCACCACGATCGCCATCCTGGACAGCGGCATCGACCTGGACCACCCGGCGCTGGCCACCACGTCCACCGGTGAGCGCAAGATCGTCGACTGGTACAACGCGAACGCCACCAACTCCGGTGACGGCACGTGGGTGCAGGTCGCCGGCCGGTACAACGGCACGTTCACCAACGGCGGCGCGACCTACAAGGCCCCGGCGACCGGCGGCCCGTTCAGCTTCGGCCTGTTCCGCGAGACCGCGGGCGACCTGGGCCTGGCCAACAGCGAGACCGGCGGCGACATCAACCGCGACGGCGACAAGGTCGACGCGTTCGGTGTCCTCCAGGACATCACCACCAAGGAAGTCCGCGTGGACGTGGACGGTGACGGCGACTTCACCGACCAGACCGCGATGATCGACTACAAGTACAAGAAGGACGTCGGCCACTTCGGCGCCGACAACCCGGCCACCCCGGTGCTGGACACCGTGGCGTTCGTGGTGCAGACCGACCGCTCGATCTACGACAACGCGGGCACCGCGTACGTCAACATCGGCATCTCGGCCGCCGCGCACGGCACGCACGTCGCAGGCATCACCGCCGCCAACAAGCTGTTCAACGGCAAGATGACCGGCGCGGCCCCCGGCGCGAAGCTGATGGCGGTCAAGGTCTGCCTGTCGACCCCGTCCTGCACCTCGTCCGGTCTGATCGACGGTGTGCTGTACGCGGCCCGCAACGGCGCGGACGTCGTCAACATCTCCATCGGCGGCCTGCCGGCGCTCAACGACGGCAACAACGCCCGTGCGGAGCTCTACAACCGCACCATCGCCGAGTACAACATGCAGATCTTCATCTCGGCGGGCAACAGCGGCGCGGGCGCGAACACCGTCGGCGACCCGTCGGTGGCGACGGACGCGGTCAGCGTCGGCTCGTACATCACCAAGGAAACCTGGCTGTCCAACTACGGCTCGGTCACCGCGCAGCGCGAGGGTCTGCACGGTTTCTCCTCCCGCGGCCCGCGTGAGGACGGCGGCTTCAAGCCGAACATCGTCGCGCCCGGCTCGGCGATCTCCACCGTGCCGCAGTGGCAGGTGCCCGGCCCGGTCGCCGGCACGTACGACCTGCCCGCCGGCTACGCCATGTTCAACGGCACGTCGATGGCCGCCCCGCAGGCGACCGGTGCCGCCGCGCTGCTGGTGAGCGCGTTCAAGGCGGAGCACAACGGCGAGCGCCCGACCGTGCAGGAGCTGCGCAACGCCATCCAGTCCGGCGCCAAGTGGGTCTCCTCGCTCCAGGCCTACGAGCAGGGCGCGGGCCTGTTCGACGTCAAGCGGTCGTGGGAGCAGCTCAACGCCCACCCGAACACGCAGGCCGTCGGCACGTCGGTCACCGTGAACACCGCGCTGTCGCCGCTGCTGGCCACCCCGAACACCGGCGTGGGCATCCACGACCGCGAGGGCGTGACCATCGGCAAGGAGTACACGCGGACCTACACCCTGACCCGCACCACGGGTCCGGCCCGCAACCAGCAGTTCATGGTCGACTGGCAGGGCAACGACGGCACGTTCTCGTCCAAGTCCCTGGTCAGCCTGCCGCTGAACACGCCGGTGAAGTTCGACGTCAAGGTCAAGCCGACCAAGGCGGGCGCGCACTCGGCGGTGCTGAAGCTGGACAACCCGGCCACCCGCGGCATCGACGTGTTCACCCTGAACACGGTGTTCGCGGCCGAGGAGTTCACCGCGGCGAACAAGCACGCGGTGACCAAGACCGGCGCCATCCCGCGCAACCAGTCGCACAACTACTTCGTGCGGGTGCCGGCCGGCACCAGCGCGCTGAAGGTCGACCTGGCGGGCGGCGGCGACGCCGGCAAGGGCCAGGTGCGGTTCCTGCGCTACGACCCGTACGGCGTGCCGGCGGACACCACGTCGTCCACCAACTGCTACAACCCCGACGCGGGCGCGGGCTGCGCCGGCGGCTCCCCGACGAGCCGCACGGTCAGCAACCCCGTTCCGGGCGTGTGGGAGATCGTGGTCGAGGCGCGTCGCACCTCGGACGTGGACGCCGCTCCGTACACCGTGACGGCCTCCGTGCTCGGCACGTCGGTCAGCCCGGACCCCGACACCATCGCGTCCGCGCAGGCCGGTGTCGGCCAGAACCGCACGTACACGGTGAAGAACAGCCTGGCGGCGTTCAACGGCCGACTCGTCGGCGGTGCGCTGTCCAGCGCGAAGGTCGCCCGCCCGGCGATCACCGAGGGCGTGTCGCAGACCTACGACGTGACCGTCCCGGCGGGCACCACGTCGCTGCGGGCGACCATCGGCCGGCCGAGCGACATCTCCGCCGACCTGGACCTGCTCGTCTACAACTGCACCTCGGGCACCTGCGTGCTGTTCGGCCAGACCGCAGACGGCGACTCCGAGGAGTCGTTCACGGTGAACAACCCGGCTGCGGGTGCGTGGCGCGTGCAGGTCGACGGCTACGCGGTGCCTTCCGGCTCCACGGAGTACGACTACATCGACGTGTACGCGGTGGCCGGTCTGGGCACGGTTGCCGTGACCGACACCGACGCGGACCGCGTCGCCGGTGCCACGTGGACCGTTCCGGGCGTCGTGACCGCCACCGGTCAGGCCGGTGCCGGTCGGGTGCTGCGCGGTGAGCTCACCGTGCAGACCTCGGAGGGTGCTGTCGTGGGTCGCAGCGCTGTGGTCGTGCAGAACGTCGTCTGACAGATCGTCGGTCGTCTGACGGTTCTCGGATCGTTCGACGGTTCTCGGATTGCCTGACGGCGCTTAGTAGCCTGACGGTGCTTGGATTGCGTGACAGGGCCATCCCCGGTTCGCCGGGGGTGGCCCTGTTCCTTTCCTTGCCGAAGTCCGCGGTCATCCCTGAGTCGCGGGGTGTTGCGTCCTGCGGGTGTTCTACGGGGTGGGCTCGATCCGGTCGATCGGCTCGTCCACGTCCACCTGCCGCACGCCTTCGACCGCGGCCACGCGCGGGACGTCGTCCAGCGGGACGGAAGCCCGGATGTAACCGATGGAGCTGTCGGTGGCCTCCACGGTCGCGCCGAGGTCCCGCAGCGCCGACGCGGCGCGGTCCGTGGCCGCGGCTTCGGTGGAGAGCACCAGCACCACGCTGGTCGCGCCGTTCTGCCGTGCCCTGGACAGCACTTCCTTGCCGTGCGGGCTGAGCTTGGCGGGCATCGGCACCTCCGAGATCGTCGGTGGGAGGGACAGGGTCGTCGACAGCACCGGCGGCTCCGGCGTGCCGGGCGCACCGCTGCTGTCCACCCGTGCCGCGCAGCCGGTCGCCAGCACGCACAGGCACGCCACCACGAACCGCTTCATCCGCGTCCTTTCCGAACCACTCTGCCACCAGGACGGAACCAACCGGTCGGACGGTTGCGTCAACCCCGGTCGGCGCCGTCCGGGCCACGCGCGAACCCGTCGACCCGCTGCTCGCCCCCGCCCGAACCCCGGTCGGAGGCGCTGACGCGCTGGTCCGGCCCGCTGAACGCCTGCACCCGCTCCTCGCCGTCCGCGCTCTCCCCGAATACCCGGTTGTCCGACCCGGACGCCGTGATCTCGGCACCGCCCGAACCGTTCGAACCGCTCGGTCGAACCCGCGCCTTGGGCATGTCCTGCACCCGCACCTGCGGCAGCGCACCCGGATGACGCGACCGCAGCCACCCGACGAGGTGCTCGCGCGCCACGCACCGCAGGTCCCACAGCCGCCCGGCGTCGGTGGCGCTCACCAGCGCACGCACCCGCACGAAGGCCCCGACAGCGCCGGTCACCTGCACCACGCACACCCGCCCGTCCCACAGGTCGTTGGACTCCAGCGCGTGCCGCAGCTCCTGCCGCAGGTCCTCCACCGGCACCGTCCAGTCCAGGTCCAGCTCGACGGTCCCCAGCAGCGCGGACTGCGTGCGCGTCCAGTTCTCGAACGGGGTCTTCAGGAAGTACGCGGTGGGCAGGATCAACCGCCGGTCGTCCCACAGGTGCACGACCACGTAGGTCAGCGTGATGTCCTCGACCCGACCCCACTGCTCCTCCACGACCACCACGTCGTCCAACCGCAAGGCGTCGCTGAACGCGATCTGGACGCCCGCGAACACGTTGCCCAGCAATGATTGGGCCGCCAGCGCCGCGATCGCACCGATCACACCGGCGGACGCGAGCAGACTGGTGCCGGCGGCCCGTGCGCCGGGGAACGTCATCAACACCGCCGCAGCCGCCAGCACGCTGACGACCACGACGGTCACCCGCCGCACCAGCGTGATCTGCGTGTGCACCCGCCGTGCGTGCCGGTTGTCGGACACGTCGACCCGGATGCGCGCGAGCGTGGCGTCCTCCGCCACCACCAGCAACGCGGCGAGCAGCCACGCGCCGGCGAGGATCAGCGCTATCCCGACCGCGTGCAACGCGGCCGGCCGCCACTCGCCCTGGGCCGCGACGCTCAGCGAGAACTGCACCGCCACCAGCACCGCGACGACCAGCGCCGGCTTGTGCGCGTGACGGGCGAGGCCGGCGAACAACGCCGACCGCCTGCCGATCCGACGGACCACCCGGTGCACCAGCGTCACGACCACCAGTGCGACCAGCACAGACCCGGTGAACGTGAGAGCTGTGACGAGCACGGACAGGCACCTCCTCCGACTCGGGACACGTCCTCCACGCGTACCCCTGCGGGCAGTAGCCCATTCGTGTGGCGACCTTCGTCACGAATCGCGGCGCCGACCGGCGTCGTCGCGTAGCCGCGCCGCTAGCCGTTGGGCAGGAAGTGCGCGATCTTGCCGACGAACGCCACCAGGCGGTCCGGTGGGAAGCGCTCCGGGTCGGTGATGGCCAGCCGGCCGGACATCTCGGCCAGCGCGAGCATGGTGTGGCCGAGCAGCTCGGCGTCGAGCTCCGGTCCGCCCATGGCCTTGAGCCCCAGGTCCGCCAGGGCGTTGACCTGCTCGGTGACCTGCGCGCGCACCAGTTCCACCTGCCGGCGGAACTCGACCGGGGTGCCCTCGGGCGGGAGCAGCACCAGCCGCCAGCGGTCCGGGCTTTCCACGACCGCGTGCACGAACGCCCGGACACCGTCTGTGTACAGATCCTTCGGCGACCGATCGTCCAGGCCCGACGGGATCGCCTCCAGGACCTGCGCGGTCGCCCGTTCCGCCTCGCGGGCGAGCAGGCCGGAGATGACCTCGGCGCGGTTGGCGAACAGCTCGTAGACGACGGGCTTCGTCACGCCGGACCGCCGGGCCACCGCCTCCATGGTCAGCGCGTCGAAGCCGCCCTCGGCGAGCAGTGCCAGTGCGCCGTCGAGCAGTTGGTCGCGGCGCTGTGCGGGTGGCAGGCGCGGTGCGTACTTGCGACGCGTTGTGCTCACCCGGCCATATTGCTACGGTGGCGTAGCTTTCACAAAGCTACGCTGGCGTAGTAATCGGCGGAGGTCGTGGTGGCACCCGACAACCTCGTGCGCGGGTGCGCACCGTGCCGATCGTCGTCCCGGTTCTGCCGCACGGGTGAGGTGGGTGGCGACCGGATCTGCGTCTCCCGCCCGGCCGGTGGGCGGCTGGTACTCGACCTGTAGCGGAGGAATCGTGTTCGTGGAATCCGAAGGTGTGCGGCTGTCCGTGTACGAGCGGGGAGACCGGTCCGCGCCCACCGTCGTCCTGGTGCACGGCTACCCGGACACGCACCGGGTGTGGGACGGGATCGCGGAGATCCTCGCGGAGGAGTTCCACGTGGTGACCTACGACGTGCGGGGCGCGGGTGCGTCGGACAGGCCGCGCGGGCTCGCCGCGTACCGGTTGCCCGTGCTGGCCAGGGACCTCTTCGCGGTGGCCGACGCGGTGAGCCCCGGCGAGCCGGTGCACGTCGTGGCGCACGACTGGGGCTCCATCCAGTCGTGGGAGGCGGTGACCACGCCGGGCGCGCGGATCGCCTCGTACACCTCGATCTCCGGTCCGTGCCTGGACCACGTCGGCTACCTGATGCGGCGGCGTCCGACCATCGGCCAGGTGAAGCAGTTGCTGCACTCGTGGTACATCGTGGCGTTCCACCTGCCGTTCGTCGCGCCGTTCGTCTGGCGTCGGTTCATCGGTCCGCGCTGGGAACAGCTGATGCGCGGGGTGGGAGGTGCGAAGGCCCACGTCGGACCGACCATTGTGGACGACGGCGTGCACGGGATGTCCCTGTACCGGGCCAACTTCATCCCCCGCATCCGCTCACCGCGCGAACGCCGCACCGACGTCCCGGTCCAGTTGGTCCAGCTGCTGAAGGACAAGTTCGTCACCGCCGCCGTGCTGGAGGACCTGGAGCACTGGGCGCCGAACCTGCGTCGCCGGGTGCTCGACGCGAGTCACTGGGCCCCGATCACCCACGCCCGGCCACTGGCGCGGTTGGTGGCCGACCACGTCACCGCACACACTGCCCCCGGTCCCCGGACCGGAGAGCTTCCCGCGCCTGATCCCGCGCCAGGTTCCACGAGCGCCAATCGTCGTCCTTGATCTCGCGGTTCCGCAACGCGCACCGACGCATCCCGTCCGGGAGGGTCGCGATGGCGGGCACGGCGTCGTCGGAGAGCCGGGCGAGATACGCCAGGTCGATCCGCCCGCTCTCCTGCCACCGCGCGATGTTCCGCTCGGCGATGAACCGCTCCGGGTTGAGCAGCGCGAGGCCGACCAGAGCGGCGAACCCGGTGCCCAGCACGGCCTGCGCGAGCCACCGGGCGCGCAGCCTGACGCCGGCGGCGAGCACCAGCAGGTAGACCACGCCGAGCCAGAGTTCGCAGGTGGCGACGAGGACGCGGAGCACCGTGAAGCCGTATGCCTGCTGGTAGAACCACATCCGGGCGAGCGCGGAGGCGACGATGACCAGCGTGAGGACGCTCAACGCGCCGAGCAGCCCGCGCAGCCACTTCCGGTCGACGTCCGTCTCGACCCGCGCGAACCGCGCCGTCACCGCGACCACGCCCAGCGTCAGCACCGTGACGGCGAGCAGTTGCCAGAAGCCGCGACGGGCGTACTCGGCGTAGGTGAGGCCGGCGGTGCGCAGGACGTAGTCGTCACCGCCGAAGAGGGCCGTCACCTGGAACCCGACGAAAGCCGCGAACAACACCACCAGCGCACCCACCGGCAGTCCCCAATCGCGGCGGGCGAACCTGCGGGGGAGGGTCGACGACGAGTCGAGTGACGGCGGCGAGGCGATGAGGAAACACGCGCCGACCGTTGCGAGGCCGACCGTCAGGAACAAGACGATAGGTCCCCCAACCGCTTCGTCGGGAACGGCGGATTCGAGCATCTCGGCGAACGTCGCGTCCGCACCGGCCAGCAATGGCACGAAGATCACCAACAACACCACCGTGACCAACACCGGCCGTGTCATCGGGGGCGCGCCGTTCGCGCGAAGGGCTCTGAACAGCCACGGCACGCCGCGCAGGGTGCCCGTCGAGACGGCGATCGAGCCGAGCAGCACCCCGTGGGCCGTCGTGCCACCCGCGACGGCGAGCGACGCGGCAGCGCACCCGGCGAACACGCAGAGCACGAACAACCAGCCCGAGGTGATCAAGGTGCCGGTCGCGAAGAGTGCGACCGACATCGCCGCCCAGCCGGGTCTGACTTTTCTGACCAGCGCGAA
Source organism: Saccharothrix tamanrassetensis (assembly GCF_014203665.1). Lineage (GTDB taxonomy): Bacteria > Actinomycetota > Actinomycetes > Mycobacteriales > Pseudonocardiaceae > Actinosynnema > Actinosynnema tamanrassetense. The sequence continues at coordinate 45,849 of NZ_JACHJN010000015.1, forward strand.
CACCACCACTGCGGTCAACGCCCACCCCGCACCGGGCCGGTCGGGCGGCAACAGCACGGCGGCCGCGGATCCGGCACCGACGGCGGTGAGCAGCACGCGGTTGGGTGACATCGGGCAGGCCTCCAGGACAGGTGTCATCGCACCGATTTCCCCCGGCCCGCGCTCGCGTTCGTGTTCGTGGCTCGCGCTCGCGGTCCGTTCGCGATGGTGTTCGCGGGTCCGTTCGCGGGGCCCCGTTCGGGATCCGTTCGTGCTCGCGTTCGCGGGTCCGATCGTGCTCGCGTTCGCGGGTTCGTTCGCGATGGCGACCCGTTCACGATGGTGTTCGCGATCGCGAAGACGAGTGCGTTGTGCGGGGGATGTCGGTGGTTTGCGGAAGAATGAGCCCCTGGGGGCGGATTTTCGGGAATGTCGGTGCTACGTGGGACAATGAGCCCCAGGGGTTCTTCGTGCGGGATTGTCGGTGGTGCGTGGGACAATGGAACCGGGGGGTGCTTTTCCCGGGACTGTCGGTGGTGTGTGGTTGGATTGAATTGGGGGCTGCTCAGAACCGGCCGCATAGGTCCCGACCGCACAGATCCGGCTCGGCCGTGCGACCGTGCAGTCGAGTGGCTAGGCGGCCCCGATGGGGCGGGAGAGGGAGTGCGGGTCGGGCGTGCCGGACCCAGACCCGTGAAGCACCTCGGTCCTGGCGGGCAGCGTGGCGCGAATCCGGCAGCCCGGCCCGTCGACCACCGCGATGGTGCCTCCGTGCAGATCGATGATCCAACGGGCGATGTTCAGGCCCAGGCCGGTGCCGCCGCCGCCCGCCCGCTCGCCCCTGGTGAACCGCTCGAAAACGCGTTCGCGGTCCTCCGGCGCGATGCCCGGCCCGTCGTCGGCCACCTCCAGCACCAACTCCGCACCGGCCCGCGCGGTCACCCGGACCTCGCCGCCGGCCGGACCGTGCCGCGCCGCGTTGTCGATCAGGTTGACCACGACCTGGTGCAGGCGTTCGCGGTCGGCGACGGTGGTGGCGTTCGGTGGCTGCACGTCGACGGTGAACCGCGCCCCTCGAGCGGCTACCGAAGCTTCGGCCACGACCTCGTCCAGCAGCGGCGCGACGGGGAACTCGGCCAGCGTCAGGCGGTGCGCGCCGGCGTCGATCCGGGACAGGTCCAGCAGTTCGGTGACCAGCCGGCCCAGCCGTTCGGTCTGCGCCAGCGCGGTGCGCATGGTCTGCGCGTCGGCGTCCGCCACCCCGTCCACCACGTTCTCCAGCACGTTCTGCAACGCCGTGATGGGCGTGCGCAACTCGTGTGACACGTTGGCGATCAGCTCCCGCCGCTGACGATCCGCCGCCGCCAGGTCGGCCGCCATCTGGTTGAAGGCCCCGGCCAGCTCGCCCACCTCGTCACGGGCCGTCGCACGCACCCGCCGGCTGTAGTCACCGCGACGCATCGCCCGCGCCGCCGCCGTCATCTCGCGCAACGGCTTGGTCATCCCGTGCGCCAGCACCTGCGACGTCACCAGCCCGCACAGCAGCGCCCCGATCGTGGTGCCGACCGGCAGCCACCCGATCTGCGACCAGAAGTACGCGAAGCCGACCGCGCCCGACGCCACCAGGAGGATGCCGAGCTTCAACTTGATGGAGCGCACCGAATCCAACGGGCGCGGCAGGAACTCCATCGCCGTGTCGAACGCCGACCGCACGGTCATCGCGGCGCCTCCAGCGCGTAGCCGATGCCGTGCACGGTCCGGATCAGGTCCGTGCCCAGTTTCCGGCGCAACGCCTTGATGTGGCTGTCCACTGTCCGCGTCCCCGTCCCCTCGTGCCAGTCCCACACCTCGTTGAGCAGCCGTTCCCGCGACTGCACGGCGCGCGGTCGTTCGGCGAGGTGCACCAGCAGGTCGAACTCCGTCGGCGTGAGGTGGGCCTCCTCGCCGCCGCGCAGGACCCGTCGCTCCGCCAGGTCGATCTCCAGGTCGGCGACGGTGATCCGGGCCGACGGCACCGCCGCGCGTTCGACCCGGCGCATCAGCGCGTGCACCCGGGCGGCCAGCTCGCGGATGGAGAACGGCTTGGTCAGGTAGTCGTCCGCGCCGACCGCGAGGCCCACCAGCAGGTCCGTCTCGTCACCCCGCGCGGTCAGCATGAGGACGGGCACCGGCCGGTCCGACTGGATCCGCCGGCACACCTCCAGACCGTCGAACCCCGGCAGCATCACGTCCAGCACCACGAGGTCGGCGTCCGCGGCCTTCACCACCGCAGACGGGCCGTCGTGCGCCAAATCGACCTCGAAGCCCTCGGCGCGCAAGCGTGCGGCCACGGACGAGGCGATGGTCAGGTCGTCCTCGACCACCAGAACCCGGCGTGTCATGGATCCGACTCTAGGTGGGGGCGGTGGAGAGGCCTGGCGCGAGTTGTGAACGTCCTGTGGAGGCTCCGGTGGCCCCCGTTACGGTGTCCCCGTGGCGGACGCGGTCCTGGAAGCGGTGTTGGAGCGGATCACGTTCGCCAACGAGGAGACCGGCTACACGGTCGCCCGGGTCGACACCGGCCGGGGCGGGGACCTGGTGACGGTGGTCGGCGCGCTGCTCGGCGCGCAGCCCGGCGAGTCGATCCGGATGCGCGGGCGGTGGGGGTCGCACCCGCAGTACGGCAAGCAGTTCCACGTGGACGACTACACGACCGTCCTGCCCGCGACGATCCAGGGCATCCGGCGCTACCTCGGGTCCGGGTTGATCAAGGGCATCGGGCCGGTGCTGGCGGACCGGATCGTCACGCACTTCGGGGTGGACGCGCTGGACGTCATCGAGCACCGGCCGGAACGCCTCATCGAGGTGCCCAAGCTCGGACCGAAGCGGACGAAGCTGATCGCCGCCGCGTGGGAGGAGCAGAAGGCCATCAAGGAAGTGATGGTCTTCCTCCAGGGCGTCGGCGTGTCCACGTCGCTGGCCGTGCGGATCTACAAGCAGTACGGCGAGAAGTCGATCGACGTCGTTCGTCTGGAGCCATACCGTCTGGCCACGGACGTTTGGGGGATCGGCTTCCGCACGGCGGACACCATCGCCAAGGCGGTGGGCATCCCGCACGACAGCCCGCAGCGGATCAAGGCCGGGTTGCAGTTCACGCTGTCCGAGGCGACCGGCAACGGCGACTGCTTCCTGCCGGAGAACCAGCTGATCGGCGAGGCCATCAAGATCCTCCAGGTCGACGCCGGGCTGGTCATCGAGTGCCTGGCCGAGCTGGTGGCGGAGGAGGGCGTGGTGCGGGAGGTGCTGCCGGACGGCGAGGCGGCGATCTACCTCATCCCGTTCCACCGGGCGGAGATATCGTTGGCCGGCCAACTGTCGAAGCTCCTGCACACCGGTGTGGAGCGGATGCCGGCGTTCGGGAACGTCGACTGGGAACGCGCGTTCGGCTGGCTCGGCGCGTCGTTGGAGGAGAAGCAGCGGGAGGCGGTCAAGCTCGCGCTGACCAGGAAGGTCGCCGTGCTGACCGGCGGACCGGGGTGCGGCAAGAGCTTCACGGTGCGGTCGATCGTGAAGCTGGCGGTGGCCAAGCGGGCCAAGGTGGTGCTCGCCGCGCCGACCGGGCGGGCCGCCAAGCGGCTCACCGAGCTGACCGGGCACGAGGCGCGGACCGTGCACCGGCTGCTGGAACTCAAGCCCGGCGGAGACGCGGCGTACGACAAGGACCGGCCGCTGGACGCCGACCTCGTCGTGGTGGACGAGGCGTCGATGCTGGACCTGTTGCTGGCCAACAAGTTGGTGAAGGCGGTCGCGCCCGGCGCGCACCTGTTGCTGGTGGGCGACGTCGACCAGCTGCCGTCGGTGGGCGCGGGCGAGGTGCTGCGGGACGTGCTGGCGGAAGGCAGCCCCGTGCCGAACGTCCGGTTGACGCACATCTTCCGGCAGGCGCAGCAATCAGGCGTGGTGACGAACGCACACCGGATCAACTCCGGCGACTACCCGCTGGTGCAGGGGCTGCCGGACTTCTTCCTGTTCCCGGCGGAAGAGGCGGACGAGGCAGCGACCCTGACGGTGGACGTCGTCGCCCGGCGGATCCCGCGCAAGTTCGGCCTGAACCCGCGCACGGACGTGCAGGTGCTCGCCCCGATGCACCGCGGTCCGGCCGGGGCGGGCGCGCTGAACGTGGTGCTGCAGGAGGCTTTGACGCCGTCCGCGAAGGACCTGCCCGAGCGCAGGTTCGGTGGACGCGTGTTCCGGATCGGTGACAAGGTGACGCAGATCCGGAACAACTACGACAAAGGGGCGAACGGCGTCTTCAACGGCACGCTCGGGGTCGTCACCGGGATCGACGAGGTGGACCAGAAGCTGACCGTCCGGACGGACGAGGATGAGGAAGTGGACTACGAGTTCGGCGAACTCGACGAGCTGACCCACGCTTACGCCATGACGATTCATCGCTCACAGGGCAGTGAGTACCCGTGCGTGGTCATTCCAATCACCACGAGCGCGTGGATGATGTTGCAGCGGAACCTGCTGTACACGGCGGTGACGCGGGCGAAGAAGTTGGTGGTGCTGGTGGGGTCGCGGAAGGCGATCGGGCAGGCGGTCCGCACCGTGAGCGCCGGGCGGCGCCACACGGCGCTGGACCACCGGTTGCGTCAGGCCTGAGTCAGGCCTGAGTCAGGGGCCGGGCGCGGTCCGCGGTGGCGAGGGTCGCCGCGTCGGCGAAGGCGGCTTGGAACTGGACGATCTCGCCGCCGTCGAGGCTGATCATGGATTCTTCGGCGAGCCAGATCTCGAGGTGGCCGTCGGTGACGGCGATCGAGCAGACGGCCGGCCGGTGCGCGTCGTCGGAGCAGCGCAGCAGCCATTCACGCGGCGGGTGGCACAGGTCGTGGGTCGTGTTGGGGGCGGGTGCGGACATGGTTGTCCCCCTTCGAGTGGTCCGGAGTCCGACCGAGTCGGTTTCGAATGATCAGTTGCTAGCCCGGACCTACACGGCGTTACTTTGCAACTGCTGTACAGCAAATGACACGATCGGATGACCCTCATGCCCTTGACCCCACGGTGCGCCTGAAGTTCCTGTCGATCTACATGAGGGAGGCGCGGCTCAAGGCAGGAGTGGACCCCAAGGAGGTCGCCAAGCTCCTCGGCCGGGACACCACCCGGGTCACGAAGATGGAGAGAGGCAGAGAAGGGCTGACCCCCGGTGACGCGAAGATGCTGCTGGACCGCTACGACGTGCACACCGAGGAGCAGAAGGCGGACATCGTCGAGCTGGCCCGGACGCGCAGTCAGCGCGGGCGCTGGTTGGGCCACCGGGCGACGGTGCCGATGGAGCAGCGGCCCTATTACGACTTCGAGGTCGACTCGAACCTGATCCAGCACTACGGGGTCGAGATGGTGCCCGGCCTGTTGCAGACCGAGGCGTACATGCGCGCCATGCTCGAACGCAGCGCGCGGGTCGATCCGGCGAGCATCGATGACGTCGTGGCGACCCGGTTGGAGCGGCAGGAGGTGATCTTCCGCCAGCGGCCGGCCGAAGTGGGGTTCGTGCTGAGCGAGAGCTGCCTGCGTCGGATCTTCGGTGGCAACGCGGTGATGCACGCGCAGATGGTCCACCTGGACGCGGTCGCCAAGCGGTCCAACGTCAGGCTCCAGATCCTGCCGTTCGACTCCATGGGCGGCGGGAACACCTTCGGGTTCACCATGTTGCGGATCCCGGCACCGACCTCCGCGCCGCCGCTGGAGATGGTCTACGTGGAGAACCTGCACGACGCGGACTACCTGGACGGACTGCCCGAGGTGGCCGACTACGGGAGGCTGTGGAGCCGTCTCACCGCCGACGCCCTGGGTCTGGAACAATCGAGGAGGTTCATCAAGGGCGTAGCCCGGCAGTACGCCTGATCGTGGAAGGTGGTCCCCGCCATGACTCCGGACTTCTCCGCTGCCATCTTCAAGACTTCGGGTTACACGCAGGACAACGGGACTTGTGTCGAGGTGGCCGTGGTGCCGGGGTTCTACGCGGTGCGGGACACCAAGAACAGGGCCGGTGGGCAGCTGAGCGTTCCGGCTCGGGCGTTCAAGACCTTCCTGGAGTCCTTGCGGGGGTGACCCGCCGGGGTCGCCGGCGGGTCACCGACCGGCTACTTGACCGGGAAGGCGATGTCGCAGACCTCGTCGTCCGGGCCGGCCTTGCCCCAGTCCGCGAAGTACACCTCGCGCGGTGCGCCCGCCTCGGTCAGTCCGTTCTCCTTCACCCACGCGGCCACCGCGTCGTACGCCGACAAGATCTGCGGGAACTCCACCTCGCGCTTCCGCAACCTGACGTACGCCTCCCGGTGCGCCGGCTCGACCCGCCCGGCCGCCCCGGCGGGCGGGGCGTCCGCCGCGATCGGCAGAGCCACCTCCACCGGGCCGTCGCTGTCCTCGCTCACCTCGCCGTAGTAGATCACCAGGGCCTCACCGGCGATGCCGCCGTAGCTCTCGGTCGCCTTGGCGACGCGACCCATCCCCTCCGCGATCCAGTCGGTCAGCCCCGGCTGCGACACGTGCCGCTGCTCGGTGAGCACCACCTGCTCCGGCACGTCCCGCTGCTTCACCTCGAACACCTTCACCAACCCCTTCCCTCCGGTCAACGCCGCGTGGAGGTGGGCGAACAGGTCCCGCTGCACGGCCACCCGCTGCTCGACCGCGTCCCAGTAGGACGCGAGCAGCGCCGCCCGGTCTGCCGCCGGCGCGTCGGTGATCCGACTGACGACGGTCAACGGCATGTCGAGCCTGCGCAGCGAGTGCACCAGCCGCGCTTCCGACAACTGGTCCTCGCGGTACCGGCGGTAGCCGTTCGCGGGGTCCACCGTCGCCGGCTTCAGCACGCCCTGGCGCTCGTACAAGCGCAGCGCCTTGAGCGAAAGCCTGCTCCGGCGGGCGAACTCGCCGGTGCCGAGCAGGCGCTCACCGCTCCGCTCACGGCTCTGGTCACGGCTCTGGTCACCGTTCCGGTCACCGCTGCGCCCACCGTTGCGTTCACCGTCGTGGCCGCCGCTGCGCTCCGGGACCGCCATCCGCACCTCCTCCACGACGTCGACCCTGGGGCGTGCCCCAGGGGCAGGGTCAAGCGTTGCGCCGGATGTCCGTTCCCGCCTGGTGCACCCGGCACAACCATCACCCATAAGAGTCAGGTATGGCCGGTCGGAGGGTGTGCACCGACCCGGTTTTGCCTCATCCTCCTGCTCAACCCTGCCTAGGAGGAGAACAACCGTGAAGTCGACAAGACGTTCACTGGTGACGCTGGCGATAGCCGGTGTCACAGTCGCCGCCGTGATCAACGGCGGCGTTCCCGGCACCGCGGGCCCCGCACCCGAGGTGGCCGTGGCCCAAGCCGGTCCGACCTACGTCTACAAGGTGCACGCACCGCTCGGCAAAGCCGCCCAGGACCTCCTCAAGCGCGGTTTCGACGTCCTCGAACAGCGCGAAGGGGAGTACCTGTTCGTCCTCGGCGACCAGGCCACCGGTCAGAAGCTGAAGACCGACGGCTTCACCTCCGTCATCGACGAGGTGCTGCCCGCGCCGCAGTGGGAGCCGCCGGCGCGCAAGTCGCAGTCGCTCGACGCGGCGGCCCTGGAAGAGACCTATTACGGCGGTTACCGCACGATCAACGCGCAGTGGGCGCACCTGGACGCGGTGGCGTCCCAGTACTCGAACCTGACCACGGTCGTGGACTACGGCGACTCGTGGAAGAAGAGCCAGGGCGCGGGCGGCTACGACCTGCGGGCCATCTGCATCACCAAGAAGAACGCCGGCGACTGCGCGCTCAGCACGTCCGCGCCCAAGCCGCGCTTCTTCGTGATGGGCCAGCTGCACGCCCGCGAGATCACCACCGGTGACGTCGCGTACCGGTGGATCGACCACCTCACCCAGGGCTACGGCACCGACGCCGAGGTGACCGCGCTGCTCGACACCACCGAGGTGTGGGTGGTGCCGATCGCCAACCCGGACGGCGTGAACATCGTGCAGCAGGGCGGCAACTCGCCGCGCTACCAGCGCAAGAACGCCAACACCACGCACGGGGCGAGCTGCTCGGGCACGTCGGCGTCGCACATCGGCGTCGACCTGAACCGCAACACCAACTCGCACTGGGGCGGCGAGGGCACGTCGTCCAACCCGTGCGACCAGACCTTCAAGGGCCCGTCGGCCAACTCCGAGGTCGAAAGCCGCGCGCTCCAGGCGTTGTGGCGCAACCTCTACAAGGACCGCCGCGGCACCGGCAACACCGACGCCGCCCCGGCCGACACGACCGGCCTCGTGGTCTCCATGCACAGCTACTCGAACCTGGTGCTGTTCCCGTGGGGCTGGACGACCCAGTACAAGACCGGCAACGACGCCGCGCTGCGCGGCATGGCGCGGGACATGGCGCAGCTCGCGGGCGGCTGGCAGTACGGGCAGCCCGGTGAGGTGCTCTACAACGCGGCCGGCGCGACCGACGACTGGGTGTACGACGACCTGGGCGTCGCCTCGTACGTGTGGGAGATCGGGCCGGGCTCGGGCACGTGCAGCGGCTTCCTGCCGGCGTACTCGTGCCAGGCGTCCACGTTCTGGCCGAAGGTCAAGTCCATGCTGCTGTACTCGGCCAAGAAGGCCTCCAACCCGTACGGCGGCGCGGGCAACCCCGGCCAGTGCGCGAAGGCCACCAACGACGGCGACGTGAACATCCCGGACGCCGGCGCGGCCGTGAGCAGCACCATCACCGTCTCCGGGTGCACGGGCAACGCGTCCGCCACCGCGCAGGTGGAGGTGCACATCAAGCACACCTACCGCGGTGACCTGGTGCTGGACCTGGTCGCCCCGGACGGCACCTCGTACCGGTTGAAGCCGTCGGACAACGACTCGGCCGACAACATCGACACCACCTACACGGTGAACGTGGCGAGCGAGCTGCGCAGCGGCGCCTGGAAGTTGCAGGCGCAGGACGTGTACTCGGCCGACACCGGGTACATCGACTCCTGGAGCCTCACGCTGTAACCCAGGCTCCGCACGTCGACGAAGACCGGCCCCGCAGGCGCTTGCCGCCTGCGGGGCCGCTCCACGTTGCCCCTACCGGGGGACGGGGCTTGCCTCGCGAGCCGATGGCCGGTCTGATCCCCGGAAGTGGAGCGGAGGGCGGTAGTCGAGTTCGGGTTGCTGGGTCCGGTCACGGTCTGGCGCGACGGCCGGACCGTGGCGATCTCCGATGCGGAGCAGCGGAGCGTGCTGGCGTCGCTGCTGTTGAACCTCGGCCATCCGGTGTCCTCGGACCGGCTGATCTACCAGCTCTGGGGCGCCGAGGTACCCCTCGCTGCGCGGAAGGCGTTGCAGGTGCACGTGGCGCGCCTGCGGCAACTGTTGGGTCCGGACCCGAGCGTCAGCCTGTCGCACCGGGCTTCGTCCGGCTACGTGCTGGAGGCGGAGCCGGAACGGGTGGACCTGTACCGGTTCCGATCACTGGTCGCCGAAGCCCGGGACAAGGCGGGTGACGAGCGGTCCGAACTGTTGCGGCAGGCGTCGGAGCTGTCGCGGGGTGCGCCGTTGGCCGACGTCCGCGGTCTGGACGAGATCAGGTCGTTGTTGGCCGAGGAGCAGTTGGCGGCGCGGGAGCTGTTCCTGGAAGTGGAGGTCGGGGCCGGGCGACACGTCCAGGTCCTGCCCCAATTGGAGGACCTGGCCCTCCGGCACCCCCGCCGGGAGCGGCTGGTCGGGCTGCTGATGGAGGTGCTGTACCGGGTCGGCCGGCGGGCCGACGCCGTGAAGTGCTTCCAACGCACCCGTGAGCTGCTCGTCTCGGAGGTGGGCCTCGACCCGGGCCACGCGCTGCGGCACCTGCACGAGCGCATCCTCACCGGCGACCCGACACTGATCACCGACCCGGTACCCGGTGGACAGCCCGAGGCGGCGCCGACCGAGGACGAATCGCCCGAGCCGCGGGTCACCGAGGACGAGCCGGTGGCGCCCGATGCGGACGTCGTCTGGGCGACCGACGCGCCGGCGCGTCGGGACCACCTCAACCGGGCGGCGTTGGCCGACGTGATGGCGGCGCGGCTGCGCGAGGTGCGGCGGGACGAGCCGGGGACGTCTTTCCTGATCCACCTCGACGGGCCGTGGGGCACCGGGAAATCCAGCCTGCTCACTTTCTGGGCGAGCGGCTCGCCGACGAGTTCACCGTGGTGCGGTTCGACGCGTGGCGGCAGGCCCGGATCGCGCCGCCGTGGTGGACGCTGCTCGGTGCCACCCGCAAGGAGATCACGCGCCAGCGCAAGCCGTGGACCGCTTGGTGGCTGCGGGTGGAGGAGACGTTCTTCCGCGCCCGGCGGACCGGTGCGCCGTACCTGCTCGCGCTGGTGCTGACGGCACTGGCGGTCACGGCTGCGGTGCTGTGGTGGCCGCGCGGCACGGGAGACCCGGTCGCCGTGGCGAAGGGCGTCACGGCCGCACTCGTCGCGTTCGGGGCGCTGTGGGCGGTGTCGCGGGTGGTCAGCCGGTTCCTGCTGTGGGACTCGGCGCGGGGCGCGCGGCTGTTCGAGCAGTCCACCGCCAACCCGATGGACGAGGTCGCGGCGCACTTCGGGTGGATGCTCGGGAAGTCGCGCGAGCCCGTGCTGTTCTTCATCGACGACCTGGACCGCTGCCAGGACACCTACGTCGTGGAGCTGCTCGACTCCGTGCAGACGCTCGTCCGGGATTCCGGCACGGCCGCGTACTTCGTGGTCGCGGCGGACGGGGTGTGGCTGCGCACCAGCTACGAGATCGCCTACCGGACGTTCGGCGACGCGGTGGCGTCCCCCGGCTACCCGCTCGGCCACCTGTTCCTCGACAAGCTGTTCCAGCTCACCGTCCCGGTGCCCGCGCCCACCGTGCGGGTGCGGGCCACGTTCCTCGACCGCCTGCTCAAGGTCGGGTCGCCGACGGGACGCGACCTGGAGGCCGAGGTGAGCGCGGCGCGGGAGCGGATCGCGGCCGGCGACGAGGCGGGCATCCTCCAGGTGCTGGACGAGGCGAGCGACGCGGCCCGCGAGGACCTCGTGGGCGACGCGGCGGTGGCGCTGGCCGCGACCCGGACACGTGCCCGGACCGAGCACGCCCTGCGGCGGTTCGTGCCGTTGCTGGACCCGAATCCGCGCAACGTGAAGAAGTTCCTCAACACCTACAGCGTGCTGCGGTCCGTGCGGGTGCTGGAGAACAACACGGTTCCGTGCGAGGCGTTGGCGCTGTGGTCGATCCTGCGCGTCCGCTGGCCCGCGATGGCCGACCACCTGGAAACGCACCCGGAGGCGCTGCGGGGCGTCGTGGACCCGCTGTGGGTGTCCGAGTGCTTTCCCGAGCACCTGCGCGAACTGGCCGGGGAAGACGAGTTCCGGGCCGTCGTGCGGCACGGTCCGTTGACCGCCGACCTGATCCGGCGGTGCTGCGGAGCCGATGACTGAACCTGCCACGAGCGCGCGTCGGTAACGTGCGGTATGGCTTCGATTCTGGTTACCGGTGCCGCCGGGTTCATCGGGTCGCACTTCGTCCGCTACTGGGTGGACGCTCATCCGGGCGATCGTGTGGTGGCGTTGGACGCCCTGACCTACGCGGGGACGGAGACGAACCTCGTCGACGTCCGCGACCGGATCACGTTCGTGCACGCGGACATCGCCGACGGACCGGTGGTGGAACGGGTGCTGCGGGAGCACTCGGTGGACGTGGTGGTGAACTTCGCCGCCGAGTCGCACAACAGCCTCGCCGTGCTGGACCCGGGCCGCTTCTTCCGCACCAACGTGCTCGGCACGCAGTCGCTGTTGGAATCGTGCCGGCGGGTGGGCGTCGAGCGGTTCCACCACATCTCCACGTGCGAGGTCTACGGCGACTTGGCGTTGGACGCGGTGGAGGCGTTCACCGAGTCGTCGCCGTACCGGCCGCGCACCCCCTACAACGCGAGCAAGGCCGGTGCGGACCACGCGGTCCGGGCGTACGCCGAGACGTTCGGGCTGCCGGTGACGATCACCAACTGCGCCAACAACTACGGGTCGCACCAGTTCCCGGAGAAGGTGTTGCCGCTGTTCACCACGTCGGCGCTGGACGGGCGGGAGTTGCCGGTCTACGCGTCGAAGGACAACCGCCGCGAGTGGGTCCACGCGCTCGACCACTGCCGGGCGATCGACGCGGTGATCCGGCGGGGACGGGTCGGGGAGACCTACCACGTGGGCACCGGGGACGAGGCGAGCGTCGAGCGGATCGCGGACCTGGTGCTGGACGAGCTCGGCTTGTCGCAGGGGTTGAAGACCACCGTGCCGGACCGGCCGGGGCACGACCGGCGCTACCTGCTGGACTCCACGAAGATCCGGCGCGAGCTCGGGTGGGGGCCGTCGATCGGGTTCGAGGACGGGATGCGCGAGACGATCCGCTGGTACGCCGCGAACCGGGCGTGGTGGGAGCCGTTGCGGGACCGCAGCCCGGTGTCCGAGCGGAGCGCCTGGGCGGAGTAGCGGAAGGGCCCCTGCGGGGGAGACGCCCGCAGGGGCCCTTTCGGTGTTGCAGGGTGTGGCTCGTGTTGCGGTCTTGCCAGGGTGTAGCCGGTGTTGCAGGGTGTTGCGGGTGTGGCTACTTCAGGCCGTTGCCCATGGCGGTGATCAGCTCACCGTTGGTGGTGTCGCCGGTCAGTTCCCAGAAGAACGCGCCGCCGAGGTTCTGCTGCTTGGTCCACTGCATCTTGCTGTTGATGGTCGCCGGGGTGTCGTAGCTCCACCACTGGTTGCCGCAGTGGGCGTACGCGGTGCCCGCGATGGTGCCGGTGGCCGGGCACTTGGTCTTGAGGATCTTGTAGTCCTCGATGCCCTTCTCGTACGTGCCCGGCGCGCCGTCGGTCGCCGTGCCGCCCGGGGTGGACTGCGTGACGCCGGTCCAGCCCCGGCCGTAGAAGCCGATGCCGAGCAGCAGCTTGGACGCCGGGACGCCCTTGCCCTTCAACTTCTGGATCGCCGCCTCGGTGGTGAAGCCCTGCGTCGGGATGCCCGCGTAGGAGGTGAGCGGGGAGTGCGGGGCCGTCGGGCCCTGCGCCGCCCAGGCGCCGAAGAAGTCGTAGGTCATGACGTTGTACCAGTCGAAGTACTGCGCCGCGCCGCCGTAGTCGGCAACGTCGAGCTTGCCGCCGTCACTGCCGTCCGCGCTGATCGCGGCGGTCACCAGGTTGCTGGAGCCGAACCGCGAGCGCAGCGCCTGGGCCACGTTCTTCAGCGCAGCCGGGCCGCTGGTGTCGCAGGTCAGACCACAGGCGTTCGGGTACTCCCAGTCGATGTCGATGCCGTCGAACACGTCCGCCCAGCGCGGGTCCTCGACCAGCTTGTAGCAGGACTCGGCGAACGCGGCCGGGTTCTGCGACGCCTGGCCGAAGCCGCCGGACCAGGTCCAGCCGCCGAACGACCACAGCACCTTGATGTGCGGGTACATCTTCTTCAGCTTGCGCAGCTGGTTGAAGTTGCCGCGCAGGGCGCCCGCGTCCCACGAGTCCGACGTGCCGTCGACGCTGGTGTCCGCGCCGTAGAACTTGTCGTAGTCGGCGTAGGTGTCGTCGTTCGCGGTGCACTTGCCGCCGGTCACGTTGCCGAACGCGTAGTTGATGTGCGTCAGCTTCGAGGCCGAGCCGGAGGTGTGGATGTTCTTGACGTGGTAGTTGCGGCCGTAGACGCCCCACTGCACGAAGTAGCCGAGGTTCTTGTAGCCGCTCGGCGGGGTCGTGGTGGTGGTGGAGGTCGTGGGCGTCGTCGTGGTGGTGCTGGTGCTGGTGCTCGTGCTGGTCGACGTCGTGGTCGTGGTCGTCGTCGTGGTGGTGGTCGTGGTCCCGCCGGCGTCACAGGACGCGCCGTTCAGCTTGCAGTTCGCGGGACCGGAGAACGCACCCGAGTAGGCGACGTTGAAGCCGAAGCTCAGCGAGGCACCGACGGCGAGGCTGCCGTTCCAGGTGTTCTTCACCGTGACGTGCTGGCCACTGGTGGTGTAGCTGCCGTCCCACAGGGAGGCGACCTTGTGCCCGGCGGGCAGGTCGAACTCCACCGTCCAGCTGGAGATGGCCGCCGCGGAGGCGTTGCGGATCGTGTACTTGCCCTCGTAACCGGCGCCCCAGTCCGAGCCCTTGGTGAAGGTGGCCGACAGACCACCCGCGCCGCTCGCGGCGGGCACCAGGACCAAACCGAGGACCATTGTGGCGACCGCCACGAACAGCGCTGTGAGATGCCATCGGATCTTCGACATCGTGCTCCTCGTCAGGGAAGGAGTGCAGGGTTGAGAAGAACATGTGGTTCAGACCACTTGACGGTCAAGGTCTAGACCACTGCGTCACTCGAACGGACTAGTGGATCGGGCCCTGGGAGCGGTTCCAACCGGGTCCGACCACTAGGGGTGCGCAACGCCGTAAGTCAACGTCCGCGTCACCCCTGAGATGGTCGCCGGACCACCCGCGGACTGACCAGACTCGGGTTCCTCGACGTCCGAGAGGGAGGAAGCGTTGATGCGCAAGAGGGGAATCGCGTTAGCCGCGGTCGTGGGGCTGACGGCGCTGGGGATGGGCGGAACGGCGGTCGCGGAGCCCACCGGCTCCGCCGGCCGCATCGACCGCGAGGTCGTGCAGCAGGCGCTGGACAAGCTGACCGGTGAGGGCGGCGCGGCGGGGGTGCAGGTCCGGATCACCGACGGGCGGCGGCAGTTCACCGCGCGCAGCGGTGTCGCGGAGGTGGGCAGGACCGAACCGGTGCCGCTGGACGGCCGGTTCCGGATCGGCAGCATCACCAAGACGTTCGTCTCGACCGTCGTGCTGCAGCTGGTGGGCGAGGGCCGGGTCGGGCTGGACGACCCGGTGGACCGGTACCTGCCGGGCCTGCTGCCGGACGGCGACGAGATCACCGTGCGGATGCTGTTGCAGCACACCAGCGGTCTGTTCAACTACACGCGGGCGCTGCCCCTGGACCCGGCCGGGTTCGAGGGCATCCGGTTCAAGCACTGGGAGCCGCGCGAGCTGGTGGGGATCTCCACGGCCGAGCCGCTGGACTTCCCGCCCGGCACGTCCTGGAGCTACTCCAACACCAACTTCGTGGTGGCCGGCCTGCTGGTCGAGAAGGTCACCGGGCGGCCGTACGAGGTGGCGGTGAACCGGCGCATCCTGCGCCCGCTGGGGCTGCGCGACACCTCGGTGCCCGGAGACCGGGTGGACGTCCCCGGCCCGCACGCCCACGGCTACTACAGCGTGGACGGCAAGGCCGTGGACGTCACCAGGCTGAACCCGTCGGTCGCCCACGCCGCCGGGGAGATGATCTCCACGACGGCCGACCTGGACCGGTTCGTCGACGCCCTGCTGGACGGCCGCCTGCTGGCGCCGGCGCAGCAGGCGGAACTGACCAGGACCCTGCCGTTCACCGAGGGGTACGGGCTGGGCTTCCAGTCGACCGAACTGCCCTGCGGTGTGACCGTGTACGGCCACGGCGGCGGCATCCCGGGCTACACCAGCTACCTGGGCAGCACGAAGGACACGAAGACCCGCCTGGAGGGCTCGTTCACCTCCTCGCCCGCCGGGGGCACCGGCGCCGGGCTGGAGGAACTGCTGAACGAGGTGTTCTGCTGACCCGACCCGTCCGACGAGGGGGCTTCCCGGGTTCCGGGGAGCCCCCTCACCGCTTCAGGAACAGCTCCAACTGCGCCACCACGAACGCGTGGTCCTCGGCCTGCGGGAGGCCCGACACCCCGACGGTGCCGACCATGCCCACGCCGGCCACGTTCACCGGGAACACGCCGCCGTGCGCCGCGTACACGCGCGGGTCCAACCGCGAGTCGTTCTCGAAAGTCTGACCGCGCGACCGGAACGTCTCGCCGACCCGGAAGGAGCTGCGCCCGTACCGGTCCACCACGCGGCTCTTCCGGTCGATCCACTCGTCGTTGTCGGCGGACGTCCCCGGCAACGCGGCGTGGAACAGGCGCTGCTGCCCCCGCCGCACGGACACCACCAAGGGCAAATACTGCTCGCGTGCCGCGTCGAGCAGGAAAGCGCCCAGCGCCAACGCGTCCTCGTTGGTGAACGACCGGAACACCAACCGCGCTTCCTGCTCGGCCAACGTCTCCAACAGACTCATACCGCCACCACCTGTCCGGTCCGGGCGGACGTGAAGGCCGCCTCGATCACTTCCGGCGCGCGCACCGCCGACTCCGGGTCGACGGGCACGGGGCCGCCGGCAGTCAGAGCTTCCACCAGGAGCCGGTAGAACACCGAATGCGCGCCGGGGACGCCCGGCACCGACTCGAACCCGGTGACCTCCCCGGGTGAACCGTCGTCCAGATGTGATTTCACAGTCAAGAAGTCGCCGTCCCGTCGACGGTTCCGGAAAACTGTCAATGGAACACCCCGATATCGCGCCGCTTTCACCACGCGCCGGGCGTCGGCGGACGTCCCGGCGATCGGCTTGTCCGCCACGACCGGAATGCCGGCCTCGATCGCGGTGAGCGCCGACGGCACGTGGGTGCGGTTCGGGGTGGCCGCCACGAGCAGGCCCAAGTCCAGCTCGAACAACTCCTTCACCGAGTTGACCAGCGAAGACGTCAGATGTTCCGCGTGCGCGCGGTCCCGGCGGGACGGGTCGCCGGTGACGATGGCGGTCAGGTCCAGGCCCGGCGTGGCGGTGATCAGCGGGGCGTGGAACACGCGGCCGGCGATGCCGTAACCGGGCAGTCCGGTGCGGAGAACCGTGCCGAACATTAAAGCAACGTCGTTTAGTAAACACTGCTCGTGCCATCATGCGGAAGTGCCGAACTTGCGCTTCCTGCGCGGATACAACGACGCGGTGGTGTTGGGCCTGGCCAGGTCCGGCGCCGTCACCAGGGTCGACCTCGCCGAGCGCAGCGGGCTGACACCGCAGGCGGTGTCCAAGGTGGTCGGCAGGCTGATCGCGGACGGCCTGCTGGTCGAGTGCGGCACCCGCAACGTCGGCGTCGGCAAGCCGCGCACCCTGCTCAAGCTGGTCGCCGACAGCCGGCTCGCGCTCGGGGCCCAGGTCGAGCGGGACGAGTTGCGGGTCGTGCTCACCGACCTCGCGGGCGACGTGCTGGACCGCGCGGTCGCCCCGCTGCCGCCCGACTTCGACCCCGCCACGTTCGTCGCCGAGCTGACCCGGCTGGTGGACGGGATGCGCACCGAGCGGCTGCTCGGCGTCGGCATCGGGTTCGTCGGGCCGCTGGACCACCGGACCGGCGTGGTGCACGACGCGACGGCGCTGGCGAAGTGGCACGACGTGCCGCTGCGCGAACTCGCCGAGCAGCACCTCGGCCTGCCGGTCGTGGTCGACAAGGACACCAACACCGCGATCGTCGCCGAGTCCTGGCGGCGCGGCGAGCAGCTGCGCAACGCCGTGCTCGTCCTGGTCGGCACCGGCCTGGGCGTGGGGCTGCTGCTGGACGGGCAGGTCTACCGGGGCGCGCGGACCAACGCGGGCGAGTTCGGGCACACCACCATCCAGCTCGACGGGCCGCGCTGCGTGTGCGGGCGGACCGGGTGCGTGGAGGCCGTGCACAACGCCGCCGCACGGGCCGGCGACCTCGCCGCCGCCACCTCCATCGTGGGCACGGCGGTGTCGGACCTGGTGCAGCTGCTGGACGTGGACCACGTGGTGCTGGCCGGTCGGGCGGTGCTCGCCGCACCCGACGAGTACCTGGCCGGCGTGCGCGCGAAGCTGCCCACCGCGGACTGGCTGCCGGTCGACGTGGTGATCACCCCGCTGACCGACGACGTGGTCGCCGCGGGCGCCGCGATGCTCGTGCTGAGCGAGTTCTACGGGCGTCCCCGGTAGCCGATTTGGACAGCGCCGCTCCCCGGCACCCGTGCGGGTGATTCACTATCCGGCATGTATGCGCTCCGCCACGCCGTCGGGACCGACCCCGGCCAGCGCCGTGAGGCGAACGAGGACTCGGTGTTCTTCAGCGAGCGCCTGTACGCCGTCGCCGACGGCATGGGCGGCCACGCGTACGGGGAGGTGGCCAGTTCCATCGCGGTGGCGGTGCTGGCCGAGCTGGACGTCGACGCCGACGACCCGCTGTCCGCGCTGGCCGGCGCCACCAGGGAGATCGCCGTCCGGCTGACCGACCTGGCCGAGGAGAACTTCGACATGCGCGGCATGGGCACCACGCTCACCGCGCTGCTCTGGGACGGCGAGCGGTTCGCCGTCGGGCACATCGGCGACTCGCGCTGCTACCTGGTGCGCGACGGCGAGCTGACCCAGATCACCCGCGACCACACCATGGTGCAGGCGCTGGTGGACGAAGGGCGGATGGCCGCCGAGCAGGCCGCCGAGCACCCCGGCCGGTCCATGCTGATGCGGGCCTTGCAGGCGGGCAGCGCACACGACCCCGACCTGTTCTTCCAGGACGTCGAAGCCGGCGACCGGTACCTGATCTGCTCCGACGGGCTGTCCGACGTGGTGACCGCCGAGGAGATCGCCGAACTGCTCACCGCGGACCCGGACGGCGACCAGACGGTGCGGGCGCTCATCGCGGCGGCCAACGCGCGGGGCGGACCGGACAACATCACCTGCGTGCTCGTCGACGTGGTGCCGGCGGGCAACGCGTCGTGGCTGCCGACGTGGCTACAGCCCTGAGATCCCCAGCAGGTCCTCCAGTGCCCGCTCGCCGGCCGGCGTGACCTTGACGGCGCGCCCGGTGCCGACCTTGCGGACCCAACCCTGCGCGTGCAGGTGGGCGCAGATGTGCGCGCCGGCCGCTCCGGCGAGGTGGGAGCGGCGTTCGGTCCAGTCCAGGCACGCCTTGCCGATCGGGCGGCGGGTCGTGGAGAAGTCGGCGTGCAGGTGGTCCGCCAGCCAACCGATGCCTTCGTCGGTGACCAGGAGGTCGGCGTCGAGCAGGTTCCGGCCGGCCATGGCGTCGGTGATGGCCACCCCCAGGCGTCCGGCGAGGTGGTCGTAGCAGGTGCGGCCCCTGGCCAGCGCGGTGGAGGCGGTGGACGCCTTGAGCGACCGCCCGGGCGTGGTCGGGCCGACGTAGCCGAGCAGGTGTTCCAGCAGGTCGGCTACCCGGGGACCGGCCAGTTGGAGGTAGCGGTGACGGCCCTGCCGGCGTTCCCCGAGCAGACCGCCGGCCACCAGGCGGGTCAGGTGCTCGCTGGCCGTGGCGGGGGAGACCCTCGCGACCTCGGCCAGTTCGCCCGCCGTCCACGCGCGGCCGTCCATCAGGGACAGGCAGAACTGGGCGCGGCTGCGGTCGGCGAGCAGCGCGGCGAGTCTCGCTAGTTCGTCTGCGGCCATACCGCCATTGTGCGCTCCGGACACTTCGGCGCACACCGAAGTGTCCGGCGTCTAGCGTCTGCCGCATGGATCACGACGTGCTGCTCGACCCGGCTTACCCGGTTCCCGCCGTGCCGTTCGCCGCGCGGGGGATGGCTTGGCTGCGTTGCCACGTGGCGCGGTTCAGCGAGGGCGCGGACCACGTGCGTCGACGTGCGCTGGCGATGGAGCAGTTGTCTACTGTGGACATTGCTGTGTTGCGGCGGCCGGGGAACGCGGTCGCGAAGCTGGCTGCTGCCTTGGGGCTGCCCCGGGACGTCGTCGCGGACGTGTCGGTGATCGCCCGGTCCTACCCGCCGCACACGGCCGTCACCGAGGAGGCGGACGAAGCGGTCGCCCGACTCGTCACGGCGTGCGGCGGCACGTGGGACGAGTCGGCAGCCGCCCGCATCGGCCTGCTCGTGCAGGCCAGTGCCTCCACCGACGCCATGATCGCCGGACGCGTCCCGCCGGTACCGACGACCCGGCGGATCGCCCCTGACGGCTCGCTGGTGGAGGTCCCGCTGGACGCGGTGCCGTTCGGCGCGGGACGTCACGAATGCCCCGGCCGCTCCCACGCCGAGGCGATGGCCCAAGGAACCTTCCACCGCCTGCACCACGCCCCGGAACCGCTGCTGCTGCCCAACGCCTGGGACTTCGCATCGGCCGCCGCCCTGGTGGACGCCGGTTTCCAGGCGATCGGCACCACCAGCCTGGGTGTCGCGGCGGCCGGCGGAACCCCGGACGCGGCAGGGCTGGCACGGGAGGAAACCCTCGCGCTGGCCCGGAAGCTGGTCCGGCTGCCGGCGGCGGTGACCGTGGACGTCGAAGCCGGGTTCGGCGACGTTCGCGGCCTCGCGGCGGAACTGGCCGACCTCGGCATCGCGGGCGTGAACATCGAGGACGGCCGGGGCGAAGGGCTGGCCGACCCGGCGGAGCAGGCGGCCCTGGTGCGAACGTTCAAGGAGACCGCGCCGCACCTGTTCGTCAACGCCCGTGTCGATACCCATTGGCTGCACGTCGACCAGGACAGCACGGTCGAGCGGGCACTGCGGTACGTGGACGCGGGCGCGGACGGCATCTTCGTCCCCGGCCTCCCGCTGGACCGGATCGCCGGGGTGGTCGAGGCAGTGCCGGTGCCGCTGAATGTGCTGGCACAGCATGACATCAACACGTTGGCCGACCTCGGTGTGCGACGCGTCAGCACCGGTTCGCTGCTGTTCCGGGCGGCACTCCAGGCGACCGTCGCAACCGCCCGCGCGGTGCGTGACGGTCGGCCTGTGGGTGAGGTGCCGGACTACGACGCCGTGCAGGACCTGGTGGCGCGGCACCCAACGGTGACCCGGTGAGGTCGGCGCACGACCGTTGCGTTTCCACACCAACCAGGCGTCTCACCCGCCCGGACCGGCTACCGGGTCGATCCTCCGAGGCGCGCTACCAGGCGGCTCCTGATCCGACCTCCGGACTCGCAACGCGTAGGGCAGCACCAGCGCGAAAGCCAGGATCACCACGGACACCAGCGACAGTCCGCCGAACACCCAGGCCGCGTACACGCCATAGGCCGCGACCTCGCTGCCCAAGCCCGCGACCGACGTGACGGTGGCCCGTGCCGAGCCGGTGATCCTTTCCTGCAGACGGGTTTCCGCCACGACGAGCACCAACCGGTAGAGCCCGTAGAAGACGGCGACCGCCGCCAGCCCGGCCGGGTGGCGGAGCAGACCCGCCGCTCCCAGCAGCAGCGCCGACGCGGCGAGCAGTCCGCCGAGGGGCAGTCTCGTCCCGCCCAACGCCGCGCCCGCCGCACCGGCCAGCGGAATCGCCAGCACGGCCAGCGGCACGAGCGCCACCGGCACGTCCCAATCCCGTGCCAGCAAGGGGAAGTACTCCTCCAAGGCGTCCAGGCCGGCCAGCACGGCGACCGCCGGCACGGCCCGGCGCACGGCAGGAACGGCCGCCGTCTCGGCCAAGCCCGAACGCAGAGTGGCGAAGTAGTCCTCCGGATCACCGCGCGGGGTTTCCGGCAGTCGCAGGGCCATCAGCGCCGAACCCAGGCACGTCGCCACGCTCACCCATCCGACCAGGGCGTAGCCACCGGTCGAGAACAGGAAGGTCGCCGCCACGGCGGACGGGATCTGGCCCAGCAGCCCGACCGCCGTCACCCGGCCGAGCACGGTGCCGAAGTGGTCGGCGGCACCGACCGCCGTCAGCCCGTCGTGCAGCAGGGCTTCCAGGGCGCCGGAGACGAGCGCGCCACCCAGGCCCCACAGCACGAAGCCGCCGGCGAACGACCAGAAGCCGGGCGACGCCGTCCACAGCGCGTAACCCAAGGCCTGCAACAGACCCGCGGCGACCAGCGACCACCGGCGGGAGAACCGGTCGGCGAGCGCGCCGAACGGCACCTCGGCCACGACGGCGACCGTCGACCAGATGGCGAACAGCGCGGAGATCTGCCCGTCCGACATCCCGTTGTCCGCGAACAGCAGCGCGTACATCGGGTAGAGGGGCACGACGTCGGCCAGCAGCGCCCACCCGACGGCGAGTCGGGACAGCGGCCGAGCCGGGGGCGGTACAGGGCGTCAACCGAAAGGCATGGCCCAGACTAACCCCATCCGGCCCGGCCGCTCCGCTGATTTCCGGGGCACGGGGCACGCGGCGCCACCACGACGAGCAGTACTTCTCCCTCTACGAGGTCGGCGAACGCTCCACCTCCCGGCGCGCCACCACCCCGGCCGGGGTGGTGGCCGCGGAGGAAGTCGGGACTGCGGGGAGTGCCCCACCGACCGGGTTCTGCGACGGGATCCCGTCCGGCTACGGCTGCCGCGCCGCATCGGACCCGGCGCCGAGGTGGCCCGAGCCGGCGGACCTCTGCCGCAGCGCCTGCGCGGTCCCGGCGTCGGCCGGGTAGAACGCCTCGACGGTGAGTTCGGCGAGGACGACGTCCAGGGCGGTGCCGAACGTGGTGATGGTGCTGAGGAAGCTGAGCACCCGCTCGCCGTCGCGGATGCGGATCGGCAGCGCGATCTCGTGCGTCGGGTCGTGCCGCGCTCCGTCGGACGACGTGCGCGCGGCGCCGTACCGGGACAGTTCCCGGTGCAGGTCGGCCAGGTCGGTGTCGGCGGTGTAGGACGCCTCCCGGGCCAGCCGCTGGAGCAGGTGGTCGCGCACCTCGTCGAGGTTGACCAGCCTGGGGGCGAGCCCGTGCGGGTGCAGGGCCAGCCGCAGCACGTTGACCGGTGGGCGCAGCAGTTCCGGCGCGGCGCCTTCGAGGAGCAGGTCCGCGGCCGGGTTGGCCAGGAGCAGGTCCCACCGCCGGTCCACGACGAGGGCGGGATTGGGCTGGTGGCCGGTCAGGACGGCGTCGAGCACGTCCCGGGCGGGACGCATCCGCGGGGAGTCCAGCGACCGCTCCGGGTGGACCGGCGCGTAGCCGGCCGCCAGCAGCAGGTGGTTGCGCTCGCGCAGCGGCACGTCGAGCCGGTCGGCCAGGCGCAGCGCCATGTCCCGGCTGGGCCGGGCGCGGCCCGTCTCCAGGAAGCTCAGGTGCCGGGCGGAGATGCCGGCCTCCACGGCCAGTTCGAGCTGGCTGTAGCGGCGCTGCCGCCGCCAGTGGCGCAGCAGGTCCCCGAACGGGCGGATGGCGGTGTCCACGTTCTTCCTCACGGGTTCCGCCGGGACCGCGGCACGGTCCCGGCGTTCGTCCCCCCTCACAGCTTGCCGTAGAGCTCTCGCACCTTGTCCGGACCGGCGATCAGCGGCAACGTGTCGAACGAGAGCGTCCAGCCGTGCCGGCCGTCGAACCGCTCGATGATCCCGAAGGAGGTCGGGGTCGGGCGCTGCGGGGTCGTCATCGTGCCGTACCACTCCTGGTAGGTGGCCTCCCCGGTCCGGACGGTCTGCCCCGGCCGCAGGTCCAGGCTGTCGACCTTGTCGAACAACCGCTGCAGGTAGTCGGCCTTGCCCTTGGGCGTGCGCAACCGGCCGTCGCCCAGGCCGGTGCCGGTCAGCGGGACGCCACCGGTGGGCGCGACCAGGGCGGCGGCGTCCTGGCCGTTCCAGGCCGCGGCGCGGGCCTTCAGGTCGTGCCACCGGCCGCCCGGAGCGGTGACCTTCCCGGCCGTGTCGCGCACACCGTCGAACACGTCCTCCAAGCCGGGGTCGAGTTCGGCGAACCAGGTGTAGCGGTCGTAGTAGCGCCGCCCTTGGATCACCCGACCGTCGTCGCCGAGCACCACCCGGTAGATCGCCGGGTAGCTGAGCGTGGTCCCGTGGACCTCGACCTCGTTGTGCGCGCCGTACATGACGACGTTGCCGTCCACCGCGACCCGCGTCGGGTGCATCCGGAACGAGGGGAGCTTGTTCAACGTGCCCGCGATGGCGGCGCGGATCGCCTCGCGGCCCTGGATCACCGATCCCGCGGCCTCCCAGAGCGTGGCGTGCTCGTCGAAGATCTCCTCGGCGTAGAAGTCGATCCGCTCGGGCCCGGTCCGCATCGCGCCGAACCGGGTCTGCCGGTCGATGAACGCCCGGGCGTTCGGCGACACCTCGCCCTCCACCCCGGACCCGGCCGGTGCCGGTTGTGCGGGCGCGTCCGTGACGCCCGTCCCCAGCATCGTCGCGACGCCGACCAGCACGCCCAGCGCCTTCAGCACCTGGTTCTTCAACTTCGCTCCTCGTGGAGGTGGGTGATGTGATCACCTTCTCCCGACGGCGTAGTGCTGTCGATTACCTCACGGGTAAAGCCGGCTGACCGGAGCCCGGACCGGTCGGGGCCGGACGACATCCGGTCAGCCGCCCCGTACCGGCCCATTCCGCTGAGAAAACCGAATTCGGCGGTCGTCGACCACATGACGACCGGTCGACGTCCAAAGGGGTATCGAGTGGTGAACCGTCACGTGATCCCAGGCGGAATGTTTCCGTGAAATCGCGTGACGAAATCAGTGCGGTGTCGATCGTCGCCGGCGGAATCGCCGGACCTGCCGCCACCGCGCCGGCACTGCGCGAAGCCGGTCAGTTGTAGGGCATTCCGCCGAACGGGCCGGATGCCACCTGGGCGGCGGTGGTGAAGAAGGCCACCAGCAGGACGGCGATGAGTACTCGTCCGATTCGCATGTGCGCTCCAGTCACGGGAGATCGGAGGGAATTCAGGCAAATTCGGCGCCGACGGATACGGTGGCAGCAGCGGGTGAAACGCGGCGGTGATTCCGGTGAACAACCGGCGAACTGTCCGAACGTGGCGTCAATTCGAAATACCGAAACACCTTGTTAACCTGCTGTTGGCCTTGTATTCTCTCGGTGTGCGCGCCGTCACCCTGCGTCTCGTTGGCCGCGAGCGTGAGCTGGCCCGCCTCCTGGACCGGGTCGACGCCTTGGCCGAGGGGCGGGGCACCGCGCTGGTGGTCGAGGGCGAGCCGGGGATCGGCAAGACCGCGCTGGTCAGGGTCGTGTGCGAGGCCGCCGCCGAGCGCGGGTTCCGGGTCTGCAAGGGCACGGGGGACGAACTGGGCCGCTCGCTGCCGCTGTTGCCGCTGCTCGACGCGCTGTCCACGGCCCGCTCCGACCCCGGCGCGACGGCCACCGCCGAACGCCTGCTGGCCCGCGTGGACGATTTCTGCGCCGTCGGCCCGGTGCTCCTGGTGCTGGACGACCTGCACTGGGCGGACGCCGCCAGCGTGGCGGTGTGGAAACGGCTCGCCCGGCTCGTGCCGCAACTCCCGCTGCTGTTGATCGGCGTGCTGCGGCCGTTGCCGCGCCGGGACGACCTCTCCGCGCTGCGCAACGGCGTCGAACGCCTCACCGTGCCGAAGCTCGCGGACGCGGCGGTGGCCGAACTGGTGGGCCTGCTGGCGGGCGGCACCCCGGACGACGCGCTCGTCGCGCTCGCCGCCGACGCCGGCGGCAACCCGCTGTACCTGGTCGAACTGGTGGAAGCCCTGGTGCGCGGCAACGCGGTCGAGGTGGACGCCACCGGCACCGCCCGGCTCACCGAGGCGGACCTGCCCGCGTCGCTGTCCGCCGCCATCGCCGACCGGATCGGCTTCCTCAGCGACGACGTGCGCCGCGTGCTGGTCGCCGCCGCGCTGCTCGGCGTGGGCTTCCCGGTCGCCGACTTGGCCGCCGTGCTCGGCCGCCGGGTGGTCGACCTGCTGCCCGCGTTGCAGGACGCGACCGTCGCCGGCGTGCTGGAGGACCGTCCGGCGGGCCTGAGCTTCCGCCACCCGCTGGTCCGCGCGGCGCTGTACGACGAGGTGCCCGAATCCGCCCGCGGCGCGTGGCACGGCGAGGCCGCGCGGGCGCTGGCCGAGAGCGGCGCGGGCGTGGACCGGGTGACCCGGCAGCTGCTGGCCGCCGACGACCGCGTGCCCGACTGGGTGGGCGGCTGGCTCGACGAGCACGGCGCGACGCTGGTCGCGCACGCCCCCGAAGCCGCCGTGGACCTGCTCGGCCGGGTTGTCGTCACGCCCGGCGCCACCACCCGGCGCGGTGTGCTGCTCTCCCACCTGGCCGAAGCCCGGTTCCGGCTCGGCGACCACCACGGCGCGGAAGCCGTGGCGCTGGCCGGGCTGGAACACGGCACCCTGGTGGACCTGCACTGGACCCTCGCCCAGTGCCGTTCGATGACCGGCCGGTCCGCCGAGACGCTGGTCGAGCTTGACCGCACCCTGGCCGCGCCCGACCTCACCGAAGGCGACCGCGCCCGGCTGCTGGTGCTCGCCGCCCGCGCGCACTGGGACGTGGGCGAACTCGACGCCGCCGAACAGCTCGCCGACACCGCGCTGCGGATCGGCGACCGCGGGGCGACCAGCTGGGCGCTGCACGTCCGCACCATCGTGGCCATGGCACGCGGCCGGATGGCCGAGGCGCTCCCGCTGTTCGACCGGGCGCTGGCGGTCGCGATGGGCGACCCCGCGACCGCGGACCTCCGACTGCTGCTGCAGATCAACCAGGCCGTGACGCTGGGCGAGCTGGACCGGGGCGAGGAGGCCATCGCGTCCGCCAGCGTGGTCCGGCACGCCGCCGACCAGACGGGCAACATCGTGCGGCTCGCCCAGGCGCAGAGCGCGCTGGGGCAGCTGCTGCTGGACGCGGGCCGGTGGGACGAGTCGCTGGTCGACGTGGACCTGCTCGCGGACGACCTCAAGCACCCCATGGTGTCCCGCTGCGACCACGGCGTGGCGGCGCTGATCCGCCTGCACCGGGGCGACGTCGAAGGTGCGCGCCGGGACCTGGACGCGGCCGGCGCGGGGGTGCGGGGGCACGTCGTGGGGCCGTTGGCGTCGGCGACCAGCCTGGAGCTGGAGCAGGCGGGACGGCGGTCCGAGGCGCTGGCCGTGCTGGTCGACGGGTTCGAGTCGGTGGAGGACCTGCTGCCCGACGCCGTGCGGCTGGCCGTGGAGCTGGGTGCGGACCCGTCGGCGGCGGTGGCCCGTGCCGAGCGGCTGGTCGCGGAGCTGGACGTCCCGCACCGCCGCGCGTCCGCCGCGTACTGCCGTTCGCTGGTGGCCGGCGACCCGGTCGGGCTGCTGCACGCCGCCGAGGAGTACCGGGCGGCGGGGCGTCCGCTGTTCCGGGCCAAGGCGCTCGCGGCGGCGGCCGTCGCCTTCGCGTCGGCGGGCGACGGCACCTCGGCCCGTGCCGCGCTGAGCCACGCGGTGGACGTCTACACGGCGCTGGGTGCGGACTGGGACGTGACGCTGCTGCTGGCCCGGATGCGGGAACTGGGCATCCGGCGCGGCCCGCACGCCAAGCACCGGCGGGCCACGCACGGCTGGGAGAGCCTCACCCCGATGGAACTCAAGGTCACCGAACTGGTGGTGACCGGCCTGTCCAACCGGCAGATCGGCGAACGCCTGTTCCTGTCCGGTCGGACGGTGGCCACCCACGTGTCACACGTGCTGGCGAAGCTCGGCGTCCGGTCGCGCACCGACATCGCCCGGGAAGCGGTCCGGCACCGGGTGGGCTGACCGCGCGCGGTAGCGCAGCGGCAGCACGAACCACCAGAAGCCGAACCACAGCACCAGCCCCGTGGTGATCCACACCGCCGGCCACAGGCCCAGCACCACGTCCAGGATCAGCAGCAGGGCGGTGGCCAGGGCCAGCTTCAGCAGCACCAGACCGGCCAGCAGCAGCCGGCTGGACGTGCGCACCAGCTCGTCCTTCAGCCGGCGGCGGAACACCAGCCGGTGGAACGGCGCGGGCGCGATCAGCAGGGCGGTGGCGGTGGCACCCAGGACCAGGCTCAGCACGTAGACCTGGAGCTGGAACGCGCTGAGCGTGCCGAACCGGGGCGTGAAGGCCAGCGTCAGCAGGAACGCCAGCAGTAGCTGCACGCCCGTCTGGGCGACCCTCATCTCCTGGAGGATCTCCGCGTAGTTCCGGTCGTTGCGCTGGGCCGGGGTCTCGTTGCGAGCCCGGGCGTTCCACTGGTCGTCGGTCATGGTCCTACCGTGCTCTCCGCACTGGTGCGGAGACATCGGTCGGCATACCGAGGTTGTCCGCGATGTTGGTACCGGACGTGGACCTGCGCACCTGGGTGACGGACGTGGCTGTGGAGACGGTGCCGCCGTCCGGAACCCAGGCGAGTCCGCCGGACCCGGCGACGACGTTGGTGTTCTGCTCGGCCGCCGAGGAGGCGTTCGTGGTGGGCCCGCAGACCCGCGGCAAGTACTTCCGAGGGGCCGAAGCGCACCGGTTGAAGGTGCGGCTGCGTCCGGGCCGGGCGCGGGCGGTGCTGGGGGTGGCGGCGCACGAGTTGGTGGACCGGGTCGTGCCGCTGCGGGACCTGTGGGGATCGGCGGTCGCGCCGGGGGAGCTCCGCCGGGTCCTGGCCGAGCGGCTCGCGGCCGTCGACCCGCAGCGGGACGCGTTGGTCACCGAGGCCGTGCGGACCGTGCCGTCGTCGGGGGTCGCGGCCACCGCGCGGGCGTTGCACGTCAGCGAGCGGCACCTGCGCACGTTGTTCAACGACGCGGTCGGGTTGTCCCCCAAGCAGTTCACGCGGGTCGAACGGGTGCGGCGGGTGGTGGCGTCGGGGAAGCCCGGCTCGTGGGCGCGGTTGGCGACCGAGTTGGGCTACTACGACCAGTCCCACCTGAGCGCCGAGTTCCGGGCGACGATGGGAGTCGCGCCGGGAGCCTTCGCGGCCGGGCGGTTCCCCGAGGCGCAGCCCTGTTAGAGGGGCTTCGCCAGGTACAGCGCCACCTCGCCCTCGGCCGGCGTGCCCCGGTAGAGGGTGGTGTCCAGACCGGCGAGCGCGAACCCCATCCGCTGGTAGGCGCGGATCGCGGGCACGTTGACGTTGGAGGTCTCCAGCCAAACCGTGCGAGCGCCGTTGTCGCGCCCGTGGTCCAGTGCCAGTTCCATCAGCCTCCGGCCGACGCCTCGGCCGCGGTGGCTCGGCGCGACCGTGAGCTGCCGGACGACCAGCCGGCGGTGCCAGTCGGCGATCTCCACCGAGATGAAGCCGCGGAGTTCGTCGTCCACCGCCACGAAACCGTCCGCGGGCGGATCGTCGTCGTCCGGGGGGAAGACCTTGCGGAGGGGCGGGTCGACGGGGGTGGGTTCGAGCTGGAAGCCGAGTGGGGCCGAGCGGACCTCGAAGACGGTGTCGGTGGTGAACGAGTCGTCCAGCGTCAGGTCGTCGGCGGGGCTGATCGGGCGGTAGTGAAGATCCACACCGTCGATGGTGCCCGAGGCTCCCGGGCTCGGGCTTGAGGGCCCGGTCCCGGGATTCAGCCGCAGGCGGCGGCGCGGTCCAGCAGGAGGGTGCGTTCGCGCTCGTTGCGGGTCATGGTGGCGGCGCGTTCGAACTCCGCGCGGGCCTCCGCGGCGCGGCCCAGTCTGGCCAGGAGGTCACCGCGCACGCTGGGCAGCAGGTGGTAGCCCTTCAGCGCGGGCTCGTCCACGAGTTCGTCCACCAGCTCCAGGGCCACGGCGGGGCCGAACGCCATGCTGGTCGCCACCGCGTGGTTCAGGTCGACGATCGGGGACGGGGCGACCAGCGACAACGCCTCGTAGTACCCGACGATCCGGGTCCAGTCGGTCTCCTCGGGCGTGCGGGCGCGGGCGTGGCAGGCGGCGATCCGCGCCTGCAACGAGTACGGACCGCCGCCCGCCTTCTCCAGGGCCGCCAGGCCGCGCCGGATGAGCAGCTGGTCCCACCGCGCCCGGTTCTGCTCCAGCAGCAGCACCGGTTCGCCGTTGGGGCCGATCCGGGCGCGCGAGCGGGACGCCTGGATCTCCAGCAGCGCGACCAGGCCGTGCACCTCGGGTTCGCGGGGCATCAGGCCGGCCAGCACGCGGGCCAGGCGCAGCGCGTCCGCGCACAGCGCCGGGCGCATCCAGTCGTCGCCGGCGGTGGCCGAGTAGCCCTCGTTGAAGATCAGGTAGATGACGCCCAGCACGGACGCCAGGCGGGCGTCGCGCTCGTCCTCGGCGGGCACCTCGAACGGCACGCCCGCCTTGGCCAGGGTCTTCTTCGCCCGCACGATCCGCTGCGCCACGGTCGACTCGGCGACCAGGAACGCCCGCGCGATCTCGTCGGTGGACAGCCCGCCCAGCATCCGCAGGGTCAGCGCGACCTGCGCCTCGGTGGAGAGCACCGGGTGGCAGGCGGTGAACACCAGGCGCAGCAGGTCGTCGTCGATGTCGCCGACGGACGAGCCCGCGTCGGGCGCGTGGTCCTGCTCCTGGTCGCGGCCGATCTCCGCGAGCTTGCGCTGGTAGTTCCGGCTGCGCCGGATCTGGTCGACGGCCCGGTTCTTCGCGGCGGTCATCAGCCACGCGCCCGGGTTCCGCGGGATGCCGGTCCCCGGCCACTGCTCCAGGGCGCTGACCATCGCGTCCTGGGCGAGTTCCTCGGCCAGGCCCACATCGCGCACCACCCGGGCGAGGCCCGCGATCAGCCGTGCCGACTCGATCCGCCAGACCGCCTCGACAGCACGACGCGCATCGGAAGCTGTCACGACCTGGGATCAGATCAGCTTCCGATGCGCGTCGGCAAGGCGGGGTCGGTCCCCGGGTGTTCCCCCGGGGTAGGCGCCCGGCGTGGGGTTACTTGTCCGCCTGCTGGGCGGCGATCTGCTGGCGCAGGCTCTCCTCGTGGTCCAGGACGTCCTGAGGGGCCTCGAAGTCCTCCGCCGAGAACACCTGGCGGATCTCGATCTGCGACTCCTCGCCGGTGGGGTTCGGCACCCGCTTCACCCACTCGACGGCCTCCTCCAAGGACTTCAGCTCCAGCAGCCAGTAGCCCGCGATGAGCTCCTTGGTCTCGGCGAACGGCCCGTCCACCACGGTGCGCTGGTCACCGTTGAAGTACACCCGCGCACCCTTCGCGCTGGGGTGCAGGCCTTCGCCGGCGAGCAGGACGCCGGCCTTCACCAGCTCCTCGTTGAACCTGCCCATCTCGCGGAGCACCTCTTCGCTGGGCATTGCGCCGGCTTCGGATTCCTGCGTGGCCTTGACGATCACCATGAAACGCATCTTCGTAGTCCCTTTCGGAGTGTTGACGTGCTCATCTTCGCTTGCGGGCGGGTGGGGTCACCGTGCGGTGGGGGTCGGGGAGCGTGTGGGTCGGGAGGTAGGTGGTGGGTCGGGAGGGGAGGTGGGTGGTGGGTCGGGCGAGGAGGCGGGTGGCTCGGGTCAGCGGCGGAACGCGCGGCTCAGCGTGAACGAGCCGGGTCCGAGCACCGCGATCAGCAGGAACGCCCAGCTGTAGATGGCGGCCAGTTCACCCATGTTGTGCATCGGCAGCAGAGCGGTCGGCTGGTGCACCACGAAGTAGGCGAACGCCATCGCGCCGGAGCACAGCACCGCCGCGGGCCGGGCCGCGACGCCGACCAGCACCAGGACCGAGCCGACGAGTTCGATCACGCTGCCCCACCAGCCGGGGAAGGAGCCGAACGGGACCGCCGTGCCCTGCCCGTCGATGCCGCCGAGCAGGCCGAACCCCTGGAGGCCGTGGCAGGCGAACAGGAAGGACACCACGATCCGGAAGGCGGCGAGCACGAGGTCGTTGCGCTTGGCGGTGGCGCTCTTGGTGGTGGCGGTCGTGGTGGTCTGCGGAGCGGTGGTGGTCATCTCTGCGGTCCCTTCTCGGTCGTCTTGCTTACGCGACGATCGGGGGTGGCACCGGATCGACACGGACCTCGAAGTTTTTTCGAGAATTTTGTTTCCGCAGGTCAGGCCGGGTGAGGGGGATGAGGTTGGGTGGATGAGGCGGGATGGGGGGTGGGTGGATGAGGCGTAGGGGTGGGTGGACGAGACGGGATGGGGGTGGGCGGATGCGGACGAACGTCGGAACCGGCAGCGCCCTGCGGGTGATCGTGTGCGGCCGGTGGGCGGACTTACAGTGACGCGTGAACGGCCATCTGTGGGTACGTGCTCGCTCCGTGCCCGACCACGCCCGCCTGCTCCGCAAGCTCGACCTGCCCCGTGTGCTGGCGGTGGTCGACGCGCACGCGGAGCCGGGTAGCCCGTACGCGGCGACGGGCGCGTTGCTCAGAGCCGTGGGGTCGGATCTCGCCGACCTGTCGTCCGCGGCGTTGGAGGAACCTTCCCGGGTCGCCCACTTCCTGGCGGGACTGCTCCGGGTCGAGGCGCCGTGCGCGGTGGTGGTGGAGAACGCCCAGCACGCCGATGTGGCGGACGCCGAGGTGCTCGCGGTGTTGCTGCACCGGGATGACGTGAGGCTGGTCGTGTGCACGGGGATGGAGCCGGTGTTCGATCCGCCTGGTGGGCTGCCCGCGGTGTCGTTCCGGGGTGCGTTGGCGTCGAGGACCGTGCTGGTCGAAGGGATCTGAACCACGGCCGGACCGGCCACGGATATTCCCGCCGCACGCGGAGATTCCTGACCCTTCCCACAGGATGGTCGACCCTGTGACCCGGTTCCCCGCTGCCGCAGAATCCGAAGGAGGTCGAAGGGAGTCGGGACATGGGAACTGGTCTGCACCTCGCCGTGGCGTTGGAGGGCACCGGGTGGCATCCCGTGACGCCGCCCGACGACGCGCGGTTCACGCCGGGGTACTGGGTCGACCTGGTGCGGGAGGCCGAGCGCGGCCTGCTGGACTTCGTCACGTTCGAGGACGACCTGGGTCCGGTCGGGCGGTTGGACTCGGTGCTGGTCGCGTCCCGGGTGGCGCCGCTGACCTCGCACATCGGGCTGATCCCGACCGCGGTCTCGTCGTTCACCGAGCCGTTCCACCTGTCCAAGGCCATCGCGACGCTGGACTACCTCAGCACCGGCCGCGCGGGCGTCCGGGTGCGGGGCTCCTGGTCGAACGAGCACGCCCGGCACTTCGGCCGGCGGACGTTCCCGGAAACCCCGGACGGCGTGCTGCCGGACGCCGCGGTGCAGGACGATCTGGTGGACGAGACCGCCGACTACGTGGAGGTGCTGCGCCGGCTGTGGGACAGCTGGGAGGACGACGCCGAGATCCGCGACGTCGCCACCGGGCGGTTCATCGACCGGGACAAGCTGCACTACATCGACTTCGCGGGCAACTGGTTCAGCGTCAAGGGGCCGTCGATCACCCCACGGCCACCGCAAGGTCAACCGCCGGTCGCCGTGCTGTCGCACGCATCCCGGATCCACGGCCTGGCCCGTCGCTCGGCGGACCTGGTGTTCACCACGCCGCACAGCGTGGACGACGTGCGGTCGATCGGCGCGGAAGTGCAAGGCCTGCACCACTTCGCGGATGTGGTGGTGTTCCTGGGCGCCGACGGGAAGGCGCGGGTGGAGGCGTTCGAAGGGCTGTGGTCGGACGCGCTGGTGTTCGGCGGGACGGCGGCGGAGTTGGCCGACTTCCTCTTGGAGTGGCACGAGGCCGGCGTGTCCGGGTTCCGGCTGAGGCCCGCCGCGTTGCCGGACGACCTGGTGGCGGTCACGTCGGAGCTGGTGCCCGAGTTGCAGCGGCGTGGCGTTTTCCGCACCGCGTACGAGGCTTCCACGTTGCGGGGGCACCTGGGTCTGCCCCGACCGGCCAACCGCTACGCCGCCTGAACCGCCCGAGAGGACGCGAGATGAAGCAGATCCACCTGGCCGCGCACTTCCCGGGCGTCAACAACACCACCGTGTGGAGCGACCCCCGAGCCGGCAGCCACATCGAGTTCTCGTCGTTCGTCCACTTCGCACAGACGGCGGAGCGGGCGAAGTTCGACTTCTTCTTCCTGGCCGAGGGTCTGCGGCTGCGGGAGCAGAACGGGCTGATCTACGACCTGGACGTGGTGGGACGGCCGGACACGTTCACCGTGCTGGCCGGGTTGGCGGCGGTGACGTCCCACCTGGGACTGGCGGGGACGATCAACTCGACGTTCAACGAACCGTTCGAGGTGGCGCGGCAGTTCACCTCGCTGGACCACCTGTCGGAAGGGCGGGCGGCGTGGAACGTGGTGACGTCGTGGGACGCGTTCACCGGGGAGAACTTCCGGCGGGGCGGCTACCTGCCCGAGTCGCAGCGGTACGAGCGGGCGAAGCGGTTCCTCGACGCGGCGACCGCGCTGTTCGACTCGTGGCGGGAAGGCGGGGCTTTCTCGTACCGTGACGAGTTCTTCGACATCGCGGGGAAGTTCGACCTGCCCCGATCACCGCAGGGGCGGCCGGTGATCCTGCAGGCGGGGGACTCGGACGAGGGGCGGGAGTTCGCCGCGGCGAAGGCGGATGCGATCTTCAGCCGGCACGCCACCCTGGCCGAGGGGCAGGCGTTCTACCGGGACGTGAAGGGGCGGCTGGCCAAGTACGGGCGTACGCCGGACCAGCTGGTGGTGCTGCCCGCGGCCACGTTCGTGCTGGGGGACAGCGACTCGGAGGCCCAGGAGCTGGCGCACGAGGTGCGGCGTCAGCAGGTGAGCGGGCAGACGGCGATCAAGTTCCTGGAGCAGCTGTGGAACCGTGACCTGTCTTCGTACGACCCGGACGGGCCGTTGCCGGAGATCGATCCGGTGGTGGGGGAGAACACGATCGCCCGTGGGCGGGCCAGTGTGCGGCAGTACCGGGATCCGTTGGGCAAGGCGCGGGAGTGGCGTGAGTTGGCGGCGGCGAAGAAGCTGTCGATCCGGGAGCTGGTGATCGAGACCACGGCCCGGCAGACGTTCATCGGGTCTGCTTCGACGGTGGCGACGCAGATCAACGAGCTGGTGCAGGCGGATGCCAGTGACGGGTTCATCTTGGTGCCGCACGTCACGCCGGGTGGGTTTGATGCCTTCGCGGATGCGGTGGTGCCGTTGTTGCAGGAGGGTGGGGTGTTTCGGTCGGAGTATGTGGGGTCCAGTTTGCGGGATCATCTGGGGGTGGGGCAGGGGTGAGGGTGGGGCGGGGGTGAGGGGGTAGCAGCGTCCTGCTGGGCGGGTGGCCTCGCCGGACGGGGCCTCGTCTGAAGGGCGTAAGGGCGTCCTCGCCGGACGGGCAGACCGCCAAGGATCCCTACAAGAGCCCTGCAAAGCTCTTCGAGCTTTGGAGGGCGGTGGGTCTGCGTGTCATCCCCGTATGGCCAGGTCAAAGACAACCACATGCGTCAAGGGCAGATCGATCATGTGTGTGCGGTGGTCGCGGGTGTCGATCTGCCCTTGACACATGCGGTTCCCTGCGGGCAGGCCATACGGGGATGACACGCAGGCGGAGAGGTGTGCGCTGCGCGCGGGTTAGGCGTTCGGGTGGCGTGTGGTGGCTTGTGTCGAGGAGTGTCGCGGGGAACCTGTGGTAGGTCCCGCGACACTCCTCTCCGTACCTCATTGGCTCCAGTCGCCGATGACGGGCGGGGCGGTGGTGCCGGGGGTGCCGAATACCTCGTCGGGGTCGGGTTCGACCAGGTAGGACGGGGTTTCGTGCTCGATGTCCTCTTCGCCGCGCGCACCGGTTGGTCCGACGCCGGGCATGCCGGGCATTCCGCCTGGTCCGGTGGTGCCGCGTCCGGTGGCTGCGGTGGTGCCGGGGCCGGTCGGTCCGCTGCGGGGTGCGCCTGGCGTTGCTGCTCCGGGGTTTCCGGCTGCGCCGCCGGGTGGTGTGCCGGTACCTGGCGGGAACCCGGCTGCGCCTCCGGTGCCGAAGGCCCTGGCTGCTGCGGCGCCGCCGGGTAGGCCTCCTGGTCTGCTGCCGGGGGTGCTTGGCCTGGCGGCCGGTGTGTTGCTTCGGCCGGGTGGATGGCCTGTGCCGCTTGGGGTTCTGCCTGGCGCTCCACCGATGACGGGTAGTGGGCCGGTGCCGGGGCCGTTCTTCGGGTTCTGCACCGGGGCGTAGGTCGGGGTGAGGGAGGCTCCGCTGGTTTGCGTCGAGCCGCCCGGGGTGTTGGCCGATTGGCTGCTGGGATCGGCCTTCGGGATGCTGGGCTGCGCGGTGGCGGTCGAGGTTTCCGTGGTGCCGTTGACAGTGGGGGTCGGTGTGCGGCCGGGTGGGGTTTCCGGGGTTGGTCGGGGGGCCGGGGTCGGGTCGACGCGTTCCTTCGGCGGGGTGGGAGCGGGGGCGAATGCGGGTTGGGCCGCTGAGGTCTGGGCTACCGTGCGGTCGTAGGTTTCTACTACGCGGGCGGCTTCCTGGTGGTCCTTCTGCTGTTGTTCGAAGGCTGCGCGGTCGGCGGCGGCCTGTTGGGCCAGTTGGATCGGGTCGGTGATGGACAGGAGCCTGTCGTTGGCCGCTCGCACGTCGAACGGTTCGGCCGGTGGTGGGGGCACGGTGTTCTTGGCGTCTGCCAGCGCTCTTGACTGTTGGGTGAACAGGGTTCCGGCCAGTTGCGCCGAGACACCCGTCTCGCCGGCGCGGTTCCCCATGTCCGCCAACGCCTGTCGTGCGCCGTTGCCGGCCTCGCCCACCCAGTCGGCCTCGCTGTTGCCGATCGCGGTGGCGATGGCCTGGTGGAAGGTGGCCAGTTTGTTGCCCAGCTCGGTCCAGTCGGTGCCCATGTCGCCCACCCGCCCCGGATCCACGCCCTCGTGCACGCTGTCGTACAGCCGCTGGTGCGGGATCCCCAGGTAGAAGACGCCGGGGTCGGCCGGTGCGGAGCGGGTGAGCACGCCGTCTTTCAGTTGCGCTGCTTGACGGTCCAGCAGGTCGTCGACGCGGCCGGGGTCGACCAGACCACCGATGTAGGGACCGAACGGTCCGTACTCCGTCTTGTACTCGCGGTCGACGCGCTGCTGCAACTCCTCGCCCGTGCTGCTCTCGGAGTGGTGGTCCAGGCGGTAGCGGCGGTACACGTCTGATGGCTGCCCGGGAGCCCCGTGCGTCATCGCTCTGTCCTCTCCCTGCCGGTCACGGCAGTCTCGGCTCGACCAGCTCCGCTATCCGCAACGCGAGTGGACACGGGTCCTGGCCGGTCGCGTTCAGCACTACGTCCACGCGCGAGGAATCGGTGACGCCCAAATAGATCCCGCAACTGCCGGTCGCACCGAGCAGTTCTTTCGCGGCGCGGTCGCCGACCTTGATGTCCTTGATCACGCCCCCGTTGGGCTGCACGCCGGACAGTCCCACGTTGGTGCGGATACCGACCGCGAACGTGGCCGGCTTGGGCGCGAACACGCAGGACCTCGCCGTGCCGATCACCTCCTTGGTCGGCTCCTTGCGCAGCGCTCCCAACGCGTCGGTCACCTCGTCGGTGGTGACCAGGGTGCAGGGATCGGTGTCCTCCAGGGAAACCGGTGAGCCGGCGTTGCCCGACGGGCTCGCCGAGGTGCTGCCGGACGGGCTGGGCGAGGTGCTGCTGCCCGCGGTGCTCGCACCGGACGCGGGTCGGGCGTCCCCGGAGACCGGCCCACCGCAGGCGGCGACGGCGAGCAGTGCGGTCAGCAGGACGGCCAGGCTGGTTCGAGAGTTCACGGGTGCTCCCCGGTCGGTTAGGCGCTGAGGGTCGAGCCGCCGATGTTCTGCAGGCCTTGCGCGCGGTCGTCGTCGGTGGACCGGTAGCTGCCCATCGCCTGCTCCACGTTGGTGCGCAGTCGTGCCAGGTCTTCCTTGAACTTGTCGATCGCCGGTATGAAGCCCTGCGCGGGATCGGTGGCGATGGACGCCAGGAACGGCTTGTAGACCTGTGCCGCCGGTGTCGTGCCGAGCGGGGGTTCCTGGGCGAGCATCTCGGCACGCATCAGCGTTTCCTCAGCGGCCTGGATCATGTCGTCGATCGCGTTGAGCAGTGCCTGGCCGCCTGACTGGCTGATGGTGAACCCGGCCGCCGTGGCGGCCTGGAATCCGGCGACCGCGTGGGACATCCCGCTGAGGCCGGCGATCACGCCGTCTACCGCCATGCTGTTCTCACTCCCCTGGAGGACACCTGATCTGACGCTCGGTACAGTCTTTGTGACAAAGAGTGATGGCACGATCCGGTGGGTCGGACGCGCGGTTCGCGGAGTCGGTGCCGGGTCATCCGGGTGAATCCAGCAGACGGGTCAGCCGGCGGCTCAACGTCGCCTGGTCGGCCGGCGTGTAGGTGGCGGACGGCGGCCCGTTGCGCTCGGCGCCGGGGATCACGGCGTACCGGCCGACGTCGGTGTCCAGGTAGCCCACGGTGCCGAGGTCGGTGCCGTTCGACGTGACCGCCGTGAAGTAGCCCGCGCCCAGCCTCGGGCGGCGCAGGATCTCCTCCACCACCGCGCGCGACGACGGCGCCGCGGGCTTGAGCCTGGTGGTGAAGCGGAACTCGGAGAAGTCCTCGTCCACCGGGCGGATCGGTGCCGAAGTGTCCGTGACGGTGACCGACGAGCCGGGGCCCGGGCGGACGGCGGGGAGCAGGTCGACCAGCGCCCGCACGACGGTGTCCGGGTGGCGCGGCTGGAACTCGACGGACTCGCCGTGCTGCACCGCGAGCACGCCGGCCCGTCGGTCGCGCACGGCCAGCGCCACCGGACGGCTGTCCCCGGACGTGCCGACCAGCGCGACGGCCGCACGCCCCCCGGCGAACAGGCGCAGCGGTTCGACCAGCTCGGGCGCGAACTCGTCCCCCCGGACGAGGTCGCGCGCCGTCAGGGAGCGGTGCACCGCGGCCACCACGGCCAACCGCTCCTCGCGGGTCGAGCCGTGGTGGCCGATGGTGAACGGGAAGCGCCGCACGTTGATCCGCAGCGCCTCGCCGAGTGCGTCCAATTCGGCGAATGAGCACACGATCCCCGTCGCCACGCGGAAACCCCACCCTTCCCCCTTCGGCCGTGGGCCATACTGGCAGGGCGGGTGTCGAAACCACGTGCGACAAATGCGGATTTCACTCGAAGCCTAACCGTTCGGGCGAACGTCTCAGGCTTCAATCACTCTGTGTCGGGTGTGATTGCCGGGATAACCCACGGTCCTCATCTTCGCAGGCCACCGACTGGCGCGTCACTCCTTCGGATGCCACCAGGACGGGTGACGGCAGGTCGGCGCCATTCCGGGCGACTATGACGACGGATGGCTCGGCCGAGGTCGAGAGGGGCGTTGCGGCAATACGAGTTTCCGTCAATTCCAGGCGAATGTGGAACGTTGTCCCAACACGGTTTGTTCGTCGCATCAACAGTCGAGGCGGCGAGTGGCACCTGTGAGCACGCACCACGTCGCGGGCGGCTAGGGGTAGTAGCCCTCCACGGGCACGCGGGCCTCGTCGAAGAGCGCGGGGCCCTCGGTGGGCACCTCGGGGAAGCCGCCGGAGGTCTTCAGGCTGTTGAGCTGCTCGGTGGACAGCGCGAACACCACCCGCCCCAGCCCGGAACGCGCCAACGCGCCCGCGCACATCCCGCACGGCTCGCAGCTGGTGTACATCGTGGTGCCGGCGGCGGTCTCGGCGTCGAGTTCGCGTGCCGCCCAACGGGCCAGCTTCAGCTCCGGGTGGGCGGTGATGTCGTCGTCGGTGAGGCTGGAGTTGCGCTCCTCCGCCAGGACCGTCCCGTCCGGCCCCACGAGCAACGACCCGAACGGCGGGTTCCCGCCCGCGCGGGCTTCGGCGGCGAGTGCCACGGCACGGCGCAAGTGCTGGTCGTTCAACGGAATTCCTTTCGTACGGTGGCAAGTGCGTGCCACGCCTGTTCGGGATGCCGGGTCTCCTCCGGATCGCCCGCGAACGGATCCAGCACCACGGCCTGCGCGCCCTGTGCGCGCAGCTCTGCCAAGTCGGCGACCACCTGCTCGACGGACCCCTCGCCCATCCGGCGGTCCGCCAACGGCTCGTCGGTGATCCGCAGCAGGATTCGGGGAGCCAAGGCGGGCAACGGTTTCTGCTCCTCCTCGGCGATGACTTCCAGCCGTGCCAACGCGGTCCGCCACGCGGTGTGCGTGAGTCGCAGGCTGTGCCAGGCGTCGCCGTGCCGGACCGCGCGGCGCAGTGCCGCGTCGCTGTGGCCGCCGACCCAGATCGGGATCCGTCCCGGCCCGTAGTCGGCTTCGTCCTGCCACGCCCCGCGCACCGCCACGATGAGTTCCTCGGTGAGCTTCCCCCTTCGCGCGTAAGGGACTCCGAGCGCCTCGAACTCCTGCCGGGCCCACCCGACGCCGACGCCCAGCACGAACCGGCCACCGCTGAGCTGCGAGAGGTTCGCCGCCATCCGGGCGACCAGCAGCGGGTGCCGGTACGGCGCGATCAGCACCGTGGTGCCCAACGTGATCCGCTCGGTCACCCCGGCCAGCCACGACAGCGTCGTGAACGGCTCGTAGAACGGAGCGGGGTACTGCTCCGCGACGTCCGGCGTCACCGCCACGTGGTCGGACACCATCAGCAGGTCGAACCCGAGCCCCTCCACGGTCCGGGCCCAGTCGCGCAGCACGGCCGGTGAGGTGCCGGGGCCGAAGTTGGGGACGTTCACACCGATCAGCACGTGATCAAGGCTATGCGTCGGCGCACGATTCCTGAAGGGGCTCCTCACGGCGTTGACCGGCCAAGACCGTGGATTCCCCGGTAGATTGACCGGATGACCGAGACCCTGGACGCGACCGACTGGGCGATCCTGGCCGAGCTGCAACGGGACGGCCGGATCGCGCTCACCGAGTTGG
This sequence comes from Saccharothrix tamanrassetensis, assembly GCF_014203665.1. Classification (GTDB taxonomy): domain Bacteria; phylum Actinomycetota; class Actinomycetes; order Mycobacteriales; family Pseudonocardiaceae; genus Actinosynnema; species Actinosynnema tamanrassetense. Next base: position 86,052 of record NZ_JACHJN010000015.1, read on the forward strand.
GTCGCCGGGTCAACCTCAGCGCGTCGGCCACCACCGAACGCGTCAAGCGGCTGGAGTCGGCGGGCGTCATCACGGGCTACCGCGCCGCCGTCGACCTGGACAAGGTCGGGTTCACCGTGCTGGCCGTGGTGCGCCTGAAGTACCCGGGCAACCAGCACCAGCCGCTGAGGAAGCTGCTGGGCGAGCGCACCGAGATCCTGGAGTGCCTGCGCACCACGGGCGAGGACTGCTACACGCTGAAGATCGCCGCCACCTCGATGCCACACCTGGAGCGGGTGGTCAACGAGCTGACGGCGTTCGGCAGCACCACGACCAACATCGTCTACAGCCAGACGTTGCCGTACCGGGGTGTGGCCGGAAGGCCGCCGGAGCGGCCTTCCTGACCGGTCACCGCCAGCGGGTCGCCGGCGCGCAGGTCGCCGGGTCGGCCCCGTTCGACCCGCTGTGGATCACCTTCCGGTCCTCCGGCGTGACGAAGCACCGGCCGTTCAGGTCGTTGCTGGAGCCGAGCTGCCTGCCCACCGAGTCGTACGCGCGGATCTCGCCCATGGTGTCGTCCTCCGGGATGGCCCACGTGGTCGGGTGCACGATCCGCGCCACGTAAGTGCCGTTGGCGACGGTGGCTTCCACGGTCCGGCCGTCGTTGGTGTACGTCACCCGGGCCACCTCCGGAGAGACCCGCCCGGACACCGCGCGCCAACCGTGCTGTCCCCGGTAGACGCTCTTGTTCCCCGGCACGTCGCCGCCGGCCATGCCGCTGTTGTGGTCCACCGAGAAGTGGCCCGGCAGCCAGTCGAGGGCGAGCCCGGCGGCGAGCCCGGAGTTGAACGGCATCGCGGGACCGTCGATCGTGCAGTCCAGCGCGGTGTCCCGCGTGTAGAGCAGACCGAACTTGCCCGCCTCGTCCTCGACGTACTGGTACAGGGTGGCCTGCCCCTGCACGCCCGCGACGGTCGGGCAGCCTTCCTCGATCTCCACGACCCGCTGCGGCGACAGTCCGGGGATGACCGGCCTTGTCTGCGCGGGCGTGGTCGCCGACGCGGTGCCGGTGGTGCTCTGGGCAGGGGCGACGGTGTTGTTCCGCTGCCACGGCGCGAGGAACGCGACGGCGGCGACCACCGCGACCACGGCGACCGTGGCGGTGATCAAAGGCGCGTAACGGAAAGCCCGGCGGGCGGTGACGGCGCGTTCGAGCTGAGCGCGGATCTCGGCCTGACGACCGGGCGGCAGGTCCCGGGCCGGGGGCAGTGTGCGGTTCATCGGTCCTCCACGGGGATCGCGGTGAGCGGGACGACCTCGCGCTGCGCGTCGAGCAGCTTGCCGAGCCGGGCCTTGGCCTTGCTGACCCGCGCCCGCACGCTGCCTTCCGCGATGCCGAGCACGGCCGCCGCGTCGGCGTACGACACACCCGACCACACGCACATCGCCAGCGCCTCGCGTTCGTTGCGCGGCAACCGGTTCACCGCGCCCAACAGCTCCTCCATCCGCCGTTGGTCGTCCACCCTGGCCGCCACCTGGTCCGCGTGGTCGGGGATCGGCTGTTCCACCGGCACGCGGTGGAACAGCCGCAGCCGGCGCGCCACCGTGCGCCGGTCGCTGCGCACCACGTTGGTGGCCACGGCCAGCAGCCACGGCAGCGCGGAGTCGCGCTCCAACCGCAGCCGGTCCCGCTTGCGCCACGCCACCAGGAACGTGTTCTGCAAGTGGTCCTCGGCGGCGGACCAGGACGCGGTGAGCCGGAAGCAGTGGTTGTAGACCGCCTTCGCGTGCCGGTCGAACAGCACCCCGAAGGCGAACCCGCTGCCCCCCGCTGCCTGGGACCACAGCGCGCGGTCGTCAGGGTCTTCGGTCGTCATGCCTGTTCGTGTCCACCCGGAGCGGAAGTGTTGCCTGGATATCGCCGAAATCCCAGGCTACTGCGCCGCTGCCACCAGCGCGGACCCGGAGACGTCCTCTTGACCTGCGGGGAAGCGCTCTCATGAAGGTCTTGACCGAAACAGTCCACGCGAAGAGGATCGGCACGACAACGCCGTCGCTCCCCGCCGAGGAACGGACCAGCAGATGTCCCGCAGACACCTGAGCACCGCACTCGCCGCCCTGCTCGCCACCGGTTTGCTCACCGGGGCCGCCGGCGCCGCACCCGACCCGTCACCCCGCCGCCCGGTCATCGGCGAGCCCCGCACCGAACACGGCTGCGCGCGGATCGAGAAGACCCTGCCCACCCTGGCCGACTGGCCACAGGTCCGCAGCCGGGTGCGGTCCACCCCGGCCGACGAACGGCGCATCCGCCGCATCGTCGAGTCGATGACCCTGGCCGAGAAGGTCGGCCAGATGACCCAGCCGGAGATCGCCGCCATCACCCCGGACGAGGTCCGCGAGTACGGCATCGGCTCCGTGCTCAACGGCGGCGGCTCGTGGCCCGGCCGCGACAAGCACGCCGCGCCACAGGCCTGGCTGGACCTCGCCGACGCCTACTGGGACGCCTCCAGGGCCACCCGCACCCAAGTCCCGGTGATCTGGGGCATCGACGCCGTGCACGGCAACAACAACGTCTTCGGCGCGACGGTCTTCCCGCACAACATCGGCCTGGGCGCGGCCCACGACCCGTGCCTGGTCCGCGACGTCAACGAGGCGACCGCCGAGCAACTCCGCGCCACCGGCCAGGACTGGGCGTTCGCGCCGACCCTGGCCGTGGTCCGCGACGACCGCTGGGGCCGCACCTACGAGGGCTTCTCCGAGGACTCGAGGATCACCCGCGCCTACGGGTACGAGGCGGTCAAGGGCCTCCAGGGCGAGGGCCGCCGCCGGGTGGACGTGCTGGCCACGGCCAAGCACTTCATCGGCGACGGCGGCACGACCGGCGGCAGGGACCAGGGTGTCAACGCGTCCTCCGAAGCCGAGATGATCAACCTCCACGGGCAGGGCTACTACGGCGCGCTGGCCGCCGGCGCGCAGACCGTCATGGTGTCGTTCAACAGTTGGAAGAACGACGATCTGGGCATCGACGAAGGCAAGCTGCACGGCAGCAAGCTCGCCCTCGACGACATCCTCAAGGGCAAGATCGGCTTCGACGGCCTGGTGGTGTCGGACTGGAACGGCATCGGCCAGGTCGCCGGCTGCACCAACGCGAGCTGCCCGCAGGCCGTCAACGCCGGCATCGACGTGGTGATGGTGCCCAACGACTGGAAGGCTTTCATCGCCAACACCACCGCGCAGGTGGAGAGCGGCCAGATCCCGATGGCCCGCATCGACGACGCGGTGACCCGCATCCTGCGCGTGAAGCTGCGCAGCGGCGTGCTGGACGGCAGGAAGCCCTCCGAACGCGAGCACGCCGGTTCGGCGCAGGCGTTGGAGGCCCGGGAGCTGGCCCGTGAAGCGGTGCGCAAGTCGCAGGTGCTGCTGAAGAACGACAACCACGTGCTGCCGCTCAAGCCCCGCTCCAAGGTGCTGGTGGTCGGCAAGAGCGCGGACAGCCTCCAGAACCAGACCGGCGGCTGGACGTTGACCTGGCAGGGCACCGGCAACACCAACGCGGACTTCCCCGACGGCACCACCATCCTCGGCGGCCTGCGCGAAGCGTTGGGGGACGGCGACGTCGTGTTCTCGGAGACCGGCGACGTCGACCCGGCGGGCTTCGACGCGGTGATCGCGGTGATCGGCGAGACCCCGTACGCGGAGGGCGTCGGCGACATCGGCAAGCGCACGTTGGAAGCCGCGAAGCTCTACCCGAACGACCTCGCGGTGCTGGACAAGGTCAGCGGCAGGGGCGCACCCGTCGTCACGGTCTTCGTGTCGGGCCGCCCCTTGTACGTCAACAAGGAGCTGAACCGCTCGGACGCGTTCGTCGCCGCGTGGCTGCCGGGCACGGAGGGCGGTGGTGTCGCGGATCTGTTGGTGCGTGGGCGTTACACCTATCCGGGATTCACCGGCACGCTGTCCTACTCGTGGCCGCGCAGCGCGTGCCAGACACCGCTCAACCCCGGCCAGGCAGGCTACGACCCGTTGTTCGAGCCGGGCTACGGCTTGCGTTCGTGGCAGACCGGCAACGTCGGCCGACTGGACGAGACGTCACCGGACTCCGGCTGCTCGGGCAACGGTGGCGGTGGCACGGCGACCGAGGACCTGGAGCTGTTCAACCGGCGGGACATCGCGCCGTACAAGGGTTTCATCGGCTCGCAGGACAACTGGGGCGGTACCGAGATCGGTCCCGACGGCGAAGCCGCGCACAGCCCGGTCAACGTGCTCCCGGCCGACGTCAACGTGCAGGGCGACGCGCTGAAGACGACCTGGACCGGCACCGGTCCGGGCCAGCTCTACCTCCAGGACTCGGCCGGTGGCAGTGATCTCCGGGGTTACCTCAACGCCGACGCCGCCCTGGTGTTCGACGTGATCGTGCACCAGGACCCGGCGAACCGCACGGTGGTCAGCGTGCACTGCGTCTACCCGTGCTTCGCCGAAGTGAACGCCAGCAACCTGTTCAGCGGTCTGCCGAACGGGACGAAGGCGACGGTGAAGATCCCGGTGTCTTGCTTCGCGGCCGGGGGACTGGACCTGGAGAACGTCAACACCCCGTTCCTGGTCTACACCGACGGGCCGTTCCAGGCGTCGTTCGCGAACGTCCGGTGGGTGCCGAAGGCGGCACTCGACCCGGACGCGCGAACGTGCGCCGAACTCGGCTGACCGAGGGGGACCAGCCGAAGGGGACTGACCGAAGGGGCGGGCGCCGACCGGCCCGCCCCCGACTCGGCAGCCGACCGGTCCTCCCTCGGGTCTGCGCGACGACCAGTGCGGCAAGAACGACAACGGCTCCGAACGCCTGTGCCACGGTCAGGTCCTGGCCCAGCGCGAGCCACCCCACGGCGGTCGCCACCACCGGGCTGAGCAACCCGAGGAACGTCACCTCGGTGGCCGGCAGCAGACCGATGCCCCGGAACCACAGGCTGTACGACAAGGCCGCGCCGACGGTGGCCAGGTACGTGTACCCGGCCACGTTCGTCGCCGACAGCGCCGGCGGGGCACCTTCCACCAGCAGCGTGACCGGCAGGAGCAGCAGGCCGCCCGCGACGAGCTGCCAGCCGGTGGAGGCCAGCAGCGGTGCCGGTGAGCGCCATCGCTTGCTCAGCACGGTCCCGGCCGCCATCACGGCCGCGCCGCCGAGCGCCGCCGTCACGCCGATCCAGTCGAGTCGCGCGTCGGCCCGCAGCACCAGCAGGCTCACCCCGGCCACGCCCGCGACCGCCGCGAGCGCGACCCGCAGCGTCATCCGCTGACCGAGCAGCCCGGCGGCGAGCCCGGCCACCATCAGCGGCTGCACCGCGCCCACGGTCGCCGCCACCCCGCCCGGCAGCCGGTACGCGGCCAGGAACAGCAGCGGCAGGAACGCGCCGATGTTCAGCGCGCCCAGCACCAGCGAGCGCCACCACCAGTCGCCGGCGGGCAGTCGCCGGGTCACCGCGACCAGCAGCAGGCCCGCCGGCAGCGACCGGAGCAGGGCGGCCAGCAGCGGGCGGTCCGGCGGCAGGTACTCGGTGGTGACGAGGTACGTCGTGCCCCAGGTGGCGGGGGCCAGCGCGGTGAGCAGCCGGTTGCTTAGCACTAAGTCAAACTAGCTCATCGCTAAGGTAGTTCTGCGGTGATTTGCCTCACCGCTAAGGTAGTGGCGTGACCGACCACGTGGACCTCGTGCTGGAGCAGTGGCACGCGCAGCGCCCTGACCTGGACGTCTCGCCGATGGCGGTGATCGGCCGGCTGTCCCGGCTGGCTCGTCTGGTCGACGGGGAACTGCGCAAGACGTTCGCCTCGCACGGCCTGGACCGCGCGTCGTTCGACGTGCTGGCGACCTTGCGGCGCAGCGCCCCGCCGCACCGGCTGACCCCGACCGAGCTGATGCACGCGTCGATGGTCACCTCCGGCGCGATCACCCAGCGGCTGGACCGGCTGGAAGCGCGCGGCCTGGTCACCCGTGAACCGAGCGAGGTCGACGGTCGGGGTGTGGTGGTCGCGCTGACCGCCGAAGGCCAGGCCCTCTTCGACCGGACGCTGCCAGACCATCTGGCCACCGAGCATCGGCTGCTCGCGGCGTTGAGCCCCACCGAACGGAGCGGGCTCGCGAACACCCTGCGGGCGGTGTTGGAGTCACTCGGCGACGTCCGGGGTTGATCCCGTCCGATCCGGCCGCAGATCCCTGGCATGGTGAGCGGGTAACCGACCTACGTGTCCAACGGGCTCCCAGCCACGACCGCGCTGTCCGACCGGCTCATCCCGATCCCGGGTTGACCGCCGCCCGCCGCGGACCCGCCGTCCGTCGCAGCCACAGCAGGCCCAGCACCGGCAGCACCAACGGGATGAAGACGTACCCGCTGCCGAAGTCGGACCACACCGTCGCGTCGGGGAACCACGACGGCACCAGGAGGCTGACGGCGCCGACCACCAGCACGCCCGCCAGTTCCACCGCGCAGGACAGGAAAGCCACCCGCCGCGACGCACGGCTGCCGACCGCCAGCGTGACCGTGGCCAGCAGGTAGACCACGGCCGCCAACGCGGACAGCAGGTAGGCGACGGGGGCTTCACCGAAGCGCGTCGCGATCTGCACGGCGGATCGCGACGTCGCGGCGATCGCGAAGATCCCGTACACGGCGATCAGCAGCCGTCCCGGCCCGGAGCGCGTCGCGAGGGCGAGGTCGTCAGCCATGGCCGGCCCACACCTGGTGCAGCCGCAGGATCATCACCGGCACGCTGAGGCAGCCCACCAGCAGCACCGACGCACCCCACCGCGACCGTTCGGCCAGCGCCCAGAACCCGGCCAGCGGCAGCACCAGCACCGGCGCGACCAGGTAGCCGACGAACGTGGGGCCGGAGATGTCCCGGTCCAGCCCCACCAGCCGCACGACCCCGATCACGGCCTGCACCAGCAGCCCGACCTCCAGCAGCACCACCACGCCCGCGATGCCGAGCGTCAGCTTGGTCTCCAGCGTCAACGGCTTGTCGAGCACCACGAGCAGCAACGCCCAGGCAGCCGCCACCAGCGCCAGCACGGTCAGCGCCACGGCCAACGAGTCGATCATCGGGTCAGGTCCTCCAACGGCGGGTCCACCGGGAATCTATCCCCGCCTGCCCCGCCGGTCGTCGGCGGCCGTTCCGGAACCCCGGCCGGACCGGCCGCTCGCCGGGTGGCGCCCCAGCGTCCGGCGACGCCTCCGGGTGGTCCTTGGCCGGCACCGACCTGCCATCTCGTCGTCGGTGACGATTCACTCGACAGTGGCCACTTTCGTGCGATCCTGCCTGGGTGATCAGCACCGGTTGATCACGCACAGTCAGGTCCTGGTCGGCGGGCCGGCACCCTGCGCCGCCGCTCTCGGGGAGAGGACACCCAGCCGTGCGAAAGTTCCCTTGGCGCTTGACTGGCCTACTGGCCGCCGGCGCCACCGTTGTCGCCACCCTGCTCGTGCCCACCACCGCCGCAGGAGCCGCGCCGATCACCGTCGCGCAGGCCATCGGTCAGCAGAACGGCTCTTCGGCCACCGTGCGGGGCTACGTCGTCGGGCAGCCGACCGCGGCCACCACCGTGGTCCGGTCGAACTTCCCCTCCGACTACGCGTTGGCGCTGGCCGACACACCCGACCAGACCAACTCCAGCCAGATGATCTACGTGCAGATCACTTCGTCGTTCCGCTCGGCGTGGGGGCTGCGGACCAACCCCGGCCTGCTCGGCGCCCGGATCGACGTGACCGGTCCCCTCACCGCGTACTTCTCGCATCCGGGACTGACCTCGCCGACGGCGTTCGCGTCGGCCGGCACCGCGCCCACCACCACGTCCACCACCGCGACACTCCCGCCGACGAGCACGACCGGCGCACCGGGCGGCGACTACGACCCGACGTACTACCGGGACGCCATCGGCAAGTCCGGGTCGTCGTTGAAAACCGTCTTGCACCAGATCATCAGGACGAACACGAAGTTGTCGTACGACCAGGTGTGGAACGCGCTGAAGGTGACGGACGAAGACCCGGGCAACGCCGCGAACGTGGTCCTGCTCTACAGCGGCCGGTCGCAGAGCAAGTCGACCAACGGCGGCAACGCCGACGACTGGAACCGCGAGCACGTCTGGGCCAAGTCCCACGGCGACTTCGGTACGGCCACCGGACCCGGCACCGACCTGCACCACCTGCGGCCGGAAGACGTGTCGGTGAACGCGAACCGCGGCAACAAGGACTTCGACCTGGGCGGATCGGTGGCGGCCGAGGCGCCGGGCAACTACACCGACGGCGACTCGTGGGAGCCGCGCAACGCGGTCAAGGGCGACGTGGCCCGGATGCTCTTCTACATGGCGGTCAGGTACGAGGGCGGCGACGGCTTCGCGAACCTGGAACTGAACAACAACGTCGGCAACGGCACCGCGCCGTACATGGGCCGCCAGTCGGTGCTCCTGCAGTGGCACGCCCAGGACCCGCCGGACGCGTTCGAGAAGCGCCGCAACCAGGTCATCTACGACGCCTACCAGCACAACCGCAACCCGTTCATCGACCACCCGGAGTGGGCCCCGTCGATCTGGAACTGACCGCCGGCGCCGGACTCGCGACCGGGCTCCGCGACCGGGTTCCGGAACCGACCGCAGGTCGTTGTCACACGGGGCAGGTGTTTTCGGGCGCGGCACCTGCCCCGTGTACGGCCGGAAGGGGACCACGTCCCCCGTACTCCCCGTCCGGCTCCCCTTGCAACAACGGAAGGACACACACCCTCCAGGAGGAGGTGTGGTAACGCTATGCCAGTACTGGCTAGTTAACACCTACGACAATTGAGTGAATCACCAGGCGGGTGCCACTCGACTACTCTCAGAGAGTGACTGCTCCCCGGCGGTCGAAGACGAGATCGCGGGCCGACCGCAACCCCATCGCGATGGCCCCGCTGAGCACCGCGCCGTCGCCCAACTCGCCCGCCACGATCCGAGGCGCGAGCGGCGTCATCCTGCGCAGCGCCGCCTCCAGCGGCTCCTGCAGCAGCCCGGTATTGCTACCGATGCCGCCGCCCAGCACGACCAGTTCCGGATCTATCACGGCGGCCACCGAGGCCACCAGGTACGCCAGCCGCCCGGCCTCGTCCCGCACCGCGCGCAGCGCCCGTTCGTCACCGGACTTCGCCAGCGAGAACACGTCCCGGGCGGACTTGGCGGTGGTGACGCCGTGTTCCTTCGCCAGCGCCACGACGGATTCCGCGGCCGCGGCGGCCTCCAGCTGGCCGCGCACCTCACGGTCCACTTCGGACGGAGGACCGTAGGGCAGGTAGCCGACCTCGCCCGCCGCGCCGTGCGCGCCCCGGAACAGCCGGCCGTCCACGACGATGCCCATGCCGATCCCGGTGCCCACCGTGACGCACACGAACACGTCCACGTTGCGCGCCGCGCCGTACGCGCGTTCGCCCACGGCCGTCAGGTTCGCGTCGTTCTCGACCACCAGCTCGGGGCCGAGTTCGGCCTCCAGCTCCTCCAACAGGCCCCGCCGCTCCAAGCCGGGTAGGTTCGGCGCGTGGTGCAGGGTCTGGTTGCGCGGGTCGGGCACGCCGGGCGTGCCGATGACCTTCACCACCAGGTCGTCCAGCGACAGGCCGGCGTCGGAGGCGGTGCGGGCGGCCAGTTCGCGGACCGTGCGCACCAGCGCACCCGCCGACCGGCACCGGTTGCGCTCGTCCACCCGCGCCTTGACCGAACCCGCGAGGTCCGCCACGGCGACCCGGATGCGCTGCCGGCCGATGTCGATGCCCAGCACGTGCCCGGCAGCCGGGTTCGGCTCGTACACCATCGCCGACCGGCCCGGACCGGCCGTGGTGCGACCGACGGTGCGCACCAGGCCGTGCTGCTCCAGATCGAGCAGCGCCTGGCCCACGGTCGGCTTGGACAGCCCGGTCTCCTTCGCGATCTGCGGTCTGGTCGCGGGACCACCGCGGCGCAACCGGTCGAGCACAGCGCGCTGGTTGAGCACGCGCATACCAGCGGGTGTGCCCACCTGGGGCGACTTGCGGACCGTCACAGCGAGCGAGTGTAGATCGGGTGGAGCAGTGATCGGACAGGCTTGCGGACAAGCTGCCCGGACGGTCTTGACAACGATGTCAACCGGCGGTTTCGCTGGCCCGCGAGGCGGTTGCCGAGGTGAGAGGCGTGCGCGATGGGGCACCTGCGGAGATCACTGGTCGTGGCGACGACGGCTGCGGTGGTGCTGTCGGGCGTGGGAGGCTGGTCGTCCGCGACCGCCGCACCGGGGGAGCCGACCGTGAGCGAAACGCTGTTCGCCACATCGTTCGAAGACGGGCAACCGCAGCCCAAGTGGGCGAGCACGGTGGAGACGGACGCGAACGGCACGCCCAAGACCTCCGGCGTCGACGGCACCGACTCCACCGGCATCCCGGGCAACGTCACCGACCGGGTCGTCGACGTCGCGGCCGGCTCGGAGCACGCCGAAGCCGGTGAGGTCAAGGAGAACCTGGTCGACGGCAACACCGCGTCGAAGTGGCTGGCCTTCGCGCCGACCGGGTGGGCGCGGTTCACCTTCCCCGAGCCGGTCGCGGTCCGGCGGTACGCCCTGACCTCGGCCAACGACGCCCCCGAGCGCGACCCGAAGGACTGGGCGCTGCGCGGCTCGAACGACGGCTCGGCGTGGACGACGATCGACACGCGGGCCGGTGAAGCGTTCGCCTCGCGCTTCCAGACCAAGCTCTACGACATGCCGAACACCACCGAGTTCCGCTTCTACCAGCTGGACATCACGGCGAACCACGGTGACGCCGGACTGATGCAGCTGGCCGAGGTCCAGTTCTCGGACGGCTCCACCACGCCGCCCGCGCGGAACATGCGCACCACCGTGGGCAGGGGCGCCGTCGGCGGCTACAACGCGAAGGCGGGCGCGGGCTTCACAGGCGTGAAAGCGTTGCGGTACCAGGGAACGCACGTCGCCACCGGGCGCGGGTACTCGTACAACAAGGTGTTCGAGGTCGACATCCCGGTGACGTCCTCGACCGAGCTGTCGTACCTGATCTTCCCGTCGTTCATCACCGACGACCTGGACTACCCGAGCACGTTCGCGTCGGTGGACCTGGCGTTCTCGGACGGCACCTACCTGAGCGGGCTGGGGGCGCGCGACCAGCACGGGTTCGAGCTGTCGCCGGGCGGCCAGGGCGCGGCGAAGTCGTTGTACACCAACCAGTGGAACCGGGTCGCGTCCGTCGTGGGATCGGTGGCGGCGGGCAAGACGATCAAGCGGATCCTGGTGGCGTACGACAACCCCGAGGGGCCGGGCGCGTTCAACGGCTGGATCGACGACATCACCGTGAGGTCCGCGCCGGTCGTGGTCGAACGGGCGCGGCCGACGGACCACGTGCTCACCACCCGCGGCACGAACTCCAGCGGGAGTTTCTCGCGCGGCAACAACTTCCCGGCCACGGCCGTGCCGCACGGGTTCAACTTCTGGTCGCCCATGACGAACGCGGGCTCGATCAGCTGGCTCTACGAGTACGCCAAGGGCAACAACCGGGACAACCTGCCGACGTTGCAGGCGTTCACCGCGAGCCACGAGCCCAGCCCGTGGATGGGGGACCGGCAGACGTTCCAGGTGATGCCGTCGACCGGCACGCCGACCGCCGACCGCGCGCTGCGGTCCTTGCCGTTCAAGCACGAGAACGAGACCGCGCGGGCGCACTACTACGGCGTGGAGTTCGAGAACGGGATGCGTGCCGAGATCGCGCCGACCGACCACGCCGCGCTGTTCCGCTTCACGTTCACCGAGGGCACGTCGAACCTGGTGTTCGACAACGTGAACAACAGCGGTGGTCTCACGCTGGACCCTGCCTCCGGCGTCGTCACCGGCTTCTCCGACGTCAAGAGCGGCCTGTCGACCGGTGCGACGCGGCTGTTCGTGTACGGCGTGGTGGACCGCCCGGTGAAGGCGAGCGGGCGGCTGACCGGCGCGGGCCGGGACGACGTCGCGGGCTACCTCCAGTTCGACACGTCGGCGGACAAGACCGTGACGCTGCGGATCGCCACCTCGTTGATCGGCGTGGAGCAGGCCCGTCGCAACCTGGAACTCGAAGTGTCCAGTTCGGACACCTTCGAGTCGGTGCGCGACCGGGCACAGCGGGCGTGGGACGAGATCCTGCGGGTGGTGGAGGTCGAAGGCGCCACGGAGGACCAGCTGACCACGCTGTACTCCAACCTGTACCGGCTCTACCTGTACCCGAACTCCGGCTTCGAGAACGTCGGCACGGCTGCCGAGCCGGAGTACCGGTACGCGTCGCCCGTGCAACCGGCCGGGCCGTCGACACCGACCCGGACCGGCGCGAAGGTCGTGGACGGCAAGGTCTACGTCAACAACGGGTTCTGGGACACCTACCGCACGACGTGGCCCGCCTACAGCCTGCTCACCCCGTCGAGAGCGGGGGAGCTGGTGGACGGGTTCGTGCAGCAGTACCGCGACGGCGGCTGGATCTCGCGCTGGTCCTCGCCCGGCTACGCCAACCTGATGACCGGCACCAGTTCGGACGTGGCGTTCGCGGACGCGTTCGTCAAGGGCGTCGAGGGCTTCGACGTCAAGGCGGCGTTCGACGCGGCGGTGAAGAACGCGACCGTCGCGCCGCCGAACGCGGGCGTCGGCCGCAAGGGCCTGGACACCTCGATCTTCACCGGCTACACCGCCACCGCCACCGGCGAAGGCATGTCGTGGGCGATCGAGGGCTACGTCAACGACCACGGCATCGCCAACATGGCCAAGGCGTTGCACGAGCAGACCGGCCAGGCGGACTACCTGGCCCAGTACGAGTACTTCGCGAACCGGGCGCAGAACTACGTCCACCTGTTCGACCCGAACACGAAGTTCTTCCAGGGACGCAAACCGGACGGCTCCTGGCGGGTGCCGGCCGCCGAGTACGACCCGCGCGAGTGGGGCCACGACTACACCGAGACCGACGGCTGGAACATGGCGTTCTCGGTGCCGCACGACGGTCAAGGGCTGGCGAACCTGTACGGCGGGCGGGAAGCGCTGGCGCAGAAGCTGGACGAGTTCTTCGCCACGCCGGAGACCGCGAAGTTCCCCGGCTCGTACGGCGGCGTCATCCACGAGATGACCGAGGCGCGGGACGTGCGGATGGGGCAGCTCGGGCACAGCAACCAGGTGTCGCACCACATCACCTACATGTACGACTACGCCGGGCAGCCGTGGAAGACGCAGGAGAAGGTCCGCGAGATCCTGTCCCGGCTCTACCTGGGCAGCGAGATCGGCCAGGGCTACCCCGGTGACGAGGACAACGGCGAGCAGTCGGCGTGGTACCTGTTCAGCGCCCTGGGCTTCTACCCGTTGCAGATGGGCAACCCCACCTACGCGATCGGTTCTCCGCTGTTCACCAGGATGACGGTGAACCTGGAGAACGGTCGCAAGCTCGTGGTGAACGCGCCGAAGAACAGCGCCCGCAACATCTACGTGCAGTCGTTGAAGGTCAACGGGAAGCAGTGGGACAAGGCCTACCTGCCGCACGCCGAGATCGCGCAGGGCGGCACGCTCGACTTCGAGATGGGCTCCACGCCGTCGAAGTGGGCCACGGGAGCGGACGCCGCGCCGCCGTCGCCGACCACCGGCACGGAACCGGCCAAGCCGCTGCGGGACGTGACCTCGTCGGCGACCGTCACCGGCTCGCGTGCGGTGACCTCGTTGCTGGACAACACTTCCCAGACGTCCGGCAGCGTGTCGTGGCTCCAGGTCGACCTGCCGGACAAGAAGGAGAAGGCGGAGTTCTACACGCTGACGTCCGGCAAGGACTCCGGCGACCCGGTTTCGTGGGTCCTGAAGGGTTCGTACGACGGGAAGAACTGGTCCACCGTGGATGAACGCTCCGGTGAGGTCTTCGCGTGGCGGCAGCAGACCAGGGCGTTCAAGATCCCGCAGGCCGGGCACTACCGGCACTACCGGCTGGAGTTCCCGTCCACGGCCACGTTGGCCGAAGTCGAGTTGCTGGCGAAGCCGTTCGTCACGTGCACGACAACCATCACCGACGAGCACCGGGGGCCGTTACAGGTGCGCGGCGTTACGTGCGTGGACGGCGGCACGGTCACCGGCCCGGTGGTGGTGAACGCCGGCGCGTCGCTGTACGTCTTCGGCGGGAAGCTGCGAGGGCCTGTGTCGGCGTCCGGCGCGGCGGCGTTGGTGCTGGTGGACACCGAGGTCCGCGGTCCGGTCACGGTCACCGGCTCGACCGGTGAGGTGGCGGTCGAGCACTCGGCGGTCGGTCCGGTCGACCTGGTCGCCAACCGGGGCGGCACGGTGGTCGCGGCGAACACCGTGGGCGGGCCGCTGTCCTGCACGACCAGCGACCCGCCGCCGGTGGACAACGGATGGGCGAACGAGGTGCGTGGGCCGAAGATCGGCCAGTGCGCGAAGCTGTGACGACCGGCGCCGTGATTTCCAGCGCCGTGACGACCGGCGCTGTGACGACCGGCGCGGCTGGGGCTCCGCTCGGGCCGCGCTACGCCTTCCGCCCGGTGAGGCCGAGCACGCGGTCGAGCATCGGCGCGTCGTCCGGGACGGGCACCTCGGGGCCGTAGAGGCCCAACTCCCGGCCCATCCCGGCACTGCCCAGCAGGTCGCGGTGCACGAACGCCAGCAGGTCCCCGTCCCACACCGGCCGCAGGCCGACGGCGGTGGCCAGGTCCCAGCCGTGGACCAGCACCTCGGTCACCGTCATGCCGCCGACCACCTCGGCGGGCAGCTCCTGCGGCGAGCCCACGCTCGTCACGCCCGTCCAAGCCGCGGGTGCGCTCCACGCCGTTGCCGTGCGTTCGAGCTGCTCGGCCAGGCGCGGCTGCCAGCCGTCCAGGTCGACGTCCGCTTCCGCGCCGGCGGGCGTGAAGGGCGGCTCCTTGCGGGCGGCGGCTTCCAGGGCCGGGCCCCAGAACAGCAGGTGCCGGATCAGCCGGCGCACGTCGAACTCCGCGCACGGCGTCGGGGCGTCCAACTGGTCGGACCGGATGTCGTCGATGATGCCCAGGACGGGAGCCGCGGCCTGTTCAACCAAGTTCATGCCGGCACGGTACGGGCCGGGCTCGTCGGGGGTATTGAACAAACGCGACATACCCTGACCTGGTGCGGGACGAGCGGGAACTGGACTGGCGGAGGCATCAGCGGCACGAGTTCCGGCTGCCCTCCGACGATCTCGCGCCCTACGTCGTCCGGTACTGGATCGTGGAGTGGTCCTACGAACGGCCGTACCGGCAGCTGATCGTGCCGTACCCGAACGTGCACCTGGTCTTCCGCGACGGGCAGGCGTCGGTCAGCGGGGTGGCGAGCCGGCACGCGTTCCGGGAACTCGACGGCGACGGTCGGGTGCTCGGCGTGATGTTCCGCCCGGGCCGCTTCCGGGCGTTCCTGGGTGCGCCGGTCCGGTCGCTGACGGACCGGACCGTGCCGTCGGCGTTCCCCGACCTGCCCGGTGCGGTGGACGTGCCGGCGGTGGAGGCGATGCTGCGATCGTGCCTACCGGCGGACCCGGACCCGGCGGCCGAACTCGCGGCCGGGATCGTGGAGACGATCATCGCCCGGCCGGAGATCACCAGGGTGTCCGTGCTGGCCGAGGAGACCGGGCGCAGCCCGCGGCAGTTGCAGCGGCTGTTCGCCGAGCACGTCGGCGTCGGCCCGAAGTGGGTCATCCGGCGCTACCGGCTGCACGAGGTGACCGAGCGGATGGCGGCCGGCGGGCGGATCGACTGGGCGGCGCTCGCGGCCGGCCTCGGCTACGCCGACCAGGCGCACTTCGTCCGCGACTTCACCGCGATGTTCGGCGAGACCCCGACCGGCTACGCGGCCCGGTATCACCAGGAGATCTCCCGGCACCGCTTGGCGGAATCGCCGGGCTCGACCTGAAGCGTGGCGTGCTCGATGTGGTACCGGTCGGCGAGCAGCGTCTGCGCCGCCTCCAGCACCACGACCGGGTCGGCGTCCGCGTGGGTGGTGAGGTGCGCCGAGGCGACCTCCATGCCCGACGTCAGCGTCCACACGTGCAGGTCGTGCGCCTCCTCCACGCCGTCCAGCCGGCCGAGTTCGGCCTGCATCGCGTCGATGTCGAGCCGCTCCGGGGCGTGCTGGAACAGGATCCGCAACGCGCCCGCGGCGAGCTTCCACGTGCGCGGCAGCACCCACAGGCCGATCGCGACACCCATGACCGGGTCGGCGTAGCGCCAGCCGAAGACCAGCGTCACCGCGCCGCTGACGAGCACGCCGACCGAGCCGATGAGGTCGGCCAGCACCTCCAGGTACGCGCCGCGCACGTTGATGCTGTCCTTCGCGCCCTCGCGGAGCATCAGGAACGAGGCGACGTTCGCCACCAGCCCGGCGGCGGCGGCCAGCACGACCGGCAGGCCGGGCACCTCGGGCGGGTTGCCGAACCGCCCGAAGGCCTCGAACACCACGTACCCGGCCACGCCGAACAGCAGCACGGCGTTGGCCAGCGCGGCGAGCACCTCGGCCCGGTACAGGCCGAACGTGCGGCTGCCCTGGAACGAGGCGCGGCGGGCCAGCAGGATCGCGGTGAGGGCCATGCCCACGCCCAGGACGTCGGTGAGCATGTGGGCGGCGTCGGAGATGAGCGCAAGCGATTGCGTCGCGAAGCCGACCGCGAACTCGAGGACCATGAAGGCCGCCCCGATGCCGAACGCGATCCACAACTTGCCGAGGTGCTTCGCGCTCCCCGAGGAGACCCCGTGGCCGTGACCGTGACCCATAGGGGAAACATATAGTCACATGCGCATGAGTGCAACCGGCCGTTAGACGGGGTTGACCACCCGTCCCAGCGCACGGACGAGGCGAGGTGAGACCCGGTTCGCGAAGCGCACGAACTTGGCCTCCGCGGTCACCGGCACGATCGTCCTGTTGCGTTGTACCGCCCGCAACACCTGGTCGGCCACCCTCTCCGGTCGGAAACCACGCAGTCGATAAGCCTTGCCGGCCTTCTGCCGCTTCGCAACCTGTTCTGCGTCACCCGTTCCGGCGAACCGCGTGGTCGCTGTGATGTTCGTGTCCACCACACCCGGACAGATCGCGCTGACCCCGACGCCGTGCGGCCGGAGTTCGGCGGCGAGGCACTGGGCGAGCATCAGGACGGCGGCCTTCGTGGTCGAGTAGGCGGGCAGCGCGGGCGTGGGGAAGAACCCGGCCATCGAGGCGGTCACGACCAGGTGGCCGCCCTGGGCGCGTTCGACCAGCAGGGGAGCGAACGCCCGAAGCGTGTGCACGACCCCCCAGAGGTTGACGTCCACCACCCTGCGCCAGTCCTCCTCCGAGGTCTGGAGGAACGGGCCGGCCAGCCCGACCCCGGCGTTGGCGACCACCACGTCCGGCACGCCGTGCCGCTGCTTGATCCGTCGGGCGAGCTCGTGCGTGGCCGCGCTGTCCGTCACGTCGAGCCCGTACGCGTGCCCCCGTGCCTCTGCTGCGGTCTTCTCGGCGGTGTCGAGATCGATGTCCACCGCGATGACCTCGGCTCCCTCCCGCGCGAACCGCAACGCGGTCGCCCTCCCGATGCCGCTGCCCGCCCCCGTGACGACGACAAGCTGCCGGCGGGCCTTGCCGTCGATGAAGTCCTCAACCATCCGTGCGACCTGCTCGGGGTGGGTTCGCGGAGCCCAGTGCCCGGCGAACAGCGGGCGGCGCGTGAGGTCCGCCGTCCACGGCTCGGCGGCCTCCAGGTGCTTCTCCGACACGTACGGGTCGTTCTGCAAGGCGATCTGCTGCACCCGGACCGCGACCCGACGAGGCGCCCCACCGTGTCCGATGTTCGCCCGGTACAGCTCCAGCCCGTTCACCAGCTCCCGGTGGCCGGCGTTCAGCCGCCGCCGGACCCAAGGCATCCGCCACACCAGCTCGGGCACCACCGGAACCTTGAACCCGGCGATGTACCAGGACTTCCACACCAGCCCCAACACCGCGGCCGGGTTGTGCCGATGCCGCCGCACCCAGTCGCCGACATGACCGAGGTCGGGCCCGGAGATGCTGGTGAAGGACAGGAACGCCTCAGGGTGCCGGGCAACGGCCTGCCACCCGATGACAGATCCCCAGTCATGCCCGACCAGGTGAACCGGCCCCCGATCCCCGACCACCCGCAACAGGTCCCCGACCAACGCCCCCATCCGGTACCCACTGCGCTCCGCGGGCCGCCCGGACCCACCGGCTCCCCGAACGTCGAACCGAACAACCCGGAACCGCCCCCGAAGCGCCCGAACCACCCCGTCCCACACCCGGAGGTCGTCCGGGAAGCCATGCGCCAACACCACCGCAGGCGCCCCCTCCACCCCCTCCTCCCAAACCCGAACCCGCAGCTCACCAACCTCGACGAAACGCTCACGCGCCGGATCCATGATCCGGAGGGTAGGGGGTGCGAACCCCCTCGCCCACCCCTGCTAAGCTTCTTCCCGTAGCTGCGGCCCCCGTAGCTCAGGGGATAGAGCACCGCCCTCCGGAGGCGGGTGCGCAGGTTCGAATCCTGCCGGGGGCACCACCTCTTGACCTGGCGTTCGAGGATTCGAGCGCCTCCCATGAAACCCGCGCCGTGACATCACACATGACGCGGGTTTCAGCTTATCGTCCTCCTCATGGCTCGTCCGGACGGCGCAACGCGCAGGGAGCGCGGCAGCATCGACTCGCTGCCGAGTGGCGCTGTGCGCGTTCGTGTGTATGCCGGTCTGGACGTGATCACCAAGCGCCGCCACTACCTCGTCGAGGTCGTCCCGGCGGGCCCGGACGCCGAGCGCCTCGCCCAGGAGGCCCGCGACCGCTTCCTCCGCGAGATCGACGAACGCTCCCATCCCCGCACCAACGCCACGGTCGGCTTCATGGTCGCCGCCCACATCACCGCAGCCCGGTTGGAGCGCACCACCCGCGAGACCTATGACGGCTATGCCCGCAAGCACATCTACCCGATCATCCGCCCCTGGCGGTCAAGAACGGCTGGACATTGCACGGCACCACCTGGGCGGTGAACTGCCTGGCGCGAGGGATCCCACGCCGAGCGTGCACTCCGCCAGCGTCAACGCACCTGTCACCGCGAGCACGGCGGGCTGCGGCAGACTGGCCAGCCCGTCGAGGGCGTCGGTCACGAAGGTCATGAGTTCTCTTCGGCAGCAACATCAATTGTGCAGAAGGCTCACCGGAACCGCCACACCTCGCACATCGGCCCGTGGGGATGAACTGGCAGTACACCTCTGGGTAAGGGTGAACCCGACTCGCGGACGACTTCCCGGCAGGGCGGCCCTGTGTCGCAGCCGATCGGCCGCTTGCAACGGCTTGCAGCGCACCATCCTCGTGACGCGGCTGCTGATGGGGCAGACGTTGGTGCGTTCGGAACCGATGATCGCGCCTCGCGCTGCCCGACGCCGGATCGCACGCCTCGACCTGGTTCTTGATCCCACCGTGCGCTACATCGGCCTGGGGCGTGCCCGTACCGAGCCTTCCCGGCCGCCCCGACGACGACTTCGGGAAGAGCGCGCGCGAATATCGGCACTGGTGGATTGTGCGGGCGCTGGCGCAACCAGTACTGCCCCAGCCGAAACGACCACCGCCCCATCTCGATCGACCCGTACTTCGCCGGTCCGGAGGACAAGCCGTTGCTGGGCGGCGGGCGCGTGAACGTCCTGCGCCGATCACACCACTCCCTCCGCTCGACCACCGACCTCAAAGTTCGCGCCGACGTGCGGTTGACCGCGTCGGAGAGCGGGTCTTCGTGCGGGGCACGGTGCTCCCGCTGTGACGGGTCAGCAGCGTTGTGACGTCGTCGGGGCCGCCGCTTGACATCATTTGTAATACAAACCATACTGGGTTTAGTTGGTAATGCAAAGTATCGCTACGTGCCCGGAAGGTCCCCATGCGACGAAGTATCGGAACCAAACTGGCCGCTGCCGCGGCCCTGGCAGCCATGCTGGGTTCGACGGTCAGCTCACCTCTGGCAGGAGCCGACGACAGGAACCCCGCACCCGCGGGGACGGTTGCCGCCGGCGGGATCCCGGCACTGGTGGATCCGGCCGCGGATCTCGGCGCCAAGACGCCGGGTCCGGAGGACGACTGGGCCGACTCGATCTACTTCACCAGTCGAGTGAACTCCGGGGGTCACGACATAGGTCTGCTGGTGCACACCGTGCGCATCCCGAAGGGGCCGGGCAACCTGCTGCTGTTCTCCGTCCACGACGCGACCACCGGCTGGTACAAGAGCCACGCCACCAGGGTCGACGCGAGCGACTACGCCTGGAGCACGACGGGCCTCGACATCACGGCGCCCGGTCTGAAGTGGACGGGGAACGCACAGCGGATGTCCGTCTCCCTCGACGTGCCGTGGGGCTCCCTTGATGTCGTGCTTCAAGCGCGCGGACCGGCCCTGAACTACGGCGGCACCGGAGCGTTCTCCCTCTTCGGCCAGACCAACTACGAGTTCGCCCTTCCCGACCTGCGGACGACCGGCACCCTCACCCTCGACGGGCGCCCCCGGCAGATCACCGGCCAGTCCTGGCTGGACCGTCAGTGGGGACCGACCGACGGGGCACCGGGCAATCACTGGAGCTGGATGAACCTCAACATGCCCAACGGTGATGCGGTGGCCGTCTGGGACGCCGTCCGAGCCGACGGTGAGACGCACACCTGGGCAACGGTTTTGCGCAAGGACGGCTCCTACGAGGTGGCATCCGTCGTGCCGCTCGCTGACGACGCGGGTGAGTACTGGACCAGCCCCACGACCGGACAGAGGTACCCGACCCGGTGGATCGTCAACATCCCGGCGCTGAAGACCCGTCTCACGGTGCGAGTCACCGGCAACCCGGGGCAGGAGATCATCCTCGGCGGCAACGGGCGTCTGGAAGCCACCGCCGCGTTCGAAGGCACCTACCACGGCGCCAAGGTCACCGGTAGGAACTTCGTCGAAATGTTCGGCGACTGGCACTCCTGAATCTCCTGCGGCGCCGGGTGTTCTCTGCTGTAGCCGACAGGCGGCAGGGGCCGCCCGGCGTCGCCAGCTGTGTTGCGCACCGGCCAGACTGAATAGGTCTGATAGGAGCTTGGTCCGACGCCGTTGCAAGCCTGTCGCTCCGCCCGCCGGTTCGCCGCTATCCGTTGGCGCAGCCTCACGAAGCACGGACCTCTCAACCGTCCAGATGGGCCGCGAGCCCGTCCAGGACGATGCCGAGTTGTCGTTCGAACCGCTGGTCGCCCTCGTCGTGAAGGTGCGCGGCGTCCTTGACCAGTGCGACGCCTCCTCCCCGCCAGGCCTCGCGCTGGACGATCGAGTACCGGTCCGGATCGGTCTCGGCGGCTTGGCGGCGTTCCTGTTCTTCGATGACGAAGCCGACGACGAACGCGGTGACCAGGTCGACGGCGTCGTCGACGTCGGCGAGCTTCCAGCCGGACGTGCTCCACCGTTCGAACCACGGCTTCTTCATGCGGACCACTTGGGGTCGGTGAGCCGCGTGCCGCTCAAGACGTGGGCCCCGTCGCGGTGGAGCAGGTACTCCGCGCGCAGCACACGGGCGTGGGAGGCCAGGTCGTCGCGCCACGTCCTGTCGGTCCGGCCTCTGGTCGGTCCGCACGACCTGCCCGACCACATCGTCAAGATCGACATGGACGGGCGGGCGGGGATCGGCGCGATCCTGTTCGCCGGCCCCCGTGACATGCTGCCCTCCGACACACCGGATCTCGCCGGACTCGGCCCCGATGGCGGAGTCTGGGTCACCCGCGCGACGAACACGCCGGCACCCGACAACGCCCCACCGCTGTACATCGACAAGGCCACCCTGACCCAGTTCCCCCGCAGCGCGGCCCTGCCCCTGACCGTGTGGCGACGGGCACTGCACGAACTCGCCACCACCGGGCTCCGACCGCCCAGCCTCCAGTGGCAAACCTCCGAGTACTACTGATGCGTTGACCACACGGCGTTCGCTGCGGTTGCGTGCTCGTTCGTGGCCTTGGGCGGCGAGGAGGTCGGGGTGGCGGGCGATGGCGTTGCGCCAGCGCACGGGTGTCTGAAGCCCACATGCCGGCCCGGTGTGGTTGGGGCGGTTCGAGTGGGCGATGACGAAGATCGCAGCGGCCCGGACTGGACCTCGAAGGCCTAGGTTGGGCTCAGACACATCTCAAAGTTGTTGAGCTGGCTCACTTGAGGTCTTCGGTGGCTTGTTGGCCGACAGGCTGTCCATGATGACGTAGATCGGTGCGCTGTCCGTCTGGCCGCCCTGATCGACCTCGGCCGCAGCGCTGACCTGCATCAAGCAACTCGCCAAAGCCATCACGTGAGATCAGCTCTGAGTGCACTTGGTACCCGTGATCGTGCCCGGAGTGGTGAGCGGAGATCACATTCTTGTCGGTCATGGTCGGTGTCTCGTCTCAGCATCGGAACCTTTGGCTCTGAGCCCTTTCACTCAGAAGAGTGGTTTTTTAGGAAGGGTCGATCTTCGATGTGATCGCTGTCGTGACATCGCGCGTGACACGAAACAAGGTCAAGCGTGAAGGTTCATGAGCTGCATGTGATCTCGAATGCGAGCGTCGTCGCAGGTAGATGATGGTGTGGCCACTGGTGGCCGCCCTCCGCACAGCGCGAGAACTAGTCGTCACCTGGTGAAACGAAGGAAGCGGTGAGGATTACCGTCGACCAAGGCGCGGTGGTGTCATGCCGGCTGCCGGGAGGACTTGGCCCGGCACGGCGACCTCGCCTGGAGGCATCGCGCCGATCCGGAACTGCTCGACGGTCAGTGTGCCGAGCAAGTCGTCGCCAGGCTCGGCGTTCTTCCTGAGTACCAGCTCTTCCAGGTAGGCGGCAGCTCCTGGCCAGCGGCCATGGCCTGTCCGGGGTCGGGCTCGTCAACAGGGCGTCGCTGAAACCGGTCCCGCAACACCTGTGGATCGGGTACGGGAACGTGACGCCCGCAGTCCGAGCACAACGGCGAGCGACCACCGCAGCGATCTGCCATCGGGTCACCCCGTAGAACCCTCCGTGCCACGGACGGTGGGGTGACGTCGCTCGTCACTCCCGCGTCCGTGACCGGCACGACGTCCACTTCGACCGGACCGGGTAATTTACCGCCACCATAGTTGTTTTCGCCGCTCGCAGATCCTGTCCGGCGCTTCTACTTGACGGTGCACGCGAACACCGTCACCGGAAGGAAAAGCGAATGAAGTTCGGACGAATCCCTGCCGCCGTCGTCGTGGCTGCTTCGGCGCTGCTCATCGCACCGACCTCCAACGCCGACCCGCTCGACACCCCACAGGACGAGTGGGTGCTCGAAAGCGTCGCCCGGCCGGGCGATGTGTGGGACCAGACCAACTGGGCCTGGGATCCCGAATACCCGGTCATCCCCCACCCCTCCCACGGAGAGGACAACCAGACCTGGTTCATCTCCGACGACGGCACCGTCAGGGACAAGAGGTACGGATGGTGTGCGACGGCGATCGACGACAAGCTGGCAGGCCGACCCTGCGACGGCTCCGCGGATCAACGGTGGGTCGGCAATTCCCCTGACGGCTACCACTCCTGGCTGTTCGAGTTGGGGAACACCGGCCGTTGCGTCACGCACAACGGCGTCTACAAGGAACTGATCCTCACGTCGTGCGACTCTGAGCGGCACGACCAGCGCTGGATCATCCACAAGCGATAGCCGGGAGCGCGTCGGCCGGGTGCGTCCCGGTCGACGCGCCGCGATCGGTTCACGCCCGTCGAATCGGTCGCCGTCACCGGACACACGGCATCACCCAGCCTCGATGCCGGGGGTGGGTTCGTGCCGGCGGCCGGTCGTAGGGGGCGTCGGTCGGCGGACTCGTGTCGCGCCGACGTCGCCCCCGCGTGGCGATCCGGGCATTCCCTGTAACCACAACGAACTCCGGGTGACCCGACTCACCGCTGTCCCATGGTCCGATCGCATCCCACATGAGGTGGAATGCCTGTGGGGGTGGATACCCCCGCGTGACGGTGACAGGTGATCGAGGAGTGGGTACGTGCCGATCCTGGACGAGAAGTTGGGCGACATCTACGACGAGGTGTTGCGCCGGAACCCCGGTGAGGACGAGTTCCACCAGGCGGTGCGCGAGGTGCTGGACAGCCTCGGTCCGGTGGTGGCCAAGCACCCGGAGTACACCGACGCCGCGGTGATCCGCCGGTTGTGCGAGCCCGAGCGGCAGATCATCTTCCGCGTCCCGTGGGTCGACGACTCGGGTGCGGTGCGGATCAACCGGGGTTTCAGGGTCGAGTTCAACTCCGCCCTCGGGCCGTACAAGGGGGGCCTGCGGTTCCACCCCACCGTGTACCTGGGGATCGTCAAGTTCCTCGGTTTCGAGCAGATCTTCAAGAACTCGCTCACCGGCATGCCCATCGGGGGTGGCAAGGGCGGGTCGGACTTCGACCCCAAGGGCCGTTCCGACGGCGAGGTCATGCGCTTCTGCCAGGCGTTCATGACCGAGCTCTACCGGCACATCGGCGAGCACACCGACGTGCCCGCCGGCGACATCGGGGTCGGCGGCCGGGAGATCGGCTACCTGTTCGGCCAGTACAAGCGCATCACCAACCGCTACGAGTCCGGCGTGCTCACCGGCAAGGGGCTGACCTGGGGCGGTTCGCAGGTGCGGACCGAGGCGACCGGCTACGGCACGGTGTTCTTCGTCGAGGAGATGCTGAAGGTCCGCGGCGACTCGTTCGACGGCAAGAAGGTGGTGGTCTCCGGGTCCGGGAACGTCGCCATCTACGCGGCGGAGAAGGTCCGGCAGCTCGGTGGCACGGTGATCGCCTGCTCCGACTCCAACGGCTACGTGGTCGACGAGCACGGCATCGACCTCGACCTGCTCAAGGAGGTCAAGGAGAAGCGCCGGGCCCGCATCTCGACCTACGCCGAGACACGTTCCGGGGCCCGGTACGTCGAGGGCGGGTCGGTCTGGGACGTCCCGTGCGACATCGCGCTGCCCTGCGCGACGCAGAACGAGCTCAACGGGCGTGACGCCGCCGTGCTGATCGACAACGGGTGCGCCATCGTCGCCGAGGGCGCCAACATGCCGTGCACCCCGGACGCCGTGCGGCTGTTCGCCGAAGCCGGCGTCCTCTTCGCCCCGGGCAAGGCCGCCAACGCGGGCGGTGTGGCCACCAGCGCCCTGGAGATGCAGCAGAACGCGTCCCGGGACTCCTGGAGCTTCGACCACACCGAACGGCGGCTCGCGGACATCATGCACGGCATCCACGACCGCTGCCTGGAGGCCGCCGACCGCTACGGCAAGCCCGGGAACTACCTGGCCGGGGCGAACATCGCCGGCTTCATCCAGGTCGCCGACGCGATGCTCGCCCTCGGTGTGATCTGAACCGCGCGACTCCTCCCGGTCGTGGGCCGGGTGCCGATCCGGGCGTCCAGCCCCGGTGCGACGGGCCTCTGACAGGATCGGCGCGTGCGCTCGTCGGACGGACTCGGCTCGGCCCACCTGCTGCCGCTGTGGAGGGTCGTGCACGACCGGCTGTCGTCGGGGCGGCAGGTCACCCGGGTCAAGGTCGGCCCCCTCGACGACGAGCAGCGGTCGGCCCTGGCGGACCTGCTGGGTTCGGAACGCCTGCCGGGCGAGTACGCGACGGTGTCCCTCGCCGCGCTCGACGAGCTGCTGCTGTCCTCCGTGGGTGCGGGCGTGCGCGAGGTCGTGGCGTCCCTGCTGGGTCCGCTGGACGACCGGGCCGGCCGGCGGGCGCTCGGGGACGCGGCGCGAGCCGAGCTGTGGGCCTGGCTGTCCGGGCACCCCGTGGTGACCGCCCAGCCGGCGCTGCGGGAGTGGGTGGACGCCGTCCGGCGGGCGGGGCTCGTCGGCGGTTCCGTCGAGCGCACGCGGGCCGATCTCGACCGGGCCTTGCGGGTCGTCGGCGCGTTGCCCGGGGCGGGGGTGCCGCTGCCGGTGCTGGCCGAGCGGGTGCTCGGTGACCCGCACGCCCTGGACGAAGGAACCCGGTGCGCCGGGCTGGTCCTGCGCGCGTTGGCGGCGGTCTACGGCGTCGACCCGTCTCGGGACGCGCAGGAGCGGCGTGCGCTGTGGGAGCGCACGGGGGTGGTCGAGGACGAGCTGTCGTCGGTCGTCCTGGCGGCGGGTCTGCGGTTGCGCGGTGATGATGTCGGCAGTCGGGTGCTGCACGCGTGCGCGGACTCCGGACACGTCGCGGCGTTGACGTTGGCGCAGGTGCGGGCCACGTCGTTCGTCGGGGTGCCGGGGGACGTGTGGGTGTTCGAGAACCCGAGCGTGCCGGCGGTGGCGGTCGCCCGGTTCGGTGGTTCGTGCCCGCCGGTGGTGTGCACGTCGGGCTGGCCGAACAGCGCGGTGATCGCGCTGCTACGAGGTTTGTCCGTAGCCGGGGCGGCTCTCCACTACCACGGCGACTTCGACGGCGAGGGCGTTCGGATCGCCGCGCACGTGATGGCGCGCACCGGCGCCGCGCCGTGGCACATGGCCACCGACGACTACCTGCTGGCGCTGCGCGACGCACGCGTCGGCACGCCCGTGGGGCGGGTCACCGAAGCGCCCTGGGACGGTGGACTGGCAGACGCGATGCGCGAGCACGGATCGGCGGTGCCGGAGGAGCGGGTCACCG
Organism: Saccharothrix tamanrassetensis; assembly: GCF_014203665.1. GTDB lineage: Bacteria > Actinomycetota > Actinomycetes > Mycobacteriales > Pseudonocardiaceae > Actinosynnema > Actinosynnema tamanrassetense. The sequence goes on from NZ_JACHJN010000015.1 coordinate 112,650, forward strand.
CGCGGCTGCTGGACGAACTCGATGATTGCGGAGGGCCTGTCGGTGGCCTGCCGTAGCGTGCTCGGCGCGTGGGAAGGGGGCGTTCGTGGGGGCCATGCGCGTGCCGCCGGAGATGTTCCGGTTCACCAGCGGCGAGCGGGCCGAGCTCTACGTCGCGATCCTGCACGCGTTCGGTGAGGCCAACGAACGCCTGGAGACCACTCTCGGGGTGGACGACGTGCGGACGAGGCTCCGGTCGGTCGGGTGGCTCGACTCGCTGGACGACAAGGACCTCATCGAGGCGCTGGGTAGCCTGCGCGACTGGAAGCTGCTCGACGTCACCCAGAACCACGCCGAGAACTACCGGACCGCCGACGAGTACGAGCGGCGCAACCTCCAGTACTCGCTGACCAGGCGCGGTGAGGCCGCCCTGGCCGGGGTGGTGCACGCGATGAGCGTGCTGGCCTCGACGGGAGCGCTCCAGACGGCTGTGCTGGACGCGATCGCGGATCGGCTCGGCGAACTGGCCGCGCACCTGGGTGACCCCGCTGTGCCGGATCGCAGGATCTTCAGCACGCTGGTCGAGCTCGAAGGTCACCTGGAGGCGCTGCGGGGCAACACCAAGCAGTTCAACGGCGCGCTGCAACGCCTGCTGCGTGCCGAGGGCGCGGACCAGGAGACGTTCCGCGAGGTCAAGGCGGCGACCGTGGCCTACCTGCAGGAGTTCACCACGAACCTGGAGCAGCGGGCGCACGCGATCGCCAACCGGATCGAGCGGGTCGAGGACCACGGGGTGGCTCTTCTCCACCACCGCGCGCTGATCGGCGCCGAACTACCGCCCACCGCCGGGGACGATCCGGGCGTGGCGTGGATGGAACTGCGCCGGACCAGGTGGGAGGGGTTGCGGGCGTGGTTCTCGCCGGTGGACGGCAGCGTGCCCAGAGTGCAACAGCTGTTCGTGGTCGCCAGACGGGCGATCATCGCGTTGTTGCAGGTCCTGGACCGGATCACCGAGTCGCGACGCAGGTCGACCAGCGCGGCGGCCGACTTCCGCGAGCTGGCGCGCTGGTTCGCGGCCGCACCGTCGGAGGAGGACCTGCACCTGCTGTGGTCCACCGCCTTCGGGCTCGGTTCGGCCCGGCACGCGCACCTCGCGCACCCCGACCCGGAACTGGTCAGCTCGTCGGCCCGGTGGACCGATGCGCCGCCGGTGGAGGTGTCCGCCCTCCTGCGCAGCTCCGGGCGGACCGAGCGGTTCAGCCGGACCGGACGGGTGCGCGACGTCACCGCGGTCAAGGCGACGCGCGTCGAGCGGGCCCGTGCGGAACGGGCGGCTTTGAAGGTCGCGTGGGACCGCCTGGACACCGGTGGCGGTATCCGGCTGTCCCAGTTCGAGCTGCTGGACCACGATGTGCTCGAACGGCTGCTGGACCTGCTCGGACGGGCCCTGGCCACGGCGCCCGACCGGCACGGTGCCCACCGGGCCGGCACGGGCGACGGGCGGGTGGAGATCCTGCTGAAACCACCGGCGGCACACCGGGTCCAGGCCGTGATCAGGACGCCGCGCGGCGTGTTCACCAGCCCCGACTACGACGTCGAGATCCGCACGGCGGGCGGTCGCCCGGCGCGGCGGTCGCCGGGTGCTGCCGAAGGAACGGCGGCCGGATGAGCAACCTCGCGAACCAGCTGGTCGTCGCGGAGCGCGAGGAGGTCGCGCGGGCGATCCGACTGCTGCTGGCGACGCCGTTGATCGGCGCCAGGACCGCGCCGGAGGCCTTCGACCTCGTCCGCAGGCGGCGGGAACCCGTCGGGAAGTGGTTCGACTACTACTGCGGGTGGACGTTGGTGGTCGAACCGCGCCTGGGGTACGCGCGGTTGGTGAAGGTCCGGGTCGCCACCGCCCCCACTCGCCCGGCGCGGCGGCACCGCACGGGGCGGGCCCCGTTCGACCGCCGCCGGTACACCTTGCTGTGCGTGGTGGCCGCCGAGCTGATGGGGGTTCCGGTGACCACCATCGGACTGCTGGCGGACCGCGTCGTCCAGGCGGCGGCCGCGGACCCGGCGCTGCCGCCGTTCGACACGTCCAGCCGCACCGAGCGGATGGCGTTCGTCGACGCGCTGCGCCTGCTGGAGTCGTTCGGTGCGGTGGAGGTGGTGGACGGCGCCACCGAGTCGTTCGTCGACTCCGCCGCCGCGAAGGTCCTCTACCGGGTGGACGCGACGCTGCTGATGCGCCTGCTGGCGGCCCCGGTCGGCGCTTCGCAGGTGGCGGTGCCGGCTGACGAGATCCCGCTGCGCTTCCCGGAACTGCCGGCCGCGCTGTCCCGCGAACGGCGCTACGGCGACGCCGACGAGCCGGTGTCCGAGGTGCAGCGCAACCTGTGGCTGCGGCACTCGGTGTTCCGCAAGCTGGTCGAGGACCCGGTCGTGCACCGCGACGAGCTGACCACCGCGGAACTCGGCTACCTGTCGTCGCCGACCGGTGGGCAGCTCCTGCGCCGGGCCGCCGACCAAGCGGGGTTCCTGGTCGAGGAACGCGCCGAAGGCGTCATGCTGATCGACCCGGACGGCCTGGCCACGGACAGCCGGTTCCCCGACGACTTCGGCAACGCCAAGGTCGCCGCCCTGCTGCTCCTCGACGTGGTCACGTCCGCGTCCGGACCGGTCGCGGTGGAACAGCTGCGCGCGGAGGCCGACGCGCTGCTGAGCCGCTTCCCCAAGTGGGCCAAGGGCTATCGCAGCGAGGACGGAGCCCTGCGGCTGGTCGCCGACGCGCTGGACGTGCTCGGCGCGTTCGGCCTCGTCCGGGTCGACGGCGGAGTGGTGCGCGCCCGCCCCGCCGCCGCCCGCTACGCGGTGACCCGAACCAGTACCGATGACGGCGAGGACGAGCCATGACGGTGACCGGACTGCCGCGCACCGACGTCGACGCCGAGCCGGTGAAGGTGTCCAGGTGGGTGCCGGAACGCGCGGGGATCCTGAACGTGTGGCGGTACTACGACGAGGTGTTCCAGTTCCACAAGGGACGGTTGCTGCTGCGCGGCCCCAACGGCACGGGCAAGTCGAAGGCGCTGGAACTGCTGCTGCCCTTCCTGTTCGACGCCAACCTGCGTGCCAACCGGCTCTCCACGTTCGGCACGTCCGAACGCACCATGCACTGGAACCTGATGGGAGAGGGCGCGACCGGCACCACCAGGGTCGGTTACGTGTGGCTGGAGTTCCGCTTCCCCGGTGCGGGCGGCTCGCCGGACGAGTGGTTCTCCTGCGGCGCGCGACTGGCCGCGACCAAGCACACCACCACGGTGCACCCGGACTACTTCACCACCGATCAGCGCATCGGCGTGCCCGGTGGCCTCTCGCTCGCCGACCGCCACGGCGCGCCCCTCACCGGCAAAGCCCTGGAAGCCGCGCTCGCCGATCGGGGCACCCTGCACCAGAACGCGGCGGACTACCGGACGGCCGTGCGCTCGGCACTGTTCCCCGGCCTGAGCGAGCAGCGCTACGACGCGCTCATCACGGCCCTGCTCCAGCTCCGCACGCCGAAGCTCTCGCAGCGCCTCGATCCCGGGCTGTTGTCGGCCCTGCTGTCCAAGGCGCTGCCACCGCTGGGCGAAGCGGAGATCAGCGACCTGGCCGAGGGCTTCGAGCGCCTGGACCGGCAGCGTGAGCAGCTCAAGCGCCTGGACGCGGAGGTGCGGGCCGCACAGCACCTCAAGGACAGGCAACGCGCGTACGCGCAGCGCGTGCTGCGCGCCGCGGCGGCGAAGCTGATCTCCGCGACCACGGAACTGGGGAACCTGGCAGAGACCGCGAAGCGCTCCGAAGAGGACTACCACCGCGCCGCGCAGCGCAAGCAAGAGGCCGAAGAACGTGGCGAGCTGCTGGAACACCGCATCGTCGAGACCGACGGGCGCATCCAGGGACTGATCGGCAGCGAGGCGTACCGGCAGGGTGAGCAGCTCGACCGGTTGCGGACCCGCGTGCGTGAGGCGCGTGCGACCGCCGGGACGAGGCGCGCCGAAGCGACTCGTCACCGCCGGACCGCCCAGACCGACCAGGAAGCGGCCGACACCGCCGCCCGGCACGCGGAGTCGCGGGCCCGAACCGCGGCAGCGCTGGCCGACGACGCCTCGACCGCCGCCGCACGCGTCGGCCTCGCCTCGGTGCACGCCGAGATCGCCCGCGCCCTCACCGACCCCTCGCGGTCGCGAACCCTGTTGCGGGCCGCGGTGCAGGCACGTGCCGAGCAGGTGGAGGCCGTGCGCGCGGCGCTGGGCGAGCACGAGGTCGCGGTCAACAGCAGGCGGGATGCGGAACGGGCGCTCGAGGAGGCCAGGGAAGCCCTGACCGAGGCCACCGAACGACGTGCCGAACTCGCCGACCGGCGGGAGACCGCGCTCGCGGAGCTGCGAGCGGCCCTCCGCGCTTGGGCGGCGGGCTGCCGTGAGCTGACCTTCCCCGACCCCGCGGCACTGGCCGACCTCGCGACGTCGGAGACCGCCGTGTTGACCGAGGTCGACGCCGTGGCGAGCCGCGTGCTGAACGCCATCACCAGGGACGAGACCTTGGTCGAGACGGCGTTGGGCGACGCCGAGCGCGAGCGGGACGCACTGCGCGAGGAGGTTCGGCGACTGCTGACCGAGGAGGACCTGCCTCCCCAGCCACCGCACACGCGCACCGCGGACCGCGCGGCGATGACCGGCGCGCCGCTGTGGCGCTTGGTGCGCTTCGCCGACGCGGTGCCCGACGACGTCCGCGCGGCGGTGGAGGCCGCGCTCCAGGCCTCGGGACTGCTCGACTCCTGGGTCGGCCACGACGGCGCGGTCACCGGGCACGACACGTTCGCCGTGCCCGATGCCGTGCCGCCGGCGCCGGACCGCTCGCTCGCCGACGTCCTCGTACCCGAGGTGGACGCGCCCGTGTCCGCCCATGTCGTCGCCCGTCTGCTGGAGGGTGTGGCCTACGGGGAGGGGCCGCCCGAAGCGCACCCGGCCGCCATCGGCGCGGACGGTGGTTGGCGCATGGGAACCATGCGAGGCACCTGGCGCAAGGACGAGGCCGCGCACATCGGTGCGCTCGCCAGGCAACGGGCCCGACAGCGCCGGTTGACCGAGCTGCACGAGCGGATCGCCGCGTCGGAGGTTTCGGTCGAGACGCACACGGCCGCGTTGCGCTCGCTGGCGTCGCGCAGGTCGGCCGTCGAAGCCGACCGGGACGCACGACCCGGCCACGCCGACGCCGACGCGGCGCTGGAGGCCCTGACCAGAGCGGAATCGGCGGTCTCCACCGCCGACGGCGTGGTTCGGCGGTCGCTGGACGCCTTGGCCAAGAGCGAGCAGCGCGTGGATCGCGCCCTGCGCGCCTTGACCGCGACGGCGGCCGAGCACGGCCTGCCCGCCGAGCGGAGCGCGCTCGGCTCCGTCGCGGCTGCGGTGGACGCCTTCCGGACTGCGTCCGACGCGTGGATCGACGAGCACACCGCCCTGCTCGCGGCGCGACGCGAGGCCGACAGGACCGCCGAGCAGGCCCAGCGCTCCCGGCGCGTCGCCGAGCAGCGGGAGAACGAGGCAGGCGACGCCGAGTCCGTGGCCCGCGGGCTCGACAGCGAACTGGACGCGGTCGAAGGCACCATCGGAGTGGGCTACCGGCAGGTGCTGGACGAACTCGCCACGCTGCGCGACCGGCTCGGTGACCTCAGGCGGGAGGCGACCGCGAACCAGAAGGAGGTCGGCAACCTGGCGGTGCGCCTGGGTGAACTCATCACCCAGCGCGCCAACGACGCACAGGTCCGCGACCTCGCCACCGCGACGCGCGACCACACCGCGGCACGGTTCCGCCACCTGGCGAACGGCAGCTTCCCGGCCGACAGCGGTCTTGTCGACCTGCCCGCGTTCAGCCGGGTGCTCACGGCGTCGAGCGGTGTCCGGGCAGCGCTCGACGCGGCACGGCTGATCGCGTCGGAGTGGCCGGCGCTGGCCCACTCGCCGAAGAACCTCGGCGACGCCGCGCACCGGTTGGCCGAGGCGGTGCACGGGTCGCGTGAGGTGCTCGGCGGTCGTGCCGACCTCGAACTCGACTCCGACGAGGACGTCCAGGTCTTCTCCGCGATGGTGGACGGGGTGCGGATCGGCGCTTCGGCGCTGTTCGACCTGCTGCGGTCCGACGCGGAACGCAGCAGGGAGGACATCACCGCGCAAGAGCGCGAGCTGTTCGACAGGACCCTCACCGGGGACACGCGTCGCCACCTCGCCGCCCGGATACGACAGGCCCACGACCTGGTCGACGGCATGAACGCCCGCTTGGAGCGCGTGCGCACCGCGTCCAAAGTGGCGGTGCGGTTGGTGTGGGAGGTGTCGCCGGACCTGCCGCCGGGCACGAAGGCGGCACGTGACCTCCTGCTCAAAGACCCGGTGCGGCTGACCGAGGCGGACCGCGAGTCGCTGCACACGTTCTTCCGCGACCGGATCGAACGGGCCAAGGGCGACGAGACGGCCGCGAGCTGGGAGCAACAGCTGGGGCAGGTGTTCGACTACACGTCCTGGCACCGGTTCGTGGTGGAGGTCGACCGCATGAACGGGGCGGGCTGGCAGCCCCTGACCAAGAAGCTGCACGGGGCGCTGTCCGGCGGTGAGAAGGCGATCGCGCTGCACCTGCCGCTGTTCGCCGCCGTGGCCGCCCACTACCAGGCGGTGGCCCGAGCACCGAGGGTCATCCTGCTGGACGAAGTCTTCGTCGGAGTCGACAGCGTCAACCGCGGCCAGGTGTTCCGGTTGCTGTCGGCGCTGGACCTCGACCTGGTGCTCACCTCCGACCACGAGTGGTGCACCTACCGCGAGCTGGACGGCATCGCGATCCACCAGCTGATCAGCGGTGGCGACGACGACGCCGTCACCACCGCCCGGTTCGTGTGGAACGGCACCGAGGTGGTCGACGATGAGGCAGTGGACGACGATTGAGAGCGGTCCACCGCCGGTCGGAGCCCCGATCGCCCGGTGAGCCACGTCGATGATCGGTGACGCGCTCCACGACACTCCCGGCCTGAGGTCGCGGCTGGGTGTGTGCGGTTCGTACTGAGCCTGACCAGGCAACTCAAGGATCGTCACAGTACCGCCAAGGTCTCTTGAGGCATGCTCGGCATTGTCAGCGGCTGGTCGGTGGAGGGCCCGCGAACATGGATCTGCGGTACGAGCCGATCTCGTCCGCGGAGAACGAGCACCGGCTTCCTGAGTCGCTTTGTGTCAACGGTGTCGGTGACTGGCCTAGTCCGGCCACTGCACTGGAATCGACGCGATCGCAGTCGTCAGAACCAGCAGGATCGCGCTTGACGCGCGGTGGGGGTGTCAGTCGTGGTTCCGGCTGGCTGTCCGTTGACTTTGTTGCCGCATTGGCTTCGTTGCTGCTGGTCGATCACGGCCCGCGATAACACCGTAGTGCGCCGTGGGTGACAGCTGTGCGAAATCAGGCTTTGGTCGGAAATGGCGCGCAGACAAGACTGGGGGAGTGTCGTGAATGGATAACGGGCAGAGTGGCGTGGGTGAGTGGCAGGTCGCTATCGTCGGCGCGGGCAATGCCGGACTCTGTTCGGGGATAGCCGCGTTGCAGGCCGGTGTCACCTCGGTTGCCGTTTTCGACGCCGCGCCGGAGGAGTTGCGCGGTGGGAACAGCTCGTTGACCAAGACCATGCGTTTCTGCTGGCAGGGCGGTTCGTTCATCGCCGGCCTGCTCCGGGACGCCGACAAGGGCCGAGTCGAAGAGATCCTGGGCGGCCGGTCGGGGTACACCGAGGAGCAGTACCTGGACGATTGGCTTCGGGGCTCGGGCTGCCAGGTGGATGTCACGCTGGTGAACTCGGTCATCCGTCGTTCGGAGAGCACGATCGCGTGGATGCGTGACTTCGGTCAACGTTGGGCGCCCAGGCCCAAGCCTCTTCCCGGTGATGTGCCCATCGTTCTCGACGGTGGCGGTGAAGGCCTGCAAAGCCGTAACTTCGCCCAGTTCGAACGGCTTGGCGGAAGAGTTTTCTACGACAGTGCGGTGACCGCGATCGATGTGGTCGACGGCGGACGGTATGCCCTCCGGGGATCCGGGCCCGCGTTTCCGGTCATTGCCGACGCGTTGGTCCTGGCGTCTGCGGGCTTCGAGGGGAACCCGGAGATGCGGGAGCGCCACCTCGGCGACCAGTGGCGGGATGTGAAGTTGCGCGGGGTGCCGTTCAACAAGGGTGCTCCGTTGGCGGCGGCCATCGCCCTCGGCGCCGACCGGGCGGGCAACTGGGGGAAGTGCCACGCCACACCGCAGGGGATCGAGTTGCCGGACTACATGCTGCCGGGGCAGATGCGCCAATCGCACGACTTGACGCGTTACGCCTTTCCGCGGGGTATCGTCGTCAATCGGCAGGGCCGCCGCTTCTTCGACGAATCCGCGGACTACAGCAACCTGACCTACGTCACGCTGGGGCAGAAGATCCTGGACCAGCCCGGGCAGATCGCCTTCCAGATATTCGACGACAAGGTGATCGGCGCCGGCGTACTGCCGGACGGCTACCTCGCCGACCCGGCGTCGGTGCTCAGCCGGTCGATCGAGGACGGGGCTCGGCAACTCGGCATCGATGTCGAGAATCTGAGCCATGAAGTCCAGCGGATGAACAGCGGTGGCGGAGACTTCGAACCCGCCGAACGGGGCGCTGCCGTACGTACACCGAAACGGCTCGATACGGCTCCGTTCCTGTTCGTTCCCGTGGTCTGCGGCTTGACGTTCACCTATGGCGGACTGTCGGTGACCACCAACGCGGAGGTGCGCGGGGGTGGCGAGCCGATCAACGGGCTCTATGCGGCCGGCGTGATCGTCGGCGGCCTTTACGACCAGGGATATCCGGGCGGCACCGGACTGATGGCGGGCGCTGTGCTGGGCCGGGCGGCAGGCACCGCCGCTGCCGGTCATGCCATTCGAACGGGGGGAACCGATCGTGTCGGGAACTCCGCCGGCTGACCTGACCATCGTAGTGGTCGGGATCGGGAAGATCGGGGCACGACATGCCGCCTGTTTCCAGCAGGCAGGCCACCGGATCGGCACGGTGGACCACCGGAGTGGCGCGGACTGGGACCGGGTGTCGCGGGTGCCCGACCCGACTCGCGTCGACGCCTGGGTGGTCGCGACGCCGACGGCCACGCACCTTTCGGTGGTCGACGAGATCCTGCACTGCCGGCCGGACGCCCGGATCCTGCTCGAGAAACCGGCCTGCTACCCGACCGACCTCGCCGGTCTCATGCGGACGATCCGGCAGCACCCCCGTTCCCGGATCGTCGTCAACGACGTGTACGCGTACAGCGAGGCAGTGCGGTGCTTCGGGGACTCCGTGCGAGAGCTCAGCGCGTCCGATCCGATCCGGAAGATCACCGTGGAGTTCACCAAGAACCGGGAGCTCGACGTCGCGAACGGCAGGTTCGTCGACACCCAGTACGGCGAGGCCGGCTACGAGCTCTTCCACATGTTGAGCATTCTGCGGTCGATCCTCCCGGCTGACGACTACCGGGCGTACCTTCGTGCCGCGCCGGTTTCGGTGACCTCGGAAATGCGCGTGCGCACCTTGGTCGAGGGCCTGCCGGAGATCGAGCTGTACACGTCCTCCGCCGGCTTCATCGCCTATGCCGACCTGGCCGGCTTCGCGTTCTCCGAGCCTGTGGCGAAGGACTGCACGACACACGCGAGCATTCCCTATGGAACAGAATTCCGGTACCGCGTGGCGGACGTGGAACTGGACTCCGGCACACACGTCACCCTGGTCTTCGAGCCGCGCTTCGGCTCGTCCGTCGACTTCAAGAACATGCACTCCGTCCACGTCCGAGACGCTGCCCACGTCCGCGACGGGGTGTCGCAGCACCACTTCATGATCTCCGGGAACCACTTCGAGGAGGCACTCCTGGCGCAATTGGAGTTGTTGCACAGCGTTGAGGAGGGTACTGCGCTGATACGGCTCGCCGAACTCCGACGCATGGCGGCACTCAGCACGGCCGTGTCGACCGGCACTTTCCCTCAACCATCGGAAACCGACCAGCCCGGCGACCCGCAGGGGAATGACCGGATGTTCGCAAGACTCGGGAGTGGGACATGACGCAGAGTGCTCAGGACTGCTCGACGCTGCTACTACCGGCACCGGACATGGTGGCCGAGGTCATGGACCGGGGATCGGCCCTGTCCCGGATCGCGAGCCAGATCAAGGCCGATGACACCGCTTACGAATCGTTCGCCCGGGCGTGCCGATTCGAGCCCCCGTTCACCGGGAGCTGGATCCACGGGCCCGGCGAGGAGTCCGCCTACCTGTCCTTGGAACTGGCAGCGGCGACGTTGGGCGACGACCGGTATCGCGCTCTGCTGGCCGACATCGTGCTGTCGCCCTCCACCGCCATCCCCTACGACTACCGGGCGATGGCCGCGGAGAAACTCGCTCAGGTCGGACCCGGCGAGTTCGCCGTTCCCCTGAAGGAGATCGTCGATTCGTTCCGACCGCTGCTGCCGCGCACCGCCGAGGCGAAGATCAACGTCCCCACGGACGGCATCGACCACCTCTTCGACATTCCGGACACGGTCACCGGCAGGCTCAACCTCGTGATCGCGGCGAGCAGGGCGAAAACCCTGGAGAGCCAGTACCTGCTCGCCGGGCGGATCCTCGGGATCGGTGACGGGGTCGCGGCTCCGAGGACGGAGGCGGAACGGCTGATCAGCGAGGACGTCGGCACCGGCATGGTCTCGCCGTCGGACTACCTGGTGCCGTGGGACCAGGAGTTCCCGAGTGGGAACGGCGCCGCCCTCACCCTCGCGGAGTTGATGCGGATCGTGCTGATGTGCCCGGAGTTCAAACTCCCGGACGTGACCGTGCGACCGATCCTGGTCGACTTCTACCGGTCGGTGCTGCGGGCCGGCGGTCGTTCGATCATCGGTCTGGCAGCCGGTGTCTTCCACGTCGAACACGGCACCCTGGCCACACCGTCCTACTACTACCAGGGCCGCGACGCCATCCTCGGCAAGGGATGCGTGATCGACTGCGTCGGCGGGGCGATCCTGCAGAAGAGCACGTTCCTCGGCGGAGGTTTCATGCCCATCCTGATCCACACCCACAAGCACATCCGCAAGGGCAGCGAAGCAGCCGCCTCGGAGCGGAAGCAGATCCACTCCTGCGTCTTCGTCGCCGACGCCGGCGCCCGCTACCCGATGAGCGCGATCGGGTTGTTCGAGACGGTCGACTTCCTGGGCAAGGAAACCCCTTACCAAGGAATCCGGGCCATCCCGCACGGCGAGTAGCACCGGCCGGTGCGGGATCGACGCGGACGGCGGCTTCCGGCCGGCACCTGCGGTTCTTTTTCGGCAACTCCACGAAATCCGAATTGTCTTGGCGTCGCCGGGCCGGGAGCAGCTCTGCCCGGTGGCGGCAAGACGGGGGAGCAGAAGGAATGGATGAACTAGGCGGAACTCGTGTCGCGGTGATCGGCGCCGGCTATGTCGGGCTGACGACAGCCGGGTGCCTCGCGTCACTGGGGCACCGGGTGGTGTGCGCGGATGTCGACCAGGAGAAGGTGAACGCGTTGCGGCGCGGCGAGGCCACCATCCGGGAGCCGGGCATCTGCGAGCTGGTGGTGGACGGCCTGGCGTCCGGCCGGCTGGGGTTCGTGCTCGGCGCGAGAGCGGCGGCGTCCGAGGCCGACATCGTGATCCTCTGCCTGCCGACACCGATGGGGGCGACCGGGGCGGCGGACCTCACGACGCTGGAGTCCGTCGTGACCGGGCTGCGCGACGTGCTGCTACCCGGTTGTGTGGTGGTGAACAAGTCGACGGTCCCGGTCGGCACGGCGTGCCGCGTCGCCGACCTGCTCGACCGACCGGATGTGTCGGTCGTGTCCAACCCCGAGTTCCTGCGTGAGGGGTCGGCGGTCCACGACTTCCTGCATCCCGACCGGATCGTGATCGGCTCGGCTGGTCACGACCTGCTGGGTGCCGAGCGGGTGGCCGGTCTGTACGGGAAGCTCGACACCCCCGTCCTGCTGACCGACTCCGCCAGTGCGGAGATGATCAAGTACGCGGCCAACTGCTACCTGGCGACTCGTCTGTCCTTTGTGAACACTGTCGCCGAGTTGTGCGAGTACCTCGAAGCGAACATCGACGACGTGACAAGGGGGATGGGGTACGACGCACGGATCGGCACGTCGTTCCTGCGACCCGGTCCGGGGTGGGGCGGATCCTGCCTGCCGAAGGACACCGTCGCGCTGCTGAGGTGCGCGGAGTCCGTCGGCAGCGACTTCCCGCTGCTGCGAGCCGCCATCGACACCAACGCGAGGCAGCACGGGTTGGTGGTGGACAAGGTGCGCAAAGCAGTGGGCGGCGACCTGGCTGGAGCCCGGATCGCGCTGCTGGGCTTGACGTTCAAGGCCGGCACCGACGACCTGCGGGACTCCCCGGCGTTGGCGATCGCCGAACTGCTGGCCGCCGAGGGCGCGGAACTGCTCGGCTACGACCCGACCGTCAACGGCCCGGTGGCGGGCGCGACGGACCGGGTGCGGATCATGGGCACCGCCTATCACGCGGCCAGTGGTGCGGTGGCGGTCATGCTGCTGACCGAGTGGCCGGAGTTCCGAGCCCTCGACTGGGCGCGGATCGCGGGCCGGCTCGGCGGCCGGGCCGTCATCGACACCCGGAACCACCTCGACCCGCTCACCCTGCACCGCGCGGGCCTTTCGTACCAGGGCGTCGGTCGTCCGGCGTCACAGCACGGCATTCAGACACCCTTGCCGCGCACCGGCGGCATGGTGCGGACACCGGGCTGAGTCCCGGCCGGACGGCGGGCGGCGCGATCTCTGCGTCACTCGCCGCCCGGTATCGGCACGTCTTCGAGGACGTCGAGCCCGGCGGCAGTGTTCACCGGGCCTCGTGGTGGTGCGGGCTCAACGCAGCGTCAGCCTGGAATACGCAGCTCCCGGCCACGGGTTGCTGTCGACATGACTGACACGCCTTTCGACCCGCACGCGCTGATCGAGCAGAGCAAGCTCGGCGTGCTCGCGACGATCAAGTCCGACGGCCGTCCCCAGCTCTCTCCCGTGCAACCGTCGTACGACCGGGGCAGCGGTGTCATCCGGGTGTCGACCAGGGAGGACACCGCCAAGACCGCGAACCTTCGTCGCGACCCACGAGCCGCGCTGGAGGTGACCAGTGCGGACGGCTGGGCGTGGGCCACCGCCGAGGGCACGGTCACCCTCGTCGGCCCCGGAACCGATCCGCACGGACCCGAGGTAGAGGCATTGGTGGACTACTACCGTGCCGCTGCGGGTGAGCACCCGGACTGGGACGAGTACCGATCGGTCATGGTGTCCGACCGACGGGTGTTGATCACCATGACGGTCGACAACGTGTACGGCGCCAGCCTCCGCTGACAACCCGGTTCCGCAGCACTGGGTTCGGATCGCAGAGGTCCGCAGTACGCCTATATGAGGGCAGCGGCGCGGGCCGGGCTGCCCTGACAAGGCGTGTGACAAAACCGAGTAGTGGTCGTGCGAACGGGGTCCTCGACCACCGGTCGAGGACCCCGTTCGTCGCGGTCGGTCAGGCGTGGTCCGGGCAGGAGGTGGTTACGGCGTCGATGATGATGCTGGCCGCTTGGTCGATGACTTCCTCCGTCACGTTCAGAGGCGGCATCAGGCGGACTACCGCGTCGTCTCGGCCGCCCAGTTCGACGATCAGGCCCTGGCGGAGGGCGTGGTACTGGACGGCTGCGGCTTCGGTGACTGCCGGGGACTTGGTGGTGGGGTCCGCCAGTTCGATGCCCCACATCAGGCCTCGGCCCCGGATCTCGTGGACCCAGGGGTGGGTCTCCAGGGCCGCCAGGCGGGTCTGCAGTTGGATGCCCCGCTTCTGCACGTTCTCCAGGATGTTGTCGCGGTGGAAGATCTTGATGGTCTCCACACCCGCGGCGAACGCCGCCTGGTTGCCTCGGAAAGTGCCCGTGTGGGCTCCGGGGGACCAGGTGTCCAGGCGCTTGTCGTAGAGGATGATCGCCACCGGCAGACCTATGCCGCTGAGCGCCTTCGACGCGACGATGACGTCCGGCTCGATGTCGTACTGCTCGAAGGCGAACCAGGTGCCGGTGCGGCCTGCGCCTGTCTGGACCTCGTCCACCACCAGGGGGATGTCCAAAGTCCTCGTCAGGGCTCGGATTCGTTGTACGAAGTCCTTGCGGGCCGGGATCACGCCGCCTTCGCCCTGCACGAGTTCGAGCACTACGGCCGCGGGCTTGGCGATGCCGCCGTTGGGGTCTTGCAGGGACCGCTCCAGGAGGCTGACGCAGTTCGTCTCGCAGGAGTCGGGCTTCAGGCCCAACGGGCACCTGGCGCAGTACGAGTACGGGAAGAAGTGCACGCCCGGCATTCCGTCGGTGATCGGCTCCTTCTGCGACACCAGCCCGGACACCGCCATCGCCGCGTGGGTGGCTCCGTGGAAACCTCCCTGGAACGACACCACGCCGCCCCGGCCGGTGGCCGTCTTGCAGAGCTTCAGGGCGGCGTCCACCGCGTTCGCGCCGGTGGGCCCGCAGAAGTGGACCTTCATGCGGTCCCGCAGGGCCGCCGGGAGCATGGACAGCTGGGCGTCCAGGAACTCGCGCTTGGCCGGCGTGGGGAAGTCGAGCGCGTGGGTCAGGACCTGCAAGCGGCCCGCTGCCGCCTTGGCCACCTCCGGGTGGTTGTGGCCCAGGGACAGGACGCCCGCACCGGACAGGAAGTCTATGAAGACGTTGCCGTCCACGTCCCGGACGTAGCTGCCGAAACCTTCGGCCAAGGCGATCGGCAGGCGGCGGGGGTAACTTCTCGCGTTGGACTCCCACTCGTCCTGGTGAGCCAGGTACTCGGACGAGATAGGGCCGGGTAGTGCCGTCGTCACCAGTGGGTAGTTGGTGGTGGTCTGGGTCATGGCTGCCTCCGCGCGGGGTCTTCCGCGCTGTTCTCGGTCAGTTCTACGGCCGGGTTGCCGCGCCACCTCGACCTCGTGGGGGCTTCGGTGCCCTTCATGACGAACGAATCCGGTTCCACGACCGCGTGTTCGCCGATGGTCGATCCGTAGTGGACGAACGCGCCGGTGCCCAGGGTGGTGCCTGCGCCGACGGTGATGTGGTCCGACTTGAACGTCCCGTCCTCCAGCGAGTGGCCCTGGATCACGGTGCCCGCGTTGAGCGAGCAGTCGTCGCCGAGGGTGACGAGGGACTTCTCCGGGATCGCGCAGCCGTCGTCCAGCACCCGCCTGCCGATGCGCACGCCGAGCAGGCGCCACAGGACGTTCTTCAGCGGTGTGCCGTCGAACAGCATCAGGTAGCGGCCGGGGCTGAGCTTCCAGAAGCGCTCGTGCCGCCAGAAGACCGGGTCGTAGATCGAGCAGAACCTCGGCCGCAACCGGCGGAAGCCCTGCGCCGCCCGCTCGGTCAGCACCATGGACAACACCGTGAACACGACGGTGAGCACGATGTTCGCCGCGGTCGCCAGCCAGTCCAGCCGGGCGTGCAGGCTGCCGGTGGCCACGCCGATCAGCACGATCCCCAGCACCTGGAACCAGTGCACGAACAGGTAGATCAGCGCGGTGGCGGTGTTGTGGCGGTTCTTGGCCGGCAGGCCCCGTTCCTTGGCCTCGACGATGTCGAGTTCGGTGTCGCGGCGGACCGTCCGCGGGATCTCGAACGCGGGCGAGCCGAGCAGCCCGGTGTCGGATCTGACCGGTCCGTCCAGCGGTACCAGCACTTTCGTCGCCAGCAGGCAGTTCTCCCCGACGTGCGCGCCCGGTGGGTAGGCGATGCTGTTGCCCAGGAACGTCCGTGGCGCGACGGCGACCTCGCGCACGCGGAACGACGTGCCGGAGAAGTCGGCGTTGAGGATCGACAGCCCGTCGGACACCATGGTGCCCACGCCGACGGTGCTCAGCGTCGGCGACTCGTGCTTGACCTCGACGCCGAAGTTCGAGCCGGTCTGCTCGAACGCGCCCAGGCGGTAGCCCAACGCACGCAGGTAGTACACGATGGCCGAGCTGTCGCCGAACAGGTAGTTGAACGCCCGCACGTTGGTCAGCCGGAACAACGTCTGGTGCACCGCGAAGCGCAAGCCGTACAACGGATAGGTCCGGCCCGGCCGCAGCAACGGCGTGAGCAGGCGCGGCACGGTGAGCACGATGAGCAGTCCGACCACCAGTCCGCCGAAGTACAACAACGCGGAGTCCAGGAGCTGCCCCCGGTAGAACGCCCAGCTGGTGAAGTCGGGCGGACCGGTGTAGACCATGCCGATCACCAGGTCGGTGGCCAGCAGCACGAGGGGCATGGACACGACCAGGAGGGTGAACAGTTGGGCCAGCCCGAAGAGCGCCCGTCGACCGCGCGGCAGCGGTGACGTCCCGATCGCACGGTAGTCCACTGTGGACTTCTGCGCGGGCGAGCCGTGCCAGGACTCGCCGTCCGGAACGGTTTGCCCGCTGTGCAGAGAAGACGCGTGGCCGAGCTGGGCGTTGTCGCCGATCGCCACGTCGATGTCCAACACCGACATCTCGCCCACGAACGACTGCCGGCCCAGCGTCACGCGTCCGGTCTGCACCACGCCTGCCCGCACGCGGTAGCCGTTGAGGTACGAGTCCTTCCGGATCACGGCCCCGTCGCCGACGGTCAGCAGGTCGGTGCACACCGGCGGGGTGCGCGTCATGAACAGCACGCCCTTGCCGATCCGGGCGCCCAACGCCCGCAGGTACAGCACGTACAGCGGAGATCCGACGAACAGCGACAGCGGGCTGAACCGGATGAGCGCCTTCACCGTCCAGAAACGCAGGTAGGTCAACCCCCACAGCGGTATCTCGCGCGGTCTCCAGCGGCCGATCAGGACCCACTTGGCCACGATCGGCAGCCCGGAGACGAACGCGAAGGCGGCCACCGCCATCTCCACCGAGCGCAGGTACAAGTCCACGATGCCCTGCGCCTCGGCGATCCACTCGAACCCGGTCTCCAGCAGGAGGGCGAAACCGCAGGCGTACCCCAGGAAGATCAACAGCTGTGCGAGCCCGCAGAGGAGGTATCGCGCGGTGCCGGCCCTGCGGGTGGGTTCGACCCGCGTGGTGCCGACCGGCGCTCCGGACAGCGACGCCGCCAACGAACGCACGGTGGTGTGCCGGTACACGTCCCGCATCGGGATCGGCGGCAGGTCGGTGCGTTGCCGCACCTTGGCGCAGAACCTGGCCAGCAGCAACGAGTCCGCGCCGAGTTCGGCGAAGAAGTCGCTGTCCACCGAGACCCGCTCCACGCGCACCGCCTCCGCCAGCGCTTCGGCCAGCACGCGCTCGGTCTCGTTCGTGGGCTCCACGTGCGCCCGCCCGGACGCCAGGCTCCGCGTCGTCGTCGGCGCGGGCAGGTTGCGCCGGTCGGCCTTGCCCGCCGGTGTCATCGGGACCAGGTCGAGCCGTTCGAGGTACGCGGGAACCATGTACGCGGGCAGCCGTTCCCGCAGCTGCCGGTAGATCTCCTCGGCGCCCGGGTCCGCCGCGTCCTGGCGCAGGCTGTAGTACGCGACGAGCTCGACCGTGCCGGAGTCCGGCCGGTACGGCTCGACCACGGCCTGGGCCACGTCGGGTACCCGCAGCAGCACCGACTCGATCTCGGTGACCTCGACCCGGTACCCCCGGATCTTCACCTGGGTGTCGATCCGGCCGAGGTACTCGATCTCGCCGGCCTCGTCGATCCGGGCGAGGTCACCGGTGCGGTAGATGCGGCCCGACGGGTTGTGCTCGATGCCGAGGAAGTCCGGCACGAACGCCCGGGTGGTCAGCTCCGGCCGGTTGAGGTACCCCGTCGCCAGGCCGATCCCGGCGATGCCGAGCTCGCCCGTCTCGCCCCGGTCCAGCGCACGCGGCTCGTCCGGGTCGAGCACCACCACCGAGTACGTCGGCAGCGGCACGCCGATGGTCACCGGGCGGTCCGGCCGCACCACCGCCCAGGTCGCCGTGACGGTCGCCTCGGTCGGGCCGTACACGTTGAGGAACCGGCGGTCCGGCCGGTACCAGCGGTTGACCAGGTCCTCCGGGCAGGCCTCGCCGGACACCAGCAGGAAGCGCAGGTCCGGCACGTCGTCGTCGATGGTGGCGAGCAGCGTGGGCACGCAGCACAGCGCGGTGATCCCCTTGTCCACCAGGAAGTCCCGCAGTTCGTGACCGAGCAGCGACGCCCCGGCGGGCCGCGGCACGAGGGTCGCGCCGGACAGCAGCGGCACCCAGATCTCCTCCACCGAGAAGTCGAAGGCGATCGTCATGCCCTGGTACATCCGGTCGCCGGGCTCGATCCCGTAGACCTCCACGGCCACCCGGACGAAGTTGCAGATCGCGGAGTGCTCGACGGTGACGCCCTTCGGCCGTCCGGTGGAGCCGGACGTGTAGACGACGTAGCACAGCCCGTCCGCCGGCTCGCCCTTCTCCTGCGGTGTCAACCGGTGCGCGGGCTGCCGGGCGATCACCGGCTCGTCCTCGTCCAGGCACACCACGTCGACCGGCAGGCGGGCGCGCAACGACGACACCGACAGCACGCGGCGCACGTCGGCGTCCTGCACGATGTAGGCCAGCCGGTCGTCCGGGAACGCGGTGTCCAGCGGCACGTAGGCCGCGCCGGCCTTGAGCACCGCGAGCATCCCGGCGTACGCGTCTGCCGGCCGGTCGAACAGCAGCCCGACCCGGTCGCCCGGCCGGACGCCCAGCGCCCGCAGGTGCCGGGCCAGCCGGTTGGCCCACGCGTCCAGCTCCGCGAACGTCAGCCGCAGGTCATCGGCTTCCACGGCGAGCCGATCACCTACCGAGTCGCAGTGCTGCTCGAACACCGTCTCCAGCCGTTCGCCCTCCTGCCACCGGGCGTCCTGGCCGAACCCGCCGCAGGTCAGCACGCGGCCGTCGGCCACCACACCGACCGGCGCGTCCCGCGGGCTCACCGGCCTGCCCCGAGGCCGAAGGTCTCGTGCAGCGCGCACACGGCGGCGTCCAGCAGGTCGACCGGCAGCACGGCGGTGAACCGGGACGGCGAGGTGGCCAGCGCCGCCACGGCCACGCCGAGCGCACCGACCGCGCGCAGCATCCCCGCGAGGTAGCCGGGGTGGTCGAACAGGCCGACGCCCACCACGGACACCGCGCCGAGGTCGTCCTCCACGACCCACTTGGCGTCCAGTTCGCGCGCGACCTCGTCCAGCACGTCCAGCGGGGCCTGCCCGCGCACGGTGAACCGCACCTCGTGCCGGTCCCGCCAGGTCAGCACGTCCGGGTTCAGCCCGTGCTCGACGAGTTTCGCCAGTGCGGGCGCGCAGCGGGCGGCCCGCGCCCCGGTGAGGGTGAGCGACACCAGCCGCACGTCGCGCTCGTGCGCGATGCCGACCACCCGGTGGCCGGCTTCCAGCGGCTCCTCGGCCACGGTCGTGCCGTCCACCGGCCACATCGAGTGCAGCACCCGCACCCGGACCTCGTGCCGGGCGGCCAGCGCGACCGACCTCGGGTGCAGCACCTTCGCGCCGCGCCCGGCCAGTTCGGTCATCACGTCGTAGGGCACGGTGTCGAGCCGCCGGCTGCCGGGCACCACCCGCGGGTCGGCGGTGTGCACGCCGGCCACGTCCGTGCAGATCTCGCAGTCCGTGCTGCCGAGCGCGGCGGCCAGGGCGACGGCGGTGGTGTCCGAGCCGCCGCGGCCCAACGTGAGCAGCTCGCCGTCCCGGTTGCGGCCCTGGAAGCCGGCGACCACGACCACCCGCCAGTGGCGCAGCCGCTCGAAGATCCGGTGGGCGTCGATCCGCTCGATCACCCCCGCGCCCGGTCGTCCGCCGACGACGATGCCCGCCTGGTCGCCCGACAGCGACCCGGCGCGCACGCCGAGCTGGTTGACGGCCAGCGCCAGCAGTGCGGCCGACGCCTGTTCGCCGGTCGCCATCAGTTGGTCCAGTTCCCTCGCTTCCGGCCGGTCGGCGAACTCGCCCGCCAGCGCGACCAGCTCGTCGGTGGTGTCGCCCATGGCGGAGACCACCACGACGACCCGCCTGCCCTCGGCGGCCAGCGCCGCCAGCGCGCCGGCCACGTTGCGCACCCGGTCCGGGGTGGCCAGCGACGAGCCGCCGTACTTGCGGACCACGAGTCCGCCGGGTAATTCACCGGCGCGGTCACGCCCCGGCCGGGACTCGGCCGTTGTGGCGGCCGGCTCCGAACATTTCTCCATCACGATGTCCCCTGATCCTTCAGCACGGAGAGTTCAACTGCCGAAGCGCGGGCACAGGTCATCGGACCGGCGGCAGGGCGAATTGATTCGCCGGCTGACCGGATGCCCCTGGGATTTATTACGCCTCGGGTGAAACCGGTGCGGCAAATCCGAACGTAGCGCACTTTCCCGGCGCTCGGGCACCTCCAGAAGGCTTACGGAAAGTTCGCCCCAGGTAGTCGAGGAAGCCGCACTACTCGGGTGTTCCACCGGTTTGACCTGAACCGAACGGCCGAATCAGTCTCCGGGGAGTGGGTGCCGAATTCCACCCGACCGGCCGGTACGTACCGGTCTGGGTGAGTTGGAATCGACCTCGTCACGGTGGGTGTACGACCCTTTCCGGTAATTGTGAAGGTCCTGGTCAGTGGACCCTTAGAAGGGTCCGGAGGGTTTTTCGATCCATGTCTTCCGGGGTGATCGGTATTCCGTCGGGCTAATCTCCGGCTCGACGCGAAAATGCGCACACGGAGCTGTGCACGGACGGTCACATGTGAGGAAGGCTCATGATCTCTCGGAGGGCGGTTGCGGCAGGCTGCGCGGTGTGCGCGGGCTGTCGCCCAGGTCATCCGAGTGCTGGGGCGACGGCGGCCCGCGAGCCGGTGTGGCGGGTGCGCGGGGGCGTGCGCGGCTCGCCCTGGAGTCGAGCCGGCCGGTGTGCGCCGACGCGCTGACCACTGCCGATCGCGGGGAACGGCCGCCGGCGGGCGTCCGCGCGGCGGTCACCGACGTCCCACGGATGCACCGGCCGTCGGCCGTACCGGATTTGTCGGAGACGTCCGTTCGGTTACCGGCATGTGTCGAACGGGGTCCTTGTGGCCGCCGCAGGGTCGGAAAGATTGGTGGCCGGTGAAAGGGCGACCGGTGATCTCACAACGCTGCGGGAAACCGAAGCGCGGCGGTGCGGATCCGCGTCGTCGGTCCACCCGGGTCTCGATTCGTGGCGGATGTCGCCGCGCGACTGGAGAAGCGGCCGGTCGGCGAGCGGACTCGTTCGACACGTTCAAAAGGACACGAGAACGGCTGGCCGAACCCGGCACCGACCCGTCCGATGAGGTGACCGCCCGGTGTACGGGCATCCTGTCGCAGGACGTGCGCCCGGGCCGCGGTGGACGCGTCCTGATTGGTCACGGGCCGTCGATCGTCGCGGGACGAACAGGATCCGCCTCGTCGCAGCGGTAGTGGCGTCGCCGGAGAAGGCGCGGCTCACCAGGCGTCCTATGTGGACGACTCCGTTCCGAACGCACCTCGCCGACGCGGTGTCAGCGGCTCGACCTCGGCGCCAGCGACCGGGTCACAGCAACCGCCACGAGCCCCACCAGCGGGGGCGCGGCCAGCAGGGCCGCGTACGCGACCACCCCACCGCCCAAGGTCGGCGCACGGGCCGGCCGGAGCAGCGTCATGAACGTGATGGACCAGCCGATCGCCGTGCAGACGACGCTGAACACCCACATCGCCAGCGACGTGCGGCGCGCGATGCCCAGACCGGTCATGTTCAGCCGGTCGCCGCGCGCGTACGACCGTGAGCCCGCCAGCGTGAACCCGACGAGCGACGAGAAGAACGCCGACAGCACGCCCGCGCCCACCGCTCCGGTGTGGAACAGGTGGTACGACGTCGAAGGCACGTCGCGCAGCACCACGACCAGCACCCCGAACACCACGTCCGCGAGCACCACCGGCACCCCGACCGTCGTGCACCGGGACCGGACGCGTCCCGCGAACTCGGGCGGAACGGGTTGGTACCACTGGGGAATCCCGGATCCGCCCGGCAGGATCATGCCGGCTCCCAATCCGGACGGTCGCCGTCCCGGACGGTCGCGTCGGCCAAGTCCGCCGTGTTCGGCCGCTGCCACGTCGAGTCGATGTCCTCCGCCTTCTGCCGGATGGCCAACTGCTCGGCCTCGATGCTGTTGAAGTGCGCCTCCATCGCCAGCACCGCCGTGCCGAGCAGCCCCACGGCCGCGCCCACGGCGGTCAGCACGGTGGCGATGGCGGCCGGGATGCCCACCACGCTGCACGCCTCGGCGATCGCGATCGCCATGGCCACCAGGAAGCCGCCGAACGCGAAGCCGATCGCCATCCAGAACGCGTCTACCGAGTTCGCCAGGTTGGTCAAGGACGTGCGCACCTGGTCGCTGAGGTCCTTGACGTCCTTCAGACCCTGGCTCTGCGGCAGCACCGTCTTCTGGTAGGCGCGCGCGGCCCGGCCGGCCCATTCGACGTCGGTGCGCAGCCGGTGCGGCTCGATCGTGTCCGCGATGTCGTCCACCACGCGGCCGACCCCGGCGGTCCACCGCTCGCCGGTCGCCCGCAGCCGGTCGGCGTCACCGGGCTGGTCCCAGAGCCGGTTCACCCGGTCCCAGAAGTCCCGCACGGCCCGGGCGACCGCCGCCATGCCCTGCTCGATCGGCCGGACGAGGTGGCCCAACGCGTCGGGCACCCAGCTGAGCACGTCGTTCACCTGGTCGAAGAACTCGCGGATCGCCCGCTCGACGTCCCGCGCCTGGTTGTGCGCCTGCTGGACGAGTGCGTTGGCCACTACCGGTCCAATCGGTTGAACGAGTGCAGGTTCGCTTCCTCTTCGCGCTGGTACGTGTCGGCGGCGGCGCGCAGGCCGACGGCCAGCTCGCGGAACCCCGCGACGGCCTGTGACAGCACGGTTTCCACCTTGGCGCGGGCCTCGTTGTAGGTGCGGTCCAAGCCGAGGTCGGCCGCCCACATCGACATCTCCGCGCCGGACAGCGGCAGTTCGGTCACCTCGTCGCGCGGTGCTTCGAGGCTGTCCGCGGCGGTGGCCCACACGGTGGCGTCGTCACGCATCGCGTCCAGCGCGGCGTTCAGGTCGGTCATGGCCGCAGCCCCACTCGGCGCAGCAGGGCGTCCTGGTCGGCGAGGAGGGTCTGGAGCTCGGTGACGGCGGGGCTGTGCAGGTCCTCCGGCGCGGTCCGGACGCGGGCGAGTGCTTCGCGCAGTTCGGCGGTGATCTCGGTGTCGCGGGCGGCGTTCAGCCAGTTGTGGTCGAGCGTGACGTCGATCAGCCGACCGCGTCGGGCGGTTGCCACGACGTGACCGCCCCTGCTCTCCGCGCGCTGGGGTCTGTTCGCGGTTTCGGTGGTCCGGCGGTTGTACTCGCGGACGTCGGCGGTGACGGCCTTGAGCAGCCGCAACGCGTCCGCGGGCCGGATGGGGGACAGGTCGTCGGCGGGGGTGGGAGGTGTGGCGGGTGCGCGTTCGCCGATGCGTTCGGCCAGTGCGGCGGCGGTGGCCGCGTTGGCGGCTTCGGTGACGGCTCGGTGCAGCAGCCTCAGGTCCGACCGCCGCCGCCAGTCCGGTGCCAGCGAGACGGACAGCACGTTCGCGTCGGGGTCGACCGCCACCGTCACGGTGTGCATGGTGTCCTGGCCGGTCACGCCCGGTGCGGCGGTCGGTCTCGGCGCGGGTGCCGCCTGCTCGTCGTCCTCCTCGAACCCGAACCGGTAGTGATCCTCCACGCGCTCTCCCCTCGCGTTTGGTGATCAACCGGTGGCTGAGTGTATTGGCGCGCGAAGCGGGTGAGACTGCGAAAAGGCGGTCAAGCCTTCGTCCGATCGGGGCGACTGTGGAGCGGAGGGCGGTTCGGGGGTGTGATCTTCGGCAGCCGGGGTCGGCGTTGTTGCCACTCATTGGCAGTATGGCGAGGGTGGCGAACGGAGGGCGGCTGGTGGACGTCGGGCTGGTGCCGGCCGCGTTGGCGCTCCTGGTGATGATCGGGGTCGGGGTGTTCGTGGTGGCTTGCCGGCTGTCCGCGGGCGAACCCCGGCGGGCCGCCGACGCCCGGCGGATCGCCCGCCGGCTGCGGGCCGCTCCGTGGGTGGTGGGGGCGTCGGCGATCGTCGTCCTGGTCAGTGTGGTGGGTTGGTTCTCGGCTTCACCGTGACCAGCTCCGGATGGGTGCCGAAGAGGCTGACGGGGCGGCGGTCGGTCGGTGTCAGGCCGGCTTTCACGGCGTCGGCCAGGTGGTGGTCGGCGTCCGGCAGCAGCAGGACGGCACGGCCGGTCGGGGTGAGGGTCCGGGTCAGTTCGGCCCAGAAGCGGTCCGGGTCGGCGGCCAGGGTGGCGGACGGCTTCACCTGGCGGTTCCAGGGTGGGTTGGTCACCACCACGTCGATTCCCCCGGTGCGGAACGGCAGTCTGCCCGCGTCGGCCAACGCCCACGTGATGTCCCGCCCCGCGCCGTTGGTCCGCGCGGCGGCGATGGCCGACGGGTCGGCGTCGGTGCCGATCCCGGTCAGCGCCGGATCGGCTTCGACGGGGATGGTGCCGGTGCCGCAGAACGGGTCCAGCAGGCGTTCGCCGGGCCGTGGCGACGCCAGCAGCAGCATGGCCGCCGCTACCGGCGGGTGCAGTGCCCCGGGGCGGGACGCTTGGCGGTAGCTCCTGCGGTGCAACGGTTTCGGGGCGATTCGCAGGGACAGCACGGCCTGGTCGTCGGTCACCGTCACGCGCCAGGACAGGCTGTCCGGTGGCGGGGAGTGGCCGTTGCGGCGGCTGCGGTAGGGCAGGCCGAGGGCGGCTGCCAGCGGCTCGCCGACGGTGTCCTCCAGGTCGAACCTGGTGTAGTTGCGGCGACCCAGGAAAGACGCCGAAACATCCACTGTGGACGGACATGCTCGGATGCCGAACGACATCCTTTGCGCTACAACGCGTTCAGCGTCCACGGCTGCGGCGGCCTTCGCCAGCAGCCGGAGGTCGCCGCGGGTGTGGCCGATGCCGGTCACGGTGGCGGCGACCACGAAGACGTCGTCCACGCAGCGCAGGCCGAGGACCTCGGGGCCCGGTGTCGGGCACGTCCACCACACCTCGCGGTGGGCGGTGCGCCGCACCGTGCCCAGACGGGCGATCTCCTGCGCTGCCAACGATTCAATGCCTCGTACCGTTCGCGCCAGCAGGCGCGCGGTCGTCACGTCCCGGCGAGTGGGCCAGGACGCGGTTCAGCGCCGGCGTTCGCGCACGCCGGTGGGGGAGAGATCATGGATCTTCTTCCGCGTCGCGACCGGGGCGGTGGGTGTGCCGCCCCGCATCGACGGCGAGGGGGATGCCCGTGGCTCGCCGACGGTCGCGTCAGAGTCGGAAGAAGAACGTCATGCGACGACCCTAGCGCAGCGGGTGGTCGGGTCCGAGGGGGTTTTCCGGATCGGTCAGCCCGCGGATTCGGCCGGTTCGCCGAGGCCGTCGTTGCCGGAGGTGAACAGCATCCACAGCAGGGCGCCGACGACCAGGCCGCTGATCACGAAGATCGGGAAGACCAGGTCGAACACGGCGGTGCCCTGGGGTGCCGGGAACGTCGCGTCGGACGTCACGTGGACCGCCGCCATGCCGGTGTAGTGCATCCCGGTCACGGCCACGCCCATGACCAGGCCGGCCACCACGCGCGCGGTGGGGGTCTTCACGACCAGGGTGAACCAGAACGCGGCGGTGGCGGCGGCGATGGCGATCAGCACGGACGCCGCGACGAGGGTCGGGTCGTAGGAGATCTCGCCCTTGAAGCGGATCGCCGACATGCCCAGGTAGTGCATCCCCGCCACGCCGACACCGGCCAGGGTGCCCGCGACGAGCAGGCGCATCCTGGTGAAGCGGACCAGCGTCACCAGGGACAGGCCGGCGCCGACCACGCCCACGGCGACCAGTGCGGACAGGGCGGTCAGCGGTGCGGAGTACTTGATCGTCGCGCCGGGGACGTCGAAGCCGAGCATGGCGATGAAGTGCATCAGCCAGATGGCGATGCCGCCGATGGCGAGCGCGCCGAGCGCGGTCCAGAGGACCTTGGCCCTCCTGGTCGGCTCGCTCCTGGCCCTGGCCATGCAGGACAGGCCGATCAGCGAGCCGATGACGGACACGCCGTACGCCAGCACGAGCGTCCACGGGCCGGAGGAGAAGTGCTGCATCGATTCGTGGTTCACGACAGGTACCGATCTGATGGGGGAGCGAGGCGCGGAGGAGCCTCGCTATTGACCCACTGTGATCGCTCACCGCCACTAAAACCAGGGTGGGTAACCCATTTGAGGCATGTATCGAAACAGTGTCATCACACTTGGTGATTGAGGGGGTACGGACTGCCGGCCATCGGCCGGTGGGACCGCTACCAGGGCTTCCGTGCCGAACGAAGCGCCCGGCGACCGGGCGGGTCTCCGGTGGGCACAATCACGCGCGAAAGCTCTTACCCCGGTGATTATTCGGACACAAGAGTTTCTCCGTTCAGGCCTGGAAAACTCTGCGTCACCGGAAGAACGCGACCACCTCGGCCGGCGTGCAGGCCGCGCCGAAGAAGTCGCCCGAACCCGCGTCCGCGCCGGCCGTGCGCCACCAGTCGGCCTGCTCGGCCGTCCGCACGCCGTCCACCACGATCGTCACGCCGGACGCCCGCACCGCCGACACCAGGGCGTGGACGTACGAGGCGCGGTGGTCGACCAGCCGCCGGGCCACCCGCACGGACCGCGCCGGCAGGTCCTCCAGCGCGGCCAGGTCGTCCGGACCCAGGCCGAAGTCGTGCAGCGCCGTGCGGACGCCCATGTCCGCCAGCACGGTCAGGTTGTCCACCGCCTCCGCGACGGACAGCACGCCCACCGGCATCCCGACCGACAGCCGGTCCGGCCGCAGACCCGTGTCGTCCAGCACCCGCACCACCCGGGACACCAGGTCCGCGTCGCCGGACTGCACCGCGGTCAGACCGACCACCAGCGGCGCCTCGATGCGGTCGCGCTGCCGCCACCACCGGGCCTGACCGCCCGCCACCCGCAGCAGCCACTCGCCCAGCGGCAGCACCAGGCCGGTCTGCTCGGCCAGTTCCACGCACTCGTCGTGCCCCAACGGGTCCTGGCGGTCCCAGTGCAGCAACGCCTCCACGCCCACCACGCCGCCGCCGAACCCGGACACCGGGCGGTAGCGCACGCCGATCTCGCCGAGCTCCCACGCGCCCGGCATGCGGACCGCGAGCGCCTGCGCGCGCCGGTCCGCCTCGTCCTGCTTGGGGTGGAACAGCTCCCACTGCCCGCGCCGGCCCGTCTTCGCCCGGCGCAGCGCCTGGTCGGCCGCCCGCAACAGCTCGGTGGGCTCCATGTCGCGGGGCGGCCTGAGCACCACGCCGATGCTCGCCGACAGGGCCAGGCCGTCATCGTCCACGAAGGTCGGCTCGGCCAGCTCGTCGTTGATGGCGGCCACGATTCGCGCGATGTCCGGCGTGCTCGCGGTGTTCTCCACCAGGATGCCGAACTCGTCGCCCTCGAACCGGGCGATCATCGCCCTCTCCCGCGCCATCACGTTCTTCAGCCGCTGCGCGACGTGCACCAGCAGCCGTTCGCCCACCCGGCTGCCCAGGCTGTTGCACACCATCCCGAACGCGTCCAGGTCCAGGTGGAACAGCGTCACGCCGTGCTCCGGGTCGGCCCGCCGCAGCGCGGTCTCCAGGTAGGTGCCGAAGTACTGCCGGTTGGGCAGCCCGGTGAGCACGTCGTGCAGCGCCTGCCGGTTCAGCTCGCCCTGGAGCAGCATCAGCTCGGTGCCGTCCTCCACCACGGTCACGAAGTGCGCGGGCCGGCCGTCGGCGTGCCGCAGCAGGGAGGTGGTCAGCGAGATCCGGGCGACGTCGCCGTCCTTGCGCAGCAGCCGCTGCGACTGCCGGATCCGCTCCTGGCCGCCGTCCAGCAGCTGCTTCATCGCCTCCCGCAGCGCGGCCACCGCGTCCGGGTGCACCAGGTCGACGATCAGCACGCCGCTCTGGGATGAGGTGACCACCTCGTCGAACCGCGCCTCGCTCTCCTGGAGCCGCCACTTCGCGTCCCGGACCGCCTTGAGCATCGAGAGCTGGAGGCTCTCCTGCTGCTCCAGCACGGACCGCCGGTTCGCGGCGAGGAACCCGGCCGCGAGCGCGCCCACGCCGAGCACGATCCGCCCGGCGTTCCGGTCGGCGGGCTGGAACTCGGGCAGCGCGAGCAGGCCGGGACCGAGCACGTCGGTGGTGCAGCGCAGACCGGCTTCCCCGACCAGTCCCAGCGCGTCCAGTTCGCCGCCGATCAGCGCCAGCGGCTCCTGCTCGAACGGCTCGCGGTGCAGTGCGTCGCAGATGCCGTCCAGGTGTTCGCGCAGCATGTCCTCCAGCGCGTCCCTGGTGTGCGCGACGACGATCTCACCGCTGAGCAGGTATGCCCACTTGCGCGCGAGCAATTCCCGCTCGCGGACGGGATCCGGAGTGGATGGTGTGCTGTCTTGCCGGCGGTCTGGAGTAGGCATACCCATTGCCTTGTGCTGATCAGGGTTTCGCGGAAGCTTACCTACTCGACGTCCGCATTCGCTCGACCATAGGAGTGAATAAAAGTCGCACGATCGATTCTCTACAACTGTTGACGTCACACTCCGTCGGACTCGACAGCGGATGTCGACGGTCCTCGCCGCACGGTCGGGTCAGCGGCGCACGCGCCCCACCGCGACGTAGAGCAGCATGTTCATGTCGGGCATGTCGGAGATGTCGCCCGGGCCGGTCGGCCGCCATTCGCCCGCGCCCACCAGCCCCGGCTCGACCAGGTCGAAACCGTCCAGCATCGCCAGGATCGCGGAGTGCTCGCGCGGCGTGATCCGGTCCGCGCTGCCGCTGTCGCCCATCGCCCGGTCCGCGTTGCGCAGCTGCGTGCCGACGTGGTCGTCGGACGCGTGGCTGACCGCCAGGTAGCTGCCGTCCGGCAGGGCGTCCCGGTAGCGCGCGACCAGTTCCGCGGGCCCCCACTCGTCCCGCAGCCAGTGCAGCATCAGCAGCATCAGCAGGCCGACCGGCTGGTCGAAGTCCAGCAGCCCCCGCACCTGGGGGCTGTTCAGGATGCCGTCCACGTCGCGCATGTCGGCGCGCACGATGTCCGCCCGGTCCTCGTCGGCCAGGATCAGCTCGCTGTGCGCCACCGCGATCGGGTCCTTGTCCACGTAGACCACCCGGCACTCCGGGGCCACGCTGTGCGCCACCTCGTGCACGTTCGCCACGGTCGGGATGCCGGAGCCGATGTCCAGGAACTGCCGGATGCCCCGCTCGGCCATGAACCGCACGGCCCGGCCGAGGAACGCCCGGTTGACCCGCGCCGCCGCCCGCGAACCGGGCATCAGCGCGTTGATCTTCCGGGCCACCTCGCGGTCGACCGCGAAGTTGTGCGCGCCGCCCAGCATGAAGTCGTAAGCGCGCGCGGCACTGGGTACGGAAATGTCCACGTTCTGCGGAACCCAGTCCGATCGGACCACCGGGAACACCCCTTCGACTCGCGGGCCACGAGTTTAGCCGGCGGTGCATTGCCGATCATTGGGCCATCGGGGTGACCCCTGAATGGACGCTGTCGACGTCACCCGAATGCCGCCTATCGTAATGCGTTCGGAGAATTCGCCTCCCATCGAGGAGCGATGATGTCGGTTCCGGTCGCACCCGGTCGGTTGCCGTTGCTCGGGCACACGTTGTCGCTGCTGCGCGCACGGGCCGGCTTCACCGCCGGGCTGCGCGCCCGGGGCGAGATCGTGAAAGTCCACCTGGGTCCGGTGCCCACCTATTTCGTGACGAGTCCCCGATTCGTCCACCAGGTGCTCGTGACGGACAGCTCGCGATTCCGGAAAGGGATCATGTTCGAGCGGTTCCGGCCGTTCCTTGGCAACGGGCTGCTGCTGTCCGAGGGCGCGTACCACCGCAGGCAGCGGCGGATGGTGCAGCCCGCGTTCCACCGGGAGCGCATCGCCCGCTACGCCGCCACCATGGTCCGGGCGGCGACCGACGTGGCCGCCGGCTGGCGTCCGGGCGAGGTCCGGGTGGTCGAGCACGACATGCAGGCGCTCGCGGTCACCATCGTCGGCGAGGCGCTGTTCTCCACCGGGGTGGGGGAGCGGGCCACCGCCGAGATCCGCCGGTCGCTGTTCGACGTGCTGAAGAACGGCATGGTGCGCGCCTTGTCGCCGGAGTTCGTCAGCCGGCTCCCGCTGCCCGTGAACCGGCGGTTCGACGAGGCCTCCGAGCGGATGCGCGGCATCGTGCTGGAGGTCATCGCGAGTCGGCGGACCGACGACGAGGACCACGGGGACCTGCTGTCCATGCTGCTGGCCGCGCAGGACGAGGAGTCCGGCGACGGGATGACCGACCGGCAGGCCTACGACGAGGTGCTGGCCCTGCTGACCGCGGGCGTCGAGACCACCGCGCTCGCGCTGGCCTGGGCGTTCCACGAGCTGGCGGAGAACCCCGAGGTGGAACGGCGGGCGCACGCCGAGGTGGACGAGGTGCTGGCCGGTCGGCCGGCGACCTTCGAGGACCTGCCGAAGCTGGTCTACCTGCACCGGGTGGTCAACGAGGTGCTGCGGAAGTACCCGATCTGGATCCTGATGCGCAAGGCGGTCGAGCCGGTCGACCTCGGCGGCACGGTGCTGCCGCCCGGCGCGGAGGTCATCGTCAGCCCGCACGCCGTGCACCACGACCCGGCGCACTTCCCCGACCCCGAGCGCTTCGACCCCGACCGCTGGCTCCCGGAACGGGTCGCCGCGCTGCCGAAGGGCGCGTTCGTGCCGTTCGGGGGCGGTGCGCGCCAGTGCATGGGCAACGTGTTCGCGCAGACCGAGGTGGTGCTGACGCTGGCGACGGTGGCGGCTCGCTGGCGGCTGGTGCCCGTCCCCGGCAAACCGGTGCGGACGAAGTTCACCACCGCCGCTTATCCGAGCGGGCTGCTGATGACCGCGGTGCCGCGCAACTGATCAGCGGGCCGGTATGAGAGGGACCGATCCACTCGGCGTCGGAAGGCCATTCCGGGAAAGGTCCGTGCCCACCGGTAGATGCCTCTCGGCGGACACGGGTGCGCTACGGGAGAGGCGTCGCACCGCGTTCGGCGATGAGCTGCTTCATGTACTCGCCCTCGCTCGACTGCGATTTCAGCATGTTCTCGGCGAGCGTCCGGACCACCGGGGCGCCGGCGTGCTTGGCCCCGTACTCGGCCATCGGCGCGCCGCCCTGGTGGTGCCGCAGCATCAGCTGGAGGAAGTACACGTCGAATTCGGTGCCGGCCAGCGAGCGCAGCTTCGCCAGTTCCTCGGAGGTGGCCATGCCGGGCATCAGCCCGGTCGTGCCCCCGGTCGACGAGGAGTGGTGCGACGAGGAGTCCATCCACTTCATGTGCGTGCCGTCGACGGACTGCTCGGGCATCCCCCACAGGGTGAGCCAGCCCTTCATCCGCCCGACCTGCTCCAGCTGCGTCGACTCGATGTCGAACGCGAGCTGCCGGATCGCCGGGTCCGCCGTCTTGTCCCGCGCGGTGTTGGCCATGGTGATGCCCTGGAGGTGGTGCACCGCCATGTCCTGCGTGAACCCGACGTCCACCGAGTCCCGGCCGGGCGTGGCCGAGGAGTCCGCGCCCGGCAGCTTGATCAGCAACCCGACGGCGGCACCGAGCAGCAGCACGGCGAGCACCGCCACGGTGACCACGACGGCCCGCGTGGTGGTGACGCTGCGCTGCTGCCCGGTGTCCGACATCGAGGTCAGCTGCTCGGCTGGGTGGTCGGAGCGGCGTCGGAGGGCACCCCGGGCTGGTTGCCGGTCTCGGCCTGGTCCTCGGTGCCGCCGTCCATCGGGACCGCGTCCGCGCCCGGCGCCTCCACCACGAACGGCGGCGGGTTGTCGATGTCGAACGTGTTCGAGTCGCACGCCGCACCGATCTCCGGGTACGTGTACTGGTTGCGCCGCAGCGACTGGATGAACTGGTCGATCCGCTCGTCGTCGGCGCTCTCGACCTTGAGCTGGTGGCCCCACGCCTGGAGCGCGATCGGCTTGTCCAGGCCGGGGTACGGCGACAGCATGGTGTACTGCTGGCCGTCGGCCTTCTTCTTCAGCTTGTCCAGCGGCTCACCGCTGATCCGGTCCGGGTTGTACGCGATCCACACCGCGCCGTGCTCCAGCGCGTGCACCATGTTCTCGGTGCGCACCGCCTTCGGGTACACGATGCCGGTGCAGTTCGCCCACGCGCCGTCGTGCGGACCACCGAAGGGCGGTGACTGGTCGTAGGCCACCCGCTGGGTCGGCTGCACGTGCTTGCCGGCCTTGTAGTCCTTCTTGACCACGCCCTGGATCTGGTCCGACGGGTCCTTGTTCTCCTCGGACGGGTTCCACTTCGCCAGGGCGGCCTCGCGCTGGTTCTTCTCCGAGATCTGCGCGTAGGCGTACCCGAACACCGTCCCTGCCAGCGCCAGCACGGCGATCACCGCGATGATGGTGCCCCACGGTTTCGGCTTCTTCGCCACCACCGAGGACCTCGCCGCCGCCACGCTGGAGCGCGTGGCCTTAGTCTTCTTGCCGCTGGTCATGTCCGCCTCAGGTCAGTCGTCATACGCCCATGCCGCGGGCCAGTGTAGGGATACCGTGTCTGGTGACCGTCAACTGCCGGTCACCAAGGGTGGCCGTTAACAGTTGCCCGGCGTGGTCGCTCTCACTCCTCGGGACGCACAACCCGGTCGAGACCAGCGGGAACGTTTCCCTAGACTTAACGGGTGACTCCCGCTGCGCTCGCTGAACTGGTCCGTGCGACGGCCGTGGACGTGTTGTCCACCCGCGGCCTCGACCCCGCCGCCCTCCCCGCCGCGGTGACCATCGAGCGACCCCGCAACCCCGAGCACGGCGACTACGCCACGAACCTCGCCCTCCAGGCCGCCAAGAAGCTCGGTGTCGTGCCCCGCGACCTGGCCGGCTGGCTGGCCGACGCGCTCACCGGCACGGACGCGATCGCGTCGGTGGAGGTCGCCGGGCCCGGCTTCCTGAACCTGCGGCTGGCCGCCGACGCGCAGGGCGCCATCGTCCGCGAGGTGGTCGAGGCGGGCGAGGCGTACGGCCGCGGCGACCAGTTCGCCGGCACCCGGATCAACCTGGAGTTCGTCTCCGCGAACCCGACCGGCCCGGTGCACCTGGGCGGCACCCGGTGGGCGGCGGTGGGCGACGCGCTGGGCCGCGTGCTGGCCGCCAACGGCGGCGACGTGACCCGCGAGTACTACTTCAACGACGCCGGCGCGCAGATCGACCGGTTCGTCCGGTCCCTGATCGCCGCCGCGAAGGGCGAGCCCGCCCCGGAGGACGGCTACGCGGGCGGCTACATCGGCGACATCGCGGCCGAGGTGCTCGAGCGCGCGCCCGGCGCGCTGTCCGCCGAGGACTGTCACGAGGTCTTCCGCCGGATCGGCGTGAACCTGATGTTCGAGGAGATCAAGCAGGACCTGCACGACTTCGGCACCGACTTCGACGTGTACTTCCACGAGAACTCGCTGCACGAGTCGGGCGCGGTCGGCAAGGCGATCGAGCAGCTCAAGGCGTCGGGCGGGCTGTACTTCGACAACGGCGCGTGGTGGCTGCGGTCCACCGAGTACGGCGACGACAAGGACCGGGTGGTCGTCAAGAGCGACGGCGAACCGGCCTACATCGCGGGCGACATCGCGTACTTCCTGGACAAGCGGTCGCGAGGGTTCGACCTGTGCATCTACATGCTGGGCGCGGACCACCACGGCTACATCGGCCGGCTCAAGGCCGCCGCCGCGGCGGTGGGCGACGACCCGAAGTCCGTCGAGGTGCTGATCGGGCAGATGGTGAACCTGGTCAGCGACGGCAAGCCGGTGCGGATGAGCAAGCGCGCGGGCAACGTCATCACCATGCAGGACCTGGTGGAGGCGGTCGGCGTGGACGCCGCCCGGTACGCCATGACCCGGTCGTCGGCGGACTCGACGCTGGACATCGACCTGGACCTGCTGCGCAAGCGCAGCAACGACAACCCGGTGTTCTACGTGCAGTACGCGCACGCGCGGCTGGCGTCGGTGCTGCGCAACGGCGCGGACCTGGGCGTCGAGCCGGGTGAGGAGTTCGAGCTGCTCGACCACGAGCGGGAGGGCGACCTGATCCGCACCATCGGCGAGTTCCCGCGCGTGGTGGCCACCGCGGGCGAGCTGCGCGAGCCGCACCGGGTGGCGCGGTACCTGGAGGAGCTGGCGGGCACCTACCACCGGTTCTACGAAGCCTGCCGGGTGCTGCCGCGCGGCGACGAGGAGACCACCGAGCTGCACCGCGCCCGGCTCCAGCTGTGCGCGGCGACCAAGCAGGTCTTCCGCAACGGTCTGCAGCTGCTCGGCGTGAGCGCCCCGGAGCGGATGTGATGAGGGCGCACCCGGCCGGTCCCCGGCACGCCGACGTCCTGGTCCCGTCCAACACGGCGGGCAACCGTCCGTCCACTCCGGACGAAATCGACGCGCTGCACCGGAACGTGTGGCCGCGCAACGCGTCCCGCGCCGAGAGCGGCGTGGTCGGCCTCAGCGGGGTGGACGTGCGCGCGTTGGCCGAGGAGTTCGGCACGCCGCTGTTCGTGATGGACGAGGACGACTTCCGATCGCGCTGCCGGGACCACGCCGAGGCGTTCGGCGACCCCACGCAGGTGCACTACGCGTCCAAGGCGTTCCTGTCCGTCGCGGTGGCCCGCTGGGTCGCCGAGGAGGGCCTGAGCATCGACGTGTGCAGCGGCGGCGAGCTCGCCATCGCGCTGCGCGCGGAGTTCCCGCCGGATCGGATCGCGTTGCACGGCAACAACAAGTCCGTCGCCGAGCTGACCGCCGCGGTGGAAGCCGGCGTCGGCGCGGTGGTGCTCGACTCGTACTACGAGATCGCCCGGCTGGACCAGATCGCCCGGGAGCGCGGGCGCGTGCAGCCGGTGATGATCCGGGTCACGGTCGGCGTGGAGGCGCACACCCACGAGTTCATCGCGACCGCGCACGAGGACCAGAAGTTCGGCTTCTCGCTGTCCTCCGGGGACGCGGCCGAGGCGGCGCGCCGGGTGCTGAAGTCCGAGGGCCTGCACCTGATCGGCCTGCACAGCCACATCGGCTCGCAGATCTTCGACGCCAGCGGCTTCGAAGTGGCCGCCCGCCGGGTGATCGGCCTGCTCGCGGAACTCCGCGACGAGCACGGCGAGGGCGTCCTCGAACACGTGTCCACGGTGGACCTCGGCGGTGGGCTCGGCATCGCGTACACGCCGGACGACGACCCGCCGCCGCCCGTCGAGCTGGCCCGCCAGCTGAAGAACATCGTGTCCAAGGAGTGCGAGCACGCCGGGCTGCCGGTGCCGAAGATCGCGGTCGAACCCGGCCGGGCGATCGTCGGCCCCAGCACGGTCACGCTGTACGAGGTGGGCACCATCAAGGACGTGCAGCTCGACGCCGGCGCGATCCGCCGGTACGTCAGCGTCGACGGCGGCATGAGCGACAACATCCGCACCGCCCTGTACGACGCCGTGTACGACTGCAGGCTGGTGTCCCGCAAGGCCGAACCGGACGCGAAAGCGGTGCTGTGCCGGGTGGTCGGCAAGCACTGCGAGTCAGGGGACGTGGTGGTGCGCGACTGCTGGCTGCCCGACGACCTCGCCCCCGGCGACCTGATCGCGGTCGCCGCGACCGGCGCGTACTGCTACTCGATGGCCAGCGGCTACAACCGGCTGCCCCGGCCCGCGCTCGCCGCGGTCGCGGACGGCCGGTCCCGGTTGCTGCTGCGCCGGGAGACCGAGGAAGACCTGTTCCGCCTGGAGGTATGACGTGCCTGGCCAGAAACCGATCAAAGTGGCGCTGCTCGGCTGCGGCACGGTCGGCACCGAGGTGGTCCGGCTGCTGACCGACCAGGCGGCGGACCTGACCGCCCGGGTCGGTGCCCCCGTGGAGTTGGCGGGCATCGCGGTGCGCAAGCCGAACAAGCACCGCGAGGTGCCCGCCGAACTGCTCACCACGGACGTGGACGGCCTGGTCGAGTCCGACGTGGACGTCGTGGTGGAGGTGGTCGGCGGCATCGAGCCGGCCCGCACCTGGCTGCTGAAGGCCCTGCACGGGGGCAAGTCCGTGGTGACCGCCAACAAGGCGCTGCTGGCCGAGCACTCCGGCGAGCTGTTCCAGGCGGCCGACTCGACCGGCGCCGACCTGTACTTCGAGGCGGCGGTGGCGGGCGCGATCCCGCTGCTGCGCCCGCTGCGCGAGTCGCTGGCCGGTGACCGGATCACCCGCGTGATGGGGATCGTCAACGGCACCACCAACTTCATCCTCTCGGGCATGGACTCCACCGGCGCGAGCTACTCGGAGACGCTGGAGGAGGCGACCCGGCTGGGCTACGCCGAGGCCGACCCGACGGCGGACGTGGACGGGTTCGACGCCGCGTCCAAGGCCGCCATCCTGGCGTCGCTGGCGTTCCACAGCCGGGTGACGGCCGCCGACGTGCACCGCGAGGGCATCGCGTCGGTCAGCGCGGCCGACATCGCCGCCGCCAAGGGGCTCGGCCGGACCGTGAAGCTGCTGGCCATCTGCGAGCGGGTGACCTCGGCCGGCGGGGAGAGCATCTCCGTGCGGGTGCACCCGGCGATGATCCCCCGGACCCACCCGCTCGCGGGCGTGAACGGCGCGTTCAACGCGGTGTTCGTGGAAGCCGACGCGGCGGGCGAGATGATGTTCTACGGCCGGGGCGCGGGTGGCGCGCCCACGGCCAGCGCGGTGCTCGGCGACCTCGTCGCGGTGGCCCGCAACCGGGTGGTCAGCGGGCGCGGCCCGCGCGAGTCGGCGTACGCGGCGCTGCCCGTGCGGCCGATGGGCCAGGCCCCCACCCGCTACCACATCAGCCTCGACGTGGCCGACCGGCCGGGTGTGCTGTCGCAGGTCGCGGCGGTGTTCGCGGAGCACGACGTGAGCATCGCGGCGGTCCGGCAGGAGGGGAGGGTGGACGACGCCAGTCTGGTGATCGTCACCCACGCCGCGACCGACGCGGCACTGCGGTCGACCGTGGACAAAATCGGCGGACTGCCCGTGGTTCGAGAAGTCGTCAGCGTGATGCGGGTGGAAGGCGAAGAGACATGACGGCCCAGGCGACCTTCGGCGGAGCCGACAGTCGGGTTACAGCACAGCCGGGGTGGCCCGGCATCATCCGGGCCTACGCGGACCGGATCCAGCTCCCCGAGGGGGCGAAGGTCGTCACCCTGCACGAGGGCGGCACGCCGCTGGTGGCCTCGGACTACCTGTCCGACGTGACCGGCTGCCAGGTGTACGTGAAGGTCGAGGGCGCGAACCCGACCGGCTCGTTCAAGGACCGCGGCATGACGGTGGCCATGACGCACGCGCTGGCCAGCGGCATCAAGGCGGTCATCTGCGCGTCGACCGGCAACACCTCGGCGTCCGCCGCCGCCTACGCGGCCAAGGCCGGGCTCACCGCCGCCGTGCTGGTCCCGCGCGGCAAGATCGCGCTGGGCAAGCTCGCCCAGGCGGTCGCGCACGGCGCGCGGATCCTGCAGATCGACGGCAACTTCGACGACTGCCTGGAACTGGCCGCCAAGACCTCCGCCGAGTACCCGATCACCCTGGTGAACTCGGTCAACCCGGTCCGGCTGGTCGGCCAGAAGACCGCCGCCTGGGAGATCTGCGACGTGCTCGGCCGCGCGCCGGACGTGCACTGCCTCCCGGTCGGCAACGCGGGCAACATCACCGCGTACTGGCGCGGTTACTCGGACTACGCGACCGACGGGGTGGTCGGTTCGACGCCGCGCATGTTCGGCTTCCAGGCGGCCGGCGCCGCACCGCTGGTGCTCGGCGAGCCGGTCGCCGACCCGGAGACCATCGCCACCGCCATCCGGGTGGGCAGCCCGGCGTCGTGGACCGGCGCGGTGACCGCCAAGGAGCAGTCCGGCGGGCTGTTCGAGGCGGTCACGGACGAGAAGATCCTGGAGGCCTACCGGCTGCTGGCCTCGCGGGAGGGCATCTTCGTCGAGCCCGCGTCCGCGACCAGCGTGGCCGGCCTGCTCGCCACCGCCGCCGACGGCCGGCTGCCCGGCGGCTCGGTGGTCGTCTGCACGGTCACCGGCCACGGCCTGAAGGACCCCGACACGGCCCTGCTCGGCGTGACCGAGGTCGAGCCGGTGCCGGTCGACCCCGGCGCGGTCGCCACCGCGCTGGAACTGGCATGACCGGCGTCCGGGTCACCGTCCCCGCGTCCACCGCCAACCTCGGGTCCGGGTTCGACGCGCTCGGCCTGGCGCTGGGCGTCCGCGACGAGGTCGAGTTCGAGGTGCGGCCGTCCGGGCTGGTGGTCGAGGTCTCCGGCGAGGGTCGGGACGTGCCCGGGGACGAGTCGCACCTGGTCGTGCGGGCCTTCCGGGCGGCCTGCGCCCGGCTGGAGGTGGACGTGCCGGGACTGCGCCTGAGGTGCCGGAACGCCATTCCGCACGCGCGCGGCCTCGGCTCGTCGGCGGCGGCCGTGGTGGCGGGCGTGGCGGCCGGGTACGCGCTGGCCGGCCACGAGTTGGACACAACCGCGTTGCAACTCGCCGCCGAGTTCGAGGGCCACGCCGACAACGCGGCGGCGGCCATGTTCGGCGGCGTGGCGGTGGCGTGGACGCAGGGTGACCGGTTCCGCGCGGTCCGCCTCGACCCGCACCCCGCGATCGAGCCGGTGGTGCTGATCCCCGAACAGGAATCGTCCACCCGGACGACGCGCGGCCTGCTGCCCGCCTCGGTGCCGCACGCGGACGCCGCGTTCGCCGCCGGGCGGTCCGCGCTGGCCGTCCACGCGCTGACCGCGGACCCCTCGCTGCTGCTCGACGCGCTGGACGACCGGCTGCACGAGCCGTACCGCGAGCCGGCCTGGCCGGCGACGTTCGCGCTGGTCAAGGCGTTGCGGTCGGTCGGGGTGGCGGCGGCGGTGTCGGGTGCGGGACCGACCGTGCTGGCCCTGCCGGAGGACGGGAAGCTGCCCGACGAGGTGGACCTGACCGGGTTCACCGCCCACCACGTCCCGGCCGACCCGGCCGGAGTGCGCGTTGCGCCACTCGGTTGAGTGATGCGACGCGCCGAGCCCCGGTTGTTGCACCTGGCCGGAGCGGCGTCTACCCTCGGGGCCATCAGTCACCGCGCGCACGGGCGCCGGTGTGGTGCCCGGACATTCGCTCCGGATCGCATTCCTCCAGTGACTTGGCCCTGTGCCGTATGGACGGGGTTGGCGCTGGAAGGCACCCGCTCGCCGTGTGACCGAGAACGTCTGTGCTGGTGGACTCCGTATTCGTGCGCGTTTTCGCGACGTCGAAGTCCTCCGGGAGGCAGGCGAACTGCCTGTCCGCATTCCGTCGGACGGCAGGTCCGCTGGGTCGCGTAGGAGGCGCGGTCCGGTCAGGAAGGACATGTGTGAGCAACACCGATGTGCTGAGCAGCGAAGCTCCAGCTGCTCCCAACGCCGCAGCCAGTTCCGGAGCCGAGGAGAACGCTCTGACCACCCCTACGAACGGCAGCGCCCCGCCGCGCAAGCGCGCCGGACTCTCCGGCATGGTGCTCGCCGAACTCCGTGAACTCGCAGGTCAGCTCGGTATCACCGGCACCGCGGGGCTCCGCAAGGGAGACCTCATCGCGGCCATCAAGGAGCGTCAGGGCGGCACCTCCGGTCGGGGCAGTGCCGCGACGCCGCCGAAGGCCGAGAAGAAGGCCGTCGCCGAGAAGCCGGTAGCCGACCAGCCCGCTGCCACCGAGGCCCCCGCACCCGCCGCCGGCGTCGAGAAGCCGGTCGACAAGCCGACCCAGCAGCAGCTCGACGTGGCCGATCGCCCCGCCGGGGGCGAGGAGGAGGGCGGCCGCCGGGGCAACCGCCGGCGCCGTTCCGCGAACCGCCCGGCGGGCAGCCCCGAGGGCGACCGGCCGGCCGCCGTCGAGGCACCGGCCCAGCCGACGCAGGACCGCCCGGCGCAGGAGCGCCAGGACCGTCCGCAGCAGGACCGCGGCGACCAGCGCGGCGACCGCCAGGACCGCGGCGAGCAGCGCGAACAGCGCCAGGACCGCGGCGAGCGCCAGGACCGCGGTGAACGGCAGGACCGCGGCGAGCGCCAGGACCGTGGCGACCGCGGCGACCGGCAGGACCGCGGTGACCGAGGCAACCGCCGCGACCGCGGCGACCGGGACGGCGGCCGTGACCGCGACGGTGGCCGTGACCGTGACGGTGGCCGCGACCGCGATCGCGACCAGAACCGCAACCGCCAGAACGTCCACAACGTCCAGGACGACCAGGACGACGAGGACGGCGGCCGTCGTGGCCGCCGCTTCCGCGACCGCCGCCGTCGTGGCGGTCGTGGCGACGGCACGACCGGCAGCACGGACACCGAGGTGCGCGAGGACGACGTCCTGCTCCCGGTGGCGGGCATCCTGGACGTGCTGGAGAACTACGCGTTCGTCCGCACGTCCGGCTACCTGGCCGGTCCGAACGACGTCTACGTGTCGCTGTCGCTGGTCCGCAAGTACGGCCTGCGGCGCGGCGACGCGCTCATCGGCGCCGTCCGCCAGCCGCGCGAGGGCGAGCAGCAGCGGCAGAAGTTCAACCCGCTGGTGCGCGTCGACAAGATCAACGGGCTGGACCCGGAGGAGTCGAAGAACCGCCCCGACTTCACCAAGCTGACCCCGCTGTACCCGAACGAGCGCCTGCGCCTCGAAACGGAACCGCACATCCTGACGACCCGCGTCATCGACCTGGTAATGCCGATCGGCAAGGGTCAGCGCGCGCTGGTCGTCTCGCCGCCGAAGGCCGGCAAGACGTCCGTCCTGCAGTCGATCGCGAACGCGATCACGAAGAACAACCCGGAGTGCCACCTGATGGTGGTCCTGGTGGACGAGCGCCCCGAGGAAGTCACCGACATGCAGCGCTCGGTGAAGGGCGAGGTCATCGCCTCCACCTTCGACCGGCCGCCGTCGGACCACACGACGATCTCGGAGTTGGCCATCGAGCGCGCCAAGCGCCTGGTCGAGATGGGCCACGACGTCGTCGTGCTGCTCGACTCGATCACCCGCC
This sequence comes from Saccharothrix tamanrassetensis, assembly GCF_014203665.1. Taxonomy (GTDB): domain Bacteria; phylum Actinomycetota; class Actinomycetes; order Mycobacteriales; family Pseudonocardiaceae; genus Actinosynnema; species Actinosynnema tamanrassetense. Next base: position 153,746 of record NZ_JACHJN010000015.1, read on the forward strand.
TGGGCCGTGCCTACAACCTGGCCGCCCCGGCCAGCGGCCGGATCCTGTCCGGTGGCGTCGACTCGACCGCGCTGTACCCGCCGAAGCGCTTCCTCGGCGCGGCGCGGAACATCGAGGGCGGCGGTAGCCTGACCGTGATCGCCACGGCCCTGGTCGAGACCGGGTCCGCGGGCGACAGCGTGATCTTCGAGGAGTTCAAGGGCACCGGCAACGCCGAGCTCAAGCTGGACCGGAAGATCGCCGACAAGCGCACCTTCCCGGCGGTGGACGTCGACTCGTCCGGTACCCGCAAGGAAGACCTGCTGCTTTCCCCCGACGAGCTGGCAGTGATGCACAAGCTCCGCCGGGTCCTGCACGCACTCGACAGCCAGCAGGCCATCGACCTGCTCCTGGACCGACTCCGCAAGAGCCGGACCAACATCGAGTTCCTCATGCAGGTGGCCAAGACGACCCCCGGCGCGGACAACGACTGACGTCCCCGCCAGAACCGTCAGAAAAGGCCCACCCGACCAGTCGGGTGGGCCTTTCGCCTATCCGAACCCACTACCCCGCCCAAGTCGCGCACCGCGCACACCCCTGCCGTGCTGTGTGTCATCCCCGTATGGCCTGCGCGCAGCGAACCGCGCTTGTCTTGGGGGTGCAAGCACGCTTTTCGCTTGCACCCCCAAGA
>NZ_JACHJN010000016.1 GCF_014203665.1 Saccharothrix tamanrassetensis
CACAGCCCCTGGCAACGCGGCAGCAATGAGAACACCAACGGACTGCTCCGCCAGTACTTCCCCAAAGGCACCGACCTCTCCGTCCACACCCAGGCAGACCTCGACAAAGTCGCCGCCGAATTGAACGGACGCCCCCGCCAGACCCTCGACTGGCGCAAGCCGATCGAGGTCTACAACGACCTGATCAACACCCACACGTCGCCATGACCACTTGACCCCACCTTGCCTTCTGGGACGTGTCGAATCAGAGTGTCGTCGTTCGACGCAGAGGTGACGGCTGGTCGACACGTCCGGGAGCGGCCCGGACCCAGCCGGCGAAGCCAGGGAGTGACGATGCGGTTTCTGCTGATGCACCGACTCGACGAACGCCACCCGGAAGCGTGGAACCCCAGCCAGGAGTTCATCGAGACGATGGGTGCGTTCATCCGGGATTCGATCGACAAGGGCATCCTCATCACCGGGGAGGGCGTCCACCCGTCCGCGAAGGGCGCCCGGGTCCGCAAGGCCCGCGACAGCGGGATCACCGCCACCGACGGGCCGTTCACCGAGGCCAAGGAGGTCATCGGCGGCTTCGCGCTGATCAACGCGAAGGACCGCGCCGAGGCCGTCGAGTTCGCCCGGCGCTACGCCGACCTGTTCGACGAGATCGAGGTCGAGGTGCGCCAGGTCGTGGAAGAGGAAGACCTGCCGACCCCGTCCTGACCACCTCCCGCGAGGCGGGCCGGGGGGATGCGGCGTCGGACTCCGCATCCCCCGACCGAAGGCTCCGGCACCGCGCCGTCTGTGGACGCGGCGCCGGAGCCGGTGTTCGCCGGATTCCTCAGCGCAACCCGGACGTCAGCTCATCCGACCCCGAGCGGATGGCGTCAGTACCAGTGCTGGTCCTGGTAACCGGTGGTGCACCTGAAACCGAACACCTTGCCGTCGCTGTGCGCCGCGATGCACTTCCCGCGGTGCTCGGCGTTCTCGATCAGGAAGCCGTCACCGACGTCGCGGAAGATCCAGCGCTGGTCCTGGTAAGTGTCACAGCGGTGGGTGAAGACGCGGCCGTTGGCGTGCATGGCGAGGCACGCACCGCTCTTGCCGTTGGCCAGCTGACCCACACCGCTGAGCGTCCAGAGCTGGTCCGCGTAGTCCGGTTCGCACCGGTACACGAACACCTTGGGGTGGTGGTTGGCGATGCACTTGCCGGACAGCTTCCTGTTCCGCAGCAAGAACCACGTCGCCTGCGTGTTCGCGTCGCCGGCCTTGGCGTCGGCGACCGTGCCCGTGGCCCGCGGGCTCTCCGCGGCGGACGCGGGGCCGGCCATGAGGATCAACCCCATTGCCGTGACCAACCCCAGTAACAGGCTGATGACCTTGTTTCGTCGCACTCCGATTTCCCCCTCTACCTTTTAGTGGAACCCCGGCGCCCCCTGGCACCGGTCGTGCGGGTCCGGTGGCCGGCGCGGGCCGCTGGTCCATGCCCTCGATCCGCCCGCCGGTGACCGCCGTGGGAAGACCCTGCCCGCCGGACCCCGACGGGAACGTTGACAGAACGTTGAATCGGCTCGTGGCCGCCGCTATACAGGACCGGGGAGGCCAGCACTGGGGGGAGCCGGCATGGCCGTGGAGTTCCGATTGCTGGGCAGCGTCGAAGTGCGGGTGGACGGCGAGCCGGTGGACGTGGGGCCGGCACGTCAGCGCTGCCTGCTGGCGGCGCTGCTGGTCGAACCCAACCACCCGGTTCCGGCGGATCGACTGGTGGACCGGGTGTGGGCCGACCGCAGTCCCCGCCGGGCGCGGGAAACGCTGCGCACCTACCTCACCCGGCTCAGGCACGCCCTCGCCGGCACCGACGAGGTGCGGATCGGGCGCGGCACGGGTGGGTACGTGTTCACCGTCGACCCGGCGGCCGTGGACCTGCACCGGTTCCGACACCTGGTGGCCGGGGCACGAGCCGCCGACCGGCCGGCGGCACTGGACCTGCTCGGGCGGGCGCTGGCGCTGTGTCGGGGCGAGCCGTTCGCCGGCTTGGACAGCCCGTGGATCAGCGCCGTCCGGGCGGAGGTGGAGGCCGAGCGGACAGCGGCCGAACTGGACCACACCGACCTGCTGCTGCACCACGGCCGGCACGGCGAGGTGGTGGCGGGACTGCGCGCCCGGGCCGTCGAGCGACCGCTGGACGAGCGGCTGGCCGGGCAACTCGTGCTCGCCCTCTACCGCTGCGGTCGCCAGGCCGACGCCCTCGACCACTGCCGGCGCGTCCACACCCGGCTGGCCGAGGAGCTCGGGGTGGACCCCAGCCCGCCCCTGAGACGGCTGCACCAGCAGGTGCTCGCCGCCGACCCGGCGCTGGCCCTTCCACCCAGCCCTTCGGACGCCACCCGGCCGGAGGGCGGCGGCAGGCCGTCCCCGGTGCCGCGGCAGCTGCCCGCACCGTCGCAGCTGTTCACCGGTCGATCCGACGAACTGCGCTGCCTCGCCACGGCACTGGACGCACCGGCGAACCACGGTGCCACGCTGGCGGTCTCCGCGATCGGCGGGACCGGCGGGATCGGCAAGACCTGGCTCGCGCTGCACTGGGCCCACCACCACCTCGACCGGTTCCCCGACGGGCAGCTGTACGCCAACCTCCGCGGCTTCGACCCCGGCGCCGAACCGCTGTCCCCGGCCGCGGCGGTCCGCGGTTTCCTCGACGCCCTCGGCGTCGCACCCGCCTCGGTCCCGCCGGACGCGGACGCGCAGTCCGCGCTGTACCGCAGCCTCGTCGCCGGCAAGCGGGTGCTGATCGTGCTGGACAACGCCGCCGGCACCGACCAGGTCGTCCCGCTGCTGCCCGGCAGCCCGACCTGCACCGTGCTGATCACCAGCCGCGACAAGCTCACCGGTCTGGTCACCACCCACGGCGCCCGCCCACTGCTGCTGGACGTGCTCGGCCACGAGGCGGCCGGTGAACTGCTCGCCCGTCCCCTCGGCGCCGACCGGCTCGCCGCCGAACCGGAAGCCGTCGAGGAGCTGCTGCGGCACTGCGCGGGTCTGCCGCTGGCGCTGGGCATCGTCGCCGCCCGCGCCGCCACCCACCCCGACCTCCCGCTGCGGGTGCTCGCCGACGAACTGCGCGACCGCACGACGCGGCTGGACGCGTTGGACACCGGCGAAGCGGACCTGAACGTGCGCGCGGTGTTCGCCTGCTCCCACCACGCGCTCGACACCGAGGCGGCGACCCTGCTCGGGCTGCTCGGCGTGGCCCCCGGCCCGGACATCGGCCTCGCCGCCGCCGCGTCCCTCGCCGCGCTGCCCCGTAACCGGACCGCCCTGCTGCTGCGGAAGCTGGAGACCGCGCACCTGGTCCAGCAGCACCGGCCCGGCCGCTACCGGATGCACGACCTGATCCGGCTGTGCGCCGCCGAGCAGGCGCACCGCGACCTGACCGAGGACACCCGCGTCGCCGCACTGCGCCGGCTGGTCGACTTCTACACCCACACCGCGTACGCGGGTGATCGGCTGCTGGAGCCGCACCGCGAACCCCTCCAGGTCGGCACCCCGGTCGCCGAATGCCGTCCCGAGCCGTTGCCGGACCAGGCAGCGGCACTGTCCTGGTTCGAGGCGGAGCACGCCTGCCTGCTCGCCGCGCACCGGCTGGCCGTCAGCCGGTGCTGGCACACCTCGGTGTGGCGACTGGCCTGGGTGCTGCGCACCTTCCACCGGCGACGCGGGCTCCTGCACGACGACCTCGCCGTCTGGCGGGCCGGCTTGACCGCCGTCGAACGACTCGGCGACGTCGCCGCCCAGATCCGGGCCCACCGGTTCCTCGGCCACACCTGGTCCGAGTCGGGCCGCTCCGCCGAGGCCGTGCGCCACCTCGAACGCGCCCGCTCACTGGCCGAGCAGACCAACGACACCGCGACCCGGGCCCACGTCCACATGGCCCTCGGGTGGATGGAGAAAGCGCGCGACGCCGACCGGCGGGCGCTGGACCACGTCGCCCACGCCGCACGCCTGTACCGGACCCTGGACAACCCCGTGTGGGAAGCGGACGCGCTCGCCACCACCGGCTGGTTCCACGCCGAGTCCGGCCGGTACGACCAGGCGCGCACCCACTGCGAGGCGGCACTACCGGTCTACCGCGTGCACCACGACCGCGAGGGCGAAGCCGACGCGCTGAACAGCCTGGGCTACATCGCCCACCACACCGGCCTGCACACCGAAGCACTCGACCACTACCGGCAGGCCCGCACCCTGTTCCGGGACCTCGGCCACACCTACAACGAAGCGGACACCCTGGACCGCATCGGGGAGACCCACGCGGTCCTCGGGCGCCCCGGCCCGGCCCGTGACGCCTGGCACCAAGCCTTGCAGCTCTACCTGGACCAGCAACGCGTCCCCGACACCGAGCGGGTCCGGCAACAACTCGCCGCACTCGAAGACGACTGAGGCGCCACGGTCCGCGCCTGCGCCCCCGGGTACCTCCGTCACCGGCCTGCCGCGACCCGCCCTCCGCGCCCGGCCCCTGCGGGCCGGAACGACCCTTCCGAGTCCTCGTCCCGCGGCCCGTGAACAGGCGGGCCCACGGTGGGGCGGCGTAGGCTCGCCTACCGTGAACGACACTGCGAAGGCTGCGGAGACCAGCGAAAACCCCGAGCACAGCCAGGGCGGGACGTACTCGGTCAAGGGCAAGGAGTTCACCCGCGACACCCGCTACATCACCACCCGGATCACCACCGACGGTCGTGACGGGTTCACCGTCGAACCCGGTCGGTACCGGCTGATCGCGGCGCGGGCCTGCCCGTGGGCGAACCGGGCCATCATCGTCCGCAGGTTGCTCGGCCTGGAGGACGCGCTCTCCCTCGGCCTCGCGGGTCCGACGCACGACGCCCGCTCGTGGACCTTCGACCTGGACCCGGGCGGTCGCGACCCGGTGCTCGGCATCGAACGCCTCCAGGAGGCCTACTTCCGGCGCGACCCGGACTACCCGCGCGGGATCACGGTCCCGGCGATCGTGGACACGACGACCGGCGCCGTGGTGACCAACGACTTCGCGCAGATCACCCTCGACCTGTCCACCCAGTGGCGGGCACACCACCGCGAGGGCGCGCCCGACCTGCTGCCCGCCGCGCACCGCGACGAGATCGACGCGGTCGACCAGCGGGTCTTCACCGAGGTGAACAACGGCGTCTACCGGTGCGGCTTCGCGGGCAGCCAGGAGGCGTACGACGCCGCGTACGAACGCCTGTGGACCGCGCTGGACTGGCTGGAGGACCGGCTGGGCGACCGGCGCTACCTGGTCGGCGACTCGATCACCGAGGCCGACGTGCGCCTGTTCACCACCCTGGTCCGCTTCGACCCGGTCTACCACGGGCACTTCAAGTGCAACCGCCGGAAGCTCACCGAACTGCCCAACCTGTGGGCCTACGCCCGCGACCTGTTCCAGACCCCCGGCTTCGGCGACACCGTGGACTTCGAGCAGATCAAGCGGCACTACTACGTCGTGCACAGCGACATCAACCCCGGCGGCATCGTCCCGAACGGGCCGGACCTGTCCGGCTGGACCACCCCGCACGGGCGTGAAGCACTCGGCGGACGGCCGTTCGGCGACGGCACCCCGCCCGGGCCCGTCAGCGAGTCCGAACGGGTGGATCCGGGACACACCCCGCTGCGTTGAGGGGCACCGTGCACCCGTCGGAACTCCACCTCGCGGTGATGGTGCTACGACAACGATCTTCGGTCGGCCGGCACTCGGCGTGACCGGAATCCGGGTGCGGGCTCTGTTGCCGAACCGCCGCGAATACGGTGACGGATCCGCCGGGGAGGGATCGGTTGCCCGGCTGTGGCAGATACCACCAACAGTGGGCGACAGCGGTTCCGGTGGGTAGTTTCGGGCCAGTGCCCACCACACTCGCGCCCCGAAGCAGACGTGCGGTGATCGGCGTGATGGTGGCCCTCTTGCTCGCGGTGGCAACGGTGGTGGCGCTCGACGCGACCGGCCGGGTGACGCTCGCCTACGACCGGGTCGCCGGGCGGCCCGCGGCGATCCTCGAAGAGGTGCCAGGACCGGAAACCGGACCCGCCTGCCCGCTCGACATGCGGTACGTGGACGAGGAACCCGGAGGTCTGCGCCAGGACGTGCTGGACGCCTGGCACCGGCTGCGCGCCACGGCGGGGGAGCAGGGGGTCCGGTTGTGCGTGCAGGACGGCAAGCGGAGCGTGGGCCAGCAGCAGCGGGAGTTCGACGAAGCCGTGCGCCGGTTCGGCAACGCGGAACTGGCCGCGCGGTACGTCCTGCCGCCCGAGAAGTCCATGCACGTCAAGGGACTCGCCGTGGACGTGCAACCGCTCGAGTCCGCGGGCTGGGTGGAGCGCAACGGACGCGCGCTGGGGTGGTGCCGCCGTTATCTGAACGAGGAATGGCACTTCGAGTACGACCCGGGCTACGTGACCGCCGGGTGCCCCGCGATGCTGCCGAGCGCCAGCGGGAGCTGAACAGGGATCGTTCCCGTGTGCCCTCGGTGTGCTCTGCGCTACGCTGCGCTGACGACTTTGGGGGTTGTGGGCGATGTTCTACTTCGGTGGTCTCTTCGGCGTGCAAGCTGGGCCTGTGGCTGTTCTGCCTGATCGACGTCATCACCACGGACGACGGTGACGCCCGGAACCTGCCGAAGTCCGGCTGGCTGCTGATCGTGCTGTTCTTCCCGCTGGTCGGCTCGATCGCCTGGCTGGTCGCGGGCAGGCCGGTGCGGCCGGTCGGCAGGCGGCGGCCCTTCGAGCGCGACACCCCCGCCTTCCCCGAGTACGACCGCCCCGGCCGGTTCGCCGCCGCCGATTCCGTGTCGGACGAGGAGTTCCTGCGCCGCTGCCGCGAGCGCGCCGAGGAGCAGCGGCGCAAGGCTCGCGAGGCCGAGGGCGGGAACCGCTAGGCTCCGGTCTGTCGCATGTGGACGCTCGGCTCGCCGGTGCCGACGCCGGGTCGGTGGGCGTGGACCTCATCCCGCTCTTGGCCGAGGCGGCGAGTTGGGCCGAGGACGCCACCGTCCAACTGTCGTGCGGGGACGGGATTCCCGGCCGGGGAACGATAATCCAGTGGCTCGGCCGGGGATGCGTCGTTAGCCTCGGGCCAATGATCTACGAGCACCCGTTGGCGTACCTGCTCGGGGTTGAGGGCACTGCCTTGCTGCGCGCGTTCACCGGGGAGCACGACCGCGACTTCGTGGATGCACGGATCTCCGAGATCCGCAGGTTGCTCGACGACGAGGCGCTGGCGAACGCCGCCGTGGACGTCGATCGGTTGGACACGGTCGACGGCTACCGGGTCTGGTCCGGGAGGTATGACGATCCGGGCAACGCGGCGTTCGACATCGACGGTCCCGTGGTCGAGGAGATCGTCGACGCGTTGCCGGTGGGTGTTGCCCTGGACGCCGCGTGCGGCACCGGTCGTCATGCGCGGTTCCTGGCCGAGCGTGGCCATCGGGTCATCGGTGTGGACAGTTCGCCCGACATGCTCGCGCGTGCCCGGGTACGGGTGCCCGAGGGCGAATTCCTGCTCGGCGACCTGCACCGGCTCCCGGTGTCCGACGCCGAGGTGGACCTGGTCGTCTGCGGCCTGGCGTTGACGCACATCCCCGCGCTCGAACCGGTGGTGGCGGAGTTCGCCAGAGTGCTGCGTCCCGGCGGACACCTGGTGATCTCCGACGTCCACCCCGAAGCCGTGGCGCGGGGCTCGGTTCCTTCCGTGCGCGGACCGGACGGACGACCAGGGCGGCTGGCCACCTATCGCCACCTGGTCGGCGACTACCTGCGCGCCGCCCTGCCGGTGGGACTGCGACTGCGGCGCTGCGAGGAGCCTCGCCTGCCGGTGCGGGACGAGCCCGGCCCGCCGGAGCCGACGACACCCGGGACCGTCGGGCCCTGGGAACTCTGGCCGTGGTGCCTGGCGGACCTGGTGCCCGAGGCGGCACGAGCCGCCAACGCCGGAATGCCCGCGATGGTCGTCTGGCACTTCCAGTTGGGCGAGTCCTGACCGACCGGCCACCGCTTTCGGCCACCTCGCGGTCCGGTCGCGAGGTGACCGTGCGGCTGATCAGCGGGTCGGCTCGCGCAGACCCGGTGCCTCGTCCGCGATCGTCGTGTCGGGCCCGTGTCCGGTGTGGACGGTCGTGTCGGCGGGCAGCGCGAGCAGTTTCGCGGTGATGGAGTCGATGATCAGGTCGTGGCTGGAGTAGGAGCGGCCGGTGGCACCGGGACCTCCTTGGAACAGCGTGTCGCCGGTGAAGACGGCCTTCAGCGCAGGGGCGTGGAAGCAGCACGCGCCGGGGGAGTGGCCCGGTGTGTGCAGGACGTGCAGGGTGGTTCCGGCGATGTCGATCCTCTGCCCGTCGGTCAGCTCGCCGTCGGGCTCGACGTCCGGGTGGCACATGCGCCACAGGACCAGGTCCGCGGGGTGGAGCAGCACCGGGGCGTCCGTGGCCCGGGCCAGTGCCGGTGCCACGCGCACGTGGTCGTCGTGCGCGTGCGTGGCCAGGATGGCGCGGACCTCGCGGCCCGCCACCACTCGGAGGATCGCCTCGACGTCGTGCGGCGCGTCGATCACCACGCACTCGGAGTCGTCGCCGACCACCCAGACGTTGTTGTCCACCCGGTGGGTCTCGCCGTCCAGGGAGAAGGTGCCCGAGGTGACCCCGTGGTCGATCCGGGCCATCAGAACACCACCACGGAGCGCAGCACGTCGCCGTCGTGCATCCTGGCGAACGCCTGCTCGACCTCGTCCAGCGCGATGGTCTCGGTCACGAACGCGTCGAGGTCGAGACGGCCCTGCCGGTAGAGGTCGACCAGGTACGGGAAGTCGCGGGACGGCAGGCAGTCGCCGTACCAGGACGACTTGAGCGAGCCGCCGCGCGAGAAGAAGTCGATCAACGGCATCTCCACTCGCATGTCCGGGGTCGGCACGCCGACCAGGACCACGGTGCCGGCCAGGTCGCGCGCGTAGAACGCCTGCTTCCACGTCTCGGGCCTGCCCACGGCGTCGATCACGACGTCCGCGCCGAACCCGCCGGTCAGCTCGCGCACCCGTGCCACCGCGTCCTCCGCCGAGGAGTCGACGCGGTGCGTGGCGCCGAAGCGCTCGGCCCACTCCAGCTTCCGGGGGTCGATGTCCACGGCGATGATCGTGGTCGCCCCCGCGAGCCGGGCGCCCGCGATGGCGGCGTTGCCGACGCCGCCGCAACCGATCACCGCGACGCTGTCACCGCGGCCCACCCCGCCGGTGTTCATCGCGGCGCCCAGCCCCGCCATGACGCCGCAGCCCAGGAGGCCCACCGCCAACGGCGAGGCGCTCGGGTCGACCTTGGTGCACTGGCCCGCGTGCACGAGCGTCTTCTCGGCGAACGCGCCGATCCCCAACGCGGGCGACAACGGCGTGCCGTCCGCGAGAGTCATCGGCCGGCCGGCGTTGTGGGTGTTGAAGCAGTACCAGGGCTTGCCCTTCAGGCACGCGCGGCAGGTACCGCACACGGCGCGCCAGTTGAGGATCACGAAGTCGCCCGGTGCCACGTCGGCCACGCCCGCCCCGACGGACTCCACGATGCCGGCGGCTTCATGGCCCAGCAGGAACGGGAACTCGTCGTTGATCCCGCCTTCCCGGTAGTGCAGGTCGGTGTGGCAGACCCCGCACGCCTGCACGCGCACCACGGCCTCGCCCGGCCCCGGATCGGGTACGACCACCTCCACGACCTCGACCGGCGCACCTTTGCCGCGTGCGATGACGCCGTGAACCGTCTGTGCCACGGAGAACTCCTCAGGATGATCCGCAATCGGTTATCAGGCCACGTGAAACCATACGGGCAGCGAGTCCCGGACGCGCGTGGCCTTCGCCGCGGTCACAGGGTGCTGTGCAGCGACTTCGAAGCGCTTCAGGTGCTTTACCGATGCGGGTACCCGAAGGGCCGCACACCATGCCTGGTGGTGCACGGCGGGCCCGGTCACCGTACGGCGCTGTCGACACCCGACCTGGTGAACGTGTTTTCCCGCCGTTCCGCAGCCGCCTTCACGGGTATCCGACCCACACTTCGGACGAGGGGAGTCGCTATGGAACACCACGACGACAAACCGACGCAGAGCCTGACCACCGACATGGACGACCGGCACAAGTCGTGTCGCAGCCGTCGGACGGTGCGCAATGTCCTGGCGTGTGCGGCTGTGGCCGCGATGGCAGGCGTCGGTATCGCGGTGCCGGGCCACACGAGTCTGGCGCAGCCCGCCACCACACCCACCCAGGCCGCCAGGAACGCCGATGCCGTCCAGCAGATCGTGGACATGGTCAACGCCGAACGGACCGGCGCAGGGTGTGCGGCGGTGACTTTGGACAACCGGGCGCAGCAGGCCGCGCAGGCGCACGCCGACGACATGGCCGCCCGTGACTACTACGACCACACGAGCCCGGAAGGCGCCGACGCGGGCGATCGCCTGGACGCCGCCGGCTACAGCTGGCGCAAGTGGGGCGAGAACATCCACAAAGGACCGTCCGGTGCCGAGCAGGCCATGCGGGACTGGATGGCCAGCGGCGGCCATCGCGCCAACATCCTCGACTGCGGATTCACCAACGTGGGCGTGGGCGTGAACACGAGCGCCAACGGCCCGTGGTGGGTCCAGGTCTTCGCCTCCTGACCGCGGAGCGAGTCGCCGGACTCCGGCGGACCGGTCGGATCAAGGCCGGCCTGCGTTCACCTCGCCCGCGTCGGCGACCCGGCCTGTGCGCGAGCCGGTCGTCACGCCACTCCACCGGACGAGGCCGCGCGGGCGCGCTCGGTCATACCGTCCAGGACGTCGACGTGCGTCTCGGGCACCGTGACGTCCAGGTGGATCACTCGGTCGCCGGCGCGGGTGAAGGTGAACTCGAAGAACGAGCAGCACGCGGTCTCCCTGGCGGTCAGCTCCCGCGCGGTGGTCTCCACCTCGGGCGTGCCGTCCAGCGTCAGTCGCAACCGTGTCGGTCCGGTGCGGTGGACCGCGCTCAGCGCGGTGCTGAACAACGTGTCGAACTCGGCTACCCGCAGTGGTTGCCGCGCGGTCGGCAGCGTGCAGTCCTGAGGTGCCCACGTCGGTTCGTGGCCGGTCTCCGTAGTCGCCATGACCCCACGGTAGGCCTGTACGTGGGTGGAGGAGGCGAGTGTCGAGCTGTGGTGATCGCGGTCGGTTACGGTCACGCGGTGACCGTTGCGCGTTCGATGCTGCTGTTCGTCATGGCCGCCGTGCTGGAGATCGGTGGCGCGTGGCTGGTCTGGCAGGGCGTTCGCGAGCATCGGGGCTGGGCGTGGATCGGTGCCGGCGTACTCGCGCTGGGTGCCTACGGGTTCGTCGCCACGTTGCAGCCCGACGCGCACTTCGGGCGCATCCTGGCCGCCTACGGCGGGGTGTTCGTGGCCGGATCGCTGGCCTGGGGCGTGGTCGCCGACGGCTACCGCCCGGACCGGTACGACGTGATCGGAGCACTGGTGTGCCTGGCCGGGGTAGCGGTCATCATGTATGCGCCCCGCAGCTGACGCACGGCCCCGACAGCACGTTCGGCGTCGAGCAGGCGTTCCTCACCCCGCACCACCACGTCCAGGATCCGTTGGTGCGGGGCGCCGAGCCGGCCGGTGCTTGGCGGCTGACGTCGAGTTCGGCCTACGACTGGGCCTCCTGATCCGCTGCCGCTTCGCACGACGGCGGTGGGCTGGTGACGACGAAGAAGGTGAAGTCCTCGCGGACCTTCGCGTCGACGGCCATGGGCAGGCGGACGCGGCCGTTGTCGACCATCCCTCTCACGGCGGGCCGACTCAGGCCGAGCCCGGCCGTGAGCAGCTTCTCGACCCGGATGGGTGCCGGGAGTTCGAATCTGATGACGACTTCGAGCGGCGCCGGATCCCCGCACTCCAAGTCGTAGAACGGCATGTCGGTCTCCAGCTCCCACGTGCCGCTCCAGTCGAGCCGGTATGCGGCCTTGCGGGCCAGGGCCGGGTCCATGACCAGACGTCGCACCATGGCCGGATCGTTGTTCTCGAACATCAGCAGCCGATCGTGCTCCAGCGCCTGCACGCGGATGCGCTCGTGGACGGGCGTTTTCGACGTGCGGCCGCACAGTTCGCAGCAGATCAGCATCCAGACGTCGAGGAGCTTGCCGCTCGCGTTCACCCGGAACTTCCCGGTGGGACGGTGGCGCGTGGACCTGCACGACACGCACGCTTTGACGATGGCGGGCAGTCCGAGTTCTCTGACCACCCACAGCGCTTTCCGGTCGACGTCAGGTTCGCCACCGTCAACGGGCACAGGGGTACTGCGGAAGTCGTTCATGGCTTCGGTCGATTCCAAAGTCTGTGGAGGAGGCATCGGGCAGCGCTTTGCCGTGCCGGGTATTTCCACCCGCTGAAGGACAAAGGGCCGGTGCCGGAAAGCGGAGCACGCCGACCGGCTCGACGTTGCACATCACGTCGCGTGAAGAAAGCCCGCACCGATTACACGGTGCGGGATTCGAGCGGCATGCCGGAGACAGACGGGGAGCGACTCGAACCCGTCTCATTCCGTACGCGTGCCTCTGCCTAGATCTCCATGCGCGCCATAGTGGTCAACCGGTAGGACGTCCGGCAACCTGTTTTCCAGGAGATGACGGTCGGTTGGCTGCGACGATTCATATCCGGGCCGGCGCTGGTGCCGGAAGCGGTTACCGAGGTCCCTCCGCGGCCACGGTGCCTCCCGTGCGACACGGCCTTCCCGACACTCGGTTGCCAGTGCCGAAGACCGTGGGTCAGCTCCGGCCGGTGGCGGTGAAGCGGAGGTAGCCGAGGTAGGTGACGGGGCGGAACGCGTCGGCCTGCGCGACGCCCTCGGCAGCGGCTTGTCGGGCGCGTTCGAGGACCACGGCAGCCTCGGCGACCGCGCGGTCGTGGTCCACGCGGGTTCGGGCGATGGCGGTGTTGGCGGCTTTCAGCTCGTCGGCCAGGGCGGCTTGTTCGGCCCGCAGGACTTCCCGCAGCTCACGGGTCGTCCTCTCGGCCTCGTTCCGGACCTGCTCGTACTGGGCGTCCAGCCCGGCCTTCTCGGCGGCGAAACGGTCTTTGAGGATCTGTCGCTCGGCGGGCGTCAACGACGTCGGCCCGCTGCCCGCCGCCTTGGTGGTGAGGTGTTCGCGCCACTGGTCGATCCGCGCCGCCTTCACCTCGCCGATCCCGGCGGCGCGCACGCTGCTCCCGTCGACCAGGACGAAGAACGCCACGCGGTTGGCTCCGTGCATGGCGTAGCGGACGCCGACGAAGTCCGCGGCGGTCCGGATGCCGACCGCTTCGAGGTTGGCGGTCAAAACCGGTCCCATGCCTTCGATACCGGCGGTCTTGACGGGGAACAGCGCCAAGCGCGCGCGCAGGTGCGCCTTCTGCCGCACGACCAGGATCCGTTGCTCTTCGAGGTGCATCCGGGCCGCCGACGCCTGCCGGTCGCGGTCGATCCGCTGGAGTTGCTCGTCGACGGCGCGCTGGTGGGTTCCGAGGCGCTGGTTGTGCCGCTGCTGGAGGGTTCGCCGACTGCGCTGCTGCTCGGCCTTGGACCGCTCGGCTTCCTGGGCGATCCGCCGGGCCTCCAGGTTGAGCCGGGTGAGGTGGGCGGCGGCGGCCAGTCGGGCGCGGACGAGCCGTTTGCGCTCGGCACGCGCGGCGCGGGCCCGGGAGTGCTCCGGCTGGCGGCGGTAGCCCAACGCCGTGGACGCCGTCCACGCCAGCACCGCCGACACGTCCACGATCGCCATCGCCTCGTCCACGAAGACGGCCGCCGGGACACCGAACGGCAGCAGCAGCACCAACAGCACCCACGTCAGCACGGTCAGGGCCGGCGTGCGCCGGTTGAACCGCACCAAGGGCGGCGGGGCGGGCATGTGGGCCTGGGCCTGCACGCGTTCCGCCATCCATGCCGGCAGGGCGGCGATGACCGGGACCGGGGCCTTGACCGGCTGCACGACGTCGAACGGTTCGAGTGGTTCGAGCGGCGGGGGCGCGGCGCGGTGGTGGAGCAGGATGTCCTGGAAGCGCTCGGCGAGCCCGCGCAGGCGCGCGTCCGGGTGGCCGGTGAGGGTGGCCAGCCGGAACGAACCCGTCGGGTCGGCGAAGTCGGACTCGGCGAGGAGCAGGTGCTCGGCGTCCTCGTCGCGCAGTTGGCGCCACAGCGACGGGTCGGTCGCCAGGGCCACGAGGGACAGGTAGACCACCCACGACGAGAACCGGTCGACGTCCGGACCGAAGTCGGCGGCGGTGCGGTCGGGCGACTGGTAGTTGCGGTGCCCGGTCTCGGCGGCGGGCAGCCCGGCGAGCGCGGGGACGTACATGCCGTCGTAGTCGACCAGCTTGATCGAGCCGTCGGAGCAGACGAGGAGGTTGCCGTGCTGGAGGTCGCCGTGCCCGACCCCCGCTGCGGCGAGTTCGGCGACCAGGCGCGCGAACCGCGTGGCGGTGTGGGAGAGGGCCGCGGGGTCGTCGGTGTTCCGCTCGATCCAGCGGACGAGGTTGACCGCCTCCACCCACTCCATCCGCAGCACGGGGTACCAGGTGCCCTCCACCAGGATGCCGCGCCCGATGTAGTCGAAGCCGACCGTCCAGTCGTCGTCCAGGCGCGCGAGGTGCTCGCCGACGGCGCGGTAGCGGGTCGCCTGCTCGCGCACCTCGCGGGTGAAGCACTTGACCGCGTAACGGGTGCCGTCGGCGACGGTCAGCGAGAAGACGCCGGCGAAGTTCCCCGAGATCGCACGGGGGCGGCCCAACGCGTCGACGCGGACCTCGGCCCCGGCGAGGTCGGTGCCGCGGAAGCACAGCGCGGTGTTCTGCAGCGCTTCGACGTAGGTCGCGCCGGACGGGAACGAGCGGGCGGGCTCCTCATCCGAGGTCCACGTGAACGACGGTGACGTCGTCATTGCGCATCAACCCCTCCTCCCGCGCCTTCTTCAACCACACCTCGAACCCGTCCGGATCACCGGATCGGGTGAACTCGGACAGCACGTGCCACGGCTGGTCACCACGTGCCGCCGCGCCGAGGAACCACGCGGCGAGCGCGTCGGTGCAGAGGAAGAACTGGTCGCCCTGCTCCGCGCTGCCCGACAGCGTCCGCACGTGCCGCGCCAGCAGCGCGTGGTCGCGGTTGAACGCGTTGACCAGCCCCGGCGAGTTGTCGAACGCCTCCGCGGACTCCAGCGGGAATGCTCGCAGCAGGCGGTCGTCGCGGGTGTGGAACAGGCAGCTGTCACCCAACGCGGCGACGTCCCACCGGGTGGCCGACGTCGAATCGGTGTCGAACCGCGCGGCCAGCACCGTGGCGTGCGGCCCCCGGTCCAGCTTGGGCTGCTCGTACCAGGCGATCGGGCGGCCGTCGGCCTCGCGCGTGGCCACGTAGTCGGCGAGCCACCCGCGCCAGGCCTCCCCGGCATCGACCAGGGCCGTCGCGAACCGGTCCACGTCCCGCAGCACGCACTCGTCGTCCCGCGTCGCGTCGATGACGGACCTGGTCAGCAGGTCCGCCCAATCGCCCGCGAGCAGGCTCTCCGACGCCCCGTCGGCCACGGCCGCGAACACGGGTTCGGCGAGCCAGGTCTCCGGGGCGGAAGCGGGCAGGACGTGCGCGACGTCCTCGCACTCCCGGAGTGAGTTGCCCTGCTTGGGCGTGCGGAGTGAAGAGGTGAACATGCCGCTGCTCAGCGCAGGTCCGTCGCACGCGTTCCGATGTCCAGGAACTGGACGAGCGAGGTGATGTCCGCGTTGTAGACGAAGCCGCGCGTCAGGTCGGTGGCCGTCACGCCCTGCTGCATCGCGTAGAAGCGCATGTGCGGCGGCAGGAGGCTGGACATGCCGAACAGGGTGCGCGAATAGGTGTCGGGCAGCGCGACGTCGGTGTCGGGGAACATCACCGGGACGGCTTTGGCGGCGGACACGTGCAGGTTGAACAGCAGTGCCGCGCCGTCGGCGCTGACGTGCGTCTGCACGGCCCACGCGGCACTGGCCGGGTCGCCGTCGGTGGACTCGCCGTCGGTCAGGTTGAGCACGATCGGCGGGAAGCAGTCCGGGTGCCGGGCCACCCAGTCCGACACCAGCGACTCCGCGCGGGACAGCGCCCGGCACATCGGCGTCGCACCGTTGGCCACCGGGTCCACCCAGACCGGGAAGCGGGTCGTGGTCTCCACCAGCCCGCCCGCGCCGTCGGGGACCTTCTTGACCCGCTTCTCCACCCGCGCGGGCTTCTCCGCGACCTGGCTGAGCGGCACGAGGTCACGTCCCGCGAGCGGTCCGGTGAACGCCGAGCCGACCGTGTGCCCGTAGCCGATGACGGCGATGTGGAAGTAGTCGCGGACGCCTTCCTCCTTCGCGCACTTCACGCTCAGCTCGGCGAGCAGCCGGTTGATGGCGTCGGCGACCACGTCCGCCTTGCGCTGCTGCGCACCGCCCCCGATCGGGTCGCTCATCGACGCCGACTGGTCGACCAGGAACACGAAGCAGGACGGGTTGGCGCGACTGATCTCGGCTGCATAGGTCACGTGAAGGTCCACCTCTCACGCGATCACCCGCTGTGGCACAGGCGTGATCGCGCTGACTCGACAGGCACTGCGCTGCGGTGTCGCCCCTGGGGACACGCAGTGTTGCCTGACGTACGACGGATGCGCTGGGAAAGCATGTGGATCACTCGACAGGTTAGCGCTATCCGAAGTGGGTGACGACGTACTCCACGCTCGGCCGTCTTGCTCCGGGTCATCGCTCCAGGTGCCTCAGGCCGGATCACCCGACCAGAGGGTGCCTCACGTCGTGCCGGTGGGCTCGCGGGATGTCCGAGCGGCCGTGGGTGCGGCCCGGCGCTGTCAACCGCCGAGGTTGTCCACGGCGGCGGACAGCTTCGCGGCGTGCTGCTCCAACTCGGCGTCGGTGAGCTCGGTCTGCCCCGCGCGACGGAGGAACTCCTCCCGGGTGATCAACTCCAGCCCCTCGCCCTGTCCGTCGGCGGCGGCCACCACCTCGACCCGGCCCTCCACCAGCACCAGGATCGGGTCCGGCAGGTCGGAGTCGAGTAGGCGGCGCAGATCCCGGCCGTGGACCGTGCCCGTGTCGTCGAAGGTCATGGTGTCGGCATACCCTTCGCGGCCGATCCCAACCGCGCCCTGTTCCGCCGGGGCGGACCGTCCCGCCAGGCCGCCCGTCGGGCTCAGTCCGGTGGTTCGGTCGCCCCTTCTTCCTCCTCCTGGATGTCGGACGCGGCCGGTGTCTCCCGCGCGACCGCGGGCAGCCCCACGTCCAGGTCCTCCACCGATGGGGTGCCCGGCGCCCGTGGCGGGTCGGGGTTGAGTGGTGCGTTGCCGGATTCGCTCATGCGGGACGGCTACCCAGCCGCCGGGCCGCCAAGCCGGATTCCCTCCCCCGTGCGATCACGCCACCGGAGTCGACCGACGAGTTCCGGCTCCTCCCGGACCCGCACCGGTAGGACTCCGAGTTCGGAGCGATCACCGTGCTGGGAGGATGGCCGACCGTGGTCGAGGTGAGTGAACGGACTGTGCGGGACCTGGCCGACCCGAAGTCGTTCGAGCGGGGCAGGAAGTACTTGGCCGAGGGGCGGGTGCGGCGGATCGGCGTGGACGGGACGACCGTGACCGGCACGGTGGACGGCACCCGCACCTACCGCGTGCGCCTGGAGGTGACCCGGCGCGGCCTGGGCGGGCGGTGCTCCTGCCCGTGGGGCTCCGAGGGCTTCTTCTGCAAGCACTGCGTGGCGACGGCGCTGGCGTGGCTGGCCCGAGGCGGCCAGGTGGGCCCCGCGCTCCCGAAACCCCTGTCGGACGAGCGGCTGCGCTCGTTCCTGCTCCGCTGCGACCACGAGTGGCTGGTCGACCAGGTGATGGCCGCGACGAAGACCGATCGCGTCCTGCGCGCCCGGCTCGCCGTCGCCGCCGGGGCCACCGCCGACAGCGCGTTCGACGACCGCGAGATCCGCGACCGCCTGGAACGCGCCATAGAGATCGCCGACTACGTCGACTACGGCGCCGCCCACAGCTATTTCGAGTACGTCCACGAGGCGCTGAACGCGGTGGCCGAACTGACCGACGGCGGCTTCCCGGACGCGGCGATCACCCTGTCCGAGTACGCGCTGGAACTGCTGGAGGGCGCCGCCGAGCGGGTGGACGACTCCGACGGCGGCTTCTGGGAGGCCCTGACCCGCGTCCGGGAGATCCACCTGACCGCCTGCGAAGCCGGATCCCCCGACCCGCTCGCTCTCGCCGAGCGCCTGCTGACCCACGCACTGGACAGCGAGTTCGAGGTGTTCCACGACGTCCTGCCCGACTACGAGCGCGTCCTGGGCCCGACCGGTCTGGCCCGGTACCGGGAGCTGGTCGAGGCGGCCTGGAACTCGCTGCCGCGGCGGAGGGCGAACGACTGCAGCAGCCGCACGCTGACCATCACCCCACCTGATGGAGCGCCTGGCCGAGTCCTCCGGCGGGGCCGACGCGCTGATCGACGTGATGGCCCGGAACGTGACCAGCGGCTACGACGCGCTGCGCATCGCCGAACGGCTGTGCGCGGACGGCCGCGAGGACGAGGCGTTGACGTGGCTGGAGCGAGGCTTGGCCGACCACGAGCCAGACCCCAGGCTCCGCGACCTGGCCGCGGAGATCCACCTGCGCGCCGGCCGCCGCGACGAGGCGGCGGCGATGCTCTACGCCAACTTCGCCGAGCGCCCCGTCCTCGACGCCTACCGGGCGCTGCGCGACGCCGCGGCCCACGACTTCCCGCGCTGGCGCGACCGCGCCCTCACCCTGCTCTCCGACACACCACCGGCGAAGGACCCGTGGTGGTCCGGCCGCTCGACACTGGTCGAGATCCTCCTCGACGAAGGCGATGTCGAAGCCGCCTGGCAGGCCGCCGCGGACGGGGGCTGCTCGGCGGAACTCCGCCTCCGCCTCGCCCGAGCCCGGGCCGTCACCCACCCGGCCGACGCCATCCCCGTCCTGCTGCGCGCCGCCGACCAGGCCATCGAAGGCCGCACCCGCGACTCCTACCGGTCGGCGGCCCGCCTCCTGTCCGAGGCCAAGCGCCTGTCCACCCGCTGCGATCGCGACACCGACTTCCACGACCACGTCACGACCCTGCGGCACACCCACCGCACCAAGTGGGCACTGCGCCAGGAGTTCGACCAAGCCGGCCTGCGCTGACCACCGCGCCCGCCGCCGGGACGACCGCGATCAACAGCGCGCCGCAACGGGCCGGGAGCCGGCCTCGTCGGGATCGTGACACCAGGCGCACGAGTCGGTGCCGAGCGACGAATGTCACGCCTGCCTGCGGTTATGACCATGGCCGGCGGGTTCGGCGATTCCCGCTTACGGGTATGGGAGCGGGCATGGTGCTCTCGTTGAAGCGGGCCGTGAGCGGGCGGCTGCTGTACTTCTTCATCCTCGGCGACATCCTCGGTGCCGGCGTGTACGTCCTCGTCGGCTCGGTCGCGGGGAAGTCCGGGGGCGCCGTGTGGCTGCCGTTGCTGTGCGCGCTCGGGTTGGCGACGCTCACCGGTGCCTCGTACGCCGAGTTGGCCACGAAGTACCCCAGAGCGGGCGGGTCCGCGCACTACGCGACGAGAGCGTTCGGCAACGCGGTCGGTTCGGTGGTCGGGTTCTGCATGCTCGCGGGCGGGATCGTGTCGGTGGGTGCGCTGGCGCGGGCGTTCGCGGGTGACTACCTGCGGTCACTGGTCGCCGTGCCGGTGGTGGTGGTCGTCGTGGTGCTGCTGGCCGGGTTGGCGGCGCTGAACATCCGGGGCGTCAAGGAGTCCCTGCGCGCCAACGCGGTGGCCACGGTCGTCGAACTCAGCGGGTTGGTGCTCGTGATCGGGCTCGGCGCCTGGGTGGTGCTGCGCGGTGACGCGGAGCCCGCCCGGCTCGCCCAGGTCGACACCGGGCACGGGGTGTTCGGCGCGGTGCTCGCCGGGACGGTGCTCGCCTACTACTCGTTCGTCGGCTTCGAGACGTCGGTCAACCTCGCCGAGGAGGTGCGCGACCCGCGGCGGTCGTACCCGAGGGCGCTGTTCGGCGCGCTGGCCACGGTCGGCGTCGTCTACCTCCTCATCGGACTGGTCACCAGCGCGTCCGTGCCGACCGACCGGCTCGCCGAGTCCAGCGGGCCGTTGCTGGAGGTGGTCCGGGTCGCCGGTGGCGTGCCGGAGTGGCTGTTCAGCCTCGTCGCGCTGGTCGCGGTCGCCAACGGCGCGCTGCTGACCGGCATCATGTCCTCCCGGCTGGCCTACGGCATGGCCCGCGACGGCCTGCTGCCCGCCGTGCTGGGCCGCGTCCTGCCCGGCCGCCGCACGCCCTGGGTGGCCGTGCTCACCACGTCCGGCGCGTCCCTGGTCCTGGCGTTGACCGGGGAGGTCGAAGCGCTTGCGAGCACGCTGGTCCTGCTGCTCCTGGTGGTCTTCACCGCCGTCAACGCCTCCGTGCTGGTGCTGCGCCGCGACCCCGGTGACGCCGAGCACTTCCGTGTCCCGGCCGTCGTGCCGGTGTTGGGCATCGGGTCGTGCCTGCTGCTGTTCACGCAGTTGGAGGCCGGTGTGTGGCTGCGCGGTCTGGTGCTGCTGGGGCTGGGTCTGGTGCTCGCCGCGGTGAACGTGGTGCGGCGCAAGCGCGCGGTCGCCGCGTCGGGAGAGGCCCTTTCCGCTCGCGGTGGTTCGACGAACGACGCTTGAGGCTGCCGATCCCCGCTCCGACGGCGGCACCGCCAACCGGTCGTGGTGACGGCCCGGTGACGGTCGGCCACGACTGCTACCATCGATGCGGAGAACCGTTCGGATGGAGACTCGACGTGTTGGGTGAAGACGACATCTCCGGGTGATACCCGGATGTGAAAGGGCCATCGGCGCTGCCGTTGTGGCCTTTTGTCGTCCACCTTTCCTGCTGGGCACAGTTCTGCCCACACCACACCCGAGGTCTCATCCATGTCCCACACCCGCGTCGTCGTTTCCGGCCTGTCCTTCTCCTGGCCCGACGGCACCCCGGTCTTCGAGGAGCTGTCCGCCACCGTCCCCGGCGGTCGCACCGGTCTCGTCGCCCCCAACGGGGCCGGGAAGACGACCCTGCTCAAGCTCGTCGCGGGCGACCTGAAGCCGTCGGCGGGGAGCGTCACCGTCGACGGCGTCCTCGGCCACCTCCCGCAGGACCTGCCGCTGACCGGTGAGCCGACCGTCGCCGAGGTCCTCGGCGTCGCGGCGATCCTGCGGGCGCTGGCGGCCGTCGAGTCCGGCGACGTCGCCGAAGAGCACTTCACCACCATCGGGAACGACTGGGACGTCGAGGAACGCACCCGCGCCCAGCTGGACCGGCTGGGACTGGGCGACATCGGCCTGGAACGCCCCCTGGGCACCCTCAGCGGCGGCCAGGTCGTCTCCCTGGGCCTGGCCGCGCAGCTGCTCAAGCGGCCGGACGTGCTGTTGCTCGACGAGCCCACCAACAACCTGGACCTCGACGCCCGCCACCGGCTCTACGACGTGCTCGACGACTGGCACGGCTGCCTCCTCGTGGTCAGCCACGACCGCGCCCTGCTCGACCGCATGGACCGCATCGCCGAACTCGACAGCGGCGAAATCCGTTACCACGGCGGGAACTTCACCGAGTACGAGCAGGCGGTCGAGGCTGCGCGGGAGGTCGCCGAGAAGAACATCCGCAACGCCGAGCAGGAGGTCAAGCGCGAGAAGCGGGAGATGCAGCAGGCCCGCGAGCGCGCCGCGCGCCGGGCGAGCAACGCCACGCGCAACCTCGGCAACGCCGGGCTGCCCAAGATCTTCGCCGGGACCATGAAGCGCAACGCGCAGGAGTCGGCCGCCAAGGCGGACGGAACGCACGCGGCGCGGGTCGGCGCGGCCAAGGCCAAGCTCGACCAGGCGGAGCGGGCCTTGCGGGACGAGCAGAAGATCAGCCTGGAGCTGCCGCAGACCGCGGTCCCCGCAGGACGCACCCTCTTCCTGGGCGAACGCCTGCGGGCCGGCTACGGCGAGCGGGACCTGTTCGCGGGCGGGGGCGCGGACCTGGCGATCCGCGGTCCCGAACGGATCGCGCTCACCGGTCCCAACGGCGCCGGGAAGTCCACCCTGCTGCGGATCGTCCACGGCGACCTGGAGCCCACCGGCGGCGACGTCAAGCGAGCCGACGGCCGGATCGCCTACCTGTCGCAGCGCCTGGATCTGCTGGACGACGAACGCACGGTCGCCGAGAACCTGGCGGCGTCCGCACCGGCGATGCCGCCGGCGCAGCGGATGAACCTGCTCGCGCGCTTCCTGTTCCGCGGCTCCCGGGCGCACCTCCCGGTCGGCGTCCTGTCCGGCGGGGAACGGCTGCGTGCCACGCTGGCCTGCGTCCTGTTCGCCGAACCGGCCCCGCAACTGCTGTTGCTGGACGAACCCACGAACAACCTCGACCTGGTCAGCGCCGGGCAGCTGGAGAGCGCGCTCAACGCCTTCCAGGGCGCGTTCGTGGTCGTCAGCCACGACGAGCGCTTCCTCGCCGAGATCAGGATCGACCGCGGGCTGCGGATCGAGAACGGCCGGCTGCTGGAAACGTCCGCGCCCGTCACGGCCCGTTGAAGCCGGGGCAGGCATGGCTGGAGCAGCTCTGCTCGCCGACTCCCCGGAGGACGCCCGGTGCCCCGGACCCGGTGCGATCGTGCTCGCCGGCCACGGCCGCAGGCTGCGCTCACGATGGCAGGGAGCAGAGATCCGCGTCGACCCGACATCGGCGGTGCGGCTGCCCCTCGATGCTTGGCCGAAGACGGCGCCGGGGTGTCGGTGTCGGGCAAGCCGGTCGGACTCCCGGCCGGGACCTCGCCCCACCCACCGGCGAGCTGCTCCCGCCGCATCTCGCCGTGCACGGGGACCGCTTCTCGGTGGGCGAAAAGGGTTGGGGACAGTCACTGGCCAGAACAAGGCCAGTTGGTCTCAAGACCGGGGCGGCGGCACCGCACTGATCGTTACATTGTGCGCCATGCCCAGCGTGGAGCGGCGATTCGACGCATTCCTGTCCTACAGCTTCGCCGCCGATCGACACCTGGCCCTCGCGCTGCAAGGGGGCCTGCACCGGCTGGCCAGGGCCTGGTACCAGCCCAGGGTGCTGCGCATCTGCCGTGACCTCAGCAACCTGCCCGCGAGCAGCGACCTCGCCGGCACCATCAGGGACGCGCTGGACAGCTCGCGGCACTTCGTGCTGCTGGCCTCCGAGCAGTCGGCGGCGTCGAAGTGGGTGCGGCAGGAAATCGACTACTGGCAGCAGAACCGCACGCCCGAGACGTTCCTGATCGCGCTCACCAGCGGCAAGATCGTCTGGGACGACGAGGCCGGGGACTTCGACTGGGCACGGACCACCGCACTGCCGCCGCAGCTCAGCGGGTGGTTCGTGGCCGAGCCGCTGTGGGTCAACCTGAACTGGACCCGCGAGGTGGGCCACCTGTCGTTGCGCAACGACCGGTTCCGCTCCGACGTCGCGACGCTCGCGGCGCCGATCCACAGGCAGCCGAAGGACTTCCTGGACAGCGAGGACCAGCGGCTGCACCGGTCCGCCGTGCGCACGCGGCGGATCGCCACCACCGCGCTCGCCGTGCTGACGGTGCTGGTGACGTTGCTCGCCGGGATTACCTGGCAACAGCTCGACGAGTCGAACCGCCGGCGCGACCAGGCACTGTCCCGCGAACTGGCCGCACGCAGCGGGGAACTCGGCGACCGCGACCCCGCTGTGGCGAAGCTGCTCAGCGTCGCCGCGTGGCGCATCAGCCCCACCCCGCAGGCCAAGGTCGCCATGCTGCGCGCCGCCGCGCGGCCGGGCATCGCCGCGCTCTCCGTGAACAGCGCACCGGTCGTCTCGGTGGCCTACTCGCTCGACGGCAAAACCGTCGCCGCGGCCGGCGCCGACGGCAAGGTCCGGTTCTGGGACACGGCGACGTTCCAGCAGGCCGGAGAACTGACCGCGGATGCCGACTGGGTGGTGTTCAGCCCGGACGGGCACCACTTGGCCACGGCGGGTGAAGTCGACGGCGCCCGTTTCTGGGATCTCGCCGCGCGCCGAGAGGCGGGCAACCCGCTCGGCTCCCCGACAGGCCCGACACCCGACCCGTCCGGGCGAGACGGGCACACGCGCCACAAGAACACGACGATCGCGTTCGGTCCGGACGGCAGGTCCGTCGCGACCGGCGTGGGCGACGGGACCGTGCGCATCTGGGACGTGGGCACGCGCGACCAGGTCGGTGCGCCGCTGGCCGGGCACCCCGGCGAAGAGAGCCCGTTCGCGGCGTTCTACCCGGCCGGGGGGTTCCTCGCCACTGCGGGCAACGACGGCACAGTGCGGTTCTGGGACGTGGGCACGCACCAGCAGCTCGGCCCGCCGCTGGCCGCGCACACCCCCGACCCCCAGAGCCCGATCGGCCCGGTGCTCGCGTTCAGCCCGGACGGCGCGACGCTCGCGAGCGCGGGCACCGACGGCACGGTCCGCTTGTGGGACACGGGTTCCCGGCAGGAGAAGGGCCCGCCGCTGAGCGGGCACACCCGCTCCGACCGTTCGCTGGTGCGGCCGTCGGTGGCGTTCAGCCCCAGCGGCACGATGCTGGCCACCGGCAGCCAGGACGGCACGGTCAGGCTGTGGCACATCGACCGGCAGCAGCAGATCGGCGCGCCGCTCGCGGGCCACAGCGGCCCGGTCACGTCGGTCGCGTTCGCCCCGGACGGCCGGACGCTCACCAGCGCCGGCTCGGACGGGAAGGTGCGGCTGTGGCACGTGGCCGGTCACGAGCAGGCCGGCAACGTGCTGGCCGGGCACGTCGCGAGCGTCTACGCGGTGGCCTTCAGCCCCGATGGGAGAACGCTGGCCAGCAGCGGCGACTACGGGGGGATAACCGACCGCCTCGGCAGCCCTTACGTGTGCGGGAACAGCGGCTGGGGTCTCTGCCTCAGCGGTTTCGGCTGGCTGAGCGCCAATGGCAGGGTTCTGGGCGGAGTCAAGGTCGTCTCACCGTCCAGGTACGACGACCACGGCGGGTGGCGGATCGCGGACGGTCCCACCGTGTTGCTGTGGGATGTCGAGCGGCGGCGGGAGACCGGCCGGATGATGACCGGCCACACCCGCACGATCCGCGCACTCGCGTTCAGCCCCGACGGCCGCACGCTGACCGGTGGCGGTTTCGACGACCCGTCCAGCAGCACCGGCCGGATCCTGGCGTGGGACCTCGGCGATCGCCGCACGGTCGCCAGCACCCCGGTCGGCAGGGACCGACCCGTCTGGGCACTGGCGTTCACCCCGGACGGCGAGTCGCTGGTCAGCGGCGGCGACCTGGAGGCGCTCGGCAACGTGACCCTCGCCGAGAGCGGCATCACGACCGACCCGGGCGAGGACGGCGGGCCGGGCGAGAAGGACAAGTCGACGGTGGTCTTCTGGGACTCTCAAGGCCGGTCGCGCGACGGCACGTTGCTCTACGACCGGGCCACCTACTCGATCACGTTCTCCCCGAACGGTTCGACCATCGCCACGAGCGGCGCGGACGGCCAGATCCGGCTGTGGGACGCCGCGTCCCGCAAGCAGTCGGGCGACCCGTTGCGAGGGCACACCGGCCCGGTCGGCTCCGTGTCGTTCTCCCCGGACGGCAAGACCCTGGTCAGCGGTGGGGACGACGGCACGATCCGGTTGTGGGACACCGCCACCCGCACGCAGCTCGGCGAACCGGTGCTCGGCCACACCGGACCGGTGTACTCGGTGACGTTCAGCCCGAACGGCGCCGTGCTCGCGAGCGGGAGCGGCGACAACTCCGTGCGGCTGTGGGACATTCCGACCCGCACCCAGGTCAGCGAGTCGTTCCTGGCGCACCGGGGGCCGGTGCGGTCGGTGCGGTTCAGCCCGGACGGCAGGTGGCTCGCGACCGGCGGCGAGGACATGGCGGTCCGCCTGTGGGACATCGGCTACGCGGCGGACGTCCAGGGATCGTTGTGCGCCATGGTGAACCGCACGCTCACCCATGCGGAGTGGGAGCGCCTGATCCCGGACGCGCCGTTCCACCAGACCTGCCTCTAGTCCCGGGCGACGGCAGCAGCGCCTTCGCCACCTCGTGCACGGATCCGCCCTCGCGCTCGACGCCACCGGCTCCCCGCCGGTGAGTCCGCGCACCCTCGTGATGCCCTCCCCACACCCTCCGCGCCACGGCCCGGAAGCCGCCGCGCAGGCAGGGCGTGGCGGCCCGCCTCACCGACGGGCGCCGGGTGGTTCCAGGAAGCCCGAGGTGACGAAGTACCGCAGGTACTTGTCGATCAGGTCCGCGTCGACCGGCGGGCAGGTCAGGTCCGCGTCGGCGATGCCCGCCTCGAAGTTGGCGCGACCGAACTCCGGGAACGTGCCGGCGAAGTACATCTCCTTCACCGAGAGGTCCGACTGGCGTGCTGATTCGAGGAATATCGGCATGAACGGCGCCATCGGTTGGTCCGGATCACGTGCGGTCAGGTCCGCCATGTGCTCGACCCAGGCGTCGTAGGGCACGGTCTCCACGTCGTACCCCAGCTCGCGCAGCCGGTCGACCACCAGCGCGAGCCGGGCGTCCCGGGCGTTGGTGACGTTGTACGCGTGCCCTTCCGCCGGGCGGTTCGCCAGGATGTGGACGATCGCGCGGGCGGTGTAGTCGACCGGCACGAAGTCCAGCGGCAGCGGGGCGTCCGGCGCCAGGCCGGTTTCGGCGATGCTGCGGAACAGCGCGCACATCATGGTGTCGGTGTTCCAGACGCCGGTGTCCCGCGCGCCGGTGATCTCGTAGGGCCGGTGGATGCCGACGGCGAGCCCCTGGTCGGCGGCCTGCGCCACGAGGCGTTCGGCCACCCACTTGGTCTCCGGGTAGCCGAGCGAGATGCGGTCGCCGAAGCGCAGCGGCGTGTCCTCGTCGACCTGGCGGATGCCGGCGGCCCCGAAGCCCGCGAGGACGGCGATGCTGGAGATGTGGTGGAACGCCTTGGGCCGACCGGTGCGGGCCAGGTCCAGGGCGCTGCGGGTGCCGCCGACGTTGGACGGTTCGAGCGCGCGGTACGGGTAGGCGAAGTTCACCCGGGAGCCGGAGTGCAGGATGGTGTCCACGTCGTCCGCCACGGCCTCGAACGTCTTCCCGTCCAGGCCCAGCCGAGGTGCCGCGAGGTCCCCGACGACGACCCGGACCCGGTCGGACACGGTCGCGGGGTCCAACCCGTAGCGGCGCAGCCGCGCCCCGAGCCGTCGCCTGCCCGCCTGCTCGTCCTCCGCTCTCACCAGGCACAGCACGCGGTCGGCCACGTCGCCCCGGACGAGTGCGTCGAGCAGGTAGGTCCCCAGGAAACCGGTCCCGCCGGTGAGGAACACCGTGCGGCCGGTCGGGGGCAGGCCGGTCGGGGACAGGTCGGTCGCGGTGGCGCAGCGGAACTCCGGGTCCAGCCGCGCTTCGGCCTCGAAGTCGACCTCGCCGTCGTCCGCGTGGGGATCCTCGCCGCTCACGAGGGCGTCGATGCGGGCCGCGAAGGTCTGCACGGTGGGGTTGGCCAGCAGGCCCCGGATCAACTGCCGGCTGCACGCGGCGGGCAACCGGAACTCGGCCCGGCACGCGGCGGCCAGCCGGGTCGCCTGGAGCGAGTGGCCTCCCAGGGCGAAGAAGTCGGTGTCCCGGCCGATCCGGTCGCCGACGCCGAGCAGGGTCGACCAGATCCGGGCGACCGCCCGCTCGCGGTCGGTCCGGGGCGGCTCGGAGGCGGGCGCGGGCCCGGCCTGGGGCGCCTCGTGGACCAGCCGGGACCGGTCGATCTTGCCCGCCCGCGTCAACGGCATCCGGTCGCGCACCAGGATGGGGTTGGGCACCATGAACTCCGGCAGTCGGTCGCGCAGGAACTCCCGCAGTCGCCAGGAGAGCTGGTCGGGCCCTACCTCGCCGTGCGGGGTGACCCATGCCAGCAGCCGGTCGTGGTCGCCGTCGCGGGGCGCGACCACGGCGGCTTCCCGGACCTGCCGGTGGGCGCTCAGGTGCACCTCGATCTCGTCCAGTTCGATGCGGTAGCCGCGCACCTTGACCTGCCGGTCGCGCCGGCCGGCGAACTCCAGCACGCCGTCGGGCCGCCACCGGGCCAGGTCGCCGGTGAGGTAGAGCCGACCGTCCGGGTCCGGACCGAGGTGGTCCGGGACGAACTTCTCCCGGGTGGCCGCCGGGTCGCCCAGGTAGCCCAGGGCGAGGCCGTCGCCGCCGACCCACAGCTCGCCCGTCTCGCCGGGGTCGGCCAGGCTGCCGTCGTCCCGCACGACGTACGCGGTCGAGTTGGCCACCGGTGTGCCGATCGGCACCGTCTCGGCGTCCGGGCCCAGTTCGGTCACCTCGTGCACCGTGGACAGCGAGGAGTTCTCGGTCGGGCCGTAGCCGTCGAGGAACGACCCCGGACGGCCGTGCGCGAGCACCTGGCGGACCGCCTCGGGCGACAGGGTGTCGCCACCCGCGATCAGGCACCGCAGCGAACCGAACAGGGCGGGCTCGACCCTGGCCATTCGGTGGAACAGCCCGGCGCTCAGCCACATCACGCTGACCTGCTCCGCGCGGAGCGTCCCGGCGAGCGCGGGCGCGTCCAACAGCGTCGCCACATCGGCCAACACCAGCCGCGCGCCGTTGAGCAGCGCGCCGAAGTACTCGAAGCAGGACACGTCGAACGTCGGGTTGGTGGTCGCGAGCAGCACGTCGTCCGAGGACAACCGCAAACGCGGATCACCGCCGCACGCCAGCCGGATCGGTCCGCGGTGCGGCACGACGACACCTTTCGGCGCGCCCGTGGAACCGGACGTGAAGATCACGTAGGCCGGATCGTCCGGTCCGATGTGGACGTTCCGCGCCGCGCCGGTGCGCTCGGCCTCCACCGCGACGTCGACCACCGTGAGGCGGTCGTCCACAGTGGACCTGTCCCGGTCGTCCGCGATCACGGTTCGGACGTTCGCCTCCTCCAGGACGTCGGCCAGGTGCCGGTCCGGGTACTCCGGGTCCAACGGCAGGTACGCCCCACCCGCCGCCATCACCGCGAGGATCGCCGTCACGCACTCCACCGACCGGTCGAGCAGCACCCCGACCACCTCGCCGGGCCGCACACCGAGGGCGACGAGGTGGTCGGCGAGCCGGTCGACCCGGTCACCCAGTTCCGCGTAGGTCAACCGCGTCGCGCCTTTGCGCACCGCCTCGGCTTCCGGCGTGGCCTCCACCTGGCGGGCGAACAGTTGCGGCACGGTTGCCGTGCGCGGGTATCCGGTCGACGTCCGGTTCCACTCGCGGACCCGGCCCTCGTGGTCGCTGTCGAACTGCACATCGCTGCGGAAAAATGGCATGGCGCAACTCCCGAGGGGGTCCCAGAACGGGGGAAAGGCGGTGGACTCCAGTGCGGAACGTACCCACGAGGCCGCCTCAAGCCACCTCCGACCAGCAGGTTCACCCGTTGAGCGCCATCGATCGCCCGTTTTTCTTCGCTCAGTCGGACGAGCTTCGCCCCGGTGGACAAAGGGTATCCTCCCGGACAATATCTCGGAATTCCCGAGATTCCGTCGAATATTTTCCAGAATGACCCGGCGGTCTGTTCCGGCTCTCTTGCACCACGTCCGCGGTTTCGCCCCGGACTCCGGTCGCGTTTGCTGCGGGGCACCTTCACCCGCGTGGTTGCCGGTGCATCCGGCAGTGGCCCCGGCGAGCCGCGCCCGCCGGGACCTCGGGACTCAGGCGGGGCGGAGGCGTGCCGGGAGGGCCTGGTGTCCGTTGGAGATGAACGAGCGGACCGGCCGCAGGTCGTCCGGAGGCACGGCGAGTGCCAGGTCCGGGAAGCGCTCGAACAGCGCGGGCAGGGCGATTTCGGCTTGCAGGTGGGCCAGTGGGGCGCCCAGGCAGTAGTGGACGCCGTGGCCGAACGCGATGTGGGTCTTGTCGGGGCGGGTGATGTCGAAGCTGTCGGCGGTCGGGCCGTGCAGGTCCGGGTCGCGACCGGCCGCGGCGTAGGCGGGCAGGATCGCGTCCCCGCGCCGGATGACGACGTCGCCCAGGTCGATGTCCTCCACGGCGTAGCGCAGCGGCACGTTCGTCACCGGGGCCTGCCACCGCAGGGTCTCCTCGGTCACGTCGCGCCAGTGGCGCTCGCCGGAGCGCACCAGCGCGAGCTGGTCGGGGTGGGTGAGCAGGGCGGCGATGGCGTGGTCGAGGAGGTTCACGGTGGTCTCGTGGCCGGCGGCGACGAACAGCAGCAGCGTGTCGACCAGCTCGGACTCGGTGAGCCGGCCGTCGTCCTCGTCGCGGGCGGCGACCAGGTCGCTGATCAGGTCGTCGCCGGGGTCGCGGCGGCGGCCGGCGACCAGGTCGTCGAGGATCTCGTAGATGTGGCGCTGGTTGGCTGCCGATTCGGCGGGTGTGGCGGTGGTGTCGAAGATGACGTCCACGGCCTGCCGGAGGCCGGGGCGGGTGTCGTCGGGCAGGTCGAGCAGCCGGCAGACCACCTCGATCGGCAGCGGGTAGGCGTACTTCGTGCGCAGGTCGGCCACGTCCGGGCCGGCGTCCAGTTCGTCCAGCAGGTCGTCCGCGATCCGGGTGATCGCGGGCCGCAGCGACTGCGTGCGGCGGGGCGTGAAGGCCTTGGACACCAGGGACCTCAGTCTTCGGTGGTTCTCGCCGTACGCGGTGAACATCGTGTGGACCGAGATCCACATGTGCAGCGGCCACTCCTCGTCGACCCGGCCCTCCCGCCAGGCGGGCCAGTGGCGGTGCGGGTCCTTGGACACCCTGGGGTCGCCGAACAGCCTCCGGAGCACGTCGACCCGGTTGGCCGACCAGGCCACCACGCCGCCGGGCAGTTCGACGGGCGTCACCGCTCCACGTTCCCGCAGGAGTGCGCCTTCACCGTGGATGTCGTGACCGGTCGGGTCCAGGGGAAACGGTTCCATGCCTTCATGGTGATCACCAGGGCGAGGCCGGGTACACCGCTGAGCGGCTCATCGCCCCGAACGTGGTACCCCGCGATCTGCGGTGTCCGCTGTCCGGGGCGACGGCCCGGTCCGGCCGGTCCGGTGGTCGGCGGGTCCGGGCGGCCCGCGGCGCAGCGGGACGCGCCGGTCGCCGGGCACCACGGCCGAGCGCGTCAGTCCAGGCAGAACTCGTTGCCCTCGGGGTCGGCCATCACGATGAAGCCGCCGCTCATCGGGGGAGCGGGCTCGTCCCGACGCACCCGCGTGGCCCCCAGCGCGACGAGCCGCTCGCACTCGGCCTCCAGCGCCGCCATCCGCTCCTCTCCCCGCAGCCCGGGAGCCGTGCGGACGTCGAGGTGGACCCGGTTTTTAACGACCTTTCCCTCCGGAACCTGTTGGAAGAACAAACGCGGCCCGTGCCCGTCCGGGTCCTCGATGGCCGACCTCGTGTTGCGCTGCTCCTCGGGGACGCCGACGCGCGCCAGGAAGTCGTCCCACGCGGCCAACGGGTCGGCACCTTCGGGCAGGTCGACGCCGGGCGGGCCGGGGTGGACGTAGCCCAGCACGTCGCGCCAGAAGGAGGACAGCGCACGCGGGTCGTGGGCGTCGAAGGTGACCTGGATGTGGCGGCTCATCGGGTAGCTCCGTTCATGGCGGGTTCGGTGCGCAGGTAGAGGTCGCGCGGTGGGCGGACGTCGGACAGGTGGCGGTTCAGCCCGCGGTACCCGCGCAGCGTCCGGTTCCGGTGTTCGTCGGCATCCACGGAACCCACCATGACACCCAATGCGGACGGATCCGGTCCTCTATCAGGCCCCGACACCCTGTGGAGTGGCCCCGTAGTACCGGCGTGGCGGACCCGTTCCGCTCTCCTGCCAAGTGGTTTCCACCAGCTCCTGCTCGCGCGGCCTGAACAGCAGCTGGTAGATCGTGCCTCCCCGCGGCCCGGCAATCGATAGCGCATTCGTTCCTCAGCCAAGGTAGCCGTGCAGGAAGACGTGGATGCTCGACGTCACGATTTCGGTGATCTCGTCCGGCGCGGGGACCGCGCCGAGGTAGGCCGGGTCCACCACCGAGACGAGCGTCATCAGGTGGATGGCCGCGCGCTCGGGGTTGTCGATGCGCAACAGCCCCCGGTCCCCGGCCTTGGCCATGTAGCCGGCCAGCTCGCGGCGGACGCGCAGGGGCCCGGTCTCCTGCCACGCGGTGATCGCGGCCGGCGGGATGTGCCGCGCCTCCGCGTTGATCGCGGAGGCGGTGGCTGGGTGGGTCAACGAGGTCGCCGGCCGACATCCCGCCGTCACCGCCGGCGACGTGGTCGTCGAGCCCGTCGACCTGGCCGACTACGACCTGCCGTTGCTGGACGAGCCCGCCCCGGCGATGTTCGGGGTGTACAGCAAGCCGCACACCCGGCGCTGGGCCGCCACGATCGCCTCGTTCGACGGGTTCGTGTTCATCACCCCGGAGTACAACCACTCGGTGCCCGGCGCGCTGAAGAACGCGATCGACTACCTGTACGCGGAGTGGAACGACAAGGCGGCGGGCTTCGTCAGCTACGGCGTGCACGGCGGCGTCCGCGCGGTCGAGCACCTGAGGCTCACGATGGCCGAGTTGAAGGTCGCCGACGTGCGCAGCCAGGTCGTGCTGCCGGTATTCACCGACTTCAAGTTCAGTGACCCGAACGAGCCGATGGACCCCGGTGTGGTGGCGCCCGGCCCGCACCAGGAGCCGACCCTGATGGAGATGCTGGACGAGATCATCGCGTGGTCGAACGCCCTCAAGCCGTTGCGCACCCAGAGCGCTGCCGCCGTAGGCGCCTGACGGCATCCGCGGGGTTTGCAGGTCTTCAGGACCCGCGAACGCCGTGTTGACCGGCCCTCCCCGTCCAGCGCTACGCGACGGTCCACCGGGTGAACCGGCACTCCGCCGGCGCGGGGCTGCGTGGGCAGCGGACCGGCCGCTCGACGGTCAGGGCGGCGTGCCGTGCCACGTCTCGACTTCAGGCAGTGCGTGCGCGGTCGTAGACGAGGGCGATCTCGCCCAGCTCGCCGGTCTCCTGGTGCGCGAGCGTCCACTTCGAACTCGGCAGGCCGTCGTCGAACAGCCGCTGCCCGTCCCCGGCGATCTCGGGGCAGAGCAAGAGGTGCAGCCGGTCGACCAGGTCCGCCGCGAGGAGAGCCTTGATGACGCTCGGACTGCTGTTGACGAGGATGTCGCCCTCACCGGAGGCCTTGAGTTCGGTGACGACGTCCGCGGCGGGGGCGTTCACCACGCGGGTGCGTTCCCACGGTGCTTCGGTCAAGGTGGTCGACAGGACCACCTTTTCCGTGTCCACCAACCACTTCGCGTATTCGCGATCACGTGGATCGGCGTTCTCGTCGTCGGCGACCGTCGGCCAGAACCCGAGGAACCCCTCGGCATTGCGTCGGCCGAGCAGTGCGGTCGTCGCGCCCTCCCAGATGCGGGTGAGGTGGTTCCGCGCGACCTCGGTGGTCGCGTAGCGGACGATCGCGCCGGCGTCACCGGGTCCGCCGGGGCCGTTGTAGCGCCCATCGAGGGTGAGGCCGAGGTTGGCGGTCACCTTGCGCGCGGTCGAGTCGGTCATGGCTGTACTTCCTCTTCTTCGGTGGGGACCAGCTCGGTGGTGCGCCGAGTTCGGCCGATGGCGTCGGTGAGGTTGTCGAGCACCTGACCCCAGCCGGTTCCGATCCCGGCGATGTAGGGGACGGCCTCGACGGTCGTCTCGGTGATGCGCAGATCAACCCGCAACAAGGTGCCCTCCGGGGTCGGGGTGAGGGTCAGGTCGTAGTGGCCGGTGAACGAGACCGCTCCGGGTGCGTCCAGCACCGAGAGGTCGAACACGAGGCGCTCGGGTTCCTTCGCGGCGTGGACCTTCCCTTCGGAGCGGTACCGCCCTTCGGCGTCGCGGTATTCCAGGACCGCGCGCCCGCCCTCCAGCGGCTCCAGAACGCAGTCGGTGACCGTCATCGACGGCGGAGCCCACCACGACGCCAACAGGTCGGGGTCGACCCAATGCCGCCAGACGACGTCCCTCGGCACGGCCAGCACGCGTTCGAAGGAGAAGGTGCGACCGTCGGCCCACCTGTCCCGATCCGCGACCGCGGATTCCGCCTCGATGGCCGCCCGGTACCGCGCGATGACGTCCCGTTCGCCCTCGTGCGCCTCGGTGGCTTCGACCAGTTGCCGCAGTCGGTGCGAC
Organism: Saccharothrix tamanrassetensis; assembly: GCF_014203665.1. Taxonomy (GTDB): domain Bacteria; phylum Actinomycetota; class Actinomycetes; order Mycobacteriales; family Pseudonocardiaceae; genus Actinosynnema; species Actinosynnema tamanrassetense. Next base: position 34,167 of record NZ_JACHJN010000016.1, read on the forward strand.
AGGGCTGCCAGTGGTTCCGTCTCGACCGCGTAGACGCGACGTTGTCCGAGGGGGAAGACGGTGACGAGACCGGCGCGGGCGAGGGTCTGGAGGTGCTTGGTGGTCTGCGGCTGCCGCAACCCGGTCGACTCGGCCAGCTCGCCGACAGACCGGGGGCGCTCGGCGAGCAGTTCCACGATGCGCCACCGCGCGGCGTCCCCGAGTGCTGATGCGATCCGATCCACGAGCGGTAGTATTCACTTGAACGAATATGCTTGTCAAGGAATATCTCATGGACGTGCGTCCACGCACTGCCGCTCAAGCAGTCCCGCAGGTCGCTACCTGCGCTTTCAACAGAAGGCGGTGCGGTTATGACCTTCGAGGAGTGATCGCCGCGTAGATCGGGTACCTGCGCCACAACCGACTGACCAAAGAGGAGTGGACGTGACCGTCTCCGGCATCATCAGCGCGCTGATCGTGGGCTTGATCATCGGCCTGCTGGGCCGACTCGTCGTGCCCGGCAAGCAGCGCATCCCGATCTGGCTGACCATCGTCGTCGGCTTCATCGCCGCGATGATCGGCACCTTCATCGCCAACGCCATGGGCGTGGGCGACACCCGCGGCATCGACTGGATCGAACTGATCATCCAGGTCGCAGTAGCCGCCGCCGGCGTCAGCCTCGTCGCAGGCCTCTACGGCCGCAAGCACGTTCACTGACACCCGTCTCTCCGATCGGCGCGGCAGGCGGCCCCTCACCAGGCCCGCCTGCCGCGCCGCTGTTCACCGCAGCGAAAACTTCCTGGTGCGAGCGTCGGTACTCGGGTTCACCGGGCGGCTATACCTCGACTGCGGCGCCTACTTTCGTTGCCCAAGTCCTGGAACAGGCGCCCTCCAACGAATCACCCGCTACCCCGGATGGCCACCGCGTCGCCGAACGCGCACCGATCTGGTCAACCGTCCCAAGTGGACCGTCAATGTGGTCGACCCGTCGCCCAATCGGCCGGCAACGGTCAAGGCGTAGATCGCGGACGCCACCACATCCGTGACGACCGGCGGGTGCTTGGTTTCGGTGAGCGCGTCGTACACCTGGAACCTGCCCGTGCGACCCCGTACGACAAAGACGTTCGAAGCCGCCGCGACGGTGGCACCGGGGTTGGCTTCGAGTGCGGCTCGTCCCCACGACACCACGTCATGCACCTCCGAGGACAGCAGAACGGCAGCGCTTTCCCGCAACGCTGTGTCCAAGACGTCCTCTTCGACCGCCAAGTGGTGGTCACGTCCTGCGGTGTCGAGCCAGACAGGTTCGGCGAGCGGGGCGGGAAAGCGTTCCAGCACCACGGCCGTCCCGGCGGAGATGCCGGTGACCACCCGGTAGGCGGACACATGCCTGACCTCCGGTACCGGATCATCCACTGGACGCACGGCCGACCGCACGTCGCCGATCGGTAACGACATGGTGCGGTACAACAGATCGCCGAGCGCCTGTGAGCCTTGCCCGCGCAGCGCGAAGGCCCGGTCGACGATCGGCTCGTAGGTCGTCTGGTCATGCCCGGCGATCGCGGCATCGACCTGCCCGCGCAGATTCCCCGCCCGGTCTAGCCACTCCGCGTGCTTGGCCAGCGCCGCTATCGGTGTACCCGGCACGATCTCGTCGTCGTGGAACGCGCCGAGCAGTAGCGGCACGCCCAACGCCGCCCCGTAGAGGCTGATCGAGCCGTGATCGGAGATCAGCAGGTCCGCCGACACCAGCGTCGCGTGCCAACCCTCGTGTGGCGGCACGAGTAGCACACCCGCTTCACGTGCCGAGTGCAGCCAGCCCCGCACCTGGTAGGGACTGTGCCCGAACCACACACTGGGGTGCAGGACGACAGCCACCTTGTACTCGTCCCGAGGCAGCGAGGAGAGCAGCCTGGCGGCCAACCCCAGCTCGCTCGCGATCATCGAACGCCGCCCCCACGTCGAGTTGAGCACGACCAGCCGCTGGTGGCCGTCGACTCCCAGCGCGCGCCGGTAGCGCCGCCGATGGGGAACGCTGACCAGCAGGCGGTCCAGGCAGACGTCACCCGTCACCACCGCGCGCGGCAGCGCCTCCGGGCAGCTCGCTGCCAGGCGGTGCAACTCCTCTTCGTGGGACAACACGATCGCCGCTGGCACGACTCGCCCGTCACGGACGAGTTGGTCGGATCTGAAGCCGGAGACCGACATCGGATCGCCGATCCCGTTCTTGATGTACTTGCCGCGCCCGACGCCGTGCGGCAGGACGACGACAGGTGCGTCCAACAGGTGAAGATCACCCGCTTCGCTGGCGGCGATGGCCAGGTCGAACCGCATGCCGACGGCTTGCTCCCAAGGCACCAGCCGGCCGCCCAAGGACCGCACGAAGTCGACCACCCCGTCGTTGAACGCCGAGCTGCGCTCGTGGGTGAAGACCACTTGGATCCGCGGATCGTGGCGGATGAGGCTCAACACGTCGAGCAGCCGGGTCGTCGTCGTCACCGTCCGGGTGACGACCAAGACCGTGCGCTCGAAGCCCACCGTGATCCACCGATCGGCATCCGACCCCACGGGCACCCGAACCGGCGGATCAGCCGACACGGCCACCGCCTACTCGCCTTGTCGCACGACCACCAGCCGTCCGGGCGTGGCGCGATGGTCGAGAACGGGGCACGAGGTCGGATCCTAACCGGTCCGCCCCGCCGCTCCTTGCGTGAAGAAGAGGGAGCAGTCGTCTGCCAGTCGTCTGCCGGAGACGGAGATGAGCGGCACCGGCAGACGGAACGGCGAAACGCGTCAGGACGTGAAGGCGAGGCCGACGATGTTGCCGGGAGCCAGGCCGGCGAGGGTCGCGCGACCGGTGTCGAGGTTGACGCGGTAGAGCTTCGGGCCGGACGCCGCCAGGGCGTGCCCGCTGGGCGAGATGTCGAATCCGTTGGTGGCGCCCAAACGGGTGCCGAGCGGGCCGACGGGGAACAGTTGGCCGGTGTTGGGCGAGACGACCGGTGTGACGCCGGTGCGGGTGCCCTGGGTGGACAGGGTGTTGTTGCGGGAGTCGATCACGTAGAGCGTGGTGGAGGTGGCGCCGGCGACGCTGTTGGTGTAGCCGGCCGCCGCGACCTTCGGCGCTTCGCCGCCGCTCGGGTAGGCGAGGGTGCCGTCGGTGGCCGCCACCGCCCCCGTGTCGGGGTGAAGGCGGAGGTTCTGCCCTTCGGAGGTGACCAGGCGGATGCGGTCCACGGTCGGGTTGAAGTCGAAGCCGATCGCACGCCCGTTGAGGGTGACCGGCGCGCCGATGCCCGTGGCCTTCCCGGTACGCGGGTCGACGGTGTAGAGCCTGCCGGACTTGCCGACGCCGTAGAGCGCGCCGGTGGCGGGACGCACGTCGATGCCGACCAGCCGGTCGTGCTTGTCCAGGCCGCGGACGCGGACGCGGTGTCCCAGCAGCGGCAGCGCCGTGCTGCCGGTGGTGAGCGTGCCGTCCTCGGTGAGCAGGTGCACTTCGGCCCTGCCTCCCGTGGCGCCCGCGGTCCCGGGTGCGGCGATCGCCGCGGCTAGTGCGGCGGCTGCCGCCAGCACTGCCATGCGGGTGATGCGCATGAGAAGTCCTCCTGAGGTCGGTGTCGGCTGTGTGTACGCACACCGATCGCGTTGTGTTGAACGCAAACCGATCTGGATCGCCGTTCCACGCGTACGTACAGGGGGAGCGGGAGAGGGCGGACATGGGAATCACCGGTCGGAGGTTCGACCTCGGTGCCGAGCAAGGCATCCGCGAGGCGTACGCCGCGCACGGCGGTGAGCTGTACCGGTACGCGTTGCGGTCACTGCGCGACGACGGCGCCGCGCAAGACGTGGTGCAGGAGGTGTTCCTGCGCGCCTGGAAGTCGGCCCGCAAGTACGACCCCCGCCTGGCCAGCCTGAGGGTGTGGCTGTTCGCGATCGCCCGCAACGCCATCATCGACCACGTCCGGCGCGACCGGCGGCCGGACCCGGTGGCGACGATGCCCGCGGTCGACGCCGGGTTCGCCGACGAGGCGCTGGACCGGTGGCTGGTGGAGGAGGCGCTGTCGCGGCTCAGCGCGGACCACCGCGCCGCACTGGTGGAGACGTACCTGCGGGGCAGGTCTTATCGTGAGGTCGCTGCCGAACTGGGCATTCCCCAGGCCACCTTGCGCAGCCGCGTGTACTTCGGTCTGCGCGCGTTGCGGCTGGCGATGGACGAGATGGGGGTGCGGCCATGATCAACGACCCGTACCGCCGGGACCTGGGCGCGTTCGTGCTGGGCCAGTTGCCCCCGGAAGAGGAGACCGCGGTCCGTGCCCACGTGGACGGCTGCCCCGAGTGCCGCGCCGAGGTGGCCGAGCTTCGTCCGGTCGCGCTGCGACTGCGCGACGTCGACCCCGGCCGGCTGGACCACGAGATCCCGGTACCGCCGCTGCTGGGCGAACTGGTGCTGGAACGGGTGCGCGGTGAACGCCGCCGCGTTCCCCGGTGGGCCGTCCTGGGCGCTGCCGCCGCGCTGATCGCCGTAGTCGCAGGAGGGTTGGGCTGGTACCTGGGGAAGCCGTCGATCCCGCTGGAGCCGGTCCCGCTGGCCCAGACCGCGCCCGGTGTGCAGGCCGACGCCGCGCTCGTCCCGCACACGTGGGGTGTGGAGATCAAGTTGACCGCCAGCGGTCTGGCTCCGGGTGAGTCCTACCGCGTCATGATCAGCGATCGCCGAGGTCGTGACGTGTCGGCGGGCTCGTTCGTCGGCACCGGTTCGGCGCGGATGCGGTGCAACCTCAACAGTTCCGTGCTGCGGGAGGACGCCACCGGGTTCACCGTGCTCGATCCGGCGGGGAACGTGGTGCTCTTCGCCCGTTTCCCTTGACTGCCGACTACGACCACAGGTGACGGCAGCCGGGTACTGCTGGTGGCCGCCGCCGTCGATCAGGGCGATTCGACCGCGCGGGGTGCCGTGGGCGGAGGCCCGTCATCGGAGGCGTAGCTGATCTCTATCAGGGTGTCGGTGTTCGCGATGCGCAGCAGCCGACCCAGCCGGTCGGGCACGCCGGTCAGCGCGAGGCTGCCGCCGACGGCCCGGGTCTGCAGCCACACGTCGATGACCGCGCTCAACCCCGACGAGTCGCAGAACGACACCCCGGACATGTCCAGCACCAGCCGGGTGCACCCGCCGTCGATCTCGGCCTTCGCCTGGTCGCGAAGGGTCTGGGAGGTGGTGGTGACGAGTTCGCCGGCGACGAGGATTTCGGTGTGGTTGCCGTCGAGGGGGCGGACGGTCAGGAGCAACGAGGTGGTCATGGGCTTGGGCGCTCCGAGGTTGCCGTGGAAGAGCCGTGATCAAGGATCGCACCGGTGCCGCCCGAGAGCACGTCGAGCGCCTTCGCGCTCACGCCGCCCTGCCGGACACCGCCGAGTGCAGAACGTGCCGACCGTGTGGCCGACCGCGACCTGCGCCGTCCGCTCGCTCGCCCACCATCCTCATCGGACGACCCCCTCCGCAGCCCCTCTGACGCCGAACCATCCCCACACCACGCTTGTCTCACCACTGGCTTCCCGCTCCAGCCGCGTACCCGCCCTCGGCCAACCCCACTCACTCGTCCAAGCCTCCACACCACCCGTTCCAGCGTTCTCCCTTGAGTCCGACCACACCGACAGTGGCCGGCATAACACCGCCAACGCCCAGAACACCCGGCTCGCCATCGCCGACCGGCAGCTCCATTCACGCGCTGTTGGCCATCGCTATGATCATGGCCACCGGAATGGCCGTCCTGCCGAGCACAGGACGCCGGATGGAAACTGGGGGAGCCTGTCGTGACGACAGCACTGATCGTCGGAGATATCCAGCGGGGCATCACGACCGACTACCCGTTCGCCAGGCGAGTCATACCGCCGCTCACCGAACTCCTCCCGCGCGCCCGTGCGGCCGGTGTCCTCGTCGTGTTCGTGCACTTCGCCGTCCGGGCCAACGGGGTCGACCTGCCGCCGGGCAACGAACTGTTCAGGACGTTCTACGAGGCGGGGGACACCTTCCACGAGGGATCGGCCGGAACCGGGATCGCGCTGCCGGTCGCCGACGAGGACGTCGTCGTGGTGAAACGCCGCGCCAGCGCGTTCGCAGGCACAGACCTCGACCTCGTGCTCCGCGCGCGCGGCGTGAGCAGTCTCGCGATCGCCGGAGTCGCGACCAGCGCAATGGTGGCCGCGACGTGCTACGACGCGGCCGACCGCGGCTACCAGGTGACCGTGCTGCGTGACGGTTGCGCCGACGGTGATGAGGCAATGCACGACTTCTTCATGGACGCCGTCTTCCCCAGCCGGGGATTCGAGGTCGTGCCCTGCGCCGGTTGGCATGGAGAGCGACGCTGACCCGGCCGACAACCGCCCGTTAACCCATGCTGGTGTGCACCAAACCCGGCCGCTCGATCCCACGACGACCAACAACGGGCAGTGCGCGTGATCTCATCGGTCCACGGCCCGGCGTGCGGCGGTCCGCAGGATGATCGCGAGCCGGGGTGCGGCAATCAGGATGATCGTGAGTAGCTCGGTCCACCGCCGGGCACGAGGTGTCCCGGCTGCGCGCAGGTCCAGCATCCATGCCGTCCACTCCTCCTGGTACTCATCCCTGGCATGGGCCGGGAGCAGGCGGCTCGCACCCACAATGGAGCGGCAGGACCGCAGGGAATGTTTCCCGGTACCGGTTGTGACGCCCTCCGCCCTGCGTGGGTACCGAGACCCGATGGCGAGGGCGACGGCGGTGACGCTGCCGACGAAGACGACGACGGGGCCGCTACCGACGACGGTGAGGAAGGCGACGGCGATGGCGGCGATGGCGGCAACGGCGGCGGTGGCCACGGCGATGGTGATGATGGCGGCGGTGACCGCGGTGGCACAGGCGACGGCGTCGGTGACAGCGACGGCTGCGGAGGCGAGCGTCTCGCGGCTGCATCGCATCTTGTACGACATGGTGGTTTCTCCGGCTAGTGTCCGGGTCGGGGACGCAGCGCCGAGTGGCCGCCGGTCGTGGTCGTTTCGGCTCGTGTGACGGCTTGGTAGGCGGTAGCGGCCCCGTGGCCGGTGAAGCGGTAGTAGCGGCGTCGGGGGCGGCCTTGGTCCTCGTGGTTGGCGGCGTCTTCCCAGAAGCTCTCGATCAGCCCGGCCTGCTGGAGGCGGTTGAGGATCGGATGCAGGGTGCCGGTCTTGAGTCCGCTCTGGCGGGCGATGTCGAGTCCGTAGCGCGGCACCGTCGGGTCTTCCAGCAGCACGCGCAGTACCGCGACCGTCTGCGGTGTCATCCGTGGCCCGGTCATGACACGTACTCTACCTAGCTAGACATCGCTGCGCTACCTAGGTAGACAAGCTTCTGAACAGGGATTATGTCACTGCTCGGCTGGGCCGTGGCCCGTGCCCCAACACAGCGCCCACGTCGCCGACGATCGTCACTTCCAGGTTGCCGGGGTCCGAGCGCGCTGCCGCACGGACGGGCGCACGCGGAGGACTCGGCGCGCCTGGCGCCGTAGCCGTCGTCGTGATCTGGTGGACCGCGGGGCCGATGGTCCAGGCCTCGCGATACCGCCGGTCGGAGTCCGGTCGCCGGAGACCGCGTGGTGATGATCCGAGGAGGGGTTGTGGACAAGACGGTCGTGGTGGGCGTGGACGGTTCACAGGTAAGCCGGAACGCGTTGCGCTGGGCGGTGGAGGACGCCGAACGGCGCGGGTGCGCGGTAGAGGCGATCCTGGCGTGGCACGTCGACTACGGCCTGGTCGCCGGCCCGATGTCGGCGACCGCCGCGGCGAGCGTGGACCGCGAGCGCGTGCGCGAGGCGTACCAGGCGGTGCTGGACGACGTCGTGCGCGACGTGGACGGGAACGTCCGTCCGGTGCTGGCCGAGGGTGACGCGCGGGACGTGCTGGCCAAGGCGTCCGAGCACGCCGTACTGCTGGTGGTCGGAAGCCACGGCGCAGGGCCGATCCGGGAGGCGCTGCTCGGTTCGGTCAGCTCCCACTGCGTGCACCACGCCGCGTGCCCGGTGGTCGTGGTCCGCGAGCCCAAGTAGCAGCGCAGGCTCCAAGTAGCGGCGCCGGCTCGCGGTGAGGTCCCGGCGCGCGAATCGGTCGGCTTGGCGACCCGTTCGTCACGTGGAACGCTGGACTCGTGGTCAACCCCGGAGGCGAGATGTCACACCGTCTGCTCGGCGGTCTGCGACTCGACGAGCTGCTGGACGAGATGCGCGAGCGGTTGACCGAGATCGGCTCGACACGGGACAAGATGCAGGGCCTGCTGGACGCGGTGCTCGCGGTGGGCGCGGGCCTGGAGTTGGACTCGACGTTGCAGCGGATCGTGCAGGCGGCGGTCGAGTTGGTCGGCGCCCGGTACGGGGCGCTGGGCGTGTTGGGCGCCAGGGACAACCTGTCGGAGTTCGTCTACGTGGGTATCGACCCGGAGACGCGTTCGCACATGGGTCATCTGCCGGAGGGCAAGGGCCTGCTCGGGTTGTTGATCGAGGAGCCGAGGGCGATCCGGCTGCACGACCTGGCGGAGCACCCGGCGTCGGTGGGTTTCCCGGCCAACCACCCGCCGATGCACAGTTTCCTCGGTGTTCCGGTGCGGGTGCGGGACGAGGTGTTCGGCAACCTCTACATGACCGAGAAGGTGGACGGCGCGGACTTCACGCCGGACGACGAGGTGGTGCTGTCGGCGTTGGCGGCGGCGGCGGGCGTGGCGGTGGAGAACGCCCGGCTGTTCGAGCGGTCGCGGATGCGGGAGCGCTGGCTGGAGGCCACCGCGGAGATCAACTCGGAGCTGTTGGGCGGTGCGTCCTCCGGCGACGCGCTGTACCTGATCGCGCAGCGGACCAGGGAGCTGTCCGGGGCGTCGATGTCGCTGATCGTGCTGGCCGAGGGGGTCGGGGAGCGGCGGCTGCGGATGGTCGCCGGGGCGGGTGCGCGGGCGGAGGGCCTGGTCGGCGGGGTGTTCGCCGGCGCCGGGTCGTTCGTGGACGAGGTGCTGGACTCCCGCACGCCGATGCTGATCGAGGACCTGGAGGGCCGGCTGGGGGACACGTCGGTGGAGGTGGGGCCGGGTGTGGCGGTGCCGCTGCGCACCGGTTCGGTGAAGACCGGTGTGCTGCTGGTGGCGCGGGACAAGGGCAGCGCCCAGTTCGGTGCGGACCAGGTGCCGCTGCTGGCGTCGTTCGCCGACCAGGCGGCGGTGGCGTTGGAGTTCGCCGAGAACCAGCAGGCCCGGCGGCAGGTCGACATCCTCGAAGACCGCGACCGGATCGCCCGTGACCTGCACGACCACGTGATCCAGCGGCTGTTCGCCACCGGCATGAGCCTGCAGGGCGCGTTGGGCGCGATCCGGGAGCCACGGGTGCGTGAACGCGTGCAGAAGGCCGTCGTCCAGCTCGACGAGACGGTGTTGGAGATCCGTACCTCGATCTTCGACCTCCAGGCCGGCGACGACGTGCCGGGCCTGCGCCGCCGCCTGCTGGACCTGATCTCCGAGCTGACCGAGGACGTCCCGATCACGCCGACCGTCCGGATGACCGGCACCGTGGACAACTCGGTGCCCGAGCACATCGGGGAACACGCCGAGGCGGTCGTGCGCGAGGCGGTCAGCAACGTCGTGCGACACGCCCGTGCCGGCGAGTTGATCGTCACCGTCGAAGCCGCCGAAACCCTGACGATCACCGTGGTCGACAACGGGATCGGCATGCCCGACCAGGTCGCGCGCAGCGGCCTGCGGAACCTGGAGCAACGCGCCGTCGAACTCGGCGGGACCTGCGCGGTCGGTTCCGGACTCGACGGCGGCACGCGGATGACCTGGCAGGTGCCGCTGTCCTGACCCACTCCTGCCCACCCACGTCGCGGCGTTCAGGACCGGTGTGTGGAGTGCGCGGCGCTCGTCGGCACACGGCCGCGAGCGTCGTTCTGGCAGGGACGACAGCGGCGAAGCTCCCGGCCCTCAGCCCGGGCTGATCGAGTCCATCAGCAGGTCGCCGACCGAGCGGCGCGGCGCGGGCGGGACCGGCGAGCCGAATCCGATCCGCAGCACGGTCTGCGGGACGATCACGCCGCCGATCGCCCGACGCAATTCCTCGCGGACCGGGCGCACCTCGATCGCCTGGGACATGAACGACCCCGACATGCCGAGGCTCGTCGCCGTGAGCAGCACCCGTTGCAGCGCCTGCCCGGCCTGCAACTCCGCGAGGGGCCCTTCCTGGAACGAGCAGAGCACCACGACCAGCGGGTCGGACTCGTAGTCCTTGCCGGGTGGGCGTTCCACGGCCTGGAAGTCGCGCAGCGCCCACTCGTCCTGGGGCGCCGGGCGGATTCCGCCCGAGGCGGGTGGGACACCGTCGTCCGACCTAGGGCCGGTCCACTCGGCCAGTTCGGCGCGCACGGCGGGGTCCTCGCGCTGGATGCGGTGTGCTTTGGCCACGAGGCCCTGCAACCGGGCGCGTTCGCCGTGGTCGGTCACGACGTGCAACCAAGAGCGCTCCTGCTCGGCCGCCCGCACCAGCGCGTAGCGGTGTGCGGCCGGGATGGCGGCGTCGCGGAACGGTTTGCGGTTGGACCGCCTGATCGGGACCGCCCTGACCAGTTCCCTGGTCTCGTCGTCGGGATCGCGGTGCCCGCCTCGGCGGATCGTGGCCAGGGCCCCGGGAGCGTCCCCGCCGGGCACCAGGGTGACCAGTGGCCGGATGCCGCGGGCGCGAAGCGCGAGGCACAGGTTGAACAACGCGGCACCGCAGGCCAGCCGCAACTCCCGGTCCTCCGGATCGGTCGCCGGGAGTCGACGCGCGGGATCCGCGTGCAGTTCGATGCAGTCGCCCGCGAGGCGGAACCGCCACGGCTGGGTGTTGTGCACAGAGGGGGCGAGTGTCGCCACCGCGAGGACCTCGGCCACCTCGTGGCCGTCCAGCCCCAGTACCCCGGTCAGTCCTGTCATCGTTCTGCTCCGCCCGCATCACCTGTCCGAACCACTCCCACCACTGTCCGGATGGGGCGGGTGCCGCCACACGGTCGAAGGTCCCGAACAGGTCGGGATGGCGTTGGGACGGGCGAGAGGGGTTCGGGCAGGTCCTGACCCGGCGTGGCTCGGGTTCCGGCACCACGGCCGCTAACTGCGTGTCGGACACAGCCCAGGCCACCTGCCTTGCCCACAACGGCGGCAAGTCGCGCTTCTCGCCGGCAGTCGTCGCCGGGCCGGCGCACCGGCCTGGCTGCTCAGGGTCGAAGGTCCCTGCCCACGGAGGACCGCCGCCACTGATCGCGGCGTTCGCCGGCGGGGACGCTGGAGGCGGCCACCGAGGAGGAGACATGGACGGCAGGATCGTGGTGGGCGTGGACGGATCGCCCTCCAGCCGGAGCGCGCTGCGATGGGCTGTCGAGGAAGCCGGGTTCCGGAGGACCGAAGTCGAGGCCGTTCTCGTCTGGCACGTGGACAACGGCATGGTCATCGGACCGATTTCCGCCGACCTGGCCGCCGGAACGGACCCGGAGAGGGCGTGCGACGACTGGCGCGCGGTGCTGGACGACGTGGTCGCGGAGATCGGCGCGGAGACCGGCGCCGAAATCCGGACCGTGCTCGCCGAGGGTGACCCCCGCGAGGTGCTGACCAAGGCGTCGGCGGACGCGGCGCTGCTGGTGGTCGGCACCCGGGGTGTCGGTCTGATCCGCGAGGTGCTGCTGGGCTCGGTCAGCTCCTACTGCGTGCACCACGCGCACTGCCCGGTCGTCGTGATCCGCGAGCCGAAGCCCGAGCGCACCGAACCGAAGCCGGTCCTGACCCCCGGACCGCTGCTGTGACCGCGCACCTCGCCGACGACTGCGGCCGGCGCGGCGTGAAGGCCCTGGTCGTCATCACCTCCGCCGTGCCGGTCGAGCGCGCGGCGTGGCTGCGCCGGCCCGCACCCGCTCGCGGTGGACGCCAGGGTGCGCGTCCGCCCAGGCAGCCGAAGATCGTCACCGAACCGAACGAGGTGGAGTCATGAACGCAGGTCCGATCGTGGTCGGAGTCGACGGCACGCCCGCAGGTGGGCGCGCGTTGCGCTGGGCCATGGACGAGGCGACGCTGCGGAACGTCCCGCTGCACGTGGTCCACGCCTACCAGCACGAGGCGATGACGGACTGGACGATGACGAGTGAGCAGGACACGCAGGCCCGCGCGGAGTCGCTCGTGGAGGACGCCCTGCGCGCGGCGGCGGTGGGTCGGTCGGAGCTTCCGCAGGTCGTCCGCCGGTGCGTGCGGGGGCCCGCTGCCGAGGCGCTGGAGGCGCAGGCACGAGGCGCGTCGATGCTCGTCGTGGCAGCGCACAACGGGAGTCGGCTGCTCCGGGCCGTGCTGGGCAGCACGAGCGCGCACTGCGTGCGACACGCGACCGTGCCGGTGGTCGTGCTGCCGCCGGAACAGGAGCAGGACGGCGAGGCCACGGTCGGCTCGGCCCGGGAGGGGGAGCGATGAGGGTCCGGGACGTCATGACCCGCGACGTGGTGACCGTGTCGCCGGACTCCCCGGTGCGTGACGCGGCGGTGCTGCCGGCCCCCAAGGGGTTCACCACCCTGCCGGTGGTCGATGAGTGGGGGGAACCGGTCGGTGTGATCACCGAGGCCGACGCCTTGCGCGACCGGCTGCCGGTCGACCCACGATCGCTCGTGCACGGGGAAGCCCCGCACGGACGTCCGGTTCCGCGTCGGACCGTTGCCGAGGTGATGAGCGAGCCGGCGGTCGGCGCGTCACCCGACATGGACGTCGCCGAGCCGGCCCGGCAGATGCTGGAACACGGCGCGCGCAGCGCGTGCGTGCTGGACGGCCGGCGGCTGGTCGGTGTCGTCACCCGTCGCGACATGCTGCGAGCGATCAGCCGCGACGAACGCGACCGGCATGTCGCCGCGGTCCCCGGCGTGGTGGATGTCGGTTTCCCGGAGGCGGGCCATGCCGTCGGCCACGGCTGAACGCGACGTCGCACCACACGGCCTGCCGGTCCACGAGGTCGTGCTGATCGCCGAGACCGACGCGGACACCGGCCTGTCCGGCGCCACGGCCGGCGAACGGCTGGCCACGTCGGGGCCGAACAGGCTGCCCGAGCGTCGCGGCCCGGGCCGGCTGCGGCGGATGCTCGGCCAGTTCCACAACCCGTTGATCTACGTGCTGCTGGGTGCGGCGGCGCTGACCGCCGTCCTGGGCGAGGTGGTCGATGCCTCCGTGGTGCTCGGCGTCGTCCTGGTCAACGCCATCGTCGGCTACCTCCAGGAAGTGCGGGCCGAACGCGCGCTCGACGCCCTGGAGGCGATGGTCCGCACCGAGGCGACCGTGATCCGCGACGGGACGGCTGTCCGGGTCACGTCCGAGGAGTTGGTGCCCGGCGACCTGGTGGTGCTGGAGGAGGGCGACCAGGTGCCCGCCGACCTGCGGCTGGTGCGCACGCGCGAACTGCGCGTCGACGAGTCCGCGTTGACCGGCGAGTCCCAGCCGGTGGCCAAGGACCCGCTGCCGGTCCCGCACGACACGGCGTTGGCCGACCGCACGAACATGGCCTACTCGGGCACGCTCGTCACCACCGGCGGCGGACGAGGAGTGGTCGTGGCCACCGGCGCGGACACCGAGATCGGCCACGTGCACCGGCTCGTCGGCAGCACCAGGGCCGTGCAGACACCGTTGACGCGCAAACTGGCCAGGTTCAGCAAGGCGCTGACGGTGGTGATCATGGGGCTGGCGGTCGTCAGCGTCGTCATCGGCGTGCTGCGCGGCGAGCCGTTCGCCGACATGGTGACCGCCGCCGTCGCCCTCGCCGTGGGCGCGATCCCCGAAGGGCTGCCCGCCGCGGTCACCGTGACGCTGGCGATCGGTGTCGCCCGGATGGCCCGCCGCAACGCCGTGATCCGCCGCCTGCCCGCCGTGGAAACCCTCGGCAGCACGACCCTCGTCTGCACCGACAAGACCGGCACGCTCACCGCCAACGCCATGACCGTGCGCCAGGTCGTCGCCGGCGGTGACCGGTGGGAGGTCGACGGCATCGGCTACTCGCCGCTGGGGGAGCACCCGCCGGCGCCGGACGCCGTGCGCGAGGTCCTGCTGGCCGGGCTGGCGTGCAACGACGCCGACGTGGTGCTCCACGAGGACCGCTGGACCGCTGTCGGCGACCCCACCGAAGCCGCGCTGGTCGTGTCCGCCCGCAAGGCCGGCTTGACGTCGGACGACGTCCCCGAGCGCGTCGACGAGCTGCCGTTCACCTCGCAACGCCGATTCATGGCCACCCGCCACGTCGGTGGCGTGGTCTACCTCAAGGGAGCGGTCGAGAGGATCTCCGGGTTCACCGGTTCCACCGATCGCCCGGAAGCCGAAGCACTGGCCGGACAGGGGCTGCGCGTGCTCGCGTTCGCCCGCGCACGGGTGCCCGAGGACGTGCCGCTCACCGAGGACGCCCTGCACGGGGCGGTGCTGCTCGGCCTCCAGGCGATGCACGACCCGCCGCGCCCGGAGGCGCTGGAGGCGGTCCGGGCCTGCCAGGACGCGGGCATCGAGGTCCGGATGATCACCGGCGACCACTTCGGCACCGCCCGCGCGATCGCCGACCGCTTCGCCCTGGCCGACGGAGCCGTGCACGCCCGCGTGTCGCCGGAGGAGAAGCTGAAGCTGGTCAAGGAGTTCCAGGCGGCCGGGAACGTCGTGGCGATGACCGGGGACGGCGTCAACGACGCCCCCGCGCTGCGCCGGGCCGACATCGGCGTCGCCATGGGCCGCAGCGGCACCGAGGTCGCCAAGCAGGCCGCCGACATGGTGCTCACCGACGACAACTTCTCGTCCATCCGCGCGGCGGTGGAAGAGGGCCGGGCGGTGTTCGACAACCTGCGCAAGTTCATCATCTGGACCCTGCCGACCAACATGGCCGAGGGCCTGGTCATCCTCACCGCGATCCTGCTCGGCACCGCGCTGCCGATCCTGCCCGTGCAGATCCTGTGGATCAACATGACCACCGCCGTCGCCCTGGGCCTGACCCTGGCCTTCGAACCGCGGGAACCGGAGGTCATGCGCCGCCCGCCGCTACCGCCGTCGCTGCCACTGCTCACCCGCGCGTTGGTGCACCGCATCCTGCTGGTGTCCGCGGTGCTGCTGGCCGGGTCGTTCGCCGCGTTCCACCTCAGCGGCGGGCCGCTGGACGAGGCGCGGACGGTGGCGGTGAACGTCTTCGTGGCCGCCCAGATCGCGTACCTGTTCAACTGCCGATCGCTGGAACAGCTCCGGCCGCGAGTCGGCCTGCGGCGCAACCCCTGGCTGCTGGTCGGCGTCACCGTGACCATCGCCCTGCAACTCGCGTTCACCTACCTACCCGCGATGAACACCCTGTTCCACACCGCGCCGATCGGCTGGAGTGCTTGGGCGGCCGTGGTGGCGCTGGCGGTGGTCGCGTACGGCGTGGTCGAGCTGGAGAAGTGGTGGCGCCGTCGGATCAAGGGCCGGGCAGAGCCCGCTCTCGGCGCACCATCCGCTCCTGAGGCACGTGACGAGTCGGCGGTGTAGCGCGGACCGAACAGGACTTCCGCGATGTGACCACGCGGGCGGCCGGAGGTGGGTCACCCGATGGTGTCCTCCTGTGCGGCACCGACATGTGCCATGTCGGTTGAGGTATCCCCGTGATGACCGGGCAACAGACCCGGGCCGACGGTAGGAAGGGTGGGAGATCGCCATGATGAAGGTGTCGAAGTCATCGCTGGCCGGAGTTGCCGGTGCGGCGTGCCTGGTGCTCGCCTCGCCCTTGGTACTGGCCGGTACGTCCTTCGCCGATCAGGAAGCGGACATCACCGTCGACTCGGTGACGCTGCGATCCGACACCGACCTGAAGGTGAGTGTGACCTACAGCTGTTCGCCGTACAACCAAGAGGACGACGACGCGGAAGGACCGATCAACAACCTGGTGGTGATCACCCACACCGCTCACGGCAACCAGTACGGCTCTACCGCCCCGGTTTGCGATGGGCGGTCCCACACCGCGGACGTCATCACGCACCACGACTGGGCCGACCACGACCCCGGCGACAACGTCACGGCCTCTGCCACCCTGGCCAACTGGTCGGGGTCTCCCGAAGCAATCGACGAGGGGAGCTTCACGCTCTGATGCAGCCGTCCGCGACCCGGCGGCCACAGAAACCGGTGGACAACGCGCACATCCATGGTGATCGTGGGCGTCATGCAACAGCAGGACATCTGGAATTCCGATGTCGCCCAACGTTATGACACGGCGGGTACCGGCATGTTCGCGCCGGAGGTGTTGGGGCCGACCGTCGACCGCCTCGCCGAACTCGCGGGAGGTGGACCGGCGCTGGAGTTCGCCATCGGAACCGGGCGCGTGGCCGTCCCGCTCGCCGAGCGCGGCGTGTCCGTCACCGGCATCGAGTTGTCACCTCCGATGATCGACCGTCTGCGCACGAAGGCGGACGACTCGACCATCCCCGTGATCGTCGGTGACATGGCAAGTACCGTCGCCCCGGGGACATACGCGCTCGTCTACCTCGTCTACAACACGATTTCCAACCTGCAGACCCAAGCCGAGCAGGTGGCGTGCTTCCGCAACGCCGCCCGCCACCTCACACCAGGCGGCCGGTTCGTGATCGAACTCTGGGTTCCCGAGCTGCGCAAGCTCCCACCAGGACAGCAGGCCACGGTCTGGCACTCCGAACCCGGCTACATCGGCTTGGACATCTATGACGTCCTGCATCAGCACGTCGTCTCGCACCACTTCTCGTTCGACGAGAGCGGGCAAGCTCGGCTGGCCCGCAGCCCACACCGCTACATCTGGCCGGCTGAGCTCGACCTCATGGCGCAGATGGCGGGATTCGAGCTCGAGAGCAGACACGCGGACTGGACCGGAGCCGAGTTCACCGCCGACTCGCGCTCCCACGTGTCCGTCTACCGCATCCCGCAGGACCGCTGATCCTGCCGACTGACGCGGGACCACTGCGGCCAGAGCCGCGAACCAGAACCGGTCCACGGGCTCGCAAGGGACCGGGTCTACGAGTCGCCCGAAGAACTGCGTTCCCGATCCGGTGGTTCAGCGGTCGGGGAGGCGTACGTCGTCCGGGTCGCGGTCGGGGCGTAGGCCGCGCCAGGAGGGGTGTCGTAGGCGGCCGTCTGTGGTCCATTGGCGGAATTCGATGTCGCCGACGAGGACCGGGTCGACCCAGTGGGCGTCGCGGGCGTGCTCGCGTGGGATCTGGGAGCTGAACGGGCTGGTGGTTCGCCGCAATCCCTGTAGGCGGTGTCGTAGGTCGGTGAGCGTGGTGTGGCTGAAGCCGGTGCCGACGTGTCCGATGTAGACCAGACCGGTGTCGTCGTGGGCTCCGAGCAGTAGGGAGCCGATGGTGTCGGAGCGGCGGCCTTGTCCGGGTTTCCATCCGCCGACGACGGCTTCCTGGGTGTGGCGCAGGGGTGTCTTGATCCAGGACGGTGAGCGGCGGCCGGGTTCGTAGCGGGAGTCGGTGCGTTTGCTGACGATGCCTTCGAGTCCGTACTGGGCGGCGACGTGGAGCAGGGTGGCGGGTTCGGTGTCGGGGAAACTGGGGGGTACCTGGACGGGGTGGTTGCCCGGCAGCGACAACCCGGTCAACAGCCGGCGGCGTAGCCGGTAGGGCTCGGTGGTGAGCGGGCGGCCGTCCAGGACCAGCAGGTCGAACACGTAGTAGGCCACCGGCACCCGGTGCAGGGAACGCACGGCGGGGCTGCGCGTGCGTTGTTGCAGCAGCCCGAAGTCGGGTCGTTGGTCCGGTCCGAGGGCGACGATCTCCCCGTCGAGCACGATGGTGCGTTCGTGCAGCAGATCGGACAGGATCCGCAACTCCGGGAACCGGTCGACCAGGTTGAGCCGGTTTCGGCTGAGCAGCCGCACGGTGTGCCCGCTGCAGTGCGCCACCGCCCGGTACCCGTCCCACTTGAACTCCGCACTCCACCCCGCCCCGACCGGAGGCTCACCGGCCGTGGCCAGCATCGGCTCGATGACCAGCGGCTCACCGCCGGCCGCCGCTCGGGCCGCGTGTCCCATACCGGCCACCTCCCGCACATCAGGCCGGTATTCATCGTCACCCGGAATCGGGACGAGGGCGACTCGGGACACCTTCGGCTACCCCGGCGTCCTGATCTCCATGAGCATGAAGGCCTGATTCCTGGGGCAAGCCGCGGTGACCTCCGTCGCGCTGCCCGCGCGACACGGCATGGCCGGTCAGCCGGCGAACCTGCCGAACAGGTGCGCGGCGGGGGCGTCCGGGTCGTCGCCGTAGAAGAACTCCGCGAGCGCTCGGTGGAACTCGGCGCGATTCAGCCCGCCGGAGCCGTCCAGGTCCAACGCCTCGAAGACCGCGGCACAGTCCTCCGAGGACACATTGCCCGCCAGGCCG
Organism: Saccharothrix tamanrassetensis; assembly: GCF_014203665.1. Lineage (GTDB taxonomy): Bacteria > Actinomycetota > Actinomycetes > Mycobacteriales > Pseudonocardiaceae > Actinosynnema > Actinosynnema tamanrassetense. The sequence continues at coordinate 52,536 of NZ_JACHJN010000016.1, forward strand.
AAGATCTGCCCGAACTCCGCCTGGTCGACCCGGTCGTCCCCGTCGAGGTCGATCAGGTCGAAGTAGCAGTCGGCCACCGGCCCGACCTGCTGCGGGTACAGCGCGGGATCGGCCAGCGCCCGCCGGAACCCCTCGGTCATCTCCCGCAGATCGACCTTCCCGTCACCGTCCCGGTCCATCGGTGCGATCACGTTGGCCCAGAACGCGTCCAACCCCTCGGTCAGCCGGCGGGCGGTCGTGGACTCCGGCGCGGCACCACGGGCAGCGATGTAGCGCTCGCCCATCAACCGGACATCCCCACGGGTGATCACCCCGTCGCCGTCGACGTCCGCGCCGTTGAACCACTGGCGGTACTTGAGATCCCGAACTCCAGTCATGACCACGCAACGTAGTCACACTAATACGTGAGTGTCCAAGCGACGCGGCCACCGGCCAGCAGGGATCATCCATTCAGGTGGTGCCGTGGTCGACCCTGTCCGGCACGTCGGCCGTGGTGAACGTCAACTGGGCGGCACGAGGCTCGGTGGTGCGAAGGCGAGCACGTCGGGAAGGGGCTCGTCGTAGAACTCGACGTCGACCAGCGCACTGAGGGCACTCGGTCCTTGGGACAGGCGCGAGCACGGCCGATCCGCGGTGAGGACGTTCGGATTGCCGTGGCGGTCCAACGTTCCGCTCAGGCCCGGCTGGACCGGATCCCACCAGGCTCCCGTGGACAGTTGTACGACGCCTGGCATGACGTCGTCCGATAGGACCGCGCCCGCGAGACAGCTGCCCCGGTCGTTGTAGACGCGCACGATCATGCCGCTCTCGATGCCGCGCGACGCAGCGTCCAGCGGATTGATCGCCACGGGCTCACGACCACGGATCTTCGAACTGAGGCTGTGGTCACCGTTGTCGTACTGGCTGTGCAGGCGTGAGGCGGGCTGATTCGAGATCAGGTGCAGCGGGAACCGGTCCGACAGGTCGGCACGAAGCCACTCCACTGGTTCATACCACTTCGGGTGCCCGGCGCAGTCGTCGTAGCCGAACGAGTCGATCTCCTCCGAGAAGATCTCGATTCGGCCCGACGGCGTCGGCAGGGGGAAGCGCTGGGGATCCGAGCGGAGGGCCTCGAAGCTGCCGGGAAACGGCCCGGTCGACGCCGGCAGCTCAGCGGTGGAGCTTCGCCAGAAGTCGTCGAAGCTCGGCAGAGCGGCATCGTCGCCGAGCTTGGCCCTCGTCTGTTCGTAGAGGTGTCGGACCCAGCCGATCTCGGAGCGCGACTCCGTGAACTCCTGCTCGAAGCCGAGCCGGGAGGCCAAGGCGGCGAAGATGTGGTGATCGGTGCGCGACTCGCCCGCCGGCTCGCGGACTTTCGGCATCGCGACGAGGTGGGGGTCCGAGAATCCGGCGGCGAAGTCGTCGCGCTCCAGGCTGGTGGCGACGGGGAGGACGATGTCCGCGAACTTGGCCGTCGTGTTCCACCAGGCTTCGTGGACCACCACCGTGTCAGGGGTCTGCCAGGCGCGGGTCAACCGATGGAGGTCCTGGTGGTGGTGGAACGGATTCCCTCCGCACCAGTAGACCAGGCGAAGCTCGGGCAACGTGAGGCGCTTGCCGTCGTAGTCGATGACCTCGCCCGGGTGCAGCAGGGTATCGGCGATCCTCGCAACAGGGATGAAGTCCGGAACCGGGTTGGCAACCTCCGGTACCGTCGCGACGAAGGCGCGGTCCCTGGCAACGCCCGTCGCGTCCATCGTCGCGTAACCCGCGCCCCAGCCGCAGCCGGGCCGACCCATCGAACCCGCCATGGCGGCCAGCACGACGGACATCCAGATCGGTTGTTCGCCGTGGTCCGCCCGTTGCACCGCGTAGTTGACCATGATGAGAGAACGTCGGGTGGTCAGGCGGCGAGCCAGGTCGGTGATCGCGTCGCGACTGATGCCCGTGATCTTCGCCGCCCAGGCGGCGTCCTTCCGAATGCCGTCGAGTTCGCCGAGCAGGTAGGAGGCGAAGCGGTCGAACCCGACGCAGCACCGGCGCAGGAAGTCCTCGTCGTGCCACCCGTTGACCAGCATCGTGTGTGCGATGCCGAGCATCGCGGCGGTGTCGGTGTTGGGGACGACGGGCAGCCACTCGGCGTCGAGGAAGCCGGCGACGTCGCTGCGGATGGGGCTGATGTTCACGAACCGGACGCCGGCCTCACGGCACTGGCGTTGCAGGTCCTGCGTCTGGTGCCTGGCCAGCCCGCCAGGGTTGATCTGGCTGTTCTTGAGGGCCAACCCTCCGAACGCCACGACAAGCTCACAGTTGTCGACTACCTCCGCCCACATCGGCATCCGGCTCTGGTAGCTCCACGGATGGCCGCCGATCACATGGGGGAGGATGACCTCCAGAGCCGCGGTGCTGTAGGTGTTGCGAGCGTCGGTGTATCCCCCGTCCAGCGCCAGGAACCGGTGGAGTTGTCCCTGCGCGTGGTGGAACCTGCCCGCACTCGCCCAACCGTACGATCCGCCGAACACCGCGCTGTCCCCGTGTTGTGAACGAACTCGACGGAGTTCATCGCTCACCAACGTGATCGCGTGGTCCCAGCTCACTTCTACGAAGGCGTCCGTGCCTCTGGCCGTGCCATGGGCGCGCGGCTCGCCGTTCAGCCAGCCTTTGCGCACCGCGGGGCGCAACACGCGAGCGCTGTCGTCGGCGGCCGTCACCATTCCGGGGCCGATAGGCGACGGAGCGGGGTCATCGTGCCTCGGCTCGATCCGCACCAACCGGCCGGAATCGACTACGGCGACAAAACTGCCCCAGTGCGTCGCAACCGACATGCGTCGTTCCATCACGCATCAACTCCACCTCTGAAGTTTCTTGATCCTGGACGACGGTTGCCCACGTCGCGGGAGTGATGAAAGGGAGCCCGTCGCTCACGCCGTCCGACTCGCGGGCACGAGCCGGCGTCCGGCTGCGCGAGCGGGGAGAACCCCGCGCGGGAGTCGCTCATCAGCGGCGTCTCCGTCCCGCCGTCCGGTGTGCCGTGCGGTGCGGCTCTTGGCGGGCGACGTGGCATCCACGGTAGTCCCGACCAGGGCGAGGCAGAAGACGATGTCGTGTTCTACGAGTACCCGCATGACGATCAACCGCGGTCTTTCGCGTTCACCTCGCCCGAGGGCGGCTTGCTGAGGCGGGAGAACGTCCGGCAGCGGTTCTGGGGCCGGCCTGGGATGGGCGCAAGCCGGACTGCCCGGAAGTGGCCGATCGCGAGCCCCCGATCCTGCCGTGGCCCACCTTCCGTGAAGCACGTCACATCACGCGACGTGGTGGCCGAGGACGGCATCCCAGAGGAGGCGCGGCGGGCACAGCTGGACCACGAAGATGAAGGGCGTCGCCCGCACCTACGAGCATGTGACGCACGTCATGCGGAATCAGATGGACGAGTTGTTCGAACGCCATCGATCTTCCAGACCACGCAAGAAGCCCGGCCTCAAGATCGAGTACCGGGCTTCTGAACTGCGTACTTCGTTGGTGGACGATACTGGGATTGAACCAGTGACCCCTACCGTGTCAAGGTAGTGCTCTCCCGCTGAGCTAATCGTCCGAGGCGGAGACGGGAATCGAACCCGTGTACAGGGCTTTGCAGGCCCTTGCCTAAGCCACTCGGCCACTCCGCCATGATTCCCGGCAGCTAGAGACTAGCACCTGGAAGTCTGGCTTGAGCCCAAGGGGCCCTCTGCCGAGCGGATGACGAGACTCGAACTCGCGACCCTCACCTTGGCAAGGTGATGCGCTACCAACTGCGCTACATCCGCATACCCCGCGGATTCCGGGAACTTTCGCCCTTTTGGAGCTGTCGTTCCGGTCTTCCCCGGTGCAGGAGGAACTTTATTACATCCCCCGCCGCGGGATCAAATCGGGGGTCTCCTCAACCCCTCGCAGGCCTGCTACCTGCACGTTCAGGTCAAATCGTTGGAGATCAGGTGGGTCAGGGCCTCGTCCACGTCGACCCACAGGTGCTCGTTGCCGGGCACCACCACGTCGTAGGTGCGGTCCAGGAAGTCGGCCAGTTCCTGTGCCGACGCCTCGAACATCGCGTGACCGGACGGCGAGCTCAGCTCGATCACCACCACCTCGGGGTCGTCCGCGGCCGGGCGGATCCGGACGTCGCCGTCGCCGGCGTCGGCGATCAGGCCGTCGGCGAGCAGATCGCGGGCGAACACCCATTCGACCCAACCGGCTCGGCCGGTGCGGAACGCAGCCACTACGGCGTACGGGTCTTTCGTGTCATAACGAAGCTCCACCTGAACCGGAACCGCAGGTGTCCTCGGTGCCAGCAAGTCGAAGACCGCTGTTGAGCGGAGCGTCACGTGATCATTGCGCATTGTCGTTAACCTCGTCTCCCTTCCCGGTCCAGGAAACGACCGAGTTCTCTACTTGTGACGTGTATGTGGCGAGGAACGCTCGACATCGGGGGGTTTATCACCCGTTCGGGCTCATCGGACTCCACTGGGCTACCACCTCGCTGCGTTCCGTGTCCACGCAACCCGCGCCGCTCCACATCTTGCTGGGTTTAACCTGAACCCGGTACCGGCTGTTGCGCGAATGTTGGACGTGAGGACATCTCTGGTGGCTGACGCACCTGCCCCGGCGCCCCGGCCCGGGCCCGACGGGCGTCCCTCCGACGTGTCGCTGGTCGAGCGGGTTTCCGCTGGTGACCGCGCGGCCTTCGGGGAGCTGTACGACCGCTACGCGCGGCCCGCCTACTCACTCGCGCGGCGCATCTGCGTCGACCCCGGCCTGGCGGAGGACGTCGTGCAGGAGGCCTTCCTGGCCCTCTGGCGCAACCCTCGCGGGTACGACCGGGCGCGGGGCGGTTTCGGCACGTGGCTGATGACCGTCGTGCACCACCGGGCGGTCGACGCGGTGCGCCGGGAGAACACCCAGCGGCGGCGCAACGTGCCGTTGACCGACGAGGTGTCCGAGCGCAACGTGACGCCCGCCGAGGGCGCGGAGCACGCCGCGTTGAGCGGTGTCGTCGGTGCGGAGGTCCGGGAGGCGCTCAAACGGCTGCCGGAAGACCAGCGGCAGGTCATCGCACTGGCGTACCTGGGCGGTTACACACAGATAGAGGTCGCGGCGTTGACCGGGATCCCGCTGGGAACGGTCAAGTCACGAACGTTCGCGGCGATCCGGAGACTGCGGACGTCGCTGCGGTCGGTATGGGCCGGCGAGACCGGCGGCGAGACGACGGGAGCACATCGGTGACCGGGGAGCAGAGGGACGACTGGTGCCCTCAGGAGGAGCTCGCGGTCGGGTGGGCGATGCACTCGCTCGAACCGGACGAGGAGGCGCAGCTGCGTGCCCACCTGCCCGGCTGCGCGCGGTGCAGTCAGGCGGTTCGGGCTACCGAAGAGGTGACCGCGGCGCTGGGCGGCTCGGTGCGGCAGTACGACCCGCCCGCGCGGCTCAAGTCCCGACTGATGGAAGCCATCGAACAGACCCCGCAGGAAGTCGCACCGGAGCACGCGGCGCAGGAGCAGGCGACGCCGCCGGCGATCCCGATTGAGCGCCACCGTGGGCACAAGAGCGGCAGTACGGGACGCCGACTCCTCGCGGCGGCGGCCATCGTCGTGGTGTTGGCCGGCGTCGGTGTGGCGGGTGTGCGGTTCAGCCGGCTCAGCGACCAGGTGGCGGCGCAGCAGCAGCGGAACGACGAACTGAGCAAGGCCTTGGTGCTCGCGGCGAGCCCGGACACCAACCGGGCCGTGCTGCGGTCACCGTCCGGTGACGAGCTGGCGATCGTGCTGTCCGCGGAGAAGGGGGCAGCCGTGATGGAGATGGACCTGAAGCCCAACCAATCGGACCACACGTACGTGGTGTGGGGGACCAGTACTCCGAAGGCCGTGCCGTTGGCGACGTTCAACGTGTCGAGCGAAGACGACGGGGTGCGGCTGCTGTCGCGGTGGTCGGCGGACGCGCACAAGCACACCGGCTTCGCGATCTCGCTGGAGCCCGGCCAGGAGGCGCCCCCCTCACCCACGGAGGCGAATATCCTGGCTGCCGGCCAGGTGAGGGCATCGTGAGCGATGATGGGCGAATGACGACCGAGCAGCGCGACGAGACCACCGAGTCGAGCGGCCACCGCCACCGGTTCCGCCGCAACCCGGCGCTGAACCTGACCTACCGCATCGGTGTGGGCGTGGTGGGTGGCCTCGTGCTGCTCGGTGGGATCCTGATGATCCCGTACCCAGGTCCCGGCTGGCTGGTCGTGTTCGCGGGTCTGGCGATCCTGGCGACGGAGTTCGAGTGGGCCGGACGCGTGCTGCGGTTCGCCAAGCGGTACTACGACGCGTGGGTCGCGTGGCTCAAGCGGCAGAACCTGTTGGTCAAGGCCCTAGTCCTCACCGCCACCGGCTTGGTGGTGGCCGTGACCTGTTGGCTGCTCGGGGCGTTTGCACTGGTCGGCGGGTGGTTCGGACTGGACTGGCCGTGGTTGGAGAGCCCGATTTTTGGTTCGAAGGGATGATGTTGTAAGCTATCCCCACACCGCGAGAGCGGGGTGGCAAACCGAATACGGGCGTTTAGCTCAGCGGGAGAGCGCTTCGTTCACACCGAAGAGGTCACTGGTTCGATCCCAGTATCGCCCACAGTGTGTATTACCTGGTCAACGGCTCGTAGACGGTCTTCGTCTGCGGGCCGTTGATCGTTCGTGGGAGCAAATGGGAGCAAAAGATCTTGACCACATTCGCTGCTCCGAAGAGGTCACAGGAGTTTGCTCCCATACTGCTCCCACCGGGCCTGGAGTCCGATGAGCATGGCGTCGATCATCGGGCGGGTGACGTGGGAGTAGACGCCCATGACGCCGCGGAACTTGTGCCCGATCCTCTTGTGCTGCAGGACCTCCGGCACGCCGTCTTCGATCATCCAGGTCTTGTGGGTGTGGCGCAGGTCGTGGAAGTGCATGTGCGGCTTGATCGGGGATCGTCCCAGGGTCGAGTCGCCCCGCACGGCCGGTAGCCAGACCCGGCGGCGGAAGTTGGACCGCCGGTGCAGCCCGCCGTCCTGCCCGGTGAACACGAACCGTGCTGTCGGCTTCTCGCAGCGCAGCTCCGCCAGCAGCTCGGTGAGGAACTTCGGCAGGTGCACGGTGCGGACGCTGGCCGGTGTCTTGGGCGGGCCGAGGTGGAGCTTGCCGTGCAGTTCGTGCAGCGCACCGTCGCGGGCGTCGACGTGGATCTCCTGCTTGTCCAGGTCGACCCGTGACCACTGCAGCCCGGCCAGTTCACCCCAGCGCATGCCGGTGTACGCCGCTGTGACGATCAGGGTGGCGTTACCGGCCGATGCGCGTTCGGCCAGCGCGGTCACTTCGTCGGGGTCGGCGTGCGGTCGTTCGGGTTGGTCGCCGGATTTGAGCCGCAGCCTGCGGCACGGGTTCGATCCGATTAGACCCTCGTCGACGGCCTCGCCGAGGATCATCGACAGCAACCCGACCACGTCGGCGACGCTGCGCTCGCTCAACGACCGCCGCAACGTCTTCGCCCACGCCTTGATCACCAACCGGGACAGCTCACCCAGCTCCGTCGTGGCGAACCGGGGCAGGATGTGGTTGCGCAGATGCGAGTCGTACGTGGCGGCGGTGACACCGCTGACGTCGTGTGCCTCGACCCAACGCGCCACCCACTCCCCGATCGGGAGCTGAGCCAATCGCGGGTCCACGACCCGGCCCCGCCGGTGGTCGGACTCCACGTCCGCCGCCCGGTCGTCGGCCTCACGCTTGGTCGCGAACCCCTTCTCGGAGACCAAAGCGCCGTCGGGCAGCCGGTAGCGCACCCGGAACCCCTCACCGTGCTTCTCCACCCATGCCATCGAAACCCTGCCTTTCACCACATCCGTGCGCCCGCCCGGGATCGGACGGACGCACAGTGACGCTCCATACCGGCCAGAGAGCAACACATCTGTGTTCAGCGCCGCCGAACACCATCCGACCACGACGCCGACCTGCCCGCGGCGCCCGCGTCACCGCGCGCGGCACGGGCGCCGCCCCGGACGATCGCCAACAGGTCGGCGTCGGAGAACCGCAGATGCTTGCCCAGGAAGGTGCACGGGATCTCTTGTCGCCCGGCCATACGACGCAACCACGACTCGCGCACCGACAACGCCCGCGCCGCCTGCGCCGGGGTGTGCAACAGCCGCAGACCATCCCCTGCTCCACGACATCCGGAGCGATCCCGTTAAGGTCGACCACCGCTTGCCCGCCGGCATGGTCGTCGGCGGATCCGTCCGCACGGCCGTGAAATTCGTTCACCATGAGAGCCTCCGGTAGAACCGTGATGCCGCGGCGCGACACCTTCAGCACCCCTGAACTCCGCGAAAAGGCACCCAAAGGGACATGCCCGGCCCGAATTTCTTCGACTTGACCGATCTGGAGATGCTCGCGGAGGGTCTCGACGGCGACCCCTCTACTGGGGGTCAAGGGGTCGCAGGTTCAAATCCTGTCGTCCCGACGGTCTGAAGAAGCCCGCTCGATCTGGATGAAAGCCCAGGTCGACGGGCTTTTCCGTGCGGTCGTACCGATCTTGGAAGTGGTCACGGGACGGTAGCGAAACGATCTTCGAGGGCGCTGTGAAGGAGTGGATCAGGAGCGATTCGCTCCTGATTTTTTGACAAGACCAAGTGGGGTCGCCAACGGAACGGGTAATTTCGTCGAACCTGCCCTGACGTGGCCCGATGTGCGCGGACCGACGTCAACCGACCCGAGCCGGAAGGCCCGTGGAGGGGTGCTGGTCGTGGGGTGGTCGAGGGCGGTGGGGTGCGGCGTCGGTTCACGGTGACCGTCGAGGTACTGGTCGAGGTCGTCGGCGAGGCGGCGTTCGACGAGTTTCCCCGGATCACCTGGCGGCAGGACGCGGTGTGGCGGCGCCGGGCGGTCCGCTCGTTCGACGACCTGGTCGCCGACCTCGCGGCGGGGGAGTGCCCGCGACCCCGGTGCGCTGCCGAGGAGATGGCTCTGCGCCTGATCCTGCGGTGCGCGGAGTCGGTGGTGGGCGACGGCTGGTCCGGTGTGGACACCCGCTTCGCCGGGCTGCTCGAACACGACGACGACCACAACCGCCACCTGAACATGGGCGACTACCGTCCCCACGCGTGGTTCGCCACCTTCGGCCAAGCACAGCCACGCGATCCCATACGACCGTTCCGTCGCTGAAGCCCACTCGGCGATGCGGAGGCCAAGGCGGACACCGGCATCCCGCGAGGACTCCTGAGACGACCGGGGCATGAGGTGTGCGTTCGTGTCCCCGGTGCGGCACGCATTCATACGGATTCACGATCCGCTGACCTCGTGCTTCGTGTCCGCGCCCCGCTTCCACAGCCCAACAGGGGGCGACAAACCTGATCCGCGCAGGTTCGTCTCCTGGGCATGAGCACCAAAGGACGAGAACAGGGCTGACCAGCGGTTCCGCACAGGCAGCTTGGTCGTGGAGGCGCGCTTCGCGCTGGCGCGGCTGGATGTGTCAGGAGGCGGCGGAGGGTAGGTGCTGACCCGCTCGGCAGGACCAGTCGTTACGGACCGGCATTGGCTCCGCGTGCCGTGAACGTCCGCTTCTGCCGATGAGCGGGCATCGATCACAGCTGTGCCACCGCCCGAACCGCAGTGGCGTGCTTGATCTTCACGCGGCCGGACTGCGGTGAAGTCGTCCGGTGAGGCGAGTTTCGGCTTCCTGGGCTGGGGTCGGCGGCGGGTCGACCGCACCTGCGTCGGGGGATCATCGTTGCCCGGCAATGACGCCGCGGCCGGCGCGGGTCTCCATCTCGGCCCACGTGGAGACAGGGGGCGACGGTCGCGCCGGCCATGACGTTTTCGATGACACCGCGCATCTTGCGCTCATGCGCCGCCACGTCGGTGGCATCGAGGTCGCTCGGCAGCATGTCGCCGCCTCGCTCGCGGATACGGGTCAGAACGCCCGGTCCGGCCGGATGTGGTGCTGCACCTGGTCGAGGAACGCGTGGACGGCGCGGGGCGGCGGGCGCACTGCGGAGAGGACGATGCCCAGCGTCCAGGTCGGTGCCTCGTCGGCGATCGGGATCGCCGTGAGCGGAGTCGCGGCCGAGGTTGCGAGCTCGGCCGGTAGCACGGCCACTCCCAACCCCTGTGCGACGTAGGCGGGAATAGTCGTGAGGTCGGTGACTTCCACCAGGACGGTGCGGGTCTGGGCGTGGCGTGCGAAAGCTTCGTCCACGACTGCCCGTTGGCCGAATCCGGGGGGCATGTCTATGAAGGTCTCTTCGGCGATGTCCCGCATGGTCACCGCGTCGCGGTCGGCGAGGGGATGCTCGGGCGGCACGACCAAGTGCAGGGTGTAGGAGCGGAGGGGCACCACCCGCAGTCGGGCGTCCTCGATGCTCGTGCCGGCGAACGCCACGTCGATCCGACCGTGCCGGATGTCTTCGACCAGCCCCGCGGTGCCGCGTCGCGAGGTCTCCAGGTGCAGCCGGACCTGGGGGTGGCGCCGGTGGAAATCGCCGGCGAGGGCGGGGAGGTCGACCATGGTCAAGCCTTGCAGCATGCCCACCACGAGCTGGCCCCGCAGCTCGCCGCCGGGCTCCACAGCTGCTCTGGCAGCGTCGATCGCCTCGATCGCATCGCGTGCGCGCGGCAGGAACGCCCAGCCCGCCTCCGTGAGATTGACCGAACGGGTCGAGCGCGCGAACAGTTCCACGCCAAGCTCGGCCTCCAAGGCCTTCATCGCCGCCGAGAGCGTCGACTGGGTCATGTGCAGCCGCCGGGCGGCACGGGTGAAGTTGAGTTCCTGCGCCAGCACCACGAAGGAGGCGAGCCGACGTTCGTCCATTCGCCCAACATATCGCAATCATCGATAGGTCTACAAAAACCTTTCGTTGGACACGATCACTTACGTGGTTCACCTTGGAGTCGAGGCATCCGGATGATCCAAGGAGGAAGGATGCGCGTTCTGCTCACCGGGGCGACCGGCTACATCGGCTCGGCGACCCTTGACGCTCTGGTCGTCGCCGGCCACGAGGTGACGTGTCTGGTTCGCGACCCGAGCCGAGCGGAAGAGATCGAAGAGCGAGGCGGCCGTGCGGTCCCGGGCGACATCACCGATGCCGCGGCCGTGCGTGAGCTCGCCGCCGTCAGCGACGGAGTGGTCCACCTCGCCTCACCGGGTGGTGATACCAGCGCCTGGGCCGACGACGTGCTGACCACCGCGGTGCTCGGTGCACTGGCGGGCACGGGCAAGGCTTTCGTGACCACCGCTGGCGTGTGGGATCACGGCAGCGGCGGCGACATCACCGAGACCAGCCCGCTGCGCCCGCCCAGGCTGACGGCCTGGCGCCCGGCCATCACCGGCCGGGTGCGCGCTGCGACCGGCATCCGCACCGCGGTGGTCGCCCCGGCCCTGACCTATGGACGTGGAGACAACCTGCTGCACGTAGTCTCCGGTAGCCCGCGCACGGGCACCGGCGATTCGCGAGCGCTGGTGGTCGTGGGCGGCGGGAACAGCACTGGCCGACAGTGCACGTCGACGACCTCGCCGCGCTCTACGTCCGCACTCTCGAGCACGCCCCGGCCGGGGCCTGTCTCATCGGGGCCGCCGGGGTGAACCCGACCGCTCTGGAAATCACCCGAGCGGTCAGCCGGGCGCAGGGCCTCGACGGCAGGGGCGAGCCCGAAGGTCTCGCCGCGACCGTGGAACGGCTCGGTGCACTCGGCGAAGCTCTCCTACTCGACCAGCAGGCGTCCGGGGACGGCGCCCGCCGCATCGTGGGCCGGCGCCCCGAGCGCCCGACCCTGCTCGAACACCTCGCCAACACAGCTGCCGCCCTCTGAGCCACGCCGAGAAAGGGTAATTTTCGTGAGCAGTCCGACCGACGCACCGAACGAACGCGTGCTCATTCGCGGGGCACACGTCCTGACCGGCGACGACCGCCTCGGCGACTTCGCCGGCGACGTCCTCGTGTCCGACGGAAAGATCGTCGACGTCGGCACCGGCCTGGTGGACGAGCGGGCCCGCGTCATCGACGGTATCGGGCACGCCGTCCTACCCGGGTTCATCGACACCCACCGCCACGCCTGGCAGGGAGCGCTCCGCAGCCTAGGCCCGACGTGGACCTACCCCGAGTACCGCGAGCACGTCCAGATCAGGCTGGGCCCGCACCTCACGCCCGACGACGTCCGCATCGGCAACCTCGCGGCCGACGCCATGTCGCTCGATGCCGGAGTGACCACGGTGCGGGACGAGTCGCACATCATGAACTCGCCCGCGCACGCCGACGCGGCGATCCAGGCCCACTGGGACTCGGGCATCCGCGCCGTGTTCGCCCACGGCTGGCCCTCCACCGAAGCGGAGTCCTGGCAGTTCGGCAGCGATCGGCTGCACCCCGAGGACATCCGCAGGGTGCGCGAGGACCTGCTTGCCGACGATTCGGCCCGGGTCACCCTCAACGCCATGCTGCGCGGCCCCGAGCTGTCCACCGCCGACATCGCCGCGCGGGACATCGCGCTGGCCCGCGATCTCGGTCTACGCATCAGCATGCATGTCGGCCTCGGTGACTGGGGGGCCGAGCAGCACGCGATCGCCCAGCTCGCCGAGAGCGGCGCACTCGGGCCGGACATGACATTCATCCACTGCTGCACCTCCACCGACGAGGAGTTGCGCATGCTCGCCGGCAGCGGCGCGAGCGCTTCGGTCGCCGCAGCCCTCGAGGTCTTCATGCCCGGTCTCGGCCAGCCCGCCACCAACCGCCTGCTGGCGGCCGGAATCCGGCCGAGCTTGAGCGTCGATGTCGAGTCCGCGGTCAGCGGCGACATGTTCGGGGTGATGCGCGCCGCGCTGGCCTACCAGCAGCTGGTGCGAGCCGGCGCGGGCGGCGCCATGGACGTCGGCGACACCCCGACGTTCGACGCCCGGGATCTCATCGGCTTCGCGACCATCGAAGGAGCTCGCGCCTGCGGCATCGACGACCGGACCGGCAGCATCACACCGGGCAAGGACGCCGACCTGATGATGGTCCGGCTCCGCGATCCCAACCTGCTGCCGGCGAGCGATGTCCCGGCCGCCATCGTCACCGGTGGCCACGCCGGCAACGTAGTGCTCGTCATGGTGGCCGGCCGCACGGTCAAGGCCGGCGGTGTCCTGATCGGGCACGAATCCATCGCCGAGGAAGCCGCGCGCTCGCGCGACCGCATCTACCGCGCCGCGGGCCTGTCCGCGCCGTCCCGTCCAGCCGGCGTGAGCGCGGTCGGTTCCCCCGCGTCCCACGAGGAGACCTTCTGACATGACCAGCCAAGCCGCCCTGACTTCCCCGATCCCGGCCAGCGCCCCGCTGCGGACCGACCAGCCGCACCAAGAGGCGTCAGCCCGCACCCCCGTCCCGCCGGGAGTCAAGATCACGCGCCTCTTCGAGGAGAACATGGAGAAGCCGTTCGTCCTGCAGCGCCTGACCGAGCGCACATGGTGGGTCTCGGTGAAGAACTACACCACCGTGTTCGTAGTCGGCAGCGACTCGGTCCTGCTGTTCGACGCCCCCCTCGGACGCACCAGTGCTTTCCGCGAGGCGATCGCGAGCGTCACCGAAAAACACGTGAGCACCCTCGTCTACAGCCACTTCCACACCGATCACATCGACGATGTCCAGCACTGGATCGACGCCGCGTCCGAAGACGGGATCAACCTGCGTCTCATCGCCAGTGCGCGCACCGCCGCCAAACTGGAAGCGGCTCGCAGCATCCTGCCTCGCCCGACCGAGACGGTGGCCTGGCCCTCGAGCTCGTTCACCTTCGAGGGCATTGAAGTCCGCCTGCACGGCTTCGAATGGGCGGCGCACACCGAGGACCACGGGGCGTGGCTGTTGCCCACGGAACGGGTCGCGCACGTCCCGGACCTGATCAGTCCCGACCAGCCGCCCTTCTGGCGCTTCGCGGCCAACGAGCGCTTCCTGTTCACCGAGGACAACCTGCGCGCGGTGAACGAGCTGGAATGGGACTACCTCAGCGGTGGCCACGGCAACATCGGCGACCACGGCGACATCGAAGCCGAGCTCGAGTTCATCGCCGATCTGCGCGGTGTCGTTGCCGAGAAGCTGGCCCGACGACCGCTGGAGAGCTACGTCGACGCTACGTTGGGCTCGCACACCACTTGGTTCACGCAGTTCCTCGAAGAGACCGGTCGCGAGGTAGCTGATCGGCTGCGCACCAAGTACGGGCACATGTACGGCTACGAAGCCGCCGCGGCGGCGAACGGTGAGATGGTCGCGCTCCACATGGTTCAGTACCACTGAGTCCCTGCCGAGCCGGCTGGGCCGCGTCCGGCGGGCGAGTGCGCGGATGGCGTCGACGGAAGCCGCCGAGTCTCAGCCCGGCTGCGGATGAGCAGGCAAGGGCGTGCTCGCCGTCAACGCGGGCCAGCCGGCTCGGGTGAGTGCGTCCCGACCGGGACACCCGCACTCCGTTCGTTCTGCGCTGCGTCGCGGTGAGGTCGCGGGGTGCGGGGTTCGTGGCCGGTCACCAGATCTTCTCCGGTGGCCTGTTCGTTCCGGTACGGGACGCCTCGATCATGAAGCTCTTCCCCGAGTCAGCGCCAAGCCCTGCTCGGGGGTCTGCTGCACGGATTGGTGACATCTGAGTTGGCTTGCCGTGATGGTGAGCTGGGAGGATGTCACTGTGCCCAAGCCCTACCCTCGGGAGTTCCGCGACGATGTCGTGCGGGTCGCCCGTGATCGCGAGCCCGGCGTGACCGTCGAGCAGATCGCCAAGGACTTCGGTGTCCACCCGATGACCTTGTTCAAGTGGCTGCGCCAGGCCGACACCGACGAGGGCGTCAAACCCGGTGTGAGCAGGAACGACTCGGCCGAGCTGCGCGAGGCGCGCAAGCGGATCAAGCTGCTGGAGCAGGAGAACGAGGTCCTGCGGAGGGCGACCGCATATTTGTCGCAGGCGAACCTGCCGGGAAAAGGCTCTACCCGCTCGTGAACGAGCTCGCCGCCGACGGGATCCCCGTCTCGGTGACGTGTCGGGTACTCGACATCGCTCGACAGCCGTACTACCGGTGGCGTGCCCGGCCGGTGACCGGGACGGAACTCGATCAGGCGTATCGGGCGAACGCGTTGTTCGACGCGCACCGCGACGATCCGGAGTTCGGATACCGGTTCCTGGCCGACGAGGCCCGCGACGCCGGCCTGTCGATGGCGGATCGGACCGCGTGGCGGATCTGCTCGTCGATGGGCTGGTTGAGCGCGTTCGGCGGGAAACGCGGCCGCAACGGCAGGAAGGCCGGTCCGCCGGTTCACGACGACCTGGTCCGCCGCGATTTCACCGCCACCGCACCGAACCGGCTGTGGCCGGCCGACATCACCGAACACCCCACTACGGAAGGAAAACTGTATCTGTGCGCGGTCAAGGACGTCTGCTCCAACCGGATCGTGGGCTACTCCATCGACTCCCGGATGAAGTCGCGCCTCGCCGTCGCCGCGCTCACCAACGCCGTCGCCCGCCGCGATGAGGCCGTCGGCTGCGTGGTGCACACCGACCGCGGATCGCAATTTCGATCAAAAAAATTCGTCCGTGCGCTCGCACGCCACGGGCTGGCCGGCTCGATGGGCAGGGTCGGCGCCGCAGGAGACAACGCCGCCATGGAGAGCTTCTTCGCGTTGCTGCAGAACAACGTTCTCGACCGGCGTACCTGGCACACCCGCGACGAGCTCCGGATCGCGATCGTCACCTGGATTGAACGCACCTACCACCGCCGCAGACGCCAAGCCGCCCTCGGCAGGTTGACCCCCATCGAATACGAAGCAATCATGACCACGTCAGCCAGTCAGGCTGCGTGACTACCACTGTCACCTACTCGTGCAGCAGACCCGAACAACATCACGACTCCCACCTTCAAGCCGGAACCCATCACGAACTCGCGGTGGCATGGGAACAGCAAGGGAACGATCGCGCGGCCCTGAAACACGCCCGATTGGCTTTAGACCTCCGCCGCACCATCGATAATACGGCGGCGAAAGCCGAGGCGCTCAACCAGGTAGGCTGGTATACCGCGCGACTAGGCGACCTCGATATCGCCCGTGCACACTGCCAGGCCGCCCTCACCCTGCACCGCCGGCATCAGGATTCCGCCGGAGAAGCGAACACCCAGGACAGCCTGGAATACATCGCCCACCACACAGGTCAGCATCACAGAGCCATTAATTACTACGGGCGAGCCCTCGATCTCCGTCGGGTCCTAGGGCACACGTACAATGTCGCCGACACGCTCGACCGCCTTGGTCACCCGCACGCCGCCCTCGGAGAACACACCAACGCCCGCGCGGTCTGGCAGGAAGCGCTTGAGCTGTACCGCGAACAAGGCCGTTGCATTGAAGTCGGCCGCCTTCAACACCAACTTGACAACCTCGGTGGCCACACGGACACCAACCCGGCCAGAAGGTTTTAGGTCCTCAGAGTCGTTGTCTGCCGATCGTTTGTCAATGCCACCGAGCCTGACAGAGGTGGAGTGAAACTCAAGTGCGATCGACCCCTGGGTGGAGTCATGGCACCGGTGTCGCTCGGGAGTCATCGCTGCTGGTCAGGCGCGCGTCTAGTAGTCGTTGATGAGCCCGTCGAGGACTCGGGTGCGCAACAGCCCGGGAGTGTCGAGGTCATGTAGTGCTGCTGGGGCTGCTGGACTCGGCGCCGGACCCGTGCGGCGACGGGTCGTCCAGCGCCGCTCCAACGCATGAAGTATCCGTGCCTAACCCCCATTAAACAATCCTGGATTGGTGAACCCGCCTTTGTGCGGAGACGGTCCGTACGGGCGGGTGAAGGCTGATACACCCATGTCGACCGAGAGCGGGGGTGTGCCCCAGTGGTGGTAACCGGGCCGGAAGAGCCCGACGATTTCAACTCCGGGTCTCTCGGCGCGGACTTCCCCGGTGTTCGCAACACGACGTCCGGCGTCGTGAGCGGGGTGGCGCAGTTTGGTGTGGTGCAGGGTGACATACACCTGCACGCGGCACTGCGGCCTGTACCGGCGGTGCCGCTTCAGTTGCCTGCTGCACCAGGGCTTCTCGTGGGGCGGACGGCGGAGCTGGACATGATGGACCGTGCGCTTGCCGCCGCAGCGGGCGGGGAGGGACCGGTTTCCGTCGACCGGCCTGCCCGCCGGCCGTTCGGGGATGCGACGGTGATGGTGTCGGCGATGTGCGGGGCCGGAGGCGTCGGCAAGACCTGGCTGGCGCTGGCGTGGGCTCACCGCCATCTGGACAGGTTTCCCGACGGGCAGCTGTTCGTGGATTTGCGCGGGTTCAGTCCGGAGGGCGAGCCGATGGCGTCCGGGGTGGCAGTGCGCGGCTTTCTAGATGCCTTGGGCGTCAGACTGCACCGCACTCGTCTCCAGGCCACCACGCACCCCAGCCACGCTGACGTGCGCCTGGCGCCAGCGACCATTCGGGCGCAGGCACTGTGGCTGCGACCGACCCCAACCGGATGGTGGAACGTGGGATTGGCGGGGCACGCTACCGGAGCAGTTGGCGGTGGTGACGGCGTAGGCCATGCTCGGTCGGTCCACAGTGCACACGAACGACCCTGACCGCGATGGAGGTCGGACGGCTCCGTGCCGCGCTGCGGGACGTCCTGCTCACCTTCGACCGCGTGGCCGGCACAACCCCACCGACAACCCCGGCCGCACGACACCACACGCCGCCCGGTCGACGACAGCGGACCGCAGTCGCGCTCAGCAGCTCCGCAGGCCACGGGCACCGTCCTGCGATAGCCGCTCCACCGCCGGCGACCAGGGTGGCCCGACGTCGGCCCCCGAACCCACCGGCGCGATACCGGAATCAGCGCGGCGAAGGCGGGGTCGGTTGGATCGATTTGGTTAGCGATTTCTTTTGGCCGTCGTCGGCTCTCGGCGACGTCGTCGGCCAGATGATGGAGTGTTGCATAGAGATCGCCAAGGCGCCGTGGCTATCGGCGAATGCATCGCGGTGGGAGGACATCTCGACGAGTATGTCAACCCGGTCTTCGACAAGGCGTCCGGCTCTGCGAGCGATCTCCATTTGTCCGGAGGGCCCTCGTTTGCGGAACCGCACGACGGATCTTTTTCCGTTTCCAGATAAGTCGCGCTCAGGATTCCAGGCGCTCCGCGGTGTCGGCGAGCAGGGTGAGGAGCCAGCGCCAGGTGTCCGGGTCGGTGGTGGAAAGCGGCTTGGGGGAGAAGAAGTACAGGCGGTTCTCGACGACCTCGATGTGGACGGGGCGTTCGGCGTACCGGGCCAGGAGGTCGGAAGAGAAGAGGGTGCGGTCCAGCAGGGTCTGGATTTCCCGGGCCCTGCCGAATGGCCCGGAGACGCTGAAGGCTTTGGTGCCGGGGCCGCGCAGGTCGGGGTGCCCGAGGGTGACTTTGCCGGACTCGTGCACGGTGCCCATGCCCTTCGCCCGCGAGTTCAGCCGCAGGTGGGGGAGGTTGGCGTCGAGAGGGACGGTTGCGTAGCCCCAGTGGAACGTTTCCGCGTTGTGGTAGCCGGCCGTGTAGCTGTACTGGCCGATCTCCATCGGGCGTGGGGCTTCGATGCTGACGACGTCGACGGCGCAGCGGTTGACGCCGATGTCGAAGACCCCGGCGGGGTGTTCCGGGTCCTTGACCTTCATCCGGTAGCCCATGCCGTTGCGGGCGGCGAACTGCATGATGCGGTAGTGGTCGATCCGTTCCTGCCGGCCGCTCTTGCGGCTCAGGACGACGACCAGGACGACCAGCCCGAGACCGATCGCCAGCGGCAGCAGCCCGAGGAGCCGGACGCCCACGCCGCCGTCCGGATAGGTGCCGGCGAGGTACATGTTGAGCGGGACGCTCAAGAATCCGAAGAAGGCGGCGGAGATCAGGGCGAGGAGGAACGCGCAGCAGGCCAGGTCGCGGGTCGGGCGGTCGCCGTTCGCTTTCGCGTGCGCCAATGCAGCGGCCGGGTCGACCGGGGCGGTGAGCGGGGAGTAGTCCAGGTCGGCGGGCACGGCTTACGCTACCCCGTCGAATGGGCGGAACGTCCCTGGTTGGACGGTTTCGGGTACTGCCGAGGCGGCTGTCACACCCGGTGATCGTGCGCCGCGGACGGCGTAGGGACGTCCACTGGCCCAATGATCACCTGGGCTACCGCGGTCCGCCGGTGCGGCTGCGGGCGGCGTCGAGGCCGTTGCGGGTCTTGCGGGCGATGACGCGGCGGCGGTCCTCGGCCAGGGCGAGCGCGAGTCGAGGATGAAGTTGCGCTCGGTGTGCTCGCCGGCGGCGATGCCCTCGAGGACCTTGACCGCGATGCCCCGGCCGATCATGAGGTGCGCGAAGGGCTCGGGCTTCACCGCCACCGTCCGTTCCTCGCATCCTTGCGCTGGTCCCTCGCCTGCCACGAGCGGGCGAGGTCACGGCCCGGCGTGGATGTGCGCGGTCCACAACGACGGGGTGAGGGGCAACTTGTCGCGGGCTGTTCGCACGGCGTGGTGAAGCGCGAACGCCGACCGGGAAGGATTTGGGAGGCCGTCCGTTGACGGCACGGACACAACTTGGCGTAGGCCGACTCTATAGTTTCAGTGTCAACTGAACCAGTCTATCACCTGCGGCACTGTCGACCGCCACCCCTAACTCTTCCTATAGTGCGGTGGTCAGCCGAGGTCTTCGAGCCAGAGGACGCGTTCGACGACGATGCGTTTCTGTTGTTCGAGGATGAGGTAGACGATGAGGCCGTTGCCGTACCCGTAGACGAGTTGGCGCAGGGCGCCGGTGGGGTTGGCGCGGTGGTAGGGCTCGCCGTGCCAGGGTTCGTGGGTCAGCAGGGTCATGGCCTCGGACAGTGGTTCGTCGGCCTCCGCCGGCAGTGCGTGGATCTGGTCCCAGACCTCGTCGGGGAGTTGGATCTGGTAGGTCACCTATCGGCCGCCGCGCTCCGTCTGCAGTTCGTCCCAGGTGCGCAGCCGCCCTGGTGTCTGGCCGGCGCTCTGGGTCTGGTCGATGCGCCTGAGCATCCGCCGGTGGGCGGCGGGGTCGTGCCGGGTGACGGTGGCGATGCGCCACCACTGCTCGATCACGCTGTGGACCGGTTCCAGGCTGGACTCGGCTGCGGCCTTGCCCAGGGCGTGGCGGCAGTCGGCGTCGAAGGCGTCGCGTTCCTCGGGCAACAGTGCGGCGCGGATCGCCTCGGGGGTCTTCTCGACCTCCGGCGATGGCGGGTGCGCGGCTGCTGCGGTCACACCGACACGATAGCGGGTCGGCGTCGACGGTGGCCCGGCGACAACGACACGATGGTGCGTGTCGTTGTCGCCGGATCGGCGGGCATGACCCTCGTGCTCCGCGGCGACCGACGCATCCGCTGCCGGGCCGGAATGAGGGTCGGATTCGCGACCATCACGGTCGGCGGTCCGCAGATCGCCTGGGAGCGGGGGAGTGCGTGGGAGCGGACGCTGGTAGCAGAATGGGAGCCGTCGGACGCATTCAACAGCGTCAAACCGCGTTTAACGGCTTCCAGCGGCCACATTTTTCCTGCGGTGATTCTGTTTGTGCTAATAGAAGCGTTGTTCTGGCTTCATTCACACCGAAGAGGTCACTGGTTCGATCCCAGTATCGCCCACAGTGTGTTTTACCTGGTCAATGGCCTGCAGACGATCCATGTCTGTGGGTCATTGGTCGTTGGTGGGAGCAGAATGGGAACAACTGATCTTGACCACAGTTGGTGCTCCGAAGTGGTCGCCGCAGTTCGCTCCATAGTGCTCCCATCGGGCCTGCAGTCCGGCCAGCATCGCGTCGATCATCGGCCGGGTGACGTGTGAGTAGACGCCCATGACGCCGCGGAACTTGTGTCCCATCCTTTTGTGCTGCAGGACTTCGGGGACGCCGTCCTCGATCATCCAGGTCTTGTGGGTGTGGCGCAGGTCGTGGAGGTGCATGTGCGGCTTGATCGGCGACCATCCCAGGGTCGTGCCGCCGCGCAACGCGGGCAGCCAGACCCTCCGGCGGAAGTTGGACCGGCGGTGCAGTCCGCCGTCCTGGCCGGTGAACACGAACCGTGCGGTGGGCTTCTCGCGGCGCAGTTGCGTCAGCAGTTCGGCGAGGAACTCCGGCAGGTGCACGGTGCGGACGCTGGCCGGTGTCTTGGGCGGGCCGAGCTCGAGCTTGCCGTGCAGTTCGTGCAGTGCGCCGTCGCGGGCGTCGACGTGGATCTCCTGCTTGTCCGGGTCGACCCGTGACCACTGCAGCCCGGCCAGTTCACCCCAGCGCATGCCGGTGTAGGCCGCTGTGACGATCAGGGTGGCGTTGTCGACCGACGACACCCGGCCGGCCAGCGTGGTCACCTCGTCGGGGTCGGCGTGCGGCCGCTCGGGCTGGTCTCCGGAGTTGAGTCGCAGCCTGCGGCACGGGTTCGATCCGATCAGTCCCTCGTCGACCGCCTCGCCCAGGATCATCGACAACAACCCGACGATGTCGGCGACGCTGCGTTCGCTCAACGACCGCCGCAACTCTTGGCCCACGCCTTGATCACCATCCGCGACAACTCGCCCAACTCCGTGCCGGCGAAGCGGGGCAGGATGTGGTTGCGCAGGTGCGAGTCGTAGGTCGCCTGGGTGACACCGCTGACGTCGTGCGCCTGGACCCACCGGGCGACCCAGTCGCCCACGGACGTCTTCGCCAGCCGCGGATGCAGAACTCCAGCCCCCAACGGCCGACGACTTCTGTTGCGTGTCCGACGAAGCCTTGGTCTGGATGCGCAAGCACACGGCATGTTCGCCGCCATCACGAGTTGATCAGCAGGCGAATCCTGACCGGGGATCTCGTCAGGCGGGTGGTCTTGGGGTGTGGGCGGTTCGGCCGATCACCTGGTTGCGGCCGGTGTCTTTCGCTCCGAGGAGTGCGATGCTGGCTTCCTCGATCACGTCGGTGACGGTGGCGCCGGGTTCGGCCTCGACCACGCCCACGGAGACCGTCAGCACTCCTCCGGGATTTCCCCGGTGTTCGATCCCGGATTGTTCGACGGCCAGCCGGACTCGTTCGCCGACCGCCGTCGCCTCGGGCAGGCGGGCGTCGGGCAGCAGCACGGTGAACTCCTCGCCGCCGTAGCGGTAGGTCCGGTCGGTCGTGCGCACCGCGCGTCTGATCGCCTGGCCCACCTTGCGAAGTGCTTCGTGGCCGGCGAGGTAGCGGTAGAGGGTGTTGTAGTCGTGGAAGTGGTCGATGTCGACCAGCAGCAGGCTGTAGGGCCGCCCGCGACGGTTCTGGAGGTCGTGGTCGGCGTCGAAGGCGGCCGGGTTGGGCAGTCCGGTCCGCTGGTCGATGGTCGCCGCTTCCACGAGCGCCTCCTTCTCCAGGCGCATGTGCTCCAGCCGCTCGGCGAGCCGGTCGACTTCCAGTTTTCGCGCCAGCACCCAGTCCTGGAGGTCGTCGCGGTAGACCACGGCATGGGCACGGCCTGTCGCCTTGGCCCGGTACATGGCCAGGTCCGCGCGGTGCAGCAGGGATTCCGCCCGGTATCCCCGGCGCACGACCATGATCCCGGCCGACGCGGTCACCCGGACCACGTCCCCGGCCACGGTGAACTCCAGGTTCACGGCCTCCTGGGCGAACGCGACCGCCTCCTGCTCGTCGGACCGGTCGAGGAGCACCACGAACTCGTCACCCCCGACCCGCGCCACCGTTCCCCGTCCGGTCACGACCGCGTCGAGGTGTGCCGCGACCCCACGCAGCACCCGGTCGCCGGCGGCGTGCCCGTAGCGGTCGTTGACCGTCTTGAATCCGTCGAGGTCCAGGAACATCAGCACGGGGCCTGGCCCGGAGTCCGGCGCGCCGCGGGCCGCCTGCTCCAGCCGCGGCAGCAGACCCGCCCGGTTCGCCACGCCGGTCAGGCCGTCGGTGCCGAGCCGTCTGCCCAGTTCCTCCGACCGCTCCGCCCAGCCGGTCACGTCCAAGGCGACGACCACGAGGCCGCCCACCACCGGGTCTGCGCTCAGGTCGCGTGCGACCAGGTCGACCCGCCGCGCGGTCGAGCCCTCGACCGGGACCGCGCACGTGCCGCGCGAGGCGCTGTCCCGACCGATCGCGGCCTGGAGGAACGAGGCCACCGCGGCCGCGTCCGCAGGGTCCACAAGATCGGGAAACACCCCCGACGCGGTGCCGAACAGACGTAGCGCCGCCGGCGAAGCCCATCGGACGGCCAGCTCGTCGGCGTCGACGACCAACACGGCGGAGTCACCGCGCTCCATCACTGCCTGGTGGAATTGGATCTCCTCGCTCACCGCAACCCCCTGAGAACCTCGGCGTGGCCCGCTCCCGACGGCCACAGCCCCCTGCCGACGCTAGCGAAACGATCACGTTCGTGAGGTGCCGACGCGAGAACATCGGTGGAAGCGGACCTTCGTCGGGACGCGACCAGCGGCATGAACACGCCTTCTCGCAGCGTCAGATCAGTGGCATGGCAGCGTGTTGCGAACCTGTTCGCCAGTGACGTGCGGCTCTGTTTCACCCGAAGGCAGAGTCGACCGAGCATGCGCCGAAGGGGCGCCTAGCTCTCAGCGGACAGCGTCCTGTTTGGCATGTATCTCGCCACAAAGGCTCTGCAGAGCGAACGACCGGTGAACCGGTTGCTCCGCTCCACCATCGCCGTATTCTGACCTGTTCCACACCGGGCGGACCCGCGATCGCGGCGATCCGACTGGAGTATGGAAGTGAACCCACGATCCCGAGACATCCTGCACGGCCTCGAGGAGAACCCGGCTTTGCCCGACCGCCTGCGCACATGCCTTCGCCCGGTCGACGGTCCCACGCGATCCGCCACGTCCGGCAGCGTTTGAGGGTGGGCGCTGGGGGAGGGAGCGTCGAGTTCCAAGCGCGGGCGGTTGGGCCAGATGAGGTTGAAGGCCGCATAGGCGGTGTGGGCGTAGAAGTCGACCACCCGCCGAAGCGCACTCTCTCGAGCGGGTTCGTCCAACTCGTGGGCGGCGGTGGTGGCGTAGGCGCCGATCAGGTCGTGCATCCGCCAGCGGCCGTGTCCGTCGTGATCGAGCAGCGATGCCTCATCCAGCGCATCCAACACCCGCTTGGTCCGCGCCGGGGGGCAGTCCGGCGAGATTTGCGGCGGCAGGGAGGCCGATGTCGGGACCGGGCGCGAGGCTGAGCAGCCGAACACCTCCTGCTGTTCCGAGGTGAGCAACTGCTGGGACCACGACAGGACGGCAGGCAGGCTGGCGGCTGGATCATCGCTGTCCAGGACGTCCAGGCGGATGGCCGCGTCGCGCAGCTCGGCCGCCAGAACAGCAAGCGGAAGGCAGGGAGCCGCACGGGCGCGTCCGGCCACGATTACCGGGCGAGGGGGAAGCCTCCGCAGGAGACGAGGAGATCGGCCACAGCGGCGGGTTCGGTCTCGATCCGGCGCCGGCCGAGGCGGGTGGTGAGAAGCTGGCAGGCCTCGGTGTCGGTTAAGGTGTCGAGGCGGACCGGGTGGGCGCCGTACGCCGTGAGCAGCCTGTCGAGGCGTCGTCGGCTGGTCACCAACACCGTGCAGGATGGTTCGCCTGGTAACAACGGGGTGATTCGGTCGGCGGTGGCGGCGTTGTCCAGCACGACCAGCATCCGCTTGCCCGCGACGAGGCTGCGGTAGAGCGCGGACTGAGCGTGCAGGGCCGTCGGGATGCGAGCGGGATCGACGTCGAGGGCATCAAGAAAGCCGCGGTCCGCCAGGGTCGGCTCCATCGGCTTTCCCTCCGGGGAGAAACCGCACAAGTCGACGAACAGCTGCCCGTCGGGAACCGGTCACGATGCCGGTGAGCCCAGTGCAGAGCCAGCCAGGTCTTGCCGATGCCTCCGGTGCCGGCCAGCGCCGAGATCACCACCGTCCCGCCCGCGACCGAGCCTTGGTTCACAGCAGCGGTGAGTGTGGCCAACTCGTCGGCGCGGCCGACGAAGGCGGGCGGAGCGGCGGGCAACTGCTCCGGCACCGGTCGCCCAGGCGAAGCCGTGTGGTGGTGAACGCCACCGCTGATCGTGTGGGCCTGCACCACCCCACCCGCTACCACCCCGGTCACCGCGTTCTGTGTCGCCGGGGCCCACACCTCGACACCGGGCGAAGGCTCGCCCGGTGGGACGATCTGAGCGTCCGCATCATCGTCCCGCTGGTCTCGGGCCATCATCACTGCTTCCTGCCTCAGTCCGTGGCAGCCGTTGCATCTTGCCGTCGAGCACATGACCGAACTCGACGGCCCTCCGAGGCCACGCAAGCACGTTACGCATCAGGTCGGCCGGACTGTCCGTTCTCAGTCATCGTGTCGCAACGGCGAAGCGCTGGCCTGCGGGGTGAAAGATCCGCTGAGATGCGTTGGTGTGGTGGTCGTTGGTCGGTTCATGTGGTGAAGCCTTGCGGTGTCGCGGTCCGATTGATCATGGCGGGGTCGTCTGTCGCTCGTCTGGCGATATCGCAAAGATGCGAGGAATCTCCGATTCCTTCCCACCAATGCGACCGTAGCGTCTGCCATGGGTTTATTCTGCAGAAGAGAACCGCGATGGCCGGGAGAACCTCGTCATCGGTCCATCGTGGCGGTGGACATCGCGGATTCCACGGCGAGAGCGGACGCGACCAAGATCCGCCTTCGCCGCGTGCTGTACGAGGCGTTCGAGAACTCCCTGTACGCGGCCGGTGCCGAAGAGCGTCTCCGCGATCCGCTGGTAGACCGAGGGGACGGGATACTGGCGGTCATCCACCCGATCGTGCCGAAGACGCTGCTGCTGAATGCCTTCGTGCCCGCGCTTTGCGAAGAGCTGTCCAGGCAACAGGAGTTGCGGCTTCGTGTGGTCGTGCACGCGGGCGAGGTGCTCTACGACCGCAGGGGGTGTTGCGGCGAGGCCCTGGATCTCAGCTTCCGGTTGCTGGACGCACCCGCGCTCAAGGGCGCGCTCGCGAAGTCGGCGGCACCGCTCGTTCTCGTCGTGTCCGAGGAGATGTACCGAACCATCGTGCGACACGGTTACCGGGGCATTGACGACGACGCCTTCGCACCCCTTGTCCAGACTCATATTGCGGGCCGAACACACTGGGGATGGGTGCGGGTGTCAGGTGGTGTCACGCACGTGGCGGACAAGCTCGGTGCGTGAGCGCACCCCGAGCTTGGCGTAGACATGGGTGAGATGGGCCGCGACGGTCTTGACGCTGAGGAACAACAAGCCGGCGACCTCAGCGTTGGTGTGACCTTGCGAGACGAGTGCGGCAACGCGCCGTTCGGTCGCGGTCAAATCGCCGGTATTCGGGGTCCGGCCACCGGTCCGGGCAAGTTCGCTCTCCGCCTTGGCCGCCCAGAGCCGGGCGCCGAGCCGGGAGAACACAGCCATGGCGTCGCCAAGAGCATCTCGGGCGGCACGTTTTCGCTTGGCCCGGCGTCGTACGGCACCGACAGCCAGGAGCGTTCGAGCGCGCTCGAACGGCCAGTCGAACCTCTCGTGCTGGGCCATCGCGGCGTCGAAATCGGCCGTCGCGGTGTCGAAGTCACCGCGGGCGGCGGCGATCCTTCCCCGGCACCTGGCTGCGGTGGCCAGGGCGAACGGGCGGTCCATGCGGATCCCGAATCGGTGCAAATCCTCAGTCACAACCGCCGCCTGGGTCAGCTCGCCGACCTCGACGAGTGCGTCGAGTTCGCACCAGGCCAGCGGGCACCACATGGGTTCGCGAAACCCGAGCTGGCTCATCCGGTCCAGGAGCGGGCCCAACTCGGCGTGTACCGCCGCCGCGTCGCCGTGGGACAGCGCGACGAATCCGATGAGGGATCGCACCGCGAACTCGGCCGGCACCAGGCCCAGTTTTCGCACAGCGACGGCAAGTTCAGCCAGGGCCGGATCGTCGGCCTGGAGTTCACCCAGGTACGCCTTGACCTGGCAGGCCGACCACAACGCCGGATTTATCGCACCCCGCCAGGCCAACCGGCAAGCACCACGCAACGCGTCGTCGGCCAGCCGCTCCGCCCGGGGCCAGTCACCGGCGATCACATGGTTCCGGCGCATCGGCCACGTGTCGACCGTGCGGGTCACGTGCAGCAGGACGACAGCGGTCGCAACTGCTTCAGCGTTTCCTCGCTGGTCGTCGGGGTCGGATTCGCGTCCGCATGGTGTTGTTGATCCTTGCCGGCTGCCGCGTCGCGATTACGCTCGGGGTGACTGTTGGCACGGTGAGCGGAGGAACGATGGTGGACGAATCGGTCCCGGGCCGGCGGGTGCGGCTTTCGGTGCGTGCAGTTGGGGAGGCGATGTCCGCCGTACCGCCGCTTGAAGGTCTGGCCGACGCGAAGGAGTTCGGCGGGGCGTTGACGGCGCTTGCCTTCACCGGACGCGAGGTCGTGCGACATGTTCGCGCCGGGATGGCGGAGGTCGAGAACGATCACCAGGATGCGGTACGACTTCTGGCCGAGTTCGAGGACCTAATTACCCGTGCCGGCGCCTTGGCGCAGGAGTTCAGCGTAACGATGACCCGGACGGAGCAGTTGTAATCGCTACCCGACCGGCGGTATGACCGCAGAGGACCCCTGAATAGCGTCGTGATGTATCGAAACAGCCGCGTAGCGCTGTTGGACAGCAGGGGGAATTTTGTCCAAGAAAACAGTCTCGGTCACAGCTGCCGTCTTGTTGGCGCTGTCAACTTTGTTGGTGTTCGGCCCGTCGGCAGTCGCAGACGGGCGGTACGCGCAGGCTTTGTTCCCACCGCCACCGGACTGCGGTGACAGGATCCAGGTGTACGCCCGTACGCAACAGCCGGTCAATGCCTGGGTGTTGCGGGTCACCGGAGCCGGTCTCACCGACATCCTTCCGGGTCGGGCCGGGCGGGTCTTCTTAACGTTCGACGACGACGATGCCAGCGAGAACCGCGACGTCTTCATCGATGCGAGCCACCCGCTCAACGTGTCCGCGACGGTCAACGGGGCGGTGGTCCACATTTACGTCAGCGTGACAGACGTGGACAACAGGGTTACGATCTGCGCCACGACCAAACGGGTCGACCATCCTTGACCGCTCAGGCTTGATGAGTGAGAAGAATCCCGAGTGCGGCACCACAAGGTGTGGTGAGACCGGAATCTATGGGGTGTTCGGATCGACATTCGCGGTCGATCCGAACACCCCTCTGGCTGTCAGGACTCGGAGACGGCGGATATAGAAGCAGTGCGGGACTCCGGCCGTTCGAACGGTGCGGGTTCGCCCTTGGGATCGGTGAGGAAGAAGATCGGCGTGTTGCCTGCCGACTACCTTGATATCTCGACCACCCGCCACATCCTTTGTCACACCGACCCTCCGCTGACCCTCGCCAGCGCCAGTCGGCGGAAGAGCGTGCTCATGTCGCCCGCATCGCGGCATGAGCGGACGCGCGGATGATCTCGAATTGGTGGTGTTTGCAGTTGTGCGTTGTGGCGGGTGGTGCGGGTGGAGGCGGGCCGTGACCTCACGGTGCAGCCTCCTCCGGGTGGTGCACGTTGCCAATCTTGCGCGGGCTGGCGGAGGACGAGTTCACGGACGTGCGGCGGAGCGTGGCCCACAACCCGCCCGTCCCGCTGCACGTACTGAACGCCTGGCCCGATCGGTCCGGATCGGACCGGTCCGGCTGCCTCGCGTCATGGCGGCGACCGACGAGGAACTGCGCCAACTCGCCGCGTCACCGTCCCCGCGGGTCCGCATGCTGGTCGCCCAGCGCACCGCGCTCCCCGCCGACGTCTTCGGACTGCTCGTTTCGGACGACGACATCCACGTCGTCAAAGGAATCGCCCCGCACCCCGGGCTGGCCGCGGATCGGCTACGAACGCTCGCCGCCCGGCACGGGCCGAGCCTGTTCCGCCAGTTGGCGAGCAACCCCACTGAGACCGCGACCTGCTGGACCACATGGCACGCCACGCCACTGCACGCCGGACCTTCCGCGCGGTCGCCGAACACTCGAACACCCGCGCGCAGACCCGCCTTGTCTGCCTCCAAGACCACACCGCGCGACGCTGGGCCGCCAGGCGCCCGAACCTGCCGGTCGACATTCTGATCGACTTCCTGCAAGACCCGGACCTGGCCGGAGACGGGGCCGCCAACCCGTCACTGCCCGTCGAGGTCATGGAACGGATGATCGCCTCTTGCCACTGAGGTCACCCGGATGACCGACTACG
This sequence comes from Saccharothrix tamanrassetensis, assembly GCF_014203665.1. Classification (GTDB taxonomy): domain Bacteria; phylum Actinomycetota; class Actinomycetes; order Mycobacteriales; family Pseudonocardiaceae; genus Actinosynnema; species Actinosynnema tamanrassetense. The sequence continues at coordinate 81,649 of NZ_JACHJN010000016.1, forward strand.
TTGCATGACCAGCGGTGCCTCACGCCTACGCGACAGCACCCTCCGCTGCGGCGAGGGCGGTCAGGGCACCCGTCTAGCTCCCCGCAGCCGGTTCTCCCGCCGGGAACCGGCTCCGGGCCGTCTCGGCGGCCCGCGTGCCCGCTGCCCGCTCGTGCCAACCCCGTTGGTCTTGGCGGAAGGCCGGCACGACGAGCGTGCCCAGGAAGACCACCGCCACGACCAGGAGGTCCAGCCACAGGCCCCACGGCTCGCCGGAGTCGGGTGACAGCAGTGCCGCGTAGGCGAGCAACCCCGTCACGCCAAGCAGCTCGCGCAGCGCCAGGCGTCCCACGTGGGCGGGCGTGCCGTCCTCGCGCACGTGCCGGTAGCGCAGCAGCCAGCCGCCCAGGGTTCGGCCGCCGGTCACGGCGGGCAGCACCACGCGGAGCAGGACGGCCGCGCCGAGCACCCAGGGCACGCCGTCCACCAGGCGGCCGACCACCAGCAACGCCATGAGGTCCACGACCGTGCCCGCCACGCGCCGGGGCACCGTCACGGTGTGGGGCGGGGCGCTCGACTCGTCCGCGCCCGGCACCACCGGTACCACGAACGCCATCGGCGCGAGCAGCCAACCCAGCAGCGCCCCGGAGGTGTTGGAGATCAGGTCGTCCACGTCGGCGATCCGGTACGGGCACGGGTAGATGCCGAGGTTGCCGGTGTACTGCGCCACTTCGACCGCCAGCGACAGCCCCAGCCCGATCGCCACCGCCGCCAGCGGGCCGCGGCCGTACGACCGGCGCAGCACCACACCCAGCGGCAGGAACAGCGCCACGTTGAACGCCTGCTGGAGGAACGCCGTGGAAGTGACCATCGCGACGAGGCCGGACCGCCCGTACGCCGCCATGTTGTTGCGCATGTCGCTGACCCACTGGAACGGCGTGGTCGACAGCATCCGCTCGCCCCGGCACACCTCGCCCGGGTCGGGGAACGGCAGGAAGATCAGCGCCAGCGCCACCAGCCCGTAGGCCAGCAGCCCGTAGAGCACGAACGCCCGGCGCGGCTCCACCCGCCCGAAGCGGTGGTAGTGCAGCGCGACCAGGGGCAGCAGCACCAGCGCTCCGACACCCACGAACGCCAGGAAGCCCGCTCGGATCGACTCGACGTACGAAGCCAGCATGTCCACCCGATCACCGACGACTGTTTAGCGGCTCTTTATCACCGGACGGGAAAGCTCAAACCCGATGCGGGAACGCGACCCTCGGGACGGGCGGACCCCGGCTCGTACGGCCCGGACCGTGGCGTCACTCGATCGGGTGAGGTTGGTAACCCCGGAGTGGTCGGGTTCGACGTAGCGGTCACAGCCTCCGGCCGAAGGGGTGGCTGATGGACGGCCCCTGCGTCGCGAGCTGCACCATCGGCGAGTCTCACCCGGAGGGCGCCTGCGGTGCCCTGGGCGGACACTCCGAGCAACGCCGATCCGAGTCCCGGCTGCCTCCGAGAGGAAGGCGACATGGCAAACAACGAGGTCCCGTTCCAGAACAACATGAAATTCGGCAAGGGGTTCAACCGCCTGACCGGTGAGGTGTTGGCGTCGCCGGCCGTCAAGGGTTCGGTCTCCGTGCTGGGGCAAGCCGGCGGCCAGGTGGTCAAGTCCGACTGCGTCACGATCCAGGACGTGACCACCCTGCACGAGCAGCTCGGTATCGACATCGCGGCATCCGGCTCCCACGGCCCGCTGTCGGGAAACGCGAAGGTGCAGTTCGCGAACGAATGCGACTTCTCCACCTTCTCGACCTATGTCGTCGTGCGGGTGAGCGTCGAAAACGCGTTCGAGAGCTTCGACGACCCCGTCTTCACGGCGGACGCGGAGGAGTTGCTGATCAACAACAATTCCACCCGGTTCCGCGCACGGTTCGGCGACTGTTACATCCACGGCCTGAAGAAGGGTGGTGAGTTCTTCGCCATCTACCAGATGACCAGTACCTCGAAAAGTGAACGGCAAAGCCTCGCGGTCGAGGTGAACGCCGCGTTCGACGGGGTCGTGACCTCTGCCGAGCTCGCCGCGAAGGTGCGTACCGCCAAGTCGCAGAGCGCCAGTCACCTGGAGGTGGGCGTCCACGTCTTCCGGCAGGGGGCCATCTCCGGGGCCGACCTCGATCGCGACGACATCATGAAGACGGCCAAGGGTTTCCCCCTCGCGGTGGCGGGGGCGAACGCATTCCCCTTCTCGGTGACGGTCCAGAACTACACGGCTCTGCGGAGCCCGAACGACCAGTTCAACTTCATCGAGATCGCCAACCAGCAGGACGTCCTGGCGGACCTGATGCGGAAGCGGTTCGAGTTCCTCGAGCTGCGCGACGACTACTCCTACGTCCTGAAACACCCTGCCGACTTCGAGAACCCCGACGGGACCGCGGTGGACCCGGACGTCGTGGACAGGATGCGCCTCGAGATCGTCTCCGCGATCAACACGATGCAGCGAGAGGCGGTGACTTGTTCGAGGCAGCCGGGGCAGTGCGCGTTCACGGAATTCGACGCCGGCCGGTTCGAGTCGGCGAAGCCGAGGCTGAAGCAGGGCGCCGGGACACCACCGCCGCCGCCGGCCAACGCGATGCCGAACCTGACGGGTCAGTTGGCGCAGCCGATCATCAGCCTGCTGGCGTGCGTCAACCTGGAGGGTGTCGACCACTGTCTGAACTTCCTGCGAGGAGAGCTGAACGGGCTGGGCGTCGACCCCAGGGCATTGGCGAACTTCTTCTTCCAGGTCACGCGCAGCGGGGTCACGCCGGAGGTCAGGGGTGATGCCAGTCGGCCGGGCGCGAGGATCAAGTCCCAGTTCCCAGCTCCCGGCGTTCCGGTGGAACCTTTGTCGACCATGAGGTTCGAGGTGACGCAGTAGGACGTGCCGTAGTGGAACGTGCGGTAGCAGAAGACGCTGACCATCGGCACGCTCTGCGGCCGCTACAAGTGGCACAACGCGGCGGGGCGGCCGATCTACTACTCGGGCAAAGGCACGGCGTGGCAGATGACCCGGCACGGCTACGGTTGTCGGTGCTGGGAGGATGACCGTGGAGAGTGCTCGGGAGAAGCTCGCATGGCTGCGGTCGGAGGACCGCGGTCAACTCGAAACGGTCGCCGCAAGGTGGTCGCGACGGCTCGGTGTCGGTCTGGACATCCGGGACGACGCGAGGTCCGTGCCGCGTGGCGGGCTTCGACCCCGAGCGGCCGGCCGAGTTCGAGGTCCCTCGAGGACACCCCGTGGCGTCGAGCGAAGTCCAGGAGCGGCTCCGTTCGACGCTGGCCGTCGTGGTGCACGTGTGGTGGCCGTTGCTGCCCAGCGCCGGGGTGGTCAGGGTCTGTCCCCGCGCGAGGCGCTCGTGGAGCACCGGGAGCAGGTGCTGGAGGACGGCGAAGGACCGTGGCTGCTGCTGGAGGAAAGCCTGGCCGGCGGGTTGTACATCGACCCCGTGGTGGACGAACACGGCAGGCGGGAGGTCCTGCTCCGCGCAGTCCCCGACTGACCCACGCTCACCGGGCACGCACCGCCGCTACCCGAGGCGATCACGGTCGACATCGAGGAACCGCACCTGTGGCAGGCCGAGCGCGGGGGTCTTCCTCCGGGCCGACCGTGCCTTGCGGAGGCCGCGTCCATAGCGGCGTTGGCACGCCTGGAGTTGGCCGACGCGGTACGACTTCGACCGTCTCGTCACTAGCTCCGCCCCAGGTGACCCCGCCGTTCCTGCACTTCGGGTACGGCGACCACACCCTGGACGCAGATGGACCTGTCCTGCACCCACGGCCGAGCACTCTCGACGGGATCAGACCCCTCAGAGGTGCGATGACCCGCAGCAAGCCGGAGCGTCACAGGAGAGCACCACACGACCAGCGGCATGACGGCGCGTGGGGCCCAGGAACCGATCGGATCGGTTCGCTGTGATCGGGCGCGGTCGGGGTGCCTTCGGTCAAGGTTGACGAAGGAAGGAGGGCCTCATGATCTCGGCACTCAACCGGCTGGTCGATCACGTCGAGGAGCGCTTGGGGGAGGAGTTCGACGTCGACGGGTTGGCCGGGACGCTCGGCACGACCGGGTATCACCTGCGCCGGATGTTCTCGTCGTTGGCGGGCATGCCGCTGTCGGAGTACGTGCGCCGGCGCCGCATGACCGTCGCCGCGGCCGACGTCATCCGGGGCGACGACCTGCTGGGCATCGCCGTCCGGCACGGGTACGGCTCGACCGAGGCGTTCGGACGCGCGTTCCGGGCGGTCCACGGCGCCGGCCCCGGTGACGTCCGCCGCGACGGAGGCCCCCTTCGCGCACAACCACAGCTCAGGTTCCGCCTGACCGTCGAAGGGACCAATCCCATGGACACCCGAATCACCGACCGCCCCGCGTTCCGGCTCGTCGGACACGCCGCCCGCGTCCCGCTGATCCACCACGGGGTCAACCCGCACATCCAGCGGCACATCGCCGCGTTGCCGCAGGAGGAGCACCTACGGCTCAAAGCCCTCGGCGACACCGAGCCGGCGGGCTTGCTGCAGGTCAGCGACGACCTCGACCCCGAAGCCACCGAGGGCAGCGAACTGACCTACCTGCACGGGGTCGCCGTCTCCCGGGACACGCCGGTCCCCGACGACCTCGACGGCATCGAGGTGCCGGCCGGCAGGTGGGCGGTCTTCCACGCCGAGGGCCCGTACCCGCAGGCCCTGCAGACGACCTGGGCCGCGACCGCGACCGAGTGGTTCCCCTCCAACCCGTGGCGCCTGCGGCCGGGCCCGTCGATCGTCACGGTCCTCGACCGCGCGGACGACTTCAGCACCGCGACCTGCGAGCTGTGGCTGCCCGTCGAACCGGCCTAACCGACCCTCCCCGGGATCTATCCGCACAGCGTCAAGGACCCGCCCCCGGCCGCCTCCCCGTCACCCGACGGGCAGGCGGCCAGGGTCGAGGCACGAACGCACATCGGCATGAGAGTGCGTTGGGTTGCCTGCCGACCTGTGGCAAGGCCCGCGATGCAGGCGTCGGCACCGGGTGTTCCCGTGCCGACGCCAACTGCTCCGTCGAAGGTGCGGACGACGTCGGCCGAACTTGAGCGAATGCCCGTCCAGTGCTCAAGTACACGTAGAAATGCTTACCTTGCTGTGGACGTTACACAGCTGTACTTTCCGTTCGAACATGACCAATGTGGAGCTCGTGAACTGCGGTTCCGCGTGATGTGATCGCGCGGCGGGCGGCTGGTTTCCGCGCTACTTGAGGTCATGTCCTGTGGGTTTGTGCGTGGCGGAGGAAGGCGGCGGCGGGAGGGCTGAGGTCGTCGGTGCGCCAGACCAGGGCGTAGTCGAAGGTGGGACCGCCTTCGATGGGCAGGCAGGTCAGGTTCGGGCGTGGGTAGAGCTGTTCGACCTGGGCGCCCACGAGGGTGACGCCGTGTCCGGAGGCGGCGTAGGCCAGCATCTCCTGGAACCCGGGCAGGGTGGTGATGCCGGCCGCCGAGCGGGTTGTGGGCAGGTGGTGCTCGACCCAGTATTCGGGCAGGTCTTGGGCGAACAGGAAAGTCTGTTCGGCGAGGTCGTCGGTTGTCACCAGCGCACGCCGGGCCAGGGGGTGGGTGGTGGAGACGGCGAGCAGCGCGGTCTCGGACAGCAGGACGGGCCCGACGGTGAGATCGGGTTCGGCGACGGGCAGGGGGAGTACGGACAGGTCGACCTCGGCTCGGCGCAGTGGTCCGTACAGGTCGGCCAGGGCGGTCTCGAGGATGTTCACCCGGATGCCGGGTGCGTGACCGCGGACGGCGTCGATGAGCGTCAGCACCCGGCGTGCCACTGCGGCGGACATGTAGCCCAGGCGCAGCTCGCCCGTTTCGCCGCGCCCCGCGGTGACCGCCCGCTCGATCGCGGCTCGGACCTGGGCGTAGGCCGGGCTCAGGTCGTCCAGCAGTTGCCGGCCCAGCGGGGTCAGGTCCACTCGCCGCGTGGTCCTGGTGAACAGCGGTGCGCCGAACCGGCGTTCCAGTTTCTTGATCGTCTGGCTGATCGAGGCGGGGGCCAGCCGCAGGCGTTCCGCGGTGCGGGCGAAGTGCAGTTCCTCGGCCAGCGTGAGGAATACCTCGATGTCCTGCCGTTCCATACCCGGATTATTCAGCATGGCTGAACAATCGTGGTGGATCTTCTCGTTGATCACCGCGTTGCCCGGAGCCAGGATCGGTCACGACCGGCAAAGAGATCCAGGAGGCGACCCATGTACGACACCGAGCCGCAGACCGCGGGCGGGAAGGTGCTCTGGCACTTCACGATGTCACTGGACGGGTTCGTGGCGGGGCCCGGCCACGCGATGGACTGGATGGCCGGGCTCTCGAACCGCCCGGGGCTGATCGACGAGTACGTCAAGACCACCGGCGCCGTGCTGGGCGGCAGGGACGGCTGGGACCTGGCCGTCGCGTCCGGCGGCCGTACCTACGGTGGCGCCTGGGACGGACCGGTCTTCGTGCTCACCCATCACCCCGAGGACGCCACGCCCGCCGACGGGGTCACGTTCCTGAACTGCGGGCCGGCCGAGGCGGTGCGGATCGGACTGGAGGCGGCCGGCGGCAAGAACCTCGAGGTGCTCTCGCCGACCATCGGCCGTCAGCTTCTCGACCTGGGACTGGTCGACGAGATCGACCTGCACATCGCTCCCGTCCTGCTCGGTGCGGGCATCCGGCTGTACGACAACCCCGGCGCAGCGCCGATCCGCCTGCATCGGGTCGGCGAAGGCGACCCCGCGTCGGAAATCAACGTGCGGTACCGGCCTCACCCGCTTGCACCGGTGAAAGCCTGATGTGGGCCACCGTTCCACGACTGCTTGCCCTGCATCGCTACCTCGTGCTCGGGACCGTCGACCCTGCGGGCAACCCGTGGGTCACCCCCGTGTTCTACGCGGCCGATGGCGAGCACCGAGTCCTCTGGGTGTCCTCACCAGACAGTCGCCACTCACGCAACATCGCGGCCTGTCCCACCGTCGCCGTCACGGTCTTCGACACGCACGCGCCCATCGGCCAAGCGGAGGCCCTCTACCTCGAAGCGACCGGCAGCATGGTCAACGATCAGGGTTGCACTGTCGCCGTCGAACTCCTCAACGCACGCCTGCCGACCGGTCGGCAACTCGCAACCCGCGATCTCGCACCAGAGGGGCCACTGCGGGTTTATCAGGCGAACGTCACACGGCATTACGTGCTTATCCGGGGCGGTGACTCGCGCTTCGACAACGTCACCGACACCAGACTTCCCGTCGAATCTCCGTGACACAGCAAGCGGCCCTTCCTCGGGACCAAGCTCAACTGCAACACTTGCCGCTGGGCGGCGACGTCCTGGGGTTGCCCGTGGAGGTCCGGCCCGGCGCCGGGCTCAACCTGCGGGGGATCGGCGCGACCCTCGTGCTGCCTGGTCAGCACCCCGGCCCCAGCCGCATGTCGGTGTCCTTCCAGGTCGCCGACGGCGGCCGGCTGGAGTATCTGACCGAGCCGACCATCGTCGCCGCCGGAGCCGACCACCACGCCGAGCTGCGCGCGGACCTCGCCTCCGACGCCCTGCTGCGGTGCCGCGAGGTCGTCGTCCTCGGTCGCAGCGACGAACCACCCGGCCGGTTCCGTGGCGACACCCACGTACACCGCGACGGCACCACCCTGCTGCGTGAACATCTCGACCTCGGCACTCCCGGTCTGGACGCTTGCTCCACCCACCTGGCAGGCCACCGCGTCATCGCCGCGGAACTGCGCATCGGCGACCCCGACCCCGGTGAACCGGTAGCTGGCGACTGGTGGTCCCTCGTGCCCCTGGCATACGGCGGCTCACCGGCGACCGCCCTGGCCGGGGACACCATCACCGCCTACCACCTCCTCGACACCGCCACCTCCGACCGCCCCGGACTACCCGCGCGCGACCGCGAACCGATCGTCGGCCCGGGGCGTCGCGACCGTGAACCGGCTTACGCCATCAGCCCTGGCTAACGCTCGCGCACTCGGACTGGGCGATCCCTAACGGTCGTATCGGCCGCAACACCCCGGCCGGGATCGACGCCTGGGGTCGCCCACCTGACCGGCATCGAGCATCACCTGCACCTGTTCGACACCCCGCCGGGCGATGATCGAATACCTGTTCCGTCGCACCGGCGGCATCGTCGGCCTGTCGGAACGGCTCATCGAGGAGGGCTGCTTGCACGCCAAGGACACCGGTGCCGAACCACCCACCGACCTGCTCGACGAGAGCACCGTACGAGCAGTTCGCCGTGGATTCGGCGGTAGTCCCAGATGGGATTCGCGCGCGCCAGGCGCAGCACCAGGAGTCGGATTGAGCGAATGGTCTGTGGTCGGGCGGGCCGCTTGGGGCGGCACTTGGCGGCGTGGCGGCGGGCGGGGAGGTCCCGGTGCCACCACAGCACCGTCTCCGGGCGTGTCAGTAGGCGGAGCTGATGAAGCGTGACGACCGGAGTCGGTGCAGGAGCGCCGCGTGGAACATCCGATCGACAGGGAGAACCGAGGGCGGGCGTTGCCAAGTTGGTGTTCCAGGACGGTGATCTGATGCCGTAGCGGCAGGATCTCCACGTCCTTGTCCAAGTCGTTCATGGGCAGCAGGCGCAGCAACGCGAACGCGTTGGTCACGCCGAGGTAGGCCAGTCGGAGCGGCACAGCCGATCACCATGCCGAGCTGGTCGATGCCGTGGCCGATGACAACCGTGCCCGTGAGCGCTTCGAGATATTGGCGTCGCGCGTCTTCTACCTGCATGGATGAGGTTACCGGCATGCACAGCCTCGACACCGTGTGGAATCAGGTGGATGCGCTCGGGTGGGACGCCTTCGGTGCGGGCACGGTTGTAGTAGAACGAGCTTGGTGCGATGACCGCGTCCGGAGCCAGCAGTGATGCGTGCGGCACGGTCAGCCCACCTCGAAGGCGGCACGCAGGGCGTCGCGGTGGGCTCGTACGTAACGAATGTCCGCCTCGTACAGGTCGGCGTGGCCATCGGCGATGTGCTGCCGGAACGCCTCATTGCCCTGCGCCGCTTGGTCACGCATGAAGTCGATGAGCGCCTGCAGCCGGTCGGGGACGACATCGACGACATCGACGCCCACCTCCGGTCCGTACGCCCGGCAGAAGGCGGCGACCCGGCGCCCCTGCTCCTGCGGAGTGCCGAAGCTTTCCGTGTTGTCCGGGCCCTGCAACGGCGCGAACCGGTAGACGGCGTAGGCGACGTCCCAGACCCTGGGCCCTGGGTGGGCGGCGTCGAAGTCGATGAATCCGACCGGCATGCCGTCCTTGACCACACAGTTGTACTGGGCGGCGTCGCCGTGGCACATGACCTCGGCCGGCTGCCGGGCCGGGAAGAGCCAGGGGTCGTCGAGGTACGGCTGGAGCGTGACGCTCGCGTCGTGTAGGCCCCGCAGCAGGGTGGCGACAGCGGCGAGCAGTTCTGGCGTGCGCAGGTCGGGTGTCAGTACCTCGGGCACCTCGCCGTCGAGAAAGGTGAGCATCTCGTCGCCCTCGCCGTCGAAGCCCCGTGGCTCCGGAGCGCCGTGGAACCCGTGATCGTGCAGGTGCCGCAGGAGTCGCTGGATCGCCGGGGACGCCGGTGACACCGGCCGGTGCACCACGTCACCGTTGCGGCGCACCAAGTTCACGCCGCCCTGGAATTCCTGCCATTCAGTCATGTGGTGCTCGCTTTCCAGTCCGTGCGTCGTGGTCTGGCACCGGCGCAGGAAGATCATTCGAACAGGCAATCCGGACGCTGATCCGACGAGTCAGGCCAACGAGTTGAGCAGGGCCGCCGTCCGCTGCTCAAGGTAGGGCCGCATGTCGTAGCCGGTGGAGATCCACGGCTTGCCGGCCTCCATCGCCGTCACAACCATCTCCCCCGCCTCGTCGATGCTGGTCCCGCTCTTGAGGAACGCCTCCACGGAGGGCACGAGGTCGTCCCGCATCGCCACCCCCGCATCCAACGAGCCGGTGTTCGCGATGATGTCCGTGGCGACGGGGCCAGGACAGATCACGCTGACGTCGATGCCGTGCTCGGCGACGGCCGCACTGAGCGACTCGGACAGGCCGACCACCGCGAACTTCGTGGTCGTGTACAGCACGTTCGGGCCGGCCACGAGCCCAGCGCCCGAGGCGGTGTTCACGATGTGCCCCGTCCGCCGTTCGAGCATCCGTGGCAGGAAGGTTTGGACCCCGTTCACCACGCCGGTCAGGTTGATGGCAAGCGTGAGATCCCACTTTTCGTAGCTCAGCTCGTCGATGGCGGAGTACGGCGCGATCCCGGCGTTGTTGAACAGCAGGCCGACCGGCCCCAGCGCCCGCTCGGCCTCGTCGGCGACCTCGGCGAACGCGGCACGGTCGCGCACGTCCAGCCGGTAGGTCCGCACCTCCGTCACCTGCTTCAACTCTTCACCGCTGCGTTGCAGCGCCGGCGCGTCGACGTCGGCCAGCGCGAGGCTCACTCCCCGCTTGGCGAGAGCACGCGCGATGCCCAGCCCGAGCCCCCTCGCGCCGCCGGTGATGAAGGCGACCGAATCCGTCCAGTTCTGCATGGAAGCATCTCTCTATGTTGGTATAACTAGTCTATGTTGACTGACACAGTAGCGTGTTCGGCATGGAGATGACGACTGGCAAGGTGCTCACCACCGGAGGCCACGCCACGCTCGGCGTGCTCGTCGGGCTGCAGGTGCTCGACAGCGTGGACGGTGTGATGCTCGTGGTGTTCGCGCCGGAGATCAGCAGGTCGCTCGGCATCGACACGGACGCCATGGGCGTCCTGGGCGCGATGGCCGTGGTGATGGTCGCCCTCGCCGCCGTGCCGCTCGGTCTGCTGGGAGACCGGCACCGCCGTACGACGATCGCGGGGCTCGCGACCCTGGCCTGGGCGGCCGCGGCCGGGATGCTCGGCGTGGTCCAGAACTTCTGGCAGGCGGTGGTGGTGCGCATCGTGGCGGGCGTGGGCAAGGCCAACGAGGGGCCGATCCAGTCCTCGCTGCTGGTCGACGCCTACCCGTCCGCAGGGCGTGGTCGCGTGCTCGGCCTGCACCGCGGCGGCCAACCCCTGGGAATCATCATCGGACCGTTGCTGGCGGCGGCGTTCGCGGTACTGATCCCCGAGGAGAACGAGCCGTGGCGCTGGGCGTTCGCATTCCTCGCCGTGCCCGCGCTGCTGCTCGGCCTCAGCGCGTTGCGACTGCCGGAACCGCAGCGCGGACACGTCACGACCACCCCGCGAGGCGCGTTCGCGCAGCTGCGTGACATTCGCACGTTCGTCCTGGCAGCTCTCGCGCTCGGCGCGTTCGGCATGGCCGTGACCACGGTGCCGATCTACCTCAACGTCCTGCTCGAGGAGCAACTCGGGCAGGACGCCGCGGACCGCGGCCTGATCATGTCGGTCTGCGCGCTCGGTGGACTCGCCGGCGCGGCGCTCAGCGGCTGGCTCAGCGACCGGCTGTTCAAACTCAGCCCCAAGGGATGCCTGTACCTCGCGGCGGCCGCGCTCACCCTGCTGGGCATCGGGTTCGCCGTGCAGGCGCACGCACCGGACGTCGCCACCTACGTCGTCGTCGGGGTGATCACCCAGGGCATGACCTTCGCGGGCGTCGTCCCGCTGAGCCTGGTCGTCGCCGCGGTGACGCCACGGGAGATCCGTGCCACGGCGTTCGCGCTGATGGGTGTCTGCACGGCGGCCATCGGCGGGCTGGGCGGGGCGCTGCTCACCGGCCTGGCCAAGGTGCTTTGGGGTGAGCAGACCGCGGTCACCGTGGTGGCACCAGCAGGCTCGGTGCTCGCGGGGCTGGTGCTGGTCGCGAGCGCGCGTCACGTGCTGGGCGACATCGCGCGGCTCGTACGATGACCGGCGTGACCTCCCCAGGGCAGCGCCGGATCGACGAGATCGGCGACGAGAGCCGGCGCCGCATCCTGGACGCCGCCGAGGAACTGTTCGCCGAACGCGGGTTCGACCGCACGTCCTTCGTGGACATCGCCAAGCGCTCGGGCATCAGCCGCGGCTCGATCCCCTGGCACTTCAAGAACAAGAACGGTCTCGTGATGGCCGTCGTCGAACGCGCGGTGGAACGGATCTGGCCCGCCTCGCGCTACCAGTCCGTCCCGTCGCTCACCGAGGTGTTCTCCGAGACCACCCGGCTGCTGAACGCCGGAAACTCCGCGCTGGTGTTCATGATCCTCGTCGAGGCCCTCAACGACCGGGGCGTCGTCCGCGAGCAGTACAAGGAATTCCTCGGACGCCGCCGCGAAGGCATGGAAATCCTGCTGCGCCTGCGCCGACCGGCGGACGCCGACCCCGCGAAGGCCGTCGACCAAGAGCGCGCCGCCGCCGTCGCGCTCAACGGCGCGCTCCTGGGCATCCACCTCCAAGCCCTCGTCGATCCGGACTCGGTGGACATGCCCAGCGCACTGATCACCCTCGCGAGCATGTTCGACAAGAACATCGCGGACGTCTGGCGCTCCTGACGACGCGGACCGCCTGAGCCGGTGCTGATCCGCAAAGGTGGGACTTTCTCGCCGTCACGGCCCGCGGAGGATCGTGACGGAGTGGCCGACGACGTCGATCGGTACGCTGGTGTCGATCAACGCACTGAGCCGATCGTCGGCATCGCCACTGAGCGCGGACACGGAGTCGCCGGAAGCCTGTGAGCCAGTTGGCGCGAGCGGTCTGGATGACGAGCAGGTGCAGAAGTGGCGCCGGACCACACCGAGGCGAAGGTGTTCAGACACAGCGATCCAGACCCCGTAACGGCGGCGGAGCCTTCCTCGACGTGACCTCGGACGGGTCACGTCGACCCGGTCGGGCAAGGGGACAGACAGGATGGACTCGGGGACGTGCCCGTGCAGGCGTCGAGGCGACCGCCACCCCGTCCACCGTCGCGATGCGGTCCGCGCCCGTTCCGGTGGAGGTCACCACGAGCTGTGCCTTCACCGAGCGCTCGGCCTCCGCGCCTTCCGCCGCGGCCAGCGAGGCGAAGGTGCCCGCCAATCCGAGCAGCAGCGAGGTCAGCACGATCAGCGGTGCCGCGGTGGCCGCGCTGCGCCGCACCCCGTCGCGCAGGTTGGCCCGCGCCAGCCCGGCGAGGGTGCTGCCGCGCAACAGCGCGCCCAGGAGCCGCGCCAGGACCGGCACCACCAGCGGGCTGAGCATGCTCATCGCCACCGCGCCGAACATGGCGATGCCCAGCGCCGCCAGCATGGCGCCGATCAGGTTGGCTCCCTGCGCCCACACCACCATGGCGACGGTGCACGCCGCGAAGGCCGACCCGACCAGCCAGCGGGAGCCGGTCATCACGGTGGCCGCCGCGCCGGTCTCCCGCAGTGCGTCGAGGGGTCGAATCTTCGCCGCCCGCAGCGAAGCGCCGAACACACCGGCCAGTGCCACGCCGACACCTGCCGTCCCGGCCACCACCACGGCCCCCGCCTGCCAGGCCGCGGTGAACCCGCCCGGCAGCAGCCCTATCTCGATCAGCAGCCAGGTCTGCCCGAACGTGGCGACCACGCCGAGCGGCACGCCCACGGCCGTGCCGACCAGCCCGAGCAGCAGCGATTCGGACAACAGCAGCACGCGTAGCTGGTGGCGGCTACGACCGGTCAGTCGCAGGAGGGCGAGATCCTCGCGGCGCTGGGCAACGGTGTGGGCGAACGTGGAACCGAGATGAACACCGCGAGAAAGATCGCAAGGAAGACGGTCACGCCCATGACCGTCGCGGCACCCACCAATCCCTCGCGGAGCTCGTCCTCGTCTTGGCGGGAGAGGCCCGGTGGAATCCGCGGTTCACCCGTGGCGACCAGCACCAGCAGCGATGCCCGCACCGGCGCCCCACCGACGGCCACACTCAGGATGGCGCCGACGAACAACTCCCGGCGCTCGCGGAACGTGCTGAAGGACAGTCGCACCACGGTTCAGCTCTCCCACCGCGCGAGGTGCTCGGCGACCAGGGACGTGGTCGGCCTGTCCAGCCGGTCCACGAGGTGGCCGTCCGACAGGAAGACCACCGTGTCGGCGCCGGCCGCCACCGCCGGGTCGTGCGTCACCATGACGATGCTCTGCCCGGCCTCCCGCACCAGGCGGCGCAACAGCTCCAGGACGATCTTCGCCGAGGTGGAGTCCAGCGCACCGGTGGGCTCGTCGGCGAACAGCACCGAGGGTCGGGAGATCATCGCGCGGGCGATCGCCACCCGCTGCTGCTGACCACCGGACAGTTCTCGCGGTTTGTGCCTGGCCTCGGTCACCGAGCCCGACGTCGGCCAGTGCCTGGCGCACCTCCGCCCTGGACACGCGAACCCTGGCAATCTTCGACGGGAAGGCCACGTTCTGTTCGGCGGTGAGCGGACCGATCAGGTTGAAGCTCTGGAACACGAAGTCGATCACGCGTCGCCGCAGCTCGGTGAGCACGGCGTCCGACGCGTCGGTGATGTCCCGGTCTGCCGGCAGCGCCCGGCCGCTGGTGATCTTGTCCAGTCCGGCGGCGCAGTGCAGCAGTGTGGACTTACCGGAGCCGGACGGCCCCAGGACGGCGGTCCAGGTGTCTGCCGGGCAGGTGAGACTCACGTTGTCCAACGCCGCGACGCCACCGCGGAACCGTTCACGGCCGCAACCTCCCGGTGGCCAGCACCCAGGCGGCGAGTACCGCCAGGGGGACCGTGATGAGCACCGTGACGGCCAGGACGTCCACGTCCGGCAGCAAGAACCCGACCAGCAGGGCCAGCATCATGTTGTTGCCCGCGTGGGCGAGGCTCGCCGTCCACACACTGCCGCTGCGCACCCGCAGCCAGCTCAGCAGAACCTCCTGACACACGAACGACACCGTCCACGCCGTCAGGCCAACCGCGACGTTCTCGAACTCGATGTAGCCGACGAACGCGAGCGGGTAGTGCCACACCGCCCAGATCAGGCCGGTCGTCAGTGTCGCCGCCACCGGGCGGCCGGGGTGCACCCGCTGCCGCAGGTAGCTGGTCCAGCCGAACTCCTCGCCCCAGTAGATCGGCGTGAGCAGCGGGACGACAAGCAGCAGCACGGCGACCAGCGCCCAGCCGGGCAGCCCGGCCACCTGACCGTCCAATGAGGCCGGCCGGGCACCGGACAACGCGGCCACGGCGGCGGTGGCCGCGACGAGAGCGGCAGGCCCCAACCACGCCGCGAGGTACTGCGGCCACGCCGCGCGAAGCCGCAACCGCAACCCGGCGTCCGCGAACCCCTCACCGGTCACCCACCGCCGCACGACGAACGCGGCCACCGCCGGCGCGAACGCGAAAGGTAGTTGTACCAACGGGTTCACCAACGAGAAGCCGAGCGCCCACGCGCCGATCATGCCCAGCCAGGCGAGGCCGAACGCGAGGCCGAGAAACACCGGGAGCCCACTCAGGCGGGCCTTGACGACAACCATGCCGCCAACAAGACCAGCCCCACGCGGTCCGGTCACTGACAGTAAGAGGCCATTGAGAGGTAGTGGTAGGCATACCCCCGGACTACGGACAGAGGGCGGGCCGCGGCCCGTCGGCTCGGCTACCGTTGGCCGGGTGCTCAGGGGGAAACCACGAACGTTGCGTGAAGCGCTGACCACCAAGCGCTTTCTGGTCAGTGGATGGCCGTGGCGCGCCTACGGCCACCTGCTCGGCACGCCGGTCGTGGCGCTCCTGGTCCTGGTACCACTGGCGGTACCGGCCGCGCCGTGGTTGCTGACGGCGGCCGGTCTGCAGCGCCCGGCGCCCATGTCGTGGACGTGGGTGCTGGTGCTCGCGCTCGTCGGCGGACTGCTGCTCGCCGCGACGCTCCCATGGTTGGCCGCGCCGGTGGCTCGGGTGGAACGACGTCGCCTGCGGCTGGTGGACGACCGGCCGCTCGACCCGCCGCGCGGGCCCATCCAGTACACCGACCCCGCGACATGGCGCGCGGTCGCGTACCTGGTCCTGCTGGTCACGGTGGGCGCCCTGCTGACCGCTGCGACCGGTGGCCTGCTGCTGTTCCTCGTGCTGCTCGTCGGGTCACCGTTCCTGGTGGACGGCACCTCGCAGGTGTCGCTCGGGTTCACCACCGTCGCCACCCCGGAGGCAGCGCTCCCCTACGCGGTGGCCGCAGGCGTCGCCCTCCTGCTGTCGCCGTACCCGGTGGCGCTGCTGGCGTCGGCGCACGGCGCGGTAGCCCGTGCCCTGCTCCGTGACAACGGTGAACTGCGCGCCGAACTGGTCGAGGTCGCGCGGTCGCGGGCCCGGTTGGTGGACCTGTTCGAAGCTGAGCGCCGCCGCGTCGAGCGCGACCTGCACGACGGCGCGCAACAGCGGCTCGTCGGGCTCACCCTCCGGCTCGGAATGGCCAAAATGGACCTCGAGCCCGACTCACCCGCGCACGCGGAGGTCACGGCCGCACACGACGAAGCCAAGAACCTGATGACCGTGCTGCGCGAGCTGGTCCGCGGCATTCACCCGAGGGTGCTCACCGACCGCGGTCTCCCCGCGGCGCTGGGAGAACTGGCCGACCGCGCGCCCATTCCGGTGAGCGTGCGCGCCGACATTCCCGACCGGTTGCCCGCCGCCATCGAGGCGATCGGGTATTTCGTAGTGGCGGAGGCGTTGGCCAACGTGGCCAAGCACAGTCGCGCGGACACGGCCACCGTCTCCGCCTTCCGGCAGGCCGGGACGCTCGTGCTGGAGATCGGCGACGACGGCGTTGGCGGCGCGGATCCGTTGCGCGGCACCGGGTTGACCGGGCTGGCGGACCGGGCCGCCGTCGTGGGTGGACGGATGTTGCTGTCCAGCCCGCCGGGTGGTCCGACCGTGGTGCGTGTGGAATTGCCGTGTCACTGATTCGAGTCGTCCTCGCGGAGGACGGTGTGTTGCTGAGAGCCGGGCTTGCCGGGCTGTTGGAGCGGTTCGGGTTCGAGGTGATCGCGCAGGTCGGTGACGCGGACGCGCTGACGACGGCGGTCGCGCGGACCCGGCCGGACCTTGTGGTCACGGACATCCGCATGCCGCCGGGCTTCACCGACGAGGGACTGCGGGCCGCCGTGGCGCTGCGTCGGGCGGACCCGGGGCTGGCGGTCGTCGCGTTGAGCCAATACGTGGAACGCAGCTACGCCGCCGAGTTGTTGGACTCCGGCGACGGCGTGCGGGTCGGGTACCTGCTCAAGGACCGGATCGTCGATGTGGAGGACTTCGTCGCGACGCTGCGCCAGGTGGTGGCGGGCGGCACCGTGGTCGACCCGCAGGTGGTCCGCCAGCTTCTGGTCCGCAGGCGTGACCCGCTGGCCCGCCTGTCCGCCCGCGAGCACGAGGTGCTGGCCCTGGTCGCCGAGGGCCACTCGAACGCCGCGATCGCGGCCAGGCTGGTCGTCACCGAAGCGGCTGTCGGCAAGCACGTGGGCAACATCCTGGCCAAGCTCGCCCTGCCGCCGACCGAGGACGGCAACAGGCGGGTGCTCGCCGTCCTGACCTACCTGCGCGCCACGACCTTCTGATCGCCGGTCCCACCAGACTACCGCAAGTGGCCATTCAGGTTCATTTACCAGTGGCGCTGTCATGGTGCCACTTCGCCCACGACCATGTTTCATGTTGCATCATGTGGGCTGAGTTGACCGACGACCTGGTCGAGCAGGCCTGTGAGCTTCCGCGACGCCGCACAGATCCTGTCCCGGACACTCGAGACCGACATCGAACCACCCCCGGCCCGAAACACGCTCGTGTGGAGGGCCTCCCCACGGCACTTCTCCAACCACAGGTTCGAATCCTGTCGTCCCGACGGCCAAGGGGTCCTCGCATAGTCAGGAGACCACCAGCTGCAGCTACCTCCTGGCGGCGGCCCAACCGACCCGCTACCTGTCCGAGCACTCCCCGGACCCGGAATCCGACGAGGCGGCCGAGGACCCGTGCGAGGTCACCCGCGCCCACGTCGAGCACTTCCAGGCGTGCGTGATCGACACCCGCTCGGCGACCGCCCTCGACAAGCTCAAAGGGTTGCCGCTGAGGACACGTGCTCTCGAAGGTCCGCGAGCTGTCACGATGGCCCACGAGCGGACGGGTGCCGGTTGAGGGTTGGAATGGCAGGTTTGGCGTGAACAAAAGTTGACTGGTCGGTCGCTTTCTGTCCCTCTTGCGAGCTACACGTGGATGTCCACCGCACGGTGATGTTCCCGGGTCGCCGAATCCATAGGTTTGCCGTAGTCGCGACGTTGGGGGAGCGGACAGTGCGAAGAAGCCGTGGTGTGGTTGGTGGAGCGGTTTTAGGCCGTTGCCGTTCATTCGGCGTCGGTGACGATCCGGGCGTGCTCGACGTCCTGGGAGTCGGCTTCCGGGCGAGTGGTCGGGTGGTCGGGTGGTGCGGTCCGGCCGGCGGTGCTGACCGTGTCGTGTGACGAGGAGACGGACCGGGCGGTGTGCGGTGCGTTGGAGGCCCAGCTCGCCGGGGTGGCCGGGCAGTTGTTGCTGCGGAGCGAGGAATTGGTGGCGGCGCAGTTGCGAGTTGTCGGTGCGATCGGCTCGTACCGCGCTGTTCCGCCGTCGGAGGTCCGGCCGTCCGCGCACCGCAACGTCGTCCGGGTTGTGGCGGCGCTCCGCGGTGCGGAGCACCCGGCGGCTGGTGCGGTCGAGGAGGACGAGCAGGAGACCGGGCGGCGTCGGGCGTTGCAGGGCATACCCAGCGCGGACGTCCTGGTCGCCTACCAGAGGGGCATCGCGTTGCTACGCGACGAGTTCCTTCGGGCAGCGCGGGCCGAGGGGCTCCCGGCCGACGCTGCGCTGCTCGGCGTCCAGCGGATCTGGCAGGTAGGCGACCGCTACAGCAACGACATCCTCGCCGGTCACCGCAAAACCGGGTTCGACCTCGTCCACCGCGAGGGGCAGCACCGCAGGATGCTGCTCACCCGCCTGCTGGAGGGCACGATGACGACGGAACAGGTGGTCACGGCCGGGGTGGGCCTCGGGCTCGCCGCCGACCGGGACTACTGGGTCCTGCGGGCGCGGTCCGCCGGCAGCGATCCGGTGACGCTGACCAGGGTGCTGGAACGCGCGGTCGGCGCGCAGGACACGGTGCTGATAGGCGATTACCGCGGTGACGCGGCGGCCGTGCTGTCCCGGCCTGTCGCCGACGAGCCGGCGGGCGACATCACGGTGGGATTGGCGGGCCCAGCCGTGCTGTCCCGGTTGGGCGTCGCGTTCGCCGAGGCCACACGACTGCTGGAGGCGGCGATCAGGTTCGGCCGTGGCGGGGTCGTGGACCGCGGGCGGATGGCGCTGCGGCTGGCAGTGGCGGACGAGCGGGAGTTGGGGGAGTACCTGCACGCACGCTACGTCGAACTGGTGTCCGCGGAGAGCGCCACCGGTGAAGCACTGCTCGCCAGCGTCGAGACCTACTTGTCCCGGCGGCGGTCGATCCCCGAGGCCGCCGCCGCCCTGTCCGTCCACGTCAACACCCTGCGCTACCGGTTGGCACGCTTCGCCGCGCTGACCGGGGCGGACCTCCAGGACACGGAAACCGCGTTCGAGGTCTGGTGGGCCCTCCAGTACCGCAATTTGTGCGAATCTCCAATGTGAAGTCGGCTGATATCGTACCGCCGCACGTTGCCCGCCCGTCGTGCCGGTTGTTATGGTTTTTTTATCGCCGGCGCACGACGCCGGAATTTGTTCTTCGAGAAGTGATACCTGTGCTGTGAAGGGGTTCAGTTGTCTCGAAAGGTCAGAAAGGCTGCGGTGACCGCGCTGGCGGCCGTCGCGATGACGGCTGCGGTTCCTGCCGGCTCGGCGTGGGCAGTCGGAGAAGTTCCGTGCAACAACAACGAGTTCGCGCGGGTCACCGTCCACTCCACCAACATGTCCAGTTACAACATGTGCTTCGCGAACGCCGGGAGCATCCGCATCTACGACCGCAACGGGCACAGAGTCTGGGTCACCGAGATCCGGTCGGGGAACAACCGCGTCCAGTGGTTCGGGGACGGGCAGTGGCAGCCGGCGTCGCCGATCGGGAAGTGGACTACGTTCACCTGGCCGAACCACCCCGGCGGGGTGAGGCTGGAAGAGTTCCGGATCCTCTGAGCCGGCTCTGGCACGCTGCCCCGTCGTGCTCGACCCCGCACCGCGGTCGAGCACGACGGGGCCACGTGTCGGCGGCCAGTTCGGTCAGCGCATCGTCTGCTCACGGGCGAGGGCGTCGACCGTGAGCACGTGGATGGCGGGATGCGCGGTGGAAGCCGCAGACCAACGGCCGTCCCGTCGGCGCAGAGGGGCGCAGTCTCCGGCACAGCAGCGCCGCCACCTCGCGCCGCCGGTCGTCGCCCACCGGGCGCCGGGGTGGGCGCGTCGCCTTCGCCCGGCTGCGCGGCCTCGCGCCGATCTCCGCGATCATCGTGCTCCCGGTAGTCGGTGGCCTGGTCAGCGCGGTGTCTCTCCAGGTCGACAACCTGGTCAACGCGCTTCAGATGATGTCGAGGGCGCTCTGCTGGTCTAGGTCCAGACCTTGGTGCTGGTCGTCAGGGAGATGAACTTGTCCCTGGGGTCCAGGGTCGGCCTCGTGCCTGGCACCGCGGAGTGGCCGACCGTGCCGGTCGGCGCGGGCCACGGGCTCGGCTTCACCACGTCGGCCGCGCCCTGTCCGCGATCCGCGGCAACATCGACGCGGCCAGGGCAGCGGGTACACCTTCACCGTGACCTTGTGCCGTAGCGCCGTTGATCCCACGACCTCGAGTACCGCCGCTGCGAACCGGTCCTTCCCGGACGATGCTGGAGTGGTGGAGGACCGTTACGTGGTGATCAACGGCCGGCGGTGGCGAGGCACCGATCCGGCGATCCCGGAGGAGACGGCCGCGCGGCTGCGCAAGGCCCTAATGTCGGCACGGCGCGATGTCGGCGCGGCACTGCGCGCCGGTGACGAGGTGGCGGAGGCCCAGGCCCGCCGCCGGGTCCACGCGGCGAAGGTGGCACTGGGCGAGCGCGGGACGCCGTGGTGGGAACAGACCGCCGAGGAACGCCGGCAACGCTGGGAGTCGGCAATGGACCTTTGACGTTGCGGCTTGCGCACCGGTCATGACGCGGCTTGCGCACCGGTCATGAATTCGACTGAATCGCACCTCAGGGCAGCTTCAGCGGCGCGCGGGGTCCGGTCGCCAGGCGTCGGCATGGGAAGCTGTCACCCGGTTGAAGCAGCCGTTGGGGTAGTTGTCATGGGTATGACGCTGTCGTTCACAAGGGTCACGCCGGAGGAGCCGGACCGGGCGTTCGGATGGCCTTGACCTTCACAGTGGAGTGGTCGTAGTCGTGATCCAACTCGGCTGTAGCCTCCGGGCTTCTCGACCGTGTGGGGCTCGTTGCTGCCGTCGTGGTGCAGTCGGCTTCCGCGTTGCTCGGGTGGCCGGGGCCTCGATGACGGACTCGCGCTTGGCGCTCGCTCGTGCCGACGGGGAACCGCAGCGGATGCCGCTGGGTTTGAGCCGGCCGCTCCCGTGGTACCGACCAAGACCATTGTTGTCCCGTTTCGGAGGGTGTTCATGCAGATCCAGGTCAACACCGACCACAGCATCCACGGTGGGGAACGACTGGCCGCCTATGTGACCACCGACCTGGAGAGCGGCCTGTCCCGGTTCAGCGGGTGGTTGACCCGGGTGGAGGTGCACCTCAGCGAGGACGGGGGTGGCAAGCCGGAAGACAAGAAGTGTGTCATCGAGGCGCGGCCTGGGGGTAGGCAGCCGGTCGCGGTCACCCACCACGCGACCACCGTGGACGACGCGTACGCCGGGGCGGCGCACAAGTTGGCGAGGGTGTTGGATTCCCGGTACAGCCGCGCCCATGACCACAAGGGCAGTGACAGCATCCGTCACATGCCCGCTCCGGAAGACCCGGAACAGGTCGGCGCGATCGAGGCCGAGCCTCAGAGCTGATCAAGGCGGCCGGGAATCCCGAGCGACCTGACCGGCGACAACCTTCCTCGAGACCGGTATTGCCTCTGCGCGGCACTCTGTTCAGCCTCGACGCCCGCCACCACGTCCTCTGCACCCGCGGCAGCGTCCCCTTCTACGGCACCGGTCCCGGCATGTACATCCCCACACCACTGCCCTGCCGCATGATCGAGATCGGGCCCGGCGCCGGCGCGAGGGCGCCATGCCTTCTACATGTGAAGCGAAATGTCGGTTTACTCCCGGTTCGGGCGGGGGTACTTGCGGGTCATGATGGCCGAGCCTGATCTCTTCTCCGCGGCCGAGGTGTTCCCCGAGCTGTCCGGCGAGATCAAAGTCCGCTTCCCCGAGGGGGAGGAGCCGGTGCTGCTGCGCCCGGACGGGACCGAGGTCGACACGTGGCGCGAGAACTACCCGTTCGCCGAGCGGCTGGGCCGGGTGGAGTACGCGCGGGCGAAGCGGTTGTTGCAGATCGAGATGCTCAAGCTGCAGTACTGGGTCCAGGACACCGGTTCGCGGGTGGTCGTCGTGTTCGAGGGCCGGGACGCGGCGGGCAAGGGCGGGACGATCCGGCGCTTCACGGAGAACCTGGACCCGCGCGGTGCCCGGGTGGTCGCGCTGGGCACCCCGACCGAGCGCGAACGGGGGCAGTGGTACTTCCAGCGCTACGTGGAGCACCTGCCCACTGCGGGGGAGATGGTGCTGTTCGACCGGTCCTGGTACAACCGCGCGGGCGTGGAGCGGGTGATGGGCTACTGCGACGACGGGCAGTACGAGCGCTTCCTGCGGCAGGCGCCGGAGTTCGAGCGGATGCTGGTCGACGACGGCGTCGTCCTGGTGAAGCTGTGGTTCTCGGTGTCGCGGGCCGAGCAGCGCACCCGCTTCATCATCCGCCAGGTCGACCCGGTCCGGCGTTGGAAGCTCAGCGCCAACGACCTGGCCTCGCTGGACCGCTGGGACGACTACACCCAGGCCAAGGTGGCGATGTTCCGGGCCACCGACACCGCCGAGGCCCCGTGGACGGTGGTCAAGAGCAACGACAAGCGCCGCTCGCGCCTCGAGGCGATGCGCAGCGTGCTGGCCCGTCTTGACTACGCCGACCGCGACCTCGAGGTCGTCGGCGAACCGGACGGGCGCATCGTCGGCGCCGCGAACACCCTGCTCGAAGAGGGCGAGGACGAAACCTCGCTCAGCCCGACACCCATTGCCGCGGACATGACCCACGAACCCGGTCTGCACCCCGACGAACCCGCGTGAGCGCTACCGCGCCGAAGGAGTGATCAACAGCGTCAGGCTGGTGGCCGCGTTCTCCAGCCCGTAGCGGGCGACGAACCCCTGCCAACGGCCGGTCGTTTCCAAGTCGTAGGAGCGCGGTACCGCCCGGTCGAACCCGATGCCGCGCAAGGGCAAAGCCCGGCGGCCCGGTCGGATTACCACGTCGCTTGCGCGGACGGGTCCGAGGAGGGCTCGTCGTTTCGGTCGTCACGTCGCGAGACATCGGTCAGTCGGCGCATCTGTCCCTCCGGTAGCCCGGCTCGGTCCCGACGTACCTGCGCCATTCGTCAATGGTGAGGCCGCGTCCGGCACGTTCACATGCTCGGTCTACCGCGTGGTCGCGAAGGTCGTTGAATTTCGTCAGGTCCCACAGCACTACCGAGCGGTCCGCGCCTCCTGTGGCCAGCCTTGGCCTACCGTCGTGGAACGCGACGGTGTTCACCGCTTTGCGGTGGAATTTGAGGGCGGTGCCCAGGGTGTGGGGTCGCGTGGGATCGGAAGTGTTCCACAGGGTGATGGTCCCTTCCTCGCTGGCTGCGGCCAGAGTGCGGCCGGTGGCGTCAAAAGCCACCGACTCGACGGTGTTGGGCCACCAGGCAAGGTCGTCGGCGGAGTTGATGTGACCTGTCGGGGCACGGCCGAGTTCACGTGTCTGGTTGGGGTCGGACACGTCCCACAGGACGACTGCGCCGTTCCACCCTCCAGTGGCCAGCGTGTCGCCGAAAGCCAAGCTGGTCACGAGCCCTGAGTAGGACTTGAAAGGAGGACCGAGCTGACGGAACGCTGTCGGGTCGGTGACGTCCCACAGGAACAAGACCCCGCTGGCGTCCGCGGATGCCAAAGTGCGGCTGTCGGGCTTGAAGGCGATGGCGTTGATGAAGTTCGCGTGGCCGCGCAGCGGTGGACTGAGCTGACGTGGTGTTGCGGGTGTTGTCACGTCCCACACGACGATGGAGTGGTTTCCGGCGACGGACTCGGGGGCGTCCGCTCCGGCTGTGGCCAGCAGATCGCCATCCGGGCTGAACGCCAGGTTGCCCACTGACCATCGGTGACCGGCGAGTGGCGCGCCGAGCCGTTCGGGCCGGGCGGCCTCGGTCACGTCCCACAGTATGACGCTGTTGTCTCTACTGGCCGTGACGAGTGTGTTCCCGTCCGGGCTGAACGCGAGGGAGACCACTGCGCCGGTGAAGTCGGTCAGCCGGGCTGACCGCCGAGGTCGGGAGGGGATTGCCACGTCCCAGAGCACCACTGTTTTGTCGCTGCTCGCCGTGGCCAGGAGCGATCCGCTGCGGTTGAACGCGACCGTGTTCACCGCGCCCGCGTGGCCGTCAAGTGGCTCGACGGCATTGGCGATGTCCCACAAGATCACGCTGTCATCCCAACTGGACGTCGCCAGGGTGTGGCCATCGGACGCGAAGGCGATGTCGGACACGACGTTGGTGTGGCCCACCAACGGCTCGCCGAGCTGCCGGGGCAGGGATGGGTCCGTCACGTCCCACAGGACCACTGTCGTGTCCATGCTTCCCGTGGCGAGGGTGCGGGCGTCAGGGCTGAACGTGATGGCGTCGATCGCATGTTCGTGTGCCGTCACCGGTGGACTCCATTGCCGTGGTGCGCTGGGATCGGCGAGGTCCCACAAGATGACCGTCTGGTCGATGCCTCCCGTTGCCAGGGTGCGTCCGGTTGGCGCGAAGGTTGCCGAGGTCACGCGGGCGCCCTTGTGGGCGGTCAACGTCTTGATCGCTTCGGCTCGCGTGGGGTCGGTGGTGTCCCAGAGGATCACGGTGCCGTCCCGGCCACCGGTCGCGAGGAGCCGGCCATCGGCGCTGAATGACGCCGTCTCCACACCATTGGTGTGTCCGACAAGCGTTTTCAGCGGTTTCGGGTGGTCGGGCTCGTTCACGTCCCACAGGACGACGGTCTTGTCGTGGCTTGCGGTGGCGAGGACGCGACCGTCGGGGCGAAACGCCACCGCATTGACCGAGCCCTCGTGGACGTCGAGGGGGGCGGTGCGGGGGCGTGGTGTGGTTGGGTCTCCGGTGTCCCACAGCCTCACGGTGTGATCGGCACTCGCAGTGGCGAGAGTGTTGCCGTCCGGGCTGAACGCAGTTTGCCGGACCGGCTGCCGGTGACCATCCAGCGGCGGAGCCAGCGGGCGGACCTCAGGGACGCTGCCGACGTCCCACAGCGCAACGGTGTTCTCGTTTGCACTGACGCCCATTGCCAGAGTCGAAGTGTTGTGGCGGAACTCCACATCCACGACAGGACCCTTGAATCCGGTGATCCGTCTCGTGTAGCTCGTTCTCGCCAGCGTGTCGACAAGGCTTTCGTTGACCTCGTCGTCGGGATTCAGGCTATGAGCGGCTATGCCGAGTCGCAACGCCAACTCCGGCGAGGTGTTCCTCGCGACTTCGGCCTGGGCCACCAACCTGCGTGCCGTCGCGATGTCACGTTGCAGCTTCGCTTGCTGATCCCGCAACACCGCCGTCGTGACCGCGACCACGACGATGGTCGAAACCAACACCAGCGCTGTCCAACGACTTCTGCGCCTGCGTCGCTCGTGCCGCGTGCGCACTCTGACCCGGTCGAGGCAGGTGAGGAGGAAGTTCTGGGCATTCCAGGTGAGGCCGGCGACGTGTGGGCTGCCGCTGAGGTCACCGGCATCAAGGGACAGTCTGTCCAGCGTTGCGGTGAACCTCTTCCCCTCATCCCAGAGGAAGTGGTCGGCACGGCCTGCGTAGATCCACTCCTCGGCGGCGCGCTCGACCGACCGGATGGTGTGCAGCACAACGGTGTGTTCGGAGATCGCCTCGTCCAACGGCGGCCAAGCGGTGAGCAGAGCCTCGTGCGCGACGGCGATCCAGGTGCCGTTGCGGTCACGGGTCGTCGTCAGGAGCCGGTGGTCCACGAACGCGTCCATCGCGGTGCGCGTCGCGTCGGGAAGACCGGAGTAGTCGACCCGACGACGGGTACGCCGGCCTGTGTCGTCCAAAGCGGTCAGCCATACCAGTGCACTCAACACTTGACGCTCGTCCAAGCCGCTGTGCGCCACGGCGGCGCGGTGGGCGGCGTCCGCGCGCTGCGACAGGGCGCCGCGCACTCCGCCGAGGCCGGCGTACCGCTCGGCCGAGATGGTGTCACCGCGGGACAGCCCGTCGGCCAACTGCTGGAGGGTGAAAGCCAGTAGCGGCAGAGCCTCCCCGCTGCCGGTGTCGCCGACCAGATTCGCCACCAACTCCGCGTCGATCTTCAATCCGGCGATCCGTGCGGGTTCCTCGATGGCGAGACGCAGCATCTCTGCCGACAACGGGGCGAGGGCGTAGACATCGAGGGGCACCTCGACCAGGCCGGGAAGCATCCGGAGGTCGTCGAGGAAGATCGATCGCAACGTCAGGACGACCTGCGCCGCACCGGCGACAGCTTCCTTCAGCAGCAGCGCGAGCCTGCCCCGCAGCCCTTCGTCCATTGTCTGCGTGAACAACTCCTCTGCTTGGTCGACCGTGATCAGCACATGCCGTGCCTGTCCGTCGGCGCGGAGAAGGTCGTCCACCACCCGGCGCAACCCTGACGCCGTCTCCAGGCGTTCGAGCACCTGCGCATGTGACCATTCGAGGCCTATTGCCGCAGCACCGGATACAACCGCACTGGCCAGTGCGTAGAGCGGATCGTCGCCCGGCATCCACGGGGGTAGGACCACCCAGTCCAGGTCACTGCCCATGTGGGGCAGCAGCTTGGCCCGCACCAGCGACGACTTGCCGCATCCGGACGGGCCGATGACCGCCAGTATCCCGCCCGCGGCGACGGCGCGGACTCGTCCCGCCAACTCGCGACCTTCGTCGGAACGGCCGAAGAAAAGATCGCTGAGCTCGGCCGTGAATGCTTCGAGACCGGGAAACGGGTTCCTGCCTTCCCTCCACCGTGTCCGTCCTCGCCGGTCAAGGGCATACAGCGCTCGGAGCAACTCGTCAGGAGCAACATCGAGATCGGCCGTGCAGTCGATGTGATGCACGGATGAACCGACTAACGGAGGGTCGACCCTGGGCTCGAATAACAACGGCACCAGCGGGCACAGGAGCGCGTCAGCGATCCACACCTCGCCGCTGCACCACCTCGAAGCGACGAACGCTCGGGTGACCACGCACACCACGGCGTCCGCTTGCCGCAACTGCCGGTACAGACGCGGCTTCCACGGCTCACCGCCGACGATCCCGTCCTGCCGATCCCGGTCCATGAAAACGTCATGGCCTTCTTCGCGCAGCCACGCGACGACCTTCTGGGCGCGGTCCAGATCCTGGTGAGCGTAACTGACGAACACCCGTGCCATGACAATGCCTCCGGATCGAGCCCGATACGGCACCGGCACGATACACCGCGACCAACCTATGATCACCGCGTCGATGCGGACGATACAAATCCATGGCACGTCGATGAATCCCGTGCGCGACCCGTCGAAGCGCCCTGAAGCGCGGCGTGTCCTGGTATCGACCGAAACCAGCTGCCCATCGCGTGTCCGCTGCTCAGCGAGCAGAAGAGCGCGGCCACGGCCTCCAAGCAGGCCCGGGATGGCGTCGGACGCGACACCCAGCGCGTGAAGCAGGAAGCTCAAAGCTCGCCGGGCGACAGCGGAGCACCGGCGGTGGCGTAGCCGTGCACGTCGACGTTGTAGAAGCGGTCGATATAGCCGGAGATCGAGTTCTCCGCCTCGTCACGGGTGCGTCCCTTGTTCCGGTAGCCAAGGCGATCATCACCGCGTCCGCCCTCATGCGCACACAGGAGGGAGGTCGTGCCTGGACGATGCTTGGCGGAAGTTCTCCCGACCGCATTGCGTGTCGCGGACGGAACAGTGGGGCTCGTTGCACGGACCGAGGAAGCTGGTTGCAAACCCTGCCAGCCGATGTTCCGCTCCCCGTGCACTCCGCTTAGCCCCTCCACACATGCGGCGAATGCGCCGTCACCGGGAACCACAGGACCATCGCACTCCAGCGCGGCCCGGAAGTCCCCGGTGACGATCACATCGGCCCCGACGTAGTCCAACACCATCACGCGTGCCGCCGGCCCCGACTACGCGACCACCGAATGGGTGCGGCGGACACTATCCCGCAGGATTTGTCCAGCCACTGGCGACGAGGACCCACTCCCGTCCATTCCATTGCTCAATGAAAGCCGAGGCGCGGAATCGGGTGCTCGGACTGGTATCGCGAATCCCGTGGCTACGACACCAGATTTCTCCCGGCACCACATGGCCGTTGCCGCCAGGGCCATCACAGGACGATTTTCACTGAAGCCGTTGGGGTAGTCCTCGTAGCGCCAGATCCAAGCGTTGGCGATGAAGTTGGCGGGCATAGGGGCCTGGCGTCCATTCGCATCCACGTGGATGAACTGGGCGAAGTTGTTCAGTCCGTCCCAGCAATAGCGAACATAGCCCCACGGCAAACTACTGGTCGGCCGTGTTACAGCGACCGGGCCCGCCAGCACGGAGTGACCCAGGCAAGCGGTGGTAAAATTTCCGTCTCCCGCCGACGCCGTGCCGGGAGCTGCCAACATGCCCACAATCGTCGCTAGTGCAGCCAGGAGCAGCGTGGCTCGCCTCGCACGCGGAGAGTGCCGCGTGTTCGCTCCGGCGAATACGGTTGAGGACGAAGTCGCGGAAGCGCCCGCAGTCGTTCCAATCGACATTATTCCTATCCGTGCACCTATATTTCTCATTAAACGAGTCACCGTGAATTTCTCCTCGCTGCAGCCAGGTTGCTGCAAGTCGCAGGTTGTGCTGTCAGTCCAAACGTCCGGCACTTCTGATTCCTAATACCAAGTTGGCGAGTCACATATGGGGGGTCCTTTCGGTGCTGCCCGTAGCCGGGGAGGGGTCAATCAGAAGGAGTCTGGTGTCCGGTCGCGGGGCGGCGCCAGCGACAACATCTACAGTTCACCTATACAATTCCGTGTTGCGGGGGTATCGCAGGGCGCTAGTGGTGCGTCACAGAGGGTTGACCCGGTAATCGGTCGTGCGGGAGGCGGTTGTGGCTCGTCGACCGAGTGTGTTCGTGCGGCTGTTGTCGATGGACGAGGGTCGGAGCTTCAGCGGATCACCAGGACGTCGAAGGATCCGGTGCAGTTGCGGCGGGCGATCGTGGTGCTGATGTCCGCGCAGGGCAGGCGGTCCGGGCATCACTTCGTTGATGCGGGAGAACCGAGGCCGGGTGGTACCCAGTTGGCGTTGCAAGACGGTGATTTGGTGCCGTAGCGCCAGGATCTCCGCCTCCCTGTCCCGATTCCTCATTGGCAGCCGGCGCAGCAACGCGAAGGCGTTGATCGCGCCCAGGTAGGCCAGTCGGAACAGTACAGCCGGTCATCATGCCGAGTTGGTTGACGTCACGGCGGATGGCGGCGGTCCCCGTGAGCGCTCTACGCCTTGAGTTCGTACGTCCTCTACCCGCGTGGATGAAGTATTCGGCAGGCACAATCCTGCGGCTTCCGTCGCCGCTAGACGTGCGGCTGTTCTGCTTGCAGGTTCTCGAGGATCTTGGTGGCAATGGCGGCAAACTGGTCGAGTTCTTCACGCGTGAGGCGGTCGATGACAAGGCGGCGGACCTCCTGGGCGTGGCTGGGCGCGGCTTGCGTGAGCGCGGTGAGGCCTTTCGCTGTGATCACCGCCTCCATGCCGCGCGAGCCGCACCGTTCCCGCGTGACCAGGCCTCGGTTGCACATCCGGGTGAGCTGGTGGTGCATGCGGCTCTTCTCCCAGGTGGCCACTCGGCTGAGCTCGTAGGCGCGCATCCGCCCGTCGGGCGCCTCGGACAGCAGCGCGAGCACGGTGTAGTCGGCGTTGGACAGACCGCTGCTGGCCTGGAGCTGCTGCTCGATGCGTGTCCGCAGCAGCTCCAGCATCTGGAAGGACACCCGCCATGCGCGGAGCTCGTGTGCGGTCAATCCCTGCTGCTTCATGGCGCCATCCTATCCCGCGAGTTGACAAATCAACTCCTGCGCGTAGCCTTCAGTTGACACATCAACTCGCGGTGCTGATCAGGACGCGTCGCCGTCGGCGAGCCTTCGTGAACCCTCAGGCGGAGTGCGCAGGCGTCCGCGGTCCCCGCAGCCACCGCACGCAGGAAGGCACACCATGACCAGACGACGTGACGATGGCGAGCCGCCGGAGCGGCCCGCTCCGGGAACCGGGCGGCGCGACTTCCTGAAGACGGCCACGGTGGCCGCAGCGGGAACGAGCTTGTTCGCCGCCGGCCCGGCCGCCGCAGACGGTGATGCCGAGGGGCGTGCCGGTGACCGACCTCCGAAGGACAGCGGGCGGAGGGGGTGCCGCTACGTCATCCGCGGCGGCGCGGTGATGTCCATGGACCCGAATGTCGGCAACTTCGCGGCCGCCGACGTTCTGGTCGAGGGCAGCAAGATCGTCGACATCCGGCCCCGCATCCGCGCCGCCGGCGCCGGCGTGATCGACGCTCGGGGGCGCATCGTCCTGCCGGGCTTCGTCGACACGCACCACCACCTGTTCGAGACCGCGGAGCGTGCGTTTCTCGCCAATGGCCTGCTTCTCGACGATCACTCGGGCTCGCCGAGCGCGTCCCCGAACTACGGCGAGCACGTTCTGCGGGGATTCGCGCGAAACTACCGGCCGGCGGACGTCTACATCAACTCGCTGTTCGCAGGGCTATCGCAGCTCGACACCGGTGTCACGACGGTGCTGGACGTCTCGCAGATCCACCACTCCCCAGAGCACACCGATGCGGCGGTTCAGGCGCTGGTCGACACGGGGCGGCGTTCGGCGTTCGGGTTCTTCGAGGGTGACGGCCGCGCGGCAGCCCGGTACCCGCAGGACGCCTACCGCCTCAGGGATCGGTGGTTCTCCTCGGACGACCAGCTGGTGAGCATGGTCATGGGCGGTGAGCTGCACCTCGGCCGGCAGGTGTACACCCGCGCCTGGGCGATCGCCCGCGAGCTGGGTCTCAGGATCGCCGCGCACTCCGTCGGCTCGTGGGGAATGCGGCCCGTCTTCGACGACCTCGCTCAGGGCGCCGCCGGCGTCGAGGTGGGACCGGACAACCTGTTCATCCACATGACCGGCATGTCCGACCGGACGTGGCGGCGGTTGCGGGACGCCGGTGCGCAGGTCTCACTGGCCTTCCCGATCGAGATGACGATGCGGCACGGCACGCCGCCCATCCTCAAGATGCAGCAGCTCGGCATGGAGCCCTCGCTGAGCTCCGACGTCGAGACGACGATGGCCGCGGACCCGTTCACACAGATGCGCTCCGCGATGACCATGCAGCGCATGACCGTCAACCAGATGGTCCTCGACCAAGGCGACCTCGTGCCGCCGAACAACTGGCCGACGCCGGCCCCGGGCACACCCGAACTGCTTACCGTCCGCGACGTGCTGCGGTACGCGACCGTCAACGGCGCCAAGCACCTCGGACTCGACGGCAAGACCGGCACCCTCACGCCTGGCAAGGAGGCCGACATCGTCCTGCTCGACGCCACCGCACTCAACGTGGCCCCGCTCAACAGCGTTCCGGGAGCGGTCGTGTCGCTGATGGACCGCACCAACGTCGAGACGGTGATCGTTGCCGGCGAGGTGCGCAAGTGGAAAGGTCAACTGCTCGGCGCGGACCTGCCCCGGTTGCGCCGGGAACTCGAAACGTCCCGCGACTACCTCTTCGCAGCGACGGGCCTGACACAGGACCTCTTCGCCTGGAGCTGAGAACCCATCGCAGCGACAAGGCCACTTCACTCATCCGAATCAAGCGAGCCGGCCGGTCGCGTTCCCCGCACCCGCAGGGTTGGCGGACGACGTCACCACCTTCACGACCTCCTCATCCGGCCGTGGCCAAGCTCATCAACCCATCGATGACGTACCACAGGCAACCATGTCTCCGCGCTGCTCCCAGACCAGGGCTGACCTGCGGTATCGCGATGGCCGGCGGCGGGCCGTCCAAGAGCACTTGGCAGCCGCTCGGGTGCGAAAGCGCAGTCCGATGCCGCCACCTCCAGCTGGGCTGAGTGAAACATCAGACGGGACGCCGTCCGCTGCACTCCGAGGCGCGTTGGCCTGGTCCGCGACGGTTCTACCAGTGGTCGGCGGCGTAGCGGTCCCGTTCGCCCTTGCGGACGAAGATGCCGGTGACGATCTCGAGTGCGGGCTCGTAGTCGTCGGCGAGGTTGATCTTGCGCAGACCGCGGCCGGGTAGCCGTCCTTCCGTGACGGCGGCGGCGACTCGTTCGGTGGTGAGCATGCACCCGTGCGTCAGTTCGGCTAGGCAGGACTCGAACCCGCACGTGCGCTGATCAGGCCTGTGACCATGGCAAGGAGTGGCGCCGGTTCGTGTCGGTGGATTCGAACCGGCATGGTGAAGACCTTCACAGTGGTAGTCGATCCTGAAGGACGCCGGACATCCGTGGACGCGCGTCCCGCCACCCGGGACGGCGTTCCCGCTGGCCCGGACCGTAGCCGAACCCTGGCGGCTCAGGCGGGGACGGGCTCCGGCTCGGCACCGTCAAAGGGTGGATAGCTTTCGCTGCTCGTTCGTTCGGCCGCATCGATGTAGTCGGCGAGAGCGTCGCGGGATTGGGCGAGCCTGTCCATCTGCTCGTCCAGTCGCTGCAGCCGTGACCGCATCGCGGCCAGCAATTCGGGACAGCCGAGCAGTTCCGGGAGCTCTCCGACCGCGCAGGGCAGCAGGTACGCGATGTCCTCTGAGGACAGACCGGCACCGAGCAGGTGCCGGATCTGCTTCACCCGCAGCATGGCGTCCTCGCCGTACTCGCGGTAACCGTTCGCGCTGCGGTCCGCATCCAGCAGGCCTTGGGCCTCGTAGTAGCGCAACTGATGGGCGTTGACGCCCGTCCGACGACTCAGTTCCCCGATCCGCATCGAAACCTCGCTTGACCTTCACACCGGTATCAACGTTGACGATGCTGCCATGAACAACGAAACCACCACACCCGTGGCAGTCATCGGACTCGGACTGATGGGCCGGGCACTCGCCGGCGCGTTGCTCAAAGCCGGGCATCCCACCACCGTGTGGAATCGTACGGCCGCCAAGGCCAACCAGCTGGTGGCCGAGGGTGCGCGGCTGGCGCCAACGGTTGGCGACGCGCTCCAGGCGGGTTCCCTGACGATCATCTGCGTCACCGACTACCAGGCCGTGCACGAACTGCTCGACGCGGGCGACATCAAGCTGGACGGCACGACGTTGATCAACCTGACCTCGGGCGACTCGGCCCAGGCGCGCCAAGCCGCCCAGTGGGCTGAACTGCGCGGCGCCCGTTACCTGGACGGCGCCATCATGGCCGTCCCGCCGGCGATCGGAACCGCCGAGGCGGTGATTCTGCACAGCGGGCCGCAGTCGGACTTCGAGGCACACAAGTCAACACTCGATGCGCTCGGCACCGTCACCTACCTTGGCGCGGACCACGGGCTGGCGTCCCTGTACGACGTGGCCGGCCTGGCCATGATGTGGAGCGTCCTGAACGGCTGGCTCCAGGGTACTGCCCTGCTCAGGACGGCCGGTGTCGACGCCGCGACGTACGCGCCGTTCGCCCGGCAGATCGCTGCCGTCGTGGCCGCATGGCTGCCCGGGTATGCCGAGCAGATCGACAGCGGCTCCTTCCCTGCCGAGGTGTCGGCCCTGGAGACCGACGCGCGGGCGATGGCACACCTCATCGACGAGAGCGAGGCGGTGGGTGTCAACGCCGAACTGCCGAAGTTGATCAAAGCGATTGCCGACCGCTCGATCGCCGCCGGACACGGCGGAGAGCAGTACCCCGTGCTGATCGAAGAGTTCGGCAAACCCCGCAACGATTGACCGATCCCGCCACCGGAACCGAGCGTCTGGCATCAGGCTCGGCGGGATGGCCGAACGGCCGAACATGGGGGTTCGCAGGGGTCGGGCGGGCGCGAGCAACCGGCCGGAGGTGGTCGTCGACGAGGAGATCGGCATGGTCCTCATCGTGACACCACTAGCGGACGTTCCTCGTCCGCTACCCCCGT
>NZ_JACHJN010000017.1 GCF_014203665.1 Saccharothrix tamanrassetensis
CGCCGGTTCAAACTGGGGCTCCCCCCGGCCCCCCCCCCCCCCCCCCCCCGGGGGCGGGGGGGGGGGGGGGGGGGGGGGGGGGGGCGCCGGGGGGGGGGGGGGGGGGGGGGGGGGGCGGGGGGGGGGGGGGGGCGGCGGGGGGGGGGGGCCCCGCCCCCCCCCCCCCCCCCACCGCCGATCACCGCTACCGGCCGGTGAAGCCCATCTCGCCCAGGATCTCGGCGAGCATCGAGTCGAACATCGGCTCGGGGTTGGACATCGCGAACGGGAAGCGGCCGAACACCTCCAGCGCCACGTGCCCGTAGAGCCGGACCCAGGACTGGGTGATGTGGTAGACCGCGCTGAGCGGCAGCAGGTCGTCGTCCGCCGGCACGCCGCGCGCGTTCACCGTGTCCACCAGGACGCGCTGGAACACCTCCAGGTCGGCGTGCAGGCTCTCCGGCACGTCCGGCGGTCCGGGCTCGGGCGCCGGGTGGCCGGCGATCAGCCGCCCGGCGACCTCCAGGAACACCCGGCCGAACTGGTCGCCGACCTGGTGCCGGTCGTCCGGTCCGCACCCGCCCAGCGTGGTCTCGGTGGACGCGAACACCAGCGCGAACTCCTGCGGGTGCGCGAGCGCCCACCGCCGGAAGCCCCGGCACACCGCGTAGACCTGCTCGGTCACGTCGTCGGACGGGATGCGGGCCAGGTCGGCGTCCAGCTCGCGGGCGAGGTCGGTGCAGATGTCGTCGGCGAGCTGGTGCAGCAGGTCCTCGCGCGAGTCGTAGTACCGGTACAGCGCCGGAGCGGTGATGCCGAGCTCCCGGGCGATGGCACGCAAGGTGACCGCGTCCCGGCCGCGCGCCACGAGCAGGGCACGCGCCTGCCGCCGGATGTCACGCTCCGTCTCGGCACGTAGCCGCTCACGGCGGGTGGCTTCGGTCATATGTCACCCCATCGGGTTGTAAACGGTGTTCACCGCGCGTACGGTCGGCCACAGAATTCAGTGAACGGTGTTTACAGAGTTGACGCCATTCAGGCCACCGTAACGCACCTGCCTGGGAGGACGCGTGTTCGCGAAGTGGGGATCGCTGGCGTACCGCCGCCGGTGGGTGGTGTTGATCGCGACGGTGGTGCTGGCGGTGGCCGGCGGCGTCTGGGGCCTCGGCGTGTTCGACAAGCTCAGCCAGGGCGGCTACGACGCGCCCTCCAGCGAGTCGGCGCGCGCGAACCAGGTCGCGCAGGAGGCGTTCGGCCGCCAGGGCGGTGACGTGGTCGTCGTCTACGACACGGTCGACCCGGCCCAGCTGCAGAAGGTCTCCACCCAGCTCGCCGGTCTGCCGACCGACGCGGTGCTCCAGGTGCAGCCGCCGTTCCCGTCGCCGGAGGCGGGCAAGTCGCTGGTCTCCATCACGCTGCGCGGCGCGGACTCCAACACGCACGTCAAGCAGTACGAGCAGATCGTCGACCGGCTGCACGTCGACGGGTTGTCCGAGCAGGTCGGCGGGCTGGTGCCGACCCAGAAGGCGATCAACGACATGTCGGCGTCCGACCTGACCAAGGCCGAGGCGGTGTCGCTGCCGATCGTGCTGGTGCTGCTGGTGATCATCTTCGGCGGGCTGGTCGCCGCGTCGCTGCCGGTGGTGGTCGGCGGCCTCGCCATCATGGGGTCGCTCGGCGTGCTGCACGCGATCTCGCTCGGCGCGGAGGTGAACTCGTTCGCCGTCAACGTGGCCAGCCTGCTCGGCCTCGGCATGGCGATCGACTACGGGCTGTTCATGGTCGGCCGGTTCCGGGAGGAGCTGGCCGCCGGCCGCGGCACCGCCGACGCGGTGCGGCGGACCGTGATGTCGGCCGGCCGCACGGTGGTGTTCTCGGCGACCCTGCTGGTGATCGCGCTGTCCGGGCTGCTGCTGTTCCCGCACGGCTTCCTGAAGTCCCTCAGCTACGGCGGCATGTCGGCGGTCGCCATCGCCGCGCTGGTGTCGCTGACCCTGCTGCCCGCGCTGCTCGGCATCCTCGGGCACCGCGTGGACAAGCTCGCCATGCCGTGGCGCAAGGGCCGGGGCGCGCCGTCCGAGCGGGGCTGGCGGAAGCTGGCCGGCCGGGTGATGAAGCGGCCGGTGCTGTTCGTGGTGCCGATCGTGGCCGTGCTGCTGGCGCTGGGCGCGCCGTTCCTCGGCGTGAAGTTCGGCGAGGTCAGCGAGAAGGTGCTGCCCGAGGGCAACTCCGTGCGGGTGGCCGCCGAGACCATCAACGAGGACTTCGCGGGCTTGGCGACCGGCGGCTTCAAGATCGTGGTCACCGGTGACCCGTCGCCCGCCGACGTGCAGGCGTTCCTGACCGAGGTCGGGGACGTGCCGGGCGTCGGCGAGACGCGGATCGCCGCCGAGCCGAAGAACGGCGTGTGGCTGCTCAACGCCGGTTTGGAGCACGACCAGCTCAGCGACGAGTCCAAGCAGGCCCTCCGGGACGTCCGGGCGCTGGCCCCACCGGGGTCGTCCGAGGTGCTGGTCGGCGGCAGCACGGCGATGGTGTCGGACAGCCTCGAAGCGATCAAGGACAAGCTGCCCTGGATGGTGCTGCTGCTGGTCGGCGCGACGTTCGTGCTGATGTTCCTGGCGTTCGGGTCGATCCTGCTGCCGATCAAGGCGGTCGTGGTCAGCGCGCTGTCGCTGTCCGCCACGTTCGGCGTGCTGGTCTGGGTGTTCCAGGACGGTCACGGCGCCTCGCTGCTCAACGTCACGCCCGCTCCGCTGGAGTCCGGGATCGTGGTGCTGATGGCGGCCATGGTGTTCGGGCTGTCCACGGACTACGAGGTGTTCCTGCTGTCCCGGATGGTGGAGGCGCGCGGCCGGGGCGCGTCCACCGAGGAGGCCGTCACGGCGGGGCTGGCCAAGACCGGCCGGGTGATCACGGCCGCCGCGCTGCTGCTCATCGTGGTGACCGGCGCGTTCGCGTTCTCGCAGATCACCATGATGCGGTTCGTCGGCGTCGGCATGATCCTGGCGCTGGCGCTGGACGCCACCGTGGTCCGGATGCTGCTGGTGCCGGCCGTGCTGAAGCTGCTCGGCGACGCGGCCTGGTGGGCGCCGGGACCGCTGCGGCGGATCCAGGAGCGGATGGCGATCCACGAGGGAGCCCCGGCCGAAGAGCAGAAGGTGCCCGCCCGCGTCTAGCCGACGGGGCGGTCGAACGCGATGGCCGTGGCCTCGAAGCCGCGGCCGTCGTCGTTCAGGCCGCTGAGGTGGAACGTGTCCACGACCGAGTCGTCCGTGCTGTCCAGCACGACCGCCTTCTTGCCCGCGGCGAGGAACACCCGCCGGTCGCCGGGCGCGATGGCCAGGCTCTTCACCGCGAGCTTGAGCTTGCGGCCGGTGCGGGTGGTGGTGTCCAGCCGGGCGACGCCGCGGTCCAGGGCTACGTAGACGCAGCGGCCGTCGGGCGTGACGGCGATGCTGCCCGCGCCCTTGCCGACCGGGGCGGACCAGCCGACCCGGCGGCTCCGGGTGTCGATCGCGTGCACCGTGCCCGCCTCGTCGGGCAGGTTCAGCGAGCTGACGTAGACCTCGCCGCCGTCCGGGCTGATCGCGACCTGCTGCGGCAGGCCGCCGACGGTGACGGTGGTGATCACGGTGGCGGACTTGGTGTCCAGCACGCTGACCGTGCCGTCGCCGGTGTTGGCGACGTAGAGCTCCGCGCCGTCCGGGGTGACCGCGATGCCCTGCGGCTGGTTGCCCACCTTGATCGCCGCGATCAGCCGGAAGGGGTTCGGCTGGATCACCGCGACCACGCCGCTCCCGGTGACGTACAGGCGTTCGCCGTCCGGCCGCAGCACGGCCTGGGCCAGCTGCACGCCGGTCTGGATGCGCCCCACCACGCCCGCGCCTGGATCGACCGCGGTCACCACGCCCGACCGGCCGTTGACCACGTAGACCCGCCTGCCGTCCGGCGCGACGGCGGCGCCCGTGGTCAACGCGCCGGTGTCGTCGTGGGCCAGGATGGTGCCGTCCGAGGTGTCCAACACCTGCACCTGCCCGCTGCGGGCGATCACGTAGGCGCGCGGTGCGACCGTGTCGGCGGCGGTGAGGACGGTGGAGGTCGGGGTCAGGGCGGCGACCGCCGAGCAGACCAGCAGCGCCGCGGCGGCGAGGGCGGCTCGACGTGGGGACATGGCCGAATGGGAGCACTTCCCGGTGGCGGCGTTCCACTTCGGTCCTACCGTCGAGTGGATTCTTCGCCGGACCGGGTGAGGGCTTCGACGGGTGCGGTGGCAGGTGGCCTGCCGCCCGCGACGGCGGGGCGGGCGGCGGCGCGCCGTGGTGTGCCCGGCGCCGGTCGCTCGGGGGGCGAAACGACCGACGCCGGACCCCTGCCGGTGCGCTGCACCGGTGGTCGTTCCCCGACGACGTAGAACTACCACCAGGTTGACGCAAGGCGGGGCGTTTTGGATCCCGAGAGCTACTAATTAGCCGAAATTCGTCGTGTTGCCACCAACTTGGCGTAACGCGTGCCCGCCGTCAGGAGGACCAGGCCCGCGCCGATGAACGCGATTACCCGCGCGATGCCGTCCAATCGGGCCAGGTCGAACAGCAGCAACTTGGCCACCGCGGCTCCGACCAGCACCAATCCGGCCACGCGGAGTGATCGGACGTCGATTCCCCGGACCAGCAGGACCAGTGCGGCGACCGTCCAGGACACCGTCACGATCGAGTGGCCGAAGACAAATCCGGTCACGCTCTGTGACACCAGCAGGGCGCCGCACAGCACCACCCCGGCCGCCGCGTACAGCACGACCAGTCCGATCCCGATCCACGGCAGCGGATGGCGGCCGAGCACGTCGAGCCGCACCGCCGCCCACGGCAGCGCGATGGCCAGCAGGCCGAGGACCAGCGCGGTCAGCAGCCCGGCCACCAGAGCACCGTCGCTCACCAGCCGCCACGGCTGCTGCAGCAGCAGGCGCGGCGGAACGGCGTCCTCGACCGTCATCACGAACCCGAACGCGCCGAACACCACCGACCCGATCAGCGGTCCCCGCGACCGGAGCTGCCTGGCCAGGAACGCGAGCACGAGCGCTTCGGCCAGCACGATCGCGGCCCGGGTGCTGCCTTCCAGCACGATCGCGGTGCTCACGAACAGCGCGAACACCCCCACACCGCCCACGCCGGCGGTGAACGCGGTCGGCAGGTCCCGCCGCCCGACCGCCCACAGCGCCAGCATCATCACCGCGATGACCCCGGCCAGGCCGGCGGCCCAGTACTTGTCCAGCACGACGGTGGTGAGCAGCGCGGGCATCGGCGACCCGACGGCGA
The DNA here is from genome assembly GCF_014203665.1 of Saccharothrix tamanrassetensis. Taxonomy (GTDB): domain Bacteria; phylum Actinomycetota; class Actinomycetes; order Mycobacteriales; family Pseudonocardiaceae; genus Actinosynnema; species Actinosynnema tamanrassetense. The sequence goes on from NZ_JACHJN010000017.1 coordinate 5,292, forward strand.
GGCCCAGCGCGGTCACATCGCCGGGTCGGACCCGGACGGTCAGCACGGCCGCCGCCACGCCCACCACGGCGGCGAGCAGCGCGACCCCGGACAGGACGCGCGGGTCGTCGGTCCGGCCGATGGTGAGGATGGTGGCCAACAGGGGCGGGACGCCGGCCGTGACGGCGAGCGAAGGCCAGTCCCGCTTGAGGTGGATCGGGCTCGCGGCCAGCTTGAGCACCAGCAGGAACGCCACCAGCAGCGGCGTGAAGCCCTCGGTCAGGATCGGCGCGCACACCGCGCAGGCGCCCACCACACCGATCGCGAACGCGGCCGAGTCCCACCTCATGGCGAGCAGGAGCCCGGCGGCGGCGACCACCAGCCCCGCCGCCAGACCGCCGCCTTCGGGCAGGTAGGAGTAGATCGAGGTGGCCGCGACGACGTCCAGGTAGAGGACCGCGAAGCCGGTGGCGGCCACCGCGAACGCCCCGGTGCGGGACGTTTCGCTGCGGTGCAGCCGAAGCGCGATGCCGACCAGGGCCGCGCCGAGCACCGCGCCGCCGACCACCCGGGGCAGCGGGCCGAGGTAGCCGCGCTGCACGGCGAGGATCAGCAGCAGGACGACACCCAGCAGCGTGACCGCGCCACCGACCCAGGCCAGCAGCTTGCTGCCCGCGCCCGGTTGGCTGAGGCGGTCGAAGAGGGAGGGGCCTTGGGGCTGCGGTGTCACCGGGTGCGCTGCCCACGGGGCCTGCTGCGGTGGCGGGGGTCCGTGCCAGCCGTGCCACGCGGCGTCGGGCTGGGCGGGGTTGGGCCGGACGGGATTGGCCTGAGTCGGGTTGGGCTGGGCGGGGTTGGGCTGGGCGGGGTTGGGCTGGGCGGGGTTGGGCTGAGCCGGGTGCTGGGCGGGGTTGGGCCGTGCCGGGTTGGGCTGGGCGAACGCGGCCTGCTGCCCGTAGGCGGGCGTGGACGGACCTCGCTGTGCGCCCTGTTGACCCGCGCCCTTCTGTTGAGTCGCGCCCTGTTGACTCGCGCTCTGCTGACCTGCGCCCTGCTGACCCGCGCTCTGCTGACTCGCGCTCTGCTGACTCGCGCCCTGGGCGGTCGGGCCGGTCTGCTCGGAGGCGTGCGGCGCGGCCTCGGCCGGTGCGGTCTCCGCCTGCGCGGCTGCCGAGCGGGCGGCGGCGACGCGGGCGGCCACCGTGGCGGCGGAATCCTTCGTCGGCACGGCCGTGCCGACGTTCCTCAGCTCCAGGCCGACCGCCTCCAGGCGGCGACCCAGGTGGCCGAGTTCGTCTGCCAGCCGTATCAGGGGGTCCTGTCCAGTCATGCGGCCAGCCTCGCGCCACCCGGACGCGTCCGGAACCGTACCTCTACTCATGCCGCGTACCGAACAGGTCACGGCGCTGAATCGAGCAACTTGACAGCGACCCCTGTGTAACCGATTAACTGGCCCTGTAATCGATACCACGTGACCGAGGGGGTGCACAGCGTGACCACCATCAAGGACGTCGCGCAGCACGCCGGGGTCTCGACCGCGACCGTCTCCCGCGTCCTCAACGGCCACGCCGCGCCCACCCCGGAGACCCGCACCCGCGTCCTCGCCGCCGTCGACGAGCTCGGCTACCGCCCCAACGCGCTGGCCCGCTCGCTGCGCACCACCTCCACCAAGACCCTCGGCCTGGTGATCAGCGACCTGGTCAACCCGTTCTTCGCGGAGATCGCCCGCGCGGTCGAGGAAGAGGCCCGCGCGCACGGCTACTGCGTGATCGTGGCCAACGCCGACGAGAGCGCCGACCAGCAGGCCACCTACGTGCGCAACCTGCTGGACCGCCGGGTCGACGGCCTGCTGGTCTGCCCCGCGACCGACGACCCGACGTGGATCGCCGAGGTCGACGCGAACGACGTCCCGCTGGTCCTGCTCGACCGCACCGTCGAAGGCGCGACCTGCCCGGTGGTCCGCGCGGACGGCGCGCAAGCGCTTGCCGAACTCGCCGAAGTCCTCCGGGCCGCCGGTCACCGCCGGGTGGGCGTGATCGCCGGCCCGGCCGACACCAGCACCGGGCGGGAACGCCTGGAGCAGTTCGCCCGGGGCGGCCTGGACCTCGAGGTCGTGCACGGCGACTTCCGCCGGGACAGCGGCGCGCTCGCCGCCGCCGAACTGCTGTCCCGGGCCGACCGCCCCACCGCCCTGGTCGCGATGGACAACCTGATGGGCCTCGGCGCGCTGGAGGAACTCCGCCGGCGCGGCCTCAAGGTCCCCGACGACGTGGGGCTCGCGGTCTACGACGACCAGCCGTGGTTCCCGCTGCTCGACCCGCCGATCACGGTGGTCGCCCAGCCCACCGTGGAGATGGGCCGGGAGGCCGCGCGCAGCCTGCTGGAGCTGATCGCGGGCGCGCAGCCTGCCGACGTCCGGCTCACCGCGCGCCTGGTGGTGCGGGGTTCCTGCGGGGAGGCGACCGGTGCTGCTTAGCGCCCGGAACATCACCAAGAGCTTCACCGGCGTCAAGGCGCTGGACGGGGTGGACTTCGACGTCCGGCCCGGCGAGGTGCACGTGCTGCTCGGCGAGAACGGCGCGGGCAAGTCGACGCTGGTCAAGGTCCTGGCCGGGGTCCACTCGCCGGACCGGGGCACGGTCGAACGGTCCGCCGGCACCCGGCTCGCGGTGATCCACCAGGAACTCACCCTGGTGCCCCGGCTGTCGGTGGCGGAGAACCTGTACCTGGGCCGCCCGCCCCGCCGGTTCGGAATTGTCGACAAAGCGCGAATGAGACAGGGCGCCAAACGCCTGCTGGACCGGGTCGGCTTGTCGGTCGACCCGGACACGGCCGTGGAGGACCTCGGCATCGCGCAGCAGCAGATGGTCGAGATCGCCCGTGCGCTGGACCTGGACGCTCAGGTCCTGGTGCTGGACGAGCCCACCGCCGTGCTCACCGGCACGGAGACCGACCGGCTCCTCGACATCATGGCCGACCTGCGCGGCCAAGGAGTGGGCCTGGTGTTCATCACCCACCACCTGGACGAGATCCGCCGCATCGCCGACCGGGTCACCGTCCTGCGCGACGGCCGCAGCGTCGGCGTCCTGCCGAGGGGCGCGAGCGTGCGGCGGATGATCGAGCTGATGGTCGGCCGCACCATCTCCGAGCAGTACCCCCGCCGCCGCCAGGACCCCGGCGAGGTGCTGCTCAAGGTCGACGGGCTGACCCGCGACGGCGCTTTCCACGACGTCTCGTTCCACGTCCGCGCGGGCGAGGTCGTCGGTGTCGCGGGCCTGGTCGGCGCGGGTCGAACGGAGGTCGTGCGCGCGGCGTTCGGGGTGGACCGCTACGACTCCGGCCGGGTCGAGGTCGCCGGCGAACCGGTCCCGCGGCACGACGTGCGGGCGGCGGTGCGGGCCGGCCTGGGGCTGGTGCCGGAGGACCGCAAGGGCCAGGGGCTGGTGCTGACGTCCACCGTCGGCGACAACCTCGGCCTGGTCACCCTGCGCTCGACCGCGCGAGCCGGCCTGGTCGACCGCAGGGGTCAGCGGGAACGCGCCCGCGGCATGGCCGAGGCGCTGCGGGTCAAGACCTCCGGCCTCGACCAGCCGGTCCGCGAGCTGTCCGGCGGCAACCAGCAGAAGGTCGTCATCGGCAAGTGGCTGCTGGCCGACCCGAAGGTGCTGGTGCTGGACGAGCCGACGCGCGGCGTGGACGTCGGCGCGAAGGTCGAGATCTACGAGCTGGTCAACCGGATGACCGCGGCCGGCCGCGCGGTGCTGCTGGTCTCGTCGGACCTGCCCGAGGTGATCGGGATGAGCGACCGGATCGTGGTGATGGCGCACGGCCGGGTCGCGGGCGAGTTGCCCGCCGGTACGACCCAGGACAAGGTGATGGCGTTGGCGGTTCAGGAGTTCCCGGCATGAGTTCCACTGTGGGCAGTCGGCGGGTGTCGGTGCGCGAGGCGCTGGCGGACAACGGCGCGCTCGCCGGTCTGCTGGTGCTGGTGGTGGCGCTGTCCGTCTCCGCACCGACCTTCCTGAGCACCCAGAACCTGCTCAACGTGGGCGTGCAGGCGGCCGTGGTGGCGGTGCTGGCGTTCGGCTCGACGTTCGTCATCGTGTCCGGCGGCATCGACCTGTCGGTGGGCAGCGTCGCCGCGCTGTCCGCGATGGTCGGCGCGTGGTCGTCGGCCGAGGCGGGCCTGCCCGGACCGGTCGCGCTGCTGCTGGGGCTGCTGACCGGCGTGGTCGCGGGCCTGGTCAACGGGGCGCTGGTGTCCTACGGCCGGCTGCCCGCGTTCATCGCCACGCTCGCCATGCTCAGCGTCGCGCGCGGCCTGACCCTCGTGGTGTCGCAGGGCAGCCCGACCACCACGCCGGACGTCGTCAGCTTCCTGGGCTCCGACCTCACCCCGTACCTGCCGGTGCCGCTGCTGGTCATGCTGGTGTTCTTCGGCATCACGGGCTTCGTGCTGTCCCGCACGTACTCCGGCCGCGCGATGTACGCCATCGGCGGCAACGAGGAGGCCGCGCGGCTGTCCGGCATCGACACCCGCCGGCAGAAGCTCGTCGTCTACGCGCTGTCCGGCCTGTTCGCCGCGGTCGCCGGGATGCTGCTCGCCGGGCGCCTGTCCTCGGCCGGCCCGCAGGCCGCCGTCGGCTACGAGCTGGACGCCATCGCGGCCGTGGTCATCGGCGGCGCGTCGCTGTCCGGCGGCGTCGGCCGCGCCACCGGCACCCTGGTCGGCGCGCTGGTGCTGGCCGTCCTGCGCAACGGCCTCAACCAGATGCAGGTGTCCCCGTTCTGGCAGCAGGTCGTGATCGGCGCGGTCATCGCGCTGGCCGTCCTGCTCGACACGCTTCGCCGCCGTACCCGATGAAAGGAAGCAGACAGATGGAGTTCCGCGGTGTCGCCGCGCTGTCCGCCCTCACCCTGGCGCTGACCGCGTGCGGTTCGGGGACGTCGTCCGGCGGTGGTGGTGACCTCACCATCGGCCTGGCGATCTCCACCCTGGACAACCCGTACTTCGTGGCCCTGAAGGCGGGTGCCGAGAAGGCCGCCGCCGAGCTGGGCGTCGAGCTGACCGTCGTGGACGCCCAGAACGACGCGACCAACCAGGTCAACCAGGTGCAGACGTTCACCACGCAGGGCGTGAAGGCGATCGTCATCAACCCGGTGGACTCCAAGCAGGCCGCGCCCGCCGCGAAGGCCGCCGAGAACGCGGCCGTCCCGCTGGTCGCGGTCGACCGCTCGGTGGACGAGGGCAAGGTCGTCTCCGAGGTGGCCTCCGACAACGTGCAGGGCGGCACGCTCGCGGCGATCGAACTCGGCCGCGCGGTGAGCGGCCAGGTCGTGCACCTCCAGGGCATCCCGGGCGCCTCGGCGTCGCGGGACCGCGGGCGGGGCTTCGAGCAGGGGCTCAACTCCGGTGGCATCGAGGTCGTCGCCGGCCAGCCCGCGGACTTCAACCGCGCCAAGGGCCTGGACGTCATGACGAACCTGTTGCAGGCCAACCCCGGCGTCAAGGGCGTGTTCGCGGACAACGACGAGATGGCCCTGGGCGCGATCAAGGCGCTGGGCGACCGGGCGGGCAAGGACGTCCAGGTCGTCGGCTTCGACGGCACGCCCGACGGGCTGACCGCGATCGAGAACGGCACGATGGCCGCGACCATCGCGCAGCAGCCCGAGGTGCTCGGCCGCAAGGCCGTCGAGCAGGCCGTGAAGGCCGCGCGCGGGGAGACCGTCCAGGAGGTCGTGGACGTCGAGGTGAAGGTCGTGACCAAGAAGAACGTGGCAGAGTTCAGGAAGTGACGGTACTGGTGCTGGGCTCGGCCAACGCGGACCTCGTCGTGGCGGTGCCCCGTCGCCCCGGTGGCGGCGAGACGGTGCTGGGCGGCGACACGGTCGTGATGCCCGGCGGCAAGGGGGCCAACACGGCCGTCGCCGCCGGGCGGCTCGGGTGCGAGGTCGCGCTGGTGGGCGCGGTGGGCTCGGACCAGTACGGGGCTCTGCTGCTGGACTCGCTGGCCGCGTCCGGGGTGCGCACGTCGCTGGTGCGCACCTCGGACCGGCCCACCGGGCTGGCGTACATCACCGTGACGCCGGACGGGGAGAACTCGATCGTCGTCGCGCCGGGGGCCAACTCGGACGTCTCGGTGTCCGATGTGGACGCCCTGGCGTGGGACGACGTGACGGTCCTGGTGTGCTCGCTGGAGGTCCCGCTGGACACCGTCGTGCACGCCGTCGGGGTAGCGGCCTCCCGCGGGGCGAGGCCGGTGCTGAACCTGTCCCCGGTGACCTCCGTGCCGGCGTCCGCGCTGGCCCTGCTGGACCCGTTGATCGTCAACGAGCACGAGGCGTCGCAGCTGGCGGGGTCGTTCGAGGGGCTGCTGGACCTGGGGCCGCGCTCGGTCGTGGTGACCCTCGGGTCACGCGGTGCGGCGGTGGTGACCGCGTCCGGTGTGGTGGAGGTGCCCGCGCCCGCCGTCTCGCCGGTCGACACGACCGGCGCCGGCGACGCCTTCGCCGGCGCGCTGGCCGCGCGGCTCGCGTCGGGTGCGTCGCTGGTCGACGCGGCACGTTATGCGGCCCGGGTGGCGGCGACGTCGGTGACCAAGGTGGGTGCGCAGCCGTCGTACCCGACCCCCGACGAGGTGCTGGGGTGAAGCGGGCGGGGATCCCGCACGCCGGGTTGAGCGCCGAGCCGGCCCGGCTCGGGCACACCGACGAGGTGGTGGTCGCGGACTGCGGCCTGCCGATCCCCTCCGGCGTGCGGACCGGCGAGGCGACGCCGTACGCGAACGTGCTGCTGCGCTGCGGCGTGCCCTTCTGAGCGACGTCCTGTCGTGCGGGCGGCCGGTCCGCCACCCAGGATCGGGACATGCGTTGCCTTGTGACCGGTGCGACCGGGTACCTGGGAGGGCGGCTGGTGCCGCGACTGCTGGCCGAGGGACACCAGGTCCGCTGCCTGGTGCGTGATCCGGCCAAGCTGCGGGACGTGCCGTGGGCCGGGCAGGTCGAGGTCGTCCGCGGTGACGTGCTGGACGAAGCCACGCTGGGTCCTGCCATGGCCGGGGTCGACGTCGTGCACTACCTCGTGCACTCGCTGAACCACGCGGACTTCGCCGACGCCGACCGGCGGGGTGCCGAGAACACCGCCCGTGCCGCCGCGGGGGCCCGGGCCAAGCGGATCGTGTACCTGGGCGGGCTGCACCCGCCCGGCGTCGGGCTGTCGCCGCACCTGGCTTCGCGCAAGGAGGTCGGGGACGTCTTCCTCGCCTCGGACGTGCCGGCCGTGGTGTTCCAGGCGGCGGTGATCATCGGGTCCGGGTCGGCGAGCTTCGAGATGCTGCGCTACCTCACCGAGCGGCTGCCGGTCATGGTCACGCCCCGGTGGGTGCACAACCGGATCCAGCCGATCGCCGTGCGGGACGTGCTGCGGTACCTGGTCGAAGCGGTGGGCCTGCCGGACGGGGTCAACCGGACGTTCGACGTCGGCGGGCCGGAGGTGCTGACCTACCAGGACATGATGCTGCGCTACGCGAAGGTCGCGGGCCTGCGTCCCCGACGGGTGGTCGCGGTCCCGTTGCTCACCCCGAAGCTGTCCTCCCACTGGGTGAACCTGGTGACGCCGGTGCCCCGGTCGATCGCCGCACCGCTGATCGAGTCGCTGGTGCACGAGGTGGTCTGCCGGGAGGACGACGTCACCCGGCTGCTGCCCGGCCCCACCACCGGCTACGACCGGGCGGTGGAACTGGCGCTGGCCAAGGTCCGGGACGCGGACGTGGAGACCCGGTGGTCCGGAGCCTCGCTGCCGGGCGCGCCGTCCGACCCGTTGCCCACCGACCCCGACTGGTCCGGTGGGTCGTCCTACGTGGACGTCCGCGAACGGGCGACCGAGGCCTCCCCGGAACGGCTGTGGCAGGTCGTGGAGGGCATCGGCGGTGAGCACGGCTGGTACTCGTTCCCCCTGGCCTGGGCGGTGCGCGGCTGGCTGGACCGGCTGGTCGGCGGGGTCGGGCTGCGGCGCGGCCGGCGGGATCCGCGCCGGCTGCACGTGGGCGAGGCGCTGGACTGGTGGCGGGTGGAGGAGATCGACCGCGGCCGGCTGCTCCGGCTCCGCGCGGAGATGCGGGTGCCGGGGCTGGCGTGGCTGGAGCTCCAAGTGGCGGACGCCGACGGCGGCGGGTCCACTTACCGCCAGCGCGCGGTCTTCGTGCCGCGCGGACTGGCCGGGCACCTGTACTGGTGGCTGGTCCGGCCGTTCCACGGGCTGGTGTTCGGCGGCATGGTGCGCAACATCGCCAGTGAAGCGGAGCTTACAAGCGACTTCAGAAAGACCTGATGGACTGCACAAGCGTGACGGGAGCACACTGCCGCCATGAAGGCTCTGGTCAAGGCGACCGCCGGGCCGGGACTGTCCCTTTCGGACGTTCCCGACCCCACCCCCGGCCCCACCGACGTGGTGGTCCGGGTGCTGCGCACCGGCATCTGCGGCACCGACCTGCACATCGACTCGTGGGACGACTGGGCCGCGCGGAACATCCACGCGCCGCTCGTGCTCGGCCACGAGTTCGTCGGCGAGGTGGTCGAGACCGGGCCGTCCGTGACCGGCGTGCAGGTCGGCGACCTGGTCAGCGGTGAAGGCCACCTGGTGTGCGGGACGTGCCGCAACTGCAAGGCGGGCCGCCGCCACCTGTGCGCGCACACGCGCGGCCTCGGGGTGCACAGCGACGGCGCGTTCGCCCAGTACGTGGTGCTGCCCGAGCAGAACGCCTGGGTGCACCGGGCGCCCGTCGACCTGGACGTGGCCGCGATCTTCGACCCGTTCGGCAACGCCGTGCACACCGCGCTGTCGTTCCCGGTCATCGGCGAGGACGTGCTGATCACCGGAGCCGGCCCGATCGGCATCATGGCCGCCGCCGTCGCCAAGCACGCGGGCGCGCGCAACGTGGTGATCACCGACGTCAGCGAGCACCGGCTGGACATCGCCCGGCAGGTCGGCGTCGACCTCGCGCTGAACGTCGCGCAGCACACCGTCGCCGAGGCGCAGGCCAAGCTCGGCATGTCCGAGGGCTTCGACGTCGGCATGGAGATGTCCGGCCGGTCGCAGGCGCTCCAGGACATGATCGGCAACATGGCGCACGGCGGCCGGATCGCCATCCTCGGCCTGCCCGCCGAGCAGTTCCCGGTGGACTGGAGCAGCGTCGTGCTGAAGATGCTGCACATCAAGGGGATCTACGGCCGGGAGATGTTCGAGACCTGGTACTCGATGTCCGTGCTGCTGCAGCGCGGCCTCGACCTGACCCCGGTGATCACGCACCGGTTCGACTACACGGCGTACGACGAGGCCTTCGCCACCGCACGCGACGGCAAGTGCGGCAAGGTCATCCTCGACTGGACGGGAGCTCACTGATGTACGGCGCGATGCGCGACGACCTGCGTACCGGCTTGGCCGAGATCCGCTCGGCGGGCCTGTACAAGGCGGAACGGGTGATCGGCACCCCGCAGAACGCGGCCGTCCGGGTCGGCGGCGGCGACGAGGTGCTGAACTTCTGCGCCAACAACTACCTGGGCCTGGCCGACCACCCGAAGCTGGTCGAAGCGGCGCACGAGGCGCTCGACCGCTGGGGCTTCGGCATGGCGTCCGTCCGGTTCATCTGCGGCACCCAGGAACCGCACAAGGAGCTGGAGCAGCGGCTCTCCGAGTTCCTCGGCACCGAGGACACCATCCTCTACAGCTCCTGCTTCGACGCCAACGGCGGCCTGTTCGAGACGCTGCTCGGCGCGGACGACGCGATCATCTCCGACGAGCTCAACCACGCGTCGATCATCGACGGCGTGCGGCTGTCCAAGTCCCGGCGCTACCGCTACCGCAACCGCGACCTGGACGACCTGGAGCGGCAGCTCAAGGACGCCTCCGACGCCCGCTACCGGCTGATCGCGACCGACGGCGTGTTCTCCATGGACGGCTACCTGGCCCCGCTGGACGAGATCTGCGACCTCGCCGACCGCTACGACGCGCTGGTCATGGTGGACGACTCGCACGCGGTCGGCTTCACCGGCCCGACCGGGCGCGGCACGCCCGAGCTGTTCGGCGTGCGGGACCGGGTGGACATCGTCACCGGCACGCTCGGCAAGGCCCTCGGCGGCGCCAGCGGCGGCTACACCTCGGGCCGCGCCGAGATCGTGGAGATGCTGCGCCAGCGGTCCCGCCCGTACCTCTTCTCCAACTCGCTGGCCCCGTCCATCACGGCCGCCGCGATCGCCGCGCTGGACCTGCTCAGCTCGTCCGGTGAACTGCTCGACCGGCTGCGCGAGAACACCGCGCTGTTCCGGCGGCGGATGACCGACGAGGGCTTCGACCTGCTGCCCGGCGAGCACCCGATCATCCCGGTGATGATCGGCGACGCGGCCGAGGCGTCCCGGATGGCCGACCTGCTGCTCGAACAGGGCATCTACGTCATCGGCTTCTCGTACCCGGTGGTGCCGCACGGCAAGGCCCGCATCCGCACCCAGATGTCGGCCGCGCACTCCACCGACGACGTGAACCGCGCGGTGGACGCGTTCATCGCCGCACGCGGGCTCATGCGGGAAGCGGGGTAGTCCGCCGGAGACGGGGCTGTCCCGGACGGGGCGGCTCCCGTCGGCGTGGCCCGGGTCGGGTGGCACGGGTCGGGTGGAACGGATTGGGGTGGAACGGATTGGGGTGGCACGGGTCGGGGTCTGCGGAAGTCGCCGCCGATCGGACAATGGCCGCGTGATCGATCCCCGACGGCTGCGCGTGCTGAGTGCGCTGGCCGACCACGGCACCGTGACGGCGGCGGCGCAGGCACTGCACCTGACACCGTCGGCGGTGTCGCAGCAGTTGGCGGCGCTGGAGTCCGAGGTCGGCCAGGAGCTGCTGCGCCGACGCGGCCGGCGGGTGTCGCTGACCTCCGCCGGCGAGCTGCTGGTGCACCACGCGAACGCGGTGGCGGCCGAGCTGGAACGCGCCCAGGCCACCCTGGCGGGGCTGGCGTCGGGCACTGCCGGACGGGTGGAGGTCGGCAGCTTCGCCTCGGCGATCACGCAGGTCGTGGCTCCCGCGATCGCGGTGCTCCGGTCGTCCGCGCCGGGCGTGATCGTGCGGGTGCGCGACGTGGAGGGGCACGCGAGCGTGCCGCTGCTGCTCGACGGCGAGATCGACCTGGCGATCACCGAGGAGTACCGGCCGCGCCGCGACGACGGCCGGCTGACCCGCTTCCCGCTCTACACCGAACCGTTCGACGTGGTGCTGCCGCCGGGCCACCCGCTGGCCGGCGGGACGTCGGTGGACCTGAGCGCGCTGGCCGGTGACGACTGGGTGTCCACCCCGCCCGGCAACCCGGTGCGGGACGTGGTGGAGCTGGCCTGCGGCGAGGCGGGTTTCGCGCCGGGCATCACGCACACGTCCAACGACTTCCGGGCGATCGGCGCGCTGGTCGACGCGGGCGCGGGCGTCGCCCTGGTGCCCCGGCACGCGCTGCGGGGCACCCCGGTGCGCGGTACCGCGCCGTTGCGCCGGGTGTTCGCGGCGGTCCGGAAGGGCAGCGAGGACCACCCGTTGACCCGGCTGCTGTGCGAAACCCTGACGACCGCCGCCCAGCCCTAGTGCGCTGCCCAGCCCAAGATGCGCCGCCCAGCCCTGATGTGCCGCCCAGCCCTGATGTGCCGCCCAGCCCTGATGTGCCGCCCAGCCCTGATGTGCCGCCCAGCCCTGATGTGCCGCCCAGCCCGAGTGCGGTGCCCGGCCCTAGTGCGGTGCGCGGGCGGCGAGCTTCGCGGCAGCCGGGTCCGCCGCGCCGACCGCACCCCGTGCCGCGAGCTGGCACAGGTCGAAGCTGGTGGACGCGAGCTTCGCGCCGACCCCGGCCAGCGCGGTGTGGTTCATGGACAGGCTGGTCACGCCCAGCCCGGTGAGCACGCACGCCAGCAGCGGGTCGGCCGCCGCCTCGCCGCACACGCCGACCGGCTTGCCCAGCGCCGTCCCGGCTTCGCCGACCAGCTTCACCAGGCGCAGCAGGGCGGGCTGCCACGGGTCGTTCAGCGCGGCCACCGCACCGACCTGCCGGTCGGCCGCGAACACGTACTGCGCCAGGTCGTTCGTGCCCAGCGACACGAAGTCCACCACCGCGAGGATCTCGTGCGCCAGCAGCGCGGCGGCCGGGATCTCGATCATCACCCCGGCACGCTCCACACCGGCCTTGCGCGCCCGTTCGACGAACCAGGCGGCCTCGGCGGCGGTCGCCACCATCGGCGCCATCACCGACACCTCGGCGCCGCTGTCCTGCGCCGCCAGCGCGATCGCCGAGAGCTGCCGGTCCAGCACGTCCGGCCGGTCGAAGGCCACCCGCAGGCCGCGCACGCCCAGCGCCGGGTTCGGCTCGGCGTCGGGTTCGAGGAAGGCGAGCGGCTTGTCCGCGCCCGCGTCCAGGGTCCGCACCACGACGGGCTTGCCCGCGAACGGCGCCAGCACCGCCGCGTACGCCTGGCGCTGCTCGTCCACCGTCGGTTCCCGCGTGGACGACAGGAAGCAGAACTCCGTCCGGAACAGCCCGACACCCTCCGCGCCGCCGGCCGCGGCGGCCACGGCGTCGGCCGGCGACCCCACGTTGCCCAGCACCTTCACCCGGTAGCCGTCCCGGAGCGCACCGACCCCGTTCCACTCGACCTTCCCGGCCAGGTGGGCGGCGCGCACCGTTCCGTCGGACCGCTCGACGACACCCGTGTCACCGTCCACCAGCAGCGCCTCGGCGTCCGACGCGAGCACCCCGCGACAGGCGACGACCGCCGGGATGCCCAGCGACCGGGCCAGGATCGCGGTGTGCGAGGTGGGCCCGCCCTCCTCCGTGACCAGTGCGAGCACCTTGGCCGGGTCGAGACCGGCGGTGTCGGCGGGCGCGAGGTCGCGGGCCACCAGCACGCTCGGCGCGGTCAGCTCGGGCACGCCGGGCGCAGCCACCCCGAGCAGCTCGGCCACCAGCCGGTCCCGCACGTCCCGCACGTCGCGCGCGCGTTCGGCCATGTACCCGCCGGCGGCCTCCAGCGCCGAGATGAACCCCTCGGCGGCCTGGTGCACGGCCCGTGCCGCCGGCAGCGACCGGTCGGCGACGAACTTCTCGGCCTGGGAGAGCAGCGCCGGGTCGGCGGCCATCGCCGCGGTGGTCTCCAGCACGGCCTTCGCGTCCCCGGTCACCTGCCCGGCCCGCGCGAACAGCCGCTCGGCCACGACGTCGGCGGCCGGCCGGATCCGCGCGGCCTCCGCGGCGAGGTCGTCCGGCGCGGGTGTGGCGGGCGGTTCCCCCAGCGGTTCCGCCACCCGCACCACCGGCCCGGAAGCCCGACCGGAACTCACCCCGACACCGCTCAGCCGCGTGCTCGACATGGTCTAGACCATACCCTTCGGGTCGACGGGACGTGAACAGCCAACGCCACTTCCCGCCAGTCCGCTACCGCAGGGAACGCACCGTCCACCAGCCCCGCCCGGCCACCCGCGCGCACGCCCGTTCGAGCGGCCCGGCCACCTCACCGCGGGCCGGACGCCACCGACTCGCCCGCCCGCGGATCGACCAGCCCGACCGCCGCCTCACCGCCCCGCGCCACGCCTCACGCGTGGCGCAACCACTTCGTCTTCCGCTTGATCTCCAACGACCCCGCCGTCACGCTCCCGCGCAACACGAAGTGCGGCCGACCGGCCCGACCACCGCCGACCTTGTCCTTGATGGACCCGACCGCGACCTGCACCGCGTCGGTGTCCACCGTCGCACCCTCGGGCAGCACCAGCTTCACCGACCCGGCCGCCACGTCCAGCTCGATGTCCACCACCGCGTGCGGGATCGTCGCCTGCCGGAAGTCCAGGTCCGTGGTCCCCATCCGGCTGTGCACGACGAGGGTGCGCGGCACCACCCAGGTCCCCTTGCGCCGCACGGTCGACATGGTCGCCCGCAACTCCACCGGCCGCTCCGCGACCGCGGCCGTCTGCTCGTCGTGGACGACCCCGGTCAGGTCCAGCAGCACCGCGTTCAACTCCGCCCGGGTCCGCGCCGCCAACGCCGTGTCGGTCCGCTCGGTGAACTCGTCCAACGTGATGAGCCCGCGCCCGATGGCCTTCTGGAGCACCCCGACCACGTGTTCGCGCTCCGCGTCGGACACCCGCCACTGCCTCGGATCGGTCATGGTCATGTCCCCTCCGGTTCCACGTCCAGGCCGTGCTCGATGGCGTAGCGCGCCAGCTCGACACGGTTGTGCAACTGCAACTTCCGCAGGGTCGACTGCACGTGGTTCTCCACCGTGCGGTGCGAGATGACCAGCCGGTTGGCGATCTGACGCGCGGTCAACCCCTTCGCCACCAGCCGCAGCACCTCGGTCTCCCGGTCGGTGAGCTGCGGTTTGTCCTCGTCGGGGGTCGCCGCCATCCGCCGGTACTCGCCGAGCACCAGCCCGGCCAGCCCCGCGGTGAACACGGCGTCGCCCGCCGCCGTCCGGTTGACCGCCTCCACCAGCTCCTCCGCCGACGCCGACTTCACCAGGTAGCCCGACGCGCCCGCCTTCACCGCCTCCAGCACGTCGTCGTGCTCGCCGCTGGCCGACAGCACCAGCACCCGGGTGCCGTCCAGCGACCCGGTGATCATCGTGGTCGCCTCCACCCCCGAGGGACCGCCCAGGTTGAGGTCCATCAGCACCACGTCCGGCCGCACGGCGCGGGCGATGCGCACCGCCGAAGCCGCGTCGCTCGCGGTGGCCACCACCTCGAACCCGCGCTCGGCCAGGTCACGCGCGACACCGTCACGCCACAGCGGGTGGTCGTCGACCACCATCACGGACACGCTCATCGGTAGACCCGCACCTCCCACTCCGTGCCCTCCCCCGGGCCGGTCTGCAACTCCAGCGTCCCACGCAACGCCTCGACCCGGCCCCTGATCGACTGGGCGACGCCCATCCGCCCCTCCGCCTCGGCCGACGCCAGCCGCCCGTCGGGGATGCCGGGGCCGTCGTCGCGGACGCTGAGCACGACCTCCTGCCCGAGGTCCTCCAGCAGCACCCAGGCCTTGGCGCCCCCGGCGTGCTTGTCCACGTTGGACAGCGCCTCGCGCACCACGGCGGTCAGCTCGACCGCCGTCGCGGCGGGCAGCATCACCTGCGTGGCCGGTGTGGACACCTGCACCCGCGGCGTCGCCAGGAGTTGCAGCGCCGGCCGTAGGTCCGCGTCACCGTCCACTGTCGACTCGGTCGGCGCGGCGGCGACCAGCGACCGCAGCGCGACCTCCTGCTCGCCGGCCAGCTCCGCCAGCTCCGCGGCCTCGCCGCCGAGTTCCAGGCCGCGTTTGCGCACCCGGGCCAGGACCTGCAGCACACCGTCGTGAATGGACCGCGCGAGACGTTCGCGTTCCGCTGTGGCCGCTTCGGTGCGCAACGCCTGCGCGAGCCGGACCGCCGACCGCCGTGCCGTCGACGACGCCATGCCCACGACCAGCCCCGCGCCCGCCAGCAGCACCACGTCCCGCACCAGGTCGACGGTCAGCGCGTGCCGGTTCAGGTAGGTGCTCAGCCCGATCACCATTCCCGACAGCGCACCCGCGACCTGGCCGCCGAGCGCGCCCGCCGCCACCGCCGGGTTGCACGCCCAGATGGTCGTGATCAGCGGGACGTTGTAGAGGAACTGGGCGTCCGTCATGATCAACGGCGACAGGGACATCAACCCGCACGCGACCGCCAGGTCCGCGGTCACCACCCACGGGCGGCGGCCGTTCTCCCGGCTGTACGCGTAGACGGTGAACGCCGACCAGACGGCCATGGCCCCCATCACCGTCCAGGCGAGCCACGGTCGTCCGTACTCCTCGTGGTGCACGATCGCGTTGCCCAGAGCGAACATGAACGTCACGATGCGTAGCGCTACTGTTCCCCGCCATAGGTGCGCAACCGGGTCCTCGGTCACCGATGGACCCGCCTGGGCCGGCTTTTTGTGCACGGTGTGCTCCCTCCACCCCCAATCTTGCCGTGTCGGAGTGGTCTGGCTAACCCCCAGGTGGCCGTCTGTTCCGTCACCGACATGTGTGGAAGGCTTGCCGTCATCACTGGGTGTGACTTTCCGGGGACACCGCGCCATTCGACTCCTACGACGCCGGGGGGTGGGCTGAGCGTGCGAGACTGGCCACTGTGGACGCTGCGGCGCTCCGCCCTGGCCTACTGGCTGCTCATCGACACCCTCGCCCTCGCGGTGGTCGTGTACGTGATCGTCTCCTCGCCGCGGCCGGACTCCGACGAGATCGCCCGGTTCGGCGCGATCGCGGGCACGGCCGGTGCGGTGATCATCGGCAGCTCCATCCACAGCCACCGGATGGGCGAGTCGGAGCGCAACCCCTGGGCCGCGCACCTGTGCTACCTGACCGCCGGCGTGATCGCGCTGCCGTGCAACCTGCTGGTGCTGCTGCTGTTCGGCCCCGCGCTGCACGGCGTGCTGGCGCAGCGCCCGGAATCGCACCGCTGGGTGTTCACCCTGTCCGCGACGGCGCTGTCGGTGTTCGCGACCCGGTACCTGGTCGGCTGGGCGAAGCCCGCCCAGGGGCTGGTGGTGATGGTGTTCGGCGCGGCCGTGCTGCTCGTGGTGCGGGCCGGCCTGATCGCGGTCGGCCTGAAGCTGCGCAGCCCGCGCGCGTCGGCCGAGGAGGTCGTCGGCGAGCCGATCGACGCGGTGCTCGGCATCGTCGCGGTGAGCATCGGCGGCCTGATGGGGTTCGTGGCCACCACGACCCCGGTGCACGCGCTGATGGCCGCCGCGCCCATGGCGCTGCTGGAACGCGCCGCGCAGTTGCCGCAGTGGCGGCGGTCCGCGCAACGGGACGCGAAGACCGGCCTGGCGAACGCCGTGCACTGGGACGGGCGGGCGCGCTACGAGCTGGCCAAGGCGCGCACCCGCGACCGGCCGATGGCCGTGATGCTGCTCGACCTGGACCACTTCAAGCGGGTGAACGACCGGATCGGCCACCTCGCCGGCGACGCGGCGCTCAGCGCGATCGCCCTGCTGCTGTCCGGCACGGTGCGGCGCGGCGACCTGGTGGGGCGGTTCGGCGGCGAGGAGTTCGTCGTGCTGCTGCCCGACGCCGAACCCGCGATCGCGCGTTCCGTGGCGCAACGGGTGCGGCACGCCGTGGAGGACCTGGCCGTGACGACGGTCAGCACCGACGGCCGCGAGCACCTGCTGACCGGGCTGACCGTGAGCATCGGCGTGGCGACGACCCAGCGGTTCGGCTACGAGCTGCCGGACCTGCTGGTGGCCGCCGACGCCGCGCTGCTCGCCGCCAAGGGCTACGGCCGCAACCTGGTGGAGATGGCCTAGTCCCTCGGCCCGGTGCGCCCGGGGCCCCCGGCCTCGGTGGCCCCCGTGCCCTCCGTCCCGGTGCCCTCGTTCCCCACGTTCCGCGGCCCCACGTTCTGCGTCCCGGTGTTCTGCGGCCCGGCGTTCTCGGGTTCGGTCTCGCCGTCCAGGTCCTCGACGCGCTCCCCGCCGGTGTCCGGCGGTCCGGACTCCTGGGGTTCGTGCACGTCGACCTCCTTCGGCTCGACCGCCTTGTCGGAGTCCGACAGCAGCGACCGGATGCCGGAGTTCAGCACCGCCAGCAGCGGCACGGACAGCAGCGCGCCGGCGATGCCGCCCACCACCAACCCGGCGGTGATCGCCAGCACCACGGCCAGCGGGTGCAGCTTCACCGCGCGGCCCAGCAGCAGCGGCTGGAGCACGTGGCTCTCCAGCTGCATCACGCCGATCAGCACGGCCAGCACGATCAGCGCCGCCACCGGCCCCTCGGCCACCAGCGCCACCAGGACGGCCACCGCGCCGGTGATCACCGCACCGATGATCGGGATGAACGCGCCCAGGAACACCAGCGCCGACAGCGGCACGATCAGCGGCACGCCCACGATCCACAGCCCGATGCCGACACCGACCGCGTCCACCACGGCCACCAGCGCGGTCGCCCGCACGTAGGACACCAGCGAGGCGAACCCGCGCCGCCCGGCGACGTCCGCCCGGTCCCGCACGTCGGTGGGCACGGCCCGGACCAGGAACCGCCAGATCCCGTCGCCGTCGTGCAGGAAGAAGATCAGCGTGAACAGGGCGAGCAGGAACCCGGTCAGCAGCTCGCCCACGGTCGCCGCCGTGGTCAGCGCGCCCGAGGTGATCTCGGCCTGGTTGTCCTTCACCGTCTGGAGCACCCGGTCCAGGTACTGCTGGAGCTGGAGGTCGCTCAGCTGCAGCGGCCCGTCGTGCAGCCAGACCCGGATCGTGTCGAGGCTGGCGTTCACCTGCTTCTGCAGCTCGGGCAGGCCGTTGGAGAACTCGGTGATGACGAACGTGAGCACGCCGCCGACCACCGCGATGCCCCCGATCAGCACCAGCCCGGTCGCCAACCCGCGCGGCACGCCGATCCGCACCAGCTGCGCCACCGCCGGCGACAGCAGCGCCGCGAGCAGCAGCGCGATCCCGGCCGGGATGACGATCGTGGTGAGGTACCCGATCACCATGCCCACCACGTACAGCGCGGCGACGATCGCGACGAACCGCCAGCTCAACGCCGCACTGACCCTCAGCAGCCGCGGCACCCGCGCACTGATTTCCGACTCGCTCCCCGTCACACGATCACCGTAGCCCGCGGACACCCACCCGGGCCGGACAAAGGGGACGACATGGCGCCGGAGTTCCCGACGTCACCACCGCACGGGCAGTTCGGCCGGCCCGCGGAACCGCGTGCCGCCCGGTGCGGACGCCTGCCGCGGGGGCTTCGGGCTCGACCACCCGCGGCCGTATCCCCGGTCACCCAATTCCCCCGAACGCTGGTCACCGGCGCGGCCGGGATGATCGGATCGGCGGGTGACCGACGCCGAGGAGGAGATCCGGGCCGCGTTCGCCACCGGCCGCCGGGTCCGGTTCGACCCCAAGGCGCCCCGGCGCGACCGCGTCGTGCGCGGTGAGGTGCTGTCCGCGCTGCTCGTCGAACCCGTCCCCGGCGCGGCGCTGCGGCTGGTCGGCGCGCACGTCGTCGGCCTGTTCGCGCTGGAAGGTGTCCGGGTCGAGCACGTCGTGGACTTCCTGGACTGCACGTTCGAGCAGCCGCCGGACCTGCGGATGGCCCGCCTGGTGGGGTTGCGGATGCGCGGCTGCAAGGTCCCCGGCCTGTGGGGGCGCAACCTGCGCGTGGGCAGCGACCTGGTGCTGGAGGCCGGTTTCACCAGCGACGGCGTGGTGGACCTGACGGACGCGACGGTCGACGGCACGTTCCGGCTGGCCGGGGCCGTGCTGCGGAGCAAGGGCGACCACGCGCTGCTCGCCGCCCGCATCCGGCTCTCGGGTTCGCTCCAGGCCGTCGCGCTGCGGGCGGGCGGCGAGGTGCGGTTGCGCGGCGCGAACATCGGCGGCTCGGTGCACCTGGGCGGCGCGCGGCTGGTGAACCCCGGCGAGAACGCCCTGGACGCGTCCGGCGTGACCATCGCGGGCAACCTGTTCTGCGACGCGGAGGGCGGCCGGTTCACCGCCGAGGGCCGCATCCTGCTGGACGGGGCCCGCGTCAACGGCAACGTGGTGTTCTCCGGCGCCCGGCTGCGGGCGAGCGTGGTCGACCGCCCGGTCCTGGTGATCCCGCGCGGCACCGCCGACGAGGCCGCGTCCCTGGTCGCCGACCGCATCCGGGTCGAGGGCAACGTCGAGCTGGACGACGGCTTCACCTCCGGCGGCACGGTGCGGCTGCCGAACGCGGAGATCGGCGGCTACCTGCGGCTGTCCGGCGCGGCCATCGGGCGGCAGGACGTGGTGGACGAGCTGAAGGCCGGCGAGGTCGTGGACCGCATTCCGGTGGCGCTGCACGCCGACGGCATCCAGGTGCGCGGCGACCTCGAAGCGCGCGGGGCGGTCAACGGCGGTTTCCGCGGTGGCGGGGCCCGCGAGTCGGCGTTGCGCGCTTACGGGCAGGTGCGGCTGGTGGACGCGCACGTGCGGGGCAGCGCGAGCCTGTCCGGTGTGCAGCTGCACGGCCCCGGCATCGACGTGCTGTTCGCCGACCGGCTGCGGGTGGGCGGCACGCTGTTCCTGCGGGACCTCCGGGCCAAGGGCTCGCTGCGACTCCAGAACGCCGAGATCGGGTCCACCCTGGACTGCTCGGGCGCGATCCTGTCGATGCCGCGTCGCCGACCGGACGGCACGGTGAAGCCGTCGCTGGACGCGCGGGTGGCCTCGGTCGGCAAGGACCTGTTGTGCAGCCACGGCTTCACCGCCGTCGGCGGGGTGCGCATACGGCTGGCCGAGGTGGGCAAGATGGCCACGTTCACCGGGGCGCGGCTGGGCGGTCCGGGCAGCGACATCGCGTTGAACGCCTACGGGTTGACCGTCCGGCAACTCGTGTTGCGCCTGTCCGAGGACAGCACCCCGGTGGGCCGGGTGGTGCTGCGGCGGGTGAGCGCGACGGCCGTGCTGGACGGTCCGGGGCTGTGGGCGGCCACCGGGGGCGTGGACGTGGAGGACTTCACGTTCGGCTCGATCTCGTCCACGCCGCACGTGGACGTGCGGACCCGGCTGCGGTGGCTGCGCGAGGTGCAGCCGGACTTCGCGCCGGGTCCTTACGAGCAGCTGGCGAACGTCTACCGGGACGGCGGCGAGGAGGAGCTCGCGCAGCACGTGCAGCTGGAGAAGCAGCACCGCCGGTACTCCGAGCTGGGGCGCGCGGGCCGGGTGTGGGGCTTCCTCCAGCGCTGGACCGTCGGCTACGGCTACCGGCCGTGGCTGGCGATCGCCTGGCTGATGGCGTTCTGGCTGGTCGGCACGCTCTGGTTCCTCGGCCACGAGATGCCCAGGCTGAACGACGACGAGTCGCCGTCGTGGAACCCGTGGCTGCTGGCGATGGACCTGCTGATCCCGATCGTCGACCTGGGCCAGGACGGCAAGTGGAAGTTCAGCGGGGCCTCGCAGTGGATCTCCAGCTCGCTGATCGCGGTGGGCTGGATCCTCGCGTCGACCGCGGCGGCGGGTGCGGCGCGGGTGCTGAAGAGGGTGTGACCAGCCTCGAACACGCAGAGTTAAAGCCGACAACACGGAGTGTCGATCACACGATCCGGCGAACCCGGTGGCGAACCAGTGCGCACCGGGTACGCCTGCCGGCAGTCTCGACCGCGTCGGCCTGATCGCCTTCGATCGACTCGCGCCGACAAACCCATGAGCGTTCAGGTGGAGGTACCAGTGTTGTCGTCGGCCGACCAGCGAGCGGGTGCGGGGGTGAGCCGCGTGAAGCGGCTGCTCTCCCGTGCCCTGCTGGTCGCCGGCGGCACGCTGGCTGGCACTGCCGCCGCGTGGGCGCTGTCCACCGCTCCGGCCACCGCACAGGTGGCCGACCACGAGGACGCGGTCACGGTCGTCACGCACGTCGTGACCGACCGCGAGCCCGTCCGGCAGGTCGTCGCACCGGTCCGGGAGACCGTGCTCGACCTCGACGCCGCGTTGCGCGCCCAGCGGGCGGGTGACGCGGCACCGCCCGACCTGGGCCAGGTCGCGGAAGGCATCCGCGACACGTTCGGTCACGTGCACACCTGGTTCGAGCCCCGCTCGACCGGGCCGGTCCGCACCGACCACGCCCTCACCGGGCGCGCGGTCGCGGTCGCGGTCGCGGTCCGGCAGACCGAGCCCGCCCAGAACGCCACCGCCGTGCCGGTTTCCGTCGGCACCCCGGTGGTGCGCGGGCCGTTCGGCAAGCTCAGCGAGACCTGGTCGTCCTCGTCGGCGCAGCAGCTCGACGCGCTGCCCGGCGAGCCGCACCACTCCCGCCAGTCAGACCCGGCCGGACCTCCGTTCGCCCCGTTCGCACCTCCGCTCGGGGTGCCGGTGCACTGCTCGTGCGGTGGCGACGGTGCCGGCTCCGCCGGCGGCGGCAACGGCCCGTTCACGGGCACGACCGCCGACGGTGTCGACCCCGCCGTGGCTCGGGCACTGCTGCCCGCCACCGAGCGGAACACCGTGATGCCCGGCAAGCAGCCCGGCATCACCCCTGACTGATCCGAGCGCGCGGTCCGCGACGGCCCTCCGGCCGTCCCGGTAATCGACCGACGCGTTCTTTCGCGCACCCGTAACCCGGTCGAGAAGCCGCGCCACCACCCCCCGATCCGGGTGGTCGTCTGCCTGACGCGGGATCGCGTCCGACCACCCTTCACCTCCCGCAAGGGACACTGGAAGAAGGAGAACCCATGCAAACCTGGGCCAAGCGCGGTATTCAATCCGCACTTGTCACGGGTGGTTTGCTGATGCTCGGTACGGGCATCGCTTCAGCCCAGGAGAACGTCAGTCCCGACGCTCCGCCGCCGCCGCTGGACGCGCAGGTGCGGGTGCCGGTCGAGGTCGACGAGAACAACCTGGGGACTCCGGCGGGCAACCGCGACCTGCCGGAGATCAAGCGGGAGATCAACACCGGGAGCGTGGGCGTCACCGCCCCGTCCGACAACCCGCTCGTCCGCAGCGCCCAGGACCGCGTCAGCACGGTCGACACCTCCGGCTTGACCCGCGGCAACGCGGCCGACGGCGACATCGTGGTCCCGGTCAAGGCCTGCGGCAACGCCGTCGCGGCCGGTGGCCCGGCCAGCGCCACCGACACCTGCACGCAGTCCACGTCGAGCAACGGCGACGTCCGCACCACCGCCTCGAACAGCTCGCTCGCGGGCAACGTCGCCGCCGTCCACGGCGCGACCCCGGTCGCGGCCAGCGGCAACGCCGTCGCGGCCGGCAGCAACGCCTACTCGGAGTCCACCGCCAAGCAGGACGCGTCCGCCGGCGGCGACATCGCCACCTCCGGCTCGGACGGCTCGCTGTCCGGCAACATCGCCGCCGTGCAGCAGTCCACCCCGGTGCAGGCGACCAACAACGCGGTCGCCGCGGGCGGCATCGCCAACAGCACCTCCAGCGCGGACAGCACGGCCTCCTCGGGCGGCGCGCTCACCACCAACGGCGACCGCAGCTCGGGTGCCGGCAACGTCCTCGCGGCCCCGTTCGCGCCTTCGGCCGCGGTGAACGGCAACTCCCTGGGTGCGGTGGGCAGCGCCGACACGGCGTCCCGCAACAGCACCAGCTCCACCGCCGGCGGCGAGAAGGCCGCCCGCAACGGTGCGGGCCGGTGGATCGACACCAGCGGTGAGAACGCCTCCGCCTCGGGCAACGTGCTCCAGCCGCAGCTGGCCGGCCCCGTCTCGGTGGGCGACAACGCCGGCGGCGTGGTCGGCAACGCGGACGCGGTCAGCGCGACCCGCAGCGACGCCAAGGCCGGCGGGGTCACCGACACCAGCGGCGACGACTCGACCGCGTCCGGCACCATCGTGGACGCGCCGATCGCCCTGCCGGTGTCCGGCGCGGGCAACTCGGGTGCGGCCGTCGGCAACACCTCGGCCCGCCACTCGAACGACTCGGCGGCGACCGCCGGCGGCGAGACGCTGACCAACGGCGACCGCTCGACCATCTCCGGCAACTCGGTGAACCTGCCCCCGGCGGGCGCGGTCGACCTGTGCGGCAACGGCGCGGCCGGCGGCGGCATCGCCAACGCCGACTGCACCAACGAGGTCGACTCGCGCGCGGGCGGCTACAACGGCAGCACCGGCAACGACAGCGTCGTCTCCGGCAACATCGGCCAGGTCCCGGTGGGCATGCCCGCCGAGGGCTACGGCAACGCGCTGGGCGCGGCCGGCAACTCGTCCGGCACCGCCACCGAGCAGAAGACCATCCGCTCGGGCGGCGCGCCCAACAGCCGTGACGACGACGGCACGGTGTCCAGCAACGTGGTGACCGCGCCGACCGCGTTCGGCGGCCAGGTGTTCGGCAACGCGGGCGGCGCGGTGGCGAACCCGAAGTCCGGCGCCGACAGCGACACCACGATCGTCACCGGCGGCCCGTCCGAGGCCACCGGCAAGCACGGCTCGCTGTCCGGCAACATCGTGGAAGCCCCGACGTCGAACCCGGCGCAGGTCTTCGGCCTCAACGCCCTCGGCGTCGGCAACGGCTCGTCGGACGTGAAGAGCGAGCTCGACTCCCGGTCCGGCGGCTCGGCCCTGTCCACCGGTGACCAGGGCTCGCTGGCGGGCAACGTCGTCTCGCTGCCGCAGGCCTCGTCCCCGCAGGTGTTCGGCAGCGCGGTCGGCGCGGGCAGCAACGTGCGCAGCACCGCCGACAACGAGTTCACCTCGTTCTCCGGTGGCGACGTGAAGACCGGGGGCAACCGGGGCTCGCTGTCCGGCAACGGCCTCACCGCCCAGCCCGCCGTGCCGCTCCAGACGTTCGGCGACACGGCCACCGCCGCCGGCAACGGCGAGTCCAAGGCGGTGAACAACTCCGCGGTGATCGCCGGCGGCGACCACGACACCAGGGCGAACGAGTCCTCGTTGTCCGGCAACCTGGTCTCGGTGCCCGCGAACGCCGAGCCCGGCGTGTTCGGCGACGCGGTGACCGTGGGCGGCCTGGCCTCCTCGGACGCGAAGACCACCAGCCTGGCCCACTCCGGTGGCAAGACCGACACCGAGGGCAGCGGCGCGGCCACCGGGCACGACCTGTCCGTGCCCGCCGAGACCCGTCCGGTCGTGCACGACGTGCCGGTCGACGTGCTCGGCACCGCGACCGCCGACGTGCAGGACAGCGCCGCCCAGCGGACCGGCGAGGACGACGACGACGTCACCCGCAACGTGGCGCCGAAGGGCATCCAGCTGCCGGCGGGCGTGGACAGCCTGATGGGCCCGACCGAGGTGCCCTCGCTGACCAGCCTGGACCGCCTCACGTCGTTCGGCAGCCTGGACCGGCTGTCCGACTTCGGTTCGGTGCGGCAGCTGATCGACCCGGCCAAGCTGCTGGACCCGTCGCGGCTGAACGACCCGGCCGCGCTGGCGGACACGGCCGAGCTGCCCAAGCTGACCGACGTGAACGGCTTCGGCAAGCTGGTCGACCCGCGCAAGCTGCCGCTGAACCAGATGCCGGTGAACCAGCTGCCGTTCAACCAGCTGCCGGTGAACCAGCTGCCCGCCACCCAGCTCCCCGCGGCCCAGTTGCCGGTCACCCAGCTGCCCGCGGCTCAGCTGCCCGCGGCCCAGTCGCCTGCGGCCCAGTCGCCGGCGGGTCAGCTGCCCGTCGGCCAGCTGCCCGTGCCCCAGCTCGGCAGCCTGACCGCGCCGAAGCTCGCCGCCCCGGCCCTGCCGGCGCCGGCGCTGCCCACGCCGGACCTGGGTGCCCCCGCGCTTCCCGCGCCGGGACTCGGCACCCCGGCCCTGCCCGCGCCGGACCTCGGTGCTCCGGCCCTGCCGGTCCCGGCGCTGTCCGCGCCGAAGGCCGGTGCCCCGGGAGTGCCCGCGAAGGCGGCGCCGAAGGCGCCCACCGGCACCAACGGTGTGCAGACGCCCCTGTCCACGGTGGCGAGCCTGGGCAAGCTGCCCACCCTGGCCAAGCTGCCGACGGTGGAAGACGGCACGGTCCTGCCGGGCCTGAAGCAGCTGCGTGACGCCGCCACCCTGCCCCGCCCGGCCACGCTGCCCAAGAAGCAGGCGGGTCTGTCGCAGCTGAACCAGGTCAAGCCCGGCCTGGCGAAGCTGAGCAAGGTCACCGGCACGACCAAGCCGGCCGCGCTGAACAAGGTCCGGCCCGTCCTGTCGAAGCTGGGCGACGCCGCCAACCTGCCCATGCCCGCCGCGCTGGCGGACCTGCCCGAGCTGACCGACCGCCCCGACGTGGCGGACCTGACCGACCTGTCCGACGAGCGGTCGTTCGGCGGCACCCTGCCGCTGCTCGGCGGCAACCTCGGCGTCACCCCCGTGATCCAGGGCGTGCTGCCGCTGCCCGGCACGGGCGGTCAGCAGCGCAACGTGCCGACCCTGAACACCCTGCCGATCGCGTCCCCGGTGGTCCTGCCGGTCGTCGTGCCGGTGCCGGGCGTCGCGCAGCCGCGCACGGCGGTCCCGACCCCGAGCCTGTCCGACGCGTCGGTCAGCGGCATGCACATCAACCCCCTGAACGGCGTCGAGACCCCGGCCCCGCTCACCGGGGAAACCGACCGCGCCTACGCCCCGGCCATGGCCGGCCTGGACTCCAAGACCGTCTTCGGAGCCCTGGAAACCACCACCATCCTGCCCCGCATCTGACCGACCTCCCTCCCGCGGCTGAGCCCCTGGCACACCAGTGCCAGGGGCTCAGCCCTGTTCCGGCCAGGATCGCCGGCCCCGCGACCCGGCAGGTCAGCGGGCCGGCCACCGCTCCAGCACGTCACCGCCCGAGGCGCCACCGCCCGACGCGTCACAGCTCAGCGCGTCACCGCCCAGCACGCCGCCCAGCACGTGCCCGCCCCGCGGTTCGTTACCGCAGCCCCGCACCTCGGCACCTCAATGCCGCAACCGCTCCTCCACGTGCGCCAGCACCGAGTGCACCGGAGCGTTTCCGTCGCTGGTCACCCAGCACACCCGCACCCCCGGCCGCACCCGCACCCCCGCGATCCGCACCGCCCGCCCGGCCAACTCCCGCACCCTGGCCGCCACCGCCTCGCCACTGCCGTTCGGGTGCTCGGCCACCACCGCGAACTCGTCCCCGCCGTACCGGGCCACCGTGTAGTCGGCCCGCAACCCCTCCCGCAACCGCCCCGCGATCACGGTCAGCAACTCGTCACCCCGCCGGAACCCGTGCTCCCGGTTCACCGCGGCCAGCCGGTGCACGTCCGCCAGCACCAGCGAAGCCAGCGTGCCGTGCGTCCGCGCCCGGGTCAGCGCCTGGTCCAGCCGGTCCAGCAGCAGCTCCCGAGCCGGCAGCCCGGTCAACCCGTCCAGCAGCCGGGCCGAGTGCGGCACGTCGTCCTGCACCGGCCGCAGCACCACCAGCACCTGTCCGCGCAGTTCGAGCGGGTGGTACTCGGCCCACACGCGGGCGTGCGGCAGGACCATCGGGACGGTCTGCGGTGCGCCGGTGCGCAGCACCTGCGAGACCAGTTCGGCGCACGACGGCAGCGGCGCGCCGGAGGTGTCGCGGGCCTGCGGCTGCTGGAAGCCGGGCAGCGCCGACGAGGGCACGCCCATCAGCGAGGCGGCGAGCCGGTTGCCCGCGAGCACCGCGCCGGTCACGTCCTGGAGCAGGAGCCCGACCGGGAGTCCGGCGACGAGTTCGTCCCACACCGCACGGTGGGTCGTTGTCCGCACGGTACTCATAGGACTCGTGCCCTCCGCCGGGTGCAGGCCTGTCCGTGAAGAGCCTCCCCGCAGGTCGCGGCCTTTTCAATAGGCCCGACACCACTCGGTCCGGTGATCTTCGGTCAGCGGTGTAACGCTCCGACCATCGACTCGAAGTCCACTTCGGACACGATCGGCACCCGGTACGCCCGCGCCCGCCGGGCCTTGCCGGACAGCGTGAACGGGTCGGCCGCGACCAGCACGCGGGTGGACCGGGTCACGTACCCCTGGCTGACGAGGCCGGCGTCGTGCGCGCGGGAGACCCACACGTCCCGCGGCTGGGTCATCTGCCCGGTGAACACCACCGGGTCGCCCCGCCGCAACGCGACCCGCTCGGTGCGCGCCACCACGACCGCGTGCCCGCGACGCACCTCGCCGATGTCGTCACCGGGCAGCCGGGGCCACGGAACGGTAGGTCCGTCCAGCGACCCGTGCCGCAGGTAGTGCGCGAACAACCGCCCGGTGGCGCGCGCGTCGTGCAACGCGGAGTGCGCGTCGTCCAACACGATCCCCGCAGCGTCGCAGCAAGCCTGCAACGACCGCTTGGAGCCGGGCAGGAACCGGGCCGCCAACCGCATGGTGCACAGCCCGTCCAGCGCGAGGTCGACGCCCAGGCGGCCGAACTCGGCGGCGAGGAACCGGGCGTCGAACGACAGGTTGTGCGCGACCAGCACCCGCCCGGCGAGCTGCCGCGCCAGCGACCCGGCGGCCTGCGCGAAGGTCGGGGCGTCCCACACGTCGGCGGCGCTGATCCGGTGCACGTGCTGAGGTCCGAGGTCACGCCCGGGGTTCAGCAGCGTGCACCACTCGCCGGTCTGCCGGCCGGAGTCGTCCAGCCGCACCACCGCGACTTCGACGACCCGGTCCGACCGCCCCGCCGCGAACCCGGTCGTCTCCACGTCGACCACGGCATACCCCATGATCGGCAGACCATACCGATCATGCTCACCCCCGCAGCGCCCGGAGCGTGAGGTCGACGACCGTGTCGGAGAACGTCCCGGTCAACGGCCCCGTTCGCAGCAACCACCGTTGGTACACCGGGCCCAGCAGCAGCTCGGCGGCAGCCGGCACGTCGACGTCACCCCGGATCTCCCCGGCCCGCTGCGCGGCCGCCAACCGCTGCTCCAACACGACTCGCCGAGGCGTCAGCAACAACGTCACCAGATCCGTCCGGGCCTCGTGCACGAGCACCCGGCAGACCTGGTCGAACCGCCGCTCGGCCAACTCGTCGATGGCCTCCCGCAACTCCAGCCGGAGGTCCTCCCCCAAGTCGCCCAACGGCCGGACCGCCCGTCCGGAAGCCCCGAACTCGACGAACGCGTCGAACAACAGGGGCCCCTTCGAAGGCCACCACCGGTAGATGGTCTGCTTCCCCACCCCCGCCCGGGCGGCGACCGCCTCGATGGTCAACTTCGCGTAACCCAGCAGCTCGACCAACTCAAGAGCGGCCGCGAGGATGGCCCGCCTCGAACGGTCGCTGCGCCGCGCCGCGTCGGGTGGCATCCCTTGATCGTATGCGCCATTTTGCGGACGTTCACCTCACGCGGCACGTGGTGTGCGGGCAAACGGTCGGTGGCGCGCGCCCGCTTCGACGCACCGCGCCCTCCCGTCGTGCGGGGGCTCGCCGCCGGCGACGTGTCGATCTGCGGCTGCCCGGTCGTACTACGGGGTCGGGCGCAGGTGCCGATCCAGCACCTCGGCCTCTGCGCGGAGCCGCTCGGCGAGGTCGGTGCGGCCGAGCTGCGCGTACTCCTTCGCGGCGGCCGTGCGCTCCTGTACCTCGTGCTCGACGATCGACCGCAGGTCGGCTTCGGTGAGGTGACGACGTTCCGCTTCTGCCGCACCCAGGCCGCTTGCCGCTCCCGCGACGTGTTCGCTCCCCGTGACGTCGCCGGACGAGTGGCCGTCGGGGACGGCTTCGGCGTTGTCGATCGCCGCCAAGGCGGAGCGGAGTGCGGTGATGGCCACGCGGTCCCGGGCCTTGAGGGCCGCTTTCAGGTCGTCACGCAGGTTGGTGCGCATAGGGCGGAGGTCCAATCCGGTGGTAGCAGTACGAGTATATGGTACTGGTGTGCCACGGGTTGCCGATCATGACCAGCGTCGTACCCAGATCGCGCGGGCGTTCCAGCGCCTGCTCGCCGCGGAGGGGTTCGCCGCCGTCTCGTTCTCGCGGGTGGCGGCCGAGGCCGGGATCTCGGTCGGGCTCATCCAGCACTACTTCCCCGGCAAGGACGCGCTGCTGCGCTTCGCCTACGACGACGCCGCGAGCCGCATGGGCGAGCGGGTGCGGGTTCGTGTTCGCAACGGCGAGGCCGCCCGCCTCCCGGTCGCGGAGGTGTTGCTCGACAGCCTGGCCGAACTGCTGCCGCTCGACGCGGCGCGGGACGTCGAGTACCGCGTCCGGCAGGGGTTGCAGGCTCAAGCGCTGCACCAGCCCGTTCTGGCCGATGTCGCGCGGCGGGCGGGCCGGGACCTCCTCGGCTACGTCACCACGGTGATCGAGAGCGGCGTGGAGCGCGGTGAGGTCGAACCCGGTGTCGACGCCGTGCTCGCCGCCCGCACGATCCTCGCGACCGTACAGGGTCTGGCCGATCAGCTCGCGCTCTCGGGCGCGGACGCGTTCCCGGCACGGGAGGTGCTGCGCCGGGTCGTCGCCACGGTCTTCACCGGGCGTCACGGTGCGCGGGAACGCTGACCTCCTCGCTCCGTCACGCCGCGTACGAAACCCCCCGCGACAGCAATAGGGTCATACGGCTAACGTAGCCATATGATCGTATTGCTACGAGGGTCGGTCGGGGAGCGAAGGCGATGACCCACCACGTGACCGCAGGGCTGAGCAGCGGCACCATCCGCGGCCGCCGGTTCGACGGACACCTGTCGTTCCGGGGCATCCCCTATGCCGCGCCCCCGGTCGGGGACCGGCGATGGCGGTCGCCCGCACCGGTCGCGCCCTGGTCCGGCGTCCGGGACGCGACCGAGCCGGGGAACCCCGCGCCGCAGTCGGCCCAGTCGTTCGCGGACGTCACCTCCGTCGACGAGGACTGCCTGACGCTGGACGTCACCGTGCCGGCGGTCCCGGGCACCGGGCGACCGGTGGTGGTGTGGCTGCACGGCGGCGGCGGGACGAACGGAACCGCTGCCACCTGCGATCCGCAGCGGCTGGCCGTCACCGGCGACCTCGTCGTCGTGGCACCGAACTCCCGGCTCGGCGTGCTCGGCTGCTTCGGCTACCCCGGCCTCGCCGACGGGGGGACCTTCGGCTTGCAGGACCAGCAGGCCGCACTGCGCTGGGTGCGGCGGGAGATCACGCGATTCGGCGGCGACCCGGCGAACGTGACCCTGGTCGGCGGGTCCTACGGGGCACTGATGATCGCAGCGCACCTGGTGTCACCCGCCTCGGCCGGGCTCTTCCACCGCGCGATCCTGCAGAGCGCGTTCGCGGTCATGGGCTCGACGCCGGCGCACACCTTCATCCCCGGTGTCCCGGCGCTGCCGTCGATGTGGTCGCCGGCGGCCGAGCTGGACCGGCTCGGCGCCGCCACCGCCGTCGAGCACGGGTGGATCACGCCGGGCAGCGATCCCGAGTCGGCGCTAGCGCAGCTCCGGCGGGTTCCGGTGGCGGACCTGCTCCAGGCGTCGGGCGCCTTCATCCGGCCGGCCTTCGGCGGACCCACCCTGCCCGAATCGCCCGAGGAGGCACTGCCCGCCGGGCGCTTCCACCGGGTGCCGCTGGTGCTGGGCACCACGCGGGACGAGGCGCGATTCCTCGTAGGCCTCTTCGCGGACCTCGCCGGCAACCCGGTCACAGCCGAGAGCTACCCGCGACTGGCGGCCGAGGCGTTCGGTGACGCGGCGGACGAGGTCGTCGCGCGCTACCCGCTCGACCACTTCCCGACACCGGGCCTCGCCTGGGCACAGGTCTGCACGGACCGGGCCTGGGCGCGACCGGCCTGGGAACTGGGGCGAACCTTCGCCGCGCACACCGACACGTGGTTCTACGAGTTCGCCGACCGGGACGCCCCACCGCTCGTGCCGCTCCCCGGTTTCCCGACCGGCGCCCAGCACTCCAGCGAACTGGTGTACCAGTTCGACTTCCCGGGCGGCCCGACGTTGTCGGCGGCACAACGCGAACTCGCCGACCGGATGCACCGGTACTGGGCGGCCTTCGCCGCGAACGGCGATCCCGCCCACGTCGACCTGCCGGCCTGGCCCGACTTCGGCACCGGCCACGTCCAGTCCCTGGCACCCGACCGGATCGGTGGCACGGACTACCGGGCCGACCACCGCCTGGACTTCTGGGCACGGATGCCCTGAGCGACCGGACGCGACCCGGGAGGACGCGCGCCGAGCCCGCGCGGCGGTGGGCTCGGCCGCGCCGGCCCACCGCCGTCCCGCTACGGCACGAGCACCGGCTGGTCCAACGCCCACAGCCACGAGCCGTCCGGCTGGCGACGGGCGATCTCGACGGCCATCTCGCCCGTGGTCAGCGTGGACACCGTGAGTGCCAGGTCGCCGCTCACCAGTGCCGGGTGCTGCCTGCCCGGCGAGAGCACCGGCGCCGCCGCGACGAACTGCTCGTACACTTCGCGGATCTCCGCATGTCCGGTCGCGAGATTGCCCGGCGGGAACGCCAGCACGGCGTCCGGCTCGTACAACGCCACCAGTCCGTCGACGTCGCCCGCGTTGCCGCGCTCGATGAAGTACCTGCCCAGGTCGTTCGGCTCAGTGGCCCTTGCCTTGCTCGTCATGCCGATCAGCCTCCCAACGAATCACGACATCCTGTGTCAGGTATTCATCTAGGGTTTTCGGATGCGCGCCGACCGGTTGGTCTCCCTGGTGCTGCTGCTGCGCCAGCGCGGCCGGCTGTCCGCGACCGCGCTGGCCCGCGAGCTGGAGGTGTCCACCCGCACCGTGCTGCGCGACATCGAGGCGCTGTCCGCAGCCGGCGTCCCGGTGCACGCCGAACGCGGCCGGCACGGCGGTTTCGCGCTGCTGCCCGGTTTCCGGACCGAGCTCACCGGACTGAACCACGACGAGGCCCTCGCCCTGCTGGTCGCCGGATCACGGCGCGGCGCGCAGGCGTTCGGCCTCGGCTCGGCGCTCGCTTCGGCCATGCTCAAGGTGGTCGACGCGCTACCCGAAAGCCAACGGGACACCGCGGCCGGCGTGGCCGAGCGACTGCTCATCGACCCCGAGAGCGACCTCCTCTCGCGTCGACTGGTCGCCGAGGAGGTACCCGACCCCGTCGCGGCCGAGGTCCGGCGCGCGGTGTTCGCCGGGCACAAGCTGCGCATCCACTACGCGGCGGTGGGCCGGACGCCGGAATGGCGCACGGTGGACCCGATCGGCCTGGTCACGGTGCGCGAACAGGGCTACCTGCTGGCCACGAGGTCCGGCGCGGACCGCACCTACCGGTTGTCCCGGATCCTGGCCGCCGAGGAACTCGCCGAACCCGCGGAGCGACCGGACCGGGTCGACCTGGACCGGGCCTGGCAGGAGCGCAGCACGCGGTTCCGGACCGGCGGCGACCAGGTCACCGCGCTGGTGCGGGTGGACCCGGCGCGGCGGGAGGCGCTGGTGGGCACCGCGCTGGCCGTCCTCGCCGAAGAAGCCGACGCGGACGGCCGACTGCGGCTGGAGGTGACCTTCCAGGATCCGAGGCACGCCGAGTGGGCGCTGTGGCAGCTCGCCACGAACGCGGAAGCCCTGGCCCCGCAGTGGCTGCGCACCGCCCTGCGCGACCGCGCCGCCGCGATCGCCACCCGCTACGCGGCGACCTCCTGAGCGTCGGAGGACGATTACCGCGCCATGCTGGGGAGCCCGTCGAGGCACCCACCCCGACGCCCGCCTCCCGCTGCCACCGGTCAGCCCTGGGCGAGGTCGGCGAAGCGGCTGTAGTGGAGTTGGTGTGCCACCGTGATGGTGGCGGTGGGGCCGGCCCGGTGCTTGGCGATGATCAGGTCCGCTTCGCCGGCCCTCGGGTCGTCGCGCTCCCAGGCGTCGGGGCGGTTGATCAGGATCACCATGTCGGCGTCCTGCTCCAGCGAGCCCGACTCGCGCAGGTCGGACAGCTGGGG
This sequence comes from Saccharothrix tamanrassetensis, assembly GCF_014203665.1. Taxonomy (GTDB): domain Bacteria; phylum Actinomycetota; class Actinomycetes; order Mycobacteriales; family Pseudonocardiaceae; genus Actinosynnema; species Actinosynnema tamanrassetense. Next base: position 38,558 of record NZ_JACHJN010000017.1, read on the forward strand.
GCGCTTGTCGGTGCGCTGTTCCGGGCCTCGGTTGAGCTGGCTGATGGCGATGACCGGGACTTCGAGCTCCTTCGCGATGAGCTTGAGGTTCCGGGAGAACTCGGAGACCTCCTGCTGGCGGGACTCGCTGCGCTTGCCCGACGACATCAGCTGAAGGTAGTCGACCACGACCAGGCGCAGGTCGTGGCGCTGCTTGAGCCGCCTCGCCTTCGCCCTGATCTCCATCATGGTCAGGTTGGGCGAGTCGTCCACGAACAGCGGCGCCTCGCTGATCTCGCTCATCCGCCGGGCCAGCCTGGTCCAGTCGTCGTCGCTCATCCGGCCACCGCGCATGTCGCCCAGCCGGATGCGCGCCTCGGCCGACAGCATGCGCATCACGATCTCCGTGCGGCTCATCTCCAGCGAGAAGATCGCGCTGGTCAGACCGTGCTTCACCGAGCACGACCGGGCGAAGTCCAGGCCCAGGGTGGACTTGCCGACGCCGGGGCGCGCCGCGACGATGATCATCTGGCCGGGGTGCAGGCCGTTGGTCAGCTCGTCCAGGTCGGCGAAGCCCGTCGGGATGCCCAGGGACGAGCCGCCCCGGGACGCGATGGCGTCGATCTCGTCCATGGTGGGCTGGAGCAGCTCCTCCAGCACCACGTAGTCCTCGGTGGTGCGCCGCTCGGTCACCTCGTAGATGGCCGCCTGCGCCCGGTCCACCACCTCGTCCACGTCGGCGCCCTCCGCGCCGTTGTAGCCGAGCTGCACGATCCGGGTGCCCGCCTCCACCAGCCGGCGCAGCACGGCCTTCTCCGCCACGATCTCGGCGTAGTAGGACGCGTTGGCGGCGGTCGGCACGGTCGCGATCAGGGTGTGCAGGTACGGCGCGCCACCGACCCGCAGCAGTTCGCCGCGGCGCTCCAGCTCGGCCGACACGGTGATCGGGTCGGCGGGCTCGCCGCGCCCGTAGAGGTCCAGCACGCAGTCGTACACGGCCTGGTGCGCGGGCCGGTAGAAGTCGTTGGGGGCGAGCACTTCGACGACGTCGGCGATGGCGTCCTTGCTCAGCAGCATCCCGCCCAGCACGGACTGCTCCGCCGCCAGGTCCTGTGGCGGCTGCCGTTCGAAACCGGGCTCGGCCATACCCCGGTCGTCCACCAGCGCCACCGCGCACTCACCCCAATCCTCTCGTGTGCCAAGTTCTACCTCGCGGGTACGACAATTTCCGCGAGCCACGCTCAGCGACCTCGCGGACGCTAGAGGCCCCCGGATGGCGCAGGCAAACGACCCTGGGGATAGACCGGTGGACAGCCTGGGGATGGTTGCGGCGGGTTGGCCACAGTGTGCTGGAAAGCTGTGGACAACCTGGGTACAACTCGGCCTGTGACGGAAGTTTCCGCTGGTCAGACCCTGTGGATAACTGTGTGGAAAAGTCCTTGGTCACACCCCGGCGTGTCGCGTGTAACCGCCTGCGCGGCGTGTCGCGACCGACCCGTCACAGCGGGTTGTCCACAGCCGGATGTGCAGAAGCGCCGCCCGACCGGAGTATCCGGCCGGACGGCGCTCCCGGCGTCGAATCGCGGGTGGGACTCAGCCCGCGGCAGCGACCTCGACGGCCAGCGACACGGTGACCTCGGGGTGCAGGCGCACCGAAACGGTGTGCTTGCCCAGGGTCTTGATGTGCCCGCCGATCTCGACCGCGCGCTTGTCCAGCGCCGGACCACCGGCGTTGCGCACGGCGGACACGACGTCGGACGAGGTGACCGAGCCGAACAGCTTCTTCGAGCCGACGGCGGCCTTCGCCTTGAGCGTCACGGAACCCAGGCCCTCCAGCGAGGACTTGATCTCCTTGGCGTGGTCCAGGTCGCGGACCCGGCGGGTCTCCTGCGCGCGGCGGATGACCTCGACCTGCTTGGCCGCGCCCTTGGTGGCGAGGATCGCCAGGCCGCGGGGCAGCAGGTAGTTGCGGCCGTAGCCGTCCTTGACCTCGACGATGTCGCCGGGGCCACCGAGGCCGCTGACGTCAGCGGTGAGGATGAGCTTCACGGTGTCTCCCCTTTCTCAGCGAGCGGTCGAGGTGTAGGGCAGCAGCGCCATCTCGCGGGCGTTCTTGACCGCGACCGCGACGTCGCGCTGGTGCTGCGAGCAGTTGCCGGTCACCCGGCGGGCGCGGATCTTGCCCCGGTCCGAGATGTACTTCCGGAGCAGGGTGGTGTCCTTGTAGTCGATCGCGTGCGCATTGCGGTCCTTGCAGAACGCGCAGACCTTCTTCTTGGGCTTGCGCACAGGCGGCTTGGCCATGTGGTTACTCCTGGGATCACGCGGTGAGGTAAGGGGTGCGGTCTAGAAGGGGGGCTCGTCGGAGAAGCCGCCGCCGGAACCCGCCGGGGGCGCGGAGCCCCAGGGGTCGTCGGCCGGGGCGCCACCGCCACCGCCGCCACCGCCACGAGACTGGCCGCCGCCGCCGAAGCCGCCGCCGCCGTCTCCACGGCTGACCTTGTTGACCTTCGCGGTCGCGTACCGCAGCGAGGGGCCGATCTCGTCGACCTCCAGCTCGATGACGGTGCGCTTCTCGCCTTCCTTCGTCTCGAAGGAACGCTGGCGCAGGCGCCCGGACACGAGCACGCGCGAACCGCGGGTGAGCGACTCGGCCACGTTCTCCGCGACCTGGCGCCACACGTTGCACCGCAGGAACAGCGCCTCCCCGTCCTTCCACTCGCCGCTCTGGCGGTCGAAGGTCCGGGGCGTGGAGGCGACCGTGAAGCTCGCCACCGCGGCGCCGGACTGGGTGAAGCGCAGTTCGGGATCGGCGGTCAGGTTTCCGACCACCGTGATCGTCGTCTCGCCAGCCATGTCGGGAGGGCTCCTAAGCCTTGACGGCCGCGGCCTTGGCGGGCTCGCGACGCAGGACCTTGGTCCGGAGCACCGTCTCCTGAAGGCCGAGCTGGCGGTCCAGCTCCTTCACCGCGTCCGGGGTCGAGGTCAGGTCGAGCACCGCGTAGATGCCCTCGGTGTTCTTGTTGATCTCGAAGCTCAGCCGGCGCTTGCCCCACACCTCGACCTTCTCGACGTTGCCGCCCGTGGTGCGGATGACGTTGAGGAAAGTGTCGAGCGAGGGCGCAATGGTGCGCTCGTCGAGACTGGGGTCCAGGATGACCATGACTTCGTAATGACGCATGAAGACCACTCACCTCCTGTGGACTCGGCGGCCACGGACTTTCCGTGGCAGGAGGGGTCGTTGCGTCAGCAACCCGCAGAGGTTAGCAAACAGCCCCCGGCGCACCGCGTCCGGGGGCTGTGCGAGCAGCGGGAACGGGCTAGGCGACGGCCCGGCGCAGCACCCAGGTGCGGACCAGCGCGCCGGTCACGCAGGACAGCGCCAGCACGGCCAGCAGCACGGGGGCCGCCACGCCGCCGCCCACCCGGCCGGTGCCGGGGAGCGCCTGCGCGCGGCCCGCGGTCTGCACGCCGTCGGTGTCCGTGCCGGGCAGCCCGTAGCCGGGCCGGTAGCCGGGGACGCCGCCGCCGTACCGCACGCCCGGCGACGGGGAGAACTGACCGGGCATCGCGAACGGCAGCGAGCCGTAGCTGAACAGCGGCACCCGGCCGAAGTTCCCGCCGAACGGGTTGGCGCCGTACAGCGGCAGGTCCAGGCCGCCCACGCCGCCGACCGGCGTGAAGCCGCCCGCCTGGCCGTCGCCGGGCCGGCCGGTGCCGGGCGTGCCGCCGGGCTGTCCGGTGCCGGGCTGACCGGCGGGTGGCGGGGTGCCGGGGTTCGGCGACGGCTTGCCGCCGGGCAGGTCCGGCAGCCGGCCGGTGGCCTGCTGCGACGCGTCCGCGACCGCCTTGGAGCCGTCCTGCACGGGCGCCGCGACGGCGTTCACGCCGGTCACCGTCACGCCGCAGAGCTTGGTCAAGCCGGCCTGCACGCTGTGGGTCAGCGTGGTGATGATCGGCCCGAGCAGCGGGATCTTGTTCAGCTCCGCGACGACCTTGTTCGCGATGTCGCCTCCGCTGATCACGCCGGTCCCGGTGGGGATCGCGCCGATCGGGATGGGCGGCAGGGCGGTGAACGTGGCGCGGAACGGCTCCGCCAGCGGCGGGCCGAGCAGCGGCACCGCCCGGACCAGGTCGACCACCGGCTGCACGACGGCCGCCGGGCTCAGCGACACCGGGGTGCCGGGTGCGCCCTGGACCGCGGTGGCACAGCTGCCGACCACCACGGGTTCGGCCGCGTCGGCGGTGCCCGCACCGACCGCACCGACCGCGAACACCACGGCCGCCGCGCCCAACAGCCGGGTGAGTCGGGTCCGCATGTCTGGCCTCCCTGGCCTGCCTCCGCGCCGTTTCCTACTTACAAGTAACGAGCGTAGGGCCTAGTGGTGACGTGAGTCATGTCCCCTTTTCACATTTTCCGTATCGCCGGTCAGGCCCGCCGCGTTGCAGCGCCCGACTACTCTGCACAGTCATGCGCATCGGAGCCCACGTCCGGGACGACGACCCGCTGGGCGCCGCAGCCGCTCGCGGGGCCGAGGTCGTCCAGTTCTTCCTCGCCGACCCCCAGGGGTGGAAGGCGCCCAAACCGCACCCCCAGACCGATCAGCTGCTGGCCTCCGACCTGGACGTGTTCGTCCACGCGCCGTACCTGGCGAACGTCGCGTCGCTGAACAACCGGATCCGCATCCCGTCCCGCAAGATGGTCCTCCAGCACGCCGAGGCCGCGGCCAAGGTCGGCGCCAAGGGCCTGATCGTGCACGGCGGCCACGTCGCCAAGGGCGAGGACCCGGCCGAGGGCATCGCGAACTGGCGCAAGATGTTCGAGCGGCAGGCCAAGGACGGCGGCTTCGCGGTCCCGATCCTGATCGAGAACACCGCGGGCGGCGAGAACGCGATGGCCCGCACCTTCGACATGCTCGGCCGGCTGTGGGACGCGGTGGGCGAGTTCGGCGCCGGGTTCTGCCTGGACACCTGCCACGCGTTCGCCTCCGGTGAGGACCTGGTGGGCATCGTGGACCGGGTCAGGGCCATCACCGGCCGGATCGACCTGGTGCACCTGAACAGCTCGCGGGACGAGTTCGGCTCCGCCCGTGACCGGCACGCCAACATCGCGTCGGGCACCATCGACCCGGAGCAGCTGGTCGCGGTGGTCGCCGCGGCGGGCTCGCCGGCGCTGGTCGAGACACCGGACGAGGGGCAGGCGGAGGACATCGCGTTCCTCCGCGAGCACCTGGGTCGGTGAGCGTGACGCGGGAGGTGGCGGCCGTGCCCGAGCGGGTGTCGGGGCGGCGGTCGCAGCGGTTCGGCCGTTCCGCGCTGGCCGCGCTCGTCCTCCTGTGCGGGCTCACCCTGCTGCTCGGGTTCGCGAACAAGGACCGCTGCACCGGACCGTCGTTCGACCAGTGGGGCCGCAGCGCGCCGGACTACGAGGAGCGCAACAAGGCCGAGGTCTGCTACTCGGACATCCAGCACCTGTGGATCGGCCGGGACGTGGACCGGCACGTGTTCCCGTACGTCAACGGCGGCATCAGCAGCAAGGGCGTGCTGGTCGGCGGCACGGTCGAGTACCCGGTGCTGACCGGCCTGCTGATCTGGGCCGGCGCCGTCTTCGCCCACAACGACGCGTCCTTCCTGCTGTTCTCCGCGCTGCTGATGGCCCCGTTCGGGCTGGCCACGGCCTGGCTGCTGGGCAAGCTGAGCGGCCGGCGCGCGCTGCTGTGGGCGATCGGGCCGCCGATGGTGCTCTACGCGTTCCACAACTGGGACCTGCCGGTCGCGTTCTGCGCGGTGGCCGCGGTGTACGTGGTGCACCGGGGCTGGGGGCGCACGCCGAGACCGCTGATCGACCGGGCGGTGGTCGCCGCCGTGCTGCTCGGCCTCGGGTTCGCGTTCAAGATCTACCCGGCGGCGTTCGTGCTGCCGCTGTGCCTCTACGTGCTGACCGGCGGGCGCGACGGCCTGGAGGGCCGCAAGTACGACTGGCAGGGCGCGGTGAAGGTCGCGCTGGCGTCGGTCGTCACGGTGGTGCTGGTCAACCTGCCGTTCGCGGTGGTCGGGTTCGCGGGCTGGCAGGCCTCCTTCACGTTCCAGCAGCTGCGCCGGGTGGACATCACCACCAACTCGATCTGGTTCTGGTCGATGCGCCCGTTCATGCCGGACGAGACCATGCAGGCGCTGGCCGGCGTCCTGTCGCCGCTGGGCATCCTGGCCTCGTTCGCGCTGGCCTGCTGGATCGGCTGGCGGCGGTTCCGGCGCGAGGGCGTCTACCCGTGGGTGCCGGTGTCGGCGGCCATGCTGTGCGGGTTCCTGCTGCTGCACAAGGTGCACTCGCCGCAGTACACGCTGTGGCTGGTGCCGATGTTCGTGCTGCTGCGCATCCCGCTGGGCTGGGTGTACGCGTACTTCGTGGTGGACATCGCGATGGGCATCGGCATCTTCCGCTGGTACTACGCGATCGAGTTCGGCCAGCCGTCCGGCATCTACGACGGCTTCTCCGCGCAGGCGGTGGTGATCGGCGTGTGGGGCCGGGCCGCGCTGCTCGCGGCGCTGTTCTTCGTGTTCCTGAGATCACAGGTGACGTTCCGGGACCGGCCGCTGGACCGGCTCCCGGCCACGGCGGAGGCGAAAGCTTGACCGAACCCCGGTTCCTGGTCACGACCCGGACCGCGTACGACACCGTGGCGGTGGACTACGAGGCGCTGCTGCGGGACGACCTGGCCGGCAACACCATGGACCGGGCGATGCTCGGCGCGTTCGCCGAGCTGACCGCCGGGTCCGGGCCGGTGGCCGACATCGGCTGCGGACCCGGCCGGATCACCACCCACCTGGCGGGCCTCGGCTTGGACGTGTTCGGCATCGACCTGTCCCCGGCGATGGTCGCGGTGGCCCGCGCCCGGTACCCGGAGCTGCGGTTCGAGGTGGGCTCGATGACCGACCTGGACCTGCCCGACGGCGGCCTGGGCGGCGTGGTGGCGTGGTACTCGGTCATCCACATCCCGCCGGACCTCCGGCCGGAGGTGTTCGTCGGGTTCCACCGCGTGCTCGCGCCCGGCGGGCACCTGCTGATGGCGTTCCAGGCGGGCGACGAGCGCCGCGACCACACCGAGGCCTACGGCCACGAGATCACCTTGACGGGGTACCGCCTGCCGCCGGACGGGATCGCCTCGCTGCTGGTCGAGACCGGGTTCGAGGTGCGCGCGACGCTCATCCGCGCACCCGAGCCGCTGCGCGAGAAGGCGCCGCAGGCCTACCTCCTGGCCCGCAAGCCGGTCGACGCCTGACGCACCGCTCCCGTCAGACCCGGACCGGCTCCGCCGCCTCCGCGCGCCGGCCGACGCGCAGCACCCGCCTGTCCGGCGCACCGTCCAGGAACCCGCCGCACGGGTCGTCGTCGCCCGCCCGGCGCACCAGGTCCAGCGACGGCCGGTAAACCTCCCGGACGACGAGCACGCACAGCGCGACCACCGCGATGTCGCGCAGCACCACCGCGCCCAGGAACCAGTCGATCGGCAGCCCCTTGTTCTCCGTGCCCAGGTAGAAGTACATCCGGGGCACCCAGACCAGCGCGTCCACCGCCATCCACGCCAGCAGCAGCTTCCAGCGCGGCAGCGCCAGCACGGCCAGCGGGACCAGCCACAGCGAGTACTGCGGGCTCCACACCTTGTTCGTCAGCAGGAACGCCGCCACCACCAGGAAGCCCAGCTGCGCCAGCCGCGGCCGGGTCGGGGCGGACAGCGCCACGAACCCGATCGCCGCGCAGCACACCAGGAACAGCACCGCGCTCACCGTGTTGAGCACCTCGGGCGCCTGCCCCTGCACCAGCCCCGGGTCGAAGCCCGGCCAGCCGGTCCACTGCGCGACCACGTTGTACAGCGAGTCCGGGTCGACCCCACGCTCGGTGTTGAGCCGGAAGAACTCCCGCCACCCGGCCGGGTACAGGTAGGCGATCGGCGCGTTCACCGCCACCCACGTCGCCAGCGTGGTGCCCAACGTGGTCAGCCCGGCGCGCATCCGGTCCGAGCGCCAGCACAGCAGCAGCAACGGCCCGAGCAGGAACAGCGGGTACAGCTTCGCCGCGCCGCCCAGCCCCAGCAGCACGCCCGCCAGCACCGGCTTCTTGCGCGCCCAGGCCAACATGCCCGCCGTCGCGAACGCCGTCGCCAACGTGTCGAAGTTGGTGAACGCGTGCACCACCACCAACGGCGACACCGCGACCATCGCCGCGTCCCACGGCCGCCGCCGGGCCAGCCGCAGCACCGCCCACGTGGTCACCAGCCACGCCAGTGCCAGCCACAGCGCGGTGATGTTGAAGTACACGATGACCGTCATCGGGTTCGGCAGCCAGCCGGTCTCCGCGATCCGCGTCCAGCCCTGCGCCATCCGCGCGTTCAGCCACTGGAACACGCCGGTCAGCACCGGGTACTCCATGTACCGGACGTGCGCGGTCGGCTTGCCCTCGTCGTCCACCCAGGACGTCTTGTAGGGGAACGTCTCGGGCTTGTCCAGGCGTTCCGCCGTGTACAGCGGCACGGTGTCCGAGTAGCACATGGCGGTGAACTGCTTGCTGCCCCGCCAGTCCAGCTGCACGGCCCCGTTCGCGTCGGTGTACTGCTGCACGCACGGCGACTTCTGCACCCAGGCGAACGCGAGCGTCACCACGGCCAGCAGCAGCACCACCCTCAGCGGCGTCCAGAACCACTGCCTGCCGACCACGGCGTGCCTGCCGATCGGCCCGCCGAACGGCTTGGCCGCCGCCCGTGCCAGCGGTTCGGTCCACGTGGGGTACACGCGCTCTTCGGGGCTGAGCGAATCGGTGTCGTCGGCGTCCGCCGTCGTGTGCTGCGAAGGGCTGGCCACGTGCCGGATGCTACGGGCAGAGGTCGACGGTCGTGGTGAAGATCCCGCTGTCCGTCAGGTCGCCGGCCACCGGGCTTCGCACCTACGCAGCGGGCGTACCAGGTGGTCCGGTCCCATCCGGACCCTCCGACGTGTTACGACGACCGCGAAAAACGGCGAGGCACGCGGGTTTCCGCGTGCCTCGCCGTCCGCCTGCCGACCGCTATCTCGTCGGTGGACTCCCGCCCCCGATGGGGTTGGGATTGGGGTTGGGCTCCGTCACGGACGTCGTCGTGGTCTGGCACCGCAGGCCCACGCACGTCGTGGTGCGCGGCGGTTGCGTCGTCGTCGTCTCGTCGCGGGTCGGCTTCGTCGGCGTGGTGGTCTGGGTCACCTCGTCGTCCTTCTTCGGCGGCGTCGTGGTGGTCGGGACGATCTTCGGCGCTTCGATCTCGCCGATCGGCTTGGGCTTCGGGAACTTGTCCATCGGCGCGCCGGCCATGGCCTTGTCCATGAAGGTCTTCCAGATCTTGCCCGGGACGCCACTGCCGTAGATGTCGTCGCCGTCCTTGTCGACCAGCGCGACGTTGCCCGCGTCGGTGCCCACCCACACGCCGGAGGCCAGCGTCGGGGTGTAGCCCACCATCCACGCCTTGGCGTTCCTGGTGCTGTTGGCGAGTTCGTGGGTACCGGTCTTGCCGGCGCACTCGCGCCTGTCGGCGCAGGCGATCTTGCCCGACGGGATCGCCTTCAGCACGTCGGTGACGTTGTCCGCGATGTCCTGGCTCTTCTGCGGGTCCGGGTCGAAGGCCGGCCGGGTGACGTCGGCGTGCGTGTAGAGCGTCTCGCCCTCGGCGTTGGTGATCTTCGAGACGAAGTACGGCTCGTGGTAGACGCCGCGCGCCGCGAACGTCGCGTAGGTCGACGTCATGTCGAACGGCCGGACCAGCGTCTGGCCACCGCCGATGGAGATGTTGCCGTCCGGCTGGCCGCCGCTCTCCGAGACCAGCAGCTGCCGCGGCTTGCCCTCGATCTTGACCTCGCGCGGGATGCCCGCCTGGTGCGCGGCCTCCGCGACGTTGCCGGTGCCCAGCCGGATCGCCATGTCGAAGAACACGGTGTTGACCGACTTGACCATCGCCTCGCGCACGCTGCACTGCCTCGGGCTCGCGCAGGCGACGCCGGGTGAGTTGCGGACCGGGTTGTTCTCGCCACGGCCGGGGAAGGTCCGCGGCGAACTGCCGTCGTAGAGCTTGCCCGCGCCCTCGCCCTTCTGGAGCGCGGCGACGAAGTCGAACGGCTTGAACGACGAGCCGGGCTCCTGGAGGGTGCCCTTCTGGTAGTCGATGCCGCTTCCGTCACCGCCCCAGTACGCCAGCACCGCGCCGGTGTTCGGGTCGATCGCCGACATGGACGTCCTCAGCTCGGCGGGCTGGCCCTCCATCACCTCCTGCACCGCTTCCTCGGCGGAGGTCTGCATCTTCGGGTCGATCGTGGTGTGCACCACCGCACCGGTCTTCTGGGTGCGGTCGAGCGTCCACTTGTTCTCCGCCAGCTCGGCTTCGACCTGCATCCGGAGGAACAGCCGCGGCCCGTCCAGACCGTCGGACTGCGTCTCGGCCAGCGGCCGGATCGGCGGCTGCTTCTCGTTGTCCCGATAGGCCTGGTCGATCCAGTTGAACTTGAGCAGCTGGTCCATCACGTAGTCCCAGCGCTCTTTGACGTACGCGGGCTCCTCGGACCGGCCGGGGCTCTGGATCATGCCGGCGATCTGCGCGGCCTCGGCCTGCGTGAGGTCGTTGAGGTTGTCCTTGTTGAAGTAGACCTTCGCGGCCTCCTTCACGCCGTACGCCGACCGACCGAAGTAGATCGTGTTCAGGTAGGCGGTCAGGATGTCCTTCTTCTCCTGCTGCTCGGACATCTTGTAGGCCTTGACGACCTCGGTGAACTTCCGGCTCAGCGTGCCCTGGTCCTCGTCGGTCGCCTGCTTGACGTACTGCTGGGTGAGGCCGGAGCCACCGCTGTCGCGGTCGGTCGCCTGGTACCAGACGGCGCGCGCGATGGCGGTGAAGTCGAAGCCGGGGTTCGTCTCGAAGGTCGGGTCCTCGGCCGCGAACACCGCCTTCTTCAGCGTGTCGGGCAGGTCCTCGTACTTGACCAGGGTCCGGTTGGCGCCGGACGGGGCGATCTTGGTCATCACCGACTTGTCGGAGTACAGGATGGTGATCGCCTTGGCCTGGTCGAAGGCGAGCTGCTCCGGGTTCGGCACGTCCACCAGCTGGTAGGCGATGGCGAACGCGACGATCGGGCCGATGATCATCAGGAACAGGCCGACGTAGGAGACCCGCCGCACCCGCCGCCAGATCTTCTTGCGGCGCACGGCTTTCACCTCCTCCTCGGTCGGCTCGTCGTCGTCGTAGTCGTCGTCCTCGTAGAACGGCTCCAGCGCGACCTCGTCCTCGCGGTGGGTGAGCAGTTCGGGCTCGCGGGCCACCGTCTGGTGCACCGGGGGCAGCAGGTCGGTCGGCTCCTCGCCGGGCCTGCGCGCACCGCCGGGGCCGGTGGGCGCACCGGGTCCGCCCACCGGGGGACGACCGGGCGGCGGCGGGCCGCCGTCGGGGCCGGGCCGGCGGACGCCGCCGGGAGGGGTGTTGGGCCGGACCGGGCCGCGCGGCACCTGCCGCGTCGCGTTCGGGTCGGCGTTGGCCGCACTCGGCACACCGGGGCCGCCCGCGCCGGGACCGTTGCCTGGGCCGCCGGCGCCGGGACCGCCCGCACGAGGAGCCGGACCGCCGGGACCGCCGCGACCGGGGACGCCGTCGCCGGGGCCGCCGCGTCGGCCGCCGGGGCCGTCCGGGGGTCCGGCGGGACGGTTCGGCTCCGGGGCGCGCCGCCTGCCGCCGGCCTGCGGGATGCCACCCGGCGGGGTGCCCTGGGGCAGGCCGCCCGGAGGCGTGCCCATGCCCTGCGGGATGCCACCCTGCGGGATGCCACCCTGCGGGATGCCACCCTGAGGGATGCCACCCGGTGGCGTGCCCTGCGGGATGCCGCCGGGTGGCGTGCCCGGCGGACGGCCTACCGGCGGCGGTCCGCCGGCCGGGGGCCGGGGGAGCCCACCGGGGGGCGTGCCGTGGCGGGGACCGCCCTGCGGGCGTGCGAAACCACCTGGCGGGGTGTTCGGACGCTCCGGCTGATCCCCGGCACCTCTGCGTGGTGGGTGCGCGCCACCGTCCGGGTCCTCCCCGGTCGGCCACTGCGGCTCCGCGCCACGGTGCCTGTCGTCATGCTGGTCGTTCACGAAAAAGCCTCCCAGACCGGCGTGCCGTCGCACGCGGTTCGGTGGTCGTACGCCGCCGCTCGGGTGAGCGGCGCCCGTGGTCGGAGAACGTTCACTCCGCCGCGGTCCTCCTCCGCGGCTTCCGAGAGTTCAGGCCACGTGTTCCCAGGACGTATGACTGCACCAGGTGGTTCCAACTGCATGTGCGGCAAACCTCCACCACGTACACGGTGAACTCCTCGAAGAGGTTCGCCATGCGGGTGAGCTCGTCGACGGTGCGCGCGGAGCCGGCCGCGTGCTTGAGCTCGTCGCCGTAGACCCAGGACACCAGGGTCAGGGGTTCCTTGCGGCACACCGGGCAGGTCACGTCGCTCGGCCGACCGTGGAACTTCGCAGCTCGCAGCAGGTACGGGTTCGCGTCGCAGACCTCCATCGTGCCCACTCGGCCCGCGTAGACCTCCGCCAGCAGCGCTCGGCGCTGCAGGGCGTAGTCCACCACCTGCCGTTGGGTCAGCACGGGACCAGAGTACGTGGCGGCCCAACCCCCTCGTTGGGCCGTTCAGGGCAGTGGCCGTGATCACGGTGTGACCTGGTGCGCCGCGCCACATCTCAAGTCGTGGGCAGATGTATCGCACCGATATGATGGACAGACCCATCGGCGGCGAGTGCGAGGAGGTGTCGCGTGCTGGAGTTCGCGATCCTCGGGCTGCTGCACGAGGCCCCGATGCACGGCTACGAGCTGCGCAAGCGCTTGCACGAGCTGCTGGGCGCTTTCCGCGCGTTCTCCTACGGGACGCTGTACCCCACGCTGCGCCGGTTGCAACGCGAGGGGTGGATCGTCGAGGAGGCGCCGGAGGACGTCCGGTCCTGGGGCCGCCGCGCGCGCAAGGTCTACGAGCTCACCGCGGAGGGCAAGGAGCGGTTCGCCGACCTGCTGGCCAACGCGGGCCCCCAGACGTGGGACGACGACTCGTTCGGCGTCCACCTGGCGTTCTTCTCCCGGACCCCGGCGGAGATCCGGATGCGGATCCTCGAAGGCAGGCGCAGGCGGGTCGAGGAGCGGCGGGAGGGGCTGCGGACGACTTTATCGAGCGCGGGCGAGCGGATCGACCGCTACACGCGCGAGCTGCACCGCATGGGGCTGGACAGCACCGAGCGCGAGGTGCGGTGGCTCAACGAGCTGATCGCGCACGAGCAGGCCGAACAGCGCGAGCGGGACGAATAGCCCACTGGGCACTGACGTAGAAACAAGAAGGAGGACTCGGCATGGGCGACAACCGCCGCACCGTTCGAGTGGCCATTGTCGGGGTCGGCAACTGCGCGGCGTCGCTGGTGCAGGGCGTCCACTACTACCGCGATGCCGATCCGAGCACCCGGGTGCCCGGTCTGATGCACGTCGAGTTCGGCGACTACCACGTGCGCGACGTGGAGTTCGTGGCCGCGTTCGACGTGGACGCCAAGAAGGTCGGCGTCGACCTGTCCGAGGCGATCGGTGCCAGCGAGAACAACACGATCAAGATCACCGACGTGCCGCCGCTGGGCGTCACCGTGCAGCGCGGGCACACCTTCGACGGCCTGGGCCGGTTCTACCGGGAGACCATCGAGGAGTCCGACGAGCGGCCGGTGGACGTGGCGCAGGCGCTGCGCGACGCCGAGGTCGACGTGCTGGTCTCGTACCTGCCGGTGGGCTCGGAGGAGGCGGACCGGTACTACGCGCAGGCCGCCATCGACGCGCGGGTGGCGTTCGTCAACGCGCTGCCGGTGTTCATCGCGTCGGACCCGGAGTGGGCGCGCAAGTTCGAGGAGGCCGGCGTCCCGATCGTCGGCGACGACATCAAGTCCCAGGTCGGCGCGACCATCACGCACCGCGTGCTGGCCAAGCTGTTCGAGGACCGGGGCGTCCAGCTCGACCGCACCATGCAGCTGAACGTGGGCGGCAACATGGACTTCCTGAACATGAAGGAGCTGGAGCGCCTGGAGTCCAAGAAGGTCTCCAAGACGCAGGCGGTCACCTCGCAGGTGGACCGGGAGCTCGGCAAGCGGAACGTGCACATCGGGCCGTCGGACTACGTGGCCTGGCTGGACGACCGCAAGTGGGCGTACGTGCGGCTGGAGGGCCGGGCGTTCGGCGACGTGCCGCTGAACCTGGAGTACAAGCTGGAGGTGTGGGACTCGCCGAACTCGGCGGGGATCATCATCGACGCGGTGCGGGCGGCGAAGATCGCGCTGGACCGGGGCATCGGCGGACCGATCCTGTCGGCGTCGTCGTACTTCATGAAGTCGCCGCCGGTGCAGTACTCGGACTCGGCGGCGCACGAGGCCGTGGAGGCGTTCATCCGCGGCGACGTGGAGCGCTGACCGGCACCGCGCCCGTGCGGAGGTGCGAACCCCCGCGCCCGCCTCATCAGGCCGGGCGCGGGGGTTTTCCGCGACCGTGCTCCCGCGGGTGCGTGCTCGGTGATCCGTCGTCCAGCGAGATGTCCACCCGGTCGGGAAACGCGCGGTCAGACGGTGGTCGTGGTGGCGCGGTGCGGTCGGCGGCGTCCCCCACATGTCCGATGTCGGTACCACTCACAGGAGTGGGTGCCGCCGGTGGGGTAACAGGTCTCCTCACCGACCGCAGCACACCGCCCATGATCGTGTTTGTGCTGGTCAGCGAGCTTCCGGAGAGAGCGGTAGACACAGTGGGCACCGAGGTTCTCCAGCCTCGCCAGTCCTGTTTCCCCCGCTAGGAAGGGATCCCGCTGATGGTGTCCACCACTCTTCGCCTCGCCCTGGTCGCACCGGTTCTCGCCTTGTCCGCCGTGCTCGCTCCCGTCGCCCTCGCGCAGGCCACCCCGGCGGTGCCCGGCGCGGCCGAACCGGTGCCCCCGCAGCCCGCGATCACCCGATGTGACGCCCCCAACGTCTGCGTCTGGACGCGGTCCCAGGGCCTGGGCACCGGATGGCAGACCACGAAGACCGGCTGTATCAACACGCCGTGGCCGGCGTTCTCGGTGAGCAACCAGTCCAACAAGACCGTCCGCTTCTACGAGGGTCAGAACTGCAACCCCAGGACCAACAACTTCGTGTTGAACCCCAAGACGTACAGCGACTACGCCGGTGGCCTCAAGACCGGCGTCAAGAGCTTCTTCGTACCGAAATAGGGTTCGGGACGGCGCTGCGGCGCTCGGTGACGATCCGCGCCGGTGCCTTACTCGGACGTACAACCCCCTGCGTCTGCCTGGTTGGTCAGGTTGGGCGCGGGGGGATTCGGTGGTGACCCGCTGCGCTGCGCAGTCGGCCGCCACCGGTTGATCACCCCTTCGGTCCACCGGGCCCGGTACCCGGCCGAGGGGTGGTGTCACCCGGACGGCCGGAGGCCAGCGCCGCCGGCAGGTCGGCGAGCGAGCGCAACACCGTGACCTGCGCCAACACCTCCGCATCCGGCGGGAAGTGCGGGTTGGGCACGGCGTAGACGGTCATGTCGGCGGCCAGGGCGGCGCGCAGGCCGTTGGTCGAGTCCTCCACGGCCGCGCAGCCCGAAGCGCCCACCCCGAGCTTCGACGCCGCCAGCAGGTACACGTCCGGAGCGGGCTTGCCCGCTCCGGCCTCCTCGCTCGACACGGCCACCGGCACCAGGTCGGTCAGGTCGGTGGCGGCCAGGAAGGATGCGATCAGCACCGGCGGGGACGAGCTGGCGATCGCGACCGGGTACTCCGCCGCGACCGCGCGCACCACCGACACGGCACCCGGCAGCACGGGCGGGCTGGTTTCGTAGCGGCGGGCCATCTCGCTGACGACACCGGCCGCCACCTCGTCCGGGGAAAGTCGCACGCCGACCGATGTCACCAGGTACGACGCCCACTCCGGGGTGCTCATCCCCTGCATCGCACGGGTCGAGTCGGGCAGCCACGCGCCGCCGTGCGCCGCCGCGAAGGACTGCCGCACCTCGTCCCACATGGTCTCGGAGTCCACGAGCACGCCGTCCAGGTCGAACACCACCGCATCCACACCCCGAACCGTAGTGTGAGCGCACTTACTTAGCTACACTAACCAATTACGGTTAGGATAGCTAAGTGAATTTCCTCGACCAACCCCGCCAGGTGTGGGTCACGGCGTTCGCCGCGGTGATCGCGTTCATGGGCATCGGGCTCGTCGACCCGATCCTGTTGTCGATCGCGGAAGGCCTGCACGCCACGCCGTCGCAAGTCACCCTGCTGTTCTCCTCCTACCTCGGCGTCCAGGTCCTCGCCATGCTGTTCACCGGCGCGGCCAGTGCGAAGTACGGCGCGAAGCGCACGCTGGTCGCCGGTCTCGCCCTGATCGTCGTCGCCACCGCGCTCTGCTCGCTCGCCTCGAACATCACCCAGCTGGTCGGCCTGCGCGCCGTCTGGGGCCTGGGCAACGCCTTCTTCATCGCCACCGCGCTCAGCGTCATCGTCGGCGCGGCCACCGGCGGCCAGGGCAAGGCGATCCTGCTCTACGAAGCCGCCCTCGGCCTCGGCCTCTCGGTGGGGCCGCTGCTCGGGGCGCTGCTGGGCAGCTTCTCCTGGCGCGGACCGTTCATCGGCACGGCCGTCCTGATGGCCGTCGCGCTCATCCTGTGCACGGTCTTCCTCGCCAACGACAAGCCGCGGCACTCGATCCGCCTGCTGGACCCGTTGAAGGCCCTCAAGCACCACGGTCTGCTGCGCACGGCCCTCAGTTCGGCCCTCTACACCGCGGCGTTCTTCGCGGTCCTGGCGTGGTCGCCGTTCGTGCTCCGTTGGGGCGCGGTGGAGATCGGGCTCGTCTTCTTCGGCTGGGGCCTGGGCGTCGCGGTGTCCAGCGTGCTGCTCGCGCCGAAGCTGGCCGATCGCTTCGGGGAACGCCGCACGACCATCGCCGCCGTTCTCGCGTTCGCGGTGCTCATGCTGGTCATGGCGATCCCGAGCAAGCCGCTGCTGGTGGTCGCGGTGATCGTCAGCGGTGTGGTGAGCGGGTTGTTGAACACGCTGTTCACCGGCACCGCGATGAGCATCAGCCCGGCTCCGCGGCCGGTCGCGAGCGCGGGCTACAACTTCCTGCGCTGGCTCGGCGGCGCGCTGGCGGCGACGTTCGTCAGCCACCTCGCCCAGCCGTTCGTGGTCGCCGCGGTGTGCTGCGCGCTGGCCGCCGGGCTGCTCGCGGTCGGGCGCACCGAGGAGAGCCCGATCACGGGGGCGGACGTGCTCGTCGGTGAAGAAGTCGTGGCTTGACGGGTAGTGGGTTAACAACGAGTGAACGCCGGCCTACGGTCAGTTGATCCGAACTGACCGTAGGAGGCGCGGACGTGCGACACCTTCCCCTACTGGCCGACCACCCACCCGGCCGTGCGGCTGTCACCTGCGAGTACCGGTGCGGTGACGCGTGCTTCCACGACGCGCCGAACACGTCGGACAACCCGTACTTCGGCGACCTGCTCACCCGCCGCACGGCGATCAAGGCAGGTGTCGTGGTCGCCGCCCTCGCCGGAACCGCGACCCCGGCCGCCGCCGCACCGGACTCGGCCCCGAACCCGGTGCGGAACGCCGAATCGACCGCAGCGCCGACCGCGCCGCCGAACGGCAAGGCGCGCGGCCTCGACTTCAGGCCGGTCCGACCGAACACCGAGGACGCGGTGGTCGTCCCCGACGGCTACCGGCAGGCGATCGTGATCCGATGGGGCGACCCGCTGTTCCCGGACGCCCCCGCCTTCGACTTCGACCACCAGACCGCCGCCGCGCAAGCCCGCCAGTTCGGGTTCAACTGCGACTTCGCCGCGCTGCTCCCGCTGGACACGTTGGGCCGCACCAACCTCCTGGTCACCAACCACGAGTACACCAGCGAGAGCTTCATGTTCCGCGGCTACGACCCCGCGAACCCCACCCGCGAGCAGGTCGAGATCGCGTGGGCCGCGCACGGGCTGTCCGTCGTGCGGGTGGACCACGACAACGGCCGCCTCAAGCCGAAGTTCTCCCGCCACAACCGCCGCATCACCCTCACCACCCCGTTCGAGGTGCGCGGACCGGCGGCCGGCTCGGACCTGCTCAAGACCTCCGCCGACCCGACCGGCCGCACCGTCCTCGGGACCATGAACAACTGCGCGGGCGGCGTCACGCCGTGGGGCACGATCCTGTCCGGCGAGGAGAACTTCAACCAGTACTTCGCCAACGCCGGCACGGATCCGCGCCGCGCCCGCTACGGCATCACCGCCGGCACCACGACCCGCAAGTGGGAGCGGTTCGATCGGCGCTTCGACCTCGCGCAGGAACCCAATGAGGCCAACAGGTTCGGCTGGGTGGTCGAACTCGACCCGAACGACCCGGAGTCCACGCCGGTCAAGCACACCGCGCTGGGCCGCTTCAAGCACGAGTGCGCGAACGTTCGCATCGCACGCGACGGCCGCGTGGTCGCGTACTCCGGCGACGACGAGCGCTTCGAGTACGTCTACAAGTTCGTCTCCACCGGCAAGGTCCGCAGGGGCGACAGCAGATCCGCCCGCCGGCACAACATGGCGCTGCTGGACGACGGCACGCTCTACGTCGCCCGCTTCACCGGCGACAGCCCGCCCGAGGAGATCGACGGCACCGGGAAGCTGCCGAGCGACGAGGAGTTCGACGGCCGTGGCGAGTGGATCCCGTTGGCCCGAGGCGACCGGTCGTTCGTCGCGGGCATGACCGCCGAGGAGGTCTACGTGTTCACGCGCCTGGCCGCCGACGAGGTGGGCGCGACCAGGATGGACCGCCCGGAGGACATCCAGACCCACCCGCACACCGGCACGGTCTACTGCGCGCTCAGCAACAACGTCGACCGGGGCAAGCCGGGCAAGGAAGGCGCGACCGAGCCGAACCCGCGCGTGTTCAACAAGCACGGCCAGGTGCTGGAGCTCACCGAACGCGGCGGCGACGCGCTCGCGCTGACGTTCCACTGGAACCTGCTGCTGGTGTGCGGAGACCCCGAGGACCCGAACACCTACTTCGCGGGCTACGACAAGTCGCGGGTCTCGCCGATCTCCAGCCCGGACAACGTGGCGTTCGACCGGCACGGCAACCTGTGGATCTCCACCGACTCGGCGGGCGCGTTGAACGGCCTCAACGACGGCCTGTACGGGATGCCGCTGCACGGCCCGGAACGCGGTCACCTCAAGCTCTTCCTCACCGTGCCGCGCGGCGCGGAGACCTGCGGGCCGGTGATCGGGGAGCGGGTCGTCACCGTCTGCGTGCAGCACCCCGGCGAACTGGACGGGGCCAGTGCGGACGACCCCGCCTCGCACTGGCCGGACGGCGGCGGCTCGCAGCCGCGGCCATCCGTCGTAGCGGTCTGGCGGGACGGCCGCATCGGCGACTGACACGTGCCGTGACCAGCCGGTTCCGGTCGGCAAGGGGTAGAGGTGTTCGCTTGTCGTTCACCTCGACGTCCGCTGGATGAGTGGTTACCGACCTACGGTCGCCCAGTTCCCACTGAGCGATCTCGGAGGTCCGCGTGTCCTCATCCACCGATCGGGGCCGGCGCCTGCTGCCCCTGTTGCCCAACCACCCCCTTGGGCGGTCGGCGATCACCTGCAAGTACCGCTGCGGCGACGCCTGCGCGCACGAGGCTCCCAACACGTCCGGCAACGCCTACTTCGGTGACGTCGTGGGCGAGGTCGTGCGCCGGCGCGGCCTGCTCAAGGCGGGCGCGGTGCTCGCCGTCGCGGGCGCGGGCGTCGGGCTCGTCGGTGCGGGCACGGCCGCCGCCGCGCCGGAGGTCGAAGCGGACCGCGACCTGGGCGGTGGCCGCCGCCGCGACGGCTTGAACTTCACGCCGGTCGCGCCGAACACCGAGGACCGGGTCGTCACGCCGGAGGGCTACGAGTCGGCGGTCGTGATCCGCTGGGGCGACCCGGTGCTGCCCGGCGCGCCCGCGTTCGACTTCGACCGGCAGACGCCCGCCGCGCAGGCCAAGCAGTTCGGCTACAACAACGACTTCTGCGGTCTGGTCCCGCTCAACCACTGGAACCGCTGGCTCATGGTGAGCAACCACGAGTACACCACCGAGGAGTTCCTGTTCAAGAACTGGGACGCCGCCAACCCGACGCGTGAGCAGACCGAGATCGCGTGGGCCGCGCACGGCCTGTCCGTCGTGCTCGTCGAGCGCGACCACCGCAGCGGCAAGCTGGTGCCGAAGGTGGACCGCCACTACAACCGCCGCATCACCGCCACCTCGGAGTTCAGGGTGACCGGCCCGGCGGCGGGTTCGCAGTACCTGAAGACCTCCGCCGACCCGACCGGCACGAAGGTGCTGGGCACGCTGAACAACTGCGCGGGCGGCGTGACGCCGTGGGGCACGATCCTGTCCGGCGAGGAGAACTTCAACCAGTACTTCGCCAACGCGGGCAGCGTCACCGACCCGGTGCAGAAGGCGCGGCTGGCGCGTTACGGCCTGTCCGGCGCGGCCAGCACCCGCAAGTGGGAGCGGTTCGACAAGCGCTTCGACGTGGCGCAGGAACCCAACGAGCCCAACAGGTTCGGCTGGGTCGTCGAGATCGACCCGCTCGACCCGAACTCGACGCCGGTCAAGCACACCGCGTTGGGGCGCTTCAAGCACGAGGGTGCGAACGTCATCATCGCCCGTGACGGCCGGGTCGTCGCGTACATGGGTGACGACGAGCGGTTCGACTACATGTACAAGTTCGTGTCGGACGAGCGGTACAAGCCGGGCAACAGCCGCTACGCCCGTGAGCACAACAAGAAGCTGCTCGACCGCGGCACCCTGTACGTCGCGAGGTTCTCCGGTGACAGCCCGGTCGCCGAGATCGACGGCACCGGCGAGCTCCCGGCGGACGGCGAGTTCGACGGCACCGGCCAGTGGATCCCGCTCGCGTCCGGCAACCGGTCCTTCGTGGACGGTTTCACCGCGGAAGAGGTCTACGTCTTCACCCGTCAGGCGGCGGACAAGGCCGGCGCGACCAAGATGGACCGCCCGGAGGACGTCGAGCCCAACCCCCGCAACCGCCGCGTCTACGCGGCCCTGACGAACAACACCGACCGCGGCAAGGCGGGCAAGGAAGGCCCCACCGAGCCGAACCCGCGCGTGAACAACCGGCACGGCCACGTGCTGGAGCTCGAAGAGCGGCGCGGCGACAACACCGCGCTCACGTTCTCGTGGAAGCTGCTGCTGGTCTGCGGCGACCCGGCCTCCCCCGACACGTACTTCGGCGGCTACGACAAGACCCAGGTGTCGCCCATCTCGTGCCCCGACAACGTGGCGTTCGACTCCCACGGCAACCTCTGGATCTCCACCGACGGCAACGCGCTGAAGTCCAACGACGGCCTGTTCGCCGTGCCGGTGGAGGGCAGGTACCGAGGCCGCGTCAAGCAGTTCCTCACCGTGCCCAAGGGTGCGGAGACCTGCGGCCCGGTCGTCCAGGACGAGTTCGTCCTGGTCTCGGTCCAGCACCCGGGCGAGATCGACGGCGCGTCCGCGGCCAACCCGCTCTCCCACTGGCCGGACGGCGGCACCTCCCAGCCGCGGCCGGCCGTGGTGGTGGCGTGGAAGAAGGACAAGGGCCGGATCTGCGGCTGATCACCGCCCGCACGATGCCGGCCACCGCGAGCGCCGCCGAGCGCCGTCGGCACCGCTGAGCAGCGCGGACCGTCGCCGACGAGCCGGGCAGGCCACCGAGCCTGTCCGGCTCGCCGGTCGGTGGGGCGGTCGGCGGGGTGGTCTGCGGGGGCGGTCGGCTGGCCGGTCGGTGCGGCGTTCTGCGGGGCGGTCGGCTGGCCGGTCGGTGGGCCGATCTGTGGGCCAATCTGTGGGGGCGGGCTGCGGCGCGGACTGCGACGCGGTCGGTTGGGCGGCTGCGGGGCCGTCGGCTGGGCGGCCGCGGGGGCGTTCGGCGGAGTGGTCTCCTAGGGTCCAGCCATGACCGATCGACCCGTAGCACTGATCACCGGCGCGTCCCGAGGCATCGGGCTGGCCGTCGCCAAGCGGCTCGCCGCCACCCACGACCTGCTGCTCGGCGGTCGTGACGCCGAGGCCCTGGCCGAAGCCGCCGGACTGCCCGGCGCGCAGCCCTGGCCGGTCGAGCTGACCGACGCCGACGCCCTCGCCGAGGCCACCGCGCAGCTCTCCCGGCTGGACGTGCTGGTGCACAGCGCGGGCATCGCCGAACTCGGCCCGCTGGCCGACACCACCGCCGACACCTGGCGGCGGACGTTCGAGCTGAACGTGGTCGCGGTCGCCGAACTGACCCGCCTGACGTTGCCGCTCCTCCGCGCCGCCGAAGGCCACGTGGTCCTGATCAACTCCGGCGCCGGTCTGCGCGCGAACCCCGACTGGGGTGTCTACGCCGCCAGCAAGTTCGCCCTGCGGGCCTACGCGGACGTCCTGCGCGCCGAGGAGACGGCGCTCCGCGTCACCTCGATCCACCCCGGCCGCGTGGCCACCGACATGCAGCGCGGTGTGCGGACCCAGGAAGACGGCGACTACCAGCCGGACCAGTACCTCACCGCCGACTCCGTGGCGAAGGCGGTCCTCGCCGCTGTGCGGGCAGACGAGGACGCGCACGTCACGGAGATCGTCGTCCGACCACGCCCCCGCTAACGCAGTCGACGGGACACCGCCGCGACCCCCGCCTGGGCCTCACGCCGGTCCACGCGGGTGGTCTCACCGTCGGCCACCACCTGTTCCCCGGCCACCCACACGTCCTTGACCCGACGCGTGCCGGACGCCCACACGAGGTTCGCCAGCACCTGCTCGTCGGGTCCGTCCAGCCCGGTCGCGAAAGCCGGGTCGTCGACGTCCACGTGCACGACGTCGCCCCAGTGCCCGACCTCCAGCGCACCCAGGTCGTCCCGCCCCAACGCCGCCGCCCCGCCGCGCGTGGCCAGCAGCAACGCGTCCGCCGCGCGCATGGCCGTGGCGTCCATCGACGTGACGCGGGCCAGCAACGCCGCCAGCCGGGCCTCCTCGAACAGGTCCAGGTCGTCGTTCGACGCCGGCCCGTCCGTGCCCAGCCCGACGGGCACCCCGGCGTCGAGGTACCCGCGCAACGGCGCGATCCCGGACGCGAGCTTGGTGTTCGACCCGGGGCAGTGCGCCACACCCACGCGGTGCTTGGCGTAGATGGCGATGTCCTCCGCCGACAGGTGCACCGAGTGCGCCGACAGCACCCGCCCACCGAGCACCCCGGCCTCCTCCAGCAACCGGGGCACGGAGCCGTGGGAAGCCCGCTGCGCCTGGTCCTCCTCGGGGGACTCGGCCACGTGGATCTGCAGCAGCGCCCCGCGCTCCCGCGCCTCACCCGCGACGGTGGCCAGCGCGTCGGGTGCCAGCAGGTACGCCGAGTGCGGCCCGTAGGACAGCTCGATCCGCTCGTGCGGCCCGAAACGCAGCCCGTCGGCGTCGATCCACCGCGTGATCTCGTCCGTCATCGGCCGCCACGGCATCCCCGGCAGCTCCATGATCGCCGCGCCGAACAGCACGCGCGACCCGGCCTTCAGCACGGCGTCGGTGAGTTCCGCGCCGTGGTAGTACATCTCCGCGCTGGTCGTGACGCCGTTCCGCAGCATCTCCACCGCGCCCAGCAGCATCCCCGCGCCGATGTCCGCCGGCGTCATCTTCGCCTCGGCGGGCCACATCGCCTCCCGCAGCCACCGCAGCAGCGGCAGGTCCCCGCCCAGGCCCCGCAGCACCACCATGGGGCTGTGCGCGTGGGCGTTCACCAAGCCGGGCAACAGGATCCCGGTCAACGTCCGGACTTCGCCGTCGAACGCGGGGGCGTCGGCGGCGGCACCGACGTACGCCACCCGGCCGTCCACGACGTCGACGACCGCGTCCCGCAGCACGGTGCAGGACGGATCACACGGCAGGACCACGGGAGCGTGCAGGCGCAGCGACATGGCCCCGATCCTGCCTCACTCGGCCAGCGGCAGTTCGGCCCGGACCTCCCAGCCGCCGCCCTCCCGCTGCCCGGCGGCGAACCGGCCGCCCAGCAGCTCCACCCGTTCCCGCATCCCGACCAACCCGAACCCGCCGGACCCGCCGACCGGCGCGGTCTTGCGGTCGCGGCCGTCGTCGGCGATCACCACGTGCACCACCCCCGACACGACGGCCACCGACACGTCCACCCGGGACACGTCCTCGGCGTGCTTGCGGGTGTTGGTGAGGGATTCCTGCACCAACCGCAGCACCGAGCGCCCCAGCGACGGCGGCACGACCGACGGCAGGTCCAGGCTCAGCCGCACGGGCTGACCGGACTGCGCGACTACCTGCTTCACGTCGTCCGCCAGGTCGCTGCTCGCGGCGGGCGCGTCGGTCTCCGAACCGCGCAGCGTGCCCACCAGTCGCCGCATGGCGGTCAGCGCCTCGTTGCCGCTCTGCGCGATGATGGGCAACACCTCTTGCGCCGCACCGGGAACGGCCTGCGCCGCCTGCGCGTGCACCACGATCCCGGTCACGTAGTGCGCGACCACGTCGTGCAGTTCGCGGGCCAGCGCCATCCGCTCGGCGTGCTGCGCGGCCGTGACCTCGGACCGCACGAGGGTCGCGCGTTCCCGGTCCCGTGCCCGGAAGTACAGGCCGGTGCCGACGGACAGCACCAGCAGCACCACGGCGCCGATCGCCTGCTGCCAGAACCCCGGTCCGTCGTAGGGGATGTCCGAGTAGTGCCGCTGCCAGTACGACGGCCGGACGGCCTGCGTCACGGCCGCCGCCGCGACCAGCGCCAGGGTGCCGGAGACGGCCCGCTTCACCGCCTCCTGCCGCACCACGATCGCGATGATCGCCATCACGGCCGCGCCTTCGGACAGCGTCAGCCCGGAGATCAGCGGCACGGTCGACGGCTCGCCCGACAGCCGCAGCAGCACCGAACCGCCCAGCACGGCCATCGCCCCGGTGAGCGCCGCGTCGAACGGGCGGCGTGGTGCCAGCACCGCCAGCGCGCCGACCACGACCGTGCCGGGGGTCTGCCACCACGTGTCGCCGGCCAGCGCCTCGGTGCCGTTGAAGAAGAGCAGGGCGCAGGCCAGCGGCCACTGGCGGCGGGCCAGGGTGCGCCAGCCGAGGTGAGTGCTCTCCACGAGGGGTCACGGTAGGTCCTCGGGGCTGATCGCGCGTCCGCCCGCAGTCGTGCGGGTCGTCATCCACAGGACTGACCCGAACGCGACCGGAAATACCCCCCTGGCCGATGCCGGAGGACGTTTTCGGGGGTGACTCTGGAGTGGCAGTCGGGGAACGGAGGAACGTGATGCTGGGTGTGGTGGCTACTTGGGCCGGTGCGGTGCTCGGGCTGTTGGTGCTGGTCCTGATGGCGCTGGCGGGAGTGCTGGTCGATTCTCAGCGGTGATTCGATCACCCTTCCGCGTGGCGTCGGAGGAGTTCCGCGAGAC
Organism: Saccharothrix tamanrassetensis; assembly: GCF_014203665.1. Taxonomy (GTDB): domain Bacteria; phylum Actinomycetota; class Actinomycetes; order Mycobacteriales; family Pseudonocardiaceae; genus Actinosynnema; species Actinosynnema tamanrassetense. Next base: position 64,001 of record NZ_JACHJN010000017.1, read on the forward strand.
GTCCGGGGGAATGCGGTCGGGTGGTTTCCAGCGGACCCCCGGAAAATCGTGCCGGGCCACCGGCGCGGGCCCGGCGGGCGGCGGTCGGGTCGAGTCGGAACGCGGGCCGGTTGCCGGTGGGGCGCTGCCGGGAGCGCAGCCAGGACAGCCGGTGCAGCGACTCGGCGTGGTGGTCGGTGATGGTGACCTGGGCCAGGTCGAACGAGTGCAGCACGGCCCGGTTGAGCTCCACGACGGCGCGGTCGCGCCACAGCGAGCGTTCGGCGGACGTGTCCAGCCCCAGCGCCTCGGCGACTGGGCGGGCCGCGCCGCAGGCGTTCTCGTCGGCGAGGCTGCGCGTGCCGATCTCGGAGCCGACGAACCAGGTGTTGAACGGGGCGGCCGGGTAGTCCACGCCGCCGATGGACAGCCGCATGCCGGTGATCAGCGGCACGGCGTGCCAGCGCAGGCCGAGCGAGGCGAACCAGGGCAGGTCGGGGTGCTCCAGGCACACCTCGTGCACCACGTCCGGCGGGATGGTGAACAGCTTCGGGCCTTCGTGCGCGGTCTCCACGACCAGCGGCAGGAGGTCGAACGGGGTGGGCGTGCCGGGCGCGTGCCAGCCCATGCCCCGCACGGTGTCGGTGAACCCGCGGTAGCGGCGGTCGCCGGTGCCGTCGGCGTGGCAGGCGTAGCGGACCAGCTGCTCGTTCCAGATGACCGGGCCGGGCGCGTCCGGGGCGTCCGGGGCGAACACCGTGACCAGGGGGCGGATCCCGCCGCCGTTCGTGGCCAGCCGGAGGTGTTCGACGCATTCGCCGGCCACGGCGGCGGCGTTGCGGAAGCCGCGCAGGTCGCGGACCTTGAGCCGGCGCCACGGCACGCCGCTGGTGCACCAGCCGCTGTCCCGCAGCGCGACGCGTGCGCCGTAGGACAGCTCCTGGGTGGTGTGCCGGTAGGTGCCGGTCTCCGCGATCTCGTCGCGGACCTGCGTCAGGCGGGGGCCGACCGGGCCTGTCTCGGGGTGCGCGATGTGGAACATGCGGAGGAAGCCCTCCGCCGCGTCCAGGTCGGGCGTTGTCGGTTCGTCGTCGATGGCGGTCACGGGCGGCAACCGTAGTTGCGGACCGGGGTGACGCGTCACTGCCGGACGGGGCACCCCGGGTGATCGACTCGGCCCACTCGATGGAGTGACGAAACGACCGTGAGTTGCCGCATCGACCGCTCGTTGCCGTGACTTTATGACACGGTCAGGTGAGCTCGATCCGGTCGAACATCAGATCGTGGCTGATCCGGTCCTCCTCCACCGCGCGCTGCTCGAACTTCGTGACCGGTCGCCAGTCGGGTCGCGGGGCCCACGTCCGGTACCGGTTGCGCAGCAGCGGCTCGGCCGAGCAGACCTGGAGCATCTGCTCCGCGTAGTTCTCCCAGTCGGTGGCCAGGTGCAGGGTGCCGCCGGGCTGGAGGCGGGTGGCGAGCAGGTGCACGAACTCGGGCTGCACGAGCCGGCGCTTGTGGTGCTTCTTCTTCGGCCACGGGTCCGGGAAGAAGATCCGGACGCCGGCGAGGGTGTTCGGCTCGACGTGGTCGGTCAGCAGGTCCACCGCGTCACCGCGCAGCACGCGCAGGTTGGTGGCGTCCAGCGACTCCGCGCGCATCAGGAGCTGGGCGAGGCCGGGTTTGTAGACCTCGACGGCGACGTAGTTGAGCTCGGGGGCGGCGGCGACCAGCTGCGCGGTGGTCTCGCCCATGCCGGAGCCGATCTCCAGGAGCAGGGGGGCCTCGCGGCCGAACCACGCGGCGAAGTCGACGGGACCGGCCGGGAGCGCCTTGACCTCGCGGCCCAAGCGCTCCCAGTGGCGGTCCCAGGCCCGCTGCTGCCCGACGGTCATCCGTTCACCGCGTTGCACGTAGCTCACGACGGAACGGTGGTGCGGCGGGCGCTGGCTGGACGTCGTCACGGGCGTACAGCCTAAGCGGTTGGTTCGGTGGCGTCCGAGGCGACCGATCGCCTGCTAGGCGATGTTCTCCAGGTCGTCGATCTGCTCGCGCAGCTCGGCCGGGGTGAACTCGACGGGACGCCGGAGCCCGGGGCCCCGGTGCGCGGGGATGAGGTCCACCCAGCCCGGGTGCCGGTCGGTGAACTGCACGGTGGTGGGCTCGGCGGGGCCGTACACGCCGCTCTCGGACGGCACGTACTCCCAGTACCCGACCTCGCCCTCGGTCGCCCACGGCACGAAGACCCAGCCCGGCCGGGAGGCCAGCAGGTCGGACACCTCGTCCTCGACCGCGAAGCCGGCCGCGCGGGACGGCAGCCGGCCCCGGTCGAGGGCGCGCAGCCACCAGGGCGCCGGGGCGTTGCCGCCGACGGCCCGGTACAGCGTGAGCACCTGCTGCTCGTCGGCCCGGTGGATCCAGGCGCGGCGGGTCTGCGCGGGTGCGGTGGCGATGCCGGCGGCGCCGGCGGGTTCGATCGCGTGGGACCATTCCAACGCCATCATCGGTTCGACGCGAAGGGCGTGGGCGCGTTGCCGTGGCAGCTTCTTCGACCGGGTAGCCGAGGAGTCGGCGTTCAGATTCGGATCAAGCACCGTCACGGGTTCACCTCCGGTGGGTTCCTTGACGGGGGTTTGTCGAATTCGTGTGCGACGGTTCGCCGCCTCACGATTCGTCACTTTCCATCTGACCTGGTCCAGCTCGTCCTGTCATGGTGGTGTGCGGCAGTTCACGGGCTCTTAACCAGGCCCTTACTCCGATTGCCGGACATTCCGCGGATGAAACATGAATGGCCCGGAATATTTGTGACCTCGACCACAGGGGGATTGAGGGGGATGATCCGAACGGGGTTCGCGGCGATCTTGGTCGCACTATTCGGGGTGGCCGTCGCGCCGGGGGTGGCGTGGGGGCAGACGATCACGGAGCAGCAGTGGCACCTGGACGAGCTGCGGGTGCGCCCGGTGCACGACGTGGTCCGCGGGGACGGCGTGGTGGTGGCCGTGGTCGACTCGGGGGTGGACGACACCGTCCCCGACCTGGCCGGGGCGTTGCTGCCGGGTACCGGATTCGGGTCGGCCTCGGGGACGGACGGGACCGAGGACGCCGACGGGCACGGCACCGCGATGGCGGCGCTGATCGCCGGGCGCGGGGTGGACGGCGGGGCGCTGGGGATCGCGCCGGCCGCGCGGGTCCTCCCGGTGTCGGTGGGTTCGGACGGCGGGAACTTCACCACCACGGCGGTCGCCTCCGGGATCACGTGGGCGGTGGACAACGGGGCGGACGTGATCAACCTGTCGCTGACGTCGGCCGCGACGCTGACCCCCGACCTGCTGCGGGCCGTCAACTACGCGTTCGACCACGACGTCGTGGTGGTGGCCGGGACCGGGAACGACGGGATCGAGCACGTGGGTGCGCCGGCGAACATCCGCGGGGTGATCGCGGTCTCCGGGACGGAGCCCGGCGGCGTTCCGTGGGCGTCGTCGAACACCGGGCCGGAGACGGTGCTGGCCGCGCCGGCGAAGGAGATCGTGACGGCGCTGCCGTCGTCGGTCGCCGACACGGGGTTCGCCGCGGTGGACGGGACTTCCGCGGCCACCGCGCTGGTGTCGGGGGTGGCGGCGTTGGTGCGGGCCCGGCACCCGGAGATGGATGCGGGGAACGTGGTCAACCGGATGATCGTCACGGCTACCGACGTGGTGGGGGCGGGGCGGGACGCGGCCACCGGGTTCGGGGTGGTGAACGCGGGTGGAGCGGTGAGCGGTGAGGTGCCGCGGGTGGAGCGGAACCCGCTGGCTCCGCCGCCTCGGCCTTCGGGGGGTGTTGCGCCGCCGGGGTCCGGGGAGGTGTCACCTGAGGTGTCGCCCGGGGTGCCGCGGGAAGGGGCGGGGGGTGTGGTGCCCGGCCCTGTGGTGGGGCCTGGGGTTCGGGTGGCTGTGGCGTTCGGGGGGTTGGTGGCGGTGGTGGGGTTCGTGGTGGGGGCGGCGTTGTTGTTGGGGCGGCGGTCGCGGGTGGTTGCGCCCAGGGTTGAGGCTCGGGGTGGGGTGCCGGTCGAGCCCGGGGTTGAGCGTCGGGTCGGGGAGGTTCCGCCGGCTTCGGATGATTTTTGGAAATCTGATTAATCTTGTGGACATGTGGGTGTATTCAGTGGTTTGGGGTCTACGGGCTTGAAGAGCGTCCTCGCCGGACGGGCAGGCCGCCAAGGATCTCCACAAAAGCCCTTCAAAGCTCTTCGAGCTTTGAAGGGCGGTGGTCTGCGTGTCCTCCCCGTATGACCTGGTCGGAGACAACCACATGCGTCAAGGGCAGATCGATCATGGGTGTGCGGTGGTCGCGGGTGTCGATCTGCCCTTGACACATGCGGTTCGCTGGCGCGCAGGCCATACGGGGATGACACGCAGCGGCAGGGGTGTGCGCTGGCGCGCAGCCGGACCGCAGGTGTGCGCGCTGGCGCGCGGGCTGTGGGCGCGGGGCGCGCAGGCGGTGTGGGGGTGCGAGGGTTAGTCGTGGGAGTGGTACTCGACGGACTCTCGGGTCAGTTGCATGAAGGCTTCCTCCAGTGAGCCGAGTTGGGGGCTCAGTTCGTGGAGGGTGATGTCGTGCCGGGCGGCCAGTTCGCCGATGTGGGCCGCCTCTACGCCGTGGACGATCAGGGCGTTGTCCGCGGTGCCGTCGGCCACCTTGGCGGCTTCGGCGGTCAGGAGTTGGCGCAGGCGGTCCAGTTGGGGGGACCTGACCTTGACGGTGTCCTCGGTGGCGTCCTTGATGAACTGGGCGGTGCTGGTCTGGGCGATGAGCTTGCCCTTGCCGATCACGATGAGGTCCTGTGCCGTCTGGGCCATCTCGGAGAGCAGGTGGCTGGAGACGAAGACCGTCCTGCCCTGGTCGGCCAGGCGGTGCATGAACTGGCGGATCCAGAGGATGCCTTCCGGGTCCAGGCCGTTGACCGGTTCGTCGAAGAGGAGGACCTGGGGGTCGCCCAGCAGGGTGCCGGCGATGCCCAGGCGCTGTGACATGCCCAGCGAGAAGCCGCCCGCCCGGCGCTTGGCGACCTGGGTGAGGCCCACCAGCTCCAGGACTTCGTCCACGCGCTTGTTCGGGATGTTGTTGGACTTCGCCAGCCACTGGAGGTGGGCCTTCGCCGAACGGTTGGGGTGGACCCACTTCGCGTCCAGCAGTGCGCCCACCGTCCTCAGTGGACGGTGCAGGTCGTGGTAGTGCTTGCCGTTGATCAGCACCCGGCCACCGGTGGGGCGGTCCAGGCCGAGGATCATGCGCATGGTGGTGGACTTGCCCGCGCCGTTCGGGCCCAGGAAGCCGGTCACCCGGCCTGATTCCACGGTGAACGACAGGTCGTCCACGGCGACGGTCCGGCCGTAGTGCTTGGTGAGTCCGGTCGCTTCGATCATGACTTCTCCTGTCTGATCCGCCAACTCCGAACGTAAACGACGAGAGCTCGGGCCACCCCCCGAAGGTGACCCGAGCTCCCCCCTTTCCCCATCTCCCCTGCTGCCCGCCGGGCCGGCCCCGATTCCGGCCCGGCGGGCGTTTCCCCTAGGCGTCGCGACGCTTCACGACCACCAGCGAGATGATGTAGATGGCCAGTGCGATGCCCGCGAAGTAGGCGAACGAGCCCCACGGGGACAGTTCGCCGACGGTGGGCGGGCCCGCTCCATCCGGGATGGCGCTCGGGTCCGGGTCGCCGAAGATGAACTTGGTGACCACGGTGAACGGCATCCACTTCTGGATGTCGTCGCCGATGTTCGGGATGAACCCGACGACGCTCTCCAGCACCAGCGCGAACACCAGGATGATCGACACCGCGCCGGCGGTCTGCCGGACCAGCGCGCCGATGCCCAGCGCCAGCACCGCGCCCGCCGCGTACACCAGGCCGACGCCGGCCACGTGCCGCCAGTCGTTGCCGCTGTTCAGGGCGAGCTGCGAGGTGTCGTCGGCCAGCAGCATGCTGATGCCCCACGACCCGAACGCGGACGCGAGTCCGACCAGGCCGGCCAGCACGGTCACCACGACCGCCTTCGCCACCATCGGCGAGATGCGGTCGGGCACCGCCTGGAACGTGGACTTGATGGTCCCGAACCGGTACTCGGTGGTCACCGCCAGGGCGGCCATCACCATGATCACGTAGAGGCCGAACGTGTGCGTGAACACCGCGCCGAGCACCGGCATCGGCGAGTCGCTCCAGTTCGCCGCGATGATCGCGGTGATGCCGATGGTCAGGCCGAGCGCGAGCACCATGCACCACCACGGCGAGCGCGTGGTGAAGAGCTTGATCCGTTCAACAGCGAGCAGAGTCATGTCACTTTCCCGTCTCGGCCGCGTGGTACTCGACAGAATCACCGGTGAGCTGCATGAAGGCCTCTTCCAGCGAACCGCGCTGGGGGCTCAGCTCGTGCAGCACCACGCCGCTCGCGGCGGCGATGTCACCGATCTGGTCACTGGAAGCACCCGACACGCTCAACGACGAGTCGGTGTCCTCGCGAACCGTGAAGCCCTTGTCGACCAGCAGCGCGCCCAGCTTGTCCGCGTGCGGGCTGCGCACCCGCACGGTGTTCTCGGTCGACCGCTCCACGAACTCGGTGGTGGACGACTGCGAGATCAGCTTGCCCCGGCCGATCACCACCAGGTCGGTGGCGGTGACCGCCATCTCGGACAGCAGGTGGCTGGACACCAGCACGGTGCGGCCGTCGGCGGCCAGGCCCTGCATGAACTGGCGGATCCAGAGGATGCCCTCCGGGTCCAGGCCGTTCACCGGCTCGTCGAACAGCAGCACCTTCGGGTCGCCGAGCAGCGCCCCCGCGATGCCCAGGCGCTGCGACATGCCCAGCGAGAAGCCGCCGGCCCGCCGCTTCGCCACCTTGCTCAGGCCGACCAGGTCGAGCACCTCGTCCACCCGGCGGGCGGGCAGTCCGTTGGACTTCGCCAGCCACTGGAGGTGCGCCTTCGCGGAACGGTTCGGGTGCACCCACTTGGCGTCCAGCAGCGCGCCGACGGTCCGCAGCGGGCGGTCGAGCTGCGCGTACGGCGTGCCGTCGATGAGCACCTTCCCGGACGTCGGCCGGTCCAGGCCGAGGATCATCCGCATGGTGGTCGACTTGCCCGCACCGTTGGGCCCGAGGAAGCCGGTGACCCGGCCCGGCGCGATGGTGAACGACAGGTTGTCCACCGCCACCGTGTTCCCGTAGCGCTTGGTGAGGCCGATAGCCTCGATCATGGTTTCTCCCCTGGACGGCACGTCCCCCGATTCCGGCTCGAACTCTGCCTGTTCCAGGGGGTCGACCACATCGGTCTGTAGTTGACTCGTCGGTGCGACTTCAGTCTTATCGTGCCCGCTACCTCGGTTGTAGTAATCCGTGATCACCCTGAGTCGCACCCTGGGGTGATGCCCCCTGTTTCTCAGGGAACGTGTGGTCCTACGGTGGCGTCATGGGTTACACCGAAGCCCCCGAGGGCTGGTGGCGCGAGTTCGTCTCGGCCACCCCGGCACGGACCGGCAAGCTCGGGGTCGTGCGCAAGGACGGCTCGCCACACGTTTCACCCGTCTGGGTCGACCTGGACGGCAGCACCATCGTCTTCACCACCCACCTGGAGTCGATCAAGGGCAAGGCGATCGCCCGCGACGGCCGCGTCTCGGTCTGCCTGGACGACGAGCGGCCCCCGTTCGCCTTCGTCACGATCAGCGGTCGTGCCGAGATCGTGGACGATCCCGAGCAGGTCCGCTACTGGGCGGGTCGCATCGGCGGCCGGTACATGGGCGCCGACCGCGCGAACGAGTACGCGGAGCGCAACGGCGGCGAGGGCGAGGTCGTGGTGCGGATCCGGGAAGCGGAGATCGTCGCGAAGGTGGACGTGGCCGAATAGCGTTCCCGCCCGCCCGTCCGGTGACGGGCACGCGGTTCGGCCGGGCGGGTGGGTTCGGCGGACGGGTTCGGGCGGGTGGCTTCAGGCGGGTGGCTTCAGGCGGCGAACCAGCGGTCCAGTTCGAGGGCTGCGCCGTCCTCCAGCACGGTGGCGGTGACGGCGTTCGCCACTTCCTGAACGGTCGCCGGGGCCTGGCCCATGGCCACCCCGTGGGCGGCCCACCGGAGCATCTCGACGTCGTTGTGCCCGTCGCCGATGGCCAGCGTGTCCTCTTCGGACACGCCGAGCCGCTGCCGCAGGTCCTCCAACGCCGACCCCTTGGTGACACCCTCCGGCGAGACGGTGAGCCAGGGTTCGGTGTTGTCCACCCACCAGGTGACGCCGGGCAGCTCGACGTCGAGCATCCGCAGCGCGATCTCGTCCGGCGTCCGGTCGGCCCACCGCATGACCAGCCGGGACGTGGTCTCGGCGGTCAGCTCCTCGGCCGTCACCTCCCGCACCACGCCCCACAGGTCGCCTTCCGGGAACCGGCCCAGCGACAGGTTGCCCACCCCGGTGATCTCCACGGCGAACACCGCGCCCGGGAACAGCCCGCGCAGCGCGTCGACCGTCGGGGCGGCGTCGAAGGCGATCTTGCGGATCACCTCGCGGGACGTCGTGTCCCACCACACCGCTCCGTTGGAGCAGATCGCGGTCGTGCCGCGCAGCTCCAGGTCGTCGACGATCGGCCGAGTCCCGATGAGGCTGCGGCCGGTGGAGAGGACCACGTGCGCGCCGTGGTCGACCGCGCGGTGGATGGCCGCGCGCACCGCCGGCGCGATCTCTTCCGCTCCCACGCGGGTGATGGTGCCGTCGATGTCCAGGGCGACGAGGCGCGGTCTCCAACTCACTGGTGTCACCCTAATGGATGACATTAATGAACCGTGGTTCAATAACCGGGTGCCACGGCCGAAGACCATCACCGACGAGCGCCTGCTGACCGCCACCTGGCTGGTGATCGGGCGCAGGGGGCCGGGCTTCACGGTCGCCGACGTGGCCGCCGAAGCAGGCGTGTCGGTCGGCACGGTGGCGCAGCGGTTCGGCTCGAAGAGCGGGCTGCTCCAGGCGTTGACCAGGCAGGCGACGGCCGACATCGAACGCCGGATGCTCGCGGCGGCCGAGGGCGCCGAGCCGTTGGACGGGTTGCGGGCCGCGTTGCTGGCCTGGTTCGAGGGCATGACCGACCCGGTGGAGGCGGGCAACCACCTCGCGCAGCTCGGCGTGGACCTGATCGACCCGGAGCTGCGCGCGCTGCTCGGCGACCTCTACGAGGCGACCCAGCGCACGGTGCTCGCGCTCACCCGCCGGGTGGACCTGCCGCGCGCGCCGTCGCCGGAACGCGCGGCGCGGGTCCTCACGGTGCTGGTCTACGGGGTGTCGATGGACTGGTCGGTCCGGCCGCGCGGAGCGTTGGCCGACCGGCTGGCGGAGGACGTGGACGCGGTGTTGGACGCTTGGAAGGGGAGCTGAATGTCGTTGCACGGCAAGGTGGCCGCGGTCACCGGGGCGACGCGGGGTGCGGGGCGGGCCATCGCGGTGGAGTTGGGGGCGGCGGGCGCGACGGTGTTCGTCGGCGGGCGGTCGACGCGCGGGCACAGGTCGCCGATCGGGCGGGACGAGACGATCGAGGAGACCGCCGAGCTGGTCACCGCCGCGGGCGGCCGGGGCATCCCGGTGCGGGCCGACTTCACGGTGGCCGCCGACGTGGACGCGTTCCGCGCGCGCATCGAGTCCGAAGGGGACGGTCGCCTGGACGTCCTGGTCGACGACGTGTGGGGCGGTGAGCTGGACGTCCACTTCAAACCGTTCTGGGAGGACGACCTGGAACGCCAGTTGGGCATGTGGCGCAACAGCGTCCAGGCCCACCTGGTCACGTTGCACCGGCTGATCCCGCTGCTGATCCGGCAGCCCGGCGGGCTGCTGGTGGAGGTCACCGACGGCGACAGCGACGAGGTGTACTCGGGAATGCTCGCGTACGACTCGGTCAAGGTCGCGATCCGGCGGTTCGGCGTGGTGCTGGCGCAGGACCTGGGCAAGTACGGCACCACGTCGGTCGCCGTCACGCCGGGGTTCCTGCGGTCGGAGCAGATGCTGGAGCACTTCGGCGTGACCGAGGAGAACTGGCGCGACGCCATCGAGCAGTCGCCGCACTACGCGATGTCCGAGACCCCTCGGTACGTCGGGCGCGCGGTGGCCGCGCTCGCCGCGGACCCGGAGCGCGAGCGGTTCAGCGGCAAGGCGTTGGCGTCGTGGACCCTCATGCGGGAGTACGGCTTCACCGACGTGGACGGCTCACGGCCGGACTGGGGCCGCTGGTACGAGGAGGTCGTGAAGCCCGGACTCGACCTCTCGACCGTGGACGTGGCGAAGTACCGCTGAGGTCGCCGGCCGCGAACGCGTCCGGAGGCCGGTCCGCCCGGGGTTCGAGCCGGCGCTAGACGCGGAGCAGCAGGCCGGCGGCGAGGAGCAGCACCGAACTGCCGGCCGTGAACAGCACCCACCAGGTGCGGCGCGTCCCCGTCGTGCTGACCGCTCGCACGGTCCCCACCACTATCACGACCGCGGCGAGGAGACCCAGCACGCCCACGGCGAGCGCGTCCCAGGGGAACGCCCGCATCGCCGGGTCGGCGGTGGTCGGATCGATCGAGGGCCACGGGGTGTTCGAACCGCCGACCGACGTCGGCGTCGACGTCGCGGTGAGACCCGGTTGCGCGGTCGCGACGGTGGCTCCCGGTTCCGGCCCGGAGCAGGCCACCAGGAGGGCCCCGCACACGACCGGGGCGCAGCTCTTGCGGAACACGTGCCCTCCTCCGACTCCGGGGGTCGTGGGGGGGGGGGGGGGGGGGCGTGCGGACGGCGAGGGGGCCGCCGCCGACCAGGACACCAACACCAAGAAAAAAACCATCACAAAAAGAAAAGA
>NZ_JACHJN010000018.1 GCF_014203665.1 Saccharothrix tamanrassetensis
CACACGCGACAACCTCCAACTACCCACAGGCATCACCCTCGCCGCACACAACAGCCCCCACGACTGCGTCATCACCGGAACCGCCCACGACATCCAGAACTTCCAACAAACCGCGCAAGCCAACGGAACCATCACCCAACAACTCGCCACCCCGCACGCCTACCACCACCCCAGCATGCGCGAGGCAGCCCGCCAACTCCTCACCCACCTACAAGCCACACGACTCAACCCCCCGACAACACCGATCACCAGCACCACCACCGCAACCACGCTCACCGACCAACAGGCCACCGACCCGAACTACTGGGCCGACCAACTCACCAACACCGTCGAATACAACAACGCCATCACCAACACCACCACACCCACCACCACCTACCTCGAAATCGGACCCGGCAACACCCTCACCACCCTCACCAAACGCATCCTCGCCGGGTCGACCGCGTTTACGGTCGCGTCGCTCCCGCACCGCAGGGACCGTCGAGGCGCGGTCGAGACGATGCGCCACGCGTTGGCACGGTTGTGGGTCGCAGGCGCGCAACCGCGGTGGGAAGCCCTGTCCGACGGGAAGCGCCGACGCGTGTCGTTGCCCGCCTACCCGTTCCGGCGCACCCGGCACTGGCTCGACATCCCGGACGACGAGCCCGCCGGACCCGTCCCGGGACGCGGCCCGCACCCGTTGCTGGACGCCGTCGCGCTGCGGTCGGCCGGGCAGAGCGTGTTCCGCACCGACTTCGACACCGCACGGCACTGGGTCCTCTCCGAGCACCGGCTGCTCGGAGAGGCGATCGTGCCCGGCACGACCTACCTGGAGATGGCCCGTGCCGCCGCGACCCACCACGCCGGCAGGCCGGTCACCGAACTCCGCGACGTCGTCTTCCTCGTGCCGCTGCTCGTCCAGGACGGCAAGCCCCGCACGGTGCACACCACCGTCCGCGATGACGACGACGGGACCATGGTCTTCACCGTCGACTCCCACGACCCGACGACGGACCGCTGGACCAGGCACGCCCAGGGCATCGCGAGCACCGTCCCCACGCCCGCCCCGCTCCACGTCGACCCCGCCGAGCTGCGCGGCCGTTGCGTCGAGCAGACCCTGGACATGTCGGCGCGGCAGTCGAACCACCGGGTGATGGCGTTCGGCGAACGGTGGGTGCACAGCCTGCGCGCAGTCCACATCGGACACCGCAGTGCGTTGGGCGAGCTGGCCCTGTCCGACCGCTACCGGGCCGAGTGCGATCAACTGGGCCTGCACCCGGCGTTGCTGGACCTGGCGACCGGGTTCACCGGCTTCGCCGTCGCCGCGTCCGCCGCCGAACGTGCGGCCGCCGACGCGGACCGCGGGTTCTTCCTGCCCGTCGGCTACGACCGGCTGGTGCTGCACGGCCCGCTGCCCGCCCGTGCGCTGAGCCTGATCACCGCACACCCCGACACCCGCCTCGACGGCGAGGTCCGCAGCGTCGACGTCCACGTCTACGACGAGACGGGCACGCCGGTCGCCACGATCGTCGGGTTCACCACGAAGCGGGTCACCGACGCCGGCCGCACGGTCGCACGGCTGCGCCCACACAGCCGTCACCACGCGCTGGACTGGACTCGTGCCACCGAGGGCACCGGCCCGACGGACACCCCGGCCCGTGTCCTCGTCATCGCCGAACCCGGCAGCGCGGGTGCCGCACTCGCCGAGGAGTTCCGATCGGTGGAGTCCACAGTGGACATCGCCGTGCTCGGCGACGCCTTCGCCCGCCACGACGACCGCAGCTTCACCGTGCCGCCCACCGTCGCCGGGTTCGGCGACCTGGTGGACGGGCTGGCCGGACGCCCCGACCTGGTGATCCATGTCGCCGCGCCCGCCTCGGACGCGGGTGTCGCGTCCCGGCTCGACACCGGGGTGCTCGCCCTGTTCCACCTCACCCGGGCGCTGTCGGACCGGGGCGTCGTGCCCGAGCGGTTCGGCGTCGTCGCGCCCGTGGTGTCGGCGGTGACCGGCCGCGAAGGCGTCCCGGCGGGCGTGCACGGATCCCTGTTCGGGCTGGCCGCCGTGATCGGCGCGGAGAGCCAGGACACCGAGGTGCGCTGCGTGGACGTCGAGGTCGGCACCGACCTCGCCGCCGTGCGCGCCGAACTGGTCGGCGAACGCGCCCCCGTCACGGTGGCGCTGCGCGACGGCGAGCGGTACGTGCGCGAGCTGGCGGCCGTCGACCTGCGCGCGCGCCCCCGGTCCGACGCGGTCCCGTCCGACCGGGTGCACCTGATCACCGGCGGTCTCGGCGGTCTCGGCCTGGCCTGCGCGAAGCACCTGGCGTCGACCGTCCCCGGCGTCCGGCTGGCGCTGCTGGCCCGCTCGGTCCCACAGCCGCACGACACCGACCCGCGTGCTGCCGCGCGGGCGGCAGCGGTGCGGGACCTGGTCGAGGCGGGCGCGCGGGTCCGCACCTACGCGGTCGACGTCACCGACGCGGACGCGGTCGCCGACGCGGTGCGCCGGGTTCGGGCCGACCTCGGGCCGGTCGGGTGCGTGCTGCACGCGGCGGGCGTCGCGGGCGACGGGTTCCTGTTCCGCAAGGACACCGCCACGTTCCGGCGCACGCTGGACCCGAAGGTGCTCGGCGCGGTCGCGATCGCCGAGGCCACCGCCGACGACCGGCCCACCACCGTGCTGTTCGGCTCCACGGTGGCCGTGTTCGGCCCGGCCGGGCAGGGCGACTACGCCGCCGCCAACGCCTTCCTCGACGCCTACGCCGGCGAACTGGCCGCGCGCGGCCGGGACGCGGTGTCGATCGCCTGGACCGACTGGTTGGAGACCGGCATGGCCGCCGACCACGGCGTGCCGCCCGACCAGGGCTTCTTCCGGTCGGTGTCGATCGCCGACGCGCTGGCCAGCCTGGACGAGGTGCTGGCCGCCCGCCGCACCGGCGTCGTCGTCGGCGAGGTCAACCGGGCCCGGCTCGGCGACCCCGCCGTGGCCGCGATGCTGCGCCGCTCCCCCGTCGTGCTGTCCGAGCCGCTGAGCCGGGCCGTGGCCGACGCGCGGGGCGGCGGCGACGAGGCCCGCGCCGCGGACGGACCGGTGCTGCACGGCCGCGCCGACGGCGACTACCGGCCGACCGAGCGGGCGCTGGCCCGGATCTGGGCGGCCGAGCTGGGGCTGACCGAACTGAACGTGCGCGACAGCTCCTTCGCCCTCGGCGTCGACTCGCTGGCCGCGCTGCGCATCGCCCAGAACATCCACAAGACGCTCTCCCTGCGGGTGTCGATGGCAGACATGTTCCGGTACGTCACGGTCGCCGAACTGGCCGGGCACCTGGACGCGTCGACCACCGCGCCGGGCGGGCCGACCGGAGAGGACACCGCGTGACCCCCAGGACCGTAGGCGTGATCGGAGCCGGGACGATCGGGCGCGGCGTCGCCCAGTCGCTCGCGCAGGCGGGTCACGACGTGGTGCTCGTCGACGTCTCCGCACGACAACTGGCCGACGCCACCGAGCAGATCGCCCGCGACCTGCTGGTGCTGCGCATGCTGCCCGGCACGGCCGGGCGCGCCGGGAACGAGGACCCGGCGGCGGTGCTGGCCCGCGTCCGCACCGCCACCGCGAACGACGCGCTGGCCGACGTCGACTTCGTGGTGGAGAACGTCACCGAGGACTGGGCGGTCAAACGGGCCGTCTACGAGGAGATCGACCGGATCTGCCGCCCCGACGTGGTGTTCGGCGTGAACACCTCGGCCATCCCGATCACCCGGGTCGGGTCGGTGACCGGGCGCGCGCCGAAGGTGCTGGGCCTGCACTTCATGAACCCGGTGCCGATGCTCGACACCGTCGAGGTCGTGCGGGGCACCTTCACGTCCCAGGACACCCTGGACACCGCGTCGGAGCTGCTGGCAGGCATGGGCAAGACCGGGATCGTCGTGCAGGACGCGCCGGGCTTCGTCACCAACCGGGTGCTGATGCCCACCATCAACGAGGCGATCTTCTGCGTGCAGGACGGCGTGGCCACCGCCGAGCAGGTCGACCTGATGTTCCAAGGGTGCTTCGGCCACCCCATGGGTCCGCTGCGGACCGGCGACCTCATCGGCCTCGACACGATCCTCAACTCCATCACCGTGCTCTACGAGAGCTACCGCGACAGCAAGTACCGGCCCGCGCCGCTGCTCGTGCGGATGGTGGAGGCGGGTCTGCTGGGCCGCAAGACCGGCCGCGGCTTCTACACCTACTGACCCGGAACCACACCTGACCGACCGCCGACGGGGAGCACGAACGATGACCGACACGACCGCCACGACCGACACCGGCGACGCCCGCGCGCGCATCCGGGCCTTCCTCCTGCCGCACATGAGCGGCCAGGTGATCGCCGACACCGACGACTACTTCGCCCTCGGCTACGTCAACTCGCTGTTCGCGATGCAGCTCGCGGCGTTCGTGCAAAAGGAGTTCTCGATCGTGCTCAAGCCCGAGCACATGGACTTCGACAACTTCCGCACCGTCGACGGGCTGGTCCGCCTGGTGGGCACCGCGGCATGAGTGCCGCTGCCGAGGCGGGCACGGTGATCCCGCTCGACCCGCCGGTGCCCGCCGCGCTGGCCGACGAGGTGGGGAGGCGGCTGCTGTTCGTCTCCCCGGAGATCACCGGCTACCGCCTGGACACCGCCGAGGACGGCGACCTGCGCGGGGTGGTGCTGTACTCGGCCGCCCCGCTGGACGCCGAGGCCGTCGCCGGGAAGCTCAACCGGCTGCTGGACGCCGACGTGCGCCCGCAGCTGGCGAACCCGGCGACGGTGGTCTGGTCGTCCCCGCACCAGCGGGCCACGACGCCCGCGTTCCCGGCGCTGGCCGAGGCGGGCGCGGTCACCGAGGTGGGCGAGGGCCAGGTCGCGGTGGGCGAGCCGCTGCTGTCGCTGCTGGAGTTCTTCGACCGGCTGGTGCTCGATGCGCTCGCCGAGGACTTCACGGCGACCGCCTACCGCTACCCGACGCTGATCCGCACCGACGCGCTGGCCAAGGCGGGCTACTTCACCAGCTTCCCGCAGCACCTCATGCTGGTCACCCGGCTGCGCAACGACGTCGACGTCTACCGGGAGTTCCACCGCACGTACGGTGCGGGCCTCGAACCCGGTGTGCTGGCGTTGGGCGGCAACGTGGACTACTGCCTGCCGCCGACCATGTGCTACCACACGTTCCACCAGCACGAGGGCCGCACGCTCGACCCGGGCGTGCACGTGATCACCGCGCGCGGCAAGTCCTTCCGGTTCGAGGCCGGGTACGCCACCACGCTGGAACGGCTGTGGGACTTCACCATCCGCGAGATCGTGTTCCTCGGCCCCCGCGACGACGTGCTGGCGGCCCGCGAGACGTTCATGGGCCGCGCGTTCGCCCTGCTCGACGAACTGGGGTTCGCCGGGACGTGCGAGACGGGCAACGACCCGTTCTTCGGCGGCACGGACACGCCGTCCCGGATCTGGTCGCAGCGGCTGCTGGGCCTGAAGTACGAGCTGCGGCTGCCGGTCGCGGCCGACCGGGACATCGCCGTCGCCTCGTTCAACTTCCACGACGACCTGTTCGGCAAGGCGTTCGACATCGGCGCGGGCGACCCCCGCGAGACGGTGCGCAGCGGCTGCGTCGGGTTCGGCCTGGAACGGCTCGCCTACGCGTTCCTCTGCCAGTTCGGGCTGGACGAGGCGCAGTGGCCCGAGCGCGTGCGCGCCGGGCTGCGGGAGGACCGCCGATGACGGGCCGGGAGCCCGCCGACGACCGGCAGCGGCTGCTGTGCGCGGTGTTCGCCGAGACGCTGGGCGTCGTCGAGGTCGGCGTGGACGACTCGTTCTTCGAGCTGGGCGGCCACTCGCTGCTGGCGACCCGGCTGATCGCCCGGGTGCGCGCCGCGCTGGGCGTGGAGATCGGGCTGCGCGCGGTGTTCGAGGCGCCCACCGTCGCGCTGCTGTCCGAACGACTGGCCGAGGGCGGGCCGCGACGTCCGCCGCTGGTGCGGGCGGACCGGCCGGACACCGTGCCGCTGTCGGCGGCGCAGGCCCGGCTGTGGTTCCTCAACCGGCTGCACGGCGAGGCCGCGCACTACAACATGCCGATCGCGCACCGGCTCACCGGCCCGCTGGACGTGGCCGCGCTCGACGCCGCCCTCCAGGACCTGGTGGCCCGGCACGAGGTGCTGCGCACCGCGTACCCGGACTGGGACGGCGTTCCGCAGCAGGTCGTGCTGGAACCCGACGAGGCGCCGGTCGAGCTGGCCACCGCGACCGTGACCGAGGACGGGCTGGCCGCGGCGCTGACGGACGCGGCCGGGTACCCGTTCGACATCACCGGGGAGACGCCGCTGCGCGCGCGGCTGCTGCGGATCGCCGACGACGATTACGTGCTGCTGCTCGTGGTGCACCACATCGCCTGCGACGGCTGGTCGCTGGCGCCGCTGCTGCGCGACCTCGGCGCCGCCTACGCCGCACGGCAGCGCGGCGCCGCACCCGGCTGGGAACCGCTGCCCGTGCAGTACGCCGACTACGCCCTGTGGCAGCAGGAAGTCCTGGGGCGGGCCGACGACCCGAACAGCGTGCTCAGCCGGCAGACCCGGTTCTGGCGCGGCGAGCTGGCCGGGATGCCCGAGCGGCTGCGCCTGGACCGCCTGCGCGAGCGCCCCGCCGTGCTGTCCCACCGGGGCGGCCGGGTGGCCGGCGTCGTCCCCGAGGACGTGCACGCGGCCCTGCTCCGGCTGGCCAAGGAGACCGGCACCAGCGTGTTCATGCTCGTCCAGGCCGCGCTGGCGACCGTGCTGACCACGGCCGGGGCGGGCACCGACATCGCCATCGGCATCCCGGCGGCGGGCCGGTCCGACGACGCGCTGGACGACCTGGTCGGGTTCTTCGTCACCACGCTCGTCCTGCGCACCCGCACCGACGGCGACCCGTCGTTCACCGACCTGCTCAACCGCGTGCGCACCACCGACCTGGCCGCGTTCGCCAACCAGGACCTGCCGTTCGACCACCTCGTGCAGGCGCTGAACCCGGTCCGCTCGCCGGCGTGGCACCCGTTGATCCAGGTGATGCTGGCGTTCCAGAACACCGCGACCGCCGAGCTGCGGCTGCCCGGTCTCGTGGTCGCCCCGGTGCCGGTCGAGGAGCACATCACCCGCTTCGACCTGCGGTTCGAGCTGGTCGAACAGCCCGCGGGCGGCGGGATCGCGGTGGGCCTGACCTACGCTGTCGACCTGGTCGCCGAGGCCGACGCCGTGGCCCTGCTCGACCGGTTCACCGACTTCCTGGCCGCCGCGGCGGCCAGGCCGGACCTGCCGATCAGCGCGTTGGGCACGGGGGCGCGGCGGGTGGCCGAGCTGCCGCCGCCCGCCGCCCCGGCGCGGACGAAGGGACGGGCGGCGTTCGTCTTCTCCCCGTACGGCCAGCAATGGATGGGAATGGGCCGCACCATGTTCCGCACCGAACCCGTGTTCCGGGCCGCGCTGGAGGAGTGCTCGTCCGCGCTCGCCGAGCACACCGGGTGGTCCATCGTGGACGAGCTGTTCCTCGACGAGCCCGACGCCCGCACCGGGGACGTCGGGGTGATGCAGCCGGTGGTGTTCGCCGTGCAGGTGGGCATCGCGAGGTGGCTGGAGGCGCACGGGGCGCCACCGTCCGCCGTGGTGGGGCACAGCGTCGGGGAGATCGCGGCCTGCGCGGTCGCGGGCATCCTCGACGTGCCCGACGCGGTCCGCCTCGTCCACCACTACAGCGACCAGCAGCGCCGGGTCGCCGGCCCCGGCCACGGGATGGCAGTGGCCGAGCTGTCCGCCGACGAGCTGTGCGCACGCCTGCCGGCCGGCAGCTCCCTCAGCGTCGCCGCGCACAACGGCCCGCGCACCACCGTGCTGGCCGGACCCGCCGCGGAACTGGCCGAGCTGGTCGCGGCGCTGCGGGCGGACGACGTGCTGTGCGCGGCGGTCCGGGTCGACCTGGCCGCGCACAGCCCCGCCATCGACCCGATCATGGCCGACCTGGTGCGCGCCGTCGGAACGCTGCGACCCGGGCCGGGCCGGGTGCCGATGATCTCGTCGGTCACCGGGGCCGAACTGGACTGGCGGACCGTGGACGCGGCGTACTTCGCCGACAACCTGCGCCGCACCGTGCGGCTCTCCGAGGCGGTGGCCGTCCTGCTGCCCGACCACGACGTGCTGGTGGAGGTCAGCGCCCACCCGGTGCTGGTGCCCGCGCTGCGCCAGTGCGCGGCCGGGACGCCGGTCGACGTGGTCGCCACCATGCGCAACGGCGACGACGACAGCGCGGGCCCGCTGGCGGCGCTGACCGCGCTGACGGGGCTGTCCCACCCAGCACCAGCGAGCCGAAGCGAGAGGCCAGGGCACCGATGACGACGACCGACCCGCGCACCGCCGCGAGCGGGCCGACCACCTTCCACCTGCGGTGCGTCCGCTGCGACTGGCGGACCGCGCCGCGCTTCCTGCTGCGCTGCCCGTCCTGCGCGGGCGCCCTGGAACCGGTGCTCGACCTGACCGGGGCCGCGCCGCGCCCGCACCACCGGCCCGAACTGGCCTACCTGGACTTCCTGCCGGCCGACGCGGACGACCTGCCCGACGCGGAGCTCAGCGTGGCCACGCCGTGCCGTCCCGCGCCCCGGCTGGGTGCGGCCATCGGCGTGCCGAACCTGTGGGTCAAGGACGAGTCGCGCCAGCCGACCGGCACCACCAAGGACCGCTTCGCCGCGATCGTGCTGGCGGTGTTCCGGCGCTTCGGCATCACCGAGTGGGTGGCCTCCAGCACCGGCAACAGCTCCACCGCGCTCGCCCGCGCCGTCGAAGGCGACCCCACGATGCGCGCGCACTTCTTCTGCGGCGCCGGCTTCGTGGCCGACCAGCGCTTCCCCACCGACGACCGGATCTCGCTCACCCCCGTCGACGGCTGCTACGCCGAGGCCAGCGACGCCGCCGTCCGCTTCGCCCACGAGCGCGGCCTGACCTGGGAGGGCGGCTTCTTCAACTGGGCCAGGCGCGCGGGCCTGAAGCTGACCTACCTGGAGGCCTACGACGCACTGCGCGCGGCCGGGACCGCGCCGGACGTCGTCGTCCAGGCGGTCAGCAGCGGTATGGGGATCATGGCCGCGCACAGAGGCACCGAGGAGTACCTGGACCTGGGCCGGTTGTCCGCGCGGCCCCGGTTCCTGATGGCCCAGCAGGACACGTGCGCGCCGATGGCCAGGGCGTGGGCCGAAGGGCGCGCCGAGCTGACCGACGCCGACGTGGTGCCCGACCCGCACGGCCTGGCCAGGGCGATCCTGCTCGGCGACGGCCGCGCGACCTACCCGTACATGCGTGAGATCGCGCACATCAGCGGCGGCTCGATCGTCGCCGTGGCGCAGGACGACCTGGTCACGGCGAAGGCGATGCTCGCCGACCTGGAAGACCTGGACGTCTGCCACTCGTCGGCGGCCACCGTGGCCGCCCTGCGTGCCGAGGCCGCCGCCGGGCGGATCGGCCGCGACGAGGTGGCCCTCGCCGTCCTGACCGGCCGCGACCTGTCGGGCCACTACCGGACCACACCGGACCAGCACCGCGACGACGCAGGAGGAGCAGCGTGACCCCCGGGTACCTCACACCGGACCAGGCCCGGCAGGGCGCGGAGTTCCGCGCGTTCGCCGATCGGGAACTGGTGCCGCGCGCCGCCGGGATCGACGCCGGGCAGGCCGTCACCCGCGAGACGATCGCCGTGCTCGCCGAGCACCGCTACCTGGGTTCGGCGGTGCCCGCCGAGCAAGGCGGCGGCGGGCTCGGCATGGTCGCCTACGGCCTGCTCGCCGAGGAGATCGGCCGGGCGTGCCAGTCGGCGCGCAACTTCGTCGCCGTCCAGGACATGGTCGTCCACTCGCTGCTCCAGTGGGGCTCCGACGGCCGGCGGGAACGCTGGCTGGGGCCGCTGCTCGGCGGCACGGCAGTCGCCGCGTTCGCGCTGACCGAGCCGGGCGTCGGCAGCGACGCGGGCGCGGTGACGACCACCGCACGTCCCGACCGGGGCGGCTACCGCCTCGACGGCACCAAGAAGTGGATCAGCTTCGCGCAGATCGCCGACGTGTTCCTGGTCTTCGCCGACCTCGACGGCAAGCACACCGCGTTCCTCGTCGAGCGCGACACCCCCGGCCTGTCCGTCGCGCCGATCACCGGCCTGCTGGGGCTGCGCGGCTCGCTGCTCGGCGAGATCACCCTGGACGGCTGTGTCGTCCCGGGTGACAGCATCGTCGGCAGGCCGGGCCTCGGTCTGGCGTTCGTCGCCTCCGGCGCGTTGGACCTCGGCCGCTACAGCACCGCGTGCGGCGCGGTCGGCCTGGCCGAGGCGTGCCTGCGGGCCTGCGCGACCTACACGGGCGAACGCGCCCAGTACGGCACCGAGATCCGCAACCACCAGCTCGTCCAGGCGATGCTGGCCGACCTCGTCACCGACACCACCGCCGCCCGGCTGCTCTGCTACCAGGCGGGCGTGAGCCGCGAGCAGGGTTCGGTGGAGGCGGTCAACCACACGTTGATGGCCAAGTACCGCGCGTCCACCGTGGCGGTGCGGGCGGCCTCCGACGCCGTCCAGCTGCACGGCGCGAGCGGCATCGGCGACAGCGCCGTGCAGCGGCACTACCGGGACGCCAAGGTGCTGGAGATCATCGAGGGCACCACGCAGATCCAGCAGACCCTGCTCGGGCAGTACGCGGCCAGGGTGGGTGCCCGGTGACCGCCGTGCGCCGTGCGCCCGCCACGTTCGGCCAGCTCTCCGTCATGCGGTCGCTGGCCGTCCACGGGCCCGACGGGCAGCAGGTGGCCAACCTGGTCAGCGTCTGGGAGATCCCGCCGGGCCCGGACACCGCCCAGGCGATGGACGCCTGGCTGCGGCTCGTCGCCGCGCACGAATCGCTGCGCACGACCCTGCACGTCACCGACGACGGCGTGGAACAACAGGTGCACGCCTTCGGCTCCACGCCCCTGCCCACCGTGGACCTGGCCGACGCCACGCCGGAGGCCGCCCACCGGATCGCCGCCGACCTGGCCGCCACGCCCATCGACGTCGAACGGGACCGCCCGTGGCGGGCGGTGGTGGCCGTCGAGCAGGGCGACCCGGTGTACCTGGTGGCCGTCGTGCACCACGCCGCCGCCGACAACGAGGCCCTGCGCGTCCTGGAGGCGCAGTTCCTCGCCGCGCTGGACGGCGCCGACGTCGTCGCGGACGCCCAACCCGCCGACCTGGCCGGGCAGCAGCGGGCGAAGACCGGCGGGCAGGCGTTGGCGCACTGGACCGCGGTGTGGCCCGCGCTGGAGGCCGCCGACCGGGAACCCGGCGACCGCAGCCCCCGCCGGCGCGCCTCGCTGTACAGCCCGGCCGCGCTCGCCGCGACCACCTCGCTCTCCGAACGGCTGCGGGTGTCGCCGCAGTCGATCGTGCTCGCGGTCGGCGCGCTGGCGCTGGCCCGGCACGAGGGACGCGACCGGGTGACGTTCGCGCTGATGGCGGCCAACCGGCTCGACCGGCGCTGGACCGGGCTGGTGTCCTCGCTCAACCAGTACAGCCCGGTGACGATCGAGGTCGACGGCGACCTCGATCCCGACGAGTACCTGACCAACGGGTACCTGCGGTGCCTCACGGCGTACCTGCACGGCTCCTACGACGTCGACGCGCTGACCGCCGCCCTGGCCGAGGCGGGGGTCGCGGACCCGGACCCCACGGCGTTCGCCAAGCACTTCAACTTCCTCGGCCCGGTCGACGCCGAACCCGACGCCGCCTCCCCGCTGCGCACGTCCGTCGCCTGGCGGGGCTCCACCCAGCGCACCGGCCCCAACCTGCACCTGGCGATCGCGACCGGCAGCGGCCTGATGATCGGGGTCGGTGCCAGCGAGGACTACCTGCCGGGCGGCCTGCCCGCGACCGTGGCCGCGGGCATCGAGGCGGGCCTGATCCGGCTCGATGCCGGACAGGCCCGCACCGTGGCCGGACTCGATCTGACCCCGGTGCGGCCGCTGTGACCCCGCGCTCAGTCCGAAGCGGACCGACCCACCCGGAAACCCTCGACGTACAGGCGGTCCAACGACATCCGGGCGAACCCCTCCACCGCCAGCTCCGGGGAGGCGATGATCGGCTGGTCCTTGACGTTGAACGACGTGTTGATGACGCAGCCCAGCCCGGTGCGCTCCTTGACCCGGGTCAGCAGCGTCCAGAACGGCTCGTTGTCCTCCCGGCGCACGATCTGCACCCGCGCCGTGCCGTCGACGTGCACCGCGCCGTCGATCCGCGACGCCTGGCCCTCGCGGACCCTGGCCGTGCAGAGCATGTAGCGGGCAGGGTCGACCGGGTCGTTCTCGAACACCTCGGCGTAGTCCTCGGCGAGGATGGCCGGGGCGAACGGGCGGAACCCCTCGCGCATCTTGACCACGTGGTTGAGCCGTGCCTTGATGTCGGCCCCGTTGGGCAGGGCCAGGATCGAGCGGTTGCCCAGCGCGCGCGGCCCGAACTCCATCCGGCCCGCGAACCAGGCGATCATCCGGTCGGCGGCCAGGTCGTCGGCGGCGCGGTCGTAGTACTCGTCGGTGAACCCGAGGTCCGCCCACTCGACGGCCGCCCCGCCGTCGCGCGCCGCCGTGAGCGCCTTGGCGACGTCGCCGTGGGTGTAGCCGGGGCCGGTGTACGGGGTGTAGCCGCCGCGCAGCCCGCCCGCGACGTGCAGCGCCGCGCCCACCGCCGTGCCGTCGTCGCTCGCGCCGGGCGGGATGAACAGCGCCCGCAGGCCGGGGATCCGCGCGATCGACTCGTTGGCGAGGCAGTTGAGGAACGACCCGCCGGACAGGCACAGCGCGTCCAGCCCGGTGCGGTCGAGCCAGTGCCGGGCGAACTCCGTCAGGACAGCGGTGAACCGGGCCTGCAACGCGGCGGCGACGTCCGCGTACACCGGGTCCACCTCGTCGCCGGGACGCCGTGGCAGCACGCCGAGTTCCTTCGTCAGGAACGCCATCGCCGTCGGGTAGCCCTCGCCGCCGCGCCCCAACGCGTCGTGCGACCAGCCGATGTGGACACGACCCCCGTCGTGGCGCAGGAAGCCCGCGAAGAAGTCGGCGAAGCGGCGCGCGTCGCCATACGCGGACAGGCCCATCACCTTGTACTCGTCGGAGTTGAAGGTGTAGCCCAGGAAACGGGTGAAGATCGAGTACAGCAGGCCCAGGGACGCCTTGAAGCCCTGGCTGTGCAGCACCTCGATCCCCGATGTGGAGCAGCGCTGCACGGTCAGCGAGACGAACTCGCCCATCCCGTCCGACACGATGGACAGCGCGTCGTCGAAACCGCTGGGGTGGAAGGCCGACGCGGCGTGCGCGAGGTGGTGCTCCACCGGGCGGAACCGGCGTTCCACGTCCCGCCAGCCGAGCGCGGTGAGCCCGTCGACCACCGTGCGGTTGCTCAGCACGCGGTCGAAGTACGCGGGCGTGGTGTGGAAGTAGCGGCGGAACTTGTCGTGGTCGAAGCCGTGGGCGATGAAGTCCACGTCGTCCGGGCCGATTCCGGCTTCCTGGAGGCAGAACTCGATCGCCCGCACGGGCAGCGCGCCGGTTCCCTTGTCCCCGGTGAACCGCTCCTCCGCCGCCGCGGCGACGATCACGCCGTCGCGCACCAGGCAGGCCGCGCTGTCCATGCCCTGGCAGATCCGCCGGTCCTCGGGTTCCGCGTCGGGGTGCTCCCTGAGGTGGTCGTCCTGCGCGTGCGGCAGTCCGCTCAATCCGAGTACGATCACCGATCCCCCTCGTGGTCGCCGACTCCGGGGGTCAGTATCCTGACGTTTCCTTTCTGTAGCAAGCATCTGGACGCGAAAGGCGGGCCGGACCACCGGGCTTCGCCCTTGACGGTCCACGATGGACCTGCCGAGACTGGACCCGGCGGGACCACGATTCCCGGGCGCCGGAACGGAAGGCGTTGCCGGGCCGCCGTCGTGACGAGGAGGAAGCCGACGTGCAGTCGAACCGCGTGCCGTGGCCTGCCGAGTTCGAGGACGTGCTGGGCGCGCACCTCGCCGAACGGCCCGCGCCCGGCGCCCTGGCGCCCGACCTCGACCTGGAGGACGCGGGCATCGACTCGGTCACGGTCATCGGGTTGATGGTGGAGCTGGAGACCCGCTTCTCCTTCACCTTCCCCGACGAACTGCTCACCAACGACACCTTCGCCACTCCGGAGAACCTCTGGAAGGCGATCGCGAGCCAGCTCTCCTAGCAGAGGAATCCCAGTGGTCACGGCCTTTTCCGTAGTCTCCGCCGACACCGTGCGCGCGATCCTCGACGCCGACCTCCCGGGCGTCGTCGACCTGGTCGAGCGCACCTACCTGCGCCACGACGCGGGCGGCACCGTCAACCCGCCGTCGTACTTCCTGCGGTTCCCGGACGATCCGGCGGCGCGCATCATCGCGCTGCCCGCCGCGCTCGACGGCGAACCCGGTGTCGCCGGTCTGAAGTGGATCTCCAGCTTCCCGGACAACCTCGACCGGGGCCTGCCACGCGCCTCCGCCGTGCTCGTCCTCAACGACCGGCGCACCGGTTTCCCCACCGCGTGCGTGGAAGCGTCGGTGATCAGCGCGACCCGGACGGCGGCGTCGGCCGCGCTCGCCGCCCGCGCCCTGGCGGGTTCCGCGCGCCGGGTCGGTTTCGTCGGAGCCGGGCTGATCGCCGCGCGCATCGCCGAATTCCTCGCCGCCGTCGGCATCCCGGCCGAACGGGTGCTGCTGCACGACCACAACCCGGACCGCGCCGCGCGACTGGCCGAACGGGTCGACCGGGCCGAGGTCGCGCGCACCGCCGAGGAGGCCGTCCGCGAGTCCGACCTGGTGGTGTTCGCCACCACCGCCGGCACCCCGCACGTCACCGACGCGGACTGGCTCGCCCACCGCCCCGTCGTGCTGCACATCTCGTTGCGCGACCTCAGCCCGCAGATCGTCCTGGGCGCCACCAACGTCGTGGACGACGTGGAGCACTGCCTGCAGGCCAACACGTCGCCACACCTGGCCGAGCAGCTGACCGGCAACCGGGACCACGTGCACGCCACCCTCGCCGACGTCCTGACCGGCCGGTTCACCCCACCCGGCGACCGGCCGGTGGTGTTCTCCCCGTTCGGGCTGGGCGTGCTGGACCTCGCGCTGGCCGAGGTCGTGCACGGCCGAGCCCTCGCGGAGGGCACCGCCACGGTGATCCCGTCGTTCTTCAGCGGTCTGCACCCCGACCGGTGAACGGCGGTTATCCAGTGGTGGCAACGAAATCCGTACCGGGAACGAGGGAGGTGTCCGGACGTGGGTCGGACTGATCCGGGGGCGCTGGAGCCCTACCGCCCGCCGACGCCGCGGGACATCAGCGGGCCCGGCCGGTACCTGCTGTGGCTGGTCCGGTCGCAGCGGGCGCGCATCGCGGCCGGGATGGCGCTGGGCAGCTCCTGGATGGTGAGCCTGGCGCTGCCGCCTTTCGTGCTCTCCCAGGCGATCGACCGGGGGCTGATCCCGGGCGACCGGCAGGCGCTGCTGCTGTGGGCCGGCGCGTTGCTGGTCGTGTCGGTCCTCATCGCGGTGCTCGCGATCTCGCGCCACCGCACGATGACCCGGATCCGGATGGACGCCTCGTTCCGCACGATCCGGGCGAGCGTGCGGCAGTCGGCCAGGCTCGGCTCGACGTTGTCCCGGCGGTTGGACAGCGGCGAGGTCACCGCGATCGGGACCGGGGACGTCCAGGTCGTCTCGCAGGCGTTGACGGTGACCGGACCCGGGTTCGGCGCGGTGGTCGCGTACGCGTGCATCGCGGTGATCATGTTCGACATCTCGGCGCTGCTCGCCGTCGTCGTGCTGGCGGGCGTGCCGCTGCTGGCCGCGTTCATCGGCCCGCTGCTGCGGCGGATCGAGCAGACCACCACCGGGTACCGCCGGCTGCAGGGGCAGCTGACCGGGCGGCTGGTGGACGTGATCGGCGGCCTGCGGGTCCTCAACGGCATCGGCGGCAAGGACGCCCACCTCGACCGGTACCGGGCGCAGTCGCGGGAACTGGTCGGGAAGGGCTTCCAGGTCGGGCGTCCGGCGAGCTGGGTGGTCGCGCTCGCCACGGGCCTGCCCGCGCTGTTCCTCGCCGTGGTCGTGTGGATCGCCGCGCGGATGGCCGCCACGGGCGAGATCTCGATCGGCGATTTCGTCGCCGTGCACGGGTACGTGGCGGTGCTCGTCATCCCCGTCGGCGCGCTGATCGAGGGCAGCGGGGACATCGCGCGGGCCCTGGTCTCGGCGCGCCAGGTGATCCACCTGCTGCGGATGGAGCCGGAGCACCGGGATACCGATCCGGCCGCCCCCGTGCCCGCCGGACCGGCAGCGCTGGTCGAACCGGAGTCGGGCGTGGTGGTCGAACCCGGGTTGTTCACCGCCGTGGTGAGCGCCCGTCCCGCCGACGCGATCGCCGTCGTGGAACGGCTCGGGCGCTTCCGCGACACCGAGGCGACCTGGGGTGACGTCCGGGTGGACGGGATCACCGTCGACGCGTTCCGGGAACGGGTCCTGGTCGCCGACAACGACGCCGACTTCTTCGCCGGCACCGTCCGCACCGCCGTCGCCGGTCGCCGCGAGCCGGAGGACAGCGCGATCCGGACGGCCCTGCGCGACGCCGTGGCCGACGACGTCGTGGAGGCGCTGCCCGAGGGGCTGGACTCGAAGGTCGTGTCGGGCGCGGCGACCCTCTCGGGTGGCCAGAAGCAGCGGATGCGGATGGCACGGGCCCTGTACGCGGACCCGGACGTGCTGCTCGCCGTCGAACCCACCTCGGCGGTGGACGCGCACACCGAAGCCGTCATGGCCGAACGCCTGGCCGCCGCACGACATGGCCGCACGACAGTCGTGACCACGACCTCGCCGCTGGTGCTCGACATCGCCGACCGGGTCGTCCTCCTCGTGGACGGTGTGGTCGACCGGGTCGGAACGCACCACGAGCTGCTGTCGTCGTGCCCGGCCTACCGCGAGGTCGTCTCCCGCGTCACCGGACAGGAACAGGACGAGGTGGAGAGCCGATGAGCGGCGAAGCCACGCTCCCGATCGCGTCGACCAGGCAGGTCGGCGCCGCGGCCTGGGCCCAGATCAGGGCCGCCCGGGGCACGGTGGCCGCGATGCTCGTGCTCAACGCGCTGGCCGCCGGCGCAGGACTGGTCGCCCCGTGGCTGCTCGGCCGGATCGTCGACGCCGTGCAGGCGGGTCCTGGGCCCGACCTGCACGGGACGATCGACATGCCCGCCGTCTGGATCATCACGTTCACGATCGTGCAGACGCTGCTCGTCCGCTGGGCCCTCTCGGTCGGGTACCGGTTCGGCGAGCGGGCCGCCGGGAACATCCGCGAGCGCTTCCTCCAGCGGGCGCTGTCGATCCCGGCCGCCGTCGTGGACCGGGTGCCGGTCGGCGATTTCGTGGTGCGGGGCACCATCGACTCCTCGATGGTCGCGACCTCGCTGCGCCGCGCGATCCCGGAGGTGCTGATCGCGTTGGTGCAGGCGCTGTTCCTGATCGCGGCGGTGCTCGTGGTCGACCCGCTCCTCGGCGCGTGCGGGCTGGCGTCGCTGCTCGGGATCGGCGTCGCGCTCCGCTGGTACCTGCGCCGCGCGCGTCCCGCCTACCTGCACGAGGCCGCGACCGGTGCACAGCTGGCCGACGTCGTCACCAGCACCGCGAAGGGCGCGCGCACCGTGGAAGCGCTCGGTCTGCACGACGAACGCGCGCGGACCGTGGACAGCGCGGTAGCCGAGGCCCGCAGCGCCCGGTTGCGGACGCTCAGGCTGCGCACGGTGCTGTTCCCGTCCATGGACATCTCGTACATGCTGCCGGTGGTGGCGGTCCTGCTGATCGGCGCGGCGCTCGTGGACAACGGCGCGGTCAGCCTCGGCGCCGTCATCGCCGCGACCATCTACCTGCGACAGCTGGTCGGCCCGCTGGACACCCTCACGGTCTGGGTGGAGCAGATCCAGGCGGCCGTGGCGTCCTACACCCGCGTCGAGGGGATCGCCTTGGTCCCGACCGCGCCGGCGGTGGCCACCGCCGAGGTGCGGGACGACCGGATCGTCGTGGACGACGTGTACTTCGCCTACGACAGCGGCCGGGACGTGCTCTCCGGCGTCGCCCTCACCGTGCGACCGGGGGAACGGCTCGCGCTCGTCGGCACGTCCGGCGCGGGGAAGTCGACCCTCGGCCGGCTCATCGCGGGCGTCGACCGACCCCGTGCCGGCACGGTGACCGTGGGCGGCGTGGCCGTCGCCGACCTGTCCCCGGACCGGCTGCGCGAGCAGGTGGTGCTCGTCACCCAGGACCACCACGTGTTCCAGGAGTCGTTGCGGGACAACCTGCTCATCGTCGTACCAACGGCCACCGACGCCGAACTCGAACAGGCGATGGTCTCCGTCGGCGCGACCTGGGTCCACGACCTGCCGGAGGGCTTGGACACCGTGCTGGGCACCCAGTCCAAACTGGATGGAGCGCAGGCGCAGCAGCTTTCCCTTGCCCGGGTTGTGCTCGCGAACCCGCACACCGTCATCCTCGACGAGGCGACGGCACTGCTGGATCCGACGACGGCACGGACCACCGAGCGTTCCTTGGCCGCAGTGCTCGAGAACCGCACGGTGATCGCCATCGCCCACCGCCTCCAGACCGCGCACGACGCCGACCGCGTGGCCGTGATGGAGGACGGCAGGCTCATCGAACTCGGCACGCACGACGAACTGGTCGCCGCCGGCGGCGCCTACAGCCGCCTGTGGCGGTCCTGGCACGGCGACTGACGCGACCGCCCGGGTCGGCTTCCGCAGCGACCCTGTGGGGTGTCAGAAGTCGGCGGCGTCGTTTGACCTTTGGTTAGGCTGCTGTGGGTTCGTACTCGTCGATCAGGCCGCCGAGGACTGGTCGGCGGCGTATCGAGGTGCAGCCTGGCCCTGTGATCGGGTGGCCGAGTCGTGGTGGGGTGAGTTGCAGGGTTCGGTGTGGTCTGCGGTGGTTGTAGTGGGCCGCGTAGCGGTACAGCATCTGCCGCGGTGACCATTTCCGGGCGAGTCCGGCGTTCACCGCGTCGTGCAACCGCGCCGACGACTCCAGTTTACGCGCCCGGGGCCGACGACGACCGTCGGCGGCCCGGCACTGCGCCCGCACCGCCCGATAACCACGACGACCGCCGTTCGCGGCGATCTCCCGCGCCACCGTTGAATCATGCCGACCCAGAAGCATCCCGAGGAACCGGGTCGAACAACCACCGTCCCGACCCACAGCTGCTGTCGCCATGACCGTATGACACCGCCGTGTCTTCCATCAGCGCACGGGGCTGACCAGTGGGTGGTTCAGCGGGTCTACGGCATCAACTACGCCGCCAGCGAAGTTGTTGAACGCCTGCAAGCCCTTCTCGAACCCTGACCTCTTGTCCTTCGGCGCGCGAGAGGCAGCGGATCTCCGAGGCAGTTGGCCGATGCCACTCGGCGAGCTTGGTGCCGCTGGTGGTGTCGGCGTACTGGGCGGTCCTGCGGCCGAGCACGTCGTAGGTGAAGGCCAGCGTCTGGCCGCGTGCGTCGGTGGTGGTGAGCGCTTGGCCGGCGAGATCGTAGGTGGTGCTGGTGGTGCCGGCCTCGTCTCGCTGACCGCCGTCCAGCAGAGCATCACCGGAGATCGACCATGAACATCCATCGGCGACGCACCCACATCACCCACACCCCGGACGATCGTTACCGGATATTCGCAACAACTTGCCGCTCGACACCGTTGTCGGGCACGTACAGGATCGCGTCCACGATCGCCCGACATCAGGCTTCTACCACCGCCCGCCCCGACCGGCCAGGCACGCGGGATCGGCGGCAGCGGGTCGAGGTCGGCCCACTGGGCGTCGGTGAAGTCGGTCGGATATCGACCTGTCCGCACGGTGGAGTGGTTGGAGGCGGCCAGGCCAGAGCAGGGGCACCCGCGGTGGAACCGCCCGCGGCGATCGGGCACGATAACAACGGAACTCCTGGCAGAGCGGCGCTTCGACAACGTCCGATCTACCAGGGGTTCCCTTGTCTGCGCACCAACGGGCACGACTGCTCAAGCTCAAGCTCAAAGACGGGCACTTATCCAGCGAAGTCACCGGTCTCGGACGAGGAGGCGGGACGTGTTCCCGTCGAGGATCTGCGCGCTCGCGCCTCCACGTGCTACCGATGTCGGCGTCACAAGAGGCTGAACTGGTAGGAATTGCGGTTGAGGTGCATGACCATGCACGACAGCATGGCGCCGCTCTTGTGGTACTCGCTCAGGTTCACCAGGACGACCTCGAACCCCAGCTTCGTCGCGATGTCTTCGAGTTCGCGGTTCTTGCGCAGCTCGTCCTGGTACTCGTCGCTGCCGGAACGCAGGTCGTGGATGTGCGACGAGTTGAGGATGACGTTGTTCAGCCGCACCGAGTTGCACAGTCCGTTGTAAGCGCTGTCGAGGGACACGTCGATGACCTCGGTGTGCTTCTCCAGCATGCGCAGCTCGTCGTGCTCGAACTTCGAGGTGCACACCAGTGTCTGCTCCGCCGTGATGGGGAACACCGTGCAGTCCAGGTGGTAGAGGTAGGGGTCGGTCTCGGCCAGCTTGACGACCACCATGTCGTAGGCGCTTTCGAGCCAGTCGTAGGTCTCGCACTGCGAGCGCTGGCCGTACCCACCGACGTAGACGTTGTCGTGCAGGTGTTTCAGCTCGGCTTCGCCCTCGAACTTCGTGTCCGGCACCACGGTTCGGTAGCCCATCGACTCGAAGAACCGGACACCGACCTCCGTCTCTCCCCTGCGCGGCGGGGACGCGAAGTTGGAGACCACGACCGTGTTCCGGTCCGGCAGGTGTTCCAGGACGATGCCGAGGTTGGCCGTGTACACCAAGTCCTGCAAGCCGTCCGGGTAGGGCGTCGGCAGGAGGAACACCAGGCTCTCGGCGGCCAGGTGCCGGTAGAGCGCCAAGAACTGCGTCACCGCCCTGTCCGTGTCGCACTGCCTCAGGTCGG
This sequence comes from Saccharothrix tamanrassetensis, assembly GCF_014203665.1. Lineage (GTDB taxonomy): Bacteria > Actinomycetota > Actinomycetes > Mycobacteriales > Pseudonocardiaceae > Actinosynnema > Actinosynnema tamanrassetense. Next base: position 21,012 of record NZ_JACHJN010000018.1, read on the forward strand.
GCGGGAGTTCTTCCATCCAGATGTTGTTCGCGACCTCGGTGGAGAGCGAGAACGGTGGGTTGAGTATGAAGGCGGGCTTGTCCATGCGACTGGGGTTGCACGGGACGTTCCCAATGTTGTCCTCAAGCACAGCTTCCTCCTTGAAGTCATTTGCCGACGATGCGGACCAACGGGTCGAGTCCTGCCTGCACGTGCTGACCGAGTTCGCACAACGGCCGCAGGTCGTGCCGTCCCCCGAGGGGGATGATCAGGTCCACCTGCGATCCCATGCGGATCTGGGAGAATCGCCATCCCTGCTGGACCGGACGGTGCTGGGCGAGGCCGAACGGCGTGATGCAATTGACGTCGTAGTCGGCGATCTGCAGTATGTAGTAGGGGCGGCACAACTCGTCGGCGTCGATGCGGTTGACCATCCTCTGGTTGTGCCTGAGGTACTCCCCGCCGGTGGCGGGAACCCGTAGCCGCTTCAGGAGTTCGTGCTCGACGTGCAGCATCGGCCGGTTGACCGAGTCGATCGCATCGAGTTCCCGGTAGGTCAGTCGCCCCGAGTAGGGCACTCGATTGACGTGCACGTCGTAGAACGTCATGAAGATGCCGATGACGAGGCTCACCTCGTCGTAGCTGTCGTCCCGGACGGCGTCGCGCAAAGTGTAAGAGCTGCCCTTGATCTCCACGACCGGCGCGTCGGGCTCGACGACGGCCTGGTAAATGATGATCCCGTCGGCGGGCGCGAAGAAGTACGCCGGATCGACGTAGACCGACCGCATCGGGTCGCGGAAGAAGTGGTGCTCCGACAGCCACACCACCGACCTGTCCCGAACGGGATCCACGTCCTCGGTGACCCATTCACGCAACGATTTCACCATCTTGCTCTCCCATCCACTACGGCTGGTGACCTGCCGCAGCCTTCATCGGCCGGCTGAGACAGGGGTCGCGAGGACCTCCCGGTAGGTCGGGTCGTGCATGAGCTGCTCGTGCACCCCGGTCGCGTACACCGAGCCGCAGTGCAGCAGGACCACCTGGTCCGCGTGGTGGACGAGCGGCAGCCGGTGCGTGACGGCGAGCACGATCCGGTCGCTGTGTTCGCGCACGACCGACTCCACGAGGATCTGCTCGGTGAGCGGGTCCAGCTGCGAGGTCGCTTCGTCGAGGAGCAGCACCTCGCTGTGCCGCACCAGCGCGCGGGCGACGGCGAGCCGCTGGCGTTGGCCGCCGGAGATCTGCACACCGCGTTCGCCGACCGCGGTGTCGAGCCCACGCGGCAAACCGCCGATCTACGCGTCGAGGCCGACGGACGCCAGGACCCGTTGCAGTTCCCCGTCATCGAGGCCGTCGATCCCGTAGGTCGCCGCCTCGCGGATCGTGTCGCCCAACAGGGGCGCCTCCTGCTCCACGTAGGACACACGTCGACGCAGGTCCGGCAAAGGGAATTCGCGCACGTCCACCCCGTCGAGCAGCACGCGACCCCGGTCCGGCTCGACGAACCGCTCGACGAGGCTCAGGATGGTCGTCTTGCCCGCGCCCGAAGACCCGACGAGCACGGTCAGTCCCGGCCGCGCCTCGATCGTGACGTCCCGCAGCACTTCGCGACCCTCGTAGCTGAACGACACCTGATCCAGCCGGAGGTACCGCCCGGGCGCGCAGCCGTCCTTCCGCGGACGACCGGTCACGTGCGCGCGGGGCGGCAGCGCTTCGGTCTCGGGACGCAGCTCCAGGAGTTCGGTTATCCGCCGCAGCGCCGCCAACCCCTCGGAGAACCGGCTCGCCGACTCCGTCAACGACTCCACCGGGTCCTGGATGTAGACCACGTACAGCAGGATCGCGACCAGATCACCCACACCGACCGTGCCGGCGCTCACCTCGAGGACACCGACGGCCAGAACGGTCAGGAACGTCAGGTCAACGGAGGCGTACGCCACGGTGTCGGCCAACGCACCCGTCTTCGCGGCCCGCAGGCCCGCCCGGTAAGCCGACCCGGCCTCCCGGTCGAAGGACTCGGCTTCGCGGTGCTCCATCGACGACGCCTTGACCGTCCGCAACGCCGGCAGGAGGCGGTGCACGACTCCCGTCATCGCGCCCACGTGCTGCTGGCCGCGTTCGGTGTTCCGCACCAGGCGGCCGAAGACCTTCAACTCCACCACCGCGGCCAGGGCCAGCAGCCCGACGACCAGGGCGGCGAGGGACAGGTCGACGAACAGCATCAGGACGATGCCGGCGACCACGGTGAGCGGCACGACGACCAGGTCGACCAACGCCTTGACCACCGTGTGCTGCACCAGGGTGGTGTCCGATCCGATGCGGGACAGGATGTCACCCGCCGACCTGGACTCCACCACCGGAACCGGCGCGAAGATCGTTCTGCGTGCGGCCTCCTTGCGCAGGTCGAGCACGAACCGCTCGCTCAACTTGCCCCGTTGGCGGTACGCGACGTAGTTGAACAGCAGGCCCACGACGGCCAGAGCGCCGAGCACGGCGATCGGCCCGGTCAGGTTCCGGGCCGACCCCACACCGTCGACCACGTGCCGCGCGGCCAGCGGCTGGACCAGCCCGACCCCCCGCGCGCCCAGCTCCAGGACCAGTACCACTGCCACCGCGCCGCGTCGGTTCGCGAGCCGATCGCGCAACACCGGCATCGACGACGCGGCGCGCGGCAACCTACCCAGCATGAGGGCTCCTCCTGGCGGTGGCGTTCGGTGTGGAGTCGTAGTGACGACACACCGTCAACCAGGTTGCCCTCGCGCTTTGGTCTCCAACACGGCACGGCGTGCCGTCCGCCGCCAGAACCGGCGAATCACCCGATCCATTGACGCGAGGCCCTACGCAGGGTGGTCGGACAGACCATGGCCTGTCCGTGACCGGTGTATGCGATCAGTGCGGTGGGATCGGCCTACCCGAGTTTGCCGTGAGAAGAGCGGAAGCCTGATCGGCGACATAGCTTCGTGGTGGTGGCGTAGACGTTCGTAGTCGCGGACACAGCGACGATGTCCCGTGATCCAGGCCAGAGTCCGCTCGACCACCCACCTTCTGGGCAGCACGGTGAAGGTCGGCAGATCGGGGCGTTGGGGCGATCTCCACCAGCAGGCCGGGAGTTGTTCGGGTCCAGTCGAGCAGGGTGCCGGTGTAGCCGCCGTCGGCCCACACCAACGAGACCCGCTTGCCGGCGGTGGCGCGCAGGCGCGGCAACAGGCTGCGGGCGGTGACCCCGTCCTGCGCCGAGACCGGGTCACCGGAACTGCCGACAGCAACCCCGTGGTGTCCACGAAGATGTGTCGCTTGCGACCGGCGACCTTCTTCCCATCGGTCCAGGAGAGGACACCGCCCTGCACGACCACACCGTCGGGGAACTCCCCGCCTCACCTGTGGAGGCTCGACACCCGGCCGTCGGGGATGCCCACGCGGTAGAGCAACTCCGACCCGCGCCCAGTGCGACGAGTCCTGCGAATAAGGACGGCCCTCCTGCCTTTCGGCGTGCCGTCGTCCAGCAGAACACACCCGAACCGCCTCCGCTCGGGAAGGCCGACCCCAACCCACTCGTTCGAGCGATGTGACGTGGCCGCCGTTCGCGGGGCTCCAGGGTCAGAAGCTGAAGTGCCGGATCGCCGCGTTCCCCGAGGCGGCCGTCTCTTCGAAGAAGGCGACCAGGTCCTGGTAGTTGTACCGCAGGTAGTCGATGTCGTCGGCGTCCCAGAGGTGCTTCATGGGGTAGACGTCCTTCTCGCTCAACTTCCGCGGGTCGTAGTAGCCGGCCAACACCTCGAACGGCGTGGCGCTCAACGCCTTGGCGGCCTCGGCGACCATGCTGTCGCTCCAACCGAAGAGCGTGCACTCCTCGTCGATGGCGTCACCGTCCTCGTACACGTCGACCCTCACCTCGGCCGCGTCCAGCAGGAACTGGATACCCGCCCACGACTTCTCCAGGAAGCAGTACGGCAGCTCCTCGTCGTCCAGGTGCTCCCGTGCCCACTCCGGATCCTCGAACGCCCGATCCAGCTCCGCCGGGGTCACCCGGGTGAACGACAGCGTCATCCCCATGAATTCGCCACTCCCGCATCAACTGCTTCAACCGGCGGCCAGTCTTCCACGTCCGGACCACTGTGGTCGGTCGATCGCCGATCCCGGCGTCGGCCGGGGTGCGGCTGTGCGCGTTCGTCACACTTCGTCACAGACCTGTCATCATCCTGCGGCAGGGCGCGCACACTCGTCGTCGATGGTGGGGATATACGCTTGTGGGCGGGAGGTCGTGCCGAGGACGAGGAGTTCCACCAGTGTCGCGGTTGCTGCTCGTGGAGGACGACGCGATGTTGGCCGAGGCGTTGACGCTCGCCCTGCGCGGCCTCGGGCACGAAGTCGCGGTGGCGACCACGGGAGAGCAGGCGTTGGAGAGCCTGGTCGAGCGGCGGGTGGCCGCGGACCTGGTGCTGCTGGACGTGATGCTGCCCGGTGTCGACGGGTTCGAGGTGTGCCGCCGCATCCGGTCGGGCGACACGGTTCCGGTGATTCTGCTGACCGCTCGCGGTGACGCGGTGGACATCGTGGTGGGCCTGGAGTGCGGTGCCGACGACTACGTCGTGAAACCGGTCGAGCCGCGAGTGCTCGACGCCCGGATCAAGGCGATCCTGCGCCGCGCGGTGCCCGTACAGCCGTCGCGGCAACACGTGCACACGTTGGGCGACCTGGAACTCGACACCGTCGCGATGGTCGTGACCCGGAACGGCGAGGAGTTGAACCTCACGTCCACGGAGATCCGCCTGCTGATCGAGTTCGCCGAGCACGCGGGTCAGGTCCTGAGCAGGCAGGCGCTGCTGAAGCGGGTGTGGGACTACGGGTTCTCCGGCGACTCGCGCCTGGTCGACGCCGCCGTGGCCCGCCTGCGGGCGAAGATCGAGCCCGATCCGACCAACCCCGTGCTGCTGCGCACCGTCCGGGGATTCGGTTACCGCCTGGTCAAGCCGTGACGTGGCGGCCGGGCCTGCGGGCCGGCATCGTGCTGACCGTCGTCGTCGTCACCCTGGTCACGACCGTCGCGATGGCGCTGACGACCTACCACCTCCAGGCCGGGGCCACCCGGGAGCGGTTCACCGCCGCGGCGCAGGCCGCTTTTGACTCCGACACCCAGCAGGCGCACCAGTTCCTCGTCCGCAGCACCGACTTCAAGTCCGTTGTGGATGGTGTGGCCGAGTACATGCGGGCGCGGCTGGGCCTGACGTGGGCGCTGGTGAACTTCACCCCGACGTCCGGTCCCGTCTCCGTCTCCCGGGACGGGATGTACGTCCCGGTGGCCGGCACGGGGTGGTTCCCCGGTCAGCTCCCCATGTCCGAAGTGGACCAGGTTCGGGACCGCCGGGGTTCGGTGCGCTACACCGTGGACACCCCGGAGGGTTCGCAGCTCGTGATCGTCGGCGAGGTCGAACCGGGTCTGCTGCTGGCCGAGTTCTACAACACGCGCGGCATCGACAGCGAACTGGCCACCCTGCGCACCCGGCTCGCCGCCGTGGCGGTGCTGATCGCGCTGTTCGGCAGCGCGCTGGGCGTGTTGGCCGCACGGGCGATCCAGCGCCGGGTGCGCACCGCGGCCGACGCCGCCCGGCGGTTCGGGGCCGGCGAGTTGGCCACCAGGTTGCCCGTGCAGGGCCGGGACGAGCTGGCCGCCCTCGCCGGTTCCTTCAACGCGATGGCACAGCGGCTCGGGGAGTCCATCGAACAGCTGCGGCTCAAGGACCAGCAGCAGCGGCGGTTCGTCGCCGACGTGGCACACGACCTGCGCACCCCGTTGGCGTCCATGGTCGCGGCCGCGGACGGCCTGCAGAGCCCGGACGCCGCGGACCGGGCCAGGTCGGCGGAGCTGTTGGGCAGCCAGACGAGGCGGCTCGGCGGGCTGGTGGAGGACCTGCTGGAGATGTCCCGGTTCGACGCGGGCGCGGCCGAGCTGCGTCCCGAGGTCGTCGACCTGGCAGCCCTGGTCTCGGACGCCGTCGAGGTGAGCGCGCCGGGCACGGGCATCCCCGTCCGACGTGTTGGGGACGTCGTCGTGCTGGGAGACCCGCGCCGGCTGCACACGATCGTCCGCAACCTCGTGACGAACGCAGTCCGGCACGGCGCACCACCGGTCGACGTCACCGTCGACGGCACGGAAACCGGGCGGGTGCGCGTGACGGTGGCCGACTCCGGCCCCGGTCTACCCGACGACCTGACCCCGGTCGTCTTCGACCGCTTCGTGCGTGGCGACCGCGCCCGCAGCCGCACGGAGGGCAGCGGGCTCGGGCTGGCCATCGCCCACGAGAACGCCCGTTTGCACGGCGGCACGCTGGAAGTCGCCAACGTCGACGGCGCGGTGTTCACCCTCACCGTGCCGCGAGGAGCGGTCGAGCACGAGTGTTGAACTGCTGTCACACAACGAGAACACGACTCGCACGGGGCGCAGACATCGAACCGGCAGTGTCGGAGGTGTTCAGATCCGACACGACCAGCGGGGAAACATGTTCTGCGAAGCGGTGCGCGCGAAGGAAGACGGTAGTCGGAAGTCCGGCCGCCTCACCTCGGTGGCGGTCTTCACCGCGCTCGTGGCAGCGTTGACGGCCTGCACGTCGAACACCACGAGCGGCAGTGGCTTCCCGAAGAGCGCAAACGAGGACGGGCACATTCCCGACCCCGGCATCTCACCCCACTCCCAGCACGTCGCGATCCGGAAGATGGACCCGGACCTGTTGGCGGCCGTGCGAAAGGCCGCGGCGGACGCTCGTGCCGCGGGTGTCGAGCTGAAGGTGACCTCGGGCTAGCGGAGCAAGGCGTACCAACAACGCCTGCTGGATGAAGCCGTGGCCAAGCACGGGAGCCTCGCGGAGGCGCGGAGGTTGGTCAACACCCCGGAGAAGTCGACGCACGTGACCGGCAAGGCCGTCGACATCGGCCCGACCGACGCCGCCGACTGGGTGATCCGGAACGGCGCGGAGTACGGCCTGTGCCAGACGTATGCGAACGAGATGTGGCACTTCGAACTCGCCGTCGCCCCCGGTGGGGAATGCCCCGTGCCGCGCGCCGACGCCTCCGGGTGATCGCCGCGCGACGCTTCTCGCCCACGCTGGGCATATGATCATCCGGGGGGGGCAACACCGGCGAAGGATTCTACCGCCACCCCAAGAAGTGAACCACTCGCGCTGCGAATGGTCCCGCACCGGGCAATCACCGCGCCGATCGACTTCCATCAACTCTGATCAACCGCACGGCGTCCATTCGGGTTGTCACCCGGATGGAGCGAAATGCCGTGTCGGAAATCGCCGATACCCGTCGGGCGAGAGGAAGTCGCCTATTCGAAATCCTTGTGGAATACCGGGAGGAACCCCGTGGCGAGGTATCTGCTCAAGCGAACAGCGCGGTGCGCGGTGGCCGGTGCGGCGGTCGTGGGTCTGGCGGTGGCCGGGGTGGCGGTCGTGGCACCTCCGGCGGTGGCCGGGGAGCTCGGGTTCGCCTACGTCGCCAACAGCGGGTCCGACACCGTGACCACGATCAGCGTGTCCACCGGCGGCACGGCCACCATCCGGGTGGGCGGCGGGCCTTCGGCCGTCGCGATCTCGCCCGACGGGTCGCTGGCCTACGTGGCCAACACCACGTCCAACTCCGTCTCTGCGATCCGGACCGCCACCAAGAGCGTCATCGCCACCTTCACGTCCGGTGGCAGCCACCCCGCCGGCGTGGCGTTCAACGCCCTCGGCACCCGCGCGTTCGTCACGAACGCGGGCTCCAACACGGTCAGCACGATCGACACCGCCACGCACCGCGTCGTGGCGCTCACCGCGGTCGGCAAGAGCCCGACTGGCATCACCGTGATCCCCGACGGAACCCGCGCCTACGTGTCCAACACCAACAGCAACACCGTGTCCGTCCTGAACACCACCACCACCGCGCACGTGGACGACATCGCGGTCGGCACCCGCCCGGGTCGGCTGGCGGCCACCCCGGACAGCAGCAAGGTCCTGGTCGTCAACACCGGCTCCGGTGACGTGTCCGTGCTGGACACCGGCAGCAACCGTCGGATTCAGACGGTGGCCGTGGGCGCGGGGCCGTCCGGGGTCGCCGTGGCCCCCGACGGCCTGCGCGCCTACGTCTCCAACGGGGCCGACGACACCGTCACGGCGCTGGACACCGATCCCGCCACGACGGACTCGATCGCGGTGCGGTACGTCGTGCGTGTCGGTCACCGGCCCACGGGCGTGGCCATCAGCCCGGACGGCGACAAGGTTTACGTGTCCAACAGCGAGTCCGGCACCACGTCGGTCATCGACACCGCGACGACCCGCGTCTCCACCGCCGACGTGGACTCCGGTCCCACCGGGATCGCCACCGGCGTGCCGCAGACCCTCACCGCCGCCGTGTCGCTGGGCGACAGCTTCATCTCCGGTGTCGCGGGCCGGTGGCAGGGCAACGGGGTGCGGGAGGGACTGAGGGGCACCGACGTCCTCGGCACCGATCGCGCCGTGTACCGCTGCGGCCCGCTCGGCACCAACTCCTGCAAGAACGACCCGAAGATCGTCTACGGCCGCTCCTACGACAACAAGTGCCTGCGGTCCTACTCGGCGCAGATCCAGGCCGCGGACCTGCCCGTCACCCGCCGGATCAACCTGGCCTGCTCGGGGGCCGACACGTCCGACATCATCAACACGCCGCTCAAGAACGAGCCTCCCCAGTCCCAACAACTCGCCCTGGTGGCGCGGGACTACCGGGTGAAGCTGGTCGTGCTCAACGTCGGCGGCAACGACATCGGGTTCCGCGACATCATCAAGAGCTGCGTGATCACGTATCTGAGGAGCGGCCCGCGCTGCCGGGCCGAGAAGGCGACGGCCTTCACCAACGGCCTGGTGCGCGCGGAGACCAACGTCGCCCTGGCCATCGACAAGGTTCGCGAGGTGATGGCCGCCGCCGGCTACCGCCGCGACGACTACCGGTTCGTGCTCCAGTCCTACCCCTCGCCGGTGCCGACCGGCGCGCAGATCCGCTACCCGGAGGCCAACGGCTACGACCGCTACCAGGTCGGCGGGTGCCCGGTCTACAACTCCGACGCCGACTGGGTGCGCAACGTCGTGGTGCCCAAGATCGCCGACTCGCTGGAGTACGTGGCCGACCAGAAGGAGGTGGAGTTCCTCGACGTGCGGGACCTGTTCAGCGGGCACGAGGTGTGCGCCAAGAGCGCGGAGCAGGCGACCGACTACGACAACCACCTCAAGCCCCAGCTGGGTGACAAGGCGGAATGGGCCCGATTCCTCGACGCCACACCGTTCGTGAACCAGGGCGACACCGACGAGTCGGTCCACCCGAACTACTACGGCCAGCAGGCACTCGGCGCCTGCCTGACCGCGTTCTACGAGTACTCCGGCGACAAGTGGAACCACCTGTGCCGCAACGTTCCCGGCAAGGGCGCGAAGCACGTGGTCCTGGACCAGATCGACTGACCGGCCTCCGCACCCGCGGCTCGATCGGCGCGGGCACGTCCGAACACACCGAATCGGTGCCCCTGGCCACCAGCATGGTGGCCAGGGGCAAGCATGGTGGCCAGGGGCACCGGTTCGCGGATCGAGTCGACGTGCATGAAGATCGCCGCCAGGTGGCCCACCCGGAGCACCAGTTCGTGGTCGATGTAGTGGGGCCGCGTGTGCGCACCCGCGTAGAAGCCGAACATCCAGATCACGCCGTAGACGCCGAGGACGAGCAGCAGGATGCGCAGCCATGACGGCCTCCCGCACCGGTTGGTCGAGTCTGTGGTAGACGCTGCGGGGCGTGTCGTGCGTACTCAAGGGTCCGTCGGTCCACAGACCTCGGCTACTCACCCCGAATCAGTGTCCTTTGAGGACTGGCCGAACCGGCCGCCTGGATCCGGCCGGAGAATCGACGCCGACCCGGCCTGGAGCACTCCACACGCGACCAGGACGCCGGTGGTACCCGCCGCCCTGACCTGGGTGCGGCTCGGTTCGCCTTCCAGGACGGTGATCTGGTGGCACAGCACCGGGATCTGCACGTTCTTGTTCCGATCCCTACTGAGCTGCAGGCGCACCCGATCCGCGACCGCAAGGCCGAAGCCTTCGCCGTCGACCGACGACGCGGGCCACGCCTCCAGCGTCAGACGCTCCGCCTCGGTCGGCACCAACGGGTAACGCAGGCCCACGACGAGCCATCACAATTCCTTACAACGAATCGACGACCCGGAACACCGGATCCCCGCCAGCTCGGCCAGCGCGTTGACCCACTCGCGAGCGAGCGCTGTGACCTCGGCCTGGTCCATCAGCTCGCCCGGCCAAGCCCATGTTGCCGTGAGTCGAGGCCCGTCTCGGTGTTCGTGGGTGATGGCGTCGAGGTCAAGGACGTGAATGGCCGGCATGTGCGGGGGGAATCCGCCTACCAGGGCGACCTTGTCGGTGGCCGGTGCGAAGTCCTCGTCGTCGACGGTGAACCTGCCGAGGTAGTTGAACCCGATCTGTGCCGGGGGACGTGCCTGGAGCAGGGCTGCGCTCAGGGGATCGAGGTAGCGCAACACCCCGAATCCGAGAGGGTCCGGCACCGCGCGCAGCTGCTCTTTGACGGCGTCCACTGCCGAGCTCGTGGTGTCGGAGCCGATGCGTAGCCGGACCGGGTGCACGTTGGTGAACCAGCCGACGGTGTGGGTGACGTCGATGTCCGGACCCAGGTCCACCCGGCCGTGTCCCTTCAGGTCGACCACGATGTCGGTCAGCCGGCGGACCCGCTGCTGGGCCACCGCCAGCGCGGTGAGCAGTACCTCGTCGACGTGGGCTTGGAAGGCCGCCGGCACGGCTCCCAGCACGGCGGTGGTGATGTCGGTGGGCAGGGTGACGGTGAGCCGGCGTTTCGCACCCTCGACGTCGATACCCGGTGCGAGGCGGCGGGATCCGAGCGGCGGCTCGGGGGCGGCGAGCACCTCGAGCCAGGCGGGTAGGTCACGCCGGAAGTCGTGGACGCGGGCGGCCACCGCTTGGCTCCAGCGGCGGAAGGAGGTGCCTGAGCGCCGCAGCGGTTTCCCCCGGTACGCGTCGGCCAGGTCGGGCAGCAGGATCCGCCACGACACGCCGTCCACTACGAGGTGGTGTGCGGCCAGCAACAACCTGCCGGCGCGTGCCGGCCCGGCGTCGACGAACACCGCCGCCATCATTCGTCCGGCCTCGGGATCGAGCCGGTTCCCCACAGCCTTGACTTCTCGCTCGACGACGGCGGTGAGATCGTCGGCCGCCGCGTCCACCCTCGTCAGGTCGACAGTTGTGGTCGGGGGGATGTGCAGCGACCACGGGTCGCCCGGCACCAGGCGTGCCCGCAGCACGTCGTGCCGGGTCATGACCGCCGACAACGCACGCCGCAACCGGTCCTCGTCCGCGCCCACCGGGGTCCGCACGACGACCGCCTGGTGGTAGCTGGACACATCGACGCCCACCCCACCGAGCCAGGCGATGATCGGCGTGGCCGGCACCGTGCCGAGGGCTTCGGTCGGCTCCTCGGTCGTCGTGGTGGTCACCGGGGTGGCGGCTGCCGCGATGCCTCGCACGGTTCGGTGGGTGAAGACGTCGGCGGGGGTGATGGAGAACCCCGCTGCCGCGGCTCGGCTGATGAGCTGCATCGACACGATGCTGTCCCCGCCGAGGTCGAAGAACCCGTCGGTCGGAGCCACGGCATCCACGTGGAGCAGTGCCGAAACCAGGTCGCACAGCACATGCTCGGCCTCTGTCTCCGGCTCGCCCCCGCTGCCGACGGCCACCGGAGCCGGCAACGCGGCGGTGTCCAGCTTGCCGGTGGCCGTACGGGGGAAGGCCTCCACCACCACCACGGCGGCGGGCACCATGTACTCGGGCAGTCGGGCCCTGACGTGTGCCCGCACGTCCTGCGGATCGACGCCCGACAGCGAGGTCACGTAGCCGAGCAGCCGGTTGCCGTCCGGCACCACGACGGCCTGGCTCACACCGGGGTGGGTGCCGAGGACGGCGGCGACCTCTCCCGGTTCGACGCGGAAGCCGCGGATCTTGACCTGGAAGTCGGCACGGCCGACGTACTCCAGCTCCCCGTCCGAACGCCACCGGACCAGGTCGCCCGTCCGGTACATCCGGCTACCTGACGAGCCGAAGGGGTTCGCCACGAACCGCCGCGCGGTCAGCGCGGGATCGTCGAGGTATCCCCGGGCCAGGCTGTCGCCGGCCAGGTACAGCTCCCCGACCAGGTCCACGTCCACCGGCTGCAACCCGGAGTCGAGGACGTAAGCTTCCGTGTTGGCCAAGGGTCTGCCGATCGATACCGCCGCGGCGGCGTTCGGCTCGCTGACCGACATGATCGAATCCCTCCTACTGCCGGCGGACATGCCACGGGTGATCCGGCCGATCACCGCGTCAACAGGTCGGTCCACGCTCGGACGGTGGGAGACTCGGCCAGGTCGGCGAACGACACCCTTGCGCCATCCGCCCGCCACGACTCGACCAGCGCCATGACCCGCACCGAGTCCAAGCCGTGGTCGAGGAGGTTGTCGTCGTCCGCGATCACCTCGGGCGGAATGTCCAGCTGTGCCGCGATCCGCTCCCGCACCCGGTCCCTGCTCTCGGTGTTCATGCCGCTCCTCCAACTCGAAAGTCCGGTCGCTGAGTTCGCCACAGCGCAGCGCCACAACCCACTCGCCGTCGCCGCGCCCGTCGGTCCAGCCGACCAGTCCGGAGTGGAAACCGCGATCGAACCGCTCCAACTCGCCGATCAACGTCCTGGCGCTCTCCCGCGGTACCCCGCACACCGCCGGTATCGGGTGTAACGCCGTCGCCAGGTGCAACGCCGTGGTGTCGGTGTCGCAGCACGCCGGTGATCCTGGTGGACAGGTGCCACATCGCACAGGTCGGCAGCAGTTCCCGGGCCGAGGAAACGTCGAGGACCTCCACAGCGGACAGGGTCCGATCCCCTCTCTCGGCGAGAAGGGTGCCGGTGGGCGAGGCGAAGTAGAAGCAAACCTCGCGGAAGACGTCGGTGGGTTCCGTCAGGGGTACGTCGGAGGTGATCACCGGTGGCTCCTTCGGGCCGGCCCCGCGCCGGTCACCAGGGCCACCGTGCCCTCGGTACCGCGACCGATCATCTACGGACCTCCTCTGCGACCGTCGCCGCCCCGACGGCCTTTCCGTTGAGATCGGCCGCGCACGCCACGACGGTCGCCTCCGTGGGCCCGTAGGAGTTGATCAACCGCACGTGCGGCACCGCCTCTACCCACCGGTCGACCACGGCGGCGGACGCGGCCTCGCCGCCGATGATCACGAGGCGCACGGAGGCGGGCAAGCCCTGGCGCGTCGTGACCGTGTGCGCCAACTCGTGCCAGAACGCGGTCGGCAAGTCCAGAACGGTGATGCGGGCTTCGTCGCAGTAGAGCAGGAACCCGTCGGCGGAACGGGCCATCTCCTCGCTCCGCAGCACGAGGGTGGCGCCCGCGCACAGGGTGAGGAACACCTCCTCGACGCTGGCGTCGAAGTGCAGCACGGCGAATTGCAGCACCCGGTCGGTGGCGGTGATGCCGTACCGCTCCGTGGCGGCGCGGACGAACTCGGCCAGGGCGGCTCGCGACACCAGCACCCCGTGCGGCCGGCCGGTGGAACCGGAGGTGTGGATGATGTAGGCCAGACGATCCGCTGTGGCCGCACCGGGTTGCGCCGCAGCGCTGCCGGCGAGCGCTCCATTCTCGCCGAGGGTGATCGGCGACCCGGTCGCCTCCAGCAGCGCTCGGGTGTGTTCCTCGGGCGCGTCCGGGTCCAGGGGTACGTACGCCGCACCCGCGATCAGAACGGCGAGCACCGCCACGACCGTCTCCGGCCGCCGGCGCATGAGCAGCGCTACCGGGACGTCCGTTCCGGCGCCCCGGTCGCGGAGGCGTCCGGCGAGCTCATCCGCCTCCGCGATCAGGCGCGCGTAGGTCAGCCGGACCCCGTACTGCTCGATGGCGACCGCATCGGGGTGGGTGGCGGCGTGCCGGCGGATCAGGTCCACCACGTCCGGCGCGGGCGGGCGCCGCGCCCGGGACGCGACCGCCACCTCCGCCAACGCCATGCGGCCGACAGGCCGGTCGGGGTCGCGAACCGCCTGGTCCAGCAACCGCAGCAGCCGGTCACGGTGCCGTGCCAGGTCTTCGTGCCCGTACAACGCGGGATTGCCGTCCAGCTCGACCTCCAGCCCGGCCGCCTCGGAAGAGGCCCGCACACCGATCGACAGGTCCTCCACCGGCCCGGCGGCCAGGTTGTGCACCCGACCGCGGTGCTCGCCGAAGCGCAGGTCGTTGTCGAACGGCATCACGTTGACCACCGGACCGAACAGCGCTCGATCGCCGCCGACCAGGTTGAGGTCCCGCCGGAGTTGTTCGTGCCGGTACCGCTGGTGCGGCCGGATCCGCCGCAGCTGCCCGGCCACCTCGCGCGCCACCGCGGGCAGCGGGTCGACCGGACCGACCGCGACGCGCACCGGCACGATGTTCATCACGACCGCCGGCACCCGTGCCACCGCCGTGCCCAGCCTGCCCATCACGGGCAACCCCAGCACCACCTCATGCGCCCCGGTGGCACGGTGCAGATAAGCCGCGACGGCGGCGATGACCAGTTCAGGCCACCCGACCTCCGCGGCGCGAGCCAGCTCGCGCCACCCATCGGCATCCTTCCGCGACAGCGTCCTCGCGCAACGCAGGGCGTGCCCGTCGATGGCCGCGACCCGGCCCGCCAACCGCGGCGGTTCGGGCAGCCCCGCCAGGTAGTCGCGCCAGAACGACGCGTCCTCGCGCAACTGCGGCGAATCCCGGTACGTCCGGTCGATGTCGGCGACACATTCCAACGACCCGAACCTGACGCCTTCCGTTCCGGTGTAGAGATCGGCCACGCGTCGAGCCAGCAGGGAGAACGCGTAACCGTCCAGAGCGATGTGGTGGACACGCTGGTACCACACCCACCGGTGGTCGGCCAGTTCGAACAGCGCCTCGGCGAACAGCGGTCCGGACGCCAAGTCCACGGTCGTACGCACGTCCTGGCGCATCCACTCCAGTGCCACCGCGAACGGGTCCGCCTCGACGGTGAGATCCAGCACCGGAAACCGCCAGTCCCGCACGGGCTCGATCACCTGGGTTGGCTGCCCCTGGTCGAGTGGGAAGCGCGCATGCAGGGAATCCGCCTCCGCCACGGCTGTGCGCACCGCCCACATCAACCGCGCCCGATCCATGGCGCCCTCGATCACCACGTACTCGGCCGTGTTGTAAGCGGGACTCGCCGGAGCAAGCTGCTGTCCGAACCAGATGGCGGCCTGCACTGCCGACAAGGGCAGAGTTCGGGCCGTCACCCCGAAAGCCAAGACCAGCACCTCCGGATCACGAGAGGGTCGGGGCACGACGTGAGCTCGGCTCGTACAGCCACAGGAGCGTCTCCTATCGCATCGGGAGGCTTCATGCCGGCGGCAGTGGGCTACCCCGGAAACAGGCTACGGCTTGACCATTCATCCCTGCAGGGCCACTCGGCTGTATCGCCGGTACCGGCACGAAGATCATCGGACGGGCCCGATCCGGTCAGTGCCCGGACTCCGGCACGCCGCATACTTCACGGCCTTCTCGTTTTCCTGGTCCGTCCGGCGGATCACCTGCTACGCCACTGCTTCGGGCGGAACCACACGATTCAACCCTGTGGGATTCCGAGAGTCGGCCATCGAGGGTGGCGGCGGAGTCGACGTGGAAGAAGTCGCACGCCATCTACTCGATCAGTGCCGCGGTGATGTCGTCGAGTGGTGCGCCTCCGGTGCTCGCGCAGCAGTCGGACTGTTTCCGGGATCCGCCCACAAGCGGTGGGACACAGTGGGTCCGCACTCGCATCCGCTCAACAAGGCATTGTCGTCGGTAGAGCGAGGGCGACACCGTCGTGAGAGCATGACCGGGCGATCGTTTCGCTGCTGTACAAAGTGACCCGGAAGCTGCTGTCCGCTGAATTCGCCCGAAACCCACTCCCGCCCGCGACGGCACGCCCGCGTGGTGTCCGGTCTCCGCCTCCAATGGGTGAGTCACGCGCCGCAGCACCTGACTCACGTTGCCGAGGGGCGGGATCCTCCTGCGTCGCCGGCTACCGGTCCCGGTCGACCACCGGACGATCGGAGGCGGCGCCTGACGGCCGCTGGGCAAACCCCACCCTGACGTGATCGGGGCGACATGATCGTTGACCTCCAGTTTGGTCGAGGTCTTAGCGTCGCCGCCATGACCGCAACAACCGTCGCGGACGTGCGGCGACCGCCGAAGTCCTTGCTGGGGACGCTGCTCGGCGTCAGCACGATGACGATCATGGCCAGCGCCACGATCACTCCGGCGCTGCCGGGCATGGAGCGGCACTTCGCCGGCGAGCCGCACGCGCAACTGCTGGTGCGCCTGGTGTTGACGCTACCGGGTCTGCTGATCATGCTGTCCGCCCCGCTGCTGGCGCGGGTCAGCGGCCGCACACGTCGTGTGCCGGTGCTGGCGGCGTGCCTGGCGCTCTACACCGTCGGCGGCGGTTCGGGGCTGGTGCTGGACTCGCTGTCCGGGCTGCTCGTCGGGCGGGCGCTGCTCGGCGTCGGCATCGCGGGCATCATGACCACGTCGACCGCTCTGCTCGCCGATCACCACCCCACCCGGGAGCACGGCCGAGTGCTGGGCCTGCAGGGCGCGGCGATGGGTTTCGGCGGGGTTGTGGCGTTGCTGCTGGGCGGTGTGCTGGCGGACGGGAGCTGGCGCGGGCCGTTCGCGGTGTACCTGCTGGCGGTGCCGCTGCTGGTTCTCGTGCTCCGGTTCGTGCCCGAGGCGGCCGTGCAGCCCTCGGAAGGCGTTTCGGAGGGCACACCGTGGCAACGGCGGTCGCTCGGCTTGTACGCGCTGATGTTCCTGGGCGTCGTCGCGTTCTACACCGTGCCGACCCAGGCCCCGTTCTGGCTGGCCGAGGTGGGCGGAGCGGGTCCGGCGGTCGCCGGCGCCCTGATCGCCGCGGTGAACTTGGCGATGACCCTGGTGGGCCTGAACTACCGACGACTGCACACCCGGTGGAACTTCGCGGTGCTGGCGACGGCCATGTTCGCGGCGCTCGCCGTCGGGCTGTTCCTCATCGGGTCGGCGGGCACGCTCTGGACGGCCGGTCTCGGCATGGTCGTGGTGGGCGTCGGCGTCGGCTTGCTGAACCCGACCAGCAACGGCTGGCTGGTCGCCTCCGTGTCCCCCGGCGCACGAACCAAGGCGCTGGGGCTGCTCACCTCGGCCCTGTTCCTCGGCCAGTTCTCGTCACCGCTGATCGCGCAGCCCGTCATCGACACCGTCGGCCTCGGCACGACCTTCGTCCTGGCCGGCGCACTCGCCGCGGTCGTGGCGGGGGCACTGACCATCACCCGCCTACCGCGCCGCAGCTGAACCGCCGGCGATCTACCCGTCCGCGACCCCACCCGCGCAGTGCGGCGGAGGCGGCGTCGTAGAACTCGGTCAGCAGACGCGTCGCCTCGGCCGGACTCGCATCCGCCTCAACGCCACGGCCCGCAGCAGAGCGGCGCCCAGGTTCACCAGGGCTCCGGTCGTCGACGCACGTTGCCACACTCGCCGAAGACGCCGGCTGCCGACCGGTGGAAGTGCAGGACGTCCGTAGCGTTCCAACGCGTAGTAGGTGTCGCCGGCAGCGTCGAGAGCCAGCGGGCACTTTCAGACCGTCGGGACGAGAGGATTCGGACCTGTGCCCCCTCGGCGGTGAAGTCGCGTCCGAGCAGCGGCCCGGCTGCGCGCCCGGATGGTCGACCCACACGACCACCACGATCGAGCACCAGAGGTCGGGAGTGCGGCGGCGGCTGTACGCGGTGGTGGTGTCCTCGGACAGGGCGGTGGACAGTGGGCCGCCATGGGCCAGAGGGGATGAGTGACCACCGGTTGCCGACCACGGCTTCGCTCGGGTCGGGGCTGCCGATGCGCGATTCGGTGAACCGTCCGTGGACTTCTTCTGCGACGTGAGCACCGTCTGGCTTCTCCATACCGGGCGAACGGCTTCACCGTGTCACCACATTGAGTGAACAGCTGTGCACTGGGCGTGAGAAATCGATTAGATCCTATTTCGTTCAGGTCCCCATCGCGATGAGGTGCGCATGTCGACGTTCGACGCTGTCCGGGATTCGTCCGCGGTGGCGATCGTGGGGGTGGGGTGTCGGCTGCCCGGTGGCGTGCAGTCGCTGGACGGGTTGTGGGAGGTGCTGGACGGCGGCGTGGACCTGGTCGGGACGGTGCCCGCGTCCCGGTTCGACAGCGTGGCGTTCGTGTCCGGGGGTGGTGTGCGGCCTGGGAAGTCGTACACGGCCGCAGGCGGTTTCCTGGACGACGTCGCCGGGTTCGACGCGGGGTTCTTCGGGATCTCGCCGAAGGAGGCTTCGCGGGTCGACCCACAGCACCGACTGGTGTTGGAGTGCGCGGTGGAGGCGTTGGACGACGCCGGGATCGCCGCAGCGGACCTGGCGGGCGGCGATACCGCCGTGCTGATCGGGGTGTCCTCGCACGACTACGGCGACCTGCAAATGCAGCGATCGCGTTCACTCAACCCGTATTCGTTGAGCGGGACAGCGGCCTGCAACGCGGCCAACCGAGTGTCCTACGCGCTGGACCTGCACGGCGAGTCGGCGGCGGTGGACACGGCCTGCTCGTCGGCGTTGGTGGCGGTGCACCGGGCGTGCGAGGTGCTGCGGTCGGGGCGCAGCGGCCTGGCGCTGGCCGGCGGGGTGAACGTGCTGCTGAGCCCGTCCGGGTTCATCGGGTTCTCGCAGGCGTCGATGCTGTCGCCGACCGGGCGCTGCCGGCCGTTCTCCGCCCGCGCGGACGGCTTCGTGCGCGCCGAGGGTGCGGGGGTGCTGGTGCTCAAGCCGTTGGCGGCTGCGCTGGCCGACGGTGACCGGGTGCACGCGGTGATCGCGGCGAGCGGCACCAACACCGACGGCCGCACCGGCGGGTTGGCGCTGCCCAACCCCCGGGCGCAGGCCGACCTGTTGGAACGGGTGTACAGCGAGGCGGACGTCGCACCGGAGGACGTGGCCTACGTCGAGGCGCACGGTACCGGCACGCAGGCCGGTGATCCGATCGAGTGCGCGGCGCTGGGCCAGGTGTTGGGACGGCGGCGCAACGGTGCAGGCCCGTTGCCGATCGGGTCGGTGAAGTCCAACCTGGGTCACCTGGAGGCCGCCGCGGGGGTGCCGGGACTGCTCAAGGCGGTGCTGGTGCTGCGCGAGCGGCGGATCCCCGCGACGCTGCACCTCGACGAGCCGCACCCCGAGATCGACTTCACCGGTCTGGGGCTGCGCCCGGTCGGCAACTCCTCGCCCTTGCCCTCGGGTGACGGACCCGCGGTGGTCGGGGTCAGCGGGTTCGGGTTCGGCGGGGTCAACGCCCACCTGGTGCTCACCGACGCGCCCCCGTTGCCCGCTTCGGACGTCGTGCCCCACGGCGCCTTGCCGGTCCTGGTCACCGCCCACACCGCCGAAGCGCTGACCGAGGCGGCTCGGCGATGGGCGGACCTGCTGGAGCGGACCGAGCCGGCCCGGTTCCACGACATCGCGTACACCTCGTGCCGGCGGCGGGGCAAGCACGGGCAGCGCATCGCGGTGCTGGCGACCGACCCCGGGCAGGCCGCTTCGGCACTGCGGGCGCTGGCCGACGGGGACGCGGTCCACGACGGGGCCGCCGCAGGGGCGGTTGCCGAGGGGCGCATCGGTTTCGTCTTCGACGGCAACGGCTCGCAGTGGGCCGGGATGGGCCGCGAACTGCTCGCGGAGGACCCCGCGTTCCGCGCCGAGGTCACCCTCTTGGACGAGGTGCTGACCCCGTTGCTGGGCTGGTCGGTGTCCGCCGAACTCGGCACGCCCGACCCCCGGCGGTGGGAGCGCACCGAGGTCGCGCAGCCGCTGCTGTTCGTGGTGCAGGCGGGGCTGGTCGCGGCACTGGCGGCGCGGGGCGTCACGCCGGCGGCGGTGACCGGGCACAGCGTGGGCGAGGTGGCCGCCGCCTACTGCGCCGGGGCGCTGGACCGGGCCGCCGCGTGCCGGGTGATCGCCGAGCGCAGCCGTGCCCAGGCCGCCACCGCCGGCACCGGGCGGATGGCCGCGATCGGCTTGGACGCCTCGAGCGCCGAACTTCTGCTGGCGGAGACGGGCTGGGCCGGAAAGGTGTGGGTCGCCGCGGTGAACAGCCCGCGTGACGTCACCGTGTCCGGCGCGGCAGAGGCCCTGGCGGCCTTGGCCGGGGTCGCGCAGGAACGCGGGGTGTTCTTCCGCGACCTGGAGTTGGACTACCCGTTCCACAGCCCGGTGATGGACGCGCTGCGCGACGACCTGATGACCGCACTGTCCACAATGGACTATGAGAGGTCTTCGATCCCCCTGGTGTCCACGGTCACCGGCGAGGTGGTCGACGGTGCGAGGCTGGACGCGGAGTACTGGTGGCGCAACGTCCGCCATCCGGTGCTGTTCGCCGACGCGGTCACCGCGCTGGTTCGGCGGCAGGGGTGCGACGTGCTGGTGGAGATCGGCCCTCATCCGGTCCTGGGCGCCTACCTGCGCCGCGTCACGGCCGACTCGGCCGCGCCGGTCGCGATCGTGCCCACCACCACCCGCGCGGTGGCCGGGACCACGGCGCTGGACGCCGCGCAGGCCAAGCTGCTGGCCGTCGGCGCGGGCGTGGACTGGACCGCGTTCTTCCCCCGACCGGGCCGCGTCGCGGACCTGCCCGCCCTCCCCTGGCAGCGCGAGCGGCACTGGAACGGCCACCCGGAGTGGTGGCTGGAAGGACCGGTGCGGGACGCCCAGCACCGGTCCAACCCGCTGCTGGGCGACCGGCACCCCGGCCCGGACCCGGTGTGGTCCCACGCCCTCGACCCGGACCGGCTGGGCTGGCTGGCCGACCACCGGGTCGGCGACGCCGTGGTGATGCCCGCCGCGGGACACCTCGACCTGGCGCTGGCCGCCGGTCGGGAGCTGTTCGACGGACCGGTGGAGCTGGTCCGCGTGGCGATCGGGCGGGCGCTGTCCCTGCCGTGGGACGACCGGGACGATGCGGACGATCCGGTCCACCTGCACACCGCGGTGGGCCGGGACGCGGGCCTGACGGTGTCCGCCCGCACCGGGGGCCACGGGGACTGGACCGACCACGTCCGGGGCCGGGTCCGCAGGTTGTTCGCCGAACGGCCGCCCGCGCTGGACGTGCCGGCGGTCGCCGCGCGCCTGGCGCGGACCATCACCGCCGAGGAGCACTACGCGGCCTGTGCCCGAGCCGGGTTGCCCTACGGACCGGCGTTCCGGACCGTGACGCGGCTGCGCGCCGGGGACGACGAGGTACTCGCCGAGTACACCGCCACGGTCGAGCCCGACGGCCGACACCAGGCGCACCCGACCCTGCTGGACGGCGCGTTGCAGGCGGTGCTGCTCCTGGTCTGCCGCACCGCCGATCCGGTCGCGTACCTGCCGGTGGGGTTCGACGCGGTCCGCTGCTGGGAGCCGATGCCCGCCAGCGGGGTGGTCCACGTGCGGCTCCGCGCCGCCGATCACCGGGAGGTGCGGTGGGACCTCGTGATCACCGATCCCGGCGGTGCCGTGGCGTTGGAGCTGTCGGGTTGTCGGGCACGCCGCTTCGCCGACGCCCGCCCGGCTGCCCGGACGTGGCTGGTGGAAACCCTCCGGGCGGCTCCACTGCCCGGCACACCCGCCGCCCCCAGCCCGCTGCCCGCGCCGCCTGCGGTGATGGCCGCCGCCGCGCCGGCCCTCGCCGCGCTGAGCGAGCAGTGGCAACCTCACGTCTTCGCCGACCTGCGCCTGCGCACGGCAGAGATGGTGGCGCACTTCACCGCCGCCGCCCTGCGGGAAGTGCTGCCCGACCGGGCCGACGTCACGATCACCGCCCTGACCGACGCCGGTGTGCTGCCCGAGCACCACCGGGTGCTCGCGGTCCTGATCGACCTGGCCGTGCGGCACGGCCTGCTCACCACCGCCGGCGCACAACGCTGGACGTGGGGCGCGGAACCGAGGGCGCACGAGGTGTTCCAAGCCGCGCTGGCCGACCACCCGCAGGAGGCCACCGCACACCTCGCCCACGGCGTGTGCGGGCGGCACCTGGCGGCCGTGCTCCGCGGGGAGCGCGATCCGCTGGACCTGCTGTTCGCCGAGCCGGACACCCTCGCCGCACGCCTGTACGACAGCTCCGGCCTGCTGCGCCACCACAACCGGGTGGCCGCCGAGCTGGTGCGGGCCCTGGTCGCCGAGTGGCCCGCCGACCGGCCGCTGCGGGTCCTGGAGGTCGGTGCCGGCACCGGAGGTGTGACCGCCTCGCTGTTGCCGCTGCTGCCGGCCGACCGCACCCACTACACCTACACCGACGTCTCCCCCGCGTTCTTCCCCGCAGCCGCGGAACGCTTCGCCGCCTTCGACTTCCTCGACCACCGCGTGCTGGACCTCGACGCAGACCCCGCCGGGCAGGGCTTCACCCCCGGCTCGTTCGACCTGGTGGTCGCCGCCAACGTGCTGCACGCCACCCGCGACCTGACCCGCGCCCTGCACCGGGTGCGTGAGCTGCTCGCCGAGGGCGGGCAACTGCTGGCACTGGAGTTCCACGACCTCGACGGGCTGGCGGCGACCTTCGGCCTGCTGCGCTCCTTCTGGGAGATCGAGGACCCCGGCCTGCGCCCCCTCGGTCCGGTGCCCGCGAGGGAGAGCTGGCCGGGGTTGTTGGCGGGCTGCGGCTTCCGCGACGTCGTGCAGACCGAGGACGACACCTGCGGTGGCCACTCCGTGTTCCTCGCCGCGCGGGGCGACCGGCCCGCGCCCGTCGCGGTGACCGCGCCCGATCCCGTCGTCGCGGGCACCCGGCGGTGGCTGATCGGTCGGCTGCCCGGTGCGGGCAGTCCCCCGGTGTCCGAGCAGGACGTGCTGGGCGCGCTCGGCGCTGCCGAGGCGCACCACGTCGTCGTCGAGGAGGACGCCCGCGGGTGGACCGCGCTGCTGTCGGGGGCGCGCGGCCCGGTCGAGGTCGTGCTGCTGGCCGGCACGTCCGAGGACGTCACGTCGTCCGAGGTGACCGAGCAGGCGGTGCGGCACTGCGCGGTGTTGCGCGCGCTGGCCGCCTCGGAGGTGTCCGAGCACGTCGAGGTCACGGTGTGGGTGGTGGTTCCCGCGCACCAGGGCAGCGCTCCCGTGCTGCCCGCAAGCGCGGCGGCCCTGTGGGGTGCGGCGCGGACGCTGGCCAACGAGCACCCCCGGTTGACCACGCGGCGGGTGGCCCTCGCCGGGACCGGCGGTGCCCTGGTCGGTCACCTCGTGCGGGAGTTGTCGGCACGGTCCGATGACGACGAGGTCCTGCTCACCGCGGGCGGGCGTTTCGTCCCCCGCCTCCACGCGCCGGTCGACTCGCTCGTGCCGTCGCGCGGCTCCTACACCCTCACCCTGTCCGACCACGGCCCCCGCTACCGCCTGGGTTGGCGGGAGGCGGCTGTGCCCGCGCCCGGAAGGGGCGAGGTGGTGGTCGCGGTCGAGGCCGCCGCGCTGAACTACCGCGACGTCATGATCGCCACCGGACTGGTGCCGGCTCCCCCGCGCCGCCGGTCGGACACGGCCGAGGTCGGGTTCGAGTGCGCCGGCGAGGTGGTCGCGGTCGGCGCGGGCGTCACCGGCACCACCCGCGGTGATCGGGTGGTCTGCGTGACGACGGGGTGCTTCGGCTCCCACGTCGTGGTGCCCGTCGAGCAGACCCTGCCGGTGCCGGCGCAGACGTCCTGTGCCGAGGCCGTGACCCTGCCGCTGGTGGCGTTGACCGTGCACCACGCCCTGCACCGGCTGGCACGCCTGACAGCCGGCGAGACGGTGCTGGTGCACGGCGCGGCCGGCGGAGTCGGCCTGGCCGCCCTCCAGTACGCCCGGCACGTCGGCGCCCACGTCATCGCCACCGCGGGCACCCCCGCCAAGCGCGACCTGCTGCACCTGCTCGGCGTCGAACACGTGCTGGACTCCCGCAGCCTGCACTTCGCCGACCAAGTCCGCGACCTCACCGACGACCGAGGCGTGGACGTGGTGCTCAACTCCCTCGCCGGCGAAGCCATGGTCCGCGGACTGGAAGTGGTCAAGCCGCACGGCCGGTTCGTGGAGCTGGGCAAGCGCGACTTCCTCGCCGACACCTCGCTGCCGCTGGCACCGTTCACCGAGAACCTGTCGCTGTTCAGCGTGGACCTCTCCGCCGCTTTCACCGAACCCGAGCACATGGCGACGGCCCTGGCGGAGGTGGACGGGGCGATCCGCTCCGGGACCTACCGAACGCTGCCCTACCGCGTCTACCCCGCCGGGCGCATCCGCGAGGCGTTCACCTGCGTGCAGCACTCCCGGCACACCGGCAAGGTCGTGATCACCTTCGACGAACCCGTCCCCGTCGCGGCGCAGCCCGTCCCGGCGGTTCTCGACGCCGACGCGGCCTACCTGATCACCGGCGGCCTGGGCGGGTTCGGCGCGGCCACCGCCCGACACCTGGCCGCCCGCGGCGCCCGCCACCTGATCCTGATCGGCCGACGCGGCCTGGGCACACCGGGGGCGCCCGGGCTCGTGGCGGCCCTGCGGGCGCTCGGCGCGCACGTCGAGGCGCACGCCGCCGACGCCGCCGACCCCGCCGCGATCGGCCGCGTCCTGGCCGGTCTGGACGCCTCCGGTCGACGGCTCGCCGGGGTGGTGCACGCGGCCATGGTCCTGCACGACGCGCCGTTGGTCGACCTCACCGACGACCGGCTGCGGACCGTGCTGGCGCCCAAGCTGACCGCCGGACACCTGCTCGACCGGCTCACCCGCCACCGCGAGCTGGACTTCTTCGTCGTCTACAGCTCGGTGGCCTCGTGCCTGGGCAACGTCCGCCAAGCACCTTACGTCGCGGCCAACGCCGCGCTGGAAGCGCTGGTCCGCGACCGTCGCAGGTCCGGGCTTCCGGGCCTGGCCGTCCAGTGGGGCGGCATCGGCGACACCGGCTACGTCCACCGCACCGGTCGCATCGAGGAACTGGGCAGGCTGTTCGACGTGATGCCCGTGGCCGAGGCCCTGCGGGAGCTGGACGACCTGCTGGACCGGCCCGATGCCGAGGTCGTGGTGGTCGGCGACATCCACTGGGACCGGGTGGCGCGGTTCCTGCCCGCCTTCGCCGCGCCGCGGACCGCCGCGGTGCTGTCCACCGAGGAGGACACCGCCGCCGACCGGCTGCGCGGCGCGCTGGCCGAGGCCGACCACGCCGAGGCCCACGCGCTCATCGAGGACGCCCTGACCGTGCTGCTCGCCCGGGTCCTGCAGACCAGCCCCGATCGCGTCGACCGGCGCCGCCGGCTCGACCAGCTAGGCGTGGACTCCCTGCTGGCCGCCGAGTTCACCACCGCGGTGAACCGGAGCCTGGGCTGCCACGTGGCCGTGGTCGAGATGGTCGGCGCTCCCAGCGTGACCGCGCTGGCGCAACGCCTGCACACCCGGCTCGGGCGGTCCGCGCCCGGCACCGACACCCCCGCCACCGGCGGCAGCGACATCCCCGACCAGCGTCCCGCCGCGCAGGCCGGACCGCGGTGACGGCCGTCGTCGGCACGATCGCCGTGCTCACCCCCCGTCCGCATGCGCGGTGGCGGGCGTACTGCCTGCCACCCGCCGGGCTGGGAGCGGAGTTCTACCTGCCCTGGTGCGCGGTCCTCCCGCAGGACGTCGAACTGTGCGCGGTGCGGCTGCCCGGTCGCGGCCCGCTGGCCGACCACCCCTGCGCCACCGACACCCGCGCCCTCACCGCCGCCCTGGCCGACCTCATCACCGCCCAGGCCGACCCCCGGCCGTTCACGCTGTTCGGTCACAGCCTCGGCGCCCTGCTCGCCTTCACCACCGCCTGCCGGCTGCAACGCGCCCACCGCCGCCCGCCGGCGCTGCTGGCCGTGTCCGGGTTCCCCCCACCCCAACTGGGCGCCTACCCCGCGATGGTGGGCGAACTGCTCGCCGCCGGGCACCTCGGCGCCGCCGAACTCCTCGGGTTCCGCGCGGACGCCCTCGACGACCCGGCGCGGCTGGCGACCGCGTACCTGCCCGTGGTGGGCGACCTCCTGTTGCTCCTGCAACACCGCCACCGCGACGAACCACCGCTGGACTGCGACCTCGCGGTCTACGGCGGCCACGACGACCCGGCGGCCACACCCGCCGAACTCGCGGCCTGGAACGACTTGGCCACCACCCCGACAACCCCGCGACTGTTCCCCGGCGGGCACACCTTCCCCGTCGCGCATGCCGAGGCCGTGACCACCCGGCTGCACCAGGACCTGCGCACGGCAGTCGGGGAGCACGCCTCATGACCGGCAGGTCCACCCCCGGCGGCGGACGGCGCTGGGCCGCCGCCGTCGTGGTCTGCTCGGGGGTGTTCCTGCTGGGCATGGACTTCACGGTGCTCAACGTCGCCATCCCCGACCTGCAACGCGACCTGGCGCCGTCCCTGTCCCAGGTGCAGTGGGTCGTCGACGGCTACGCCCTGGTCCTGGGCGGCACGGTGCTGGCCACCGGCGCGGTCACCGACCGGATCGGCCGCAGAAGGGCCTTCATCACCGGACTGGCCCTGTGCGGCGCCACCGCAGCCTGCGGCGCGCTCGCCGCCCACCCCTGGCAGGTGATCGCGGCCCGCGGCGGCATGGGCGCCGGCGCGGCGCTGCTGATGCCTTCCACCCTGTCCATCATCACCACCCTGTTCCACGAGCCCGCGCTGCGTCGCCGCGCCATCGCCGGGTGGGCGGCCGCCGCCGGCGTCGGCGGGATGACCGGACCGGTCGTCTGCGGGTGGCTGGTGGCTGGTGGAACTGTTCTCCTGGCGGGCCGGGTTCTGGGCCACCGTGCCGCCGGCAGTGGTGGGAATCGTCACCGCGCTGCTGGTGGTGCCCGAATCACGCGCGCCGCGGACGGCTCGCGTCGACGCGCCGAGCGTGGTGCTGTCCGCAGCGAGCCTGTTGGCGCTGGTCTGGGCCATCATCGAGAGCCCCGGTCGCGGATGGACCGACACCTCCGTGCTCGCCGGCTACGTCGTGGCCGCGGTGCTGCTGACGGCGTTCGCCGCCCGGCGGGCCCGCGCCCGCCACCCGATGCTGCCCCCGGCACTGCTGCGCAAGCCACGCGTCGGCATGGCCGCCCTCGCCCTGGCGATGATGTCCTTCGCCTTGTACGGCGCACTTTTCGTCATCACGCTGTACTTGCAAGGGGTCCTGGAGTACGGCCCGTGGGAGGCCGGGCTGCGCACCCTGCCGCTGGCCGTCGCGCTCACCGCGGGCGCGGGCACCGCGCTGCCCCTGCTCTCCCGGCACGGCGAGAAGCCGCCGATCCTGGCGGGACTGGGAGTCGTCAGCGCCGCGTTCATCGCACTGTCCACAACGGACGCGGACTCCGGCTACCCGCACGTGTTGTTGTTCCAACTCGTCGCGGGATTCGGTGCGGGCCTCGTCGCGACCGCGGGCACCGAGACGGTCATGGCCGCGACCCCGGCGGACCGGGCCGCGCTGGGATCGGCGATCAACGACAGCACGCGACAGGTCGGCGCCTGCCTCGGCGTCGCGGTCCAAGGCTCGATCCTCGCCGCCGCCTCCACCGCACACCCACCGGCCGACGCCTCGTTCCCCGACGTCCGGACAGAGGCCGAGCACCTGCCCGAACCGCTGCGGACCCGTTTCCTGGACGACGCCCGGGAAGCCTTCATCGACGGCATGACCTCCGCCGCCACCGTCGCCGCAATCGTCACCATCGCGGCCGCCGCGCTCATCTGGCGCTTCCTGCCCCACACCGCTCGACCACTGCCGAGAACCCCGGCGCACCACGACGACAGCGCCTGTTGAGGTCGGACATACCGACCTCTCCCGAGGACATCAGCATGACAGTCCAGCAACTCGACTCCACAGAACCCAGGGCACATCAGAGTCGCCGTGGTCAGGTGGATGCCGCCCGCAGTCGGGGTGGGGCTTTTGTTGCCGAGGGCGAAGTCCACCGTTTCGGGTCGGTGTTCGGACAGGGCCGGGACGTCGTGGGTCAGGTATCGGTCGACCGGGTTGCCCGGTGGAGTTCCGGGCGGCGGGGCGGCAGCCTCAGTTGGGCGTAGTCCCAGTCGTCGCTGAGGTCGACGTCCGCGACGTCGGTGTCCGCGGGGCGGGTCTGCGCCATACACGACGTGAGGACAACCGTGCACGTTCACCGCAGCGATTGCCCTGTGGGCGCTACGGTCGCGAGCGCACAGCCAACCGGGCTTGCCTTCCATCCGGCGGTCCGGACGGTCATCCCGATCGCCGAAGCGACCGGACACCGGGGTGCGGGTGACGAGTGAGGTCATCCGGTGTCCGGTCGCGAACAGGATCAGGCGTTGTGGATCTTCCAGTCGGCGACGTCCTGGCTGCGGTTGTAGTAGGCGTTGGTGCACACGTCGAGCTTGCCGCCGTCGGTGGCGTGGCCGTTGGTCTCCAGGAAACCGCCGTTGTCGCCGTAGAGGTTCCACAGGTGGATCACGCCACCGGCCCGGACCGTCTGATCGGCGGGCGAGCCGGAAGTCTGGGCATAGAGCCGCCAGCGACCGGTGCCGGCGGCGCGATCCTTGGCCGTGGAAGTGGAGACGTTGTACTTGCCCCCGGCGCTCTTCTGGGATGCGTTGGCATGCCCGTTGGTGTCGAGGTAACCGCCGTCACCGCCGTAGAGGTTGCGCAGGTGGACCACGTCACCGCTCACCACGGGGCTGCCGTTCGCCTTGCCCGAGGCGGACAGGATCTCCCAGGTGCCCGTGCCCGCCCCACGAGTGGCCGTGTCGGCGGTCGAGACGGCGTACTTGGCGCCTGAGTCGGTGCTGTGCCCATTGGTGTCCAGGTAGCCGCCACTCCAACCGGCATACCCGTTCTGAAGGTGGATCTTCGCGCCGTAGACGAGTTCGTTGACCATGCAGCTACTCCTCCGATAGTGAACACGGCATCCCGACCGCCACCGGGCACACCGGGCGGAAACGCGGGACACGGCTTCAACCCTGCCAGGGGCGAACCCGTGGCCGCCCGGTCCTTCACACCGACGCTGTTGATCAACACCTGAACGGTGCACAAGTCCACAGCGACACCCGCGCACAGTGGCACATCACATGGTGAACACCACCCGGTTGCGCGGACTCAGCCGGAACCGACATCGCGGCTCAGCCGAATCGGACGGTCATGACCAATAGATCCCTTATGGATCCGGATAAGACCGCGATCTCCCTCGCCGACGCGTCCCTCATGCGGTTCCGCCAGACGACATCAGCTGTAGGAGGAGGCCGGCACCAAGCTGACCCGCGCGGAGCAGACCGCGCGGGAGCACCAGGCCAAGACGACCCGGCTGGACGAGATCGAGTACCAACAACACAGAGCGGTTCCGTGTCAGTCATGTAGCCCAGTGCCACCAGTGGGGTGAGCGACCTCGCTGTACGAGGCCACCTCGCCGACTACGACGTCAGGCGGTGCACCGGACCACCGCCATGTCCCTCTCCCTGCCGTCCAGGAATGTCCAGGAACGTCCAGGAACCCGAGAGGCCTGGTCAACGGGCGGCTGAACTGCAGTCACGGGAACGACGTGACTTCCGATCGGAGACGAAGGTGGCGAGATCATGGCACGAAGGCGCTGGCCGTGCTTTGCGCGCTCGCGTAGTGGCGCTGCGGTCGGGGCGTGTGAAGCCGGTGGCGTCGCAGCGGAAGGCGAGATCAGGTTCGTCGACCAGTCGTACGGTCTGTTCTGGATCGGGATCATCAGCGATGCCCCCGGCGGTGAGGTGTGCTGCGATGTGGGGCCAGCAGGTGGTCCTCGCGCAGATAAAGGTTGCGCGGCGCGTCCTCCGTTCGGGGCGGGCGGTGGTGTGGCCGTGGCGGCAGCGGTAGGCCGCACGACCGTGGTCGTGCGGTTCCACACCTGTGACCGGTGTAGCGCGGATTGCCCAGGACCTCCACCACCGTGCGCAACGACCAGCCGTGGTCGTCCCGGCGTCCGTTGCGGGCCGGGTCGGCGCCCGTAGAGCTGGGCACGGATCGCTCGTTGAGGTGGCGGACGATACCCGCGGCACTGTGCCCCGCCAGGCGCAAGGAGCAGATCAGCTCCCACCACGGGTGCCGTGGCCGGGTGCGGCACCAGCCGCTGCCGCCGCACACCGCGACGCGCCAACGCCCGGTTCGGATGCGGCCCGGCGTCGACCAGACGGCAGCCGTAGGGCGGCCGGTCACCGAGGTAGCGCCCCTGCTCGACCGTCTGCATCCGCATGGCGATGACGACCCGGTGCCGGAACCCAGCACCCCTGTCTGTGAGCGCGCCGCGAGCAACGACAGCAACGCCTCGTGCGAGGGGTCGTCGAAGTCCACCGGCCCTTCGGCTTCGGGCAGCCACAGCTGTACCCGTACCGCTCCAGCACCGCCCGCAGCTCCCGCACCTGCGCCGTGTCGAGGAACGCGCGCTCGTACTCGCCGACCACCACGTCGACCCGATCCGCGTTCGCCGCGATAGCGCAGTCGGCGTTGTTGTTGCTCGGCGGGGTTGCACTGCCGTTCGCTTGTGCAAATAGGTCCGTGTCGTTTCGGCCGGGTCGGGCTTAGCTTCGGGCGGTGGCGAACGAACTGACGATTCCGGCCCTGCCCTGTCCTTCCATCGACGAGATCGCGTCGTTCTACGAGATGCTCGGCTTCGAGGTGACCTATCGGCAGACGCGGCCGAACCCGTACCTGGCGGTGCGGCGGGACGACATCAACCTGCACTTCTTCGGCATGGACGACTACGACCCGGCGCAGTCCTACAGCTCGTGCATCGTCGTCGTGCCGGACATCCACGCGTTGTTCGAGGAGTTCGCGGCGGCCATGCGCAAGACGCACGGGAAGCTGCTCACCTCCGGCATCCCGCGGATGACCCGGCCCCGGCTCCGCAACGACCGCTACACCGGATTCACGGTCATCGATCCGGGTGGCAACTGGATCCGGATCACCAGGGCGCAGGCGGAACC
Organism: Saccharothrix tamanrassetensis; assembly: GCF_014203665.1. Classification (GTDB taxonomy): domain Bacteria; phylum Actinomycetota; class Actinomycetes; order Mycobacteriales; family Pseudonocardiaceae; genus Actinosynnema; species Actinosynnema tamanrassetense. The sequence goes on from NZ_JACHJN010000018.1 coordinate 52,021, forward strand.
CGAGCCCACGACCCGGTTGGCCAAGGCCATGGAGAACGCCGCGCGCATGGCCGACTCGCACGGTGACGACCGCCAGGGGTTGAAGATCCTGGAAGGCGCGCTGAAGAAAGCGGTCGGCGACGAGCCGGAGTTCCAGGCGGCCACCGAGTACCGGGACGAGCTGGTCGAACGGGTCAGGGGGTCTGCGCCGCGTCCAGGCGCTTGAGCACGGCGCGGACCACCTCGGGGTCGTATGCCCGTGCCGTGTACGCATCCTTGCTGAGCCCGAAGACGAACACCCGGTCCCCCGGCAGGTAGGTGTTCATGAGGAACCCGTAGTCCCCCTGGACGTTCTTCCGGACGGCGTGCCCTATGACCATCCCGGTGACCCGGGTCAGTGCCTTGCCCGGCCGGGTGGTGGCGCTGCGAGAGTCCATCGTCCCGACACCGGGGTCGTAGTACACGAGCTGCCGGTCGGACTTCACGGCGATGTCGTAGAGCCGGGCGACATTCGTGTCACCCGGCTCGGGCTCGTTGCACGTGCCGTCGAGGCACAGGGCGAGGTTCCTGCGGTCCGGAACACTCATGGCGACGTCCTCGATTCATCTCCGACGAGTCGCCATACAACGAACGTCGGGGTGTCCGGCGGTGGAGTGCCCTCCAGTTCGGCCTTGGCCGCCGCGCGCGCCAGTGGTCGATGACGGGCGACTGCTGCTCGCCGAACCGCACGACCTGCCGCTGATCGCCTTGTGCTCCGGTGCGCCGGACGACTTCTGGACGTTCCACGACACCGACCTGCGCCCGTCATCACCGCTGCTGTCGGCGCGGCAGTGGACCACGCTGTTGCTGGGCAGCGACTTCAGCACCGCGACCCGCCTCGGAGGCGAGGAGGACGACCCGGACCCCGCGTTCTCGGTGACCGTCGCCCGGCGAAAGCCCCGCCCGGCCTCGGCACCGTCCCTGCCGACCGGCACGAAGCCGTTCCACTGGGTCGTCGTTGCCGAGGATCCGGACGACCCGGTGGTCGCGCCGCTGACGCGACGCCTGGACCAGGCCGGGTCGGTACGCACCACCTCCCTGAGCGACCAGACCGGCCACTGGAGTGCCGTGCTGCCGACCGGCCCGACCGCCGCGACCGCCGTGCGCCTGGTCGTGCTGCTCGACAGCTCTCACGTGGGCTCGGCGGGGCACCGCTCGATCGTCGACCAAGCCGTCCACCGCACGGCCGCGCTCAGTGCGATCGTCACCGCGTACCGAGGAACGAACGCGACCGATCAAGCGGCGCTGTGGCTGGTGACCAGGCCTTGCGGTGCGCTGCCGGACGCCGCGACCCACGTCGCCGACGCCGCGCCCTGGGGCGCCGCGCGCTCGCTGGCCAACGAGCACCCGGAGATCACCGTCCGCCGTCTCTCCCTCGACCGGAGCCATGACTCCGACGCCGACGCGCACCGACTGGCGTGGGAGCTGCTCTCGCCGACCGATGACGACGAGATCGTCCTGACCCGCAACGGCCGCTTCACCGCCCGTGTCCTCGACCACCCCGCCCGCGTCACCCGGCCCGCACAACGCGACGCGTACTTGTTGGCAGTGCGGAACACCGGTCTGGACCACCGAGGTGACGACGACCTTGCCCAGGTGCCGTGAGTGGCGCAGTGCGCGGAAGGCCGCGTCGACATGTGTGTTCGGGTAGACCTGGTGCGGTAGTGGTCGAAAAGTAGCCGGAGTAACTCCGTGTGGCGCTGGTGTCGGCTCAGCGCCACGCGGACGGCGAACGCGTGTCAGTCGATCCGCACGACGACCTTGCCCCGGACACCGCCCTGCTCCAGCGCACGGTGCGCGCCCGCGATCTGCTCCAGGGGGAACACCCGGTCCACCTGCGGGCGGACCGCCCCGGACGTGACCCAACGGCCGAGTTCGGCGAACAGCGGAGCGGTCGGGTTGCCGCTGAAAGCGCGCACCCAGCGGCGACGGTGGGTCGCGTGGGCGGCGATGTAGGCCAGTGAGCGGACCGGGTGGTCGAGGTCGAACGCGATCGTGACGACGCGCCCGCGCGGGGTGAGCAGGCGGCGGAAGGCCGGCAGGTCGATGCCGACGGTGTCCAGGACGACGTCGAAGCGGCCCAGGTCGCCGGGGGCGCGGTAGTCGCGCACGTCGTCCGCGCCGAGGTCCTTCGCCAGGTCCAGGTTGTGCGCGCCGGCCAGTCCGGTGACATGCGCCCCCATCGCCTTCCCCAGCTGCACGGCGACGTACCCGACGCCGCCGGTCGCGCCACGGACCAGCAGCCGCTCGCCGGGCGCGAGGGCGGCGACGTCGCGCAGCGCGGTGATCGCCGTGGTCCCGGTGGGCAGCGCGGCGGCCTGCACCGCGTCGAGCCCGGCGGGGACGTGGTCGAGCCGGTCGGCGCGCACGGCGGCGTACTCGGCGGCCGACCCCATCCGCCGGCCGCACAGCCCCCACACCAGGTCGCCCGCCGCGAACCTGCCGGACGCGGTGACGACCTCGCCGACCAGGTCGATCCCCACCCATTTCGGGAACCGCCTGCCGCTGAAGGGGCGCAGCCGGCCGGCGCGCAGAGCCAGTTCGCCTCCGTTGACCGACACCGCCCGCACGCGCACCAGAACCTCGCCGGGGCGTGGGCGCGGCACCGGCCCGGTGGTCACGGACAGGACCTCGGGCGGTCCGTAACGGTCGAAGGTGGCCAGTCGCATCGAAGTGGAAGACATGCTCCACTTCTAGCAAGCAGAACCGGGCGGGGTCTTCCGCTCCGCCTGAAGTGAGAGTCGTGCCGACGACATCATCCCGCTTGCGCACGGACGCGGCCGTCAACCGGGCCCAGATCCTCGACACGGCCCCGCGGTGCGGTTCGTGACAACCGCTCTCCCGACACGTCGCGTCGACGCCCACCCGGTCAGGATCTCCGTCTCGCACCCGGTGCCGCCACCGCCGGCCGGGCGTCGCGTACGTGGCCCCGCCCCATGAACGGCCTGTGCCGCTCCGATACGCGGGCCGGCGGCGGTGAACGCGGACAGGCGGCGGCTGTTGACGGCCTAGCCGGACGACCGGGTGGACAGGGTGTTCCTCGCCCAGTCGGCGAGGGTCGTTGTTGGTATGCCCAGGTGTGCGGCGAACTTTGGACGCGCCGGCGCGGGATGGGCACTCATGTGCTGCTGCGATTGGAAGAGCGCGGTGAGGAGGCCCTGCGCGCGAGCGGGTTCCGGGCTGGGGGCCAGTTCGATGTCGGTCCCGAGTTCCCGGGACAGGATCTGTGCGGCGTCGCGGAAGCTCAGGACGTCTCCGGCCAGTTCCAACTCGACGCCGTGGAAGCGTTCTGGGTCTGCGAACGCCGCGGCGGCGGCGGTTCCGATGTCGTCCACCGCGACGAAAGGGTGTGCGACGTCGGGGTCGCCGGCGACGACGAGTCGGTTCGAGGTCATGTCGGCGAAGTAGGGCGACGGTCGGACGAAGTTCTCCATGAACGCGCCCGGCCTGAGGATCGTCCACCGTGGAAAGCCCGCGGTGCGCACGAGATCCTCGACCGCGGCCTTGCTGCGATAGTAGTGCCGTGTGAAGGAGCCCCAGCGCTGCTCGTCGAAGTGCTCGACGTCGATCGTGCCGGCGCCCGAGACCGAGGTGTGCACCACGTGCCCTACCCGCGCCCGTCGGGCGGCCTCGACCAGGTTGCGGCCGTGGCGGACTTCGGAGTCGCCCAGCAGGTCGGCGATGTCGGGCATCTGCACCGAGAACACCGCGCGAGCGTTGTCGAGGGCCGCTTCCAACGACCGGACGTCGTCCAGGTCGCCTCGCACGAGAACGGCTCCGAGTCCACGCAGGGCGGCGGCGCGCTCGGTGTCGGTGTCCCGCACCAGAGCGTGAACCGGGACGTGGGAGGCGAGCAGCGCGCGCACCACGGCGCCCCCCTGTTTGCCGGTCGCTCCGGCGACCAGCACGAACGACGGTGATGTGGGCACGGCTGCCCCTCCGATCAGCAAGTGGGGTGGTACCCCGTTTTCTATGGGCTACGATATGGGGTGCCACCCCGTTTGTCCAGTGAAAGGTCACCCCGATGGCGAGCAGTGGGCCCAGGTCGCAGCGGGCGGACTGGCAGCGCAACCACGAGCGGCTCCTGGCGGCGGCCCGGCCCCTCGTCGCCCGGGACGGGGCCCAGGTCTCCCTCGAGCAGGTCGCCCGCGAGGCCGGCGTGGGCTCGGCCACCCTGCACCGGCACTTCCCGTCCCGACGCGCCCTGCTCGACGAAGTCTTCCGCGAGGCCGTCGAGCACCTGCGCCGGCGAGGTGACGAACTGGTCGACGGCGACCCCGGCGCGGGACTCCTCACATGGTTGGAAGAACTGACCGTAGCCGCTGTCGAAACCCGTGGCCTGACCGCGTCGCTGGAGGCCGACGCAGACGGCGGGCCCTCATCCGCAGCGGACTGCCACGGCGTGGTGCGAGAGGCGACCGTGCACCTGATGGACCGAGCGCTCGCGGCGGGTGCCGTACGACCGGGAACCTCACCGGACGACCTGCTCGCCCTCGTAACGGCCATTTCCCTGGCCAACGAAGGCAATCCGGCAGCGGCACGCCGACTGCTCCGCCTCGCCTGCGACGGCGTCCGGCCCTGAGCCGCCACCGGGATCCGGCGGTGCGCGGGTTTCCGCGCTGGTCCGTTGCGCACTGGCCTCGATCCACACCGGCAACCGGTCCAGGGTCACTCGCGGGTGCTCAGTGCGGAGCTGCCGCCACCGTGACGCCGGTGCCGTCGTCGTTGCCCGAGATGAACGAAGCGAGTTTCCGGCCTTGCTCGGCAACGGCGACGTGCTCGGTCCTGGTGAACGGCCGCAGTGGGGTGACGGCAACAGTTCCCTCTGCTGCCGTCCATGTGCCGGCGACCCGACCGTCCACCAGGACGAAGCGCGCGCCGGTGACCGACAGGCCGCGGTGGGCGTCGTCGATGATCCGGCTGCGGTCGTGGTAGCCGAGCACTGCGTTGTCGAAGGCGGGCAGGAACCGGACAGGGGCGGGCGTGTCGGGGTCGGGCCGCGGCGCGTCGGGGAGGTCGAGCAGTTGCCTGCCCCGTTCGTCCCGAAAGGTCACCAGCTTCTCGCGGATCGCGGCGACCGCGCCGGGGAGCCCGGCGAGTCCGCACCACGCGCGCAGGTCGGCCACGGTGGCAGGTCCGAAAGCGGCCAGGTAGCGCGCGGCCAGTGTTTCGCCGACCGGGTCGGTGCCGTCCGGGGCAGGCGGGTCGATCTCCCGGCCCAGCCAGGAGGAGAGCAAGGCCGTACGTGCGCCCGCCTTCGTCCGCCAGAGTCCGCGCGGTGGCAACTGGACAGTCGGGACGAGGGCGACGACCGCCATCTCGCCCAGCGCCCGCGGTCCGGTGGCGGGCCAGCGCGTGGCGAGCGTCCGGCCGACTTCGGGCATCGTGCGGGGTTCGTCCTCGGCGAACACCGCTCGAGCCGCCGCCGCGAGTTCTTCGAGGTTCACCCCGTCGAACTCGCGGCGGTAGACGCCGAGTACCCGTTGGCGCAGCATGAGGTCGTGGCGGGCGCGCCACTCCACGGCGTCCCTGGCGGTGACCAGGTGGACGGTGCGGCGCATGAGGTGGGTGCGCGCCACACGCCGCCCGGTCAGCAGGTCGTCCAGTGCCGCCGGGTCGAACGCGCGCAGCCGTGACCAGAGCCCGACGAACGGTTCCTGGGGTTCCTGCGCCTGCATACCGCACAGGTGCGCCACGGCGTCGAGCACCGGCAGTTCCGCACGATCGAGCAGCAGCTGCCGGGCGAGCGTCGCCCGGTTGAGAGCCCGGGTGCTCAGCACGGCCATCGTCAGCCCGCTGCCCGTTCGGCGGCTCGGCGACGGCGCAACGCCGGGTCTGCGAGAGCCGGTGGGACGTAGGCGATGTCGAGCGGGCCGAGGTCGGTGCCCGGCGGCACGACACCGTCGATCCGGTCGAGCACCTCGTCGTCCAGGGTGGTGGTGGCACCGGCCAGCAGGTCCTCGAGCTGCCGCGTGGTCCGCGGGCCGATGATCGCGGAGGTGACGCCGGGGTGGGTCACGGCGAAGGCCATCGCCAGGTGGGTCAGCGAGAGGCCGGCCTCCCGGGCCAGCGGCAGCAGCTCCTCCACCGCGTCGCGCTTGCGCTCGTCGGTCATGTGCCGGGGCACCCAGTGCATCTTCTGCGGGTCCTGCACCGGGTCGCCCTTGCGGTAGCGGCCGGTGAGCAGCCCCATCCCCAGTGGGCTCCACACCAGCACGCCCATGCCGAAGCGCGAGCAGGTGGGCAGGATCTCGCGCTCGATGCCGCGGTTGAGGATGGAGTACGTCGGCTGCTCGGTGCGGAAGCGCTGCAGCCCGCGCCGGTCCGCGACCCACTGCGCCTCGACGATCTCCGAGGCCGGCAGGTTGGAGGAACCGATGGCGCGGACCTTGCCGCTGCGGACCAGGTCGGTCAGCGCGGACAGGGTTTCTTCGAAATCGGTCTGCGGGTCGGGGTGGTGGATCTGGTAGAGGTCGATGTGGTCGGTCTTCAGGCGCCGCAGCGAGTGCTCGACCTCGCTGACGATCCAGCGCCGGGAGCTGCCGCGGCGGTTCGGGTCGTCTCCCATCGGGCCGTTGACCTTCGTGGCCAGCACCACGTCATCGCGACGCCCCTGAAGCGCGGCGCCCACGATCTCCTCGGAGACCCCATGGGGGCCGTAGACGTCGGCGGTGTCGATGAAGTTGATTCCCGCATCCAACGCCCTGTGGACGATCCGGGCGCAGTCGTCGCGGTCGGGGTTGCCGATGCCGAAGTTCATGGTGCCGAGGCAGTAGGGGCTGACCTGGATTCCGGTGCGGCCGAGTGGGCGCGTCCTCATTGCGGTGGTGTCCTATCACGTGTGGGCGATGACCGTGGTCCGGAAGACCACGCGCGGCGAGGGCGAACCCCGCTCCACGCGCCCACCGTCGCAGGGGAAGCGGTCGGTTTGCGTCCTCTACCCCGACGCGTGATCAGCTTGGAGGAGGTCGACACCCACTCCTTCCGCGAACACCGCCGCCGGAGACGAGGTGAGAAGCCGAAGCTCCGGTTGCGCGGTCCCGCCGTGCCGGATCAAGTGGTCCCCCCGGCGCGTGCGGCGCGGCGAGCCAGCTCGGTGAAGGCTTCCCGCAGAGGCGGCGGGCCGACCACCTCGATCTCGGCGTCGAAGCGTGCCAGCCGCGCCGCGAGCGAGGCCCAGGACCAGGACCCGGTCGTCAGCCTGGTCCTCGTGGGACCGACCGCTTCGGCGACCCCGTCTCCGGCGAACGGAGCCACCTCGGTGACGGGGAGCCCGAGGACCACCTCACCCTGGCACGGCCAGGCGTTGACGCTGTCGGATCCCTTGAACCGCGCGGACAGGAAGGTGACGACATCCCCACCGGGCACCTGCCGCGGGGTGAAACGCGGTCCGTTGGGGACGCGGAGCGCCATCCGGTCCACACGGTGGATGCGCCAGTCCTCGCGTTCCGCGCTCCACCCGACGAGGTACCAGCGACCGGCCCGGATCACCAGGTGGTGCGGCTGCACCCGGCGGGGCTGCTGCGCCTGCCCGTCTTCGCGGCCCGGTGAGCGGTAGTCGAACCGCAACTCCTCGCAGGCCCGGATGGCACTGCTCACCGCGAGCAGCAGTTCGATGTCCACCTGCGGGTCACCGCCGCGCCCGGTCGATTCGACGGCGGTGATCTCGAGGGTGTCGACGCGATGGCGCAGCCGGGACGGCAAGACCTGGCGCACAGTCGCCAGAGCCCGCACGGCGGCTTCCTCGATGCCCGCACCCGCTCCCACCGCGATCCGCAGCGCCACGACGAGCGCGATCGCCTGCTCCTCGTCGAACAGCAGCGGCGGCACCTGACTGCCCGCGTCCAGCTGGTAACCGCCGTCCGGACCTTTCACCGCACGGATGAGGTAGCCGAGCTCGCGCAACCGGTCGACGTCCCGGCGCACGGTGCGTTCACTGACGCCCAGTCGCTGGGCGAGCTGTGGTCCGGGCCAGTCGCGACGCACCTGCAACATCGACAGCAACGCGAGCAACCGGCCGGAGGTGGTCGTCGACGAGGAGATCGGCATGGTCCTCATCGTGACACCACTAGCGGACGTTCCTCGTCCGCTACCCCCGT
>NZ_JACHJN010000019.1 GCF_014203665.1 Saccharothrix tamanrassetensis
GGGACGTCGGTGGCCGCGACGGTGGTGGGCAACGCGCGGTCCAGCGCGGCCAGCTCGGTGAGGCGACCGGTGAACAGTCCCGGCGCGGCGGGCAGCTGACGCGGCACCACCGGTGACCGGACCGCCGCCCCCGTGAGGGGGACGGCGAGGTCGGGGTCCGCGGTCAGGATCCGCTGGTGCAGGTGCTGCAGCTCCGGTCCGGGGTCGGTGCCCAGTTCCTCGACCAGTCGGGTGCGCACCTGCTGGTAGTGGTCCAGGGCGTCGGCCTGGCGACCGGCGCGGTAGAGGGCCAGCATGAGCTGGGCGGTCACGCGTTCGTCCAGCGGGTGAGCGGTGGCGCGGTCGGTCAGCTCGGGCAGCAGCGCGGTGTGCCGCCCGAGTCGCAGCGCCAGGTCGAGGCGGTCGGTGTCGGCGGCGAACCGCTCCAGCTCCAGCCCTTGCCGCACCGAGGCGATCCACGGCGTGTCCAGACCGGCCAACACCTCGCCGCGCCACAGCCCCGCGGCCCGCTCCAGCAGCTGCAGCGCACGGCCCTGGTCGCCCTCGGCACGGGCACCGTCGACCAGGCGGCGGAACAGGTGCACGTCCACGCGCTCGGGGTCGACCAACACGACGTAGCCCCCGCCACGCCGCTGGATCACCACCTCGTCCACGCCGGCGTCGGCCAGCAGGTGGCGCAGCAGGGACAGGTAGTTGCTGACCAACTGCCGGGCCCGTCGAGGCGGACGCCCACCCCAGATCCGGTCCACCAGCTCATCGGTGGCCACCACCCGGCCCGCCTCGACCACCAGCACCGCCAGCACGCACCGCTGCCGGGCGTGCCCGAGGTCCACCCGCGTCCCGTCGACCAGGACCTCGACCTGACCCAACACCCGCAGCTCCACCGTCATCGCCCCACCCCTCCACCCCGGCACCGCCGGGCGCCGTGGGGAGTCCTGCCTATGCCCACCGACCCGCCGGCCGGCACCACTGAACGAGCGATTCGCAGAACGTCGTGTTGCCAGAAGGAAACGGGCGCCCACTCTGGCACCGCGGCGAAACGGACCCGCCGCACCGGACAGGCCGCGGCGCACACCGACGGACGTCGAACCAGGCAAATACCGCCGATATGCCCGCGCCCGTCCGCAGAGCCGTTGAAAGGAGCCGGAGATGTCCGGAGCGAAAACCAGGCGACCCGCCGCCCTGCTACTGGTGGTGGCCGCAGCGCTGACCGCGCTGGTGGCAGGTGCCACGCAGGCGGGCGCCGCACCCGCCACCAGCGAGACGACGACCTTCACCCTGCACCTGCCGAGCACCGACGGGAAGTCCGCCGCCGCGGCGATCGTGTGCCACGGTCGCAGCGACCTGCTGGTCATCCGCCGTTCGGGCAACGACTACGCCCAGGGGACCGGGAGGACGGACTGCCCCGTGACGCTGCACAACGTCACCGCGCAGACGACCCTGTACCAGTGGTCGGCACCCCTGAGCAGGTGGGAGCCGGTGTCGATCGGGAACTACGACAGCCGGCCGGGGAGGAAGGCGGAATCGAGGACCTCCGGCTACAGGTGCACGTCGACGCCGCGCTACTACGTCGCGTCCACCTTCCACTACGTCCGACTGGGCAATCAGCACGCCACGGCCGTCTCGACCAGCCGGTATGCCGGCTGCTAGTCGCGTCACGGGTGGGTCTCCGGAAGGAGGCCCACCCTCCGCCGATCCGCCACCGGCCGCGTGGGACCGGCCAGCGGGCCGCAGGAGCGTCCACCTGAACGGTGGGCGTCACCGGGATGCCGATCCTGCGGCCCTACCACTGGGCGCGCGGCCCGGTCGGACCGGGGAACAGAGCTCCTGCTTCACGGCCAGAAACCGGACGGCACGTTCGAGCGGAGCTGGAGCCCGAGCGAGTTCATTCCGGTCACGGGCACGATCTCGGACGTCATGGTGTCAGAGCTCCGACGGAAGACGCGGTCGGCTGCGTTCCCGTTCGGTCGAGCGGTGAGTCGCCCCAGCCGGTGGGGCCGAGGAGGGCGTTGTTGCGTCGGCGGATGGCGCTGGGGACGGTGGTGTTGTAGGCGGTGATGAAGTCGATTTCGTCGTCGGCGACGCTCGCTTCGTCGAAGGTGTGCAGGACGGTGAACCAGACGTTGAGCAGGCCGCTGAAGTGGACGGTGAGCCAGGTGAGTTCGACGAGCATGCCGGTGGCGTAGGCGTTGCGGTAGGCGGGTGTGTCGGTGCCGGGGTACTGGTCGAGGCCGTGGGCGGTGATGGCGGCGGGGGCGTGGTCGAGCAGGATGCGGTGGGTGGTGCGGACCTGGTCGTCGGTGATGCCGTGGGGGTGGGCCTGGGTGGCGGCGGCCAGTCGCAGGCAGGCCAGGTGCAGTGCGGTGTAGGGCGGTGCGCCGGGGCGGTCGAAGGTGGGGTCGCCGTGCTCGTCGACCAGGTGCAGGAGCATGGCCTCCGCCTGCTTCGCGCGGGTGTCGGGGTCGGGGTGGGGCAGGAGTTCGGACAGGGTGTTGTAGCCGATGACGGTGTGGTGGGTGATGGAGTAGCGGCTGCGGTTGAGCAGGCTGACGACGTTGATCACGAGTTCTTTGGTGACGCGGTCGAGGAAGCCGGAGGTGGGGTAGCGGACGGTGCCGCCTCGTGCGGTGTCGGGGTCGGGGATCTCGGTGAGCTCGCCGGCGTCGAAGATGATCGAGTTGGCGTAGGGCACTTCGGTGATGGCCAGTGCGGGGTGGTGGGCCATGGTGCGGAACAGGTTGCTGGGGATGCCCCAGGTGGCGATGCTCAGGTCGTAGGCGGCTTCCACGTCGGCGTTCATGCGGGCGCGGGGCAGTGGCGGCACGCGGGTGCCGGTGGTGGGCAGGACGAGTTCGTCGGTCATCGGTTCGGTCCTCCGAGGGGCTGGGGCACGGGTTGCTCGTGCGGGGGCCGGTGGGGACTGGTGGTCACGGGATCTTCAGCCGGACCAGTTGGGGGTCGTGGTCGCTGACCTGGTCGGCGAACTCGGCGTTGACGTGGACGATGTCGTAGTCGTAGCCGTCCGCGACCAGCCTCGGGCCGAGCAGGATGTGGTCGAGGACCTGGGCGTTGCCCTGGTAGATGTAGGTGTAGCGCTCCGGTTCGGGCAGGGTGGCGGGCAGGTCGGTCAGACCGAGGTCGCGCAACGTCCGCAGTGGTGGCGAGAACTCGGTGTCGTTGAAGTCGCCCGCGAGCACCAGTCGTGCGTCCGGGTCGTTGTCCAGCAGCCGGCGGGCGAAGTCGCCCAGGACGCCGGTCTGCTCGCCGCGCGGGACGCGGCTGGGTGTGCGGGGCGGGTGGAAGCGGCCGAAGGTCGGGTCGTCGCCGCGCTGTGAGGTCAGGTGGTTGGCCACGACGACCAGTCGGGTGCCGTGGAAGGTGAACTCCCCGGCCAGTGATTTGCGGGTGTCGGTGAAGGCGGGGTGGTCGGGCTGGACGCGGCCGGGACTGAGGTTGAGCGCGCCGTCCGGCGTCACCTGGACCGGTGTGGTCGCGGTGCCGCCGGGGCGGTCGACGAAGGACAGCCCGATGTCGGTGCGGAACAGGAACCCGACCCGGATGTTGCCGCCCGGCACGCCCCCGTCGGCGCCGTCGAGCGGGTCGATCTGCCGGAAGTCGTAGCGCGGACCACCGACGGCGGCGATCCCGTCCACGAGGCTCTGCCAGGTGCGCCCGGCGGTGGTGACACCGGTGTCGGCCGGTCCGTCGTCGTCCTGGACCTCCTCGACCACCACCACGGCGGGGGAGGCGAGGCGGGTGGTGATGGTGCGCGCGATCTCGGCGACCTTCTCGGGTGGTGACACCGCCGAGAGGTTCTCCACGTTGAACGTCGCGATCGCCAGCTCGTCGGCTGCCGCGGGCCGCGCGGACTCCCGGGCCAGGCCCGCGGGGTAGCGGGTCGAGGAGCAGGTGGCCACGATCTCGTAGGCGCCGTAGCGGTAGTCCAGGACACCGCAGGCCCGGGAGAGCCGGTCGCCGACGTCGATCCCGGCGGGGATCGCGTCGGGCACGGGCCCGGTGACGAGACCGAGTCGTTCGGGGTTGGGGTCGTGCTCCCGCGCGGCCAGCGCGCCCCGACCGGCCAGTGTCGTGGCGCCCGCGCCGCCGTCGGCCACGACGGTGACCCGCCTGCCGCCGGAGAACTCCAGTGCCGGTGACACCGCGACGGGCTCGTCCACCCGCACGGGCATGCCCTCCAACGACTCGTAGAAGTCCAGGCCCTGCGCGGCGGGGTCGAACGCGGCGCTGTACTCGATGTCGCCGACCACGTCGTCCTTGACCACCTCGTGCGGCGGGGTACGGCCGGACTCGCCCAGCGGGACGGGTGCGGGCACCGGATGGCGGCCCACGATGGTCACCGACGCCGGACCGCCGATGCGGGTCACCGACAGGTTCGCGTTGGTCGGGGTGTCGTCGCCGTCGCGGTGTTCCCGCACGGTGCCGGTGACCCGTACCAGGTCGCCGACTTGCGGGGTGGGCGCGTCGACGGCGACCTGGACGCCCTCGGAGGTGGCCGGATCGTGGTCGGGGGTGACCGAGTGCAGCCAGAACACCCTGCGGCGGGCGTCGGCGGCCACGACCACGCCCCGCGCGACGGTCACCTGCTGCCCCGCGAGCGGTGATCGGTGCCCGGCACCCTGCACGTCGTGCACGTCCACCACCGGTGTCCGCGGCGGACCTGCCGAAGCCGCGGCGAAGGCGGGGGACGGGCACAGCAGCACCAGGACCGCGCCGAGGACGAGCACCCCGCGCGCGGGCGAGGACGGCGCCGTCACCGTGTCGCCTGTGCGGTGGAGTCGAGCGGCTCGCGGGGCAGGACCAGCTCGGGCAGCGTGCCGTACGGCCACGCCACCTCGGCCTGCGACAGGGCGGGCACCGTCGCGCCGTCCGGCGCCGACCGCGTCCGCGCGGTGGCGTCGAGAACCTCGTAGCCGGGCAGGGTCTCCTGCTCGGTGTCGCCGAGGCTGAACTGGCGGCCGTCGAAGAACCCGGCCATCTCCTCGCCGACGCCGTAGGCCGCATCGGCGCGGCGGGCCTGGTTGAGGCGGTGGTGGATGTTCCACTCGTCGTGGGCGCCCAGGCTGAACGCGGTGCTCACCCGGGTGCCGTAGTAGACCAGGAACGCCCGGCGCCGCGCCTCGTACACCACCGCGTCCTGCGGCCGGCTCGGGTCCAGCGGGCGACGCCCGCCGGCACCGTCGTCGACGGTGCCGAAGTCGAGGTAGAACTGCGGGTCGGTGGTGTAGCGGCGGGCGAAGTAGCCCTCCATCCGGTCGGTGAGCGACTCGCCGCCGCTGCGCAGCGAGAAGAACTCGCGCGCGTCGGTCGGGCCGAGGAAGTAGTAGGCGTCGAACGCGCCGCCGAGCTTGAGGTCCTTGCGCGTCGGGTGTGCCAGGTAGTCGTCCTCGATCAGCACGCGCGACCACATGCGCATGTAGTCCCCGCCCGTCGGGTGGGTCTGGGCCAGCAGTTGCTCCAGGGTCAGGCCGGGGTACTTGTCCTGCAGGGCCGCGATGTGACGGGTGATCAGGCCGGTGCCCTGGCGGGACTCCAGCTGGTAGGCGGCGGGATTGAGGAAGAAGAACCGCTCGCCCCACTGCTCGGTGAGCCGCCGGGCGGTGTGGTTGGCGATGTCGACGTTGGTGGCGAAGTGCCCGCCGCCGCGCGAGCTGATCGGGCAGCTGAGGTAGACCACCACCCGGCCCTCGGCCTGGGCGCGCGCCAGGTCGGACTTGATCAGCGCGGTGTGCAGCTCGAACACGTCGAACCACGCGCCGGTGTGCCAGGTGAACTTCATGATCGGCCGGTCGGGCACCGGGTAGCCGGTTTCGGTGTCCGGTGGTCGTGCGTCGTCGTGGAGGGTCGCCGGGGTGGCGGTGTGGGTGTCGTGCATGGTCGTCGCCTCCCTGGCGGGTCAGAAGGGCTCGAGCCGGCCGTACTCGTCGGCCCAGAACACCTGTCCGATGTCGGGGAAGTTCTCCAGGAGCTGGTCGACGGCCTTGTCGACGCCTTCCACCGAGCGCATCTTCTTCGGCAGCCACAGGTAGCCGCCCTGCTCGGGCGGGACCAGGCCGCGCACCAGTTGCCGCATCATCACCTGGTCGCGGCGGGAGGCGACCGGATCGCCGTCACCGGGGTCCGCGGACGGGTCGGGGCGGACCGCCGACGCGCCGCCGCGGGTGGACACCTGGTCGGTCTGCGGCACCAGCCGCCAGATCTGCTGGGCCTGGTAGCTCTGCAACGACCCGGCCAGGTTCGCCTCCACCCCGCGGTAGTGGCAGTAGTCGACGAAGAACCTGATGTCCTCCACCGACAGGATTCCGGTGCGGGTCAACGCGTCCGGTCCGGTCCCGGTGGTGTCGAACCGGTTGAAGTCCACGATGGACGGACCGTCGCCGTTGCCGGTCTCGGTGGTGTCGACCAGGCCGACCCGCGCGACCTTGAACAGGATGCTGGTGTCGAGCATGATGCCGTCGGCGCCGGAGTCCGCGGTGGCGTCGACCATCTTCTTGATCGCCTCGCGGTCGGTCCGCTCGGCCGGTGTCAGCCCGAATTCCGAGTGCGGGAACGGTTCGTTGATCTTCACCCGGGTGCTGTCCGACCACGCGGGCAGCACGCCGGCGGCGATCAGCTCCCGGAGGTCGGGGCGGTGGTCGAACAACGGGTTGCCGTCCGCGTCGGTCAGGTACTGGTAGTAGTCCGGCAGGTCGATCGTGCCCTCGACCGGTGTGGCGGTCGTGGTGGGCGAGAACTCGCGCAACGCCACCAGTTCCCGCACCACCAGGGGGTTGTTCCTGCGCTGCCGCCACAGCACGAGGTCCTGCGCGAACAGCACCGACATGACCTGGCTGTGGCTGAACTGCTCGGTGCGGTTGAGCGTCTGCACCACCTCGGTGAGCGACTCCCTCAGGATCGGCAGGTGCATGCCGTCCAACCCGACCTTGATGATGTTGCACGGGTGCACCCTGGTGCCCATCGACACCGCCACGCCCAACGCGGCCTGCGACGCCTTGCCCGCGATCTCGTACGGCGACTTCTCCACCGCGTGCCCGCTGTCGGTCCGCCGGAACAGCAGTTGGTCCTCGCCGATGTTGGTGCTCAGCTGCACCTCGCTGTCGCGCGTGTAGTTCAACACCGCGTCGGCGATGCTCATGATCGCCTGCGGTTTGATGTTGCCCAGCGCGCTGCGCGGGTCCTCGCTGTCCACGATCCGCGCCCCGCCCAGCACCGCCTCCCGCGCCTCCTGCGGGTCGAACACACTGACCAGCAATTTCCTGTTGTGCCGCCGATCGGGCCCATCTCCCTGCACCGTGCTTGCCATGGCGGATGACGTCCTTCCGTCGGAAACCGGGACCTGCCCAACGCAAGCAGCACCGACGTCCGAATCCAACGGGGTGCGGGGCCGGCCACGCGATCGTGTAAGCGAATCCCCGGGATCGCCCAAGTCCCGCCACGAGCAGTCAGCACGGCTGGAGGACGGTTCACCGCCCAGTGGTGGGCGACCAGCCGACCGGGCACGGCGGAAGTCGTCGCACCCCCAGAGCCGGTGCGCGGCCAGGTCGGCTCCGCAGCGCCACCGCGATGACGACGCGACCGCGAGATCACCGGTCCGACCGGTTCCACCGGGAGCGCGAGGCGCTGAGCGCACCCCGCCGCGGTGCGGGGTGGTCGCGATCAACTGCGTCCACGCCTGCCACAAGCTCTCGTGGTGCTCGGTGCGGTTCGCAGACGGACGCTGTCAGGAATTGCGACCCTGCTTTTCCGCTTCTTCGACGAAGGTGAACATGCGCATACCTGTGGCCAACGGCTGTGGTTCGCCGTGGAAGCGGTGCACGCCGACACCGAAGCCCGCGTCCGGCTCGGAGACCCACTGGCGGTCGAAGCCACGCTTCTCGAACCATTCACAGATCACCGGCACCAGGTCCGGTGCGCCGCGATGGCGGGTCCAGACGACGGTGCCGCCGGTCGCGCACAACTGGACGCAAGCGTCGACGGTCCGTTCGACGTCCTCGTCGGTGATGTTGCCGAACACCCCGCAGACCAGCACCAGGTCCGCAGGCGTCAGGTCCCGGTAGTGATCGGTGATCGAGGCATCGGCCGTCACCACCTCCACCCCTTCCAAGCCGGCCGCCCGCGCCGTCGCTTCGGCGACCGCCGTGTTCCGCGCGTCCAACTCCACCAGACGCGCTCGAACGTCATCCCGCCTGGGATGCCCGGCGAGGACTTCCAGCAGATCGCGCCCCTGGCCCGCGCACAGGCTGATCACCCGCAACGGCCCTGGCGCACCGCCGTCCAACGCGGCCCGGATCTGCGTCTGAACAGCCCGCAACCGCAGCGCCAGTCCGGAGTCCGGACGGTCGTAGTCGCGGTGCCATCCATGCCAGTCCACGGCACGAACTCTACGGCGCCCCGGAGTCCGGCACCCCGGCGTAGTCGGGCAGCTCGACGCCGTTGATCGCGCGGCCGATCAGCTCGGTGAACCATTCGCCGGTGAAGTCGGGGCTCGGCTCGGCGTCCGGCCCGGGGACGTCGCGGCTGCGGGCGTTGAGCCGGCCGATCTCCTGGTTGGCCTCGACGAACGAGCGCATCCGCTCCTCGTAGCGGGCGAACCCGGCGTCGGGGTTCCACCCGGCGGCGGCCAGTTCACCGGCCAGCAGGTAGGCGCCGACCAAGGCCAACCCGGTGCCCTGCCCGGACATCGGCGACGAGCTGAACGCCGCGTCCCCCAGCAGCCCCACCCGTCCGCTCGACCAGCGGTCCATCACCACCTGGGCGACCTGGTCGAGGTAGAAGTCCGGGGTGTCGTCCAGGTGCGCGAGGATGTCCGGAGCCAGCCAACCCAGGCCCGCCATCCGCTCACGCAGCAGGCGCTTCTGGGCCGCGACGTCACGGTGGTCGACGTCGAAGTCGGCCGAGGTGAAGTAGAACATGGCCATCGCCCGGGTGGCGTCCTGGATGGGCCGCAGGAGGGCGGAACGCCCGGACTCCTGATCCTGGTATTCGAGCAGCCAGCGGTCCAGTCCGAACTCGTTGGGCACGCTGTAGAAGGCCAGCACGTGCCCGAGGTGGCGGAGGAACCGCTCATGCGGCCCGAAGACCATCGCCCGCAGCGCCGAGTGCAGCCCGTCGGCCCCGACCACCAGGTCGAAGCGCCGCCGGTCGCCGCCCGCGAAGACCACGTCGACCCCGTCCGCGTCCTGGGTGAGCCCGGCGATCCGGTCGCCGAAGATGTACTCGACCCCGTCGCGGGTGTCGTCGTAGAGCACCCGGGACAGGTCCCCGCGCAGGATCTCGATGTCCGCGATGAACCCGTCGCCACCGTCGTCGTCGGCACGGAAGGTCTCCAGCACCCGCCCGTCCGCGTCCACGGTGTACGCGCCGGCGGTGTCGGTGCACGCCGCGCGCACCGCCGCGTCCAGCCCCATGCGCCCGATGACGTCCTTGGCCACCCCGCGCGCGTCCACCGCCTGCCCACCGGGACGCAGCTCAGGGGCCCGCTCCACCACGGTCACCTCGGCCCCCCGCCGACGCAACCAGTGGGCCAGCGCGGGCCCCGCGATGCTCGCCCCCGCCACCAACACCCTGATACCGCTCACTGCGTCCCCCTGCTCACCCGTCCGGATTCCGGTCCGGATCCTACGGTGACCCACGGCCCCGGCCGGCGAGTTACCGGCGATTCCGGCTCGCCGTCGGCCAACGGCCCGCAGTCCGGCACCTCGGCGGGGCTCGTGCTGCAACGGCTGTCCAGCAGTATGCCGATCGGTGACGGCGCAACGCTCGGGTGAAGCTCGTCCGAGTCCCTCCCCGGGCCGTCCGCAACGGTCCGTGCTTGGTCGTAACGCCGAACGGCTGCCTCCCGAGATACCCGGTGGCCACCCGGCATCGGAGCGGTCAGGAACGAGTGCGCCAGCCGGAGGTCGGGTGACACCGGGGGATCGGGCGGCGGTGATCGTGGCCATCGCGGCCCTCTTGGCGGCCACCCTGGCGGTGCCGGCCCGAGCGCCGCGCCGGAAAGCCGTACTTCCCGCGTCCAGACCAACACGCAGAACATCTGTCTGTGCCGACGTTCGTGGGTCGGCTATCGGGCGTGACCTGGGCGCTGGCTTCAGCTGTTGTGCTCGGCGGTTCGGCGCTGCTCGGCGCGGTGGGTGAGCACAGCGACGATGCGTTGCCACGCCGGTGACGCCTCGGAGATCCGGGAAATGACCAGTTTCAGGTACCCGGACCGGCCGCTGTCCCGCTCATGGCTGATCTCCCAGGCGTCCAGGTCGTCGATGAGCCGGTCCAGTCGCGGATCGTGCGGATCCCAGTCGACCGCTCGATCACAGGCGAGGTACAGGCGCGTCGTCCCGGGGTCGTCGAAGGCGGCGTTCTTATCCCGTATCCGCTGCGGCACGGCGTGCGGGTCCAGTGCCCGCATCAGGATCCACGCGTCGCGTTCGAGCCGTACCCTCCGTTCGCCGATCCCGAGATCGCGCATCCGGTTCAGGATGGCGACCACCTCGGGGGGCAGGACGAGCCGTTCGCCGCCGGCCAGTTCGGCGATCCGGCGGCGGTACTCGGTGAGCTGGTCGATCCTGCGCTGCAGTTCGACGTCGATGTCGGTGATGGCCGCGGCGAACTCGGTCGGCTGTGCGTGCAGCAGCGCGTCGATTCGGGCCAGCGGAACACCGGCATCGGCGAGGGTCCTGATCCGGATGAGGTCCACCGCCGCCTGCGCGCTGTAGCTGCGGTAGCCGGAGGCGTCGCGATCGGGCTCGGGCAACAGGCCGACGTGGTGGTAGTGGCGGACGGTACGTACGGTCACGCCGGCGGTCGCCGCGAGCTGGCTGATCGTGAGCACTGTCCTCCTCGGACTTCGGGGCACGTGATCGTGCCGACTCTAAACGCGAGCCGCCCGGTTGACGACGTCGCGGATCGCCTGGACCACGGCATCGGGGCGGTCGAAGCACAGGCGGTGGTGGAGGGTGTCGCGGAGGATGCGTTGTTCCCCGTGCGAGACCGCGCTCACCAGGGCCGCGTCCAGCCTCCTCCTGCCCTCGTGCACCTCCTGCAACGTCCGCTCCGACGTCAGCGACTGCTGGGCGGGATCGACACCCAACACGGTGAGTGCGACCACCGGGACGTCGGGGATGTCCGGTCCGGCCAGCAGTTCGGTGGCGAGTTCGGCCAACGTGCCGCGCTCGGCGATGCCGACGTGGATCCATTCGTCGCGATCATGGGCGTCGATCAGCGGTTGCCGCACGTGCTCCGGGTAGTCCACGAGCAACTCGCCGCGCATCTCGCGCAGGGCCAGGCGCATCCGTTCGAGCTGCTCCAGATCAGGTGCCATCTGCTCGCTCGCGACGAGGTGCATCGCGGGCGGCAGGAACGTGTCCCAGTCGCGGTGCAGGGCGTCCAACCAGACCAGTCCGGCAACGTCCTGGGGGTACAGCTGCGCGAACCGATGCGCGTAGAAGCCGCCGAGGGAGTGCGGTGCGAGAACGTATGGGGCGGCGATGTTCTGCGCGTGCAGCAACTCGTGCAGTTCCACGGCGACCGCGGCGGCGGTGCGCGGCAGCGGAAGGGGGTCGCTGTATCCGGTGCCGCCGCGGTCGTACACCACGGCGGTGGTGAACTGCGAAACCTGTTGCTGGACACCGAAGTAGTCCAGACCGACCGCGCTCGCGCCCGGCAGGAACACGACGGCCGGTCCGCCGCTGCCCGACCGGTGCACGAAGATGCCGCGGCCGCCGACCTCCTGGAACCCGCCGACCGGAGGAGCAGGCCGGGCTGCGGAAGTGGTGTCGTTCGTCATGCGACCAGGCTCCAACCCTGACGCAGGGTCAGGGTCAACCCCCTACCACCGCAGCACCCGAGATCGTGCAGCCGTCCGACGCGCTGCCGTGCTGCCGTGCGCCTGACTGGAAGCTCATCGCGACACACGCTCATGCCGCTGACCGGGCACTCAGTGGACGCACTCTTCTGCCGAGTTGAGTGCGCGGGCGATGCTTGGACCCGCACCCGAGTTCACGAAGTGGTGTTGGCCGGCCTGCCCCCTGCTGCTTGCCCGACGCTACGGGTGGTGGTGGGAGCCGGGTGGGTCACGCCGTCTCGGCTAGCTCGCGCCACTGATGCCAGGTGGCGAGCCGCTGCTGGTACACGCTCTCGGTGATCGGGTACGGGTAGCTGCCGAGGAACAGTCGCAGTGGCGGTTCCGGCAGGTCGACCAGGCTGAGGACGACCTCCGCGGTGACCGACGGGTCGCGCGGCGCGCGGGCGGTGGCGCCGGCCCGGCGGGCCTGCCGGATCGGCTCGTAGGCGGCGATCGGTGCGGTGTGCGCCGCCGACGCCCCGGCCCAGTCGGTGCCGTACGGTCCTGGTTCGAGGATCGTCGTCTTGATACCGAGCGGGCCGACCTCCTGGGCCAGGGCCTCGCTCATCCCTTCAAGGGCCCACTTGGAGGCGTTGTAGAGGCCCAGCGTCGGGAAGGCGGCGATGCCGCCGATGCTGGAGACCTGGACAAGGTGCCCGCTACCCTGCGTCCGCATGATCGGCAGAGCGGCTTGGGTCACCCAGAGCGGGCCGAACAGGTTGGTCTCGATCTGGGCTCGGGCCTGCTCCTCGGTAGTCTCCTCGATCATGCCGAACAGGCCGTAGCCGGCGTTGTTGACGACCACGTCCAGGCCGTCGAAGGCTTCCGCGGCGCGGTCCACCGCGGCGAAAACCTGAACCCGGTCGGTCACGTCGAGCGCGATCGGCAGGAGGCGGTCGCCGTAGGTCTCGGCCAGGTCCTGGAGCGTTTCGGGCTGACGTGCCGTCGCGGCGACCCGGTCACCGCGCTTGAGTGCCGCCGTTGCCCAGGTGCGTCCGAAGCCGCGTGACGCCCCGGTGATGAACCATGTCTTCATGGCCTCGACCATGCCCCGGCGCAGCATCGCCGGCCAGCACCCTGGCAGGGATACCCTCGACGAACGATGACACGCGACAATCTTCTCGGAGAGTTCCTTCAGGCGCGCCGGGCCCGCCTGCGGCCGCGTGAGGTAGGGCTTGTGTCCCACGGTCGGCGCCGAGTCACCGGACTCCGCCGTGACGAGCTCGCGAGGCTCGCCGGCGTCTCCGTCCAGTACCTGACAAGGCTGGAGCAGGGCGTCGACCGGCACCCGTCCCCACAGGTCGTGGACGCGTTGACGACGGCGCTGCGCCTCGACCTCGACGCCGCGAGGCACCTGCGCGCCCTGGCCGCCCCGCCAACGGAACCACTCAAGCCCAGCGAGTTCCGCGTCGAGGTGCAGCACCTACTCGACTCGTGGGGCGGCACCCCGGCGTACGTCCGCGACCGCCGTTTCGATGTGCTGACGGCCAACAAGGCAGCCATGGTGCTCTCCCCGATGTACCACCCCGGGCACAACCTGGTCCGCGATGTATTCCTCGACCCCGCCGCACGCAGCTTGTTCCCGGATTGGCCGGACATCGCCGAACAGACAGTCGCGGCCTTGCGGGCGACGGCCGATCCACGCGACCCACGGACCGCCACCCTCGTGGCCGAGTTGCAGGAGCACGACGAATTCCGCTCGTTGTGGGCCGGATACGACGTACGCCCGTCACGCAACGAGACCAAGCGGTTCGATCACCCCGACGCCGGCCACCTCACCCTGCGCCGTCAGACCCTCACCGTCGCCGGAGCCGAGGACCAGGTGATCATCGTCTACCAGCCGGAGCCCGGCAGCGCTTCGGCCGACGCGCTGGCAGGGCTTCTCCAGCCCGGGACTGCTGCGTCCCACGCACCCACGCGGCGATGCCGCGACTGATTGAATGCCGCGCCGGGCTATCCTCATCTGCCGCGGTTGGCATGGTGCTGGTGGTGTCGTCGTGGGGCGACCGTGACGGGTTATGGACCTGTCGAACCTTGGCGATGTCGTGCTGCGCCTTGCCGCCTCGGCCTACCTGGGCCGCTACACCGGACCTCCCGGACCCACACCGAGTCCGACCTGCGCCTGTTCCTCGCCTGGTGTGCCGAGCGCGAACTGGCCCCGCTGGGGTCGGGGCGGGCGCAGGTGAAGCTGTACGTGCGGTGGATGCAGGAAGTCCGCCGGTTCAAGCCCTCCACCGTGTCCCGCCGCATGGCCGTGGTTTCCGGCTTCTACCGCACCTGCGCCATCGCCTCCGTACTCGACCATTCACCCGCCGACTTCGCGCTGGTGGCGATGCTCGGCCTGCTCGGGCTGCGGGTGTCCGAGGCCGGACGCGGCGACGTGCAGGACCTCGGCGAGGAACACGGACACCGCGTACTCCTGGTCCACGGCAAAGGCGGTAAGGAAACCCTCGTCCCGCTGCCACCCGCAGTAGGACGGGCCATCGAACGCGCCGTCGACGACAGGACGACCGGGCCGATCCTGCTCAACCGGCGAGCACGACGGATGGACCGACACTGCGCCACCAGTCGCCTCCACCACCTCGCCAAGACCGCGGTAGTGCGGCTGCCGGAACTGCATCCGCACCTGGTGCGACACACCTGCGTCACCACCATGCTCGACGCCGGAGTCGACCTCCGCGACGTCCAGATCGCCGCACGCCACGCCGACCCCCGAACCACCAGGCCGCGCACCAAGCGCTCTGTTGGTCGCACTGCGTTCTCCGCGCCGCGGCGCGGAAGACCGGCAAGTGGGTCACAGAGCGCAGCGGGCGCCTTCCGGCGGTGTCTTCAGATCGACCAGGTAGCCGAGCACGAGGTCGTTGGTGCAGGCGTTTTCACCGATCAGTGAGACGCCGTGCTGCGCGCCGTCCACGGTCAGCAGGCTGCCGCCGAGCGCTTCGGCCAGGTCGACCCCCGCCTGGTACGGAGTGGCGACATCCCCGGTGGTCGACACCGTCAGCGTCGGAGGCAGGCCGGCGACGTCGTCGGCGAGCCAGGGGCGGGTCCTGGACGGCGGCTTCGGCCATGCCGCGCACAGGTGGTGGGTCTGCTGCACCGGCCTGCCGTCGTCCGTGAACGGCGCCGCTTCGCGGATCCGGCGGTTCGCCTCGGTCTGCTCGGCCGGTGTGCGGCGGGGCAAGTCCATGCACCGGGTCGCGAGGTAGCTGTCGCCGGTACCGTCGTAGGTGCCGTCCGGTTGGCGGCCTGCCAACTGGTCACGCAGCGCGAGCAGGGTGTCGCCCCGGCCCGCGGCCAGCTCGGTGAGCCCGTCGACGAGTCGGGGAACCAGAGCCTCGGCGCGCATCCCGGCCAGCACAGCGAGGACGGCGTCGTTGTAGCCGAGGCCGCGGCCGTCGGTGGTCGGCGCGGGCCGGTCGATCAATGGCCGTGTCAACGCCTGGAACCTCTCGGTCGCGCGAGCCGGATCGGTCCCCAGTGGACAGTCCGCGGCCTGTGCGCATTCCTCGGCCAGTCGGTCGAAGCCCTTCTGGCTTGCCGCGGCCTGTGCGGTGTGCAGCTCGTCGCGGGTTGTGCCGGGGGCAACCGCACCGTCGAGGACCAGTGCCCGCACGTTCTCCGGGAACGTCTCCGCGTAGACCCCGCCCAGCTCGGTCCCGTAGCTGAAGCCGAGGTAGGTCAGCCTCTCGTCGCCGACGGCGGCTCGCAGCACGTCCATGTCCCGCGCGGTCTCCCGGGTGCTGACACTGGTGAGCGCGTCCTCGCCGCCCGCGCTCTCCGCGCACCGCTGCATGATTTCCCTGGCATGCTTCTCGCTGGTGGCGCTGTCGAGGTCCATCGGGTTGTCGATGCCCGCGGCGCGCGCTTCGTCGTCGGCATCGGAGAAGCAGTCCAACTGAGGCCACGAAGCGCCAACACCGCGGGGGTCGAACCCGATGATGTCGAACCGCTGCCCGAGCGCTCCTTCGGTCCACAGTGGCTTCGAGGCCATGGTGGCGACGAAGTTCATCCCCGAGCCGCCGGGGCCACCCGGATTGACCAGCAGCGACCCGATCTTCTCGCCACTGGCGGGGATCCGCAGCAAGGCGACCTCACCGCGAGCCCCGCCTGGGTTGTCGTAGTCCACGGGGACCTGCACCCGCGCGCAGTCCAGGCGCTCGTTCGCGAACAGCTTCTCGTTGACGGGCGTCGTCGCGAAAGGACCGCACGGTTCGAACTTCACCTGCTGGTTGTGGAATTCGGTCAGGTCCGGTGGCGGCGCGCCGGGTGGGGGCGGTGTCGTGCAGGCGCCCGCGAGGGTCAGTGACGCGGCTCCCACGACGAGCAGTCTTGAGCGCGTACGGAACACAGCGACTCCTTGGTAGCGGTGCAATTGCCGCATCGACGCTAGAACCGCCGGTCGCGCCGGCGGATCCGTCGCCGGGCTCGGACCGCCCGACCGAAGTCGGAACCGCACCTCCGTCTTTGGTGGGAGGTGGCGGGGCGGTGGTCTGTCTAGGCTCAACACTGTGAACGACACAGCGGACAGCGGGCGCCGGGACCGGGTCGCCGACGGTGGGTTGTTCGTGCTCGCGGTCCTGACCGGGATCACGCTGGTGGTCCTCCGGCGGGAGATCGGGCCGATGGCACCCGGCTGGATCATGACCGCCGACATCGCCGCCGGGGCGCTCGCCTGCCTCGCGCTCTGGTGGCGACGCCGTTACCCGGTGGTGCTGGCCATCGTGCTGGTGCTGCTGACCACCTTCTCCGAGACTGCCTCGGTCGCGGCGCTGGTCCTGTTGTTCACCGTGGCCCTCCGCCGCCCGACGTGGGCGGTCGTGCTGCTCGCCGTGGGCAGCGTGCTCACCCACACGGTTTATCAGGTGGTGCGGCCGGAACCCATGCTGTCGACGTGGATGTTCGTCTCGTGGATCCTGCTGGTGCACGTCGCTGTCGTCGCGGGGGGTCTGCTTCTGCGCGGCCGTCGCCAGCTGATCGCGTCGCTGCGCGAACGGGCCGTCGCCGCCGAGGTCGAGACCCTGCTGCGCACCGAGCACGCCAGGCTCGAAGCCCGCGAGGCCCTGGCCAGGGAGATGCACGACGTGCTCGGCCACCGGCTGTCCCTGCTCACCATCAACGCAGGCGCCCTGGCCTACCACCGCACCGCCACGGCCGAGGACGCCCGGCGAGCCGCGGAACTGATCCGGGAGAGCGCCCACCGCGCGCTCAAGGACCTGCGCGAGGTCATCTCGGTGCTGCGCGCCCCGGACGGTGACGTGCCGCTGCCCGGCGTCACCGACATCGCCGAACTCGTCGAGGAGACCACCCGCTCCGGCGGCGACGTGCGGTTGCGCGACGAACCCGGCGTGAGCACGGGCGCCCTCGCGGTCCCCACGGCGGTGAGCCGCACCCTGTACCGATTCGTGCAAGAAGGCCTGACCAACGCGCGCAAGCACGCCCCGGCCGCCCCGGTCGCCGTCACGATCACCGCCGAACCCGGCGCGCACCTGAGCGCGGAGGTCGTCAACGAGGCACCACCCGGGCATCCCGCGGCAGCGCCGCCCGGCTCCGGGGCGGGCCTGCGCGGCCTGGCCGAACGGGTCACGCTCGTCGGCGGCGACCTCCAGCACGGCCCCACCCGCACCGGCGGCTGGCGGCTGGGAGTCCGGCTACCGTGGCCGACGTGACCAAGGAGGCACCTGGCGGCGACCGCACCATCGACGTGCTCATCGCCGACGACGACCCGGTCGTGCGCTTCGGGCTGACCATGATGCTGGGTGGCGCCGCCGATCTGCGCGTGGTCGCCGAGGCGACCGACGGCGCGGAGGCGATCGAGCTGGCCCGCCGCCACGCCCCCGACGTGGTCCTGATGGACATCCGCATGCCCGGCATCGACGGTATTACCGCCACCGAGACCCTCCTCGCCCGCGGCGACGCGCTTAAGGTGGTCGTGCTCACCACCTTCGACTCCGACGCCCACGTACTGCGCGCTCTGCGCGCGGGCGCGGCAGGGTTCCTGCTCGAGGACACCCCGCCGGAGGAACTCGTCGTCGCCATCCGCCAGGCCGCAGAGGGACGGCCCGTGCTCTCGCCCGAGGTCACCCGCCGTCTCATCGACCGCGTCGCCGGCGCGGGCCCCGGACGCGACGCTCGCGCCGAAGCCGCGCGCAAGCGCCTGGACTCACTCGCCCCGCGGGAACGCACCGTGGCCATCGATGTCGGCGCCGGGCGCTCCAACGCCGAGATCGCCGCCCGCCACAACCTCGGCCTGGCCACCGTCAAGACGCACGTCTCGGCCATCCTCACCAAGCTGGACCTCGACAACCGCGTCCACATCGCACTGCTTGTCCACGACGCCGACCTCGATCCGCAAGCGTGAGCCGACCGCTCCCAGAACGCGCGCTCATGCCGCAGACCGAGCGCCGCCGAACATGCGCTTCTGCTGATGAGCGAACGTTTCGACCGTGATTGCCGGGACCGCCCCAGATCCCTTCCTCGGACGACAACAGGCACCGCGAGCGTCTAGGGAAGCGAGCACCTGCGCGATGCTACATATGAGATGCTGACGCCGTGACGCTTGACGACTGGGGCGATATGTCCAGCATCGTGGCTGTCTTGATCGCTACGCTTGCCTACCGAGATCAGCGGAACGCTCGACGGAGGGAGTCAAGCTCCAGTGGTTCGCACCAACTGCGTCTCGTTCCTCGCGTGCGTCTGCGACTGATGCGTGCGGCCTTCATCTTTCTGCTGGCAGGAATTTTAGTTTTACCTCCACCAGTGCCCGGCTGGGAATGGCTTACGCCACCCGCTTCCAAAATGTGGACGTAGGTGACCGGGTTGGTCGACGGGAATTCGCGGACTAGCAGTTAGCTGTCCCATGCAAGCGAGTAAAACTCGACCATGCCGACAACGACAATGCTTCATGAACGGTGAACCGCAAACGGTATATTCGACTCAAGCTGTCGGCCGCCAGTCGCTGTTATTCGTATGGCGACGAACATCCGCACATGCCGCATAGCGGGCGTTCGACGGCGACGTCACCTCTGCGGAGTGATCTCAGGGGCATGACTCGTGTGGTCATGCTGTCGCCGTCGACAGGCAAAGGACGTGGTGCTCACCGGCGCGGCTGGTGTGTCGCCCGAGTCGCGGTCTGCCATGTCGTACAGGGTGTTGGCGGTCGAGGGAAGCCTCGTTGTGATGATCCTACCTACCTGTGCTCATGTGGAAGGCGGCTGTCGTGGTGTTGTCCGGTCGGGATGTGCTCACGGATCGGATGGGCCAGCGGGCGGAAGACGGGACCGGTGTGGGGTGTGATCCGAGGCGGGCCGTGGTCGGTGGTCTGCGGTTCGCGTTCTACGGCCGGACCTCGACCATCGAGCACTAGGACCCGATGACCTCGCGGGCGTGGCGGTTGGAGGTTGCGCAGCACCTGACTGCCGGGCGTGGCACGATCACGGCCACGTTCTTCGATGCCGGACGGTCGCGGCGTGATCGGTGGCGTGACCGGCTGCAGGTTGCGGAGTTGTTGGCGGCGGTGCGGGATCCGGGTCGCGGGTTCGATGCGATCGTGGTGGGGGAGTACGAGCGCGGTTTCGCCGGTGATCAGTTGGAGCGGCTGCAGACGCTGTTTCGGCGTCATGGTGCGCAGTTGTGGCTGCCCGAGGCCGGCGGGCCGGTCGACTTGGAGACGCCGGAGCATCGGGCGTTGGTCAGGATGTTGGGTGCGCAGTCGCTGCGCGAGGTGATCCGCGCGGTTCCCGTTCCTGCTGTTCGGGTTGGTCATCGCGGCGGCGATCCCGTTGTACCTGCCGCCGGAGTGCCGGTTCGGGTGCACCTGGTCGACGAGTGACCTGCCGTCGGTGTGGCACTGGTTGCACCCGACAGGGCAGGCGTCGAGGACGTCCACTCTCGGCGCGCACCCGTCGCTGTGGAAGGACGCCTACTGGCTCGCCGCGCTGTCGATGGGGTTCCTGGCGCCGGTGTGGTGGTACCGCCGGCGTGCGCGGAAGGTCGGTGTGGAGACCTCGACGCGGCCCTACGCCCAGGTGACCCTGTTCGTGCTGGTCTTCCCGCTGCTGGGCGTGCCGGTGCTCACCCGGTTGCTCTTCAACGCGCTGAGCTGGCCGCTCGCGCTGCCGGTGCTGGTCGTCGGCGTGGTCGGCGTCGTCGTCGCGACGACCCCCGCGAAGCGCAGGCTCCGGACCGTGGTCGCGGTGCTGTCGCTGATCCTATTCGCCCACCTGGCGATGATCTTCGCGTTTGGGCCCCTGCTGGTGGTGGCGGTGGGCGTGCTCGGGCTGGCGTGGGTGGAGCGCAGCGCGGTGTGCACCACGTTCGCCGTGCTGTTCGCGGTCTGGGTGGTCGTCGTGAACGCGTGGTCCACGTGGGTGTACGGCTCGTTCCTGTGGCCGGCGGCGTTGCTCGACTACGGTGACCTGCTGTCGTCGTCACTGATCCTGGTGCTGGGCGGGGCCGCCGGACTGGTCGCCCGTCGGGTGCGGGACAAGGTTCCGGCATGATCGAGCCCCCCACGTCCGGCTTGGACGACACCGTCCACCAGCGCCACCGGCTGGGCATCCTGACGATCGCGGCCGAGGCCGAGCGGGTGGAGTTCGGCTACCTGAAGACCCTGCTCAGCCTGACCGCGGGCAACCTGTCCCGGCACGTCACGGTGCTCGAGGAGGCCGGGTTGGTGGAGGTCGAGAAGGGGTACGACGGGCGACGCCCGAAGACCTGGGTGAGCGTCACCGCGGCGGGTCGCGAGGCGCTCGCCGCGGAGATGGCGGCACTGCGAGCACTGCTGGACCGCCACGACCAAGCGTGACCCGGCCTGCCCTGGCCACCAACGACCAAACCCCGCGCCCGCATCGGGTGTTCGTCGGCGGCGGTCCGACCGCCAACGGGATCTCGGCGTGTCCATCCGGCTCACCGTGCCGCACCGAGCGCGCTACAGCCACCGTTCCACGAGGTGCCGGGGCGTGTCGTGCGGCACGTACCAGCGCCTGGCCTTGGCGTCCCATCGGGCTTTCGCGGCCTTCTTGGCCGCATCCTTCTCCGCGAACGGCACGTTCAGGTACAACCGGCCGGCGCCGTTGCCGTTCGGCTCGGACAGGGGACGTACCTCGGTACGAGCGGACCGGGCCGGACGGGCCGGCGGGTCGGGGCGGGCGCGCCCGACGATGTGGCGCACGCGTTCGCAGGCCCCGGGATCGGTGATGCGCATCATCAGGTCGGTGGGCCCGGTGCCGGCGAGCAGGTTGAGCGACCCGTGCCAGAGCACCTCGTCGTCGACGATCACGACCTTCTCGTGCATGCGCTCGCGTTGCATCACGGTGCAGCCCGCCGCCTCCAGCGCCGAGATCTGCCTCTCGTCGTCGGATCGCCGGGCCGGTCGGGTGTGGACGGTGACGCGCAGCCCGCTGCCGATCCGGGGTTTCAGCTTCGAGAGCCAGCGTTCGACCGGGGCGGGGTCGAGGAACGCGCAGTAGATTTCGATGCTGCGCCGAGCGTGCGCGATGTCCCAGGCGACCGCGCGCGGCACCTCGTCGGCCGGGAAGAAGGCCGGCCGGGTCAGTTCGTTCGGGCCGAGGCCGGCCAGGTCGGCAGCCGAGCGGAACGGGACGAGGTCGCCGACGTCGAGCCGGTGCGCGTGCCGCTGGAGGTAGTCCACCATGCGGGCGGCTTCGCCGTGGGGCTTGAGGTTGCGGCTCAGGAAGTCGACGTCGGCGACCACCACGAGGTGGTCCTGCGCGCGGCTCACCGCCACGTTGAGCAGCCGGCAGGTCGCGGACGACAGGCCCGTTCCCTCGTAGAAGAAGCCGACCTTGTCGCCGGCGCCGGCGACGGTGTCGATCACCACCAGGGGTCGCTGGCTGCCCTGGAACCGGTGCACGGTGTCGACGACACCGTCGTAGTCGGCGCCGAACCGGTAGGCGAGGCTGCCCTGCAACGCCCTGACCTGGTCGCGGTAGGGGGCGATGACCGCCATCCGTGCGGCAGGCCGGGCATCGGGCGGCCCGCCCTCCTCTTTGCGCGCGGGCAGCACGCCGTCGTACTGGAGTCCCCGGACGAGTTCATGGATCACGGCCTCGTGCACCGGGTTGGACTTGTGACCGCCCGAGCCGCCACGTGCGGCCGAGCGCCGGGACGCGGTGTCGACCAGCACCAGCGGTGCCTCCAGCAACGGCGACGGGGGCAACCGGCTGCTGTCCGCCCGCCCGGTGATCAACGGCGCGTCGGGGTAGGCGATCGTGTTCACGACCGCGCAGATCGCCGAATGCATCCGGTACTGGGTGTTCAGCCCGACCAGGCAGTCATGGGGCCGCACCCGCCCCTGGCCGTCGACGAGTCCGACCGCGTGGAAGGCGTCGCGATCCATCCAGCGTTCGGAGTGCGACCGCGTCTCCTGGCCGGCGTTGCGGTCACTGGACGCCCGGGTCACCGCGGGAAGCTGCCGGAAGTCGCCGGCCACGACCACCCGCTTCTTGGCCAACGCGGCCGAGTACCACGCCGAGGGGAG
Organism: Saccharothrix tamanrassetensis; assembly: GCF_014203665.1. Classification (GTDB taxonomy): domain Bacteria; phylum Actinomycetota; class Actinomycetes; order Mycobacteriales; family Pseudonocardiaceae; genus Actinosynnema; species Actinosynnema tamanrassetense. Next base: position 22,353 of record NZ_JACHJN010000019.1, read on the forward strand.
GTTGACCATGCCGGCTTCGTCGATGACGACGGTGTCGAACTTGTCGATCAAGTACCGGGACTGCACCGCCTTGGCCACCGTCGTCCCCATGACACGGCAGTTGCCGCGCACCACCTCCTCGACGGTGCGGAGCTCCTCCTGCCGCGCTTCGAGGCGTTCCCGCAGATTCTTCGCCGTGGTGACGAGCTGGTCGGCGGGCGCGATCCCGGCCAGCTTGGGCAGGAGCGCGGCCACCTTGCGCTCGGCGGCCTCCGCCTGCGCCGTACGGCGCTGCTGTTCGGCAGTGGCGAATTGGTGCTGCGCGGCCAGGTTGGCGATGTCCTGGTTGACCGCCTGGAGCTGAGCGAGGAGTTCGTCCCGTCGTCGCGCCTTCCGTGCGGCGAACAGTCCGGACGGCACTCCGATCCCGGTCAGCTCGGCGTGCAGCCGGGCCGCCTCCCGTCCGGCGCGATCGGCTCGGGCCGCGGCGGCGGCGGCGTCCCGCGCGGCCTGCCCGGCGTCGCCGCGCAGTTGCGCAAGGCTCCGCGTGAGTTCCGCGTACTCGCGGTGCAGCGCCAAGCGGCTGTCGACGACGTCGAGCTGGTCGCGCAACGCCCCGATCTCGGCCGCCAGGGCAGCGCTCAACCGCGCCACGATCTTCTGCGGCTCGATCTGGTCACCGTACTTCTCCTTGAGCGAGCCCACCGCGATGTCCCCGACCCGCTGCACGAGCCCGTCGGCAAACCCGCTTTCGGCGCTCAACAGCTCGCACAGCCGCTCCACCGCTTGGTCGACGGCGACCTTGGTCGGCGCGAGGAACAGCACCCGATGCCCTTGGCGGTGGTTGCCCTCCACAACGTGGCCGACGACCTCGGTCTTACCAGTGCCGGGCGGCCCCCAGATGAATGTGAGATCGCTGCCCAGGGCGCGAACTACGGCAGCCCGCTGCCGGTCGTTGAGCTGCAGGGTCCGCCAGTCGCGCACGTACCGCTCCGGGTCCGGGCACTGACCGGCTGCGGGCAGGCTCCGGCCCACCAGCCACCCGGCCGCGGTCAGGTTCAACCCGCCGGATCCGGAGGTGGTCTGCTCGAGCTGTTCGGCCAGGGTGACCAGGCCGGACGTGTCGTCCTCGCGGAGTTCGGCCTTCGCCCCCAGCGCGGCGGACGTGCGCAGGCGGAGGCGACCGCGTTCGGCGACGACGAGTTCCGCCGGCTCCCAGTCCGCACGCGGCCGGGCACGCACCAGCAGCGGCCGGTCGGCGAACGAGTCCTTCCAGCCACGGGCGGCAAACGAGTACTCGTGTTGTTCGCCGTCACCGCCCACTGCCTGGCCTTCGGTCAACACGACCTTGTCGAACCCGGTCTCCGCGCCGAGGGTCGCATCGATCTCCGCGCGGACCGCGCGCAGCAGCTCAACCAGTTCCGGCCGGCCCCCGGCCGTTTCGGCGGTCACCCAGGCACCCCCGATTCCCCCTCAACGCACACGCTCGGTGACTCACCGTACCGAATGTGGACGATCGGACGTCACCGATCCGAGGGGGGAGAAGGGGAGCCGGCTTGTTCGAAGGTCGGTACCGCGCGCCGGCGGTACCCGCTGTCGACCGGGCCGGCACCGCTTACCCCGCACTGGCAGGACAACCCGAGTGCCGCCCTGATCGACGCCGTCCGCCTCCTCGCCGGGTCGCTGGACCGGACGGCCCGTCGAGAGAACACACCGAGGGCGCGGCGACCAGCGTTTCGCGAGTGAGATCGAACATACCGGTGGTTGTTGAACCGTCAACGTAGAAAACTTAGGCTCTCCTAAGTTTCGGCCGTTCGGTGGTGTTCCACACCACCGTCTGCACCGGCCACGATGCGCAGTCGGGCGTCGGCCGGAACGCCAACCGGACCAAACGTCGAGGAGAGTGCACCTAGTGGCCACCCCTGACCACCGCGCGACCGGCCGTGGGTTGACCGCGGCTCTCGCCGCCCTCGCCCTGCTCGTGCTCTCCGCCTGCGGGAGCGGATCAGACGCCGCGCCGGCCGCGCCCGCGTCCTCCGGGCCGGTCACGGTCACCCACGCGCAGGGCACCGCCACCCTCCAGGCCACCCCGGTCAAGGTCGTGGTGTTCGACATCGGTGCCCTGGTCACGCTCGACGACCTCGGCGTGCCGGTGGCGGGCGTGCCCAAGCTGGAGGGGCTGCCCGAGCGGCTGGCCAAGTACGCGGGCGAGCAGTACACCAAGGTGGGCACCCTCTTCGAGCCCGACTACGAGAAGGTCAACGAGCTCGCCCCCGACCTGATCATCGTCGGCGGTCGGTCGGCGCCCGCCTACGCCGAGCTGTCCAAGATCGCCACCACGATCGACCTGTCCGTGGACAACGCGAAGTTCCTGACCAGCCTGCGCGAGCGGGTCGAAGCCGTGGGCACGGTCTTCGGCAAGCAGGACGAGGTGCGCCGCCGCCTCGACGCGCTGTCGGCCAAGATCTCCGAGATCGCCGGCCGCACCCCCGCCCAGGGCAAGCGGGGCCTGATCGTGCTCACCACCGGCGGCAAGATCAGCGCCTACGGCCCCGGCTCCCGCTTCGGCCTCATCCACGACGCGCTGGGCGTGCAGCCCGCCGCCGACGGGCTGGGCACCGACATCCACGGCAACGCCGTCTCTCCCGAGTTCATCGCCCAGACCAACCCCGACGTCCTCTACGTGGTCGACCGCGACTCGGCCATCGGCGAGAACGGCCAGGCCGCCCGCCGGGTGCTGGACAACGCGCTGGTCAACGGAACCAACGCCGCCCGCAACAACCGCGTCGTCTACCTGGAGCCGTTCCCGTGGTACGTCGCGCCCACCGGGCTGAGCTCGGTCGAGTCCATGGTCGCGGCGATCGGCGACAGCCTGTCGTGAGCCCGAGCACCGGACGACGGTGGGAGGTCCGCGAGCGCCACCTGGCGCTCGCGGTCCTCCTGCTGGTCCCCGCCGCGTTCGCCTCGCTGTTCGTCGGGGCCGGCGAGCTGAGCCCGCTGGACCTGCTGCGCGCGGACTCCGGCGCGGCGCTCCTGCTGCTGGAGTCGCGGCTGCCCCGCCTGCTGGCGATCCTGCTGGCCGGGACGGCGATGAGCGTGGCGGGGCTGGTGATGATGCACATCACCCGCAACCGCTTCGTCTCGCCGTCCACGGCGGGCACGACCGAATCAGCCGTTCTGGGCGTGTTCGTCGCCACGGCCTTCCTCGGCGCCGAGTCGGTGATGGTCAAGATGGTCGTGGCGCTGGGGTTCGCCCTGCTCGGCACCCTGTTCTTCCTGTGGGTGCTGCGCAGGCTGACCTTCGCCGACGTGATCGTCGTGCCGCTGGTGGGCATCATGCTCGGCGGCGTGATCACGGCGGTGACCACGTTCTTCGCCTATCGCGCCGACCTGCTCCAGTCGCTGTCGGCGTGGACCAACGGCGACTTCTCCTCGGTGCTGCGCGGGCGCTACGAGCTGCTGTGGCTGACCGCGGCGGTGACGGTGGGGTGCTACCTCTACGCCAACCGGTTCACCGTGGCGGGGGTGGGCCGCGACTTCGCGGTCAACCTCGGCGTGCACTACGACCGGGTGGTCAACCTGGGGCTGTTCCTGGTCTCCGCGACCACGGCCGCGGTGGTGGTGACGGTCGGCAACATCCCCTTCATCGGGTTGGTGGTGCCGAACCTGGTCACCCTGCTGCTGGGTGACAACCTGCGCCGCGTGCTGCCGGTGACCGCCCTGGCGGGAGCGGCCTTCGTGCTGGCCTGTGACGTCGTCGGCAGGGTCGTGCGCCACCCCTACGAGATCCCGGTGGAGACCGTCGCGGGCGTGGTGGGCAGCGTCGTGTTCCTCCTGCTGGTGCTGCGCGTCCGGCGTGTGGCGGGGTGAGCCGGGTGACCTCGGCCGAGACCTTCGCCCGAGTGCGCCGCCGGGAGAACCGGGTGCTGGCGCTGCTGGCCTTGGCCGCCGTGGCGACGGTCGTCGCCTTCTGCTTGATCGCGTTGCGCGGCAACTGGGAGTACGCGCTGACCATCCGGGCCCGCAAGGTGGCCGCGATGGTCGTGGTCGGCTGCGCAGTGGCGGTGTCCAGCGTGCTGTTCCAAACGGTCACCAACAACCGCGTGCTCACACCGGGCATCATGGGGTTCGACTCGTTGTTCGTGTTGGTCCAGACGCTGGTCGTGTACTTCTTCGGCGCGCTGGCCCTCAGCTCGGCCGATCCGCGCCTGATGTTCGCCGGGCAGGTCGTGGCCATGGTCGTCTTCGCCGGCGCGCTGTACCGGTGGCTGTTCGACCGGCGCAGCCGCGACCTCTACGTGCTGGTGCTGGCCGGAGTCGTCTGCGGCACGCTGTTCTCCAGCCTGTCCTCGCTGGCCGCGCGGCTGATCAACCCGAACGACTTCGTCGTGCTGCAGGACACCCTGTTCGCCAACTTCAACAGCGTCGACCGGAACCTGCTGGCGGTCTCGGCGGCGCTGGTAGCGGTGGTATCTCTCTGGATGGTCAGGTTGTTCCCGCGGCTGGACGTGCTCGCCCTGGGCCGTGAGCACGCCCTGAACCTCGGTGTGGACCACCGCTCGGTGGTCAACCAGGTGCTCGTCGCCGTCGCCGTGCTGGTGTCGGTGGCCACCGCGCTGGTCGGGCCGATCACCTTCCTCGGCTTGCTGGTGGCGAACCTGGCCCGGCAGTTCGCGGGCGTGTCCCGCCACCGGGTCGTGGTGCCCGCGTCGGCGCTGCTCGCGGTGGTGGCCCTGGTGGGCGGGCAGCTCGTGCTGGAGCGGGTGTTCGCGCTCGACACCGCGCTCAGCGTCATCATCAACTTCGTGGGCGGGATCTACTTCATCGCCCTGCTGATCCGAGAGGCCAAGCGGTGATCGAGGTCCGCAACGTCACCAAGACCTACGGCTCGACCAGGGTCCTCGACGACGTGTCGCTGACGATCGTCCCCGGAGGGGTCACCTCGATCATCGGGGCCAACGGGGCGGGCAAGTCGACGCTGCTGTCGATCATCGGCAGGCTGCTGCCCGCGGACTCCGGCCGGGTCACCGTCGACGGGCTGGACGTGACCACCACCCCCGGTGCCACGCTCGCCAAGCGGCTGGCGGTGCTGCGCCAGGAGAACCACACCAGCATCCGGCTCAGCGTGCGGGAGCTGGTGGCCTTCGGCCGCTTCCCGCACTCGCGCGGGCGGCTCACCGCCGCCGACCTGGCCACCGTGGACGAGGCCATCGCCTACTTCGAGCTGGAGGAGTTCGCCGACCGGCAGCTCGACCAGCTCTCCGGCGGCCAGCGCCAGCGCGCGCACGTGGCCGCGGTGCTCTGCCAGGACACCGACTACGTGCTGCTCGACGAGCCGCTGAACAACCTGGACATGCGGCACAGCGTGCAGATGATGCGCCGCCTGCGGCGGATGGCGCGGGACTTCGCCAAGACGGTCGTGCTGGTCGTGCACGACATCAACTTCGCCTCCTGCCACTCCGACGAGGTGATCGCGATGCGCGACGGCGGTGTCGTGGCCCAGGGCCCCACCGCGGAGCTGATGACGCCCGAGCTGCTGAGCACGGTGTTCGACCTCGACATCGCCGTCCACGACATCGACGGCAACCGCATCGGCGTCTACTACAGTTGACGGCCTTCCGCCGAAGAGGAGTTGCTGCGCGGTGTGCCGGGGCTCAAGCGGGTGGGCACCTCGGTGCGCCAGCCGTGCGGCCCGTCGGAGCACAACTGCGCGCTGCAACTGAAGAACGCCGGTGTGGAGGTCGACAAGTGACCGTGTACGACGAGGCGCTGGACGACTTCGCCGAGCGGGTCGACCGGCTGCCCCGCCGCGCCGTCGCCGCGCTGTTCGCGGCCTGCGCCGCCGCACTGGTCCCCGAGTACCGCCGCTGGGCCGCCCACGTCGGCGCGTCCGCGGAGCCGCTGGCCGACCGGGTGCTGGCGGCGGCCCGCGGCTACGCCACGACCGGCACGGCACCATCCGGGGTCGACACCCTGCTGGCGGAGGTGGAGGAAGCCACCCCGCCGGGCGAATCACCCGACGACTACCCGTCCACCGCGGCCCAGGACTGCTGGATCTGCGTCGACCTCGCGATCCGGGTCATCGCCGACCCCGACCACGAGCCGGGCACCGGCATCGAGTACGCCCTGGAGCCGATCGTCCAGAAAGCCACCGAACGTGTGCACGGGGTGACCGAGGTCGGCAGTGGGCCGGACGAGGACGCACAGGTGGCCGCGGTCCTGGCCGAACCCGATGTCGCCGCGGCACTCGACTTCGTCACGTGGGCCACCGGTCACCTCGCCGGCCGTCCGGACCCGACCGACGCCGATTTGGCGGAACTCGACCGCCGCGCCGGCGTCCTGGCTCCATAGCGCCCGATCCTCGGCGCGAAGCGCGGCGTCCTAGCGGGTGCACTCCCAGATCACCATGGCACTGTACGGGCCGGGGTCGAATTTGAAGATCTCCTCGCACTGGCTGTCCGGGTCGGTGAACCCGTCGGCCTCGGCCTTCTCCGCCGCGTCCCACCGGGCGTACATCAGGGCGAACCCGAAGTCGCTGCTGCCGTCTCCGCGGAACTGCGCGGTGTAGGTGTCGGCGTGCGCGATCCCGCCGCCCAGGAGCAGCGCGGCGAGGGCGATCGGCAGGGCGCGGGCCAGGCGTGTGAGTGTCATCCTCCGACGCTAGGAGCAACCGCGCGGCCGTTGTCCGCACCGAGGGGGTCTGCCGGGAATTCTTCGCCGGCCCAGGGGTGACGAGAGGATCGCGGATGCGTTCCGCACGAGATCGCAGACCCCTGATCCGCACCAGACCCGCGTGGGCCGCCGTGGTGCCGGCCGCCGCGCTCGCACTCGCCTCGACCTGCGTGCCCGGTGCGGCGACACCTGCGTCGACCTCACCGCCGGTTCGGCATCTCCCACAGCACGGCCTGGCGCCCTCGGGCGCTTGGTCGCCCGTCCTGGGTCAGTAGCCTGCACAAATGGTCAATCCGTTCGGGATGAAGCTCGGCGCCAAGGCCGCCCGCCTGCTGGCCCGGCTCGGGCGCACCGAGATCCGCCCGGGGCTGACGGAGCAGGAGTTGGCCGGTGTCGAAGCGCGGTTCGGGTTCTCGTTCGCCGACGACCACCGCGCTTTTCTCGCGGTGGGGCTGCCCACGGGAGGGGGGTGGCCCGACTGGCGCCGCGGCAACGCCGCCCAGCTCCGTTCCTGGCTCGACAAGCCGGTCGAGGGCGTGGTGTTCGCGGTGGCGGAGGCGAACTTCTGGCATCCGGGTTGGGGCACGCGGCCTGCTGGGCGGGCCGCCGCCGTGGCCGGCGCGAGGGCGCACCTGGCGTCAGTGCCGCAGCTGGTCCCAGTCTACTCGCATCGCTACCTGCCCGCGGGCCGGGCGACATCCGCTCACCCGGTGTTGTCGATCCGCGGCGCCGACATCATCCCCTACGGATACGACCTCATCGACTACGTGCACCGGGAGTTCGGTGGCCAGCAGGACAGCACCGACGAGGGGCGGCAGGTCGTCGCCGCCACAGCGACGTTCTGGGCGGACTTCCTGTCCTGGTCGAACCGGGAGGGTGACTCCGGCGCCGGGTGATCGAGTCAGGCGCTCAGCTTGCCCCCCATTCCGGACGACCCGCTGTGCCAGGTGGAATTCTGCATCCCGCGTACGCCCAGATCTTCCAGGTGAGTGCCCGCTGCTCGCAGTCGCATCAGCACCAGCGAGACGCGGCGGCGGCTTGGGGCGGTGTGAGCTGACGTTCCCGGCCGGCTCGAAGTGCGCAGGCCTCACTCGGCGACGACCAGTCCTACCCGGTAGGCGAGTACCACCGCCTGCACGCGGTCACGCAGGTCGAGTTTGGTCAGGATCCGGGAGACGTAGGTCTTCACCGTTTCCGTGGTGATGCACAGCTTCTCGGCGATCTCCGCGTTCGACAGGCCCGCGGCGAGCTGTCCGAGCACTTCGAGTTCCCGGCGAGCGAGGGTCTGCCGGACGTGGTCCAGGGCCGGGCGGGTGGTGTCGGTGGGTCGCAGGCGCTCGGCGAAATGGCCGATCAAGGCACGGGTGACGGCCGGGGCCACCAGCGATTCCCCGGCGGCGACAGTGCGCACGCCCTTGATCAGTTCCGCCGGTGGCGCGTCCTTGAGCAGGAACCCGCTGGCGCCGGCCTTGAGCGCCTCGTAGACGTATTCGTCGACGTTGAAGGTGGTGACCATCAACACCTTCGCCGGGTTGCCCACGCCGGGCCCGGCCAGCCTGCGAGTGGCCTCGATACCGTCGAGGATGGGCATGCGGATGTCCATCACCACGACGTCCGGGCGCAACCGCAGCGTCTCCTCGACGGCCTGCCTGCCGTCCGCGGCCTCGCCGACGACCTCCATGTCCGGTTGCGCCGAGAAGATCGTGGTGTACCCGGCGCGCACCAGTTCCTGGTCCTCGCACACCAGAACCCGGATAGTCATGCCTGCCTCCGTGACGGGATGAGAGCGTGCACCCGGAACCCGCCTTCGGGTCGGGCCGCGGCGACCAGTTCACCACCGAGTATCCGTACCCGCTCCCGCAGTCCGCTCAGGCCGCGCCCACCCGACCCGACCGCGGGTGTGCCCGCGGAGACCCCGTCCGTCGTCACCTCGATCTCGATCCGGTCGTCGTGATCGTCGATCCGGACCCGGGTCAGGTGTCCCGTCGCGTACTTCATCGCGTTGGTCAGCGCCTCCTGCACCACCCGGTACGCCGCCAACTCGACGTCGACGGCGTGCTCACGCCGGTCGCCCCGCCTGTTCAGCTCGACCGGCTGACCGGACAACCGGGCCTGTTCGACGAGGTCGCTGACCCGGCCCAGGGTCGGTGACCGGTCGGCCCGCGCCGAGTCACCCGTCGCCTCGAGCACGCCGAGCAGGTGACGCAGTTCCGTCAACGCCCGGCGGCCCGTGACGCTGATGGCGTCGAGCCCCTCCCCCACGCGTTCCGGCGCCCCGTCGAGCAGGAACTGCGCCGCGTCCGCCTGGACGACCATCGCGGTCACGTGGTGGGTCACCACATCGTGCAGGTCCCGGGCGATGCGGGCCCGCTCTCCGGCGGTCGCCACCTCGACACTCAGCCGACGGTTCTCCGCCTCCTCGGCCCGCCACCGGCGCATCGCGGTCCCGGCCATCCACATCACCACCGAACTCAGGCAGAAGACGACGAACACTTGGAACTGACTGGGCGAACCCAGCAGGTGCAACGTGATCGCCAGGCCGGTGTAGCCCGCGGTCGCTGCCACCGCTGTGACCCGGCGGTACCGGACCTGGTGCGCCCCGACCGCGAAGAGCGCCAGGTAGAGCCCGATGCCGGCGATGGTGTCCGGGTAGCCGAACGACTGGTGCAGTGCGAAGGCGATACCGGTGACCGCCAGACAGCCCGCCGGCCAGCGCCGTCTGATCGCCAGCGGCGCGGCTTGCGCGATGACCAGCACGAGCGCGAGCGCGTCGACCGGGCGTTTCGGCAAGTCCCCGAGCTGAGGGCCGATGGTCGACACGGTCGGTACGAACGCCAGGGCCGTGAGAACCAGCGCGAGCGCACTGTCCTTGGTGGACGGGGACAGTCGCTGCCACCTTAGGAGCATCGCGCGAGCGTACTGGTCAGGCCCCGGCTTTGACACGGCGCTGGATCTGGCCGGTGCGGGCGGCGCGGCGCAGCAGGACAACGGTGGGCACAACGCAGACCAGCAGCGCGATCAGGCTCGCCTCGGGTCCGAAGGTGCCACCGGTCAGCGCGGTAGGACCGGACAGCGTGGTCTGCAGCAGCCCGTGCGGCGCCTCGGTCGTGCCGGACAACGCGACGCCGAAGATGCCGGCGTGGGTGAAGTTCCAGGCGAAGTGCAGGCCGATCGACAGCCACAGCGAACGGGTCGCGACGTAGGCGGCGGTCGTCAGCAACCCGCCCGTCAGGGCGATCGACAGCACGCCCCAGAGCGTCGCGTCGCCGTTGATCGAGTGCGTCAGACCGAAGATCAGCGACGACACGACCAGCGCGACCGCCGTCCCGGTGCGTTCCTCCATGATCCGGAACAGCACGGCGCGGAACAGCACCTCTTCGGTGACCGCGACGCTCGCCGTCAGCCCGGCAGTGCCGAGGCAGCCCCAGATCGAGCCCCACGACATGTCCTGCCAGCCGCCGAACATCCCGATCAGCAGCATCAGCAGGACGAACAGCCCGGACCCGAGCAACGCCCCACGCCGCAGCTGGGACCACATCCGCACCTTGGCGAGTTCGGGGATGTCCGCCCGCTGCTCCACGACCTGCGACAGCTTGCGGTAACCGGCCACGACAACGATGACGGAGCCGATCCCCAACGGCAGGGCGAGCAGCACAACGGGCGACACCAGCTGCATGATGACCGCGTTCGCCAGCATCACGACGGTGAACACGACCAGCAGCACGGGGAACCGATACCTGCGCAGCTGCCCGATTTCCTTCGATTGAACCATTGCCCTCGTCCTCTGTGGCGTTTACTTGTGTGACACAGAGATTAGGAATCCAGGCCGGCCACGGAATCCCGCTGGGGACAGCAACCCGGGTAGCTCTCAGGGGGGACAACGGGCCTTCCCCGGGTGCCACGGCAACCTGCCCGACACGGCCCAGGTGCTCGGCGGCCCTCTTCGTCCGGCCGCATGACCACGCCCATAGCGCTGCGCGCACCGAACTGGACCGACGCCGAGCCGGAATGGTCGTCGGGATCAGGGGCCTGGATATCCGGCGAACCGCACGGGCGGCGGCAACGGCCGGTCCGAGCCGGCTTCGAAGGACTCGAGCAGGTACGCGACGAGCCGTCGCGATCCGGCCGCCGCCTCGGTCGTGCTCGTCGCGACACCGCTGACCGCCTTGAGCAGGAGCACCAGGTCCTCGACCCGGAAGTCCGCGCGCAACCGCCCGGTCGCCTTCGCGCGCCGCACCAGTTCGGCGAGCTTCCACTCGGCTTCGCGCCGTCGGGCATCGAGGTCCAAGGCACCGGGCAGCGCGGCGGCGAATGCGGAGGTCAGTCGGTGGCCGACGGCGTGCATCGCGCCGAGCCTCTCGACCGCGATGCGGAAGGCCCGCCACGGGTCCGGGTCGGCCAGCGCCTCGTCGACCACGGAGACGCACTCCGTGAACTGCCGGTCGAACACCTCCGTGAGCAGCGCCTGCCGGTTCGGGAAGTGCCGGTACAGGGTCGCCACGCCGACCCCGGCCCGGCGTGCGATGGTGGCCATCGGGACGTCGTGGCCGCTTCGGGTGAGCACCTCGCGCGCGGCGTCCAGGATGCGTTGCCGGTTCTGCCGGGCGTCTTCGCGCACGATCCGAGAAGAATCGGCTCGCATCCGTCCCACCTCTGTCCAGTCGGATTTCCCTCGTCACGACCCACGTTAGCGGGATCATGAGCAACGACGTGAGGATGTGGGCGGTCCTGTACGACCGGTACGGGCCGCCGGAGGTCTTGTACGTGGGCGAGGTGCCCAAGCCGGTCGCGGGCCCCGGCCAGGTGCTGGTGCGGGTCGCCTCGAGCAGCGTCAACGGTGGTGAGCTGTACGGCCGCGCGGGCCGGGTACGGCTCGTGACCGGGTTCGGCGGCTTTCCCCACCGCGTCGGGGTCGACTTCGCCGGTGAGGTGGCGGCCGTGGGGCGGAACGTGCCGGACTTCGCGCCCGGCGACCGCGTGTGGGGCTTGCTGCCCGCGGATTCGGCGCCGCCGCGGAGTTCGTCGCCGTACCCGCGCGACGGCTGGCCGCCGCCCCTACCGGCATCGACCTGGCCGAGGCTGCGGCCCTGCCCGTGGCCGGCACAACGGTGATCACCGCGTTGCGGGACAAGGCAAGGCTGCGCGCCGGGGAACGGTTGCTGGTACGCGGGGCCAGTGGCGGCGTCGGCCACGTGGCGGTCCAGCTCGCCGGCGACTGCTCACCCGAAACGGCCGGATGGTGACGGTGTCGTTCGACATCGACCACATCACGGCGTCACTGGGGTACGTGCTCGCGTCCACAGTGCACGGTCGGCGGCGGGTGCGGTTCTTCCGCGGCGACCCGCACCGCGAGCTACTCGCGGAGCTGACGCGGCTGACCGACAACGGCACGCTACGACCCGTCGTGGACCGCGCCTTCCCGCTGGCCGACATCGCCCAAGCACACCGGGCGCTGGAAGCCGGCGGTGTGCGGGGCAAGATCGTGGTGACCATCCGAACCGGCCGGCCTGCGGAGTAGGCGCCGGCCGCACGACGTACCGCGCTGGCGACTGCGGCGCGCTCGAGGGCACCTTGTGCCGCGTCTCACCGTGCATATGTCATCACCGAGCCGAGCAAGGCCACTGAGGACTGCCGTCGCGGGACGACCACGGAACTCCTGGTGGAACGGCGGCTGGACACCGGCCGTTCCACCAGGAGTTCCCCGTCTACCGGCACTTACCGCCGGCAACCCCGGTCACTGCGGAGCGACGTCGGTGCAGTAGAGCTTCTTGTCCGGCAGGCGGCCGGTGGTCAGGAACGTCACCGTCGCCTCGTCCACGCACGTGGAGCCCTGGTTGTAGACGTAGTGCCCACCGTTGTCCGCGCCGACGAAAGCCGCTCGCTCGCCGAGGACCTCGTACAGCCCGAGGCCGTCCTCCCACGGTGTGGCGTTGTCCCTGCGGTTCTGCAGGATCAGCGTGTTGCGCGGTCCCTTGTCGGTCACGCGGACGGGCTCTTCGATCGGCTTCGGCCAGAACGCGCACGCCCAGATGTTGGCGGGCATCCCCGCGGTGAGCGGCCAGGCCGCGCGGTCCTCGGCGGTGCGGCGGGCGTACCCGTCGACGTCGTCGGACCACGGCGCGTCACCACAGGTCAGTGCCAGGAACATGGTGGCCTGGTTGTCGGCCGGCACGCCCGGGGTCGGCGGCGGCGCGGTGAACACCTGCTGCAGCACTTGGCCGTCCGCCTCGGTGAGCGTGCCATCGGCCAGCCCGACGGCGGCCTTCCAGAACTGCGCAAGCACCGGGAGGGACTGGTTGTTCAGCAGAAGGCTGTAGGTGACGGTGCGCAGCATCGAACCCGTCAGGGCCTGTGGGGTGCCGGGGACGGGCGCGGGGGTGCGGTCGAGGCGGTCGGCGAGTGCGAGGTACTTCCGGGTCACCTCGTCCACGGTGCCGCCCAGCCCGAGCGTGGCGTGCTGCGCCGCGGCGACCCTTGCCGCGTCGGGGAAGCGTTCCGACATGGCCTTGCCCCAGTTGTCCTTCGCGTTGGCCCAGACCTTCGTGGGGTCGACGTTGCCCTCCAGCACCACCCGGTCGGCGCGATCCGGGAACAGGGAGGCGTAGACGGTGCCGAGATAGGTGCCGTAGGACTGGCCCCAGTAGGAGATCTTCTCCTCACCGAGCGCCGCGCGGATGCGGTCCATGTCGCGGGCGGTGTTGGTGGTGGTGAAGTACGGGAGCTTCTTGCCGGCGTTCGTCGCGCACCGTGCGGCGTCGGTGCGGGCGTGGTCGACGTTCGCGGTGATCGAGCCGTCCGCGGCCGGGTACGGGAAGAGACCGGCGAGAGACGGGTCGTCGAAACCGCAGCTCTGCGGGGTGCTGTGCTGGACCCCACGCGGGTCGAAGCCGATCAGGTCGTAGGCCGCCAACACCGACGGCGGCAGGGTCGGCGCCACGACACCCGGTGTGTCCAGGCCGGGCAACGCCGGGCCGCCCGGGTTCAGCAGCAGGGCACCGCGACGGTCGCGGGAGTTCGCTGCCGGCAGCTTCGAGACGGCCACCTCGATCTTCTCGCCACCGGGGTTCCGGTAGTCGAGCGGAACCTCCACCGTTCCGCAGGTGAGCCGGGGGTCGCGACTGGCGCCCTCGGCCGACGCCGGGCACGTGTCCCAGGTGATGCGCGGCGTGGCGGTCGCCTCGGCGGCGGCCGGTGGCGCGCCCTGACTCGTCGCGTCTCCTGCCGGGTCGGCGTCACAGGCCGCCACCGCTGCAACGGTGAGCGCCACCGCGATCACCACCCTGGTGAACCTTCGGGGGATACCGGCTCCCGCTGACCGTTGCATTGTCTTCAACGCCCTTGCCTCCAGTTTCTCGGCGTGCCGCGACGCACTGACGCCGTTGTTGGTGAAATCTATGGGGGGTTGCGGCGCCACGAATCCCCCTGGTGTGGACACTTCTCTGTAGTCCTCACGGGGGACACCGGCCTGCGGCCGACCGGCCGTCGCCCGATGTGTGGTTGGCGTCACCCGATAATTACCCGGTTCGTCGTCTCGCCGGTGATCCGCCGATGGCGGTGCGTTCACAGCGATCGCGGCCACCGAACCGGGTGGCCCGGTTCGGTGGCCGCTGTTCGACCCAGGAGGCGCCTGGGTTCGCGTCAGGCGAGAACGGCTTCGGTGGCGGTCAGGATTTCCACTCGCCGGTCATCTCGACGTAGTTCTCGCCACGGACGTTCTTGCCGTTGTACTTACCGGTGAATTCCGCCGTGGCTTCCAGGTAGCCGCCCCCGTCGGGGGTTTCGATCTCCTGGTCCGGGTTTCCGGTGACCTGCACGTCGAGTTCGGAGTGCAGGACGGGAATCCGGATGCGCCACCGGGTGGGATACGTCTGGCCGGTGGCCGGGCTGGTCCACCGCCGGGAGACGCCCTGCGCGAGCGGCTCGACGGCGACCACGTCGTAGGAGCCGTCCGGGTGCAGGACCGTCGCCCAGCTGTTCTTGGTTCCGGCGCCGATCGTGTCCCAGATGGCGACCTTGTCACCGTTGGGCATGCCGAGGTTCATCCACGTCCACCGGACGAGCGACGTGGGCATCTCACCCCACTGCCTGTCCAGCCACGAGGTGCCGTTGACCTGGTGCTTCCTGCCCTCGACCACGAGCGTTCCGGACGTCCGCATCGCCGGGAGCGCGAACTCGTGGTTCGGCACGCCGTCGACCAGGGTGAAAACACCGGTCGACGCGTAGTTCATGGCGGGACCGGTCGGCGACAGCTGGACGTCCAGGGCTCCCCAGGGCGTCTCGACCTGCACCGACTGGCGGGCGGCGTCGCCCGACCAGCTCAGTCCCGGCGCTTGGATGTCGAGCTTGCCCTGGCTCCACCGGTAGTCCTCCGGCTCGACCATCACGGCGTGGTCCTTGTACCACCCGGTGGTCTTGTTGATCACCGAGAACGTCCAGCGGTACGCGGCCTCGCCCCTGTTCGGCAGGATCCGCGTGTGGACCTGCAGACCGAACTCCTGACCGTTCGCCCGCACCGAGCTGGTGAAGTAGATCGAGTCGAACCAGGTCGGCTCGGGCCCCGGCGCGTGCCGACCCAGGTCGACCCCGGGATTGACCAGGGCCGGGATCCCCGATGTGGCCGGACGGACGGTGGAAGCCTCGGATGGAGCGGCCTGAACGGAAGAGCTGATCGGCACACCGAATGCCACAGTCGCCGCTGCGGCGACCAGGACCACCGCTCGGCGCCTGGTCTGGATTCTGGACATGAGGACTCTCCTTGCATCTGAGTGGACGAGACCGTCGCTCGCATGCCGACAAGATCGGCAAGACGATTACCGTCGCGCATTCCGACGGCAGGTCGATGATGGTTTTCCGTGGGACTTACCCGGACAAGCGGGCTTTTTGTCGGTGGTTCGTGCTTTCGGGCGGCGCAGTGGAATTGCGGGCGATGTCGAGATCCCTTTCTTTGTTGATCCTGCTGTTGGCCCGGAGGAACCGCAAGGCGTCGCCGAGCAGCGGAAGCCGGATGCCGCGCGCGATGACCGGCCGAAGCGCGATCTGCCATTGGCTGTCGGGCGTGAAGAAGGACCGCCCGCTCACGCCCGCCTGCTGGTAGCTGGTGAGGTGGGGGCGTAGCTGGGCTTCCCAGGATCTGAGTGCGTCGGGGATGTGACCGGGGTGGTGGTGCAGCATGGTGCCGAGCAGGTCGGCTCCGGCCAGTCCGGCGGAGACGCCCATGCTGGCGTAGAGGCCGACGCACCAGGCGGAGTCGCCGACCAGGACCACCCGGCCGCGTGACCAGGTGTCCATCCGGGTCTGTTCCACGGTGTCGAACAGGAAGTCGCCGGTGTTGTCGAGCGCGTCCAGTGCCGGTCCGAGCAGGGGGCCGGTCGGTGCCGGGCCGAAGGCGGCGCGGACCCGGTCGGCGGGTCGTCCGGTGAACTGCCCGTCGATGTCGTCGGTGCGGTAGGACAAGAGCAGGCTGTGCGGCCGGTCGGCGAAGGGGAAGAGCCACATCGCGCGGCCTGGTTCGAACAGGCTGACGCCGTCGTGCGCGGAGACTCCGTCGAGCGGGTCCGACAGGGCCAGGGCGGCGATCATGTGGCCGAGTCGGTGCAGGTGGTGCCCGTGCGGGCCGAAGAGGAGCTGTCGGACGGTGGAGCGCAGGCCGTCGGCGCCCACGACGAGGGCGAACCGCTCCGTGGTGATCGCGCCGTCGTGGTCGAGGGTCACGTCCACACCGGACTCGTCCTGCTCGATCCTCGTGGGTCGGGTCGCGAAGCGGATCTCCACGTCGCCGGGGAGCGCGTCGAACGCGGCGGCCTCCACGTCGCCGCGCAGCATCATCCGCCAGTCACCCGGGAGGTCTCCGAATCCCAGGCCCGGTTTGCGGTCGCCGACCCGGTTGACGACGAAGGTCCTGCCGTCACGTACGGACCGGTCGGGGATGGCGTGGTCGAAGCCGAGCCGTTGCGCGGCTGCCCGACCGGCGCCGAACAGGGCGACGAAGTAACCGTCCGACCGACGGCCCGGCGCCCGCTCCACGACCACCGGTTCCCAGCCGATCTGGCGCAGACGGATCGCGGTGGCCAGACCGCTGATGCCGAGACCGACGACGAGACAACGCTTCTGACTGTTGGCGGGCATGGTTCTCCTCGGGATGGTGGGGACTGGTGGGCCGGTGCCTTGCGGGACGGACGATGCGGTCGCCCGGCGTTCACTCCATGTCTTGGTCACCTGGGCGAAAGGCACGGGACGGGCCGCGACGGATCCGATCCGGATCCGTCGAGCGGGGCGCCGCGGCGTGCATGACAGCTCCTCAAGATTAGTTTGTATTACGCACTACCTTGAGTTTGGTTGGTAAGACAAACTATGTCAAGTAGGATCGCGGTATGAGATCTGACGACGCGCTCGAGGACGCTCTGGTTCGGACGTCCTTCCGGGTGATGGCCGTGCTCACCCGCATCGGCTCCGACCACGACCTGTCCCTCACCCAGCTGCGGGTGCTCGGCCTCCTGCGTGACCGTCGGCCGCGGATGACCGAACTGGCGGCGTTCCTGGGTCTGGACAAGTCCACGATGTCCGGCCTCGTCGAACGGGCCGAGCGGCGGGGCCTCGTGGCCCGGGGCAGGTCGGCGGAAGACCGCCGTGCGGTCGATGTCTTCATCACACCCGAGGGGCGCGAGCTCACGGACCGGGTGCAGGAGGAGATCCGCGCGGAACTCGCGCCCTTCACCGACCGGCTGCGCGCGGACGACCGCCATCTGCTCACGCGTCTGCTGGACTCCCTCTCCGACGCGGCAACGGCACATCAGGCCGCGCGGGGGGCGGCAGGTACCTTGCCCCTCGGTCGCGCGTAGAGGCCCTTCGAAGCGTTCGAGGGTCGTCGGCGCGCTTCTCCTCGTCCAGGTGGCCGACCGAAAACCACTGTCGTGCAACAACCGCACGGCACGCGAGTCGGCGCGGTCACGACATCGACGCGGCTGAACACGTGGGCCAGGGCGCGGTAGACGAACTTGAAGGCCGTGCCCTGGAAGAACCCTGGCACATGCATGTGGCCGAACAGGTTGTCGGGCATGAGGTTGTTCGTGGCGAGCGTCGGGATGGCTTGGGGGACGGCGGAGTTCGGGACGAACCGGGACGGGCCGGGCTGAGCGACCTCGAGCCGTCTGCGATCATGCCAACATGGACCGTTACGAGCAGTTCCGCCGCGCGGCGGTCGATCAAGGCGTTCCGAACGACGAGGTCGACAAGTTCGCAGATCAGCTCCGATTCGCGATCTGGATGGGTTCCCCCCGCCACGACGAGCAGGTCGTCGGCCGGCGGGGAGGGCTTCCCCGGTTGCCGGTGGGCGTGGAGTGGCCGAGCAACAGAAGGGGAAACCCGTTACCGTTCATCGCTTCCGTCGACTGTGCGGCCCTCCCGCGGGTCGAGGGGCTTCCCCTGCCCGAGGACGGCTCGCTGCTCTTCTTCCTGCATCACGAGAACGACCTGCCGGCTCCTCTCGGCACGGACGTGCCGGAGTTCGCTCGCGTCGTGTACGTCCCGGCGGGCACGGAGACGGCGGTGGCGTCACCGCCGCCCGGCCACGACAGCACGACGTTCTTCCACGAGGACATCCCGTTCCTCATCCCCGAGCAGCAGCTTTCCGCTTGGGTCCAGCCGGTGCTGCCGGAGTGGATCGAGGAGGAGGACTTCGAGTTCGACTCGGAGGTCGAGGAGCGCCTGTTGGGCGAGCTGAAGCACGTCGACGACTTGTGTGAGCTGGTCGACGAGCTTTGGCCGGACCCCGACCGAAGCCCCGTGATCCACCTCGGCGGGTACTGCTCGGAGATCGGCGGCCAGGACACCCCGTGGACGCAGATGACGTACGCCGGCATCACGAGCCGGTTGGACGACTCGGACTTCCCGGGATCGGAACGGTTTGACCCGGGCGAGGTGGAGAAGTACCGGCTGACTCGTGAATGGGTGCCGCTCGCCCAGTTCCACACCGGAAGCCAGTACCACTACGGGTGCTTCCTGATCGGTCGTGATGATCTCGCCGGCAAGCGGTTCGACCGGACGCTGTCGTTCACCATGTTCACCGAGTAGGCGGGAAGCGGGCACCACCCGGCGCCCGGCGCTGACGCCACGAGCCTTCGATCGGCTTCCTGATCGGCACGAGCGTCGGCGCCGGGCGGCGACCCCGGCGGCACGACCGGTGAGGCCCGCAGCACGCCCGCCTGGTGTCCCGACAAACCCGGCGCGCGCCAGTCCACACCGGACCCCGGCCGGGGTGCCGTCCGGTGTGGTCCCACCTCGGTTGGGCGGCACCGGGTCCGACGACACCCCGCCCCCGATTTGGAGCGACACACCAAGTTGGTGCATCGCTCCAAAGCCTGTTAGCGTGGGCATGTGACCACGCCAGCCCGCCGGCCCCGGCGGCGCAACCAGGTGCTCTCCCGGGAGCGGATCGTCGATGCCGCGATCGAACTGCTCGACGCGGGCGGCGAGGACGCGCTGACGGTCCGGGCGATGACCGGACGGCTGGCGACCGGGCCCGGGGCGGTCTACCACCACGTGGGCACCAGGGACGAACTGCTCGACGCGGCAACGGAAACGATCGTCACGACGGCTCTCGCGACCAGGCCCTCCCGGGCGGGGGCCACACCCGGGGACGAGATCCGCGCGGTCGCGCTGGCCGTGTTCGACGCGATAGCCGACCACCGGTGGCTCGCCACGCGGCTGACCCTCCAGATCGTCCGCAACCCGACCGGACCGGTGAC
>NZ_JACHJN010000020.1 GCF_014203665.1 Saccharothrix tamanrassetensis
CCACCCTTGTCCTTGGGGCGCAAGCGAAAAGCGTGCTTGCGCCCCAAGGACAAGCGCGGTTCGCTGCGCGCAGGCCATACGGGGAGAACACGAAGCACAGGTGTGCGCCGAGGCGCGTTTACGGGCCGGCGAGGCGAGGAAACCGCTGCCATGTCGGAAAAAGTCGTGCTCGGTTGGTATATGTGACGAGTTTCCTGTTGGTGTGAAACGGGAAGCGGTGCTCGGGCGACATCCAATGCAGCGTTGCGCTGTGTCGAGCCAAGCGATCGGATGGTCGGATGACGGAGATTGCCCGTCCTGGCGACGTCGACTTGCCGGAAGGATCGGTGTCGGTGATGGTCGCCGACCTCGCGCGGCAGGTGGTGGACCTGGTGGCGCCCGAGCAGTTGGAGTACTTCGGCTTGGTGACCGAGTCGTGGGAGAGCGGCAAAGTGCCCCGGAGACCACGGTCGTGGACCGGCGGCACGGTCGGCTCGGGTGTCGATCCCTCGGTGCTGGCCGACATCGTGTACCCGCTGCTGGCCGGGACGATCGCGCAGGTACTCGGCGCGACCACGTTCGCGGGCCTCCAGCGCCGTCGGTGGTGGCGCCGGAAGCGCCGTGCCGTGCCGTCGACGCGGATCACCCTGACGTCGGAGCAGGTCGACCAGGCGCGCACCGCCTGCATCGCCCACGGGATGACGCTCGGCCTGAACGAGTCGGAGGCGACCATGCTGGCGGACGCCGTGCACGGCGCCCTGCGCCGGTCGGCTGACGGCGGCGGGAGTTGAGCTCGTCCGGTTCCACGACAACGGGTGAGCCCGAAGCCGGACACCGGCTGGCGCGTGCCGACACCCCCGCTCGCCTGTGGTGGGTCTACCTCATGGTGTGGGCCGCGTTGGCGGCGATCGGGGCGGGTGCGGCCGAGGCGTTGTCCTCGACCCGCGACCTGGGTGACGTCGCCACCGCACAGGCCTGCCTGGCGCGCAACGGGATCTCGGTGTCCGGTGGGATCCCGACGGAGGACGACGTGCCGGTGTACCGGGCGTGCGCCAAGGACTACAACCGGGTGCGCGCCTTGACCACCTTGACCGGGGCCGCCACGTTGCCGGTCGCGGCCTGGCTGTTGATGCTGCTCGGCGGTTCCGGCACGCGTTGGCAGCTGCGGTCCGGCCGGCTCGCCGGTGTGCCCGCCGCGGCTGCGGGTGCGCTGACCGGGCGGTTCGCCGAGCTGTGCGACAGCCAGGGCCTGACCGGACGCCACCGGCCACGCCTGGTGCTCGCGCCGCCTGCGACCGGTGTCGGGCAGGCGTTCACCACGGGCCTTCCCGGCACGCGGCCGTGGGTGGTGGTCCCGCTGGCCTACGCGTACGCCGAGCGAGCGGCGTTCGACGCGGTGGCCCTCCACGAGTTGGGCCACGTCCGTGCGCGCGACGTGCTGTGGGCCTCGGCCGTGTGGTGGGCCGGGTGGCTCGCCGTCCCGGCGCTGGTGCTCGCCCTGTTCCCGCTGTTCGCCACACCCCAGGTGGTGTGGGAGTTCTACGGCCAAGCCGTGCTCGTCGCGTTCGTCGCCGCCCTGTCGATGTTCGTGCTGCGGGCCGCGCTGCTCCGCCGCCGCGAGTTGGCCGCCGACCACCACGTGCTGGAGGTGACGGCCGACCCCGGGACTTTGGCGGCCGTCGTCCGGACCGCGGAGCGGCTTCGGCCGGCAGGCCTGTTGTCGCGCGTGGCGGCGGGCGTGCGGCGGGTGTTCGCGACCCACCCCGTCGCCGCCGACCGGTTGGGTGCCGGCGTGGACACGCGGGGCTGGGAGGGCGGGTTCGTCTTCACGACGGCGGTCGGGGTCGTGGCGATGGCGACCTACCACAGCCTTCACGCGGTGCTGGACAACCTGCGAGCTGCGCCCGCCGACACCGTCCCGACCGCGTCCGTCGCGCTCGCCGCGGCGGCTCTGCTGTGGGCCTCGGTGGTGGTACCCGCGTGGACCAGGCGAGCGGCGTTGACGTCGTACCGGTGGACGGGCCCCTGGGCCGGCGCGGTGGTCGGCCTGGTCGTGGGGTACTGCCTCCAGCCGCCGGGTGCGACCCCGGGGGTCATCGGCTTCTACGCGCCCAGCCTGCCGCTGTTGGCCGGCTGTCTGGCAGTGGCCGCGCTCGCGGTCGGCGTGCTGACCGCCGGGGTCGCCACCCGCCTCGCCGTTCCCGTCGACAGTGCCCTGCGCCGACGATCGGCGAGGGTGGGTGCGGTGCTCGTCGTGGCGGTCGCCCTGGCGACGATCTGGAACGTGGTCGTCGAGACGATCGCCGCCTACGTCCTGACCCACGACGTTCCGATGGTCCGGAGGTCCCTGTTGTGGCCGGGGAACGACGAGGTCTGGCGGTACACCCCCGTACTGCTCCTCGTCGGGCTCGCGCTCGTGGTCCTGCGCGGTCGCCTCCGTTTCCGGCGGGTCACCGTGGCGATCACCGGGGTGGCCGCCGTGGTCGGTGGTGCCGCAGCGACCTCGTCGTGGCTGCTCCGGGTGCGCGTCGGCCAGTCCGACGACGCGAACTACTACCTGGGCTACCAGGCCTGGTGGGTCTGCGCCTTCGCCGGGCTGGTGGCCGCCGTGGCGGTCGTGGCGGCCAACCGGGGACGTGCCGGCGCGACGCTGGGCGAACTGCCGTGCGCTGTCCTCTGTGGACTCCTCGCCGCCGCCCTCGCGGGTGCACTCCGGTACGGGGCCGTGCGGATCGGCGGATACCTCCCGGACTCGAACCTCTTCCACGAGTCCCTGCAAGTGCCGGGCTCGCTGCTGTTCGTGGTGTTGGTCGCGACCGTTCCGCTGACCCTGCCGCTGGTGGCGGCCATGACCCGCCGGGAACCGAGACGCGGCGCGGGGCTCTGGGCGGCAGGCGCCGGGGGCGTCACGGTGCTGCTCGCCCTGGTCCTGGTCGGTGGCGGCCTGTCGGCGGTCACGGTGGCCGAGCAGGACGGCACCCGGCCCGTGCGGATCATCGGCACCCGGGAACCCCAGGTCCCCGCCCCCGTGACGCCGGGGGACCACGAGCGACCGCTGGACCAGGAGGCGGTGACCGCGGCCCTCGCCGGTCTGCCCGCCCTACTCCCGCCCGGTGCGAAGAACGTCCCCAACGCGCCGGAAGAGCACATCACGGTCGTCCCCGCCGCTTGTGACGCCGCCATCAAGCGGTCGACGGCCGTGGAGAAGTCCTGGACGCGCAACGCCGACGCCCGGCACACGTACGAGTTCCCGGCGGAGGGCACGTTCGGCGCGAACACCATCTCGGTGTCCGTCAGGTCCTACGAAACGCCCCCACCCGGCTTCGCCGACGTAGACGCCGAGAGCCGGGAGTGCGCCGACTTCCGAATACCGCGCGAGACGGCCGAGAGCGGCTACGTGGACGCCCACACCAATCCCCGCCCGGTTCCCGACCTACCGTACGAGGCGCGCCGCTGGGACATCTCGCTGTCCTGGCGGTTCAAGGGCGATCGCTTGACCGTCCTCATGCAGCAGTTCGTGGCGCTGGTCGGCCACAACCGGGTGGCCGTCACGGTGACCTGGGGCTTCCGCGCGCTGCCTCCGCCGCAGGCGACCCTGCAACAGCTCGACGACCTGCTGAAAGGCGCGATGAACGTCGTGGTGGGAAAGCTCTGACCCGCAGCCCTTCCGGTACGGTGTGAATCGTGCAGCTCGACAGGCCGACGTCCTCGGTGCGGCCCGGCTCCGACCGGCCACGGTGGACCGGACCACGTGCGTCCGGTGGTTCCGGGCGCCGGTCGCCCGGTGCTTCGGGTCCGAAACGAGAGATGCATTACCTCGCGTCGCGACAGGAATCCGACACCGCGTCGGCGAAGATGTCGACGTGAACCAAGCTCGAAAAACCGCCGCGCTCTGGTCGACGCTGTCGACCGGCGAGTTGGCGGAGCAGGTACAGCTGACCGTCAAGGCCCACGACGCGCGGGCGAAGGCGCTCTGGGTGGCTGTGGCGGAGGACCTGGTGTTGGCCGCGCGGGTGCGTGGCGCCCTGGCGGGGCTGAAAGCGGAGTTCCGGGGCCACCGGGACGAGGTGATGTGGCTGCTGTGGATCAACCAGGCCCAGCAGCAACTCGCGCCGGTCGCCCAGGCCCAGACCCGGGCCGTGGCCGAGTCGCCACAGCCCGTAGCCGTCGCGGAAGCGCCCGAGGTACCCGAGGTCGCCCTGACGTCGGCGTCCTTCGAACGCCCGGACAACGGCGTGGTGAGGGAAGCGCGCGACATCCCCGTGATGCTGTTCCAGGAACCGCCGTCGGCGGCCGGGTGACGGGAGGCCGGGCGACCGGGACCGGGCGGCCGGGACCACGTTCCCGGCCGGTCCGCGCACGGTGGACCCGGCTGCGATGAACGCGGAGCGGGCCGTCATCCTGCTCACCGGGATCCAGGCGGCCGGGAAGTCCACCGTCGCGCAACGGCTGGCCGAGCGGCTGCCCCGGTCGGTCCACCTGCGGGGCGACGTGTTCCGGCGCATGGTGGTCAACGGTCGGGAGGAGATGACTCCCGACCCCTCGGCGGAAGCGGTGCGCCAACTGCGGCTGCGCCACCGGCTGACCGCGACCGCCGCCGAGGACTACTTCCGGGCCGGTTTCACCGTCGTGGCCCAGGACGTGATCCTCGGTGAGCACCTCGCCGAGACGGTCCGGCTGATCCGGGCGCGGCCGCTGCTGGTCGTCGTGCTCGCGCCGCGGCCCCGGGTCATCGCCGCGCGGGAGGCGGCCAGGGGGAAGAACGCCTACGACGAGTGGACGGTCGACCTGCTCGACCGGACCCTGCGCCACGACACCCCACGCCTCGGCCTCTGGCTGGACACCTCGGAGCAGACCCCGGACGACACCGTCGCCGAGGTCCTCGCCCGCGCCTGGACCGACGCCCGCATCCCGTGACCCGCGCTCACCGGCTCAGAGCCGCTCGTGCGGGTACTCGGCCGAACGGTGCTGGAACGCCAGGATGTCCGGGTTCCGGACGACGCCGTCGCGGATCTCGATGGCCCGCCGGATGGTCTCGTCGCCGTCCCAGGCCCCGGTCAGCACGGTGCGCAGGTGGGGCATCAGCGCTTCGCTGATCTCCCACGTGGCGGAGTCCCAGAGGTAGGACGGGCTGTGGTCCACGCCGTAGTGGCAGACGTGGTCGCCGACGGTGAACGTCGGCTGGGTGAACGACGTGGGGCGAGCCCAGGGGAAGCCCATCCCGTCGTCGCACGAGACGTCCACGATGAGCGTGCCCGGCTTCAGCGTCGGCAGGTCGTCCTCGATGAGGAAGGTCAGCGGTGCGTTGGTGTCCTGGAGCACGCAGTTGACGATGACGTCCCGCGAGGCGAGGAACTCCGCGAGCGGCACCGGGCCCTGCTCGGTCAGTGCCCGGCTGCGCCGGGGGTCGCCGTCGTCGTGGTCGAAGCGGACCATCCGCGCCGAGTGGATCGGTGAGGCCACCGCGCTGATGCCCCGGTGGGTCAGGACGCTGACGTCGTGCACCCCGTGGGCGTTGAGGGCGGTCACCGCGCCTCTCGCGGTGGCGCCGAAGCCGATGACGGCGGCGCGCAGCCGACGGCCGTAGTCGCCCGTCGAACCGATCAGTTGCAGCGCGTGCAGCACCGAGCAGTACCCGGCCAGCTCGTTGTTCTTGTGGAAGACGTGCAGGTTGAAGGAACCGTCGGCGGCGTAGTGGTTCATCGCCTCGAACGCGATCAGCGTCAGCCGGCGCTCGATCGCGGTCTGGGTGAGCTTCTCGTTCTGCACGCAGTGCGGCCAGCCCCACAGCACCTGTCCCGGTCGCAGCCCCGCCACGTCCGCGGTCATCGGCTTGGGCAGCAGGATGACGTCGCACTCGGCGATCAGCTCGTCGCGCGACCGCAGGCCCGCCACGGACGGCGCGAGCTGCTCGTCCGACATCCCGAACTTCTCACCGTAGCCGTGCTCCAGGTAGATGCGGTCGCGCAGGTCAGGGTCGATCCGTTCGAGGTGTCGGGGGTGCAGCGGGAGCCGGTGTTCGTTTTCCTTCAGCGATCGCGCGAAGACTCCGAGAACGAGTCGATCCGCGGGTTGGCCCGGCGTCATGCGGGCACTCCGTCCCCGGCCGCCGGGCGGCCGATGTGGGGCTGCGCCGGGAACGGCGTCCGCTGGTGGGTCGACGCGCGAGGTGCCCCCGGCGTCACCGACGGTACCCCGCCCGGGACGCGGCGGTGCCGTGGGCGTGGGAGCATGGACCACGAGTAGGTTCGCCCCGGACCCCGGCGGACTGCCGTTCCGCTTGGCAGTTCTCGGAGGTCGACCATGTCCGAACCCCAGCCCGCACGCGTTGCCCCGGCGTTCGATGGCGCGGTCGCGCGGGTGGCGCGGCGCCGGGTGGGATCGGCCGACGTGGTGGCGTTGCGGGGCTTCACCCGTGACCTGCGGGCGCTGGACTACCGGTACGGCGGCGGTCGCTGCGTGGAGGCGGCGGTGGCACGGCTTCCGGCGGCGCTGGCGCTGCTGGGCCTGCCCACCGCGGACCGGGTGGTGGCACCGCTCCGCACGGAGGTGGCGGACCTGCACAACCTGGCCGCTTGGGCGTGCTTCGACATGGGCCGGGCCGGTGACGCGCTGAGGCACTTCCGGGTGGCGTTGACGCTGGCCGAGTCGAGCGGCGACGAGGCGCTGGTGTCGAACATCCACTACCGGCTGGGACGGGTGCACCTGCACCACAACGCGCCGGGGTCGGCCCTGGCCGAGTTCGGGCTCGGCGAGCGGGCGGCCCGGGCGAGCGGCTCACCGCGGGCCGAGGCGGTCGTGGCGGCGAACCAGGCGTGGGCGCACGCCAGGACGGGTTCGGCGGGGGAGGCGGTGGCACGGCTGCACGTCGCCCGTGACTGCTTCGCGCGGGTGGCCCGGGGCGAGGTGGTGCCGGGGTGGGCGGCGTTCTTCACCGCCGCCGAGCTGTCGGCGATCACCGGCATGGTGCACACCGAGCTGGCGCGGACCGCCGACCCGCGCCAGGTCGACGCGGCGGTGCCGGCGCTGGTGGAGGCGGTGGAGGGCTACGGGGCGCCCATGGCGCGCAGTCGGACGTTCAGCCTGATCCCGCTGGCGGTGTGCCACCTGCTGGACGGGCAGGTCGACCGGGGCGTGGCGTTGGGCGGTGAGGCGGTCGACCAGTGCGAGGTGCTCGCCTCGGCACGCACGTCCGCGCGGTTGCGGCCGTTGCACGACGTGGCGGCACGGCTGTCCGCACATGCCGGCGCGCGTGCGCTGGCGGTGCGCATCCGCGAGTTCCGCCCCGCCGGCGCGGTGGCGGCGTGGCCGAACGCGAGCCACTCCGGCTACCTGCTGTGAACGGTGGCAGGACGCCGTTCCCGCGTCCGCAGGCCGACGCCGCGAGCCCCACGTCCTGATCCGCGACCACGCGCCTGCGGCTGTCCGTGATCCTGTCAGCGGGGGCGTTGGCCGACGTGCGTCCGACGCAACGTCCGGTGTGCCACCGCGCCGTCGGTCTCGGGCGACGTGGGCGAGGCGGGCGAGACGGGTGCCGCGGAGATGCCCGCGGCGGCAAGGATGTCCGCGGGCAGGCGGGTGTGGTCCGACGATGCGGCCAGGACCAGTGCGCGTTCGGCCGCCGCGCTGTCCGCGTGCGGCGGGATCACCAGCAGGTCGATGTGCCGCCGGTCGATCCCGGAGACCTGCACGACGTCGGTGTCCAGCGCCGCGAAACCGAGCAGCGCGATGGTCTGCCCGTTCAGTTCGACCTGTTCCGGCGTGACGTCCCAGAAGGTCCGCGCGAACACCACCCGGCCGGCGACGCCGATCCGGTCGGCGAGCACTTCGACCAGAGCCGGCAGTTCGGCCACCAGGTCGCGCGACCCGGGCCACCACGCGCCGTCGACGTGTCCGCTCGGTGGTGCCACCGGCTTGAGGCGCAGGCGCAAGGGGAAGAGTGATCGGTCGGCGACCGGTGTCGCGAGGGCAGGAGGAGTGCTGCTCGGGTCCGACGTCATGTCGGTGCTCCCATCTCCGGTCGCCGGGCGACCGGGGCGGTGGCGCGCCGAGGACGACGCCGACTCGGATGCCTGCGCGCGGAATGCTCCCGGTACCGCCCACGTTACTCCGTCACCGCTCGCTGCCCCGGTCCGCGCGAGGCTTTCCGCCACACCGGGGATCGTTCTCGGAACCGAATCCTCGATCGCGTGTTCCGGTCGGTCAGCCTCGTCGCTTCGGGCGGCGGACCTTGATCAGGTCCATGTCCGTCGCCGACGCGCGCAGGTCCCGGAAGTCGACGCCGAGCTCCTCCACGGACCGGGCGGCGAGGGCAAGGGCGCGATCGCACACCGCTCGGTCGGTCGACTCGGCCTCGGCGCGCAGTTGTACGCGGAAGCTGAAGAAGTCGAGTGAGCGGTCGTAGGACAGGGCGCCGTCCTCGGAGAAGCCGTTGGTGAGCACTCCGTGCCGGTCCGCCTCGGCCAGCAGCCTGGCCCGGCCGGCGTCGTCCAGGTCGGTGAACCGGCCGCGCACCATCACCCGGTAGGTGTGCTCCGCCATGCGCTGCTCTCCTCGTCGCGGTGTGGGCCGTCATCGTCGGACAAGGGCCCGTCGACCGCAATCGAAATGATCAGGGCAGCACACCGGTCGTGCTGAGCAGCACGGCGAGCGCGGGCAGGAGGTTGTTCATCTGGTGCGCCACCACCGAGGCGAGCAGGTTGCCGGTGTACATCCGGGCCAGGCCGATCGGCACGGACAGCACGAGGAGCAGCGGGGTCCGCAGCAACTCCAGGTGGGCCAGGGAGAAGACCACGGTGGTGACCGCGAAGACCACCCAGCGGTTCCACCGCCAGTGTTCCAGCGCCCGCCACAGCACACCCCGGAACAGCACCTCCTCGCCCAGCGGAGCGATCAGCCACACCACCACGAAGGCGAGCACGGCCACCGTCGGTCCCAGCTCGCGGTCCGCGAACGCGTCGCCGACCGCCGAGTTCGCGTCGTCGCCGACCCACGCCGACCACAGCGCGGCCGCCGGGATGGTCAGCAGCAGGCCTCCCGCGCCGAACGCCAAGCCCGTGCCCAGGTCCCGCCACTTCCAGCGGATCGCCAGCTCACGGCGCACCCGGCCGGACTTCGGGCCGGCACCCAGCAGTGCCGTCCCGCCGAGCGCCACGAGGGCCGCCACCGTGGTCGGCACGGTCAACAGGGCCAGGAGCGGCCACGTGGGCAAGGCGCCGTCCAGCAGGGCGGGGTCGGCCAGGGCGAACGGCACCAGCACGAGAACGGACACCAGCACCATGACGAGTTCGGCGACGACGAACACGCACAGCATCAGCACGCCGGCCCGCACACCCCTCGCGGGCGGGCGTGCGGGTGGATCGGCCATCGCGGGCGACGTCATGCGTCCACCCTGCACGAACGGGCCTTCGGGGGCATCGCGCACGATGGTGGATTCCCCGCTCGTCGTGGTCTGAACGCGGTTCATCCGGTAGGTGGTGGGCTCCGGGGCTTCATCGGGCCGCCGGGTGGGAACTCCTTCGCCCATGCGCGACAAAACCACTCGGTGGCCGGATTCCGTCGAGGCGTCCGGAGACCGGCGGAAGTTCCCCGTCCGGCTGCCGGCGGCAGTCGCCGTCGTGCTACCGGGGGCCTACCTGGGCGCCGCGGACTACCTGCACTGGCCGCACCCGTCGCTGTCCCCGCCGTTGGCCGCCGTCGTGTTCGGTGCGGCGATCATCGGCGCGGCGTTCCTGCTGTCCTGGGCGGCCGAGGCGGCGCAGGTGGACATCAGCGCCGGCCTGGCGATCGCGCTGCTGGCCGTGCTCGCCGTCCTCCCGGAGTACGCGGTGGACCTGGTGTTCACGTTCCAGGCAGGTCAGCAGTACGCCGAGCAGGGGACGTGCGTCCAAGCGGCCGGGGCGAACCCGTGCTCGCTCGCGTTGGCGAACATGACCGGCGCGAACCGGATCCTGGTCGGGTTGGGCTGGCCGCTGGTCGTGCTCGTGGCGTCGGTCGCGGCGGTCCGGGCCCGCAAGCGCAGCGCGTCCGCCAAGCCGGGCCGCGTGGCGCTGGCCCCCGCCATGTCGGCGGAAGTGGTGTTCCTCGGGGTGGCGACGCTCTACTCGCTGACCCTGCCGCTGCGCACCACGCTGACGCTGGTCGACGCCGTGGTGTTCATCGGCATCTTCGCCGCCTACGCGTGGCGGCTGGCCCAGGCCCCGGCGGGCGAACCGGATCTGGCGGGTGTCGCGGCCTGGGTGGGGGAGAAGCCGGCACGGCCCCGCCGCAGCCTGGTGGTCGGCCTGTTCGCGACCGCCGGGCTGGTCATCCTGGCCACCGCCGAGCACTTCGCGGAGAACCTGGTGGCCACCGGCGGCCGGCTCGGCGTCGACGAGTTCCTGCTCGTGCAGTGGGTGGCGCCGCTGGCCAGCGAGTCGCCCGAGCTGATCGTCGCCTGCCTGTTCGCCGCCCGGCTCAAGGCGTCCGAGTCGCTGGGCACCCTGCTGTCCAGCAAGGTCAACCAGTGGACGCTGCTGGTCGGCACGATCCCGGTGGTCTTCGCGCTGTCCGCCGGCACCACCGACGGGCTGCCGCTGGACGGCCACCAACGCCTGGAACTGCTGGTCACGGCCTCGCAGTCGCTGTTCGCGGTAGCCATCCTGACCAACCTCGGGCTCACCGTCGTCGGCGCGCTCAGCCTGTTCGCGCTGTTCGCGGTGCAGTTCACCGCCAGCCTCACGCTGTCGCCGGACGCGAACCGGGTCGTGATCATCGTGCTGTCCGCGCTGTACGCGGTGCTGGCGGCCGTCCAGCTCATCCGCTACCGCCGGGACCTCGGCCGGACCGTGCGGGACGGCCTGACCACGCCGTTCGGCGACCTGGCCCGCAGGTCGCCGGGCTGAGTCAGCCGACGCGACCGCTGCCCTCGTCGCCCTCCTCGATCCGCATCGCCGCCTGCTCCGGACCGGCCGTGATGTCGCTGCCCGCGTCATCGGCGATCTCGGTGGGCTCGACGTCGGTGGCGGCACCGCCACCGTCCGGCCGGGTGAACTGCGGACCGGACGCCTCCTCGGCCGAGCCGTCCGCCCGTTCGTCGAGCGGCGAGAAGCGGTCCAGCTCCTCCTGCTGCTCCGAACGCGGTTCCTCGTGCGCCATCATCAACTCCTCCCGTGGTCCCCGGTGACTACCCCGGCTGCGGGGCGGTAACCGCGCACCGGTGCGCGGGGGTGTCGACCTCAGCAGACGCAGAACTCGTTGCCCTCGGGGTCGAGCATGACGGCGAAGTAGTCGTCCGCCTCCTCGACGGTCCGCACGTGCGTCGCCCCCAAGCCGACCAACCGCCCCACCTCGGCGTCGACCAGCGGTCGGCGGGTGGGTTTCGGCGTGCCTCTCGGACCGCCCGCCCGGACGTCGAGGTGGATCCGGTTCTTCGCCACCTTGGGCTCCGGGACGCGGTGGAACAGCACGCGCGGCCCCACGCCGTCGGCGTCGACCACCGCGTTCCACTGCTCGTCGGCCCCACCCAGCGCCCGGGACGCCTCGGGCCAGCTCGCGAAGCCGCCGGGCGGCTCCTCCAACTCGTAGCCGAGCACCGCCGCCCAGAAATCCGCGAGCCGGGCGGGGTCGTCGCAGTCGACCGCGATCTGCACTTGCGTCGCCATGCTTCGGTCATTCCCCGAATCCGCCGTTCGAACCCCCGGCGCGGGTAGGTCAGCACCCACACGCACGCGCGCGCTTCGTGAACTGCTGTTTCCGTGTGGGTCTTATGTGTGGACGCTGTTCGCCACCTCCCGGACGAAGAGCGACAGGGCGGAGTTCGCCCTACAGGGCGGGTTCGGGCTCGGCCGGGAGGTGCCGGACGGAACGCACCGCCAAGGCCAGCGGGGCGCTGAGCACGGCGACCACCGCGCCGGCGAGGAGCACGGGGCCCGTGCCGACGTGTTCGGCCACGGGTCCGGCCAGTGCCATCCCCACGGGCGCGGCGGCCAGGCCGACGACGGTGGAGAAGCCCGTGGCGCGGGCGACGAGGTCGGCGGGTACGTGGGTCTGCCGCGCTGTGTCGGTGAGTACGGCGTAGATGGCCGACTGCACCCCTGCGGGGACGGCCGCTGCGGCGAGCACCGGGACCGGTGCGCCGGCGGCGAGCAGCACCAGCAGCGGCGCCAGGGCGACGGGGATGGTGACGGCGACGCGCAACGGGCGCTGCGGTCGCCAGCGCAGGGTCAGGGTGCTGCCCAGCAGCGCACCGACGGCGTAGCCGTTGCCGATGAACGCCCACGCGAGCGGTCCGCCCAGGTGCCGGTCGGCGATGATCGGGCCGACGACCAGGAACGGGGAGATGCAGGCGCCGTTGATGACGGCGACCTGGATGGTGGTGGCCTGCAACCAGGGCCGGCCGCGGAAGTCGTGCCACCCGTGCCGCACGGCGTCGAGAAGCGCCGGCCGTGGTGGCACGGGCTTGTCCGGCACCTTCAGCGCGACGAGCGCGGCGGCACTGATCGCGAACGTGGCGGCGTCCACGGCGAACGACGCGCCCGCGCCGATCGTGGCCACCAGCGCCGCCGACCCCACCGGGGCGACGAGCGTCGTGGCGTTCTGGGCGGCGTTGACCAGGGCGTTGGCCTGGCGGCGTTGAGCCTCGGGCACCACGTCGACGACCAGTCCGGCTGCGGCGGGCGCGAAGAAGGCGTTGGCCGCGCCCGCCACCGCCTGCAACGCGGCCAAGTGCCACAGGTCCGCGGTCCCGGTGATCAGCAGGGCGGCCGTCAGGCCCTGGGAGGCGCATCGGACGACGTCGGCGGCCAGCATCACGGCGCGGCGCGACAGCAGGTCGCCCACCACCCCGCCGACGAGCGTGAACACGACCACCGGCAAGCGGCCGGCGAGCAGCACGAGCCCCACCTCGGTCGGCGACGCCCCGAGCCGCAACGCGCCGAACAGCAGAGCGATGGAGATCAGGCCGTCGCCCAGGTGGGACGACGTCCGGGCGACGAAGTACCGGCGGAACGCCGGGTTGCGCGACAACGGGGGCACTGAACGGGTCACCGGACCGAACCTGCCGGCACCCCCTGACAATCCCGCCGGTTCACGAGCTGAACGGCGGGGCGGGCCCCGCGACGATCACCGCGCTGCTCGGGCACCACCGGGCGCGGAAGCGCTGACCGAACGGTCGGCGCCTGCTACTTGTGGGTCTGCCGACGTGCGGGGAACTGCGGTACAACGCTGGGACCGGGACGGAGGGGGCGGCGTGACCTGGGCGGACGAGCTGACAGACGGTGACATCGCGTTGATCTCGGCCACGGTGGACGACTGGTTGCGGGTCGGCAGGTCGGTCGAGCGGTGTGACCGCGCGGCTGCCGAAGCCGCCGTGGCGGCGGCCTACGTCGCGACCGGGCTGACCCCGCCCCGGCTGGTGGTGTGGATGGACTCGCCGCTGGGCGGCCTGCTGGCCGCCTACGCGATCCGTCGCCGGGTCGCGCCGGCGGAACTCGGCAGGCTGGTCGTGGTCGAACCGTCCGCGGGGGTGCTCGACCGGGTGGCCGGGATGCTCGGGGAACAGGTTCCCGGCTTGCTCGCAGAGCCTCCGGCGGTGGGCAGCGCCGTCGACCTGGGCCAGGCGCGCAGGCAGGTGTTCGACCCGTGCCACCGGACCGGGTCGGTCCAGGAGCCGCTGTGGTCGCCGCTGTGGCCGCGGTTGCGGTACCTGCTCGAAGAACGCCCGGGTGGACCGGTGGGCGACCCGCCCGGCACGGCGGACGACTGCCGGGCCGTCGACCTGTGGGACGAACTGGGCGAGCTGCTGGCACCGCTGAGGAACGAGCTCGGCGGCGCGTTGGGGTCGCGGGTCGCCCGGCAGTTGCGGCAGCACCTCCAGCGACCGCTGCCCGGCGCGATCGGCGCACCGTCGGCGGACGGGTCCACCGACGTCCGCAGGATGGCGCCGCACCCCGATCCGGTGCGGTTCTGGAGCACCTTCGGCGGGCAGCTCGACCCGTGGGGCGACGCGTACTTCCTCGCCCTGTTCGGATGCGCCCTGCGCGTCGCCGGGTTGCCGGTCCCGCCCCGGCTGGACGCGCTGATCGCCGCGATGCGCTCGCTGGGTTGGTGGTGGCCGATGGCGGACGCGGTGGTCCTCACCGACCGGCCGACCGGGATTCACCCTGAAGGGGGACAGTGGTCGCTCACCTACGCCGACGGCTTTCGCGCGTAGGCGTCCAGCCCCCACATGGCCCCTCACTGTCCGTGCGCACACGGCGTCCCGCCACCGGTCCGCACCGGTCGAGCCCACGTCCATGCCTCCGTCCGATCACCGGCACGACAAACAGCGGACTCCGACTATCACGCCGGGTGACGGCGCGGACGTGACAAGTCACCGGGCCGCTCCTATTCTCGGGTGGCGGGTTCAGCGAGGCAGCCTGCGCGACACGGCGGAGACGTTGTGGAGGAGGTGCCTGGGCATGACCTTTTCGTCTTCCGAGTACCTACAGGTGGAAAGCGGCTCGCGCGGCCCGGCGGTGGTGGTCCGGGTGGCGGGGGAACTCGACATGCACACCTCCGAGGTCCTCGAACGTGAACTCCGGCAGGCGGTGGACAGCGTGCTGCCGCCGGCCCCGGTGGTGCTCGACCTGGACGGCGTCACGTTCATGGGGTCGCCGGGGTTGTCGCTGATGCTCGAACAACACGTCCGCTGCGCCGGCCGGGGCAGCCAGTTCCGCGTGGTGGCCAGTCACCGGGCGGTGCTGCGGCCGCTCGAACTGACCGAACTGGACAACGTGTTCGCGGTCCTGCCGACGGTGGAACAGGCCTTGGTGATCCCGGAGCAGGACACCCCGCGTCCGTAGTGGCGGCACCGGGTCTTGTCCGAAGATTCCACCCGGGAAAGACACCGCCCGAAGAGATCCGCACCCGAAGAGATCCGCACCCAGAGAGATCCGCACCCGGAAAGATCCCGGAGATCCCACTCCCGAGAAGTTCCTCCCGGGGGACGGTCACTCCGAGCGGATGTCCACCAGTCCGGAGAGATCGAGGATGCGGGCGGGTGCGCTGCCGGGCGTCGTGGTGATGGTGAAAGAGCGGTTGTGACCGGACGCGGCGGCGGCGGCTTCCAGCAGCAGCGCGACGCCCGAGCTGCTCAGGTAGCCGAGGCCGGTGAGGTCGACCTCGACCGCCCGGTCGTCGTCGGCGGCGATGCGGGCCAGCAGCGCGGCGCGCAGGCCGGGCACGGTGTGGGTGTCCAGGTCGCCGGTCAGCCGGAGGCGCTGGACGAGCGGGTCCGCGTCCTCGCCCAGGTCGACGGTGTCCGACGCCGGGTTCTGCTCCGGCGGCGCCAGGGCGGGCGTCTGCGGCGCGTCGGCCAGGTGGAACGTGATCGTGGTGCCGTCGTGGCCGCGGTGCAGGACGACGTCGTCGGACAGCGTGTCGATCAGCTGCAGGCCGCGGCCGCGGTTGGTCGGCCCGGTCGTGGGCGGACGCCAGCAACCGTTGTCCCGCACGGTGACCTGGACGCCGGCCGAGGTGTGGCGGACGGAGTACTCGAAGTCGCCGGGTTCGTCGGTGTAGGCGTGGTCCACCGCGTTGGCGGCGGCTTCCCCCAGCGCCAGCTGGAGGTCGTAGGCCAGGTCCTCGGACAGGCCCGCGGCGTGGGCCCAGCCGGTGGTGTGGCGGCGCATGACGGCCAGCTCCGCCGGTCGCGCGGGGACCCGGCGGCGCAGCGGCGGGGGCAGGTGCCGGGCGATCACCAGCGCCACGTCGTCGTGCTGGCCCCCGGCGAGCAGCGCGCCGGTCACCGCGTCCGCCATCGCGTCGGGCCCCTGGCCGCGCGCCGCGCCGACGTGCGCGAGCAGGGTGTCCAGGCCGGCGTCCAGGTGGTCGCCGGGGCGTTCCACGAGGCCGTCGGTGTAGAGCACGATCGACGTCCCCGGGCGCAGGGTGGCGTACCGGTCCCGGTAGCCGGCCCGGCCCGGCGCGCAGAGCACCGCACCGTCGCCCGCGAGGAGCCGGGTGTCGTCCTGGTCGACCACGAGCGGCGGCGGGTGGCCCGCGACCGCCCAGCACAGCTCGCCGGTGCTCCAGTCGAACGTGAGGCACGCGCAGGTGCTGCCGGCCGCGCCGGCGATCCGGGCGGCGAACGCGTCCAGCCGTTCCAGCGCGGCGGCGGGGGAGTGGCCGTCGAGCAGGTAGCCCGCCAGCGCGCTGCGCAGCTGCCCCATCACCGCCGCGGCGGTCGGACCCTTGCCCACCACGTCGCCGACGGACAGCGCGACCGTCGTGCCGCCGAGCGCGAGCACCTCGTACCAGTCGCCGCCGATCTGGCCGTGCGCGGACGCCGGCAGGTAGCGGGCGGAGACCGCGAGCCGGTCCAGGGCGGGCAGCTCACGGGGCAGCAGGCTGCGTTGCAGCGTCTCGGCGATCTCGTGCTCGCGCTGCCGCAGCAGTTCCCGTTCCGCTTCCACGCGCAGCCGTTCGGTGACGTCGCGGCCGATCGCCTGCACCCCGGTGCGGGTGGTCTGCGCGCTCAGCTCCACCGCGACCACCGTGCCGTCCGACCGCCGCAGGTGCCACACCTCCGTGACGGCCCTGGGCACGGACACGTCGGCGACCAGCTCGCGCAGCCGCGCCTCGTCCTCGGCCACCAGCAGGTCGTCGATGGCGGTGCCGATCAGGGCGTCCCGCCCGCGCCCGAGCAGCGCGCAGGCCGCCGCGTTGGCCTCGGCGAAGCGCAGGTCCAGGTCCAGCGTCCAGATCGCGTCGGTGGCCTGCTCGACCAGCAGCCGGTGGCGCTGCTCGCTGTCGCGCAGCGCGCGGTCGGCGTGCACCCGCTGGAGCGATTCCCAGCACCGGTTCACCGCCACCGACACCAGCTCCACCTCGGCCGGGGTCCACGGCCGGGCCACCGCCTGGTGCACGGCCATCGCGGCGACGAACCGGCCACCGCGCAGCAACGGCAGGCAGATCACCGCCCGGATGCCGGTGAACCGGTACGCGGCCAGGTCCTCCTCGGCCAGCCGGGGGTCGTTCTCGCTGTCCACCACGACCCACGGCTCGCCGGCGCGCATGGCCCGCAGCGCGTCCTCGCCGAACTCGCGCATCGCGAACCGGCCGGGCAGCGGGGGCAGCCCGGTGGCGTGGTCCCCGCTCATCAGGAAGTGGTCCTCGTCGGGCTCGGTCTGGGCGTACGCGCACCGGTCGACGCTCAGGTGCTCGCCCAGCAGCCGCGTCGCCGCCGACATGATGTCCTCGGCGTCGTCGAGCCGTTGCAGCTCACCGTCCAACCGGGAGAGGAAGCTCTCCCGGTCCCGCGCCATCCAGTGCCCGGTCACGTCCAGCAGCACCCCGCGCAGCCGCTCCGGGGATCCGTCGCCGCCGCGCACCACCCGGAGGCGTTCGTGGAGCCACAGCATGCGCCCGTCCGCGTGGACCGCCCGGTAGGTCGCCTCGGACTCGTCCCGCTCGGTGGTGGTCCGCGCCCGGAACCGGGCGACCTCGGCGTGGTCCTCGGGGTGGACGACGGATTCCCACGCATCGGGACGCCCGATCCACCACTGCGCCGGCCGGCCGAGCAGTTCCGCCGCGTGCGCCGAGACGAACAGCGGCGCCCCGCTTCGGGCGTCGGCCTCGTACACGACCACCGGCAGGCCGTCCACCAGGGCGGATACCTCCGTGCCGGGTACGTGGCCCTCGCCGTCGGAGCCGTCCGGGTTCATCTGCGCCAACTTCCCCGACGCACCCAGCCGCTGCTCGGGCGGCCTGGCGGTTCAACGGAACCGGCGTCGCTGTGCTCGACAACGCACGATACAGCCGCCGTGGGCGGTCGCGGTGACGGCGGGAGGGGTAAGGTGGTGCGCTGTCGCGAGGATCCGGACATCCCGGCTTCGGCGGTGCACGTCGTGGGTTCAGCAGCCAGCCCGCCACCCTTTCCAGAAGACGAGAGGCGCCCTGGTGGACGACCCACGCGGTATCAAGATCGACATCGACTTGACCGGCGACTCCGTCGTGCTCTCCGTCGCGGGCGAGATCGACATGTCCGAGGCGCCGGCCTTCGAACGCGAAGTGCTCACCGTGCTGGCAGACCGCCCGCACGCGCTCGTGGTCGACCTGAGCGCGGTCGACTTCTTCGGCTCGCACGGGATCTCGGTGCTCCTCACGGCCCTGCGGCACGCCCTCCGGTACGGTGTCGGATTCGCCGTGGTGGCCGACCACCGGCCGGTGCGCAGACCGCTCGAGGTGACCGACCTCGCCGAGACCCTGAGCCTGCACGCCACGCTGCCCGAAGCCCTGGCAGCACTGGAAGACTCGGCAGCACTGACGGAAGGGTCGATCACGCGCCATGCCGCACAGCGGTGACACCAAGCCGGAACGGCACATCCGCCGGTCCGCGCGCGGACCCGACCGGCACGCCCACCTGTGCTGGTGGTACCGCGACCCGGCCGAGTTCCTGGTCCGCGCCAAGGAGTTCCTCGCCGAGGGGCTCGCGCTCGGGCAGCGCGTCCGGTACCTCGGACCGGCCGGTCCCGACGCCTTGGCCGCCGCACTGGGCGAGGTGGACGGGATGGCCGCGGCGCTGGACGGCGGCGCGGTCGAGGTCGCCTCGCCCGAACCGGGCTCCCCGTCGGACCCGGTCGTCGACCCGGCCGGTCAGGTCGCGGCCTACGCCGAGGCCACCGAAGAGGCGCTCGCGGCCGGTTACACCGGTCTCCGGGTCGCCGCGGACCACACCGCCCTGGCTCGGACGCCGGCGCAGGTGGCCGCGTTGCTGCGCCACGAGCACCTGGTCGACCGGTATTCGGTCGACCGGCCGTTCGCGGCGATGTG
Organism: Saccharothrix tamanrassetensis; assembly: GCF_014203665.1. Lineage (GTDB taxonomy): Bacteria > Actinomycetota > Actinomycetes > Mycobacteriales > Pseudonocardiaceae > Actinosynnema > Actinosynnema tamanrassetense. The sequence continues at coordinate 18,772 of NZ_JACHJN010000020.1, forward strand.
CGCGTACGACATCACACGACTGGGTGACGACACGGTGGCGCAGCTCACCGCCGTGCACCCCGACACCAACCGGCCGGGGCAGTTCCGGCTGCACGCCGCGCAGGTACCCGGAGCCGCCGTCCAACTCGGCGGTGAACTCGACCTGGGCTGCCACGACCTGCTGGAGGCGCTGCTGGCGCAGCTCGACCCACAGCCCGGCGGCGGCGAGTTCGTCGTGTACGCGCCCGAATTGACCTTCATCGACCACCACGGCCTGCTGGCCCTGGCCGACCACGCCCGGCAACGGGGTGCGACGGCCGTTCTCCGCACCGCCTGTACCGGCGCGGCGCGGGTCGTCAGCGCCCTCGAACTGCCCAACGTGCGGGTGGAGAGCATCACATGACCGCTGGCATCGACGACAGGTTCGTCCACCCCGCCCTGTTCTACCGGTCCGACGAGGACTACCTCGCCGCCCTCGTCCCGTTCGTCGTGGACGGCCTCGACCTCGGCCAGTCGGTCGCCCTCGCGGTGCCCGGCCGGAAGCTCGACCTGGTCCGGGGCGCCCTGGGGGGCAACGCACGGCACGTGACGCTGCTCGACATGGCGCACGAGGGCCGCAACCCCGGCCGGATCATCGCCCGGGTGCTGCGCCGCTTCGCCGACCGGTACCGCGACCGGCACGTCCGCATCGTCGGCGAGCCCATCTGGGCCGGCCGCAGCGGTGTCGAGTACCCGGCGTGCGCCCAGCACGAGGCACTGATCAACGCCGCCTTCGCCGGCCGCGACGTGACCATCCTGTGCCCGTACGACGTCTCCGCCCTGGACGAGCGCGCGCTCGCCGACGCCAGGGCCACCCACCCGGTGATCTGGGAGGACGCCCGGCGCTACGCCAGCGACCGGTACGCGCCCGAGGCGGTGGTCGCCCGCTACAACGAGCCCTTCCCGGACACCACCACCGGCGCCGCGGTCCTGGTCCTGGAGAGCAGCGCCGACCTCGGCCGGGCGCGGCGGCTGGCCACCGGGCACGCCCGGGAGCTGGGGTTGGCCGACGAACGGGTGTCGGACCTCGAACTGATCGTCACCGAGCTGACCACCAACAGCCTCCGGCACACCGACGGTCCGTGCCGGCTGGCCGTCCGGCGCGAGCACGACCACCTGGTGTGCGAGGTCAGCGACACCGGACGGCTGGCGGACCCGCTGGCCGGACGCCACCCGGCCGAGCCCGGCCAGCCGGCGGGCCGGGGTCTGCTGCTGGTCAACGACCTCGCCGACCTCGTCCGCGTGCACCGCCGGGCGGACGGCACCACCGTGCGCGCCCTGCTCCGCCTCGATCCCGTTCGCGGCGGCACGTGACGTGACCGGGTGAACCGGCCACGAGGACCACGCTGCTGAGGAGACCGGTGCCGAACGATCCCGACAGCCTCCTCCGGGACGCCACCAGGGTGCTCGCACCGCTGCTGGACTCCGCTCCGGTCGGGTTCGCGATGTTCGACACCGACCTGCGGTACCTCTACATCAACCCCGCGCTGGCCGCCATGCACGGTCTGCCGCCCCACGAGCACCTCGGGCGCACGATGGGCGAGCTGTTCGCACCCGGGCACGTCGCGCCGGTCGAGCCGGGTATCCGCGAGGTGGTCGAGTGCGGCGCCGTGCACCGCGACGCCGAGCTCCGGTTCGACGTGGACGGCCTGCCGAGGCACTTCAAGGTGAACCGCTTCCCGTTGCGCGGCAGCGACGGCGCGGTGGTCGCCGCGGCGGTCATGGTGCAGGACGTCACCGAGGCGCGGCTGTTCACCGACCTTGAGAGCGAGCGGGGCGGGCTGCGGCTGCGCGCCGAGTGGGCGCAGCGGCTGGAGCAGGCCCAGCGCATCGGGGGAGTGGGCTCCTGGGAGCTGGACCTGCGGGACGGCTCGGTGGTGTGGTCGCCGAACCTGTGCCGGATCGTCGGGCTGGCGGGCTCACCGTCGACCCTGGACGAGGTGCTGGACCTGGTGCACCCGGACGACCTGGACGCGACCCGCGGCTACTACGGCGACCTCGTCGCGGGTGCGGGTCCGGCCGAGGCGGAGACCCGGCTGCGCCGCCCGGACGGCACGGTCGTCGTGCTGTCCTCGGTGGCCGAGGCGGTGCGGGACGGCTCGGGCGCGTTGATCGGACTGCACGGGGTGTGCGCCGACCGCACCGCCCGCCGGCAGGCCGAGGCGCAGGCCCGCGCGGCCTCCGCCCAGGCCGCGACCGCGACCGCGCACCTGCACGCCGAGCAGCAGGTCGTGCTGCGCCTCCAGCGCGCGTTGCTGCCACCCCGCATCCCGGAGGTGGCCGGCGTGGAACTGGCCGCCGCCTACGAGCCGTCCGACACCGCGACCGGTGTCGGGGGCGACTTCTACGACGCGTTCACGGTTTCCGGCGACCGGCTCGCGATCGCGGTCGGCGACGTGGTCGGCCACGACGTGGAGGCCGCCGTGACGATGGGCCGGGTCCGCAACGCGATCCGCGCGTACGCGATGCGCGACCCCAGCCCGGACCGGCTGCTCGCCGAGCTGAACCGCCTCGTGTGCACGGACCCCGACCTGGTGCTCACGTCGGTGTTCTACGCCGTCTACACCCCGGAGAGCGGCCTGCTGCGCTACGCCAACGCCGGCCACCCGCACCCGATCCTGGTCTCCGGCGACGGGATCGGCCCGCTGGAGCACCGCCACGGCCTGATCCTGGGCGTGCGGCGGGACGCCGACTACCGCGAGCAGCACATCCTGCTCGCACCGCGCGACCTGCTGCTCTGCTACACCGACGGCCTGGTCGAACGCCGGGGCAGCGACCTGGACGCCGGCACCCGCGCGTTGTGCGACACGCTCGGCTCGCCGCTGCTGCCCGAACGGCCGGACCTGCTGGCCCCGTTGCTGATCAGCCTGCTCGCGCCGGCGACGAGCCGGGACGACATCTGCGTCCTGGCGCTCCGCCGCACCTGACCGGCCGCCCCGTTCGCCCGCGGTACGTCACACGGCGTACTGCGCCGCCGGCTCGGCGATCGGCTGCCCCGCGCCCACGGTGAGCCGGAGGTGCCCGCTGCCCACCGTCGCCAGGCGCACGCGGCGGGGCTCGCCGGGCCGTTCACCGCTGAGCAGCCGCGTGACGAACCGCGCCACCTCGGTCGGCGGCGGCACGAGTTCCCCCTGCAGGTAGGCGACGACGACCAGTTCCTGGCCGCTGTCCGTCTCCAGGGCGGCGGACCACCCGTACTCCTCGTCCCACAGCAGCGCGACATCCAGGTCGGGGAACGCGGGGATGCGGCCGTCCAACGCGAGGTAGGCGTTGGCGGGCGGGCCCGCGTCGATGAAGGAACTCTCACCGTCGAGTCCCAGGGCCGCGGTGACCCGGCTGATGTACCGCCGCAGCCGCAGAGCCACCATGTCGTCGAAGTCCTCGTCCACCACACCCACCCGCCCAGCACTCGTGTTCCACTGGCGCCGGCTGCTCGACGCCCGGTCGGGGTACCCACCGGGACCGGTCGCCTATCGCGCCCCGGGACCTGTTCCGATCAAGTCATCCGAACGTCCCACCCGCCGACGCCGAAGACCGCCCGAACCGCCCTGGCGGCGGGCGACTCGCACGACGTGGTCCACGGCCACTCCGCGGAAGGCGATCAAGTGCGGACGCGCGGCGCAGCGGCAGCGTCAAGTCCACTGTGGACAGTGTGATTCCGCTATGCCACAGGCGGCCTTCATTGGCAAGGTCGTCGCGCTGTGACGGTGGACGCGCCCGGACGGCGGTAGGTGTTCCGCCGCACGCTCGGCACACTCAAGAGGTCCAGACCAATCGTCAATGGAGGCCCTGTGCGGAGTTCCACCAACCGCAAGCGCACTGTCCGGACCCTCGCCGCCGTGGCCCTGGCCGCCGGCGCGCTCACCGTCGCGGCGGGTCCGGCGGTCGCGACCGCCGGCACCCCGGCGACCACCTCCGCGGTCGCCGGCTGCGTGACCACGGACATCCACGTCGACCCGGCGGCGAGAGAGGCCGGTTGGACGGTCGACTGCTCCAGCCGCCGGTACGTGTACGTCGACGTCACCGTGTTCGCCGGTGGCGTGGCGGACAGCAACCCCAGCGAGTCGAAGTGGGTCGATGCCGGGGACACCTGGCAGGACCTCAACGTCTACCCGCAGACCACCCCGCCCATCGACCACATCTGCGTGCACCTGGTCAGCTACGTGGATCCGACCAACCCGTTCGAGCAGCCGGAGACCATCGGGCACTCCTGCGTGTGACCCGGTGACGGTCGGCGTGGCCAGGCGTAGGGGCCACGCCGGGAACACCGTGCCGCGGCCGTCCCGGTGGAAGACACCGGGACGGCCGCGGCCTCCGGTCCCATCTCGTTGCCGGGCAAGGGCGACGGCGCTGCGGGATACCGATGCGTCTCCGGTCGGCGGTGCGTCGCCGGGAGGGCACCGGTGAACCACTATGGTGACCTCCCGTGGCCGAGCCGCGCGTGTTCGTGACGTATACGCACGAGACGACCGCGCACTTCGAAATGGTGCGGCGGTTGTCCGAGTTCCTGCGCGATCGCGGCATCGACGTCGTGCTCGACCAGTGGGCCGACGTGGGTCGGTTGAACTGGGCCGAATGGGCGGAACGCGAGTTGCCCGCCGCCGACTTCGTGTTGGTCATCGCCTCGCCCGAGTACCGCAGGCGGGTCCAGCCGGGTGCGCCGGCCGGCGAGGGGTGGGGCGCGCGGTACGAGGCGAAGTTGTTGCGGGAACTGCTCACCGCCGAACCGGGCCGCTGGGAGCCCCGCGTGCTGCCCGTCGTGCTGCCCGGCCGGAACCTGCGGGAGATCCCGTTGTTCCTGCTCCCGCACTCGGCCACGCACTACCAGGTCACCGCGCTGACCGAGCAGGGCACGGAATCGCTGTTGCGGGCGTTGCGGTCCGAACCCGGGCAGCACCGCACCGGCAAGCTGTGGACGCCGCCGACCGGTCCGGGCGACCGCGCCGACCGGGACCGGGTCGTCTCCCCGACGCGGAACTCCCTGACCGACCCGCAGCGGCTCATCCTGCCCCTGCAGGAGCGCGAGAACCTGCACCGCGTCTTCCTGCCCGCGGTGCGCCAGGCGATCGAGGACCCGGCCGTGGTGGCGGTGCACGCGGACGCCGGCCTGGGCAAGAGCGTGCTGCTGGCGCAGGTCCACGACGAGCTGGCCGCCGATCCCGACGTCGGCGTGGTGCTGGTGTCCGCGAGCGCCAAGGTGCGGGACCGCCCTCGGGACGCCGACGAGCTGGACCACCAGTTCGGCGCGGCAGTCCTGCGATCCGGAACGCTCACCGGTCAGCTCGCCGCGCAACGCGCGCGCGGACTGCGCCCGGTCGTGCTGCTGGACACCCTGGACCTGATCCTGGACGCGGCCAGCCGCCCGGTGGTCGTGGCCTGGCTGCGGCAGGTCGTGGACTCCGGCGTGCCGGTCGTCCTCACCTGCCGCACGTTCGAGTTCAAGGCCCACCTGGAGCCGCTGAACGAACGCGCGCCGTTGCTGGCGACCCTGGTCGACCGGCGCGAGGTGTACCGGCTCAGCCGCCCGGAGACCGAGGCGTTCGCGCTGGCCTACCTGCGCGGCCTCGCCGAACCCGGTGCCGACCCGGGCCGCTACGACCGGTTCCTGGAACGGTTGCTGCACCTGCGCACCCAGCGCCAGACGGTGGTGGAGGTGTGCGGCAGCCCCCTGCTGCTGGCGTTGACGTGCCGGCTCTACGCGCCGACGGGCGACGTGCCCGAGGACCTCACCGTGGCCAGGCTGTTCGACAGCTACTGGCACGCCCACGTGATCCGCAGCCCCCGTCGTGAGCTGACCTACGAGGAGTCCGACGAGCGCGGACGGGTGTGCCTCGCGGGCGCGCGCAGCCTGTTCTCCCGGTCCCGCACCACCTTCGTGGAGGACTTCAAGGCGACCGGGATCGAACCCCGGCCCGCGCCGGAGGTGGTGGACGAGCTGTGCTCCAACGGCGTGCTGGTGTCGGGCGTCGACCCGGCGTGGTTCCGGTTCTTCCACCAGAGCTTCGCGGAGTGGGTGATCGCCCGGCACCTGGCGGCGGACGAGGAAGACCGGAGCCGGTTCTCCGCGGCCCTGGTCGACCCGGTGCGCCGCAGCCACCTCGCACCCGTCCTCGTGCAGTTGCTCTACACGTTGACCGATCGCGACGTGCGCCGCGGGTTCGTCACGGCCCTGGACGCCGACGACCTGTTGGTCTTCCGGGCGCTGGCGCTGTCCGCGGTGACGCGCCGGGCGGTGGACGAGGTGCGCGTGCTGGCCGATCGGGCGACGATGCTGTCGCCGGAACACCAGCGCCACCTCGCCGACGCGGTGGGTGCCACCCCGGAGGACGCGCTCGGCGAGGTGGCGGAGGTCGTGGGCGGGATCGTCGGCGACGCGGACGACGAGGCGGTGTTCGCCGTCGTCAAGGTGCTCGGGTCGATGATCGGCCGGCTGCCCGCCGGGCGCGGCCGGGGCTTGGCGCGGGCGCTGGACGCGGTGCTGGCGCGCCGCTCGGGCATGGCCGACCGCGACCGGGCCGACGAGGTGGTCCACGTGCTGCTGACCGGGTTCGACGAGGCGGTGGAGACGCCCGCCGACGAGGACCTGACGGTGCTCCAGCGGTACTACGGTCAGGTGGGTCCGCTCGGCCGGGCGCGGATCCTGCGGATGCACGCCACCGGCTCACCCGCCCTCGGCGCCGACCTGCTGCGCATCGCCCTGGACAACAGGCTGCCGGGCCAGGTCATGGCCGAGGCGGTCGCGGTCGCCGGTCAGGTGGCCGACGATCCCGCCGCCGCACACGACCTGGGCTGGCACGACTGGCGCACGATGCTGAGCCGGCCCTACGCCAAGGGCTGGGACGAGGTGCAGGGCGAACTCGTGGCGACCGCGGTCGCGGACCGGGGCACGGTCGACCTGGCGGACCTGATCGCCTTGGCCCTGACGGACGACAAGGTGGTCGCGCAGCGGGCGTGGTACGTGGCCGAGAAGGTGGCGGTCCGTTCGCCGCGGGAGGTCCTGGACCTCCTGCTCTCCACCCCCGCCCCGCGCGACCGGCGCGCCGCCAGCCTCGTCCGGGCGGTGTTGCAGAAGGTCGGGCGCATCGGCCGGCCCGACGCCGAGCACCTGCTGTCCTGGCTGGAACCGGTGGTGGCGGACAACCCCATGATCGTCGTGCAGGCCATGGTGCAGGCCGCCGAGGGACACGCGGACCTGCTCGCCCGCGCGGTCGTGCACGCCGTGGGTCTGCCGCACAGCGAGATGACCCGGGTCGTGACCACCGTCCTGGACGCCTGTCCGGCCGACGGCCTCCACCACCTGGCCGACACCCTCCGCCCACTGTCCACTTCGGACAAGGAGTTGGCCGGTCGGGTCGCCGGCAGCCTGGCCCCGGTCGACGAGGCCGGCCGCCGGCGATGCGTCGAACTGGTCCTCGGCGGGTCCGTCGGCGCCTCCCGCACGGCAGCCCACCGCCTCGTGGCGGTGGCGGGCGAACTGGGCTGGTACGACCCCGACCTCGCCACCGAACTCCTCGCCACCAGGACACCGGGCGCCGCCCACGACGTGGCCCGCTGGATCACCAGGTTCGGCCTGCCGCTCACCTCGCCGCTGTCCCGGGCGGTGCTGGAGGCACTGCGCACCCTCGACACCGCACCGGTGGTCGAGGCACTGCTTCAGGTCGTGACCGACGACATCCGCGCCGAAGGGCCACTGGTCGAATGTGCACCCGAGGTCGTGACCGACCAGTTGGCCCTCATCCCCGACGTGGAGCCAGCCGGCATCCCCGGAACCGATCTCGCGCGGACCCGGGCACGCGGCACGCTGCGCGTGCTCAGACCCCTGCTGGAACAGGCCCGTGCACCACAACGCCGTCCACCGTGGTTGCGCGCGCTCACCACACGCGCGCTCCGCGACGTGCCGGCGTTCGCGCTCGACCGTGCCGAGGACGACCTGGAACGCGTGATCGTCAACGCCGGCCACGCTTTTCGCGGCGACCCCACGTCCCTGCTGGACGAACTGCTGGCAGACCTGCCCACCCTCGCCGGCGGAGTCCAACTCGCGGTGGCCCGCGCGACCCGGCTCGAACGAGGCGAGAACAGCGATGACTTCCGCGCCCTGGCCCACCGCGCCACCGAGCCGGGAGCGCACAGCTACGTGATCAGGTACCTCGCCTGACCGTCACCAGGGCTCCCGCCGGAGACCACCGGATCGCCGACCGGCGCATATTCGTGCGTGGACGATATCCGTGCCGCAAGACCGCAGCCCGGATGTCCAATTGCGCGCAGAGCAGCGATCGGCCATCCGGAGTGAGATCCCGGATGGCCGACCGTCGTTCGACCGCGATGTCGCCGAAGTGTCCGGCGCTTCGGCTAGACCTTCTCGATCCTCCACTCCTCGTCGGTGTCGTCCGAGCAGGTCTGCTGCTCCACCACGGACTCATCCACCAGGTTCCGGTACGCGGCGCACTTCTGGGTCTGGTCGTTCTGCAGGTCCTGCCCCTTCGGGGCCGGGACGGCCTGCCAGAACTGGTCCTTCCAGTCCGTGTTGCAGTTGTAGGTGATCAGCTCCACGCCGTTGTCCGGGTTGCTGCTGGGGACGGCGATGCACTGCTTCGTCTGGACGTTCTTGTACTGGAAGTACGCGCCCTTCTTGCTGATCTTCCACCACTTCTGGTTCGCGTCACCGTGCCAGGTGCGGATGACCAGCCGGCGCTCCCCGGCATCGGTGATGGCCTTGCTCGTGTCGTTCACCGCGAGGATGCGGTAAACGGGTTCCGCCGCGCCGGCGGGCGTGGTCAGCGCAGCCATCGCGCTGACCGCCACAGCCATCGAAGCAACACCGGAGATGATCTTCCTCAACACTTCGCAGTCTCCTTTCGCGGTGCCCGCAGCTTTCTGCCGACACCTTCGGAATTCACCCTAATCCGCCAGTTGCGGACCGCAACTCCCGTTGTGGCGGTCACCTTTCCGGATGGTTCGGTTCCACCGAAGTGGGAGTTTGAGGCGATGTGTGTGAGGCGGAATGCAGTTGCCGGGACCTCCGTAACACCCCTGTGGAGTTAGTGTCGCCCGCTCCCCATTCGAGGTATGTGGTGACTTGACGTAATGACTCCTCGATCGAGTCGTCGTCCTCGGTCTCAGCCACGCGTGACGGCTGCGTTCCGGGGCGCCGTCCGGTTCGGCCGGAGCGGCTATGACGCTCATACAGGTGAATCCGGTCGTGTCGGCTGGCCGGGGTATCCGTGGTCGGTCACGATACCGAGCGTGATCGAGACCCATACGATCAACAGGGCTGCGAATACGCCGTCCGGTGGAGTCCGCGCTCCCTTCGGGTGGGCGTCGGCGGGCGCCGGGTTCACCCGCGAGGAAGGCTGTCCCAACACAGTGGTGCACACGTGACCGGAATTGCCGCACTGCGCGTACTCGACGTGCACAAAGCTTTCCGGGCCAGATCCGTCCTGCGCGGGGTCAGCTTCGACGTCTCGCCCGGCGAGTTGGCGGGAGTCGTGGGGGAGAACGGCGCCGGCAAGACGACCCTGCTGCGCATCCTGGCGGGACAGTTGGGCCCCGATCGCGGCGAGGTCGAGCTGACGGGCTCGCTGGGCTACTGCCCGCAGCACGCCGTGCTCAACGACGCGCTGACCGTGGACCAGCACCTGCGACTGTTCCAGGTGTCCTACCGGCTGCCCGACCTGGGCCGGGCGAACGAACTGGTCGAGCGGCTCGGGTTCGCCGACTACCGGAACATCCCCGTCGGTGTGCTCTCCGGCGGCACCAGGCAGAAGCTCAACCTCGTCCTCGCGCTGATGCACGACCCCGCGCTGCTGCTGTTGGACGAGCCGTACCAGGGCTTCGACTGGGACACCTACCTGCACTTCTGGCGCATCGCGACGGAACTGAGCGAGGCGGGCCGCGCGGTACTGGTCGTCTCCCACCTCGCCTACGACAAGGAACGGCTGGACACCTTGCACCGCTTGGACAACGGCACCCTGGGCGAATCGGGCGGCGGCATCCGGAACCGATCCGCAGTGGACAGCCGCCGATGACGGTCTGGCGGACCGTCACCTGGTACGGCCTGGTGGAGTTGGGCAAGAACCGGCTGGCGGTGGTGCTGGTGCTGGGCTTCGTGCCGCTGTGGATCACCCTCGCGCACGTGGTCGCCTCGCCCACCCCGCTGCAGTTCCGCTACCGGGCCACCGGCGGGCTGCTGGACGTGGACAGCTCCCAGCTGATGGTGATCATGGGGTCGTTGAACGCGGTCACCCTGATCACCGGCTTCCTCATGTTCAGCATGACCCGCCGGGCCACCGACCTGGACCGGCGGCTGGTCGGCGCCGGTTGCCCCCGGGCGGTCCTGCTGACGGCCAAGCTCACCGCGCTGGTGGTCTCGACCCTGGTCATCGCGTGCTGGTCCACGTCGGTGATCCTGGTGTACTGGCAACCGGAACAGCCGGGGCTGCTGTGCCTGGGGCTGATCATGGCCGGCCTGACCTACGGCGGCATCGGCATCGTGCTCGGCGTGTTCCTGCCCGGTGAGCTGGAGGGCATGTTCACCGTGATCATGATCAGCCTGCTCGACCTGATCCTGCAGAACCCGTTGGTGAACTCCACCTCGGACAAGGACATCGTCACGTTCCTGCCGAGCTACGGCCCGTTGCAGACCTGCGTGGGCGCCGGTTTCACCGACACGGTCCCGACCACCCAGATGCTGCTGTGCCCGGTCTGGCTCACCGGCTGCGCACTGATCGGCCTGGTCGCGTTCCACGCCCGCACCCGTCAGCGCTTCCAACCGACCCGGGTCTGAACGCGGCGCACGTCGCCGACTGGTCCGGCCGAGGCTGGTCCGGCCGAGGCTGGACCGGCCGGCGACGTCGATCACGACCGGCGCGCGGCGCGCCGCCGCCCGCCGCGCCGGGTCAGCCCGCCAGTTCGAGCACCGTCCGGTTGCGCTCCGGGTCGCGCAGGAGCCGCAGCGACTCCTTCTCCAGCTGGCGGATGCGCTCACGGGTGAGGCCGAGTTCCTCGGCGACCTCCTGCAAGGTGCGCGAGCGGCCGTCGTCCAGGCCGTAGCGCCGGTTGAGGATCTGCGCCTGGCGCTCAGGCAGCGTGTTCACCAGGATGCGCAGCTCGGCGGTCAGCTCGGCCTGCTCGACCGCCTCGTGCGCCCGCACCGCCTCGGCGTCCTCGATCAGGTCGGCGACCGAGGAGTCCCCGTCGGCGCCGATCGGCGTCTCCAGGCTGATCACGGTCCGGCCGGCCTGGCGCAGTTCCAGCAAGCGGGCGACGGGGATGCGTGCCGCCTCGGCGACTTCCTCGGCTTTCGGCTCGCGGTCCAGCTCCAGGCGGAGCCGCCGCTCGGCCTTGGTCGCGCGGTTGAGCTCTTCGACCACGTGAACCGGCAGCCGGACGGTGCGGGTCTGGTCGGCCAGGGCGCGTCCGATCGCCTGGCGGATCCACCAGGTGGCGTAGGTGGAGAACTTGAAGCCCTTGGCGTAGTCGAACTTCTCCACCGCGCGGATGAGACCCAGGTTGCCCTCCTGCACCACGTCCAGGAACGGCAGCCCGCGGTAGGAGTGCTTCTTGGCCACGGACACGACCAGGCGCAGGTTCGCCCGGATCATGTGTTCCTTGGCACGGTCGCCGTCGTGCGCCACGGCCCGTAGCGCACGGTGGCGCTCCGCGTCGATCGGCGGGCTCTCGCCCTCTTCGACGCGGCGCAGCAACTCGGTGGCGTACACACCTGCCTCGATCCGCCTGGACAGGTCGACCTCCTGCTCGGCGGTGAGCAGCGGGGTGGAGCCGACCTCGCGCAGGTAGTGGCCCACCAGGTCGGCATCCGCCGACCACTCGCGGCCGGACGCGGCCGGACGCGTCGGGCGGGGGGTTTCCATCGTCGACGACATGACCGTCTCCTTGCCGGATCGCGACCCCGCCGGATGCGGGCCGGGGTCGAGGTGACATCGGGTGTGAAAGGGCGTTCCTGAACACCGGCGACCGGGAGCCGCGCTCACGCGCCGGGAAGGGGTGGATACGGGTTCAACGGAACGGTGGTGGCTCGTATTCCCTCGGCGTCACCCGGATTGGCTACCCGCTCACGACGATGACAACCCGGTTCGGGTGAGCGGACTGCGGGGCCGGCGGTCGTTCAGCGGGCCGAGGCCTGGTCAGGACCCCCGGGGCCGTCCGGTCGGATCACCTCGGGTTCGGCCCAGACCAGGTGGCGGACCCGTGGCGCACCGACTGCGAGGGCCCTGGCGGCTGTCTCCACCTCCACGTCGACCGCGGTGCCCCGTTCGAGGTGCTGGCGCAGGTGCTCGTGCCAGGTGGCGACGGTGAAGGTCTCCAGGAACAGGTCGGGGGCCTCGGAGTCGCGGAACAGACCCCACATCGTCGCGCCGGTGCGCCTGCGGGACCGGCCGACCTTGCGCATCGCTTCGACGAACGCGGGTGCCTTCGCGGCGGAGACCCGCCACTCCACGGTCACCAGCACCGGCCCCGAGCCGACGTCGGTGACTTCGGGTGGCGCGTCCCACAGGCTCGCGGGTGTGATGTCCAACTGCCGTTCGGTGAGCGGCAGCCTGCGCGCCGCGACGGCCACCACCAGCACCATCGCCACGGCGGGGACGACCATCGCGGCACGCACACCCAGCGTGGTGGCGACCACACCCCACGCCGTCGCGCCGAAGGCCTGACCGCCCATGAACATCAACTGGTAGTACGCCAGCGCACGGGCGCGGGTCCATGCCGGGAGCAGCACCTGCGCGGTGGCGTTGAGCGTGGACAGCACGGCGATCCACGACGCCCCCGCGACGAGCATCGACGGCACGGCCACCGCGACGGCCGTGGTGAGCCCGGCGAGCACCATCGCCACCGCGTACGCGCAGGTCGCAATCGTGATCAGCAGGTTCTTCCCGATCCGCCGCAGCAGCCGGGGCACCACGAACGCCCCACCGATGGCCCCGGCCCCGATGCTGCCGAGCAGCACCCCGTACCCGCCCGCGCCGAGCCCGAGCGGTCCGCGCGCGATCGCGGGCAACAGCGCCCACAGCCCGCTGCCGAACACGACGAACAGCACGCAGCGCACCAGCACCCGCGAGAAGAGCGGCGAGCTGCGGACGTACCGGGCACCGGTGCGCACGGCGGTGACCACGTGTTCGGTGCCCAGCGGGCGGTGGTCGGACGGACGCCGCCACCGCCACAGCACCAGCAGCACCCCGAGGAACGACACGGTGTTGAACGCGAACGTCGCCTCCGGCCCGGCCGTCGCGATCAGCACACCGCCGAGCGCGGGCCCGATGGCCCGACCGACGTTCATGTTGACGCCGTTGAGCAGCGCCGCCTGCGGGATCTCCTCCCGCGACACCAGCTCCGGCTGGATCGCCTGGAACGACGGCATGGACAGCGCCTGTCCCACGCCCATCAGCGCGATGAACGCCAGCAGGGTCGTCGGGGTGGCGGCCCCGCTCGCGGTCAGCAGCACCAGCGCCGCCGCGCCGGTCAGCATCAACGCCTGGCCGGACATCAGCACCCGACGCCGATCGAGGATGTCGCCGATCGCACCCGACGGCACCACCAGCAGGAACACCGGCAGGGTGGTGGCCGCCTGCACCAGGGCGACCTGCAGTGCGCTGCCGCCGAGGTCACCCATGAACCACTGCGCGCCGACGGTCTGCGCCCACGTGCCGATGTTGGACGCGAACTGGGCCAGCCACAGGGCGCGGTAGGTGCTACGGCGAAGTGGTGCCCACGCGGAAGGAGCTGTCGTGTTGTCGGGCATGGGTGCGTGCGCCTACCGGCGTCGGGGGTTCGTCGTGGCGGCTTCTGGTTGCGCGGTGGCACGCAGGTGGTCGAGCACCTGGCGCCCTCGCGGTGAAAGCCGGTAGCCGGTGCCGAGGCTCTCGGTCAGCCCACGGGTCTTGAGCGTCCGGACGTCGGACTTGAACCGCGGCACCTCGCGGTCGACGCGGGCGGCCAGGTCGGCCGCCCGCACACCGGGGTGGTCGGCGATCAGCGACAGCACGGCACCGGTCCACGCACCCCGGCCGCTGCGCGCGTCCAACCGTCGTAATCCGGCGACGATCTCGTCGAGGTCGCGGTCGTCGAGATCGGTCTGTTCGCGCAGCGCCTCGCGCGGGTCGGCACCGACGAACCGCACCTGCACCCGGTAGAGCTGCCGGTCCTCGCCCTCGCGCAGATCGGCCAGGAACCGCGCCCGGTCCGCGTAACCGGCACGCTCGACCTCCGCGTCGGTCACGTCGGCCGGTTCCACGGCGTCCACCGCGCCGATGCCGACGACGCCGACCGCGGTGGTGATCCGCGAGCCGGGCCGGACAGTCGGTCGACGCCACCGCCGAAACGCCAGGTCGACCCGTCCGGCCACGATCTCTTCGAGCACGCGCAGGGAGAACAGCACCACCCAGTCCTACCACCGTGATGTGGCGCACGCTCCGGCCCACGCGGGCGCGGAGGACCGACTCGTCGTGGCGTTCGCCCGGACGGGCGACCACCGCGATCCCGTCCCGGTCACCACGACGAACCGGGAGCGCTCGCGGTGTCGTCCGAGGGGTGACCAGGCGAAACCCGTCGGTCACACCCCGCCGGCCCCGGCACGTCACTGCTCCGCCATCCCGGCCGTCAACGAAACCCGTGCGGCGCGGCGGGCCGGGACCAGGGCGGCGAGCGGCGCCGCCAGCACCGCGGCACCCAGCAGCACCCCGAGCCGGCCCCACGGCAGCGTGAACAGCACCGGTTCGGCGTCGGTGGACGCCACCCGGCTGATCAGCCACGCCGAACCGACGCCGAGCAGCAGGCCGCAGGTCGCGCCGAGCAGCGCGACGAACACCGACTCCGCCGTGAGCGCGGCGCGGAGCCCGCCCCTGGTCAGTCCGAGCGCGCGCAACAGGGCCGACTCGCGCGTCCGCTCCAGGACCGACAGCGACAGCGTGTTGGCGATGCCGGCGAACGCGATCAGCACGGCCAGCGCGGTCAGCGCCCACAGCAGGTCCAACGTGCTCCGCAGCGGTGCCGCCAGCTGGTCCCGGAGATCGGCGACGCTGTTCAGCCGGGCCAACGGCGCGTCGGAGAGCGCCCGTTCCAGCACCGGCCGGACCTCCTCCGCGTCGGTGCCGGCGACGAGTCCGACCAGGACGCTGCCGTCGTAGCCGCTGCCCTCGGCGGCGACCGCGGGCAGCTGCCCGAGGTCGACCAGGCCGAGCCCGAGGTCCGCGCCCGGCACCCGCCCGCCGTCGTAGACCGCGACCACCCGCAGCGGGACCGGGCTGTCCCGGCGGCCGGCGCGCACGGTGTCGCCGACCGCGAGCCCCGTTTCCTCGGCGAGCTGCTTGCTCACGGCCAGCTCACCGGCGTCGAGCCGGTCGAGCCGGCCGGACAGCACCGCCGGCCGCAGCAGGCTGCCCAGGGCGTCGCCGCGCACGGCGGTCATCCCGTACCCGCCGTGCGCTCCCAGGTCCGCCGAGAACGACTGCCGGGGCGCTGCGATCGCCACCCCGGGCACCGCGGCGAGGGTGTCCGCGAGCGTGGCGGGCAGCGGCCGGGTGCCGATCACCGATGTGACGATGAAGTCGGCGGTCACCTGCTGGTCGAGACCGCGGTTGCGGCTGGCTTCGACGCCGGCCGTCACCGTGGTCACCAGCGCGACGACGGCGAGCCCGATCGTGAGTGCGGCGGCGCTGGCGGCGGTGCGCTTCGGGTTGCGGTCGGCGTTGAGCGCGGCCAGCTTCGCGGGCAGCCCGAACAGCGGGGAGCAGAGCGTGCCCAGCGTCCGCACGACCGGCCCGGCCACCAACGGCCCCACCGCGAGCATCGCGCCGAGCAGCGCGACCATGGCCGCGATGGACAGCACAGCGCCGTCCTGCACGTCGGCGCGCAGCGCGAACACAGCCGCCCCGACGCCCACCACCAGCAACACGACCGCGCTCACCGCCCGTGACCGGCCGGCGCGCGCGGACTTGCCCTCCACCGGCGTCCGCAACGCCTCGATGGGCGCGACCCGGGTCGCGGTCCAGGCCGGGAGCGCCGCCGCCAGCGCTGTCACCAGCACTCCGACCGCCAACGCCGCGACGACCGTCCGCGCGGTGAGCGGGACGTGCACGGCCGCCTCGTGTCCGCCGAGCGCCCCGGCGACCGCCTGGAGCGCGGCGGCGACGCCGAGCCCGCCGAACAGCCCGACCACCGACGCGACCGCGCCCACCACCGACGCTTCGGCGAGCACGCCGGCGAACACTTGCCGCCTCCCTGCTCCGACGCAGCGCAGCAGGGCCAGCTCCCTGGTGCGCTGCGTGACGAGGATCGTGAACGAGTTGGCGATCACCATCGCCGCCACGATCATCGCGAGCACCGCGAACGCGGTGAAGAACCCCGCCGCCTCGGCCGAATCCGGCGCGATTTGGCTCAGCAGCTGCGCTGCGGCTTCCCGCCCGGTCACCACGGAGATGCCCTGGCGGTCCAACGCTCGCGTGATGTCGGCGACGAGTTGCGGCTGACCGACGCCCGGCACTGCCCGTGCCACGATCTCGCTGAATCCCGCTCCCGGCTCCAGCCGGTGCAGCGCCTCGGGCAGCAGCACCAGCGGTGCCGCGCCGATCCCCGACTCCGCGGGCCGGTCGAACGTGCCGACCAGGGTGAAGGAGTGCAGCCGGCCGTCCTGTCCGAAGACGGTCACGGGCTGTCCCAGCGGGTGGCCCGCAGCGGTGCCCCGCTCCATCACGACCTCGCCCGCGTTGTCGGGGAACCGGCCCTCGGCGAGGTCGAAGGGGCGCAACCGCTCGTCGGCGGGCAGCGAGGTGGCCGCCGAATCCTGTGGACGGCCTGCGGCGTCCCGCAGAGGTGCGGACACCGTGGTGCGGCCCTCGGCCGCGGCGACGCCGGGCACCCGGCGGACGTCGGCCAGCACCTGGTCCTCGAGATCGGGCCCGCCGCGGGTTCTGCCGATCGACGCGTCCACGCCACGGGTCTCGAAGGCGACGGCTTCGCGGAGACCGGCGTCGACGGCGTCGGAGAGGACGAACGCCCCCGAGACGAAGGCGACGCCGAGGGCGATGGCGACGGCCGAGAGCAGCAGTTGCCGGGGCCGGGCCGTCAGCCCGGCGACGACGGTGCGCAGCATCACGCCCCCAGACCGGCGAGCGCCGTGAGCACGGCGTCGGCGGTGGGACGCGGGAGGTGGGCGGCGACGCGCCCGTCGGCGAGGAGCACCCCGTGGTCGGCGTAGGAGGCGGCGACGGGGTCGTGGGTCACCATCACCACCGTCTGGCCGAGTTCGCGCACCGACGTGCGCAGGAAGCCGAGGACCCCGGCGCCGGAGCGCGAGTCGAGGCTGCCGGTGGGCTCGTCGGCGAACACCACGTCCGGCCGGCCCACCAGCGCGCGGGCGCACGCCACCCGTTGCTGCTGGCCGCCCGAGAGCTCGCCCGGCTTGTGCCGCAGCCGTGGGCGCAGGCCCAGCGCGTCGACCACGGTGTCGAACCACGCCCGGTCCGGGCGGCGGCCGGCGAGCCGCAGGCCGAGCAGGACGTTCTCCTCCGCGGTGATGGTCGGCAGCAGGTTGAAGGACTGGAACACGAACCCGACCCGGTCCCGCCGCAGCCTGGTCAACGCGGCGTCGGACAGGCCGGTGAGGTCGGTCCGTCCGATCCGGACCCGCCCGGCGTCCACGGTGTCCAGCCCGGCCAGGCAGTGCACGAGCGTGGACTTGCCGGCGCCCGACGGCCCCATGATCGCGGTGAAGCGGTGGGCCGGGAAGTCGAGGGACACCTGGTCCAGCGCCCGCACCGCCGTGTCGCCGCGACCGTGGACCTTCACGACGTCCGCCACGCCCACCGCGGTCGGACTGTCCACTGTGTTCCCGTGCATGTGCTCCCCTGGACCGAGCCTCGAAGGCGGCCGCCGGTGCGACCACCGCGCCGATCATCAGGGGCGACGCCTGAACGGTTCCTGAACCGACCTGAAGATCGCTTCAGGAACGGCCGAGTGGATCTGGGACGATCGGTGCCATGCGGGTGCTCGTGGTGGAGGACGAGAAGCGGCTGGCCGAGACGCTCCAGTGGGGGCTGGAGGCGGACGGCTACGCCGTGGACCTCGCCCACGACGGCGTGGAAGGGCTCGAACTCGCGCAGCTGCACCCGTACCAGGTGATCGTGCTGGACATCATGCTGCCGAAGCTCAACGGCTACCGCGTGTGCGCGGCACTGCGGGAGCGCGGTGTGACCACACCGATCCTCATGCTCACCGCCAAGAACGGGGAGTACGACGAGGCCGAGGCGCTCGACACGGGTGCCGACGACTTTCTGAGCAAGCCGTTCTCGTACGTGGTGCTCACCGCGCGGCTGCGCGCCCTCACCCGCCGGGGCGCGGCCGGCTCGTCCGCGACGCTCGCATTCGGCGACCTGGTGCTCGACCCGGCGAAACGGACGTGCCGGCGCGCCGGGCAGCCGGTGGCACTGACCACGAAGGAGTTCGCGGTGCTCGAATGCCTGCTGCGGCACGACGGGCAGGTGGTCGCGAAGCACGAGATCCTGGAGCAGGTCTGGGCCCTGGCGTACCGGGGCGACCCGAACATCGTGGAGGTCTACGTGAGCGCGTTGCGGCGCAAGCTGGACGCGCCGTTCGGCCGCCGCACCATCGCCACGGTGCGGGGTGTCGGCTACCGGTTGACCCACGGCGGGGTGGTGGCCGATGAGTAGGTGGTGGCCGGTGTCGGTGCGGCGGAGCACCGCACTGTCGGCCACGCTGCTCTGCGTGGTGGTGTTCGCCCTGGGGTGGCTGGGAACGCGCGAGTTCCTGGGCGAGCAGTTGACCGACAGCGCGAGGAACTCGACCCGCGCGGAGCTGGACCGGATGGCCGACGCCTACCGCGCCGCGTCCACCGGTGGCGGGCGGCCCGCGCTCGCCACGGCGGTGCCTGGCGGTGACGCGATGTTCGAGGTGGTCGCGGACTCCGGGCAGGCGGTGGTCAGCAGCGCCAACCTGCGCCGCTGGAGTCCCGAGTGGACACCGCTGCCACCGGCCCCCGCGGGCGCACCGGCGGACTGGACCACCACCACGAGCGTCACGCTCCGGCCCGGAGAGCACCCGCAGTGGCGCGAATACCGGACGTACACCGTGCTCGGCCGCGTGGTCGACGGCGTTCCGGCCGATCTGGTGGAGCCGGCCGGCCGGCCGGCAAGGGGCCACCTTGGACTCCGGCTTGAGCGGTGCCGCGCCGACGGATCACCGTCGACTCACCCTGTACCTGTTCGTGCTGCCGTGGGACACGCTCCGCACGCTGACCATGTTCGACGACACGCTGAGGTTCTTCGTCCCGCTCGCGGTCCTGCTCACGGCGCTGGTCGCGTGGTTCTCGGCCGGACGCGCGCTGCGGCCCGTGGAGGCGATCCGCCGCGAGCTGGCCGAGGTCAGGGGTAGCCGGCTCGACCGGCGCGTGCCGGTACCCCGTTCCGGTGACGAGGTGGCCCGGCTCGCCCGGACCACCAACGCCGCCTTGGACCGGCTGCAACAGGCGCACGACCAGCAGGAACGCTTCGTCGCCGACGCCGGCCACGAGCTGCGCAGCCCGCTCGCGAACCTGCGGGCCGGCCTGGAGGTCGCGCTCGCGCACCCGGGCCGGGCGGACTGGCCCGCCGTTGCCCACCGGTCGCTGCTCGACGTCCAGCGGTTGCAGCGCATCACGGCCGACCTGTTGCAGCTCGCCGTCGACCCGGCAGAGGTCCCGGCGCCGCACGGTGTCGTGGACCTCGCGGACGTGGTGCGCGAGCAGGTCGCCGAGCGCGAGGTCGAGCCCGGCGGCCCGGTGGTGCGGTCCGTTGTCGATGGGCCGGCAACGGTCGCGGGCGAACCCGTGCAGCTCGAACGCCTGCTGCGCAACGTCCTGGACAACGCGGTGCGGCACGCGCACGCCTCCGTCACCGTGCGCGTCGGCCGGTCGGAGGGGGAGGTGGTCCTCGAAGTGCTCGACGACGGCCCCGGCATCCCGGTCCCGGACCGTGAACGCGTCTTCGACCGCTTCGCCCGCCTGGACGACGCTCGCGCCCGGGACGCCGGCGGCTCGGGCCTCGGCCTCACGCTCGCCCGCGACATCGCCACCCGGCACGGCGGAACGCTTCGCGTGGAGGACGGCGAAACGGGCGCCAGGATGGTCGCGCGCCTGCCGGCCGTGCCGCCGGAGGTCCGGCGTGCCGACGCCACATCGTCGGACGAGTGCGCGGGCAATCCCACTACGCAGCCCTGAAGAACCACCAACGCAAGGTGTAGCCGCTCCGGAGAAAGTTGGGCGGTGTCATACGGTCATGGCGACAGCGGTTTTGATCTTGTCCGTCGGGTGGTGGGGTTGTCGTATGGCCGGTGGTGCGTTGTTGTCGTTCGAGGAGCGGGAGTTGATCTCCCGGGAGTTGAGTCGGAACGCGCGTTGTTCGACCCGTGTCCTGGGGGTGCTCCTGGGTCGGC
>NZ_JACHJN010000021.1 GCF_014203665.1 Saccharothrix tamanrassetensis
CGCCCACAACTCATCGGGCACCAACCGCAACGACAACCGATCAACCACGATCCAAGATCATGACACGACCATCAACGCCACGTGAGACGTGGTCTTAGTGGCCAATGGCTGCTCGGCGATTGGGACGAAACCGCCTCCGGGCCGCGCGAACTCAGCCATGGCCAACATCTGTCAAGGTATCTGCATGGGTCGTACCACTGCGGAGCTCGACCGCTTTACCGAAGGCTACGGATACGATATGCGTAATTGGTCTGGCCTGACCACCTTGAGCGGCTTACGTGACCTGCATACCCTCGACTCCTTCATCCGCCGCGCCGACCATGGCGGTACCGACGCGGCAGTTGTACTGCGCCGTTGCCTGCACATACTACGCCACCACGAGATGACCTCGAAGTGGCCTCAACCTGCTCGATAGATTTTTCAATCGAGCAGGGTAACCACAGCGCCAGCGATCACGAACAGCACTCGGATGATCGCCCGACTTATCGAACAAGCAACCTCTTGCCTGCATTCGACGCCTTGCCTCGCCGCATGATTTTGGCCCAACAGGCAACCACTGTAAGTTTTGTACACCTCCAGCGAAAGTGCGACACTATATGTTTGCTCTAGAATGATCCGCCTGGTAGTCATGCGTCCGCGTCAGGATTCTGGGCAAGCACAGCTCACGGCTCGTCGCGGGAATGGTGGCACGAATCCGGTGACCGCGTCCGTCGTCGTAGGGCAGGAAATAACCCGGTCAGCCTTTGACCAGGTACACCGGGACACCGAACCCGTTGCGGCTCCCGAGCAGGTTGCTGATCGCATCACGCTCGGAGTCCGATCTGTAGGTCACCTCGATCAGCGCGCGGTCCTGCCCGGCGGGGCACGGCTTGCCTACGTTGACTGAAGTGCTCTTGCCCAACGCCTTGATCTCGTCAACTAGAGCCTGGTTGCTGGAGAGCCCGGAGGTGGCCTCGGCTGCGGTCGGCAACTGCTCACACGGCGGGTGCGTGTCGCCACCGGAGGAGAGCGCGCCGCCGAACCACATCAGTCCTGCGCCGAGTAGCGCTGCCGCGACGACACCGATAGCGATCTTAGAGGCGAGGTTCATAGTGATCCTTCTGCGCTAGTGCGATCGTTGGTCTACGAGGCGCGGCGCCGATGAATTGGCTGCGACCTCATGTCGGGAATCGCATGCGTTGATCATCTCGGTGTCGTGGGTAGACACGATGACCGTGCAGCCGTTCGCGGCGAACTCCGTGAGTAGGTCGATGACCTTTCGCCGGTTGGCGGCGTCGAGCGAGGCGGTGGGTTCGTCAACGAACAGGACGGTGGCCCGCTTGTACACGGCCCTGGCCAGTGCAAGTCGCTGTTTCTCGCCACCGCTGAGATGGCTGGCTGCTTCGCCTTGGCGTTCCGCCAGCCCCATCCGCTCGAGTACCTGTGCCAGCTGCTTGTAATCACCGGTGGCCTGCTTGCGCAGGACACTTGCCTCCATCGTGATGTTGAAGGCCACCGACTCCTCGTCCATGATGCCGTAGTCTTGAAGGACGAACGCCGCGTGATCACGCCAAAACTTGCGCCGGGCCGCCGAGCTGTACTTGGTGGCGTCGTCGCCGTCAAATAGGATACGTCCTCGATCGACCGGGAGCAGCAGCCCGAGGCTATGCAACAGCGTGGTTTTTCCGGAACCGCTGGGGCCGACCAGGGCGGTCGTCGTCCCGGGTTCGCAGCGAACAGACACGCCGTCGAGTACTGGCCGTCCGCCTATCGCTACTGAAAGACCCTCGGCCTCGATGAGCATCTTCTAACCCCTATCAGATTCGACGCTTGCCGACGCCAGCGAAACACCAGCGTGCGGTAAACACGTGACTCAACGGAATAACGATGAAACCGCACACCCCAGCCAACAGTACCGGCCCGGCCGAGCTGATGCCTTGAAACAGTAGAACAACGAACACGAGGACCACACCGGCCCCTAGTTCCCTGGCGACTCTACTCTGGAGAATCCGTGCCCATGACCGTCCAGACAACCTCAGCGGGAAGTCGCGTTTCGCCTGCAACAGGGAGGTGATCAGCGCGCTGACCACGGCAGCGACGGCAAAGGCGACGAAGAGCGCGATCAGTGCAAGATTCATCAGCCACACCACGTAGGCGGTGAACTGCGCGCGTAGAATCCCTTCTTCCGCGATGTAGACGACGCCCAGTTCACCCTTAAACCCCTGTTCGCGCAGTGCCTGCGTGGAAAGACCGGTGCGCTCGAGCAGGTGCTGCGCGTTCGCCGCGCCGGTGAACACGACGTTGCCGGTCGACATCATGGAGGTCAGATTGCTATCGTTGAACGCGTCGTGTACCGACGGCACGACCGCGATCAGGACATCGCTGAGGAACTGGAGGCTCTGGCCGCTACCGCCTTCGGACACCGGCAGCCGGAATCCGGCGGTTGGTTGCAGGTACGTGAACGTTGAAGGCAGCTCCCCACTGGGATCCTGCCTGCGTGACATGATCGCGAACTGCTCACCCAGGCTGCTGGAACGCATCAGGTCCTGAACGCGATCAGACGGCACGGGCGTGAGCGCTTGCGGCTGCGCGGCACCGGTCATCAAGTCCAGCCAGCGCTGGTTCACAAAGGACACTGCCGAGTACTGACCGAAATCCGCCTGGAAAGCGGACTCCGTGAAGGTGTAGGAGAACGCAGCCTCGTCGTGCGACTCGGCGTGCTGCACCAGCTTGCCGATTTGGGGCTCGACGGCGGTCATCTCTTGGTCACTCATTCCGAAAGTGATGGCGACCTGATCCGCGAGCTGCTTCCACTGCGCCGTCTCGGCTGCTGCGGCCGAGGAGTTTTGATATGCCGACCACGCAGGCCCGGCTGCGGACACGACCAGCACGAACGTCAAAGCCTGGACCACGATGGCCGCCGTGCGCAGGCTCCTCACCGCAGGCTGCCGGGTGGCGAGCATGGTCGCGCTGGGCCACGCGGACGCCGACATCGCGAGCGCCGCGAGCAGCGACACGGCGATGACCGCGGACTCGAGACCGATGAGTGACTTGAGGAAAGGACTGACGTACAGCCAGCCACGGGACGCACCCACGTAGACAGCGGCGGCGATCGTGACCATTGCGGCCGAAAGCAGCAATACGCCCGCGAAGCCACCCAGATCCTGCAACTGGATTCGTGCGGTCGGGCAGCCGCCGAGCACGCGGAGCGCGCGGCTGCGCGCCTTCATCGACAACCAGAACAGCGCCAGCGTTGCGATCAGAGCGAACGCGGCGAGAATCGCGGCACCAAAGCTGCCTTCCTTCATGACGAACTCCAGGCTGCTGGTGACCGATGCGTCAGTGCGAGTCACCCGCACGCCTACATCACCCAGCGCGCCTTCAAGCTCGCCGATCCGGGCGCTTTCGCCGGTTACGAGATAGGTGCCGTCTGGTGGTGAGTTGGTCAGGCGGTCCTTGCCGACTACTCTGCCCGCCCCATCACCGCCGAACCAGCTGAACGTAGCAGGGAGGTCTCTGTCGTTGAGGGTTGCGAACACTCGCTGGTCGCGGTCGCCAGCAAGATCCGGCGCGATTTTGACCAAGCCGAGGTTCCAGCGTGCGTCGAGTTCGGTGAGCTTTCCGAGGACCTCTTTGTCCGTAAGCTGCGACTTGTTTAAATCAACGCCTATCCTGGTCTGCGCGCTAAGGGCTTGTGGAAAATCTCGATCGAGGATGTCGGTAACAATGGTCGCTACCAAGGCAAGCAGGCCGAACAATGCTCCCGCGACTATCATCACCACACGCTTGTACACGGCCTCTCCCAGGCGGCTCGGTGATCCACCACCTCCAAGGGTACTCACCCCAGGTGTCCGCGGTATCACCTGGGGTGAGCTGATCTGACTTTGCGTCGTCACCTTCGATGGCAACCTGACGACGGCCCCACTAGCAGGTGCGGTAGTAGTAACGCGCTTCCAGACCGGGCGAGTTGATGGTCGAGATCTCCGCGATGGATCTGCGGCCAGAGGCTGTGTCGATGCTCCTTGAGCGGCTGGTCTCGCGGCCGTCGATGTACCTGATCACGGTCGAACCGTGACACCTGTTGACGGTGTAGTAGGAGCGGAGCTTGACATCCCAGAAACCGTACTCCCAGGTCCCACCCTCCGCCGGGTGCTGCGTGTGCTGGCCCGGATTCACCCAGGCCTGCGCGGGTGCGGCGACGGCGCCCAATACTGCGACGGACATCATCACACTGGTGAGTGCGGTCTTAACCACTCTTTTCACAGTGATTTCCCTTCAGTGTTCTCGGGTTTAACCCCAAGCTCAGGGGGAGTAGGCTCCTGCCCCAAGCTGACGCTCCTGCGGTCAGCGTGTATTCCCCCTGTTTCGAAGACGTTGCGCGGAAAACATTGATGCGGCACGTAAGTGCTCTACGGACTAGTAGAGTAGTTGTACCAAGTTTGTTTGCGATAGGGCTCATTGGGGTAATCCAAAGACTGATACAGTCTAGCGCTGAACTGCCTCCTGGTGGTGCCGCGCATGACGGTTGACGAGGTCGGGAACGCATCGGAAGGAAATTCGATTCGAGCCTAGTTGGCATCCTCGTATCGATAGCATATCCAGGTATATCCGACCGAAATTTCCAGGTGTTACGGCGATGTCGCTTCCAGCGACTCTGCCGCGTGGCCACCGCCGTGCGCGCCGTGACCTCGCCGAACGAGCGCACCCCGCGCCGTCAGCGTCACCCGGACCACTTGCTTGCCGGGCACACGAGCCGCGAAGCCGCGTTCCGGTTGCCTATCACCTGCATCGCACTGCCATGAACACCACGTTAAGGCCTTCGCCAACCCTTGTCTCCGCAGCTCAGCGGTCCCGACAACACGACCCGGATGGGCGCGTCAGGTCGAGCTCGATGCCCGCCTATGTCCAGGTCGCCATGCGTACCCTCCAGCCATCAGCGCCAGGGCGACGTGTCGGTCGCCGACGACGGCGCGCGCGCCTGGACTGGTTCTTCGACGGAGCCACGACATCATCCGATCTGGCCGACGACGACCTCAACCACGGCAGTAGATAGGCCGTGCTTTCGTTCTGGATCCGCTGTCCAAGTCTGCTGCGGCGCGCCCAGGAAGTCGCGCACGGGAAACCTAAGTTCGCCCGGCGGGCACGAGGGCGACCTTCTGTCAGTCATCGTCCCGCGACCGGATGGTGACCGACCGAGGGCCGTGGTGATCAGTTGCTGCCCCGGAAGCTCTTCCAGAGGTCGTACACGTCGTCGTCGAAGTACGGCGAGGCGATGAACGGCTCCGGGAAGAAGTGCTGCGTGCTGCTCACCCCGTTGACCCAGCCCTCGCGGCCGTCGAAGTCGGCCAGCCAGGGACTTCCGCTGGCCCCCTTGTCGACGTCGCAGTGCGTCAGGGAGGGGCGTACGTCGAAGGGGAAAGCGACCATCGACGTCACCCCGTCGCACCGGTACGGGGTGAGGTCCCCGAGGTACCCCACGACGGTGCGCGCTTCCTCCCGTCCCCGGTTGAACATCAGCCCGTTCCACCCGACCAGGTCTCCCAGCCTGCCCTTCTCGTTGGGCAGCACGGTCGCGAAGGCGAAGTCGTAGTCGACGTCGCCGGACAACGTCCAGTTCCCGGGGATCGCCATCTTGCTGATCGCGAACTTGCCGTACGGCATCGAGGTGTCGGCGTTTGCGGTCTTGTCGTACGCGGGGACGAAGTACCCGCCGGTGCCTCGGCGGGCCGGTTTCCCGTCCTTCGGGCCGTCCTCCAGGCAGTGCGCGGCGGTGGCGATCATGTTCCGGTTGTCGCTCACGACGGCGCTCGCCGAGCACTGCCACTGCTCGGTCGGGCCGACCGCGTCGACGACCAGTACCCCCTGCACCAACGTCTGCGGCCTGGTCGAAGCCGCCGTGGTGGCGGCCCGCAACGGGGGAGTGGGCGTCCCCACCGCCACCGACCCGTCCAGACCACGCTGCTCCGCGATCGCCGCCCCGTCGGTGAACGGGTGCTCGACGGGTGCCTGCGGCGCACCGGCTGCCGCAGGTGCCACCGTGACCATCCAGGCCACGGCACACGCGGCCGCGGCGAGTCCCGCCGCTCGACGCGGTCGTAGCATGTTTCGGATCATTCGATTCCCCCTGGTCTTGTCCTGCCGTCGGACCTCGGGCCGTCGGCGTGCTGAATCCAAATCCACCTGGGTGGTCGGGACCTTTCTCCGGTCGGGTGCCCGGACCACGGGTTGGCCGTCGCCTCGACGAACGCGATGTCGTCGGGCCGATCAGGCGGGAATAGCCTCCCGTCCACCCAGGGTCCAGCATCGCCAGGCCGCCGGGGGCGGAAATCGTGAATCTCATTCCGCACCGTCCGGCGTGGATGTGCGCGGCCCACAACGACGGGGTGAGGGGCAACTTGTCGCGGGCTGCCCGCACGGCGTGGTGAAGCGCGAACGCCGGCCGGGAAGGATCGGGCGGCCGTCCGTCGTGAGGTGTGCGTAGATGGCCTCGGCGATGTCGGCGGCGATCGGGTCGTTGATTTCCCACAGCGTGCCGGCCACGTGCGGGTAGCCCGCCAGTTGGAACGCCGCGAGGAGGTGGATGGCCTCGTCGAGCAGGTCGGTCACGGGCGTCACAGGCCGAACTGGACAAGTTGACCTAGGACGACGCACGGCTGATCACCATCCTCGACCAGGACTACCGGCGATCTTGCGCCTGGTGCACAACCCGCCGCCGTTTTTGTTCGTGCGCGGTGAACTGACCGAGGACGACCTGCGCAGTGTCGCCGTGGTCGGCACCCGGCAGGCCAGCGAGGAAGGCATCAAGCGCGCCGGTCGCATGGCCCGCGAACTGGTCGACCGCGGCGTGACCGTCGTGTCCAGCCTGCCCGGAGGTATCGACACCGCCGCCCACACCGCAGGTTTGGACGCCGACGGACGCACGATCGCGGTGATCGGCACCGGCATCAACCGCTACTTCCCGCCGAGAACCGGGTGTTCATCGACCGCATCGCCACCGGCGGACACGGCGCGGTGGCCTCCCAGTTCTGGCTGGCGGCCTCCGGCGCCACCTGGACCTTCCCCCACCGCAACATCACCATGTCCGGCATCGCCCAGGGCACCGTGGTCATCGAAGCGGGTAGCACCTCCGGGGCGAAGATGCAGGTCCGTGTCGCCCTCGCGTGGCGGCCACCGCCGATGTGACGGTGGCCTCCTGTGCGGTGCCAAAAGTCGGCCGCACGGCTTGACCTGCGGTCAGGCTGCTGTGGGTTCGTACTCGTTGATGAGGCCGCCGAGGACCGGTCGGCGCGATGGTGATCAGATCGGTCGAGGGGCGGCAGATGTCGGAGCGCGCCAACCCGAACACCGGGTCGACCGCAGGTGAGGCCAAGCCGCCGCGAACACAGCAGTTGCATCCACCCCGCCGACGGGGACTGGGGCCGTCCCTGCCCTGTGGTCGACTGTCTGATTCGGCGAGTCGAGCGACCGGGTCCGGCACCGCCGACACGACGAGGGGATTCGGGGGCCGGTCCATACCCGTGGTGGTGCTCGTCCTGCTTTCGGACCGCCAAGACTCGGCCTCGCACGCGAGCGGGGGCGCCGGCCGGAGGGGAACCGTTACGTGTCAAGTCTCTTCACGCCCCATTCGATGGTTTCCTGCAAGCTGGTGCGGATGTCGTGCACCAGTGCGGGAAGGTCGTGCCCGGCAGCGGGGTCGGTGTTCAGCGTGATGTGGCAGGTGTCCTGATAGGACACCAAGGTGATGGTCATGGGGGCCGCGGAAAGGGGGGTTACGCCGAAGACCGCGGTCACCCGTCGACCGCCGATGGCGATGGTGCTCCGTCCTGCCGGGATGTTGCTGACGACGAAGTCGTGGGACGCGGAGAAGTGCTTGAGGCCGGCGCGGATCAGTCCGGTGGGCAGCAGCGGGGCGATGGCGGAGGCCGGGCCGAGCCAGTCGACGGCATCGTGGTCCCCGGTGCTCCGGATGGCGGCGCGCACCGCGCGCAGGTGGTCCTCGACGCTGTCGTCGACGACGGGCAGGGTCAAGTGGACGAAGATGAAGTCGTTGGCGGGCTTGGTCGCGCCGGTCGTACTGCGCGCGACGGCCGACAGGGCGGCTAGAGCGGTCGGCCGGCGCCCTTCGGTCCGCTCGCGGTACCGGGAGATGCCTCGGGTCAGCGCAGCGAGCAACGCGTGGTTGAGCGTTCCCCCCGACGCCGTGCCGGCGGCCTTCAGGCCGGCCAGCGGCACTTCGAAGAAGGTGTGACGCCGTGCGCCGCTGAGCTGGTGGCGAGGTCTTCCGCTCGGTGCGGCGACTGCCTTGACCAGTCGCGCCCACCGGCCGATGCGGTCCAGCGGCCTGAGCGTCGGCGGCTGGTTCCCGGCCGGCGCGTCGTCGGCTGTGCGCGTGGCGGGCGCGCGGCGTCCGGTGATGAGCTCGACGATCCGCAGGCCGTCGGCCATCGCGTGCGTGAGCTTGAGCAGATACAGCGATGTGCCCGCGGAGGGGTTGTCGATGACGTACGCCCGCCATGGGGGGATGTCGCGGGTGAACGGCGCGCTGACCAGTTCACGCACCAACTGGTCGGACGCCTCGGCGCCCGCGAGCGGCACCCGGACGACGTGGTCGTCCAGGGTGAAGGCGGGATCGGGTTCCCAGCGGGGTGATCGGTCGGTCCCTCCGACCCTGCTGCTGAACCGGGGGTCGGTCAGCAGTGTCCGTTCATGCCACTCGCGCAGCTGCGCGGGGTCGGTGACGCCGTCGAGGTGGAAAAGCGCGACGACGACCGGCTTCAGGACCGGGTCGCTGCGCAGGCGCCAGAATACTCCGTCCAGCGGCGCCATGTCGATCGTTCGGCGTTGTCGAGGTGGGTGCCCCATGACTGGTCTCCGGGTGGTTCGGTGGGCGGATGTTCTCGTCACAGGTGTGCAGCGGGCGTCCGGATCACCGTGCGGTCGGGTCGCGGTGCCGCCTGTGCGCCACCCACAGCGCCACGGCGCCCGCGACCCAGTGCCACGTCGGTCGACGGCCCACGGCTATCCCGGACGCCATCAGGGCTCCAACTTCGGACGGGCGGCGGTCGCCGAGGCCGTGTAGGAGGTTGCGGACCTGGTCGGGTGCGGCCGTGATTCCCAGCATGGCCTCCAGCGCGGTGCGGCCCGCGAAGGCGCGGGACAGGTGCTCCCTGCCCAGGTCGAGCAGGATGGTTTCCAGGTGGTGCTGGAACACCCGGGTGATCTGCACCTCCGGCGCCAGATAGCGCACCGATCCGTCGATGTTGGCGAACGATTTGCCCAGGATGGACACCGCAGGGCTGATCTGGATGCCGCGCCGCGTCGAGTGCCGCATGACCGTCGTCAGGGTGCGGCCGAAGTCCAGTTCCCCCAGTGACGCGGTGACCATGTGCGGAACGATGATCGTGATGTCGCCGACGAAGGCGGCCACGTCGGCGCGGGAGGTCAGGCGGCTGATCTCCAGCCAGGCGTTGGCCACGCCGGAGCCGTCGTTCAACGCCACGTTGAGCAGCATCAGCAGCAGCGCTGTGCTCGTGCGGCGGTCGATCCTGCCGACCATGCCCCAGTCGATGACCGTCGCGCGACCGTCGTCCTGGACCAGGATGTTGCCCGGGTGCGGATCGGCGTGGAAGACCCGGTCCACGAAGTAGCCCCGGTGCATGAACGCCAGCAGGTCCTCACCGATGGCCACCCGGTCCTCGCGCGGGAGGCTGTCGCGCTTGAAATCGCGGATGGAGACACCGGAGGACATGCTCTGCACCAACACGCGGGGGGTCGCGAACAGCACGTCCGGCACAGCCAGAGTGCGGAACCGCTCCACGCTCGGTCGGGCGAGCTCCATGTTCCGCGCCTCGATGGTGAAATCCAACTCCGGCCGCATGGCGTCGAAGACCACCCCGAGCATGGCGTCGACGTCGAGCACCTCGGCCAGCCTCGGCAGGGCCCGGTTCATGATCTTCGCGGCCCGCCGCAACAGGGCCATGTCGCCGTGGAAGGTGCGGGCCACGTCGGGTCGCTGCACTTTGATCACCGCGTCGGTGCCGTCCGACAAGACGGCGCGGTACGCCTGGGCCAACGACGCGGTCCCCAACGGGCGTTCGGTGTTGACGGAACGGAACCTCTCCCGCCACGCGGTGCCCAACTCGGCTTCCAGCACCGGTGCGAAGGTCTCGAATGGCATCGGAGCGGCCTGGTCGTGCAGCTTCTCCAGTTCTTCCATCACCGGGACCGACACGATGTCCGGGCGGGTGGAAAGCATCTGGCCCACCTTGACGTAGAAAGGGCCGAGGTCCTCCAACGCGCGCCGTACCGCGCGCGCCCTCTCGTGCCGCCGGTCGCGCATCGGGCCGTCGCCGCTCTGTGCCGGCTCCGGTCGTCTGATCTCGGTCCGTAGCAGCGACGTCAGGATTTTGGTGACAGCACGCAGACGCTCGCCTCGCATATGCCCCGCGCCTCCATGCGTCGACCACCGCATACCATTGGGCTTCGGACGACGAGGACAACGGTGTCGGGACGGGTCGGTAGCCGGGACGGTGGCCGATCCGACACGGGCGTTCTCGCCGTGGTGCTGTTATTGGGCTTCGGTGTGTGGCGGCCGGTGCTGACGGCACCGCGACCGCCGGGACGGGTCGGCGACGGTTGCAGGGCGCCGTCCGGGTAGTCCTCGGTCCCACCGGGCACCCATCCCGGGAGGCGGGCGAACGTCGCACGATGTGCATGCGATGCCCTGGCCATCCCAATTTTCTCGAAATCGACACGACAACAGACGCCCCTTGACGGCGTACTGCATGAAGAAGGGGCAGCACACGTGAGGCGCAGCGGTACCACAATCAGCCTGGCACGGCATCCGCGGACTCGCAAGCGACTGGATTAGTCTATTCGGGCGGCAATGGTCGCGGATGACACCGGCATTGATCTTCAGAGCGGATCTTCGTGAGATCAGGGGCGTTACCCGGTATCAGACGCTGACCGACGATCGCGCCTGCTTGACAACGCGACCACGGACCGTTTGCGGAAGTCTCGCGGCAGCAGGAGGGGCTCCTCCCCGGTGCATACGCTACTGCCTGCGATTCCTGTCGAGAACACGATTCTCCGGACGTCTGCTGTGTTGACGCACCGTAACCGGGTATGGCGGCCGGGAGTGGGCTGGGTGTGGGTATTCGAGTGAGCGCACTTGCTTCTCCGGTGTGGTCGGAAGTTGACTGAGTCGGGCCGGCATCCCGGTCGCCAGATGTATCGCCCCGAATCCGGCCGCGTCGGATCGCTCGCCGAGGCACGTAATCCTCGTCGGCGTCGCACGTGTGGTGCGGCAACCCTCGTATGGAATTGCGAAGAGGAGGAGTGGGTGTCGGTACCGGACACGCCGCCGGAGGCGCGTACGGCGCAAGAAGTGTTGATGTGGAGCAGCCGGGCGACGGAGTCGGCGCTGCGCGAAGCGGCGCGGCAGTTACCGGCATCCATGCGCAGGATCGCCGGCTACCACCTGGGGTGGTGGGACGTCGACGGAACTCCGACCACCGGCTCGGGCGGCAAGGCGCTGCGCGGGGCCTTGGCGCTGCTGTCGGCCGAGGCCTCCGGCGGTGATCCCGGCCGGGCCACCGGAGCGGCGATGGCCGTGGAACTGGTGCACAACTTCTCCCTGCTGCACGACGACGTCATCGACGGCGACGAGACCCGACGGCACCGGACTGCCGCGTGGCGTGCTTTTGGCACGGCCGATGCGATCATCGCCGGCGATGCCCTGTTGTCGCTCGCGGTGAAGGTGGTCGCCGACCGGCCCCCGGCGGTTGAGCGGATCACGGGCTGCGTCATCGAACTGTGCGGCGGGCAGCACGCGGACATCGCGTTCGAGCGCCGCACCGACGTCGCCGTCGACGAGTGCACCGAGATGGCCCGCGGCAAGACCGGAGCGCTGTTCGGCTGTGCCGGGGCACTCGGCGCGTTGAGCGCCGGCGCGGGAGCCGATGTCGCCACCGGCTTCGACGACTTCGGCCGCCACTTGGGGATCGCGTACCAGTTCGTCGACGACATCCTGGGCATCTGGGGGGATCCGGCCACCACCGGCAAACCGGCGTACTCCGACCTGGCCGCCCGCAAGAAGTCCCTTCCGGTGGTGACCACCCTGAACTCTGGCCACCCGGCCGGTCGCGAGTTCGCCCGGCGCTACAACCACGAGCCGGCGGACGCCGACGACCTGGCGTCGTTGGCCGGGCTGATCGAAGACACCGGCGCCCGTCAGTGGGCCCGGCGGCGCGCCGGGCACCACCTGCTCGCCGCGACGCGGTCGCTGGAACGCGTCGCCGCGCCGTCCCGTGGCCGTACCGAACTGCTTGCGCTGGCGCACTTCGCCGTCGACCGCGACCACTGAAGGCGGGCGTACATGGTGCACATTACGCCGATCGCGGTCCGCTCCTGCCTGTGCGCCGCCGTGGGAGCGCCACCTCTTGATCCCCACGACCGTCAGGAGTCGTCATGACGACCGTCGACACGATGCCCACAGCGGCCGGAGCACGGCCGCTGGTGGGCCACCTCGTACCCTTGCTGCGCGACCCGTTGGGGTTCCTGGCGTCCCTGCCGGAGCAGGGTGGTGTGGTCCGGGTCCGGGTCGGCCCGACCAGCATCGTCATCCTGTGCGACCCACAGCTGCTGCACGACGTGCTGCGCAACGACCGCGTCTTCGACAAGGGCGGGCAGCTGTTCGACCGGTACCGCGAATCCCTCGGTGACGGCCTCGGCACCTGTCCCCACAGCCGGCACCGCCGCCAGCGCCGGCTGGTGCAGCCTGCCTTCCACGCCGACCGTCTGCCCGGCTACGCCGAGATCATCGCCGAGCAGAGCACGGCGGCGGTTTCCGCGTGGCGTGAGGGCCAGGTACTCGACGTGATGGCCGAGATGACCGCCCTGGCGGCCCGGAACGTGGCCGCGGCCCTGTTCTCCGACGCCCTGACCGCCACCGCGCGCTCGTGGATCGCCGAGGATCTGGCCACCATCATGGCCGGCATCTTCCGGAGGATGCTGACACCACCACTGCTGGACCGGCTGCCCACCCCCGGTACCCGCCGCTACCTCCACGCCTGCACCCGCCTGCGCCGGACCATCAATGACGCCCTGGCCGCGCGCAGCACCGGCGGCACCGACCACGGGGATCTGCTGTCGATGCTGCTGGCCGTGCGAGACTCCGACGGCCGCGGACTGAGCGACGCCGAGATCTCCGACCAAGCCGTGACGTTCCTGATGGGCGGTGCGGAGACCGTTGGTTGCACGCTGTCCTGGGCGCTGCACATGCTGACCGGACACCCCGACCTCGAAGACCGCCTGCACCAAGAGGTCGACACCGTCCTCGCCGGCCGGCGTGCCGGTTTCGCGGACCTGCCCAGGCTCCACCTGACCCGCCGAGTGATCACCGAGACGCTGCGCCACTACCCGCCCGCATGGCTCGTCACCCGCCGGGTCACCACCGACGCCGAGATCGACGGGCATCGGGTCCGCGCCGGTACCACAGTGTGCTACAGCCCCTATCTCGTCCACCACCGTCCCGACTCCTACCCGGTCCCTGATCACTACGACCCCGACCGCTGGGCACCCGAGCGCTCCCAGCCGCCACGCCAGGCGTTCATCCCCTTCGGCACCGGAGCACGCAAGTGCATCGGCGAGCAGTTCGGGTTGATCGAGACCACGCTCGCCTTGGCCACCATCACCAGCCGCTGGCACCTGCGCCCGATCCCCGGCGGCGACCGCGTCCGCCCCAAGCTGGTCGCCACGCTGATCCCGCGCGGACTGCGGCTCCGGGCGACCGCCCGAACCCCGGCCACCGGCACTCCGCCGGACAAGGGTGAGCGGTGATCGGCAATGACACGGTGGCACCCGAGAAGCGTGTGACCACCTCCGCTCCACTCCCGTTGCCGGCACGGCCTATGTCGGCTCACTGAACTGCGGATCCACGGGCCCGCTGCCCCAGTCGCCCGTATCCCGGTCGGACCGCACGGCGCCCTCGGGGAGGCGGACGTCCACGACGTGCATGCCCGCCGCGCGTGCCGCGGTGACTCCCTCGTCGGTGTTCTCGTAAACCAGGCACCGCGCCGCGGGCACGTTCAGTCTGCGGGCGGCGACCTGGAAGGCGTCGGGGGCTGGCTTGAGTCGGATGACGTCCTCACGGGCGACGACGACAGCGATCACCTCGGACAGCTCGGCCGCGGCAAGCCCGGCGCGCACGATGAGGCCGTCGTTGGCCGAGGCGACCGCGACCGGCCCGCTGCGCGCGGCAGCGCGCGCCAAGGCCACCATCCGCGGTATCGGGACCGCCCGATGGGCGTTGGCCAACCAGTGGGCACGGGCCGAGCGCACGAAATCGTCGTCGGTGCAACCCAGCCGCGCCCCCAGGTCTGCATGCAGTCGACCGCGCAGCGCGGTCAGGTCCGCCAGAGGTGCGGTCCGCGTCCACGCCGGGGGGATGTCGTGGAGCCCGTGTTCGGTGAGTGCGGCGTGCACGGCGGAGATGTTGAGGTCGCCGGTGTCGACCAGGGTTCCGTCGAAATCGAAGATCCGGGCGACGTACCGCATCCCAGGCTCACCCTCCGCAACGGGCCAGGCCGCGCAGGACGTAGGCCGGGGCGAGCACCGGGACGTCTACCGGAATCGGGCGGGGCGCGGCTGTGTCAGCGGGTGCGTCGAACCCGCCGTCGGGGCGTTGGCGCGCGGCCAGGTACTCCAGCGCCGACGGCACCGGGCGCATCCGGTGGAGCCGGCCGAGAGCGGCCAGGGCGTAGCCGGTGCTGACCGGATCACTGGCACGGCCGGCGTGGTGTCCCCAGCCGCCGTCACGGTTCTGCGTCCGCTCCAGGTAGCCGGCCGCCAGGCTGAGGGCGTGGTCCACGGCGTCGGCCACGGTCGGGGGCAGCGCGAGCCGGCCGCGTGCGGCGCACAGGCCGTGCACGGCGCGGAAGATCGCGTTGCCCTCCGCGAGGCTCCACCCGCGCTCGAAGGTGCCGTCCGGCTTCTGGACACCGGCCAGCCACCTAGCGCCGGCCACGATCTGCTCGGCGTGCGCATCGGGGTGCTGGGCGAGCACGACCAAGGCGCCGCCGGTCATGGCCGGCTCCGACATGCTGCCGCGGCGGTAGGTGGGCCAGCCGCCGTCGGTGTTCTGCATGCCCCGCGCGTAGGCGTGCCCGGCCTGCAGGTGGGGCGCGTACCGGGCCGGATCGTGGTTGTGCAGGAACACCATCACGGTGTAGGTGGTGTCCATGTCGGTCTGGGTGGCCTGCGGTGTGTAGGACCACCCCCCGTCACCGGACTGGCAGGCCGCCAGCCACGCGGCCGTGCGCGCCACCACCTCGCGTCCGGTGCCCGCCTCGGTCAGCGCGGTGGCCACGATCGAACTCACCCAGGTGTCGAAGTACTCGGCCACGCTGAACCCGCCATCGGCGTGTTGGGTCGCCACCAGCAGGTCCAAGCCGTGTCGGACGGCCACCCGATGGGCCGGGTAGGGCCGCAGCGCGTGCAGGAACAGCAGATGGGGCAGGTGGTTGCCCTCGAAGATCTGCGGCCGGAGCAGCAGCCCGGCCAAGGTGTCGAGGTGGTCGTCGGGCACGGCCGTGCCGGCGGCGCGGGCGCAGATGACCCGGCAGGCCGTCAGTTCGGCCTGCTTCCAGGTGTGCAGGCTGCCGTCGGCGACCACGGTCGGCGGTGGTGCGGGGGCTTCCGGCACGCCGGCGGCGTGCAGGATCGCGCTCATCAGGACCCGTTTCCGCCCGGCGGTGTGGTGGCCGAACCCGGCCAGCGCGTTCCGGGCGTCGGCCGTACCGAGCAGGACCTGGTCCACCGGGGTGAGGTCGTCGCGGTCGCCGGCGGCGCGCAGGTAAGAGCGGACCGCAGCGAGCGCGGTGGGGTACCGGGCGTCGTCCTCCAGCAATCGGCACGTCAGGACGGACTCCAGGACACGGCTGCCACAGGCCGACCGGGCACGTCCACGGTGATCGATCTGCGTGCGCAGGTGTTCGCCCAGTCGCCTGGCCAGCTTCCGGGCCGTCGTGGGGGCGGCCATGACCGTCATGATCGACTTCGGCTCGGAAGCGTCGCGAGAGATTTTCCTGTCATCTCCGACTCCATGTTGTCGACGTGACCGGCACCTGAATGGTCGGGCCATCCGGCACCCGACGACTATCCTGGAAATGGGTGGCGGGATCCCCAGGTGCCGGTGTCGGGTCGTCACGTTCCGCTACCACGATATTGATGGCCGTTCCATCGCGGAGTGTCCTGGGCCTGGCCAGCAGGTAGCCGACACCAGCCGTCTCAAGGCCACATGCCGGCACCCGCACCGACCTGGTTGTCGACGTATCGTTGGACAGCCGCAATGCCCTGGGTCACCGGCGCGGCCGGGCGGCGTCAGGAAGATAGCGCGAGCCAGTGCAAGAGCATGCCAGACTTCATATGGCCGAACGGGCGAATCTCAGCCGTAAATGGGCGCCGCCAGGAGCCTGCGGATGGATCAGTTGTCCGCCTCGCCTCCTAGTGCCCGCTTCCGAGCTAGTGGTGTCGGGTGAGTCGGCGACTGGTGATGGATCATTGACCAGCGGACCATGGCTTCGTGGTGGCGAGTCGTTCGTAATCGCGGACGTCGGTCTCGCGGCGCACCGTCAGGCTCAGCAGGCGACGCAGCGTCCAGGTGACTTTCCTCGAAGGCAATCTGCGCCGTCGGTCGTCGCGCCTCGTGGATACCCGGCCAGCCCGACGGCGCCGTTGCCAACAGGACGGATCTTTCCTGATCGGCATCCTCGTTGCGTTCGGCACGATGCAGTGCAAAGCCGCGTCCAGCCTCGGCTGCGGATCGAAGAAGTCCTCAACCGCCTGGCGCAACACCCCGACCAGGCGTCGATGTCGCCGTTGCGGCTGTCGACCTCCGCCAGCATCGCCGCAGCGCTTTGGGAGATGCGAGTCGACGCCTGCAGTCCGGGCAGTTAAACGGCGACCGCCCACCCCCGGGACTGGGGACGGGCGGTCGGATGGGATTCGGTCAGGTTAGCGGAGCGCCCTCGCCATAGCCGGGGCAGCCTGCGCTATTCTGGTCGAACGTCATGCACAAGACGTTGTCCACCCACCAGTCGGGGAACGGCGCCACCGACGCGACGGTAGCGCTGGGTCCTGCGACGGAACCGCGGCGACTCTTCGACGGCGATAGACCCGCTGGTCGTCGCGACCATCGCGCCGACAGAGCGCGACCCGGGTGTTGGGCCGCGACGACATCATCATCGGACGGGGTCTGCGGCTGCGGTGCTACCGGCTCGGGCACGTCGCCGGGCTTCGAAGCGGGCAAGGTATGGGTGAACAGGCGATCACCGTAGGGGTAGTCCATAACGGCCTTCGTCGGTGCGAAAGGTGCCGTTCTGTGGCACCCGGAACATCCCTGAGCTCCGGAAAACCACACTCCAGGGGACACGTCCGACGCGTTGTGACTCGCTTGGCCGATCACGACGATGACCGGAGAGGGTCAGGTCTATAACTTCAGTACAGAACGAATTAGCAGGCCAAACGCAATACGCCGTCCCTTGGCGGGCGGTCGTTGAGAGGATGCGGGATAGGTGCGCGCTTCGACAACGCCGACTATCGGCTGCGGTGGCCGCGATGGTTGTTCGTCAGGAAGGCCTTGCGGGTGCTCAACAACGGTGATCACGGTATGTGGAGCAGTGCCTGCGAGCTTCTGCTGGAGGACTTACGACACTAGGGCTCTGTCCGCAGGTACACCTCCTGACCGCCAGCGCCTGGCACAACCCAGCGACGGATGCGAGAGTCTCATCGGCATGTCACTGCCCGGCGGGAGTGCGCAGTTAGCGGGACTCGCTGCAATGGGGTGTTATAATCACCGCTTAGCAAAGCTGGAACAGTTTCTGCTGCACCAATCCGACGATCAACGGTGTCGGAGCCCGTCTAGCGGTCGCCTTGGTGGTGGTATCCGCATATTTCAAGGACTGAACCGGGTAGGAGACGATATTCCTGGCGTACGTATTTGAGCCCTTCGGTGATGTATGGGTCATGCTCCCTTCAATGGTGCGCTTAGTCCGATGCCGGCCATCTCACTGGCGGAAAGGTCGTATTCAAACGCGCGGTTTTCTTTCATGCGGGTTAGGTGGGTGATGTCGCGACTGCCAGATTTCGGTGAGCTGGCGCTGGATGCGGTCGGCGTCGGTGGTGCGGCCTTGGGCGTGGAATAGCTCTGCCGCTTGCCGCCAGGCTTGGGTGGCCTGCTCGTGTTGGTTGAGCGCGAGGTGGGTGTGGCCGAGCCGGTCCAGCGCGCTGGCTTCTTCGTAGGTGTTGCCGGACTCGCGGTACACGAGGAGCGCTTGTTGGTAGTAGTCGAGTGCGTCGGTGTGCTGGCCGGTGTGGTGGGCGATGTAGCCCAAGTTGTCCATGGTCAACGCCTCGCCACTGCGGTCATGGTGGCGGCGGCGCAGGACGAGAGCGTGCTCGCAGTCGATGCGAGCCTGCGCGTAGTGGCCGAGCTGGGCGCGATGCCAGCCCACCGCGCTCTGCGCCTCGGCTTCCCATACCGGCAGGTCGATCGCCCGAAACAGGCGCATGGCGTGGGTGGCGGACTCCAGCGCCCGTAGGTGATCTCCCTGGCCGCCCCAGACCTGGGACAGCGCACCGTGCGCGTGCGCTTGACCGTGGATGTCGCCGGCGTCTTCGGCCAGTCGCAGCGACCGGGCGAGGTGTTGGATGGCCTCGTCGTGCCGGGCCGCCAGGCTGTGGGCGTTGCCAAGGAGGCGGTGGGTCATGATCAGGACCGCCGGCTCGCTGAGCCGGTCGGCGGCGGCCATGGCGGCGCGCCACGCGACGACGTGGTCGTGGATGTGGCCCTGCCGATGATGGAAGGTGTGCAGGACCCACGCGAGCTGCCAGACTGCGTCGTGCCACTTCCGCTCGACCGCCAGTTGTTGGCTGGCGAGCAGGTTGGGGTATTCGGCAGTGAACCAGGCCCACGCCGCCGCCGCGTCCGGCAGGGGCTGGGGATGGCAGTCGAATGGGGGCTGGCCGATCTCGATCGGCGTGCGGTGCGGGCGTATCAGCCGGTCAGCGGCGTAGGCGGTGTGGAGGTAGTGGTCGACCAGGTTGGCGAGGGCGGTTTGCTCGTCGGCCGGGGTGTCGGTGTGCGCGGCAAGGTCGGCGGCGTGGTGGCGTAAAAGGTCGTGGAAGCGGTACCGGCCGGGTGCAGGCTGCTGAAGCAGGTGGACGTCGACCAGTTCCTCCAACAGTTCGCCGGTGGCGACCGGATCAGTCTGGTTCAGTGCGGACGCCGCGTACCGGTCGAAGTCCGGTCCTGGGACAAGTCCCAGTCGTCGGAACAAGCGCTGCCGCGGCGCGGAAAGCTGTTGGTAGGAAAGGCCGAACGCGGCGGCGACGCTGCGGTCCCCCGCCGTGAGCCGGGTTCGCCCATCACGCAACCGTGTGACCAGGTCCGCTACTGTCCACGTAGGACGAGTACGCAACCGGGCCGCAGCGATCCGCAGCGCGAGCGGCAGGTATCCGCATAGCTCCACGAGCACTTGGACGGCATCCGTGTCAGCGGCACGATCGTCGCCGAACACGCCGCGGACGAGATTGACGGCGTCGGCGCGGGGCAGCACATCGAGGGACAGGGTGTGCGCGGTCTCCAGATCGACCAGTCGGCGGCGGCTGGTCACCAGAGTCAGGCAGCCGGCGGTGCCAGGCAGCAAGGGGCGGACCTGGGTCGCGCTGGCGGCGTTGTCCAACACGATCAACACCTTGCGCCCGGCTAGCTCCGCACGCCAGAGCGCGGCCCGCGTTTCCAGCTCCTCCGGGATCTTCTCGCCGGACACGTCGAGCGCGCGCAGCAGCGTGTTCAAAGCAGCGACAGGTTCGACCGGTTCATGCCCGGCTGTGTGCGCGCGCAGATCGATGTACAGCTGCGCGTCCGGATACCGCCTGGCGACGTGGTGGGCCAGGTGGATCGCGAGCGTGGTCTTGCCAACACCCGCCATCCCGTCGATCGCCGCGATCACCGCCGCGGTGCCCGGCCCGGTATCGGCGTCGCGCGGCAGCATCGACCGCAACCGGTCCAGCTCGGCACGACGGCCGGTGAAGTCCGCGACATCGCCGGGCAGGTCGTTGCGGCGTATCGGCCGCGGCATGGTCGGCGCGGCCAGGTCGGGATCGGCGCGCAGGATCCGCTCATGCAGCCGGCGCAGGTCCGGGCCGGGCTCGATCCCGAGTTCGCTGGCGAGAGTGTGCCGCGTGTCCCGAAATACCTGGAGGGCGTCGGCTTGACGGCCGTCGCGGTACAGGGCCAGCATGAACTGCCCGACCAGTCGTTCGTTCACCGGGTGCTGTTCGGCTTGCGCCCGGAGTGCCGGCAGCACGGCGGCATGCTGGCCGAGCCGTAACCTGCGGTCGGTCAGATCGAGCATGGCCCCGAGCCGTTCCTGCTCAACAACGGCGCGGACCGTGTGCAGCCATGGGGTGTCCAGCCCGGCGAACGCCTCCCCGCGCCACAGCTCCAGCGCCTGTCGAATCAAGGCCATCGCCTGTTCGTCGTCGACGGCCGTGCGAGCCTGGCCGATCAGGCGGCGAAACCGGTGCAGGTCAACGGCTTGCTCGTCAACGGTAAGGACATAGCTCCCTGACCGCCAGGTGATGCTCACCGGCGCAGCCGCCAGCGCGCGGCGCAGCCGGGTCAGATAGCTGTGCAGCGAACTACGCACCCGCAGCGGCGGCCGGTCCTCCCACACCCGGTCGATGAGCACTTCCGCCGGCACCGCGGTGTTGGCCTCGACCAGCAGGACAGCGAGCACGCACTGCTGCCGTGCTGGCCCAACATCCACCTGATGACCATCGCGCTCCACCACAACCTGACCGAGCAGGCGGAACTCCACCATCGGGGACCTCCCCTCGCCAGCCCATCAAGCAGAGGCAGCGGCAACGACCAACCCATTCAAGCGGAAACCAAGCACTCGTACCAGTCACCCCACATAGCGTCGGAACAGACCCAGTACCACCGATGAAAGGATCAGGATGAAACTTCCTCGTAGAATCGTTCTAGGCGCTGCGGCGGTAGCACTGTCGCTAAGCGCGGCGATACCCACAGCCCAAGCACAAGAATCTCCACAAAACTCCGCCCACACCCAGGAACTGCACGCAAACTGCTCAGGCGGTTACGCCCGAGACGAGGCGGGACGCGCCAGAGGATACTGGTCCCGCTGTGACAGCGGCAGGTTCAGGGCGGCGGCGGATTGCATCAATTGGGCAGGGCTCACTTACACTGTATGGGGACAATGGAAGCACGCGCCGATTCCTTGGTGGGATTTCTCACGCGCAGCTTGCCTAGAAGATCACTCCGCGATTAGGGGTTGGACCGAGTCCAACTGAAGTCGCATTGCCCGCACCGGCTCCGCCCAGCGGTGCGGGCAATGCCTTCATCAGCGGCATGGCGGATCAGCCACTGCTGGACCTGCGGGGTATTGTGGGTGGCGTTGTGCAGATCAGGTGGCGTGGTGGTATTCGTTGAGGGATCTGCCACACACGGTGTACGGGGCGATCTTGATGCCGAATACGGGTAGTTCGCCGTGGGTGCGGCGGTAGCCCGAGGCGGGGTTGTCTCGTGCCGGGCGCAGCGCCAGGAGGCTGATC
The DNA here is from genome assembly GCF_014203665.1 of Saccharothrix tamanrassetensis. Lineage (GTDB taxonomy): Bacteria > Actinomycetota > Actinomycetes > Mycobacteriales > Pseudonocardiaceae > Actinosynnema > Actinosynnema tamanrassetense. Next base: position 21,616 of record NZ_JACHJN010000021.1, read on the forward strand.
GAGCGGATGGTCCGTGGTCGCCCGGGCCGCTTGGGACGGGATCTCACCGCGTGGCGGCGTGCTATGTGGTTGCGATGCCATCGCAGCACCGTCTCCGGGCGTACCGGCAGTCGCAGCCGACGCAGGTCGATCGGAAGTCGGTGCAGTAGTGCCGCGAGGAACGCCCGGTCGTCGGGGGAGAACTGCGGACGGGCGTTGCCGAGTTGGCGTTCCAGGAGGGTGATCTGGTGCCGTAGCGCCAGGATCTCCGTGTCTTTGTCCCGGTCGCTCATGGGCAGCAGGCGCAGCAAGACGAACGCGTTGGTCACGGCCAGGTAGGCCAGTCGGAGCAGCATGGCCGGTCATCATGCCGCGTCAGTCGACGCGTTGCGGATCTGCGGCCGCACCCACGGGCGCCTTGGCCTTTCAAGCTATGTACTGCTTCAACCTGCATGGATGAAGTTATCGGCAGGCACAAGGTTCCATCCCCGCTCGCGCGAGGAAGACGTTACAGGTCGATCAGCGGGGGCTATTACTGGATGGCAGGCGCAAGTCGATGCGGCCCATGGCTGAACGCCTCGGTGTCGATCATCAGCAGTTGCAGCAGTTCGTCACGACCTCGACCTGGGATCACGTCGAGGTCCGGCGGCGGTTGGCGGTGTGGGCGGCGGGGTTCGTCGATCCGGACGCGTTGGCCGTGGACGACACCGGTTTCCCCAAGGACGGCACTTCCTCGCCCGGGGTGGCGCGGAAGTACTGCGGGGCGTTGGGCAAGCGGGGCAACTGCCAGGTCGGGGTCAGCGTGCACGCGGTCACCGACTGGACCTCGGCGGCGGTGGACTGGCGGTGGTTCCTGCCCGAGTCCTGGGACGACCACAAGATCGACGACGGACAGGCCGCGGCGGAGATCGCCCGGAAGCGGGCCCGCTGCTCGATCCCGGACCGGGTGCGGCATCGGGAGAAGTGGCGTCTGGCGCTGGCATGATCGACGAGCTCGTGGGCTGCGGCATGCCGCGGCGGCCGGTGGTGGCCGACTCGGCCTACGGCGACAACACCGCCTTCCGCCAAGGGCTGGCCGACCGCGGTCTGACCTACGCGCTGGCGGTCTCGGCCTTCACCAGCCTGCATCCGGCCTCGTCGGTCCCGGTCCCGCCGACCTGGTCAGGCACCGGCCGCCCACCGACGAAGACGACCTACCCGGACAAGCCCGTCACCGCCAAGACCCTGATCACCGAGGCCGGGCGCTCGGCGGGGCGATTCGTGGTCTGGAGGCGCGGCTCGCGCAAGAGCGCCGGCAACCCGACCGCGACCATGCGCTCGCGCTTGCTGACGCTGCGGGTGCGCCCGGCCAACCGTAACATCCCCCGCCACCCCGACGGCAGCCTGCTCGAGTGCTGGTTGCTGGCCGAATGGCCCACCGGCGAACCCGAACCCACCGACTACTGGCTCTCCACTCTGCCCGCCGACATCCGCCTGCGAGACATGGTGAAACCGGCCAAGATGCGGTGGCGGATCGAGCACGACTACCGCGAACTCAAGGACGGGCTCGGCCTGGACCACTTCGAGGGCCGCTCCTGGCTGGGCTGGCACCGTCACGTCACCTTCGCCTCGGTCGCCCAGGCGATCTGCATCAAGCTCCGCCGCACCCAAAAGCCCCTGCGCGGGACTGACCCTCTACGCCGTCCTGCGCGAACTCCAGCACTTACTCGCGGCCTGGACCGGTGTCTGCCACACCTGCCGACAACTCGTCCGGGCCACAACCCCAACACAGAAACCGCAGGTCAATAGCACCTAACAAAGCCCTACTAGCAGCAGCCGCAGAAGGCGGCCATCGGGAGACCGACTATGCCGGAACACCCAGTCCGTCGCTTGAAACCCCAAGCGTGACAAGACATGCCGAGATGTCCCTAACCTGAACCCGACGCGTCGTACCAACACCTGAGAACCACACCGCCATGCTTAGCCCCGCCGCCGAGGAAACGCCTGATTAGGCATCGCCGGAGGCCCGCGACGTGTGGGTGCGGGCGCTGCCCACTTGGCCTGCCTCCTACACCGTCGAGGCCTTCGTGCTCACCACGCCCGTCGACACAGACAATGGAGTGCGCCGCTGGCAGGTACACACCGCCGACGAACGGCCTGTTGCCCTGACCGACCGCGACGGCACCAACCCGCGCGCCTGGCTGCTTCGAGAGAACTGCTTCCACGACATCAGCCACGACGACGTCGAGGGCGGCTAGCAGGTCTGTGCACGCGCCGAGGAGACCTGAGCATCAGACACAGGTAAAACAACCACCCGCAACCAGTACGGCTTCCCGGCCGAAGCCATAGGAAGCCCTGGACACCTGCCAGCGGTCAAGGCCTACGCCCCGCACTGCTCGGGCGGCCATCCTCACCGCCTACGAGATAGACGCCTCGGCCGCGACTCCCGCCGAGCTCACCGCCCTGCTGCAGGCGAGCTGCTCGCGGGACCATCAGCCCGATGGCCACCGGGGCAACGTCGCGCTGCACACCGGCGCAGTCGCCCCGTGACACCGCCGCCCACAGCCCGGCACGCCCCCGTCCGCGCCCGCCCGCCTCCGGTGACCGACGCGAGGAGGGTCGGCTCGCGACCTGCGCCATTCTTCCTGCCCCTGACTACAGCAGGGTCGTGGGAAGGAGGGAGCATGTCGTCTGCCGAGCGTGCCATCGACACGCTGCCGCACGTGCCGCCGATGTTGGCGGTACTGAACGACCGGCTAGGCGAACCGGACCGCTATACGTCCGAGTTAGAGCTGGTCTCACGTGGTGATCGTGTTGCTGTCATGATCTGTGCTGTGGTCGATCGGTTGGCGTTGCGGTTGGTGCCGGATGAGTTGTGGGC
>NZ_JACHJN010000022.1 GCF_014203665.1 Saccharothrix tamanrassetensis
TTCGGCGCAGTGGTCGACGGTGTCCCGGTAGACGGGTTCGGTCTGGTACAGGTCGTGACCCATGCCGACGTGCTGCGAACCCTGACCGGTGAACAAGAACACCACGTCCGGCGAGTCCGTCGAGGTGTGTCGCGTGGTCATGTGAGCGGACGAACGCTCACGCAGGGCGGTCGCGGCGTCGGCCGGGTCGGCGCTGGTGATCGTCAACGCCCGCCGGTGCGGGAACTCCCGACGCCCGATGGCCAAGGTGTGCGCGGTGTCCGCGAGGTCGGGCCGCTGCCGGTCCAGGTGATCGGCCAACCGGTCGGTGGCCTCCTCCAGGGCTTCCGGCGTCCTGGCCGAGAGAACCAGGGTGTGGGTCGAATGTCTACTGTGGACTCTTTGGCGAAGCGGCGCCTCCTCGACGATGACGTGCGCGTTGGTGCCGCCGAACCCGAACGCGCTGACACCCGCCCGACGCGTGCGCTGCGGGTCGCGAGGCCACGACGTCCGCTCGACCACGACGCGGAACGGGCCGCCGGCGAAGTCCACCTCGGGGTTCGGCGTTCGGTGGTTCAGCGTGGCCGGCAGCACCTCGTGGTGCAGCGCCAGCACGGTCTTGATCAGCCCGGCCATGCCCGCAGCCGCGTCCAGGTGCCCGACGTTCCCCTTGACCGAACCCAACAGGCACGAGCCGCGCTCCTGGTAGGCCAGGTTCAGCGCCCGCACCTCGATCGGGTCGCCGAGCGCGGTGCCCGTCCCGTGCGCCTCCACGTAGTCGATGTCCTCAGGCGACAACCCGGCGTCGGCCAGCGCCGCGCTGATCACCGCCGCCTGCCCGGTGGCGCTCGGCGCGGTGAACCCGACCTTGACCGCGCCGTCGTTGTTCACCGCCGAGCCGCGCACCACCGCGTAGACGGTGTCGCCGTCGGCCAGCGCGTCCTCCAGTCGCTTGAGCGCCACCACCCCGACGCCCGAGCCGAACACGGTGCCGCGTGCGTCCGCGTCGAACGGCCGCACATGCCCGTCCGGCGACACGAACGAACCCTCCAGGTGCCGGTAGCCGTCCTGCTGCTCCCGATCCAGGTACACGCCGCCGCTCAGCGCCATCTCGCACTCGCCGTCGCGCAGGCTCCGGCACGCCAGGTGCAGCGCCACCAGCGCCGTCGAGCACGCCGTGCGCAGCGACAGGCTCGGCCCGGTCAGGCCGAGCTTGTAGGACACCCTGGTCGCCAGGAACCCCAGCTCGTTGCCGAGCAGCACCTGCGTCCGGCCGACGGTGTCCACGAGCCGCTGGTGGGAGTGGACGTGGTGGGCGTAGTGGTTGGTGCCGCTGCCTCCGAACACCCCGACCCGGCCGGGGAACCGCGCCGGGTCGCACCCGGCGTGCTCCAGCGCGGACCACGCCGTCTCCAGGAACAGCCGCTGCTGCGGGTCGGTGATCTCGGCCTCGCGGGCGGTGTAGCCGAAAAACTCCGCGTCGAACCGCTCGATGCCGTCGAACTCGGGCGCCCACGCGACCACGCCGGGCGCGGCGTCGGCGACCGGCCGGATCGACTCGACGCCCGCGCCGAGGTTCGCCCAGTACCGGTCCGCGTCGGGCGCGCCGGGGAACCGGCAGGCCAGGCCGACGATCGCCACCGCCCCGCTCATCGGTCGTCCCGCAGTCCGCCGACCACGGCGGCCAGCGTCCGCACGGTCGGGCCTTCGTAGACGACGGTGAGCGGCACCGCCGCGCCCAGCTCGCCGCGCAACCGGTGCACCACCTTCAGGCCCAGCAGCGAGCTGCCTCCCAGGTCGAAGAAGTTGTCGTGCGCGCCGACCTCCGTCACACCCAGCACGTCCTGCCAGATGTCGGCGATCCGCCGCTCCACCGGCCCGTCCGGCGCGACGTACGGGTTGTGCAGCGCGGGCCGCTCGTGCCGGGTCGGTGCGGGCGCGGCGGCGGCGGGCGCGGCCCACAGCCGTTCCCGCGCGGTCAGGTCACCGGTCGAGACGGCCAGCTGCGGCCTCGGCACGATGGTCAGCAGCCGGTCGACCACCGACCGGCCCTCCTCCGCGGTCAGCGCCAGCTCGCCGACGGCCGACCCCGCGCCGTGCGCGGCCCGCTCCTCGTCGGTGAACAGCCACGCCTCCCAGTCGACGCTCATCCACGGCTCGCCGGGCCCGTGGTGGGCGTGGGCGAACGCGTCGAGCACCGCGTTGGCGGCCGCGTAGGCGGCGAACCCGAGCCCGCCGAGCAGGGCCGCCACCGACGAGCACAGCACGGCGGCCTTCAGGTCCTGGTCGGCCAGCGCCTCCCGCAGCACGTGCGGGCCGCGCACCTTGGGGTCGAAGTGCCAGGCCACCTCGGCGGCGCCGGTCTCGTCCACGGACCGGTGGGCGTCGCGGCCGGTGGTGCCCGCGCAGTGGAACAGCCCGTCGACGCGGCCGAACCGGTCGAGGACCTCGGCCTTGAGCCGGGCGACCGCGTCCGCGTCGGCCACGTCCACGGCCGACACCAGCACCTCGGCACCCAGCTCCCGCAGGTCCTGCACGGCGCGGGCGGTCTCCGGCGGGCCGTCCGCGCGCAGGCCGGACCGTCCGACGAGGACCAGGCGGACCCGCTCGCGTTCGGCCAGAGCACGGGCGATGAGCAGGCCGATCTTCCCCAGCCCGCCCGTGATCAGGTAGACGCCGCCCGGCACGACCACGGGCTCGGCGCCGGCCGGCGGCTCCTCCACGACGTACGTGGGCGCCCAGCGGCTGCGGCCGCGCAGGGCCACGGTGCGCTCGTCCCCGTCGTGGGCGAGCCCGTCGAGCAGGATGTCGAGCACGCCCCCGTCGAGCACGCCCCCGTCGGGCACGTCGTGGTGCACGCACGTCAACGACGGGTACTCCTGGCCGAGGACCCGGGCCAGCCCGCGCACGGCCGCCCTGGTCGGCGACAGCGGCTCGTCGCCCAGCACCGCGCACACGCCGGTCGTGACGACGTCCCAGCGCTGCGCCGTGGTCATCAGCTCGTGGTGGACGGCCTTGGCCCAGTGCAGCAGCGACCCGAAACCCCGGTCCACCTCCGCGTCCACGTCGTGCGCGCCCGGATCGCCGGTCGCCCAGCAGTGCACCACCCGGTCCGGCAGCGCCCCGGACGCCCGGAGCTCGTCGGCGAGCGCGGTCGCCGCCCGTTCGTCTCCGGGCACGAGCACGTGGTCGCCCGGACCCTCGGGCACCACGGTCCGGACGTCGGCTCCGCGGTCGCGCAGTGCGGCGGCCAGGTCGTGGCCGATCCCGCCACCGTCGGCGAACACCAGCCAGCGCGACCGGGCCCACCGCGACCGGTCGGCCGGCGGGGCCGGCGTCAGCCGCGTCCACGACGGGCTGTGGAACCAGTCGCCACCCGCCGTGCGGCGGTGCGCCGACGGCCCCGCCGCCGACGGCGTGCCGGGCTCCAACCAGAACCGCTTGCGCTCGAACGGGTAGGTGGGCAGCGGAACGCGCCGCACCGGCCCCGCCTCGAACGGCGCCCGCTTGCCCGCCAGCCACAGCCGGGCCGCCGCGTGCAGCAGCGCGGCCCGGTCGGTGCGGCCGGGCGCGGTGCCCGCCAGCGACGGCACCACCACCCGGTCGGTCGCGGCGGCGGCCGGGTGCTGGAGCACCGCGGACGTCAGCGTCGGCGACGGGCCGATCTCGACCACGACCACGTCGGGCACCGACCACAGCGCCGCCACGCCGTCGGCGAACCGCACCGGGCGGCGCAGGTGGCGCGCCCAGTACGCCGGGTCGGTGGCCTGCTCGTCGGTGATCCACGTGCCGGTGACGTTGGAGACGAACCGCGTGGTCGGCGGCTTCAGCGCCACCTCCGCCACCAGCCGCTCGTAGGGTTCGACGACCGGGTCCATCAACGGCGAGTGGAACGCGTGCCGGGACGCCAGCAGCCGGTACTGGTGCCCGGCGGCGGCCAGCCGCGCGCCGACCCGCTCGATGCCCGCGACGGTGCCGGACAGCACGCACGTGGCGGGCCCGTTCACCGCGGCCGGCGACACCTCGTCGTCCAGGAACTCCGCGACCGCGTCCTCGGCGAGCGCGACGGCCATCATCGCGCCCTCGTCACCCGCCTCGATCAGCCTCGCCCGGGCCACGACCAGCCGCAGCGCGTCCGGCAGGGTGAACACCCCGGCCAGGCAGGCGGCCACCGTCTCGCCGAGGCTGTGGCCGATCATCACGTCCGGCCGCACGCCCCACGACGCCCACAGCCCCGCCAGCGCGTACCCGAGGGCGAACGTCGCCGGGTAGCCGAGCAGCGGCCCGTCCAACGGGTGCTCCGCGCGGGGCGGCCCGCCGAACACGGAGGTCGGGGCGTCGGTCGACGGCGTGAACACCAGCGGCCGGATGTCCTGGTCGAGCAACGGCAGCAGCAGGTCGGCGCACTCGTCGAACGCGGCCCGGAAGGCCGGTTCGTCGGCGTGGAGGGACCGCGCCATCCCCGGGAACTGGGAGCCGAACCCGGTGAACACGAACGCGACCGGCCGGTCCGCCGCCTCGCCCGCGTGCCCGGTGAGCAGCCTGCCGTCGTCGCGCACCGCCAGGGCGTCGAGCGCGGCGTCACGGCTGGTGGCGACCAGCGCCCGGCGGTGCGGCAGCTCGCGGCGGCCCGCCCGCAGCGTGCCGGCCACGTCGGCGAGCGGGAGGTCGGGGTGGGCGCGCAGGTGCTCGTGCAACCGGTCGGTCAACGCGTCCAGGGCCGTCGCCGTCTTCGCCGAGAGGACCAGCAGCTCCTCCCGTTCGACGCCCTGCCGGGGCGGCCGGGGCGGCGCCTGCTCCAACACGACGTGGGCGTTCGTGCCGCCGAGCCCGAACGAGCTGACGCCCGCCCGTCGCGGCCCGGACCCGGGCCACGGCTGCGTCTCCGTCGCCATCGCGAACGGGCTGCCCGCCAACGCGATCCTCGGGTTGGGCTCGCTGAAGTGCAGGCTCGCGGGCACGACCCCGTGCTCGACCGCGAGCACCGCCTTGATCAGCCCGGCGACGCCGGCGGCCGAGTCCAGGTGGCCGATGTTGGTCTTGACCGACCCCAGCAGGCAGCTGCCCGCCTCGACCCCGGCGAACGCCGAGGTGAGCGCCGCGAACTCGATCGGGTCGCCCAGCGGCGTCGCCGTGCCGTGCAGCTCGACGTAGCCGACGGTCGCCGGGTCGACGTCGGCGGCGGCCAGCGCGGCGGTGATCACCGCCGCCTGGGTCGCCGCCGCGGGCGCGGTGAACCCCGCCCGGCGCGCCCCGTCGTTGTTGACCGCCGTGCCCTTGATCACCGCGTGGACGTGGTCGCCGTCGGCCTCGGCGTCCCGCAGCCGCTTGAGCACCACGACCCCGACCCCGTCACCGCCGACGGTGCCCTGGGCGCGCGCGTCGAACGTGCGGGTCAGGCCGTCGGGGGAGAGGATCCCGCCGGGCTGGTACCGGTAGCCGCGCAGCCTGTTGTGGTCCACCGCCACGCCACCGGCCAGCGCCATGTCGCACTGGAACGCCAGCAGCGCCTGGCACGCCTCCACGACGGCGACCAGCGACGTCGAGCACGCCGACTGGATGTTGACGCTCGGGCCCTCCATCCCGAGCTTGTAGGACACCCGGCCGCCGAGGAAGTCGGACCGGTTGCCGACCACGGTCTGCTTGTCCAGCACCAGTTCGGCGGCACCGGGCTGGGTGGCCACGTTCGCCAGCAGGTACGTGTTGTACCCGGCGCCCACGTACACGCCGACCGGGCCGGGGTACGCGCCCGGGGCGTGGCCCGCGCTCTCCATCGCCGACCACGCGCACTCCAGCAGCACCCGGTGCTGCGGGTCCATCAGCTCGGCCTCGCGCGGGGAGATCCCGAAGAACGCCGCGTCGAACCCGTCCGACCCGGCCACCGGGTAGCCGATCGGCACGTGCTCCGGCGCGTCGAGGTCGACCCCGCGTGCCGTCAGCTCGTCCGGGGTGAACGTGGTCGCCGCGCACGTGCCCGCGAGCAGGTTCGCCCACAGCCGCGCCACCGAATCGGCGCCGGGGAACCGGCCCGCCATGCCGATGATCGCGATGTCCAGGCTGTCGTCGGCCAGGTCGTCGGTCAAGTCAGTCATCGTGGTCCCGCCTCGCTCGCCGTTGCTGAACCCGCCGCCGCAGCAGGGCCGCCTGCTGCGGGGTGCGCGGCCGCTCCACCCCGGGGTCGGCCGCCGCACGGGCGGCGGACAGCAGCCGGGCCTGGTCGCGCACCGTGGTGTGCGCCAGCAGCTCCAGCAGGTCCACCTCGCGGGCGAGCGCCGAGCACAGCCGCTGCTGGAGGTCCACCAGCAGCAGCGAGTGCCCGCCGACGTCGAAGAAGTTCGCGTCCACCCCGACCTCGCCGACCCGCAGCACCTGCCGCCACGCCTCGGCGACCACCCGTTCCAGGTCGGTGGCGGGCACGGCCGCCGGCACGTCGGCCGGCGGGACGGGCAGCGCGGAGCGGTCGACCTTGCCGTGCGCGGACAGCGGCAGCCGGTCGAGCACCACCACCGTCCTCGGCACCATGTGCGGTGCGACCCGGTCGCGCAGGTGCGCCACCAGCTCGTCCGGCCGGACCGGGTCGGCGGCCTCGACGTACGACACGACCGCGCGGTCACCGGGCCGGTCCTCGCGCACCACCGTCACCGCCGCCCGCACGGCCGGGTGCTCGCGCAGCGCCGCCGTGATCTCGCCGGGCTCGACCCGGAACCCGCGCACCTTGACCTGGTCGTCACGCCGCCCGACGAACGCCACCGAGCCGTCGGCCAGCCGCCGCACGTGGTCACCCGTGCGGTAGGCCGCGCGGTCCCGGCCGAACGCCGCGTCGGTCAGCTCCGGCCGTTCGTGGTAGCCACGGGCGACCGTGGCACCGCGCACCACCAGTTCGCCCGTCACCCCGACCGGCACCGGCTGCCCGGCGCCGTCGACCACCTCGATCCGCACGCCGGGCAGCGGCTTGCCGATCGCGGCGACGTCCCACTCGGCGTCCGGGTGGTCGGCGACGGCCAGCGTCAGCACCCCGACCGTGGTCTCGGTGGGGCCGTAGTGGTTGTGCACCCGGCAGGGCGCGCCGGCCTGGAGTTCCCGCATCCAGCGCCAGTCGGCGGCCTCGCCGCCGATCACCAGCAGCTCGCGCGGCAGCAGTTCGGCGAAGCTCGGCGCGGCCTGCAACGCCTGGAGGTGCGACGGGGCGATCTTGAGCACGTCCACGCGGTGCTCGGTGGCCCACTCGGCCAGCTTCCGCGCGTCCAACGCCCGGTCCCGCGACAGCAGGTGCACCTCGCCACCCGTGCGCAGGGGCAGGAAGAACGAGGTGACGCTGGAGTCGACCGTCAACGGCTGCACCATCGCGTACCGCAGGGGCCGGTCGATGCCGAACCGGGCGAGCACACCGTCCACGTACGCCATCAGGTTGCGGTGCTCGACCACGACACCCTTGGGCTTGCCGGTCGAACCGGACGTGTAGAGGACGTACGCGGCGTGGCCGGGCAACGGATCCCCGGCGGGCGGGTGGTCGGCCGGCTGGGCGGACAGCTCGGCCCCGGCGGCGCCCAGGTCGAGCACGGCGGTCCCGGGCAGGTCCACCGGCCGTTCGGCGACGACGATCACCGCGCCGGAGTCGGCCACCATGTCGGCCCGGCGGTGCGGCGGGTCCTGCGGGTCGAGCGGGACGTACGCGCCGCCCGCCTTGAGCGCGGCCAGCACCGCGACCGCGAGGCCGAGGCCACGGTCCAGGCACAGACCCACCGCGACCTCGGGCCCCACTCCGGCGGCGCGCAGCAGGTGCGCGAGCCGGTTGGCGGCACGGTCCAGCTCGGCGTAGGTGAGGGCGCCGTCCTCCGCGCGCACCGCGACCGCGTCCGGGGTGCGCCGGGCGATCTCCTGGAACAGCACGGGGAAGGGCGCGGAGTCGGGGAGTTCCTCGCCGTCGGCGGCGGCGAACACGGCTTCCTCGTCCGCTGTCAGCAGGGGGAGCCCGGAGACCGGGCCGTCCGGGGCGCCCGCCGCGCCTGCCAGCAGGCGGAGCAGGTGGCCGGCGACGCGGGCCGCCGTGTCCGCGTCCGCCACGTCGGCCGCCATGACCACCGCGCCGGTCGCGTCGTCGTTCAGCGACAGCAGCAGATCGGTCGTGGTGGAGTCGACCGGGACCGGCAGCGGTGTGACGTCGACACCCGGCCACCCGAGCGTGGCCGCCGTGCGCCAGGTGAGCACCGGGAGGTCGGTCGACCCGGCGTGCTCGGCGGGGGAGCGCCGCACGTGGCGGACCACGTCGGCGAACGTCGTGGTCCCGTCGAAGGGGACGGTGACGGCAGCGGCGACCTCGGGGGAGTCGCCGTCCCGGATCGGGGCGACGAACGAGACCGCTCCACCGCCGTCGTAACGGTGCAGCAGCACGGCGAACAGCGCGAGCGCGACCGTGCGGTGGTCCGCGGAGGTGTGCGCCGCGACGGCACGCAACTGCTCCACCGGGAGCGCGACGGGTGCGGTGACCGCTGCGCCATCACGGTTTCCCGTGCGCGTCCGGTCCAGCGGCAACGTGGGCGGGAACGTCTCGGCGCGCTCGCTCGCGGCGATCCGGTCGCGCACGCCCGAGTACTCCGAAGCCAACGAGTGCACGATGGCGTCGGCCTTGTCCGCCGTGGTCGCGTCGAAGGCCAGCACCAACACGTGCTCGCCCGGGTTCACGCCGGCCAGAAGCACACCCAACGGTCCGGCAAGACCGGGGTCGAAAGTGTTGCGCGCCAGGGACTCGACGGCAGCGTCCAACCGGATGTCGGTGGCGTGGCGGAACAACTCGTCCGGGCGCACGGTCACGCCGTGCGTCGATGCGGCGGCGTGTGCCGCCGAGCGCAGCCGGTCGACGTCGACCCGGCCCGTCAAGCGGAAGGCGATCACGTAGCCGCCTTCGTGCAGAGGTAGCCGTTGTCCGTTTCGTCGGCGGTCTGCGTCCACAGAGACTCGGCGCTCATCGACGCGATCCCCCCAGAAATCTTTAAAAGTCTCCATTGGACACATCCCGGTACGTCTCCGGTGGACATATCGGTACCACGGGCCACGCCACGGCTCAAGACCTTGCAGTCGTTGTGCGACAAGGGCATCGACCGCGCGGGGATCGTTGGGTAGTCTGGTTGACGGGCCGTCGGCGATCGCGTCGCGGCAACGACATCCCCCGTGGAGGAACCTTGGAAGCGCTGCCGACGGTTCCGGACCGGGCCGCCACGTGGCTTCCCGTGGCAGGTGATCCCCGCACGGTCCCGGCCCTGCGCAACCCGGTCGAATTCCCGGTGCTGGAAGGGGTTTTCGACACCGTGGAGCGCTTCGCCGCGCAGGACCCGGACCGTCCCGCCGTGCTCTCCGGCGGGCCGCCCCTCGGCTACGGGGCGCTGGTCACGGCCGTCGGCGACGCCGTCGAACGCTTGCGCGCCAACGGTTGCCTGCCCGGCGCCGTGGTGGCGTGCAGCGGCCCGCGCTCGGCCACCACCCTCGTGCTGTTCCTGGCGATCGAACGGATGGGCGCCGTCTACCTGCCGGTCGACTCCAAGTGGCCGGACGCGCGCGTCGCCGACGTGCTCGACCGGGGCCGCTGCGCGCTGCTGGTGGACTACACCGACACCGAGTTCGTCGTGCGCACCCGTGACGCCGGCAGCCCGGGTCTCGCGGACCTGGCGCACGCCGATCCCCGCTACGTGATCTTCACCTCCGGCACGACCGGACGCCCCAAGGGCGCCGTCGTGGCGTGGCCGGGCATGGTGAACCACCTGTGGGCCAAGGTCGTCGACCTCGACCTGACCGAACGCGACTGCGTGGCGTTCACCGCCCCGCTCGTGTTCGACATCGCGATCTGGCAGATGCTGGCGCCCCTCCTGGTGGGTGGCAGCCTGCGCGTCGTCACCGACGTGGAGGTGCGCTTCCCCCGCCGCCTGCGCACGGTGCTCGCCGACTCCGGTGCCACCGTCGTCGAACTGGTGCCCACCGCCATCGGCCTGCTGCTGGACGAACTCGACCGCGGCCAGGCCGTCCCGGCGCTGCGCTGGCTCATCTCGACCGGCGAGGAGCTGAAGCCGGCGCTCGCCGAGCGCGCGATCACCGCGCTGCCCGAGGTCGGGCTGCTCAACGCCTACGGCCCCACCGAGTGCTCCGACGACGTGACGCACCACGTGGTCACCCTCGCCGACACCGGGCTGCCCCGACTCCCGGTCGGCCGGCCGATCGCGAACTGCGCGCTCTACTGCCTCGTCGCCACGGACGGCGGGTGGGCGCCCGCCGAGGCCGGGGTGACCGGCGAGATCTTCGTCGGCGGCGTGCCCGTCGGCCTGGGTTACGTCGGTGATCCGGAGGCGACCGCGGCGGCGTTCCACCGCGACCCGTTCGACCCGGCCTCGCCGACCGGCCGCCTCTACCGCACCGGGGACCTCGGCCGCGTTGTCGACGGCGTGGTCCACTACCACGGCCGCGCCGACCGGCAGGTCAAGCTCGACGGCGTGCGGATGGAGCTGGACGAGATCGAGTCCGTGCTGGGCAGGCACCCGGCCGTCGCCCAGTGCGCGGTGACCGTGGCCGACGGCGAACGGCGTCGGCTGACCGCGCACTACGTCGTCCGGACGCCGGTATCCGCCGAGGATCTGGAGTCCTACCTGCATTCCCGCCTCCCGCAGGCGTTGGTGCCGAAGCGCTGGGACGAGCGCGCGGAGCTCCCGCTCACCGGCAACGGCAAGGTCGACCACCGCGCGCTCGCCGCCGGGCAGGGGCAGGAGTCCTGATGTCCCTCGTGTCCGGGCCGCACGAACTGCTCGACACCGACGTGTACGTCGACCTCGCCGGCCCGTTCGGCAGGCGGCTGCTGCTGCGCTGCGAGGGCTTCAACTTCGGCGGCTCGGTGAAGATGCGCACCGCCGCCGCGCTCGTCGCGGCCGCCGAGCGCGACGGCGACCTGCGTGACGACACCGTGCTGGTCGAGTCGTCGTCGGGCAACCTGGGGGTCGCGCTCAGCGCGGTGGCCGCCGGTCGCGGCATCCCGTTCGTCTGCGTCACCGACACCCGCTGCAACCCGTCCACCGTCCGCGCGATGCGGGCCATGGGCGCCGAGGTCGAGGTGATCACCGAGCCCGACGAGGACGGCGGCCTGCTCGGCGCGCGCAAGCGGCGCGTGCGCAGCCTCTGCCGGGACAACCCGCACTACCTGTGGCTCAACCAGTACGAGAACCCGGCCAACTGGATCGCCCACTACGAGGGCACCGCGCCCGCCATCGGCAAGCGGTTCCCCGACCTGGACGTGCTGTTCGTCGGCGCGGGCACCGGCGGCACGCTGATGGGATGCGTCCGCTGGTTCCGCGACCGGGGCACGGCGGTCCGCGTGGTCGCGGTGGACGCCGTCGGCTCGGCCAACTTCGGCGGCCCGCCCGCGGCCCGTTTGATCCCCGGGCTCGGCGCACATCAGCAGGCCCCCGTGCTCGACGTGTCCGCCGTGCACGACGCCATCCACGTCAGCGAGGTCGACACCGTCCGCACCTGCCGGGCCCTGGCCGCGCACGGCTACCTCCTCGGCGGATCCACCGGCACGATCGTCAACGGCGCCCTGACGTGGCTCACCCGCAACGACCCCGAGCGCACCCTGACGTCCGTCGCCATCTCGCCGGACCTGGGCGACCGCTACCTCGACACCGTCTACGACGACGAGTGGGTGCTCGACCGCTTCGGACCCGCGGCCCTCGAACCCGTGCGGTGGTCGTAGTCGCGCGGAAAGCGCCGCGGCATCCCGTAGGCTGCGGAGAACGAGGGGAACCGGGGGAGCGGTATGGACGACGTGGTGTCCGTTGTGCCGTTGGCGCAACGACTGGGCAGGCCGATCCCACTCGCCCAGCTGGACGATCCGGGTGTGCGGGCCAACCTCGACGCCTTGACCGAGCAGGGCATCACCACCGTCCGGGTGTCCGAACAGGACACTGCCGAACTCGCCGCCGCCGTCACCCCGGCGGACGTGGACGTCGACGCCATCGTGGTGTGCACGGACACCCTGGAAGGCCGGACGCCGACCGACTGGCTGCTGGACTACCGCGCGCGGACCGGCCGTCACGACACCAGGGCGTTGTTCGTGGGCGGCTCGGCGTGCGCGAACCTGACCGCCGGCTGGGACCTGGCCTCGGCCCTCGTGCGCGCCGGAACGGCGAGGTCCGTGCTCGTGGTCACCGCGGACCGCGTGCCCTCCGGCACCCGGTTCCCGGCGATGAGCACGACGGTCTTCAGCGACGGTGCGGCGTCCTGCCTGGTCACGACCGAGCCGAGCGGTCCGGCGTTCGCCCTGCTGGGCACTGCGACCCGTTCGTGGCGACCGGACCCGGAGGCCAACGAGATGGCCCACGCCAGGGGAATCCTGACCACCACCCGCGCCACCGTCGCCGGGTTGACCCGGCCGGACGGGATCACCCACCTGCTCACCCCCAACTTCGGCAGCGCCACCCGGAACCTGCTGGCCATGGCCGCGTCGTTCCCGGTGCGGCGACTCGATCCCGGCGTCGCGGGCGACGTCGGGCACTGCTTCGCGGCGGACGCCCTGCTCAACCTCGACCACCTCGCGCGCAACCCCGGACCCGCCGACGGCGACACCGTCCTGGCGCTGATGTCCAGCGCCACCACCATGTCGGCGGCACTGCTGGGCTACCGGGCCTGACGTCACGACGCCCGTGAGCGCGTGGCGACCGCCTCGCGGACCAGCCGCACCAGGTCGCCCACGACCTCGGCGGAGAACACGTCGACCACGTCGAAGGTGATGTCGAACCGCTCCTGGAGGGCTCCCACCACCTGCAGCAGGGTGGCGGAGTCCGGGTGCAGGTCGGACATCGACTGCTCGGGCCGCACGTCCGCCACGCCCATTGCGTCCGCGATCACCTCAAGCGCCCCACTGCCCACGGCGTCGACCTCGTCGGCCATGTCCACCCTCCTCGGTGCATCACACGAAAACAAACGGAACGGAGCCCTGTGGAGCCCGCGTGATCCGACCTATGATCGGAATCGCTCATGGAGGAAAGGAGATCGGCTGTGCGCACGTCCCGAGGAGTCTGCTGCGGCTTCTGACCGCACCGGTGTCGGGCCCGTCGACCGGGCCCGACCCGTGGCCTTGACAGTCCATTCAGGACACCTTTCGGGGCTGTCGCAGCGAGACCGGCGGCTGCGCCACCCTTTCCAGCACGGCGCCCGTCCACGACGTGTACGAACCCCAGATCGCCAACGGACGGGCGGGCGCGTCCTCCGGAGGGTCGGCGAGCAGCCGTCGAAGGGCGAGGAAGATGTCCCCGGAGAAGCAGTGGCCCAGTTCCGGGGCGAACTCCGAGCGCAGCCGCGCCTTGGGGATCTCGCACGCCTTGTGCTGCAGCTCCATCACCGACGGGGCCAGGTTGTTGCCCAGGAAGTCGGTGATGTCGTCGGCCTCCGCGCCGGCGGCCTCGCGTGCGGCATCGGCCGTGGCGGTGATGGCGCGCAGTTGCTCGCGCAGCCGGAAACCCTTGCGCTCCGGGGGTTCGGGCAGTGACAGGTCCAGCCGGTTGGTCTGAGCGCAGCCGAGCAGCCGGTAGCCGTCCCCGAGGGGCTCCCGGCTGACGAGGCAGCTGGCCGCGGCGTCACTCGACACGGCCCGCCCGTTGCGGTGCACCCGGTCCTCGTCCGTGTGCACCAAGTCCGCCGTCACCACCAGCACGCTGCCGCCGGGGAACGTGTTCAGCAACGCGGACGCGATGGTCATGGCGTTGCCCGCGCCCGCGCACGCGTTGAGGCTGATGCCGAACAGCGGGAGCGGGGCCAGTCGCGGGTACTCCATGAGCATGCCCTCGAAGCCCTGGGAGATGTCCCAGTCGAACCGCCCGCCGGCGATGACGATCGCCTGGGGCCCGTGGCCTTCGGGCACCGTCCGCATGGTCTCCTCGATGGCCGTGGCGGCCAGCGACCAGACCGGTTCCCGCGTCCTGCGGATGGTCCGCAGACCCTGGGCGAGCAGCTTCTCCCGTTCGTCGTCGGTGAACCACGGCGCTGCCGCGATGTCGACGGCCTCGCCCAGGGCGTGCCCGAAGGACGTGAGGTGGACCGGTGGGTGCGACCGGTCGTGCAGCGTGACTGTCATCGGAGCCGATCACCTCTCCACTGGTGTGCGCGTGCCGGCGAGGTGGACGGTGCCCGCGGCGCCGTCCACGGTGACGATCTGGTCGTCGGCGAGCAGTTCGGTGCCCCGGCCGGTGTTGACGACGGCCGGGATTCCGTGCTCGCGGGCGATGATGGCCGGGTGCGACAGCAGCCCGCCCTTGTCGGTGACCAGCGCGCCGATGACCGGGAAGAGGACCGACCACACGGGTGAGGTGACCGAGCAGACGAGCACGTCACCGGGCCGCAGCCGGCCGAAGTCGCTCTCGTCCAGGACGATCCGGGCCGGGCCGGTGTAGGTGCCGCGCGAGGCGGCCACGCCGGTGATCGTGTCGGCCGCGCCGTCCGCGTCGCCCGCCGGGTCGCCGAACTGCCTGCTGTTGGCCCACAGGAACGCGTTGGTGACCAGCCGGGTGTGCCAAGGGATCGCGTCCATGCGCGGCGGCGGCTCCTCGCCCAGGATCGGCGGGCCGGGGTTGGCCAGTACCCAGGCGCGTTCACCCTTGGCGCGCAGCACTTCCGCCTGCCGCTTCGTCCGCCCGGTCAACGCGGCCGAAGCCTGCTCCGGTTCGAGGTGGAACACGTCGTCGCGCTCGTCGATCAACCCGCGCGCGGTCAGCCGAAGGCCCAGTTCGAGTGCCGCCCGCCGGGCGACGCCCAGCGGTGCGTGGATCGTGTAGAAGACGTTGTCCTCGCGCAACGGGTACGCGCGGGCGGCCCGTTCGAAGTCCTGGTCGAACCGTTCCAGGTCCTTCGGGTCGGTGAGCAGGGCACGCGCCTCCGCCAGCGTCTGCTCGCGTAACGCGGTCAGGCCCTCGGCGGTGGACACCGGCTCGTAGACCATCTCCAGCTGACGGGCGACCAGCGTGTCCAGCAGCTGCGGCAGCTCCTCCAGGTTGGGCTTGGCCACCTCGTGGCTCAGGCTCCGGCAGCCGTACCCGCGCAGGAACTCCGCGAACGACTTCCCGTACGCGGCGCTGTCCGGTTCGGCGGCGAGCGCGGCGAGTTCCCGCACCGGCTCGGTCGACATCGGCGACAGGCCGGACAGCAGTTCGAAGACCTTGCCGTCCGACCAGCCGAGCAGCTGCTCGCAGGTGCCGGACAGGCCGGCCAGCGAGACCGCGATCGCCCCGTGCAGGCTCAGGTGGCGTTCGATGCCCAGGGCGGTGAGCGCCACCGTGGCGTCGACGTGGGCGGCCAGCTCGGCGTCGGTCAGCGCGGCCAGGTCGACCTCGCGCAGCTCGCTGATCCGCCGTTGCAGATCGGCCCGCCACTCCCGGTGCCAGCGGTCCAGCAGTCTGCCCGCGAGGTCCGTGCCGACGGCCTTGGCGCTGCTGCGGGCCCGTCGGCGCAGCCTCGGCAGCACCTCGAACGCGAGCCGCAACGCGCGCGTCGGCAGCGCCAGCGTGCGTGGGCCGCCGGGCGGCACCAGGCGCAGGTACTCCCACCCGCCGAACTCGCGGATGTCGATCCCCTCGAAGTACGTGCCGAAGTCGGCGCACACCTGCCGCAGCACCGGCACCCGGCACTTCCACAACGCGCGGCTGTACGGCGTCCACGGGTAGGGGCCCAGGTGGCTGTCCTCCCGGAACCACGCGCCGGGCGGCGGGGCGGCCGGGGGCAGCGGCACGGGCGCGACGGCGGGCTCGGCCAGCCCGGTGATCCGGCGGGCCTGCAACAGCACCACCCCGTCCGCCGACAGCGCCCACTCGACGTCCTGCGGGGCGCCGCTCGTCCGCGCGACTCGTCTGGCCAGGTCGGCGACCTGCGCCGCCTGCTCGTCGGTGAGCACCTGCTTGTCGAGCGTGCGGGCGGGGGCGTCACCGGGGCGGGCGCGCCACTCCTCGGGCGAGACCGTCCCGCTGACCAGGCCGTCGGCCAGTCCGCGCACGGCTTCGATCACGACCGCGTCCCGTTCGCCGGTCACCGGGTCGGCGGTGAACGCGACACCCGCCGCGACCGCCGGCACCATCGGCTGCACCAGCACCGCCATCGGCCGTGCGGCGTCCCCGGCGCCCGCCGAGGCCCAGCACCGCCCGACCGCCTCCAGGGTGGCCTCGGCGTCGGTGACGTTGAGGACGGTCGTGTAGGCCCCGGCCCGGGACTCGGTGTCGAGGTCTTCGTCGACGCTGGAACTCCGCACGGCCAGCGACGCCGCGCCGAGTGTCGTGAGAGCCGCGCGCACGGCGTCCGCGACCTCGGGCGTCGGGATCCTCGATCCGCCCCGGGACACCTGGAACGCCTCGGTGGTGATCACGAAGCCGTCCGGCACCGGGAAACCCGCCCGTGCGAGGACGGCCAACCGCGCCGCCTTCTGCCCGGCGTCGCGCGGTTCGATCGAGTCGTGCAGCGTACTGACGTATTCGGTCATCGAGCCTCCGCCCCCAGATACGCCTGCCCCTACCCCGACCGCTCACCTGGGGTCCTCACCCCTGAGCCAGCGACAAGCGTTGGAGGACGATCCTACTGGGACCCTGCTTAGTGTCAACAGGTGTAGACGATATGACATGCCCGGCCGAGCGGGTCGTACGCACAATCGTTGACGCTGAAGAGTGTTTACTTCCACTGGTGTAGACCTATCGAGGTCTCCCGGCGGCCTATTTTCGGGAGCTCCGGTCGACGGTGTGTCGGCTTTCGGGGCCGATGTCAAGTCGCTTGGGGCGAATTGTCCGGATGCGATTGCGGCAACCCGATGTGCCGGCCTCTGTCCATCGGGCCTCTTAGTCCACAGTGGACTGTCCTGGCCGGGCGATCCCTGGATCGGTGCAGCCGGCGGAAGCGGATTGTCGGTGCCCGTCGGTACTCTTTCCGGTCACCGGGGGCACCCCCGGATCCGAGGTCGTGAAGGGGAGTCGCAGCGGACGGTCGGGGCGCCGTGTCCGGTGGTCGGGCGCGGCTTGGGCAGGGCGTGCGCGCCGCGCGGAGGCAGACCGATGAGCACCGACATCACGGGCGTGACCCTGCCCGCGCGCGACGGGCGGGACGTGCTGCTCGCCCGCACCCAGGCCGCCGCCCGCGACGGCTCCACCACACTGGGGACCGCGCTGGGCCGGTCCGCGCCGCACTTCCTGCCCACGTTCCTGGAGTTCGCCTACGCCGGGGCCGTGCCCGCCAAGGTGCTGTCCGCGCACGCCGCGACCTGGCCCACCGGCACCCGCCGCACGAGGCGTAAGAGCAGTTCCGCGCACTGCGCGTGCACCGGGTCCGGGCCGGTCCGGCCCCGCACGCGGGCATGCCCGAAGACCTCCGCCGGCCGGTGAAGGCGGCCAAGCTCGACCCACGCGCCGAGAACGACCGCGTCCTGCGCGCGTTCCTGGGCACCCCGTCGGTCGCGGGCACCGCAGCCAGCTTCTGGAAGTCCTACCGGAACGCGTTGGTCGCCCTCGACTCGACCGACGACACGGTCCGGCTGCGCCTGCTAGAGACCGTGCCCACCGCACCATCCACATTGGACCTTTGGCTGGGCGTGCTGTCGGCCTGCGGCGCGTGACAGCGCTCGCCACCGACTTCCGACGTGAAGAACCTCTCAGCGAGCGCACGCTCGACACGCTGCGCCACGCCGTGCGGACGGCCGGGGCCGATGCCGATGTCGTGGTGGTGAGCCTGCACTCCCACGCCCGGCGGAAGGACCCCCGCACACCACCCGAGTTCCTGGTCCGCACCTGCCGGGACGTGGTCGACTCGGGTGCCCACGTCGTCGTGGTGCACGGTCCGCACGTCATGCGTCCGATCGAGTTCTACCGCGGTGGGCTGATCTGCTACGGCCTCGGCAGCCTGGTCCTCCGACCGGATGATGCCGCGCAGCCCGCCGAGGCCTACACGACGCGCGGGTTGCGCCCGGGGGACGGACAGGGGCTCACCGAACACCGACTGCGGGAACTGGCGGCCAGCGGTGAGGACTGCACCGCGCTGGTGGTGGAAGTGACCGTCGAGGACGGCACTGCGCGACGCGTCGAACTCCACCCCGCGCTGCTGGACACGGACCCGCGCTCACCGTCGGTGGGCCTCCCGGCACCGGTCGCACCGGCCGGGATGGCCGCGGCCAAGTCGACGTTGGGGATGCTCGGTGCGGAGTTGACCGACCTCCCGCGCGGAATCCTCGCCGCCCTCGGGAGAATCAGCGCTTCGTCGCGCGGATGACGTAGGTGCGGGACCGAACCTCGAACTCACCGTCCGGATCCCGCAGCCCGCGGATCAGAGCGGACCGGACCGATGACAATCTCTTCTCCCGTTCCGCGTCGTCCAGCACGAGGAACCGGGAATGCGTCGCGATCGTGCTCATGAGCGAGTCGACCGTGTGCGGCCGGGGGTTCGCGAAGGACCGGTGCGACTCGTCTGTGAACAGGCCGGTCGGGAAGAACCCCCGCCAGTCGAACTCCTCGTCGGTGCCGTCGGTGCCGCCCAGCCGCTCGATCCACCGGAGTTCGTCGGAGTTCCACAGCCCCGCGACGACCCCGCCGGGCCGCAGCACCCGGGAGATCTCCGGATACGCCCGGTCCGGGTCCACCCAGTGCAGCACCTGTCCGGCGAGCACGACGTCGACGCTCCCGTCCGGCAGTGGGATGTCCTCCGCCGATCCCGCCACCGCGTCGGCGGTCGGAACCTCGGACGCCAATTCGGCCAGCATCGCCGAATCCGGCTCCACCGCGATCGCCTCGTGCCCGGCGGCGACCACCGCCGCGGTGAGCTTCCCCGTTCCCGCGCCGAGGTCGAGCACCCTCGCCCCGCTGCCGCGACCCACCGCCCACAAGACCGCCTCGGGCGGATACCCGGGCCGGTACCTCGCGTACTCCCGGGCGACCGAGCCGAAAACCAACCGCGAATCCGCCGCACACATAGGAGCGAGAGTGGTACCCCGCAGCAGGGCGGTCAACTGTCCTGGCGACAGGCGCTATTCGACGGTCGCCGTCCGGCGCGCCGTCACCGCTGCGGCCAGCAGCACGACCGAGAACAACGCGTAAGAAGCCAGCAGGCCGTCGGAGCTGTCGGTTGAGCTGAGGGCACCGCCGATCGCCCGTCCCAGCAGTTGCCCCGTGCACTCGGCCGTGATGACCGCGGTCGCCAGCTCCGCCGCGCTGAAGCCGCTCGTGCCCGCGGTGGTGGCCCTGATGTACAAGCCTGGGTACGCCAGTCCGATGCCGATTCCGCCGACCGCCCACGCGACGACCGTGACGGGGAACGGCACGGAGACGACCAGCGCCGCGGCCAGCACGGCCGTCGCGACGCCGGCCAGGCCCAGGCCGATGGTGGGGAAGCGGTGCTTGTTGCGTTCGGCGGTGAACCGGGAGGCTAGGAGGCTCGTCACCCCCCAGCCCAGCGGGGCGGCGCTCAGGACGATCGTGGCCTGCCCGAGGCTTATCTGCAGTCCGGAGGTCAACAGCACGGTGATCAGGCTGTCCGCGCCGAAGTAGCCGACCGCGAACAGCACCATCGTGCCGAGGGCTGCGGGGGTGCCGGGCCTGAAGCGCGCTGTCCCCTCGGGCAGGATCGAGAGCATCCCCACCAGTGAGACCGCCGCGCCGATGATCGCGAGCGGCCACCACCCCGTGCTCAGCACCACGACCGCGGCTCCCAGCGGGATCAGCAGCGTCCGCGCCAGCGGGCGGTGCTCGGAGTCGTCGGGCGGGTCGTCGCGGACGGAACGCACCACGAGCAGGCGTCCGAACAGGACGAACGGCACCGGGACGAGCAACGTCCAGCGCCACCCCATCAGGTGCTCCAGGCCCAGCGTCGCGGCCGGACCGATGAGGGCGGGCAGGATCCACATCGCCGACGACGCCGCCACCACCCGGATGCGCAGCCGCTCATCGAGGTGGCGGATCGCGGAACTGATGCCGAACACCGCCAGCAAGCCGCTGGCAAGCCCGTTCGCGAACTGCCCCAAGGCGAACATCCATGCCGTCTGCGCGGTGGCGGCCAGCACGAGCCCGCCGATGTAGGCGAGTATCCCCGTGCCCAGGGTGCCCTTGGTGCCCAGCAGGCGGAGCACCCGGCTCGCCAGCGGCAGCGCCACGAACAACCCCAGCGTCGACCCGGCGATCAGCAGCGCCAGGCTGTTCCGCGCGTCCAGATCGGCGGAGACGACCGGCAACAGCGTGGAGGCGACGAAACTGGTCACCGCAGCCGCGAACTCCAGCGAAACGATTCCCACCGCGAGAACCACGGTTCCCGCCCGCTGGTTCACTTGGCTACCAGTCATACCCGCATGCTAAGCACACCGCTGGTCGTCCGCCACCGAACCCTATTGCTGCCCGGACGGGCGACATGAACTCGCCGGCGACGAACCGCCATTCGGGTGCCGTCGACGCCGCGCGTGGCAAGGTGTTTCCCTGTCGACCTGTACTCACCCGGGCCGCAATCCGGTCGAACAACACCCGAGGACCGTCCACCTTCGGCATCGTCCGATGTGAGTGGCTCGGCTGCCGAGGGCGTGGAGGTCTGCCCGTGCAGCCGGGTAAGCGGCGGGCATCTTCCGACTCCGGTTCGAAGACATCCGAATGGAGCAGTCGGCCTCGCAACGGGAGGGTGTGGAAGTAACGCTCAGGCCATATCGGAGTTCGGAATAGGCCAATCGACGGGCGGC
This sequence comes from Saccharothrix tamanrassetensis, assembly GCF_014203665.1. GTDB lineage: Bacteria > Actinomycetota > Actinomycetes > Mycobacteriales > Pseudonocardiaceae > Actinosynnema > Actinosynnema tamanrassetense. Next base: position 20,687 of record NZ_JACHJN010000022.1, read on the forward strand.
CGAGAGCGTCCGATGAACTTCGCCGCCTCCGCGTCCGCCGGTACAGGTGATCTCGCGCCCCATGGCGCCGAGCGACCGTTCGGCGTGTGTTTTGGCTCGCCGACGCCACCAACCACCCTACGGGTTGATCGATGACGAAGTGGCCTGAGTTCCCCAGGCGGGTACTTACCCGCGCTACACCGACCGGGCCGAACATCGCCGTACCGGAGCTGTCCGTCGACCTGGAGGTTGCGGGGACGACGGTGCTGGTGTCGGCGATCAGCGGGGCCGGTGGTATCGGCAAGACGTGGCCGGCGCTGGCGTGGGCGCACCGCAACCTGTACCGGTTTCCCGACGGGCAGCTGTTCGTGGACTTGCGGGGGATTCAGCTCGCCCAGGATTAGAATGTGGTCGAGGAGTTCGCGTCGGAGGGTGCCGATGACCCGTTCGCAGTGGGCGTTCATCCGGGGCGCCTGTGGCGCGGTGGTGATGACGCGTAGATCATTGGACTGGAAGACGGCGTCGAACGCCTGGCCGTACTTGCCGTCACGGTCGCGTGGTAGGAATCGGAGCGACTCCGTCCGGTGTCCGAGGCCGGCGGCGAGGTCCCTGGCCTGTTGCGTGGTCCATGCCTGGGTCGGGTGGGCCGTGACGCCGGTGATGTGCGGGCGACGGGTGCCGTGTTCAGGGAACGCGAGCGCGTACAGACGTGTGTCGAGCACTGTATCGAGGTGAAGGAAGTCCGCCGCGATGATGCCCTGGGCTTGGGCGGTGAGGAACTCCCGCCAGGTTGGGCCGGTGCGGCGGGGTGCCGGATCGATGCCCGCGTCGTGCAGGATCCGCCAGACGGTCGAGTGGGCGATGCGATGGCCGAGGCGGGCCAGTTCGCCCTGTATTCGGCGGTGGCCCCAGCGGGGGTTCTCCTTGGCGAGGCGCAGCACGAGTGACTTGGTGGCGGCTCGTATCGGTGGGCGACCGGTGTGTCGACGCGCGGAGTAGTCCCACTTGCGGGCCACGAGTCTGCGGTGCCAGGTGAGCAGGGTGCCCGGCGTGACCGGGAAGACCTCCCGCCACCGCCGACGATCCACCAGCGCGGCGAGGGCGGCGAACCAGAGCCGATCGGCGGGTTCGTAGCGGACCGGACCCGCAAGCTGCCGGCGCAGGACCGCGTTCTCGTGCCGCAGCACGAGCAGTTCGGCGTCCTTCACCATCTCGCTGCGCAGCAGCATCGACGGCACGGACAGCAGCTTCCGGGTGACCTTGTACAGCAGGGACACGATCACCTGGACATACTGTCAAGACGGTGAAGCCCTCGATCTACCAGCGACGATGACTTTTCGAGCGGCACATGTCGGAGCGGCGCTCAAGGATGCCAAGACGGAGAGCCTGCTCAAGGTCTACCAGGGCCTTGACCTGCAAGCTCGCTACAAAGACAAAGCCCACGCGGCTGATGTCGTGATCAAGCCGGTGGGCTATGTGAATAGTGCTCGTGTCCGAGAGGGCTTGTTGAACCCCAAAATGTGGGCTTCAGCCCATCCCGGACACCGCCACGGTGCCGCATAAGTCAAGCATAGCAACAACTTCCACTGACTGTCCAGGTGGGCCGGAGCCCACAGCGCGAAGCTTCTTCACAGCTCATCTGTTCTCCTGTAACGGTTCTAGTCTGATGTCAGGATTCAGATCTTCAGGCACCGAGAAGCATTACCGGGACCGTTGGCGTAGCTCGGTTAGTGAGTGGATCTCGCTCAGGTCGCCCCGTAGTGCCGGCGAGGCGCCCCTGTCCTCCGCTACTGAAACGAACAACCGTGTCGTTGCTGTCGTGATCGGTGATTACGAGCCCGCTGTCGGAGCGATTCTCATGCCGTGCCTAACCGCCGCTGATCAAGAGTGTGACCTGGTCCGTCACCGGGTAGTGTGTAGCGGCGTGTCCGGTCGCCGTCGTGAGCTGTTTACCCCTGTGGTCCCGCCCGAGCGGTTGCACCCGCTGTTTGCCAACCTCGCGCGGGAACCTCGCTATCAGGGAGCGCGGGCGCTGATGACGGAGGTGTTCGCCAGCCTCGTTGACGTTGACAACAGCTTCGTCCGGGAGTTCCAGACAGGCGGGTTCGACGCTCGCGTGTTCGAGCTGGCGCTGTTCGCCTACCTGCGGGAACAGCGACTGGAGTTGGACCGTGGCCACGCCTCGCCGGACTTCCTGCTGGGTGGCCGTGCGCCGGTGGCCATCGAAGTGACCACCACCAATCCCGCCCAGGGCGCGCCCCCGCAACCTGCCGCGCAGACGCTGGCCGACCTGAAGGCCGGTGGGGATGCCTTCGTGCACCAGATTGGCAAGGCCCTGCGCCGCAAATTCACCCACCAGGTCCACGGCGGCCACTACTGGGACTTGCCCCACCTGCAGCAGGTGCCCTTCGTCGTCGCCGTCGGCGCGTTCCACGCGCCCCTTGCCCAGGCCTATCCGATGGGGCTGGTTGGGCAGTATCTTTACGGCACTCGCGACTTGGCAGAGCACGACGATGACGGCAGGCTGACCCTGACCCACCAGGCCATCACCGAGCACCGGGCCGGCGGGAAGCCGATTGCCAGTGGCCTGTTCCGCCAACCCGAGGCCGAGCACCTGTCGGGAGTGCTGTTCAGCAACAACCACACCGCCATGATGTTCAACCGCATCGGGGCCGAGCGTGGACTGGCGGCCCAGGACACGCTCATGATCCGGAAGGGATACCGCCTCAATCCGGATCCGAACGCCTCCCGGCCCTTGCCGTTCGGCTATCTCGTCAGGTCCGATGTCCCGCCTGAGATCCCCGAACGCTTCAGTGACGGGCTGCACCTGTTCCTCAACCCGTGGGCGCGCCTTCCGCTAGACCCAGCGGCGCTGCCCGAAGTCACCGTCCACGAACTGCGACAGGACGGCGCCATCGAGTCGACCTGTCCTCCAGGGCTGCATCCTCTCCAGTCCCAGACGCGCGTGCTGGTGGGTGAGGAAGCGCGCACGGCTTTGGCGGAGGCGCGTGCTGCCCTCGCGCGTACTCAGAGCTGGTCTCACGTGGTGGTTTTGGTGAGCTGTTTGAAGCAGATGAGGGTGGCGGCGAGGGTGGCGAAGGCGCAGTAGTTGTCGGCGTGGCGT
>NZ_JACHJN010000023.1 GCF_014203665.1 Saccharothrix tamanrassetensis
GGAGAACTCGTTCGCGCTGGTCGGTGCAAACGCGTGTAGTCCGGATCGCAGGCGCGTATGAATTCGACGATGGTCGTGGTCAGAGCTCGTCGGGAGTCCTAGGCGAGTTCGGGACCATGCTGAGCCGCGAGCGCAGGTTGATGGTCATGCGGTGGTGCTGTTCGTTGGCGTCGAGGTTGCCGAGAACGGCGTGGCAGTGTGCCAGACCTTGGTGGGCTCGGGCGCGTTCGAGCAGGTTCCCGCTCGTGAGCGTGATCGCTAGTGCCTGCTCGTGGTGGACGATCGCCTGTTGCGGTTCGGTGCCGTGCAGACAGGTGCCCAGTTCGTTGAGCGACTTGGCCTCCAGGTCGGCGTCTGTGACCTTGCGCGCGAGGGCGTGGGCTTGGTGGAGGTGGTCGAGCGCAAGGTCCAGTCGGCCGGACGCGCGGCAGGAGATGCCGAGGTGGATCAGGGCAGTGGCTTCGTTGATCTCGTTGCCGATGTTTTGGCTGTGCTCCAGGGCTGCCTGGAGTTCCTCCGCTGCCCTGGCGTGCTCGCCCCGCAGTTGGCGCAGCACCGCCAGGTACGTGCGGGCGTAGCTGATCAGCAGCGGATCGCCGGCGCTCACACCCCGATTCAGCGCCCGCAGGTACTGCTCCTCCGCGGCTCGTAGGTCGCCGCGCATTTGATGGACCATGGCGACGTGCAGGATGCCGAAGCCTTCACCGATCCGGTCGTTTGATTCCCGCGCTATGGTGACCGCCTGTTCCAGGTTGGCGAACATCTCGGCGGTGCAGCCATAGCGCTCGTAGACGGCGCTGAGCGTGCCGAACATGAACCTGCCGAAGTGGTCGAACCCGCCGCCCAGGGCACGGCCTGTCGGTAGTAGGGGATGGCCTCGGTGAACTGGCCGGACATCCAGCAGGCGACCGCGAGGCCGTTGAGCGTCTGCGCCGTCACGTCCGAGTCGAGGTCCCGGCTTAGCTCGAGTGCTCGTCGGAGCTGCTCGGCGGCGGCGGGGAAGCGGCCCAGCATCCACTCGACGTTGGCCAGGTGGTTGAGCGCTCGCGCTTCCGCGATGCGGTCGCGGTGCGCCTGGGCGGCGCGGATGGCGCAGGTGTGGACGACTCTGGCATCGGTGAAGTGACGACGGCTGTTGAGGTAGTACCACAGGCTCGCGGAGAGGGCGTCCGCGAACTCGGGCAGGCCGTGGTCCGCGGCGTACCGTGTGAGGGCGACGAGGGCGGCGCGCTCGTGGTTCAGCCACTCGACGGCTTCCCGGCCGGATTCGAACCGCACGGTGGTGTCCGCTGGCTCGACGGCCGACGGGGTGCGCCGGGTCGACGGGAAGGCGAGGTCGACGGCGGCCGCCACGACCCGGCAGTAGTGCGAGATGAGGCGTTCCAGCGCGGCATGGGTCGTCGCCGGATCGTCCCGGGCCACCAGTTCCGTCGCGTAGCAGCGCAGCAGGTCGTGCGGGGAGAACCGGCCGCGGTCGGTCTCGGTGACCATGCTGACGTTCGACAGCGCCCGGAGCGTCCGCCGCGCCGTTGACGCGTCCACGTCACACAACGCCGCGACGGCGCCCACGTCGATGTCATGCCCGGGGTGCAGCCCCAGCCGGCGGAACGCGGTGGCGGCGTGCTCGGGCAGGTGGCGGTAGGACCAGGAGAAGACCGTGCGCGGCGCGGTGCGGTCGTCGCCGACCTCATCGAACAGGGCCAGCGGCTCCTCCGCGACCTCCTGCGCCAGCCCGGCCAGCTCGGCTCCGGGGCGCGAGGCGGCATGCTCCGCCGCGATCCGCAGGGCTAGCGGCAGGTGAGCGCAGTGCTCGATCAGCGCCGCAGCGGCCTCAGACTCGGCGTCCACCCGTTCGGCGCCCAGCACAGCCCGCAGCAGCTCCACCGCGTCGTCGTGGGGCAGGAGGTCGAGGGGGACGCGCCGCACGCCGTTGCGTACGGCGAGTCCGGCCAGGCTGTCCCTGCTGGTGATCAGCGCGAACGCCCGGCCGCCGGGCAGCAGGTCGCGGACCTGGTCGACCGACGAGGCGTTGTCCAGCACGACCAGCACCGCGCGGTCGGCCAGCAGGGTGCGGTACTGAGCCGCGCGCTCCTGGAGCCCCTCCGGTACCAGGGCGTCGTCCACGCCGAGCCCGCGCATCATCCGGGCCAGTGCCTCGGCCGGGTGCACCGGACCGTCGGGGTGGTAGCCCTGGAGGTCGACGTACAGGTCCCCGTCCGGGAAGCGGTGCCGATTGCGGTGGGCCCAGTGGGCGACCAGCGCGGTCTTCCCGACACCCGCCGTGCCGCAGACGGCCGCGATGGCGCTGCCCGTCGGATCGGCGGCGGTGCGGGCCAGGTGGTCGAGCGCGGCGAGTTCGCTGCTCCGCCCGGTGAACGAGGACACCGGTGGCGGCAGCTCGCGGGGAACCCGGCGCCGCGGCGCGCCGCCGGACCTCTCCGCGTGCAGGTGCTCCTCGACCCGGTCCCGCGCGGTCGCCAACGCCCGCCGCTCGTCCTCCTCGACCCCGAAGGCGTCGAGGAGGACGTCGAACCGGTCCGTGGGGGGCAGGACCTTGCCGGTGAAGTACTCGTTGATCGCACTGCGGGACAGACCGGTGAGATCCGCCAGCTCACGGTAGGTGAGCTTGGCGTCGCGCCGCTCCCGGGCCTGACGGAGCCGAAGACCGTGCAAGACCGAGGCCAAATCCGCAATCGTGCGGATTTCGGCCAGGTCAGCGGCCAGTGGCTCCCTGCTGGGACCCACCGCGGTCATCGACGCGCCACCTCCATCACGACGAGCCGAATGATAACCCTCCGTGTCCGCCGATGTCCGCCGATGTCCGCCGGTGTCCGACATCGCCGCCGTGGACCCTGACGGCACGCCATCCTCTGGCCGATAGGACCGACTCACGAGGCTGGTACGGATGTATCACCGGGAACCCCTCCCCACTGACGCGGCGGAGCAGATATCCCCAGGAAACGTCATGGCCGTCCAACCACAGGAGGCGGCGATCAGGCGTCACCGCCTGTTCTACCCACGTCCGCCGCAGCTGGGCTGGGAGTTCCGCGACCGGTGGCGGTCCTACCGCCCCTTCCCGCACCCGGAACCGACACCGCCGCCGATGCCCGCAGCGCTGCTCGAACGACAGCGACGGGCCGCGCTCGTGCTCTTGGACCGGCGTGAGGACGCGAAGCGTTGGGGCCTGAGTTCGGGTGGCTGCCTCGTGCTGGGCCTGGTGTTCTCCTGGTCCGGTACGGCGGGCGCTGTGGCGCGGCTGCTGGTGGTGCTGGGCCTGGTGGGGACGAGCATCGTCGGTGTCCGGCTGTTGATCGCGCGGTGGACGAATTCGTCCCTGGACGGGCGGGTCGCCACCGCCGGGCAACAGGTCCACGCGGACCACGAGCGCCGGTTGGCCGCGTGGCAGGCGGCGAAATGGGCGCACGAACGGGCTGAACAGCAGAGGGTGAACGCCCTGGCCGACTACAGCGCCGTCTGCCTCTCAGCCGGCTGTCACCGGCTGGACCTCTTCGGGGGCAGCCCGGACAGCTGGTCGGCGTTTCTCGTCGTGCACGGCACGTCGCTGCTCACCGCGGGCCCGTTGGTGGTGGTCGACCTCACTCGGGCCGGCGTCTGCCACGAGCTGGCCGTTGAGGCGGGGGCCGCTGGCGTCTCCACCGATGTGCAGGTGTTCCGGCCCGCGCAGCTGCCAGTGTCCGACCTGCTGCTCGGCTTCGAGCCCGAGGAACTGGTCGACCTCCTGGTCGAGGCCGTCCACGGCCGTGACCCCGGCGCGGCCCGGCACGAGCGCCTGGCGGACCGCCGGACGCTGAAAGCCGTGGTGTCCGCCCTCGGGGATGACGTGTCGCTCAAGCGCATCGTGGCCGGCCTCCGGGTCCTGGCGAACGAACCGGACCACGAACTCATCCTGCTCCCAGGGGAGCGCACACGCATCGCCGATGAGGTGATGAGCGTGGAGAACCGGCAGCGCGCGGGCGCCGGCATCGCCAGGCTCATCGACCATCTCGAACCGCTGGAGGACCTCGGCGCGCAGGCCGCGGGTGGTCGCGCGGTCCGGCTCGATTGCCTGGTCCTAGGCGACGCGCACACCGGCTCACCAGGGGAGACGCTGGCCGAGCTGCTGGTGCGCGCGGTCTCCCACCGCGTGTCGCGCAGCGCGTCCGGCCGGCCGACGTCGCTGGTGCTCGCCGGCGCCGACCGGCTCCACCTCGACCACCTCGAACAGCTCGCGACGACCTGCCGTCGCAGCGGCGTCCACCTCGTGCTGCTCTTCGAGCACCTGCGCGACGCGGGCACGGCCCTGGCCGGCGGCGCGGTCGGCTTCATGAGGCTCAAGGGCCATCGGGAGGCGCAGGCCGCCGCCGACCACGTCGGCAAGGACCACCGGTTCCTCGTCAGCCAGTTCACCCGCACCCTGGGCGGCAGCCGGACGATGACGACCGGCGAGAGCGAGGGCTGGTCCAGCTCCAGCGGGGTCAGCGCCACCGAGGGCACGAGTTGGAGCACCGGCTCGAATACCGGCATCTCGCACACCACCCAGGAAAACGCGCCACTCGGTCGGGGGACGACCACGCGCAGCGCCGGCAGCTCCCGCACGACCGGCGGGAGCCGGTCGACCACCACCAGCCGCACCACCGGGCGCTCCGGCTCGGTGAGCCGGAGCGAGGCGGACGGTGAGAACTGGTCCGACGCGGCCTCCGTGCAGCGGGTCCACGAGCACGTGGTGGACCCGACGGAGTTCCAGCGGCTCGACGACCACCTGATGCTGCTGGTCGAGCACCGCGGCGGCCGGCGCGAGGTCCGATCGGTGGAGTTCCCCCTCGAACTGCTCGACCTTCCGCGGGTGGCCATGACCCCATTCCCGGACCACCCCGGCCTACCGCTGCCCGCTCCGGCGCTCCCACTCCTCACGGACGGCGGCACCGGTGCCCACCGGGGCGCCGCCCACCCGTACGACGATCCCGAAGGGGTGTTCCGCGCATGACCTGGTTCCCACCGCCCCCGCCCCCGAACGGCGCCGTGCCCACCTTCCGCCTGCGTCGCGGGATCGACGGGTCCACGGCGGCGATCCTGCTCCTGGGGCTGCCCAGGTTCCTGCTCAGCTTCCTCGTGGTCCTCACGGTCATGGGGCACGTCACCCTGCCCGGCGAGCAGCTCATCGTCTTCGGATGGTTGCTGTCGGGTGCGCTGCTGTTCATCCGGCCCGTGGAGCGCGCATACGCCCAACTGGTCATCGGCCTGCGCAAGCCGACGCCCAGCGAGCACGAGCAGCTGGCCCGCCACTGGCGCACGGTGGCCGGAGCAGCCGGGATCAACCCGAACCGGTACAGCCTCTTCATCGCCCAAGATGACCGGCACAACGCCTTCGCGTCCGCCGGGCACATCGTCGCGGTCACCAGCTCCGCGTTCAAGAGCCGACACCCTCACCAGCTCGAAGCGCTGCTCGCCCACGAGCTCGGGCACCACCTGCGCGGGCACGCCTGGGTGAAGCTACTGATCAGGTGGTACTCGTGGCCCGCGGCACTCGCGGGCCGGCTCGTCATGGTCGTGGCCTGGTGCGTGCGGACGGGCTTCCTGGTGGCGAGCTTCGTGCTGCCCCGGTACCTGGTCGGCGCCGTGCTCATGCCGGCCGTAGTCGTCCTCGCACTGGTCTTCGGCGGGATGTTCGCGCTGGCGCTGTTGGCCTTCACCCTGGCCGACATCGGACTGATGTTCCTGGAGCGCGCCGCAGGCCGCATCGGGGAGTTGAGCAGCGACCGCACTGCAGTGCATCTGGGGTACGGGCCGGCGCTCCTGGAGGTCCTGCGCGGCTGGCTCGACGAGGAGGGCAACCGCCCATCCTGGCACAAGCGCCTGTTCGACACCCACCCGCCGCTGGACAAGCGCGTCACCGCCCTGGAGAAGCGCCTGGGCACCGCGCCGCAGCCCGCACCGCCGGTTCAGCCGTGGCCCACGGCGCAGATGCACCAGGCGCCGCCACCAGGGCAACCGGTCCGGTTCGACCTGCCCCCGACGCGGTACGGCGAGTAGGCCGGGGCATGGGCTCGGTGCGACACATCCTGGACACACCGGTCTACCGGCTGCTGTCCGCCCCGAAGCCGGCGGGCGACACCGCCGACCGCGGGTACCGGCAGCGCGAGGCCGTCGTGACCGCCGCCTACCACGCCCGGCGCCCGCTGCTCCTCGGCTGGCAGCGCACTGCCGCCGACGGGCCGGTCGCGGTCTACGTCGGCGGTGCGGCGCTGCGCGGCTCGACCGGTGTGGCGGAGCCCGGCGCGCCGGAGGGGGCGACCCTGTTGCGGATCCCGCCGGGCGGCCGGGGCGTGCCCTGCGCGGGCGAGGAGGTGGTTGACGCGCTGCGCCAGACGGCCTCGTGGCGCCGCATCGACGCGGTGGTCGACACCCTGGCGCGCGTCGCCGACGCACACCTCCCGGCGGCGGCGCCCTCCTTCGAGGACTGCCTGCTGGCGGTGTGGCACCGGCCGTTCGCCTGGCTCGTGGTGGCGGACCCGGTGCCCGCGGAGGCGATCGAGCCCGAGGTCGGCGCGGTCGCGGAGCGCGAACGGGACCTGTGGCGGAAGGCGGCGCAGTCCCCCGAGGCCGCGGTCGCGGCGGACCGGCTCAAGCACCGGCACCGCGAGCTGGCCGATGGCCCGGTCAAGGGTTTGTGGCGCATCCACCTGCTGGCCGGCGCGGAATGCCCTGAGGACGCCGCGCAGGTCGCCGCCCTGGTTTGCGCGTCCGTCGACCTGAAGGACCTGCCCTACACGCTGCTCCCGTCGGCCGACATGGAACCCTTCGACACCGCGCTCGGTGCGCCGGACGGCCGCTCCGGGGCGTTCCTGGGTGGCAGCGCGGCGCTGGCGGCACTTGCCCGGCCGCCGGAGCGGGAGGTGCCCGGGATCCGTCTGGTCGTGCCGCCGGAGTTCGACACGACGCCGGAGCACACCGGGGACGCGGCCGTCACCCTGGGACGGGTGCTCGACCGCAACCGACAGCCGGTCGGGCCGTTCACGCTGAGCCGGGACAGCCTCAACCGGCACGTGTTCGTCTGCGGGGCAACCGGTGCCGGGAAGTCGCAGACCACACGGGCCCTGCTGGAGGCGGCCACCAGCCAGGGGATCCCCTGGCTGGTGGTTGAACCGGCCAAGGCCGAATACCGGACCATGGCGGCCCGGCTGGGCCCGCGTGCCGACGTGATCGTCATCCGCCCAGGCGCCGATTACCTGCCGCCCGCGGGGATCAACCCGCTGGAACCCGCCGCAGGCCCCGGTGGCAAGCGGTTCCCGCTCCAGACCCACGCCGACATGCTCAGGGCGCTGTTCCTCGCGTCGTTCGAGTCCGAGGAGCCGTTCCCCCAGGTACTCGGCGCCGCGCTCAACCGGACCTACACCGAACTCGGCTGGGACCTCGCCCTGGGCGAACCGACGACCCGTGGCGCCGCACCCCGTTACCCGACCTTGACCGACCTGCAGCACACGGCCGCGACCGTCGTCGAGAACATCGGCTACAGCCGCGAGATCACCGACAACGTGCGGGGATTCGTCGCGGTGCGCCTGTCGAGCCTGCGCCTGGGCACACCTGGGCGCTTCTTCGAGAACGGCCACCCCATCGACTTCGGCGAACTGCTCACCCGCAATGTCGTCCTCGAGATCGAGGACGTCGGGGACGACCGCGACAAGGCGTTCCTCATGGGCACCGTGCTGATCAGGTTGATCGAGCACCTCAGGCTGGTCAAGCAGCACCCCGGCGGCGAGCGGGTCGGGCTGGCGCACCTGAGCGTATTCGAGGAGGCCCACCGCCTTCTGCGCAGGACCGAAGGCGGTGGCGCGACCGCACATGCGGTAGAGATGTTCGCCGGACTGCTCGCCGAGATTCGCGCGTACGGGGAAGGGCTCGTCATCGCCGAGCAGATCCCGGGCAAGCTGGTGCCCGACGTCGTAAAGAACACGGCGGTCAAGATCGTGCACCGCCTGCCGGCACACGACGACCGCCAGGCAGTCGGCGCCACCATGAACGTGACCGACCGCCAATCCGGGTTCATCGTCACCCTCCCACCCGGGCAGGCGGTCGTGTTCTCCGACGGTATGGACCACCCCGTGCTGGTCCAGATCGAGGACGGCACCGCCCGCGAAGCCGCGGAACCGCCCGAACCTGCGTCGGTGGAACCGGTCATCGGCAGGCGCAGCGCCGCGTGCGCGCCTAGCTGTCTGCGCCTGCCCTGCACGTTCCGCGAGATCCGGACGGCGGAACGCGCCCTGGGCACCGACACCACGCTGACCCTGTGGGCGGAACTGGCCGTGGTGGCCCACCTCGTCGGCGTGGAGACTCCCTTGCCGCAGCCGGACGTGCTGGAGCGCTGGGTGGGGATGGGTGAACGGCTCCTCTTCTGCTCGCTCGCGCAGGGGGTGGACGCCGCCATCGCGAGCCGGAGCATGGTCCTCGCGGACCTGGTGAGTCCCGCCGAGTTCTCCGTCCACGTGACCGACGCGCTGCGGAACACCGTTGCCACCGGTCTGGCCCACAGTGGTGAGGAGCCGCAGTGGCTGGCGAGGCACTGTCGGTGGTACCTGGTGCTGGATGCGCTCACGGAGGTCCATCGGCGTGAGCCCCATGCGGGCAGGCACCCTCGCTCGGACGAGTGGGCGGCGGTGTACGGCAAGTCGATCCCAGGTGACGGCATCCGGGCGCAGGTGGAGATCGTGCGGAGCTGGGTGATGGCGGCTCACCGCGACAAGCGGTTGCTGTGGGCCGCCGCGTTCGGGGTTGATGCCGTTCCGGCGCTGTTCACCGCGGTGGGGACGAAGCTGAGCAGCCCGGAATGGGTGGAACGGCTGGCCGAGGAGTTGCAGTGGTTCGTCGACTGCACCTGGCCGCTGAGGGAATTGGAACCGCAGGAGAAAGGCTGAGCGATGGCGAACGACAACCGACCGGAGAGGCACGAGCGGGATGAGCGGGGCAGGAGCGACCGCTCCGGTGAGCTGAAGGACCACCGGAGCGGCAATCCCGTCAAGTCCGCCGATGGCGCCGACAAGGCTGCTGCCCGCTTTTCCGGAGCGACGGAGAAGCGGCACGACGTCCACAGGGCCGTTGACAGGAGGCCGCAGAGTGCTGCGGGTCATCGCGCGGAAGTCACGAACAAGATCGGTGCGGCGGACAAGAACAACGATCAGTCCTCGCCCGACAAGGCCGTCGTCGGCCTGTCCACCCCTGTGGAAAGGCGGGGTTCGGTTCGCAGAGGGCTGCCGCACGCCCGCTGGGGCGACGGGAATCAGACCGCCGCGGACCACCGCGCGAAGATTGCGAAGACAGGTCGTCTCGAGGGCGGAGACGGTGCTCGCCCGCAGGCCGTCCAGGGTTTGCGAGCCAGGTGGGATGAAGGTGGAGCAACCGGTGCGGGAGGGAAGGATCAGCGGAAACCCCCGGGCTCGAATGCCACCGAGAACAACAACGGTAGCGAGGGCAACAATAGCAACATGTCGGGCAGGCGCTTTGAACAGCAGTCGTCTTCCGCACTGCAGAACAAGGGGCGAGCTCAATGGTACCAGCGGCCCAACTGGCCGGACGGCAATCGTCGTAATCGGCCTGGGCACTGACAACTGCTCAACTCGTCAGCCCGGTCTCGGTCACGTCCGAATCTGCGGGGCGCCAAAGGTGGCATAGCAGCTCTGACCTGCGGCCCCAATCGCCGCAGCTTCTTTCCTGTTGATCAAACCGTATCGTCGGCACAGCTGTCACGACTACGGCTGTACCGCTGTCAGCGAGGATGCTGGTCACTTGATCGGGGACAAGGGTGTGGGCAGGAAGGAGCGGATGTAGGGGAATTCGTCGTGCCGCATGGGTGTTGGCGTGACTTGAACTGCGCTCAACGGAGTTTGTCTAGAGTCCCTGATGGCTGTTTCCGCAGGTCAACCTTGGTCGGGGTCACCCTGAGGTTGAGTCTGCGGCATATTGGTTAGTCAAGCGGTCATCTCTTCAGGCTCGACTGAAGGGGACTCGCGATGTGCTGCATGGCCGTGCCGCCTTGGCCGTGCGGATGCCGTCTGAAATTTTTTTGGGCGGCATGGTGGTGTCGTGGTGGGCCAGATTCCTCGAGAGGCAGGGCCGAGCGCAGCACGGGTGAGGCCCCCAGTAGTTCGAGGGCTTTCCGGGCATGATCCGGCAGGGCCTGAGGGGCATTGATGGCAGCACCGAAGAAGTGTCCGACAAGTTGCGTCTCGTCAACGTTGCGGGTGGGGGGTGTAGCGTGATCCGGCCGAATAGCGGTCGGGACCGTGACGCGGGAAGGGTGGCACCGCCCAACACTTCCGGCCGACCTGGGCCGGCCGTGGTTCGGCACCGAAACGGGCACGTCGTCCTGTCGAGTGGGGAAGGTCCGGCCTTGGGCGGCATCTTCATCAACTACCGCATCACCACCGACGACCCTGAGCACGTGGGGCGCGTCAGGCGGCTGCACGAGCAGCTGCGCGAGTTCTTCGGCGAGGGACAGGTCTTCCTCGACGCGCAGGGCATAGACATGGGCTCGCACTTCTCCCCGGTCATCCATGGCCGGCTGGCCGACGCGCAGATCGTCGTCGCGATTGTGCACCCAGGCTGGCGTGACACCCTGTTCACCCGCCTGGGAGAGGAGGGGAAGGACTGGGTCTACGACGAGCTGCGGATTTCGTTGGCGCAGGTCGAGAAGGACGACGGGCGGATCGAGGACGACGGGAAAGCGCGCAAGCGGATCGTGCCCGTGCTTGTCAACGGTGCGCGCCACAAGGACGAGTTGACGCGCCTGCCATCCGGTATCGAGGGGATCAAGCGCTACCAGGCCAGACACGTCGCCACCCAGGATGACGCCGATGCGCTGGTCGAGGAGTTGGCGCTGCACCTGGACGACGGGTTCGAGCAGTTCCCGGCCGAGCGCACGGGCGACTCCCGGCCCCGTCCGTGGTCGCCGTACCTCGTCGGTGCGGCTGTGGCGGTCGGTGTCGTCGCCGGTCTGCTGGCACCGCCCGCGCCGGAACTGCTCGCGGTCTCGCTGGTGGGGCTGGCGTTGTGGGCGGCGGTCGCCCTGTTCGGGCTCGCTGCCGGCATCGGGGTGAACTCGGCCGAGGCGAGTGCGCACCTGTTGTCCTGGCGCGCCTACGTGCTGCGCGTCGCGCTGCCCTTCGGGGTCGGGTGGGTCATCTTCGTGGTGTTCCTCTTGGTCGAGGCGGCGGCTCCGGGGGATGTCGGGTTCGCGGTGTCCGCATTCGGCCTGCTCGGCGGTTTCGTCGTCGTCGCGGAGCTGCTCAAGGGCCGGCGGCTGGAGAAGCGGCGCCTGGCGCAGTGGCCGGTAGTGCTGTCCACCCCGGTGCGGGCACGGGCACTGCGAGCCGACATGGCCAGGCTGGACCTCAAGCTCGCCGAGGGGGAGCAGACCGACAAGCGGCTGAGGTTCGGGCTGCGGGTGCGGTGCCGGGTCGCGATCGACGACCTGCTGCGCGGGGCGGCCCTGCTCAAGGACGACAGTGAGCGAGGCAGGGTCACGTGGGCGCTGGCGGACCACCCGGTGGCGTCTGCTGCGGTGGCGTTGTGGCTCGCGGCCATGGCCGGGTCGGCGCGGTTCCACCCTTTCGTCCTGGCACTCGCCGTCGGGTTGGTGCTGGCAGCGGTCGAGTTGGAATACCGCAGGCAGCGAACGGTGCGGCGGGTCGTGGCGCGGGAGGTGGCCGAGCACATGGCCGAACTGCGATCCCGGTGGGAAGTGCTCGACCAGCGGCGCAGTTGACCGCGGAAGTGGACGTTCAGTCGCCCGGAGGGCGCCGCGGACCAACTCGGAGCCGGTCTACCACGGGCTGTTCGAACTTGCCGGGACCAGCGGAGCTAATGATCGGCGTCGAGCTGGGCGAGTGCCATCGCCACGGCACCGCCCTCGGTCGATCCAAGCCTCCCGTACAGGTTCAGCGCGGCGCTCCAGAAGTCTCGTGCTTCCTCGAACCGGCCTGTCGACGCGGCGAGCACGCCAAGTTCCTGCAGCGCGCGGGCTTCCTCGTGCTTGCTGCCGCAGCACCTCGCGTGGTGCACGGCTCGGCGGAACGCGATCTCGGCCAACGGGCGGTCGCCTGCCCGCTGGTGTATCCGGCCGAGTCTGCCGAACCCCTCCGCCGCGTCCAACTCCAGGTCGAGCCCGAGCGCGATGTCGATGGCCTCTTCCACGTGCTCGACCGCGTCGCTGAAGTGGGCCAGTTTCATCTCCACGAGGGCTTTGTTGCGCAACGTGATCCCGATGTTCCGGTGCGCGCCGTTGTCGCGGTACCACTTGAGCGCGAGTTCCTGGTTGCGCAACGCCGCCGCGAAGTCGCCTCGCCTGCGCAGCACCGCCGCTTCGTTCACGAGGGCGTTGCTCCGCCCGTGTCCGTCGCCGAGTCCTTCGAACAGCTCCCGGGCCCGTCGGTAGTGCTTCGCTCCCTCGTCCAGCTCGCCCATCTCGACCAGCACCATGCCGAGGTTGTTGCGCGTGCGTGCCTCGGCGAGCGGATCGCCCGCACGGACGCACGCCGCGAGAGCCTTCTCGTGGGTGCTCAGCCATCCTTCGCGGGCCTTGGTCAGGAAGTAGTAGTCCCGCAACGTGTACGCCAGCTGCCAACGCCGTCCGTCGAACGCCGGGTCGTCAACCGCGCACATCGCCTCGAGATTCCGACGTTCGAGATCCAGCCACTGAAGCGCGTCGTCGCGGCTCCGCAGGTCGGGCAGCGTCACTGGCCGACCCTCGAGGGAGAAGCGGAGCCGGTGCGGCATCACGATCCGCCCCGCGAGGTCCGTCGAGTGCAGGTAGTGGTCGAACAACCGGGCCACTGCGGCTTGCCTGTCCACCGCCGTCCCGGTGCGGTTGCTCAGCTCCCGGGCGTAAGTGCGGAGCAGGTCGTGCCAGCCGAAGCGGCCGGATCCCAGGTCGAGCAAGAGGTGCTTCCGCGTCAACGACCTGAGCAGGTTCGCGGCGGTGGCCGGAGGGATGTCGAGGAGCGCGGCGACGGCGTTCTGCCCGAACTCCGGACCGGGGTGCGACCCGAGCAACCGGAACGCGTCGGCCTCGTGGTCAGGCAGTGCGCGACAGGACCAGGAAAACACCGTTCGCACGGCGGAACGGGCGTCGTCCTGGGTGTCGAGCACGTCCAGACGCGCCTGTTCGTCGGCGAGCTCGGCAACGACACCGTCGAGATCGGCGGATGCGGAGCGGGTGATCCGCTCGGACACGATGCGCAGCGCCAGCGGCAATCCAGCGCACAACCGGACCAGCGCGCCTGCGGCAGGGTGGTGGGACCTATCACCGACCGCCGTGCGCAGGAGGCCAAGGCCTGCCCGTTCCTCCAGAGGATCGACTCGGATCGCGGTGGCCGCGTGCCGGACCACGAGGCCGCTCAGATGGTGGCGGCTGATCACGATGACCGTGCCGCCAGCTGGGCCGGGCAGCAGCGGTCGGACGTGGTCCGCGGACAGGGCGTTGTCCAGCACGACGAGCGCCCGCCGCCCGCTCATCAACGTCCGGAAGTGCGCGGCGCGCTCTTCGAGTGTGACCAGCTCTTCGGGGCGCGAGTATCCGAGCGCTCGTAGGAAACCCGCCAACGCATCCTGTGGGCGCAGAGGTTCACCGCCCCCGAAACCGTGCAGGTCGACGTAGAGCTGACCGTCCGGAAACTTGTGGGCGGCGCCGCTCGCCCAGTGCAACACGAGCGCTGTCTTGCCGACGCCTGCCATGCCGGACAAGGCAGCGAGTCCATTGGGCTGCAACTCGTCAAGCCGCGCCAGCAGGGCCTCGCGACCAAACAGCTCGCGGACACCGGCGGGGAGTTGGCGGGGCACGGGTCTGCTGCCGTCGTGCATCGTGATGTGTACGCCGCCGTGAACGACACTGGCTTGCACCGCGACGGTCCGGTCACCGGTGAGGCTGTTCCGTACGTGGCGTTCCGAGGTCATGAGTCCGATTGTCGACTCGTCCGGCCCTGGGCACGAGCGTCCCGTTGGGGTCGGGTCGGCGCTCAAAACGCGGTGTCGACCTGGACCTTATAGTCCTGGTAGCCGTGCACCTGGTCCCGCGTGGTCAAGGTGAAGGTCTTCGTTTGGCCGGGAGCTGCGGATGGCGGATGATTCCCGGTAAGCCGCGACGGTGTTCACTGTGACGGTGGTCAGGAGCCTCATGGCGTGTTAGGTGCACGGGCGAGTGCTACAGCGGCAGCTGCTTCCGGTTCCCGGGCGTGGTCCCGCCGTCTGGGCCTCCAGCGTGGTCCCATGGTCGGGGTTCTCGCCGCGCTTCGAGGTGGAGGCGAACCCACCCATGCCCTCCGCCGTCTCGACGTCCCTGCGAAGAAAGCGCCCCGAGCGGCACAACGCGTGCACGCGCCCTTCGGTGCGCCCTTCGGTAACCCCGCGGGGCGCGATGTCGCCGTTCTCGGCACCATTTCTGGTTGCCCGGTGGAATTCCACGCCGCATCGCCATGTGTCAACAATGTCAACAACTCATGTGTAGTTCGGACTTTCGGACATCGCGAACCGGGATAACCTGATCAGGTCCTGATAGGAAATTGCCCGCATCAGCTCGACAGGGGGTCGAGAGAGGGATTCTGGCACCGGTCGGTGTCGTGCCGACCGGACCTAACTGACGCCATTGGTGCATGGACCGGCACAGCGGCCCTGGGGTAGAAGGTCGCGTCGCAGCGAGACCGGCGCTATTGGTCGTTGGTAGTGGTTGAGGATGAGGCGCTTGATGGGCAGGGCGGTGGCGCGGTCGGGCCTTGAATGATGTCCGGTAGCACTCTGCGGTTGCGGGTGTGTTCGCGCAGACGGCCGTCGCCGACACAGCGTGATGCTGACCTTGTACGCACCCGCGTCACCGAGGTGCGGGAAGTGCACCAGGTATACGCGGTGGAGCGCGGACGGAGCCATCCGGGCACCGTCACAGCGCAGACACGGGGGAGCGTGCTGCGCAGATGGCCGTCCGGGACACGCGGGGTGTGTCGCAGCGACGGCAGACCGCCTTCAACGGCTCGCCTGCATCGCCAGTGTAGTCCTAGAGCAATTGCAGCCCGAGATCGAACCTATTTGATCAGGTCGTAGACGAAGTTGACCAGCAGTCCGATCGGGATGCTGGCGAAAAGCCCGGCCAGGAAGAAAAGCCACTGTTGCAACTTCGTGCGCTTGACGTTTTCCCGGCTCGCTGATTCTTGCTTCACCGTTATTTCGGTCTGTACGCGGCGTACCGTGGTCTCGACCAATTTGTCCACGGCTTCAGCGGCTTCCCGGTGTACGGCGGCAAGTCCCTTGTTGTGCTCAACCTCCGCCCGGGCCTCTTTGATCTGGGCAGCCTGTGCCTCCAGTTCAACCGAGATTTCGTTGATCAACCTCGTGTCTTCACGAGGTTGATGCTGGCGTCTTCTATGCGCTCGTCCAGGCTAGAGCGTTGGAGCGCCACCGAGGCAGGAGTTCGGAGGGGGCGATCGCGGGAGTGCAAGTGCCACCACGTACGCCCTTTGCTGCTACCACCGGCTGCTCCGCCTATCCTGCGCCCGCCCCTAATTAATTCTACTCGAAAGCTTCTTTCTGTTTCACGAGCTTGTCGCAATCCGGCGATCACCGCCATTGTGGATAATATTGTGCCTAGAGCTCCTGCTGTTAACATGATGTAGTCCATGGTGTCCTTTCCTCCTTGGATTTGTAGGCAGGTCAGCCTGGCTC
The DNA here is from genome assembly GCF_014203665.1 of Saccharothrix tamanrassetensis. Classification (GTDB taxonomy): domain Bacteria; phylum Actinomycetota; class Actinomycetes; order Mycobacteriales; family Pseudonocardiaceae; genus Actinosynnema; species Actinosynnema tamanrassetense. The sequence continues at coordinate 15,697 of NZ_JACHJN010000023.1, forward strand.
GGCACGGAACTGGGCAGAGGATACGGCCGAGTACAGACACGACGAGGCCGCCCCGGTGATCTGCCCAGGGCGGCATCGCGGGTGGTGCGGAGGCCAGGGCGCGCAGACTGCAGGCGGCGCGGCGCGCCTGGGGCGTCGCCGAGACCACGTCGAATACTCGCCGCGGACGCGACGCGATGTCCCCGTCGTCCGTGACGACGGCTCGGTTTCGCCGTCACCGACACGCCGAGATGCTGCTGAGCATGCCTGGCATCGGCGGTGCTGTTCAGTCGGACAGTCGTCGATGGCCGCTGTACAGGTCGATCAGCAGGTCGTCATAGGGGTTGGACAGCGCCGCGACCTCGTCCATTGCCGTCTGCACGTCATGCGGGTCGCCCGCAGGTGGGGACGGGACGTGTGCTGGCGCAGTCGCTGCCAGTGCGCCTATGTCATGGCCATGCGGTCCACGAGTCCGCCGAAGTCTCGGTATGCAGCAGGGCTGTCGTCGATGGTTCGGGCGCCGTCTAGGCCACCCAGCGGTCGGTTTCATCGATCAGCGTCGCGTGTGCTTCGTGCGGTGAGCGGCGCCTTGACTCACGACCGTGATCGGCGGCTGTCGTAGCCGTGGTCCCGGTACGGCTCTGGGGGCTACTTCGCCGGTCACCAGAGGTGCGCGTGCCGTCGCGCTGCGCCCGTTGTGGTGGTAGCACGGCAAGGCAGATTTCAGTGGCTGCACCTCGTGATCGACCATCCGTTGCGGCGGATGTGCTTGACCGTGCTTGGTCTGTTGTGGCGTCAGCGCTTCGTCGCCACATGCTGCCGACGACCCCGGCGATTCATGACACTATGATGCTTGTCCGGGCCAGTTCCGCCGTGATCGTGTCCAGCACACGGAGGTGTCTTGCGCCGTGCTCCGCCGCGCCGAGCCATAGTGCTCGGAGTTCCGGCACGCCGTGCAGTTGGGCGCCCACTTCCATTTCGACCAGATCGTCCACGACGTCGGTCCACATGCCCAGCCGCAGCAGTTGTGCTACCGCGCGGGCTTTCCTGACCGGGTCGGCATCGGCTGTCAGGGCGCGTAGCGGGGTCCGCTCGCTGTGTTCCCGCAGCGCGGAGTCGACGAGTGCCTCGGCGCGTTCGCGTTGCCCGGCCACAAGTAGCGCCCTGGCGAGCCGTTCGACGCAGTCCACCCAGCGATAGTCGACGACCGACCGGGCGAGGGTCTCCGCCGTGTCGAAATCGCCTCGTTCGGTCGCGGCATCGGCCAGTGCTATTTGCACGTCGGCTTTGTACTGGATGGTCGTGAGGGTTCGCGCTGTGGCTTGGGCTTGTTCGGCGTGACCTGTGCGCGCGGCTTCCACAGCGATCAACATGGCGAGGTACTCGGTCGTGGAAGGATCCGGGGGGAGGGTGTTCCCGAATGCACGGACGGCATCGACGCCGTCGATCTCCAGCAGTGCCTCCGCGACCTGCTTGGCGACGATGGGGAGGAATCTGCCGTCGGACGTGGCGTCTGCCCAGACCTGCTCCATCAGTTCCAGCGCGAATGTCACGTCGTCGGTGCGTGCGGATGCCTTGGCGATGGCGGTCCATGCCGACATCGCGGGCGTCATAGAATCCGCCGGGCGCGTGTTGTTGTCCATCCGCACCACGGTCTCCAGAGCCTGGTTCAGGCGGTCCAGGTCGCACAGGGCTTCGACTGCGACGAGCAACTCGGCGTCCGATTCGGCGTGGACTGCGGACTGCTCGATCCGGTCCAGGTACGTCCTGGCGTATCCGACGGAGTCCGGGTTACAGATCGCCGAGCGCCAGAGACTTGCCTTGGCCGACAGTCCATCCACCAGTCCGATGACGGTGTCGACAAGGTCGAACCGTGCTTGCCCGGCCGCCGCTACCACCACACCCGCGACCGCCCGCGCGTCTCGGTGGAGCAACCGTGTCGAGGTATCCACTTGGCGCAGCCACGCACGTGCGCGGTCGTGTCGCCCCAGTCGCGCTGCGACCTCGGCGACGGCTCCCAGCGTGAAGTCGTAGTTCTCGAGCAACGGAAAATGCCTGAGCAACCGGTCCACGAGGTCGAACCGCCCGGTTTCGGCCGCCGAACAGGCGATCGAGGGCAACACGTGTTTGCGCGACTCGTAGTCGAGCCAGTTGGTCGACAGGGACAGGGCTTGGTCGATGCGGCCGATCCCGCACAGCGCCTCGACCAGCTTCGCGACGAGCGCCACGTCCTCAAAGTTGCCGTTGAAGCCTCTGGCATCCGAACTTCTCGCGAGCGCTGCGCTTTCGTGCCGGGCGCGGGTGATGACGCGGTCGACGCGGTCGTGATCACCGACGGCTGCGGCGGCTGTGATCAGATCTGGCCATGCCCAGATTCGGCTACGCTGCCTGCTCATCGTCACGATGACCTGCTCGGCATGGTCGAGAATCAGCCCGGCACGCGCGGCGTCACCGCGTGCGGCGACTGCTCTCGCCACTAACAGCCACAGCTGGGCGCGGTGTTCGCGGTCTGGGACGGACCGGGTGAGTAGTTCCGCACGGTAGGAGTCGCCGACGGCCGCCGAGGTGTCGACCACGACCCGCAGCAGCCGCGTCCGCGCGACCGGGTCGGTTTCCTCCCGCGCGGCGGTTTCGGCACGGTCCAGCAGCCCGGCCACCGGTTCCCGGTCGTGTGTGCGCCACAGTTCTACGGCGACGGCGCACAACGCGCCGACCGCATGCTCTGCACCGGCGACCCGGTTCAGCGCGGCGAATGCTCGTGCGCGGTCGCCGACGCGCACAGCGGCGACCGCAAGGGGTCGCCAGTGGCGGTGTCCGAAATCGCCCAGATTGGTCGAGGCGCACAGGTACTCCACGACCTGCTCCGCTTCGTCGAGCAGTTCGCCGGCCCGGTCTCGGTTCCGGATCACGCCGGCGATGGCGATTAGCGCGTCAGCCCGGTCCCCGGCCTGGTACGAGTGGGCACCCATGGACCGGGCGATCGACACGGCACGGTCGACCTCCCCGAGCTGTGCCCACGCCGCGGGCAGTGCCCGATTCCACCGGCTGTAGCTGCCGGTCAGGTCGTCGCGGTGGATGGACAGCCGCAGCATCGAGACGAAGTCGAATGTCTCGGTCGCGGCGAGGACGTCGTGGGCCGCGTCCAGTTCGGCCAGCGCACGCCCGTAGCCGCCGCACACGTCGTGCAGGCATTGCTGGCGGGCGGGGTCGGTGGCCAAGTCGACGGCGCGGTCGAGATCCCGTGCGGCCAGCAACGTGGTGAAGTATCCGCCGAGTAGATAGGGCGGGGTGTCCTCGGGCCAACCGCGTTCCCGGTAGGTCTGGGCCCAGTCGTGCAGTTGAGCGCGGTAGGCAGGCAGATCGTCGGCGAGGATCCGGGTCGCGGTCACCTGTAGTTCCTCGTGGCCCAGCACGTAGACCTCGATACCGGTCGCCGTCGCCGGGCTGGTGCGGCGAGTGAAGGTACGGCCGGTGACGGTACGCAGCTGGTGCTGCACCTGCCAGGGGGACATGTCGGTCAGCTCGGCGAGGTCCGTCGCGGTCAGGCCACCGCCCGCGGCGGTGACCAGACCGAGCAGACGCCGTTCGACTCTGCCTTCGGCCAGGTGCAGCAGTTCCTGTTCCAGCGCACGCTGGATCGTCCGGGCACTGGGGGAGGGGATCAGTGCGCGGATCACGGAGGCGGCGCGCAACGGGTGGCCCTCCGCGACGTCGGCGGGGATCGGCGGGTTCGGCCGCCCGGACACCACGACGTGCAGGCCGGGCGGTAATCGGGCGGGCAGTAGCGCAGCGATGCTGTGGGCGTCCGGCCCGGTGGTCAGGCCGCGGTCCTCGTCCAGGCCGTCGACCACCAGCACCAGATGCTCACCCCGTTCGTGACAGGCGCGTGCGGCGTCGTCGAGCAGACCGAGCAGGTGGGTCTCCTTCGTCGCCGCGGTCACGTGCTCGGGCAGGTCCCGGTTGAGCAGGGCGGCCAACTGTTCCACGACGACGTCGACGAAGGCCGCGCGGTCGGACTGACCGGGCCAGCGCGCGGTGATGAAGAACGACACCACGCGCACACCCGGTGGCGGGTGCAGGACGAACCACGACATCAATGCCGTCTTGCCCGACCACGCCTCCGCACGCCACCACATGTAGGAGCTGTCCGCGCCAGTGCTGAACGCGGCCATCTCGGCCAACTCCGCCTCGCGTCCCACCAGCTCCTGCGGCGCGATCTCCACTACCCGGCGGTGGTAGTAGCAGCGGACCGGAGACGACCATGCCAGGTGCACATCGCCGATGTGGACGCCAGTGTTCGCGTAACCGCCCGGCGCGGTCGCGGTCCCTCCCATATCACCGGCCTGCACGACCGGACCCGACACATCGCCGGACACCTCGTTGGACACCACGCCGGACATCATCCACCGTCTGCCGCGACCATCACCCCGATAGCAGCGTAAACCGTGCGCCGCTCGGATTCCTCCGTTTCAGTGCGCCAGGCTGGTCCGGGGATGGACGACAGCCGTCGAGGCCCGTGGCAGGGTGCATCGGGCCGGGACCGAGTGGCATCTGAACGAGTCTGTTCGTGCGCCGCACGATGTCTTGACGATATCGAATCGCTGTCGCGATCTGCCGATGATCCAACGACCCGTGCGACGGTCGGCGCTGGCTCCATGGCGACAGAATTTCGATGCGTGGAATTCTGCTTAGTACGACAACGACAGGTCGTGATGTCCGCGTCTTCTGTGGTG
>NZ_JACHJN010000024.1 GCF_014203665.1 Saccharothrix tamanrassetensis
TTCGGCGCAGTGGTCGACGGTGTCCCGGTAGACGGGTTCGGTCTGGTACAGGTCGTGACCCATGCCGACGTGCTGCGAACCCTGACCGGTGAACAGGAACACGACATCAGGGGAGTCGGACGTGCCGGTCACCGTGGTCGCCGGGTCACGCGTGCGCAGGCTGTCGGCGGCGGTCGTGGGCTCGGTGACCACGACGGCCCGTCGGTGGCCGAACGCACACCGACCCAAAGCCAAGGTGTGGGCGGTGTCCGCCAAGTCGGGCCGCTGCTGGTCCAGGTGCTCGGCCAACCGGTCGGTGGCCGCGTCCAACGCCTCCGCCGTGCGAGCCGAGACGGTCAGCACCGCAGGAGCCGAAGTGTCCGAAGTGGAGCGTTCCTCGGCCGCAGGAGCCTCTTCGACGATCACGTGTGCGTTGGTGCCGCCGAACCCGAATGCGCTGACACCGGCCCGACGCGGCCGCTGCGGGTCGCGAGGCCACGGCGTCCGCTCGGCCACGACGCGGAACGGCCCGCCGGCGAAGTCGATCTCCGGGTTCGGGGCGGTGTGGTTCAGCGTCGCAGGCAAGGTCTCGTGCCGCAGGGCCAGGATCGTCTTGATCAGCCCGGCCATGCCCGCAGCCGCGTCCAGGTGCCCGACGTTCCCCTTGACCGAACCCAACGCGCACGAACCGCGCCCCTCGAAGGCCCGGTTGAGCGCCTGGGCCTCGATGGCGTCGCCGACGATCGTGCCGGTGCCGTGGGCCTCCACGTAGTCGATGTCCTCGGGGTCGACCTCGGCGGCGGTCAGCGCCTCGGCGACGACGGCGGCCTGGCCGGACACGGTGGGCGCGGTGAAGCTGGCCTTGCCCGCGCCGTCGTTGTTCACCGCCGAGCCGAGGATCACCGCGTGCACGGTGTCGCCGTCGGCCAGCGCGTCCTCCAGCCGCTTGAGGACGACCGTGCCCGCGCCGTTGCCGAACACGGTGCCCCGCGCCTCGGCGTCGAACGGCCGCACGTGCCCGTCGGGCGACAGGAACGAGCCCTCCTGGTAGCGGTAGCCGACGCCGTCGGGGACCTTGTAGGCCACCGCGCCGCAGACCGCCACGTCGCACTCGTAGTTGAGCAGGCTCTGGGCCGCCGTGTGCACGGCGACCAGCGCGGTCGAGCAGGCTGTCTGCACGGGCAGGCTCGGGCCGCGGAGGTCGAGCTTGTAGGACACCCGGCTGGCCAGGAACGCCAGCTCGAACCCGAGGCCGACGTTCTCGCCGCGGATCGCCGCGCCCCGGTCCAGGTTGGCCGTGATGTTGTCCAGGTACGCGGTGGTGCTCGCCCCGCCGAACACCCCGACGGTCCCGTCGATGCGCCCCGGCTCGCCGTACCCGGCGTCCTCCAGCGCGGCCCACGCCAGCTCCAGGAAGATCCGGTGCTGCGGGTCCATCGCGGCGGCCTCGCGCGGCGAGCAGCCGAAGAACTCCGCGTCGAACTCGGCGATCCCGGCGAACTTCGGCGCCATCCGGACGTAGTACGGGTCGGCGAGCTGCTCGGCGCCGACACCGGCCGCGCGCAGCTCGTCGTCGCCGATCGGCACGATCGACTCGACGCCGTCGCGCAGGTTCGTCCAGTACCGGTCCAGGTCGGCGGCGCCGGGGAAGCGCCCGGCCAGGCCGATGACGGCGATCCGGGCGGGCGCCAGGTCGTCGTCGCGGGTCGGTTCGGCGGTGGTCATGCCTGCCCCCGTGCGGTCCGGCGGCGCTGTTGGTGCGCGCGCCGCTTGCGCATCGATTCGGCCCGACGGCGGCCGTCCGGCACCGCGTCCTCGTCCTCGGCGGGCGGTGCGGCGAGCCGGGCCAGGTGCGCGGGTGTCAGCCCCTCGTACAGGTCGCCGAGGGAGAGCCTGCTGCCCAGCGCCTCGTTGACCGCGCCGACGAGCTGGATCGCGACGAGCGAGTTGCCGCCGAGGTCGAAGAAGCTGTCCTGCGGGCCGACCCGCTCGACGCCGAGGAGGTCCTGCCACACCCCGCACACCACCTGCTCGGCCTGGGCGGGTTCGGCGGCGCGCGGACGGACCGCCGTCCGCCGTTCCTCCGCGCGGGTCTGCGGCGCGGCGGCCGCGGCGAGCAGGTCGGGCAGCGGGACGGGGCTGACGATCACCTGCGGCTCGGCCGTGCCGGCGAGGACGGTGTCCAGCGCGCGCAGCCCTTCGGCCACCGACATGCCCCGGTTCTCCACGTCCCGCCGCCTGGCCCGCTCCACGCCCGACGGCAGCGCCGTGGTCACCGCCATGCCGACGCCCTTCCACGAACCCCAGTCGACGGTCACCACCCGGCCGCGCCTGCCCCGGTCCTGGGCGAACGCGTCCAGGAAGCAGTTGGCCGCGCAGTAGTCGGCCTGGCCCGCGTTGGCGACGTTGGCCCCGTTGGACCCGAACAGCACCAGGAAGTCCAGCTCCTGGTCGGCCAGCGCCTGTTCCAGCACGAGCGTGCCGCGCACCTTGGGCCGCAGCACCGCTGCCGCGTCGGCGAGGTCCTTCAACGCGACCACCCCGCCGCCGGCGACCCCGGCGACGTGGAACGCGCCGTGCAGCCGACCCCACCGCCGCACGGCGGCGTCGACGGCGGCCCGCATCGCCACCGGGTCGGCGGCGTCGGCGGTCGTGACCAGGATCTCCGCGCCGCCCGCCCGCAGCCGGGCCAGCTCCCGGGCCGCCGCGTGGGACGAACCGGCCCACTCGGGTTCCGGGGGCAGCGGGGTGCGGGCGGTGACCACGACCTTCGCCCCGGCGCCGACCAGGTGCGCGGTCAACGCGAGACCGAGCCCGCCGGTGCCGCCGGTGACCAGGTAGACCCCGTCGGGACGGATCGGCGGCGGCCCGTCGTGCGGGGCCATCGGGTGCGGGACGTGGTGCAGCGCCCAGCGCCGGGCGCCGCGCAGCGCGACCTCCTGCGTGCCGCTGTCGGGCTCCGCGCCGAGTTCGGCGAACACGCGGTCGGCGTGCGCGGGGCAGTCGGGTTCGACGTCGACCACGCGGCACGCCAGGCCCGGCATCTCCCGGGGCAGCACCCGGGCCGGTCCGAGCACCGTCGCGGTCGACGGGTGCATGCGTTCGGCGCCGGTCACCGCGTGCAGACCGGTGGTCAGCAGCCACAGCCGTCGCGTGCCGCCGCCCGCACGGCTCCACGCCTGTGCGAACAGCATCAGCGAGCCGAAGCCCCGCCGGTCGGCGACCAGCTCGGCGTCCGGGCCGTCACCGGGGTCGTCGGCGCACCAGGCGTGCACGACGTGGGTGGGCGCGTCGCCCGCCTCATCGCGCAACGCGGTCAGCAACCGGTCGTAGTCGGCGGCCCGTCCGGGGTCGACGGCGCACCGGCCGCCGGGGTCCATCCGCCACTCGTCGCCCGCGACCACCGTCGTCACCGTCGCGCCGGCCGCGCGCAGCCGCCGGGCCAGCGCGTCGCCGAGGCCACCGCCGTCGGCGAACACCAGCCAGTGCTTCCCGGCGTCCGGGCCGGGGTTCGTCGGCAACGGGTTGTGCTGCCAGGACGGCACCGCGAACCACTCCGCCATCTCCTCCCGGCGCTCGCCCCGCCTGTCGTCCTCGACGGTCGGCGTGCGCTTGTCGAGCCAGAACGACTTCAGCTGGAACGCGTAGCCGGGGAGCGCGATCCGGCGTCCTCCGCCGGTACTCCGCCCCCAGTCCGGACGGGCACCGGTCGTCCACAGCGCACCCAGGGCCCGTCGCATCGTCTCGGACGCGCTGCGCGTGTCCTCGCGGTGGGGCAGCGAGGCGATGGCCGCGTTGCCGACGATGCGTTTGGTGAGGGTGGTGAGGGTGTTGCCGGGTCCGATTTCGAGGTAGGTGGTGGTGGGTGTGGTGGTGTTGGTGATGGCGTTGTTGTATT
>NZ_JACHJN010000025.1 GCF_014203665.1 Saccharothrix tamanrassetensis
GAAGGCTCGTGGCGTCAGCGCCGGGCGCCGGGTGGTGCCCGCTTCCCGCCTACTCGGTGAACATGGTGAACGACAGCGTCCGGTCGAACCGCTTGTCGGCGAGATCATCGCGACCGATCAGGAAGCACCCGTAGTGGTACTGGCTTCCGGTGGGGAACTGGGCGAGCGGCACCCATTCACGAGTCAGCCGGTACTTCTCCACCTCGCCCGGGTCGAACCGTTCCGATCCCGGGAAGTCGGGGTGGTCCAGCCGGCTCGTGATGCCGGTGTGTGCCCCCGCGACACCTACAACGGCGCGTTGGCGGACCTCCGGCTCGGCGTGAGTGCACGGACCGGTAACCGGTACTCGTTCACCGGCGGTAACCCGATCAGCCGAGTGGAGATCGACGGCCACTGCTGGGCGTGGGACTTCATCTGCGACACCGGTGAGGCCATCGGCGATGCTACGGACGCGGTCGGCGACGCAGCCGACGCCACGTTCGACTACCTGGGCGACCACATCGACGACATCGGCGGCGTGTTCGGTGGCGCCGCCCTGGCGGTCGGCGGCGGGGCACTCGCCGTGATCAGCTCGCCCCTGCTGCTGGCACCGGTCGCCTGCGGCACGGGCGTGTTGTGCGCGCCGGGTCTCGCTGGAGGAGCGCTCGGCCTAGCCGGCGTGCTTACGGGTGGCACTATCGCTGTCGGTGGGGTGGCGATGTTTGCCGAGAGTTTGGGCGGCATGTTCGACAGCTCGTCGAGCTCCAGCACGCCACCGAACGAAATGGCGCCGGAGCCCCCGAATATCGAGAAGGGCAACTGGTGGGGTAGATACGAGGCCGAGCTGTGGCGGCAGGGCAAGTTGCGGCTGCCGGACGACTGGGACGCGCACCACGCGATCCCGCAGGAGTATCGCAACCACCCGGAGTTCAAGGACTTCGACTTCGACGCGCCGTCGAACATCCGCGCGTCGGGTGCCATGTGGCGTGATCACCACCGGTTGATCGAGGGCATTGCTTGCACACTCCGTCACTAGCAGGGGTGCCCCTGGGTGAGGGGCACCCCTGAAGTGGTGGATCAGGTGACGTTGGCGGTGTCACCGACCCGGCCGAGGCAGAGCACCCCGTTGACGTGCCGGATCACGGTCACCAGCCTCGACACGACCCGGCCGGGAGTGGTGGTCTCCTGCCGGGTGTTGGAGAAGCGCGAGCCGAGCATCAGGCCGCTGTCGTCGAACGCGTGGATACGCGCCACCGCGACGTTCGCCCACCGCACGGTCAGCGCCCGGTGGACCACCACGCCGAGGGTCGACTGGAACCCGTAGTCGAAGGTGCCCCTGCCGCCGCCGTTGTTGGTCAGGTCGATCCACACCGCGCCGCAGTTGCCGACGCCGGTGTCCATGGGCTGGACACCGGCGGGCACGGACATCACGGTCAGCGGCACACTGATCCGGGTGTGTTCCGGGACTGCCTGTGCGGACGCCGTGCTGACGCCCAACATGGCCAGCACGCTGACAAGAAGAACGAACATGCGTTTCGTCATCGCGAGTATCCATTCTGATTCGCTTGGCATCCGACGGCTCCGCCTGGAACTTCGCCGGTGGCCAGGTTGTCGATTCAGCCGTACGCAAACCTTTGGACCGTGTTCTCGAACCTCGGCTTGAACGGCGTTCGGGCGGTGGGTGTTGTGTGCGCGTCCCGTTCCGGTCATCCGCCGCGTCCATCACGGTGTCCGGCTGATCGAGGGAAAACCTGCGGGAATCCTGCGATCGGGGGATGCCCCTGCTAGACCGGGTGCCGACGGGACGCCGGTCGGCGAAGAGGGGTGTCCGCGATGGCGGTGGAGTTCCGCGTGTTGGGCCCGGTGGAGGCCCGGATCGGTGACCGGTCGATCGAGCTGGGCCATGCCCGGCAGCGGTGCGTGCTGGCGGTGTTGTTGATCGAGGCCAACCAGTGGCTGTCGGCCGATCAACTCCTCGACCGCGTCTGGGGAGAACGGGTGCCGCACAGCGGCCGGGACACGCTGTACGGGTACCTGTCCCGTTTGCGCCACGCGCTGCAAGTCACCGACGAGGCCGACATCGTGCACAGGGCCGGCGGCTACGTGCTGACCGTCGACGGGGACGCGGTGGACCTGCACCGGTTCCGCAGGCTGCTCGCCGACGCCCGCGCCGCCGACAACGAGGACGACGCGACGGCGTTGTTCGGGCAGGCGTTGGCTTTGTGGCGTGGCGAGCCGTGCGCGGGCCTGGACTCCCCGTGGGTGCACATCGTGCGCGCCGAGCTGGACCGGCAGCGGTGGGCCGCCGAACTGGACTACGCCGACCTGCGGCTGCGCACCGGCCGGCACACCGACCTGCTCGCCGACCTGACCTCCCTGACCGCCGCCCACCCGCTCGACGAACGGCTGGCCGGACAGTTCATGCTGGCCCTTTACCGCGCCGGTCGCCAGGCCGACGCCTTGGACCACTACCAGCAGGTGCGCACCCGGCTGGTCGAGGAACTGGGCACCGACCCCGGACCGGAGCTGCAGCACCTGCACCAACGGATCCTGACCGCGGACCCCGACCTCGCCGTCCCCCTCACGGCGGCGGCCCGGTCACCGGTGGTGCCGCGTCAACTGCCCGCCGCGCCGGGACTGTTCACCGGTCGCCTCACCGAGCTGGCCGCGCTGGACCGCGCGTTGCCCACCACCGTCGCGGCCACCGACGTCCC
>NZ_JACHJN010000026.1 GCF_014203665.1 Saccharothrix tamanrassetensis
GGGGTGACGGCGTGCCTTTTGAAGAATGAGCCTGCGAGTTAGTGCTGCGTGGCGAGGTTAACCCGTGTGGGGTAGCCGTAGCGAAAGCGAGTCCGAATAGGGCGGTTGAGTCGCGTGGTCTAGACCCGAAGCGGAGTGATCTAGCCATGGCCAGGGTGAAGCGTGGGTAAGACTGCGTGGAGGCCCGAACCCACCAGGGTTGAAAACCTGGGGGATGAGCTGTGGTTAGGGGTGAAAGGCCAATCAAACTCCGTGATAGCTGGTTCTCCCCGAAATGCATTTAGGTGCAGCGTCGTGTGTTTCGTGCCGGAGGTAGAGCACTGGATGGTCTAGGGGGCCCACAAGCTTACCGAAATCAACCAAACTCCGAATGCCGGTACGTGAGAGCGCGGCAGTGAGACTGCGGGGGATAAGCTTCGTAGTCGAGAGGGAAACAGCCCAGAACGCCGGCTAAGGCCCCTAAGTGTGTGCTAAGTGGGAAAGGATGTGGGGTCGCCCAGACAACCAGGAGGTTGGCTTAGAAGCAGCCACCCTTTAAAGAGTGCGTAATAGCTCACTGGTCAAGTGGTCCTGCGCCGACAATGTAGCGGGGCTCAAGCACACCGCCGAAGCCGTGTCATTCCGATTATGTCGGGATGGGTAGGGGAGCGTCGTTCAGCCATTGAAGCGCCGGAGTGATCCAGGTGTGGAGGCTGGACGAGTGAGAATGCAGGCATGAGTAGCGAAAGCAGAGTGGGAAACTCTGCCGCCGGATGACCAAGGGTTCCTGGGCCAGGCTAATCCGCCCAGGGTAAGTCGGGACCTAAGGCGAGGCCGACAGGCGTAGTCGATGGACAACGGGTTGATATTCCCGTACCCGTGTGAACGCGCCCATGGCGAACCTTGTGATACTAACCGCCCGAAGCCTCCTGAAAGTCTTCGGACGATCGGGATCGTGGAGCGCGGGACCTGAACTTGTAGTAGTCAAGCGATGGGGTGACGCAGGAGGGTAGCTCCGCCAGTGAGTGGTAGTACTGGTGTAAGCGTGTAGGCCGCAGCATAGGCAAATCCGTGTTGCATGAAGGCTGAGACGTGATGCATAGCCGATTGAGGCGAAGTAGGGTGATCCCATGCTGTCGAGAAAAGCCTCTAGTGAGTGTTCACGCGGCCCGTACCCCAAACCGACACAGGTGGTCAGGTAGAGAATACCGAGGCGATCGGGCGAACTGTGGTTAAGGAACTCGGCAAAATGCCCCCGTAACTTCGGGAGAAGGGGGGCCGAGGGATTTGAAGCCTTTTTCGGGCTAGGATTTTTCGGCCGCAGAGACCAGCGAGAAGCGACTGTTTACTAAAAACACAGGTCCGTGCGAAGTCGCAAGACGATGTATACGGACTGACGCCTGCCCGGTGCTGGAACGTTAAGGGGACCGGTTAGTCTTTCGGGGCGAAGCTGAGAACTTAAGCGCCAGTAAACGGCGGTGGTAACTATAACCATCCTAAGGTAGCGAAATTCCTTGTCGGGTAAGTTCCGACCTGCACGAATGGCGTAACGACTTCTCGACTGTCTCAACCACAGGCCCGGCGAAATTGCATTACGAGTAAAGATGCTCGTTACGCGCGGCAGGACGGAAAGACCCCGGGACCTTTACTATAGCTTGGTATTGGTGTTCGGTTCGGCTTGTGTAGGATAGGTGGGAGACTGTGAAGCGGCCACGCCAGTGGTTGTGGAGTCGTCGTTGAAATACCACTCTGGTCGTACTGGATGTCTAACCTCGGTCCGTGATCCGGATCAGGGACAGTGCCTGGTGGGTAGTTTAACTGGGGCGGTTGCCTCCCAAAGGGTAACGGAGGCGCTCAAAGGTTCCCTCAGCCTGGTTGGCAATCAGGTGTCGAGTGCAAGTGCACAAGGGGGCTTGACTGTGAGACCGACGGGTCGAGCAGGGACGAAAGTCGGAACTAGTGATCCGGCCATGGCTTGTGGAAGCGTGGTCGCTCAACGGATAAAAGGTACCCCGGGGATAACAGGCTGATCTTGCCCAAGAGTCCATATCGACGGCATGGTTTGGCACCTCGATGTCGGCTCGTCGCATCCTGGGGCTGGAGTAGGTCCCAAGGGTTGGGCTGTTCGCCCATTAAAGCGGTACGCGAGCTGGGTTTAGAACGTCGTGAGACAGTTCGGTCCCTATCCGCCGCGCGCGTAGGATACTTGCGGAAGGCTGTCCCTAGTACGAGAGGACCGGGACGGACGGACCTCTGGTGTGCCAGTTGTCCTGCCAAGGGCATTGCTGGTTGGCTACGTTCGGAAGGGATAACCGCTGAAAGCATCTAAGCGGGAAGCTCGTTCCTAGATGAGGTATCCCACCCTTCGTGGGGTAAGGCCCCCAAGAGACTATTGGGTTGATAGGCCGGAGATGGAAGGTCGGTAACGGCTGGAGTTGACCGGTACTAATAGGCCGAGGACTTGCTCACAAACATGCTACGCATCCACTGTGCGGTTCTGAAAGAACCAACCGGACACACCGGCGACCACCAGGTTTGGTGCGGCGCGGGTGTCTGTGGGTTGGTAATTTCATAGTGTTTCGGTGGTCATGGCGGAGGGGGAACACCCGGTCCCATTCCGAACCCGGTAGTTAAGCCTTCCAGCGCCGATGGTACTGCACTCGTGAGGGTGTGGGAGAGTAGGACGCCGCCGAACATTC
>NZ_JACHJN010000027.1 GCF_014203665.1 Saccharothrix tamanrassetensis
GTGTCGTCCACCGCGAACGCGTCCGGATCCACGAAGTCCCGGGCCCACACCGCCAACCGACGCCGGACTTCGACGTGATCCCACGTCGAAGTGGTGACGAACTGCTGGAGCCGCTGGTGGTCCACCCCGAGGCGCTCGCCCATCGGCTGCATCGACTTGCGCTTGCCGTCCGACAACAGGCCACGCAGGTACAATTCGCCCTTGCCCCGCTGGTCGCGACGGGCGAACCAGCGCCATCTCCTCTGGCCTCACCGCCCCAGAAGATCACACCCCAACACTCGACCTAACGAAGTCCTACTAGGCGATGCGGTCGAGCAGTCCTTCGAGGTCCCGCTCGCCGTCGCGGGTCTGCACGCCTGCGGCGAGTTGCCGGCGTGCGGTGGCGACGACCTCGTCGCTGAACAGCGCGTACAGCGAGGCGTTCTCCACCTTGTACGCCTCGTGCGGGATGCCCGGCGCCACCGCGTCGACGGTGCTCTTGATCTCGGCGACGACCTTGGGGCGTACGCGTGCGATCCGGCGTGCCAGGGCGTCGACGAACGCGTCCAGGTCGGCGGCGGGCAGGGCGCGGTTGACCAGGCCGTACCGCTCGGCCACCTCGGCGTCCACGAGCTGCCCGCCGACGACCAGTTCCAGGGCCCGGGCCCGCCCGACCAGGCGGGTCGTGTTCAGCGTGCCGCCGCCACCGGGGAGGATGCCCAGCAGCGACTCGGGCTGGGCCTGACCCGAGCGGCCGATCGCCGCGAACCTCATGTCGAGGGACATGAGGAACTCGTTGCCGGCGCCGCGCGCGAAGCCGGCGATCTTGCCGATGGTGATCTGCGGAAGAGCGCGCACCTCCACGCCCAACGCCTGGATGATGTTCAGGCCGTCCGGAACCGGCGTGTCCGGCGCGGCGGCGAGCGCGGCGCGGGTGGCAGCGGGCAGGGCGTCCGGGTCGGTGAGGTAGCCCATGTCGCCGTGCGCACTGAAGAACTCTTCGTCGGCGCTCTGGAACACGATGACGCGCACGGCCGCGTCGTCGCGAACCTGCCGCACGAACCCGCGCAGCGAGGGCAGCAGCACGCCGTCCATGAGGTTGAGGGGCGGATGGTCGAGGGTCACGGTCGCGACCCCATCGGCGACGTTGACGGTGAGGCCGGTCCAGTCGTGATAGTTCATGACATGAACCGTATGTATCGGATGCTGAGCCAAGCAATGTTCACATCTCGCAATATATTGATTAATTGCCTCAGCCTCTGGCAGGAAGCTACCGTGGCACGGTGGATCCCTTCAGTGACGTGCTGGACGTCTCGGGCGTCAAGGGGGCGCTGAGCACCCGCATCGAGGCCGGCGGTCGCTGGGCGGTCGTCCTGGACGACTATCCGGGGGCTGCCCTGCACGCGGTGACCGCGGGCCGGGCCTGGCTCACGGTGCCGGGCAGCGAGCCGGTGGAGCTGGCCAGCGACGACGTCGTGCTGCTTCCGGCCGGCACCCCGCACGGCCTCGGCGACGAGCCTGGGGATCCGGAGGGGACCGGCAGGTGCGAGCACGCCACGGCCCGCGGGCGCGGCGACGGTGATCTGATCCGGCTCGGGTCGTCGCCGGCCACCACCCGGATCGTGACCATCCACTACGACTGCGATCCGGCCGCGCTCACGCAGGTGCTGGCGATCCTGCCCGGCATCGTGCACGTGCGGGCGGAGACCGGCACGACCGGCCTGGACGACACCGTGCGCATGCTCGCCCGGGAGCTTGCCCACCCGCAGATCGCCACCCGGACGGTCCTCAAGAGCCTGGTCGACGTGGTGCTGGTGCAGATGCTGCGAGCCTGGCTGGCCGAGGATCCCCCGGCCTGCCTCGGCACGTGGCTGGGCGCGCTCCACGACCCCGTGGTCGGCAAGGCGCTCGAATGCCTGCACGAGGACCCGGCGACGCCGTGGACGACGGCGACGCTGGCGGCGGCCATCTCGGTCTCCAGGGCGACCCTCGCGCGTCGGTTCCCGGCGGCCACCGGCGCGACCCCAGCCGCGTACCTGGCGAACTGGCGGATGGATTTGGCCGCGGTCCGCTTGCGCGACACGCACGACTCCCTGGAGGCGATCGCCTCCGCCGTCGGGTACGGGTCGGTGCCGGCGTTCTCCCGCGCATTCACCCGTGCCCACGGGCGGACTCCGGGCCGCTACCGGAGCGAGGCACGCACCCGCCGCGTGCCGGCCTTCCGGCTGCACCAGCCGTTGCCGTCGAGCCTCAGGGTCGACGCGGGCCGAGCCGGTGCCTAGGCCACTGCTAGTGGTTCCGGTCGCTGGTTCATCGGGGTCTGAGGTCGTTCACCGCGTCGGCAGGTAGGCGAGGTCCGGGTCACTGGCCTGCAGCTGCCGTTCGTCGCGGGCACGGTCGGGATGCTCCTCAGCGTGCACGCGGTGACGGACTGGGCGTCAGCGG
>NZ_JACHJN010000028.1 GCF_014203665.1 Saccharothrix tamanrassetensis
GCGACGGTCATCGAGGCTTTCGGCCCCGCCCCGTGGGCACCCGCCTTCGGCATGCTGACCGACCGCTTCGGCATCACCTGGATCCTCGACGTGGCGGCCGGACACGGACAGCCCTGAGATTGCGACGCCGAGGCGCGGCCGGCACGGCCGCACCTCGGCGTCGCAGGCGCCTGCCCCGTCGCAGAGGCCGCACGCGGGACTCGACGTGCCGCAGCACCAGCTCGATGCCGGCGATGGATGTGGGAGTTGTCGGGAGCCGCGCCTAGTTCTCCGGGCTGCCGAACCAGTGGGCTGTGCTCCGGGCGAACTCGTCGAGGTCGGGGGCGTCTTCAGCGGCCCATGCCACGATGCCGTCCGGACGGATCAGCAGGGCGCGGTAGCCGAGGTCCTCGCGCACCTGGCCCGCGGCGTACCGGACCCTGCCTGCCCAGCCCTCGGCGATGACCTGCATCGCGCGGTCGCCGCTGAAGTCGAGCGCTACACCCTGGCCCTGGCGCAGCAGGTCGCCCAGGCGGGTGCCGTCCTCGAAGCGGAAGTCCGGGGCGGTCCGGCCGACCAGCGGGTTCCCGTTGCCCAGGTCGTAGCGGTCGAACAGGCCCGATGTCATCCGGTACACGTGCGTCGTGCCACCGGCGGTGCTCATCAGGTCGTGGACCAGCCGCCGCAACGCGGGGGCGTTGGGGCCCGGTTTCATGGTCGCCACCTGGGCGCGTGACCAGTCGAGCACCGAGGCGCCGACCGGATGGCGCTCGCCGGTGTAGGTGTCGAGCAGGCCGTCGGGCGCGTGCCCGTGCACGGTGGCGGCGAGTTTCCAGCCGAGGTTCACCGCATCGCCGATGCCGAGGTTGAGTCCTTGACCGCCGAGTGGAGAGTGGATGTGCGCGGCGTCGCCGGCGAGCAGCACGTGTCCCTTGCGGTAGGTCGTCGCCTGCATCGCACGATCCGTGAAGCTCGATGCCAGGTGGACATCGGTCAGCGTCACGTCGGTATCGGTGATGCGACGCAGCACCGCCTGCAGGTGCTCGCGGGTCAGCGGTGTGGAGCGGTCGAACCCGCCGCCGTCGAAGTCCATCAGGCCCAGGTGCCCCTCGAAGGGCGTCCGCAGGTACATGCCGCGGGGCGTCAGGTTGAAGCCGAGCGGCAGCTGCTGCGGGTCGGCGAAGGTGACGCGCGCGACGTAGCCGGTGAACAGCGGATCCGTGCCGACGAAGTCGAAGCCTGCGAGTTCGCGAACCGCGCTGCGACCGCCGTCGCACCCCACCAGCCAGCGTGCCCGGTACTCCTGTCCGCCCGCCGTGGCGACCACGGCCTCGTCGTCCTGGCGCACGGCCGTGACGGGAACACCCCGGATGATCTCCACGCCGAGTTCGGCGGCCCACGCGGACAGCACCGCCGAGACCGCTTCAAGGCTGGTCATGAAACCCTCCCCCACCGGGCTGGGCAGCCGGCGGGGAAGGGCGGATGTGTCGATGTCGGCGGCGTCGAGGCCCATTCCCGCGAAGTGGCTCACGTTCCGGGGAGCCGGCGCTTCGACCGCATCGGGGGCCGCGCCGACCTGATTCTCATCGGCGCCGGAAGCGCGCACCATCGCCGCGAGCAGCCCCCGGCGGTAGAACGCCTCGGCGGACCCGGCGGTCAGGCCCCGCAACCCGAGCGGGAGCGCCTTCAACGGCGAGCCGATCTCCCGGTCCCGCTCGAGGAGCAGGACCGAGCAGCCGGACAGGGCCAGTTCGCCTGCCAGGAACAGGCCGACGGGGCCGCCGCCGACGATCAGTACGTCGTGCACGGGAGATCCCCTTCTCGGAGAGGGTCGATGGGCGAACGCGGCCCCGGGCGGG
>NZ_JACHJN010000029.1 GCF_014203665.1 Saccharothrix tamanrassetensis
AACGCCACGCCCTCAACTACTGCGGCTTCCTCACCCTCGCTGCGGCGCTGACCTGCTTCAAGCGACTCGCCAACTCACCACGTGAGACACCGTCTAATACGACAACGACAGGTTGTTATCAAGTCCAGTATCTGGTAGTTGATCCCTGTGTCGTTGGAGTTGGTGGCGGGGTGGTCAGCGGGGTTCGATGCCTTCCTGGGTCGGTTCGCGGGCCGGTTTCCTCGGGTGGAGTCGCGGCGGCGTATGCGTTGGTACGTGAGGGGTTTGCTTTCGGAGGTGGAGCGGAAGAACGGCTGGACGTTGGCGGAGGCGGCCGGTGACGCCGGGCCGGAGGGCATGCAGCGTCTGCTGAACTTCTACGCCTGGGACACCGACGGGTTGCGTGACGACGTGCGGGCGGCGGTGGTGGAGGTGATCGGGGACGCCGAGGACGGCGTGCTGATTGTGGACGAGACGGGATTTCTGAAGAAGGGCACCAGATCGGCCGGGGTGGGTCGTCAGTACTCCGGGACGGCCGGGCGGATCGAGAACTCGCAGATCGGCGTGTTCCTGGCCTACGCCTCGCCGCGCGGGCGGGCGTTGATCGACCGGGAGTTGTACCTGCCCAGGTCGTGGACCGGCGACAGGGAGCGCTGTCGGGCGGCGGGTATCGGTGACGAGGTCGGGTTCGCGACCAAGCAGATGCTCGCCCGGCGGATGATCGATCGGGCCGTGGAGGCCGGGGTGCCGTTCGGGTGGGTGACCGCGGATGAACTCTACGGCAACGACACGATGTTTCGCCTGTGGCTGGAAAGCCTGGACATCCCGCATGTGGTGGCGGTGCAGAAGAACGCGATGGCGGTGTCGTTCGGGTTGCTGAAGGTCCGTGTCCACCGCTTGATCGCCGAACTGCCCGACACGGCGTGGGAACGGCTCGCGGCCGGTGCGGGCGCGAAGGGGCCGCGGATGGCGGACTGGGCAGCGGTCGACATCCGCCCGCTGCGCAGACCGGGTTGGGGCCACTGGCTGTTGGCCAGGCGGAGCGTCTCCGATCCGTCCGACATCGCCTACTACATCTGCTTCGGCCCGGCCGGCACCACACTGCGGCGCCTGGTGGAGATCGCGGGGGCGCGATGGGCGGTCGAGGAGTGCTTCCAGACCGCGAAGAACGAGACCGGGTTGGACCACTACCAGGTCCGCGGCTACCAGGCCTGGTACCGGCACATCACACTGTCCATGACCGCCCTGGCCTTCCTGGTGATCACTCGTGAGATCACCAAAAAGGGGGATCCACACCCGGAACCGAACGCTCGCTGATTCCGTTGTCCGTCAACGAGATCCGCCGATTATGGAACCGTCTCGCCGACCGCCTGACCCACAGCGTCGACCATGTCCTGCACTGGTCGACCTGGCGGCGAACAAGCCAAGCCCGCGCCCGGCTTAGAGCTGGTCTCACGTGGTGGTTTTGGTGAGCTGTTTGAAGCAGATGAGGGTGGCGGCGAGGGTGGCGAAGGCGCAGTAGTTGTCGGCGTGG
>NZ_JACHJN010000030.1 GCF_014203665.1 Saccharothrix tamanrassetensis
CCCGCCCGGGGCCGCGTTCGCCCATCGACCCTCTCCGAGAAGGGGATCTCCCGTGCACGACGTACTGATCGTCGGCGGCGGCCCCGTCGGCCTGTCCTGTCGGGCGAGGCGTTCTACCGCCGAAGGCTGCTCACCGTCGAGGAAAACCAGGACATTCGCCGTTTCTCTGACCATGATCGTCGCGACCGGACTCGCCACGCCCACCATCACCAACACCCAGGCGGACGCCTCCGCAGAAGTCCGGTCTCCCTACGCCACCTCAGAGAGCAACACGAGCGGCGCACAGGGCGAACACCGTGATGCGCGCTGTTACGGCGTGCGGGTTCCGGTCTCGGTCGCGCGGGTCGGCAAGGCTCACGTCTACGGAGAGCTGTGCCAGCCGCGCCGCGGTGACAAGACGAGCAGGATCGTGCAACTGCTGGTGCCGGGTTCCACGTACAACCACAGCTACTTCGACATGCCCGTGCGGCGTTCCCACTACTCCTACGTCGCCAGGGCGCTCGACGCCGGCCACTCCACGTTCAACATCGACCGGCTCGCCACCGGCCGAAGCACCTTGCCGCCCAGTTCGCTTTACACCCTCGACGCCGGAGTCCAGGCGATCCACCAAGTGATCACCAAGCTGCGCGCTGGTGACATCGGACATCGTCGGTTCACCAGGGTCGTGTGGGTCGGCCACTCGCTGGGCTCGTCGATGGCCTGGGCCGAAGCCCAGCAGTACCAGGACGTCGACGCGTTCGTGCTCACCGGCATGAGTCACGTCGTGAGACAGGAGCGACCTTCGACCGGCCACGGCGAGGAGATCCCGTTCGAGATCAAGGCGAAGGACGACCCCAAGTTCCGCGGCACGGTGAGCGACCCCGGCTACCTGACGACCAACGCCGGCATGCGGCGGTTCTTCTACCACGAGCCCAACGCCGACCCGGCCGTCATCGAGGCGGACGAGCGACTCAAGGACCTGAGCACCGCGGCGGACTCGACCGGCCCGACACTTCCTCCCGAGCAGTCGCCCTCGCGCTCGATCAAGGTACCGACCCTTATCGTGGTCGGTGACCAGGACCCGTACTGCACCACCGGAGTCTGCACCCCCGAGTCGATGCTGGCTCACGAGCGGTCTTACTACTCGGACACGGCCGATCTCAAGGCCATCGTCGTCTCCGACAGCGGCCACTCCGTGCAGCTGCACAAGAACGCGCCCAGGACCAACGCAGCAATCCTCCAATGGATCGCGACGGTTGTGTCCTGATCTCGACACCGATGCCCTGTCATCGCCGCTATCGACCACGGTATCGGCCGCCGGGCCGCGCCTGCGACGCCGAGGTGCGGCCGTGCCGGCCGCGCCTCGGCGTCGCAATCTCAGGGCTGTCCGTGTCCGGTTGCCACGTCGAGGATCCAGGTGATGCCGAAGCGGTCGGTCAGCATGCCGAAGGCGGGTGCCCACGGGGCGGGGCCGAAAGCCTCGATGACCGTCGC